>NZ_JAFICD010000003.1 GCF_017833525.1 Duganella sp. 1411
TCATTCGGCTAGCTCCTTGAGAATTGGGGGTTTGGCGATTTCCAAGTTCTCAAGTCTAGTCCGAATGAACCACAACAACCTATTGAAACATCACAATTAGCGCAGCGTAATCCGCCATGTATGCGCCGTTCGCGGCCAATGCATGGCGGATTACCGGGCAACGCGCCCCGCACTGAACGCCGCCATATGCACGACCGCCGCCAACCGCTTCACCAGTTCATCCATCTCCTCGGCCGGCACCTGCGCGTAGCCGAGCATCAGTCCCCGCCACCCGGACGTGCCGTGCGTATCGTGCCGGCTCAACGCGTTGACCACGATCCCGTGCTCCAGCGCCCGCGCGCTGATCGCCACATCATCCATCGCCCCATCCCTGAACCGCAACGCCAGATGCATGCCGGCCGATCCCCCATGCACCGTCGCCACCGACCCCAGATGCCGATCCAACGCCGCCACCAGCGCGTCGCGCCGCTGCCGGTACAGCCTGCGCATGCGCCGCACATGTAGCGCGAACTGCCCGCTGCGTAAAAACTCCGCCAGCGCCAACTGCTCCGCCACCCGTCCGGCCGCATGCGACTGCGCCCGCATCAACGCGAACGCCGCCTCCAGCGCCGGCGGCACCACCGCAAAACCGATGCGCAGCGACGGGAACATGGTCTTGCTAAACGTCCCCAGGTACACCACCGGCGCATCCGCCGCCAACCCCTGCATGGCCGACAGCGGCGCGCCGTCGTGCCGGAACTCGCTGTCGTAATCGTCCTCGATGATCAGCGCGCCGGCAGCGCGCGCCGCCTCGATCAGCGCCAGCCGGCGGCGCAAACTGAGCACGCTGCCAACCGGATACTGATGCGACGGCGTCGTGTAAATCAGGCGCGGAGGCCGCAGCAACCAGTCCTGCGAAGTCGGCGCGATGCCATCGTCGTCCACCTCGATCCCGGCCACGTTCAACCCCGCCGCGCGCGACGCCGCCAGCGCGCCGCCATAGCCGGGACTCTCGATCCAGATCGTATCGCCGGCGTCGGCCAGCGCGTGCGTGCACAGATCCAGGCTGCTCTGCGTGCCGTCGGTGATGAACACTTGGCCGGCGTCGCAGACCACGCCACGGGCGGCGCGCAAATGGTCGGCGATCGCCTCGCGCAGCAGCGGCTCGCCGGCGGGATCGCCGTAGTTCAGCTGCGCCACCGTCAGCGAGCGCGATGCGCGTTCCAGCATGCGGCGCCATAAGGTCAGCGGAAAGTGGTCCAACGCCGGCACGCCGGGAACGAAGGCGCCCATCATCTCGGCCGGACCCGGCAAGGGCCGCAACCCGCGCGCCCGCTGCGACAGGCCCGCCCGCGCCGACGCGCGCGGCGGCGCGGACGGCTTACGCTCCGCCGCGATCGTCGCCACCACGGTGCCGCGCCGGTCGGTGGTGACGAAGCCTTCGCTGGCCAGCTGCTCGTACGCGTACAGCACCGTGTTGCGCGCCAGGCCCAGCTCCTCGGCCAGCGCGCGCGAAGCGGCCAGCCGAGTGCCCGCCGCCAGGGTGCCGTTGCGGATCGCCGCGCGCAGGCATTCGTGCAGCATGCGCTGGCGCGGCCAGCTCCTGTGGCTGTGCTGCGCCGCGTAGCCGGTGATCAGCAGGGACAAATCCATTCGTGGCTCCATCAAATCAGGTATTTCTGGACCTGTTTTCAGGGCCAGCGAGCCATTATATTGTTGTTTCACTCATTTTGGATGGAGATCATGACCGCAGCAACCCACCCCGCCAGCCCCGCCGCGCCGAGCGAACGCACCCGCGTACGCCGCGGCGCCGCCAACGCGCAATACGACACCGCCACCCTGCACGCGATCGTCGACGACGCCTACCTGTGCCACATCGCCTTCGCCGACGACAAGGGCTCGCACTGCATTCCAACCGCGTGCTGGCGGGAGGAAGGCCATTTGTACATCCACGGCTCCAACGGCAGCCGCATGCTCAAGCGCCTGACGGAAAGCGAGACCTGCGTGACCATCACGCATCTGGACGGCCTGGTGCTGGCGCGATCGGCCTTCAACCACTCGATGAACTACCGCTCGGCGATGATTTACGGCCGCTTCGAGGTGGTCGACGACGAAGGGGAACGCCATCGCTCGCTGGAGGCGTTCATGGAAAAGCTGGCGCCGGGGCGTCAAGCGCAGGTCCGGCCTGGCAACGACAAGGAATACGCGGCCACCACCATCATGCGCATTCCGCTGGACGAAGCCGCGTGCAAGGTCCGCACCGGCGGTCCGAACGACGACGAGGAGGACATGGAATGGCCGGTGTGGGCGGGCGTGCTGCCTTGGGCGCGCACCCCGACGGCGCCGCAGCGCGATGCCGCATGCACCGTCGAGGAGCCGGACTATGTCCAGAAGTGGACATGTAGTACTACTACACAAACCAACACAGAAGTGTAGCAAAAATACAACCAGGCCGGCTTCCATAGGAGGATTTGCAAAAAATGCCTGTATTTTGATGTCATTAGATAAAACTTAATTTGACTTGTTTTCTAGTTTTAATACAAGATCGGACTCAGGCGTCGATAGAACGCCGACATCCGACCCCATTTAAAACATCTGGAGACAGACAATGCAAGTTAGTCCACACCCGCGCGGCGCCCACGCCGCGCTTCCCCTCACGCCCGTCGCCGCCGCCTGCGCGGTGCTGATCGCCGCCTTCTCCTCCCCGCTGCACGCGCAGACCGAGCCCGCCGCGCAAACCGGCGAGGCGGCAATCTCCAAGGTCGTGGTCTCGGGTATCCGGCGCGGCATCGAGGACGCCATCTCCGTCAAAAAGGATTCCACCTCCATCGTCGAATCCATCTCCGCCGAGGACATCGGCAAGCTGCCCGATGTCAGCATCGCCGAATCGATCGCGCGCTTGCCCGGCTTGGCCGCGCAGCGCGTCGGCGGCCGCGCGCAGGTGATCAGCATTCGCGGCCTGTCGCCGGACTTCGCCACCACCTTGCTGAACGGCCGCGAGCAGGTCAGCACGGGCGACAACCGCAGCGTCGAATTCGACCAGTATCCGTCGGAGCTGCTCAGCGGCGTCACCGTCTATAAAACGCCGGACGCGGGCCTGGTGGGCCAGGGGCTGTCGGGCACCATCGACATGCAGACCGTCCGTCCGCTGGCCTTCCCGGGCCGCACCTTCTCGATCAATGTGCGCGGCGAGAAGAACTCGATGGGCAAGATCGCCGACACCAAGGACACCGGCCACCGCCTCAGCGCCAGCTACATCGACCAGTTCGCGAACCGCACCGTCGGCATCGCGCTCGGTGTCGCCAGCCTGGAGACGCCGATCCTGGAAAACCAGACCGGCACCTACGAGCCGTTCGACCAGACCCGCGTGGCGGGCGTCCCCGCCGGCACCTTCGTCACCGCCGGCGTCAAGGCGCTGGCCAAGAGCGGCACGCTCAAACGCACCGGCTTGATCGGCGTGCTGGAATACCGGCCGTCGAAGCAGTGGTCCAGCACCATCGACGTCTTCGCCTCCGAGTTCAAACAGGTGGACACCAACAACCAGTTCGAGGTCAATCTGGGCGGCTACAACGGCAGCAACAACCCGGTCGGCTTCAACTACACCAGCACCAATATCGTCAACGGCACGCTGCTGGGCGGCACCGCCACCGGCGCCTACCCGCTGGTGCGCGGCCAGTACAACCACCGCAAGGACCAGATCCGCACCGCCGGCTGGGCCAACAAGTTCAACTTCGGCGGCTGGTCGCTGCTGGCGGACGCGAACTATTCGGAAGCCAAGCGCGATGAAACCTACCTCGAAAACAACCTGCAGCTGCAAAGCGCGACGGGCGGCGCCTTCAACGATCCGCTGATGACGGTGGGCTGGAACATGGGCCGCTTCGCCACCATCGCCGGCAAGCTCGATTACAGCGATCCGACCAAGCTGTTTACGGGGAATTCGATCTACGGCTACGGCAGCACCTATTCGCCGCATCTGAAGGACACGCTCAAAAGCTTCAAGCTGGCCGCCACCTTGCCGGCGCCGGAAAGCCTGGACGCCTACCTGCGCGGCTTCGATGTCGGCATCAACTACAGCGACCGCACCAAGACCAAGCGCCAGCCGTCCGGCGACCTGTTCGCCACCGGGAATCCGACCATCTCCAGCGATTTGCTGTACGCGCCGGTGGACCTGGGCTTCGCCGGCGCCGGCGTGGTCCCGTCGTGGAATGTGCCGGCGGTGATCGCCAAGTACTTCAACCCGATCAACTACAGCCTGGCCAACAACGCCGGCACCATTAGCCGCGCGTGGGACGTGCACGAAAAAATCACCACCGGCTACGCGCGCGCCAACATCGAAAGCGAATGGGGCGCGGTCTCCGTGCGCGGCAACGTCGGCGCGCAACTGCTGCGCACCGACCAGTCGTCGGACTCGCTGTACGCCGACGCCGCCGGCGTGGCCCATCCGTACAGCGACGGCAAGACCTATAACGACGTCCTGCCAAGCCTGAACCTCGCCTTCGGCCTGCCGTCGGATCAGACGGTGCGCTTCTCGCTGGCCAAGCAGATCGCCCGCCCGCGCGTGGATGAACTCAACGCCGGCTTCAACTTCACCGTCGATACCGGTACGCGTCTGCCGAGCGGCAGCGGCGGCAACGCCAAGCTCGATCCGTGGCGCGCCAAGGCGGTCGACCTCTCGTGGGAAAAGTACTTCGCCAAGAAGGGTTATGTGGCGCTGGCGGGCTACTACAAAAAGCTCGACACCTACATCTACAAGTTCTCGGAAACGCGCGACTTCTCGCAGTACACGCCGGGCACCATCGCCATCAGCAACTCGGGGCAGTACACCACGTCCTATAACGGCAACGGCGGTTCGCTCAAAGGGGCGGAGCTGTCGGTGTCGGTGCCGCTGGAGTTGGTCACGCCGGTGCTCGACGGCTTCGGCGTCCTGGCCAGCACTTCGTACACCAAGAGCGGCATCGACATCAAGGAGGTCAATGCGTCGATCGGCAAGATCGAGTTGCCGGGTATGTCGCGGCATGTCACCAACGTCACGCTGTACTACGAAAAGGCAGGCTTCTCGACACGCGTGAGCACGCGGCGGCGCTCGGACTATGTGGGTGAGATCGGCAACTTCGCCGGCGACCGTCAGTTGCGTTATGTGGTCGGCGACAGCCCGGTCGATTTCCAGATCGGCTACACCTTTAACGATGGCATGTACAAGGGGCTGGGGGTGCTCCTGCAGGTCAATAACCTGACCAACGAGGCGTATGAGACCTATGCCAACAGCAAGGACCGTCAGCTGGAGTATGCCAAATACGGACGTACTGTTTTGTTTGGGGTGAATTACAAGTTCTGATGGGGGCCATGCATGCGTCGTCGACGGCGCATGCATGGCGGATTACGCTTCGCTAATCCGCCCTACGTGTTTCCGTGGTGTTTCCGTGGTCTTTCCGTGGTTGTTCCGCGGTGGCTTTGGGGTCTCGGTACCAGAGGGTCAGCATACAGAGGGCGAACAGCAACGCGAACGGCGTCGGTGACAACGGGCGTTCCGTTGTTCCCGTCACGCCCGCCGCCCGTGCCCGCGCCGCGTATTGCGCCGTCGCCTCGCGGCGCAAGGAGCGCTGCCACAGCGGCCAATCGTCGGCCGCATACACATATGTCATCGCCGGCGCGGCCATTCCGGCCGCGCTGAATCGCGCCCACCCGGCGCGCCGCGGCCACCATGCCGCGCAACGCCCGTCCGCCTTGTCACTGCGCGCCCGTAACTGCAGCGCGGAGCCGCCTTCAACGTCCACCAAAGCCCCCGCATCCGCTCCCTGCGCGCATACCTCGCTGCGCAAGCCAACCACCGGCATCGGATCGGGGAAGCGCCATTCGGTTTTGCGCACACCCGCCAACACCATCCGGTCCATGGCATCCTGCCACCACAACGTCAACGCCTGCGGTGCGCTGATCGCGTATCGGTGCCACTCCGATACGCCAACCCAAATCACTCGCCCTTGACGCAAATCCCGCTGCCACAGCCACGGCTGGCCGTGGACATCGCGCGCCAGCACCGCCCACGTCCCGTCACCGCTATCGGCCGGATTCAGGACCGCCGGCGGCATGACCATCGAAACACCTCCAACGCTGAACTGGCGCTGGTCCTCTTTCTCCGTCGTCGGCGATTGCGGCCGCAGGCGCAATCCCAGCTCGCGCTGCCAAAAACCGGCGTCGGCGGCGTTGGCACCCAGGATCACCAGCGGCACGCCCTGCCCCGTACCGGCCAGCAGCGCGGCGCGCGCGGACGACGTCAGCTTTTCCATGTAAGCGGCATCGATGAACATCGCGTTCGGCGCGCTCAGCGGCTCGCGCGCCGTCTCGCCGCGAACGATGGATTTGCCCAGCGTGACGCTCCAATCGACAAGCGCGCCGCTGTCGGACAGCAGCCGGTTCAACGCCCTCGCGTCGAACGACGCCGCGTCGAAACGCCCCTGTATCTGCAACGGCACGGCCTCGGTTACCTGCAGCGGCAGCGGCCCCTCCGCGATCATCTTGCCTTTGGCGTCCAGCAGGCGGGCGCTCAGCACCATCGCCTCGGCCACCGGCGGCAGCCATTGAACCGACAGCTGCGCGGCCGGCGCGCTGCCCGCGACGATGGTCCCGGAGTCCGCCAGCACCTGCTTGTTTTCAGCCAGCAGCTGCAAGCGCCAACCTGTCGACACCTGCGGACGACGCACGGTCAGCGTGAAGATGCGGCCCAGCGGCATCGTGCGGGGGAAATCGAGCGACAGCAGATCCGCCTGCGCCGGCTTCCATTGCAGCGGACGCGCCGGCAGATCGCGCCACTCGGCCTCGCGCAGGCCATCCCCGGTCAGGGCGATGGCGCCGGCACCGGGTATCGCGCGCAATGTGGCCTCGTCGATCCGGCCACTGGGATCTGTGACGACTGCCAAAGCACCGCCGTCCCTGGACGTCACACGGATATCGGCCAGCGCGGCCGCCAACGCCACCGCGCCGACCGTCACCAGCAACGCGTTGACCCACTGCCGCTTGCCGCCAAAAAGAACGGCGCTCACCAGGCCGCAGGTTAGTGCCAGCGCGGGTAGGACCAGCGTGTCGGCACCGACCGTGGCCACGTTCATGATGGAGATCGCGCCGCTCATCGTACCTGCTCCTTGCCCCGCAATGCCTGAACGAACGGGCTATCGACGGAGGGCCGCGCCTGCAGCAGGACCGGCGCGTCGGACAGCGTTCCACGCAGCCAGGCGCGCAGCTCCGCGCGGCATGGCACGCAGCCGTCCATCACGTCCTGCACGGCACGCTGTGCGCTCAGTCTCCGCTCTTGATCGGTGATGCGGGCGGCGATGGTATCGCGCGCGGATTTGCTCCACAACGCCGGCAGCGCGCCGTCCCGCGCCAACGCTTGAACCAGTTCACGCACCTCGGCCGGCACGCTGTCGCTGGCTGCGCCCTGCGCGCGCTTGTAGCTCATCGCGCCGACGATATCGCCGCTCATGCGCTTCTCTTCTTTCAGCGCGGGCGGAGCGAAAGCGGTGCGGTGCAAATAAACCCGCTCCGCCGCCTGCAGCTCCTTGATCGCCTCCAGCGCCTTGTACTCGGGCGCAAGCGCCGGTTTGGGCGAGACCGCGCGCAACGACTTTTCGGCGTCCCACATCGCCGACAGTGCGCGCTTGAGGATCGCCTTGGTCTGCGGATCGAAGATGGTGGCGTTGTCCTCCTGATCGTGAACGTGTCCGAATTGATGCATCGCCTCCACTTCGCTGCCCATCTTGGCCGCCCCTCCGTGATGTTCCTCCCCGGCGTGCTCTTCCTCCTTATGGCTCTCGGCCCCATGTCCGTGTTCGTCGCCGAACAAGCTCGATTCCTCGCCGAGGAACTGGCCGTAACGCAACCGCAGCGCGGCCTGGTCGGCGGCGATGCCCTCGCTGCGCGACCGCAGCACGGCTGCCGGCATCTTGGGATTCGTTTGCAGATCGGCGACCAGTTGTTCGGTATCGATGATGATCTGGCGCTGGCTGCGCAAATTCTCAGGCTTGACCATCGTTGGCAACGCGGTCGAATCCAGGCTTTCGGCATCGGGCCCGAGCAGGCGCAGCGTGTAAGTCGGCGATTGCGTGGTGTGTGGATTATCCGGCGCGTTGTCGGCGGCACGGACGAAGAAGTACAGTTCATCGCCCGGCTCCATGCCCAACTCCTCCAGCGTCCACTGCTTTTTCCAGCCACGCGATTTCGGGTCCGCCGATTTCGGCAGCGGTACTTCGCGGTCGGTGAAGCGGACGTTTTCACCGCTGCCGCGCGCAAGCGTCATGTGCAAACTGGCACGCGATATCGCGTAATCGTCACGCGCCAGCACGGAGAGCCCCACCGCTTTGGCATCCTTGGGGAGCAGGTGAATGAGCTCCGCCGGTTCGACGATCGTCACTTGCGGCGGCTGGTCGGGCGTGACACGAATATTGTAACGTGCGCCGGCCCCACCGCGAGCGCGCCAGAACAGCGAGTCCTCGACGCGTTTGGATACGCAATCGCTGGTGATGGCCAGCGTTTGTCCATCGCCCAGCTCCACCACCGGGTGCGCGCCGACGGGCTCGCGCACACACCAGCGGACTTCCGAGTATTGAGGAACCTGGATGTCGCGGGCGGCGGTCTCGAACCCCGCGACGCCGGTGTAGGCCGGCGGCGCGACGCGCAAATACACCTCGCCATCGACAATCGGTTTATTTGCCGGGCCGGCAACCCTCGGCAAGTTGGCGGCAACCGGCTTCTCCTGAAAGCCCCAGGCAGCGCCGGCGGCGATCAGGCTTGCCACCAGCGGCAGCAGGCCGAATCGCACGCGGCTACGCGCAATGTTCCGATAGTCGTCACCGGTCAGCACCCGGGCCAGGCGGGATTGCAGGCGTTGCTGCTGCAAGCGCGCGATCGGGGTCCCGGCGTCTGCGGCGAGTAGCGCGCTGCTGTCTTCGAGCGCCGGAATGGCTGCGTTCAGCCATGAAGCCCACTGGCATGCTATCTGCCGGCGCCAGCGATAGATGTCGGCAGCGAGCCAGACCACCCAGATGATGATGGCGGCCAGCACGAGCAATCGGGCGGCGGGCAACACGCAGGCGGCAAGCGCCAGCGGCGCCAGCACGGCCAGCCATTGCGGCAAGCGCCGGCGCAATACGGCGGCCCACAGGCGGCGGCGGAGGAAATCAGTTTCGCCGTGCATGGGCAAGTATCCGTTCCAGTAAAAACAGCGCGAGCAAAGCGTAGCCCAACAAAGCCGCAGACTTGGCATCGATGATAGCCGACGAAGAGGTGCGCGCGATATCCAGCGCTTGCGACGCCGCGGGATACGCCGGCGCGGGTGCGGTCCCCAGGGACTGCCACGCCTCGTAAAGCGCACGCGCGGTATCGGCGTCGCGCGGCGGGAAGGCGTTCGATGTCCAGAGGCGTCCTCGCGGACCATCCGCATATTTCAGTAAGACGCCGTTGATCGTGAGGGTGCCGGCCTTCTCAAGTTCCGGAAAAGCCGCGCGCGTGGCGGAGGCGGGCGCGATCCACCAATCGGGGGCGCGCCAGCCGGCGACAGGCGCGGCGCTCGGCGTGTCCCAGACGATCAGCTTCGTATCTGCATTCGGCTCGGCGACGGTAACGTAGCGATTCGCGCCATCGCCGGCGTGGTCGAATGCGGCAAACATCGAGCGCCAAGCGGCGTCGCGCTCGGACGGTGCGGCAAGCGCCACTTGGTGCCGCAAGATGCGCGACGCAGCGGCGCTGGGGGCACCAGACATCGTTCGCAGTTCCACCGCGTGGCTGAAGCGTGGCACGCGGGCCGGCATGGCGATGCTTTCGGCGCGCGCAACGATCAACAGCCTGGCACCCGGACGCCAGTCACGCTCATGCGCACGCAGCCACTGAAGCGCGTCCGGCGGCAGCTCGATGCGGGCCGCGTCCGCGAAACCGGCGCGTCCGATCTCACGCGCCGCCCACGCCTTATCGAGTCCGGCGTCGAGCAAGACGGTATCGCCGCGCCACGGGAAGATGGTGGCGGCCAGCCAGGCGATCAACACGATCAGCAGCAGACAGCGCACCAGCAGCAGGATACGGTCGCGCCACCGCCATACGCGTAGCTGCTCCGGCGCGGCGACGGGCAGAAAACGCGCCGTGGCCAGCGGCTCGGCCTTTAACCGCTGCCGCTTCTGGCGATGCCACCATATCGGCAACAGCAACACCGGCAGCGCGAACCACCAGAACGGATAAGAACTCAGCATCGGCGACCCATCACATTTTTCATTTTGCGCGCGCCCCCGCCAGCCGCAGCCAGCTGCTCAGCACCGCGCCCAGCGTCTGCTCGATGCGCGCCTCGTAGTGGACGATATTGTTTTGACGGCAGCCGCTCGCCACGGCGTCGAAGTGCGCGCGGCTTTGCTGTTGATAGCTTTCGCGGTCGCGATTGCTCATGCGGTGCAACCCGTCGCTCTGTTCCGGATCGCGATAGCCGGCGCCGGACTTGAAGCTGGCATCGACCTCCGCTTGCGTGCGCAGGGTCAGCAAACGCACATCGTGGCGCAGCTTGCGCAAGCGCAGCAGCGCTTCGCTCAGAGGCGACGGCCAGTCGAGGAAATCGCTGGCGGCGAAGATGAGGCTCGGCGACCGGGCGAAGTGCAGGTTCGCCCTCAACACCTCCGCGCTGGGCAAAACGCCCTCCGGCCTGGCCTTGGCCAGTTGCGCCAGCACGCGCTGCAGTTGGCGCGGTCCTCGCGAAGCTTGCGTGAACTCGACCTTGCCGCCGCTGCATACCACCAATCCGAAGGCGTCGCCCTGGCGCTGCGCGATCGCCGCCACGCAGGCGAGCAGGGTGCGCGCGAACCAGAGTTTATTGATGCCGTTGATCTCCCGGCTCGGCTCCGCCATCGACGCGGTGGCGTCGAGCCACAGCCAGGTGGCGACGTGGCTGTCGCGCTCCGCCTCGCGGACGAAATAGCGGTCGGCCCGCGCCAGCAGCTTCCAGTCGACCCGGCGCCACTCGTCCCCAGGCGCGTACGCTCGGTACTCGGAGAACTCGACGCCGGCGCCGCGCTCCCTGCCCGCGTGCAGGCCATGGCCCAGGCCCGCCAGCACGTGACGGATCACCAGCTCCAGATCCTTGGTCTGCGCCATCATCGCGGCGAGGTTGGCGGCGTCGGACAACTTTGTGGTCACTGATATCAGTCCGGACGAATATGCTCGCGCAGCGCCAGCAGGATGTCGGCGATCGCCACGCCATCGGCTTCCGCCTCGAAGTTGCGGATAACGCGGTGCGCCAGCACCGGCAACAGCATCTCGCCAATGTCCTCGCGCGTGACGGCCAGCCGGTTGTGCATCAACGCGCGCGCCTTCGACGCCAGCACCAGCGCCTGTCCCGCGCGCGGACCCGCGCCCCAGCCGACATGCTTCTTCACCGCCGGCACCGTGGTCAGCGCGGGCCGCGTGGCGCGCACCAGCCGCGTGGCATACGCCAGCAGATGGTCGCCGATCTCGATATCGCGCACCAGCTGCTGAAGGCGCAGCAGGGTCGCCACGTCCATCACCGGCTCGGCGTCTTTGAGGCCGGCGTTGGTGGTGGCCGACACCATCATGATCTCTTCCGCTTCGGTCGGATACACCACGTCGATGCGCAGCAGGAAGCGGTCCAACTGCGCTTCCGGCAGCGGATAGGTGCCGGCCTGCTCGATCGGGTTCTGGGTCGCCAGCACGAAGAAAGGCTTGGGCAGCACGTGCGTTTGGCCGGCGAAGGTCACGCTGCGTTCCTGCATCGCCTCCAGCAGCGCCGATTGCGTCTTCGGGGGCGCGCGGTTGATTTCGTCGGCCAGCAGCACCTGCGTAAACACTGGGCCTTGCTGGAAGCGGAACTCGCGTTTGCGCGTGGCGTGGTCCTCCTCGAGGATCTCGGTGCCGACGATATCGGACGGCATCAGGTCGGGCGTGAATTGCACGCGGTGGAAGTCCATCTCGGTCGCCTGCGACAGCGACTTGACCAGCAGCGTCTTGCCCAGGCCAGGCACGCCCTCCACCAGCGCATGGCCGCCGGCCAGCAGGCAGATGATCAGCGAATCGATCACGTTCTCCTGGCCGATGATCACCTTCGACATGCTTGCCTTCAGCGCCGCCACCTTGGCGCCCAGCGCGCCGATTTCACTTTCACTCCAGGCGATTGCGCCCATCTTCAAGCTCCCAAAGCATATTGAATGATATTGACCGCAAAGCGGGTGTTGTCGATCGCGAGGAACCGCTTGTTGCGGAAGTCATAGTCCCACTCGCAGCCGTAGTCCTTGTTACTGTATAAAAGCCGCAGGCGGCCGCCGATCTCCACCGCCTTCAAATAGTCGTGCACCAGATCGTCGCCCCAGCCGTTCAGCTCCACGCTGGTGTTGGGCGGGCCGTCGAACTTGAAGAAACTCGAATACACCGGATGGTTGTTCGGGATCTTCTGCAACGCCCTCTTGCCGAAGATGCTGGCGATCTCTCCCTCGAACGACTTGGCGAACAGGCCGTCGATGTCGTGATTGCAGTCGTCGACGAACAGGAAGCCGCCGCCTTTGATATAACGCTCCAGGTTTTTGCGTTCGGCGGCCGTGAACTGCACCAGCTTGTGGCCGGCGAAATAGCAGAATGGTGCCTCCAGCATCTTGGGGTCGGACAGCGCGACGATGCGCTCGACCGGATCGACCCGCAAGGTCGTGTATTCGACCAGCGAATTGAGCACATTGCTCGGCATGCGGACATCGACGTCCCAGTCGCCCGACTCGTAAGTCAGGCGGGTGAAGTAGAAATCGTAGTTGGCCACGCGCGGTCCCCGCCCTTACACCGCGTCCGACAGCGAGGTAAAGTTGAAATCGCGAACCTTCATCGGCGGGATCATCATCTGGAAGCGCACCTCGTCGCCGCCGATGACGACCGGCTTACCCAGTTCGTCGATATTGTTCAACATCGTCACCGGGCTTTCGTTGAAACGGAAGTTCTTGATCGGGTGCTTGATCTTGCCGTTCTCGATGTAGAAGGTGCCGTCGCGCGTCAGGCCCGTCAGCAGCAGCGATTGCGGGTCGACCATGCGGATATACCAGGTGCGCGTGACCAGCACGCCCTTCTTGGTCGAGGCGATCAACTCCTCGATGGACTTGTCGCCGCCGGACATGATCATATTGCCGTGGCGGCCGACGGCGCGCTTGCCCTGCTTTTGCGCCCAGTACTGCGTGTAATCGAGCGATTCGATCTTGCCGCCCTTGATGACGTCCGCGCGCTCGCGCGCCAGCATCGAGGCGCTATCCCACGCCAACACCGGCACGTCCGCGTTCCACGGGTCGGCCCACAGGTTGACCTGCTCGTCGAACAGCTTCTCGCCCAGGCGGTTGCCGCCGCCCTTTTTCGACAGGAAGCTGCGGCCCTCGTCGGCCTGGCGCGCATCGAAGGCGCCGAACATGCGGCCGATGATTTCCGATGTCGCAGCCGGTTCCAGAATCACCGTGTAGCGGCCCGGTTCCAAGGCCTTGGCGTCCACCGATTTCAACGCCTTTTCGATCGCGATATCGGATGCTTCGCGCGCATCGAACTTGCCGGCGTCGTTGGCCGAGCGGGTCACCCAGCCGGAGCCGCGACCGTCCTCGGTGCGGGTGGTCACGGTGAAGCCCAGATTGGTCAGGGTCTGGTAGCCGAACACGCCGTTTGAGTTGGCCACGGTCTCGAACCCGGTGGTGTCGCTGAAGAAGCCGGCGGCCACCAGTCCCTTCTTGCGTGCGGAGTTGATGCTCTGCGCCGCCACTTCGGCGCGGTATTCCGGATCGATGGCGGCGGTGGCGGCGCTGTAGGTGGCCGAGCCTTTGTACAGCTGCGTTTTAATCGCCGGCATGAACTCGGGATTCTCCGGCGCCAGCCGCGCCACTTCCTCGGCGCGGCGCACGGCCTTTTCCAGCGACTTGTCGTCGAACTCATTGACCGACGCCGTCCCCTGGCGTTTGCCGAAGGCGACGCTGACGGTCAACTGGGTGTTCTCCACCAAGCCCGCCGTCGACACGCTGTTGCGCGCGTAGCGGATATTCCCGCGACGGTTGCCGCTGATTTGGACCCGGCACTCGTCGGCCTTGGACAGCGCCATGACCTTGTCGCAAACGGCTTTCGCTTCCTGCTGATTGAGCATCTTCATCGTTTATCCTATCTTGCGGGCGGTGTTGATCACATTGATGCCGTTGAAGCGCGTGGTCGGCGAGCCGTGCGAGACGCAACTGACCTGGCTGGGCTGGCCCTTACCGTCGAAGAACGATCCGCCCATGCGCCAATCGCGTTCGTCGCACAGCGCCGAGCAGGCGTTCCAGAATTCCTGGGTGTTCGACTGGTAGGCCACGTCCTCCAGCGGATTGGTGATCTTACCGTTCTTGATCTCGAAGTACAGCTGCCCGCCGAACTGGAAGTTGTAACGCTGCTGGTCGATCGAGAACGAACCGCGGCCCAGGATATAGATACCCTTCTTGACATCCTTGACCATGTCGTCGGGCGTCAGCGGCTTCTTACCGGCCTGCAGGGAGACGTTGGGCATGCGCTGGAACTGCACGCTGCTCCAGCTGTCCGCGTAGGAGCAGCCGTGCGACTCCTTCTCGCCGATGACGTGGGCCTGGTCGCGCGTGGCCTGGTAGTTGACCAGGATGCCGTCCTTGATGATGTCCCAGCGCTTGGCCGGCACGCCCTCGTCGTCGTAACCGACGCAGGCCAGCGAGCCTGGCGTGGTGCGGTCGGCTACGAAATTGACCCTGTCCGAGCCGTATTTGAATTTTTTGCTTTGCCATTTATCCAGAGTGGCGAAGCTGGTGCCGGCGTAATTGGCCTCGTAACCGAGCACGCGATCGAGCTCGGTGGCGTGGCCGACGGATTCGTGGATGGTCAGGAACAGGTGTTCCGGCGACAGCACCAGATCGTATTTTCCCGGTTCGACCGATTTGGCGGTCAGTTTTTCGCGCGCCTGGCGTCCGGCGGCGCGCGCGTCCTCGATCAGATCGTAGGCGCCCTTGTACAGCGTGGTGACGCCGCCGGCGGCCTTGAATTTGTTTTCCGGTTTGGCGTCGAAGAATTCGTAGCCCATGCTGACCGGCGACGACAGGCCGTCGCGTGTGCGGAAGCGGTTGGTGGCCTTGTCGACGGCGGTCGCGGTCAGCGGCGACCACAGACGATGCATGTCCTGGTCGATGTAGGAGCCGTCCGTGGAGGCGAAGTACTTCTGCTGGTTCACCTGGAACAGCATCGACTGCATGAAGTTGGCGCCGGCGTCCATGCCGGCCTTGTTGGCGGCGATTAGCATCTCCGCTTTTTCCTTGATCGGTACCGTGCGCCAGTCCTTCTTGAACGGCGTGGCCCACGCGACTTCGCCCACGCCTTTGACGGGGGCCAGCACGACAGGCTCGGTTTGCAGCTTGGCGTTGGCGCGCGCGATGGCGACCGCCTGGCGCGCCGCTTCCGCCACCGAGTCCAACGTCATGAGGTTGGTGGAGCAGAAGCCGTAGGCGCCGTTGGCGATCACGCGCACGCCGACGCCGGAGGATTCGGTGTTGACGATGTTTTCCACGTTCAGGTCGCGCGTGGTGATGAACTGGTTCAGGTAGCGGCCGATGCGTACGTCGCAATAGCTGGCGCCGGCCTTGGTGGCAGCGTTCATCGCGGCGTCGGCCAGCGATTTCTTGAACTGTACTGCCATGGGATTGAGCAGATCCTCGGCCGCGATGGCGTTGCCGAACACCGGTATCAACAAGCTGCCGCCGGCGGCCGCGCCGACTTTTAGAAATGAACGACGTTCCACAAAAACTCCTGAAAAATTTATTGGGGCCGCGCCGGGCGGCGCCAATACATACGCCGCCGACGGCGCGTAGATGGCGGATTACGCTGCGCTAATCCGCCCTACGTGGCTCCGCGTGACGCACGCCGCGCCGAAAACAATATCCTTGCGTAGGGCGGATTAGGCGGAACGCCGTAATCCGCCAATGCGTGCGCTACACCGCGTCCGACAACGAAGTGAAGTTGAAATCGCGCACGCGCATCGCCGGGATCAGCAGCTGGTACTCCGACTCGTCGCCCGACAAGATCTCCGGCTTGCCCAGTTCATCGATGTTGTTCAACATCGTCACCGGGCTTTCATTGAAGCGGAAGTTCTTGATCGGGTGCTTGATCTTGCCGTTCTCGATGTAGAAGGTGCCGTCGCGCGTCAAACCGGTCAGCAGCACCGACTGCGGGTCGACCATGCGGATGTACCATGTCCGGGTGACCAGCACGCCCTTCTTGGTATTGGCGATCAGCTCCTCGGTCGACTTGTTGGTGCCGGCCATGATGATGTTGCCGGGGGCGCCGACCGCGCGCTTGCCCTGCTTCTTGGCCCAGTACATCGAATAGTTCAAGGCGCTGATCTTGCCGTCCTTGATCAGGTCCTGGCGCTCGCGCGCCAGCATGGTGCCGTTGTCCCAAGGGAGCACCGCCACGTTCTTGTCCCACGGGTCGGCCCAGACGTTGACCTGCTCGTCGAACAGCTTCTCGCCCATGCGGTTGCCGCCGCCCTTTTTCGACAGGAAGCTGCGGCCCTCGTCGGCCTGGCGCGCGTCGAATCCGCTGAACATGTAGGCCAGCAGGTCGGACGTCGCGGCCGGCTCCAGGATCACCGTATAGCGGCCCGGCTCCAGCGCCTTGGCCTCGACCGACCTAAGCGCCTTCTCGATCGCCACATTGGACGCTTCACGGGCATCGAACAGACTAGCGTCGCCGACGCTGCGCTTGGCCCAGCCGGAACCCCGGCCGTCCTCGGTGCGCACGGTGACGCTGAAGTCCAGGCCCGTATCGCGCTGGTAGCCGAACACGCCGTTCGAGTTGGCGATGGCGGTAAAGCTGGACGTATCGGTGAAGAAGCCGGCCGCCACCAGGTTGTTCTTCTTGCTGTTCTCGATGCTGTACGCCGCCACCTGGGCGCGGAACTCGGGATCGATATCGGCGGTCTTCTGGAAGAACGTTTCGCTGGCCTTGTACTCCTGCTTGGACGGCGTCGGCATGTACTCCGGATTCTCCGGCGCCAGGCGGGCCAGGTCCTCGGCGCGGCGCACCGCTTTTTCCAGCGACTTGTCGTCCAGCTCATTGATGGTGGCGATGCCCTGCTTCTTGCCGAAACCGACCGACACGATCAGCTGGGTGTCGTCGATCAAGCCGGCGGTCGACACCGCGTTGCGCGCATAGCGGATATTGCCCTTGCGGCTGCCGGTCAGGTTCACCTCGCACTGGTCGGCCTTGGTCAGCGACAGCACCTTGTCGCAGATACGCTTGGTCTCTTCTTGACTCAAATTCTTCATATTCTCTGTTCTCCAGGCTTAGCCGATTTTGCGTGCGGTGTTGATGACGTTGATGCCGTTGAAGCGCGCGGTGCTCGCACCGTGCGACACCACCGACGACTGCGAAGGCTGGCCCTTGCCGTCGAAGAAGGAGCCGCCCATGCGCCAATCGCGCTCGTCGCAAATGCCGGCGCAGGCGTTCCAGAATTCCTGCGTGTTGGACTGGTAGGCCACGTCCTCGAGCATCTGGCCGATCTTGCCGTTCTTGATTTCGTAGAACAGCTGGCCGCCGAACTGGAAGTTGTAGCGCTGCTGGTCGATCGAGAAGGAACCGTCGCCGACGATGTAGATGCCCTTCTTGACGTCCTTGATCATTTCGTCCGGCGTCATCTTCTTCTTGCCCGCCTGGAGGGAGACGTTGGGCATGCGCTGGAACTGCACGCTGCTCCAGTTGTCCGCGTACGAGCAGCCGTGCGATTCTTTTTCGCCGATGATGTGGGCCTGGTCGCGCGTGGCCTGGTAGTTGACCAGGATGCCGTCCTTGATGATGTCCCAGCGCTTGCACTTGACGCCTTCGTCGTCGTAGCCGACGTTGGCCAGCGAGCCGGGCGTGGTCTTGTCGGCGACGATGTTGACGATGTCGGAGCCGTATTTGAACTTCTTGCTTTGCCATTTATCCAGCGTGGCGAAGCTGGTGCCGGCGAAGTTGGCCTCGTAGCCCAGCACGCGATCGAGTTCGGTCGGGTGGCCGACCGATTCGTGGATGGTCAGCCACAGGTGTTCCGGCGACAGCACCATGTCGTACTTGCCCGGTTCGACCGACTTGGCGGTGAGCTTTTGCTTGGCCTGTTTGCCGGCGGCGCGCGCGTCTTCGATCAGATCATAGGAGCCGGTGTACAGCGTGGTCACGCCGCCGGCGGCCTTGATCTTGTGCTCCGGGCGCGCGTCGAGGTATTCGTAACCCATGCCGACCGGCGAGGACAAGCCCTGGCGCGAGCGGAATTTGTTGGTCTTCTTGTCGACGGCGGTGGCGAACACCGGCATCCACAGGCGGTGCAGGTCCTGGTCGATGTAGGAGCCGTCGGTGGAGGCGAAGTACTTCTGCTGGTTCACCTGGAACAGCAACGACTGCATGAAGCTCGCGCCGCCGTCCATGCCGGCCTTGTTGGCGGCGATCAGCAGCTCCGCCTTGTCCTTGATCGGAACCGTGCGCCAGTCCTTGACGATCGGGGTCGCCCACGACACTTCGCCGACGCCCTTGACCGGCGCCAGGATAACGGGCTCGGTCTGCAGCTTGGAGTTGGCCTTGGCGATGGCGACCGCCTGGCGGGCCACGGCGGCCACGCCGTCCGGCGTCATGTCGTTGGTGGCGGCGAAGCCGTAGGCCCCGCCGGCGATCACGCGCACGCCGACGCCGGCCGATTCCGTGTTGACGACGTTTTCGACATTCAGGTCGCGCGTGGTGATGAACTGATTGAGATAGCGGCCGACGCGCACGTCGCAGTACGTGGCGCCCGCCTGCGTGGCCGCCGTCATCGCGGTATCGGCCAGCATTTTCTTGAACTGCAGGGCGACCGGCGCGAGCAGCTCCTCCGCCGCTATCGCGCGGCCGAAGGCGGGCAGCAGCATCGTGCCCAGGGCCAGACTACTAATATTGAGGAATGCACGTCGTTCCATCGTATCTCCAAACGTAAGGCAATGATTGTGGGCCAACCGCCCAAGGTTATGCTTTGCTTTTATTTGCTCTTCTAGCGTGTACAACTCTTATAGCGCTTGCTTCTTTACGTGACACCTGAATATCCGTCGCCGTTTTCAGTGGATTGCCAATATTAGCGCCGGATTAAGAATCGGGATAGGCAAAATGTATGCCATCCACCACAACGAAACACTGTGTTACAAGAGTCCCCTCGCGCCCCGTCCGAGCGGGGAAAAGTGTCCGAAAAAGTGTCCGTGAAGTGTCCGGCCGGTGTCCGCGAGTGTCCGCCGGTCGCGGCCCGGCGCGGCGGCGCACTTCGCTGGTGCGGTCGTCGCAATTCGCTTGACCTCTTCGCATGCATGGCCGATGATCGCGCAGGGCGGGCGAGCGCGCGCCGCCCTTCGACCCTCAGGAGAGTTTGCATGAAGAGATATCTCGTGGCCGCCCTGGCCACCACCACGCTGTTCGCCGCGGGCGGCGCGATCGCCGCCGCCGAAGCCACCGACGCAAAACTGAAGTCCGCCATCGCCGCCAGCACGCGCACGCCGGCCAACGTGGAGCGCGACGTCTATCGCCATCCGTACGAAACGCTGTCGTTCTTCGGCATCCGCCCGAACATGACGGTGGTGGAGCTGGCGCCGGGCGCCGGCTGGTACACCGAGATCCTGGCGCCGTATCTGCGCGACAGCGGCAAGCTGATCGTCGCCGGCAACGACCTGGCCGCGCCGGACGAACGCGAACGCAAGGCGGCCGAGCGCTTCATGGCCCGCCTGAACGCCAATCCGGTGTACAAAAAGGTGGCGCTGGGCGTGTTCTCGCCGCCGCGCAAATATGAATTCGCGCCGGCCGGCAGCGTCGATATGGTGCTCACCTTCCGCAACATCCACAACTGGATACCGGCGGGGCCCGAGAACATGAAAGCGCTGTTCGCCAGCGTGTACACGGCGTTGAAGCCGGGCGGCGTGTTCGGCGTGGTCGAGCATCGCCTGCCGGCCAACAAGACCCAGGACGATACGGCCAGCAGCGGCTACATGCATGAGAAGTATGTGATCGGCCTGGCCGAGGCGGCGGGCTTCAAGCTGGCGGCGAAGTCGGAGGTCAACGCCAACCCGAAAGACACCGCCGACCACAAAGGCGGTGTTTGGGCGCTGCCGCCAACCTACGCCAACAAGGACGAGGACCGCGCGAAGTATCAGGCCATCGGCGAGAGCGACCGTATGACGCTCAGGTTCGTCAAGCCGTGATGTAAAGAGCGCCGGTGGCGGCGCTTGGGGGGATTACGCCGGTCCGTTTAGAACCGGGTGAACTTGTTTTCGTCCGGCGCGCCCTGGGCCGCCACCGATACGGAGCGCGCGGCGCGCGGCAGCGGCGCCGCCCCGGCGCCGCCTTTCGCGGAGGCCGGCCTGCGCGCGGGTGCGTGCTCGTCGACCGCATAGCGCTTGAACACCTCCATCAACCTGCCCAGTTGCTCGGCCTGGGCGCTCATTTCCTCCGAGGTCGCCGCCAGTTCTTCCGAGCTGGCCGCGTTGACCTGCGTGGTCTGGCTCAGTTGACTGACCGCGCTGTTGATCTGCCGAACGCCGGAGCTTTGCTCTTCCGACGCCGCCGATATCTCCTGCACCAAGTCAGACGTCTTGCGGATGTTCGGTACCAGCGCATCGAACATCTGGCCGGCCTGCTCGGCCAGATCGACGCTGTCGGCCGCCACCTTGCTGATCTCCTGCGCCGCCACCTGGCTGCGTTCCGCCAGTTTGCGCACCTCGGCCGCGACCACCGCGAAGCCCTTGCCGTGTTCATGCGCGCGCGCCGCCTCGATCGCCGCGTTCAGCGCCAGCAGATTGGTTTGATAGGCGATATCGTCGATGATGCCGATCTTGCTGGCGATCTGCCGCATCGCCGCCGCCGTCGCCTTGACCACCTCGCCGCCGCGCGCCGCGTCCACCGCCGCCTGGGTGGCGATGCCGTCGGTGATCTTGGCGTTCTCCGTGTTCTGCGCGATCGACGCCGTCATCTGCTCGATCGAGGCGCTGGTTTCCTCGACGCCGGCGGCCTGCTCGCTGGCCGCCTGCGACAGCGACTGCGCCGTCGAACTGACTTCCTGCGACGCCCCGGACAGGCCGCCCACCACCAGCTGCACCTCGCGCACGATGCCCGACAGGCTGCGCGCCAGCCATACCGCCAGCACGCAACCGAGGATGGCGATCGCGATATCGACCGACAGGATCAGCCGCTTGGCCGAATCGGTCACCTCCGTCATCGCCGCCGACTCCCTCTTGGTCTCGCTCTCGTTCACCTTGAGCAGCTTGCGGAAGGCGCCGGCGATGGCCGCATCGGCGCCCTTGATGGCCTTGTCCATTTCCACCGGCGTCATGCCCTTCGCCTGCATGGCCTCCAACTGCGTCATGCTCTCGACATAGCTTTTCACGGCGGCCGACACCTCGTCGAGCAGCACCTGTTCTTCCGTGCTCAGATTTCCGCCCGCCTTGTAGTTGACCATCTCCTTGTCGATGTTGGCCAGTTCGGCGCGAAACTGGGTGTTGTTGTCGCCGCCGCGCAGAACGTAGTTCTTGAAGTGCCGCACCGCGTGGCCATGCGAAATGACGCCTTCGAGCACGGCGTTCTTGCGCGCCAAGGTGACGGTTTCGAAGCTATGCCACTGCTCATGCAGCGCCGTCAGCTTGGCGAAAGCAATAAGCCCCAGCGCCACCACCAGCAGCACGACGGCGCCGAATCCGGCATGCAGCCGGGTCTCCATTTTCATCCGTTTAAACATGGCACTCCTCCAGGGTGATGCGTCAGTACGGCCGCGGTGCGCGGCCTACACGTGCTCCAGAGCGGCGGGCGCGATGGCGGCCAGATCGCCGACCGACGCCACCTGCCGCACATCCAACAGCAACACGAAGCGGCCATTGACCTTGCCTATGCCCTGCAACATCTCGGCCCGCACCTGCGCGCCCAAACTCGGCGCCGGCTCCACCTCGGACGACGGAATGTCGAGCACCGCGTTGACCGCGTCGACCAGGATGCCGATCACGAAGGCGCCATGCTCGCCGTCGACTTCGACCACGATGATGCAGGTGCGCTTGCTGACCGGGACCGGCTCGCGCTCGAGCCGGCACGCCAGGTCGAGCACCGGCACGGCCGTGCCGCGCAGGTTGATCACGCCGCTGATACAAGCCGGCATTTGCGGCACGGGCGTCACGCCGGCGTACTCCAGTATCTCGCGCACGGCCAGGATGCCGATCGCGAACATGTCCTGTCCCAGCATGAAGCTGAGGAACTGCGGCTCGGAGCCTTCCACTGTGGTCATCATCGGCCTCGCTTAGAATTTAACGAAATGCGACTCGTCCGGATCGGCCATCTCCATCATCTGTTTGCCGCTCCCGCGGCCAGGCCGCGCACGCCCGTTGGCCGCCCTGGCCGGTGCGGACGGCGCGCGCGCCGTCCGCAACGGCCGCGACGCGCCGGACAACTTGAAGAAGGCCATCGTCTCCTGGAGTTGCTCGGCCTGACCGCTCATTTCCTCGGCGGTGGCGGCCAGCTGCTCCGAGGCGGAGGCGTTCTGCTGGGTGGTCTGGCTCAGTTGCGTGATGGCGGAGTTGATCTGGCCGACGCCGGCCGACTGCTCCTCCGACGCCGCCGTGATCTCCTGCACCAGGTTCGAGGTGCGGCGGATGTTGGGCACCATCTCGTCGAGCAGGTTGCCGGCCTTCTCCGCCAGTTCGACGCTGCTGCTGGCCACCTGCTCGATTTCCTGCGCCGCGATCTGGCTGCGTTCGGCCAGCTTGCGCACCTCGGCCGCCACCACCGCGAAGCCCTTGCCATGTTCGCCGGCGCGCGCCGCCTCGATCGCCGCGTTCAGCGCCAGCAGGTTGGTCTGGTAGGCGATATCGTCGATGATGCTGATCTTCTTGGCGATCTGCTGCATCGCCGCCACCGTCGACTTGACCGCGTCGCCGCCCTCCACCGCCTCCACGGCCGCCTTGCTGGCGATGCCGTCGGTGACCTTGGCGTTCTCGGTGTTCTGCGAGATCGACGCCGTCATCTGCTCGACCGAGGCGCTGGTCTCCTCGGTGCCGGCGGCCTGCTCGCTGGCCGCCTGCGACAGCGACTGCGCCGTCGCGCTGACCTCCTCGGAGGCGCTGGCCAGCGATTCGGCGCCGTTGTTCACGTCCTGCACCACCTGCGAGAGCTTGTCGATCATGTCCTTCATCGACGCCAGCAGGCTGCTGGTGTCGCCCGCCCTGATGCGCACCTCGGCACTGAGGTCGCCGCCGGCCACCTTGCGCACGATCTCCGCCGCGTACGACGGGTCGCCGCCGAGCTGGCGCATGATGCCCTGCAGGATGAACAGGCCGATCGCCACCAGCAGCGCCAGCGCCACGGCGGCGCTGGTGTACATGCTGGTCATCGCCTTGGCCGACGAAGCGTCGGCAGCTTTGACGTTACCCTCGCCATACTGGACATTCAGCGCCACCAGCTTGGTCAGGCTCTCCGACGCCGCGGCAAAGGCGGGCCGGTTTTCCTGCAGCGTCTTGTGCAGGCTCACGAAAAGCTCCTTGCGCTTGCCGGGCTCCGCGCGCGCAATCTGCGCCGCGATGTCGGTGATCACCACATCGCGGGTCTTCCACGCATCCCACTGCTTGAGAAAGGTCTTCCATAGTTCGGCCTCCTCGGGCTCCTGGGGCAGGGCCTCGTAGACCTTCGCGGCGGCATCGACCTTGGCCCACAGGTCCTGCTTGCGTTTGACCTCGTTGCCGATCTCGTTCGCGTCCTCGGGGAACATGCTCATGGCGTCCATATAGCGGCTCGACGAGCGCAGGGCGGTCTGGCCCTCGTTCATCACCATCAGGGACTGCACGGAGGGCATGCGGTTCTTGCCCAGCTCATTGAGCATGTCTCCTTGCGACTTCAATCCGGTGAAAGCGATGAAGACCACGGCCATAAGCGCCAGAACGGCCACCGCCAGCAATGCCAGGATCTTGGTCCTGACCGTCAAAGTTGATAGCATGATGATTTTCCTTCGTTGAAAACGCGATTTATTAAGATAGCTGCTGCAGGATTTCGCGATAAATCGCATTGAGCGTTACAGTTTTTTCGACGCCGCCACGCTTGACGGCCTCCTTGGGCATGCCGTACACCACGCAGCTGGCCTCGTCCTGCGCCACGGTGCGCGCGCCGGCCTTGAGCATCTCCAGCATGCCGGCGGCGCCGTCGTCGCCCATGCCCGTCATGATCACCCCCAGCGCGTTGGCGCCGGCCGCGCGCGCCGTGGAGCGGAACAGCACATCGACCGACGGCCGGTGGCGGTTGACCAGCGGACCGTCGATCACCTCGACGAAGTACTGCGCGCCGGTGCGGCGCAGCAGCATGTGCTTGCCGCCAGGCGCGATCAGCACCTGGCCCTGCAGCACGCGGTCGTTGTTGGCCGCTTCCTTGACCCGCACCTGGCACACGCTGTCGAGGCGCGCGGCGAAGGCGGCGGTGAATTTCTCCGGCATGTGCTGCACCACCACGATGCCGGGACAGACGCGCGGCAGCGATGTC
The DNA here is from genome assembly GCF_017833525.1 of Duganella sp. 1411. Lineage (GTDB taxonomy): Bacteria > Pseudomonadota > Gammaproteobacteria > Burkholderiales > Burkholderiaceae_D > Rugamonas. Next base: position 24,511 of record NZ_JAFICD010000003.1, read on the forward strand.
AGCACCTCCTCCAGCGCCTGCGTGCCGCCGGTGGAGGTACCGATCGCCACCACGCGCTCGGTGGTGGCGGTCATCGGCCTGGCGTCGGCCGGCGGCAGCACGGCGTCCGCATTGAGCTTGGCGGCCACCGGCGGCGCCGGCGTCCGCCCCGCCAGCCTGCCGACGCGCGCGCCGGCGGCCGCCCGCACGGCCGACACCAGTTCGTCGGCGCTGTCGTGCAGGAACTGCTTGAGGTCCAGGCGCGGCTTGGTGATGATGGCCACCGCGCCGGCGCCGAGCGCCTCGACCGACGTCTGCGCGCCCTTCTCCGTCAGGGTCGAACAGATCACCACCGGCGTCGGCCGCTCGGCCATGATCTTGCGCAGGAAGGTGATGCCGTCCATCTTGGGCATCTCGACATCGAGCACGATCACGTCCGGCCACTGCACCTTCATGCGCTCCATCGCCAGCAGCGGATTGGCCACCGCGTAGCTGACGGTGATGCCGGGCGAGGCGTTGAGCAAGCCGCTGAGGACCTGCCGCACCACGGCCGAATCGTCGACGATCATCACGTTAATTTCACTCATGCGTTTTCCCTGGCGCGGGCGGTTGCCGGTTCCGGCGGAATCTGGCGGCTCAACACCTCGCCGCTGCGGATGGTGAAGATCAGTTGGCGGTGTCCTTCGCCGAACAGGCTTTCGGACACCACGTGGATGCCGTGCTTGTGCAGCATCCGGCGCGCGAAGTCGCCGTTCTGCTGGCCGATGTCGCGCACCTTGTCGCTGCGCGGGAACATGGCGCCGCCGCCGAAGATCTTGGCCTGGCAGCGGCCCGGCTCCACGCCGTGGCGTGCCAGCCCGTCGAGCAGCAGGCGCATCGCGTCGTCGCCGTACATGCCGGGTTTCTCGTGCGCTTTCCGATGCGCGGTGCCCGGCAGCAGAAAGTGCGACATGGCGCCGATGCGCAGCGACGGATGCCACAGCGTGACCGAGACGCAGGACCCCAGCAGCGTGCGTACGCGATAGCGCTCGTCGCCGACGAAATAATCGCCGGGCATGAGGAAAATATCGGTGAATGTCGAATCGGGCATGGCGCTCGCTCAAGCCTTCCTGTAGATCGACGGCGCCACGACGGTCATCGTGTCGTTGATGTCGTTCAGCGTTTCGGAGTGGCCGATCAGGAAGTAGCCGCCGGGGCGCAGTTGCGACAACAGCCGCGACACCACCTGGCGCTTGGTCTCCAGATTAAAGTAGATCATCACGTTACGCAGGAAGATCACATCGAAGCAGCCGATCTTGGGCAGCGGCTCGTTCAGGTTCACCTGCTGGAACTGGACGCGCTGGCGCAGCGAGCGGTCGATCAGCATGGTGCCCGCCTCGCTGCCCTGGCCCTTCAGGCAAAAGCGTTTGAGGTAATCCTGCGGCATCTGGCTGGCGCGCTCCATCGGATAGTGGCCGCTGCGGGCGCGCTGCAGCACGCGCATGCTGATGTCCGTGCCCAGCACCTCCCAGGCGGCATCGCCCAGCACGTCGGCCAGCACCATCGCGATGCTGTAGACCTCCTCGCCGCTGGAGCTGGCGGCGCTCCACACGCGCATGGTCTGGCGCTTCTCGCGGGCGTCGACGGCCAGGTCGCGCAGCAGCGAGAAGTGCTTCGGCTCGCGGAAAAAATACGTTTCGTTGGTGGTCAGCAGGTCGACCGCCATCTGCAGCTCGGAGGGGTCCGAGCGGCTCTCGAGCAGGCGCAGATAATCGCTGTAGCTATCGAGCTGGTGATGCGCCAGGCGCTTGGCCAGACGGCCGCTGACCAGCGCCTGCTTACCGTTGGACATGGTGATGCCGGCGGCGTCGTAGATGAAGCGCTGGAACTGCATGAACTCACGGTCGGAAATGGCTACCAAAGGCATGATGCGTCACAATCAAAAAACTCTGAATAATCAGGAAAGCAGCGGCGTGGATACGGCGTCGGCGCCGCCGCGCATCATCTCCACCACCTCCGCCGTCGACAGCACGCGGTCGATCGCCATCAGGATGACGAACTTGCCATTGACCTTGCCGATGCCGCCGATGAAGTCGGGGCGGATGCGGGTGCCGAACGACGGTGCCGGCTCGATATCGCCGGCGGCGATCTCCACCACCGCGTTGACGGCGTCGACCAGCATGCCGAGCACCTGCTTGCCCTCGCCGCCGGCGCCCTCGACCTCCACGATGACGATGCAACTGCGCTTGGTGATGGCGCTGGGGGCGCGGCCGAAGCGCGCCGACAAATCCATCACCGGCACCACCGCGCCGCGCAGGTTGATCACGCCGCGCACGCACGCCGGCATCATCGGCACGGTGGCCAGGCTGCCGTACTCGATGATCTCCTTGATGTGCAGGATGCCGACGGCGAACTGCTCCTCGGCCAGCATGAAGGTCAGGTACTGGCTGGGCAGCGCGGCCCCGCTTTGCAGCGCGGCGATCGCCCTGCTGCCGTAGGTGACGATGTTGTTGGCCGCCGGGGCGGCCGCTTGGTTAGCCATGTGCATATGTCTCCTCGTTTCACTAGGCGGCCAGCGCCACCGTGCCTTTGCCGCCGACGGCCTGCATCAGCGCGGCCACGTCCAGGATCAACGCCACCTCGCCGCTGCCAAGGATGGTCGATCCGCTGATGCATTTGACCTCGCTGAACATGGGGCTGAGCGGCTTGATGACGGTCTGGAATTCGCCCAGCAGCGTATCGACCACCAGGCCGGCACGCGTGTTGCCCAGCTTGAGCACGACGATGCTCTCGCGCCGCGTGGCCGCGCCGTCGATGCGGAACAGCGAGCGCAGACGGATGAAGGGCAGCACCTGGCCGCGCAGGTTGCAGTAATCCTGTCCCGGCTCGGTGGCGAACTCGATGCACTCCTCGATCATGTCGAGCGGGATGACGAACACCGAGCCGCCGACCTGCACCAGGAAGCCGTCGATGATGGCCAAGGTCAGCGGCAGGCGCACGGTGACGGTGGTGCCGGCGCCCTCCCGGCTGCCGACGTCGACGCTGCCGCGCAGCGCCGTGATGTTGCGCTTGACGACATCCATGCCGACCCCGCGCCCGGACAGGTTGGTGATTTTTTCCGCCGTCGAGAATCCGGCCTCGAAGATCAGGTTATAGATTTCGGAATCGGTCAGTTTGCGCTCCGGGTCGACCAGCCCGCGCTCGACCGCCTTGGCCAGGATCTTCTCCTTACGCAGGCCGCCGCCGTCGTCGCTCACCTCGATGACGATGCTGCCCGATTCGTGGAAGGCGTTCAGCTTGATCATGCCCTTGGCCGGCTTGCCGGCCGCGATGCGCACATCGGCCGGCTCGATGCCATGGTCCATGGCGTTGCGCACCAGGTGCATCAGCGGATCGCCGATCTTCTCCACCACGGTCTTGTCGAGCTCCGAATCCTCGCCGTCGACCATCAGGCCGATGTCCTTGCCCAACTCGCGCGCGACGTCGTGCACCACGCGCTGGAAGCGGTTGAAGGTGGCGCCGATCTTCACCATGCGCAGCTCGAGCGCGGCGTCGCGCACCTCCTCCACCAGCCCCGATAGGGTCGACGTGCACTCCTGCAGATCGGTGTTGTGTATCTGCTGGCCGATCATGCTGGCGCGCGCGCCGGCGATGATCAACTCGCCCACCAGGTCGATCAGGCGATCGAGCTTGTCGGAGTCGACGCGGATCGAACGGCTCTCCTGCGCCTTCTGTTCGACCACCTGCTTCTGCTTGGCCAGCGCCGCCTCCACCACCACCGGCGGCACGTTGCCGGCGGCGACCAGGATGCTGCCCAGGCGCGGGGTCGGCTCGTCCTCGCCCTTGGCCTCGTTGTTGGATTGCTGTTGCAGCGCGCCTTGCAGTTCGGAGGCGGTGACGCTGCCGCACATCACCAGTATCTCGCCCAGGCGCGCCGGCAGCTCCGGCAGGGCGCGGATCAGATCCACGTACTGCGACACCTTGCTGTGCGGCGGGATGATGCGGATCTCGCAATCGTCCTGCACGAACTCGAACACGCCGACGATGGCCTCGCGGTCGGCGTTGCTGTCGAAGGCGATTTCAAAACCCAGGTAGCACAGCTCCGCGTCCATTTCCTCGGCCGCCGGCAGCGCGTCGGGAACGGTGGCGATGCCGACGATCTTGCCCAGCTTGGCCAGATAGCGCAGGAACGCGATCGGGTCCATCCCGTTCTGCAGCACGCCGCGGCCGAAGCGCAGCGAGATATGCCAGTAGTCGCTGTCGCCGGCCACCTTGTCGATGCGCTCGACGCCGGGCTCCGGGCGCACCGTCAGCGACTGCGCGGGCGCGGCGGCCTGGCCCTGCCCGGCCTCGCCGTGGCCGCCCGACATGTGTTGGCGCAGCTGGTGCAGCAGCATCTCGCCTTCCGGCGCGGTGTCGGGATCGGCCTCCAGCCGGCCGGCCGCCAGCGCGTCGGTCATGCCGGACAAATAGTCGCAACAGGACAGCAGCAGCACGATCATTTGGTCGTTGAGCACCACGCGTCCGTCGCGCACCTCGTCGAGCAGGCTTTCCACCACGTGGGTGAAGGCGACGATGTGATCGAGGCTGAACAAGCCGGCCGAGCCCTTGATGGTGTGGGCGGCGCGGAAGATGGCGTTGATCGCCTCGCCCTGGTCGCCGTCGATGTCGATGTTGAGCAGCGCGTTCTCCATGTCTTCCAGGAGTTCGCGGCTTTCGGTGATAAAGGTCTGTAGCGCTTCGTCCAGGTTCATGACGGGCCCTCGATGAAAAATTAGCTGTGGATCAGCAGGGCGTCGCCGAAGAAGGCGCCCAGGTTGAGCATTTCGACGATCTCGACGACCGCGGGGCTGTGGTTCAGCAGGCGCAGTTCGCGCTTGTCGGCGGCGGCGGTGTTCTTGGCCAGCATCAGCACCTGCAGGCCGGCCGTATCGAGTTCGGTGACGCCGGACAGATCGACCTCCAGCACGCGCGACTTGCGCAGCGCCTCCAGCACGGTGACCTTCAGATCGGCGGCGCGGTAGATCGTCAGCTCGCCGTCGATGGCGATGCGGGTGACCTCATTGGCGTCACCGTGGTCGGAGTCTTGGGACATGCGGATCTCTCCTGGCGAATGGACGGAATCGGACAGTGGTCGAACGGGATCGCGGCAAGGCTCAAGGCAGCACCAGCTTGGCGACGGCGCCAAGCAGCACTTCGGGCTTGAACGGCTTGACCACCCACGCCTTGGCGCCGGCGGCCTTGCCCTCCTCCTTCTTGCCCTCCTGCGACTCGGTGGTGAGCATGATGACCGGCGTGAAGCGGTAGTTCGGCAGCTGCTTGAACTCCTTGACGAAGGTGATGCCGTCCATATTGGGCATGTTCACGTCGCACACCACCAGGTGGATCTTCTGGCCGGTGCATTTGGACAGCGCATCGACGCCGTCGCGGCCCTCGATGACGTCGTAGCCCGCGCCCTTGAGCGCGATGCCCACCACCTGGCGCAAAGATGCGGAATCGTCGACCACCATAATCGTTTTTGCCATGTTCTATCTACCTTGTTGTCTACCAGTGGTTCAGAAAAAAGTGATCTCGTCGGCTTCGGCGGCGGCCGGCGCGGCGTGCTTCGAGCCGCTGTGCACCGCGTGCTCCTCGGCCATCGCATAGGTCTTTTGCAGCTCCTGCAGCAGCGGCGCCGGATCGAGCGGCTCGAGCACGCGTTCGGCCTGGTAGCGGCCGCGGTTTTCGCGCAGCAGCGCCGGCAGCAGTTCCATGTTCTCGCGCACGTGCGCCATCACCTGGCTGACGCGGTCCTGGAACTGCAGCTGCACCAGCGCCTGGCCCACCTCGCCCTGGATGCCGATGCTTTCCTGCTTGAGCAGTTCGGACGACTGCACCAGCGCGTCGGTCATCGCGCGGAAGTCGGCCAGCACGGTTTCGATCATGCCCTCGGCCGATTGCATCGAGCGGTCTTCCTGCTCGCTCGACTGCTCGGCCGCCTGGCTGGCGGCGAGGATCGCGCTGCTGATCAAGCCGACCCGGTTGGAGATGTTGCGGCCCGTCTCGGCCGAGCGGCTCGACAGGTTGCGCACCTCCTGCGCCACCACCGCGAAGCCGCGTCCCGCCGGCCCCGCGCGCGCCGCCTCGATGGCGGCGTTGAGCGCCAGCAGATTGGTTTGCGCGGCGATGCTGGCCACGCCCTCGGCCATGTCGCGCAGCTCGCGGGTGAAGCGTTCCAGGTCCTTGATCTGCGCCAGCATCGAGTGCTTGGACGCCATCGCCGATTTCATCGACGTCACCACGGAGCCAAGCTGCGACTGGCTGTGCGCGAACACCTCGGTCATCGACGGCGCGCCCTTGTCGCCCTCCAGGCTGGCGGCGTGCAGCGCGTTGTCGAGCTTATCGACGATGCTGGAAAAACGCCCGGCCAGGTCGGCCACGGCTTCCTCCATCTGCGTGCGGGAGTTTTCGATATGGCGGCACCAGATCGGCAGCACGGCGTCGCCGAAGCGTTCGCGCCCGTCGAGATACTGGTCGATCATCGGCGCGCCGCCGCCACCGTCCGTGGCGCTGCGGCCGAACGCGCACCAGGCGGCGGCGCCCAGTAGCAGCGCGGCCCACAGCACCGTGTACCAGCCCCACGCGCCCCAACCGGCGGCCATCGTCCCCACCGCGCCGGCGCCGGCCAGCGCGAACGGCACCACCACGCCCCTGTCCAATACAACCGAATCTGTCTTCACCAAACCCCACCTCGCTGAGCGCTCGAAGGCGCGCCGATGGGTGCGCCTGAAGGTCCAACTCTATCGCACTTGAACGGCGTTTGTTCCCATAAAGTTTAAATCCGATAGGCCGATTGCAACATCCTGTTGCACCTACGCAACCACAAACGGAGCCTTATGGAGACTAGCAAAACGGTACTTTCGCGCGGACCGCTGCGGGGGTGGCGAACTCGACAATCTTTAACTTTCGATGTAAATTGGCAAGGTTGCACAGCTGCCATGACAGCGTCGCACCCCTCACTCAATCAAAGGAAGAAAATGAAACAATATGGCGCGGAATTTTTTGGAACGTTTTGGCTCGTGCTCGGCGGCTGCGGCAGCGCGGTGCTGGCGGCGGCCTTTCCCGGTGTCGGCATCGGCCTGCTGGGCGTGTCGCTGGCCTTCGGCCTGACGGTGTTGACGATGGCGTACGCCATCGGCCACATCTCCGGCTGCCACCTCAATCCGGCGGTGTCGATCGGCCTGTGGGCCGGCGGCCGCTTCCCGGCCAATAAGCTGCTGCCGTATATCGTGGCGCAGGTGCTCGGCGCGATCGTCGCCGGCGGCGTGCTGTACGTGATCGCCTCCGGCAAGGCCGGCTTCGACGTGGCCGGCGGCTTCGCCTCCAACGGCTACGGCGCGCACTCGCCGGGCGGCTACTCGCTGACGGCCGCGCTGGTGACCGAGGTCGTGATGACGATGATGTTCTTGCTGATCATCCTGGGCGCGACCGACGAACGCGCGCCGAAGGGTTTCGCGCCGCTGCCGATCGGCCTGGGGCTGACCCTGATCCACCTGATCAGCATCCCGGTCACCAACACCTCCGTCAACCCGGCGCGCAGCACCGGCGTGGCGCTGTACGTCGGCGACTGGGCCACCGCGCAGTTGTGGGTGTTCTGGGTCGCGCCGATCGCCGGCGCGCTGCTGGGCGCGGCCATCTACCGCTTCATCGGCAAGCCCGAAGCGAAGTAATCGCGCCTTGCGGTCCGGCCGGACCGCAAGACGAAAAAAAAGCGCCCCATGGGGCGCTTTTTCCGAGACCGCGATGCGGTCTTTATTTTTTCATGCCGGTGATTTTGTTCTGGCCATCGACGAACACGATCTTCGGCGTGTAGCCGGCGATCTGCTCTTCGGTCATCGGTGCGTAGGTGCAGATGATCAGCAGGTCGCCCAGGTGCGCCTTGCGGGCCGCCGCGCCGTTGAGCGAAATCTCGCCGGTGCCGCGCAGGCCGGGAATCGCGTAGGTCGCGAAACGCTCGCCGTTGTTCACGTTATACAGATCGATATGCTCGTTCGGCAGGATATCGGCCGCCTCCAGCAGATCCATGTCGATACCGCAGGAACCCTCGTAGTTCAGATCCGCCTGCGTGACCGTAACCCGGTGCAGCTTGGCACGCAGCATAACTCGTTGCATAGACATCTTCTTCATCCCTCGATTAATGATCATTCAAGCTTGCCAAAGTGTCTTTGCGGGACCCGGTGCAATGCGAGGGCGATATCATATCACTAGCCGGACTCAGGCGGCGATTTAGCCCCTACTTCGTCGGCACCGGCGTGAAGTTCAGGTCGCGGAAGTCGTAGCTGAAGTCCGTCTCGGCCGAAATCGGCGCCATCTTCATGCGCTCGATGCTGCCGTCCGGGTTGAGCGCGAACGTGACATAGGCGTCGGCGTTGAAGCTGCGCTCCTTCCAGCGCACGATGAAGGTGTCATGCTGGAAGTGCTCCAGCTCCCCCGTCAGGTCCGGCGTGCGGCCAAAGCGCATGATGCGTTTGCCGCCCTCGGCGGCTATCGTCACCTTGCCATACCACGGGTCCTCGTAGGCGCCGTCGTAGGACGCCAGCGGCAGCGACGGCGACGACCGGGCCGCGCGCGCCGTGCGCTCCTTGCCCTGCCGTTCCAGCTCCTCCTTGTGGGCCGCCGCCTCCTGCGCCGCGTACAGCGCGATCCAGTCGCTGGCCGGCACGTTCAGATACTGGTCGAGGATGCGCCAGTACAGCGCCGCCATCGCCGGGCCGTTTTCGGCGTTGGTGAGGATGGCGATGCCCAGTTTTTCCTCGGGCACCATCAGCACCGTCGAATAGAAGCCGACCAGCGCGCCGCCGTGCATGGCGATCTTGCGGCCCTTGTAGTCGCGCAGGTTGAAACCCAGGCCGTAGGCGGCGAACTGCGGCTTGGTCGCCGCCAGCGCCGGTTTCGGTTCGCGGATGCGCATCGGCGTTTGCTGGGTCCACATCTCGGCCAATTGCTTGGCGCTGATCAGCTGCTTGCCGCCCGCCGTCTTGCCGTCATTGAGCAGCAACGTCATCCAGCGCGCGACATCTTCCGCGCTGGTGTTGATGCCCACCGCGCCGACCGCGTTCGGCACCGGGATCGGCTTGACCGCCACCGCCTTGTCATTGACCTTGCTGTGCGGCGCCGCGTGGTCGGCGCTGGCCAGCATCGCCGCCTGGCTGGTGGTGGTGCCGTCCATGCCCAGCGGCGTCAGGATGCGGTCGCGGATGGCGTCGCCCCACGGCTTGCCGTCCTTCTCGGCGATGATCTTGCCGGCGGCGATGTACAGCAGGTTGTCGTAGGCGTAGCTGTTGCGGAAGCTGGTGGCCGGCTTGATGTAGCGCAGCCGCGAAATGATCTCGTCGGTGCTGAAACTGGTGGTCGGCCACCACAGCAAATCGCCGGCGCCCAGTCCCAGGCCGCTGCGGTGCGTGAGCAGGTCGCGCACCGTCATCGCCCCGGTGACGTAGGCGTCGTACATCTGGAAGCCCGGCAGGTGCTTGGTGACCGGATCGTCCCAGGCGATCTTGCCCTCGTCGACCAGCATCGCCAGCGCGGCGGCGGTGAAGGCCTTGGAGTTGGAGGCCACCTCGAACAGCGTTTTGCCGTCGACCGCCTGGGGTTCGCCCAGCTTGCGCACGCCGTAGCCCTTGGTCGCGACCACCTTGCCATCCTTGACGATGGCGATGGCGATGCCCGGCACGTCGAAGGTCTTGAGGACCCGGTTGACGTCGGCGTCGAGGTTGAAGGCGGGGACCGCCGCCGGCGCGGCGGCGGTGTCGGTGGCGGCGAGGGGAGCGGCGAGGGGGGCGGCAAACGCCGTGCCCAACGCGGCCATCAGCGCGGCCCCGGCGAAAGTGCGGTTGAATGTCATCAGCGGTTAATCTTGAATTGTTTATCGACCGACGCCTGGGTGACGGGATGATAATGTTCGCGCGCCTTGGCGTAGACGGCGCGCGCCCAGTCCTTGTCGGCCGGGTTTTTCAGCAGCGCCGAATACAGCGGCACGACGAACTTCTGCCGGCCCACGCTCATGAGGAACTTGTTGAGCGGCTCGCGCACGTTGTAGCCCGCCTTGATGGAGCCCAGGTAGAAGCGGTACGCGATCTCGTTGTTGCCGCTCTTGCCCAGGCCGAAGGTCTGGTCCAGCTCCCGCATCTGCTCGGCGCTGGCCTTGCCCTCGATATCGTTCAGGAAGTGCATCCACTCGAGCGCGATCCAATCCTTGCCGCCCAAATCGGCGGTGGGCAGCTCGCCCTTGAGCCACGCGGCGCGTTGCGCGTCGAGCGCGGCCAGGCGCGGCGAGGCCGCGCGCGCGGCGCTGGCGGGGATGCCGGGGCCGTACAGCCACTCCTCCAGCTCCGCCTGCGGCATGTACTCGGGGTGGGCGTCGAGCAGGTTCTTTTTCAGGTAGTCGACGAATTCCTCGGTGGTGGCGGACTTGAACGCGTGCTGGTCGAACCAGCCGCGCAGGAAGGGATCGAACACCTCGCGCCCGGCGCGCTGCTCGATGGTGCGCAGGAACCAGGCGCCCTTCGGATAAATCAGGCCGCCGTCGGCGTAGGTCGACGGATCGGTGTCCGGGCCGCGCGAGGACAAGGCCTGCTTGGAGGCCGGCACCGTCAGCAGCGACACCAGCGCCTCCTCCTGCTCGACCTGCAGGTTCATCTCGGCGATCTCCGGGCCGTAGATCTTTTCGACGATGCGGGTGGTGACGTAGGTGGTGAAGCCCTCGTTGAGCCACATGTGCTTCCACGAGGCGTTGGTCACCAGGTTGCCGGACCACGAGTGCGCCAGTTCGTGGGCGATCAGGTCGACCAGGCTGCGGTCGCCGGCGATCATGGTCGGCGTGAGGAAGGTCAGGCGCGGGTTTTCCATGCCGCCGTACGGGAACGACGGCGGCAGCACGATCATGTCGTAGCGCTCCCACCGGTATGGGCCGTACAGGCTCTCGGCGGCGTTGATCATCTTCTCGGTGTCGGCCAGCTCGCTGGCGGCGGCCTCGATGCGGGCCGGTTCGGCGTAGACCGCCGAGCGCGGACCGAGCTTGCGCACCTCGATCTCGCCGATGGCGATGGCCAGCAGGTACGATGGAATCGGCTGCGCCATCTTGAACTTCCAGCCGCCGTCGCCGGTGGCGGCGGGGTCGTTGTCGGCGCTCATCAGCACGCGCAGGCCGGCCGGCGCGTCGATGCGGGCGCTGTAGGTGAAGCGCACGGCCGGCGTGTCCTGCACCGGCGCCCACGAGCGGGCGTTGATGTCCTGCGACTGGCTGAACATGAACGGACGCTTGCCCGACATGGTCTGCGCCGGCGACATCCATTGCAGCGCGGCGGCCGACGGCGCGGTGCGGTAGTAGACGCGCACCTTCTGCGGCTGGAACGGCAGCGCGATGCGCAGCGCCCGGCCCTTCTGCACATCGAGCTTGTCGAGCATGAAGGAGGCCGGGGTCCAGCGGCCGTTCGGGTTGAGCACCTGCACCTTGGCGATACTCAGTTCGTTCGTGTCGAGCACCAGGGTGCGGGCCGACTTGTCGATCCAGTTCAAGGTCAGCTCGGCGTAGCCGCCCAGCGTCTTGCGGCCGAAATCGGCCTTCAGGTCCAGATACAGGTCGCTGGTGCGGACCTGATCGTAGCGCGCGTAGCTCAGCGGATCGGCGTGGGCGGCGAGCGACATCAGTGCGGTAAGCACCAACGCGGACAGTGTCTTCTTGATAGCCATGGTGATCTTTTCAATGTTGGTCTGAAGCGCGATGCAGAATATCACAGCCATGTATCAGGGATGTGTACGGACCCACCGCGCGCGGCCGATGTTTCGCCGAACGGCTGTGTTAGAATACGGGCCGTAATTGGGGAGTAGTCGGCCCGCGCCGCCCGGTGCGGGAACCTGTGTCAACATAATCGGTCCGCAGACCGTGGTGCAGGTGGTTGAAAAACTTGACGAGACCATGATCGAGGGGCGGCCATGATGGGCCGGAGTCGCGCCTGGATCATTGGTTAATCGTATCCGGCCCGCGTACCTCACACATCCTCATGGAAGCATTCCTCGTCTCCACCGGCATCGTCGCTCTCGCGGAAATCGGTGACAAAACCCAGCTGCTCGCCTTCGTCCTGGCGGCCAAATTCCGCCGTCCCTTGCCGATCATCGCCGCCATCTTCGTCGCCACCGTCGCCAACCACGCGTTCGCGGCGGCCATCGGCACCTGGATCACGGGGCTGCTGGGTCCCGACACGCTGCGCTGGGTGCTGGGCGCCTCGTTCCTGGCGATGGCCGTATGGACCTTGGTGCCGGACAAGCTGGACGACGAGGACACCAAGCTGGCCCGCTACGGCGTGTTCCTGACCACGCTGATCGCCTTCTTCGTCGCCGAGATGGGCGACAAGACGCAGGTGGCCACGGTGGCGCTGGCGGCGCGTTACGACGCGTTGATCGCGGTCGTCTGCGGCACCACGCTGGGCATGATGATCGCCAACGTACCGGCGGTGTACCTGGGCGACAGGATCGCCGGGCGCGTCTCGCTCAAGCTGGTGCACGGCATCGCCGCCGCCGTCTTCGCGCTGCTCGGCGTGGCGACCCTGCTGGGCGCCGGCGCCCGCCTCGGCATCTAACCCCGGGGGTCAAGTCTAACATTCATACACGGCCTCAGCCATGGCCGCGCTTTTTAGGATGGGGCCGTGTACGATTGTTAGACTTGACCCCACGGAGATGTTTGTTACTGCGCGATAAGGCTGACGTCGTCGATCAGGAAGGCCGTCGATACCGTCGAACCCTCCACTCCTTCGAAGTAGATGCGCACCGTCTGGCCCTTGTAGGCCGACAGGTCGAAGCTCTTCTGCGCATAGACGGTGCCCTTGTTCAGGTTCGAGTACGTCGCCAGCGTGCCCAGGACGGCGTTGGCCGTGCTGCGCACCTGCACCTTCAGCGTGTCGTAGGCGGTGGTGGTGGTGGTTTCGCTGGAGACCACCTTCAGCCAGAACGACAGGTTGGCGCTGGTGGCCGACGACGGAATCGTCACCGTCTGGTACAGCGTGTCGGTGTGCGCGCTGCCGTATCCGTCCAGCCAGGCCTTGTAGCTGCCGCCATGCCCGGCCTGCCCCGAATCGGACGTGATCACGCCGGACGTCGCCGTCCAAGACGCGGCGCCCGATTCGAATCCGCCGTTGACGATCAGCTCCGTCGCCGCCGGCGGCGTGGTGCCGCCGCCGCTGCCCTGCGTGACCCAGATCGGCGCCGACCACAGGATGTTGCCATCGTTCTGCGTCACCTTGGCGTAGTAGAAATGCTCGCCGGCCGCCGGCGTGATCGTGGTGCTGGCGGTGGCGGACAGTTGCGTCACCGTGCCGTTGCGGCCCGGTACACCTTCGTAGATCTTCACCGCCGATACCGTCTTGCCGCCGCTGCTGGCGAAGTTGGCGACCAGGTTCAGCGTGCCGCTGTTGCTGAAGCGCTCACCCATCACGTGGCCATTGGCGGTCAGGATCAGCTGCGAGCTCTTGTCCATCGTCGCGAACACGCGGCGCGCCTTGATCGCGGCGATCATGCTGGCCGACGACAACGCCGTGCCGGTCGGGATCAGCACCCCGGTGCGGTTGGTGTACGAGGCGCCCCAGTTGGCGCAGTGGTTGTCCTGGTCGGTGGAGAAGGCCACGTGGTACCCCGCCTCCAACGCCTTGTTGCAGGCGCCCTCGTAGGTGCTGCGGCTGGTCTCGGTCTCGCTGGTGTTGGTCGAGAAGGCGGACGTGTTGAGCACCTCGCACAGGGCCATGGCCTGGTCGCCGTCCGCCGTGAAGCCGAACGGCGTGCCGTTGACCAGGAACTGGCCGGAGCTGTCCGGGTGGTTGAACTGGCCCACCCAGCCGCGCTGGCGCATGAGCGTGTAGATGGCGGCGTAGTCGTTCTTCGGCGTCAGCGTGTCGGCGATCAGCTGGCCGGCGCTGTTGCTCTCCCAGCCCAGCAACTCGGTGGTGTTGAAGATGTTCATATGACCGCCGTTGTTGATGACGCCCCATTCCAGGCCGTACATCCCCAGGAAGCCCGGGTGCGCGCTGTTGTAGTTCGCCGCCGCCGTCAGGCCGGACTGGAACAAGGCCTTGGCGACCGCCGGATCGGCCGAGGCGTTGGTGCCGTCGGAGCCGTCGTACATGTGATTGTGCTCGGAGGCCATCAGGAAATCGAGCCCCTTGCCCTGCGCGTAGGCATAGGCGTCGGCGGGGCCGAGCGCCGCGCTTTGCGGATTCTGCGCGCCGGTGCAGCTGGCCAGCGGGCCGCCGCCGTCGCTATGGTTGGTCTGGCTGTGCAGATTGCCCAGGTAGATGGTGTACGGCAGCGAGCCGGTCGCCGCCACGGAGTTCACGGTCGCGGCGCCGTCCGCGCCGTCGAGCGTCGCCTGGGTCGTGGCGGCGGCGCCGGGTTTGACTTTGCCGCCGCCGCGCTGGCGCGAGACCGGCAGCGGCGCGAACGCCGGCATCGGCTGCGCCGCGCGCTTGCCGATGCCGATCTCCCAGCTTTGCTCGATCTCGCCGTCGCCGTCGCTGGCGCGCAGCAGCACCTGGTAGACGCCGTCCGACAGGATCACGCCGTCGCCGCGCCCGTCCCAGTCGACGCGCACGTCGACCGGCTTGGCCGCCAGCGCACGCTGGCCCGTCCAGCGCTGCACGGTCACGCCGTCCGGACTGACCACCTCCAGCGTCCAGCTGACCGACTTGGCCTGCTCCAGGAACGGATAATCGAACGACAGCGTGAACGTGCGCGCCTCCGGCAGCTCGGACGTGGCCCTGGCGTCGGCCAGGAACGGCGCGTGCAGCGTCGCCTCGAATTCCTGGTGGTCGGCCTTGGACGCCTGCGCCGCGCCGGCGAAACCGGCGGTCAGCATCAGCGTGTATATCAACTTCGACATCAACTTCGACAGCGGCGCGAACTTGTTCATGTCATCTTCTTTCAGCGGTTGGGAATCCTAAAATTCTGCCAACTATGCATGACGGGAATATGACCGACAAATTCGATTTTTATTGCCTATTGATACATTAAGCCACTAAATTGAGTAAATCATTACGGTAGTTCCTTTCAGGGAATAGCCGGCCGCGCCGGCAGGCGCAGCTCGACCTGGTGGGTCATGCCGGTGTCGACCAGCGCGATCGCCGATTCCTGCTGCGGCACGCCGTCGACCGTCAGCGACGGCACCAAGCCGGCGCCTTCGTCGTGCAGCACGCGGATCACGTACGTCGCCGTCCGATAGCGGTACGTCAGCGTGAAGGTGGTCCAGCCGGCCGGCATGCGCGGCGCCAGCGTCAGTTGCTGCGCGCTGCGCGTCAGGCCCAGTAGCGACTCGATGATCAAGCGGTACATCCAGCCCGACGAGCCGGTGTACCAGCTCCAGCCGCCGCGCCCGACGTGCGGCGCCACCGCATAGACGTCGGCCGTGACCACGTACGGCTCGACCTTGTATTTGGCCGTGCCCTCCGCCGTCCCGCCGTGCATGACCGGATTGATCATGCGCGCCAGCTCCCAAGCCCGCTCGGTGTCGCCCAGGCGGGCGAACGCCATCGCGGTCCAGATGGCGGCGTGGGTGTACTGGCCGCCGTTTTCGCGCACCCCCGGCACGTAGCCGCGGATGTAGCCGGGGTTGGGCCCGGCCTTGTCGAACGGCGGATCGAGCAACTGGATGATGCCCGAATCGCGCCGCACCAGGCGCTGGTTGACCTGCTCCATGGCGCCGCGCACCCGCGCCGGATCGGCGGCGCCCGACAGCACGCCCCAGCTCTGCGAGATCGAATCGATCTGGCATTCCTCGTTGGTGTGCGATCCGAGCGGCGTGCCGTCGTCGAAATAGGCGCGCCGGTACCACTCGCCGTCCCAGGCGTTCAGTTCGACGTTGGCGGCCAGCTTCCTGGCCTCCTCGCGGCACTCGGCGGCGAACACCGTGTCGTCCTTCATGTCGGCGACGTCGGCGAAGCGCTGCAGCACCTCGCACAGGAAGAAGGCCAGCCACACGCTCTCGCCCTTGCCATGCTCGCCCACCTTGTCCATGCCGTCGTTCCAGTCGCAGGAGCCGATCAGCGGCAGGCCGTGCTCGCCGAAGCGCAGGCCATGGCGGATCGCCTGCACGCAGTGCTCGTACAGGGTCCCGCTCTGGCCCGAGCGGCTCGGCATGTCGTAGTAGGAGTCCTCCTCCGGCTTGACGGCGCGGCCCTCCAGGTACGGCAGGCTTTCCTCCAGCACGCTCATGTCGCCGGTGGTGGCGACGTAGCGCCAGGCCCCCAGCGGTAGCCACAGATAATCGTCCGAGCAATGCGTGCGCACGCCGCGGTCCGACGGCGGATGCCACCAGTGCTGCACGTCGCCCTCGATGAACTGGTGCGCGCCGCACAGCAGCAGCTGGTCGCGCAGCAGGTGCGGCTGCGTGTGGATGGTCGCCATCGCGTCCTGCAGCTGGTCGCGGAAGCCGAACGCGCCGCCGGACTGGTAGTAGCCGCTGCGCGCCCAAATCCGGCAGGCGATGGTCTGGTACATCAGCCAGCCGTTGGCGATGACGTCGAGCTCCGGTTCCGGCGTGTCGATGCGCACCGCGCCCAGGGTCTGCTCCCAGTGCGCGTGCACGGCGGCCAGGGCTTCCTGCGCGGCGCCGGCGCTGCGGTGTTTTTGCACCATGCCGCTGGCGTCGGCGTTGCGGCGGCCCGCCACGCCCAGCACGAAGACGATCTCGCGCTCCTGGCCGGGCAGCAGGTCGAACGGCGCCTGGATGGCGGCGCAGGCGTCGAGCCCCGCGCCGACCTTGCCGGACAGGCGCGCGCGGCGCAGCGCCGCCGGCGCCGCCAGCGAGCCGTTACGACCCAGGAATTCGGCACGGTCGCCGGTGATCGAGCGCAGGCTGGCGTCGCAATTGAAGAAGGCGACACGGCCGGTGAACTCGGTGTTGTACGGATTACGCGCGAACATCGCGCCGCTGACCGGATCGACCTCGGTGAGGATATGCATGCCGGACTTGGAACGCATATCGCCCAGCACCCATTCGACATAGCCGGTGACGGTGAGCTTGCGCGCCACCAGCGTATCGTTGCGCACCTTGAGCACCGTGTACTTGATCGGCGCGTCGGTCGAGACGAAGGTGGTCATCTCGGTGGCGATGCCGTTTTCGCTGTGTTCGAACACGCTGTAGCCGAAGCCGTGGCGCGTGACGTAGTCGCCGATGCCGCGCGCGGGCAGCGCGGCGGGCGACCAGAACTCGCCGGTCTGCTCGTCGCGCAGGTAGAAGGCCTCGCCGCTGGCGTCGCTGACCGGATCGTTGTGCCATGGCGTGAGCCGGTATTCATGGGCGTTCTCGTGCCAGGTGTAGGCCTGGCCGCTTTCCGAGATCACACTGCCGAACTGCGGATTGGCCAGCACGTTGGACCATGGCGCCGGTGTGCGCTGGCCCTCGCGGGTGGTGATGACGTATTCGCGGCCGTCCTGCGTGAAGCCGCCGATGCCGTTTTCCAGCATCAGCGCGCGCGCCGGACGGGGCGCCGGAACCGCGTCGCCATAGTCGCCGCGGCCGTCCGCCAGCAACGGCGGCATGCGCATGGTTTGCTGGCCGGGACGCTTGATCTGCTCGGCCAGCGTGCCGCGGCTGTCGCTGAGGATGGCGCGCGCCACCGACTGCAGCAGGATGCGGTCCTCGTTGGAGATCTGGTCGGCCAGGCGCACGAAGATGCCGCCCGGACGGTCGACCGCTTGGGCGTCGATGCCGGAGGCGATCAGGCCCATGATTTGTTCGTGCAGCAGCTGGCGGTAGCCCGACTGGTCCTCGTACCAGATCACCAGGTCGACCACCAGGCCCTTGAGGCGCCAGTAGGCGTGCGCCTGCACCATCTGGCGCACCAGATCGATGTTGGCCGGGTCTTTGATCTGCAACAGCACGATCGGCAGGTCGCCGGAGATGGCGTACGCCCACAGGCCGGACTGGCCGCGATGGTTCTTGACCAGGGTGCCGACGTCGGCGCGCAGCGTGGCGTTCGGATAGATGACCGAATTGGCCAGGCGGCCGTACAACTGCGCGTCCGCCTCGCTGGCGTTGAGCTGGCGCAGCACGACCTGGCTGTGGGTCCAGGCCAGTTCGAACACGCGGTCGGCCAGATGGCGGTCCTGGTATTTGTCGACCAGGTGCAGCGCGGCGTCGCGCTGCTCGGTCATGCCGGTGACGATGTCGACGATGGCCGTCTGGTCGGGCTTGAGCGTGATGGTGTAGCGGATCGCCACCACCGGATCGAGCACCGAACCCTCGGCGCCGCTCAGGGCGCCGCTTTCGAGCAGCGCGCGCGGCGCGGCGGCGGTGTTGCCGCGGCCGAGGAAGCGCGAGCGGTCGGTCTCGTACGACACCGCCACCACCGGCGCGTCGTGCACCGTCATCGAGTGCATCAGCCAAGGCATGGCTTCATCGGCGCCGCGCGGACGGCGCGTGCACAGGATCGCGTGCTCGTCGCGAAGGATCTCGGTTTGCACGAACAGCTTGCTGAACGCGGGGTGGGCGGCGTCCGCCGCCGCCGGCGCCATCACCACCTCGGCGTAGCTGGTCACCTCGATGGTGCGTACGCTGTCGCTCTTGTTGGTGATGCGGGTTCGGCGCAGTTCGATATCGTCTTCCGGCGAGACCACGATCTCGGTGTACAGGTCCAGTCCCCGGTCGGAGCGGCGGAACTCGGCGCGCCCCTCGGAGAAGATCACCTCGTAGTTGCGCGGGTCGACCAGGGTCGGTTGATAGGTGGTGGACCAGAACTGGCCGTCGTCCAGGTCGCGCACGTAGCAGAAGTTGCCCCAGTTGTCGCGGGTGCTGTCCTCGCGCCAGCGCGTCACGGCCAGGTCGCGCCAGCGGCTGTAACTGCCGCCGGCGTTGGTGACCATGACGTGATAGCGGCCGTTCGACAGCAACTGGGTTTCCGGCACCGGTGTGCTGTGCTGGGTGAGCACGCGCATCGGCGCGGCCTGCTGGTCCGGCGCGGCCGAGCGCAGCACCGCCAGGTCGGTGGTGTTGGAGTAGAAGGCGCCGGCCTGCGGGCTGCGCTCCTGCAGCACGAGCAGCGTCGATTGCAGCAGCGGATCGGACTCGAAGCGGCGCTGCATCGGCCGGTCGTGCAGCAGATAGCTCAGCGACAGCAGGCCCATGCCCTGGTGGTGGACCATGAACGAGCGCACCACGGCGAAACTCTGCCCGCGTGGCAGGCGCGCGGCGGTGTAGTCGATCGCCTCGAAGAAACCGTAGCGTCCCATGAAGCCCAGCCCCGCCATCTTCTGCAGGTTCAGGCACGACGCCTCCGGCTGCACCATCAGTCCCATCATGGTGGCGTAAGGCGCGATCACCAGGTCGTCGGCCAGGCCGCGCTTGAGGCCCAGGCCCGGCACGCCGAACGCGCGGTACTGGTAATTGAGGCTGGCGTCGACGGTGTTGTAGCCAGATTCGGAGATCCCCCACGGCACGCCGCGGCGCTTGCCGTAATCGATCTGCGCGTCGATGACGGCGTTGTAGGTCTGGTCGAGCAAGGTGCTCGGATAGTTCGGCATCACCAGCAGCGGCATCAGGTACTCGAACATCGAGCCGCTCCAGGACAGCAGCACCGGCTTGCCGGCGACGATGCACAGCTGGCGGCCCAGCGCGAACCAGTGGTCCTGCGGCAGCTGGCCTTGGGCGATGGCGATGAAGCTGGCCAGGCGCACCTCGGACGCCAGCAGGTCGTAGTAGCTGGCGTCGAGCCGGCGTTCGCTGACGTTGTAGCCGATCGCCAGCAGATTGGTGGTCGGGTTGTACAGGAAGCGGTACTCCATCTGGGCGAACGCGCAACTGCGCTGCGCCAGTTCGGCCAGCACCCGCATGCGCTCATGCGCGGCGGCGCTGCCCTGTTCAAGCAACTGCGCCAATTGCTGCTGGCGCTCGCGCTCGACCGGCGCCAGGTCGGTCAGCGGAATGGCGGCGGTGGCGTTGGCCAGGCTGGCCAGTTCGCGCAGGGTCGGCATGCGCGTCATGCTGGTGTCGAACAGCGTGTCGGCCGACAGGTTGACCCAAGGCGTCAGCAACGCCAGCTCGTCGAGCGCGGCGTGGCTTTGCCGGACCAGCGAAGCGGTCCACATCGCGGCGTCGCCTTGCGGATCGACCTGCGCGTGCAACGCCTCGGCCGCCTGCGCGGCCAGCGTCAGCCACGCGTTCAGCTGCTGCAGGTGGCCGGCGTCGGGCCTGGCGGCCAGCAGCGCCAGCATCGGCGCCAGGTCCAGTGTCGCCGCTTCCGCTTCGGCGCCCTTGGCGGCGAGGGCCGGTGCTGCGCCGTCGGCGCCGGAGGCGTTGGTCACGACGGCGCCGGTGCTGGCGGCCTCGCCGAGCGTCTCCTCCAGCACGCGCACCGTGGCCAGCAGGCCGTCGACGATCTGCGGGCCGACGATCGGCTGCTCGAACATGCCGGTCAGGCCGGGCTGCAACGTCAGCAGGTGGCCGGCCAGATTGCCGCTGTCGACCGTCGAAATATAGATCGGGTGCAGCGGCTTGAGGGTCTGCGTGTCGTACCAGTTGTAGAAGTGGCCCTGGTGGCGCTCCAGCTTATCCATGGCCGCCATCGTGGCGGTGGTGCGCGCGATCAGCTGCGCCACCGTGATGTAGCCGAAGTCGCAGGCGCTCAGGTTGGCCAGCAGCGCCATGCCGATATTGGTCGGCGACGTGCGGTGCGCGATGACCTGCACCGGCTGCTCCTGCATGTTATCGGGCGGCAGCCAGTTGTCGTCCGGGCCGACGAAACGGTCGAAATAGGCCCAGGTGCGGCGCGCCAGTTTGTGCAGGAACACCTGCTGGTCCGGCGACAGCTGCGCGTCCTTGCGTTTGATCGGACGGCTGATCCAGTCCGCCACGGCCGGCGCCACCAGCCACGCCAGCAGGAACAGCGCGGCCGGCGCCAGGCTGGCGGGACGCCAACCGAGCAGCATGCCGCCGATGAACAGCGCCAGCACCGGCGCCGGCCACATGGTCACCCAGGTGCTGGTCTTGCCGGAGGCCGCGCGCGACAGCGCCGAGGCGCGCCACTCGAGCAGGTGGCGGTGCGACACCAGCATGCGGTAGACGCTGCGGGTGATGGCGTCGATGCTGAAGTAGGCCTCGTACGGCAGGAACACCAGCATCAGCATCGCGTGCGAGAACTGCAGGCCGGTGCGGCGCAGCGTGGCGCGCAGGTGCTGGCTCCACAAAGTGTCCTTGGGACGGTGCAGCAGGTCGTGCAGCGCGCTCACGAACGGCGGCAGGAAGATCACGGTCAGCACGGCGCCGGTCCACAGCCACGGGTCGGGCAGCCAGCGCCAGGCGACGATCAGCGACAGCACCAGCGCCGGCGCGGTCAGGCTGCGGCGCAGATTGTCGAACAGCTTCCAGCGCGACAGCAGCGACAGCGGATTTTTCTCGCGCTTGCGGCCCGGTCCCGGCACGCGGCCGAACAGCCAGGAGATCAACTGCCAGTCGCCGCGTATCCAGCGCTGGCGGCGGCTGACGTCGTCGCTGTAGCGGCTCGGGTATTCCTCGTACAGCTGGGCGTCGCTCAGCAGGCCGGCGCGCAGGTAGCAGCCCTCCAGCAGGTCGTGGCTGAGCACCTGGTTGTCGGGCAGCCGGTGTCCCAGCACCTGCTCGAACACGTCGACGTCGTAGATGCCCTTGCCGATGAAGGAGCCTTCCAGGAACACGTCCTGGTAAACGTCGGAGACGGTGCGGGTGTAGGGATCGATGCCCGGTTCGCCGCCACACAGTTTTTCGTAGCGCGAGGCGTTCTCGCTCGGCAGGCTGACGGCCACGCGTGGCTGCAGGATGCCGTAGCCGTCGACCACACAGCCGCGCGCGGCGTCCACGCGCGGGCGGTTCAGCGGATGCATCATGGTGGCGATGAACTGCGCCGCCGCGTCGCGCGGCAGCTGGGTGTCGGTGTCGAGCGTGATGACGTACTTGATGCTTTCGAGCGCGCTGACATCGCCGACGACCAGCGAGAATTTGTCGCGCGCGCCGCCGCGCAGGAAGCGGTTCAGGTCCTGCAGCTTGCCGCGCTTGCGCTCATAGCCCATCCACGCGCCCTCCTGCGGATTCCACAGGCGCGGGCGGTGCATCAGCAGGAACGGGGTGGCCGGCTCGCCGTTCGGATGGAAGGCGTACTTGCGGTTGAGCTGTTCGACGCGGTACGCCATTTGCTCGAGCAGCGCGGCGTCGCCCGGCAAGCTCTCGGCGGGGGCGTCGGCGAAGTCGGTCAACAGGCAAAACACCAGATTGGGATCGCGGTTGGCCAGGAAACGCACCTCCAGCTGCTCGCACAGGTCCTCGATGTTGTCCTTGCTGTAGGCCAGCGTCGGCACCACCACCAGCGCGCGGCCCTCGGCCGGAATGCCACCCTCGAGGTCCATGCGCGGCAGCGGATTGGGATGGGTGATCTGCGTCGTCACCCAGTTCACGAGGCTGAGCGCGAGCTGGCTGCTGCCGAGCAGCGCCAGTACGCCCAGCGCCACCAGCACCGCGCCGTGCACGCCGTGGAAGGAGGCCCGCTCGAGCAGCAGCGCGGTGGCGACGAAGGTGATGGCGGCGATCGCGCCCAGATAGGACGTCAGCGGCGAGGCGCCCGACGTGTGGCGGAACACCTCGCGCCACGGACGGCGCATGCCGGTCTGCTTTTCCAGCGCGGCCAGGCCGCCGCCGATCAGATAAAAGCCGACGTGGCTGTGCCGCTCGTCGCCGCTGTTGGCGTGCGTGACGGCCAGTTGCAAGGCTTGCTGCGCCACCTCCACCTCGGACAGGCGCGAATGCTTGGCGATCTTCTCGACCGAGTGGCGGTAGTTGTCGCGCGTGGCGAACTCCATGCGGCCGTAGACGCCGGCCGGGTCCTGGCGCAGCGTTTGTTCGACCACGCTCATGGTCTCGACGAACTCCTGCCAGTCCATGGTGCCGAGGAAGCGCAGGCTGCCGATGCTGTTGGCGATCGAGACCTGCTCGGCCGCCTGCTGCTGGATCTCGGCCTGGATCTGCTGCTCGATGGTGTGGCCCGATTCGGCCAGGCGGTGCGTGATCCACGACAGCGCCAGGGTCAGCGCCGAGCTTTGGCCCTGCAGGCGGCGCGCCAGTTCGGCCACGAAGGCGCTGGTGATGGGCGGATTGGAGCGGGCCATGTCGGCCACCATCAAAATCAGGCCGCTGGGATTTTTCTCCACCACCTCGGTCATCTGGTCGGCCCAGCTGTTGGCCAGATCGCGGTCGGCGCGGTTGTCGGCCACGCGCACGGCCACGCGGCGCAGGTTCTCGATCAGCGCCAGGCGCAGCATGATGGGAATGGCCCACAACTCGCCCAGCTTGAGCGGTGCGATTTCCTGGTAGGCGTCGACGAAGCGGCACAGCGATTCGGGATCGACGCGGCCGTCGCCGTGCGAGATGATCTCCAGCGCGATCTTGTAGACGCGCGGGCAGCCCTCGGGCGCACCGCGGCTCAGGCGCGGCAGCTCCTTGCTGTAATCCTTGGGCAGGTGGCGGCGGGCGATGCGGATCTGCTCTTCGATCAGGTAGAAGTTATCGAGCAGCCATTCGGACGCCGGCGTGATCTGCCGGCCGGCCTTGACGGCCTCGGTCAATTCGTCGCAGGTGGTGTTGATGAAGTCGGCGTTTTCCGACAGGCGCGAGAGCAACTGGTCGGGACCGCCGCGCGTGCTCAGCTCGTGGTGGGCCGCCAGCGTCTTGCCGTGCGCGCCCATTTGCGCAGCGCTGAACAGCTCGGCGCGCAGCGGCAGGTCTTCGTCATCTTCGTCGGAGACCAGGGAGGCCGTGGTCGATTCGCGGAAGCCGAGCGTCATCTCGGGCAGTAGGGGATTGGACTTTTTCAACTTATACCTCGCTTTATTGCGTGCGAGACGCGGCCGCGCTCCGGCTGAGGGCGCGACGAATCTGCGAATGGGAAATTATGTGCTAAGGCATCGTACTGGGGCGCACGACAGGGGACTGTACGGTGGCGAACATACAGGCGCTGGTGTGGGGTGTGGGGCGAAAGAAAAGGGCCGCGCGGGCCCTTGGAGTGACTTGCGTTGTTGCGGTTGCGCGTGTCACGCGGCCAACGCCAGGCCTCCGCTGAGGCTGTACGATTGCTGGTGGCCCAGGCGGCGCAGGCATTGCGTCGCTTTCATGCTGCGATTGCCGCTGCGGCAGAAAAACACTAGCGGCCGCTGCTCGCCGCGCAACCATTCGGCGGCTTGTCCGGCGATCTGACTCAACGGAACACTGCGGGCGGCGCGGCCGCCGGGACCGGGCGCGGCGGTGGCCGCGAACTCGTACGGCTCGCGCACATCGATCAGCAACGCTTCCGGATGGGCGCGCAGGAATTCATCGAGCTCGGCGCTATCGAGTTGCATGTCGGCCGGCGCGCGTTGCGCCTCGGCAGTCAAGATTGCCGCGGAGTGCTGCGTCATGCTCGCGCAAAACTGATTGTGGTCGTCGCGGGTCGGACACAGCAGCGTTTGCGCGCTGGCGGCGGCGCGCGTCGCTTCGTCCAGCGGACCGGCGCTGAACGCGAAGCGCACGGCCGAGGCAGGCAAGCGGCCGCCGTCCACCGTCCCCAGCAGATAGGCGCGCGACGCGTCGGCGCCGGCGGACATTCCGGCCAGCACTTGCGCGCCGACGTCGATGGCCGTCGCCGCCGCGCCGTTTTCCAGCGTCAGCGCCCGCGCGGCGGCGGGCCAGCCGTACTGGTCGACCGGACCGGCGACATAGTGCCCGCCCAGCGCCTCGATCAGCGGCTGGCGCCCGGCGCCGGCCGAGGTGCCAGCCACGGCCAGCACCCGATAGTTCTGGCAGCGCACATACGAGGCGATGCGCGCAGTCATCTCCGGCAACGGATCGATGACCACGCAGCTGCTGCTGGCCGCGTCCAGCACCAGCCAGCAACAGGCGCCCTCGACGCCCAATTGCAGCAGCCCGTCGTGCGGCACGGCGGCGCGTTCGGACGGAATCAGGCAAGCGGCGCGCAGCGCGGCGCCGCAGCGCTCGATGCGGGCGCAGGCGGCGCTGATGGTGGCCTCGTCGGCCAGCGGGCCGAACGACATGCGGATGGCGCCGGCGCTGCGCCACAGCGGCACGCCCATCGCGTCGAGCACGTAGCTGGGCGCGGCCTTGGCCGACGAGCACGCGCTGCCGGCGCTGACGCGCACCTGCGCCGCGTCGAACACGTCCATCAGCTCGCGGCTCGACAGGCCCGGCACGGAAAAGTTGAGCGTGGTCGGCAAGGCCTTGTCGAACGGATTGTTGAACACCACGCCCGGCAAGGCGGCGCGCAGGCTGTCGGCCAGGCGCGCGCGGAAACCCCACAGCTCGTCATGGGTGCGGAAGGTGTCGCCCCGTTCGAGCGCGGCCAGCACCACGCCCAGCGCGGCGATGCCGGCCATGTTCTCGGTGCCGGAGCGCTGGCCCGACTCTTGGCCGCCGCCCATGACCAGCGGCGTGAACGGCGCGCCGGCGCGCACGTACAGCATGCCCACGCCCTTGGGCGCGTACAGCTTGTGGCCGGAGAACGGCGCGTAGTCGATGCGGGTGGCCGCCAGCTCCAGGCTCAGTTTGCCCAGCGCCTGCACGCAATCGACCAGCCAGTAGGCGGCCGTGCCGGTCTCGCGGATGACCGCCTCGATGCCGGCCAGGTCGCTGACGACGCCGGTTTCGTTGTTGGCCGCCATGGTGCAGATCAGCGCGGCCGAGCCGGCCACGTGGCGCAGGTGCGCCAGGTCGTGCGCGCCGTCGCCGTCGACCGGCAATTTATGCAAGGTCAGATTCAGGCCCAGCAGGCGGTTCCAGTGCGCCAGGCTTTCCGGCACGGCCTTGTGCTCGGTGGCGCCGTAGACCAGCAGATCGCCGACGGCCTCGCCGCGCGCCCGGCGCTCGCGCACCGCCACCAGCGCCGACAGCACCGAGGTCTGGATGCCTTCGGTGGCGCCGCTGTTGAACATCAGGCGGCCGGCGCCGACGCCCAGCAGCCGCGCCGCGCACGCGCGCGCCTGGTCCAGCATGGCCTTGGCCTGCAGCCCGGTGGCGTGGGTGCTGCTGGGGTTGCCGAAACGGCGGCCCATGGCGTCGATGGCGGCATCGATGGCGGCGGGCAGGACAGCGGTGGTGGCGTTGCCGTCGAGGTAGATTTCAGTGGTCATGGCGTGGGCTGCGGGGAAGGTTCGGTCAAGTGAACAGTTTAACTAGCCGCGCTGGAGAAAATATGCCAAAACTGCCCTGTCATTTCTACTCTGCAAGCATTTTCATGCTGCTTTATCGTAGAATGGAGAATGAATCTTATCTTGCGCTCCCATCCATGAACTCACTCGACAAATTCGACTGTGCCATCCTGGCCGCGCTGCAGGTCGACGGCACGCTGTCGATCGCCGCCCTCAGCGAGAAAGTCGGCCTGTCCAGCACGCCCTGCTGGAAACGCGTCAAGCGGCTGGAGGAGGAAGGCTATATCGAAAGCCGCGTCGCCATCGTCAACCGCCGCAAGGTCGGGCTGCCGGTGACGGTGTTCGTCAGCGTGCGCACCGGCCAGCACGACGCCAAGTGGCTCGACCGCTTCGCCGCCGCCGTCATGGCGTTGCCGGAAGTGCAGGAATTCCACCGCATGAGCGGCGACGTCGACTACCTGCTCAAGGTCGTCACCACCGACATCGACGGCTACGACGCCTTTTACAAGCGCCTGATCAAGGTCGGCCAGTTGACGGGCGTGTCGTCGGCGTTCTCGATGGAACAGATCAAATTCACGACGGCGTTGCCGCTCGAATTGGTGTCGCACCAATAAGGTGCAACAACGCTGCACGAGCGGCCTCGGCGTGGGATAATAGTCCCATTTCAAATACTCATTAAGCCCCATGCGCGCTTTCCTGCAACGCTGGCTGCCCAGCCCCACCACCGCCAGCGGCGCCGAACGGCTGCGCGCGGCCACCGGCGCGCTGGCCGGCTTGCTGATCACCGCCGTCCTCAGCCACTTTGTGCTGTCGTCCAGCAGCGCCACGATCTTCATGGTCGCGCCCGTGGGCGCCTCGGCCGTGCTGCTGTTCGCGCTGCCGGCCAGCCCGCTTGCGCAACCGTGGTCGGCCATCGGCGGCAACGTCGTCAGCGGCCTGGTGGGCGCGGCCTGCGTGCGCTGGTTCGGCGACAGCCTGCCGCTGCCGCTGCTGTGCGGGGTGGCCGCCGGCGCGGCGATCGCCGCCATGTTCGCGCTGCGCTGCCTGCACCCGCCCGGCGGCGCGGTGGCGCTGACCACCGTCATCGGCGGCCCGGCCGTGCACGCGGCCGGCTTCGAGTTCGCGCTGCTGACGGTGCTGGTCAACACCTCGCTGCTGGTGGGCATGGCGATCATCTACAACAACCTGACCGGCCGCCGCTATCCGCACACGCAGCAAGCCGCCCATCCGAATCCGCATGGCACCAAGGACGCGGTGCCGACCGTCCGGCTGGGCTTCAAGCCCGAGGATCTGGACGCCGTGCTCAAGCAACACGACCAGGTGCTCGACATCAGCCGCGACGACCTCGAATCGCTGTTCATGAAGACCGAGCAGCGCGCCTACCAGCGCCGCTTCGGCATCATCAATTGCGAGGACATCATGTCGCGCGACATCGTCAGCGCCGAATTCGCCACCGAGCTGGAGGAGGCATGGCAGCTGATGCGGCGCCACCACGTGGCGGCCTTGCCGGTGCTCAACCGCGCGCGCCGCGTGATCGGCATCGTCACGCAGACCGACTTCCTCGACCACGGCGGCCTCGACAGCTACGGCGACATCCGCCGGCAGCTGCAGCGCTTCCTGCGCAAGAGCGGCGTGACGCACACCGAAAAAGCCGAGGTGGTGGGCCAGATCATGACGCACCACCCGACCACGGCGCGGCTCGACACGCCGATCGTCGACCTGGTGCCGCTGATGGCCGACTCCGGCTTCCACCACATTCCGGTGGTCGATGCCGAGCAGCGCTTCGCCGGCATCATCACGCAATCGGATTTGGTGGCGGCCTTGTACGAAAGCCGCTTCGCCGAAGCGGCGGCGTAACGCGGCTGGCGGCGTCATCTGAAACACGTAGGGCGGATTAGGCGGAACGCCGTAATCCGCCATTGCATGCGCCGCCGATGACGCACGCAATGGCGGATTACGCTGCGCTAATCCGCCCTACGTGGTTCAGACGATCAGACGAGTCCGAATCCTGCTTGATACAATTTGTTTCGTGGCCCGGCGGCGCTATCGCTTATGCTAGTCGCCGCCAGAGTTCTCATCGACCAGGAAACAAAACATGAAGCATGCATCCCGTCTTGCCAGCGTCGCGGCCGCGCTCGCGCTGGTGTTCGTTCCAATCAGCAATAGCATGGCGGCCCCGGCCACAGCCGTGCCGCGCGTCAGCGCCACCCCGGCCCATCAGGCGCTGCTGGCCATCGCCGACCAATACTACGACGCCGTGGCCCGCTACGAGCCGATCGCCGCGACCGAAAACGGCGACAACCGCTACGACGACCAGCTGGGCCTGAGCATCTCGCCGGGCAAGCGCGCGTTGCAGTTCAAGATGTACCGCGATTTCAGCAAGCGCCTCAAGACCATCAAGCGCGCCAACCTGAACGCCGACGACCGCCTCAACTACGACATCCTCGCCTACGAACTGCGCGGCCTGCTGGCGATGGAGCGCTTCCCCGAGCACTTGCTGCCTATCAACCAGATGGACAGCGTGCCCGTCGTGCTGGCCAACTACGCCGGCGGCGAAGCCTCGCAGCCGATCGCCACGGTCAAGGAATACGACGCCTACCTGAGCCGCGTCGCGCAGCTGCCGGCCTGGATCGACCAAGCCATCGCCAACATGCGCGACGGCATGAAGAAAGGCATCACGCAGCCGAAGGCCATCATGGTGTCGGCGCTGCCGCAGTTCAAGAAACTGCTCAGCGACACGCCGGAAAGCAATATCTTCTACACGCCGATCAAGAAACTGCCGGCCAGCTTCGGCGACGCCGACAAGCAGCGCCTGACGGCCGCCTACCGCAAGACCGTCGGCGACGACGTCATGCCGGCGCTGGCGCGACTGGCCGCCTTCCTGGAAAAGGACTACCTGCCGGCCTGCCGCACCTCGACCGGCCTGGGCGCGCTGCCCGACGGCGCCGCCTGGTACCAGGCGCGCGTGGCCAACGCCACCACCACCACGCTCAAGCCCGACGCCATCCACGCCATCGGCCTGCGCGAGGTCGCGCGCATCCAGCAACAGTTCGCCGTGCTCGGTCCCAAGCTCGGCTACAACGGCCCGGCCAAGGGCTTGCCGGTGTGGGTGGCCGCGCAAGACAAGTTCCGCCCGTTCAAGACGGAGCAGGAAGTGCAGGCCGTGTTCCACAAGCTGAACGACGTGCTCGACACCAAGTTGCCGCAAATGTTCACCTTGATGCCGAAGGCCAAGCTGGACCTGCGTCTTGAGCCCGAGCTGAGCCGCGCCACCGCGTCCGACCATTACACGGCGCCGGCCGGCGACGGCTCGCGGCCGGGCGTGTTCTGGTCGGTCGTCAACGATCCAGTCAAGTACGGCAGCACCGGCATGACGACCTTGTTCCTGCACGAGGGCAAGCCGGGCCACCACTTCCACATCGCGCTGATGCAGGAATTGAACCTGCCCGACTTCCGCAAATATGGCGGCAACAACGCCTTCACCGAGGGCTGGGCGCTGTACGCGGAAACCCTGGGCAAGGAAATGGGCTTGTTCGACGATCCGGCGCAATATTTCGGCCACCTGAACGACGAGCTGCTGCGTGCCACGCGCCTGGTGGTCGACACCGGCATGCACGCACAGGGCTGGACGCGTGAGCAAAGCATCCAGTACATGCGCGACACCCTGGGCTACGACGACTACGCCAAGACCGAAACCGAGCGCTACATGGCATGGCCGGCGCAGGCGCTGGGCTACAAGATCGGCTCGCTCAAGATCGCCGAACTGCGCCAGCGCGCGGCCGACGCCCTGGGCGACCGCTTCAGCCTGCCGAAATTCCACGAGGTGGTGCTCAGCGACGGCACCGTGCCGCTGGACTTGCTGGAGCAAAAAGTCGATCGCTGGATCGCCTCGCAGCGCTAAGCGTCACCGGCCGTCGCGGAGGACATCGCGACGGCCCCCTGTTTCGTCCTGGACGCTTTATGGCGCCACTTTGATCTAACGCAAGAACCATCCCGAAATACAAGCGCTCACTTCCGGCTCGCGCAATACTGCGACTATCATCATTGCCTGTTGAATGCGCACATGCACTCTCTCCTGCCCGCCGTCGTCTCGCTTCTGTTCCTGAGCTACGGGGTCTACGTGCTGCATTCGCGAGGCGTCAGCCGCATCAGCCTGACACTGTTTCTGCTCTGCACCACCACCTTTTGCTGGCAATTTTCCTGGGCCATCCTGTTCCAGATCCGCGACCCCGACGAAGCGCTGGCGGCGGCCAAGCTCGGTTATCTGCTGATCCTGTTCCTGCCCACTACCCTGTACCACTTCATCGCCGAGCTCACCGCCCACCGGGGCGAACGGCGCTGGGTCGAACTGTCCTACCTGTTCGCCGGCCTGCTGGGCGTGATCCTGCTGAGCAGCAACTGGATCGTCGCCGGCCTCTACACCTATTTTTTCGGCTTTTATCCCAAGGCCGGCCCGCTGCACGTGGTGCACCTGCTGCACACGGCCATCGTCATCGGGCGCGGCCTGTGGCTGCTGTACCGGCGCCAGCAATTAGCCGTCTCGACCGAAAAGACCCGGTTGCGCTATTGCCTGGTCAGCATGCTGATTTATTTTTTCGCCTCGGTCGACTATCTGTGCAACTACGGCGTCCAATTCTATCCGCCGGGGGTGCTGTTCGTCGCGGCCAGCCTCGGCCTGATCGCCCAGGCGATGGTGCGGCACAACCTGCTGGCCGACCCGATGGAGGTGGCCGCCTCGATCGCGCACGAAATGCGCACGCCGCTGGCGACCATTCGCAGCCAGTCGCGGGTGCTGGCCAAATCGCTGCCGGAACTGCTGGCCGGCTACCACCTGGCGGTCGAGCACAAGCTGATCGAGCCAACGATGCAACCGGCACAACTGAACTACCTCGGCAAGCTGACCCAGCACATCGACGCCGAGATCAGCCGCTCGAACTTCGTGGTCGACATGATGCTCGCTTCGGCGCGCGCAGGCATGCTCAGCCGTAGTGATTTCGCCAATCATTCAATAAAGAAATGCGTGGAAGAAGCGCTGGCCTGCTATCCGTTCGAGAGTTCGATGCGGAACAAGGTGGTGGTCAAGGCCGGGCACGATTTCACGTTCTTCGGCTCGGACGTGCTGCTGGTCTACGTGTTGTACAACCTGTTCAAGAACGCGCTGTACGCGATCAAATCGGCCGGCCGGGGGGAACTGGAGATATCGTTCTTTATCGACGGCGCCGATAAAAGGTTATTGGTCACCGATACCGGCTCCGGAATTCCGGCCGATGTGCTGCCCCACGTCTTTGAACCGTTTTACAGCACGCGGCATAATGGCGGCGGCACCGGCATGGGTCTGGCGTTTTGCCAGCAGGTGATTACCGCATTCGGCGGAAAGATTCATTGCGAATCGCAGGCCGGACGTTACACGCGGTTTTCCTTATCGTTCCCGCAAAAACAGGTTTCAGCCGGGTGGGCGAATGAGCAAGCGATGGAATATTAAAGATGCCTGTTAAACCGGCGCTTCATCGCTGCTGACTTTTTCCAGATCGGTTTCATCGCCCAACACATATATTTTCTGCTCGCGTAATACCTGCAGAATAAAAGGCTGCTGCTCGCGCAACCGGCGCTTAAAGTCCGGGATCGAATACAGGTTGGGATTGATCTTGCGCCGCAATAAACGCTCGGCGACCGGCAAGCGGGATAACAATTCACCGTAGCTGGTGTTATCTCCAATCAACAATAACTCCACCGGCGTATCCATGCCCTCGTGCTCCTTGGCCGTCGCGCCATAAACAAAGGCCACGTTCAGCACATGCTGGAGCGGCGACAGCGCCGAATTAAGCACGCTGACGAGGCCGAAGGTTTTCTTCACCAGGCTGCTTAATTCGCCGAAGACGATGCAATCCTTATTGGGTTTGAAGCGGCGCACATTGCCGATGCGTTCGGACGTGATCACGCCGGACTCGTGCAGGCGTTTGAGTTCGCGCTGGGCCGACGCGCTGCCCAGACCGGTCAGGCGCATGATCTCGTTCAAGTGGAAACCTTGATTGACACGTACAAACAGCAAGCCCAGCAGTTTTTGCTGGGCGGGAGTGAAGAGGGCTTGGGCGATCATGAGCCAGATCTTAGCATGAACGAACTAATTGCTGGCGCAAACTCCGGGGTCAGGTCCATCATCACTCGGGGGTCAAGTCTAACAATGCTACACGAACTATGCCGTAGGACGGCGCGCGCGGCGCGGTTGACGGTGTCGGCGGCGCTTGGCGGATTACGGCGGTCCGCCTAATCCGCCCTACGTGGAATCGTGGTGGTTTTGCTTTCCTTGGTGTTTGTTTTTGGGGGCCTACTTGGTGTTTGTTTTTTTGGGGTTTCCGTGGTGTTTGTTCTTTGTTTCCGTAGGCCATTTAACCGCTTTTGCGGATAGCCTTTCTATGGGCAAATCTAAATAACGCGGGCATAAAAAACGGCACCCGAAGGTGCCGTTCTATATTGCGCTTTATTTCTATTACGCTTCGCCGTCGTGCGGGGCAACCGTTTCGGTCGCTTCCACATCGCCGCCGGACATCGAGGCTTTTTCTGCCAGCAGCAGAGCTTGACGCTCTTCCACTTCCCACTGCTCTTTCTCTTTGCGAGCGCGGTGGAATGCCAGACCGGTGCCGCCTGGAATCAGACGACCAACGATGACGTTTTCTTTCAGACCGCGCAGACCATCGCGCTTGCCCATGATCGCGGCTTCCGTCAGAACGCGGGTGGTTTCCTGGAACGATGCGGCCGAGATAAACGAATCGGTCGACAAGGATGCCTTGGTAATACCCAGCAGAACGTTTTCGTAGGTTGCAGGGATCTTATTCTCCGCATTCACACGATCGTTTTCATCCAGCAGTTCCGAACGCTCAACCTGCTCGCCAACGATGTAGTTGGTGTCGCCGGCATTGACGATCTGAACGCGACGCAGCATCTGACGCACAATCACTTCAATGTGCTTGTCGTTAATCTTCACGCCCTGCAGACGATAAACGTCCTGCACTTCGTCAACGATATAACGGGCCAGCGCTTCGATACCCAGCAGACGCAGAATGTCTTGTGGATCGGCCGGGCCGTCGACAATCATCTCGCCCTTGTTCACCACCTGGCCGTCGTGCACCAGCACTTGCTTGTCCTTGGTGATCAAGAACTCGTGCTTGTTGCCGTCCATGTCCGTGATTTCCAGACGCTGCTTACCTTTGGTTTCCTTACCGAATGCAACCGTACCGGTCACTTCAGCCAGCATACCGGCGTCCTTCGGCGAACGTGCTTCGAACAGCTCGGCAACGCGCGGCAGACCACCGGTAATATCGCGGGTCTTCTGCGATTCGGTCGGGATACGTGCCAGCACTTCGCCGACCGATACCGCCTGGCCGTCTTTGACCATGATCAGCGCGCCGACCTGGAAGCCGATCGCCACCGAGTGCTCGGTGCCGGCGATCTTGACTTCTTCGTTCGAGTCGTTCAGCAGTTTCACTTGCGGACGCATGGTCTTGGTCAGCGAACCACGACGCTTCGCATCGATCACAACCAGGGTCGACAGACCGGTCACTTCGTCCACCTGGCGGGCAACGGTCACGCCTTCTTCGACGTTCTCGAAACGCACCACACCGGCGTACTCGGTGATGATCGGACGGGTCAGCGGATCCCAGGTCGCCAGGGCCGTGCCGGCCTTGATGACCATGCCGTCCTTGACGATCAGGGTCGCGCCGTACGGCACCTTGTGACGCTCGCGCTCACGGCCGTGGTCGTCGGTGATCAGCACTTCGCCCGAACGGGAAATGACGATTTGCGCGCCCTTGCCGTTGGTGACGTAACGCATGGTCGAGGTGAAACGGATGGTACCGTTCGACTTCGCTTCGACCGACGAGGCCACCGCCGCACGCGACGCCGCACCACCGATGTGGAACGTACGCATGGTCAGCTGGGTACCTGGTTCACCGATCGACTGCGCCGCCACCACACCGACGGCTTCGCCGGCGTTGACCAGCATGCCACGGCCCAGATCGCGGCCATAGCACTTGGCGCACAGGCCGAAGCGCGTGTCGCAAGTCAGCGGGGTGCGGACCTTGACTTCGTCGATCGACAGACGCTCGATCTCTTCAACCATGTCCTCGTCCATCAGGGTGCCGGCTTCGTACAAGGTAGCCTGCGTCTCTGGATTGACGACGTCGTTGACCACGACGCGGCCGAGGATACGGTCGCGCAGCGCTTCGATGACTTCACCACCTTCGACCATCGCCTTCATCAGCGTGCCGTTCGAGGTGCCGCAATCATCTTCGATGACGACCAGATCCTGGGTCACGTCGACCAGACGACGGGTCAGGTAACCCGAGTTCGCGGTTTTCAGCGCCGTATCGGCCAGACCTTTACGAGCGCCGTGGGTCGAAATGAAGTACTGCAAAACGTTCAGACCTTCGCGGAAGTTCGCGGTGATCGGCGTTTCGATAATCGAACCGTCCGGTTTCGCCATCAGACCGCGCATACCGGCCAGCTGGCGAATCTGCGCCGCCGAACCGCGGGCGCCCGAGTCGGCCATCATGTAAATCGCGTTGAACGATTCCTGGGTCGACTTGGTGCCGTCACGCTTGATGACGTCTTCCACTTTCAGCTGGTCCATCATGGCCTTGCCGACTTCGTCCGAGGTCTTGCCCCAGATGTCGACGACCTTGTTGTAACGCTCGCCGGCGGTGACCAGACCCGAGGCGTACTGCTGCTCGATCTGCTTGACTTCGGACTCGGCGGCCGAAATCAAGGTCACTTTTTGTGGCGGTACCAGCATGTCGTCCACGCAGATCGAAATACCGGCGCGGGTCGCCAGGCGGAAGCCCGACTGCATCAGTTGGTCGGCAAACACGACCGTCGCGCGCAGACCGCACTTGCGGAACGACGTGTTGATCAGCTTGGAAATCTCTTTCTTCTTCAGCGCGCGGTTCAGCACCGAGAAAGGCAGGCCTTTCGGCAGGATTTCCGACAGGATGGCGCGGCCGACCGTGGTTTCGTAACGGGTGACCGTACGGACGAACTCGCCCGTCGCTGGATCCTTAGGATTCTCAACGATACGCACCGTGATACGGGTGGTCAGTTCCACTTCCTTGTTGTCGTAGGCACGGATGACTTCCGACACGTCCGGGAACAGCATGCCTTCGTTCTTGGCGTTGATCGCTTCGCGGGTCGCGTAGTACAGACCCAGCACGATATCCTGCGAAGGAACGATCGACGGTTCGCCGTTCGACGGGAACAGGATGTTGTTCGACGCCAGCATCAAGGTACGCGCTTCCATCTGCGCTTCGATCGACAGCGGAACGTGCACAGCCATCTGGTCACCGTCGAAGTCGGCGTTGAACGCCGCGCAGACGAGTGGGTGCAGTTGGATAGCTTTACCTTCGATCAGGACCGGCTCGAAAGCCTGGATGCCCAGACGGTGCAGCGTAGGCGCACGGTTCAGCATGATCGGATGTTCGCGGATCACGTCTTCCAGGATGTCCCAGACCACCGGTTCCTGGATCTCGACCAGCTTCTTGGCGGCCTTGATCGTCGTAGCCAAGCCCATCAGTTCCAGCTTGTTGAAGATGAACGGCTTGAACAGCTCGAGCGCCATCAGCTTCGGCAGACCGCACTGGTGCAGTTTCAGCTGCGGACCCACCACGATGACCGAACGGCCCGAGTAGTCGACGCGCTTACCCAGCAAGTTCTGACGGAAACGACCGCCCTTACCTTTGATCATCTCGGCCAGCGATTTCAGCGGACGCTTGTTGGCGCCGGTCATCGCTTTGCCGCGACGGCCGTTGTCCAGCAGCGAGTCGACCGCTTCTTGCAGCATACGCTTTTCGTTGCGCGTGATGATCTCTGGAGCGCGCAGCTCCATCAGACGCTTCAGACGGTTGTTACGGTTGATCACGCGGCGATACAGATCGTTCAGATCCGAGGTCGCGAAACGGCCGCCGTCCAGCGGGACCAGCGGGCGCAGTTCCGGCGGCAGCACCGGCAGCACTTCCATGATCATCCACTCAGGCTTGATGCCCGAACGCTGGAACGCTTCCAGCACTTTCAGACGCTTGGCGTATTTCTTGATCTTCGCTTCGGACTTCGATTCCTTCAGTTCCACGCGCAGGGTCTCGGCATCGCGGTGGATGTCGATCGAGCGCAGCAGTTCACGGATACCTTCGGCGCCCATGAAGGCGGTGAAGTCGTCGCCGTACTCTTCGTACTTGGCGGCGTAGTCGTCTTCCGACATGATCTGGCACTTCTTCAGCGGGGTCATGCCTGGATCGGTGACCACGTATGCTTCGAAGTACAGCACGCGTTCGATGTCCCGCAAGGTCATGTCCAGCACCATGCCCAGACGCGACGGCAGCGACTTCAGGAACCAGATGTGGGCGGTCGGCGAGGCCAGCTCGATGTGGCCCATGCGCTCGCGGCGCACCTTGGCCAGGGTCACTTCAACGCCGCACTTTTCGCAGATCACACCGCGGTGCTTGAGGCGCTTGTACTTGCCGCACAGGCATTCGTAGTCCTTGATCGGGCCAAAGATCTTGGCGCAGAACAGACCGTCGCGCTCAGGCTTGAAGGTACGATAGTTGATGGTTTCCGGCTTTTTAACTTCGCCGTAGGACCACGAACGGATTTTTTCAGGCGAAGCGAGACCGATCTTGATCGCGTCAAAGGTCTCGTTCGTCTGTACTTGCTTGAATAGATCGAGCAGTGCTTTCATGTATCACTCCAGAGGTGATTAAACTTCTAATTCCTAAGACTACATTGCCCGGACTGGTAAACCAGCCGGGCTTTGTACATCTCAAACCAAATGACAGTAACTTGTCGTTTAGTTTCGTTCGAGGTCGATATCGATACCCAGCGAACGGATTTCCTTGACCAGCACGTTGAACGATTCAGGCATACCGGCGTCGATCACGTGGTCGCCTTTGACCAGGTTTTCGTACACTTTGGTACGGCCGTTGACGTCATCGGACTTCACGGTCAGCATTTCTTGCAGCACGTACGATGCGCCGTACGCTTCCAGTGCCCACACCTCCATCTCACCGAAGCGCTGGCCACCGAACTGGGCTTTACCGCCCAGCGGCTGCTGCGTCACCAGCGAGTACGGACCGGTCGAACGCGCGTGCATCTTGTCGTCGACCAAGTGGTGCAGTTTCAGCATGTGCATCACGCCGACGGTGACCTTGCGCTCGAACGCTTCGCCGGTGCGGCCGTCGTACATCGTGACCTGGTTCTTCGACGGGGTCATGCCCAGTTTCTGGGCGATGTCGTCGGGGTACGCCAGGTCCAGCATGCGGCGGATTTCCGACTCGTGCGCGCCGTCGAACACCGGCGTGGCGAACGGAACACCCTTCTTCAGGTTATTCGCCAGCTTCATGATCTCTTCGTCGTCGAACTGGTCCAGATCTTCCGGACGGCCGTTCTCGTTGTAGACGGTGGTCAGGAACTTGCGCATCTCTTCGACCTTGATCTGCTGTTGCAGCATCTCGCCGATACGGATACCCAGGCCTTTTGCCGCCCAACCCAGGTGGGTCTCGAGAATCTGACCCACGTTCATCCGCGAAGGAACACCCAGCGGGTTCAGCACCACGTCGGCCGGCGTACCGTCGGCCATGTATGGCATGTCTTCGACCGGCACGATACGGGACACCACACCCTTGTTACCGTGGCGACCCGCCATCTTGTCGCCCGACTGCAGGCGGCGCTTAACGGCCAGATACACTTTGACCATTTTCTGCACGCCAGGTTGCAGCTCGTCGCCCTGCGTCAGCTTCTTGCGCTTCTCTTCGAAGGCCAGATCGAACTGGTGACGCTTCTCGTTGATCGATTCCTTGATCGCTTCGAGGGCGGTGGCGGCGGCGTCGTCGGCAGGACGGATGTCGAACCAGTGGTACTTGTCCAGATCGTCCAGGTATTCCTTGGTGATCTTGGCGCCCTTGGCCAGCTTCTTCGGACCGCCGTTGACGACCTGGTTGATCAGCATTTTTTCCAGACGCTGGAAGGCGTCGCCCTCGACGATACGCATCTGGTCGTTCAGATCCAGGCGGAAACGCTTCAGTTCATCGTCGATGATCTGTTGCGCGCGCTTGTCGCGGACGATGCCTTCGCGGGTGAACACTTGCACGTCGATGACGGTGCCGATCATGCCCGATGGCACGCGCAGCGAGGTGTCCTTGACGTCCGAAGCCTTCTCGCCGAAGATCGCGCGCAGCAGCTTCTCTTCCGGGGTCAGCTGGGTTTCGCCTTTAGGCGTCACTTTACCGACCAAGGTGTCGCCGGCTTGCACTTCGGCGCCGATGTAGACGATACCGGACTCATCCAGACGAGCCAGCTGGTTCTCAGCCAGGTTCGAGATGTCGCGGGTGATTTCTTCCGCGCCCAGTTTCGTGTCACGCGCGACAACGCTCAGTTCTTCGATGTGGATCGAGGTGTAACGGTCGTCCTTGACGACGTTTTCCGAGATCAGGATCGAATCCTCGAAGTTCAGACCATTCCATGGCATGAAGGCCACGGTCATGTTCTGGCCCAGAGCCAATTCACCCAGGTCGGTCGATGCGCCGTCGGCGATCACGTCGCGCTTGGCCACACGGTCGCCCACCTTGACGATAGGACGCTGGTTGATGTTGGTGTTCTGGTTCGAACGGGTGTACTTGATCAGGTTGTAGATGTCGACGCCGACTTCGCCAGCTTGCGCTTCGTCATCGTTGACGCGAATCACGACACGGCCCGCATCGATGTAGTCGACGATACCGCCGCGCAGTGCTTGCACGGTGGTGCCCGAGTCGACTGCCACGGTGCGTTCGATACCGGTACCGACCAGTGCTTTTTCTGGGCGCAGGCAAGGAACGGCCTGGCGCTGCATGTTGGCACCCATCAATGCGCGGTTCGCATCATCGTGTTCCAGGAACGGAATCAGCGACGCGGCGACGGACACGATCTGGCCTGGGGCAACGTCCATGTACTGGATGCGCTCCGGCGACACCAGAATCGTTTCGCCGGCTTCACGGGCCGAGACCAGCTCGTCGCTCAGCATGCCTTCGTTGTTGATGGTCGCGTTCGCCTGAGCGATGATGTAGCGGCCTTCTTCGATCGCCGACAGGTAGTCGATCTGGTCGGTGATCTTGGAGCCTTCGACCTTGCGGTACGGGGTTTCCAGGAAGCCGTATTCGTTCAGGCGGGCGTACAGCGCCAGCGAGTTGATCAGGCCGATGTTCGGGCCTTCAGGCGTTTCGATCGGGCACACGCGGCCGTAGTGGGTCGGGTGCACGTCGCGCACCTCGAAGCCGGCCCGTTCGCGCGTCAGACCGCCAGGTCCCAGGGCGGAAACGCGGCGTTTGTGCGTGATTTCCGACAGCGGGTTGGTCTGGTCCATAAACTGCGACAGCTGCGACGAACCGAAGAATTCGCGGATCGCGGCCGAGATCGGCTTGCTGTTGATCAGGTCGTGCGGCATCAGGTTGTCCGCTTCGGCCTGGCCGAGGCGTTCCTTGACGGCGCGCTCGACGCGCACCAGGCCGGCGCGGAACTGGTTTTCGGCCAGTTCGCCGACGCAACGCACGCGGCGGTTACCCAGGTGATCGATATCGTCGACTTCGCCGCGGCCATTGCGCAGTTCCACCAGGATCTTGATCACGGCCAGCACGTCTTCGTTCGACAAGGTCATGGCGCCGGTCAGTTCGTCACGGCCGATGCGGCGGTTGAACTTCATGCGGCCGACGGCGGACAGGTCGTAGCGGTCGGCGCTGTAGAACAGGCCGTTGAACAGCGCTTCGACGGAATCTTCCGTTGGCGGTTCGCCAGGACGCATCATGCGGTAGATCGCGACACGGGCGGCCATCTGGTCGGCGGTGTCGTCGATGCGCAGGGTTTGCGAAATGTAGGCGCCCTGGTCCAGGTCGTTGGTGTACAGGGTCTGGATTTCGCTGATGTTGGCTTCGCGCAGGCGGCCCAGCACGTCTTCGGTCAGCTCGTCGTTGGCGGACGCGACGACTTCGCCGGTCTCCGGATCAACGATGTTCTTGGCCAGGACGCGGCCCAGCAGGTAGTCTTCCGGCACGGAAATGTGCTTGATGCCGTTCGATTCGATGTCGCGCACGTGCTTGGCGTTGATGCGCTTGTCCTTCAGCACCAGCGTCTTGCCTTCCTTGTTGACGATGTCGAAGCGGGCGACTTCGCCACGCAGACGCTCGGCAACGAATTCCATCTCCGCGCCTTCCGAGCGCAGGTTGAAATTGTCGAAGACGAAGAAGTTTGCCAGGATTTGCTCGTGCGACATGCCGATGGCTTTGAGCAGGATCGTGACCGGCATTTTGCGGCGGCGGTCAACGCGGAAGAACAGGATGTCTTTCGGGTCGAACTCGAAGTCCAGCCACGAACCGCGGTAAGGAATGATGCGCGCGGAGAACAGCAGTTTGCCCGACGAGTGGGTCTTGCCGCGGTCGTGCTCGAAGAACACGCCAGGGGAGCGATGCAGCTGCGAAACGATCACGCGCTCGGTACCATTGATGACGAACGAACCGGTGGTCGTCATCAAAGGCAGTTCGCCCATGTAGACTTCCTGTTCCTTCATCTCTTTGACGACCGGCTTGGTCGGCGATTCCTTGTCCAGGATCACCAGACGCACCTTGGCCCGCAGCGGCGACGCGAACGTCAGACCACGCAGTTGGCATTCCTTGACGTCGAAGGCGGGATCGCCCAGGACGTACGACAGGAATTCGAGGCGCGCAAAGCCATTGTGCGACACGATGGGGAATATCGAGGTAAAGGCCGACTGCAGGCCGTCGTTCTTGCGGGTCGACGGCGAAACGTCTTCCTGCAGGAAACTGTGGTAGGACTCGAGCTGGGTAGCCAGCAGGAACGGAACGTGGTGAACGTTGGCGCGCTTCGCGAATGATTTGCGAATGCGTTTCTTCTCAGTAAATGAGTAGTGCATGGACACTCCGTGAGTGACAGAAAGGATAAAAAATTCAGGTTTTGCCAGTGCGTGGATCGCTCAACATCGACCGACCCGCAGCCACTTCAGCAACGATCTCGGCTGCATGTCACACAGACGAAACCTGAAATCTCTACCATTTCCAGCTGATTTGAATAAACTACTAACCACTGCAGCGTCGGACAAAACGCTACAAATACGACGAGGACGACAAAGGAGCCAAAGCCGGATTTCCTCCCTTTCGAAAGGAAATCCGCAGCTTTGGCTCGAGGCGCTAACTAGCCGCCGTACAACTTGATTACTTCAGGTCAGCCTTGGCGCCAGCTTCTTCCAGCTTCTTCTTAGCGGCTTCAGCGTCAGCTTTCGACAGGGCTTCTTTGACGGTCTTAGGAGCGCCATCGACCACGTCTTTGGCTTCTTTCAGGCCCAGACCGGTGATTTCACGAACTGCCTTGATGACGCCGACTTTGTTCGCGCCGACTTCGGTCAGAACAACGTTGAACTCGGTCTGCTCTTCAACAGCCGCGCCAGCTGCGGCGCCGCCAGCTGCTGGAGCTGCCATTGCTGCGGCCGAAACGCCGAATTTTTCTTCGAAAGCTTTGACCAGTTCGTTCAGGTCCATTACGGACATTTCGCTAACTGCTGCCAGGATGTCGTCTTTGCTAATTGCCATTTGAAACTCCAATAATTTATTGATTCGTTAGTACATCAGATTGGTACTTGAGAAAAACTCCGCCCCGGCCAGGCCGGGACACGGTCGCTATTAAGCGGCCGGGGCTTCTTCTGCCACTGCTTCTGCAGCGGCTGGAGCGCCTTCGGATTTTTTCGCTGCCAGAGCAGCCAGACCACGTGCAAAGCCCGACACCGGAGCCAGCATAACGCCCAACAACTGCGAAATGAGGACTTCACGGCTAGGAATGCTCGCCAACGCGGTAACAGCTGCTTTATCCAGCTGCTTGCCTGCGTAGTTACCTGCGGTGATGACCAGTTTGTCGTTGGTTTTAGCGAAGTCAGCGATGACTTTAGCTGCTGCAACGGCATCGTCCGAGATCGAGTAGATCAACGGACCGGTCATGCTGTCTGCCAGGTTGGCGAACTGCGTGCCTTCGACGGAGCGACGAGCGAGCGTATTTTTCAACACACGCAGGTACACGCCTTGAGCGCGCGCTTTGGCACGAAGTTGCGTCAAGTGAGCAACCTGGATGCCACGATATTCGGCCACGACGATAGTTTGCGCAGTTGCTACTTTTGCGGAAACTTCGGCGACGACGGCCTTTTTGTCATTCAGATTGAGACCCACGGTCAACCTCCTTAAATGATGACGGGCTGATGCCTGCCATCGGTTCGAACAACGGCGTCCGAGGTTTAGGAGTCCAATGGACTACGAAACTTGATCGGGTACACCATCTGCGTTGGGCGGAAAATCCAATTAACCCGGCGCCTGCCTGCTGCGCTGAGCCCAACGGTCTTTGATTGTCTGGCCGGCGTTGCAAGCAACACCGACCAGCCCAAAGAACTGCCCCGCGCCGTGCGGCGCGAGGACTTAAACTGGTAAAACTTAAGCAGCCAGGGTAGCCTGGTCGACACGGACGCCAGCGCCCATGGTCGACGACAGCGATACCTTGCGCAGGTACACACCTTTGCTCGATGCTGGCTTGGCTTTGTTCAGCGCGTCGATCAGGGCAACCAGGTTGCTCTTCAGATCGGCGTCGGCGAACGACTTGCGGCCGATCGTTGCGTGGATGATACCGGCCTTGTCGGTACGGTACTGGACCTGACCGGCTTTGGCGTTTTTCACGGCGGTGGCGACGTCAGGGGTGACGGTGCCGACCTTCGGGTTAGGCATCAGGCCGCGTGGGCCCAGGATCTGACCCAGGGTACCGACGATACGCATGGTGTCTGGCGACGCGATGACGATATCGAAAGGCATGTCGCCGGCCTTGACGCGCTCGGCCAGGTCTTCCATACCAACGACGTCGGCGCCGGCGGCTTTGGCCTGCTCGGCCTTGTCGCCCGAAGCGAACACGGCGACGCGAACGGTCTTGCCGGTGCCGGCTGGCAGCACGACGGAACCGCGAACGACCTGGTCCGACTTCTTAGGATCCACGCCCAGCTGGACCGACACGTCGATCGATTCATTGAACTTGGCGGTGGCCAGTTCCTTGATCAGCGCGACGGCGTTGTCGAATGCATAGGTCTTGGTGCTATCAACTTTAGCCTTGATAGCTTTTGCGCGTTTGGACAGTTTTGCCATGATTACAGACCTTCCACCGTGATGCCCATCGAACGTGCGGAACCGGCGATGGTGCGTACAGCGGCATCCATGTCGGCAGCGGTCAGATCAGGGGTTTTCAATTTAGCGATTTCTTCAGCTTGAGCGCGGCTCAGCTTACCGACTTTGTCGGTATGTGGCTTCGGCGAACCTTTGGTGACGCCCGAGTGCTTCTTGATCAGGTAGGTCGCTGGTGGCGTCTTCATCACGAAGGTGAACGACTTGTCGGCGAACGCGGTGATGACGACCGGAATCGGCATGCCTGGTTCCATACCCTGGGTCTGCGCGTTGAAGGCTTTGCAGAATTCCATGATGTTCAGACCGCGCTGACCCAGCGCTGGACCGATCGGTGGGGATGGGTTTGCTTTACCAGCTGGCACTTGCA
Organism: Duganella sp. 1411; assembly: GCF_017833525.1. Classification (GTDB taxonomy): domain Bacteria; phylum Pseudomonadota; class Gammaproteobacteria; order Burkholderiales; family Burkholderiaceae_D; genus Rugamonas. Next base: position 68,239 of record NZ_JAFICD010000003.1, read on the forward strand.
GCTTGATAAAACCAATGATTTTCTTTGCCATGATGGCTCCTATCTTGGGTATGAGTAGTAGCGCCCCGCCACGCGATCGAATGCGGGGCGGGGCTCCTCTGGTGCCAGATTTGTCGGGTTTTTACACCGTCGCCCGTTCTGGCGAACGGTGTTGCTTATACTTTTTCGACCTGGCCGAATTCGAGCTCGACTGGTGTGGCGCGGCCGAAGATGGTGACCGAGACGCGCACTTTCGATTTCTCGTAGTTGACTTCCTCGACGTTGCCGTTGAAGTCGGTGAACGGGCCGTCCTTGATGCGGACTTGCTCGCCCACTTCGTACAGCACTTTCGGCCGTGGCTTCTCGACGCCCTCTTGCATCTGCTGCATGATCTTGTCGATCTCGCGCGCCGGGATCGGCGTCGGCTTGTTCGATTTGCCGCCGATGAAGCCGGTCACCTTGTTGGTGTTTTTCACCAGGTGCCACGTCTCGTCGGTCATTTCCATCTCGACCAGGACATAGCCCGGGAAGAAACGACGCTCGGTGACGGACTTTTGGCCGTTCTTGACTTCGACCACTTCCTCGGTCGGCACCAGGATCTGGCCGAACTGGTCTTGCATGCCGGCGCGCTCGACGCGCTCGGTCAGCGCGCGCTGCACGCTTTTTTCCATACCGGAATACGCATGAACCACGTACCAGCGCTTGTTGCTCACTGGAACGCTTACCGGCGCCGCGACGGCCTCGGTGACCGGGGCTTCGCCGGACACCGATTCGCCTGCCGCTTCATCTTGCACGTTTTCGTTCATTATTTTCGTATGCCCAGAATGAGATCGTACAACAGGAATTCCAACGTCTTATCCGTGCCCCACAGGAACAGCGCCATCACCAGCACGAAGGCGAACACGATGCCGGTGATTTGGGTCGCCTCGCGGCGGGTGGGCCAAACGACCTTTTTCGTCTCGCGCACGGCTTCTTTGGCGAAATTCAGGAATTCACGGCCAGTCGACGAAGTCCACAAGAGCAGAACGGCAAAAGCCAAACCAGCTACAAGTGCGCCTGCGCGTACGAGAGCTGGTTTGTCTGACAGGTAATAGAAACCCACCACGCCTGCGATTGCGACGGCGATTGCCAGCACAACCTTAATCTTGTCATTCGACGTGCTGACGGTCTGCACGGATTGATTTGACATTTAATTTACTTTCGGTGCCCTGCACCAGAAAACGGTGGCAGGGACGGAGGGCATCGAACCCCCAACCTTCGGTTTTGGAGACCGACGCTCTGCCAATTGAGCTACGTCCCTACGTAAAACTACAAAGGATATCGATTATACCACCAGAGACGCCCCTGGTGGTAAGTCAGGATAATCCTTAAGCGATGATCTTCGCAACAACACCTGCACCAACGGTACGGCCACCTTCGCGGATCGCGAAGCGCAGACCTTCTTCCATCGCGATCGGGTTGATCAGCTTGACGGTGATCGACACGTTGTCGCCTGGCATAACCATTTCTTTGTCCGCTGGCAGTTCGATCGAACCGGTCACGTCAGTCGTACGGAAGTAGAACTGTGGACGATAGTTGTTGAAGAACGGGGTGTGACGGCCGCCTTCATCTTTCGACAGGACATAGATCTCGCCGGTGAAGTGGTTGTGCGGCTTGATCGAACCCGGCTTGGCCAGAACCTGGCCACGCTCGACGTCTTCACGCTTGGTGCCGCGCAGCAGCAGACCGACGTTGTCGCCGGCTTGACCCTGGTCCAGCAGCTTGCGGAACATTTCCACGCCGGTGCAAGTGGTCTTGACGGTGTCTTTGATGCCGACGATTTCGATCTCTTCGCCGACCTTGATGATGCCGCGCTCGATACGACCGGTCACCACGGTGCCGCGACCCGAGATCGAGAACACGTCTTCGACTGGCATCAGGAAGGCGCCGTCCACTGCGCGCTCTGGCGTAGGGATGTAGCTGTCCAGTGCGTCGGCCAGGCGCATGATCGAGTCCACGCCCATTTCGCCTTCTTTGCCGTCCAGCGCCATACGGGCCGAACCTTTGATGATAGGCACGTCGTCGCCTGGGAATTCGTATTTCGACAGCAATTCACGAACTTCCATTTCGACCAGTTCCAGCAGTTCCGCGTCGTCGACCAGGTCGCACTTATTCAGGAACACGATGATGTATGGAACGCCAACTTGACGGGCCAGCAGGATGTGCTCGCGGGTCTGTGGCATCGGGCCGTCGGCGGCCGAGCATACCAGGATCGCGCCGTCCATCTGGGCCGCGCCGGTGATCATGTTTTTGATGTAGTCGGCGTGGCCTGGGCAGTCGACGTGGGCGTAGTGGCGGCCGGCGGTCTCGTACTCGACGTGGGCGGTGTTGATGGTGATGCCGCGCGCTTTTTCTTCCGGTGCCGCGTCGATCTGGTCGTAGGCTTTAGCTTCGCCGCCGAATTTCTTCGACAAAACAGTTGCGATCGCAGCGGTCAGGGTGGTCTTGCCGTGGTCGACGTGACCAATGGTGCCGACGTTGACGTGCGGCTTGGTCCGCTCGAATTTCTCTTTTGCCATTTTAGACTCCTAACGATTTGGTGTGATTGCCCGGACTCGCGCCCGACTGTGTCTTTGAGGTGCTACTGTATATATGCGTGCTGCGGATACTGCGAATTCTGGTGCCCTTTACGTGGATTGAACACGTGGCCTCTCCCTTACCAAGGGAGTGCTCTACCACTGAGCTAAAAGGGCTTATTGGGTACTGCCATTTGATGCCCTGCCTGCGCATCTGCATTGCAACAACACTGGAGCGGGTGAAGGGAATCGAACCCTCGTCGTAAGCTTGGAAGGCTTCTGCTCTACCATTGAGCTACACCCGCGAGGTATCGTTCATTTCACTTTTGCTACTCAGTCTCACCGCAACAACTTGGTGGAGGGGGCTGGATTCGAACCAGCGTACTCATAGAGAACAGATTTACAGTCTGTCGCCTTTAACCACTCGGCCACCCCTCCGCGAGGAACCGCAGAGTATGAAGCAACTTCTTCGACCTGTCAACCCTCCTACTGCATTTGGACCGCGTTATTTTGCGTCCTGAGGATGAACCGTCTGCTTCGGGGCGAGATTTTAACTGCACCGCGTGCGAAAGTGCAAGTGTTGTTTTTACGCTGAATGATTTCCTATACAATCGGCGGCGGATCGACCACCTTTCGACCGCCTTTCGACCCGCCTTTCGACCCACCGGGAGCCCCGCCGTTGAACACCAAGCAGCTCAATCGTCCCGGCCGCACCGCGGCGCTCAACCTGGCCCTGCTGGCCGCCTACGTGGTCGCCGGCCGCCTGGGACTGATGCTGGCGCTGCCGCCGGGTTACGCCTCCCCCATCTTCCTGCCCGCCGGCATCGCCCTGGCCGCCTGCGCCGTCGGCGGCGCGCGCCTGCTGCCGGCCGTCGCGCTGGGCTCGATGTGCGTCAACCTGGTGCATCCGTGGATGAGCGCCGGCGGCATCACCGGCACCGCCGTGCTCGGCGCGCTGGCGGCGGCCGCCGGCGCCGCGCTGCAGGCCTGGGTCGGCGCCACCCTGTTCCGCCGCGCCATCGACCCGGCCATCGGCTCCGGCGCCGACGTGGTGCGCTTCATCCTGCTGGCCGTCAGCGTCACCGTCACCAGCTGCACCGTCTCGCTGTCGGGCATGGTGCTGGCCGGCGCGCTGCGCGCCGACGCCCTGGTGGCCGACTGGCTGGCCTGGTGGATGGGCGACACCATCGGCATCCTGCTGGCCGCGCCGTTGACGTGGATCGTCATCGGCCGCCCGCGCGCGCTGTGGGAGCGCCGGCGCATGCTGGTGGGCCTGCCGCTGGTGCTGTCGGCCGCCGCCTTCATCGCCATCTACGTGCAGGCCGACAAATGGGAGAACAACCAGCAGCTGCAAACCTTCCGCCTCAAGGCGCAGCAGACCGGCGACCTGCTGCAGTCGCAGTTCAGCGAGCACGAACGCTTCATCTTCGCCATGGCCAAGGCGCTCAACGACCCGCGCCGCACGCTCAGCGCCGACGACTTCAGCAACCTGGCGCACGGCTACCTGGACCAGCGCCCGGAGCTGCTGTCGATGGCCTGGCTGATGCCGGTGCCCGGCGCCGAGCGCCACGCGTTCGAGGCCTGGGCGCGCCAGCACGTGGGGCCGGCGTTCGAGATCCGCGAGCGCTCGCTGACCGGCGCGCTGCGCACGGCGGCGCCGCGGCCGCGCTATTTCCCCGTCACGTTCGTCGAACCGGCCGAGGGGCGCGACTACGTCGGCCTCGATTTCCTGTCCGAGGACCAGCGCCGCGCCGCGCTGGAACGGGCGATCCAGTCCGGCCAGCCGACGGCGACGGCGCCGCTGCAGTTCGCCCGCACGCTGCCCGGCTACGGCCTGCTGCTACTGCAGACGGTCTACCCGGCCAGCGTGACGCACCAGGCGGTCGGCTCGCTGCTGATCGCGCTGCAGTTCGACGCCTACCTCGACCAGGCGCTCAAGCGCTCCGAGTTCGAGCACTTCCTGGTGCGCTTCGAGGACATGGACGACGACACCCCGGGGCGCGTGGTGCGCGACACCTTGCAGCGCGCGCCGGCGGCCGGCGACTTCCAGCACCAGTTGCACTTCGGCGGGCGCATCTACGAGCTGACCCTGGCGCCGACGCCGGCCTACCTGCAGCAGCAGCGCGGCTGGCAAAGCTGGACGGTGCTGACCGGCGGCCTGCTGCTGACCGGCCTGCTGGGCACCTTGATGCTACTCATCAGCGGCGAGCGCGCGCGCATCCAGGCCCAGGTCAAGGACAGCACGGCGCGCCTGCGCGAGCGCGAGGCCAGGCTGCAAGCGATCTTGAACAAGGCCGCCGACGCCATCCTCACCATCGACGGCGACGGCCTGCTGATGTCGGCCAACGCGGCGGCCGGACGGCTGTTCGGCTACACGCCCGAGCAGATGACGCGGCTGCGGCTCGAGCGCCTGATCCCGGTCGGCGTCGGCGAGGCCGACGGCCTCGACGCGGCCGGGCTGCTGCGCATGATCGCCTGCGGCGTCACCCACGACTACACGTTGACGGGCTGGCGCAGCGACGGCGGCGAGTTCCCGCTGGCGATCTCGGTGAGCGAGGTCGAGCTGCCCGACGAGCACCTGTTCGTCGCCATCCTGCACGACCTGACCGAGCAGCACGTGGCGCAGGAGCGCATCCACCGCCTGGCCCACCACGACACCCTCACGGGGCTGGACAACCGGCTGTCGCTGAACCTGCGCCTGGAGCAGCTGCTGGCGCAGACGCGCCGCGCGCACGGCACGGCGGCGCTGCTGTTCATCGACCTCGACCACTTCAAGAAGATCAACGACACCCACGGCCACCAGACCGGCGACCTGCTGCTGGTGGCGGTGGCCCAGCGCCTGCGCGAATTGATGCGCGAGGTCGACATCATCGCCCGCCTCGGCGGCGACGAGTTCATCGTCGTCACCGCCGGCACGGTGTCGCCGGACGACGTCTCCAACATCGCCGTGCGCATCGTCGACTCGCTGACGGCGCCCTACGCGCTGCAGGGCAAGACGGTGCACAGCGGCGCCAGCGTGGGGGTGGCGATGTTCCCGTCCGACGGCGAGGACGGCGGCACCCTGATGCGCCACGCCGACACCGCGATGTACGCGGCCAAGAGCCAGGGGCGCGGCAACTTCCAGTTCTTCTCGGCCGAGATGAACGCCGCCACCCACGAGCGCCTGCTACTGGAGAACCGCCTGTGGCAGGCGCTCGAGCAGGACGAGTTCGAGCTGTATCTGCAGCCGCAGGTGGAGCTGGCCACGCAGCGCGTGATCGGCGCCGAGGCGCTGCTGCGCTGGCACCATCCGGAGCTGGGCCTGGTGGGGCCGGACCGCTTCATCCCGATCGCCGAGGAGTCGGGCCTGATCCTGCCGCTGGGCGACTGGGTGCTCAAGCGCGCCACCGGGCTGCTGGCGGCGTGGCGCACGCCGGCGCTGGGGCACCTGCGGCTGGCGGTCAACCTGTCGGCGCGCCAGTGCCACGGCGCCGGCCTGCTGCCGCACCTGGACCAGCTGCTCGGCAGCCAGGGCATCGATCCGGCGCTGCTGGAGCTGGAGATCACCGAATCGGCGGCGATGCAGGACCCGGAGCGCAGCCGCGCGCTGCTGGTGGAACTACGCTCGCGCGGCATCAAGGTGGCGATCGACGACTTCGGCACCGGGTATTCGTCGCTCAGTTACCTGAAGCTGTTCGACATCGACCGCATCAAGATCGACCGCGGCTTCGTCAAGGACATCGAGACCGATCCGGACGACGCGGTGATCGTCGCGGCGACCATCGCGCTGGCCCATTCGCTGGGGCTGGGGGTGGTGGCGGAAGGCGTGGAGACCGAGGCGCAGAAGGAGTTCCTGCGCGCCAAGCGCTGCGACGAGGCGCAGGGCTATCTGTTCGCGCGGCCGATGCCGGCCGCGCAGTTCGAGGCGATGGTGAAAGAAGAAAACCAACGGCTCCACGTAGGGCGGATTAGCGCAGCGTAATCGGCCATTGCGTGCGCCGCCGGCGGCGCCGCGCCTATTCCGGCGTGCGCCCGATGGTCGGATCGCGCTCGATCAACTCCAGCAGCGAGGCCACCACCTCCGGATCGAACTGCTTGCCGGCGCGCTCGGTGATGTAGCTCATCACCTCGGTGTGCGGCCACGGCTCCTTGTACGGGCGCTCGTGCAGCAGCGAGTCGAACACGTCGACCACGGCGACGATGCGGGCGGCGATCGGGATGTCGGTGCCCTTGAGCTGGTTCGGATAGCCGTTGCCGTCGAAATGCTCGTGGTGGCCGCCGGCGATCGCCGCGCCGTACGTCAGGTAGCTGACGCCGTCGACCATGCCGGCGGCGCGCTCGAGGATCGCGCGCCCCACCGCCGCGTGGGTCTGCATCTCGGCGCGCTCCTCGGGCGTGTGCGCGCCCGGCTTGAGCAGGATGTGGTCCGGCGTGGCCACCTTGCCGACATCGTGCAGGATCGACGCCAGCCCGATCATCTCCAGCAGCTGCGGCGTGATCTCGTCCGGGTAGGAGCCGCGCTCGGCCAGGCGCGCCGCCAGCGACGACGACAGCAGCTGCACGCGCCGCACATGGCCGCCGGTGCCGCTGTCGCGGAACTCGGCCAGGTCGGCCAGCGCCACCACGGTGGCTTCCTGCGCCTTGCGCAACTGGCCGAACATGTACAGGTTGTCGAACGCCGCCGCGATGCGCTGGCAGAACACCTCGAGCAAATCGCGCTGGATCTGCGCCAGCGGCCACGGCGGCGTGACCGAGATGGCCACCTCGCGGTTTTCCTGGGTGTGGATGAACAACACGTTGGCCGGGTGGTCGAACTGGCTTTTCTTTTCGGCGAAGGCCTTGGCGATGGTCGGCCACAGCGGGTGGCCGCTCGGCATCAGCTCCGATTCGTTGAGCGCCGCGTAGCCGCCGGTGGCCGCCACCACGGTGGTGACGCCGGTGTCGCCCTGCATCAGGCACAGCACGCCGTCGGCGCCGACGTCGAGGATCGCGCTCACCTGGTTGAGCACGCCGGAGGCGAATTCGCGCAGCGAGTGGATCTGGTACAGGTTGGTGGCGCCGGCCAGGATCTTGCCCAGGCCGATGCGGCTGCGCTCGAGCATGTTGAGGCTCTCGTAGGCGCGCAGCGCCGAGATCACGGTGGTAAACAGCTTCTGCGTGGTCAGCTCGGTCTTGGCCTTGTAGTCGTTGATGTCGTATTCGATGATGACGCGCTGCTCGGGCGCCTGGCCCGGCTGGCCGGTGCGCAGCACCACGCGCACGATGGCGTTGTGCAGCTCCTCGCGGATGCGGCGCGCCAGGATCAGGCCGGCGTCGTCGGTCTCCATCACCACGTCGAGCAGCACCAGCGCGATGTCGGGCGTGTCGCGCAGGATGTCGAACGCCTCGCGCCCGCTGTAGGCGGAGAACAGTTCGAGCTCGCGGCCCTTGAAGCTGACGTTGCGCAGCGCCAGCCGGGTGACGGCGTGGACGTCGACGTCGTCGTCGACGATCAGCACGCGCCATTGGCGCTGCTCGGGAGCGCCCGCCCCCGCCTCCGGCTGGACGTCCTCGTCTTCGTCGATCAGCCAGTCGTCGTCTGAGGCGGTTGCGTCTGTCATACAGTCTCCTGGAAGGTGCGGCGTCCGGCCGCGCCGTGTGCCTTAGCTTGGGCTAGCATAATCAGATTCGTACCCTGTGACAAGCTTCTTAGAATCGATAGCAACAGCGTGCGGCTTTTTACTAAACGGCGCCGCGCCGGCGCTCGTCACGGCGGCGCGACTCTGATACTCTTGTAAGGCGGCTGTCGCCGGCGGAATCAACATTTCAAGGACCACAACAAGGCTACGCCCAGGCCCCCAGACAAGGACCATCGCCATGCAAGAAAACGCATCCGACATCGCCGGCCGGGAGTTCCTGGCCTTCACCCTCGGCTCGGAAGAATACGGCATCGACATCCTCAAGGTGCAGGAGATCCGCGGCTACGAGGCGGTCACCCGCATCGCCAACGCGCCCGAGTTCATCAAGGGCGTCATCAACCTGCGCGGCATCATCATCCCGGTGGTGGACATGCGCATCAAGTTCAACCTGGGCGAGCCGGTGTACGACCAGTTCACCGTCGTCATCATCCTCAACATCGGCGGCCGCGTGGTCGGCATGGTGGTCGATTCGGTCTCCGACGTGACCACCCTGACGCCCGAGCAGGTCAAGCCGGCGCCGGAGATGGGCACCGCCTTCAGCTCCGACTACCTGATCGGCCTGGGCACCATCGACGAGCGCATGCTGATCCTGGTAAACATCGACAAGCTGATGTCGAGCGACGAGATGGGCCTGATGGACACGGTGGCCAGCTGACGGCCGGCTAGTTGTTGAGCGAGGTGGCGCCCGCGGCGGCGGCGGCCGTGCGGCTGGGCGCGGCGACGGCGCCGGCGCAGCCGCCGCGGTTGGCGCCGGGCTCGAGGTTCTGGTAGCGGATCTCGTACTTGCCGTTGGCCAGTTTGTCGACCATCAGCTTGTCGTGCGCGCGCACGTAGGCGTAGCGCACGTTGGCGCGCCGCTCGACGTCGTAGACCTTGATGAACACGGCCGAGGCGTTGTTGCCGTTGTCGAGCATGAGCTGGATGTCGTCGCCGCGGTTGCCGACGGTGAAGCCCTCGAGATAGCCGGAGTTGGCCGGCCACGGCTCGCCGTTGGGCGCGACCAGGGTCTGGCTGTCGGCGTCGCAGTCGGGCGTCAGGCCCGGCAGCACGATCTGCGACATCGCCACCACCTTGACCGGGGCCCCCTTGGGCGCCGGCGAGGTGTCGGCCTCGGGGTAGAACGGCTGCTGCCCGGCCCAGACGTCGCGCGGCTCGGGCCGGGTGCGCTGCGGTTCGGCGCGGCTGGCGGCGGACGCGGCGCGCACCTTGCCGCCCAGCGCGGCCTCCAGCAGCGCCGACTCCGACACCATGGCGCCGCCGAGCCAGCCGACCACCAGGCAGCCGGCCAGCGCGCCCCACCACTTCCATTTGCGCAGCGGCGACGCCGCCGGCCGCGCGTCGTCGACCGCCTCGGCGCCCCAGCGGTCGGCGTCGTGGCGCGGGCGGTCGCCGCCGCGCTCGTCGTTGCGGGTGCTCTCGAGCCACTCGATCTCCCACTCCTCGGCGGCGATCCACTCGTCGTGCTCGCGGCGGCGCTGGGTGTCGGACAAGGTGTCGTAGGCGCTGTTGAGAATGGCCATGATGCGCGCAGCCTTCTCGTCCCCCGGATTTTTGTCCGGGTGGTATTTCTGGCTGAGGGCCTTGTAGGCGGCACGTATGACTTCCTGCGGCGCCATGCGCGACACCTTCAGGTTGTCATAATGTGTGTGTATCTTTCCCATTGTTCCAATATGGCTTAGCGGCGCTCGATCTTCCATCATAGCCGATCTTCGCGCCCGCATCGCGCCGATCGGCCGCGCGGCCGCTTTGCTTTTCCAGCTATTGTGCCATTTTGTCTACAAACGATGACTGCGGTCATGCATTGTGATGGCCTCGGGCAATGTTACGTTCTTTCCGACCACCAGCACCTTGAACAGCTCGCCCATTTCCGCCGGCGACAGCAGTTTTTGCACGGCGCCCGCCTGCGGCAGGTAGTGCAGCGTGTCGGCCGGGTCGGTGCGCAGCAGCAGCTCGCCGATGCCGGCGCCGATCAGGAAGGCGGCCTGGTTCAGGTAGGCCAGCACGCCGGCGCCGGCGTCCTGCGCCGCCAGCGCCATCGCCGTGAAGTCGACGTGGGCGGTGATGTCCTGCAGGCCCGGATAATAAAACGGGTCGGGATGGGCGTGGTGGCGGTAGTGGCACATCAGGGTGCCGGTGGCGCGCAGGTCCAGATAGTATTCGTGCGCGGGGAAGCCGTAATCGAACAGGAAGGCGGCGTTGGCGCCGCCGTTGCCCAGCATGCGCGCCAGCGTGGCCATGAAGCCGCAGGCCACGCCGTGCACCTCGGTGACGTAGCCGACCGGTAGCTCCGCGTGGCCGGCGACCTGGCGCTCGATGCGCGCCAGCAGTTCCGGCGCGGCCGGCGCCTCGAGCCAGTCGAAGCGGCCGTCGCGCACCGTCACCATCAGCTCGCGCCAGCCGTCCGGGTGGCGGGTGACCAGCTGCACCGGCATGGCGTCGAGCACCTCGTTGCCGAAGACGACGCCGTCGAACGCCTCGGGCAGGGCGTCGAGCCACGCCACCTGCGGGAAGGCGCGCAGCCGTTCGCGCTGGCGCGCGCGCAGCTCGCCGGACAGCTCGACGATGAAATAGCGCTCGACGGCGACGCCGTCGGCGGCCAGCGCGGTGAGCAGGTCGAACGCCAGCTGGCCGGTGCCGGCGCCGAATTCGAGGATGCGCGGCGCGCTTTGGGCGATAATAGCGGCTGCCACGCGGGCCAGCGCGGCGCCGAACAGCGGCGTCATCTCCGGCGCGGTTGTAAAATCGCCATCCTTGCCCAGTTTGGCGGAGCCGCCGCTGTAGTAGCCCAGGTCGGGCGCGTACAGGGCCAACTCCATGTAGCGGGCGAAGGAAATGGCGCCGTCGTGGCGTTCGATGTCGGCGGCGATCAGGCGTTGCAGGGCGTGGGACGCGGCCAGCGCGTCGCTAGAGGGTACGGGTAGGGACATACCGGCATTGTAGCGAATCGGGGCTTAACCCGCACGGCCAAGCGGGGTCGTACCCCGACGGGGTACGACCCCTAAGTGGTGACGCGTGCGCATCGCCAAACGCCTATGGGGTTTGGCCGGCGCGCGCCACCGACAATATTTTTGACATCGATTATGACGACAGCGCAGCACACTCCAAACCACATCCCGGCGGCCGGCGTCCGCGTCGCCCTCGTGACCGGCGCCGGACGCCGCATCGGCCGCGCCATCGCGCTCGGGCTGGCGCGCGCCGGCTGGGACGTGGCGGTGCACTACCGCGCCTCGGCCGACGAGGCGGCCCAGGTGGCGGCGCAGATCACCGCGCTGGGCCGGCGCGCCGTCACCTTGCAATGCGACCTGTCGGACGAGACGGCGGTGCGCGCGCTGCTGCCGCGCGCCATCGCCGCCCTGGGGCCGGTGCGCTGCGTGGTCAACAACGCCTCGCTGTTCGACTACGACAGCGCCGCCGACTTCACCGCCGCCCGGCTCGACGCCCACATGCGCGCCAACGTCGCCGCGCCGATTTTGCTGGCGCAGGCGCTGCACGCGGCCACCATCGGCGGCGGCGAGCCGGCCGCCGTCATCAATCTGCTCGACCAAAAACTGTACAATCTCAATCCGGATTTTTTGTCGTACACCCTGTCGAAGGCCGCGCTGCACACCGCCACGACGATGCTGGCGCAGCAGCTGGCGCCGGCGGTGCGGGTGGTCGGCATCGCGCCGGGCATCACGATGGTGTCCGGCGACCAGACCGAGGCCGGTTTCGCCAACGCGCACCAGCAAACCCCGCTGGGCCGTTCCAGCACCCCCGAGGACATCGCCGACAGCGTCGTCTACGCCGCCTCGGCGCGCGCGCTGACCGGCACCACCTTGCTGGTCGACGGCGGCCAGCACCTGGTGCCGCTGCCGCGCGACGTGATGTTCTTGGCTAAATGAGCTGGCCAAATGAGTTGGCCAACTGAGTTGGCCAAATAATTTAAATCGAAAGAAGGTAACCCCATGTTGTCCGCCCTGTCCCACCCGAGCCTGACCGACTGCCGCCGCCTGTTCCTGCGCAATTACGAAGTGCTGATCAACATCGGCGTGTACGAATTCGAGAAAAAGGGCGAGCAGCGGCTGCTGATCAACGTCGACCTGTACATCCCGCTGGCGGTGTCGACGCCGACCCACGACCAGCTCGACGAGGTGGTCGATTATGACTTCATCCGCGACACCATCGCCAAGCTGATGGCGCGCGGCCACGTGCAGCTGCAGGAAAGCCTGTGCGACGACATCGTGCGCGCGATGCTGGACCACCCGCGCGTGCGCGCCGCCCGCGTGTCGACGATGAAGCCGGACGTGTATCCGGACTGCGAAGGCGTCGGCGTCGAAGTATTCAAGATCAAGGACAACGTCTGATATGAACGCCCCACTGCACCTCCCGCAAGACCACCAGGCTCCGGCCACCGCGCCGGAGCGCGACCCGACCGACTCGCGCCGCTTCGAGCTGCTGCAAAAGAAGCTGCGCACGCAGACCGGCAAGGCGATCGTCGACTTCGACATGATCACCGAGGGCGACCTGGTGATGGTGTGCATGTCCGGCGGCAAGGACAGCTACACGATGCTCGACATCCTGATGCACCTGCGGAAAATCGCGCCCGTCAAGTTCGACCTGATCGCGGTCAACCTCGATCAAAAGCAGCCGGGCTTCCCGGAGCACGTGCTGCCGGCGTATTTCGAGAAGATCGGCGTGCCGTACAAGATCGTCGAGCAGGACACCTACAGCATCGTGACCGAGAAGATCGAGCCGGGCAAGACCACCTGCTCGCTGTGCTCGCGCCTGCGGCGGGGCATCCTGTACCGCACCGCCAAGGAGCTGGGCGCGACCAAGATCGCGCTGGGCCACCACCAGGGCGACATCCTCGAGACCTTCCTGCTCAATATGTTCTACGGCGGCACGATCAAGACCATGCCGGCCAAGCTGACCGCGGACGACGGCGAGAACGTGGTGATCCGCCCGCTGGCCTACTGCCGCGAGCAGGACATCGAAAAGTACGCCGGCAAGGTGGGCTTCCCCATCATTCCGTGCAACCTGTGCGGCTCGCAGCCCAATTTGCAGCGGCAGGCGATGAAGGAGATGCTGGCGACGTGGCAGCAGAAAAATCCGCTGTGGATCAAGAGCATGTTCACGGCGATGGGCAACATCAAGCCGTCGCACATGATGGACCGCGGGCTGTTCGACTTCAGCGCCAACGAGATGCGCGCGCCCGAGGGCGGCTTCAGTGGCGACATCCTGTTCGACAAGGACGAGAGCATCACGCTCGACGGCGTGAATGGCGCGTTCGCGATCCAAAGCGAAGTGCTCAAGCGGGCACCGTAACAGGCATATAATTAAAGCTGGTTCTTAACGGGAGTGCGTCATGACCGACCGCCTCAACATCGAAGTCGCGATGTCGTCCGAAATGAAGAGCGCGATAGATCAGATCGAGGCTTTGTCCGGCCAGCCCGTTGAATCGATAGCGGCGGACGCGCTGGCGCATTACGTCGCTTGGCGGGTGCCGCAACTACTTGATCTGCAGCAAGCCATCGTCGAGGCGGACAATGGGGAGTTCGCCTCGACGGACGAGGTCGACGAGTGGTTTTCCCGGTATGGCGCCTGACCTGCAGCCGCATTGGTCCCGCCGCGCCCTATCCGATCTGTCCAATATTGTCGATTTTGTGTCGATCGACAAGCCATTGGCAGCACGTAAACTGGCACAAGCCATCCGCGCCAAAACCGAGGCGCTGCGCACGAGTCCGCACTTGGGACGCGAGACAACGCCTGGCATTCGCGAGCTCATTGTCCACCGTCATTACCTGATTACTTACCGAATCAAATCCGATCGGATAGAAATACTTCAAATTTGGCACACCGCGCGGAAGCGCTAAGCTAACCTGCTGCCCTCCCGCGCGGTCCCCGCCCGGCTTAGAACTTCTGCGCCGTGCGCATCACCGGATACAGGTTGAAGCGCTCGTCCCACGACGCGTGGCGGCGCGCGAAGAACTCCAGGCGCGCCTGCTGGCTCTTGTTGAACTCCGCGTCGGTGTCGAGCTTTTTCTGGAACTCGGCGCGCAACGCCGGATCGGCCTCGAGCTGGTCGCGCGCGACATCCTCGGCCACATACTCCTCCATGTACTCCTTGCGCTCGAAGGCGTTATTGAACTCGCCCCAGGCCAGCAGCGAATCGGCGCCGCGCGGCTCGAGCATCGTCATCACCAGCCGCGCCTTGGGCTGCGCGATCGGCACGAACAGCGAACCCTTGGCCAGGCTGCGGCGCTCGCGGCCCCAGTCGCCCTCCACCGCCAGCGACTGCCGGCCTTCGAACGATTGCGCGCCAAACTTGGTCTTGGTGGCGCGGAAGGTCTCCACCTCCGCCGCCATCTGGTCGGCGCCCAGCACCTTGAACGCGATGCCGTGCTGTTTCAGCTTGGCCGCCACCCGGGCCGCGTCGGCCAGCGGCACCAGGTAGCCGCCCCTGGGCGCGGCCACCCGCAGATCCGGCACGATCTCGTCGCGCAGCGGCACGCTCCAGACCTGCGGCTTGCTCTCGTCGTAGTGCGTCATCAGGCCGCCCGACACCTCCGAATGGGAACGCGTGTATTCGTAGCCGGGGAACTCGATGGTCTTGGTGTTGTAGGTGGTGCGGTAGCTGAGCGGGATCTCGGCCCCCGCCAGCGCCGCCGCGCGCACGTCGGCGTCGCGCGCCATCTTCAGCCATTCCTGCCCGTGCGCGCCGACCTGCGCCAGCAGCGAGACGATGGTGTTGTGGGTGATGCGCACGCGGGTCGGATAGTCCTTCCACGAATGCGTCTCGACCAGCATGGCGAAGCGGTTACGCATCGGGAAGTAGCCGGTCGAGTAGCGCGGCGTGGCCATGCTGTCGACGAAGCCGGACGCCGGATCGTCGTCGACGGCGAACGAGATGTAGTACGGCTTCGGGTCCGAGCCCTGCGCCTTGAGGTCCGCCATCACCGCCGTCCGCAGCGCCAGGCCGGCCTGCTTCAGTTCCTCGTCGCCGCCGTGCACCGGCTCGACCTGGATCGACACGTCCGGCTGGAACTTGGCGCCGTCCGTCACGTGCAGGTCGATGTAGGCCAGCGGGTCCCAGGCGTTCACCAGCGCCAGCATGGCCTGCATCTCCGGCGCGTCGGCCTTGACGTAGTCGCGATTGAGGTTGTAGTTCTGCGCCGTGGTGCGCCAGCCCATCTCCACCGGGCCGCGCTGGTTCGGCCGGTTCCATTTGCCGAAGCGTTCGTGGCCGTCGACGTTGAACACGGGGACGAACAACAGCACCTGCTTGTCCAGCGCGCCGGGGGCGGCCTTGTTCTCGAGCGCCTCGCGCAGCGCCAGGAAGCCGGCGTCCTTGCCGTCGATTTCGCCGGCGTGGATGCCTCCCTGCACCAGCAGCACCGGCAGGCCGCGCTTTTTCGCCTGCTCGGCGGTCAGCGCGCCGCTGCGCGAGACGGCCAGCGCCAGCATCGGACGCCCTTCCGGCGTGCGGCCGAATTCGAAGCACCGCACCTGCTTCGGATACGCCTTCTGGAAGCGCGCGCACAGCTCGACCACCTCGTCGTAGCGGCCGGTGTTCTGGAATCCGGATCGCTCGGCGATGGTGCTCAGGGGGGATGACGGTGCGGCGGCCAGCGTGGTGGCGGAGGTGGTTGCGGCGAAGGCAAGCAGTATGGCGGAACGAATCATGGACAAGCTTCCAGCGTGGGGTTGATCGACCGGTGCCTGCGCCGGCACCGGATACGCTGGAAATTATAGTCGGCTTTGCGCGCTAGCGATTGCGGATCGCGATTTCCCTGACCTGCGGACGGACCAGCGTCATCGGACCGGAGACGGCGCCCGACGCGGCGCGCGCCCGGTTGGCCATCGGCTGCGCCGGGCAGATGCCGCTGTCGCGGTAGGCGAGCGCCGTCGATAGCAGGCGTTCGGCGGATTCGCCCAGCGCGTGATCGAGATCGTCGCCCACCCGGCAGGTCGGCTGGAAGCCGTCGGCGTAATCGCCGAAGCCCTTGTTGTTCGCGCCCTGCATCTGGATCGCGAAATAGGTGGTGCCGCAGTTATTCGCCGGGATGAAACCATATGGCTTGCCGCAGGTGTCGCCGCCGATCAGATTGACCTCGACGTCGATGCCGCGCAAGCCGTTGATCACCGATTCGCTGGCCGAGCAGGTGCCCGCCGTGGCCAGGATGGTGACGCGCTTGAGTCCCAGATACGGCAGCGCGGCGCCGCCGGCCAGCTGCGACGACTTGAAGCCGTAGGCCTTGGTGCGGAACATGTCCGGCGGCTGCGGCGTGGTCTTGTCGTTGTATTGCAGCTGTTCGAAGATCTTGCCGCTGGTGGCGGCCGGTCCCGCGATCATGTAGGCCAGCTCGTTGGCCACGGCCAGGTAGCCGCCGCCGTTGTAGCGCATGTCGAGCACCAGATCGACGACGTTGGCCGCCTTGAACGTGCCGATCGCCTTCGCCAGCTCGCTCTCGGAGAGTTGGTTGTGGTCGTCGAACTGCAGGTAGCCGACCTTGCCGGTCGGCGTGTCGATGGTCTTGACGTTTTGCACCGGAGGGTTGTCCACCTGCGCGGCCGTCAGGTTGACCGTCAGCGGCACTCCGGCGCGCGTCAGCACGAGGCGGTGCGCCTCGCCGGCGGCGGCCGGAAACAGGCCGGCGTTGAGCCGCGCCACGCCATCGACGGTGTTGTCGGTCAGCGCCACGCCATCGACCGACGAGAGACCGTCGCCACGGCGCATGCCGGCCAGCGCCGCCGGCGAGGATGGGGCCACCATCGCCACCGCCCAGACGCGCGGCGCCGCCGGGTCGGCGTTGCGCGACCACGTCACGCCGTAGCCGACCTCCGTGCCGGAGCTCGACAAGCCTTCCCACGCCTCGGTCGGATAGGTGAAGTGGAAGCGGTCCTTGGCGCGGCCGGAGGCGGTGCTCGCCCACGTCTTGTAGTCATCGAAGAAGTCGACCGCGCGCGTGTAGTCTTCCAGGCGCAGACCGGTGGGCAGCTCGCGGTACCACAGATAGGTCTCGCCGTAGAAGGAGCGCAGCCACTTCAACTCGTCCATCAGCGTGCCTTGCGCGTCGGCATGGCCGGCGCGCGGCCGCTCGCAGCGGTTGGCCAGCGCCAGCCAGTCGGGCGGATTGTTGGGATCGATCACCGGCGGGCCGGCCGGCGGCGTCGACGGCGGGGGATCGGTGGCGGGCGGGGTCGGCGGGTTGACGACCGGTGGCGGGGTGACGACGACCGGCGGCGGGGTGCTGGCGGCAGGGCTGTCGCCGCCACCGCCGCCGCATGCGGACAGCAGCGCCAGCGACGTTGCGGCCGCCGCCGCCCAAAGTATGGAATGTTTTTTCATGGGAACATTATAGTCGCTTCCCGCGCCTTGCATGTCAGTAAAGCAACCCAATTTTACAATTCAAGCCTGCAGGTCGGCGTCGTCGCGGAACAGGCCGGCCAGCCAGGCGGCGAACACGCCCAGCCGCGGCGACGCCATGCGCCCCTGCGGATAGAGCAGCGAGATGGGCATCGGCGTGGGCGGCGTATCGCCCAGCACCTCGACCAGCGCGCCGCTGGCCAGGTGATGGCGCACCTGGTAGCGCGCCGCCTGGATCAGGCCCATGCCCTGCAGCGCGCAGAGGATGTAGGCGTCCGGATCGTTGACCGCGATGGCGCCGCGCACCGCCATCGTCACCACCCGGCCGTCGGTGACGAAATCCCAGTCGAACGGGCGCCCGGTGCGGCCGGAGAAATGCGTCACGCCGCGGTGCGCGTGCAGGTCGTCGAGCGTGCGCGGCGTGCCATGGGCGGCCAGGTAGGCCGGCGCGGCGCAGGTCAGAAAGCCCATGCTGCCGATGCGCCGCCCGATCATCGACGAATCGGGCAAATCGCCCACGCGCAGCGAGCAGTCCAGCCCTTCCCGCGTCAGATCCTTCACCTGCTCGCTCAGCGAGACGACCAGGTCGATGTCCGGATAGTCGCGGCAAAAGGCGGCGATATGCGGCATCACCAGATTGCGGCCGACGGCGCCGGGCAGCTCCACCCGCAGCCGGCCTTTGGGCTTGGCCGTGCCCTGGCCGCGGAACGCGCCCTCGGCGTCCTCCACCGCCTGCAGGATATCGAGGCATTTCTTGAAGTAGTCGGCGCCGTCGGGCGTGAGCGACAGGCGGCGCGTGGTCCGCTGCAGCAGCCGGGTGCCGAGGAAGGCCTCCAGCTTGTTGATCGTCGCCGTCAACGCGGCGCGCGGCAGATCGAGCGTCTCGGCCGCCTTGGTGTAGCTATTGGCCTCGACGATCCGCACAAACACCTGCATGGCTTTCAAGCGATCCATGATTGTTCATATAAAGTGAAAAGTATGGGCGCATTATGCCCTAATTATCTTTGCCCCCGTTTTGCCTACACTTGGCCCATCGACCTACCATCCATGGAGCCATCATGAGCAAAACCGAACAAAACGACATCAGCCCCGGCATGGTGCTGCTGCTGGCCGCGGCGACGGGCCTGATCGTCGCCAATCTGTATTACGCGCAAACGCTGGTCGGCCCGATCAGCGCGGCCACCGGCCTGTCGCCCGGGGCGGCGGGCCTGATCGTCACCTTGACGCAGATCGGCTACACCCTCGGCCTGCTGTTCGTCGTCCCGCTGGGCGACCTGCTGGAAAACCGCCGCCTGATCTTCGGCGGCCTGCTGTTCACATCGGCGATGCTGGTGCTGGCCGCGTTCAGCACCAGCGCGTGGCTGTTCCTGACCGCCGCGCTGGGCATCGGCCTGGGATCGGTGGCGGCGCAGATCATCGTGCCGTTCGCCGCGCACCTGTCGAAGGAATCGACGCGCGGCCACACGGTGGGCAAGGTGGTCAGCGGCCTGCTGCTGGGGATCATGCTGGCGCGCCCGGTCGCCAGCCTGGTGGCCGACGCCAGCAACTGGCACGTCGTCTTCGGCGGCGCCGCGCTGATCGTGCTGGCCGTGGCGCTGGTGCTGCGCGCCAAACTGCCGCCGCGCGCGCCGGCGTCTAACCTCACGTACGCGGCGCTGATGGCGTCCTTGTGGCACCTGTTCCTGCGCACGCCGCTGCTGCGCCGCCGCGCCGCCTACCACGCCGGCCTGTTTGGATCGTTCAGTTTATTCTGGACCGTCACGCCGCTGATGCTGGCCGGTCCGCAATTCCACCTGTCGCAGACCGGCATCGCCATCTTCGCGCTGGTCGGCATGGCCGGCGCGGTGGCCTCGCCGATCGCCGGCCGCCTGGCCGACGCCGGCCACACGCTGATGGCGACGGCCGCCGCGCTGGCGCTGGGGGTGGTCGGGTTCGCGCTGCCGATGATCGCGCCGGAATCGCGCAACGTCGCCCTGGCGATGCTGGTGGTGGCCTCGATCGTGCTCGATATGGGCGTGGCGGCCAACCTGGTGCTCGGCCAGCGCGCCATCTTCACCTTGGGCGCGGAGGTGCGCAGCCGCTTGAACGGCGTGTACTTCGCGCTGTTCTTCGCCGGCGGCGCGCTCGGTTCGGCGCTGGGCGGCTGGATGTACGCCACGCACGGCTGGCACGCGGCGCTGCTGACCGGGATGGCCTTCCCCGGCATGGCGCTGGTGTATTGGGTGACGGAGTATGCGGGCCACGCCGCCGGGCAGCGCAAGGCGGCCTAAAAAACCCGAAAACCCGGAAACCCGGAAACCACGTAGGGCGGATTAGCCGGAACGGCGTAATCCGCCAATGCGTCAGGAACCGAAATGGTAATTCAGCTCCACCCATCCTTGACGTCCGACGGGGCTGTAATTCCCCACCGGATAATACGGCCAGCCGCCGCTGGTATCGCTCTTAACCTTGTTGAACAGGTTATTGACCGCCACCGAAACGGTGGTACGCGTATTCAAACGATACACCACGCTGGCGTTGACCAACGTGGTTGGCGTCAGATAAGCCTCCCCCGCGCCATTGGGCACCTTGCTATAGCGTTGCAGAAACAGCGTGTTCGACCACTTCTCCAGATTCCACGTCAAACTGGCATTGAGCTTGTCGCGCCAATCGGGGTTGGTCAGGTCATTCAAGTCGTCGTTCAACGGATCGCCGGCGAACTGGCGCGACTTCTTGTCCAGGGTCTTCGAATAATTCAGCTTCGAGATGAACTGGCCCCAAGCCGTGGTGCGCAGCACATACTTGGCGCTGACATCGATCCCGTTCACGCTGGTGGACGCCGCGTTGATCGGATTGACCGTGATCTGGCGGATCTCACCCGGCTTGTTCAATGCCGTCAGCGGATTACGCTCGATGCGGGCGATGGCATCGGCGCAGGTGGGCGACGTCAGGTCGCCGGCGATGCGGCAATCCGACTCGTCGCGCAGCAGCTTGTCGGCGCTCAGATTGGTCACCAGGTCGTCGATCTTGATGTTCCAGTAGTCGAGCGTCACATCGAAGTCCGCGCTGGGCGACCACACCAGCCCCAAGCCCGTCGAACGGCCCCGCTCCGAGCGCAGATCCTTGCTGCCGTTTTGCACGTAATCGGCGCCCGGCGAGACGTTGGCGAACTCGCAGTCCGCCACCGGCTGGCCGGCCTTGGCGCAGCGATAGTAGTCGGTGGTCGACGAATAGTAGCCGGTGCCGCGCGCCTTGAAGATGTAGTTCATGTCCGGCGCGCGGAAGCTGGTGGCGTAGTTGCCGCGCACCAGCAGCTGTTTGACGGGACGCCATTCCAGCCCGGCGTTGTAGGTGGCCTTGCCGTCGTCGCGGCCGGCGAAGCTGTACCGGTCATAGCGTCCGGCCAGGGTGGCCGACAATTGCGGCAGCAGCGGCACGCTCGCCTCCACCCCCACCGCGAAACGCTTGCGGGTACCGGCGGTGACGTCGGCCGGCGGCGCGAGGTTGAAGTAGCCGGCGTTGATGCGTTCATCCGGCCGGTTCGAGAAGCCCTGCTTGCCCAGCTCCGCCACCGCCGCCAGGTTGACCGGGCCGGCCGGTAGCGTGAACGCCTCGCCGTTGGCGGTCACGCCGAGGGTGTTGGTCCACGACTTGTCGTCGCTGTGTGTGAAGCCGGTGATGCTGTCGAATTCGGCCGGCGTCAAACGGCGCGTCAGGCGCGCCTGGTCGGGCGCGTAGATCGCCACGCCGTCGGCATCGAAGCCCTGTTGCGGGCCAAGGAAGAAGCTATCGATGGTGGCCAGCGCGCGCGGCGCCTTGGCCTGGCTTTTGTACAACGAGGCCGAGTAGGACGCCTCGTAACGCCAGCTGCCGGCCAACTGGCCCTTGGCGCCGAACGACAAGGAACTGGACTGGTCGTCCCAGGTGCGGTTGTAACGATCGACGCCGCCCATTTCCTCCGGCGAGATGTATTTGTTCCACGCCTCGTAGTTGCCGGTGTTCTGGTTCAGGAAATAGGCGTCGGTGAGCGAGCGCGAGGTCCACGACGGGCCGCGCGTGTTGTTCGAGCTGCGGTTCTGGCCGAACAAGCCCTCGACGAACAGGGTGGTGCTCGGCGAGAGCTCGTAGTTGGCGCTGCCGAACGCGTTCTGGCTGCTGTTTTTGGTCTGCGTGGTCCAGTAGGTCGGGCCGACATTCGGGCTGGCACAATAGCTGCCGGTCTTGGCGCTGTACTTGACGGCGCTGCCGTTGAAGACGTCGCCCAGGCCGGCGCAGGCGTCGCCCAGATCGACGTAGCGGCCGGCGCTGACGTTGCGCCGCCCCAGGATCGAGGTTGGCGCCACGCCGGTTTTGCTGCTCATGAAGTCGCGGTCGCGGCTCCACAACGGATCGCGCTCCAGCAGTTCGACGCTGAACAGGGCGGTGAGTTTGTCGACCGTGTGGCCGCCGGTGAACTGCAGCCGCTTGTCGCCGCCGCCGCCGCGCGAGGTGCCGCCCGCTTTCAGGTTGATATCGTAGCCGTCGGCCTGTTTTTTCAGGATGATGTTGACCACGCCGGCGATCGCGTCCGAGCCGTAGATGGCGGAGGCGCCGCCGCTGAGGATCTCGATGCGGTCGACCACGCCGGACGGGATGTTGGCCAGGTTGGTGAAGTTGACCGTGCCGTCGTAGGCGATCGGGAAGTCCGCCATGCGCCGGCCGTTGAGCAGCACCAGCGTGTGGTTGGGACCCAGCCCGCGCAGGCTGATGGTGTTGGCCGACGGCGTGAACGTGTTGCCGAAGTCGGCGCCCTGGGTGAAGCCGCTGTTCTGGGCCTGGTTGTTCAAGGCGTCGAAAACGTTGCGGTAACCTTGTTTGGTGATCTCGTCGCCGGTGATGACGGTGACGGCGGAAGGGCCTTCGAGCGTGGCGCGCGGGATGCGCGAGCCGGTGATGACGACCGCGGGCGGGCTCAGGGTCTCCGAGCCGGCCGTCTGCGCGCTGGAGGAGCCGGCCGCGCCGCACAGCAGCGCGATAGCGCCCGCCGCCAGCGGATTCAATTTAAATGGTGTTTGCACTGAAGTGATCCGATTGAAGGTGAGGATGCCATATTATCAACAATCGCGGGGAGAAGGAAAGAACGAATCCGCACAAGCTTATGCGTTATTTCGGCGCGAAAGCCGGCTACGCTCCGGCGCTGCTCTACAATCGCGCTACACCGGCCCGCGCGCCGGCACGTCGCATTTTATCGGGGATATCCATGACCACATCCGCCAGCGCCGGCCCCAAATGGGGTATGGGCGTCGATCTTGAACGCTGCATCGGCTGCCACGCCTGTTCGGTCGCGTGCAAAGTCGAAAACTCCGTCTCGCTGGGCCACTTCCGCACCAAGGTGTACTACTACGATTTCGCCGCGGTCAATCCGTACAACCAGCAGCCGACCACCAGGCGCGCCTTCCTGCCCACGCTGTGCATGCAATGCGAGGACGCGCCCTGCCTGGACGCCTGCCCGACCGACGCCATCACGCGCGGCGACGATGGCATCGTGCGCATCGACGACGCGGTCTGCGACCGCAGCCGCGACTGCATCAAGGCCTGCCCGTATGGCGCCATCCACATCGACCCCGTCGCCGAGGTGGCCGACAAATGCGATTTCTGCTCGCACCGGCTGGCCGCCGACATGGAGCCGGCCTGCGTGGAAGTGTGCCCGGCCGACGTCTTCGCGTTCGGCGATTTGAACGATCCGGCCAGCAAGGTCAGTCTGTTCCACGCCAAGCACCGCCAGCAAACGGCGCCCCTCAAGCCGGAGGAAAAAACCCGGCCGCTGGTCCAGTACCGCGGCATCGGCGGCGTGGTGCCGCGCGCGATGGAGCACAAGGTTCCCAAGGGCCGCAGCCATGATCCGTTTTCCTACGAGGCCGAGACCTGGGACCAGTTGAAGTCCGAGTTCGCGAAAGCCGCGCCGCGCGCCGGCAAAGCGCGGGGAGGCTGACATGGACCGTCGGCGATTCATCAAAAGCGGCATCGGCTCGATGGCCACGCTGGGCTTGGGCGAAACCATCCTGCTGACGCCCAACGCGGCCGGCGCCATGAACTACCGGCCGCTGGCCGACGGCCGCCAGCGCAAGGTCAAGAACGACTACCGCCGCGCCAAGCGCATCACCAGCGTGTGCCTGAACTGCTCGACGGTGTGCGGCATCGAGGCCTTCGTCCAGGACGACAAGGTCATCAAAATCCGCGGCAACCCGCTCGACCCGAACATGGGCGGCTACATGACCTGCGCCAAGGGCCAGTCGGGACCGACCATCAACGACTATCCGGAGCGGCTGCTTTATCCGCTCAAACGGGTCGGCGCGCGCGGCGAGGGCAAATGGCAGCGCATCAGCTGGGAGCAGGCCTACAACGAAGTGGCCGAGCGCATCAAGGCCAGCATCGCCAGCGGCCATCCGGAGCGCGTCGCGCTGCACCAGGGCCGCTCGCGCATCGACGCCGAGATCAACCGTTTCCTGAGCGCGATCGGCACGCCGGTGCAGCTGAACCACCGCGCGCTGTGCTCCTCCAACAAGCGCGCCGCCAATTACGTCTCGCTGGGCGAGACCGACTGGGAATCGATCGACGCCGAACGCTGCAAATACTTCCTCAACTTCGGCGCCAACTTCTACGAGGCGCACCAGGGCGGCCTGCACCTGGTCAGCCGGGTGGTCAAGGCGCGCTTCGACCACGGCGCCAAACTGGTCACCTTCGACGTGCGCCTGTCCAACACGGCCGGCCGCAGCGACGAGTGGCACCAGCCCTTCCCCGGCACCGAGGGCGCCGTCGCGCTGGCGATGGCCCACGTGATCATCCGCGAAAACGAGATAGACCATGACTTCGTCGCCAAATTCGTCCAGCCCGGGCTGGAGACGATGCGGGCGTGGCTGGCCACCTGCACGCCGGCATGGGCGGCCGGGCTGTCCGGCATCGCCGCGCGCGACATCGAGCGCCTGGCGCTGGAGTTCGCGCGCCTGCGCCCGGCCGTGGCGGCCTTCACCAACCGTGGCACCGGCGCGCACTACAACGGCTTCAACGCCGAACGCGCGGTCGTCATGCTCAACGCGCTGGTCGGATCGATCGCCAAGCCCGGCGGCTATTGCTACGGGCTCGATGAAAAGCTGTCGGCGGCCCGCTATCCGCAGCCGCAGCCGGTGCCGCCGGCGCCGAAGATCCGCACCGACCTCGAAGACCCGCCCGAATGGCCGCTGGCGAACCGCTGGCAGAAGATGAAGGTCGGCCAGATCGTCTACGACTACCTGCGCCAGGGCCGCGCCAGGCTGGACGTCTACCTCAGCTACACCATCGGCTCGCCGATGACGTGGCCCGAGGGCCGCAGCACCACCGTCGAGGTGCTGCGCGACGAGAAGCTGATCCCCTTCCACGCCTGCTCGGACGTGGTCTATTCGGAGATGGCGCACTACGCCGACTTGATCCTGCCCGACGCGACCTACCTGGAACGCTGGGGCATGGACATCCGCAACAACTTGGAGCTGACCCACTACGTCGCGCTGCGCCAGCCGCTGGTGCCGCCGCCGGGCGAGGCGCGCAGCTACGCCGACGTGCTGTTCGACATCGGCCGTCGGCTGGCTCCCGAGCAGGCCAAGTACTTCCAGTTCGGCGGCCACGAGGACTTCGTGCGCGCGCAGTGCTCCAAGCTGCCGACCACGGGGCCGGACGGACGGCAGTTCAAGGACGGCTTCGACTACATGAAGCATTACGGCGTGTATGTGGACCTGTCGCAGCCGAAGCCGTACCAGGTGTACCAGAAGCCGCTGGACGACCAGCAGCTCGCCGGCAGCCGCGTCGACGCCGGCACCGGCGTGATCTACCGTCCCAACGACAAGGGCAAGGAGGCGGCGGTCGGCCTGCTGGTCGACGGCAAGGCGGTGCGGGGCTTCACCACGCCGTCGCGCAAGTTCGAGGTGCATGCGCCGGAGGTCACGCAGGTGGCCAGCACGCTGGGCATCGTCGACGACGGCCTGCCGACGTTCGCGCAGATCCCATCGCACCACAAGCTGCCGGCGGACCGCTTCATCCTGACCACGTTCAAGTGGAACGTCCACACGCAGGCGCGCACCGCGTCGCAAAAATACCTGGTCGAGATCGTGCATGACAATCCGATGTGGATCAACGCCGGCGTGGCCAGGAAGCTCGGGCTCAAAAGCGGCGACATGGTCGAACTGACCACGTACCGGCCGCGTTCCGGCCCGGCGGACCAGGCCGGCCAGCAGGCCTATCGCGGCACCGGCGAGAAAATGGGCTCGGCGCGGATGCGGGTGTTCGTCACGCGCGGCATCCACCCGCGCGTGGTGGCGGTGTCCAATTCGATGGGCTGGATCAGCGGCGGGCGCGCCAGCGAGGGCCGCGGCGGCCGCCGGGTGGAGGTGGCGGCGCGCGGCATCGCGCCCGACGCGGCCAAGGGCTTCGGCCCGGCGCCGGCGCTGGACGATCTGAACGCCGGGGTGTGGTGGGACGAAAAGAACGGTGGCAAGGGCAACGGCGTCAACATCAACGCGCTGTTGCCGATCAACCCGCAGCCGCTGGTGGGCATGCAGGCGTGGTTCGACACCGTGTGCTCGCTGCGCAAGGTGACGTAGCTACATATGGCGGACTGGCGCTCGGCACCCGCCAATCCGCTATTTTTTTCGTACTGACACTTTGGCGGGCTGGGGCTCGACCGGTCTTGGTTGCGGGTAATGCGTCATCAGCGCGCTGGATCCCGCCAACCGTACATTTGCCTGCCGCTCAGGCGTCCAGCTATTGAATTCCCGTTGAGCCTGTTGGATTTGTTTGGCAAGACTACTGGGCTTTTTCATGATCATTCTCCAAACTTGCTTTCACACTTCCCGGCATACCCAGGTTCAACGCCTTGATGAGGCGTGGAATCTCGCTTGATACTATAGCAGTTTCGATATCGAGGTACGTATTTTGAAAACGTAAGAAGCGCGGCTTGCCTCCTCTGCCGCGCCAGTCCACCGCCTTCCCTTCCGAGTCCTTACGAAGCTCGCCGGCATCAAAAATATCCTGATATTGTCTCGGAGCGACACCTTCGAACGGTTCGAAGTTCACCAGATCAATCGATGGCACCGCCGGATCGACGCTGATCGAATCCCGGTGCAACGGTTTGGCCTTGCTCTTGGGATATGGCTCGACGTACACGACCCGCTTGATACCACTGGCGACGATATGCCGCGCGCACATGTGACATGGGAACGTCGTACAAAACAAGGTCGCGTCCTTCACCGAAATTCCCAGCCTCGCTGCAGACATTAAAGCGGCCATCTCTGCATGGACGCTGCGGCCAAATTCGAGCAAACCCATTACACGTGTGCCACGCAAGACCGCCTTCCTCCCACCAGAAATCAGATCCCGGACAAGCTCATTCAGTTTGGTGGCGTTGATTTCTCGGGACAGAAGCTTATTGCTTTCCCATACACGCTGCGCAGTGTCTCAACTTCTTTTGGATGCTTCAGCGAACGTAGAATGAAGGCATTTTGAGAAGGCGTGCCGCCCAACTCCTCCGATCGAATACGCCGGATCTCCGCAATGCCAAGCAATGCGACCGCGTCCCCGCTACCGCTCTTCGTGCGAAGACGAGTTCCCTCATCCATCAAATGGGAAATTCTATTATCCTCGGTTTCAAGAGTATGATCGGTTCCAAAAAAGATCTCTATTTGTCGGCTTAATTGGATCGTCTTGGCCTTGTATCCCACAGCTTGCAGCTCGCGATAAAGAACGGTAATCACAGGTTCCAGGTTCACGCCAATCGGCCCCACGATGCCGAATACCAGTTCAGGGTGAGGATCCGGAGAGAGTGGATGCTCGACGATGGGTTTCGCCACGCGGCGTTCGTCCGGGCCAGTGAACAATTGAGGATCGACGTGGGAAGCGGTTCGCTTTTTTGTCGCGCGCTTAGGCATGTCCTCTCCCGATTCCCGGTACGTTATGGTCCGCAAACGCGACAGCAAGTTTTAGTATCCGGCGGTGCTGAATTTTCGTCAAACAATCATCTGAGCAAATGAAAAAAACCTCCACGGTATTTGATACATATAAAGAAAAGGCCCCAAAATGGGGCCAATTTGTCACACAACATTAATTAAAGCGACCCGGTCTATGCCGCGTGCGTATGGCTATCCACCGGCACCGGCGCGACCGGCTTGCCGAAAGCGGCCAACAGCGTCGCCTCCTTCTGCTTGGCCGACTTCAGGTGGCGCTCCTTCACATGCCCGTAGCCGCGGATGTCCTCCGGGATGCTGGCGATGGCAACCGCCTGCGCCAGATTTTCCGCCGTCAGCTTGGGCAGCAACGAGGCCACCGTCTGGCGATACTCGCCGATCAGCGCGCGTTCCATCTTGCGCTCCGCCGTGTAGCCGAACACATCGAGCGCCGTGCCGCGCAGGCCCTTGAATTTGGCCAGCACCCCGAACGCCTTCATCATCCACGGCCCGAACTCCTGCTTGATCAAATGGCCGCTGGCGTCGTGCTTGGCCAGCAGCGGCGGCGCCAGGTGGAACTTGAGCTTGACGTCGCCCTCGAACATGCCGGCGATCTTCTGCTGGAACGCGCCGTCGGTGTACAGGCGCGCGACCTCATACTCGTCCTTGTACGCCATCAGCTTGTAATAGTAGCGCGCCACCGCCTCGCTCAGGCGGGTCGACTTGCCCAGCTTGGCCTCCTCGGCGCGCACCTGGTCGACGAACGTCTTGTACTGCTGCGCATAGTCGGCGTTCTGATACGCGGTCAGCAGCTCGACGCGGCGGTTGACGATATCGTCCAGGGTCTGCGTGCGTTTGAACTCGATCACCTTCGCCGGCGTGGTCAGTTTGGTCACGGAACCCAAGTCGTGCGCGGCGGTGCGCCCCCAGTGGAACGCGGCCTTGTTGAAGTTGACCGAGATCGCGTTCAACTCGATCGCCTTGACGAGCGAAGCCTCGCTCAGCGGCACGTGCCCCTTCTGGAACGCGTAACCCAGCATGAACATGTTGGTGGCGATCGAGTCTCCCATCAGCGCGGTGGCGATCTGGCCGGCGTCGACGAAGTCCACGTGGTCGTTGCCGCAGGCGCGCAGGATCTCGCCGCGCGAGCCGGCGTCCGGGAACTGCCAGTCCGGATTCTTGACGAAGGCGGCGGTCGATGAACCGGTCGAGTTGATCATCGCGTGCGTGCGCCCCTCGCCCATGCGCGACAAGGCGTCGCGGCTGGCGGTGACGATCAGATCGCAGCCGATCACCAGGTCGGCGCTGCCGGTGCCGACGCGGGTCGAGTGCAAATCGGCCTGGTTGTCGGCCAGGCGCACGTGCGACATCACCGGGCCGCCCTTCTGCGCCAGTCCGCTCATGTCCAGCACGATGGCTCCCTTGCCTTCGACGTGCGCCGCCACGGCCAGGATCTGGCCGACGGTGACCACGCCGGTGCCGCCGATGCCGGTGATCAGGATGCCGTACGGCGTATCCGTCGACGGCAAGGCGGGCATCGGCAAGACGGCCGCCGGAGCGTCGCCGGTCGCCGCCTTCTTCGGCTTCTTCAACGCGCCGCCTTCGACCGTCACGAAGCTCGGGCAGAAGCCGGTGGTGCACGAGAAGTCCTTGTTGCAGGACGACTGGTTGATCTGGCGCTTGCGGCCCAGTTCCGTCTCCAGCGGCTCCACCGACAGGCAGTTCGACTGCACCGAGCAGTCGCCGCAGCCTTCGCAGACGGCTTCGTTGATGACGGCGCGCTTGGCCGGATCGGGGTACTCGTTGCGCTTGCGGCGGCGGCGCTTCTCGGAGGCGCAGGTCTGGTCGTAGATCATCGCCGACACGCCCGGCATGTCGCGCAGCTCGCGCTGCACGTCCATCAATTCG
Organism: Duganella sp. 1411; assembly: GCF_017833525.1. Taxonomy (GTDB): domain Bacteria; phylum Pseudomonadota; class Gammaproteobacteria; order Burkholderiales; family Burkholderiaceae_D; genus Rugamonas. Next base: position 97,610 of record NZ_JAFICD010000003.1, read on the forward strand.
CTGCGATGGCGCACGGTGACGCCGGGCGCCCAGTTGTAATCATGCGGGTATTTTTCCGGCTCGTCGGTGACGACGATGATCGGCGTCACGCCCTCGGCCGCGATCTGGCGCGAGATCATGCCCGGATCGAGCGGGCCGTCGAACTGCTGGCCGCCCGTCATGGCGACGGCGTCGTTGAACAAGATCTTGTAGGTGATGTTGACCTTGGCCGCCACCGCCGCGCGGATCGCCAGTATCCCCGAGTGGAAGTAGGTGCCGTCGCCCAGGTTGGTGAAGACGTGCTTCTCGTTGGTGAACGGCGCCTGGCCGACCCAGGTCACGCCCTCCGCGCCCATGTGCGTGAAGGTCGAGGTTTCGCGGTCCATCCACAGCACCATGTAGTGGCAGCCGATGCCGGCCAGCGCGCGCGAGCCCTCCGGCACTTTGGTCGACGAATTGTGCGGGCAGCCGGAGCAGAAGTACGGCGTGCGGTCGGTGTCCGGATTGGCCTTGGTGGGCAGCGTTTTGAGCGCCAGTTCCTTCGCCTCGAGGAAGGCCACGCGCTGCTTGACGCGCTCGGCGACCGGATGGCCGTCGCAGTAGTGGGCGATGCGCGAGGCGATGGCGCGCGCGATCTGCGCCGGATTGAGTTCGTAGGTGGCCGGTAGCAGCCAGTCGCCGTGGCCGGTCTTGCCCTTGTTGCTCCATTCGCCGGTGTCGTCGAACTTGCCGACCACGCGCGGACGCTGGCCGTCCGGCAGGTTGTACAGTTCCTCCTTGAGCGCGTATTCGAGGATCTGGCGCTTTTCCTCGACCACCAGGATCTCGTCGAGGCCCTTGGCGAATTCGTGCACGCCGTCCGCCTCCAGCGGCCAGGTCATGCCGATCTTGTACAGGCGGATGCCGATGTCGGCGGCGGCCTGCTCGTCGATGCCCAGGTCGGCCAGCGCCTGGCGCGTGTCCAGGTAGGATTTGCCGGCGGTGATGATGCCGATCTTCGGCCGCGGGCTGTCCCAGATGATTTTATTGAGCTTGTTGGCGCGCGCGTAGGCCAGCGCGGCGTACCACTTGTAGCTGTTCATCCGCACTTCCATATCGAGCACGGTGTCGGGCCAGCGGATATTCAGGCCGCCGGCCGGCAGCTCGAAGTCGGTCGGCAGCTGGATCTGCACGCGGTCCGGGTCGAAGTCGACCACGGCGCCCGATTCGATGATGTCGGTCACGCACTTCATCGACACCCACAGGCCGGTGTAGCGGCTCATGGCCCAGGCGTGCAGGCCGTAGTCGATGTACTCCTGCACCGACGACGGATACAGCACCGGGATGCCGCAGGCGTTGAGGATGTGGTCCGACTGGTGCGCGGTGGACGAGGACTTGGCGGCGTGGTCGTCGCCGGCCAGCACCAGCACCCCGCCATGCCTGGCGCTCCCCGCATTATTCGCGTGCTTGAAGACGTCGCCGCAGCGGTCGACGCCGGGGCCTTTGCCGTACCACATGGAGAAGACGCCGTCGTATTTGGCGTCCTTGAAAAGATTGGTCTGCTGCGTGCCCCACACCGCCGTGGCGGCCAGGTCCTCGTTCATCCCGGGGTGGAACTTGACGTGGTGGGCGTCGAGGTACTTCTTGGCCTTCATCGCCGTCATGTCGACGCTGGTGACCGGCGAGCCGCGGTAACCGGTGATGTAGCCGGCGGTGTTGAGGCCCGCCTTGAGGTCGCGTTCGCGCTGCATCATCGGCAGGCGGATCAGCGCCTGGGTACCGGTCATGAAGGCGCGGCCGCGCTCCAGCGTCCATTTGTCGTCCAGCGAAATGTCGTCCGAGCGGGTGCCGGGGTCCAGCAGCGTACCCTTGTGAGGTGCGTTCATTGATGTCTCCAATATTCTCTGAAATACTGAACGCGGCCGCGCCGGGTAGGCCCTGCCGCGCGCTTGCCGGTGCTCCGTTCTATGCGGTGCTACCGGCGGCTTTTTTACTACTATATGCCTTATGCGGGCGTTTTGCTTGGGTCTTGCAGCACGCCGCGCTTGATCTGATCCAGTTCGATCGATTCGAACAACGCGCGGAAGTTGCCTTCGCCGAAGCCCTCGTCGCCCTTGCGCTGGATGATCTCGAAGAAGATCGGACCGATCACGTTCTGCGTGAAGATCTGCAGCAGCAGTTCGCGCTCGTTGTCGTTGCTGTGGCCATCGATCAGGATGCGCAGGCGGCGCAGGTCTTCCAGGCGCTCGCCGTGGCCCGGCAGGCGGCGGTTGACCAGCTCATAGTACGTCTCGATGGTGTCCTGGAAGGCGATGCCGGTCGCCTTCATCTTCTCGATCGACGTGTAGATGTCGTCGGTGCCCAGCGCGATGTGCTGGATGCCCTCGCCATGGTACTCGTCGAGATACTCGGCGATCTGCGACTTGTCGTCCGACGACTCGTTGATCGGGATGCGCACCTTGCCGCACGGGGAGGTCATGGCTTTCGACTTCAGGCCGGTCAGCTTGCCCTCGATGTCGAAGTAGCGCACCTCGCGGAAGTTAAACATCTTCTCGTAGAAGTCCGCCCATTCCTTCATGCGGCCGCGGTGGACGTTGTTGGTCAGGTGGTCGATGTAGGTCAGGCCGTTGCCGACCGGGTTGGCTTCCGCGCCCGGGATGGCGACGAAGTCGACGTCGTAGATGCTGATGTCGCCGATGGCGCCCTGCTCCCCGCCATTCTTCCCGCGCCAGCGGTCGACCAGGTAGATCAGCGAGTCGCCCACGCCCTTGATGGCGGGGATGTTGAGCTCCATCGGGCCGGTCTTGTTGTCGAAGCCCCAGGCGCCCAGGTCGAGCGCGCGCTTGTAGGCGGCCGCCGCGTCCTGCACGCGGATGGCGATCGCGCACACCGACGGGCCGTGGTGGCGCGCGAAGCGCTGCGCGAACGAGTCCTGCTCGGCGTTGATGATGAAGTTGATGCCGCCCTGGCGGTACAAGGTCACGTCTTTATGACGGTGGCGGGCGATGGCGGTGAAGCCCATGCGCTCGAACAGCGCGCCGAGCGCTTTTGGATCGGGGGCGGCGTATTCGACGAACTCGAAACCGTCGGTCCCCATCGGGTTGTCCCAAGGCTGGAATTGCATGCGTGTCTCCTGGTTAGAATAGCGCCAGTATAGTCCCGTGCACCGGGCATTAAATTGCAAACCATTCGCGTCCACGGCCGTTTTGCGCAATAATATTGCCTCAACACTGAAATATCGAGGGATTTATGACCAAAATTGCGCTGGATAAAACCGATCGTAAGATTCTGTCCATCTTGCAGGCCGACGGCCGGCTGTCGAACCAGGACGTCGCCGAGCTGGTTTCGCTGTCGCCGTCGCCGTGCCTGCGCCGCATCAAGCGGCTGGAAGAAGCGGGGGTGATCCGCCAGTACGTGGCGCTGCTGGACCCGGACAAGATCGGCCTGGGGCTGCTGGCGTATGTGAACGTGCGGCTGGAGAAGCACAGCGACGCGGCCGCGCACAGCAACGCGCGCGCGCTGGGCGCGCAGAACGCGCCGGCGTCGCCGCGCGCCGACTTCGCGGTGTCGGTCGAGCAGTGGCCGGAGGTGGTGGCCTGCTACGCGATGACGGGCGAGATGGATTACCTGCTGCGCGTGCACGTCGAGGACATGGACCACTTCTCGCGCTTCATGATGGCGACCTTGCTGCGCCACCCGGCGGTGCTGGACGTGAAATCGAGCTTCGCCTTGCAGCGCATCAAGGACACCACCGCCCTGCCGCTGGTGTAGCACTTAACAGCGCACCGGGCCTTCCTGTTTGCTTCATATGACAGGGCTACAGAACGTCGGTCCCTGCACGTACACGCTATACTTTTAAACGGAAAGGCACCGAAGGGATTTGTGGAGTTAACGATATGAGCATCGAATTTCTCAGGAACCATGCCCGGGTGCTTAGGGAATTTGCGACGGCCACCACCGAACGCGCGACACTGAACCCCGATGATTTTTGGTTGCAGATCGCCGCGAAGAACCAACAACAGGCCGCCAAGGACGCAATGCAGGCTCTAGCAGCCGCCTTAGCCCAAGAAGCAGAGGAAATCGACAAGCAGGAACCGTTCGACCGCCTGCTTGTCGGTACCGAGAAACTCGACTAACTCGCGAAATGGCTGTTCAAGTGCTGCAATAACGTCACCTCCTTCATCTTGCCGCCGACCGCCGGCTTGGAGAAGGTGAAGCGCTCCATCTCCTTGCACGCCACGCACCAGTCGGCGTAGAAGTCCAGCATGACGACTCAATTGGCTATAGCGTAGCCAACCCCGCCAGCCCAACGCATATCAAGATAATAGTGATACTGGCAAGGTCCGTACTAACGTGTAACAGAGGATCTTCGTCAATCTGCATACGGAAAGATAACAACCATAGTCTTGCGATCCAGATGAAAAAAAGCGGCACCACAAAAAATAAGGGCAGCGACGACGGATATAACTTTGACACATCGCCAGAATTATAGTAAAGCATCAGCACCAAAGCAGAAATGCATCCCGAACTTATGCCAAATATGGCAACTGGCATACTGTCTGCGGGCACGTATCCCCTTCCCGGTACAGTCAGCAAGTTCTCTTCTTTAAGTCGTACAAGCTCATTGTGGCGCTTCAGTAAAGCGAGCGACAAAAAAAGGAAGAACGAATAGGACAGCAACCAGAAAGAAAGTTGAATCTCCGTCGCAGCTGCCCCGCCTATTATCCGGATGGTGTATAGACCAGCCAACATAGCCACATCGATTAATAATATTTTTTTTAAATAAATAGAATATAAGACGGTCAAGACAAAGTAAAAGCAAACAACTTTTAGCAACGAAATGCCGCCCCAAGCCGCAACCGTCACACCCACGACACCCAACAGGGCACTGCAGCACAACGCGCTGAGACGGGAAATAGCACCAGCTGCTATGGGCCGCATTCTTTTACGGGGATGCAACCGATCATGCCGTATGTCAAGGACGTCGTTCAGAAGGTAGGCACTTGACGCACAAAGGCAAAACGCGACAAAGGCAATTGCGCAAGCCCGCCACGAGCTTAGTTCGCCTGAGTGAGCAGTGAGCACCGGAACGAATATCAACAAATTTTTAAGCCACTGCCGGGGACGCATAGCGCGCACCATCAACATGGTACCGCTCACGGCACTGGTATTTTTAACCGTCGTTTCTTGCATATTTTTCTATTCGGAAGAGTTCACATGCAACTACATGTGGATATATTTTTGTAGCAACACATAAGAATTTGGGCATATCAAAACCGATCAGGGCATGACCGCCTGTCCGCTCTCCAAATTTCGGCTGGTAGCTATGATTGCAATGCAAAAGTAAGCATAACTGTGGCAACTATTGCTTAGGTCTAGCGTCCGCACGTGGGCCAAACGCATAGACAGCAAATGGAATCAGGAATGGGTACAAGCTCCAAATTGCTCGTCCATCTATCCTGACGGACAGGGCGGCATAGAGCGGCGGCAGTGACATTAAAACAAGCATGCTTTTAAGCGGAACCAGCTCACCAGGACTATTTCGCATCCCAAGGGCCGCCAGCGGAATCACTATGACAGCAGCACTGGCAATAGACAGCAGAGAACGACCGTCGTGCAGTGCCGTCCAAACGGTCCATAGACTAGGGACCCAGACATATCTAGGCAGACCACTAAATAAATGCCATCGGACAAAGAGCAACCACCCTGCGGCAGCAACCAATACTGCGAGTCCAGGAAAAATTGGAACCCGGCGATACGCCAGTAACCAGAATATAAGGAGAATATTTTCCTCTCTGACAGCTGTTGCACCAAGTCCGGCGCCTAATGCAAGCCAAGGCTGCCCGCTAACTACCCCCAATACGAATAACGCTCGACCGCAAATCGATCCCGGGTCTGTCAGCAGATAGGAGCCATACCAAAACGTCGGCACAGAGAATATTAGCAATAGCGCGGCAAAAATAGCCTGTTTGCGACTTCCTCCGACGCGATCGACCACGAGAGCTATCGCAGAGGCTGCGATTGTTATGGATATCCAATTAATCCCGGCGAAAGTGTTGCGCAAGTCCCCCGGCAAGTATGCCGCAAGGGCAGGCACAAGCACGCGGTATGGGAATGGAGCGCGCAACTCGCCAAATGACACTTCGCCCCTGAGGTAGCGCGCGGTATTAAAATACGCGAGCGAGTCCTCTACGGTCATGCCCCAGTGTGCCAGTAATACTGCAAAAGCGAATGTAGCGAGGAACACAAATATCCCAGCGCGTTGGAGAGGTGTCCAATTCGAGATGTTCGAAGAAGCGTTTACTGCATTCGTTTTTGTTGTGGACATAGCATTTTATACTTGGAGGTTAGCTGAGCGGTACCAAAATCCGCGCGTTAGATTATAGGCGCATGCGCAAAAACATGCGCTTATCGGCAGAGCCTACGGATGGTCAGGGTTTCAGAGTAGCGGGACGCGGCGGTGGAACGCCAAGCTTGGTGTCCTGCCGTTTTTCATGCTGGAGCTATCAGCGATTACTTAAATCGCCACGCCATGGTGTTTCGAATTAAAAAGCGGATTTTACGCTATTTGCGCGCGATCGGAATTTTAGATTCATAGCACTAAAAAAAAATACTTTTTCAGGCGGCGCTCGCCGAGTCGGCGACTTGGAATCGTTCCGATGCGATAGCTCTGGAAGGGAAGTTGATTGCCTGCTGCCCACAGGTCGAGTATCGTCCCCGGCAGGCCTGTGGCGTAAGCGGCACGCTTGGCGTCTGTAGTTCCACGCCAGCAAAATACACGGCACGGTTTACGTGCCGTGTGGATCACTTCAACTTCAAGAAGTGAAATGGCGGTTCAAATGCTGCAGGAACGGCTCGGCCGCCAGGAAGCCGATGATACGGCTGTTCGGGATTTCCTTGCCGCCGTTAAAAAAGATCATGCCCGGTGGGCCGAACAGGCCAAAGCGCTTCATCAGCGCCTTGTCGTCGGCGTTGTTGGCGGTGACGTCCACCTGCAATAACGTCACCTCCTTCATCTTGCCGCCGACCGCCGGCTTGGAGAAGGTGAAGCGCTCCATCTCCTTGCACGCCACGCACCAGTCGGCGTAGAAGTCCAACATCACCGGCTTGGTGCTGGTGGCCAGGATCTGATCCAGTTCGGCCACCGTCTTGATGCGCGTGAAGTGCGCCTCGGCGCCGGCGGCGCCACCGGCCGGCGCGCCCTCGGCGCGGGCCACGCTCAGGTGGCCCAGTGGCTGCAGCACGTCGCGCCCGGCGCTGGCGGCGCCGGTCAGCTCGAACAGGCCGCCGAGCAGGAAGGCCACGCCCAGCGTCTTGCCGACGTAGGCGCCCAGGCCCGCGCCCTTCGGAATGCCGTCGAACACGTGCAGGAACATGGCGCACAGCAGCGCGAACACGCCCCACAGCACCATCATCACAGTGACCGAGAACACCGGCGTGACCATCCAGATGGCGACCGCGATCAGCAGCAGGCCGAAGACTTTTTTGACGCCGTTCATCCAGGCGCCGGCGCGCGGCAGCAGGCTGCCGGCCGAGACGCCCGTCAGCAGCAGCGGCACGCTCATGCCGACCGCCATCGAGAACAGCGCCCAGCCGCCGGTCCAGACGTTGCGCGTCTGGCTGATGTAGAGCAGCGCGCCGGCCAGCGGACCGGCCACGCACGGGCCGACGATCAGCGCCGACAGGGCGCCCATGACGAACACGCCGGCGAATTTGCCGCCGCCCATGCTGCCGCTCTTCTCGCTCAAGCGGCTTTGCAGGCCGCTTGGCAGCTGCAGCTGGTAGACGTCGAACATCGACAGCGCCAGCGTGAACAACAAGGCGCCAAAGGTCAGCAGCACCCACGGCTTTTGCAGCGCGGCGGCCAGGCCTTCGCCGGCCAGGCCGGCGCCGACGCCGAGCGAGGTGTAGACCAGCGCCATGCCAAGGCTGTACGCCAGCGCCAGCATGAAGCCGCGGCCGCGCGAGACATTGCCCTCGCCGACGATGATCGACGACAGGATCGGCACCATCGGCAGCACGCACGGCGTGAACGACAGCAGCAGGCCGAACACCAGGAAGGCCAGGCCGATGCGCCACGCGCTGCCGCTTTGCAGCGTGCGCTGGGCCAGCGAGCTATCGTCTTCCGGCGCGGCGGCCGGCGCCGTGGCGGCGGCGGCAACCGGCGCGGAGGCGGCATCGGCCGCCGCCACCTCGGCCGTGTCGATCGGCGTCAGCTTGCCGGGCTTGCGGGGGTCGACCCGGTAGCTCTGCGAGGCGGGCGAGTAGCACAGGCCCGCGTCCGCGCAGCCCTGGTAGCCGACCAGCAGCGTGTAAGGCGCGGCGGCCGTCACCGGCAGGTCGATGACCAGCTTGTCCTGGTAGGTTTCCATCTCCTTGTTGAAATTGGTGTCGAACTTGCGGATGCCGTTCGGCAGCACCGGCTCGCCCGCTTGCGCGCCGTCGGCGTTAAAACTCAAGCGGTCGCGGTACAGGTGGTAGTCCTTGGCGATGACCCACGTCAGCCGCACGGTCTTGGCGTCGAGCGTCTCGGCGGTCAGCTTGAAGGCCTGGTCGGGCTCCAGGAAATCCCCGGCCCGCGCCTGGGCGCCGGAGAACAGCGCGATCAACGCGACGATCATCGTCGCCAGCATCTGCAGATGCAGCATCCATTTTTGTCGTTTCATGAGATATCCCTATACAACATCAGCCCCTGATCATCGACGGTCAAATAACCCATGTCAGAAGCGTTCAGAAAATTGATTCCGCCCTGCTGCTTGAGCATGGCGATCGTCGAACAACTGCCGGCCGCTATCGCCATCGGCGCCATCACGCTCACCGAGCGCCAATGCCGCACCGGCATGCCGGTGCGCGGATCGAGGATGTGGCAATAGCGCTGCCCATCCAGTTCAAAGTAACGCTCGTAGTCGCCGCTGGTGGCCAGCGCGCCCTGGCTGATCGGGATGCTGGCCATTACCGCGTCGGGATCGCGCGGGTCCTGAATGCCGATGCTCCACGGACGGCCGTCGAGCCGGGGGCCGATGAAGCGCATGTCGCCCCCCAGATTCACATACCCGTGCCGCACGCCGGCCTCGATCAGCAGGGCCGCCGCGCGGTCGGCCGCGTACTCCTTGCCGAAGCCGCCGAAGTCGATCTCCATGCCGGCCTGGCGCAGGAAGACCTCCTCCGTGCCGCAATCGACCTGGTGCCAGCCGACCAGCGCCAGCAACGGTTCCAGCTCCTCCGGGCCGGGCACGCGCGGCCGGCGGAAATCCCAGGCCTTGCGCAGCACGCCGGAGGTGATGTCGAACAGCCCCTCGCTGGCGCCGAACAGCGCGGCGGCGTAGGACATCAACGCCATGGTCTCCTTGTCGCAGGCGACCGGCTCCCGGCCGGCCGCCGCGTTCAGGCGCGAGACGATGCTGTCCGCCCGGTAGCGCGAATACTTCTCCTCGATCCTCCGCACCTCCGCCACGGCCTGCCGCGACAGCAGGTCGGCCGTGTGCGCGTCGGGCGCGGCCAGCCGGATCTCGCAACGGCTGGCCATCGCGTCGAACGCGGTGCGGTGGATCGCGTCTACCATTGCCGGTTGATCCCGATCTGGAAGGTCTGCGCGCGCAAGGTGTCGAGCCCCGGGCTGCCGGAGTTGAACAGGCGCCAGCTGCCGCGCTGCTGGTAGGCCGACACCTTGACGTCGACCGACCACAGCTTGTCGATCTGCTTGCTGACCTTGAGCGCCAGCGTCACCGCGCCGAAGCCCGACAAGCGCTGGTCGGCCGACATGTAGCCCGGATTGACGCCATTGAAGCCCGGCGGGAACGGCGCGCCCAGCACCGGATCGTAGACCGGGTCGAAATAGAAGTCCGCCGCGCTTTGCGTGTACAGGCGCACTTCCGGCGTCACGGTCCAGCCCTGCGACAGCGGCTGCACGTATTCCTGGCCCAGCGTGTGCCCGCGCACGCCGTAGCTGTCGCGGTAGTAGCGGTACGAGGTGCGGCTGACGCCACCGGTGGCGTCGATGTGGTGGTTCCAGCGCGCCAGCAGCGTGGTCTCGTTGCGGCTGCGCGGACGGTTGTCGAAGGCCTTGTACGGATCGGAGAAGTAACCCCTGCCGTGGTCGTGCGCCAGCGTCAGTTGCACCACGTCGTCCTTGGTCAGCACCTGCGTCACGCCCACCAGCAGGTTGGTGGTGTTCTTCTTCTCGCCGACGACGGCGCCGCCGGTGGAATTGATCTCGTCGTTGGAACGGCCGAAGCCGGCCGACCACGTGGTGTTGCGGTCTTCGCTCTCGAAAGTGCCCTGCAGCGACAGCGCGCGCGACACGTAGTCATGCTCGGTCGAATAACTGGCGCCGACCGACACGCTGCCGCGCTCCAGATAGCGCTTGAGCGCGACGTCGCCGGCCTTGCGGTCGTCGCTCATGCGCGAGGCGCCGGAGACGGCCGTGTGGTAGCGCGGCGAGGCGCCCGACACGTCGTCCGTCACCGCCGAGGCGCTGACGCTCCAGACGCCGGCCACCGGCGCCATGACGGACACCGACGGCGCGTGCACGCGGATGCGGTCGAGGCCCGACTGGCTGTCGCGGTAATCGAGATAGCCGATGCTGATCACGCCATTGGTCGGCGGCGCCTCGGCGTGGGCCTGGACGCCCGGCAGCAGCAGCGCCGCCGCCAGGATCGAGGAGGCCAACGAGGGCGCCGGTGAAGGCTGGCCGTCGTTGGAAATGGTGGTTTGTTTACTCGTCATAGGTGATTCCATCTCAGTTGCAACCGCAGCCGCCGCCGCCGACACCGGCGCCGCCCGACGAGGACTCGCGGCTGGTGTAGATATGGTCGTCGTAGCGGCTGAACAAACCGCCGTCGTTGAAGGTCATCTCAGGCTTGGCCAGCGTGCCTTTTTCCCACGGCTGCACGTTGCCGAACGAGGCGCAGCCGGACAGACTGGCGGCCAGCGCCAATGCGATCAGGATCTTCATTTGACGGCTCCCAGCGCGGATTGGATCTTCGCTTCCAGCTCGGCGCGGTCGGCGTCGCGGAAACCCGAATGCTCCAGCAGCACCTTGCCGTCAGGCCCGATCAACACGCTGCTCGGCATGCCCTTGATGCCGTACTGGCGCGGCGTGGCGCCTTTCGGATCGAAGGCGATGGTGAACTTGGCCGGCGTCGCCGCCAGGAAGGCCTTGGCGTCTTCGCTCTTGGCGTCGACGTTGACGCCGACGATCTGCAGCCCGCGCGGACCGTACTTGGCCTGCATCTCGTTCATCCACGGGAAGGACTGGCGGCACGGGCCGCACCACGAGGCCCAAAAGTCCACGTACACCACCTTGCCCGTCAGCTTGGCCAGTTGCACCGCGCCGTCCATGCCCTGCAGGTCGAACTGCGGCGCGGCCGCGCCCTTTTCCAGCGCGAACGCGGACGACGCGCCCAGCGCGGCGGCCAGCAGTACCGATATAGCTTTGATTTTCATAGTCGCTCCAGTGTTAGTGTTGATTGCCATCGCTGCCGCGACGACGGCGCCACACGATCACGCCCAGCGACAGCATGACCAGCAGCGCCAGCATCGGATCGTTGACGCTCTGCGAAGCCGAGCAACCGCCGCCGCCGGCGTTCTGCGGCTTGGCGTTGGATGGGGCCACATTGGCCTGGCCGCTCAAGGCGATGGTCCAGCCGCTGCCGGCCACGTTGGACTGGATCGCGACGTTGCCGTTGTTGCCGCCGGCGTTGACCGGCGTGTAGCCGACCACCAGGTCGCAGCTCGCGCCGGGTTGCAGCGTGAACGGGAAGGCCGCGCAGCCGGTGCTGTCGGCGACGGCGGCGAACGGGCCGCTGAAGGCGGCGCTGGCCAGGGTCAGCGGCGCCGAGCCGCTGTTGGTGAGGGTGAAGCGGCGGGTCGGCGCAGTGGCGCCGATGGTCACGGCGCCGAAGTCGAAGCTTTGCGGATTGACCGCCAGCGAAGGGGCGCTGACCGCGACCCCCACGCCGTTGCCGTTCAACGCCAGCGTGAACTGGGCGCCGGCGTCGGTCGCCAGTTGCAGGCTGGCGGCGCGGGCGCCGGCCGCCGTCGGCCGGAACGCGGTGGTGATGGTGCAGCTGCCGCCGGCGCTGACGGTGCCGTTGGCCAAGCAGGTGCCGCCGGTGACGAAGTCGCCCGGCTGGTTGCCGCCCAGGGTCAAGGTCGAGATGCGCACGGCGGCGTTGCCGCTGTTGCTCAAGGTGGTGGTGTGCTCGGCGGCGGTGGCGCCCACTTGCGTGTCGGCGAAGGCGATCGGGCCGGCCTCGGACAACAGCGGGATGCCGACCGATTGCGTGGTGCCGCTGCCGGTGATGGCCACCTGCAGCGCGGCGGCGTTCGAGGTCACGCCCAGGGTCGAGGCCACGGCGCCGTCGGCGGTCGGGGCGAAGCGCACCGGCACCGAGCAGCTGGCGCCGACGGCCAGGGTGGCGCCGCAGTCGCTGCCGGCGATGGTGAAGGTGCCCGAACCGGTCAAGGCGACGCGGGTGAAGGTCACCGCGACGTTACCGGTATTGGCCAGCACCACCGTCTGCGACGTGGCCGGGGAGCTGATCGAGCGCAGGCCGAAGGCGATCGCGGACGGCGTCGCGGTCAGCGCCGGGGCGGCGGCCGAAGCGGTGCCCGACAGGCTGACCGTGGCGGCGCCGTTGGCGGCGTTGGAGGCCAGCGTCAGGCTGGCGGCGAAGGCGCCGGCGGCGGTCGGCGTGGCCTGTACCGTGACCGTGCAAGCGCCACCGGCCGGCACCGGCGTGGCCGCCGCGCAGCTGCCGCCGAGCGTGAAGAAGTTGGCGTTGGCGCCGCTGACGGCGATCGAGGTGAACGTCAGCGGGGCCTGGCCGGTGTTGTTGACGGTGATCGTCGAGGCGGCCGACGCGGCGCCGGTCAGCTGCGCGCCGAAGTTGACGCTCGGCGCCGACAGCGCGATCGTCGCCTGCGGCGTGGCGTTGCCGGTGCCGCTCAGGGCCACGGTGCTGCTGCCGCCGGTGGCGTTGTGGGTGATGGTCAGGGTGGCCGCGCGCGCGCCGGCCGCCGTCGGACGGAAGTTCACCTGCACGGTGCAGTTGGCGCCCGCCGCCACGGCCGCGCCGTTGGCGCAGCTGCCGCCGGCCAGGGCATAGTCGCCGGCGGCCGCGCCGCCCAGCGTGATGTTACCGATGTTGAGCGCGGCGTTGCCGGTGTTGCTCAAGGTGGTGCCCAGCGGGCCGCTGGTCTGGCCGATGCTGGTGCCGCTGAAGGCCAGGCTGGCCGGCGCCAGCGAGGCGGCCGGCGCCGCCGTCACATTGGGATTGCCGATGAAGGCCGCCAGGTCCGCCAGTTCGGCGGCGCTGAATTTACCGCTGAATTGCCCCATGCCGCCGCGATTGCCGGCGATGGCGTTGGCGATGACGGACGGCTGGTTGGCGCCGCGCAGGATGCCGCTGACGTTGGCCGCCGGCGAGGGCCCGTGACAGGCGACGCAGGTGCCGCCGCCGCTAACGGGGCCGTTCTGGTACAGGCTCTTGCCGTTCAATGCGTCTTGCGCGCTCGCGGACTGCGAAGCCAGTCCGAATAGCAGCGCCGCTGCAGCCGCCTGTCGCAGCCGGAATTCCCACGTTAAACCTGTCATGCCACTCTCCTGAAGTTGATCGAATTGATCCGAACTTGATCTATAAGTTGATCTAAAACCCGCAGACGGAGATCGCAAAGGCGTTGAAGCCGCTGTGCACCAGCGCGCACCACCACCAGCGGCCGGTGCGCTGGTAGAGCAGCGCCAGCGCCAGTCCCGGCGCCAGCACCGCGACGGCGGCCTGCCAGCCGGAGCCCAGGTGCAGCAGCCCGAAAGCGGCCGTCGACGCCAGCACCGGCCAGGCCCACGCGTGCCTGCGCTCCCGCCACGGGCGCCGTATCAGCCACTCCTGCAGGCCGGCGCGGATCACGCACTCCTCCAGCAGCGGCGAGAGCACCAGCAGCCGCAGGCAAACGCCAAGGTCGGGCGCCCGCAACTGCGCGCCGCACAGGGCGTCCGCCGCCCATGGCACGGGCAGAAGTGATGAAATCAGCGACACGTTTGGGAAGCCTGGTTACCGGTTTGCGTATCTTGTCCGACCGTTCATTCCAGGCCGGCCGGTAAAGGTTCTAACTATAGTGGGAGAAATTGCGATTTATTTTCGACCGGTCAAACGGCCCAGCCATTTGGTGGCGAAGCGTTTGTTGGCCTTGAGGGTGTAGTCCAGCGTGGCGAATTGCTCGTCCAGCGCCTCCTGCAGCACGCTGGCCGGATTGGCCGGCGGCAGTTTGAGATAGGCGTCCGCCTCGCCGTAGTCGCGATGGATCTCCATGCCGGCCTTTTTCGCGATGTGCATCATCGTCTTGTTGGACGACAGGCAGTGCATATAAAGGGTGTCGACGTCGTTGTTGCGGCAGTGGATGGCGGCGCGCTCGAACAGCTTGGAGCCGACGCCCATGCCGCGCGCGCTCTTGCTGACGGAGACGCCGAATTCGGCCACCCGCTCCTTGTCGGTGACCGCGCCGCGGGATTCGTCGCGCGGGGCGAACGCCAGATGGCCGACCGCCACCAACTTGAACAAGCGGTTGTACACGCCGAACACCATGTCGCGCGAAAAATCGATCTGGTTGACGTATTTCTCGACCTGCTCGTCGGGCAGCATGGTGCCGAAGCGCAGCAGCCGGTCGCTCTTTTCGAGCTCGAGGAAGTGCTTGACCATGCGCCGCCGGTCGCGCTCCTGCAGCTCCTTGACGAGCACCGTCGGACGGCGCTTGCCGTCTTTGTGCTTGCCCCAGCGGCGCAGCGGATTTTGGAACAGATCGATGGAGTTCATGGTGGCGGACAGGACATGGTGCAGCGCACCATCGCCCTCATTGTACTCCGGTTCAGGCGGACCCGCCTTGCGGGGCGGCCGGGGGCGGCGGCATGGCGCGCCCGTCCCCATCCTCGTCTTCGCCGTCGGCGTCGTCCACCTTCAGCGCCGTTTTGACGGCGGCCACCCGCGCGCGGCGCACCAGCTCCGGTATCCGCTGCGGGTTGGCGGCGCTGGCCTGGGCGATCTCGCCGGCGTTGACGGCGCGCGCGGCCGCCATCGCCGCCTCCAGGTGGGCCAGTTGCGGGAACGGCGCGTCGCGATAGCTGGCAGAGGGCCCGCTGCGGCCGCGCGAATCGCACTCGGTGGCCAGCAGCATCTGCGAAAAGCGCGCCGGCTTGCGGAAGGCGTCGCAGCGCTCAAGCAACTTGACGATGGTGTTGGGCCGCAGTTGCAGCGCGCGGCCGACGTTGCCGTGTTCGCGCGCGGTCATCACCGCCAGGTCGCGGCAATCGGTGGGCACCTTGAGGCGCTTGCACACCTGCTCGACCAGCTTGACGCCCAGTTCCTCATGGCCGTGGTGCGCCGGCCAGGTGGCCGACGGCGTCACGCCCTTGCCCAGGTCGTGCATCAGGCAGGCGAAGCGCGCCGGCAGTTCCAGTCCGGCGCGCGCCGCGCAATCGATCACCTGCAGCACGTGGACACCGGTGTCGATCTCGGGATGCCATTTCTCCGGCTGCGGCACGCCCCACAGCACGTCGAGCTCCGGCAGGATGCGCGCCAGCGCGCCGCAATCGCGCAGCACGTCGAACATGCGCGACGGCTGGTCCTCCATCAGCCCGCGCGACAGCTCCTGCCACACGCGCTCCGGCACCAGCGCGTCGACCTCGCCCTGCTCCGTCATTTGCCGCATCAGCGCGTTGGTTTCCGGCGCCACGCGGAAGTCGCTGTAACGGGCGGCGAAACGGGCCAAGCGCAGGATGCGCACCGGGTCCTCGGCGAAGGCGTCGGAGACATGGCGGAACACGCGCTGTTCGATATCGCGCCGGCCGCCGAACGGATCGGTCAGGGTGCCGTCGTCGGCGCGCGCGATGGCGTTGATGGTCAGGTCGCGCCGGATCAAATCCTCCTCCAGCGTGACGTCGGGCGAGGTATGGAACACGAAGCCCTTGTAGCCGGGCGCGGTCTTGCGCTCGGTGCGGGCCAGCGCGTATTCCTCCTGCGTCTTCGGATGCAGGAACACGGGGAAGTCCTTGCCGACCGGGCGGAAGCCCTGCGCCAGCATGTCGTCCGGCGTGGCGCCGACCACCACGTGGTCGTGGTCCTTGACCGGCAGGCCAAGCAGCTCGTCGCGCACGGCGCCGCCGACTACATAAATC
Organism: Duganella sp. 1411; assembly: GCF_017833525.1. GTDB lineage: Bacteria > Pseudomonadota > Gammaproteobacteria > Burkholderiales > Burkholderiaceae_D > Rugamonas. Next base: position 113,736 of record NZ_JAFICD010000003.1, read on the forward strand.
CGCATCATCGTCAGTCCGGCATTTCAGCGTCGTGCTTGGGCGCCGTTTCAGTTTCCGCCAGCGCCTCGGCCACCCAGCGCGCCACGGCCGGATGCGCCAGCACGCGCTGGCAGTAGGCGTCCAGCGCCGGCGCCAGCGACACGCCGTAGGTGCGGAAGCGCATCACCACCGGCGCGTAGTAGGCGTCGGCGATCGAGAAGTCGCCGAACAGGAACTGGTGGTGGCCGAAGCGCGACAGGCACTCCTCCCAGATCTCGCTGATGCGGCCGATGTCGGCCTGCGAGCCGTTGGTGCGGCCCTTGCCGGGGAAGCTGGCGCGGATATTCATCGACATCGACTTGCGCAGGTCGGCAAAGCCGGCGTGCATCTCGGCGCAGATCGAACGCGCCATCGCGCGCGCGGCCACGTCCTGCGGCCACAGATGCAGCTCCTGGAACTGTTCGGCCAGATACTCGCAGATGGCCAGGCTGTCCCAGATCGTCATCTCGCCGGCCAGCAGCACCGGCACTCGGCCGCTGGCCGAATAGCCGCAGATGCGGTTGGCGGTGTCGGCCTGGTCGAGCAGCACGCGCACCTCCTGGAACGGGATGCCGAACGCGGTCATCGCCACCCAGGGCCGCATCGACCACGACGAATAGTTCTTGTTGCCGATGATGAGCGTCAGCCCCGGCTCGCGCGCGGTGGCCAGGGTTTGCGACAGGCTGGGATCAAGTTTGGTGGTCTGCATCATGCGTCCGTGGTGATAGTGTGGTCAGCGCGAGCCGTAGCTCGTTTGCTGTTCTTCCTCGCTGGTGTAGGAGCGCGGCGCGACGGTGCCGATGCGCGCCTTCAGCGATTGCGGACGGCCCTCGAACAGGGCCGCGTAATAGGTGGCGTTCGACATCACGTTCTTGACGTAGGTGCGCGTCTCGACGAACGGAATGGACTCGATGAAGATGGCGCCGTCGATCGGCTTGGTCAGCGTCGCGCGCCACCTGCGCGAGCGCCCCGGGCCCGCGTTGTAGGCGGCCGTGGCCAGCACCTGCGAGCCGTCCATGTTCCCGAGCACCATGTTCAGGTAATTGGTGCCCAACATGATATTGGTACGCACGTCGGTCAGCATCTCCTGCGCGAAGTCGGACACGCCCATTTTCTTGGCCACCCAGCGCGCGGTCGACGGCATCACCTGCATCAAGCCGGACGCCCCCGCGTGCGATTGCGCGCCGAGGATGAAGCGCGATTCCTGCCGCATCAAGCCATACACCCAGGCCTTGTCGAGGCCCAGCGTTTGCGTGGCCGGGTGCATGACGTCGAGGTGCGGCGACGGGAAGCGCTGCGTGTAGTCGACCTGGATGCGGGTGCGGTCCGAGGTGTTGACCATGCGGTCGAGGATATCGTTCTGGCGCGCGAATTCGGCGGCGGCCAGGTGTTCGCGCTCGTTCAGGCCGCGCAGGCCCCAGTTCCATTCGCGCGTGCCCTCGAAGCGCAAGCGCATGCCGAAGAACTTGAGCGCGCGCTGGAAGTTGGGATTGGCGGCGATCGGCGCGATCTCGGCGGCGCTGATCGGCAAGCCTGGCAGCGGAATCGTGATCAACTGGCCGGTTTCCTCCAGCGCCAGCTGGCCGTAGAAATTGGGCTGGTCCGAGATGCCGCGGAACAGCCGCTCCGCCTCGCCGCTCGGGTGGTTGGTCGCGCCGGCTTCGGCCATCAGCGCGCGGCCAAGCCAGTAGATCCACGCCGGATCGTCGCGCAGCGACGCCGGCATCGTCTGGATATTGGCCTTGACCTGGCGCCAGTCGCCGGCGCGCAGCGCGATGCGGGTTTTCCACTGGATCTGGTCGATCGACAGCTTGGCGCCGTTCGAGCGCCGCCAGTAATCGGCGGTGTCGTCGGCCAGCGAATAGGACGACTGCAGCGCGATCGCCGCCCAGCCCTCCTGGCGCTCCTGCGGACTCAGTTGCGAGGCGGCCTTCTCCAGCGCCAGCGCCGCCAGCTTGACGCTGGTCTTGGCCATGCGGCCGATGGCCACCACGTAGATTTCATGTTCGGTGCGGCCGGCGCCCGGCCCCTTGGCCAGCGCCAGGGCCGGCGTGTCGACCGCCTGCACCGCTTTCTTTTCCGGCCCGCCCAGCAGGGCGACGATGCGGCGCGCCTGTCCGGTGGCGTTGAATTCGCCGGCCAGGCGCAGTTGTTCGTACAAATCGTCGGCGTTGAACTGGCCGCCCTGGAACAGCGTGGCGATCAGGCCCGCGCATGGCTCGCCGTAGACCGACGGGGACGTGAGCAGCGCGCGCGCCTCGTCGGCCACCCGCTGCCCCTTGAGCGCGCGCGATTGCAGCGCGTAGCATTTGACCTGGGTGTCGTCGTTGAGCACAAACAGCGGCAGCTGCTCGTCGAAGGTGGCCCAGTCGCGCTTGCGGCCCAGGTCCAGCAGCCAGTCGTTGCGCAGGCGGTCGACGATGGCCTGGCCATCGTAGCGCTTCATGAAATCGCGGATTTCGGCGTACGAGGCGTCCTTCAGGCGCGATTTGAGCCGATAATAATCGACATACGAAGGAATGGAATAATTGGCAAGGCGGGCGGCGTAGAAATCCACCTTGGCCGCGTCGTCCTGGCGCACCGCGTCGCGCAGCAGCAGGAAGGCATCGTCCTCGCGGCGCGTCTCGGCGCCGATCACCTCCGCCCTGGCCTGCGACATATAAACCGGGTTGAGCGCAACCCAGGCCACGACGGCGACGCCGGCAATCCATTTCGAAGCGGAAATCAATGTGCAACTCTCTTAGGCAGTAAAAACGACTCTATGACCAGCGACCCTAGAATACCACGTGCCGAGATGGAACGAATAGCCCCGACCGCACCGGGCAAGGCCGATTTGCGCAAGCAGTTGCTGACGGCGCGACGCGCGCTCGACGCGGCCACGCGGGCGGCGTGGGACCACGCCATCGGCGAGCAGGTGATCGCGTGGTGGCGCGCGGCGCGGCCGGCGGCGCTGGGCGTGTACTGGCCGCTGCGCGACGAGCCGGATCTGCGCACCGCCTATGTGGCGCTGGAGGCGCTCGGCGCGCGGCTGCTGCTGCCGGTGGTGGTGGAAAAACACGCGGCACTGGCGTTCGCGGACTGGCGCGTCGGCGAGGCGATGGTCAAGGATGCGATGGGGGTGGCGGTGCCGGCCGATTTGCGCTTGCAGGCGGATTATCCGCCGGCGCTGCTGGTGCCGTGCCTGGGATTCAACGCGCAGGGGTATCGCTTGGGCTACGGGGGAGGGTTTTACGACCGCACCCTGGCGCGCGCGCCGCGTCCGGAAACGCTGGGCATCGCCTACGGCTGTTTGGAGGTGAGGTTCGATGGTGATGCGCACGATGTGGCGCTGGACCGCATCGTCACCGAGATCGGCGGCGTTTAACCCGCACCGCGGCCACAGGGGTCGTACCCCGTACGGGGTACGACCCCGCATCGATTTGCGGGTGGCGGCGGCGCGCCGGCCGTCACACCAGCCGTTGCCACAGCGCGGTGGTCGCCGCGGCCTGGTTCATGCTGTAGAAGTGCAGCCCCGGCGCGCCGCCGGCCAGCAGGCGCTCGCACAACTGCGTGACCACATCGAGCCCGAACGCCTTGATCGACGCCGTGTCGTCGCCGAAGCTGGCCAGCTTCAATCGCACCCAGCGCGGGATCTCGGCGCCGCACATGTCGGAAAAGCGCATCAGCTGCGTGTAGTTCGTGATCGGCATGACACCGGCCACGATCGGCACGTCGATCCCCATCTTGCGGGTCTGCTCGACGAACTGGAAGTAGGCGTCGGCGTTGTAGAAGTACTGCGTGATGGCGGCGTTGGCGCCGGCCTTCACCTTGCGCTCGAACGCCAGCAGGTCGTCCTGCGGCGACTTGGCCTGCGGGTGCACCTCCGGGTAAGCCGCCACCTCGATGTGGAACCAGTCGCCGGTCTCCTGGCGGATGAACTCCACCAGCTCATTAGCGTAACGGAATTCGCCGGCCGCGCCGTAGCCGCTGGGCAGGTCGCCGCGCAACGCGACGACGCGCTTGATGTTGTGCGACTTGAATTCGTCGAGGATGGCGCGGATCGACTCGCGCGTGCCGCCCACGCACGACAGGTGCGGCGCGGCGTCCTCGCCGGCGGCCAGGATCTCGACCACCGTGTCCAGGGTGCCGCGCTGGGTGCTGCCGCCGGCGCCGAAGGTCACGGAAAAATATTTGGGTTTCAGTTCGGACAGCTTGGCGCGCGTGACGCGCAGCTTTTCCGCGCCCTCCGCCGTCTTCGGCGGAAAGAATTCGATACTGAAATTATGATTAGCCATCTGAGTTCTTCAAAAGTAAGGTAGACAGAGCCCAGGAAATCACGCTGTACAACAGTGCGCCGCCGATCGCCGACAGGAAGCTATCGACGTGAAAGCCGTCGACCCACTGCGCCACCAGCCAGAACATGAAACCGTTGATGATGAAAATAAACAGTCCCAGCGACAGCATGGTCACGGGCAAGGTCAACAACAACAGCACGGGGCGGATCAGCGTATTTACCAGGCCCAATACAAGAGCCGCGACGAGGGCTGCGCCTATGCTTGTGACATCGACGGAATGCATGAGGTACGGAATTGCCAGCAGGGCAACCGCATTGATTAACCAGGTAAGGACCAAACGCATGACTAAGACTCGCTGCAAAAAGTGGCTAGATAAAAACAGGGCCGGCAACAGACGCCGGCCCCGCCTCAGACCGTCACATTAATAACGGTAGTGGTCCGGCTTGTACGGACCGGCTTGCGACACGCCGATGTAGGCCGCTTGCTCTTCGGTCAGCACGGTCAGCTGGGCGTTCAGTTTCTTCAACTGCAGGCGCGCCACTTTCTCGTCCAGGTGCTTCGGCAGCACGTAGACGCCGACCGGATACTTGTCGGTGTTGGCGAACAGCTCGATCTGGGCGATGGTCTGGTTCGCGAACGACGAGCTCATCACGTACGACGGATGGCCGGTGCCGCAACCCAGGTTCACCAGGCGGCCTTCGGCCAACAGGATGATGCGCTTGCCCGACGGGAAGATCACGTGGTCGACTTGCGGCTTGATATTTTCCCAGGTGTACTTCTTGAGCGCGGCGACGTCGATCTCGTTGTCGAAGTGGCCGATGTTGCAGACGATGGCCTGGTCCTTCATGGCCAGCATGTGCTGCTCGGTCAGGATGTGATAGTTGCCGGTGCAGGTGACGAAGATGTCGCCGTGTTCGGCGGCGTAGTCCATGGTGACGACGCGGTAGCCTTCCATCGCCGCCTGCAGCGCGCAGATCGGATCGATTTCGGTGACCCACACCTGGGCCGACAGCGCGCGCATGGCCTGGGCCGAGCCCTTGCCGACGTCGCCGTAGCCGGCGATGACGGCGACCTTGCCGGCGATCATGACGTCGGTGGCGCGCTTGATGCCGTCGACCAGCGACTCGCGGCAACCGTACAGGTTGTCGAACTTGGACTTGGTGACGGAGTCGTTGACGTTAATCGCCGGGAAGGCCAGCTTGCCTTCTTTATGCATCTGGTACAGGCGGTGCACGCCGGTGGTGGTTTCCTCGGTCACGCCCATGATCTGCGGCAGACGCTTGGAGTACCAGGCCGGGTCGATCGCCAGGTGGGCCTTGATGGCGTTGAACAGGCAGATCTCCTCTTCCGAGCCTGGCGCGGCCAGCACCGAGATATCTTTTTCGGCGCGCGCGCCCAGGTGCAGCAGCAAGGTGGCGTCGCCGCCGTCGTCGAGGATCATGTTCGAGTAGACCGGGTTGCCGGCGGCGTCGGCGGGCCATTCGAAGATGCGGTGGGTGTAGTCCCAGTATTCGTCCAGGGTCTCGCCCTTGATGGCGAACACCGGGGTGCCGGCGGCGGCGATGGCGGCGGCGGCGTGGTCCTGGGTCGAATAGATGTTGCACGAGGCCCAGCGGACCTTGGCGCCCAGCGCCTCGAGGGTCTGGATCAGCACGGCGGTCTGGATGGTCATGTGCAGCGAACCGGTGATGCGCGCGCCCTTGAGCGGCTGCGCCGCGGCGAATTCCTCGCGGATGGCCATCAGGCCGGGCATTTCGGTTTCGGCGATGCGGATTTCTTTGTCACCCCAGGAAGCCAGGGAGATATCGGCGACGAGGTAGTCTGGTGCGGATTTGAGTACGGCGTTCATCACGCCCTCCTTTCATGTTAGAAAAAAGTAACGTGAGCGCGGTTGCAGATTCCGAGCCTGGCGAATGGGTGCATTCGTCGCAACGCTCCTCGGAAGGTGCATTTTAGCACCACCTTGGCGCGCCTCGCCATACAACTCGGCAAATAAGCCGGGTCAGCGGATGTTCAAGCAACACCTCACTCCGGGGTCAGGTCCACCATTTCTACACGGCCTCTGCCGTAGAGGGCTTCTACGGCAGAGGCCGTGTAGAAATGGTGGACCTGACCCCGGAGTTGCTTTTAGTTCAGGCCGGCGGCGGCGCGCAGGATCGCGGCCTTGTCGGTGCGCTCCCAGCTGAACTCCGGTTCTTCGCGGCCGAAGTGGCCGTAGGCGGCGGTCTTGGCGTAGATCGGACGCAGCAAGTCAAGCATCTGCACGATGCCCTTCGGACGCAGGTCGAAGTGCTCCATCACCAACGCGGCGATCTTGTCGTCCGGGATCACGCCCGTGCCTTCGGTGTACACCGTGATGTTGATCGGACGCGCCACGCCGATCGCATAGCTGACCTGCACCTGGCATTGGCGCGCCAGGCCGGCCGCCACCACGTTCTTGGCGACGTAACGCGCGGCGTACGCGGCCGAACGGTCGACCTTGGTTGGATCCTTGCCGGAGAACGCGCCGCCGCCGTGCGGGCTGGCGCCGCCGTAGGTGTCGACGATGATCTTGCGGCCCGTCAGGCCGCAATCGCCCTGCGGGCCGCCGATGACGAAGCGCCCGGTCGGGTTGACCAGGTATTTGGTCTCGTTGAGCCATTCGCGCGGCAGCACCTGCTTGATGATCTCCTCGATCACCGCTTCCTCGATCTGCTTGTGCTGCATTTCCGGCGCGTGTTGCGTCGACAGCACGACCGTGTCGACCGCGACCGGACGGCCGTTGACGTAACGCAGCGTGACTTGCGATTTGGCATCCGGACGCAGCCACGGCAGGCGGCCGTCCTTGCGCAGCTGCGACTGGCGCTCGACCAGGCGGTGCGCGTAGTGGATGGCGGCCGGCATCAGCTCGGCCGTCTCGTCGCAGGCGTAGCCGAACATCAGGCCCTGGTCGCCGGCGCCCTGGTCGAGGTCGATGCCGGCGCCCTCGTCGACGCCCTGGGCGATGTCCGGCGACTGCTTGTCGTAGGCCACCAGCACCGCGCAACCGCGGTAGTCGATGCCGTAGTCGGTGTTGTCGTAGCCGATGCGCTTGATGGTTTCGCGCGCGACTTGAATATAATCAACGTTGGCGTGCGTGGTGATCTCGCCGGCCAGCACCACCAGACCGGTGTTGCACAGCGTTTCGGCGGCGACGCGCGCCTTCGGGTCTTGCTCGAGGATGGCGTCCAGAATGGCGTCGGAGATTTGGTCGGCGACCTTGTCCGGGTGGCCTTCCGAGACGGATTCGGAAGTGAAAAGATAATCGTTTGACATCGCAAGCTCCTGATACTGGTTGAGAATGGTTGTCGCTCACCCAATACGGCTTGCGACGCTTTAGCGATATTTATATTCCGCCTCGCAAGTTGTCTGTTAACTCAGCGGATAGTGCATACGTGGTATTTTACGCTTCTTAAAAAATTTTTGGCTAGAGCAACAGCAGCCGAACACTCCTTCATATTGACGATTTAACTTCATGCTTGTTTATCTTTTCCGCTTTTTGTCGATTTTTCCGCTGCCGCTGCTGCACGCGGCGGGCGCCGCTTTGGGCTGGCTGGTGTATCTGTGCTCCGCCTCCCACCGCCGCCATATGCGCACGAATATGGCCCTTGCCGGCTATACACAGCATCTGTCGGCGGCGATCGCCGAGGCCGGAAAAAGCATCGTCGAACTGCCCTTCATCTGGTGCGCGTCGCCGCAACGGGTGTCGCGCCTGGCCAACGCCGAGAACTGGGAACTGGTGCAAACCGCGCTCGACGCCGGACGCGGGATCGTGTTCCTGACGCCACACTTGGGCTGTTTTGAGATCGTCGCGCAGGAAATCGCGCTGCGCACCGAGCTGATGGTGATGTACCGGCCGCCCAAACAGGAGGCGCTCAAGCCGCTGGTCGAGGGCGCGCGCGCGCGCAAGAACCTGCTGCTGGCGCCGGCCAACATGTCCGGCGTGCGCATGCTGGCCAAGTTCCTCAAGAAAGGCCAGCCTATCGGTTTGCTACCCGACCAGGTGCCGCAGGAGGGCGAAGGCGTGTGGGCCGACTTCTTCGGCCGCAGCGCCTACACGATGACCTTGCCGGCCAAGCTGGCGCGCATGGGCGACGCCACCGTCATCATCACCTACGCCGAGCGGCTGCCGGGCGGCAAGGGTTTCATCGTCCGCTTCGTGCCGTTCGACGGCACGCTCGACGGCGACACGGCCGACCAGGCGCGCGCCATCAACGCCGCCATGGAACGCCTGATCGCCCGCAATCCGGCGCAATATTATTGGAGCTACAACCGCTACAAGGTGCCGGCCGGCATCGAGGCGCCGGTGGCGGCGGAGGAACGGGCATGAAGCTGCTGCTCGGATTGATGTGGCTGCTCCACTGGCTGCCGCTGCCTTTGCTCGGCCGCGTCGGCAAGCTGACCGGCAGCCTGCTGTTCCTGACCCTGCGCTCGCGCCGCCACATCGCGCTGACCAATCTGCGCCTGTGCATGCCGGAGCTGTCCGAGGCCGAACGGGTCGCCATCGCCCGCGGCCACTTCCAGGCGTACTCGCGCAGCGTGTGGGAGCGCGGCATCCTGTGGTGGGGCTCGGAGGCGCGCCTGCGCCGCCTGATCCGCGTCGAGCCGGGCCCGGTGCCGGTGGAAGAGATGACGGCCCAGCCGACCATCCTGCTGTGTCCGCACTTCGTCTGCCTGGACGTGGCCGGCGCGTCGATCGCGATGGTGGCCAGCGCCTCGTCGATGTACGTGCAGCAAAAGAACACCACCTTCGACAAGGTGCTGCGCGCCGGCCGCGCCCGCTTCAAGCCGGTCAAGCTGTTCACGCGCCAGGACGGCATCAAGCCCATCCTGCGGGCGCTGCGCGACAAGCTGCCCTACTTCATGCTGCCGGACATGGACTTCGGCGAGAAGGACGCCGAATTCGTGCCGTTCTTCGGCATCGAGGCGGCCACCTTGACGGCCACGGCGCGCATCGCCGCCACCACCGGCGCCCAGGTGATGCCGGTGATCGCCACCTTCCTGCCCGATTACCAGGGTTATCGTGTGAAGTTCTATCCGGTGTGGGACAATTACCCGGGTCCCGACATGGTTGCCGCCACCCGCCGCATGAACGCCTTCATCGAGGAGCGCGTGCGCGAGGCGCCGGCCGAGTATTTCTGGACCCACAAACGGTTCAAGACGCGCCCCAACGGCGAGCCTTCGCTGTACCAACGTTCCAAGTAGAAGACAGACGATGAAACTCAAATTCACCAAAATGCACGGCGCCGGCAATGACTTCGTGGTCATCGACGGCATCAACCAGGACATCGCGCTGACGGCGTCGCAATGGAAGCTGCTGGGCGACCGCCGCTTCGGCGTCGGCGCCGACCAGATCCTGCTGGTGGAAAAGCCGACCCAGCCGGGCTGCGATTTCCGCTACCGCATCTTCAACGCCGACGGCGGCGAAGTCGAACAGTGCGGCAACGGCTCGCGCGCCTTCGTCAAGTTCGTCTCCGAAAAAGGCTTGACCGACCGCCGCAGCATCACCGTCGAAACCAAGGCCGGCGTCATCGAACCGCGGCTGGAGGCCGACGGCAGCATCACCGTGGACATGGGCCCGCCGGTGCTCGACGCCGCGCGCGTGCCGTTCGACGCCGAGGGCCTGCACGGCGAGCGCCAGGGCGACGCCACCTTGTGGCCGCTGGTGCTGGAGCTGGCGGGCGCCAAGGAAAGCGTGCTGATCTCGGCGGTGTCGATGGGCAATCCGCACGCGGTGCAGGTGGTCGACGACGTCGACGCGGCGCCGGTGGAATTGACCGGTCCGCTGATCGAGCATCATCCGCGCTTTCCGAACCGGGTCAACGCCGGCTTCATGCAGATCGTCGACCGGCGCCACATCAAGTTGCGGGTGTTCGAGCGCGGCGTCGGCGAGACGCTGGCCTGCGGCACCGGCGCCTGCGCGGCGGTGGTGGCCGGCATATCGCGCGGCCTGCTCGACAGCCCGGTGCGGGTCGACGCGCGCGGCGGCCAGTTGTCGATCAGCTGGGCGGGCGTGGGGCAGCCGGTGCTGTTGACGGGCCCGGCCGTGACGGTGTTCGAAGGCGAGATGGAAATTTAAGATGATCGCGGAAACACGCAGGGCGGATTAGGCGGAACGCCGTAATCCGCCATCGATGAGCCGCCGACACGCATGCATGGCGGATTACGCTGCGCTAATCCGCCCTACGTGTTTCCGTGGTTCCTTGGTTTTTCGATTCCACGGTCGCCGCTTACGCGGCCAGCAAATCATCCCCGCCCGCCGCCGGCAGCCACGTCTTGAGCCGGTACAAGCGCTGGCGATAATTGCCCTCCGGTCCGTCCGGCCCGCCGTCGATCGCGTCGAACAGGCGGCTGATGCGGTCCAGCGCCTGCCGCTCGCGCGCGGTGCGCAGCAAAATCAAACGCCGCTTGCTGCGCCCGTAACTGGCGCGGATATCGACCACCAGGCAATGCCCCTGGTCGGCCGCCTTCACATCGAGCAGCAGCGCCTCGGCCCGGCTCAAGCCGAACAGCTCGGCCAACTCCAGCCGCGCCGCCAGCAACGGCTGGCTGGCCGTCAGCTCGCGCGTGACGCCGCCGGCGATGCTCTCCGTCCAGCCCGACTCCTTGGGCGCCTGGACGATACGCTCCAGCGCCGCCTCGGCCTCGTCGCAGCCCTGCGCGGCCGCCTTCTGCAGCCAGTAGACGGCGCGCACGTCGCTGCTTTCGTCGTTGCGGCGGTTGCGCCACGCGTACATGCCGCATTCGAGCTGGGCGCCGCAGTGGCCCATCTCGGCCGCCCGCTCCAGATAGCTTTGGGCCTCGGCCACGCAACGCTGCGAGAACTCCGGTTTCAGATAGATGCGCGACAGCGCAAACCAGGCCTCGGCCAGGCCCTGCTCGCCGGCCAAGGTCAGCCAGCGGATCGCCCGCTTGAAGTTGACGGCGGCGATGCCCTTGGTTTGCCGCTTGCCGCCGCTGTCCATGCGCGCGAACCACAGCCCCAGCGCCAGCTGCGCGCAGCGGTCGCCGCCATGGGCGGCCAGCTCGCGGCATTGGCGCAGCTCGGCCTCGTACTCGGGCGCGCCGCCGAGCAGGCCGGCGCAGCGCGAAAGCAAAGTCAGCTGGTCCGGGCCGAACGGCCAGTCGGCCGCCCGCGCGGCCTCGGCGTCGCACGGCGCGCCTGCCAGCAGCTTGCGCAGCAGCGGCATCGCGCGTTGTAAAAACGCGTCACGCGCGCCGTGCCAGGCTTCCTCGAGCATCGCATACTGGGCGGCGCCGATGCCGTGGTCGGCCGCGCGCGCCGGCCATGGCTGACGGCCGCGACTGGCCGGCGGGCGCGGGCCGCGCGCGCGCACCGACGGCGCTGCGGCCGAAGCCGCCGGCCGGGCCGGCGCCGCCGCGCCGCCCTGCTGCGCCAACAGCCATTGCGCCTCGGCCGAACCGGAACGGGCGGCCGTGTCGAGCGCCTGCAGCGCCTTGTCGCGCAGCCGGGCATTGAGGGGAGGCTCGGTGGCGTCGGGGCGCGCCGACTGGTTCAGCACCAGTTGCGCCAACACCACACCGGCCTGCTGGACGCCGGCGTCGTAGGCGCGGTCGTACCACGACAGCACCGACGGTAAACAATGTTGCGCGTGTTCGAAGGGGACGTAGCTGCCGATCAGCATCCAGGCTTCATCCTGGTCCTGCAGCGCGGCGCGGTTGAGCCAGTGCAGCGCGGTCGGCAAGCTCAACGGCAGACTGGCGCCGCCAAACAGGTATAGCTTCCCCAACGCTAACTGGCAGACCGCGTCTCCCGCGCGGGCGCCCCGGATGATCCCTAACTCTTCTCGATTTGCCATCGTCTCACTATGAATGTGATTTATCGAAGCGGGCAGTGCATCGGTGCCACGCGGGCCGGATGACCATGAGACTCCAAGTGTAGCGTGCCATCGGCGCCACACCCTAAACAAAATGCGCGGCCGCTTGATCTGCCACAAGCTCCAACCCCCTGCCGCCCCTGTACGCTGGAACTGTTTTGATGCTTCCATGAAAAGAAATAATGCAACAACTGCAGGTTAGACGCAGTCGCGCGACAGGCCAAGCAAGCACCGCATGGAGCGCCTGGCAAGCGTTTCGAAAATACAACAAGAAGCCGCGATTCGCCCGCTTTTGACACAAACATGGCGCCATAGCCGACCATTCCGACGCGTTTGCGGCGGCGAGCCTTTAAGGTTCGATCCAACCGGGGGATCAACAAACGGCAGGACGGCATTAGACCTTTGTACCAAATTACTCTAAAAGGAATAACTCAAATGATTAAAAAATCTTTAGTCGCCGTGGCACTCATGGGCGTGTTCGGCGCTGCATCCGCGCAATCGTCCGTGTCCATTTATGGCACTCTGGATGCGGGTCTTTCCAAGCGCACCAACTCGGGCAACACCTCCACCCTGGTTGGCAAGCGCGACAACAACAAGCTGGGTTTCCGCGGCGTCGAAGACCTGGGCAGCGGCCTCAAGGCCATCTTTCAACTTGAAATCCGTTACGAGCCGGACACCGGCGTGATCGAAAACACCACGCGTCCGCTGTTCCAGGGCCAGAGCCGGGTCGGCCTGCAGGGCGGCTTCGGCACCGTGCGCATCGGCCGCGGCCTGACCGCGTTCCAGGAAACCAGCACCGCGTTCGAACCGTGGGCCGGCATGCCGGCGGCCGCCGGCTACCAGACCGACCTGCAGGTGGCCGGCTACACCAGCGATCCGCTGAGCCCGGCCGGCAACTCGGCCAACCGCTTCTCCAACGCCGTGTTCTACAACACGCCCGTGATCGCCGGCATCTTCCAACTGAACGCCACCGTGGCGTCCAAGGAAGCCAACAACGGCCCGGCCATCGTCGGCCGCGGCACCACGCTGGCGCCGCAGTTCGCCGCCAACAGCACCGCCGCCGTGGTGCCGTACTCGCTCAGCGCCACCGCCACCACCGGCCCGTTCGCCGCGTACGCCGCCTACGAGCGCAACGCCGTCGACACCAAGCTGTGGTCGGTCGGCGCGTCGTTCAAGCCGATTCCCGACCTCAAGCTGATGGGCTCGTACCAAAAGCAGGACCAGGAAGAAAGCGTGCTGATCAATCCTGACACCAAGGCCTGGCTGATCGGCGCCAACTACACCATCGGCCCGGGCCTGATCCGCGCCGGCTACGGCCAGAAAACGCCGGACAACGCGCTCGGCAGCCCGACCATCGCCAAGACCAAGCAGGTGTCGGTCGGCTACGACTACAACCTGTCGGCGCGCACCTATCTGTACGTCGACGCGGCCCGCAAGAAGATCACGCCGACCACCACGTTCAACTTCTACAGTCTGGGCATCCACCACAATTTCTAAACCGCGCAGTCGGCAAGAACTGCCGGATCGACGTTGGGGATACGGACAAGGGCGACCTTGTCCGTTTTTTTTCGCGCCGCGCCGCCGTGTCGTTTTTGGTTCAGTACAAACGCCCGCGTCGGTTAAAATGTGGTCACCAGTCCCAACCTTGCAGATAGAGTAGCCATGACCGTCCCTTTGGATTCCACGCTTGTCGCGCAGTACCTCACCGAACACCCGCACTTCTTCGAAGAACACGCTGACTTGCTCGGTGAAATCAAACTGGCCAGCCCCATCACCGGCCGCGCCGTCTCGCTGCAGGAGCGGCAGATGGAAGTGATGCGCGACAAATACAAAACGCTGGAACTGCGCATGAGCAACCTGATGCGCCTGGCCTCCGAAAACGAAGCCATCGCCAACAAGTTCCACCGCTGGACCAAGGTGCTACTGGAGTCCGAGGATGTGGGTTCGATGCCACACTCGGTGGTCAGCGGCCTGAAGTCGGCCTTCGACGTGCCGCAAGTCACCTTGCGCATCTGGGACACCGCGCCCGAGTACGACGGCGAATGGTTCGTCAAGGGCGTGTCCGAGGACGCGCGCCTGTTCGCCAACAGCCTGATGGCGCCGTATTGCGGCACCAACAAGGACTTCGAGGCGGTGCGCTGGCTCGACGACGCCGCCGGCATCACCTCCACCGTCATCATCCCGCTGCGCAAGCCGGGCAACAAGAACGCCTTCGGCCTGCTGATCCTGGGCTCGGCCGATCCGGCCCGCTTCACCTCGCTGATGGCGACCGACTTCCTGGTCCACATCGGCGAGACGTCCAGCACCGCGCTGGCCTGGCTGCTGGCCTGAGCGGCAAGCCATGGGCGCCGAACCGGACGGCAAGCTGGCCTGGATCGACGCCTATCTCGGCCATTTGCGCACCGAGCGCAAGCTGTCGGCGCATACGCTGGCGGCCTACGCGCGCGACCTCGGCGAACTGGCCACGCTGTCGGACGGCCACGACTGGCCGCAGGTCGACCATTTCCTGGTCCGCCGGCTGGCCGCCAAACTGCACGCAAAAGACCTCGATCCGCGCTCTATCGCGCGTAAATTATCCAGCTGGCGCGGCTTCTTCGGCTGGCTCGGCGAGCGCGTGGCGTTGCCGGCCAACCCGGTCCAGGGCGTGCGCGCGCCCAAACGCGCCAAGACCTTGCCGCGCGCGTTGTCGGTCGACGACGCGGTGCGGCTGGTGGCGCCGCCCGCGCCGCGCGCCGGCAACGGCGCCGAACCGGCCGAGCTGTGCAACCGCGCCATGTTCGAGCTGCTGTATTCGAGCGGGCTGCGCGTGTCCGAACTGGCCGGCCTGGATCTGACGGCCGGCAAGGCGGCGCTGGGCTGGGTCGACCTCGACAACGGCGAAGTGGTCGTCACCGGCAAGGGCAACAAGCGGCGCGTGGTGCCGGTCGGCGCCGCCGCGCTGGCGGCGCTGGCGGCGTGGATCGCGGTGCGTCCGGCGCCCAGCGACGGCGGCGACGCGCTGTTCGTCAGCACCCGCGGCACGCGCGTGTCGCCGCGCGTGATCCAGCAGCGCTTGCGGGCCCACGGCGTGGCCAACGGCGCGCCGGTGCGGGTGCATCCGCACATGCTGCGCCACTCGTTCGCCTCGCACGTGCTGCAATCGTCGGGCGACTTGCGCGCGGTGCAGGAAATGCTGGGCCACTCGAGCATCAGCTCGACGCAGGTCTACACCGCGCTCGACTTCCAGCATCTGGCCGAGGTCTACGACCAGGCCCACCCGCGCGCGAAAGTCAAATAAAGCCGGCGATAGCGGGCAAAACCAGCCAAAATCCGGCCCGTACTGAGTTTGCTCAATCGGGCCAATTGCGGGCACGATTGAAATTCCGGCATAATCGGCCGATTGTAATTTCGCCGTTGAGCCCCATATGGGGTTCCCGACCACCAGACTCAGGCTGCTACGACATGGAATTGATCCCCACCACCATCCTGACCGGCTTCCTAGGCGCCGGCAAGACCACGTTGCTCAACCGTATCCTGCAGGAACAGCACGGCATGCGCATCGCCGTCATCGAAAACGAGTTCGGCCAGGAAAACATCGACAACGAAATCCTGGTCCAGGATAGCGGCGAACAGATCGTGGAAATGAACAACGGCTGCATCTGCTGCACCGTGCGGGGCGACTTGATCGTGGCGCTGACGGGCCTGGCGCAAAAGCGCGCCGCCGGCGAGCTGCAGTTCGACCGCGTGGTCATCGAGACCACCGGCCTGGCCAATCCGGGCCCGGTGGCGCAGACCTTCTTCGTCGACGAGGAAGTGGGCACTCACTATATGCTGGACGCCGTGGTCACCGTGGTCGACGCCCGCCACGCGATGGAGCAGCTGGACCAGCACGAGGAGGCGCAGCGCCAGGTCGGGTTCGCCGACAAGATGCTGCTGTCCAAAACCGACCTGGTCGGCGAGGACGAGCTGGCGGCCCTGACCGCCCGCCTCAAGCGCATCAATCCGCGCGCGCCGATCGGCAAGGCCGATTTCGGCCGCGCCCCGCTCAGCGACGTGCTCGACCTCAAAGGCTTCAACCTCAACGACAAGCTCGAGCTCGACCCCGATTTCCTCGCCACCGACCAGGCCCACGACGACGACCACGTGCACGACGAGCACTGCGGCCACGAGCATGGCCATCATCACGGCCACGACGGCCACGACCACAACCACCACCACGGCCACCACAGCGACGATATCGCCGCGTTTGTGTTCAAAAGCACACGCCCGTTCGACACCGCCAAGCTCGACGAATTCCTCGGCGGGCTGGTAAATGTCTATGGTCCTCGCATGCTGCGCTACAAAGGCGTATTGTTGATGCAGGACGCCGATCGCAAGGTGGTGTTCCAGGGCGTACACCAGATCATGGGCAGCGACCTGGGCGCGAAATGGGGAGAAAACGACGTTCGCGGCAGCAAAATGGTGTTTATCGGTAAAAATCTGCCGAAAGACATCTTTATTAGCGGTTTAGAACAATGTCTGGTATAAACTATCCGGGTTTTGTGGGGATGGCAATTTGTCACTAAGTTACCACGCTGATTGCCACGGTGATTGCCACGAAATCCGGGCTGATTAATTTGAAAACTCTGTCGTATCGAAGGTAAGCGAAGTTATGACCAAAACTAATAAATCGACCCCCGCCGCCACCGACCGCATCCTGACCGAAGAAGAAATTCTGAAGATGGATGAAAAGGATTACATGAATCCGGCGCAAATGGCATTTTTCAAAGCAAAGCTGCAAGCCCTTGAGAAAGAGCTGCTGAAAAACGCCGGCGAAACCACCGAACACCTGCGCGAGACCGTGCTCGTGCCGGACCCGGCCGACCGCGCCACGATCGAAGAGGAACACGCGCTGGAACTGCGCACCCGCGACCGCGAACGCAAACTGCTGAAGAAAGTCCAGCAGTCGATCGTCGCCATCGACGGCGGCGACTATGGCTGGTGCGAGGAAACCGGCGAGCCGATCGGCATTCCGCGCCTGATCGCCCGTCCGACCGCCACCTTGTCGCTCGAAGCGCAGCAGCGCCGCGAACTGAAACAAAAACTGTACGGCGACTGATGCGCCGACGCGGGCCGCCGGCGGCCCGCCCCATGTACAGGGCACGCGCGCGCCGCGTGCTTTTTTACGTGCTTTTGCACACCCTTCCTATCCGTAACACGAAAACCGCTTTCCCTTCCGCTACACTACGCTGACGGCGCACGCACCGGCGCCGACGACGACGAGGAAAGCGTGGGCCTGTTTTCGCTATTCAAAAAGACCGATCAAGCGCGCCCGGACCAGGCGCCGGACCCGCTCAGCGACGACGCCGCGGCGCGGCTGGCCGCCAACAGCGAGACCGCGCGCCAGCACCAGCAGGCGCGCCAGCGCGAGATCGCCCGCGCCACCGCCATGAAAATCGACGCCATCGAATCGGCGATGGCGTTCGACATCTTCAACCAGCCGGAACCGGCCTGGGGCAGCCAGCGCCAGCGCCCGCCACGCAACGGCCATCACCACGACGGCGGCCCCGACACCGAGGCGCTGGCCGGCCTGCCCACCACCGTGCTGCTGGGCGACGACGAGCTGCCGCAGGCGGCCGTGGCGGCGCAAACCGCGCCGGCGGTCGAGGAGATCGCCATCCTCTACGCCAACGGCCAGGACGCGGCGGCCGAACAACTGCTGACCGACAGCGTCGCCGCCGGCGCCGACCAGGACCGCACCGTCTGGTGGATGTTGTTCGACCTGTACCAGATCGGCGGCCAGCGCGAGCGCTTCGACAACCTGGCGATCGACTACGTCAGCACCTTTGAAACCTCGCCGCCGGCGTGGAACCCGCCGGCGTCCGCCGCGCCCGGCTGGGCCGGGGTGGCGCCGAGCACCACCTTCAGCGGCGTGCTCGACGCGGGGATCGGGGACCGCCTCGAGCACCTGCTGCGCCTGGCCGACGCGCACCCGGTGCTGCGGCTCGAATTCCACCGCGTCACCGACCTCGAGGCGCCGGCCTGCTGGCTGCTGCTCGACACCTTGCGCCGGCTGCAGGCGCGCCAGCGCGAGCTGATCCTGGTGGGCGCGGCCGAGCTGGCCGCGCAGATCCGCGCCGGTATCGCCATCGGCCGCCCCGACGACACCGAGGCGCCGTGGCTGCTGCTGCTGGAACTGTTGCAACTGCTCAACCGCGAAAAGGAATTCGAGGAAACCGCGATGGACTACTGCGTCACCTTCGAGGTGTCGCCGCCGTCGTTCGCGGCGCCGCACAAGGTGGCGATGGCGCCGGCGCAACGGCTGCCGGCGTCGCCGGACCGCTTCATGTTGCCGCCGGTCATGGAAGGCCCGCCCGGCCCGCTGCTGGCGGCGATCGAGGCCTACGCCGGCCAATACCAGGCGCTGGTGTTCGACTGCTCGCGGCTGCTGCGCATCGATTACCCGGCCGCCATCGGCCTGCACGCCTGCCTGCAGCCGCTGGCCGCCGCCGGCCGCAAAATCGAGTTCCGCGACGTGAACCATCTGGTCACGGCCCTGTTAAGATTACTCGGCTACGGCGACATCGCCCGGCTCTACCCGCACAAGTACTAATTTGTACTAACTTGCAATTCCCAATTCCAGCCCCACTTTTCAAGTCTTGAAGCAGTCTGCGTCATTACTCTGAGGTCAATATGGAACAATTTCACGGTACCACCATCCTGTGCGTGCGCCGCGGCAAAGAGGTCGCCCTCGGCGGCGACGGCCAGGTCACGCTGGGCAACATCGTCATGAAGGGCACGGCCCGCAAGGTGCGCAAGATCCACCAGGGCAAGGTGCTGGTCGGCTTCGCCGGCGGCACCGCCGACGCCTTCACCCTGCTCGACCGTTTCGAGGGCAAGCTGGAAAAACACCAGGGCAACCTGCTGCGCGCCTCCGTCGAGCTGGCCAAGGACTGGCGCACCGACCGCGTGCTGCGCCGGCTCGAGGCGATGCTGCTGGTGGCCGACCACGAATCGACCCTGGTCATCACCGGCAACGGCGACGTGCTCGAGCCCGAGGACGGCGTCGGCGCCATCGGCTCGGGCGGCACCTACGCCCAGTCCGCCGCCAAGGCTTTGGTGGAAAACACGGAACTGTCGCCCGCCGAAATCGTCAAAAAGTCACTGACCATCGCCGGCGAGTTGTGCATCTACACCAACTTGAACCACATCGTTGAAACACTGGAACCAGCATGAACATGACCCCCCATGAAATCGTCGGCGAACTCGATAAACACGTGGTCGGCCAGGGCAAAGCCAAGAAGGCGGTCGCCATCGCGCTGCGCAACCGCTGGCGCCGCCAGCAGGTCGAGGAGCCGCTGCGCCACGAGATCACGCCGAAAAACATCCTGATGATCGGCCCGACCGGGGTCGGCAAGACCGAGATCGCGCGCCGCCTGGCCAAGCTGGCCGACGCGCCGTTCATCAAGATCGAGGCCACCAAGTTCACCGAGGTCGGCTACGTGGGGCGCGACGTCGACACCATCATCCGCGACCTGATCGACATCGGCGTCAAGCAAACCCGCTCGGCCGAGATGGCCAAGGTCCGCGCGCGCGCCGAGGACGCCGCCGAGGACCGCGTGATCGACATCCTGCTGCCGCCGGCGCGCGACTTCGGCTTCCACCAGAGCACGCCGGCCGACGCGCCGCAGGCCGGCGACGCCACGCGCCAGACCTTCCGCAAGCGTCTGCGCCAGGGCGAGCTGGACGACAAGGAGATCGAGCTCGAGCTGGCCGAGACGGGCCCGCAGATGGAAATCATGGCGCCGCCCGGCATGGAGGAAATGACCGAACAGATCAAGTCGATGTTTTCCGGCATCGGCGGCGCGCGTAAAAAGGCGCGCAAGGTCAAGATCAAGGAGGCGATGAAGTTCCTCATCGACGAGGAGGCGGCCAAGCTGGTCAACGACGACGAGATGAAACAAAAGGCGATCCAGAACGTCGAGCAGAACGGCATCGTGTTCCTCGACGAGATCGACAAGATCGCCTCGCGCTCGGAGGTCGGCGGCGCCGACGTCTCGCGCGCCGGCGTGCAGCGCGACCTGCTGCCGCTGGTCGAGGGCACCACCGTCAACACCAAGTACGGCATGATCAAGACCGACCACATCCTGTTCATCGCGTCGGGCGCCTTCCACCTGGCCAAGCCGTCCGACCTGATCCCCGAGCTGCAGGGCCGCTTCCCGATCCGGGTCGAACTCGAATCGCTGTCGATCGCCGATTTCGAGCGCATCCTCACCAGCACCGACGCCTGCCTGACCAAGCAGTACGAGGCGCTGCTGGCGACCGAGAACGTCAAGATCGAGTTCGCGCCGGAGGGCATCACGCGCCTGGCGGAGATCGCCTACTCGGTCAACGAGCGCACCGAGAACATCGGCGCGCGGCGCCTGTACACGGTGATGGAAAAGCTGCTGGAGGAATTGTCGTTCACCGCCAGCGAGGACGGCGGCAAGGTCATCACGATCGACGCGGCCTACGTCAACGAGCGTCTGGACGCGCTGGCGGTCAACGAAGACCTGTCGCGTTATGTGCTGTAATTCGGTGTTGTAAAAGGGGGCGCAGCGATGGCGAACAAGGCCTTGTCCACGCGGCAGAAGATGACGATCCGCGTCGAACCGTCGCAAAAGCCGCCGCGCAACCCGGTGGCGCTGGCGGCCAAGGCGCGCTCCGGCGGCGCCGGTCCGCACGCCAAGCCGGCGGCGGCCGAGCGCCAGGCCGCCAAGCGCCTGCTGGCCAAGGCAAAGCTGAAGCCGGACCCGGACGAGCAGTGAAACCGTCGGCGGGCGCCGGTGGTGGCGCCCGCTCTCGGGTAATCTCAGAAGTGGTATTTCAAGCCGGCGCTGACGGTCGCCGGATCGCTCTTTCGATAACTATCGAGCTTGATCGGCATGTAGTTGATGTCCAGCGTGGCCGAGACGTTGGGGCTGAGCTTGTAGGCCGCGCCGACGCCGGCGATGACACCGGCGGTGTCGCGGCTCCAGCTGTAAGCAAGATAGGCGCCGCCGGTGTCATAGCTATTCTTGGTGTGCGTGTAGGTCGCCCCCAGCCTGCTCGTCAGCGACCAGTCGTCATTAAGCTTCAATGCGGTGGTCCAGCTCACGGCCGCGCCGTTGGCGCGCGTCTTGAGACCGGGAATGCGATAGTCGGCATCGGCGCCATAACCGTCTTCTTTGAGCTTGGTTGTGAACAACATCAATTCCAACGCGTGGACCTGCTGCAGGCCGAACGCCGTGCCGCTGCCGATCGAGAGGCCGCCGTATACGCGGGAGAGCGCGCTGGTGTTGCCGCTATAGGTGACGGCGCCGATGTCGGCACCGATATAGCCGGGAGAGACGGTGCCGGCATCGGCTGCCTGGGCGTTGGAGAGGCTGGCGAAGGCGGCTATCATGCCCGCGCACAGCGTTTTGATCATGGTGGACATAGGTTTCCTGGCTTGAAGTGGTTCGGGGCGCCGTCCCTTCCACGAGGGACAGCGGACGCCAGTGTGGCCCACATCCGCTTGTTGTCCTATTTGAATGTTCCAGGAACCACTTTTCAGCACAGCAAGTACCGTGCTACGATACCTTTGTTTTTTTACCAAGGGCATCCATGAGTTCACCGGAATTGCTGTTGCAGGTATTGCGGACCCAGATGCGGACCGCCGGCGTCACCTACAAAATGCTCGCCGAGCGCATCGCCATGAGCGAGTCCAGCGTCAAGCGCATGTTCGGCCAGCAAGACATGTCGCTGTCGCGGCTGGCGCAGATCTGCAAGGCGGCCGGGGTGGCGATGGAGGACGTGCTGCGCGGCGCCGCCGACGCCACGCCGCAGGCCGACGCGCTGACCTTGACGCAGGAAAAATCGCTGCTGGCGCAGCCGCATTTGCTGCTGATGGCGATCTGCTGCCTGGGCCACTGGACCCTGGAGCAGGTGCTCGAAACCTACGACCTGACCGAACCCGAATGCATCATGCTGCTGGCCGAACTGGACCGCCTTGGCGTGATCGAGCTCAAGCCGATGAACCGCTACCGGCTGCGCGTGTCGAACGCGTTCCGCTGGCTGCCGGACGGCCCGGTGCAGCAATTCTTCCGCGAGCACGCGGTCAACGACTATTTCGGCGGCAGCTTCGCCGGCGCCGGCGAAACCTTGCTGTGCCTGCCCGCGCGGCTATCGCTGCCGAGCGCGCAGGAACTGGTGGGCCGCATCCAGCAGCTGGCCGGCGAGCTGGCGCGCTTGCACCAGGGCGACCGCAAGCTGGCGCCGCACGAGCGCGACGGCTTCACCCTGCTGGTGGGATTCCGCTCGTGGGAGTTCGCCGCCTTCACGGCGCTGCGGCGGGCGCCGCAAAAAGCCTGAGCCGCCGGCAGCGGCCAGCCGCCGGCGCGGCCCGCCGCTCCACAGACAATCAGAACTTGTAGCGCGCGCCGATCATGTAACGCGGTCCGGCCTGCGTCACGTTCAGCGTCGATGCCGCCGTGCGGCCATGCTGGCGCTGGGTCGCATCGTTGAGGTTGATCGCCTCAAGCTGGAAGCTCAGGTTCTGGTTGTAGTTGTAGCCGATGCTGACGTCGACCTGGCCGTAGGCGTCGGTGTAGACCGGCGCCGCGCGGCCGTTGCCATCGACCGTTCCGGCGAGGAATTCGTCGCGCCAGTTGTAGGCCACCCGCACCGACCAGTCCTTGTTCTCGAATATCCCCACGACGTTGGCGGAATTGCTGAGCCCAAGAATCGCGAACTGGTCGTTGACATCGGCATCGTTGTACTTCAGCGGCGAGTGCACATACGTGTAGTTGGCCTGCACGCCAAAGCCGCTTTGGCCGAACATATGCTGCACGTTGACCTCGGCCCCGCTGACGTTGGCCGATTTCTGGTTGGCGTAGGTGGTCGTCTGGAAGTTGAGGATCGGATCGCTCGCCAGCCCGGTGATGGTTCCGTCGAGCATGCCGTCACCCTTGACGCCGGTCTTCTTCACGCCCGGCTGGCCGTCGTAGTTGGCCAGGATGTAGTTGCGGATGCAATTGGTATCGGCGGCGGTGCAGCCGTTCGCCAGCGCCGCCTTGTAGTAGGCGCCGCCGATCGGCGTATGCAGGTCGTACAGCGACTGCGAGATCAAGGTCTGGCCGGCGTAGTTGTCCAGCTTTTTGCGGAAGTAGGCCAGCGACAGCACGCTCTGCTTGTCGTAATACCATTCCCACGACAGGTCCAGGTTCTTCGACTTGACCGGCTTGAGGGCCGGATTGCCGACCGCGGCGGTGCCGCCGGTGAACACGTTGGCGATCGTGCCCAGCGTCAGGCCGCCCTGCAGCTGGTCGTAGCGCGCGCGGCCGATGGTGGCGCCCACGCTGGCGCGCAACTTCATGTCGCTGCGCAGGTCGGCGTCGAGATTGATGGCCGGCAGCACGTTGGTGTACGAGGCGTCGGTGTTGCTGAAGGCTTGGCCGCCGAACGTGATCGGCAATTCGTTCTGCGCCACCCACACGACCGCCCTGCCCGGCAACACCTGGGCGACCGAATCGACCCGGGTGCGTTCGACCCGCACGCCAAGCGACGAGTGGAACGGAATCGCCGTGTCCCAATCGGTGTTGAACGACAGGTAAGCGGAGCTGGTTTTTTCCTGCAACGTGCGGTCGGTGTCGGGGTTGGTGAAGTTGGGCAGGTAGGCGGCCTGGTTGCCGACGGCGTTGGCCGTGACCTGGCGCACGGTGGCGAAGTCGAAGGTGTAGAGCGTGCCGAACAGCTCGGGCGCGTTGTGGCCGCCCAGCTTGTTGAAGAACGACGGCAGCGAATTGGCCTGGAACAGGCTGGCCGGGTAGTCCGACGCCTTGGTCGCGCCGCCCCACGTGTTGTTCTGCACATTCGAGTAGGTCGAGCGGTTGCTGGTGTCGGTGTAGCCGACGCCGAAGTTCAGCTCAGATGCCTCGAGCAGCTTCAGGTTGCCCTTCGCCTGCGCCTGCTTGATGGTCGATTTCTGGTAGCTGTTGTGGAACCACGAACCGGCCGCCTGGATGGGCGCGGCGGCCAGGTTGGCGGCCGGCATGCTCAGCACCGGCAGCTCGTGCGTGAAGTCGAGCTTGACCGGGCCACGGCTGAAGCTGGCGTTCGACAGCGCGTTGTCGCTGCCGAACGGGCTGTCCGCGCCCGACTCGGCGGTCGAGTGATGGGCGTCGAACTCCAGCTTCAGATCGCGGCTGGCTTTCCAGGCGACGTTGACGCCCGCCGACTGGTTCTTGGTCTTGGTGGCGAAGTCGCTGCCCACCACCGAGATATCCTGCGGCGTCGGATACACCTCGGCATAGGTCAGCGGGCTGACCACGTGGCCGCTCGGCCAGCTGCTGGTCGACGTCGGCGTCTGCGCGAACCAGACGCTGAGCTCATTGCGCTTGGTCTGCAACTTGTTTTCCGAATAGGTGTAGTCGACCGTCGTGGTCAATTCCTTGACCGGGCGGAACTGGAACGTCAGCTGCCCGTTGGTGCGCTGCCGCTGGACGGCGGCGATGTTGTAGTTCATGTTTTGCGGAATCGAATACAGCGCGTCCTGCGCCGGACGATTGGTGATGTTCTGCGCGCCGGGCTGGCCCGGTTGCGGCAGGGTCTGGCCATCGACCACCGCCGAGCCCAGGTAGGGGCCCTGGTAGCCGTTGAACAGGCCGGCGCGGTTGAAGCCGGAGTCGCGCGACTGGTAGCTGGCGCTCAGCGCGATGCCGAAGCGGCCGTCGGCGCTGGTGTTCGAATAGATGCCGGACAGCTCGGGCGTGACGCGCTTGCCCTTCATCGAGTCGGCGACGTGGTCGTTGGAGGTGTCCTTGACCGCCTTCAGGCCTATGCTCGAATGCATGCCGGGATTGTCGAACGGCCGGCCGGTGATCACGTTGATGGTGGCGCCGATGCCGCCGGTGGGGCTGTCGGCGCGGCCGGTCTTGTACACCTGCAGCTGCGAAATCGATTCCGACGCCAGGTTGGAAAAGTCGAACGAGCGGCCGGACAGGTCGCTCAGGTCGGTGGTCGGCATCTGCCGGCCGTTCAACAGCACCAGGTTGAAATCCGGACCCAGGCCGCGCACGGTGACCTTCTGTCCCTCGCCGTTGCTGCGGTCGATCGAGACGCCGGAAATGCGTTGCAGCGATTCGGCCAGGTTGGTGTCGGGGAATTTCCCCATGTCTTCGGCGACGATGCCGTCGACGATGCCGTCGGCGTTGCGCTTCATGTTCATCGTCGATTGCATGCTGGCGCGGATGCCGGTGACGATCACGCGCGGGGCCTCGGTGTCGGCGGCGCCGGCCTGCTGCGCGTGGCCGGGCATGGCCAGGACGCCGCAGGCGCTGGCGACGGCCAGGTACATCAGATTGCGCTGAAATGGTGTCTGCATAAAGTCTCCGTTGTTATATGTCTAGGCTAGCTTTTGCTCACTGCGGCGGCGGTATCGGTCGGTATTCTCCCTGTGATGGTTGACGTGATTTACTTGGCCTTGGCCGTGGCGGCGGCCAGGTAGCCGTGCATGTCCAGCCAGCGCACATAGCTATCGAACCAGCCGGTGCTGGTGGTCGCTTTGGGGTACATGCCGAAACCGTGTCCGCCCTGCTCGAACAGGTGGAACTCCACCGGCCGCTTGGCGCCGCGCCAGCTGTCGACCAGGCCATAGCCGGCGTTGCCGAAGAACGGATCGTCGGCGGCCAGCGCGATGAACAGCGGCGGCGCGTCGGCCGGCGCCTTCATCGCCGACAGCGGCCCGTAGATGTTGCCGATAAAGGCGGGCTTGGCATCCTGACCGTGCAGCGCGGTCGCCATCGTCAGCATGGCGCCGGCCGAAAAGCCCAGCATGCCGACGCGGTCGGGATCGACACGCCATTCGCCGGCGCGGCTGCGCACCAGCGCGAAGGCGGCGCGGGCGTCGGCGATCTGCGGCGCATAAGCGGTGGCCGCGTCCGGCGGCGCCGGCGGGCGTTTGGCGGTAGCCGAGAACATCTCCGCCATCGACCGTTCGAAGCCGGCCATGTCGGCCGGCGTCTGGTTGAGCCGGTACTTGAGCACGAACGCGGCCACGCCCTTGTCGGCCAGCGCCTTCGCCACCTGCCAGCCTTCGTTTTCCATCGACAGCGTGCGGAAGCCGCCGCCGGGCGCAACGATGACAGCGGCGCCGCTGCCCTTGCCGGCCACCGGCAGGAACGGCGTCAGCGTGGCGACCGTCACGTTGCGGGCAAACACGCTGTTGTACTGGCTGTGCCACGACTCCTGCGCCGTGGCGCCGGGCAGCGCGCCGCTGTTCAGCGTGATCGCGGCCGGCTGCGCCGGGGCGGCCATCGGCACCATCTTGTCGCTCTGCGCCATGGCGGGCGCACCCAGTGCGCAGGCCAGCGCCAGTGCCAGCAATCGGGTTTTGTTCATTCTGTCTCCTTGTTTTTTTGGTTGGATGGTGCCGGTGACAGCTCAGCCGCCGCCCGCCGCCGCGCGCCCTCGCGGCGGTCTTGTTGCTGTCGATGTTAGTTTCCATGTTCGCGCGCTGAAAAATGATTGCGGTAACATTTTGCTGCCGTAGCAAATGTAGCGCCGCAATTAGCAGGAAACCAATAACTTTTTCAGGCGTATCGATACCGAAATCGATATGCTTCAGCGCCAGCAGGTGGCCGCATGCGGCGGCGCGGCATGGCGGCCCGCCAGCCCATTTCAGCTATGCGGAGCGGGCGGTCCGGGCGTGCGGCGGGGAGGATTTTTCTTGCGGCCGGTGGCCTGGCGGTGCCGCCGAAAGGGCGGGAAAGAGCGCCAGGCTACCGTGTTGCAAGTGTTGGATTTTGGTGCCCGGGCGGGTCACCAGATCGGGCCGAGGAACAGATACAGGCTGCTGTCGCCGGACCGGGTGGCGCCGGAGCCGAAATACAGCGGGCCGAAGCGCGTGTCGACGGCGACGAAGCCGCTGGCGGCCTGCTTCAGCGATCCGAATTTGAGCGGCTTGTCCGGCCCGTAGGCGGCGCCCGACTCCAGCGAAAAGCCCAGCCGCACGTCGCCGCCCAGCGCGGTCGGCATGACGCCGATCCGTTTCGCCATGACCATGCGCCCGAGCACGGTGCGGCTGCCCATGACCGAATCGGTGGTGGTGCCCGACAGCCGCAGGAAGCCGCCCAGCGCCGATTGCGACGCGCCGCCCTGGTTGCGCGCCCATTCGCCATACACATGGCCGGCCCAGCTGCCGAAGCTGAACGCCTTCAAGCCCTGCACGCTCTGGCGCGCCGGCACCGGGCCGTCGCGTCCGCTGGTCATCAGGCGCCGCAAGTCCATCGTGAACAAGGTGCCGCGGGTTGGAAACGCCACCGTGTCCAGGCTGTCGATATTGAACGACAGCACGCCGACGTTTTGCGCCTGGCTGGTCTGGAGCGGATCGTGCGGAATGGTTTGCTGCGACGTCACCGACTGCCGCATCACCGAATACCGCAAATCGCCCCAGTTGCCGAACTGACGGCCCAGCGCCAGCGACACGGTCTTGGCCTTGTAGCCGTAGCGCGCCTGGCGGAAGCCGGACGGGTTGAAGGCGTCGAACGCCGACGAGCCGTACTGCAGCTCGGGCGCCACATACCACGGCGAACCGGCGCCGAGCGGCTGCCACCACTGGGTGCCGATGACGCGCTCGGTGCCCACGCGCGCGACCGTGCGCAGCTCCGCGCCCCAGTCGTTGAGCGACGACAGCACATGCATGACCTTCAGCTCGAAGGCGTTGTTGTCGGTGAAGTCGCTGTTCAATTCCAGCCCCACGCGCAAGCGGCTGCGCGCCCAATCGGCCTCGGTCGGCTTGATCAGCACGCTGCGGCCGTCCTGGTCGTCGCGGATCTCGGTCTCCACCCGCGCCAGGTCGCCGCGCCCGAACAGCTGGTTGCCGGCGCGCTGCGCCTGCTCGCTGGTGACCATCTGGCCCACCTTGAGCCCCGATTGCACGGCCAGCGCCTGCGGGTTGATGCGCCCGCTCGGCGCCACCTCCAGCTTGGCCAGCCGCACCGGCTGGTCGCTCGGCACCGGCGCCGACAGCCGGTTGGTCTCGTAGGCGGCGTACTGCGCCTCCGGCAGCGCCAGCTGCACCAGCCTGGCGCTCATGGCGCGCACCGCCGCCTCGCCCTCCTTCATCGCGCGGTCGTGCCGGCCGAAGTCGAGGAAGCCGATGCCGCCCAGGTCCGGCGCCAGCAGGATGTCGCCGGGCCGCAGCTCCTTGAGCGAGCGCTGGACGTTCTGCTCGGTCAGGATCTGCAGCATCTGCTGCGCCACGCTGACCGCGCTGACCAGCTCCTTCTCCTGCGCCAGCGGGGTGCCGACGTTGACGGCGATGATGATGTCGGCGCCCATCTCGCGCGCCACGTCGACCGGCAGGTTGCGCACCAGGCCGCCGTCCACCAGCAGCCGCTGGCCGACCCGCACCGGCGCGAACACGCCCGGCACCGCCAGCGAGGCGCGCATCGCCAGGAACAGCGGCGTGTCGCGCAGCTCCACCAGCTCGCCGGTGACCAGGTCCGAGGCGACCGAGCGGAACGGCAGCTGCAGCAGGTCGACCGGCTTGTCGCGCGCGCCGTGCGGCAGCACCTGGGTCAGCGCCAGTTCCAGCGCCTCGTTGCCGGCGGCGGCCGGCGGCAAGGTCACGCCGTCCATGCTGGCGCCCAGCTCGATGCGCGACGGCAGCAGCAAATCCTCCTCGCGGCGGCGGTAGGCCAGCTGGTCGCGCGGCGGCCGGTCGGCCACCACGGCGTTCCAGTCGGTGCGGCGCACCAGTTGCTCGAGCTGCTCGACCGAGCTGCCGGCGGCGAAGGCGCCGCCGACCACGCTGCCCATGCTGGTGCCGACGACGAAATCGACCGGGATGCGCAACTCCTGCAACGCCCGCAGCACGCCGATGTGGGCGAAGCCGCGCGCGCCGCCGC
This sequence comes from Duganella sp. 1411, assembly GCF_017833525.1. Taxonomy (GTDB): domain Bacteria; phylum Pseudomonadota; class Gammaproteobacteria; order Burkholderiales; family Burkholderiaceae_D; genus Rugamonas. Next base: position 142,749 of record NZ_JAFICD010000003.1, read on the forward strand.
CGGACAGCACCAGCGCGATTTTCGGCCGCGGCTTGGCGTCGACGTCGGCCGCCGGCGCTGCGACGACCGGCGCCACCGAGGCGGCGTTGGGGTGGACCGGCGTCTGCGCCGCCGCCGTGGCGACGGTGGCGCACAAGAAAAAGCCGCAGCAAACAGCTGCGGCCAGGGAGCGGGCAATCAACATATACCTCACTTATTGTTGGCGGTCGAAGCCGGGAACGGGCGCGATGGTGGTCGGCGACGTGCTGGAGCGCGGCGAAGTCGAATGTTGCTGCTGTTGCGGCGGCGGCTGCTGCTGTTGCGGCTGCTGTTGCTGCGGCTGCATGGCAGGTTGCGGTTGCATGGCCGGCGCCGGCTGCATCGCGGGCGGCTGCGGCATTGGTGGCGGCGGTTGATACGGCTGGGCGCCGCCGGGAGCGGGCGCGCTGGAGGCGCCGGCGTCGCTCGGCAAATCGATGCGCTTGACGGCGCCGCCCTCGGACAGCAGCACGTATTTCGGATGCACTTCCTTGACGGTCACGCCCGGCACCACCTCCTTGCCGATGCCCAGCGCCAGCGCCGGCTTGTTGTCGACCGCCAGGATGGCGGCGCTGCCGGCGCCCTGCGAGGCCACCACGCCCTTGAGCTGGTAGTTGCTGGCGGCGGCGACCGAGATCTGGCCGCCGAACAAGCCCTTGGCGGCGTCCAGGTTGAGCGCCACCGGCGGCGGTGGCGGCGGCGCGGCGATCGCCCGCTGCGGCGGCTTGAACAGCTGCAGTCCCCAATACGCCAGCGACGCCGACAACAACACCACGGCCAGCACGCTGCCGACCAGGGGCAAACGCTTCATAGATTCATGCTTCATAACTTCCCTTGTCAGCGTACCAGCTGATTGATTTCGATGATAGGCATCAGCACGGCCAGCACGATCAGCAACACCACCACGCCCATCGCCAGGATCAGCGCCGGCTCCAGCAGGCCGGCGATGGTCAGCGTGCGCCGCTCCAGGTCGGCCTCCTGCGCGGCGGCCGCGCGGTCGAGCATGGCCGGCAGCTCGCCGGTGATCTCGCCGGCGCGGATCATGTGGATCAGCATCGGCGGAAAGTGCTTCTGCGCCGACAGCGAGCGCGCCAGGCTCACGCCCTCGCGCACGGCGTCGCTGGCCTCGCCGACCAGCTCCTTCATGGCGACATTGGACAAGGTATCGCGGCTGGTTTCCAGCGCGCGCAGGATGGGCACGCCCGAGCCGGTGGTGATCGCCAGGGTGCTGGCGAAGCGCGCCGTGTTCAGGCTGCGCTCGAACTTGCCGTACAGCGGCGCCGTCAGCAGCCAGGTGTGCCAGCGCCGCTTGAGCGCGGGATTTTGCAGCGCCCGGCGCCACATGAACCACGCGCCCACCAGCAGGATCGCCACCACGATGCCGTAGTTGCGCACGAAGTCGGACACGGCCAGCATGACGATGGTCAGCACCGGCAGCTTCTGCTTGGTGTTGGCGAACACCGAGACGATCTGCGGCACCACGTAGGTCAGCAGGAAGATGACGATCGAGAACGCCACCACGGTGACGATGGCCGGATAGGTGAACGCCAGCCGCACCTTTTGCACCAGCGCGTTGCGGCGCTCGATGTAGTCGGCCAGGCGCGAGAGCACGCGCGACAGCTGGCCGATCTGCTCGCCCGAGGCCACCAGCGCCCGGTAGATCTCGGCGAAGTCGCGCGGATGGCGGCCCAGCACGTCCGACAGCGCGGCGCCGCCGATGACCTCCGAGCGGATCGAGGCGATCAGGTCGCGCATGTAGGCGCGCTCGGCCTGCTCCAGCAGCGCGGTGAAGGCTTGCTCCAGCGGCAGGCCGGCCTCGAGCAGGCTGGCCAGCTGGCGCGTGAACAGCGCCAGCTCGGTGGTCGACAGGCGCTCGCCGAAGCCGCGGCTCTTGGCCACGCCGGCGGCGTCGACCTGGGCGGCGATGGCGTCGACCTTGAGCGGCACCAGTCCCAGGGTGCGCAGCTCGGAGCGCGCCGAACGGGCGCTGTCGGAATTGAGCACCCCTTTTTTGGTGGCGCCGCCGGCGTCGACGGCTTCATAGCGGAATGCGGGCATAGTTGTCGGCCTAGTCTTTGGTCACGCGCAGCAACTCGGCCTGCGTGGTGATGCCGGCCGCCAGCCAGCGCTCGCCGTCGTCGCGCATGGTCTGCATGCCGCTGGCGATGGCCGCCGCTTTCACTTCGGCCTCGGAGGCGCGGTTGTGGATCTGCGCGCGGATCTGCTCGGTGGTCTCGAGGAACTCGTAGACGCCGACCCGGCCCTGGTAGCCGGTGTGGCCGCAGTGTTCGCAACCGACCGCGTGCCACAGCTGGCCGTCGAAGCTCTTGCAGTGGCCGCACAGCTTGCGCACCAGCCGCTGCGCCAGCACGCCCAGCAGCGACGACGACAGCAGGAACGGTTCGATCCCCATGTCGAGCAGGCGGGTGACGGCGGCGGCGGCGTCGTTGGTGTGCAGGGTCGCCAACACCAGGTGGCCCGTTAGCGACGCCTGCACGGCGATCTGCGCCGTTTCCAGGTCGCGGATCTCGCCGATCATGATGACGTCCGGGTCCTGGCGCAGGATCGCCCGCAGCGCCTTGGCGAACGTCATGTCGATGCGCGGGTTGACCTGGGTCTGGCCGACGCCGTTCAGGTCGTACTCGATCGGGTCCTCCACCGTCATGATGTTGGTGGTGGCCGCGTTGAGCAGCGACAGCGCCGCGTACAGGGTGGTGGTCTTGCCCGAGCCGGTCGGCCCGGTCACCAGCACGATGCCGTGCGGCTGGTTGATCAGCGCGTCGAACTTGGGCAGCATGGTCTCGCTCATGCCCAGGTGGTTCAGGTCGAGCCGGCCGGCCTCCTTGTCGAGCAGACGCAGCACGGCTCGTTCGCCGTGGCCGGTCGGCAGGGTCGACACCCGCACGTCGACCGGCTTGCCGCCGATGCGCAAGGTGATGCGGCCGTCCTGCGGCAGGCGCTTTTCGGCGATGTCGAGCTGCGCCATGATCTTGATGCGCGAGATCAAGGAGCCGTGGATCGCCTTGCGCGGGCGCACGATGTCGCGCAGCGAGCCGTCGACGCGGAAGCGCACCACCGAGGTCTGCTCGAACGGCTCGATGTGGATGTCGGAGGCGCTGTCGCGCAGCGCTTGCGTCAGCAGCGCGTTGATCATGCGGATCACCGGGGCGTCGTCGGACGATTCGAGCAAGTCCTCGATGGCCGGCACGTCCTGCAGCAGCTTGGTCAGGTCGAGCTCGGCGTCGAACTCGTCGGCCACCATCGAGGCGTTGCCGCCGGCGCTGGCGTAGGCGGTGGCGATGGCCGTCTCGAGGTCGGCGCGCGTCATGTTCTTGAGCTGGATGCGGCCGAAGCGGCGCGACACCTCGGCGATGGCGGCCGGCGCCGTGGCGCCGCACACCATGACGTCGACCGTGTGCTCGGCGGCGTCGCTGTGCTGCGCCAGCACGACGAAGTCGCGGGCGAAGGCGTAAGGTAAAAGGTTGCTCATGGCTGTGGCTTATCTCACTGCGTCACTGCGCGGGTTGTTGCGGCTGGATGTTCTCGGCGCGGCCCGGCACGCGCGGGATCGGCGCCTGCGGGATCGGCTTGGCGACGGTGCCGCCGCCGGTCAGCACGCCGTTTTGCAGCGCCGGCAGCACCGGCTGGCCCAGATCCTGGACCAGCACGCTTTGCGGCGGCTTGATCGCCTCCTGCGACGTGCGCATGTAGTCGTAGCGGTCGGTCGCCAGGGTGGTGCTCTGCTCCTGGTTGCGGATCACGACCGGGCGCAGGAACACCATCAGGTTGGTCTTCTTGCGGCTGCGGGTCTGGTACTTGAACAGGTTGCCGATGACGGGGATGTCGCCCAGGCCGCGCGTCTTGTCGGTGCTGTCGCCCTCGGTGTCCTCGATCAGGCCGCCGAGCACGATGATCTGGCCGTCGTCGGCGATGACGTTGTTCTCGATCACGCGCTTGTTGATGGTGATGCCGGCGGTGGCCCCCAGCGTCGATTTGTCCACGCTCGAGGTCTCGTGGTAGATCGCCAGCTTGATGGTGCCGCCCTCGGAGATCTGCGGACGCACCTTCAGCGTCAGGCCCACCTCCTTGCGGTCGATGGTCTGGAACGGGTTGCTGTTGGTGCCGGACGTGGTGGTGAACTGGCCGGTCAGGATCGGCACGTTCTGGCCGACCGAGATCGTCGCCAGCTCGTTGTCGAGGGTGATCATGTTCGGCGTCGACAGCACGTTGGCGTTGCCGTCGGACTCCAGCGAGCGCGCCAGCAGACCCAGGCCGAGGCCGCCGGCGACCTGCTTGAACAGGCCCACCGTCAGGCCCGAGCCCGGCAAGGTCGGGGTGGTGGTCGACGACGTGCCGTTGAGCAGGGACAGGGCGACGTTGCCGATGTTGTTGTTGCTGCCGCCGACCGAGGACTGCTGCAGGCCGCCGACCCGGTACTTGCTGTTGGCGTCGCCGGTGGCGCCCAGCCACTGCACGCCGAATTCGGACGCCTTGTCGGAGGTCACCTCGACGATCAGCGATTCGATGTAGACCTGGGCCCGGCGCACGTCGAGCTGGTCGATGACGGCGCGCAGGTTGCGGTAGATCGCCTCGGGCGCGGTGATGATCAGCGTGTTGGTGGTGGCGTCGGCCTGGATGTAGCCGGCCTGGCCGCCGCCCTGCTGTTGTTGCTGCGAGCCGCCGCCGGTCAGCAGCGGATTGGTCGGGCCGGTGCTGCCGCCGCTGGCCGAGCTGCCGCTGCTGGCGCCGCCGAAGCCGCCGGTGTTGCTGCTCTGGCCGCCCATGCCCTGGCCGGTCTGGCCGGTCTGGCCGGTGCCGGTGCCGCCCTGCTGGCTGGTCGACGAGGTGTCGCCCGACACCAGCGCGCGCAGGGTCTGCGCCAGCTTGGTGGCCTCGGCGTTTTTCAGGTAGACCACGTGGACGTTGCCCAGCTCCTGGGTCGGCTGGTCGAGCTTGGCGATGAGCGACTTGGCCAGGTTGGAGCGGGCCGCCGACGGCGCGCGCAGGATCAGCGAGTTGGTGCGCGGATCGGCCAGCACGCTGACGCGCCCGGCGTCGGCGCCGGCGCCCGGCGCGCCACCGCCGCCGCTCGCGTCCATCAGCTTGTTGACCATCGAGGCCAGGTCGCTGGCGATGGCGTAGCGCACCGGAATGACGTCGAGGTCGGCCACGGCCGGCGAATCGAGCGCCGAGATGATCTTGGCCAGCCGCTTGAGGTTGTCGGCGTAGTCGGTGATCACCACCGTGTTGTTGCCGGGGTTGGCGTTGATGGTGTTGTTCGGCGAGATCAGCGGGCGCAGCACGGTGACGACGTTGCCGGCCGACTCGTAGTTCAGGTGGAAGATCTGGCTGACGATCTGGTCGCCCTTGATCTGCGTCGGCGCCGAGCCGATCTGCGTCGGGCCCGACTGCAGCTTGGCGTCCGCCTCCGGCACCACCTTGGCGTAGCCGTCGCCGCTGACGACGGCGTAACCCTGCAGCCGCAGCGCCGACGTGAGCAGGCTGAACGCCTGCGACTTGCTGATCGATTTTTCCGACACCAGGGTCAGCGTGCCCTTGACGCGCGGATCGATGACGAAGGTGATGTTGGTGTAGTGGCCGACGGCCTTGATCACCGACTCGATGTCGGCGCCGACAAAGTTCAGCGCGGCGTCATCGGTGGCGGCGCGCGCCTGGGCCGGCCACAGCAGCCCGGCGGTCGGCACGGCGCCGAGCGCGCAGCACAGCATCGCACCCGCGCTCAGGCGGCGCAGCGCGGGAAGATTGGATTTGCTCACGGACTGTTTTTTCATTGTCTGAACTTTGTATCTAGTGTTGTAACCACGATTGAAACTAAATATGACCCCGTGGGTCGGATTAGCGCAGCGTCATCCGCCAGGCTCCGTCGGCGGCTCATGGCGGATTACGCGCTGCGCGCTAATCCGCCCTACGAAAAGCACCTCTATCGATAAACACTTCTAATGCACCTCCAACGCGATGACGTTGCGGTCGCTGCCGGGCCGGCGCTGGCCCAGCAAATTGAGCAGGTTGGCCAGTGTGTCCTCGTACCCCTTGGCCGCCTCCGCCTGCCCGGAAAACTGCAGGCGGCCGTTGTTCAGGTTGCCGCGCCCGCTCAGCAGCAGCGGCCCCTTGACCGAGTCGAGCGTCAACGCCGCCTGCTGGCCGCGCCAGTCCAGCGCCAAGGTGTAGCTGCCCAGCGGCCGGATCGGCGCCAGCCGCGACGCCATGTCCGTCATCTCCAGCGTGGTGCGGCCGTTGACGGCGACCTGGCCGTCGCGCAGCGCCAGCTCCAGCGCGGTCCACGACAGGCGCAGGATGCCGCTCGGCGCCAGCGTGTTGAGCGGCGCGCCCAGCCCGGCCAGTCCCTGCGCCGGCAGCAGCAGCGCCGACGGGCTCAATTGCCATTGCGACCAGCCGCCGCGGAAGGTCACCGGCTGCGCCAGCGCCTCGCTGTTGTCCAGTTGCAGGTCGACCATGCCGACCAGCGCCAGCGGCGAGATGCGCCAGCTGAAACGCCCCGGCAGCAACGGCGTGACCGGCTTGTTGCCGCCGGCCGCGCCGCCGATGAAGGCCGAACCGCGCCACAGCGTACCCTGCGCGTCGCCCAAGGTCAAACGGCCGCCGGTGCGCTGCTCGACGATCGCCCCCAGCCAGGTGGCCGGAAAGAACACCGCCAGGGTCACGAGCACGCTCAGCGCGATGGTCAGCAACCATAGCACGGCGCGCTTCATGCATGGCCTTTTTGCGCCGCCCGCGCCGTCATCGCGCGCCCTGGCGCAAGGTCAGGGTGGCGTTGACCATGCCGGCCGTGTCCTGCGCGGTGAAATTGGCATCCTGGACGGCGATGCGGCTTTCGTTGCGCACGGCGTCGAGCCAGACGACGATGCCGGCGAACGGCACGTTGTTGAACTGCACCTTGGCGTATTCGCCGGTGATGTTGATCGACTGCGGCGTCAGGCCGCGCGCGGTCAGGCCGGCGCTCAGGCTGTCGCGCGTCATCGGCGTCGGCTCGATGGTGTTCTGGCCGCGCAGCGCGGCCGCCTCCAGCGCCATCGCCTGCAGCTCGGCGGCTTGCTGGCGCAGCACCGGCAGCTCCTTGCCGAGTTTCTCGCGGCCCTCGAGCGCCGGCGACAGCAGCACGCCGTAGAACAGGCCCAGCGCGACGACGGCGCCGCCGATGGCCAGCAGCCGGCGCTCCTGCTCGGTGCGCGCCAGCCAGAAGGCGGACGCGCGGGCGCGGTAGTCCTGTATCGTTTGATCGAGTTTGCTCATGCCGGTGTGCCCATCATTGTGCTCAGTGTTCCATTCATGGTTTCGGCGCGCCGGCGGCGACGCGGATTTGCCAGGTGCCGGGATTGGCCTCCGACAATTCGAGCCGGCGCGCCTGCAGCGCGGCGCGGATCTGCGCCATCGCGGCGGCGTCGACGGTATTAGGTTTGACCTTGACCTGAAGAGCGCGTTCCCTATAATCGAGCGAGGCGATCACTTCGCGCTGCGGCAACACGCTGAGCGCCTCGGCCAGGTTGGCGCTCATGGCCAGGAAGCCGTCCGGCGCGGCCTGGCCGTCGTCGGCCTTGGCCAGCGAAATGTTCTTGCGCATCTGCGCGGCCGGATCGAGGATCACGGTTTCTTTCGGATAGGCCGCCTTGAAGGTTTGCATCATGGCCAGGCGCACCTCGTTGGCTTCGCGCTTGAGGCGCATCCACTCGACGTTGAGGCCGACCACGTTGACCAGCAGCGCCAGCGCGGCGATGCGCAGCGGCCAGCGCCAGCGCCGCCATTCGCGCGCCGAGGCGCCGGCCGCGCCCAGCGCCGGCGCCAGGTCCAGGCCGGCCGAGCGCGACGCCGCCACCCAGTGCTGCCAATGGTCCTCGGCCAGGCTGATGCCGTGCGGCGCGGCGGGGCCGGCCATCAGCGGCTCGAATTGCTTCGTTTGCTCCGGCGACAAATACAAGGTGACCGGCTCGTCGCCGGCCATCGCGCGCAAGGTCTGCAACGCCGCCAGCGGCTCGCCCGGCAGCGCCAGGCCCATGCCGTCGTACTGCGAGCGGCGCAGGATCAGCTCGTAGCCGGCGTCGCCCAGGCTGAGCGCGGCCGACACCGATCCCGGCTGGAACGGCAGGCACAGCTGCATCGGCAGCACCGAGACGCTGTGCGCGCCCTGCGCCAGCAGCGCCTTGACCAGCACCTCGAGCCAGGCGCGCTGCACCACGGCCACGGTGCGCACGCCGTCGGCGTCGGGCGCGCCGGCGGCCAGCACGCAGTCGGCGGTGTCGCCCAGCACTTGTTCCTCGACCAGCGACGGCAGCGCCGCCTTCAGGCGCGCGGCCGACAGCGGCGGCGCCGTCACGCGCAGCAAGGTCGTGTCCGACGCGGCCAGCATCAGCACCACGCGGCGCGCGGCGGCGATCAGCTCGGCCAGGTTGCCCAGCGGCGACGTGCCCTGCCGCTCCAGATGGCCGCCGTCGCCCACCAGCGCGAACGGGCAGGTCTGGGCCGCGCCGCTGTCGACGCTGGCCTTGGCCGGATAGCGGATAAATAATGTACTCAAAAGGTCTCGCTTTCGTTGATCACTGCTTTGCTCGTTTTCCTGCTGCGCTAGTTTTCCCGTATCCACACCACCGTGGTCAGGCCGGTGGGCGCGCGCGACAGCAGCGACACCGTGTCCAGCGCCGCGCGGTCCAGCTTGACCTGGCTGAAGGCCAGGAAATAGTCGCTGCGCACATCCACCGGCACCGCCGTCTGGCGCTGCGCCGCGCCCATCTGCGGCTGCTGCGTGAAATCGGCCATCTGCCGATAAAACGCGCCCTTGCGGGTATTGACCATGGCCGCCGCGTCGCCCAGCGACAGGCCGGGCACCAGCGCCGCGATCAGCTCGGCCGGCGCGGTGTTGACGTTGACCTTGGTCGGCTGCGGCAGCACGATGATGAACTCGCGCAGCCGCTCGATCGCCCGCGGCGTAAAGCCGCTGACCGCCAGCAAATCCTCCACCCGGATGAAACCCATCGGCTCGACGCTGCCCGCCGCCGGCACGGCGCCCGGCGGCGCGCCGGTGCCGGTGCCGGTGCCGGTTCCGGTGCCGCTGCCCGTGCCGCCCGTGCCGGTGGTGGCACCAGTGCCTGAACCAGTGCCGGTGCCGGTCCCGGGTGCGACCCCGGGCTGCTGGACCGGTTGCGTCATCGCCACCTGCATCGCCACCTGCTGCGCCAGATTCGTATCTAATTGCAGATTTGTCAAGAGGCGCTGTAATACACCGATCTGCGCCTTGTCGGGAACCCGGCCCGTGGCCAGGTTCGTGAGATTGTAGCGCGACTGCGCATCGACGATCTTGCCCGACAAGGTGGCGTTGAAATCCTCGCCCTCCTGGCGCTCGCGTTCGACGTAATCGTCGAGCCGCGTTTCTTCCAGCGGCGTCGACCAGATGCCGTTCAGGCGCGTGTACAGCTGCGAATCGAGGAAGTCCTGGAACAGGATCAGGCGGCTCAAATCGAGCGCGCCGCGCACGATCCAGCGCGTTTGCAGTTGCAGCCGCTGGTTTTCCATCGAGCGCACCTGCACCTGCTGCTGCCAGAACAGGCTGGCGACGATGGTCACCGCCAACGTGGTCAGCAACAGCGCCGTGATGACCGCCACGCCGCGCTGGCGGCGGCGCGGTTGCCGGCCCGGCTTGCGGCCCGGCCGCGTCACAGCGCCCCCAGCAGGAAAGATTTAACCATCGGCACTTCCTGGCCCTGCAATGCCAGCGACACTTCCAGCCCGGTCGGCGTCGGCGAGTTGGTCGCGCCGCCGGTCGTCAGGCCGGCCGCCGGGCGCCATTCGGTATTGATCCAGTAACGCGCGTTCATCGCCAGCACGTCCGATTGCAGCGCCACGCTGGCGGCGGTGTCGGTGTCGTTGAGCGCGGCCTGCCACAGCGTATCGAGTTGCAGCAGATCGCGCGTGGCGTTCGATTCGCGCCGCGTCAGCACGCCGTCGCGCACGCGGTAGGTCACCACCTGCAGCCGGGTCGGCTCGTTTTCCGCCATCACCACGCGCACGATGGTCAGGCGGTCGTTATCGGCCAGCATGTAGGGACGGTTGTTGAGCAGCGTGGTCGGGGCCAGGTTGGCGCAATCGCTCTGCAACTGCGCGAACGCCAGCTGCAGGCCGCGCGTCTGCTCCATCTTTTCGGTCAGCGAGGCGCGCGAACGGATGATGCCGTCCAGGCCGCGCCAGCCCAGCACGGCGACGATGGCCAGGATGGAAATGGCCACCAGCAGTTCGATCAGCGTAAAGCCGCCGCGGCGGCGCCCGGCCCGCATGCGCGTCATGAATTCAACACCAGTTGGACCAGCTTGATGATGCGGCGTTCCGGCTGCGCCTGGTCGTAGACGCTGACCTCGACCCGGCGGAAGCGCGGATTCGGGCTGGCGATGACTTCTTCCTGGCACATCAGTTTCATGTCGCCTTGCGGGCATTCGTAGGTTTGCTTGCCGACCGCCGGGAATGTCTTGGACAAACGCAGTTGCACCAGCCGGTTCTCGGCCGACCAGGTCGCCATCATGGCGCCGCGCAGGCCGTTGCTGTTCTGGGTCAGGCTGCCGACCGCGCGCAAGGAGGCGCCCAGCGCGGTGCCGACGATGACCAGCGCCACCAGCACTTCGAGCAGGGTGAAGCCTTGGGTTTTTTGTGGGCGCATGGCGGTCTTCATCAATCCACCGTGAAATGGCCGATGCCGTCGGCGCGGATGGCGACGCTGCTGCCGCCGCCGGTCATGGTCAGCACGAACGGCTTGTCGACCGGTTCGCGGCCGAAGATGATGCGCAGGTTCTCGTTCTGCACGTTGGGCGGCGGGTCGAGCATCAACGTCACCGGGCCGTGCTTGAACTCGCGCTCGCGCAGCAGGTCGTCCTGCACCGCCAGATCCCATTGCTTGTCGTTGCGGATCAGGAAGCGGTAGCCGTCCGAGCCGGCCTCGAAGGCGATCTGGCGGTTGCGCACGATGGCCTCGTCGCGCGCCAGCTGCAGCAGCAGCGCGATACGCTGGGCGTCCTGCAGCATCGATTGCTTCTGGCCGGGCATGGCGCTGAGCGAGACGATGCCCAGCGTGATGCCCAGGATGACCATCACCACCAGCAATTCAATCAGCGTGAAGCCCTGGCCCGGCCGGCGCGCGGCGCGCATGTTCGGCGATCTCCGTGCGGTCAGTTGTCCCAGGAGCCGATGTCGGCGTCGTCGCCGGTGCCGCCGGGGGCGCCGTCGGCGCCCAGCGAGTACACGTCGATCTCGCCTTTGATGCCTGGCGACAGGTATTGGTAAGGCGCGCCCCACGGGTCTTTCGGCATCTTTTCCAGATAGCCGCCGGTCTTCCAGCCGTTGGCGGCGGGGCCGCTGGTCGGCTTGGTCAACAGCGCCTGCAGGCCCTGCTCCGTGGTCGGATAGCGCTGGTTGTCCAGCTTGTAGAGCTTGAGCGCCTGCATGACGGTGGCGATGTCGACCTTGGCGGCCGCCACTTTCGATTCACCGGTGCGGCTCAGCAGCTTGGGCACGACCAGCGCCGCCAGCACACCCATGATGACCACCACCACCATGATTTCGATCAGCGTGAAACCGCGCGCGGCGCGACGTTGAGGTGTTGCGTTTTTCATAATTTACTACCAAATTAAAGTGAGAGCAGAGTATAAGGCCGAAAGTGCGCAATCAGAGCGAGCAAGGCAGTGATTTTTGCGCCTTCGGGCTTAAACGCGCCTTAATAACCGGCGCTCTTTACCATATCTTTACCGCGCGTCACCGGCTTGTAATTTGCTTGTAACCTAATGGTCATCAGCTTGTCATGCCGGCGGCGTTCAGTCGTGCTTGCGCGCGCTGGCCTCGACGCGGTTGCGGGCGCCGTCGTTGCCGCCGCCGGCCTCGGCCACCGACTGCAAGGCCTTCGCCACTTGCGGCGCCTCCTTGATGAACGGCGCGATGCCCAGCGCGGCGTCGATCTCGCTCGGGTAGACCACATAGCCGCGCGTGACCACCGCCGACACCTTGCGCACATCCTTGATGTCCTTGGTCGGATCGCCGTCCACCAGCACCAGGTCGGCCAGCTTGCCCGGCGTGATGCTGCCGCGGTCGTTGCTGGTGCGGGTGTAGCGGGCGCCGTTGCGCGTGGCCACCTGCAGCGCCTGGGCCGGCGTCAGCCCGGCCTTGACCAGCAGCGCCAGCTCCGAGTGCAAGGTGAAGCCGGCGATGTCGTCGGTGCCGGCGACGATCGGCACGCCGGCGCGGTACATGACGCCGACGAACTGGACCATCTTGGCGTACGACTTCTCGTAGCGCTTGAGCTGCTCGGCGCCGTCGATCTTCATGGTGCCGACGGCGAAACCGCGCGCCACGTCGGGCGGCATGTTGGCGGCGAAGTCGGCGTACGGCTCGTTGACGTCGCCGTCGCGCTGCTTGAGGAAGGCGAACGCCGACATCGTCGGGTCGATGGCGATTTGCTTCTTGGCCAGCTGGGCGACGAAGTCCTTGACCGGCTTGGAGTTGAAATCAAGATCGGCCACCTTCTCGGCCGGCAGCACGAAGCGGTTCAGGTTGCGCGTTTCGGTGTCCGGTTTGACAAAGAAATTCAGCAGCACCTGGTTGATGTGCTGGATCTCGTCGTAGCCGGCGTCGAGCGCCTGCTGCGCGCGCAGGCCGGCCGGCACGTGGCCGGAGACGCGCATGCCGCGCGCATGGGCGTAGGCGACGGTGTCCTTCAGGATGTCTTTCGGGAAGGAGTTGTAGATCTTGAGCTGCGGATAGCCGCGCTGCGCGTACCAGTCGATCGCGTCCTTGGCGCCCCGCAAGTCCTTGACGGTGAAGCCGCCGCTGGCGCTGTACTGGCTCTCGCCCTCGAGGAAGCCGGCCGGCACCACCTGCGGTCCGAGCAGCTTGCCGTCGGTGGTTTCGTCGAGCATGGCCTGCAGCTGGGCGTTGTCGTTGCCCATGTCGCGCACGCTGGTGACGCCGGTCGAGATGTTGAGCGCGCCGGACCAGCGGTCGACGTGGCCGTGCATGTCGAACAGGCCCGGCAGCACGATGCGGCCGCCGGCGTCGATGGTGTTGGCGACGTCGCGCGCCGGCGAGCCGGCCGGCTGCACCGAGGTGATGCGGCCGCGCAGGATGTAGATGTCGGATGGCGCGCCGACGGTGGCCTTGTCGCTGTCGAACACGCGAGCGTTCTTGACCAACGTCAGGCCCGGCAGCGGATGCTGCAATTTGACGGCGACATCGGCCAACATCTTGCTCTCGGCAACCTTCTGGCGCTTGGCCAGTTCCGGAATGACGTTTTCCCAGCCCTCCTCCAACGCGTTCATGAAGCCGGGAATGATGACGGCGAACAGGCGCGGCTTGTCGCCGGTGGTGGCCCACATGAACGCCGGCGACAGGCCGATGCCGGTTTGCGCCAGCAGCTGCACGGTTTGTTTCTGGCCGGTGGCGCTGGTGATGTCCAGCGTGTCGAGCTTGGTCTGCGACAAGGTGCCCGACGGCAGCAGCGGCAGTTTGGCGTCCGGCGCCGCGGCCAGCGCGGTGATGGCGGCGGACATCACCTCGAAGGAGCTGTTGAGCGGCACATAGGCGGCCGGGCCGGCGATGGTTTTCTTGCCCTGCTCGGAGGTCGATTTCCACTCGGCCTGGTCGCCCTTGCGCTCGAAGCGGTCGTCGACCACGGCGCCGAAGGTGGAATTGCCCTTGACCGTGTACTCGGTCATGGTGCCGTCGGCGCCGACGCGGAATTGTTCGGTCAGCTCGGGGCCGCGGCCGTTGTTCTTGTAGATGAAACGCACCTTGGTCAGGCCGTCGTCCTGCTTCTCGACCACCTGCTCGCCCATCTGCTTGCCGGCTTCGGTGTAGATCAGATACTTGGTGGTGGTGGCGGCCTGCGCGCCGAAAGCGGCGGCCAGTGCCAGCGGGAGTACGGCGAGTCGTTTCTTCAGCAAGGTCTTCTCCTGGTGGTGGACGGTGATGTTTTTGTTTTATTTGGGTGCGCAGACCGGACAGGCGTCGTTGCGGCCGACGCCGATGCTGGTCCATTCCATGTTCAGGCCGTCGAGCATCAGCAGGCGTCCGGCCAGCGAGCGGCCCACGCCCATCAGCAGCTTGAGCGCCTCGGCCGCCTGCATGGCGCCGACCACGCCCACCAGCGGCGCGAACACACCCATCGTGGAGCAAGCGACGTCCTCGAATTTCTGGTCCTGCGGAAACAGGCAGGAGTAGCAGGGATTGCCGGCCGCGCGCGGATCGAACACGCTGATCTGGCCGTCGAAGCGGATCACCGCGCCCGACACCAGCGGCTTGCCCAGCGCCACGCAGGCGCGGTTGACGGCATGGCGGGTGGCGAAGTTGTCGGTGCAGTCGAGCACGACGTCGGCGGCGGCCACCAGCTCGGCCAGGCGGGCGTCGTCGGCCCGCTCGGTGAGCGCGCTGACGACGATGCCGGGATTGATCTGCTGCAAGGTGACGCGCGCCGAGTCGGCCTTGGGCTGGCCGACGCGCGCGGTGGTGTGGGCGATCTGGCGCTGCAGGTTGGTCAGGTCGACGGTGTCGTCGTCGACCAAGGTGATGTGGCCGACGCCGGCCGACGCCAGGTACAGCGCCGCCGGCGAGCCGAGGCCGCCGGCGCCGATCACCAGCGCGTGCGCGGCCAGCAGCTTTTGCTGGCCTTCGATGCCGATTTCGTCGAGCAGGATGTGGCGCGAGTAGCGCAGCAGTTGCGAATCGTCCATGGTCTCAACCGGCGGCCCGGCCGCCTTTTTCGGGGTTATTCAGTTATTCGGCGGCTGGCTGTTTCGCGGCTGGCTTGTCGCCGGCCTTGGATTTGGCTTCGGGCTTGTTCAGCGGCCGATGCACCGGCTTGGTGGATGGCTTGGCGTCCGCGGGCTTGGCGTCGGACTTCACGTCCGGCTTGACGTCGGGGGCGCTATCGGACTTGATCTCGCCGACCGCGTCGCCACCGGCCGTCGCTCCCGGCTCCACCTTCGACAGTTTGACCGGCAAACCCTTGAAGTGGTTCAGCGCCTGCGCCAGCTGGAAGTCGTCCTTGGTGCCGAATTCCACCGGCTTGGCTTTCTTCGCCAGCGAGGCCATGCGCTGCGCGTCCTCCAGGCCGTCACGCTGCGCGTTCAGGGCTTTTTGCGCGATGCTCTCGCCTTCCGGGTCCTTGTCGTTGCCCAGGTGCTTTTGCAGGTCGGCTTCGCGCATGCGCAGGCTGTTCAAGCCGTCGCCGTCGGCGGTTTCGTCGACCATCAGGTCGGGCACGATGCCGCGCGCCTGGATCGAGCGGTTTTGCGGCGTGTAGTAGCGCGCCGTGGTCAGCTTGACGGCGGTGTCGGCGGTGAGCTGGCGCAAGGTCTGCACCGAGCCCTTGCCGAAGGTTTGCGTGCCCATGATAGTGGCGCGCTTGTAATCCTGCAACGCGCCGGCGACGATTTCCGACGCCGAGGCCGAACCGGCGTTGACCAGCACCACCATCGGCACGTCCTTCAGGCCGGCCGGCAGCTTGGCCAGCGGGTCGGACTTGGCGCGCGGCGCGTAGAACTCGGGACGGCCGTAGAAGGTTTCCTTGGACGATGGCAGCTGGCCGTTGGTCGAGACGATCACCGAATCCTTGGGCAGGAAGGCGGCCGAGACGCCGATCGCGCCCGGCACCAGGCCGCCCGGATCGTTGCGCAGGTCCAGCACCAGGCCCTTGATGTGCGGGTCTTGCGCGTACAGCGCGGTGATCTGCCTGGCCATGTCGTCCAGGGTCGGTTCCTGGAACTGCGAGATGCGCACCCAGGCGTAGCCCGGCTCGACGATCTTGGTCTTGACGCTTTGCACGCGGATTTCCTCGCGTGTGATGGTCATGACCAGCGGCTTGTCCTCGTCCTTGCGGCTGATGGTGACGGCCACCTTGGAGCCGGGTTCGCCGCGCATCTTCTTGACGCTGTCGTCGAGCGACATGCCCTTGATCGGCGTGCCGTCGATGCGGGTGATCAGGTCGCCGGTCTTGATGCCGGCCTTGAAGGCGGGCGTGTCCTCGATCGGCGAGACGACCTTGATGTAGCCGTCCTCGAGGCCGACCTCGACGCCGATGCCGACGAACTTGCCGGCGACCGTCTCGCGCATTTCGCGGAAGGCTTTCTTGTCCAGGTAGACCGAGTGCGGGTCGAGCGAGGACACCATGCCGGAAATGGCGTCGGTGACGAGTTTCTTGTCGTCGACGTTTTCAACGTAGTCGGTCTTGATCAGGCCGAACACGTCCGACAGCTGGCGCAATTCCTCCAGCGGCAACGGGGTGCCGCCGGCTTTCTGCGCGATGGCGGGGAACTGCAACGAGGCGGTGACGCCGGCGATGGCGCCGAGTCCGATCAAAGCGATGCTCTTAAACTTGTTGCCCATTATCTCCGCGAACCTTAAAACTTGACCCAACCAGCCGGATCGAATGCCGTGCCCTGATGGCGAAGCTCGAAGTATAGCCCTGATTCCTCGTTGCCGCCGCTATTGCCCGCGCTCGCTATCGGGTCGCCCGCCTTGACGATGTCGCCGGCCCGTTTGAGCAAGGATTGATTATTACCGTAAATACTCATGTACTGGCCGCCGTGGTCGACGATGATCAGGTTGCCGAAGCCGCGCAGCCATTCGGCGAACACCACCCGTCCGCCGGCGACGGCGCGCACGTCGGCGCCCTCGGCGGCGCGGATGAAGACGCCTTTCCAGCTCGGGCCCTGGCCGCGCTTGGTGCCGAAGCGGGCCGCGATCTGGCCACTGACCGGCGCCCGCAGCTGGCCCTTGAGGCTGGCGAAGGCGCCGGCCGGCGCCGCCGGGGCGAGCGCGATGTCAGCCGCGCGGGCCGGCGGCCGCACCGGTTCCTCGACTGGAGCCGGCGCCGGCTCGGGCTTGAGCGCCACTTTGGGTTCGTCGGCGTCGATCGGGTCGGGCTTGGCCGGCACCGGCGGCTTGGCCGGCGGCACCGGCTTGATGGTGCCGGACTTGTTGGCGTTGGCCTTGGCCAGGCGCTCGCGTTCGGCCTGCGCGGCGGCGGCGGCCTTGGCGCGCGCCTGCGCCTGGGCCAGCTGCTGCGCCTTTTTCTCGGCGTCGGCCTTGGCCTTGGCGGCGGCGCGGGCGGCCGCCAGTTGTTCCTGGCGCTTCTTCTCGGCGGCGGCGGCGATCGCCTGCTCCTCGATCAGTTTGTTCAGTTTGTCGACCAGGCCGCTGATGCGCTGCTCGTCGCGCTCGACGTTGCCCGCTTCCTTGCGCTGGGCCACCAGCTTTTGCGACAAGGTCGACAGCAAGGCGGCGCGGCGCGTCTTTTCCTGTTCCAGCTTGGCTTTTTGCTGCAATTGTTCCTGCGCGATCTCGGCCAGCTCGTCGTTGGCGTTTTGCGCCTCGGCCTGGTTTTCCTCGACCGCCTTGAGGTTGGCGCGCAGCGCGTCGAGCAGCCGGGCCTGCGCCTGCGACACGTAGGCCATCATCTGCAGGTCGCGGTTGATGCGGTTGGGGTTGTCCCCGGACAGCAATAACTTGATGCGGTCTTCATTGCCGGCGACATAGTGCTCGCGCAGCAGCTTGGCCAGCTGCTGTTTCTGCAGCGCGACCGTGGCCGTCAAGCGCTCGCGCTCGGCCGTCAGTTGCTGCAGCTTGGTGTGGGTGTCGCCCAGCTCCTGCTGCAGGTCGCGCAGCGCGCGGTTGGCGTCCGAAATCGCCTGTTCCGACTCGGCCAAGGTGTCGGCCGCGTCGTCCTTGGCGCTTTCGGTCTTGCTGATGTCCTTCTTGAGCGCCGACAGCTTTTGCTGCAGGCCGGCGCGCTCGGCCTCGGCCAGCGCCTTCTGCTTGCTGCGCTCGGTGGGCTTGCCGGAACGGGCGCCCTGGGCGTGGGCGCCCAAAGACGTTATCAACAGCAAGGCCGCGCCGGTGACGGCAGCGGCTTTGCGCCAAGCTCTAAATGAAGAATGAGACAAATTACTTGGCCTTGCCCTGGTTGGCGACGGCCGCCTGGGCCGCGGCGATGGCGTCGGCGTCGCCGAGGTAGTAGTGGCGGATCGGCTTGAGGTCGGCGTCGAGCTCGTACACCAGCGGCTGGCCATTGGGGATGTTGAGGCCGACGATGTCGTTGTCGCTGATGCCGTCGAGCATCTTAATCAGCGCGCGCAGGCTATTGCCGTGGGCCGAGATGATGATCTTCTTGCCGGCGCGGATGGCCGGGGCGATTTCCTCGTCCCAGGCCGGCATCACGCGCGCCACGGTGTCCTTCAGGCATTCGGTGAGCGGGATCTGCGACTTGTCCAGGCCGGCGTAGCGCGGATCGTTGAACGAGGCGCGGTCGTCGTTCTCGTCCAGCGGCGGCGGCGGCGTGTCGTAGCTGCGGCGCCATACCAGCACTTGCTCGTCGCCGTACTTGGCGGCGGTCTCGCCCTTGTCGAGGCCCTGCAGCGCGCCGTAGTGGCGTTCGTTCAGGCGCCAGTCGTTCTTGATCGGCAGGTACATCATATCCATCTCGTCGAGCGACAGCCACAGGGTGCGGATCGCGCGCTTCAGCACCGACGTGTACGCCAGGTCGAAGGTGTAGCCCGATTCCTTGAGCACCTTGCCGGCGGCCTTGGCTTCGGCCACGCCTTTTTCGGTCAGATCGACGTCGGTCCAGCCGGTGAAACGGTTCGACAGGTTCCAGGTGGATTCGCCATGGCGCATGAATACGATTTTATACATGTGAACAATCTTCAAAAAAGGAGTGAATCGGAGGGATTACCAGTGCTTTAAGAACTCTTCCAGCTTCTATTTTATAATGCGCGGATTAAGTTAAACCATTGGAACCCCGTGAAATTCTTCATTGACAATATTTTGATCATCGCCATCGTGCTGCTCTCCGGCGGCGCGCTGCTGTGGCCCCTGCTGACCCAGCGCGGCAAACGGGCCACCCCGCAAGACGTGACGATGTTGATCAACCGCAGCAAAGCCATCATTGTAGACGTACGCGACGCCAAAGAATTCGCCACCGGTTCGCTGCCGGACGCCAAGCACATCCCGCTGGCCGAACTGGACCAGCGCATCGGCGAACTGGACAAGTTCAAGAGCAAGAGCGTGGTGGTGGTTTGCCAGAGCGGCGCACGCGCTTCCTCGGCTGCGGCTAAACTGTCCAAAGCCGGCTTCACCGACGTGGTCAACCTGGAAGGTGGCATTGCCGCATGGCAAAAAGCCGGCCTGCCACTGGCCAAGCCGTCGGTCACGCTCTCCAAACCGTTGGCAAAATAACTGGAAGGACGCATCATGACGACCGAAGTGATCATGTACACCACCGCCGTGTGCCCGTACTGCATCCGCGCCGAGCGCCTGCTCGAATCGAAGGGCGTGACCGGGCTGAAGAAAATCCGCGTCGACCTCGACCCGGAGCAGCGGATGCTGATGATGCAAAAAACCGGCCGCCGCACCGTGCCGCAAATCTACATCGGCGACACCCATGTCGGCGGTTTCGACGATTTGTATGCGCTCGATCAAGCCGGCGGCCTGTCACCCTTGTTAAATGGCTAACTGCCACCAAATACAACGCGCGGGCGGAAATCCTTTGCATCGATAGTGGTTTTGATACAATTGCCCTCGCGTTTGATTTGAGCTTCCACAAGGCCATCCCAAGCCAACATCATCTGAGCGGCCCGTGCCGCTCGTTTTCACTATAACGAAAGCGTTCCATGTCTGACGAAAACCTGCAACCAGTATTCCAAATCCAACGCGTCTACCTGAAAGACATGTCGCTGGAACAACCAAATTCCCCATCGATCTTCCTGGAACAGGAAGCCCCGACCATCGAAGTGGCCCTGGACGTGGGCGCCGAGCCGCTGGCCGAAGGCATCTTCGAGTCGACCGTCACCATCACCGTGACCGCCAAGGTCAAGGACAAGGTCGCGTTCCTGGTTGAAGGCAAGCAAGCCGGCATCTTCGAAGCGCGCAACATCCCGGCCGATCAACTCGATCCGCTGCTGGGTATCGGCTGCCCGAACATCGTCTACCCTTACCTGCGCGCCAACATCGCCGACGTGATCACCCGTGCCGGCTTCCCGCCAGTGCACCTGGCCGAGATCAACTTCGAAGTGTTCTACCAGCAGCGTCTGCAAGCGGTGGCCGACGCCGCCGCGGCGGCTCCTGCGGCCGACGGCGCCACCACGCACTAAGCTGCACTAAGAAGAGTTATACTGTAGCAACGTCGCCGGACGCTCGTCCGGCGGCTGTTTCACCCGACTAGCCGCGCCCCGCGCGCTGTCCATCTGCAAGGTAAGCCATGACATTTCCCCGTTTGATCGCAGGTCTGAGCCTGATGCTGGCCGCCGCGAGCAGCCACGCGTTCGACTTCAAAACGGTGGGCGCCGCGCCCGTGGTGCTGTACGACGCCCCATCGACCAAAGGCGGCAAATTGTTTGTCGTGCCGCGCGGCGCGCCGCTCGAAGTGGTGCTGGCCTACGGCGAATGGCTCAAGGTGCGCGACGTCAACGGCGACATGGCCTGGACCGAGGCCAAGGGCCTGACGGCCAAGCGCAACGTCATCACCCGCGTCGCCAACCTGAAGGTCCGCGCCACGCCGGACGACGCCGCCGCGCCCGTATTTACCGCCGACAAAGGCGTGCTGCTGGAGGTGGCCGAGGTGGCCGCCGGCGGCTGGGTCAAGGTGCGTCACCGCGACGGCCTGGTCGGTTACGTCAAGAATGCCGAGATCTGGGGACTATAATCCCAGCATCTGAACCACGGGCCCGGAGTCCCATGCCAGATAATCAAACCAAACAAGCGGCGCCCGGCACGCGCAAGGTGAGCGTGCTCGGCGCGGGCGCCTGGGGCACCGCCGTCGCCATCGCGCTGGCGCAGCGCCACGACGTGCTGCTGTGGGGCCGCAACGGGGCCGCGCTGCAAGCGATGGGCGCCGCCCGCGAAAACGCCGACTACCTGCCCGGCTATCCCTTCCCCGAGCGTTTGCGCGTGGCCGCCGATTTCGACGCCGCGCTGGCGCACGCGGCCGGCAAGGACGGCCTGCTGATCGCCGCCTGCCCGGTGGCCGGCCTGCGTCCGCTGCTGCAGCAATTGAAGCCGCACGGGGTGTCGCACGTGGTCTGGCTGTGCAAGGGCTTCGAATACGGCACCGGCCTGTTGCCGCATCAAATCGTGCGCGAAGTGCTGGGCGACGGCGTGGCCGGCGGCGCGTTGTCGGGGCCGTCGTTCGCACAGGAAGTGGCGCGCGGCTTGCCGTGCGCGCTGACCATCGCCTCGGCTTCGGCGGCGCTGCGCGACTGCGTGGTGGCGGCCGTCCATGGCGGCAACATCCGCGTGTATTCCAGCGAGGACCTGGTCGGTGTGGAGGTCGGTGGCGCGGTCAAGAACGTGCTGGCGATCGCCACCGGCGTGGCCGACGGCCTGGGGCTGGGCTTGAACGCGCGCGCCGCGCTGATCACGCGCGGGCTGGCCGAGATCACGCGCCTGGGCACCAAGCTGGGCGGGCAGACCGAAACGTTCATGGGCCTGACGGGCATGGGCGACCTGATTTTGACGTGCACCGGCGACTTGTCGCGCAACCGGCGGGTCGGGCTGGGGCTGGCGCAGGGCAAGGCACTGGACACCATCGTGCAGGAGCTGGGGCACGTGGCCGAGGGCGTGCCGTGCTCGAAGGCGGTGCGCGAGCTGGCGGCCAGGGTGGGCGTCGACATGCCGATCACCAACGCCGTGGCGGGCGTGCTGTTCGACGGCGACCAGCCGCAGGCGATGGTGGCGAAGTTGCTGTCGCGCGACCCGCGCGACGAACAAGTCAAACGCTAAGCAAAAGCAACTCCGGGGTCAGGTCCACCAATTCTACACGGGCTTAACCGTGCGCCCATCGACAGGGCGCCGACGGCCGAGGTCGTGTAGAAATGGTGGACCTGACCCCGGAGTATTCACTCTTCGGCGTGCTCTTCCTCTTGCGCCTCGCGCATCCACTGCACCAGCGGGAACGCGTCCTTCAAGCCGCCGACGATCAGCGGCACCAGCAACTCCGGCTGGTTCATCGGCACGTCGATCTCGGTCCACACGAAGAAACTCTTCAGCTTGATGTACTCGATGTGCTCGTGATCGGCGTCGAAGCCCTTCGGCGGCCGCATCAGCTTGCCCTCGTCCCGGATATCGCCAAACGTCAAGCGCAGCTTCTTGTTCTTGAGTACCTTCTTGAACCCGGCCGCGTCGTCGACCATGTGCTGGCGCAACGCCTTCAGGCGCCCCGCCGGCGGCATGTACTCGCCGGCGCCGAACAGCAATTTGCCGTGGCCGTCGATCTGCATGTAGTAGGTCGGCCCGCCCGTCTGGCTCGGCCGGCGCATATCGTTCGGCGCCACCGCCGCCGAGAAACGCGTCTTGTACGGGCTCTTGTCATGCGCGAAACGCACGTCGCGGTTGATGCGGAACATCGCCTTCTTCGGATTGCTGAACTTGACCGCCGGATCGAACTTGCCCAGCCCGGCGATCATCTCCGTCACCACCTGCAGGAATTCTTCGCGCAGGATGTCGTAGCGCGGCTTGTTCATGATGAACCACGGACGGTTGTTGTTGTCGGCGAGTTCTTTGAGGAATTGAGTCAGGTCGCGTAAATGCATGGGCTGGGGTTTACTTTATTTTGGCGCTGGCCGGACGCTTGCCGACCGTGACATCGATCGTCGTTTCGCGGTTCTTGCGCAAGACCGTCATTTTAGCTTTTTCGCCCGGAGTCAGTTGGGCGATGAGGTTGAGCATGCCGTTGGTGTCGGTGACCGGCTTGTCGTCGACCGTCAGCAGGATGTCGCCCGGCTTGATGCCGCCCTTGTCGGCCGGGCCGTGGCGCACCACGCCGGCGATGATGGCGCCGCTCTGGCGCTTCAGGCCGAAGCTGCTGGCCATCTCCGGCGTGATCTCCTGCGTTTCCACGCCGATCCAGCCGCGCACCACGTGGCCCGACTTGATGATCGCTTCCATCACCGATTTGGCGGTCGACACCGGAATCGCGAAGCCGATGCCGACCGAGCCGCCGCTTTGCGAATAGATCGCCGAATTGATGCCCAGCAGGTTGCCGTTGGCGTCGACCAGCGCGCCGCCGGAGTTGCCGAAGTTGATCGCGGCGTCGGTCTGGATGAAGTTTTCGAAGTGGTTGATGTGCAGGTTGTTGCGCCCCAGCGCGGAGATGATGCCCATCGTTACCGTCTGGCCGACGCCGAACGGATTGCCGATGGCCAGCACGACGTCGCCCACCTGCGCCTGCTCGGCCTGCCCCAGCACGATCACCGGCAGCTTGTCGAGCGAGATCTTGATGACCGCCAGGTCGGTCTCCGGATCGGTGCCGACCACCTTGGCGGCGGCCTTGCGGGCGTCGGCCAGCACCACCTCGATCTCGTCGGCGGCCTCGACCACGTGGTTGTTGGTCAGGATATAGCCCTCGGCCGAGACGATGACGCCCGAGCCGAGGCTGGCCTCGTCGTCGTCGCCTTCGCCGTCGCGATCGCGGTCGCCGAAGAATTTCTTAAAGAACGGGTCGCGCAGCAGCGGATGCTTGCCGCGCTTGGGCTTTTTGCTGGTGATGATGTTGACCACGGCCGGCATCGCGCGCCCGGCCGCCGCCCGGTACGAGCCGATGGCCGACGCCGGCGCCTTGCCCGGCCCGGCCTCGAGCATGACGGCCGGCCGCTCCGGGCTGCCCATCTGCTGCAGGCGCACCGGCGCCGCGCCGTGCGGCCCCACGGCCGCATACACGAAATACAGCGCCAAAACGACGGTCACCGTTTGCGCAAACAATAACCACAGTCGTCGCATAGCTTGAGCATGCCGTCCGGCGGACGGCGTCCATTTCTGTTTATTTCTTCAGGGCGTCACGGATTTCACGCAGCAACACGATGTCCTCGGCCGGCGGCGCCGGCGGCGTCACCACCGGATGCTCGTGCAGGTTGCGCGCCTTGTTCATCAGCCGCACCATCTGGAAGATGACGAAGGCCAGGATGATGAAATTGAGCAGGATCGTGAAGAAGTTACCGTAGGCGAACACCGCGCCCAGCTTCTTCGCTTCCACCAGGCTCAGGTTGGCGGCCTGGCCGTTGAGCGGGATGTAGTAGTTGGCGAAGTCCAGGCCGCCGAACAGCTTGCCGATCGGCGGCATGATGATGTCGGTCACCAGCGAATCGACAATCTTGCCGAAGGCGCCGCCGATGATCACGCCGACGGCGAGGTCGACCACGTTGCCCTTCATCGCGAATTCTTTAAATTCTTGCATCATTGCCATTTTTATATCCTCGACGTGTGGTCATTTGTGAACAAAACCGCGGGTGGATCATACTATTTTTTCAATTAGATTCCAAACACGCTTGCCGTTCGCGCATTTGGACAGCGATTTACGTTATAAGTTTGACCTATATCAATTAGCGAAACCCGGGTCTCCCCTCATAGGGCAGAGTCCGCCAAAAATCAAGCCCAAAACGGTGCGCAAATCGCCCCAATTGGGGTTACGGCAACGTTTTTGCTTTAATTCGCTAGACGGTTACCTTATAATTTAAGGTTGCTAGAAGCTACATTCGTGCTTCATCAAGTTTTCAGATTTCAGGTTGGTACGCGGTTTCCAGATTTTGTTCGCACTTTGACTGATTGGGGTTTGTATGAGTAACGAAAAGCAGGTCGATTCCGGCCGTCGCGGTTTGCTCGTCGCAACAGGGGCGGCGGGTGGTGTAGTGGGTCTGGCAACCGCGGGGGCGCTGGTGAGCACCTTCCAGCCGTCGGAGCGGGCGAAAGCCGCCGGCGCGCCGGTCGAGGTGGACATCTCGGCGCTGAACCCCGGGGAAATGAAAACCGTGGAATGGCGCGGCAAGCCGGTCTGGATCATCAAGCGCACGCCGGAAATGATCGCGTCGCTGAAGAAAACCGACGGCAAGGTCGCCGACGCCGAATCCAAACGCAATCCCGACGAATTCACGCCCGAATACGCCCGCAACGAATGGCGCTCGCGCAAGCCCGACATCCTCGTCGCGGTCGGCATCTGTACCCACCTCGGCTGCTCGCCCTCGTCCAAGTTCGCCCCCGGTCCGCAGCCGTCGCTGCCGGACGACTGGGAAGGCGGCTTCCTGTGCCCGTGCCACGGCTCGACCTTCGACATGGCCGGCCGCGTCTTCAAAAACAAGCCGGCGCCGGACAATCTGCAGGTGCCGCGCTACATGTTCCTGAGCGACAACAAGCTGGTCATTGGCAAAGACGAGAAAGGCGAGGCGTAAATCATGGCGGCTTTCAAAGAGACAAAATTCCCGGCCGATGCTCCGGCCGCACAAAAAGCACTCGGCTGGGTCGACGACCGCTTCCCGCTGACCAAGCTGTGGAATGACCAATGGGGCAAGTACTACGCCCCGAAAAACTTCAACTTCTGGTACATCTTCGGCTCGCTGGCGATGCTGGTGCTGGTGCTGCAGATCGTCACCGGCATCTTCCTGACGATGCACTACAAGCCGGACGCCAACCTGGCCTTCGGCTCGGTCGAATACATCATGCGCGAAGTGCCGTGGGGCTGGCTGGTGCGCTACATGCACTCGACCGGCGCGTCGGCCTTCTTCATCATCGTCTACCTGCACATGACGCGCGGGCTGCTGTACGGCTCGTACCGCAAGCCGCGCGAGCTGATCTGGCTGTTCGGCTTTGCCATCTTCCTGTGCCTGATGGCCGAGGCCTTCTTCGGCTACCTGCTGCCATGGGGCCAGATGTCGTACTGGGGCGCGCAGGTGATCGTCAACCTGTTCGGCGCCATCCCGCTGATCGGGCCGGACCTGTCGCTGTGGATCCGCGGCGACTACGTCGTCTCCGACGCCACCCTGAACCGCTTCTTCGCGTTCCACGTGATCGCCATCCCGCTCGTGCTGCTGGGCCTGGTCGCGGCGCACCTGATCGCGCTGCACGAAGTGGGCTCGAGCAACCCGGACGGCATCGAAGTCAAAGAAAACCTGGGCCCGGACGGCCACCCGGTCGACTCGATCCCGTCGCACCCGTACTACACGGTGCACGACCTGTTCGGCGTATCGGTGTTCCTGCTGATCTTCAGCGCGGTGGTGTTCTTCGCGCCGGAAATGGGCGGCTACTTCCTCGAGTACAACAACTTCCTGCCGGGCGACTCGCTCAAGACGCCGCTGCACATCGCCCCGACCTGGTACTTCACCGCGTTCTACTCGGTGCTGCGCGCCACCACGGCCGACTTCATGTGGGTGCTGATGTTCTTCGTGGCCGCCTACGTGGTGTTCGTCTGGCTCAAGTCGAAGCTGCCGCAACTCGTCAAGATCGCCATCGCCGTCATCGCGCTGGTGGCCATCATCGGCATGCTGCCGCAGATCCTCGACGCCAAGTTCTGGGGCGTGGTGTTCTTCGGCGGCTCGGTGGTGATCCTGGCCTTCATGCCGTGGCTGGACAAGTCGCCGGTCAAGTCGATCCGCTACCGTCCGAGCTGGCACAAGTATGTCTACGCCGTGTTCTTCCTGTCGTTCCTGACCCTCGGCTACCTCGGCACCCTGGCGCCGACCGACGGCCGCACCCTGGTGTCGCAAGTGTGCACCCTGCTGTACTTTAGCTTCTTCCTGTTCATGCCATGGTGGAGCGCGATGGGCACGTTCAAAAAAGTGCCCGACCGCGTCGTCTTCCACGCGCACTGATTACGTACCTTGGCTAAAGTAGATAAAGGACATGACATGAATTTTGCAAAGAAACTGCTTGCCGCGCTGGCCCTGCTGCCGGCCCTGGCGTTCGCCAACGAAGGCGGTGTCGCCCTCGACAAGGCGCCGGACCGGTCGAACAACATGGCGGCGCTGCAACACGGCGCCAAGCTGTTCGTCAACTATTGCCTGAACTGCCACAACGCCTCGTCGATGCGCTACAACCGCCTCAAGGACCTGGGCCTGACCGAGGAGCAGATCAAAAGCAACCTGCTGTTCACCGGCGAAAAGGTTGGCGAGATGATGACCACCACCATGCGCCCGGCCGACGCCAAGGCCTGGTTCGGGGTGGTGCCGCCGGATCTGTCGGTCATTTCGCGCGCCAAATCGTCGGGCGCCGGCACCGGCGGCGACTACCTGTATACTTACCTGCGTAACTTCTACAAGGACGACACCCGCCCGACCGGCTGGAACAACCGCGTGCTGGAAAACGTGGCCATGCCGCATGTGCTGTGGGAGTTGCAGGGCATCCAGACGATCAAGACGGTCGAGGTGGAAGATCCGCACGAACACGGCAAGATGACGCACCAGTTCGCCGGCTTCGAGCAGGTCAAGCCGGGCACCATGAGCAAGCTGGAATTCGACACCGCCGTGGCCGACCTGGTCGGTTACATGGAGTGGATGGCGGAACCGGCGGCGCAAACCCGCAAAAAACTGGGCGTGGCGGTGGTATTGTTCATGGCCCTGTTCGCTTTGCTGGCATGGCGCCTGAACGCGTCGTTCTGGAAAGAAGTTAAATAATCGAGAGCGCCGGCTGGCCCGGCGCTTGTTTTGCGATGCCCGCCGTCAGCGGCGGGCGATCGATCCGGGGTGATCCGTTCGCGGCGTCACCCCCTTAGTTTTTAAGGAACTACAAAAAATGATGGTTCTCTACTCGGGTACAACCTGCCCATTTTCGCAGCGCTGCCGTCTGGTTCTGTTCGAAAAAGGCATGGACTTTGAAGTGCGCGACGTCGACTTGTTCAACAAGCCGGAAGATATCTCGACCATGAATCCGTATGGTCAGGTGCCGATTCTGGTCGAGCGTGAATTGATTCTGTACGAATCGAATATCATCAACGAATACATCGACGAGCGCTTCCCGCATCCGCAACTGATGCCGGCCGACCCGCTGATGCGCGCGCGCGCGCGGCTGATGCTGTTCAATTTCGAGAAGGAATTGTTCGTCCACGTGCACGTGCTCGAAAGCGAGCGCGCCAAGGGCAACGACAAGAGCCACGACAAGGCGCGCGCGGAAATCCGCGACCGCCTGACGACGCTGGCGCCGCTGTTCCTGAAGAACAAGTACATGCTGGGCGACGAATTCTCGATGCTCGACGTGGCCGTCGCGCCGCTGCTGTGGCGCCTGGACCACTACGGCATCGAACTGTCGAAGACCGCCGCCCCGCTGATGAAGTACGCCGAGCGCATCTTCTCGCGCCCGGCCTACATCGAAGCGCTGACGCCGTCGGAAAAGGTCATGCGCCGCTGATCGGTTCGATCGCGGAAACGCCGATGTTTAGTTGAAATTATCGGCGCGCCCACCGTTCTGAAGCGGGGGCGTGCCGTGTTTTACCGTAGTCTGGAATACCATGTCCGAAATCTCTACCAAGCCCTACATGCTGCGCGCCATTTATGAGTGGTGCACCGACAGCGGCTACACGCCCTACCTGGCCGTCAAGGTCGACGCCTCGACCACGGTGCCGATGGAGTATGTGAAAAAAGGCGAAATCGTCCTCAACATCAGTTTCGGCGCCACCTCGGGGCTGAAGATGGA
Source organism: Duganella sp. 1411 (assembly GCF_017833525.1). Taxonomy (GTDB): domain Bacteria; phylum Pseudomonadota; class Gammaproteobacteria; order Burkholderiales; family Burkholderiaceae_D; genus Rugamonas. The sequence goes on from NZ_JAFICD010000003.1 coordinate 171,213, forward strand.
CAACGACAGCATCCGCTTCCACGCCCGCTTCGGCGGCGTCTCGCGCGAAATCTACGTCCCGGTCAACAACGTCATGGCGATCTACGCCAACGAAAACGGCCAGGGCATGGCGTTCGAGCCGCAAGCGGGCGGTGCCGAAGCGCCGCCGCCGGTGGAGGAAACCAGCGTGCCGGGACCGTCGCTGGCGGCCGTGCCGACCCCGGCGCCGGCGGGCAAAAACGAGGCGCCAGGCGCCCCGCAGGACGACAACGACCCACCCAAAAAGGGCGGGCGACCCACCCTCACGCGGATCAAATAGCGTATAATTTGCCCCGTACAAGTTTCGCCGACTTAGCTCATTTGGTAGAGCAGTTGATTTGTAATCATCAGGTGGCCAGTTCGAAACCGGCAGTCGGCACCAGCAAAATCAAGCACTTAGCCCAGCCCTCACCGGCTGGGCTTTTTGTTTTCTGCATCGAATATGCGTCGTGTAACCGCTTGTACCCCGATTTGCTCAACGCCGGTGGCGACGTGTGGGGCGAGCCCTACCATGCGCGCCTAGGCTGATAGGCCATTGGGTGAAGATAGCTTGTCCTGATTTCTAACTGCCAAGGAAGTTGGCACGCGAAACTTCATACATTCGCGCTAGAGCGCTGGTGCTCTCGCCGGCGGCGCCCTTGACAAGGATGTCCGCGCGCTGCTCGCCACTGGTCTTCGACAGGCGGCCCAGCGTCTTGCCTTCGCTCTTGGCGTGCGCCAATCCGGCGTGGGTGTACTCCATTCGTCAAGCATCGATTAGATAGTGACTATTGGATAGATTGCCATCTATTAATTTTCCTATAATCAATGAGCGGGCGGCACGCTTTGCCGATTTGGAGACAAGCATGAAAAAAATACTAATTTTGCTTTGCGTGTTTGCGATATCACCGCTGGCGTCCGCGCGCGGCGGCCATGGAGGCGGCCACTCTGGCAGTCACGCATCTAGCGGGTCGCACCATTCGAGTAACGCAGCTTCTGGCACTGGAGCAAAGTCGTCTAGGGAGCACGTTTCCACCTATACCAAGAAGGACGGAACGCATGTAGCTACACATAATCGCTCCACCAAAGACAACACCAAATCGAATAACTGGTCAACCAAGGGCAACGTCAATCCAGAAACTGGCAAGGCTGGAACCAAATGAGGAATATCGTCCTGGTTTTGACGATGGCTGCCTGCTGTGCTCTAAGCGGATGCGGCGGTGGTGACGACGGTGATACCGTAGTTTGCAAGGACGGCTGGGTATCGCACTCCAAAGACAAGCAGGGCGCGTGCTCATCTCACGGCGGGGTGCGATAACAATAATGCTTGTGTCTGCAATCAGGAACGCTCAGAGCTCGCCTTCGTGAATCCAGATCTAGGATTGACGGGGTGGGCATCACGCGGCTTGCTGACGGCGTGCGGTGCCTTCATCATAAGTCACCTATTGTCGCCGTCCCTGGGCATCTAGCAAAGGACTCTATGTGGACAAAGCAACTGAGCAACGCCCGGACAAGGCATCCCAAGTCTCACACCCCAGCGAACTAATGTTTCCGGGTTTCAAGAGGGCCATGATTACAACTAGCGGAACCTCGATCAACACTTTGGTTGGGGGACAAGGACCAGCGCTCTTGCTATTACATGGACATCCCCAAACGATGGCATGCTGGCATAAAGTCGCACCAGCTCTTGCGCGGCATTTTACGGTCGTTCTTACTGATCTTCGCGGCTACGGTGACTCAGGCAAGCCGGATGGCGGTGCTAATCACATCGGTTATTCCAAGCGCCTGATGGCGCTCGACCAGGTCGAAGTCATGCGGCAACTTGGCTTTTCGCGCTTTCAGGTTGCAGGCCACGATCGTGGTGCGCGCGTTGCTCATCGCATGTTGCTGGACCATCCGCAAGTGGTCGAGCGCGCTGCCCTTCTCGATATCGCCCCGACAGCCACGATGTATGCGAGCACCGACATGGCGTTCGCCACACGCTACGTTTGGTGGTTCTTCCTGATCCAACCCGCGCCCTTGCCCGAAACACTAATTAGCGCGAATCTGGAGTATTACCTCAAACATCATATCGACAAACAGAACAAGACTCCCGGCGCCATTACGCCCGCTGCGTACGCTGAGTACCGCCGCTGCTATACGCCCGAGACCCTGCATGCGGTGTGCGAGGATTATCGTGCCGCGGCTTCCATCGACCTTGAGCATGATGCGGCTGATGCGCAGAACAAGATTCAGTCGCCATTGCTTGTTTTGTGGGGAGATAAAGGTGTTGTCGGTAATACCTACGACGTGCTGCAAACCTGGCGGGACAAATCAGTCGCTGGGGCTGTTCGCGGTGGCGGCCTGCCGTGCGGTCATTACCTCCCCGAGGAGGCTCCGGAAAAAACATTGAACGAGTTCATGCAGTTTTTCCGCAGCGCTTGACCGATCCCATGACACTGCTCTCACTTGATGGGGCAACCACCTGCAGTTGCCACTCGTTCAGCAAAAGCGGTTCAAAGCGGCGTGCCGAATCGTACTCTTGGTCGTGGCCTCGCGATCATACTGGGCATCGGTCCAACTTACCGGCAGCTTCCGCCCGTCCTTTCGAATCGCACGGATGTCTACGTCCAGGCCACTTTGATGGCCTTCGTGGGTTCGAATTTTTCGCTGCAGGCTAGACTGATGTCCCCGATCCCCATTTTACGATCGTCCATGCCCTGCCAACGGTGCTCGACCATATGGAGGACAGGAAGAAGCTTGGGGTGAACGAATTGTCCGGCACCTTGGCCCGGCGTTCCCAAGGTTATTCGCGACTAAGATAATTTATATTTATCTGATATCCGGATATATTGATATTATCTGATATTCAGCTAAAATTTAACTTATCTGAATGACGGATATTCCCATGTCAACCACACCCGTATCTCGGCTCCTCATCACCTCGCCACAGTTAGGTCAGCTGCTCTTGTCTACGCGCAAGCGGCGCGGGCTCACGCAGACCGCTGTGGCGCATCGTCTTGGCTTGAGCCAGAATCGCATATCACACTTGGAACAACATCCCGATGAAATCAGCGTCAAGCAACTGCTCAGTTGGTGTTCGGCAATCGGGCTGGAGCTGCGGCTCGGCGAGCGCATCGAGGGCGGGCCGAGCAGCTCTACGGAGTGGTAATCATGGGCCGTCGCGCGCATAGCCAAACACTCCACCTCTGGGCCAACGGGGACTACGTCGGACGCTGGACGGTCAAAGCCTCAGGAAACTCCGAACTGCAATACGACGCAGCCTGGCGCAACTCCCCACGTGGGCGCCCGGTCTCGCTATCGCTGCCGTTCAATCTTCATAACGAGCCGCTAAAGGGAGACCGCGTCTCCCACTACTTCGACGGACTGCTGCCGGACAGCGACACCATCCGCAAACGCATCGCAGCCCGATTCAAGACTGGCTCCGCCGGCGCATTCGATCTTCTTACGGCCATTGGACGGGACTGCGTTGGGGCTTTGCAGCTTCTGCCCGAGGGTGTCGAACCGGAGGGACTGGGCCAAGTAGACGGCATCGTGGTCGATGATGAGGCCATCGAGCGGCACCTGCTGGACGTGGTTAATCCGGGCCATTACGGCGCCATGCCCGCCCCCGATGACGATTTCAGGATTTCGCTGGCCGGCGCGCAAGAGAAAGACGCGTTCCTGTGGTGGGATGGAAAATGGCTGAAGCCGCGCGGCGCGACGCCGACCACTCACATCTTCAAACTGCCCATCGGGCTGGTTGGCGGAAAAAAGGCGGACTTCTCCACGTCGGTCGACAACGAGTGGTTATGCCTGCGGCTGTTCAAAGAATATGGCTTGCCAACGGCGAATGCGCAGATTGCGACATTCGGCTCACAACGGGTGCTCGTCGTCGAGCGTTTCGACCGGACGCTGTCGCACGACGGAAAGCAGCTGTTCCGGCTGATTCAGGAGGATTTTTGCCAAGCGACGGGGACCTCACCGTTGATTAAGTACGAAAACGAAGGCGGCCCGGGCCTGCAGCAGATATTCACGCTGCTGCAACAGTCGCAACAGCCGGTCGCGGACATGCGCACGCTGATGGCCACGCAGCTTCTGTTCTGGATGCTGCGGGCGCCGGATGGTCACGCCAAGAACTTCAGCATTCAGCTGCTCGCCGGCGAACAGCGCTTCAAGATGACGCCTATCTATGACGTGATGTCCGCCTACCCCGCCATAGGCAACGGGCCGAACCGGTGGGCGGAGCAGGACATCAAGATGGCCATGGCGCTCCTCGGCAAGAACAGGCACTACACGGCGCATCAAATCATGCGACGACACTTCAATAGCACTGCGAGGAAGGTAGGTTACGCCGACAGCGCGGAACCGCTCATTCAGGATTTCATTGTCCGCACACCTGCAATTGTCGACAAGGTCCGCGCCGAGCTGCCAGCCGGGTTTTCGGAAAAGGTCGCCGACCGGATACTCGATGGCATACTCGCGGCGGCGCGCGCCTTGGAAGGGAGGCCCCCCGTCTAATCGAACACTTGCTGCGCTTCGACCAATCAGCAAATTGAGCCGCCAATGCTCCTGCCTGAACGAAGATCGAAACCGAAGTCACATTCGTAGCCGTCGGAAGGACGGTACCTACAGGCCACATGTTCTTTTTCACGGACCCGGCCGCCCTTCTCGATACCGCACTCACTCTTTCTGTCCGGCCCCATTGCTTCAAACATCTCCTTTGCTGCGCGGCCACGGACGTAGAAGGCGACCCGCACGTTTTTGGGGGTGGGTGCATAGGTGTCACCAAGATCCCCTCCGTAAATCGCATATTTCACTTCAGCGGGGCGTAGCGCCCATTCCCATACCTGCGCGCCATGCGCTACCGCGATAAAAGCCCCGGCCATTGCGAGTGCCCCAACGAGAAATTTCACGCTAGCCTCCTATTCAACGATGGTGACATGAAAGTGATTGTCATGCCTAAAACGTCGCGCGACACGATGGATCTTCGGATCGTTAAAGCGGTCGCCCGCCCCCTGCCAGCGGTGCTCGAACATGTGGAGGATCGAGAGACGCTTGGGCCCCGACAATGTCTACAATTTCCAACGAATAAAATATTTGCGTTTCCGTCAAACTTTCACCCCTACAATAAAGACAACTTCACGACGGAGAAAGTGATGAATCCGCTGACCCTGCAAGGCATCGCGCACGCGCTCTGGATGAAGGAATACGACGCCAGCAAAATTCCGTTGCCTATCCTCGAACGCATCGAGAGCGAGAAAAACAGCGAGCGCGCCTATGCCGAGCGCTTTCTCAAGCGGCTCGATCAGCTCGAAGCCAATCCGTTGAGCTTCGCGCCGCCGCGCAAGGACAGTTACGCGCTCCTACGCGAGCACGTCAAGAATACAATGAAGATGAGTATGAGCCCGCGCGAGTTTTATGCGAGCTGCCTGTTCCTCGGGCCGGAATCGATCACCGGCTACGACCTCGTGCCGTCGAAGGCCGACTTCAAATGGCCGGAAATCGACCTGCCGCAACTGAGGTATCAACTTGGCTGGCATTTCTTCGTCGGTAATTTCCACGACGCGGAGGGCAAGCACTACAGCGTCGAGCTAATGTTCTGGCAGTATGCCTTACTGCCGCCACCCTTGGCCGCCGCGCTGGGCCTGAGCGACATCGAGAACCAGTCGCTGGAGATGCACCTGGCCATCTGCGATCCCCAAAGCGGCGAGCAATACCGCTCCGACACCATCGTGGTCGCCGGCACCACCGGTCTCATCGAAGTACAGGCTAAGCCGTTCAAGTACAAACTCGGGCGCAATGGCATCGAAGGACTCAGCGACAACGGCGATCTGTTCCCCGCGCGCCTGCAAGGCCGCGGCTACGACCTGGGCAAGTCGCCCAACGTGGAATTCGAAGTCGACATCACACTGGACAACCATCGCGGCTATTTCCTGCAGGGCGATCAGGGCCTTTCGCCCAGCGTCGACGGCCTCGGCACGCTGTATTATTCGGCCCCACTGCTCAAACTACGCGAGGGAGTGGAAAGCGCCATCACCATCGCCGGCAAGCGCGTCGTGTTGACCGGGGGCAGCCTGTGGTACGACCACCAATGGACGTCCGGCTTCATGCCGCAAGGCGGCACCCAAGCGCCGGTGCTACGCGCCGCCAGCAATTTGGGGCCGACCGGACCTGGCGGCTGGGACTGGTTTGAAATGCAGTTCAACACCAACGTGGCAGAGGGTATTCAGGAAGAGGTGCAGATGACGCTCTCGGCCCTGCACTCGGCCGGCAACAGCCCCTTTTACTGGCAGACCGGCGCGACGCCGCCGGCCAAGATGGGCAGTACCTTCCATGGCAAATTCATCGACGTTCGCGGTCAGGCTTCCACCATCACAGGTCGGATGACCGTGACGGAGTGGGTGAACGTGACCGCCACGCCCAATCCGGCGGTCTATCCTGCAACCGACGTCTGGTATCCGGCTGGCTATTACTTCAAACTGGATCAGGAATTGCCAGCGCCGTTGCGCGAGTTCACACTCACGCCGCTGACGCGCACCGGCCAGACCGGCTTCTTCGGCCACGGGCCGCAATATGCCGAAGGTGGCGCCGTGCTGCACGACCTGCAGGGCAAGGAGGTGGGCCGGGGCTTTGCGGAGGCGACCAACTGGGCGCACGCCGACGACAACATCATTAGCCTCGCCGGACTGCCGCTCAATGCACAGACGCGTGCCTTGCTGGCACCTATCACGGTATCACCATGGCTGAAATTTCTCAGCGCCGTCTACTGCTGGCTCAATTCGGCCAAACTGGCGCAGCTGAAAAAGGAAATCAAAGGATTGGTGACCGATACACCGACGACGCCGCATTGAAACCGCGCGGCGTCAAAACCTTAGACGAAGAGTCGAACATTTTGCCGCTTTGCCTGCCGCTTATCGATGATTGCAACCATTTGATAGTACAACCTTTTTTTCGCTGAAAGCGAATTTTTCTTGAGGTTTTCTGCCGCTTTTTTTGCCGCCTTATCTGCCACTTTTTGGCAGAGCGAGGCGCGACGATGGGCTCCGCAGCCGGAAATTTTCACGCTATCTACAGGTAGCAAGTATGGCGAAAATTTCCCGCAGCGGACATGTTTTGAGAACTTGGTTTATTACTCGACAGCGCTATTCCAAACGACGCTGCCCGGCTCAGGACAAATCCACGAGTCCTGCAAACGCTGCCGGATCTCCGCAAGGCTTTGGTTGACCAGCATCTTGCTATCGCGGAACACCGGCACCAGCGCGCCGCCGTTGGCCTTTTCTTCCGTCTGGCGCTCGTAGAGCACGAACTTGTCGCCTTCCTTTTCCACCCGCAGCAAACCACGTGCAGATTTCTTGGTGCCGTTGTCGGTCGCGGGGTCCTTGTAAATCTCCACCGACTCGTCACCAACCTGCGCGTAGATGGCCTTCATCGCCCAACCGAAATTGTCGCGGGTAAGCATGTTGTAGGTGAACGAGCCGATACCGAATACCACATTGCACGACGCGAATTCTTTGGCCGCGAGGCGTTGCAGGATACTCAGCGCGCGTTGCAGGGTGATCGAATCGCCGTAGATCAGGCCGACGTGCGAATCAAGCACCTTGAAACCCTTGCTGGTGGTAGTGCCGCCAAAGATATCCCACAGACATTCGACAGCTCCTTTGCGCTCGGCCTCGGTAATGCGCTCGCCGCTTGCGCGCACAATGTACGAGCCATCGTCCTGCCGCGTTACCTCGTCGTCGGTGTAGCCGGTCAGTATCAGCACCGGATCGCCGGAGTCGGGACGGAACACCACTTTGGCGTTGCCCAGCGCATCTTGTTTGCGGGCCAGAATTTCCGGCTTGAGCGCTTTCGCGATGACGGTGATGACGTTCCAGAAATCGAAGGTGTCGCTGACGATCGACACCATGCCAGCCGGATAATCCTTGCTGACGAACTCGCGCATGATTTCCAGCTCGGCCAGGCGGCGCAGCGCTTTCTCGTCCATATCCGCGTTGGCGGGATCCTGCGCCAGACGTTGTTGCGTCAACAGAATCCGCAAGGCCATCACGCTGTGCTCGGAGGCCGGAATGGAGCCGCCGACCAGTTCTTTTTCCGCATCGGCGCCGTAGAAGTCTTCCAGGTAGTCGATCGCTGGAATCGTGTCGGTGCCGGTGAAGGACAGTAAGTGTCCCGCGCCACAACGCATCGCGTCGTGGACGCCGCTCATGCCGCGCATCGAGAAGTCGTGTCCCTGCCAAGCGACGAAGTCTTCCGGCGCGCCGGTCATCCTGGCGAAGTAGGTCAGCAGTTTGCGGAACTCGAAGGCGATGGTGGCGACGGTGGACGGCTTCCAGTTTTCGCAGCTGAACAGCGTTTCGAAATACGTGGCGATCCACGGAAATTGCTCGTGCGTGCTGATGAACAAAACCGGCGGGACTTTGATGTCCACCCGCGAGCCCTCCGGCAACGAACGGATCTCCAGCGGTAGGTATCCCAGCGTGTGCAACGCTTCGAGGCTGCCGACCGGCACCACATTCGGGCCGAGAGCGGTGTCCATGCGGCGCTGGTATTTGCGCACGGCCAGTTGCTGCGGCTTGTTAAAGAATTCGTTGTTGAACACATCGATCAGGTATTCCTGGATGAAGCCCTGCAGACCGAACCAGACAACCTTGTGATCGAACAGCCCGGGCAATACCGGCGCGTACTTGTCGGAGCGCGGCGTAAAGTTGGCGACCAGTTTTTTGGTCTCGCGCGGATACATCGGTGGATGGCCCGTCTTGTAAAAATCCGCGAGATTGAACGGGATCAGGTTGTTCTTTTCAGTTTTGGTGCGTTCCGGGGCGTTCATACCAGGGCTCCTTGAGTAATGGTGGTCAACTTGTCGTTGAGGCTGGATTGGTTCCAGTTGTATGCGGTGAAGATGCGTTGGTAGTAAAGATTGAGTTCTTCAAAACCTTTGCTGAAAATTCCGTGCGTCACGTACAGGTAGCGCGGCTGTGACGAGACTTCCGCCAGCGCCTTGCCCAACTCGACAAAGGTACGGCCGCCATCGCAAATATCGTCGACGACCAGGATGGGGAGATGGGGCAAGTCGCTCGACACGGACGTGCCGGAGATACGCCCGGTCTTGGTGTCGCGCACTTTGTCGGCGAAGGCGATGTGTTCGACGTCGAGTTTCTTGGCCAGCTGCTGCACACGCTTTCTGGCGCCGGCATCCGGGGCCAGCAAGGTGACGCCGCGTGCAAAGGCCGGCTGCCGCAATACTTCCGCCAACATGACCGCGGCGTCGACCACGCTGACGCGATCAAGCAGGGCCGGCACCACGTCGCTGTGGGGATCGGCAATCACCACGCTCGCATAAGCTTGCGCATTGATCAGGTTGCAGAACACCTTGGCGCTGAGCGCTTCGCCGGGATTACAGACGCGATCCTGGCGTGCATAGGGCACGTAAGGCATATTCAGGTGCAGCGGTACATTCGGCATCACGCGGCGCACGGCATCGGTCAGCAGCAGCAGCTGCATGACCGCGTCGGCCGTCCTCAGCCAAGCGTTGATACGGACGCTGGCGACGGACCCGGCCTCCGCAATGAAGGCATCCGGCAGCACCACCTGGCTTTCGCCGCCGGCGAACGTAAAGACGCGCGGCTCCAGCGTGACCTCGCGGCGGCTTCCCTCGTTGTGCATCGATGTAATGGTGAGCATGGCAATGGCCTTTTATTTAAAGTCAAAATACAACTAAGTAAAACCTGATCAGACCCGAAGTTGCACCACTTTCAGTGACTTAGTGGCGAAACACAATTAAGTATAACGCAATCAATCCCAAAGGCAAGCGAATTCTCGCTTTGGCTGCGCTATCCGAAAGATTTCCCGAACAACATGAAGTCTTTGAGTTTGTACAGTCTGGCCGGACGCTGGGCGCCGGTCAAAAATTCCTCCGTGGGTTCGACGACATCCCACGCTTCGATCTTGCGTCGGAAGTTGGACTTCTCCAGCGTCGTCATCAAAATCGCTTCATACGTCGCTTGCAACTGGGACAAGGTGAACTTCTCCGGCAGCAGGCAGCATGGCAAGGTCGAATAGCTGGATTTGTTGCGCACCCGGTTCACCGCGGCGGCGATGATATCGGCGTGGTCGAATGCCAATTGGGGCAGATGATCGACGCCGTAGAAATGAAACGAGTTGGGGCTTACCGCTTCCAGCTCCTCCACCGGCACCAGCGCCAGATAGGCCAGTGAGATGGACCAACTGCGCGCATCCCGGTGCTTGCCGGAGAACCACTGTAACTGCTCGAGGTAACGCGGCTGAAAACCCGTTTTATCATTGAGCACGCGCGCGACCGTGGCTTCGGTGGAGTCATCCTCATCCACGTGCACTACGCCGCCAGGCAACGCCAACATGCCGTCGTCCGGTGCCTTGTCACGACGATGCAGGGCGACCTGCAGCTCACCTTGACGGAGCGTCAGTAAAACGGCATCAACTGTGACAAGAGGTAAGGCAAATTTCATGGATATCGCTCGCTATGTTAGTGGTATATTGCAACTAACAATGGGAGGTGTCAAGTGGAACGAATCATTTCGGACGCACAGTTCCGCATGCGCCGCCGACGAATGTCATAAAATCGTGGAAATGCATTCGCTTCGATTCGGGCTCGCCATGACACCACTTCTCAGACCGAAATCGATAATCTACTTTGGACGCGGTCTCTGGCTTGCAAACAAAAGAAGCCGTTAGAGGGAGGAAACTACGTGTCTAATATCGTTACATTCATTGATGATTGCCTTGCCGGGGCAGCTACCGTGGACGAGATTGATGATTACGTCGAACGGTGGCACGAGGGCGTCATCGGCCGTGACATGGAATTACGCGAGTTGCTCGGCATGAGCAAGCAGGAGTATGCGTGTTGGATACAGGACGCTAACGCCATCGAGGGGATCGTAGCGGCTCGGAAGAGTAGTCTTCAAGCCGCGAACTCATAATCGATCCGGGCGCATCACGCGCGCAATGCAGTCCCGGACGACATGTCCGCCACCGTTTGCGCCAGCTCCAGGGTGAGCGTGGCCAGCTGCGGCCTCACCGCGTCCAGCTGGCCGGCATCGGCCAGTTGCTCGATCTGGCCGCAACGCGCCTGCAACGCGTCCGCGCCGAGAAAGGCCGCGCCGCCCAGCAGACTGTGCGCGGCAAGCGCGACCGCCAAGGCGTCGCCCTCCTCCAGCCCCTTCCATGCCGCCGCCAGCAGGCGCGGCCCCTCGATCGCGAAGGCCGACCGCATCGCGCGGTGCAGCTTGTCGTCGCCGTCGGGCCGCCGCGCGCCGGCCGCCGGCAGCTGCGCCACCCCGAACATGGCGTCGAGCTCCGTCAGCGCCGGCGCGCCCGCCGCCATGGCGCGCTGCTCGCCGATCAACGGCTTGCCGCGCGCCAGCAACGCGTCCAGCTGGCGCGCGATCTCGGCGTGCAGCGCGGCTTCATCGACGGGCTTGGCCAGGAAGCCGCTGGCGCCGGCCGCCAGGAAGCGTTGCCGCTCCTCGGCCGTGGCGTTGGCCGTCAGCGCGATAACCGGCACGGCGGCGTCGCGCACCCCGTCCAGCCCGGCGCGCAGGCGTAGCAGCGCGGCCATGCCGTCCATGCGCGGCATGCGGCCGTCCATGATCACCAGGTCGTAGTCGCGCGCGGCCAGTTCCTCCAGCGCCGCCAGGCCATCCTCGGCGATGGTGACGGTGTGGCCCATCTCGCCCAGCAGCTCGCGCAGTATCACCTGATTGGTGCTGCCGTCCTCCGCGCACAACACGGCCAGGCGGGCGGCGTGCGGGCGGCGCTGTTGCTCCACCGGCGCCGGCACCGGCGCGCCGCGCTCCAGCGGCACGAACACGCGGAACACACTGCCCACGCCCGGTTCGCTGAGCGCCTCGATGCGCCCGCCCATCGCGGCGGCGATATTCTTGCAAATGGCCAGGCCCAGGCCGGCGCCGCCGTACTTGCGGGAGGTGGCGGCGTCGGCCTGCTCGAACTTCTGGAACAGCCGGCCGAGCGCTTCGGCCTCGATGCCGATGCCGGTGTCGCGCACAGTGAGGACGATGCCCTGCCCGCGATCTTGCGCCACGCTCACGCGCACCTCGCCGCGCTCGGTGAACTTGACGCCGTTGCCCACCAGGTTCACCACCACCTGCCGCAGCCGCGTGGGATCGCCGCGCCACCAGGCCGGCATCCCCGCTTCCACTTCGGCGATCAGCGCGATGCCCTTGGCTTCGGCGCGCTCGTCCAGCAGGCCGACCACGTCGTTCAGCAGGCCGGCGAGGTCGAAATCCAGCACCTCGAGCGGCATCTTGCCCGCCTCCAGCCGGGAGAAGTCGAGGATGTCGTTGATGATTTGCAGCAGGACGTCGGCGTTGCCCAGGCTCAGGCGCAACTTGTCGCGGGTGCCATGCGGCACGCCGGTGTCCTTCAGCGCCGAGCGCAGCATGCCGATCACGCCGCCCAGCGGGGTGCGCACCTCGTGGCTGATCATCGCCAGGAAGTCGCTCTTGAGCTGGTTCGACACTTCCGCCGCCCGCTGCGCCGCCAGCGACTCGGCCTGGCGCGCCTGCGACGCGCTCAGATCCGCCTCGCGCGCGTGCAGCGTGGCGATCTGCGCCTCCAAGGTTTGACGGTAGCGGATTTCATTGTCATGGCTGCGGGCGTGGATGACGCGTTGGCGCGCCAGCGCGCCGTCGAGCCCGTGCAGCAGATAGGTGCACGATACCGTCAGCACCGAGGACACCAGCAGGAAATTGATGCTCAGGATGAACCAGTGCGCCGGCAGGCCGACCTTTACCACGGCCAGGCCCGGCTCTATGCCGCCCAGATAGCCGGCCAGGAACAAAGTGGCGCCGCACCACAGCAGCGTCAGGAGGGCGGCGCGGCTGCCGATCAGCACCGTGCACAGCACCGGGACCGCCATCAGGTAAATCTGCGACAACGGTCCCAGCGAGAACAGCAGCACCACGGCGATCAGGTACACGATGCCCAGCAGCAGGCCGGCGCGCCACTGGTAGGCGATGTCACGCCGGTAATGCAGGCAGCCTACCCCCGCCAGCGCGATGACGTCCGTCGCCACCATCAGCAGGCGGCCTTGTTGCGCGCCGGCCCACATGCTGGGCGCCAGGACCAACAGGCCCAGCCAGAAGGCGACGCCGCACAAACCATTCAGCAAACGGTTGCGCCAGCCCTGCAGGTCCTGGTCGCCATGCTCCGGCCGTTCCATGCGCCGGTACAAGGCCGCGCGCAGGGCGCGTACCGGTTGGCTGTCTATCAAGGGAGACTTTCAGTAGTCGAAAAAGGCTCCCGATTTTACTCCTATCCGGCACTTGATAATATTTCGATATGAGAAGCGGCGGCGCCCGCCCCCTGTGGTCACTTGTCGAGAATGACGATCGGCTTGCCCTTTTCCACCACGTAGGTGGCCAGCTCCGACGTGGTGCCGGCACCGACGTTCTTGGCCGAGTGCACGGCGCCGGCCGGGATGTAGATCGACTCGCCGGCCTGCAGGCGGACGGTCTTGCCGTTCAGTTCGTATTCGATGACGCCGTTCAGCACGTAGGCGATCTCGACGCCCGGATGCGAATGTTTCGGGAACGAGGCGCCGCTGGCGAAGTCGACGCGCACCTGGATCGCCTCCCGCGTGGCATCGAAGGTGTCGCGCACCGTCTCGGTGCGGGCGATGCCTTTCGCATCGAACTTAGGCGCCGGCAACGGCGCGGCGGCGGCCGATTGTGCCTGGGCCTGTTGGCAGATCAACGCCAGCGACGCGGCGGCGATGGCGGTTTTGATGATTGAATTCATGGTTTTTCCTGGTTGAACGGCGTGTCGCCGAAAATTGTTCTGCTGATCCGGCGGCAATCGCCAGTCAACGATTGCCGCGCATATTTGAGTTGTATTAAACTAACCGCCTCTTTCACCCCGCCCAGTCCACGGAGCACACGTGTCGAGCAGTACCGAACCATCCAGCACTTCCCGGCCAGTCCGCATCCTCCTCGTCGACGATCATCCGATGATCCTGGCGGGGCTGGCCGACACCATCGCCAACGAGGCCGACCTGCGCGTGGTGGGCGAGCTCGACGACGGCGCCCCCGTGCTCGAGGCGTTCGAGAAGCTGCGCCCGGACCTCACCATCATGGACATCGCCATGCCCGGGCTGGACGGCCTGCAGGCGCTCGAAGCGCTGCGCGCGCGGCACGCCCAGGCGCGCGTGATCATGTTGACGACGCTGCGCGGCGACCATCAGATGCGCCGCGCGCTCGAATTGGGCGCGGCCGGCTTCCTGATGAAGCACACGCTGCGCAAGGACTTGATCGCCGCGATCCGGGCGGTGCACGCGGGCCGGCGCTGGGTGCCCGACGACGTGGCGCGCACGCTGGTCGAACACCTGGGCCAGCCCAACCTGAGCGAGCGCGAGATGGACGTGCTGCGCAGCGCCGCCGCCGGCAACGGCAACAAGCAGATCGGCGTGCGCCTGGGCATCGCCGAGGACACCGTCAAGGCGCACATCCGCACCATCCTCGGCAAACTCGGCGCCAACGACCGCACCCACGCGGTCGCCATCGCGCTCAAGCGCGGCATCATCTCGCTCTAGCCTAGCCCTTGATGAACGCCAGCAGGTCGTTGTTAACGCGGTCCTTGTGGGTGTCGGTCAAGCCGTGCGGCGCGCCTGGATAGACCAGCAGCTTGGCGTGCTTGACGATCGCGGCGGCGGCCTTGCCCGAGGCGTCGATCGGCACGATCTGGTCGTCGTCGCCATGGATGATCAGGGTCGGCTTGTCGAACTTTTTCAGGTCGGCGCGGAAGTCGGTCTCCGAGAACGCCTTGATCGAGTCGTAGGTGTTCTTGTGGCCGGCCTGCATGCCCTGCGCGGTCCACGAGTTGATCAGCCCCTGCGACACCTTGGCGCCCGGACGGTTGAAGCCGAAGAACGGACCCGAGGCGATGTCGATGTAGAGCTGGGCGCGGTTGGCGATGGCGCCGGCGCGGATGCCGTCGAACACCTCGATCGGCAGGCCGCCCGGATAGTCGGCGGTCTTGACCATCATCGGCGGCACCGCCGACACCAGCGCCAGGCCGGCGACGCGTTTGGTGCCGTGGCGGCCGACATAGCGCGCCACCTCGCCGCCACCGGTGGAAAACCCGACCAGCACCGCGTTCTTCAGATCCAGCGCCTCGATCACCTGGGCCAGGTCGTCGGCGTAGTGGTCCATGTCGTTGCCGTCCCACGGCTGGCTCGAGCGGCCGTGGCCGCGGCGGTCGTGGGCGATGCAGCGGTAGCCGTGGTCGGCCAGGAACAGCATTTGCGATTCCCAGCTGTCCGAGTTCAGCGGCCAGCCGTGGCTGAAGACGACCGGCTGGCCGTTCTTCGGCCCCCAATCCTTGTAATACAGCGTGACGCCATCGCGGGTGGTCAGCGTGGCGGTCTGGCGGGTCTGTTTGGACGGCGTGGCGGCGGACGCGTTCAGCGAAACACCGGCGGCGGCCGTGGCGGCGCTCATCAGCACATTGCGGCGGCGCTGGTCGGGATTGGTATGGTTGGTCATGCTTTCCTCTCTGGGGTGTTGAATGGCTGGCACGTCGAACATGCCAGCCACAGCGTACCGTGGCGCGCCGCCGCCGCCATCGCCACCAAGAGCGCCGCCGCACTAGCTCTTTCGAGCTACGCCGGGTCCGACCGCGGACGGCCGCGCTGGCGCAGCCGCGCGAACAAGGCCGCCGAGCGGCCTCCCGGGTACGCATGCTCGGCCGGAATGTCCAGACGCATCGCGGTGCCCCGCCCGGGCGCCGAATCGAGGCGGTAGCGCGCGCCGGCGGCCTTGGCCCGTTCGCACATGCCGACGATGCCGAAGTGCCCGGGCCGCCCGCCGCCGGCCGACATCGCCGCCGGCATGCCGCGGCCGTCGTCGCGCACCAGCAGCGACAGGCCGTCGGCGCGGTAGTCGATCACCAGTTCCACCTGGTCCGCCGCGGCGTGGCGCGAGGCGTTGAACAACGCTTCGCGCGCGATCGCCTGCAGCTCGTCGCGCACCCGTGGACACAGGGGGCGCGGCGCGCCCTGGATGCTGGCCGTGAACCGCTCCCGCAGCAGCACGTGGCCATAGCGCGCCAGCGCCTGGCCCAGCTCCGCGGGCTCGCCGGCGCTGCGCAGGTCGGCGATGCAGTCGCGCCCCTCGCCCATCAGCTCGTCGGCCAGGTCCAGGGTTTGTTCCAGCTTGCCGCGCTCGCCGGCGCTGATCGGCAGGCTGCGCGCCTGCTGGTGGAACAGCATGATCAGCCCCTGCACGCTTTGCAGCACGGTGTCGTGCAGGCCGCGGGCGATGCGCTCGCGCTCGGCCAGGCGCTCCTGCATGCGCTCGCGCAGGCGCGCCGTCAAATGCCGCACGCGCAGCAGATACAGCGCGCCCAGCGCCAGCGCCGCCAGCAGCGCCATCAGGGCGATGAACCACCCGGTCTCGACGAAGCGCGGCGGCAGCGTCACGTCCAGCGCGGCGCCGGTCTCGTTCCACACGCCGTCCTCGTTGGCGGCGATCACGCGGAACCGGTAGGAGCCCGGGCCCAGGTTGGTGTAGACCGCCTCGCGGCGGGTGCCGGCGTCCTGCCAGCGCTCGTCGAAGCCTTCGAGCTTGTAGCGGAAGCGCACCCGCTCGGGGACCGCCAGCGCCAGCGCCGTGTAGGCGATGCGCAGGTCGCGCCGCCCGGTCGGCAGGCGCAGGCGCGCTTGCGCCGGATACGTGACGTCGCCCGAGCGCAGCGACAGCACTTGCACCGGCGGCGCCAGCGGACTGCGCGCGATGGTGGCCGGATCGAGGCTGGCCACCTCGCTGGCGGTGGCGAACCACAGCCGGCCGTCGCCGCTCTGTATCATCGATGGCAAGGGCCGCAATTGCCCGGCGCCGCCGACCAGGCCGTCGAGCGCGTCGAAACGCTCGTACGGCAGCGGCCAATCCGGCTCGCGCAGCAGACGCTCGACGTCGGCGGCGGCGACCCGGCTGATGCCGTCGGAACCGCACAACCACAACTCGCCGGCGCCGGTGCGCACCATGCCGGAGATGCCGCGCAGGGGCTGCGCGCCGGCCGGGGTCGCGCCGTGCCAGCGCCGGCCGTCGTACCACGCCAGCCCTTTGCGTCCGCCCGCCCACAGGCGCGGGCCGTCCACCAGCAGCGATTGCACGTCGCCCAGCCGCAGGCCGTCGGCCGCGCCGAACACCCGCGTGCGCGCGCCGTCGATCAGGGCGATGCGGTTGCCCTGATAGCCCGCCCACACGTGCCCGCCACGGTCGGTCACCAGCGCCAGCGCCAGCCCGTCGGGCAGGCCGGGCAGGCCGCCGTCCTTGCGCCAGGCGCCGTCCTCGATGCGGAACAAGCCCTGGCGCGACATCGAGATCCACATGCGCGCGCCGGCGTCGATGGTCATGGCCTGGGTGTCGTAACCGACCAGGTGCGGCGGGTGCGGCAAGCGCGTGAGCGCGCCCGACGCGCCGCGGTGCCAGCGCTCGGTGGAGTTGGCCAGCCACAGGTCGCCGTCGGCGGCGCGGTAGGCGCTGGAGAGCTTGAAGCGCCCGATCACCTCGCGCGCGCCGCTGGCGTCGTAGCGGCGCAGCGGGTGGCGCCAGTCGCCGATGATGACGCCGCCGCGCTCGTCGGCGACCACGCCCGGACCGTCGAACGCGGTGGCGACCGGCGCCGCCCGCAGCCGCGTGCGCCGCAAGCGGTCCAACCCGGC
Source organism: Duganella sp. 1411 (assembly GCF_017833525.1). Taxonomy (GTDB): domain Bacteria; phylum Pseudomonadota; class Gammaproteobacteria; order Burkholderiales; family Burkholderiaceae_D; genus Rugamonas. The sequence continues at coordinate 188,908 of NZ_JAFICD010000003.1, forward strand.
CGAGGTGCCAATCCACAGATTGCCCTCGCGGTCCTCGAACACCGTTTGCGGCAGCGGACCGCTCATGCCGTGTTCCTTGGTCAGCTGGCGCGCGTCGGCGGCCTGGCCCACGTAGGGCGCCTGGCGGCGTTCGATCGCGTTGACCTTCAGGATCCACATGTTGCCATCGCGGTCGAACAGCGCGCCGTTGCCGCCCAGTTCCGCGCGCGGCGGCGGATTGCCGGGCGGCGGCGCGGCCAGCACGCGGTAATGTTTGTTGACGCCGTCCGAGCCCCACAGCGTGCCGTCCGGCGCCTCGGCCATCGCCATCAGGTCGACATATGGCCACGCGCGGCGGTAGCGCGCCTGGCCGGGATCGCGGAAATAAATCCCGCCCTCGAGCGCCACCCACTGGCGGCCGTCGCGGCCATACAGTGTCTGCCGGGTGACTTTTTCCGGCAGTCCCTCGGCCGCGCCGACGCGCCGGAAGCGCGCCGCGCCCGGCGCCAGATGCCCCAGCCCGGTGCTGGTGGCCACCCACACGCCGCCGTCGGGCGCCTCGGTCATGGTCAGCACCGCGCCCTTGGGCAGGCCGTCGGCCTCGGTGAACAGGCGCATGCGGCCACCGCCGAACACGCTGATGCCGCCGAAACGCCCGCCCACCCACAGGCGCCCGTCGCGCGTGGTCAGCAGTCCAAGCGTGTTGTCGGTGTGCGGGCGCTGCCCTTGCACGGTGTCGACCCGCTCGAAGTTGACGCCGTCGAAGCGGAACAGGCCGGTGGACGAGCTGATCCACAACCAGCCGTCCAGGGTTTGCGTGAACTGCAGGACATCGACGGGCGCGCCGCGCTGCCCGTTCCAGGCGGTATGGGCGTAATTGACCAGCGCGGGCATGGCGGCGGCGGCCGCGGCCTGGGACGGCACGAGCGCCGCCAGCAGGATCGCGCGGCACAGCCAGGCGGCCAGGCATCGCGCAGCGGCGATGCGACGCGCAAGGGAGGTCGCGCTCTTCAACGAGTTTCCGTTTTCATAGGGTTCATCGGGGGATGGGACACCGCGGTGTCCGAGATGCGCCGCGGGCGCGCCGCGGTGTTGCTCCGATTATAAGAGGAGATGCGGCGCGGGTAAAGCCGGCCGGCGCCGGTGCCGGCGGGCTTATTCCGATGACCCGGCGCGATGACCCGGCGCGATGACCCGGCGGTCAGGGCGGCCATCTGGGGTTGCGGCAGGTGGCGATGCGGTGCACCGCCACGATATCGTTGGCGATGCCGGCGCCGCCGCACAGACGCTCGAACGCCTGCGCCACGCCGCGCACCGTCGGCGCCGCGAAGAACTCCGGCGAGGGCAACGCCACGCCCATGATGAGCGACAGCTTCGCCAAGATCCCCAGCGCCAGCGGCGTATCCCCGCCCAGCGCGAAAAAGTCGTCCTCCACGCCCACCGTCGGCACCCCCAGCTGCCGCTCCCAGAGCGTGGCGACCAGTTCCTCCAGGCGCGTGGCCGGCGTCACATAGGCAAGCCCGGTCGCGGTGTCGCGCGGCGCCGGCAGCGCCTTGCGATCGACCTTGCCGCTGGCCGTCAGCGGCAACGCCGGCAGCACCACCCAGGCCGCCGGCTGCATAAAATCGGGCAGCGCCGATTGCAGCGCGGCGCGCGCGCCGGCCACCAGGTCGGCGCCGGCCCGGCCCGTCGGGCCGGTGGCGGCGGCCGGCGTCAGATACGCCACCAGCCGCTGCCGGTCCGGCGCCGTCACCATCGCTGTCACCACTGCCGCGCTCACGCCGGCGCAGGCCGCCAGGCGCGCCTCGATCCGCGCCAAGTCGACGCGGCAACCGCGCAGCGTGGCCTGGGCGTCTTCGCGGCCCAGGTAATCGACCGTGCCGTCCTCGCGCCAACACCCAAGGTCGCCGGTGCGGACCATGCGCCCCCCGGGGCGGAACGGGTCGTCGAGGAAGTGTTCGGCCGTCAGCTGCGGGCGGTTCAAATACCCGAGCGCCACGCCGGCGCCGCCGATATAAATCTCGCCGGCCACGCCCAGCGGCACCGGCTGGCCACGGGCGTCGAGGATGTAGAACCGGCGGTTGTCGAGCGGACGGCCGATGCTGACCGACTCCCCCGGCCGGTCCGCATAGCTGATCCAGGACGAATAGGTGGCGTCCTCCGCCGCGCGGTACAGGTTGCACACGCGCCGCACCTGCGGCAGCTCGATCAACTCGTCCACCAGCACCGGCGGCAGCGCCTCGCCGGACAGGTTCACCACCCGCACGCCGATCGGGATGGCGCCGCTGTCGACCAGCGCGCGGCACGCCGACGGCACCGTGTTGAGCAGGGTGATGTCCGGCGAGCCGTCCAGCAGCGCCATGGCGTTCTCCACCACCACCACGGCGCCGCCATGGCTGAGCGGCACGAACAGCTCGAACACCGACAGGTCGACATTGAGCGAATTGCAGCACAACACCCGGCGCAATTCCTCGCCACTGTATTCGCGCCCGCCCCAGGCGATCATGGCGACGGCGTTGCGGTGGCAGATGCGCACCGCGCGCGGCCGGCCACCCGAACCGGACGTGTAGATCAGGTATGCCAGGTCGCCGGCAGCGGCGGCCGGCTCGGGATCGGTGTACGGTTGCAGCGCCAGCGTCTCGTCTAGAACGTCCAGCGCCAGCAGCGCGGTGCGCTCGCGCCCCAGCACCGGATGGCCGGCCAGGCGTTGCGCCAGGTCGCGCTGCGTCAGCAGCCAGGCGATGTCGCTGTCGTCGACCATGTCGGCCAGCCGCTGGTCCGGGTAGTTCGGGTCGAGCGGCACGTAGGCGCCGCCGGCCTTGAGGATGGCCATCAGCGCCACCACCATCGCCGCCGAACGGCGCAGGCACACGCCCACCAGGCTGCCGCCGCCCACGCCCTGCGCGCGCAGATAATGCGCCAGCTGGTTGGCGCGGCGGTTCAGCTCGACGTAGCTCAGCGTGGTGCGCGCGTGGACCAGGGCCAGCGCCGCCGGCGTGCGCGCCGCCTGCGCCTCGAACAAACCGTGGATGGTCGCCTCGCGCGGATAATCCGCCACCCGGCCTTGGAAGCGTTCCAGCATCTGCCGCCGTTCTTCGTCGTCGAGCATCGGCAGCGCGTGGATCGGACAGGCCGGATCGGCCACGATGGCGCGCAGCAGGTGCGCCAGATGACGCGCCATGCGCGCCACCGTCGCCGGCTTGAACAGCGCCGCGTTGTACGCGAAGTTCAGTTGCAAGCCGTCGGCCGAAGTGGCCGCCGCCAAGGTCAGGTCGCATTTGGTGCCGGCCGCTTCCGCGCCGGGGGCGTCGGCCATGGCGAGCATGATCTGGACCAGCGGCGCGTGGCTGGCGTCGCGCGCCGGTTGCAGGCGCTCCACCAGCAGTTCGAACGGCACCTGCTGGTATGAGCGCGCGTCCAGGTGGCGCGCCTTGACGTGGCCCAGGTAGTCGATGAACGGCACGTTGCCGCCGCAATCGGTGCGCAGCACCAGTGTGTTGGCGAAATAGTCGCTCGATCCCTCGACCGGCTTGTTCCGGCGCGCCGTCACCGGGATGCCGACGACGATGTCGTCGCTGCCGGAATGGCGCGCCAGCAGCAGCGAAAAGGCCGCGTGCAGCAGCATGAACAAGCTCGCCTGCCGCCCGGCAGCCAGCTTCCTCAAGCCGTCGAGCGCCGGGGCGTCGAGCGCGATGCCGTGAACGGCGCCGTCGAACGACAGCACCGCCGGCCGGGCGTGGTCGAGCGGCAGGTTGTGCAGCGCCGGCAGGTCCGCCAGTTGCCGCTCCCAATAAGCCAGCTGCCGGTCCGGCACCTCGCCTTGCGGACAGTTTCGCTGCCACTGCGCGTAGCCGGCGAACTGCACCGCCAGCGGCGGCAACGGGCCCGGCTCTGCGCGCGAGAGCGGCGCGTACTGCTGCCAGAACTCCCGGCGCAGGCTCTCCAGCGACCAGCCGTCGGTGGCAGTATGCTGCGCCTTCAGCGCCGGCGCCGCGTCGTCGTTGAAGGCGATGCGTTCAGGCAGGTGCGCGGCGTGGGCGCGCACCACGGCCGCCAGATGCTTCAAGTTGTGCAGGGCGTTCATTTGCTGTCCCGTTCGATGGGTAAAGGATCGCTGGCGACCGCCCGCCGGCTGGCGGACGTGGCGAGCGACAGGCACGTAGCCCATCCATGGGGATATTAAACGCCGTGCGACGGCGAAACACCACTGTCAGGTCTGACAGGGCAAAAATGTCAGGACAGCAGCGCGATCAGCGCGCTCGGATGGATAGCCCATCCCGCCAGCCCCGACAAGCCCATCAGCACGCCGAACGCGGTCGGCACCAGGCCGACGAAATACAGCGCCCACAACTGCGTCAGCGCCGTCACGGCCAGCAACGAGATGGCGATCGCCAGCAGGGCGTCCGACAGGTCGAACTGGTCGTCCCGGAAGTTGGCGGCGTCGTAGGTCTTCTGATCGTTCTCGGCGTCCACCCTGGACTCGGCTTTCTTGCGGCCCTGCTCCTGCGCCAGCGCCTCGTACTGCTTGATGGCATCCTGGTAGTTCGCCTGCTCGGCGCCCGACCGGCCGGCCGCCGCCAGCTTCAGTTGCACCACGGTGGCCTTGGCGACCTCCTCGCGCACGTTGCGCGCCTGGTAGAAGGCCCAGTGGTCGACCCGGTTGGCCTGCGCCTGCTGCATGCTCTGGTTGATGTTGTCGTCCTTGACCTTGCAGATGCCCATGAAGGTGGCCAGCAGCGCGACCGTGATGGCGACGGTGGCGTTGAGCTTGCGGTCGGACGGCGCGGGCTGGGTTTCGGTGTCGACAAGTTCCAATGGTTCCATGATGCAAGTAAGTAGTGGAAAACCGCCAGCATACCCGATCTTCCCGGCGCCGCTACAGCAGACCGAGCAGGGCCGCCTTGATAACGGCGGCGGTCTTGTTGACCGCGCCCAGTTTCCCCAGCGAGTTGTTGATGTGGAAGTTGACGGTGCGCTCGGAGATGCTCATGATCTGGCCGACCTCGCCGGAGGTCTTGCCGTCGGCGGTCCAGCGCAACACCTCGATCTCGCGCGAGGTCAGCGTGGCGGCGCCGGCCTGGTCGGTGCCGCGGCGGTTGTTGATCAGCTCGCTCATGCCGGCGTGCGCCAGCTGCGCCAGCACCGTCATCTGCAGCGAGTTCTTGCGCAGCTCGGCCGGCGTGATCAGCTCGTCCGAGCGCGCCAGCGTCAGCATGCCGACCGCGCCCTGGGCGTTGTAGGACGACTGCGCCCAGCCGACCTTCAGGCCGTGCGCGCGGGCGTCCTCCCACAGCGGCCGGGCGTTGCGGAACAGCTCCTCGCTCCACACCAGCGGCAGCACCGAGCGGATGCCGTGCGCCACGGTCGGATCGACCGCCAGGTAGTGCTGGTCGTGGTAGCGCCGCTGCCATGCCTGCGAATAGTTGTTGAGCAGGACGACCTTGGGATTGGACAACGGCAGCCGCGCGCGCATGCCGTAGGCGCAATGGTCGAAGCCCAGTTCGCGCGCGGCGCCCGACAGCGCCGCGAAAAAGGCGGCCTCGGTGGTCGCCGTCGTCAGCGCCAGCGTGTGCCGGTCCTGCCAGTTCGCAAAGTCCTCATCCACTGCCATCCCTCCCCGCATCGACGGCGGCCGCCTGACGACTTGACAGTGTCGGAAACCACACCGGCGGTCCATGCTAACCGGGCGCAGCGCGGCCGCCGGCGCCAGTGCCGCGCCGGCCGGACACGCGTTGGTTGTAGGTAGCAAGTGTCACCATATCAGCACCATCGGGCGCGGTCAAAGAGAAATGCTGGGTAACGCATGATGTTCTTTTGATCAGCATCAGCTACACAAAAAACGAGCGGTATCGGCGCTGGGCGCCGGCGCAAAATCCGCCCCGACCGGCCGTCCCGTCGCGCGCCCTCTGTCATTTCTGACAGTTACCGCGTGCGTTGGAAAAGGGTTCAATGGTCACATTGACAACCGATCCACTCTCCCGGAGCCACCATGCGACTTACCTCAGGCAAAACGAACACACTGTCCCCCGCCCTCTTCACCAAAGTGGCCCATTACCGTTACCAGGTGTTCATCGAGACCCTGGGATGGGAGCTGCAAACCCGCAATGGCGAGGAACTGGACCAGTTCGACCACCCCGAGACGTTGTATGTGGTATCGCAGGATGTCGACGGCCATGTCAACGGCTGCGCCCGCCTGCTGCCGACCACCGGCCCCTACCTGCTCGGCGAAGTGTTCCCGCAGCTGATGAACGGGCTGCCGGTGCCGTGCAGCCCGGACGTGTGGGAGTTGTCCCGTTTCGCGGCGGTCGACTTCAATCAACGCTCGAGCTCGGCGCTGGCGCAGTTCTCGTCGGAGATCACCGTCAACCTGCTCAAGGAATCGATCGCCTTCGCCGCCGCCCACGGCGCCAAGCGCCTGATCACGGTCTCGCCGCTGGGCATCGAACGGCTGCTGCGCCGGCTCGGCGTGCACTGCCACCGGGCCGGCCCGCCGATGATCATCGACGGCCATCCGATCTTCGCCTGCTGGATCGAAATCGATCCGCCAGCCGCCTGAGGCCGCCGGCCCCGGGCCCACGCCAGGTGTCCGTATCGGACAGAAAGCGCATCGTCATGTGTGATACAGGCTACATTCGCATGTCCTACGCCCAGTTGCAGCGCGTCCGGCTGGTCCACCTGGTGTCCGGGGTGGACCAGGACGAGCCGGCCGACGGCGCCGGCCACGCCACCAGCACCGCCATCGGCGGCTACACCGAATGGGTCAGCCAGGGCGGCCTGATGATCACCGTCGGCTGGGATTGGCAAATGCTGCCCCAGCGCGGATGCGCGTTGGCGCGCGCCAGCCCGCCGTCGAGCAACCTGATGCTGCAAGACCCCGCCGGGGACGACCTCGGGCCCCGCAAGACGGCGCTGTTGCTGGAAACTTTTATCGATAACTTCAGTTGGCAACCAGAAGCGCTACAATATATAAGCATTCGCTACAGCAATTAACTGATCGATTGTGCCTCCGCCGGCCGCCCGCTCCGTCATGGACCGGCGGCTGTTCGCCATGTGCCGCCGGTAACCATATGCCATCGATTTCCGCCGACTCCTATATCCGACTATCGCTCGAGCAATTGCAGGCCGTGCGCCTGGAGCATCTGATCTCCGACCTCGACGCCGACCGTCCGTCCGCCGGCGGCGAGGCCACCGCCATCAGCGGCTACACCGAGTGGGCCAGCGCCGGGGCGCCGCGCGTCTCGCTCGGCTGGGACTGGGAACTGGCGCCGCACGACGGCGCCCTGCGCCGCCTCGGACTTCCGCGCGGCAACGTCATGCTGGTCGACGCCACCGGCGCCGACCTCGGACCGGCGGCCACGCACGCCGCGCTGGCGCGCCTGGTCGACCGCATGGACTGGCAACGCACCGCCTGGGACGACGTCAGCGCCCGCCATCCGGCCTGAGCCGGCCACACCCGGATGTTCGCCGGGCGGGGTTCATTTCGGCGGCGGGTAGTTTTTGAGCAATTCGACCAGCTTGCGCGCCGCGTTCCCGCCCCACCAGTTCCACACCGACTCGACCTGCGCGCCATGGCCCGCGAAGTAGGCGTTGCTGGCCGATAGCCACAAGGTCGAGGTCCGCATCGGCGTGGCCAGCCGCGTCAGCGCGTCGCCGTGGCGCGCGGCGACGGTGGCATCCATCACGTCGACGTTGGCGATCGAAATGGCGAAGCCGTCGGCGCGCCCCATCGCCACCTTGTCCATATTGCTGTAGGCGTCCGGCGCGCCGTCGTCGACCTTGTAGCCCTCATCGCGCAATTGCTCGCCCAGCGGCGAGCCCTGGTTGGTCGCCAGCGTGCGGTGCTTGAAGTGGTGGCGCGGGTTGGTGTCGGCAGGCAGGCCGTCGGCGGCGCGCGCATAGACGACCGCGGTGACGCGCATGCCGCGCCGCGTGTCGGGCCGGCCCGCTTTCATGGGCAGGGCGGAGTACGGTTGCTCGCCGTCGCGCAGATCGACGGGCGCCAGGTCGACGGCGCCGCTGATGAGCGCAAGCTTGATCCTGGCCGCCGGCAGGCGGACCAGCTGCGCCGTGCAGCCGACACTGCGCACGGCCTCCCGCAGCAAGTCGACGCCGGCGCCGGCCACCGCGGGCACCGCCGCGCCGTTACCGAAGTAATAAGGCGGGCGCTCGCGATCGGGATAGGCGACGCGGATCACGCATTCGCGGGCATATGTCTGTCCACAAAGCAGCAGCAGGGTAGCGGCGAACGCGATGACCTTCATGCACAACTCCGGTTGACTAGGCCGAGTATAGCGTCACCGCGCGGACTTCGATCATTCGAAGCCCGCCCTACTCCGATTTGCAACAATCAGGATTTGGCGAACGCCAGGAAATCGGCGTTGAACTTGTCCTTGTGGGTGTCGGTCAGGCCGTGCGGCGCGCCCGGGTAGACGATCAGCTTGGCGCCTTTGACGAGCGCCGCCGAAGCCCGGCCCGCCGCGTCGATCGGCACGATCTGGTCGTCGTCGCCGTGGATGACCAGGGTCGGCTTGTCGAATTTTTTCAGGTCGTCACGGAAGTCGGTCTCCGAGAACGCCTTGATCGAATCGTAGGTGTTCTTGTGGCCGGCCTGCATGCCCTGCGCGGTCCACGAGTTGATCAATCCCTGCGAGACCTTGGCGCCCGGACGGTTGAAGCCGAAGAACGGACCCGAGGCGATGTCGATATACAGCTGGGCGCGGTTGGCGACCGAGCCGGCGCGGATGCCGTCGAACACTTCGATCGGCAGGCCGCCCGGGTTGGTGGCGGTCTTGAGCATCAGCGGCGGCACCGCCGAGATCAGGCCCAGCTTGGCGACGCGCTTGGTGCCGTGGCGGCCGACGTAACGCGCCACCTCGCCGCCGCCGGTCGAGAAGCCGGCCAGGATGATGTTGTGCAAGTCCAGCTTTTCGATCAGCTGCGCCAGGTCGTCGGCGTAGTGGTCCATGTCGTTGCCGTCCCAAGGCTGGCTCGAGCGGCCATGGCCGCGACGGTCGTGGGTGATGACGCGGAAGCCGTTGTTGGCCAGGTGGAAGGCGGCCGATTCCCAGCTGTCGGCGTTCAGCGGCCAGCCGTGGCTGAGCACGACCGGTTGGCCGCTGCGCGGACCCCAATCCTTGTAGTAGATCTCGACGCCGTCGCGGGTGGTGAAGGTGCTGGCCGAATGGGCGGCCGGGCCGCCGGCCTTGGCGACGGGAGCGGCTTCGGCGGCGCCACCCAGCGCGGCCAGCGGCACGGCGATGGCGGCGGCGGCGGCGCCGGCGCTGTTGAACAGGGCGCTGCGGCGGGAGAGGCTGACTGCTGGGTTTTGGATGTCTTTGCTCATGATCTGGCTCCTTGGGTTATGTAGTTTACGATTTGGTCGCTCACTATGCTTTTGCTGCTTGCTTTGCTAGTGAACCGCCGATGTAGAGAATATACATCGTACACTATTTGATCGCAAGCTATTTTTGCCGATATTTTTGAACCGCCCGCAGGAGGCTCCCTGTTAATTCCAGGCAGGGCCGTCCTGCGGCCGTTCCGTCAAGACCATGTCGCAGCGTATGACCAAGTGGCGATATTGGAGGGATTGAGTTAGGTATTCGTTGGTTTACAATAAATGGCTCGTTTCCATGAGGCTGCATGTTCACCAATTCTTTCACGCGTTTTTTCTTCACGATCATCGTCTTGAGTGCTGTCTGTGTCCCCTGCCGGAGTGACGCGATAACACTGGATCAATTCCAGCACCAGAGCTGGCGCGCTCGAGAGGGTGCGCCAGCCGAAATCACCGCGCTCGCGCAGACAAAAGACGGTTACCTCTGGTTGGGGACCAGTTCCGGATTACACCGTTTCGACGGCGTTCGATTTGAGTCGTTAGAACAGGCTATGAACATCTCGCTGCTGTCCGACGATGTTTGCGCCCTGCTCGCCAGCAGTGATGGTGGACTTTGGGTAGGTTACCGGTTTGGCGGAGTCAGTTATATCCGTGCAGGCAAGATCACCCATTATCAAAGAAATCGAAAAGACGGCAATTTATTCCCTGGTAACGGCTCGACCAGAGCGATCGTCGAGGACCGGGACGGCGTGATTTGGGCGACCGCCAGCATGCTGAGCGTTTTCAGGAATGGCAAGTGGGAAGCTGCTGACAAGACCCTTCCTCGAAGCAATACCTCAGGACTGCTAGTCGACCGGGATGGGGGCATCTGGGCAGGCTTAGGCGATGGAGTGTATTGGAAGAAGCGCGGAGCCCCGGCATTTCAAAAAGTGAGCGACCGCGCGGCGCTAACTTTCTTTGCGCAGGCGCCCGACGGCATGGTTTGGGCGCTCACTTACAAAGCCGGCTTCGCGAGATTTGACCCTGTTAGCGGAAAGCAGCTAAATCCTCCCCGAGGTGTCGAAAACCTACTTACCGGTGGCAAAATCATCTTTGATCAAGAAGGGAATTTGTGGTCTGCAAGCTTGGAGGCTGCGGTTTATCGGCTGTCCCATAACGCGGTAGTTGGTGGAATAGCCCACACGGCTGCGGACTCAGGTCTGGAATCAATGACGCAACCCGATGGTCTGTCCGGGGGCGTCGCGGGCGCAGTCTTGCAAGACCGGGAGGGAACCATTTGGGTAGGCACCAGCGGTGGACTTGATCAATTCCGCGTCGGTCGGGTGAAGCGACTCCAGTTGCCCGACGGCAAACGTGCGGTTTCTCTCGCATTAGCACCTGATGCGAACGGAAGAATATGGTTGGCCGATTCGGCTACCGGGTTGTACTCCGCTGATGAGAGTATTCAATCGGTGGACCGTACGCTGACAACGGTGACGATGGCGTATCGCGCACCGTCGGGGAGGCTTTGGCTGGGTAACGAAAAAGCACTGTGGGTACGCGAGCAGGGAAAATTGAACCGCATCAGTTGGCCGATACAATCTCCCCGGATAACTCCGCAAGCGGCGGTGGAGGACGGGGATGGCGGGCTCTGGATATCTTTTGCGTTTGACGGTGTTTATCGACTATACAAGGGTGTTTGGGAAGAAAAAACGTCTATTTTCGATGGCGGAAACACGACTGCTTTTACCTTGGCTCGCGACTTGGCTGGTGCTGTGTGGATCGGGTATGGAAACGACACGGTATATCGCATTCAAAATGGGAAACGTGAAAAATTCGATGCTGCATCGCTTGAATTGGGTAAGGTGCTCACGTTACTGCCTTCGCAAAACGAGCTTTGGTTAGGCGGCAGTAATGCGGTGATGCACTACGATGGCAAGATGTTTCGACGAATGTATGGCCGAGGTGGCCATGCGTTTAAAGGCGTTTCGGGCATCATCGTCACCGCAAGCGGTGACTTGTGGCTCAACGCTGACGAAGGCATTGTGCACGTGACAGCTGCCGCACTGTCAAGCTGGCGGTCCGATCCTGGCGCCGCAGTGTCCTATGAGGTACTGGATGCGCTGGACGGAGTCGTGGGCAAGCCAGCACACGCAAGACCATTGCCCACAGCTGTCGAGGCAGATGATGGTCGATTGTGGTTCACCACTGGCGAGCATGTGATGGTCGTCGATCCTGCCGAAAAGCTGTCGAACCTCTTACCTCCCCCCGTAAGCATCACGCACGTGGCTATCGACGGCGTGATCACGCGAAGTGAAAAACCAATTGAAATGCCTTCGCAGGCACAGCGCATCGACATCAGCTTCGCGGGATTGAGCCTGGCCATCCCTGAACGCAATCGTTACCGGTATCGGCTCTCCGCCGGCATCGACAAAAACTGGACGACCATCGTTTCCCGACAAAGTATTTCATATACAAATTTGCCTCCCGGCGATTATTTATTTGAAGTTATGGCATCAAATAATGACGGTATGTGGAGCGATTCCCCCGCTCAATTGCGTTTCACAGTGCGCCCAGCGTATTACCAAACCTGGTGGTTTCGTGGCACGTTGCTGCTGCTGTTGTGTCTTGGACTGTGGCTGGCGCATCATATACGCATGCAAGCGCTGACACGCCGCATCTCGGCGCGGCTGCAATCCCAACAAATGGAACGTGTGCGAATTGCGCGCGAGTTGCACGACACCCTGTTACAGGGGGTGGGAAGTCTGTCATTGATGGTGCACACCGCGATCAACAAGGTGGATCGTGAACATCCGGTAGTGCCATACCTGGCGAACGGTTTAAAACAGGCCGAAACCGTAATAGCCGAAGGCCGGGAGCGTGTAGCCCGGCTGCGCGTGAATGTCGAAGCTGGCGAAGCGCTGATTGATGAATTGGGGATCCTCGGATTGGAGCTAACCGACGGTAGTCAAACGCGGTTTGCATTGATGGTGCCAGGGAAGGCGCGATCGGTGGAAACCCAGGTGGCGGAAGAGTGTCGTGGCATCGCGCGCGAAGCTATCTGGAATGCGGTCCAGCACGCGCACGCCTCCACCATTACTTTGATTGTGGACTTTGGGCGCCGCAACCTTGCGGTGCACGTGCGCGACGATGGCCGCGGGATATCGCCTGAGGTGCTCGCGGCCGGCGGCTGTGAAGGTCATTGGGGGCTTCCGGGGATGCGCGAGCGCGCAGAGCGTATCGGTGGCAGGCTGGAGGTTCAGGTGCAGAATGGAACCGGTGTTTCGCTGCGGGTGCCGGCGCGTCTCGCCTACAAGCGAAGCTGAGTTGAGCAAGCCGGCAACTCGTAGCAACATGGGCGATGCGTGATGGGTACGGCTAGTCTGTCAAAATTCCTCTGCGCTGTGCGATCTGGACCGCCAAGATGCGGTCGGTGACGCGCAGCTTGGAAAGAATGTTGGCGACGTGACTCTTTGCTGTCTCCATCGTGATTCCCAGTCGCGCGCCAATTTTCGTATTGCTGTGACCGTCGGCGACAAGCTTGAGAACCGCCAGCTCTCGTTCCGTCAATTCACAGTCTCCGACATATTCGGCCAGCCTAGTTGCGACCTCGACCGGGATGTGGCGTCGCCCATCGTGGACCGCACGGATCGCATGCGCGATGTCGTATCCAATCATCGACTTCAGCAAATAGCCCAAAGCTCCTGCTTTGAAGGCTTTCATGACCTGCGCATCGCCATCAAACGTCGACAGGATAAGCGTTCTAGTCTTGGGAGAAATACGCCTAATTTCTCCCATCAGTTCAATCCCCGACATATCAGGTAGAAAGAGGTCCAGCACCGCCACGTCCGGCTTCCAACCGTCTTCCAGCAGCGCCAGGGCGCTCTTGCCGTCGAGCGCGCGTCCACCCACCTTGAAGCCTGGTTGCGCCGCGGCCATAGAGCAAATGCCTTCCAACATCAGCGGATGATCGTCTACAGCCAGAATGGAAATGCTGGGGGTGGATGGGTTCATCCATTCAGCATAACAAAATATCAATCTGAAAATCAAGGACGGCATTGTCCTCACCAGGGGAACAGTGTATCCCCCGGTCGGGCGTTTACCCGCGATGACCGCGCACCTACCATGAAGCTCTCAACGAACCGATCAGGAGCTGTCATGAACAAGCGAGTGCGTATCTACCAACCCGGACCGGCCACCGCCATGGTCTACGAAGACCTCCCCGCGCTGGCCACGCCAGCGGCCGGCGAAGTCCGCCTGCGCCACGAAGCCATAGGCGTCAATTTTGTCGACACGATGTTCCGTTCCGGCGCGTTCCGTGCGCAACTTCCGCTGGACATGGGGGTGGAAGCCGCGGGCGTTATCGAACAGGTCGGGCCGGGCGTCACCGGTTTCACGGTGGGCGACCGCGTGGCCTACTTCTTCGCGTTCGGCGCCTACGCCGACGAGCGTCTGATCGAAGCCAAGCACCTGATCAAGCTGCCGCGCCACATTTCGTCGGACACCGCGGCAGCGACGTTCACCAAAGGGCTGACCGCGTGGATGATGCTGTACGGCGCCCACCAACTGCACCCGGGCGAAGTGGTGCTGGTCCACGGGGCCGCCGGCGGCGTTGGTTCCATCGTGGCACGCTGGGCCAAGGCACTCGGCGCCACGGTGATTGCTACCGTGGGATCTGCCTCAAAAGCGGCGACCGTTAAAGATTATGGCATCGAACACGTGCTCGACGCGAACGATCCTGAATTGGCCAAGCGCGTTCTCGCTTTGACCGAGGGCCGCGGCGTCGACGTGGTGTACGAACTGATCGGCAAGCAGACTTTCGCCCAATCGTTGGCCGCCCTCAGCGCCGGCGGCGATCTGATCCATGTCGGCAATGCCTCCGGCGCTCCGCATGTCGACCAGTCCTTGATTGCCGAGCGCCGTCTCCGCTACGTGCAGCCGAGCACCGGACAATATGTGGGGGAACGCGCAGCGCTGGAGCGTGCCAGCGCGGATCTGTTCCGGGCAATCGAGCAAGGCATCTTTGGCCAGGAGGCGCCCGTGGTTTATCCCCTGGAGGAGGCCGCCCGCGCGCACCAGGATTTGGCCGATCGCAAGATTCTCGGCGCCGCCATCCTCCGCCCGCACCAACCGACCCCCAGCGATATCGCCAAATCGGTCGTGCGCCGCAATACCGACGAAGTGCAGGGCGGCGGCAATTTCGCGTTGTTCGATCAGCTGTTCGCCGACGACTTCGTCGATCACACGCCACAACCGAACTGCACGCCGGACAAGGCCGGCGCGCGCGCGCTGTACCAAAAGCTGCGTGAAGCTTTTCCTGATTTCCACGCCGTGATCCATTGGCAGACCGCCGATGGCGACCGGGTGACGACTTACAAGACCTACCACGGCACCCACCAGGGTGATTTCCTCGGCGTCGCTGCCACCGGACGCAAGATCCACTTCGATACCGTGGACGTCATGCGCGTGCGGAACGGCCGGATCGCCGAGCACTGGGGCGTGGCGCACCTCTATTCGTTGATGCAACAACTGGGCGCTATCGCGCAATAAGACGGAGCCTGACATGGAAAACGACTTCAACAACAAAGTGGTGCTGGTAACGGGCGCCGGTTCCGGCATCGGACGGGAAGCAGCCCGGCTGTTCGCGGCCAGGGGCGCGCTGGTCTACGCCGCCGATCTGAACCCGAATGGGCTGGACGGCACCCGGCAAGTCATCGAAGCGGCCGGCGGCCAGGTACGCCTGGCGCGCCTGAATGTGGCGCAGGAAGCGGAGGTGGCGTCTTTGCTACAGCGTATCGACAGCGAGGTGGGGCGGCTTGATGCGGCGCTGAATAACGCCGGCATCACCGGCGGCGCGCACCGCATCGAGGACTACCCGTCGGGCGATTTCGACCAAGTGATCGCGGTGAACCTCCGTAGCGTGTTCCTTGGCATGAAGTACCAGCTGCCGCTGATCAAGCGCACTGGCGGCACCATCGTCAACACCGCATCGGTGGCTGCCGTCACCGGCCCTGGCGGCATGAGCGCCTACGCCGCTTCCAAGCACGGGGTGTTGGGACTGACGCGCGTGGCCGCCATGGAAAATGCCGCGCATGGCGTGCGCGTGAACGCCATCGCGCCGGGTTGGACCGAGACGCCGATGGTGGTGGCCAACAGCGCGCAAAACCCGGCCTTTGCGGAGCTGGCGAAAAAGAGCATTCCGGCAAAGCGCGGCGCCCATCCCGCCGAAATTGCCGAGACGGCGGTGTGGTTGTCGTCGGGGGCCGCGAGCTATCTGCATGGCCAGATGCTGGTGATCGATGGCGGCATGACGATAGGCGGTTTTGAACTGTAGTCCAACCCTTTACAGGAGAGCATCATGAGTAATTTGCTGAGCAACAAAATCGTGATCGTCACCGGCGCCGCCAGCGGAATCGGCCGCGCGATTGCCATTTCGGCGGCCAAACATGGCGCGCGCGCCGTCATCGTGTCGGACATTACCGAAGAACCACGCGAAGGCGGCGCGCCGACCACCGCTGAAATCGCCGAGCTGGGCGTGATCGCCCGTTTCGTCAAAGCAGACGTCAGCAAGCGCGCCGAGGTCGATGCCCTGGTCGCGGCTGCAGCGGAGTTCGGCGGCGTCGATGTCATGGTGGCCAATGCCGGCATCACGCTGCGGGCCGATGGCGCCGATGTCGATGAAGAACAGTATCGCCGTCTGATGGCCATCAACCTGGACGGTACGCTGTTCAGTGCGCAGGCGGCGGCGAAGCAGATGCAGGCGGGCAAGAAACAGGGCAGCATCGTCCTCATGGCCAGCATGGGCGGTATCGCCGGCGCCGGCATGACGGTGGCTTACTCGACCAGCAAAGGCGGCGTGGTCTTGATGGCCAAGGCGCTTGCCGATGCGCTCGGCCCCGATGGCATCCGGGTCAACGCGGTCGCGCCCGGCACGATCGACACCCACCTGTTGCGCAACAGTCCCGGCATTGCCGAAGCGGCGGAAGGCTTCCGCCAGCGGACGCCGCTGCGCCGCCTGGGCAAACCGTCGGAAATCGGCGATGCGGTGGTGTGGTTGGGATCGGATATGTCCAGCTACGTCACCGGCATTGCATTGCTGGTGGACGGTGGCCTGCTGTCCGTGATTTAAAAAGTTTTTTCGCGTTGTTAATTTTTGGAGAAATTCATGTCTAAAGTTTTGGTTCTGTATTATTCCTCGTATGGTCACATCGAAGCCATGGCCGAAGCGGTGGCCAGTGGCGCGCGCAGCACGGGCGCTACCGTCGACGTCAAGCGCGTCCCCGAAACCGTGCCGGAGGACATCGCCAAAGGCGCGCACTTCAAGCTGCAACAGGGCGCCCCCGTCGCCAAGGTGGAAGACCTGGCCAATTACGACGCGATTATTGTCGGCGCGCCGACGCGCTTCGGCCGCATGCCATCGCAAATGGCGGCCTTCCTCGACCAGGCGGGCGGCTTGTGGGCGCGTGGCGCATTGAACGGCAAAGTCGGTGCGGCCTTCACCTCGACTGCCACCCAGCACGGCGGCCAGGAGGCGACGTTGTTCTCCATCATCACCAACCTGCTGCATTTCGGCATGACCATTGTCGGCCTGCCGTATAGCTACGCGGGCCAGATGTCGATTGACGAGGTGGTGGGCGGCAGTCCATACGGCGCGACCACCATCGCTGGCGGCCAGGGCCAGCGCCAACCGAGCGAAATCGATCTGGGCGGTGCGCGCCACCAAGGTGAACTGGTCGCCAAAACCGCCAACAAGCTGTTCGACTAATCCCGACCGGCATCCCCGTGCCCCAGCGCAAGGCTGGCGCGCGGGGGCAGGATATGCGGATTGTTTTGGCTCAGTTCCATCATCCAGTCCACAAAAACCCGGGTGCGGGTGTTCATGTGGCGGTTGGCGGGATACACCACATGCAACGGCACCGCCGGTGGCGACCAATCAGGCAGCAACGGCGTCAGTTCACCGCTATCGATCCGCGGCTGCAGCATGAAGGCGGGACCGGCAACGATGCCAAGGCCGGCCAGGGCGGCGGCCAATAGCGCGTTGCTCTCGTTGACCGAGATAAAATAACTTCCCTTGACGCTGACACGCTCGCCCTGCGATGCCAACAGGAGCGGCAATTGCCGTGTCGAGCCGGCATAGAAGTAGCGTACCATGCTGTGCCCGTCCTCCAGGTCATCGGGATGCGAGGGCGTCGGATGGCCGGCAAGGTAGCCGGGCGCCGCGCACAGCACAAACTTCAAGTCGCCAAGGTGGCGCGCGATCAGCGACGGGTCCTTGATCTCGCCGGCGCGAATCACACAGTCGATCCGGTCGCTCACCAGGTCCAGCGGCCGGTCGCTGACGCCGACGTCCAGTTGCATGTCGGGATAACGGCGGCGAAAATCCGCCAGCTTGGGTATCACCAGTTGCGATGCCATGCTGGCGCCCATGTCGACGCGCAGGCGGCCATGCGGCTTCTTTTGACCGCTCGACAATTCAGACTCCACCTCGTGCCATTCCTCGAGCAAGTTCGCCATGCGGTCGAAATACAGCGCGCCATCGTTGGTGGTCGACACTTTCCGGGTGGTCCGGTGCAGCAACTTGACGCGCAAGTGCGCTTCCAGCCACTGCACCAGCTTGGTGACGGTATTGCGCGGCAGTTCCAGCGAGTCGGCCGCTTTGGCAAAGCTGCCTGTTTCGACGACTCGGACAAAAGTGCGTACAGCAGTGAAATAATCCACGATAGTGATTTCCAGGTTCGCTCAACAGCAGCGGTCAAAAATTTCAATGCTGGCCGGGCATACCGCCCGGCCAGTATCAGGTGCTTACCACGGCTGCCCGCTAGGCATGATAAAGAGCTCTGCCACGTCCACATGATCCGGCGCTTGCAGCGCGTAGAGGATGGAATCGGCGATGTCTTCCGACTTCAGGAATTTCATCTGTTCTTTAAGCTGCTCCATCTGCGCGCGGTAATTCTCGTCGGTGATGTGCTCGAACAACTCGCTTTCCACCGCACCGGGCTGCAGCGAGGTGACACGGATATTGTATTTCGGCGCGAGCTCCATGCGCAAAATATCCGAGAAGGCGGCGACCGCATGTTTCGTCGCGCAATACACGCCCAGGCCGGGGAAAGTCTTGCGGCCAGCAATCGACGAAGTATTGATCATGTGGCCGGACTTTTGCTCTTGCATGATCGGCAGCACGGCGGCGACGGTATTGAACAAGCCTTTCACGTTGACGTCCACCATCCGGTGCCATTCTTCCAGCTTGAGGCTGGCGATGTCCGAAATCGGCATCAGGCCCGCGTTATTAAAGGCGATATCGATACGGCCGTAAGTCTCGTGCAGCGTGGCGACGCCTTCGGACACGGCAGCCTGGTCGGTCACATCCATTGGCAGCGCCATGGCGTCGCCGCCGGCCGCCGTGATTTCCGAAACCAGCGCCTGCAGCCGATCCAGGCGGCGCGCCGCGAGGCCGACTTTGACGCCGTGGGCGGCCAACTTTTTCGCGGTGGCGGCGCCAATGCCGCTCGACGCGCCGGTCACCAGGGCTACTTTACCGTTGAGTTCCATGATAGTTCCTTTCGAGAGTGAGTGTCAGCGCTTCAAAACGAATTGCCTGAAGCACGGATTCATGATGCCGCCGCGCGGCCTGGGCGTCGCGTGGCGGCTTGCTCGAACTATCGCGATTTTGCTGTGCGTGCCGTCAGCGGTATGTCGACGGCGATACGCCGGTATGTTTGCGAAACACGGCGGCGAAGTGGCTGGGGCTGCCGTAACCGACGGCGAGGGCGATCTGGATAATCGGATCGCCGGTTTCCGACAGCAGGCGGCGCGCCTCTTCCATGCGCATCCGGATGAAATAATGGGAAGGCGACAGCCCGGTGGATTGCTTAAAGACGCGGCTGAAATGAAACTCGCTCAGCTCGGCGAGGGCCGCCATCCGGGCGAGCTCAAATGGCTGGGCGAGCTGGGCGCGCATCGCGTTGAACACGCGGTGCAATTTATACGCTTGCAGGCCGCCGCGCTGGCGTTCCGCATCGATGCGGTAGGTGCGGGCCAGGTGTACCGCCAGCGCCTGCGCGATACCCTGGATGAACGGCCGGCTCGGCGAATGCTGGCCGGTCAGCTCGGCGTGGATATGGTTGAGCAGTGACGACAGCGTTTCGTCGCGTTCGCCGGACACCTCGCGCAGCGCGATATTGCGCATCATGGCGACACCGATATAGACGTGCATGACAGTAAATGGCGAGCCGGGCTCGGCATGCCATCTCATTTCGGTGGGGGAGGTGGCGGTGGTCAGAAAGAAATCGCCGGCGGTGACGCGGTTGGCCAACCATTCCCCGCCAGGAGGGCGCTCTTCCACCACCGCGACGCCTGACAATATCCAGACGATGAGTGGCTCCGGCACCGCCGGGATGATGATGTTGTCCTGTATCTGGCGACGTGCCAGGACTTGAACGAATACATCCCCGGAAGACTGCGCACGATGTTCTGTGAGCAGCTCGCCGGGGATGTATTCTTCGAACGCCTCGGCGGATGTACGCGGAGTGGAGTTCATTGTCACCTTCAGTTATCCCAATTTCACTAGATTACCAGCTGGCAGGCTCCCCCTGATTTCAGGCCAGCTTACGAACGACGTTGGCACGATTATCGATACTGAAAGCGCCGGCACCGAATGCAACGACTTGCAGCAGGCCGCCCGCCATGGCGATGTTTTTCAGCAGGTGGATCAGCTGGTTCTGATCGCCGATGGCGTTATGGAAGGCCAGGCCGGTGACGATCGAGAAGCCGGCCAGCAAGGCGGCGACCAACCGGGTTTGGATGCCCAGTGCCAGCATCAGTCCGCCCCCCAGTTCCACGGCGATCGCCCCTGCCAGTGCCAGCGGCGCAAACGGCAGGCCGGAAGATGCGATGTAGCCTATCGTGGCGGCAGGCGCCATCAATTTGCCGATGCCGCTGAAGATGAAAATGGTGGCCAGCAGGATACGGCCAATGGCTGGAACGACGGTGTTGGTGTTGGTGGTGTTCATGGTGATTCCTTTCGATTTGAGTGGTTTAAAAACTTCGTAAAAACAGCGCTTGCTCGCTTGCTTACATCAGATTGGCGGCACGTAATTGGCTGCCGATGCGGCGGATCTCCCGCTCGCCTTGTTCGAGTGCGGCCGCGCTGGTGTGGACGGAGTAGTAGCCTGTGACCAGCTCGTACGGGTGTTTGGCCGCGGAGCCCAGCACGAACTCGGCCGGTCCTTGGGCGACAAAATCGAGGGCGCCGCCACCTTCCGCAAAGATCGCCACTTCGCGCTGCAGCGTCGTGTCGCTGGTCTGCAAGGCGCCGCTGGCGACCGCCACCCAGCTGACGTCGTGCCCGTCGGGCGGCGTATAAGTCCAGCGCTCGCCATCGCGCAGCTTCACGTGCAGGTAATTGATCGGCGCACGGGGGCGGATCGGGCTGCCGACGCCGCCGTAGCTGCCGATAATGACCCGTGCCGGACCGAAAGCTGGCACGTTGGCCGGCGCCACGTACTGGCTGCTTGCCGGGCCATTCTCGTCTTCCGCCGGCAGGGCCAGCCACAGCTGGAAGCCGGTGACGTGCCGGCCCGGCGCCGCGCCGCCTTCGTGCCAGACGCCGCCGCCAGCGCTCATCCATTCGACGCCACCAGTGGGCAATTGACCTTGGTGGCCGGTGGTTTCCCGGTATTCCAGCGCCCCATCCATCACGACGGTGACGGTGGCGATGCCCGAGTGCGGGTGCATCCCCATCTTGCTGGCTGGCGTCTCCAGGTGGAACAGGTCGAGGAAGACGAAAGGCTTGATCAGTTGGCCGAGATCGCCAGGGCTGACAAGGCGATTCACGCCGCCACGAGTAGTGCCTGTGCTGCGATAAACGATATTGCGTTGTTCCGTTGCTTGCATGATGTTGGCTCCGTTGTTTAAGTGCATGAGTGAATCTTATTGGCCAAGGAGCCATCTGAATAGCCTATATAATTGGATGGCTTATATCTAATGGAGCGATACATGCTTGACGGGATGTCGATGGACCAACTGCGCACGTTTATTGCCGCCGCCGATGAGGGCAGCTTTTCCGCCGCTGGACGCAAGCTGCGGCGCGCCCAATCGGTGGTGAGCGCGACGCTCGCGAACCTGGAGGCGCAGGTGGGCTTTCCCTTGTTCGAGCGCACCGGCCGCTATCCGCAATTGACGGAGGCGGGCCGCGCGCTGTTGGAGCAGGCCCGGTTCGCCGCCGCCGGCATGGACGCTTTCAAGGCCAGGGCGCGTACCCTGGCCGAAGGGCTGGAGCCCGAACTGGTGGTGGCGGTCGATGTCATGTTCCCCATCGACGACTTGACCGCCGCGGTGCAGGCGTTTCAGCAGCAGTTCCCCACTACCCCGTTGCGCTTGTACGTGGAGGCGCTGGGCGCGGTGCTCCAGCCTTTGCTGTCGGGAGATTGCCGGGTGGCGATCATCGGCTCGCTGCCGGAAATTCCCGCCGGATGTGCGTCAGAATTCCTGCTCAGCGTGGGCGCCGCCGCGGTGGTGGCGCCCGGCCACCCCCTGGCCGCGATGACGGGACCGATACGGCGTTCGGTCGCTGCCGAATATGTCCAACTGGTGTTGGCCGATCGCTCCTCGCTGACGGCGGGCCGCAACTTCGGCGTCATGTCGGCCAAGACCTGGCGGCTGGGCGACATGGGCGCAAAACATGCGTTCTTGCGCGCCGGCTTGGGTTGGGGTTATATGCCCTTGCCGATGATCGAGGAAGATCTGCGCAACGGCAAGCTGGTCGTGCTGGACCTGGAGGTTCAGCCCAACGTCGGGCCGGGGTTCTCCATGCATGCCGTGCATTTGATGGAGCATCCCCCCGGCCCGGCCGGCCGCTGGTTCGTCGACCGGTTGAAGGCGCAAGCGACTTAATACGGACTGGCGGTCGGACGCACGATGATCTCGCTGACATCGACATCGGCCGGCTGCTGGATGGCGAACTCGATGGCGCGCGCGATGGCGTCCGGCTTGATGGAGATCTGGCGGAAGCTGCGCATCTCCTCGCGGCCTGCCGGGTCGGAAATCGATTCGGCCAGTTCGGATTCGACGACACCGGGCGACACCAGCGTTACGCGGATGTCGGCGCCCACTTCCTGGCGCAAGCCTTCGGTGATCGCGGCCACGGCGAACTTCGTGGCGCAGTAGACCGCGGCCGTGGGACTGACGGTATAGGCGCCTATCGATGCCATGTTGATGATCTGGCCGCTACGCTGCGCCTGCATCAAAGGCAGCGCCGCGGCGATGCCGTGCAGTACGCCGCGAATATTCACATCGATCATCTGGTTCCATTCAGCGACCTTGAGCGCTTCCAGCTTGGACAGCGGCATCACACCGGCGTTGTTGATCAGGACGTCCACCCGGCCATGTTTTTCGACCGCGAAGCCGACGAATTCTCTCATGCTGTCTTCGCTTGTGACGTCGAGCGGAAATACCGACGCCGATCCCCCTTCGGCGTTGATGGCGGCGGCCAACCGCTCCAGGCGGTCGGTGCGGCGCGCGCCGAGCACCACATGCATTTGCCGCGCGAGGTGCTGTGCGGTGGCTTCGCCGATGCCGCTGCTTGCGCCGGTGATCAGGACGACTTTTTTGCTGTTTTCGTTGCTCATTGCTTGGCTCCTTCACTAAGTTGAACTGCGATGTAGCCAGTATGCGGCTCGAGCGAAATGCACGAAATATCGGATAATATTGCCGCATTGCCTGATCCTCTAAATCGACGCTCAACGCTCATGAACAACGAACATCAACACCGCTTGGTTGCTTTGTTAAACAAATTGGCGCCTTTCGAGGGATACACGCTGTCCGCGTTGGAGGGGGTGCGGTTCATGCGCGCCAACTGCCCGTTGCCGCGCATTCCAGTGATGTACGAGCCGTCTATCGTCATCGTGTGCCAGGGACGCAAGCGCGGCTATCTGGCGGACGAATCGTATGTCTACGACGCCAACCACTATCTGGTGCTGTCGGTGCCATTGCCGTTTGAATCTGAAACCGAGGCGAGCGAACAAGAGCCGATGCTGGCGGTGGCGCTGCGTATCGACTTGCAGGTCGCGGCGGACCTGGTGCTGGCGTTGGGGAAATCACGCAAGGACAAGATGTCGGCCCCGGCGGGTATCTACTCGACTCCGATGAGTGATGACATGAGCGACGCGCTGCTACGCTTGTTGACTGCGTTGACAGTGCCGGACGACGCCGCGATCCTGGGGCCCGCGATCGTCAAGGAACTGCTGTACCGGGTGTTAACGGGACCGCAGGGTGGAGCGGTCCTGGCATCATTGACGCAGCAAAGCCAGTTCGGAAAAATCGGCAAAGCGCTGCGCAAAATTCACGAGCATTACAACCGCGAGATCGATGTGGGTACGCTGGCAAGCGAAGCTGGAATGAGCGTGGCGGCGTTTCATGCCAATTTCAAGGCGGTGACCAATACCACGCCGATACAATATTTGAAGAGCACCAGGCTGCATAAGGCGCGCCTGCTGATGGTCCAGGATGGGGTGAGCGCGGCGACCGCTTCAAATATGGTGGGCTACGAGAGCAATTCGCAGTTTAGCCGCGAGTTCAAGCGCTTCTTCGGCCGCACGCCCCTGCAAGAGGCGGTTGAAATGAAGAGCGCTCTGATGCTGATGCAAGCAGAGCGCCCCGCCGATTACGCCATGTAGCCCAAATCAACGGCGCTGGTCGCCATGCGTCATCAGGATTTGGCGAACGCCAGGAAATCGGCGTTGAACTTGTCCTTGTGGGTGTCGGTCAGGCCGTGCGGCGCGCCCGGGTAAACGATCAGCTTGGCGCCTTTGACGATGGCCGCCGAGGCCCGGCCCGCCGCGTCGATCGGCACGATCTGGTCGTCGTCGCCGTGGATGACCAGGGTCGGCTTGTCGAACTTTTTCAGGTCGTCGCGGAAGTCGGTCTCCGAGAACGCCTTGATCGAGTCGTAGGTGTTCTTGTGGCCGGCCTGCATGCCCTGCGCGGTCCACGAGTTGATCAATCCCTGCGACACCTTGGCGCCCGGACGGTTGAAGCCGAAGAACGGACCCGAGGCGATGTCGATATACAGCTGCGCGCGGTTGGCGACCGAGCCGGCGCGGATGCCGTCGAACACTTCGATCGGCAGGCCGCCCGGGTTGGTGGCGGTCTTGAGCATCAGCGGCGGCACCGCCGAGATCAGGCCCAGCTTGGCGACGCGCTTGGTGCCGTGGCGGCCGACGTAACGCGCCACCTCGCCGCCGCCGGTCGAGAAGCCGGCCAGGATGATGTTGTGCAAGTCCAGCTTTTCGATCAGCTGCGCCAGGTCGTCGGCGTAGTGGTCCATGTCGTTGCCGTCCCAAGGCTGGCTCGACCGGCCGTGGCCGCGACGGTCATGGGTGATGACGCGGAAGCCGTTGTTGGCCAGGTGGAAGGCGGCCGATTCCCAGCTGTCGGCGTTCAGCGGCCAGCCGTGGCTGAGCACGACCGGTTGGCCGCTGCGCGGACCCCAATCCTTGTAGTAGATCTCGACGCCGTCGCGGGTGGTGAAGGTGCTGGCCGAGTGGGCGGCCGGGCCGCCGGCCTTGGCGACGGGAGCGGCTTCGGCGGCGCCGCCCAGCGCGGCCAGCGGCACGGCGATGGCTGCGGCAGCGGCGCCGGCGCTGTTGAACAGGGCACTGCGGCGGGACAGGTTGACGGCGGTGTTTTGAGCGGCGTTGTTCATGATGATCTTCCTCTTAGTTGATGTATGGGCATCCGGACTGGCTTCTGTGCAAGCCGGCGTTGCGATGGGTTGAATCTTAGGCGCGCCATCGCTTTTGCGGAACAGACAGCCTTGCAAGGTGACTTTGCAAAAATGCGGCGGCGTGTCACAAAACACCCGTCACTCCGCCAAAATTGCTGATTAAATTTTAGGCACACCCCGTGATATTCAACAAACCGCCCGCGAGCCAGCGACCTAGACTGACTACAGAACGTGCAAGTCACCGACCGCATTTCACCGTGTCGTCAAGCGTTCCGATCAGCGATAGGCAAGCTATCCACGCAAACTTTTTATTCAGGAGCAATATCATGAATGCGATTAAGCAATGGGGCACAAAGGTGGCGGTCTGCGGCATGCTCATGGGCACGATAGGAGCGGCGTATGCCGCCAACCCGCACTTTGTCGGCAGGGTAACCGCAACCATCGATAACACGACCGGCACGGCGCAGCTCTGCTTCAAGGTGGCGGGCCTGGGCAATAATGAAAGCATCAATATTTCCGCCTCCGCCACCGCCTCGGCGACCTATGTCTGCAGAAACGCGGGCGGAAATTGTCCCAACGCCGCGAATAAAAAAACGGTCACCGGTCCGGTCACCGCGACGCAACAATTTACTTCGGACCAAAACGGCCAAGTGGAAGCGTGCATCACACTGACTCCGCCAAGCGCGGGCGGCTTTACCTGCCCAGGCAACCAGCAAGTCGTGTTGTCGAGCGTCAGCTATAACGGGTTGAAAGTCACCGTCGGTGATAACGGCCCCAGCGCGACGGCCACCCCGTCGATGCTGTCGATCGACCGCGGCGCATGCCCCGCCCCGTAAGCTTGCGCGCGACAGGACGAGGATGGCGCGGCGGCGGTCCGCGCCATCCTTCTCCCTTTTAGTTGATGTAGAGATATATCCGGCTGTGCTACGATCCTCCGCGAGTGTGGCCGCGCGTTGGCGGACAGCGCCACGAAAACGGATATAAAGATGCCAATTGGTAATGACTTCGACTGGAACGACATCCCGCTGATCCTGGCGCTGGCCCGCGGCGGCAGCATGAGCGCCACCGGCCGCCAGCTGGGCGTGGACGCGTCGACCATCAGCCGCCGCATCGCCGCCGCCGAGAAGGCCCTCAAACTGCGCCTGTTCATCCGCGACAACACCGGCTACCAGCTGACCGACGCCGGCCGCGTGTTCGTCCAGCACGGCGAAGCCGTCTACGGCAACGTCCAGAGCATGTTGCAGGCGTCGTCGCAAGAGGCCGACGCGACGGCCGGCCCGGTCAACATCACGTCCATCGA
This sequence comes from Duganella sp. 1411, assembly GCF_017833525.1. Taxonomy (GTDB): domain Bacteria; phylum Pseudomonadota; class Gammaproteobacteria; order Burkholderiales; family Burkholderiaceae_D; genus Rugamonas. The sequence continues at coordinate 215,218 of NZ_JAFICD010000003.1, forward strand.
TTTCCTGTTCGACTATTGGCTGCTCGACCATGTGCCGGGGCTGCACGCGCAGCATCCGCACCTGCAGCTGACCTTGCAGGCGGAAAACCAGAACCTGTCGTTCACCCGCCGCGAGGCCGATTTCGCGCTGCGCATGGGAAAACCCGGCGCGGACGCGGCGCTGGTGATGCGCAAGCTGGGCGACCTGGGCTTCGCCGTCTATGGCCACGCCCGCTTCGCCGACACGCCGCGCGCCTGCTGGGGCACGCAGCCGTGGATCGCCTACGACGACGCGCTGGCCGGCACCGGCGAAATGCAATGGCTGGCGGCGATGGCGCCGCAGCCGCGCCGCGTGCTCAAGGTCAACAGCCTGAGCACGATGGTGCGCGCCTGCCGCGCCGGCGTCGGCATGGCGCTGCTGCCGTGCATCATGGGCGAACCGGAGGGCCTGCGGCGCATCGGCGCCGGCGTCGAGCTGCAGCGCGACATCTGGCTGCTGAGCCATCGCGACGCCGGCTCGATCGCCCGCTTCAAGGCCGTCTCCGCCTGGCTGACGCAGCTCTACGCCAGCAACCAGGACTTGCTGTGCGGGGCCGCCCTCGGCCCCCAATTACTACCCGCCTAAGCGCGATACCGCCGCTAAAACGCAGTCTGGCCCCTGTTTTTTGCAGTTCGTCACATCCGGGTGGATGTACGGATGGCCCTTGTCTATAGTTCACTCAACGCAACGAACTATTCAACCCAAGGAGCTCAAAATGAACATCGCAAAAAACATGGAAGCCATCTTCGTCGCCGCCGTCGTCATCGCCGGCGCCACCAGCTTCGCCACCGCCGCCGTGCCGGCCACGCGCGCCGCCGCGCCAGCCGCCGTCGTCGCGAAAGCCGACACCGGCGCCATGCAAGTGGTGACGATCACCGCCAAGCGCCTGACCGCCGCCGAAAAAGCCGCGCTGTAAATCCCGACGACGACGGAGCGCATCATGAAAAAATATCTGAAGGCCGCGATGCTGGCCACGGTGTTGTGCAGCGGCGCCGGCGCCGCGCTGGCCGCGGACGTCATCAGCGAGAGCCGCGGTGTCGATGCGCGCGCCGTCAACGTCGATCTCGATGGCGTCATCAGCCTGAAGATCAAACAGGGCGCGGTCGCCTCGCTGACGCTGTACGGCGAGCCGGAGGCGCTGAAAAAAGTCACGGTGAGCCAGAGCGGCGACACGCTGCGCATCGGCACCGTCAAGAGCAACAACATCAGCATCGGCGGCAAGCAGGATCTGCGCGCCGAACTGACCTTGCCGAACCTGCGCGCACTGGTCTCGGGCGGCGTGGGTGCCACCGAAGTGACGGGGTTCAGCGGCGACAGCCTGCGCCTGGCGCTCGAAGGCGCCGGCGCGGTCAAGGTCAACGCGCAATACCGCAATGTCGACGTCAAGCTGGGCGGAGTGGGCGGCATGACCGTCAACACCGGCAGCAGCGACAACGTCGAACTGCATCTTAACGGTGCTGGCCGCATAGAGATGATCGGCCAGACCAAGCAATTGAACGCCAGCCTCGGTGGCGTCGGCAGCCTCGATGCGCAGCAGCTGCGCGCCGAATCGGTGGACGTCAACATGACGGGCCTCGGCAGCGCCTCGGTCTACGCCAGGAACACCGCCAACCTCACCTTGACCGGGCTCGGTTCGGCCACCGTGTATGGCAACCCGGTCAACCGCAAGTCCAGCGCGCGCGGCCTGGGCGGGGTGAGCTGGCAGTAAGCGGCTGGCGATAAGGAATGCGCCGGCGAAGGCCGGCGGCAGCAGGAAACACATGGGTGTGTTTTTTTCCGTCCGGGAGGATGATCTCCACCCGGACGGTTTTTTTTATTTGATCCGGCCGGCGTCGATGGCATCGTGTCCGAGCACGATGCGCATGTCGGCGGCGGGCGCATCCCCGCCTTGCGCCTTGAGCGGCAAGCCCAAACGCTCCGACAGCGACTGCGCCATCGGTTGTTGCCCGCGCTGATATTCGATGCGGCTCAGGGGCACGCCGAAGTTCTTCACGTTCGTCAGCCGCACGGTCTTGTACCCTTCCACGCTCAACGAGCGCGCCAGACGCGCGGCGGCGCCGGTGACGCCGTTGCCGTTGCTGATTTCAAGGCGCACCAGCTCCTGCATGGGCCGCACCGGCGCCGGTGGCGCGGCCGCAGCGACTGGCGGCGCTGCCGCCACCGTCGGAGCGACCCGCAGCACCTCCACCAGCGCCGCGCCGATCTGCCGCACCTGCGTGCGCGGCATCGACGATAGCGGGTCCGGCGCCGCCGCGCGCGGCACGGCGGCCGTGTTCCGCAGCAGCGCGTAGTCGCGCCGCACATCGTGCGCGCGCAGCGTGGCCGCCTGTTCATTCATCCTGGCGGCGCGCTCGCGCTGGCCGTCCTCCTCCAGCGCGGCGGCCAGCGCCTCCCATTTGGCCGCGTCCATCGGATCGGACAGGCAGGCCCGCTCCAACGACGTGATGAACTGGCCGGGCGGGGCCTGCGCCGGAGCCGGTTGGATCGACGGCGCCGGCTTCTGCATGCCGCCGCAGGCCAGCAGCAACAGGCCGGCGGCTGTCGCCAGCAGTGGGTTCTTCATCTCGGACCTCCCATTAATGCGCCATGCCTGGCAACACCGAACGATAAATCTGTATCCCCGCGGGGCCGATCAACACCAGCATCAACGTCGGGAAGATGCAGAAGATCAGAGGGAACAACAACTTCAACGCGATCTTCGCGGCCGCCTCCTCGGCCTGCACGCTGCGCTTGCCGCGCAGGTTGTCCGAGTGCACGCGCAGCGAATCGCCCATGCTGGTGCCGAAGCGCTCCGACTGGATCAGCATCGCCACCAGCGTGTCGACGTCCTCGACGCCGCTGCGCAGGGCCAGGTTGCGCAGCGCCCTCTCCTTGCTGAAGCCGGCCCGCATCTCCATCAGCACCAGTTGCAGCTCCTGCGCCAGCGACACGCTCTTGATGTGGATCTCGCCGGCCACCTTGGCCAGCGCGCGCTCCAGGCTCAGGCCCGCCTCGACGCACACCGTCAGCAGGTCCAGCGCGTCGGGGAAGGTCTCGAAGATCTCGCGGCGGCGGTCGGACGCCTTGCGCGACAACACCGCGTTCGGCAGGTAGTAGCCGATGCTGGCCGCCAGCAGGAGCAGGAACAGGAAGCTCTTTTGCGGCACGGCGCTCATCATGGTGATCGTCAGCAGCGCGGTCAGGCCGGGCAATCCCAGCGCCAGCACCGTCTTGGCGGCGAAGTACAACGACGGCGCCGACGCGCTGCGCCAGCCGGCGTTCATGAAGCGGGTGCGCAGCGGCGAACGCTCCCACCCCTCCTCCGGCAACGACAGGCGCGAAAACGGCTGCGCCACATGCGCGACCCGCTCGACCCAGCCGCCGTTCACCTCCGGCATGGCCAGTTCCGGCTCGACGACGTCGTTCAGACGCTCGCGCACCTGCACCGGCGAGAAGATCTTCATCGCCAGCAGCGCCAGGCCGACGACGACGATGAACACTATCGCCAGGAAGAGTAACTGCTGTCCGTCCATGCCGCGCTCCTTCAGATCCGGATGCGTATCAGCTTGCGCATCCAGAAGACACCGCCCACCGCCACCGCGCCCGAGTACCACATCAACCGCACGCCGATCGGATCGGTCCAGAGAATCCGGATGTAGGCCGGATTCGATATCGACATCAGCAACAGCACCACCACCGGCAAAATGCCCAGGATCCAGGCCGACATCCGCCCCTCGGCGGACATCACGCGCACTTGCCCCAACAGCTTCAGGCGGGCGCGTATCAGGCGGCTGATGTTGCCCAGCACCTCGGCCAGGTTGCCACCCGATTCGCGCTGTATCAGCACCGCGATGATCAGATAGCGCAAGTCGGTCAACGGCACGCGCAGCGCCAGGTTGTGCAGCGCCTCGTTCATCGGCACGCCGTAGTTGATCTCCTCGTAGGCGAACTTGAACTCGCCGGCGATCGGCTCGGGCATTTCCTCGCCCACCATCTGCATCACGTTGGCGAAGGAGTGGCCCGCCCGCAGCGCGCGGCCGAGGAAGTCGGCCGCCTCCGGCAATTGCTCCTCCAGCTTGGACAGGCGCGCGCGCCGGGTGCGCATCAACAATATCCACGGCACCGCCAGCGCCAACGCCAGCAGCGCGCACGCCGGCAGCGCCGGCATCCTCACCATGCACACCAACGCCAGGCCCGCCGTCAGCATCGCCAGCGAGAAGCCGAGGAACTGCGACACCGACCACTGCACGCCGGCCTGCAGCAGCAGGTTGTCGAGCACCGCCAGGCGGGCGACGCGGCGCAGCAGCTTTTCCAGCGCCGGCGAGCGGCTGTAGGTGCGCCGCTTGAGGATGTCGACCCGTTCGACGCCGCCCTCGCCGCGTTCGGCCATCAGGCGCAGACGTTTGGCGATGCGCCGCGCGCCGCCGCCGTGGGCGCCGGACCACCACAGCCAGGCGCCCTCGATCATCAGGATCACGGCCGCGAACAGCAGCACCACGAAGGTGGAGAAGACGGCGTCCATGGCGGCTACTCGTAAATGCGGTCGGGGTCGAACACCGAATCGGGCACCGGCATGCCGAACATGCGCAGGCGTTCGGCGAAGCGCGGCCGCACGCCGGTGGCGGAAAAGGCGCCCTGCACCTTGCCGTTGGCGTCCACGCCCTTTTGCTCGTAGCGGAAGATCTCGTGCATGGCGATCACCTCGCCCTCCATGCCGGTCACCTCCTGCAGGCTGACCAGCTTGCGCGTGCCGTCGGTCAGGCGCGAGACCTGCATCACCACCGTGACGGCGGCGCAGATCTGCTGGCGCGTGGCGCGCGAGGTCAGGTTCACGCCGGCCATGCTGACCATGTTCTCCAGCCGCGCCAGGGCGTCGCGCGGGGTGTTCGAGTGGACCGTGGCGAGCGAGCCCTCGTGGCCGGTGTTCATCGCCTGCAGCATGTCCAGCGCCTCGGCGCCGCGCACCTCGCCGAGGATGATGCGGTCGGGCCGCATCCGCAGCGCGTTGCGCACCAGCGAGCGCTGATTGACCTCGCCCTTGCCTTCGATGTTGGGCGGGCGCGTCTCGAGCCGGACCACGTGCGGCTGGCGCATCTGCAGCTCGGCGGCGTCCTCGATGGTGACGATGCGCTCGCTCGCGGGAATGAACCCGGACAGCACGTTGAGCAAGGTGGTCTTGCCGCTGCCGGTGCCGCCCGAGATCAGGATGTTGACCTTGGCGTGGCCGAGCGCCTTGAGCACCTGCACCATCGGCGGCGTCAGGCTGCGGTTGTCGAGCAGGTTCTCGATCGTCAGCGGATTGACCGAGAAGCGCCGGATCGACAGAATCGGACCGTCGATCGCCAGCGGCGGAATGATGGCGTTCACGCGCGAGCCGTCCGGCAGGCGGGCGTCGACCATCGGGCTCGATTCGTCGACCCGCCGGCCCACGCGCGAGACGATCTTCTCGATGATCTTCATCAGGTGGGCGTTGTCGTTGAAGGTGACGCTGGTCAGTTCCAGCCGGCCGGCGCGCTCGACGTACACCATCGAATGGGTGTTGACCAGGATGTCGGACACGCCGGGATCGGCCAGCAGCGGCTCGAGCGGGCCGAAGCCGAGCATCTCGTGCTGGATGTCGAGCACCAGGTTGTGGCGCTCGTGCTGGTTCAGCACGATGCGCTCCTCCTCGATGATGCGCTGGACCAGCAGCGCCAGCTCGTGCTTGAACTGCTCCGGCGTGAGCCGCTGCAGCCGCTCCAGATCGATGCGGTCCATGATCGTCTGGTGCATGCTCTTTTTCAGCTCCTGATAGGCCGCCGCCGCCAGTCCCGGGGGACCGCTGCTGCCCTGCCGGCCGTCGTCGCCGCTGGCCAAACGCTCGCGTAAGCTCATGTGCCGCTCCAGTCTAATCGTTGTCGGCGCGCCCGAACAGGCGGTCGAACAGGCCCTTGCTCTCGGAAACCCGGCGCGCCGTCACCAGCTCGACCAGGTCGGCCAGGCTGCGCGCCACCGCGCTGCTGCGCGACAGCTGCAGCACCGGGATGCCCTGGTTGACCGAGTCGGTGGCCGACATGTAGTCGTTCGGCACCGTGTGCATCACGTCCGCGCCCAGCGCCTGCTCCAGGTCCATCAGGCGCAGCTTGCCGCCCTTTTCGTAGCGGTTGACGATCAGGCGCGTACGGTCGCTCGGATAGCCCAGCGAGCGGAAGATGTCGAGCAGGCGGCGGCCGTCGCGGATGTCCGGCAGCGCCAGTTGCAGCACCGGGTAGATGGCGTCGGCCTGGTCGAGCGCGCGCAGCGAGATGGCGTCGATCTGCCGGCCGACGTCGAGCACGATGTAGTCGTAGTGCTGGCGCGCCACGCGCAGGATGGCGTCCATGTGCTCCGGCTTCATGTCGACCAGGTGGTTGGGATCGTCGGCCGCCGCCAGCACGCCGAAGTTCGACGCCACGTGCACCAGGCAGGAATCGAGGAAGGAGCCGTCCATGCGGCTGATCTGCCCGCAGATGTCGGACAGCGTCATCGCCGGCTTCTGGTCCGACACGTACAGCGTGGCGTCGCCGAACTGGCCGTGCAGGTCGATCAGCAGCACCTTCTTGTCGGCCAGCGCGGCCAGCGCGTAGCCGAAATTGGTCGACAAGAACGTGGCGCCGCTGCCGCCCTTGCAGGAGATGAAGGCCAGCACCTTGCCGTCGCGATTCTGGCTGACGCCGGCCGACACCTCGATCCGGTCCATCGCCTCGTGGAAGGCCTTGTGCACCAGCGGCAGCTGCAGCACCTCGCGCATGCCGGCCCGCATCGCGCGGATCAGCAAATCCTGCTGCGGCTCGCGCGTGAGCAGCATGAACGACGCCGTCGGATAGGTTTTGCCCAGGCGTTCGACCAGGTCCGCCTCGGCCGGCTCGACGTCGCTGGCGTCGAAGATCACCAGCTCCGGCGCGTCCGGCAACGGGCGTTCGACGGCGTCGCGCAGACCGTTGCGCGACGCCACCAGCTGCACCGCCGGCATGCGCGCCGACCCTTGCGCGGCGATTTCCGCGTGTAGCAGGCTGTCCCTGCTGATCATCAATGCTTTCATCGTCGGCCCTTATTTAGCGTCGCCGCTGATCATGAAGGTAGGCGCCGGGGTGGCGCCGCTGAAGGTGCGCTGATAGCGCTCGTAGCCGGCGTGCGCGGCCCGGCCGTCCATGCCGGCGACGGAATCGGGGTTGCGCCCCGCCTGCGGATCGATGACCTGCCGCGCCAGCGTGGCGCGGGCGTTGCTGCCGAACTGGTTGTCCCAGCGCGGCGTGGTCGACACCGGGTTGATGTTGGCGCAGGCGGCCAGCGTGCACGCCGCCAGCATGCCGAGAAGAAGTCGCATAATGATCCCCAAGTGGTTATTGACGTTTTTCCGTATCCATCGGCGGCGTGCCTTCCATTTGGCCCCCGAGGAAAAGCTGGGCGCGGCTCGGCGCCGTCACGCCGTCGGTCGGCAGCTTGTAATCGGCCGGCAGCGGCTTGACCAGGTGCGGGGTGACCACGAACAGCAATTCGGTGCGGTCCTGCTGGAAGTCGGTGCTGCGGAACAGCGCGCCGAGCACCGGCAGCTCGCCCAGCACCGGCAGGCCGTGGATGTTGGTGGTGCGGTTGTTCTTGATCAGGCCACCGATGGCGAAGCTCTGGCCGTCGAACAGTTCCACCGTGGTGGCGGCGCGCCGCGTGGTGATCAGCGGCAGGATGGCGGCGCCGTTGAAACCGGAGGCCGTGATGCCGATGCCCTCGCGCGATATCTCCGACACCTCCGGCGCCACGCGCAGGTTGATGCGGCCGCCGGCCAGCACGGTCGGCGTGAAGCGCAGGCCGACGCCGAACTCCTTCTCCTCCAGGGTCACCTTGTTGTTGTCCTGCGCGACCGGGACGAAGATCTTGCCGCCGGCCAGAAAACTGCCTTCCTGGCCGCTGATGGCCATCACGGTCGGCTCGGCCAGGATGCGTATCATGCCCTCCTTCTTGTCCGCTTCGATGCCCGCGTGGTTGCCGTCCTGGCGGCCGATGCCCAGCATCCCTTTCAGCGTGCCGGTGATGAAGCTCGACGCCAGCGTGGTCTGCCAGCTGCCGCCGCCCATGCTCACCAGCAGTCCGGCCTCCAGCTTGTCGAGCAGCGTCTTCGACACCTCGGCGATCTTCACCTCCAACATCACCTGCTGCGGCGCGCTGATGTTGAGGAAGTTGACGATGCGCGTGTTGCCCGCCACGGTGGGGGCGGCGGTGGTCGAATGCGACGACGCCGGCGCGGCCGCCGCCTTGTCGCCGGTGGCGGGCGCGCTCGACAGCGAATGGACCGGCCGCCGCACGAACGCCGCCGCCAGGTCCAGCACGCGCGCGGCGGTCTGCGCGTCGTCGACCATGCCGCTGATGACCAGCGTGTCGCCGGCGGCGCTGATATGGATGTCCTTCTGCTCGGGCATCAGCGCGGCGAGCGACGCTTGCAACGCCGACGGATCGATGCCGACCACCACCTCGACCACGTTGCACACGCCGCTGCGGCCCTGCACGATCATATTGCTGGTGCCGATGTCGACGCCGACCACGTACAAGGTGTCCGGCGCCACCAGCATCGCCTGCAGCACGGCCGGGTTGCCGACGCTGCGCGCCTGCACCGCCTCGGGCATGCGCATCAAGGTCGACTTCCCCAACTGCAGCGTCATGCTGCCCGGCGCGGCCGCCTGGCCGGCGCAGCGCAGCCCCTTGCCATCGCCGGCCGGGTCCTGGGCCGGCTTGGCGACGGCACCAGCGCCGGCGGCTTTCAGCGCGGCCGCCGGCTGGCTCGCGGGCGGATTCGCCGGCGGCGGCGCGAAGGAGGCCGGCGTCACCGCGCCGGCCGGCACGGTGGCCGCCGCCAGGATCAGCAGCGTGGAGATGCGGGTTGAATTTTTCATGGCGTCCTCAAAGACATTCCTGCGTGCGCTGCAAGCCGACGATGACACCGACGCATGGACGCGCGCGCGGCGCGGCCGCCACCTGGACGCGCGGCTTGGCCGCGGGCGGCGGCGCCTCGGACGCCGCCTCGGCCGGCTTGTCGGCCACGCCGAGCAGCGACGACTTGGTGGCGCCGCCGGTCACGCCCGGACGTGGATCGACCTGGTTGCGCAGCACCAGCGACAGCGTGCCGACGCTGCGCGCCAGATCGAGGTTCTCGGCCTGCGACGGCGTCACCTCCAGCGTGACGGCGTTGACCACGCGCGGCTTGGTCTCGTCGCGCCCCACCTCCTGCGCGACGGCCAGCACCAGTATCCGTTCCAGCACGATCTTGGAGATGGCGTTCTCATGGCCGTTGCCGGCCGACTGCGTGTTGACCAGGATGTCGACGAAATTGCCCGGCAACGCGAAGCCGGCGACGCCCACGACGTCGTTGACGCGCACCGTGATGGCGCGCTTGCCCTCGGTGATCAGCGCCGACAGGCCGCCGACGGTGCCGGCCGGCGCCAGCTTCAATTCGCTCAGGGGCTCGTCGCGCAGCACGCTCGTCTTCAGCACCCGCCCGACCAGCTTGGAGGGGTCGCGCAGCGCGCCGTTGGGCAGGTTGTCGGCCGGCCAGTCCAGCGATTTCATCATCTCCGGCGTCAGGCGCTGGCCGAGGCTGACGTCGACGGCGGCCACCACGATGCGGTTGGCCGTCGTCGGCGTTTGCCGCAGCAGCCAGCGCGACGCCATCAGCACCGCCCCCAGTCCGAATATGACGGCCAACGCCATCATCAATAATGCGCGGCGGTTCTTCATAGGATGTGCTGGGCCGGTTGATCGAGCGTGTGGTCATGGTCGTGGTCTGTCCGGGCGGCGGCGGCCGGCGGCGCGCCGCCGGCGAACATGCTCGACCAGGCCTGGTCCAGCGTGGCGATGGTCAGCCGCGGCGGCTCGCCGTTGAAGCCGGCGAAATCGGCGATGCGGCTGATGATCTCGCGCGGGCAGCTGGCCAGCAGCGGCAGGCCGCTGCCCGCGTGCAGCTCGTCGATCAGGTAGCGCAGCGACGGCTCGTCATACAGCACGCCGGCGCCCAGGCACTGCTGGCGGAACAGCGTGCGGTAGTTGGCCGCGCTCAGCGCGCCGATGCCGATCTTGTAGCCGACCCGCCGCAACGCCGACGTGTCGAGCAGCGCCTCGGGCGCCTGGCTGGTGGCGAACAGCAGCCGCATGCGGCACGGCGCGCTGAAATGGTAGCCGCCGGCCAGCGACAAATGGCTGCGCTGCAGCTCCTGCGCCTGCGAGAAGCGGTTGAACAAATCGGTGGCCGACATGCGCTGGCGTCCCAGGTCGTCGACGATCAGCAGGCCGTTGTTGGCCATCAGCTGCGGCGGCGCGCGGTAGCAGCCGTTGGGCGTGTCCGGCCGCGGGTCGAGCATGTCCTCGCTCAAGTCGCCGTCGAGCGCCACCACGGGCCGCTGGCACAGCACCCAGCGCGGATCGGCGCTGCGCCGCTCCGCCGCCTGGCGCACCTGGCGCGGCAACGGCGCGCGGTGCAGCGCCGGATCGTAGAGCTGGATGATGTCCTGCCCCACCATCAGCGCGTGCGGCACCGCGACCAGTCCCTGCTGCATGGCGCCGAGGCGCCGCGCCAAGGTCGACTTGCCGCCGCCGGAAGGGCCGTACAGCAGCATCGAGCGGCCCGAGTACATGGCCGCGCCGAGCATCTGCTGCACCGCGCGCGGGAAGAAATCGTCGGCGAATTCGGCCGCCAGATCGTCGGCGCACAGTTGCGGCGCCTGGCCGGCCTGGCGCTCGACCATCGCCCGGTACGCGTCCAGCGTCACCGGCGCCGGGCCGACATAGCGGCAGCGCTCCATCCACCCGCTGGCGCGCTGCTTGCCGGCGGCCGTCAGCTGGTACTGGACGTCGATGTCGGACTCGCCGCGCCACGCCACCTCGGCCACATGCTCGGCCACCAGGAAGTCGAGCGCCTCGCGCAGCACGTTGATCGACAGGTGCAGCTTGGTGGTGAGCAGCGGCAGATGGGTCCTGCCGCCGACGTACAAGACCTTGGCGATCAGCTCGACGATCAACTGCTGCGGCAGGCCGGTGTCGCGCAAGGTCTTGGGCTGCGGCGGCAGCGCGCCGCCCGGCTCCGTCTCCGCGGTGGATGCATAGGGTGAGGGGTCGAGGCTGAGCATGGACGTCTCCGCGGCAGGGTTGTTTCATTCAGGAATTTATTTTATCGGGCGGTGCCCGGCGGGCATTGACGCGCAGCAAACGGGGGACGGACCCTGCGTTCAGCGATGCGCCCACGCCACAAAGCCGCCCGTGCCCAGCGCGATGGCCACGCCGTAGGGGATGCCGCCGACGCTGGCGATGGAGGTCAGCGGCACCGGCGCCAGCGGCAGGCCGAGCAGGCGCCACATCAGCGGTTTGCAGATCAGCACGACATTGCGCCAGCTCTCGCGCCAGCGGCCGCTGCAGAGCAGCATCAGCACCGCCATGACGCCGCCGATCAGGTAGGCCAGCACGCCGATCTGCAGCGCCGCCAGCGGGCCGACGAAGGCGCCGACCATGGCCATGAGCTTGACGTCGCCGGCGGCCATGGCGCGCAACAAATACAACGGCAGAAATAAAAAAAAGCCGGCCAAGGTGCCGGCCAGCCATTGCGAGAGGGGCGCCCAATGCTGTCCGCCGAGCAGATGCAGTATCATCGCCAACAGCAGGCCGCTTAATATGAGGACATTGGGAATCTTGCGCATGGCCAGATCGGTCACGGCCGCCTGCGCGACCAGACAAATGAGGATGACTTCGATGGCGTTCAACATGGTGGCTCCCGCACGAAAAAAGCTTTCCAGCCGGGGGCGACTGGAAAGCCAGGCGGTTTAGGTGGCCGCGGTGATGTCGTTGGAGATGGACTGGAACGCCGCCGTCAGCGCCGGCGCCAGGAAGGCGAAGGCGGCGACGACCGCGGCGACCATGGTCGCCGCGATCAGGCCATATTCAATGGCCGTGATCCCCTGTTCGTCCGACGCAAACGCCTTTGCTGCTGCGATAAGTGAGTTCATGATGTACTCCCTAGTTAGGTCGATGAAAGAAATAACCTCTGACACGGCGCGCCGGCCTGCAGACCGCCGTTGCCGCGCATTGAGGCCACTATACGACTAGCAGCTTTATAGGGATTGAGATGTCGCAAGCTTTCTCCACGGAACTATTGTAGTCGTTTTGATCAGCCCAACCGTGCTGGGCGCGCCTAGTCGCTGGCCTATGTCAAACTGCGGGTGTGGGTCGGCTTGTACGCTGGAAACATCCGGCGATGGAAACGGTGCTGTGGGAAAAACGGCGGGAATTCACGCGTTGAACGTTTTTTTTCGCACACAAGAATTGCCTTGATTGCAAAAAGCTATTATCCTGCTTAGCTGTTCTTTGGAAAGGCCCCGTATTGCTTCCTCATCGTGCGCCTGGCTATCAAAGAGATCGGGATTGATAGGCGTGAACAAAGCGTGGCTGACCGCAAGGTTGTGTGATAATTTTCCAGAGAAGAAAATGGATTCCCTACTGAAACACATGGTGGACATGACCGGCCACCGAGATCACACGATGCTCGACATCTCCGTGATTTCGGCGGTGCAGGAGCTTGCCCGCGCCAGCCAGGCCCGCGTGCTGACGCTGGCCACCGTGCGGGGCAAGGTGTTCGTGCGGCCGCGCGCGCTCATCGTCGCCGGCGAGCCGGCGTGCATGGTCGACACCTCCGACCAGCACCATCCGGGCGAGCCGATCGAGAACTTCCCGGCGCTGGCGCGTTGCATCGACCTGCACGAGTCGGGCGCCGACATCGCCAACGAGGCCGGCGAGCACACGCTGTGGCTGCCGATCTGGCTCGGCGACAAGGCCGACACCTGCCTCGAGATCGTCAATCCGACCCCGTACACCAGCGACACCATCCATATCATCGGCGGCATCGTCGCCGTCTACCGCAACTTCCAGAACCTGCTCGACTACAGCGAACGCGATTCGCTCACGGGCTTGCTCAACCGCAAGACCTTCGACGACCAGCTGGCCAAGATGCTGGCCGCCAGCATCGAGCAGGATTCGGTCACCTTGCCGGGCGAGCCGGAACGCCGCCACCACGGCGAACAGGAAAAGCAATGGCTGGCGGTGGTCGATGTCGACCATTTCAAGCACGTCAACGACCGCTTCGGCCATTTGTACGGCGACGAGGTGCTGATCCTGATCGCCAACCTGCTGACCTCGTCGTTCCGCGCGCAAGACCGCGTGTTCCGCTTCGGCGGCGAGGAGTTCGTCGTGCTGCTGCGCTCGACCACGCTCGACAACGCCAAAAAGATCATCGAGCGCTTCCGCCTGAACGTGGCCTCGCATGATTTCCCGCAGGTGGGCAAGGTGACGGTGAGCGTCGGCTTCGTCAGCATCAGCGCGCTCGAGGCGCCGGTGATCATCCTGGGACACGCCGACCAGGCGCTGTACTACGCCAAAAGCCACGGCCGCAACCTGGTGTGCCACTACGACGAGCTGCTCAGCGGCGGCCTGCTGCAGACCACCGCCTCCAACGACACGGCCGAGTTCTTCTAGGACGGGGGCCGGCGTCAGGCCAGCGTCAAGAAGCGCATCGGATCGACATTCCACTTGGCGGGCGACTCGTGGCCGACGATCTTGTCGCCGCCGCCGAAGCCCAGCCCGCGCGACAAATCGACCGTCTCCGGCTTGATGTACAGGTTTTTCCTGGTGTTGAAGAACACGTTGACCTTGGGCGCCAGCAAATTGGTCTCGTGTGGCTCGATTACCACACCGAGCCGGCCCGATTCCAGCAATACCATCGTTCCCACCGGATAAATGCCGACGCAGCGCATGAATTCCTGCGCGTACTGCGGATTGAAATGGAACTTGCTCCACTCATAAATCTTGCGCAGCGCGGCCGCCGCCGACATACCTTTGTGATAACAACGATCGGCGGTGATGGCGTCATAGACGTCGACGATGGCGGCCATTTGCGCCAGTTCGCTGATCTGCTCGTTCGCCTGTTTGCCCGGATAGCCGCTGCCGTCGCGGCGCTCGTGGTGATGCAGCGTGATGTCGAGCGGAATCGGCCCGACCTCGGGCGACTTCTTCAGGATCTCATAGCCGTCCAGCGGATGGCGCTTGATGACGGCGAATTCCTCGTCCGTCAGCGGACCGGGCTTGTTGAGGATGGCATCGGGCACCAGCGCCTTGCCGGTGTCGTGCAGCAAGCCGCCGAGGCCGGCCTGATGGGTCACGTCGGCGGCGATATTGCGCGACCGGCAAAACGCCACCAGCAGCGTACAGACGCTAACGGAGTGCAAAAAGGTGTAATCGTCCTTGTTCTTGATCCGCAGCAGCCCGACCAGCGCGCCCGGATTGCGCAGGATGGACTCGGTGATGTTCTGCACCACGGGTTCGACCTGGTCGAGTTCGATCGCCCGGCCGAGGCGGGCGTCCTGCATCACCGTGCGCACCAGGGTCGAGGCCTGGTGGCGGATCTGCACCGCGCGCCGCATCTCGTCGCCGAGCGAGACGCGGGTGACGACCGGCGTCTTGGCCGCGATCTCGGCGATTTCGCGCTCGGTCGCCTCTTGCGCCTCGGCCAGCGACGGCGCATCCTGCACATCGATGCCCTTGCTGTTGTCGATGACCACGTCATGGATGCCGGCGTTGAGGATCTTGCGGATTTCGTCTTCGCTGGTCAGCAAAAAGCGGTTGCGGACAAACGGGTGCGTCATCCAGTCGCAACTCAGGTCATGTATATACATGCCCACCTTCAGTTGGGAGGAGTCGACTTTCTTTAACATGCAGGCACCCGTGAAAAAGGCTGGAGGAGAGAACGTCTGTTTTCAGTATAACAAATAGTTTCCTATCAGGATCATTCTTTGCAGGTGCTACCATTTGCATGTCCGCGCCGGCGCGGCCCGTCCTCCGTCCCCGATCAATATGGAACTACGTCAACTTCGTTACTTTGTCGCCATCGTCGACCACGGCTCGCTGTCGCGGGCGGCGCTGGTGCTGCACGTGGCGCAGCCGGCGCTGACGCAGCAGCTGCGCCAGCTCGAGGAGGAGCTGGGGGTGCAGCTGCTGCACCGCTCGGCGCAGGGCGTGCTCAGCACGGACGCCGGCAAGGTCTTTTACGAGCACGCGCAAGCGATCCTCAAGCAGGTGGCCGACGCCCGCTCGGCCGTCACGCAATCGGCGGAGCGGCCCAGCGGCGCCGTCACCTTGGGCTTGCCGCACAGCATCTCGGGCGCGCTGGCGCTGCCGTTGCTGACGGCGGCGCGCGCCACCTATCCGGAAATCACGCTGCAGCTGACGGAGGAACTGACCGGCAACCTGAGCGAGCAGCTCAAATCGGGGCGGATCAACCTGGCGGTGCTGTTCGACGACGGCCAGCTGGCGCAGTTCGCCACCACGCCGCTGGTCGAGGAGGAGCTGCGCTTCATCTGCCGCGCCGACGCCGCCTACGCGCTGGGCCGGGACGCGCTGACCCTGGAGCAAACGCTGGGCACCACCTTGATCCTGCCGGGCCCGCAGCACGGCGTGCGTCCGCGCATCGAAAGCATGGTGCGCGCGGCCGGGCTCCGGCTGTCGAACGTGATCGAGATCAACTCCATCGCCATCCTCAAATCGGCGATCCTGGCCGACATGGGCGCCACCCTGCTGCCGTCGGCGCCGGTGCTCGACGAGCTGCAACGGGGCGCGATGCGCGCGCACGCTATCCGGCAGCCGGCGATCTCGCGCACGGTGGTGCTGTGCGCGTCGAAAAACATCCCGCTGACCAACGCCGCCGGCGCCATCGGCCGGCTGGTGCGCGACGTCAGCGAACAGCTGTGCGCCGGGGGCAAATGGCCGGGCGCCACCCCCATCGGCTAGCAATCAGGGCAACTCCAGGGTCAGGTCCACCATTTCTACACGGCCTCTGCGTTGCAGGTCCGTTAGCGCCGAGCTTGTGTAGCATTGGTGGACCTGACCCCGGAGTTGCTCTGGGTGGGTATCATTTTTTCTTATGGCCCGATCGGCAAACACTATTTCCGTATACGTCAACTCGCGCCCATACTAGGACCAATTCCGCTCACCATGCGGCCCTGGCCCGATCCTGACGCGCTTACCCGGCGTGCTCAAGCTCAGGTGCGATCTGATACCAAAAACGGAGACCCGCCATGCCCGATACCTCGGCAACCGGCCCTGCAACGTCCGCCAGAGACGACAGCGCCCGCCTGACCACCGTCAGCCTCGACGACAAATACACCGCGACCCACGGCGACATCTTCCTGTCCGGCATCCAGGCGCTGGTGCGCCTGCCGATGATGCAGCGCGTGCGCGACCAGGCCGCCGGCCTGAACACGGCCGGCTTCATCTCCGGCTACCGCGGCTCGCCGCTCGGCGGCCTCGACGAGAACCTGTGGAAGGCCAAGCCGCACCTGGAGGCCCACCACGTGCAGTTCGTGCCCGGCGTGAACGAGGACCTGGCGGCAACCGCCGTCTGGGGCTCGCAGCAGGTCGACCTGATCGGCGAGGCCAAATACGACGGCGTGTTCGCCATGTGGTACGGCAAGGGCCCGGGCGTCGACCGCTGCGGCGACGTCTTCAAGCACATGAACCACGCCGGCACCTCGAAGCACGGCGGCGTGCTGCTGGTGGCCGGCGACGACCACGGCGCCTATTCGTCGACCCTGCCGCACCAGTCCGACCACCTGTTTTCGGCGTCGATGATCCCGGTGCTGTACCCATGCAACGTGCAGGAGTACCTCGACCTGGGCATCCACGGCTGGGCGATGTCGCGCTTTTCCGGCTGCACGGTGGCGTTCAAGGCGCTGGCCGACACGGTCGAATCGTCGGCGTCGGTCGACGCCGATCCGTTCCGCGTCGACGTCAAGATCCCGCTCGATTTCGTCATGCCGGAGGGCGGCCTGAATGCCCGCCTGTCGAGCATTCCGCTGGGCCAGCAGGCGCGCAACCAGGAAGCGCTGATGCAGGACTATAAAATCTACGCGGCGCTGGCCTACGCGCGCGAGAACAAACTCAATCACACCACCATCACCAGCCCGGACGCCAAGCTGGGCATCATCGCCTCCGGCAAATCGTACCTGGACGTGCTCGAGGCGCTCGAGGAACTGGGCATCGACGAAGAGATGGCGGCCGATGTCGGCCTGCGCCTGTTCAAGGTGGCCATGCCGTGGCCGCTGGAACCGGACAGCGTGCGCGAATTCGCCCAGGGCCTCGACGAGATCCTGGTGGTCGAGGAAAAGCGCCAGATCGTCGAGTACCAGTTGAAGGAGCAGCTGTACAACTGGCGCGACGACGTGCGCCCGCGCGTGATCGGCAAGTTCGACGAAAAAGGCGAGTGGGTGGCGCCGCGCGGCGAATGGCTGTTGACCTCCAAGGCCGACTTCTCGGTCTCGCAGGTGGCGCGCGTGATCGCCTCGCGCGTCAAGCGGCTGATCGCCGATCCCGTCACCTGCGACCATATCAAGGCGCGCCTGGCCTTCCTCGACGCCAAGGACGCGGTGCTGAAGAAGGCCATCAGCACGCCGTTCCGTCCCGCCTTCTACTGCTCCGGGTGCCCGCACAACACGTCGACCAAGGTCCCCGAGGGTAGCCTGGCGCTGGCCGGCATCGGCTGCCACGTGATGGCGACGTCGATCTACCCGGAATTCAACAAGCTGACCACGCACATGGGCGGCGAAGGCGCGCCGTGGATCGGCCAGGCCGCGTTCTCCAAGATCCCGCACGTGTTCCAGAACCTGGGCGACGGCACCTATTTCCACTCCGGCTATCTGGCGATCCGCGCGGCGGTGGCGGCCAAGGTCAACATGACCTACAAGATCCTCTACAACGACGCCGTCGCGATGACCGGCGGCCAGCCGGTCGACGGCATCACGTCGGTGCCGATGATCGCCCAACAGATGGCCGCGGAGGGGGTGAAACGCATCGCGCTGGTGACCGAGGACTTGAACCGCTACACCGATCGCGGCGCGCTGCCGTCGCTGGTCAGCCTGCACGACCGCAAGGACATGGACGCCGTCCAGCGCGAGCTGCGCGAGGTCGAAGGCGTGTCGGTGCTGATCTACGACCAGACCTGCGCGGCCGAGAAGCGCCGTCGCCGGAAAAAAGGCGAATACCCCGACCCGGCAAAGCGCATGGTCATCAACGAGGCCGTGTGCGAAGGCTGCGGCGATTGCGGCGTGCAGTCGAACTGCACCTCGATCCTGCCGAAAGAGACGGAGTTCGGCCGCAAGCGCACCATCGATCAATCGTCGTGCAACAAGGACTACTCGTGCGTGAAGGGCTTCTGCCCCAGCTTCGTCACCGTCGAAGGCGGCGCGCTGAAGAAAACCAAGACCGGCGTCAAGGTGAACGAAAATGCGGAAAACGTCGACGACGGCTTCGGCGCGCTGCCAGAACCCGCGCTGCCGTCGTGCGAGCAGCCCTACAACATCCTGATCAACGGCATCGGCGGCACCGGCGTGATCACCGTCGGCGCGCTGATGGGCATGGCCGCGCACCTGGAGGGCAAAGGCGCGTCGGTGCTCGACATGACCGGCATGTCGCAGAAAAACGGCTCGGTCACCTCGCACGTCAAAGTGGCCAAGACCCCGGCGCACCTGCGCGCCCAGCGCATCGCCACCGGCGAGGCCGACGTCGTCCTCGGCTGCGACATGCTGACCGCCGGCGCCGCCGACGCGGTGTCGAAGATGCGGCCCGGCCGCACGCTGGCCGTGATCAACCTGCACGAGCAGCCGCCCGGCACCTTCGCCCAAAACGCCGACTGGCAATACCCGGTGGCCGAGGTGCGCGCGCTGATCGAGGAATCGGTCGGCGGCGCCGAGGCCGCCGATTTCATCGACGCGACCAAGCTGGCCACGGCGCTGATGGGCGACTCCATCGCCGCCAACCTGTTCATGCTCGGCTACGCGTGGCAGCGCGGACGCATTCCGTTGACCGAGGCGTCGCTGCTGCGCGCGATCGAACTCAATGGCGTCGGCATCGCATCCAATAAAAAGAGCTTCCTGTGGGGCCGCCGCGCGGCGGTGGACCTGAAGCGCGTCGAGCGCGTGGCCACGCCGACGCAGGCGATCGTGGTGCAAATGCCGCAAAGCCTGGACAACGTCATCGACAAGCGCGTGCGCTTCCTGACCGATTATCAGAACGCCGCCTACGCCGCCGTCTACGAGCAGCTGGTGTCGCAGGTGCGCGCCAGGGAGACCGCGCTGGGACTGGGTAACAAGCTGTCCACCGCCGTGGCCAAATACTACTTCAAGCTGATGGCATACAAGGATGAATACGAGGTGGCGCGGCTGTACACGGACGGGCGCTTCGTCGAGCAGCTCAAACAGCAGTTCGAGGGCGACTTCTCGATCAAGTTCAATCTGGCGCCGCCGCTGTTCGCCAAGAAGGACGCCAAGGGGCATCTGGTCAAGGCGCAATTCGGCTCGTGGATGTGGAGCGCGTTCAAGCTGCTGGCCAGGCTCAAAGGCTTGCGCGGTGGCGCGTTCGATATCTTCGGCCGCAGCGACGAGCGCCGGATGGAGCGCGCGCTGATCGTCGAATATCGCGAGATGGTGACCGTGTTGATCGGGCAGCTCAGCGTGGAAAACCACGCGCTGGCCGTCGAACTGGCCGGATTGCCGGAGAAGGTGCGCGGTTTCGGCCACGTCAAGGAGAAGGCGGTGGCCGTGTTCCACGCCGAGAAGGCACGCCTGATGGCGCAATTCAGCCAGCAGCGCGCCGCTTAAACCCGCACGGCCCGGCGGGGTCTGACCCCACAGGGTCAGACCCCAGCGTGGAATCGCGGGTTTGACGTTTACGTAAACGTCATATAATAGAAAAACGACACAGATCGACGCACAGAATAGAAGGGACACCATGAACGACCTCTCCGCTCCGAACCTCGCGGCAGTGCCGGATCAGCCGCGCCTGACCAACAAAATCCGCTTCGTCACGGCCGCCTCGCTGTTCGACGGCCACGACGCCTCGATCAACATCATGCGCCGCATCCTGCAATCGAATGGCGTCGAAGTGGTCCACCTGGGCCACAACCGCTCGGTCGACGAGGTGGTCACCGCGGCGCTGGCCGAGGACGTGCAAGGCATCGCCATCTCCAGCTACCAGGGCGGCCATGTCGAATACTTCAAATACATGCTCGACCTGCTGCGCCAGCGCGGCGGCGCCCACATCAAGGTGTTCGGCGGCGGCGGCGGCGTCATCGTCCCCGACGAAATCGCCGACCTGCACGCGTATGGCGTCACCCGGATCTTCAGCCCGGAGGACGGCCAGCGCATGGGCCTTGTCGGCATGATCCAATGGATGGTCCAGCAGTGCGACATCGACCTGTCGCAGTATTCACCCACCTCGCTGGCGCCGCTGCGCGAAGGCGACGTGGCCTCGCGCCACCGCCCGCTGGCCCAGTTGGTCACCGCGCTGGAAAACGACCAGGCCGCGCCCGCGCTGCGCGCCGACCTCCTGGCCGCCGCCGAGGGCCTGGCCGTGCCGACCCTGGGCATCACCGGTACCGGCGGCGCCGGCAAATCGTCGCTGACGGATGAACTGATACGCCGCATCCGCCTCGACCAGGGCGACGCGCTGAACATCGCCATCATCTCGATCGACCCGTCGCGCCGCAAATCCGGCGGCGCGCTGCTGGGCGACCGTATCCGCATGAACGCGATCAATCCGTGGGCGGGGCAGTCGCGTGTGTTCATGCGGTCGCTGGCCACGCGCGAGGCGGGTTCCGAGATCTCCGAGGCGCTGCCCGACGTCATCGCCGCCTGCAAAGTGGCCGGCTTCGATCTGGTCATCGTCGAAACCTCCGGCATCGGCCAGGGCGACGCCGCCATCGTGCCGCACGTGGATGTATCGATGTATGTGATGACGCCCGAATTCGGCGCCGCCTCGCAGCTGGAAAAAATCGACATGCTCGATTTCGCCGACTTCATCGCCATCAACAAATTCGACCGCAAAGGCTCGCTGGACGCGCTGCGCGACGTCGCCAAGCAGTACCAGCGCAACCGCGAGCTGTGGAGCCAGCGCCCCGAGGAGATGCCGGTCTACGGCACGCAGGCGTCGCGCTTCAACGACGACGGTGTCACCGCGTTGTATCAGGGCCTGCTGCCGAAGCTGGCGCAATTCGGCCTGCCGACCAAGCCGGGCAAACTGCCCGCCGTGGCGCTACGCCACTCGAGCGGCAAAAACGTCATCGTGCCGCCGGCGCGCGCCCGCTACCTGGCGGAGATCGCCGACGCCGTGCGCGGCTACCACCGCCACACCCGCAAGCAGGTGACGCTGGCGCGCGAACGCCAGCAGCTCACCGAAGCAAAGCGCATGCTGGCGATCGCCAACAAGGCCACCGATTTCGAGGATGTCATCGCCGACCGCGACGCCGCGATGGACGCCGGCGCGAAAAAACTGCTGGCGCAGTGGCCGGAGATGCAGGCCGCCTACGCCGGCGACGACTACGTGGTCAAAATCCGCGACAAGGAAATCCGTACCCGCCTGGTGCAGCACACGCTATCGGGCACCAAGATCCGCAAGGTGGCCCTGCCGCGCTATGAAGACCACGGCGAAATCCTGCGCTTCCTGATGCTGGAAAACGTGCCGGGATCGTTCCCGTTCACGGCCGGCGTATTCCCGTTCAAGCGCGAGGGCGAAGACCCGACCCGCATGTTCGCCGGCGAAGGCGACGCCTTCCGCACCAACCGCCGCTTCAAGCTGGTCTCGACCGGCATGGACGCCAAGCGCCTGTCGACGGCGTTCGACTCGGTGACCTTGTACGGCGCCGATCCGGCGCCGCGTCCGGACATCTACGGCAAGGTCGGCAACTCCGGCGTCTCGATCGCCACGTTGGACGACATGAAGGTGCTGTACGACGGCTTCAACCTGTGCAGCCCGAGCACCTCGGTATCGATGACCATCAACGGCCCGGCGCCGACGATCCTGGCCATGTTCATGAACACCGCCATCGACCAGCAAATCGAGCGCTTCGTCGAAGAACACAAGCGCCAGCCGGACGCCGACGAAGCGGCCAAGCTGCGCGCGTGGGTGCTGCAGAACGTGCGCGGCACCGTGCAGGCGGACATCCTGAAGGAAGACCAGGGGCAGAACACCTGCATCTTCTCGACCGAATTCTCGCTCAAGGTGATGGGCGACATCCAGCAGTACTTCGTCGAGCACCAGGTGCGCAATTTCTACTCGGTGTCGATCTCCGGCTACCACATCGCCGAAGCGGGCGCGAACCCGATCTCGCAATTGGCGTTCACCTTGTCGAACGGCTTCACGTTCGTCGAAGCGTATCTGGCGCGCGGCATGCACATCGACGACTTCGCGCCCAACCTGTCGTTCTTCTTCTCGAATGGCATGGACCCGGAATACACGGTGCTGGGCCGCGTCGCGCGGCGCCTGTGGGCGGTGGCGATGCGCGACAAATACGGCGCCAACGACCGCTCGCAAAAACTCAAGTACCACGTGCAGACGTCGGGCCGCTCGCTACACGCGCAGGAGATCGACTTCAACGACATCCGCACCACCTTGCAGGCGCTGATCGCCATCTACGACAACTGCAACTCGCTGCACACCAATGCCTACGACGAGGCGATCACCACGCCGACCGACGAATCGGTGCGGCGGGCGTTGGCGATCCAGTTGATCATCAACCGTGAGTGGGGCCTGGCCAAGAACGAGAATCCGAACCAGGGCTCGTTCATCATGGAGGAGCTGACCGACCTGGTCGAGGAGGCGGTGCTGCAGGAGTTCGAGCGCATCGCCGAGCGCGGCGGCGTGCTGGGCGCGATGGAGACCGGCTACCAGCGCGGCAAGATCCAGGAAGAGTCGATGCTGTACGAGCACCAGAAGCACGACGGCACGCTGCCCATCATCGGCGTCAACACGTTCCGCAATCCGAAGGCGGCCGGCGAGCCGCAGAAAATCGAACTGGCGCGCTCCACCGACGACGAGAAGCAATCGCAGCTCAAGCGCCTGGAGGACTTCCACCACCGCCATGCCGACCGTGCGCCGGCCGCGCTGGCGGCATTGCAGCAGGCCGCGATCGACAACGAAAACGTATTCGAAAAGCTGATGGAGGCGGTGCGCGTATGCTCGCTGGGGCAGATTACGACGGCGCTGTTCGAGGTCGGAGGACAGTACCGCCGCAACATGTAATTTAAACCCGCACGGCGGCGAAAGGGGTCGGACCCCGTGCGGGGTCCGACCCCGCCTCACCGGGTTGACGGTGGCGTTTCCCCTGGCGCTTTGAAATGCGGCCCCGCCCCCTCCCGCGCCAACGCATCTTGCGCGTTGCGCAGCGGGCAAGCCTTCAACGACAGACACCCGCAACCGATGCACCCATCCAGCTGATCGCGCAGCTGCGTCAGCGTGCGGATGCGCTCCTCCAGCTCCAGTTTCCACTTGGCCGACAAACGACGCCAATCGGCCACGGTAGGCGTGCGCCCGGACGGCAGCGCGTTCAGCGCCTCGGCGATGTCCGCCAGCGGCATGCCGACCCGCTGCGCCACCTTGATCACCGCCAGCCGGCGCAGCACCGAGCGCGCGTAGCGCCGTTGATTGCCGCCGGAACGCACGGAATGGATCAAGCCCTTGGCCTCGTAGAAGTGCAGCGCCGATACGGCCACGCCGGCGCGCGCGGCCAGCTCGCCGACGCCCAGCTCTTTCGATGGAGATGCCATATAAAATCCTTGACCTCAAGTTAAGTTGAGATTTTATAGTGTTCGCACACATATCACACGAAAGGCCGCCATGATCCAGCTTTCCTTCATCAACCCACCCGGTTTGTACGACCCGCGTCCCAACGGCTACAGCCACGTCGTCGTCGCTGAAGCGCCGGCGCGCCTGATCTATATCGCCGGCCAGGGCGGCGAAAACGCCGATGGCGTGCTGTCGGAGGATTTCGAAACACAGGTGAAGCAAGCGCTGGACAATCTGCAAACGGCGCTGAAGGCGGCGGACGCCGCCCTGGCCAACGTCGCCAAGCTCACGGTCCTGATCGTCGACCATAGCGAAGAACGGCTGCGCATTTTCGGCGGCGCGCTGAGCGCGATGTGGGGCGACAATCCCGCCCCCGCCTGCACGCTGATCCCGGTCCCGTGCCTGGCGCTGGACGGCATGCTGTTCGAGATCGAAGCCACGGCGTTACGCTAGCTCCCCCTCGGGGGTCAAGTCTAACAATCCAACACGAGCTCAGCTACATCACGTTGGTACGGCTGATCTCGTGTACGAATGTTAGACTTGACCCCCGTGATTACGTGGCCGGGCAGGGTCCCACCGTCGTGCCGGCGAGGAATACCGGTTGCCACAGCTCGTGCAATTCGCTCGCCGGCGTGCCGTCTATCAGCGCCAGCAGCATCTCGATCATGCGCGCGCCCGCCTTGATCGGCTGCGGCTGGTCGATCGTGGTGACGTTGGCGCCGGCCAAAGTGTCGGCCATGCTGCCCCAGACGATGATCGACATGTCCTTGCCCATCTCGACACCGGCGTCGCGCAACGCGTGCACCGCGCCGATGCCGGCGATGTTGTTGTCGACGATGACGGCGCTCGGACGCGGCGAGCAGGCCAGCAATTGCTGCATCGCCTGGTAGCCGCTGCGCCGGTCCAGCTGGCTGTCGACCAGATGGCGCGGATCGACCGCCAGCCCCGCCGCCGACATCGAGGCGACGAAACTGTCCTTGCGCTGGCGCGCGAAGTTCATTTCCAGCGGCGCGCTGATCAGCGCCACGCGCTTGTGCCCCCACGCCAGCAGACGCTCCATCGCCATGCTGGTGCCGGACGCGTTGTCGTAGTCGAACCAGGCGTATGGCGCGTCAAGCTCGGTGCGGCCGTAGGCGACGAACGGAAATTTGGATTTGCTCAGGAAGGCGATGCGCTCGTCGCGCACCAGGGTGCGGGCCACCACCAGGCCGTCGACGCGCCGTCCCAGCACGGTCTGCTGGTAGGAGCGTTGCTCGGCGCTGGGCGAGACCGGCGCGATGATCAGGTTCTTGCCGACCTCCTCGAGCGCGGCCGACATGCCCGACACCACGTCCAGGAACATCGGATCGCCCAGGTCCGACGGCAGCAGCGGATAGATGATGCCGAACACATTGGTGCGCCCGAGCGCCAAGCTGCGCGCCAGGGGATTGGGCTGGTAGCCGGCCTCCTTGGCGGCCTTCAAAACGCGCTCGCGCGTGCGGACATTGACCTCAGGGTAACCGTTTAACGCCCGGCTCACAGTAGTCTTCGACATGCCGAGGAACTTTGCGAGGAGCTGCAGATTCATAGAGGATCGCTCAATGTTGATCATTGATTATAGCGGTGCCGATGAGGCCGCCGCCACAGCGATCGCCGATACTATCAAGAAATACAACAGTCGCGGGCGCCCGGCGCCGCTTGCCTTTTTGTCCCGCATGACCTAATCTTGAAGGGATGATGTCAATTGTGCATCATCATGTCCGGTTTTTTTTGTAACCAGGGGAATATCGTGGCCACCGTAATGTCCGTCAATGCGCAGCAAGCATCGATCGCGCAAGCTGAAAGGCAAGTGCAACAGGATCAGTCGCGCGTGAACCAGGATGCCGGCCGCCTCGAACAAAGCCGCAGCCAGTTGACGAAAGATAAACAAACCCTGGCCGACGCCCAGCGCCAAAGCACCCAGGCGCAGCAGCAGCAGGCCCCCGCCGGCGCGTCCGCCATCCGCCTGGGCGGCGCGCTGAACAATGCGATCGAACGGCCCAACCGCGCCGAGCAAGCCCTGGCGGCCAACCAGGCCACGGCCAAGCCTCAGCTGAACTCGCTGGGCCAGACCATCGGCAAACTGATCAACGTGGTCGCTTAGGGACCCGCGCGACCAGGGGTCAGGCGGCCGCCCCGGCCGCCGCCATTTCGCGTTCGACCAGCGGTACCCACCATTTTCCATCCAGCGCGGGCCGCGTGATATCGAGCGCCAGGCCGATTTCCGGCGTCGCCAGCGGCAAGCGGCGCTCGCCGGCCAGTTCCGCGATGCGGCTGAACGGGTCGTGCCAGGCGTGCAGCGACAAGTCGAAGGTACCGTTATGAATCGGCATCATGACCTTGCCCCGCAGGTCGATGTGCGCCTGCAGCGATTCCTCAGGCTGCATGTGGACGTCCGGCCATTGCGGATCGTAGGCGCCGGTCTCCACCATGGTCAGGTCGAACGGGCCGTATTTGCGGCCGATCTCCTTGAATCCATCGAAATACCCGCTATCGCCGCTGAAAAACACCTTGACGTCGCGGTCCTCGATGACGAACGAGGCCCACAGCGTCTTGTTGCGGTCGTTCAGGCCGCGGCCCGAGAAATGCTGCGCCGGCGTGGCCACCAGCTTGAGCCCGGCCACGTTGGTGCTCTGCCACCAGCTCAGCTGGCGCACCTTGGCGCGCGGAATGCCCCAGGCGATCAGGCGGTCGCCCACGCCCAGCGGCGTGATGAAGTGCTCGGTCTTGGCGGCCAGCTTGAGCACGGCGGCCTTGTCCAGATGGTCGTAGTGGTCGTGCGACAGGATGATGCCCTTGATCGGCGGCAGCTCGTCGATGCCGATCGGCGGCTGGTGGAAGCGCCGCGGACCGGCCCATTGCACCGGCGAGGCGCGCTCGGAAAACACCGGATCGGTCAGCCAGAAGTTGCCGTTGAGCTTGAGCAGCACTGTCGAGTGGCCGAGGCGGAAAAGTGTGCGATCCGGAGCTTCCAATAACTGGCGCTGCGTGATCGCGTGAACGGGGATGGCCTGGCGCGGCACGGTGTCGGCGGGCTTGTCGAACAGCACGCGCAACAGCACGCCCAAGCCCTGGAGCAGGCCCATCGTATGCATCTTGACCGGATTGCGGAACTTGCCGGTGCGCGTGCGCGGCGCGCTGGGCACGGACAGCCCGTCGAGGCCGTCGAGGCCGGTGACGGGGGCTTTGGCGATAGCGGTCTGAGAAGTCATACGGGGCTCCATGGGAGATAATCTACACTACACAGTGTAGTTCCATTTTTTGAAAAAGTAAACCAGACGGTGTAAAATAAAGTCATGAACACGCCCTGCACTCCCCTCAAGCTGACCGACCGCAAGCGTCAGGCCATCGTCGACGCGGCCATCGCCGAGTTCCGCGCCAGCGGTTTCGAATCGACCAGCATGGACAAGATCGCCGCCACCGCCGGGGTGTCGAAGCGCACCGTCTACAACCACTTCCCCAGTAAAGACGAACTGTTCGCGCAAATATTGCATCAATTGTGGTGCAGCACCTCGGCGCTGATGGACGCGCCCTACCTCAAGGACGTGCCGCTGCGCCAGCAATTGCTGGAAATGCTGTGGAAAAAGATGGGAATGTTGCAGGATGCCTATTTCCTCGACCTGGCGCGGGTGGCCATCGCCGAGTCGATCCACTCGCCGGAACGGGGGCAGGAGATGGTCACCCGGCTGAGCGAGAGGGAGGAAGTCGTCACGCTATGGCTGCGCGCGGCGCAGGCCGACGGCAAGCTGCGCCAGGCCGATCCGGTGCTGGCCTCGCACATGCTGCAGGGTCAGCTGAAGACCTTCGCCTTCTGGCCGCAGGTGACGCTGAACCAGCCGCCGCTGGACCCGGCCGCGCAGCGCCAGGTGATCGAGACCACCGTCGACATGTTCCTGGCCTACTACGAGCTGCGGCCTTAGGCGAAGGTAACCGCGTAAATCGGCGGCAGCGTGGTCGAGATGGTCTGCCACTGGCCGCCGCCGTCCTCCGACAGCCAGGCGCCGCCGGTCGTCGACCCCATCAGCAGCAACTGGCCGTCGTCGCTGACGGCCAGCCCGTGCCGGTAGACCAGGTCGTAGCAATGCTGCTGCGGCAGGCCGCCGCGCCACGCGGTGAAGCTCTGGCCGCCGTCGACGGTGCGGGTGACGGCCAGCGCCGCGCGCGGCGGCACCCGCTTGCTGTCGGCCTCGGCCGGCACGAACCACGCCGTCTCGCCGTCGCCCGGATGGACCGCCGTCGCGAAGCCGAAATTCGACAGCGGCGCCGCCCGCACCTCGGTCCAGTGGGCGCCGTTGTCGACGCTGCGCCAGATGCCGTTGTGATGCTGGCACCACAGCTTGTCCGGCTCGCCCGCGCAGCGCACGATGCGGTGCGGGTCCTGCACCGCCTCCACCTCGGCCAGCTCGGGCGGCATGTAGCTCGCCACCATGCCCTTGGCGCGCGGCGCCCAGCTCTCGCCGCCGTCGTTGGTCAGCCAGGCGCCGCCGCACGACACGCCCACCAGCACCGAGCGGCTGTCGCGCGGATCGACGCAAATGCTGTGGATGCCCGGCACGTCGTAGCCGCCACCCATCCACTGGGCGCGCTCGGGCACGTTCCACAGCGACTCCACCAGATGCCAGCTGTCGCCGCGGTCGTTCGAGCGGAACAGGCCGCCCGGCAAGGTGCCGGCCCACAGCACGCCCGGCTGGTCCGCGCCGCCGGCCGCCAGCGACCAGACCTGCTTGACGGTCCACTCGACCTTGTCCTCGCTGTCGGCCGGCTTGGGCGGGAACGCCGGCGCCGCGATCTCGACCCACGCGTCGCTGCCCGGATCGCGCCGGTGCAGCTTGGTGCCGAAGTGGCCCAGGCTCAGCGCCGCGTACAAGGTGCCGTCGCGCCGGTCCGGCAGCACCATCGACACCGGGTCGCCGAGAAAATGCTGGCGGTCCAGGTGCCACGCTTCATGCGTGCGATAGACTTCGAACAATCCCTTGCGGGTGGCGAGATAGGCGCGGTCGGACATGTCAGCCTCCTGATAGAGCTTGCAAGATATAGACTTTGGACCGGGGCGCAAGGGCGTCGTTCAGGCGTTGGCGCTCGCCGGTGCGCTGGCCGTCGATGAAGATGACGACGTTCTCGCGCAGATGGCCCTGCTCGTCGAGCACGTAGCCGCGCAGCCTGGGATGGGCGTCGAACGCCTGGTCCAGGGCGCCGCGCAGATCGGCCGCGTCGGTCTCCACCTGCGGCACGGTCATGAATCGACCCAGTTGCTGGGTAAAAATCAGTTGCGCCATGTTTATTTTCTCATTGGTCGACTGGGATTCAGCACAGATTCTAACGCGGATTGGCGGCGGTTTCGCTAAAATGAAGACGCCTCAACTACCGGAGCACCGCATGTCGATTACGCCGCAAGAGCTGGAACTGCTGATGCAGGAGGTGGAGAAGGAGGACCCGATCGATTTCGCCGACCTGCCGTTCGACGAGCACGATCTGCGCGCGCTCATTTCGAACCACTTGTGCGAGATGGCCGACGCCATGGACAGCTTCAGCGACGAGGACAAGCATTTGACGCTGCTGGCCGTCGCGGCCAAGCTGGTGCTGGAGAACATGGTGCTCAATATCCAGCTGCTGCGGCGCCACGGCGTGCCGCTGAGCGAATCGGCCGACGCGCTGCTGAGCCGCCTGCGCAAGGGGCCGGGGACGTAAATAAACCTTGGTTCCACGTAGGGCGGATTAGGCGGGACGCCGTAATCCGCCACTCGATGAGCCGCCAACGGCGCATGCATGGCGGATTACGCTACGCTAATCCGCCCTACGTATAACACGTGTCAAATCACCTGCACGCGCCTGGCCGCCGGCGCCACGATCACCAGATCGCCCTCGGCCACCGCCACGCACGGCAAAATATAGCCTTCGCGCTTCTCGTCCAGGCTCAGGCCCGGCCACTCGATCTTGTAGCGCACCGCGCCGCCGGTGCTCAGGCAGATGCAGGTGCGGCAGGTGCCGTTGCGGCAGGAGCTGGGCAGGCGCACGCCGGCCCGCTCGGCCGCCTCCAGCACCGTCGCCGGCGCCGCCGCGTCGAAATTCCAGCCCTGCCCCGCCAATGTCACCTTGCCGCCCATGTCGTCGATTCCCGATCGTCAAACCGGCATGATACGGTATCACCCGTGCGCGACCAGCTTCGGCCTGGCCCTGGCCGGCGGCGCGGACGCGGCGCGCCTGGCGTTATGCAGCTTGAACACCGCCATCGCCTGCGCCACGCAACGCGTCTGCTGCGCCAGGTTGCCGGCGGCGGCCGCCGCTTCCTCCACCAGCGCCGCGTTGCGCTGCGTGATGTCGTCGATCTGGATCACCGCCTGGTTGACCTGGCCGATGCCGTCGCTCTGCTCGCGCGTCGAATTGGAGATCTCGCCCATCACCTGCGACACCTTGTCGACCGACTCGATCACCTCGCCCATGGTCACGCCGGCGCTGTTGCTCAACACCGTGCCCGCTTGCACCTTGGAGATCGACATGTCGATCAAGGTCTTGATTTCCTTGGCGGCGGTGGCCGAGCGCTGCGCCAGCGCGCGCACCTCGCTGGCGACGACGGCGAACCCGCGCCCCTGCTCGCCGGCGCGCGCCGCCTCCACCGCCGCGTTGAGCGCCAGGATATTGGTCTGGAAGGCGATGCCGTCGATCAGGCCGATGATGTCGAGGATCTTGTTCGACGAGGCGCTGATATCGCCCATCGTCGACACCACCTGCGAGACGATGCTGCCGCCCTGCGCCGCCACCCGCCGCGCGTGTTCCGCCAGGTCGCTGGCGCTGGCGACGTTGGACGCGCTTTGCTGCACGGTCGATGTCAGCTGCTCCATGCTGGCGGCGGTCTGCTGCAGGCTGGAGGCCTGCGACTCGGTGCGGCCCGACAGATCCAGATTGCCGTTGGCGATTTCGCCGGTGGCCAGCGAGATCTCGGCGAAGTTGGCGCGCACGTCGCCGATGATGCTGTGCAGGTTGATATTGGTCTGCCGCAGCGCGGCCAGCAGGCGGCCCACCTCGTCGTCGCGGCGCACCTCGATGGTGGCCGTCAGATCGCCGCCCGCCATCATGCGCGCCGCCCTGGCCGCGTGCCCCAGCGGCAGCGCCACGTGCAGATACAGGCCGCGCGCGAACCCCGCCATGCCCAGCATCGCCAGCAGCGCGACGGCGCCCAGCCAGCCGCGCGCCTGGCCGATGGCGGCGTCGCCCATGCCCAGCAGGCATGCCGCCAGCAAGGCCAGCGCGCCCCCCACCAGCGCGCATGCGACACCGATCCGCGTCGCCAGCGACATGCGCGCCAGGCCCGCCAGCCGCGCGGCGACGCCGGAGCCGACGCCCTGGCCGTTGACGATGCGCAGGCGGCGCGGATTGCCCGCCTTGAACTGCCGGTACAACGCGTCGGCCGCGCGCACCTGCTCGCGCGTGGGCTTGGTGCGCACCGACAGATAGCCGACCGGCTTGCCCTGCTCGATCACCGGCGTCACGTTGGCCAGCACCCAGTAATAGTCGCCATTCTTGCAGCGGTTCTTGACCACGCCGGTCCACGGCATGCCGGCCCGGATGGTGGCCCACAGGTCGGCGAAGGCCTCGACCGGCATGTCCGGATGGCGCACGATGTTTTGCGGCGCGCCCATCAACTCCTCCTCGGTGAAGCCGCTGACCTCGACGAAGTAGGGATTGGCGTAGTTGATGTTGCCTTGTAAATCGGTGCTGGAGACGATGGTCTTGCCGTCTTCCATGACGTATTCTTTTTGCGTAATTGGACTGTTGGTGCGCATGGCCGTTCCTTGTTTTCATTATGAAAAAAACGAAGTCGACGAACCGGGGCTTGGGGGACGTCTTGGGCCGCGACGCTCGCGTCACGGCCATGACGCCAAGATAGATCTTTTCCAACAGCAACAATCTCACCAATTGTCGCGGCAACGCGCTAGCACCGATTAATGCGGGGAATTTTGATCTAGATCAACTTTCCAGTGCCACAAAACTACAATCAATCCGGCTTGAAGTTTT
Source organism: Duganella sp. 1411 (assembly GCF_017833525.1). Classification (GTDB taxonomy): domain Bacteria; phylum Pseudomonadota; class Gammaproteobacteria; order Burkholderiales; family Burkholderiaceae_D; genus Rugamonas. Next base: position 246,899 of record NZ_JAFICD010000003.1, read on the forward strand.
GGCCCAGCGACATGGGTTTGTTTAACAAGATAGTCCGCGGATTGCGGCAGATGATCACCAGCACCACGATGGTGGCCAGGTACGGCAGCATCGACAGGAACTCCGCCGGGATCGCGATGCCCAGGCCCTGGCCATGGAACTGCAGCACCGTCACGCCGCCGAACAGGTAGGCGCCGACCAGCACCCCGCGCGGCTTCCAGGTCGCGAACACCACCTGCGCCAGCGCGATCCAGCCGCGTCCCGCCGTCATGCCCTCGACCCACATCGGCGTCAGCGCCAGCGACAGGTAGGCGCCCCCCAGGCCGGCCATGGCGCCGCCGAACAGCACCGTGCCGTAGCGCAGCGCGATGACCGGGAACCCGATCGCGTGGGCGCTGTGCGGCGATTCGCCGACCGCCCGTATCACCAGCCCCAGACGGGTGCGCGCCAGCATCCAGCCGATCAGCGCCACCAGCGCCACCGACGCGTACACCATGGCGTCGAAGCGGAACAGCAGCGGGCCGACGAACGGCAGCTCCGACAACAGCGGCAACGTCAGCGACGGCATGCGCTCCACCGTCTGGCCGACAAAGCCGCGCCCCACGAACGCCGACACGCCGATGCCGAACAACGTCAGCGCCAGGCCGGTGGCCACCTGGTTGGTCTGCAGCGTCAACACCAAAAAGCCGAAGATCAGCGACATCGCCATCCCCGCCGCCATCGCCGCCGCCAGGCCCAGCCACATCTGGCCGGTGCTCAAGGTAACGCCGAAGCCGACCACCGCGCCGACCAGCATCATGCCCTCCATGCCCAGATTGAGCACGCCGGAACGTTCGGTCACCAATTCGCCCATCGAGGCCACCACCAGCGGCGTGGCGGCGCCCGCCGTGCTGGCGAGGAAGGCGATTAACAACGCGCTATCGATCATACGGTTTCTCCAACGGCGACGCTCGCGGGCGTGGGACGCTTGCGCGGCTTGAAGCGGTAGTGGATGAACAGGTCGGCCGCCAGCAGGTAAAACAGCAGCAACCCCTGGAACATGCCGGTGATCGCCGACGGCACCTGCAGCTCGATCTGCGCGGTCTCGCCGCCGATGTACAGCAGCGACATCAGCAGCGCCGACAGCACCACGCCCAGCGGATGCAGGCGGCCGACATAGGCGACAATGATGGCCGCGAAGCCGTAGCCGGACGACACCGAAGGCTGCATCTGCCCCAGCGGGCCGGCTACCTCGCCGACGCCGGCCACGCCGGCCAACGCGCCGCTGACCATGAACGCCAGCCAGACGTTGCGCGGCTCGCTGAAGCCGGCGTACAGCGCCGCCGCCGGCGCCATGCCGCTGACCTGCATGCGGTAGCCGGCGAAGGTGTGCTTACAGAAGAACCAAGCCGCCGCCGCCACCACCAGCGACAGCACGAAGGCGGCGTTGGTGCGCAGGCCCTCCACCAGCAGGGGCAAGGTGGCCGACGCGCTGAACATCTTCGATTGCGGGAAGTTGAAGCCGTCCGGGTCGCGCATCGGCCCATGCACCAGATAACTGAGCAGATGGTAGGCCACGTACACCAGCATCAGGCTGACCAGGATCTCGCTGGTGTTGAAGCGGGTGCGCAGCAGCGCCGGTATCGCCGCCCACAGCATGCCGCCCAGCGCGCCGGCCGCCAGCATCAGCGGCAGCACCCACCAGGCCTCGACCTGGTCGAAGTACAGCGCCACCGCGCCGGCGGCGATGGCGCCGATGGTCAGCTGGCCGTCGGCGCCGATGTTGGCGACGTTGGCGCGAAAGCCGATCGCCAGGCCCACGCCGCACAGGATCAGCGGCGTCGCCTTGAGCAGCAGCTCGCCGACGCCGTACAGCGAGGTCCACGGCTTGACGAAGTAGACGTAGAACGCGTGCAGCGGCTGCTGGCCGAGGAAGAAGAACAGCAAGGAGCCGGTCAGCAGCATGGCCGCCGCCGCGATCAGCGGCGACGCCAGCATCATGCGGCGCGAAGGTTCCGGACGTGGTTCAAGCGTGGACATGGTCGGCCGCTCCCTGGTAATCGAAGTCGCCGCTCATCCACACGCCGATCTGGTTGATGCTGGTGTCGGCCGCCGGCACCGCGCGCGACAGGCGGCCGTCGGCCAGCACCGCGATGCGGTCGCTCAGCATGAATAATTCGTCCAGCTCCTCGGACAACACCAGCACCGCCACGCCCTGGTCGCGCATGTCGAGGATGGCCTGGCGTATCAACATGGCGGCGCCGACGTCCACGCCCCATGTCGGCTGCGCGAACACCATCACCGTGGGCGCCAGCATGATTTCGCGGCCGACGATGAACTTCTGCAGATTGCCGCCCGACAGGCTGGCCGCGGCCGAGCGCTCGCCGCCGCACTTGACGTTGAAGCGGTCGATCACCTTGCGCGCGAAGTCGCCCACCGCGCCGCGCCGTATCAATCCGTTTTTGACCATGCCGGTGTCGGCCGCCCGCAGGTAGCCGGTCAGCAGCGCGTTGTCGGCCAGCGACAGGTCCGGCGCGGCGCCGCGTCCCAGCCTTTCCTCGGGCACGAAGCCCAGTCCCAGCCGGCGGCGCCGCGCGGCGTCGAACCTGCCCACGTCGAGGGTTCCGAGCCGGATCGCGCCACCGCCGCCCGCGCGCAGCGGACGCTCGCCGGAGATGGCCTTCAACAGCTCCTGCTGGCCGTTGCCGGAGATGCCGGCGATGCCGACGATCTCGCCGCCGCGCACCTCCAGATCGATGTCCTTGAGGCGGGTGCCGAAAGGATCGTCGCTGTCGACCGTCAAGCCCCGCACGTTCAGCAGCACCTCGCCCGGCGCGCGCGGCCGGTTTACGCACACCGGCAGCTCGCGCCCGATCATCAACTCGGCCAGCGAGCGCGCGCTTTCCCGCTTCGGATCGGCGGTGCCGGACACGCGCCCGCCGCGCAGCACCGTCGCCTTGTCGCACAGCGACTGGATTTCGTCGAGTTTGTGGCTGATATACAGGATGCTGACCCCTTCGGAGGCCAGGCGCCGCAGCGATTCGAACAATTTAAGCACCGCGTCGGGCGTCAGCACCGAGGTCGGCTCGTCCATGATCAGCAAGCGGGGCGACTGCAGCAGGCAGCGCACGATCTCCACCCGCTGCCGCTCGCCGACCGACATGCTGTGCACCAGCCGCAGCGGATCGAGCGGCAGGCCGTATTGTTCGGAGACGGCGCGGATGCGCGGCGCCAGTTCGGCCGGCGTCACCTTCTCGTCGAGCGCCAGCGCGATGTTCTCGGCCACCGTCAGCGTCTCGAACACCGCGAAGTGCTGGAACACCATGCCGATGCCCAGCTTGCGCGCGTCGTGCGGCGAATGGATGTGGACCTGGCGGCCCTCCCATATCACCTGGCCGTCATCGGGCTTGGTCACGCCGTAGATGATCTTCATCAGCGTGCTTTTGCCGGCGCCGTTCTCGCCCAGCACCGCGTGGATCTCGCCGGGCATCACGGTCAGGTCGACGCCGGCGTTGGCCACCACCGACGGATAGATCTTCGAGATGCCGAGCATCTGCAGACGGGGTACTTCCTTCATCCGCTGTCCTCATCGTATACAAAGTAGTTACCCGGTCAGACGCAAGTAACATGCCACGCAGCGGCGCGCGGTATCCGACCCCGCATGCGTTCGCCGATACGCGTGCGCCACCGCTTAGGGGTCGGACCCATAGGGTCCGACCCCGCACGGGGGTGCGGGTTTGCTTTGGACCGCCACGCACCAAATAAGACTGGATCGTCACCAAAACCATGCACCGGCTCCCCCAAGTTGTACACAAAACCTCGATCGGCGTGAGCACACTTCCTGCTTTATATGGCGACGTGTATCCACTGGAGATTCAAAGATGTCATCCACCATATCCGCCCGCCCACAAGGCAAACGCAAAGGCGCGAACAAGGCCGAACCGGCCGCCCGCGCCATCGAAAAAGACGCGCAACAGGACGCGCCGCTCAAGCGCGGCACCACCGGCGTCGACATGCGCATCCACCGCGCCGTCGTCAACGCCGTCATGAGCCACCGCCTGCCGCCCGGCACCCATCTCGGCGAGGCCGATTTCTGCGAGCTGTATCAAGTCAGCCGCACCACCGTGCGCAAGGCGCTGCAACGGCTGGCGCACGACCACATCATCGAACTGCGCCCCAATCGCGGCGCGGTCATCGCCTCGCCCACGCCGGAGGAGGCGCGCGACATCTTCGCCGCCCGCCGCGCCATCGAACGCGAGATCATGCCGCTGGTGATAAGCAACGCCACGCCGGCGTCGCTGCGGCAGATACGGTCCGCGCTCGAAGCGGAGGACCAGGCGCGCCGCACCGGCGACCGCGCCGCCTGGATACGGCTTGGCGGCGAGTTCCACATCCTGCTGGCCGAACTGGCCGGCAACCACGTGCTGCGGCGCTTCATGGCGGAGCTGGTGTCGCGCTGCTCGCTGATCATCGCGCTCTACGAAACGCCCGGAGCGCCGATGTGCGGCAACGACGAACACCAAGACCTGGCGACCTTGATCGAGCGGGGAAACGTCGCCGAAGCGACGCACCTGATCGAACACCACCTGCTGCAGATCGAGGCGCGCCTGCGCCTGGACACGCCCCACAAAAAGGTCAACCTGGCCGAGGTGCTGTCGGATTTTTAAAATCTGGCCCGCAACTTGCTAGGCAATACGCGGACATTGCATCCAATATTCGAACCGGATCGCATACAAAAATAGTTCGTTCATACCGCACCTTCAACCACTGACTGGAGTTCGCATGATGTCTCAACTCGTAACCCGTACCGCCGCCGTCCTTCTCGCCAGCTGCGCCTGCGCAGCCCAGGCCGCGGACTGGAGCGACACGTCGATCGGCTACCGCTACGGCACCCGCTTCGCCGAGCCGTTCAACAACAGCGACATCACCAAGAACATCGTCAACCTCAATCACGTATCGGGCTACAAATACGGCAAGAACTTCTTCAACGTCGACTTCCTGATGTCCTCCGACGACGACCCGTCGTCGGCCGGAGCGGCCAGCGGCGCGCACGAAGCGTACGTGGTGTACCGCCACACGCTGGACCTGGGCAAGGTCAGCGGCGCCAACCTGGCCTTCGGTCCGGTGCGCGGCGTCGGCGCCACCCTCGGCTTCGACTACAACAGCAAGACCGACGCCGGCTACAACTCCAAGAAGCGCATGGTGGTCGCCGGCCCGACCCTGATGATGGACGTGCCGGGCTTCCTCGACGTCAGCCTGCTGGCGCTGTGGGAGAGCAACGCCCCGTTCAACACCTACACCAACGTCGCCACGCCGCGCTACCGCTACGACACGCACGCCATGCTCACCGCCGCGTGGGGCATCCCGTTCAGCATCGGCATTCCGCTGTCGTTCGAGGGCTACGCCAACTTCATCGCCAAGAAAGGCAAGGACGAATTCGGCGGCGACACCGCGCGCGAAACCAACATCGACATGCAGATCATGTACGACGCCAGCGCCGTCGTCGGCGCGGCGAAGAACACCTTCAAGATCGGCGTCGAATACCAGTACTGGAAAAACAAATTCGGCAACTCGGACAAGAACAACCCCGGTGCGACGGCCCGCACGCCGATGGTCCGCGCCGAATACCACTTCTGATCACCTAAAAAGGAAACCGCATGATGAACCGTCGCACACTCCTGGCGCTCACCGCGCTGACTTCCGCCCTGGGCGCCGCCGCCCTGCCCGCGCTTGCGGCCGAACCGCTGAAGATCGGCTTCGTCTACGTCGGCCCGGTCGGCGACGCCGGCTGGACCTACGCCCACGACCAGGCCCGCCTGGCGATGGAAAAGGCGCTGGCCGGCCAGGTCAAATCGACCTACGTGGAAAACGTGCCGGAAGGCGCGGACGCCGAGCGCGTGATCCGCAAGCTGGTCGCCGAGGGCAACAAGCTGATTTTCACCACCTCGTTCGGCTACATGAACCCGACCGAAAAAGTGGCCAAGTCCACGCCGGGCGTGGTGTTCCTGCACGCCACCGGCTTCAAGACCGGCAAGAACATGGGCACCTACGAATCGCGCCTGTACGAAGGCGCCTACCTGAACGGCATCCTGGCCGGCAAAATGACCAAGTCCAAGACGCTGGGCTTCATCGCCTCCTTCCCGGTGCCCGAGGTGATCCGCAACATCAACGCCTTCACCTTGGGCGCGCAAAGCGTCAACCCCGGCATCAAGACCAAGGTGATCTGGGTCAACTCGTGGTACGACCCGGCCAAGGAACGCCAGGCGGCCGAAACCCTGGTGGCGCAGGGCGCCGACGTGATGGCGCAAAACACCGACTCGCCGGCCACGCTGCAGGTGGCGCAGGAAAAAGGCGTGTACGCCTTCGGCTGGGATTCGGACATGTCGCGCTTCGCGCCCAAGGCCCACCTGACCGCCGCCACCAACGACTGGTCGGGCTACTACATCGACACCGCCAAGGCGGTCATCGCCGGCACCTGGAAAAGCGGCGACTACCGCGGCGGCATGAAGGAAGGCATGGTCAAGATGTCGAAGCTGAACGCGGTGGTTCCGGCCGACGCGGCCAAGGCCTTCGAAGAGAAGAAGGCGGCGCTGACGGCGGGCACCTTCAACCCGTTCACCGGTCCGATCAAGGACCAGTCGGGCGCGGTCAAGTACGCGGCCGGCGTTCCGGTGCCGCTCAAGGACCTGCTGTCGATGAACTTCTACGTGCAGGGCGTGGACGGGGTGATTCCCAAGTAGCCCCGATGAGCATCGACCCCGTCCTACTGAACGACTGGCATCCGGTGGCGCTGTCGGCGCAACTTGGCGGCGCCAGTCCACACCCCACATCAAAGGGGTCGGACCCCGCGCGGGGTCCGACCCCGGGGCATCGCGGGGTGCGGGTTTCCCCCATTCTCGCCGTCGACCTGCTCGACACGCGCATCGCCTTGTGGCGCGACAGCGGCGGCGTGGTGCACGCGTGGGAGGACCGCTGCCCGCATCGCGGCACGCGCCTGTCGATGGGCGCGATCGCCGGCGACACGCTGCGCTGCGCCTACCACGGCTGGCGCTTCGACACCGAAGGCCGCTGCCGCCACATTCCCGCGCTGCCGGATCTGCAGCCCGACCAGCTGAAGGCGCGGGCCCGCACCTTCCACACCCGGGAAGAATACGGGATGGTATGGGTTTGCATCGGTACGCCTTCCATCTCCGGGCCGCCGCGCTTTCCCGAATACGCCGACGAGCGGCTGCGCAAGGTCTGGTGCGGTCCGTACGACGTGCAAAGCAGCGGGCCGCGCATCGTCGAGAACTTCCTCGACATGGCGCACTTCGCCTTTGTGCACGACGGCATACTGGGCGTGCCGGAACAGGCGGCGATTCCCGACTACACGGTCGAGACCTTCGACGATGCCGGCTACGGCAGCGGCGTGTGGGCCAAACAATGCCGCGCGTGGCAGCCGCGGGCCAGCAAGGCCGCCACCGGCGGCAGCGACATCGCATACACCTACCGCGTGGTGCGTCCGCTGACGGCGATACTGACCAAGCATCCGCCGGGCGGCATCGTCGAGGCGATCGCGCTGCTGCCGCAGCCGCTGACGGAGACCTGCACCCGCGTGTGGATCATCCTGGCGCTGGACGATTTCACCTCCGACGACGACGCGCTGCGCGCCTTCCAGGACACCATCTTCCTGCAGGACCAACCGATACTGGAAAGCCAGAGCCCCGCGCGGCTGCCGCTGATCCCCGGCGCGGAAGTGTCGGTGGCGTGCGACCGCATGTCGCTGGCTTATCGCAATTACCTCAAGCGGCAGAACCTGCGCTACGGCGTGCTGCGCGACGACTGAAAGGAAGCACGACATGACGACACCCACCGCGCAAGACCACGAATTCCTCACCCGCGTGCTGGCGCTGGCGCAGCGCTCGCGCGACGAGGGCCACCACCCGTTCGCCGCGATGGTGGTCGCCGCCGACGGCAGCGTCATCGCCGAGGCGATGAACGCCTCCAGCAGCGACCGCACCGCGCACGCGGAGATGAACGCGCTGCGCATCGCGTCCCGACAACACAGTCCCGCGCAGCTGGCCGGCGCCACCTTGTACGCCAACGCCGAGCCGTGCGCGATGTGCGCCGGCGGCACCTACTGGAGCGGCGTCGGCCGCGTCGTCTACGCGCTGTCGGAAGCGAACCTGCTGCAACTGACCGGTAGCGATCCCGAAAATCCGACCTTGTCGTTGCCGTGCCGCGAAGTGTTCGCGCGCGGCCAGCGTCCGACCACCGTCATCGGACCGCTGCGCGAGGACGAGGCGCGCCTGGCCCACGCGGGCTTTTGGCACGGCTAGGACACATGGCGGGTGAGAAACGCGCGGCGGCAAACGCCCGGCGGGGACAAGGCGAACCCAGCTTTAGTGCTGGCGGGTTCGTTGATGCACCTTAAAGCTGAGCCTGCGCGACGGTCTAGTCTGGAAGTCATGCGGGCCGGTCCGGTCTGCTCTTTCAAGGAGTCACCATGTTCTCACTTCAACTCTCCAAAATCCTGGCATCGCGCCTTTTGCGCCCCCTGGCGCTGCTTGCCGTCGCCGCGTTCGCCGCGCCGGGCGCCGCGCTGGCCGACAGCCCCTGGTCCACGGTCGGCTCGACCGGCATCGTCGACGAGTCCTGCTACATGGCCATACAGATGGACAATTTCGAGGCCAGGTTGGTGCCCGGCCTGCTATTCCCCTGCAAGGTCCGTTACCAGGTCACCGACACCTTCGGCACCGGCACCGGGATAGTGGCCAACCGGGCGCTGTTCGCGCACATCCGTGACACCGTCGCCACCCCGGGCAACGTGACAGTGCGCATGTTCGGGTACAACTTGATCACCGGCGTGACGACCCCGATCACCGCGACCAACATCAACTCCGACGTCACGCCGTCCTCCGGCACGCTGGCCAACGGCTTTACCGTCTACAGGAGCCCGGCAGCCGCCCTGGGCTGCGGTGTGACGCTCAACTTCAACACCAACAGCTATTGGATTGAAGTCGACTTTACCCCCGCCGTGCTGACGCCCCTGCCGGGCCTGGCGCTCGGCGCGCTGCAACTGCGCACTTGCTGATCCGATGCATCGCCCCAAGGGCGGCGCCGCACTGCCGGCGGCGCCGCCCTTCCCTCCCAATTCAATGCCGCCTGGCATACAATGCACACTTACCGTTTAGACAAAATTACCTGCGAAAACAAGGACTTGCGCGGTCCGAATGATGTTTCCGGGCGACAAAATCGCATTGCACAATAGAAGGTGTTTGATTAATTGCGGCATTCGGATCAAAGTGTCTACCTGAGCCGTGCATCGACCGATGGCGGGGAGACAACCATGAACCTTTTGCACCTGACCACCCTGACAGCCCTGCTGGCCGCGGCCAACGCCGGCGCCCAAACCCCGCCAGCGGAAACCCCGGCACCGGCCGTCCGAGCGGCCGCGACCGCCGGCGCGGCGACGCCGTATTCCGATTCCTACGTGCCGCGTTCGATGCGCCAGCCGCAGCGCGACATCGCTCCGGGGCCGGTGCTGCTGCGCTTCACCACCTTGCAAAAGCTGAAGAAACGCTTCGAGGACGCCGACGCCGACCGCAGCGGCACGCTGACGCGCGAAGAGGCGCGCCAGGCCGGCCTGACCATCGTCGACAAGAACTTCGACGGCATCGACACTGCCCAGCGCGGCCAGGTCAGCTTCGACGACCTGAACGCCTATCTGATCCAGCGCCGCGAGGAAGCGGGCGCGCGCTGATTACGCGGGCGGCGCGTCCCGGCGCGGCAAGGTCAGCGTGAACACCGCGCCCTCGCCCGGCGTGCTCGACACGGTCAACGTGCCCTCGTGCACCTCGGCCAGCTCGCGCGAAATATACAAGCCCAATCCCAACCCGGCCGGCACCTCGTTGCCGACGCCGCGCTCGTACGGCTCGAAGATCTTCTGCTGCTGTTCGGGATCGATGCCGGGGCCCTGGTCGCGCACCTCGACCCGCGCCACGTCCTGCTCGACCACCAGCGTCACCGCCACCGGCCGCTGCGCGCCGTAGCGCAGCGCGTTGGTCAGCAGGTTGACGACGATCTGCTCGATGCGGAACTCGTCCCACCAGCCGCTGACCGGGGTGTCGGCCTCGAGGCTAATGGTGCAGCCGGCCGTGGCGGCCTGCGGCGTCAGATCGTGCACCACCCGCCGCAGCAGTCCCGACAGTTCCACCCAGCCCGGCCGCAGCGACAGCTTGCCGCTGCGGATGCGCGAGACGTCGAGCATGTCGTCGATCAGGCGGATGATGCTCTGGATCTGGCGGTCATCGCGCGCCACCATGCGCTGCAGCTGCTCGGCGCCGAAGGCGGCCATGTTGCCGCGCTCGAGCTGCATCTTGCGCAGCTGCGTCTCCAGGTACAAGGTGTTGAGCGGCGTGCGCATCTCGTGCGACACCATGGACATGAACTCGTCGCGCATGGCCAGCGCCCGCTGCAGCTGGGCCTGCGCGGCGTTCAGCTCGGCCAGGGTGGCCTCCTGCTTTTGCCGCGCCAGCTCCAGCGCCCGCACCTGCGCGCGCGTGGCCTCACGCTGCTCGTACAGCGCGACGAACACCTCGACCTTGCTGCGCACGGCGCGCGAGTCGAGCGGCTTGTAGAGCACGTCGACGGCGCCGGCCTCGTAGCCCTTGAACGAGTAGTTGAGCTCCTTGCCGGCGGCGGTGACGAAGACGATGGGGATTTGCCGGGTGCGCTCGGTGCCGCGCATCAGTTCGGCCAGCTCGAAGCCGTCCATGCCGGGCATCTGCACGTCGAGGAAGGCCATCGCGAAGTCGTGCTGCAGCAGCAAGGCCAGCGCCTCCTCGCCGGAGCCGGCCTGGAAGATCTGGCGCCCGTCGCCGCGGATGACGGCGTTGAGCGCCTGCAGGTTTTCCGGCAGATCGTCGACGATCAGCAGTTTGGTCGGGTGCTCGGCTTGCATTAATTATTCTCCAGCATCAACAGCAGTGTGTGTATGTCGTCCAGCGACAGGATCAGGTCCGGCGTCCGCAAACGGATGGCTTCCCTCGGCATCGTGGCCACCTCGGCCTCGTCCGGGTCTTGCACCACGGTCAGGCCGCCGGCGCGGCCGATCGCGGCCAGGCCGGCGGCGCCGTCCTGGTTGGCGCCGGTCAACAAAATGCCCAGCAAGGCCGGGCCGTAGGCGTCCGCCGCCGATTCCATCAAAAAATCGATCGCCGGCCGCGCGAAGTGCAGCGGCGCCTCGCAGCTGAGCGAAAAGCTGCGATCCGACTCGACCGACAAATGGTAGCCGGAACCGGCGAAATACAGCGTCCCGGATGACAGCGGTTCCTTGTCGGCGGCCTCGCGCACCGGCAGCGCCATGCGCAGGCGGAACACCTCGGCCAGCTGGCTTTGACGGTTCTCCGGCAGATGCAGCAGCGCCACCAGCGCCCGGCCATAGCCGGCCGGCAGGCCAGGCAGCAGCTTGAGCAGCGCGCCGACGCCGCCGGCCGAGGCGCCGATCACCACCGCCTCGATCGCGCGGCCGGCCAGCGCGGCCGCGATCGCCCGCGTAGCTGGCAAACCCCGGGGCGAAGCCGGCGCCGGCGTCGGCGGCGATCCAATGGGCGCGCTCATCGCTAACGCTTCCTGAACAGGCGCTCGCGCTTTTGCACCGGCTCGAAGCAGGGCGCGTAGGCGGAAAAATCGATGCTCTCCTTGCTGCCCAGGCCGAGGAAGCCGCGATGGCACAGCGATTCGTGGAACAGCCCGAACGCGCGCTCCTGCAACTTCTTCTTAAAATAAATCATGACGTTGCGGCAACTGATCAAGTGGGTCTCGGCGAACACGGCGTCGGTCGCCAGGCTGTGGTCGGCGAAGGTGACGTTCTCGCACAGCGCGCTGTCGAACAAGGCCGCATTATAGGCCGCCGTGTAGTAATCGGAAAAACTGCGGGTGCCGCCGGCGGCCTGGTAGTTCTCCGTGTACTCGCGCATGGCGTCGAGCGGGAACACGCCCTTGCGCGCCTTCTCCAGCGATTGCGGATTGATGTCGGTGGCGTAGATCATGCTGCGCTCGAGCAAGCCCTCCTCCTTGAGCAAGATCGCCATCGACACCACCTCCTCGCCGGTGCTGCAGCCGGCGATCCAGATCTTCAGCGACGGATAGGTGCGCAGCACCGGCACCGCCTGCTCGCGCAAGGCCTTGAAGTAACCGGGGTCGCGGAACATCGACGTCACCGGGATCGTCAGGTATTGCAGCAGCTGGCTGAACGCGGCCGGCTCGTGCATGATGCGCGCCTGCAGCGCCGAGATGCTGGCGCACTCCATTTCCTTGAGCGCGTGCAGCACGCGGCGCTTTTGCGAGGCGCCGGTGTAGTCGCGGAAATCGTAGCTGTACTTCATGTAGATGGCTTCCATCAACACTTTGAGCTCGATGTCGGTATCGCTATGCTGCATGGCGCGTGCCCTCCATCATCGGCCACGCTCGCCGTTGGGCATCCACACCCGCAGCAAGGAATACAGGCGCGACAGGTCGATCGGCTTGGCCAGGTAATCGCTGGCGCCGGCCGCCAGGCATTGCTCCTGGTCGTCCTTCATCGCCTTGGCGGTGATGGCGATGATCGGCAGGCGGGCGAAGCGGGCGTCGGCGCGGATGTGGCGCGTCGCCTCCAGGCCGTCCATGCCCGGCATCATCACATCCATCAGCACCAGGTCGATGTCGGGGTTCTGGTCCAGCTTTTCGATGGCCTCGAAGCCGTTGCGGCCCACCTCGACCAGCACGCCCTTCTGCTCGAGCGCGCTGGTCAGCGCGAAGATGTTGCGCACGTCGTCGTCGACCAGCAGGATGCGCCGGCCCTCGAACACGCGGTCGCGCGAGCGCACCGTGCGCAGCATCGTCTGGCGCTCGGACGACAGGTCGGCCTCGACCTTGTGCAGGAACAAGGTCACCTCGTCGAGCAGGCGCTCGGGCGAACGGGCGCCCTTGATGATGATCGAGCGCGAATACTTGTGCAGGTCGGCCTCCTCGGCGCGCGACAGGTTGCGGCCGGTGTAGACGATCACCGGCGGGAACGCCGCCAGCTGCTCGCCGGACATGCGCTGCAGCAGCTCGTTGCCCTGCATGTCGGGCAGCTTGAGGTCGATGATCATGCAGTCGAACACGGTGGTGCGCAGCAGCGCCAGCGCCTCCTCGCCGCTGCCGACGTCGACGATGTCGACATCGTCGTCGGAGATCAATTGCACCACGCTGTCGCGCTGGCGGTCGTCGTCCTCGACCAGCAGCACGCGCTTGATCTTTTGCGTCAGCTTGGTCTCGATGCGGCGGAACACCTCCATCAGCTGCTCGCGCGTGGTCGGCTTGAGCGCGAAACCGATCGCGCCCAGGTGCAGCGCGGCCTCGCCGTTGTCGGAGCCGGACACCACGTGCACCGGGATGTGGCGGGTCTGGGCGTCGTCCTTGAGCATCTGCAGCACCGACAGGCCGGAGCGGTCGGGCAGGCGGATGTCGAGCAGCACCGCGTTGGGCCGGTGCGCGCGCGCCAGCTCCAGGCCCTCGTCGGCGTCGAAGGCGACCAGGCAGCGGTATTGTTTTTCGTGCGCCAGGTCGTACAGGATGCGGGCGAAGGCCGGGTCGTCCTCGATCACCAGCACCGAGCGGGCCTGGTCGGCGTCGGTCCGCAACAGGTCGCGGTCGTCGTCGAAGGCGCGCACGCGGGCTTGCTTCTCCTGGCGATCGGCGGCGCCGTCGTGGCGCGCGCCGTGGGCCGAGCCGAGGTCCAGGCCGTGGCCGTGACCCGCCAGCGGCGCCGCCCCGGCCAGGCCGGGCGACGTGGCCGCGTATTCGCCGATGCCGCCCTGCTCGTCCATCGTGGCCGGCGCGCTGGCGCTGCCCACGCGCGGGCCCGGCTCGGGCGCGGTCCAGCGCAGCGGCATCGTCAAGGTGAAGCAACTGCCCTTGCCCGGCTCGCTGACCAGGCTGATCGCGCCGCCCAGCAGGTGCGCCAGGTCGCGCGAGATCGACAGCCCGAGGCCGGTGCCGCCGTACTTGCGGCTGGTAGTGCCGTCGGCCTGCTGGAAGGCGTTGAAGATGGCTTGCTGGTCTTCCTGGCGGATGCCGATGCCGGTGTCCTGCACCGAGAAGCCGACCGCGCCCTCGCCGGCCGCGTGCACCGACAGCGTGATCTGGCCATGGCTGGTGAACTTGAGCGCGTTCGACAGCAGGTTCTTGAGGATCTGCTCCAGGCGCTGGCGGTCGGTGACCATGTGCGTGGCCAGGTCGTCGGCCACCCGCACGTGGAAGGCCAGTTTCTTTTGCTGGGCCAGCGGTTCGAACACCATCGCCATGCCCTCGACCACGTGGCGCAGCGACAACTGCTCCGGCACCAGCTCCAGCTTGCCCGCCTCGACCTTGGAGATGTCGAGGATGTCGTTGATCAGGTTCAGCAAATCGTTGCCGGCCGAGTAGATCGTGTTGGCGAAGCGCACCTGCTCGTCGTTCAGGTTGCCGGCGGCGTTCTCCGACAGCAGCTTGGCCAGGATCAGCGAGCTGTTCAACGGCGTGCGCAGCTCGTGCGACATATTGGCCAGGAACTGCGACTTGTACTGGCTGGCGCGCTCCAGTTCGCGGGCGCGCTCCTCCAGGTCCAGCTGCGCCTTGACCAGCGCGGCGTTTTTCTGGTCCAGCGCGGTGCCCTGCTCGGCCAACTGCTCGTTGGTCTGTTCCAGTTCGGCCTTCTGGTTCTCCAGGCTGGCCTGCGATTCCTCCAGCACGCGCGACTGCTCCTCCAGCTCCTCGTTGGCGGTGCGCAGTTCCTCCTGCTGCACCTGCAATTCCTCGTTGAGCTGCTGGGTTTCCTCCAGCACTTCCTGCAGGCGCTGGCGCGACTGGCTGGCCTCGATGGCGTTGCCGATATTGCCCTTGACCAAGGTGAGGAAGTCCATATCGCGCACCGTGATCGGCCGCAGCAGGCCCAGTTCGACGACGCCGTTGATGTCGCCGTCGTTGTCGAGCGGCGCCAGCAGCACGCTGGCCGGCGTGCCCGCGCCCAGCCCGGAGCTGACCTGGATGTAGTCGGCCGGCACCCGGTCGAGGCGGATCAGGCGCCGTTCCAGCGCCGCCTGCGCCACCAGGCTCTCGCCCGACTTCAATTGCTGGTCGCGCCGCTCCCACTCGTCGCTGAAGCCGTAGGACGCCACGCGGCGCAGGCTGCCATCGCGGTTGCGCAGATACAGCGCGCCGACCACCGCGTTCATGTAGCGCGCCAGGAACTGCAGCAGCGCCGCCGACAGCTGCGGCAAGGCCAGCTGGCCGATGCCCTGCTGCGCCAGCTCGCTCTGGCCGGTGCGCAGCCAGGCTTGCTGCTGCAACAGGTCGGCGTGCTCGGTGTGCTGGCGCAGCACATCGTTATACGTGCGGGACAGGGCCAGCAGCTCGCGCCGGCCGAACCAGGCCAGCGCGCCGCCCACGCCCAGGGTCAGCACCAGATACACCACCGCCACCAAGGTGGTGACGTTGCGGGCCGAGGCGTTGCGATCCTGGCGCATGCGCATCTCGATCTCGATGAAGGCGTCGAGCTGGCGGCGGATCTCGTCGAACTGGTTCTTGCCGCGGCCGGTCTTGACCGGTCCCGTCACGTCGCCGTTGGCGGCGCGCAGCCGTATCATTTCCTGCGCATACTGGTCCCATTGCTGGTGCTGGGCCAGGATGGCGTTCAAGCGGTCGACCTGGGCCGGGCTGTCCTGGACCAGTTTCAGCAGGCTGGCGATGCTGGCGGCCACCTTCGGCTTGGACAGCACGTACGGCTGCAGGAAGCTTTCCTCGCCGGCCAGCATGTAGCCGCGCAGGCCGGTCTCCATGTCGACCATTTCCTTGCTGATCTCGCTTGCGTTGCCGATCACGCGCTCGCTGTGCTCGACCCAGTTCATGGTGGTGACCAGATACACCAGCAGCACCACGAACACGCCGGCGCTGACCACGCCGGCCGCCAGCGGCAGCGTGATGTTGCGGGCGAGAATGCGACGGAAGCCGACGTCGTCGAGCGTTTTGTTGGGCATGGCACGGACCAAGATAACTAGGGAAGCAAGAGTTTATCTCAAATACAAGCTTAACCAGACACCATGTCCTACCGTGCGTGGGGGAAATAACATAGTCCCCACGCACATTTCGCTACGCCGCCCGCGCCGGCACCGGCTCGTGCCAGATCACGCCGTCGGCGCGCACCGTGGTGCGGTTGAGGATGCGGCGCGATTGCGGACCGATCGGCGTCGCCTTGTGCGCCACGTGCAGGTTGTCGGCCATCACCACGTCGCCCGGCAGCCAATGGTGGCGGTAGGTGGCGCCGTCGCGCGAATAGTGGCGGTCGACCGCCTCCATCAGCGCCTTCGAGCGATCCGGGCCGTATCCCAGCACGCCGCCCGTCAGGCCCACGTTCAGGTACAAGGCGGGAACCCCGGTTTGCGGATGCTTGAGCACCAGCGGGTGGACCACGCCGTTGCGGTGCGCGGTATCGAGACCGTCGAACTCCTGCTTGATGTCGTCCTGCAGCTCGGCGTAGGCGCGCTGCAGGTCGGTGAACAGCGTGTCGCCGCCCTCGCTGGCCTGCGCCACCGAATACCAGAAGCTGATCGGCGTGGGGTCGGCGCGGAACGAGCCGTCCGAGTGCCAGTAGCGGCCCACCTCGACATGGCCGTCCTCGGGCCGGCTGGCGACGCGGAAGATCTCCTCGAAGCCGTCGAGTTGACCGCGCATGGCGGGAAAGGTCTCCAGCGTGCCGAACAGGCCGGTCGCGGCGATCTGTTGTTGCGGCGTCAGCGTCTGGTCGCGGATCACCAGCAAGCCGTGCTCGAGCAACGCCGAACGCAGCAGCCGGGCCGTGGCGGGGCCGGCGTCGCGCAAATCCAAACCTTCGATGGTGGCGCCAAAGCCGACCGGGAGCGGGGTGATGTTCATAGGGCCTCCTAAGCCTGAGATGTATGAAATCACTATATAGGCGGCAGCCGGCGATGATAATATGATCGGATTCGCATTGACCTTTGCGCTGGACGCAACGACTGTATGGACAGATTCGCCGAATTGAACGCGTTTTGCCTGGTCGCCAACAACGGCGGCTTTTCGGCGGCCGCGCGCCAGCTTGGCGTGGCCACGTCGTCGGTGACGCGGCTGGTCGATTCGCTGGAACAACGCCTGGGCGCGCCGCTGCTGAACCGCTCGACGCGCAGCATCACCTTGACCGACAGCGGCCGCGCCTACTTTGAGCACGCCACGCAAATCCTCGCCGCGCTGGACGAGGCCGACGACGCCGCCGGCGGCCGCGACGCCGAGCCCAGCGGGGTATTGCGCATCGCCGCGCCGGTCACGCTGGCGGTGCGCTACATCGCCCCGCTGCTGCCCGAGTTCGCGCGGCGCCATCCCAAGGTCACGCTGGACGTGCGGTTGAGCGACAACTACGTCAACCTGGTCGAGGAAGCGGTCGACGTCGCCATCCGCATCGGCAGTCCGCGGCAACAGCCCAACCTGATCGCGCGCCAGTTGGCGGCGCACCGGCGGCATATCTGCGCCAGCCCCGACTACCTGGCCCGGCACGGCGCGCCGCGCACGCCGGCCGAGCTGGCGCAACACAACTGCCTGCAGTTTTCCTACGGCGCCAGCGGTCATAGCTGGCGCCTGCGGCGCGACGGGCGGGAGGTCGACATCGACGTGCGCGGCAGCCTGAACGTGAACAATTCGGAAGTGCTGCGCGAGGCGGCGCTGGGCGGCATGGGGCTGGCGCTCCTGTCCGACTGGCTGATCCGCGACGAGCTGGCCGCCGGCACGCTGGTGCCGGTGCTGGCGGAGTACGACGTCAATCCCGGCGACATGGACGTCGTGATCCACGCCGTGTATCCGGCCAGCCGGCGTGGCTCGGCCAAGATCCGCCTGTTCACCGAGATGCTGGCGGCCGCGCTGCAAGACGAATGAACTCTGAAGACAACTTGGAGACACCTTGGAGACACGTAGGGCGGATTAGACCGAAGGTCGTAATCCGCCAATGCATGAGCCGTCGAAACGCATGCATGGCGGATTACGCTGCGCTAATCCGCCCTACGTGTTTTAGAAGTGTTTTAGAAGTGTAGCTGTGTTTTAGAGATGTTTAGCCGTGTATCAGATTACCGTTTGGACGGCGTGACAATCGGCTTGATCGTGCAAATCGGATTCTTCGGATCGGCGCAGCACGTCAGCAGCTGGTTCAGCGATTCCAGATTGGCCTGCTCCCAGAACTCCTTGCTTTGGTCGTTATTGACCGGCATCCAATGACTCAACGGATAACTGTTCGCCAGCGCGTTGCCGTCCTTGGCCGGTATCCTGCCACCGGCCATCGGCACGAATTGCGAACAGCTGGCCTGGTCGCCGATGCGGTGGCAACCAACGCAGGTGTTGTCGCGCGTGCTGATGCTGTTCGAGTGCCATTGCGCGAACTCCTTGCCGATGTTGCTGTAGCGCCCCAGCGGGTCGGCCGGCACCAGATACTTGAGCTGGCCGATCCACGGGCTGTACATGAACGGGTCGGCGTCATGGCAACTGAGGCAGTTCTTCGACGCCGTGGCCGCCGGCGACCACCAGAACTGGCCGGCGGAGATGCGCTGCGCCGGCGGCGCCTTTTCGTTGGGCGGCGGCACGCGCGAGGCGTCGAAGCCGGTCTTCTGGCCCGGCTTGCCCTCGGCGTGGAACCAGCAGGTGTCGCCGCTGTCGACATTGTGGGCGACGATGTCGACCTCGTCGAAGAACTTGCTGTTCGGATCGCGCAGCTGCTCGCGCCGGCACATGGCCGAGATCTGCGTCTTGCCGTAGGACAGGTTCAACAGCCGCGAATACGGCGTGCACTGGCCGAACGTGCCGTCGCCATACGGCAGCAGCGCCGGCCGGTCGCAGGTCATGCCCGGCTTGTACTCGGACGGCGTCTTGCCGTCGACCGTGATCGGCACGATGGCGCCGTCCAGGCAGTTGAAGGCGGGAATCTGGCCGATCATGTCGGCGCACACCTGGCCGTACTCGACGGCGCTCTGCCGGCTGAATTTGTTGACGGCCGCCTTGGGCGCGGCCGCTTGCGCCAGGCCCACCGTGGCGGCCAGCAGCAGCGCCAGCGAAGACAACAGCGGCAGCCTCATGATGTCACCCCGCCATCGCGGGTGTAGGGCAAGGCCACTTTGCGGATCGCCTCCATGTAGCGCACATAGCCGGTACAGCGGCACAGGTTGCCGCCGACCCAGGTCTCGATCACCGCGTCGAGCTGCGACGCCGGCACAGGCGCCCGCTTCAGGTGCGACAGCATGGCGGTGGCCGCCATCAGGAAGCCGGGCGCGCAGTAGCCGCACTGGAACGAGAAATTCTCGAGGAAGGCTTGCTGCAACGGCGCCAGCGCCTGCTCCGAACCCAGGCTTTCGACCGTGTAGACCGACATGTTCTCGACCGCGCTGACGGGCGTGGAACAGGACAGCGTCTTCTCCAGCACGCCGCCCTCGCCCTCGCGCGTGGCCACGGTGCAGGCGCGGCAGACGCCGATGCCGCAGCAAAATTTGGTGCCGGTCAAGTCCTGGCGCTCGTGCAGAAAATCGACCAGCGCCATGTCGGCGTCGGCGGCGTCGGCCTGCACCAGCTTGTCGTTGATGCGGAAACGGATGGAATTTGTCATGTCAAAGACTCCAGGACAGTGCGCGCGGTGACCGGCGTGGCCGTGTAGCGTTTGCCGCCGGTGGCCATCGCCAGCGCGTTCAGGATGGAAGGGCCGATCGGGCACATCACCGCCTCGGCGATGCCGCGCGCGGTGCTCTCGCCCGGCGCCGGCGGCAGCACGATCAATTCCTGTTGCGGAATATCGGTCGAGCGCGCGATGGCGTAGCGGTTCAGGTTCCAGGTGCCGTTGCCGGGCCCGCTGCGGTCGTTCGGGCAATGCTCGAGCAACACGTTCCCCAGCGCCATCGCGATCGCGCCCTGCGACTGGCCCGACACCATTTGCGGGCAATGCTGCACCCCGGCGCTGAGCACCGAGACCACCGATTCGACCGCGATCACGCCGGTGCGCGGCTCGATCGTGGCCGCCACCAGCGAGCCGCACGGCGCGTACGTGGTGCGGCCGAAGCGGAAGTTGATGGCCGGCGGATTGACCAGCTGCGCGCGCGGGACGGGCTGCAGGGTATCGAGCGTGAGGCCCGTCGAGATGTAGTCGAGCGGCAAAACGGCAGCGCCGCTGTTGAGCGAAAACTGCGCCTTGGCGAAGGCGCCGACGTAGCTGGCGTGCACCACCGCCACCATCGGCAGGCGCATGCGCGTGGCCTGCTTGACCAGCACCGACCACGGCAGCGACGGCATGCCTTCCGCGTGCAAGCGGTTGTCCTTCCACTTGAGCGCGGCCGCCGCTTGCGGCTTGCCCCAGATGGCGTTGGCCGCCGGCAGCAGCGTTTGCAAAAGCAGCGCCAGGCCGGCCTGCTCCACCACGTGGTACTGGTAGAACGCGCCCAGGCAGGCGCTGGCCGAGCCGGACGCCTTGAGCACGTAGTTGGGCGGGTTGGGCGCGGGCGGCTTGGCCGGCGTGGTGGTCAGGTTGAGCGCGTCGAACAACTGGGTCTCGCCCATGTTGATGCTGCTGGCGTTGCGCCCGAGGAAGGCGGCCGGCGCCAGGCCGAGCGCGGTGGCGGCGCCGTTGCCCATGTCGATGTAGGGCGTGTAGACGGTGATCGCGCCGTCCGGTTCGATCTGCACGGCGGCGAACATGCCGTCGCCGGAAGTGCCGTAAGCCTCGTTCGACAGCGCGAAACCCACGCCGTACAGCAATCCCTGGCGCTGTTTGGCCTGCTGCGTCAGCTTGCGGTTCTGCCACAGCGGATGGCGTTCCAGCCGTTGCAGCATCTCTTCCAATTGCAGCTCCTGCAGGATGGGCGCGCCGGTCACGGTCGCGCCCCGGCCCTTGCCCAGCAGATTGCGCCGGCGCAGCTCGAACGGATCGATGTTGAGCGCCTGCGACGCCTCGTCGAGCAAGGTTTCAATCGCCATGAAGGCTTGCGGGCCGCCGAAGCCGCGCTGCGAGCCGCCCATCAGTTGCGGCGTCTGCATCGACCTGGCGTTGGCGATCGCGCGCGGGATGTCGTAGCAGCTCATCGAGCTGAGCGCGGCCAGTTGCGCGACGTACGGCGTCAGGTTCATCTGGTCGCCGCCGTTGAGCGTGAAATCGCAGCGCAGCGCCTGGATCTTGCCGTTGGCGTCCACCGCCAGCGTTTCGCTGAACTGCGTCTCGCAGCGCTTCAGGCCGACCTGGAATTGCTCGAAGCGGCTCTGCGCCCAGCGCAGCGGCCCGCTCGCGAACGGCGCCGCCAGCGCCAGGTACATCGAAAACAGCGACGAGTCGCGTCCGCCGAAGCCGCCGCCCGGGTAGCACGACAGCAGATCGATGTCGGTCACCGGATAGGCGCTGCCGTCGAAGATGTCGGCCGCGTTGCGCAGGTCGCCGGTGGGCGACTGCGTGCCCAGCACCAGGCTCAGTTGGCGGGTGGCCGGGTCGTACCACGCCATGCCGGACTCCGGCTCCATGAACATCGGATCGATGGTCTGCGTGTAGAACCGGCGCGCGAAGGTCGGCCACGTCTTGGCGTCGATCGCGGCCTCGATGCCGGCGGCCACGGCGGTTTTTTGGGCCGCGTAATCGGTGCTGTAGACGTAGTTGAACTGCTTGCCGTCGTCGCGCACATAGCTGGTCACCGGCGAATACGCGCCGGTCGCGGTGGGCGCCGGCGCGCCGTATTGGATCACGTTCGGATTGAACTGCAGGATCTTGACCGCGCGGCGGTAGGCGTCGAAGTTGGCGAAAATCAGCATCGCCACCGGTTGCCCGAAAAAGTCGGGCGCCTTGCCGATGCTGGCCAGGAACGGGCTGTTCATGCCGTCCGCCAGCTTGAGCTTCTTGTCGACCAGGGCCTGGGCGTCGATCACGGCCACCGGGCGCAGCCCGGCGGGCAGCATGCCCAGGTCGTATCCGGTCACCACCTCGTCGTAGCGGTCGCAGCGCACGGCGTACAGGAACTGCTCGTTTTGCGGCCAATCCTTGAAGTCGCGCGCCTTGAAATCGCGCGCGTAGATTTTGTGTCCCAGCACCTTGGCCATGCCGTCGATGCGCCAGCGGGCCTGGCCCGGCACCGGCGCCCAGGCCGGCACCTCGGTCAAGCGCGGGCGCGCCGCGTTCATCGCCATGCCCGGCAGGCTGGTCACCGACAGGCCGACCGTCGCGCCGCTGGCCAGGACTTTTAAAAAGGTACGACGTGTTACTTCCGGATTCATGCCCATGTTTCCGTTCCCAGGTAATTGGCTTCCGCACGCGGAAAGCGCAGACGACAAAGCTGTCGGAATTGCCAGTAGGAATTATCCTAACATGTCGCGCATCGTGAAAAATCTCACATTGTCACACCACACCATTGGGCGTTGCGGCGGACGGACACTGCGCGCGGCGTCCGCTATCATGGAAGCAACGGCATTCCTATCCCCGAGCGAACCGATGATGAAAAGACTGGCGGCACTGTGCATGGCCGCGACCCTGAGCCTGGCGGCGAGCGCGCGCCCGGACCAGCTGTTGGCGGTGTACCAAGGCAACCGTCCGCCGTTCTCGTTCCGTGACGCGCACGGCAACGTCGCCGGCATCGAAGCGGACGTCGTCACCGAGGCGCTGCGGCGGGCCGGACACCGGGTCGTCTTTCTCGAGACGCCCAACGTGCGCCTGCTGCCGTTCCGGGACGGCGACGGCGTCGATCTGGCGGTGAGCGTGCGCGGCAGCGACGGCCGCGGCGTGTACTTTTCGGACGAGTTCGTCACATTCGAGAACATCGCCATCTCGCGCCGGGACCGGCACATCGTGCTCAAGTCGATCGCCGATCTCGACCGCTACACCTTCGCCATTTGGCAAAACGGCTGGCGCGACCTGGGCCCGGCGTTCGAGGCCCGCTACCGGCCCAGCGCCGATGGCCGCTTCCCGCCCAACTATTTTCAGCCGACCAATCAGCAAGCCCAAAACAAGATGTTCTGGTACGGCAGGGTCGACGTCATCGTCGTCGACAAGCAAGTGTTCGAGTGGTATCGCCAGCAGTTCAGCGCCGAGTTCGACACGGCGGTGGAACTCGACCGGCACGCGATTTTCGATCCGGTCACCGGCTTCAAGGTGGGGTTTCGCGACCGCGACCTGCGCGACGCCTTCAACCGCGCGCTGCGCGCGATGCGCAAAGACCATAGCTACGAACGTATCCTCGAGCGCTACGCGTCGCCTGGCCAGGTTCGCCCCGTGAACCCATCCCCGGATTGACCCCGGCGACGATGCAGGCCACGCCATCGCCCCGCGCACGCGATCCCCGATACATTATATTGATTTATATTTTGTTTCGTCATATAGTGTTTTCATGTCAGCGACCAAGCGGAACCCATCACAATGAACGCGCCCAAGCCATTCGATCCAGCCGTGATGCGCAGCGCCGCAACGCGGGCCTGCGGCCTGCTCAAGGTGCTCGCCAACCCCGACCGGCTGCTGCTGCTTTGCCAGCTGACGCAGGGCCCGCATTGCGTCAGCGACCTTGAAACCACTTTGGCGATTCAACAGCCTACGCTGTCGCAACAACTCGGCGTGCTGCGTGAAGAGCAGCTGGTGACCACGCGGCGCGAAGGAAAACAGATTTTCTATTCCATCGCCAGCGACGAGGCCATGGCCGTCATGCAGGTGCTTTACCAACTTTATTGCCCGCAACCAAACGGAGCCGAGCCATGACGATCGACTGGGTAAATTTCACGCCCTGGGCCTCATTGGCGGGCGGTGTGCTGATCGGATTGGCGGCGGCGCTATTGGTGTTGTTCAACGGCCGCATCGCCGGCATCAGCGGCATACTGGGCGGCTTGCTGCGGTGGCCGAAGGGCGACCTCGCCTGGCGCGTCGCCTTCCTCATCGGCCTGATCGCCGCACCCGGGGTCTACGGCCTGTATGCGCCGCTGCCGGCGGTGCATGTCGATGCGGGGACGGCAACCCTGGTCGTCGCCGGCCTGCTGGTGGGCCTCGGCACCCGGTACGGCGCCGGTTGCACCAGCGGTCACGGCGTTTGCGGGCTGTCGCGCCTGTCGCTCCGCTCGCTGGTGGCGACGGGCGCCTTCATGACGGCCGGCTTCGCCACAGTTTTCATCGTCCGTCACCTCATTGGATAGGGAGCGCATCGTGCACATCATCATGGCCCTGGTTGCCGGCCTCGTTTTCGGCCTAGGCCTGATCGTCTCCGGCATGACCGATCCCGCCAAGGTCATCGGCTTCCTCGACCTGGCGGGCCGGTGGGATCCTTCGCTTGGTTTCGTCATGGGCGGGGCCATCCTGGTCGGATTGTTCGCGTTTCGCTTCGCCGCAGGCCGCGACAAGTCGCTGCTGGGCGACGCGATGCGCTTGCCCACCTCGACCCGGATCGATCGCCGGCTGGTGTTCGGCAGCCTGGCCTTCGGCGCCGGCTGGGGCCTGGCCGGCTTCTGTCCGGGACCGGCGCTCGCATCGCTGGCCGGCGGTGGCGGCAAGCCCCTCGTCTTCGTTGCGGCAATGGTCGCCGGCATGCTGGTGTTCGAACTGCTGGAACGCGGCATCACCGCGCGGCGATGAGGTCACGCCGTAATGTCGCTAGCAGGTCGAATGACCGCAGCCGCGCTTGATGGTCGTGTATTTGCGAGGTAACAATCAATTCGTCTGGCGCCATGTGATCAATAAACGCCTGGAGTTGCGAGCGCACTGTTTCCGGGGCGCCTACCGCGCTACACGAAAGAACGATGTCGAGCAACGCGCCTTCTTGTTCGCCGAGCGTGGCGCGGAAATCGCGCATCGGCCTCGGCAGTTGCGACGGCGTGCCCCGTTGGCGGTTAATCATGGCCTGCTGTTGAGAGCTGGCGAGGTATTGTGCTTCCTGGTCGCAATCTGCCACAACCACGTTATAGCCCAGCATGACGTATGGCTCAGACAGTTGCGACGACGGCTGAAAATTGTCACGGTAGAGCTTGACCGCTGGTGCCAGCGCCAGAGGGGCAAATTGCGACGCGAAAGAAAACGGCAGGCCAAACCGCGCCGCGTGCTGCGCACCGATCAGACTGGAACCCAGTATCCATAGCGGGACCCGGCTTCCGCGGCCCGGGATCGCAGGGACGAGCTGGCGCGGCGCCTCGCTCAGATAATCCTGGACCCGCTCAATGTCGCTGGCAAAATTGCTGCCTACCGCCTCAGGGCCATGACCCAGCGCGCGCGCGGTAGCCGGGTTTGAACCGGTGGAGCGGCCAAGGCCAAGGTCTATGCGCCCGGGATAGAGCGCTGCCAGCGTTCCGAATTGCTCGGCGACGACCAGTGGCGAATGGTTGGGCAGCATGATGCCGCCGGAACCCACCCGTATCGTGTTTGTGCCGCCGGCCACATAAGTCATCAGAACCACGGTGGCGGCGCTGGCGATGTCCGGTGTCGCATGATGTTCTGCCAGCCAATACCGCTGATAGTCCCAGCGTTCGCAGTGTTGCGCGAGGTCGAGCGTATTGCGCAGCGCTGCGCTCACCGAGCCTCCTTCGACGATGGGCGACAGGTCTAGTACGGATAAGGAAATCATCGCCTAGCTCCTGCCGACCATCGCACCAACAAAGGCGGAAAATCCAACGCTCCCCAGTAGGGATAGCGCCGTAATACGATGCACAAAGCCTGGCTGCAGCCCGTCCGCCAGCAGCCGGAGGTGTTGCAATCTGATGGAGACCAGCGCGCCCAGGATCAAGATGAACCCGGTGATTAATTTGACGTGCTGAGGTCCTGCCACCAGCAGCAAAAGGAGGGGCAGAGAGGCCATGCGCATGATGCGGTCCGGCGTGCTGACCCGGGAGCGAATAAACAATGCCGCTTGTCCCGATGCCCGCGCCATCAGCAAAACAAACATACAGATCATCGCTATACCAATGATCGTGGAAGCGTCTAGTAACAACTCGGAGTTAACCATGTTCATTTTTTTGAGGGTAATTCGGTTGATATTGATTGTTAGAAAAAGGAGCGCGCATTCTTCAGCGCACTCCTTTGCCGCTAATTACGTGTGGTACGCCGGATCATCCGTAAAGTCGTAGTCAAACTCAGCGAAAGTCTCACCTTGATAAATGATTTCCACGTGGCCTGTCATGGTTGGCAGATCCTCGATAATCTGTTCGGTATGTACCGAGTAATATGCCACCGTATCGATGACGTTGAAAAAGTCATCGATTAACTGACTGGTTTGCCACTCCGGCGGAGCGATCCCGTCATACAGGTTGATGCATCCACTGACCATCCCGCCAAACACGGAAAGGACCGACAGCGCACCTTGCGTGGTGGCCATTAATGCGTTCAAAGCGGCCGATCCCGGGCCTCCTACGATGAGCGCAGTCGCTCCCGCAATGGCGCCGGCGCAACCGACGGCGTCACCCACGGTCGATGCACCGGCGATGGCATTCAACTCCTCTATTGTCATACTACGCATGCTTTCTCCTCATACAATTAAATGGCATTGATTGGGAAATCAATGGTTTTTACAAAAAAGACAAATTCAATAAAAAATTTGTTTTAAACTGACATTTCTCTTTCTTGTTCTGCAATATCAATAAACGAGTTTTGCAACGCAAGCCCTTGAATATTGATATCAAATTTTCTACGCGCCGCCAGCGCCCCAAACTTTCCGAACGCCCGGCAGGCATGAGGATTCAACAGCAGGTTTTCTATCGCGTCAGCCAACGCGGTCGGGTTATTGGGCTCCGCCAATAGGCCTGTGGCGCCGTGAATGACCAGCTCCTCAATCCCGCTGATATTGCTGGTGACGACCGGCACCTCCATCGCCATCGCTTCCTTGATACTGTTTGGCAGCATGTCGCGATCACCGTCGGCGGCGACCACGCAAGGCAGGACGAACACTTGTGCTGTGCTGAGCAGTTCCTTGACCTGCGCCGGTGGCACGGCGCCGGCGAAGGTGATCCGTTGCTGCAACCCCAGGCGATCGCATTGCTGCTGCAGCTGTTGTTGCAAGTAGCCGGCGCCCACCATGGTCAAGTGGAAATCGCACTCACGGTTGAGCAGCTCGCGGCACGCATCGATCAATACATTCAAGCCCTTTTTTTCCACCAGCCGCGCGACACACAGCATCTGGCCGCTGACCGGGACACGGCCTGGCTCCCGGGTGAAATAGCCGACATCGATACTGCTATAGATCACCTTGGGGGGCTGGCGCAGCCTGACCGTGCTCAATATATGCCTGCGGTTGTAGCTGGAGATCGTGAATACCATCCGCGCCGCCGCCACCAATTTTTTACGCATCAGCATCAAATCGGGACTGACGCTTTCCGAGTACAGATCGCGCGAGCGCAACGTGACCGTGAGCGGCGTCCGCGGGTTGGCTTTTAGTAATACCGCTAGCCACGCGACGTCGTTTTCAAACAGGAACGGCGCATGCATAAGGTCTGGCTTGAACGGCGTGCGGCGGATGGTGGCTTGATGCATGGCCACCTGCAGATTGCCCAGTCGCGTGCATGTCCAAACCAGCTCGCCGGGCAGACGCATGAGCGCCGCGAGCCGGTGGCGTCGGGTTTCCCTGGACGCCCACACGGTGCGCCACAACGTGTCAAACATCCGGGCCGCGCTGCGTTCGCCGTACAAACGCCGTTGGAAGAGCGAGCGGGACTGACGGTTAAACAGTAGCGCCAGCAGAAAGCGCATCACCAGCCCGACGTCGGGCAAACCAAGGCGGAAGGCCCGGATGCGGTACTCGACGCACTCCAGCAGGCCAGCCGCCAGGACTTTGGGGCTCAGATGCTCTAACTCACAGTAGGTCGCGTAGATTCTGAGCGTATGGCCGCAGCGTTTGAGATACAGCAGTTCCTCCAGGATGAAGGTTTCCGACATCTTGGGAAAAGCGCTGCGCACGTAGCTAATGTTCATCGTGTGTCCAGTTCAATGAAGTAATGAGGTATCGTCACCGTTGCGCCCAGGGCATAGCCGCACCAGATCCGCGGACGCGATGCTCTCCCAGCCCTGGCCGGCTTTGCGCAGCTGGCGCAGCAGGCCGGCGATCGAACAGCGTTGTCGAGTCGAACTGATTTGTTGCTGCACATCGACGATAAACTCCGGCACGCTGGTTTGTTGCAGCAACATGCTGTACGTTTTGCCCGGCCAAATCCGGGTATCGAGCTGTTCGGCGTTGATCGTTGCCGCCAGCTCGCGACTGGCCGCCTCCCTGGAGCGGGCGGCCTGCGTGATCAGATAGCGCTCGACCAGCGCGGGATAAAATTTGGGATCGCGCTGGAGCGCGCGGCCGATTTGTTCGCCGGCCTCGGCCAGGCGGCCGGCCAGGCGATCTTGCGTCGCGAGCGCCGTCAGCGAGCCGACGTGGCCTTGGGCGGCCGCCATCGTTTGCCATGGCTGACGTTGAGCCGGGGTGGACGCGAGCGCAATCAGTTTCAATTGAGCACCCAGATTGCCGTGTCGCGCCAAGGTCTCGTACCAGCCGGTATTAGGGTGGAAGGGTGTGTTGGCGGCCGGATTCAGCGCTTGAAAGTAAAGCACCGCATTGCGTGAGGAAATAAACACCCTATTTGCTGCGAAGAAATCTCCGCCCAGCAGAATGGCGTCATCGCCACCGTTTTTATTTTGTTCGGTGACATGCCAAGTGGCGGCAGGGAAGTTCTGCCCGCCGAGCGTCAGCGCGTTCAGCGCAACCGTCCCGATGTCGCTTTCGCCGCCATAGCCGGCTCCTTTACTGCCAGTCGGGGCAATCCGGGCGTCTGGCATGCCTAGCGTGAGCAACTGGCGCAAGACGAGGGACACCGTGGCGCCGGTATCGGCGACGGCCAGTGCCGATTGCGTACCCAGGGTGGCGGCCATGCGCGGAATGAGCGATTTTCCTTCCTTGACCAAGGGGACGGCGTGGGCTTGCTGAGTCCAGTCCGGCGCACAGCTGCCGGCAGGGTAGAGCGTGACGGATGAGGTGGCGAAGGAAATGTCGAGGTCGTAGCCCAGCAGGTGATCGGCGCCCAGCACGCCGTCCCAATGGGCCGAGATGATCGATTCAGCCTGTTCGGACGGCAGGGTGGTGTTGCGCAGCGTGATCGGGCCGACCGTGAAGTCGTCAACTTTCACCTTGCGCAGGCGGGTCTTGCCATTGAAACCGCCGATCGAGACGCCCGGACTGAAGCGAGCCACCGGCAGTGGCATGCGCGTACTGAGCAAAGTGAGGTCCGAGCCAGTGTCCAGTAACAACATCGCCGGTTTGCCGTTAATCGTTGCTTGTACGCTTGGCATGAGCGCGGGATTGTCAAAACTGAGTTTGAGCGTTGCTTCGGCCGGCGCGGGGCATGGCGCTGCCGCAGCACGCTGCGGCAGCAGCAGTGCGGCAAGTGACATTACATAGGCAATCATGGTGACTCGCATTCCGGTTCCATTCAATTGAGCGCGACGGTGGCGTCGGTGTTGGCGGGGGCAACCGGTGGCGGCAGCCGCTTGCCATCCTGCGCTGGTTTTTTCGCGGGCAAAAAACTGGCGAGGTCAATGATGCGGCCTGCCATGCGGATAGTGTCGGGCCGGTGAGCAACGACCAGACGTGTGCAGTTCAGCTTGGAAATCTCTTGATTCAGCACCATCTCATTGGCGACATCCAGATGGCTGGTCGCTTCATCCATCGCCAGCAGCGCAGGCCGGCTGTACAGCGCCCGTGCGATCAGTACACGTTGCTTTTGTCCGCCAGATAAGTTCGAGCCCAGATCGAGGATGCGCGTGTGGTAGCTCATGGGCATGGCCTTGACCTCGTGATGGATGCCAGCCTGGCGCGCGGCACGCATGACGTCGTCGTCGTCGATCGCGTCGGCAAATGATGCGATATTTTGGCGTATGCTGCCGGAGAACAGGTGATCGTCCTGTAACACCGCGCCAATACAGGCACGCCACTCGCGCAGGCCATAGCGCGCCAGTGGTTCGCCATTCACCAGCACGACGCCCTCGCTCGGCGTCAGCAGTCCAAGGATAATTTTCATTAGCGTGGTCTTGCCTGCGCCCGAGGCGCCGATCAGTGCCACGTGTTCGCCTGGTTCAATCTTGAACGAGATGTTCCGGAAGATCCATGGCTCGCGCTCGCTATGGCGATAGCCCACTTTTTTTAACTCTATTTTTGCGCCTAACGGTGAGCACTTGGGCACGAGCGTACCGCCTAAGGCCTCTTGCTTGGCGAGTACGATGTCGGCCAAGCGTTCGGTATGCAGGCGTATCATGTACAGCTCGGCCAGCTTGTCGATCAGCGCCCGCATGCGGGAGGAGAACTGGTCTTTGTAGGAGACAAATGCCATCAGCATGCCGACCGTAAAACTGCTGCTGATCCATTTTGCAGTGTCCGTGCCGACGTTGAGCACCGCCCAGGCACCCAGCCCCAGAATCGCCGCGCTCTCTGCGCTGAACAGGATGCCGTAAAGCAGCGTGAAGACGTTGGACAACATCTGGGTGTCGGTATTGCGCACCAAGACCTTACCCGCCAGCGCTTGCCACTCGCTGTAGCGTATCTTTTCCAGGCCCGCGACCTTGATCGAATGGATCGCGCGCAGGCTTTCCAACAGCAGGCTTTTTTCTCTTGCATCAAACTGCAGCGATTCCGCGTTCGCCTCCCGCAGCTTGGAAAAACTCAGCAAACGTACGCATGCATACAGTGCCAGCGCGACCACGCAGATCAGCGTCAGCACGCCTGAATACATATACATCATGCCCAGTGCGAGTGTGGCGAATACGCCGTCGACCATGGTCTCCACCGTTCCGCCGACCGCAGTCTGCTGAATTTGTCGCACGCTTTGGAAACGCGACATGATGTCGCCAGGGTGGCGCCGCTCGTACCAGCTGATCGGCAGATGCATTAAATGCATCATGACATTGGACGACCACTGGAAGCCCACCTGGTTGGTGAACGTCAGCGCAGCGGTACTCCGTCCAAACGCCAGCACTTGCTGTATCAGGTTGAGCGCGACAAAGCCGCCGATCAATAGCCACAGAAGATCTTTGTCGCCCGCCACCAGCGCCTGGTCGAGTATCCATTGCGTTATCAGTGGCAGGATCATGGCGGCGAGCTGAACCCCCAAGGCCAGTATCGTCAAGACGCTGAAGGTGCGTCTGACACCTGAAACCGAGCCGATCAGCCGACGCAATGTCACCGGGTTCTTGGGCTTCATCGGTTCGTAGGTGGCCGACTTTGCGAGTTCCAGCGCGACGCCGTTGAAGTGGGACTCCGCTTCCTGCATGGACAATCGGCGCACCCCTTGGGCCGGATCATGAATGGTGATGCGGCGGTCGCTCGCCTTGATCAGCAATACGTAATGATCCTTGTCCCAATGCAGTACCGCGGGCAGACGCAATTGCGGTAATTCGTGGCGTTCCAGCTTGATCGCGGAAGTGACCAGGCCGCTCGCATGCGCCATGAAAATCAGTTCGTCCAAGCGCGTGCCGCGTGTCCCAGTGGGAAATTTCTCACGTAAATCCGCCAGGGAGAGCCGGGAACCAAAGTAATTCAAGGCGCTGCCGATGCAGGCGAGTCCACATTCCGACGTTGTGTGTTGCAACAGGTAGTGGCTCATTTATTGCTCCTCAGGGGACTGGCGCTAAGTCGCTCTTTTGCCGCTATCAGGGGCTCGAGTATCCATTCAAGCAGGGTACGGTTCTCCTGCATCAGGTCAGCCTCGGCGACCATGCCGGGAAAGAGCGACTTTTGCTCGTCGAACGCCCGGATCGTTTGTGAGGCAAGGCGTACCGTCACCCTGTACAGGCCTTCACGCGATTGCAAAGGCAGGCTTTCGGGAATCTGATCCTGCGCGATCTGGGCCAGGCTGACGTCGGTTACGACACCGTCTTGCGCACCAAATTTCTGATACGGAAATGCGTCGTAGCGTAGCTTGACGGCTTGTCCACGGCGGACGAATCCAACTGCGCGGCTTGGCAAGTAGAGATAGGCTTGCAGCTGCACGTTATCGGGAACCACGGTAGCGGTGACCTGGCCTTCGACATAGGTACCAATATCGACCAGTACGCCAGTCACGCGACCTTGGACCGGCGCCACCAGCAAGGAAGATTTGCGATTGTTCAGTTCGAGGGTATCCTGCTGCAATGCCGCTCTGCGCTGATCGATCTGGGCCAAGTCAAGATTGGTCTTGGCGATGATTTGCGACCGACTCGTTGCCAAGGTCGTCAACTGCCTTTTGAGCGTCTGGACATTGCGAAAGGCGTCGGCCGCCGCCACCTCCAGGCTGGCCACGACGTCATGTTTGTCGTGCAGCGAGGCGTTGGAATAAAATCCCTTTTTGGCCAGGTCGTCAAACGAGGTGGCGTGTACGCGCGCTTCGGCTGCACGCTGTTGAGCTAGCTGAGCCAGGTGCTGCGCTGACGCGAGTTCATCTTTCCCCTGTTTTAGCTGAGCGTCCAACGACACCAGGTCTTCTTGGGTCACCACACGCCGGCTATCCCGTTCCAGCGTCAACGCCTCGCCTCGGCGGTTCATACTGTCGGTCAGCGCGTCGGTGAGCCGCATGGTTTCCGACGCGTGCGCTGGCGAGGCGGATGAGGTGTCGCCGGCGACGCCGCGTCCATCCTCCAGCGCGAATAGCGGGTCGCCCCTGCGCACCAGTTGCCCTTCCTTGACGAAGATCTGGGAGACGTGCCCGGGGCTGGCCGCCCGTACGCGGACGATGCCGGTCGATGGCGCCAACAGGCCGACCGCTGTCACCCTGCGGGTATAGTTTCCCAGCACCAGAAAGCTGATAATGCCCAGGATGATCAAAGTCGCCCCGATCGTCATGGCAATGGTGGTGGGATGCTGTTTGACCGCGATGGGCGATAGGTGGGCCTGTCCGTCTTTGCGTCCGAAATCCGAATCTGACATATCTCTGCAGTATTCCGTTATGGCATTGGGTTCATTAGGCGTGGGCACCGTCGTGCATATGCCACTCGCGGTACCAGGTCACAAAGTCGCTCAGGCCGGTCTGCAATTGCGTGTCGGGGGAGAAATCGATCCACTTGTGCAGTTTGTCGGTCCCCGCATGGGTGATGCGTACGTCGCCCAGTTGCATCGGCAGGAACTCCAGGATTGCCTTGACGCCCAAGAGATTTTCGAGGATGCGGATGAAGTCCAACACCGATGTTGGCCGACGGTTTCCGATATTGAAAACCTCATATGGAACCTTCCCGACGGCAGCTTGTTCCTTGAACAGCAGACGCGTCACCGCTTCGCTTACATCGTCGATGTAGGTGAAGTCGCGCAACAGAGTGCCGTTGGAAAACACTTCCAACGGCTCCCGCAATAGGATTTTTTTCGTGAAGTTGAAGTAAGCCATGTCCGGACGCCCCCAAGGTCCGTAGACGCTGAACAAACGGAGTCCGGTGATCGGTAGTTGATGAATCGCGCTGTAGCTGTAGGCCATCACCTCGTTGGCCTTCTTGGTGGAAGCGTACAAAGAAATAGGTTGGTCGGTAGGATCATCCTCTTGAAATGGGGTCTTGTCGCTGGAGCCGTAAACACTGCTGCTGCTGGCGAACACCAAGTGTTTGACGCGGTGTTGTCGACTCGCTTCTAAAATATTGCCGAATGCCAGGAGGTTTGATTGCAGGTAACTTTTCGGATTCTCCACCGAATAACGGACGCCCGCCTGGGCCGCAAGGTGGAGTACGTAATCGGGCTGGGTGACCGCGAATAACTCCTGCAAGGCTTGTTCATCGCAGAGATCGAACGCATGACATACCACGCCGGCGGGACGCAAAATTGATTCGACCCGGCCATGCTTCAGGCCTACCGCATAATAGTCATTGAAGTTGTCCACACCGACTACCGTGTGCCCCATGCGCGCCAGACGGGCGGCAAGATGGGCGCCGATAAAACCTGCTGCCCCGGTTACCAGGATGGAGCTCATGATTTGGCCGGCGCTGCCGCGCTCAATTTCTGGGGAAATGCGTGGCGATTCGTCGTGCAGTAAGCAAGCATGGTGATACTCCGCGATTGATTGATTGGCAATCTTAGCCGCGACTTATGGTTGAAAAATATCCAATAGTCACAAACGGATGATTGCCATAAAATAATCGTTTCGCTGATTATTTCTGTGCATCAACTTGCTTTTTTTGCATGGTGTGTTAAATGCGTTCCCTTAGGTCCTTGTGGATCTCAAGGCGCGTCGCTGCGTCGTGGACCGAGTTGCCCCGGTCTCGAGCATGGCTGAAAGTTGGAACGCGTATTTGTCGATGACGCTGCGTGAGCGCCCCACGGCGGAGGCCGGCGCGGTGATTTCCGCGCGCAGGTAGCGCCGGACAGTGTTGCCAGAGATGCGTAAGCGTCCGGCTATCTCTTGGAGGGGACCTGGTCACGAATATGCCAGCGTCGAATAATGCTTAGTCAACCGAGTAGGAATAACTTATTTTTACTTGGGTACGACGACGGTTTGCGAAAGATAAAGCAGACCTGGCACAATTTCGGCGGTGAGTGTGCCAAAAATATGCGAACCAACACATTACATTGCGAACAAATGCAACTGTTAAGTATTTGATTTATATAGAATAACTGGTGCGGCTGGCGGGGATCGAACCCACGACCCTTGGCTTCGGAGGCCAATACTCTATCCACTGAGCTACAGCCGCATAGGGGGATTTCTTGAAGTGTGCCGTAGGATACCGGTTTTATCGCTTCCCGTCCACGGAAAGTGTCGTTTTGAGCACCTTTGCGTTTCCATACAGGGATTTTTGAGTCTATAATCGCCCGTTTGGTGAAGGTTTTGCAAGGCAGCTTGATCAGTTTTCGCACGCCACCCCGGCTCGACATTAGTCTGTTAAGGAAATCATGAGCGACGCACATAACGAACACGAATCCGCAATCAGAACACCCAAGCAGCTCGTAGCAGCTGTGATCGGCTTTTTTGCAGTCACCGTCATCGGCATCATCCTGCTGGTGCAGTACGTCACCGCGGATAAATTAACCGGCGCCGGCTCCAACAGCCAGGCCCCCGAAGAAATCGCCGCCCGCCTCGCCCCCGTCGCCGACTCCGGCTTCACCTTCAAGGACGCCAACGCGCCCAAGGTGCTGCAGTCCGGCGAAGCCATCTACACCTCGACCTGCGCCGCCTGCCATGGCGCCGGCGTCGCCGGTGCGCCGAAATTCGGCGATGCCGGCAGCTGGGCCGCCCGCATCTCCCAAGGTTACGACACCATCGTCAAACACGCGATCGAAGGTTTGCGCGCGATGCCGGCCAAAGGCGGCAACCCGGAACTGGACGACGTGGAAGTGGCGCGCGCCGTGGTCTACATGGCCAACAAGGCCGGCGCCAAGTTCAAGGAACCGGAAGTGCCGGCCGCTCCCGCAGCGGCCACGGCCGAAAAAGCCGCCGATCCGGCCCAGCCTAAATAAACGGCAAGCGCCGCGCCCGACGCGGCAACCATCGAAAACCGGCTTGAATGGCCGGTTTTTTTACGCCCGCGTGTCCGCCACGGCTATTTGCGGCCGGTGCCGATCTGGTATTTCTTCAGCTTGTCGTACAGCGTTTTGCGCGGCACCATCAGATTGTCGGCCGCCAGGCCGACGTTGCCGTCGGCGGCGGCCAGCGCCTGGACGATCAGTTCGCGCTCGTGAAGATCGACCTGGCGCGGCAGCGACATGGCGTCGCCCGCGTCGGCCGCCGGCGCGGTGGCGGCGGCCGGCGCGATGCCCAACACCAGCCGCTCGGCGAAGTTGCGCAGCTCGCGCACGTTGCCCGGCCAGTCCTCCGCCTGCCATTGCGCCATCTGCTGCGCGCTCCACACCGGCACCGGGCGCCGGTAGCGGGCGGCGGCGTCAGCGGTGAAGTGGGCCAGCAGCAACGGAATGTCGTCGCGCCGGTCGCGCAGGCGCGGCAGGTCGATGCTGACCACGCCGATGCGGTAGTACAAATCTTCGCGGAATTGGCCCTGCGCGCTCAGTTGCAGCAAATCGACTTTGGTGGCGGCGACGATCGAACATTCGAGCGCGACCGAGTCGTTGCCGCCCAGCCGTTCGAGCTTGCGCTCCTGCAGCACGCGCAGCAGCTTGACCTGCAACGCCATCGGCATGCTTTCGATCTCGTCGAGGAAGACGGTGCCGCCTTGCGCGTACTCGAGCTTGCCCACGCGGCGCTTTTGCGCGCCGGTGAAGGCGCCCGCCTCGTGGCCGAAGATTTCGCTTTCGAACACCGATTCGGGCAGCGCGCCGCAGTTGATGGCGACGAAGTTCCCCTTGCGTCCGCTGGCGGCGTGCAGCAGGCGGGCGACGACTTCCTTGCCGGTGCCGGTCTGGCCGTTGATCAGCACGTCTACGCCGGCCGGGGCGACGTTGCGCACCAGGATTTTCAATTGCTCGATGGCGGCCGAGCGCCCGACCAGGTCCGGCAGGTCCGGATGCCGGGCGCGCTCGCTGCGCAGGGCGCGGTTTTCCAGCACCAGCCGGCGCCGCTCCTGCGCGCGCAGCACGGCGTCCAGCAGGCGGCCGCTGGCGAAGGGCTTTTCGATGAAGTCGTAGGCGCCGGCGCGCATCGCGGCCACCGCCATTTCCACGTCGCCATGGCCGGTGACGACGATGACCGGTAGTTCGGCGTCGAGCGCGGCGATCTGCGCCAGCAACTCCAGGCCGGAGCGGCCCGGCAGGCGCACGTCGGTGACGACGACGCCGGCGTAATCCGCGCGCAACAGCGCCTGCGCCTCTTCCGCGCTGGCGCAGGCTTGCACGCTGAAGCCGCCCAGTTCCAGCGTCTGGCTGGTGGCCAGGCGCAGCGCGGCTTCGTCTTCGATCAGTATGGCCTGCACGTCATGCTCCTTGTTAAGTAGGGCGGATTAGGCGGAACGCCGTAATCGGCCATCGATGCGCCGTTCGCGGCTCAACCATGGCCGATTACGCTGCGCTAATCCGCCCTACGTGTTTCCGATGATTCAATTTGTAGCGGCAGCCGCAGCTCGAAGCGGGCACCGCCGTCGGTCTGATTATGCGCCGTCAGCTGGCCGTTCATCGCCTGCACGATCGACGACGAGATCGCCAACCCCAGCCCCAGGCCCTTGCCCGACGGTTTGGTGGTGAAGAACGGTTCGAACAGGTGCGCGACCACCTGTTCCGGGATGCCGTCGCCGCTGTCGCTGATGCTGACCAGCGCGTGCCCGCCGTCGCGCGCGAGGGCGATGGCGACCACGCGGCGCTCGGCGGTCTCGACGGCGTCGAGCGCGTTGCGCAACAGGTTGATCAGCACTTGTTCGATGCGCACGCTGTCGCCGGTCACTTTCAGGCCGTCGCCGCCGACGTCGATCTCGAGCGTGACGGCGTGGCGGCGGAATTCGCTCTCGAGCAAAAAGGCCGAGGCCCGCACCGACCTGGCCAGCTCGACCGTGCCCAGGGTCTCGTCCTTGCGCGCGAAGCCCTTGAGCTGGCCGATGATGGCGCCCATGCGCGCGCTCGCCTCGCTGATGTGGCCGAGGTTGCCGGCGACCTGCTCGCCCTGTCCCCGTTCGAGGAAAACGCGGGCGTTGTCGGCGAAGGCGCGGATCGCGGCAAGCGGCTGGTTCAGTTCATGGGTGATGCCTGTCGCCATCTGTCCCAGCATCGCCAGCTTGCCCGCTTGCACCAGCTCGTTTTGCGTCGAGCGCAGCAGGTGTTCGGTTTCCTGCAGCTTGGCGTACTTGCTTTCCAGATGTTGATTGGTAGTGCGCAGCTGCTGCGTGCGTTCGACGATTTTGTCGTTCAGTTCGAGTTCGGCCTTTTGTAGTGCCGCGCGCGAAGCCAGCCGCTCCTCCAGCCGGCGCCGGCGCTGGTGAGAGGCCCAGCCCGCCAGCGCGGCGCACGCCAGCAACAGGGCCGCCGCCAGCGCCCATTGCAGGCCGGCGCGCAGCACCCGCGCCTGGCCTGGGAACAGCATCAACTGCCAGCCCAGCTGGCCCACCGGCTGCGTGACGAACAGGTCGGGCTTGGCGGACAGGGGCGTCACCGTCTTGCCCATGTATTGCTGGGTATGGGCCAGTTGGCGCTCGGTGGCGGCGTCCAGCGGCGTCAGGCTGCGGTAGATCCAGTCCGGCCGGTTGCTGAGGAAGATGACGCCGCTGCGGTCGGCCAGCACGATGGCGTCGTCGCTGCTGCGCCAGGTGCGTTCGAAGTCGGCCAGGCTGATCTTGACGGCCACCACGCCGGTGACCGGTCCGCCCGCGCTGCCCCGGCCGTAGACCGGCTGGGCGATGAAGTAGCCGGCCTCGGTGGTGCTGGTGCCGATGCCGTAGAAGCGCCCCGCCCTGCCCTGGAGAGCGGCGTCGAAGTAGGGGCGGTAGGAAAAGTTTTTGCCGACGAATCCCAGCGGCTGGTCCCAGTTGCTGGCGCCGATGGTCAGGCCGTCGCGGTCCATCACGTAGATGGCGCCGACCTTGGCCTGTTGCTGGATGGTTTTCAGGGTGCTGTTGAGGCGGTCGATCGCGCGCCGGTCGGACGGCTGCGCCAGCGCCTCGATCAGGTCGGGCTGGAAGCCGAGCACGAACGGCAGCGTCTCATATTTTTGCAGCAGCGATTGCAGGTCCGGCGCCATCAGCTGCAATTGGCGCTGGCCCTGCAGGCGCAGGTCGGCGCGGGCGCGCGAGGTGCCGGCGAAATACGCGCCGGCGACCGCGCCAAGCGCGCACAAGGTCACGATCAGGATCAGCAGGGATTTTTGGGCGCGCATCGGCAGATTCTACTGTAACCCGCAAGGCGGGGTCGGACCCGGATGGGTCCGACCCCATCACGACTAATCGACGGCCGCCATCCGCATCTCGTCGTTGTGATGGCGCTGCTGCTCCTCCATCACCAACTGGCCCAGCTCGCGCTTGAGGGCGTTGAACTCGGCGGCGGCCGGGTCGCGCAGGCGCGGCAGGTCGACCATCATGTCGCGCTTGACCGTGCCCGGCCGGTAGGTCATGACGACGATGCGGTCGGCCAGGTAGATCGCCTCCTCGATGCTGTGGGTGACGAAGATGATGGTCTTTTTCAGCTCGGCCCAGATGCGCAGCAGCTCGTCCTGCAGGTTGCGGCGGGTCAGCGCGTCCAGCGCGCCGAACGGCTCGTCCATCAGCATGATCGGCGAATCGAGCGCCAGCACGCGCGCGATCGCCACCCGCTGGCGCATGCCGCCCGACAGGTCTTTCGGGAAGCGGTGGCGGAAATCGCTCAGCGACAGCATCGCCAGCAACTGGTCGACCTTGGCGCCGATCGCCGCCTGGTCCATGCCCTTGATCTCCAGGCCGAAGGCGATGTTCTTTTCCACCGTCATCCACGGGAACAGCGCGTATTCCTGGAACACCATGCCGCGCTCCGGACCGGGGCCGGTGACCAACCTGCCATCGGCGGTGATCGTGCCCGACGACGGCAGCGAGAAGCCGGCGATAGCGTTGAGCAAGGTCGACTTGCCGCAGCCCGACGGCCCCAGCAGGCAGACGAACTGCCCTTGCGGAATGTCGAGGTGGATGTCTTTCAGGGCGACGACTTCGCGGCTGTCGGTCTTGAAGACCTTGTTGACGCCGCTGACTTGAATATGGGTAGCGCTCATATCAGTTCTCCAGACCGCGGTGCCAGCGCAGCAAATGATTGTTCAGTTTATTCATGCCGACGTCGATCACCAGGCCCAGCAGACCGATGCTGATCATGCCGGCGATAATCTTGTCGGACCAGAAGTATTCGCGCGCCTCGAGGATGCGGAAGCCGAGGCCGTTATTCACGGCGATCATCTCCGAGACGATGACGACGATGAAGGCGGTGCCGATGCCGATGCGCACGCCCGACAGGATGTACGGCACGGCGGCCGGCAGCATCACGCGCACGAACATCGTGCGCTGGTTGACGCCGAGGTTGCGGGCGGCGCGGATGTAGATGCCGTCGACTTGGCGCACGCCGGCGATGGTGTTGACCAGCACCGGGAAGAAGGCGCCGAGCGCGATCAGGAACACGGCCGGCGCGTTGCCCAGGCCAAACCACAGGATGGCCAGCGGAATATAGGCGATCGGCGGAATCGGCCGCAGCACCTGCATCAGCGGATTGAGCCACGCGTACATGCGCTGGCTGGCGCCCATCATCAGGCCCATCGGCAAGGCCAGGCCGGCGCCGACGGCGAAGCCCACCACCACGCGGTACAGGCTGCTCAAAGTGTCGCCCAGCAGCTCGCCGGACAGCGCCCAGCCCAGCCACGAGCTGGCGGCCGGATCGTAGGCGGTCAGCGGCAGCAGGTATTCGAACCATTTGGCGAGCACCGCCAGCGGCGACGGCAACACCTGCGGATTGACCCAGCCCAGCATGGCGCTGGCTTGCCACAGCACCACGATCAGAATCGGCACCACGGCCCCGGTGGCGCTTTGGCGCCAGTCTTGTTTGTTCATGTCGTCTCCCGCTTTGTCTTGTGGTTATTTAATGCCCAGGCTTTTCTTCGACGCGTCCAGCAGGTCGGTCTTGACCCACTCCTTGGCCACGGGCGGCTTGCGCATCTTGCCGACGCCGGTCTTGAGCATGATGTCGGTGGTGACCTGGATGTGCTCGGGCGTGACGTCGTAGCTGTACGGCGAATTGCTGATCGCGTCCTCGAAGTCGTCCTTGGTGATCTGGTTCTTGAAGATCGTCTCGCGCACGTACTTCTCGGCGACGGCCTGGTTGTCGATGAACAGCTTGGTGGCCTGGACGAAGCAATTCATGAACTTCTGCGCCAGCGGACGCTTCTCGTTGTAGAACTTCTCGCTCATCACCAG
The DNA here is from genome assembly GCF_017833525.1 of Duganella sp. 1411. GTDB lineage: Bacteria > Pseudomonadota > Gammaproteobacteria > Burkholderiales > Burkholderiaceae_D > Rugamonas. The sequence continues at coordinate 287,583 of NZ_JAFICD010000003.1, forward strand.
GGTGCGCACCGGCTCGCCGATGGCGGTGTCGTACGGCTTCATCACCTCGACGCCGTAGCCCTTGTTGATGGCCTGCGACGACTGCGGCTCGCTTTGCATGATGGCGTCGAGGTTCTTGCCCATCAGCGCCTGGTTCAGGTCGGCGAAGGCGAGGAACACCAGTTGCACGTCCTTGCCCGGCTGGTCGGAGGCGGTCAGGCCGGCCTGCGTCAGCTCGGCGATCAGCAGCACTTCGTGGATGCCGCCGCGCGTGACGCCGACCTTCTTGCCTTTCAAATCCTTGATCGATTTGATGCCTTCGTTGGGACGCGCGACCAGACGCGCGCCGCCTTTGGCGAAGCCGGCCACGACGTAGATGGGCGCGCCGTTGGCGCGGCCGGAGATGGCCGCCTCGGAGGCGGTGGCGCCAACGTCGAGCTCGCCCGCCAGGATGGCCTGCATGACGTCGGGGCCTTTGGCGAAGACGTGCTCCTCGACCTTGAGGCCGCATTTGGGCGCGATTTCCTTGATGTATGAGACGGCGCCGTAGTGGGCGAATTTGAGGTTGCCGAGGCGGACCACTTCCTGCGCCTGCGCGGTGGAAGCGAAGGCGATGGCGGCGGCCAGGGCGAGCGGACGGAATTTGGGCAGGGATGTTGGCATTGCGTGTCTCCATTGTGGTTGTTGTTGGAGGAGACATTGCAGCTTCCGTGCCAGCGCCGGGGGCGATGGCAAGTGCTTGATTTTTAAAGAATGTGGGAATTCGGTGGATAGGGAAGACTGCGATAAACCGCAACGGACGATGACGGCTTTGCGGAAATCCGCGCATCCACGGAGACACGTAGGGCGGATTAGACCGAAGGTCGTAATCCGCCAATGCATGAGCCGTCGAAACGCATGCATGGCCGATTACGCTACGCTAATCCGCCCTACGTGTCTCCCGGGTTCCCGGATTAGCTGCACAGGCCGAACGCCTTGCGCTCCGGGAAATAGCGGTAGGTGAAGGTGCGCATTGGGTATTCCTTCACCGCGATCTCGAACGCGGGCGGGACGACATCGAACCGCTCCGGCAGCTTGTCCTTGACCCGCACCCGCACCCGCCACAACGTTTCGTCGCCGGCGGCGCTGGCCACTAACATGTCCGGCACCTTGGGGATCGAGTCGACAATCTCCGGCCGCGAATTGGTCGTGCGCTGATACAGCGTGACCAGCTCGGCCTTGTGCAACACCGGCCCCTTCGGCACGGTAACGTTGTAATCGCGCGAGAGGAAACGCGCGCGCTCGCCGCGCGGCACGATATACACGAACGTGAATTCGGCGCCGCCATCCGGCAGCGTGACCGGCGGCGTGGTGGCCACGCTGATGCCGCGTGGCAGCTCGAAGCGCGAGCCCTCCTGCCAAGTCTTGCAGTCCGGCGTGGTCGCCATGTAAAGATTGACCGGCGTGTACGACTCGCCGCAGGCGCTCAACAACAGCGCTAAAAATATCGGTGCCAGATAACGCAGGCGCATGAAGACGGCTTTCCAATAGAGTAGAGACGCCAGTTTACCAGTACCCGGCCCTCGCCGGCGGCTCGCATACTGCTAGCCCGACGTTGCAAAACCGGCCTTGTCACGCGACACACAAAGGGATAAGGTTGGGTAACAGTTTTTGTTGGGCAATTATTAGATTTCGGACAGCCGGCGCGCCGGCATACTATGAAGGCAATAATATGAAAAACAAATTGTTTTCCGCTGCGCTGGGACTGTTGTTGTCATCGCTGGTGTCGGCCGCCTCGGCCGAAACCGGCGTCACCGCCACCGAAATCAAGATCGGCATGGCCAACGCCCAGACCGGGCCGACCGCCGGATTGGGCCTGGGCATCAAGGCCGGCAGCGAAGCCTATTTCAAGAAGGTCAACGCCGCCGGCGGCGTCAACGGCCGCAAGATCACCCTCATCAGCGAGGACGACGGCTACGATCCGCCGCGCACCGCCGCCGCCACCGATAAACTGATCAAGAAGGAAGGCGTGTTCGCGCTGTTCGGCTATGTCGGCACGCCTACCAGCAAGGCGGCGATGTCGCTGGTCAACGACGCCAACATCCCGTTCTTCGCGCCGTTCACCGGCGCCGAGTTCCTGCGCACGCCGCTCAACAAGCACGTCTTCAATATCCGCGCCTCGTACTTCAACGAGATCGAGTTGCAGGTCGAGCGCCTGGTCACCGACGCCGGCGTCACCAAGATCGGCCTGTTCTATCAGGAAGACACCTACGGCAAGGTCGGCAAGGAAGGCCTGCAAATATCGCTGCAAAAGCGCAAGATGACGATGACGGGCGAAGGCTTCTACCAGCGCAACACCGAGGACGTCGACGCCGGCCTCGCCGCGCTGATCGCCGCCAAGCCGGAAGCGGTGCTGATGGTCGGCACCTACAAGGCCTGCGCGGCGTTCGTGCAGAAGGCCGCCGCCGCCGGTTTCAAACCGAAGTTCTTCAACCTGTCGTTCGTCGGCACCGCCAACTTCATCAAGGCGGCCGGCGACGCGGCCGAGGGCGTCTACATCACGCAGGTGGTGCCGTCGCCGTTCGACGAATCCATTCCCATCGTCAAGCAATACCGCGCCGACATGAAGGCAGCCGGCGTCGCCGAGGGCGACTACACCTCGCTGGAGGGCTACATCAACGCCGTGGCGCTGGTCGAGGCACTGAAGAAAACCGGCCCGGACCTGACGCGCGCCAGCTTCATGGCGGCGCTGGAAAAACTGAAGGTCAATCTGGGCGGCCTCGACATCGCCTTCAGCCCGACCGACCACCAGGGCCTGAGCACGGTGTACCTGACCAAGGTACAAAAAGGCAAGCCGGTTTCCGTCTCGAAGCTTTGACCGTTCAACCCACACCACGGCACACCGGGGTCGTACCCCGGGGGGTACGACCCCATCGTCCTGGGGTTGATGCCCGGCTCACGCCACCGCCGCCTATTCCCCGAAAAAAAACCCTCGCCGCGGCGAGGGTTTTTGGTTTACCACATGATGACGCGGTCTTTCGGCGGCAGGTACATCTTGTCGCCCGGCTTGACGCCGAAGGCATCGTAGAAGCCCGGCTGGTTGCGCATCGTGCCGTTGGCGCGGAACTGGCCCGGCGAGTGCGGATCGGTCTTGATCTGCTGGATCTGCGCCGCTTCGCGCATCTTCATGCGCCACACCTGCGCAAAGCCCATGTAGAAGCGCTGGTCGCCGGTCAGGCCGTCGATCACCGGCGCCTTCTTGCCGTTTAGCGACAGCTTGTAGGCCTTGTAGGCGATCGCCACGCCGCTGTTGTCGGCGATGTTCTCGCCCAGGGTCAGCTCGCCGTTGACGTGGTAGCCCGGCAGCGGGCTGAACTCGCTGTACTGCTTGACCAGCATCTTGGTCTTGGCCGCGAAGTTCTTGTGGTCGGCCTTGGTCCACCAGTCGCGCAGGTTGCCGTCGCCGTCGTACTGGGCGCCCTGGTCGTCGAAGCCGTGGCTGATCTCGTGGCCGATCACGCCGCCGATGGCGCCGTAGTTGACCGCGTCGTCGGCGTCGGCGTCAAAGAACGGCGCCTGCAGGATCGCCGCCGGGAACACGATCTCGTTCATCTCCGGGTTGTAGTAGGCGTTGACGGTTTGCGGCGTCATGCCCCACTCGTCGCGGTCGATCGGTTTGCCCAGCTTGTTCAGTTCCTTGTTGTAGTCGAACTGGTTGGAGCGGATCACGTTGCCCACCAGGTCGTCCTTCGACACTTCCAGCTTGGAGTAGTCGCGCCACTTGTTCGGGTAGCCGATCTTGGTGGTGAACTTGGCCAGCTTGGCTTGCGCCTGCTTCTTGGTGACCGGGCTCATCCAGTCCAGCTTGTCGATGCTGGTCTTGTACGACGCCAGCAGGTTCTTGACCAGCGCCTCCATGCGCGCCTTGCGGTCGGCCGGGAAGTGTTGTTCGACGTACAGCTTGCCGACCACCTCGCCCAGCGCGCCCTCGGTCACCGAGACGCCGCGCTTCCAGCGGGGACGCTGCTCGGTCACGCCGCTCAGCACGGTGCCGTAGAAGGCGAAGTTCTCGTCGACATAGGCCTTGCTCAGGTAGGGCGCGAACGCGCGCACGGTCTGCCAGTGGAAGTAGGCTTTGAGCGTGTCGAGCGGGGTTTTCTCCAGCAACGCGGTCATGCCTTTCAGATAGCTCGGCTGGCTGACGATCACGTAGCCGGCCTTGCCGGCGATGCCGGTCTCGGCCAGGTAGGCGTTCCAGTCGTAGCCCGGCGCCATCGCGCCCAGCTTGGCGATCTCGACCTTGTTGTAGGCCTTGATCGGATCGCGCAGCTCGACCTTGGTCCATTGCAGCTTGGCCAGTTCCTTCTCGAACTCGACGATGGCGTGCGCGGTGACGGCGCCGTGCGGATCGCCCGCCAGGGTCAGCATCTTGCCCACATGCAGCTCATACTTGGCCAGCGCGTCGGCCATCTTGGCGTCGTCGGCTTTCAGATAGTAGTCGCGGTCCGGCAAGCCCAGGCCGGTCTGGAACAGGTCGGCCACGTACTTCGTCGAATCCTTGTTGTCCTGGTGGATGCCGAAGGCGTACGGGGCGGACACGCCGATCTGGTTGAAGTGCGCGATCAGCGCCGGCAGTTGTTTTTTGTCGCTGACGGCGGCGATACGGTCGAACTCGGCCTTCAGCGGCGCCACGCCCAGCTGCTCGAGCTTGGCCTCGTCCATGAAGCTGGCGTAGAAGTCGCCGATGCGCTGGGTGTCGGAGCCGGCGGCCTTGTTCGGCGTGTTAGCGGCGCCCTCGATGATGGTGCGCAGTTGCGGCTGGATGTCGTCGCGCAGCTTGGCGAAGCTGCCCCAGCTCGGCTTGTCGGCCGGGATTTCGGTCGTCGCCAGCCACTTGCCGTTCATGTGGGTGAACAGGTCGTCCTGCACGCGCACGGCCGGATCGATGTATTCGGTGGCGATGCCGGAAGTCATGGTGTGGCTGGTGGCGGCGGTGGCCGCGGCATTGGCTGGGGTCGCACTTTTGGTGGTGTCCGCGGCGCCGGCCAAACCTGCGATCAGGCTCAGCATCAATGCACTTACGAGATGACGTTTCACAGAAAATCCTTCAAAGGTAAAAAGGCAAACCCGGTGCGCGTTTGGCGATACGCACGCGTCCCAGCTTAGGGGTCGGACCCATCGGGTCCGACCCCGCATGGCCTTGCGGGTTAGAGGCCATAGCACGATGCATGGCCTGCACGACTTTATATCACAGCGTTGTCACTGTTACCAGATGATGACACGCTGTTCCGGCGCCACATACATCTTGTCGCCCGGCTTGACGCCAAACGCATCATAGAAGCCCGGCTGGTTGACCATGGTGCCGTTGGCGCGGAACTGGCCCGGCGAGTGCGGATCGGTTTTCACCTGCAGGATCTGCTGCTCGTCGCGCATGCGCACGCGCCACACCTGGCCAAAGCCCATGAAGAAGCGCTGGTCGCCGGTCAGGCCGTCGATCACCGGCGCCGGCTTGTCGCCCAGCGACAGCTTGTAGGCCTTGTAGGCGATCGCCGCGCCGGAATTGTCGGCGATGTTCTCGCCCAGGGTCAGCTCGCCGTTGACGTGGTAGCCCTTGATCGGGCTGTAGGCGCCGTACTGCTTGACCAGGGCGTCGGTCTTGGCCTTGAAGTTGGCGCGGTCCTCCTTGGTCCACCAGTCGCGCAGGTTGCCGTCGCCGTCGGCCTGGCTGCCGCCGTCGTCGAAGCCGTGGCTGATCTCGTGGCCGATCACCGCGCCGATGGCGCCGTAGTTGACGGCGTCGTCGGCGCGGGCGTCGAAGAACGGCGGTTGCAGGATAGCGGCCGGGAACACGATCTCGTTCATCGTCGAATTGTAGTAGGCGTTGACGGTCTGCGGCGTCATGCCCCATTCCTCGCGGTCGATCGGCTTGCCCAGCTTGTTGATCATGCGCTGGTTGGCGAAGGTCGCCGCGCGCAGCACGTTGCCGATCAGATCGGACTTGGCGATCGCCAGCGACGAGTAATCGCGCCACTTGGACGGATAGCCGATCTTGGGCGTGAACTTGGCCAGCTTGGCCTGCGCCTCCTTCTTGGTCTCCGGCCCCATCCAGTCGAGCCCGTCGATGCTGGTCTTGTACGAGGCCAGCAGGTTTTTCACCAGCTGGTCCATGCGCGCCTTGCGCTCCGGCGGGAAATACTCGGCCACGTATAGTTGGCCCAGTCCCTCGCCGATCGAGCGCTCGACCAGCGCCACGCCGCGTTTCCAGCGCGGCTCCTGCACCGCCACGCCGGTCAGCGTGGTGCTGTAGAAGTCGAAGCTGGCGTCGGCGAAGTCCTTCGACAGGTAGGGCGAGGCGCTGCGCAGCAACTGCCAGGTGAAGTAAGCCTTCCACGTGGCCAGGTCGGTCTGCTCGAGCAGCGTGTTGAAGCCGGCCAGGTAGCTCGGCTGGGCGACGATCACGTAGTCGACCTTGCTGGCCACGCCGGCCGACGCCAGCGCGTGGCCCCAGTCGTAGGCGGGCGCCAGCTCGGGCAGCTTGGCGATCGGCGTCTTGTTGTAGCGTTTGACGGGATCGCGGTTCTGCACCTTGGTCCACTGCGCCTCGGCCAGCGCCGTTTCCAGCGCGACGATGGCCTTGGCGCTGGCCTCCGGCTCCTTCTCGCCGGCCAGCTTGAGCGTGCGGGCGATGTGCGCCTGGTACTTGACCAGGATGGCGGCCAGTTTGGCGTCGTCTTTTTTCAGGTAGTAGTCGCGGTCCGGCAGGCCCAGGCCGCTTTGCGAAATGCCGACCGCGTACTTGGTCGATTCGCGCGCGTCGGGACGCACGCTCAGGCCGTACGGCGTGGCCACGCCCATCCGGTCCAGATGCGCGATCAGCATCGGGAAGGCCTTCTTGTCCTTGATCGCGCGGATTCGGTTGAGCTCGCCAGTGAGCGGGCGGATGCCCAGCGCGTCCAGCTTTTTCTCGTCCATGAAACTGGCGTAGAGGTCGGCGATTTTCTGGGCGTCGCCGCTCTTCTTGCCTGGTTGCGCCACGGTCTTCTCGACGATGCCGCGCAGCTCGGACAAGGTGTCGTCGCGCAGCTTGGCGAACGTGCCCCAGCTCGATTTGTCGGCCGGGATCTCGGTGGTCTTCAGCCACTGGCCGTTGAGGTGGGTGTAGAAGTCGTCCTGCACGCGCACGCCCGGGTCGATGTTTTTGATGTCGATGCCGGAGGTCGGCGCGGCCTCGTCGGCGGCGCCGGCGAAGGCGGCGGCCAGGCTCAAGGCCAGGGTGCTGAGCAAATATCGTTTCACTACTTGTCCTTTGGGTGAGAACTTCCGTTTTGAAACCCGGCGCGGCATTTTTGATGCCGGCCGGGTTCGCGCGCGAATATTCTACCGCCATGCCCCGCCAAAGGCACGCCGGTCCCGGGTTGTTACTTTACGATACAAGCCCGCGGCCCGACGGCGCCGTTCAGCCGCCGCCCGGCAAGGTGATATTGGCGCCGCCCGCGCCGACGCCGACACCCATGCCGCCGGCGCCGCCGCCCCTGCGGCCGCCGCCGCGCCGCTCGCCACCCTCCTCCTTGCGCTCCCCGCCCATGTGGCCGCCACCGCCGCCGTTGTCCTGGACGCGCAGCAAATGCTCGCCGACCTGCTGCACCACGATCTGGCGCTGGCTTTCATTCAAGGCATCGTTGACGGTCAGCCACCACTCGCGCAGCAACTTCTCCTCGGCTGCGGCGGTGTTGGTCTCCTCGTCGATCGCCTTGGTCAGATCGCGCAGCTCGACATTGGCGCCCTGCGTGCCGGCCTGCGTGGCCGCCTGCAGGCGGTCGCGCCGGGCTTTACGTTCGCGCAACAGGTTGCGCGTCTTGCTTTCGGTCTGCTGCCACAGGGTCTGCTGGTTGGGGTTCAGGTTCAGCGCCTTTTTCAAGTCCGCCGCCATCGGCAGGAAATCCTCGGCATGCATGTCGAGGATGGGAACGGCCAGCGCCGGCGGCGGCATGGCGCCGGCGGCGAACAGCAGCGCGCCCGCCAGCGCCAGACTGCGCGCGGCGGCGGGGGACGGGATAAACGGTAGACGCATGGAAGCTCCGTGGATAAAAAAAAGCCTGCGCTTGGGGCGCAGGCGAAAAACCACTTCAGGGTAGAGAGAAATACGAGTTCAGTGTAGGCCGCGCCTTGCATGATGGCGGCACTTCTTACAAATGCTTACCGACGTGAACGTGAGAGAAACACTGCGTAAAAATATGCAAACTTGATGTAACGCCAAGCGGGCGTTGGTGTACATTCAAAGTCAACGGCAACCGTTGTAAAATTCCGTAAAGGTATAAATCATTTCATGAGGGCTACTACGATTGCCCGAAATCAGGTTTATACTCAGCTCATGCACATCGCGCTCGCGTCTCCCGCTGCGGATGGCTGTTCTGTACATCGTTCCAACGGGTGAAACATGGGCAAGAAACTAAAGAGTACCGGATTGGTCGGCCTAGGCGTCGTCGCCGGCATCGCCGTCTCCCTGCAATTTTCCGCCATGGCGCAAAAGCCGGTCGAGCCGAAGCTGCCGCTCGAGGAGCTGCGCCAGCTGGCCGACGTGTTCGGGCTGATCAAGTCGGACTATGTCGAGCCGGTCGAGGACAAGAAGCTGCTGACCGAGGCCATCTCCGGCATGGTCGCCTCGCTCGATCCCCATTCCGCCTATCTGGACAAGAAAGCCTACGCCGAGCTGCGCGAGGGGTCGCAGGGCAAGTTCGTCGGCCTCGGCATCGAGATCGGCCAAAGCGAGGACGGCTACATCAAGATCGTCGCGCCGATCGAGGACTCGCCGGCCTGGCGCGCCGGCATCAAGGCGGGCGACCTGATCAGCCGCCTCGACAGCACCGCCGTCAAAGGGCTGAGCCTGGACGAATCGGTCAAGAAGATGCGCGGCGAGCCGCACTCCAAGGTCAGCCTGACGATCTTGCGCAAGGGCGAGACCGACCCGCTGGTGTTCAACATCACGCGCGAAGAGATCCACCAAAAGAGCGTCAAGGGCAAGATCATCGAACCGGGCTACGCCTGGCTGCGCATCTCGCAGTTCCAGGAGCCGACCATCGACGACATGGCCGCCAAGATTGTCGAACTGTACAAACAAGACCCCAACATCAAGGGCCTGGTGCTGGACCTGCGCAACGACCCGGGCGGCGTGCTGCAGGGCGCCATCGGCGTGGCCGCCGCCTTCCTGCCGAAGGACGCGGCGATCGTCTCGACCAACGGCCAGCTGCCGGACCAAAAGCAGGTGTTCTACGGCCGTCCCGAGTACTACACCTTGCGCAGCGAAAGCGACGCGCTGGCCAAGCTGCCGGCCGCCGTCAAGCGGGTGCCGATGGTAGTGCTGGTCAACACCGGCTCGGCGTCGGCATCGGAGATCGTCGCCGGCGCGCTGCAGGACTACAAGCGGGCCGACATCATCGGCACGCAAACGTTCGGCAAGGGCTCGGTGCAAACGATACGCCAGCTGACAGCCGACACCGCCGTCAAGCTGACCACGGCGCGCTACTACACGCCGAACGGGCGCTCGATCCAGGCCAAGGGCATCACGCCGGACCTGGCGGTGGACGAGAACGCCGACGGCGACGGCCTGAACGCGCTGCGCACGCGCGAGGCCGACCTCGACAAGCACCTCAGCAACGACCGCGACCAGGAAGTCGCCAAGACCAAGCGTGACGAGCTGGAAGAGCAACTGCGCATCGTCGCGCTGGAAAAGACCCGCAAGCCGCTCGAATACGGCAGCGGCGAAGACTTCCAGCTGTCGCAGGCGCTGAACCACCTCAAGGGCCTGCCGGTGCAGCTGGCCAAGCAGGAAACCAAGGTCGTCCAGACCGACGCCAAGAAATAATCCGGGGTCAGGTCCACCATTTCTACACGAGCACAGCGGTAAACGGCGGCGCCTGCGGGGCGCCGTTTTCTTTTCGCCGCTATTTCACCGCTTTAATTGCGCGGATCGTGCAGGCATTGTGTAGAATTTGCGTCATTATTGGCGCAAGCCATTGCCAAATTCGAAAGTTTAATCATGAAACAAGCCGTCATCAGCGGTACCGGCCTTTTTACGCCGGCGCAATCGATCTCCAATGAAGAGCTGGTCGAGAGCTTCAACGCCTACGCCGAACAGTTCAACGCCGACCACGCCGGCGCCATCGCCGAGGGCACCGTCACGCCGCTGGAGATGTCGAGCGTGGCGTTCATCGAAAAAGCCTCCGGCATCAAGTCGCGCTACGTGATGGAAAAGTCCGGCATCCTCGATCCGACACGCATGGTCTCGCGCATCCCCGAGCGCGCCGACGAGGAATTGTCGCTGCAGGCGGAAATCTGCGTGGCCGCCGCCCACCAGGCGCTCGACCGCGCCGGCCGCGTGCCGGCCGACATCGACATGGTGCTGGTGGCGTGCTCGAACATGCAGCGCGGCTACCCGGCGATGGCGGTCGAGGTGCAGGGCGCGCTCGGCATCGACGGCTACGGCTTCGACATGAACGTGGCCTGCTCGTCGGCCACCTTCGGCATCCAGCAGGCGGTGGCGGCGGTGCAAAGCGGCCAGGCGCGCGCGGTGCTGGTGCTCAATCCGGAAATCACCAGCGGCCACCTGAACTGGCGCGACCGCGACAGCCACTTCATCTTCGGCGACGCCTGCACGGCGATGGTCATCGAGGCGGCCGACACGGCCAAGGGCTCGCACCGCTGGGAAATCCTCGACACCAAGCTCAAGACGAGCTTCTCGAACAACATCCGCAACAACTTCGGCTTCCTCAACCGCTTCGACGAGGCGGGCATCGGCCAGCCGGACAAGCTGTTCCGCCAGCAGGGCAGGAAAGTCTTTAAAGATGTCTGCCCGATGGCGGCCGAGATGATCAAGACCACCATCGCCGGCGCCGGGCTGGAGGTGCCGCAGGTGAGCCGCTACTGGCTGCACCAGGCCAACCTGAACATGAACCTGCTGATCAGCCGCATGGTGCTGGGCCGCGACGCCGAACCGGGCGAGGCGCCGGTGATCCTGGACCAATACGCCAACACCTCGTCGGCCGGCTCGATCATCGCCTTCCACAAGCACTCCGACGACATGGCCGCCGGCCAGCTGGGCGTGATCTGCTCGTTCGGCGCCGGCTACTCGATCGGCTGCGTGGTGGTGCGCAAGGTCTGAGGATGGCGAGCAGCCAGCCGGTCGGCCAGGCCGTCACCGCCGTGGTGGCCGCCTGAGGCCGGGAGGCATTGCGGCCATCTGACGCCATGGCGGTTTATGTCACAATGACGGAATGTCCGAAACCCACGCCGCCGCCGACCGCCCTCCCATGAGCCAGCCTTCCGACCTTGCCGCCAAACGCGACGCGCGCGTGCTGGATGCCGCCACCGAAGTGTTTTCGCGCTACGGCTTCGCCCGCACTACCATGCAGGACATTGCCGAGCAGGCGGGCATGTCGCGCCCCGCGCTCTACCTCGCCTACGCCAACAAGGACAGCATTTTTACCGCCGTGGTGCGGCGCATGAATGCGCGCCAGCTGGCCGCCATCCGCGCCGCGATCGCGCCGCTGCCGGGGCTGCGCGACAAGCTACTGCACGCCTGCCTGAGCTGGGGTGCGCACGGGGTGGACCTGATCGAAGCCCATCCCGATGCGCGCGACCTTTTCAGCCTGGCCTTCCCTGCCGTGCAGGAAATGTATGACGAGTTTCAAGTCCTGCTGACGCAACTGCTGAGCGAGCCGGCCACCGGCGCGGCGCTGGGTGCCACGCCTGCCGAAGTGGCGCGCGCCATGACCTACGCGATGCGCGGCTTTAAGGACACCGCCACCGACGGCAGCGACATGCGCCGCCTGATCACGCTGCAAGTGTCGCTACTGGCCACCGCGCTCGAGCATACGCCGGACGGGACGACGCGCTAGGCAACAGGCGGGCAGCCCCGCGGCGGCGGCAACGCTGATCAGCGCAACAACGGTGTGGTGGCGATCAGCCGCCAGTCCGCCAGCGCCGCCAAGCGATGCCGCTCGGCCTCCGCCTTGTAGCGCGCACTTTCGCTGATGCGCCGGAACGCGGCAAAACTGGGATATTCCACCACCCCCACTTCATCCCATTGCTCGTCGGCTGGCCCGACCACCCGCGCCAACGCCGCCGCCAGCCAAGTCACCTTCACGCCCTCGCCCGCCGCCAATTCGCGGAACACGGGCACATAGCGCTCGTGATACGCCGTGCGCCCGGAACAGGGCGCTTCGCCGGGCCCGCCATATTCGGCCTCCGTCTTGTAGCGCAGCAGATTGAGCATGAAAACCGGGCTGTCATCGGGCACCGCCGCGCTGGCCGCCAGCACGTCGCCGGCATCGATTTTAATTGTTTGCATCGTATTCACTCCTATCTCAGCATGTTCGCGGAAAACATTATGACATTTTTCGACATAATGTCAAACATCGCCGGACGGGTCTTGTTTGCGGGCGCTGGCGTGCTCCCCTTGGGTTCACCCCACCGCCAGAGGAGAAGCGTACCGCGATGGTGGCGTGTCCGGCGTATCGCAGGAGCGCGCCGATGCCTGGCTTTCCGATTTGGCAGCCGGGAAGTGGAGCGAATGCCCGCGCTGATCTGGCATCCGGATGCGCTGGCGGATGTAGCTTACGTGATCCGCTATTTCATCCTCGAAAATGGCGACGTCCTGATTACCCGTATTTGGCATAGCCGTGAACAAAGACCGTTGTAAAGGCCAGCCTCGATTTCTGCCAACTCCACTGCGGCGTGATCGGGTCCTTTACGCTAGCTCTTAACGCAACAGCGACCGGCCGCAGAATTCCTCGATTTGTTGAATCGCCGCCGTCGCCGCCGCGCCGGAGAGGCCGATGCCGAATGGGATCGCTTCCTTCCTGGTGACCAACATCAATCTTTCGCCACCGAGGCCGAGCATCGCCAACTTGCCATCGGCGGTCATGGGTAGCGGAAGCGGCTTGCATTCAATGGCGATCAGGTCGCCACACGCGATCGCGGTGGCGGCGGCCGTTCCAGCGGGCGCGCCATCCTTGACGAACAATAGCTGTTCCTTGCCGAAGATGTTTTTGAACAGCACGGCGCCCGCCAGGAACACGAACAGAACAATCAACGCGCCGGTTGCCACCGCGCCCATCGTCAATGCCATCAGGCTGTCGGCATTCTTCCGCACGGTAAAAGCGAGGATCGCGAGCGCGATCGTGCACAGCAAGATACCCTGCGGCCGCAACGGCGCGGGCGACGTTATTTGCAGAACAAGATCGTTTTTTGGCATTGAACCACATTTCCTTTGTCGGTCTGTGAACGCAAGCAAATATGCGCGCCGGCAATTATCGCATCGGCGGACCGGGTTGTCGTTGGCGGCCGGCCGCTGCGGCGATGGCATAATCCATCGAGCCATAAAATGACATCCAGGGCATGCCATGACGATCAACCCCGACTTCCTCCAGCTCGACACCGGCGCCGCCGAACCGCTGTACCGCCAGATCTACATGCGTTTTCGCGCCGCCATCGCCGACGGGCTGCTGCGGCCGGGCGACCGCGTGCCGTCGGCGCGCGCGCTGGCGGTGGACCTGGGACTGGCGCGCGGCACCGTGGAAGCAGCCTACTCGCTGCTGGCCGCCGAGGGCTATCTGGAGACGCGCGGCCAGGCCGGCACCATCGTCTCGCCGGCATTGACGCGCCACGCGCCGGTGGCGCCATCGGCCAGGCCCGCCGACCCGGCCGCCGACCTGGCCGGATCGCCGGCGCCGTTCCACCGGCCGTTCCAAATGGGACTGCCCGCGCTGGACGCGTTCCCGCGCAAGGTGTGGGCCGCGCTGGCGGCGCGCGCGATCCGCGCCACGCAAGCGGCCGACATGGCCTACCCGTCGTATTGCGGCGCGCCGGCGCTGCGCACCGCCATCGCCACCTACCTGCGGCTATCGCGCGGCATCGACTGCGCGCCCTCGCAGGTGTTCGTCACCTCCGGCTACCGCAACTCGCTGGAGCTGGCCGCGCGCGCGCTGCTGCACCCGGGCGACAAGGTGTGGGTCGAAGATCCCGGCTACGTCCCGACCAGCGATTTGCTGGCGTGGGCCGGCATGCGGCCGGTGCCGGTGCCGGTCGACGACGAGGGCCTGCAAGTGGCGCACGGCGCCGCCTGCGCGCCCGACGCCCGGGCGGCCGTCGTCACGCCCGCGCATCAAAGCCCGCTGTGCGTGTCGCTGTCGCTGCCGCGCCGTCTGGCCCTGCTCGACTGGGCGGCGCGCAACGACGCCTGGATCGTCGAAGACGACTACGACGGCGAATACCGCTACGTGGGCCGTCCGCTGCCGGCGCTGAAAAGCCTGGACGGCGTCGGCCGCGTGCTCTACGCCGGCACCTTCAGCAAGGTGCTGTTCCCGGCGATCCGGCTGGCCTACCTGGTGGTGCCGCCGGCGCAGGTGAAGCGTTTCGAGGCGGTCTGCGAGACCTTTGCCGCCGGCGGGCCGGCGCTGACCCAGGACATCGTCGCCGGCTTCATGAACGAGGGCCATTTCGCCCGCCACATCCAGCGCATGCGGCGCCTGTACGGCGAGCGCCGGCAGATGGTGGCGGCCGAGCTGACCAAGGTGCTGGGCCGGCATCTGCGCATCGACGCGCAGCCGGGCGGCATGCATCTGGTGCTGCGCCTGCCGGGACGGCACACCGACCGCGCGCTGGCGGCGCGCATGCGCGAGGACGGCATGTTCGCGCTGGCGCTGTCGGAGTGCAGCGCGCTGCCGCACGCGGCGTCGGCGCTGCTGCTGAGCTTTACCAATATCGAGACGCCGCGCCGCGCGCGCGAGCTGGGGCAGCGGATATTGCGGCTCACGTGAAGCGCCCGAAATCTTGGCCCAGTAAGATTGACCGATCTTGGCTCTTCTGGACTAAGCCATGAAAACGCACAATACGGCTATTCGCAATCAACCAGGGAACCGCCATGACCGCACGCCTCGACATCTTCAATCTCGCCCCGCAAGCCTACAAGGGACTGGCCGCAGTTAAAAACGCCTTGCAGGAGTCCAGCCTGCCGCGCGAGCTGCTGGAGCTGGTCAATCTGCGCGTGTCGCAGATCAACGGCTGTGCTTATTGCATCGATATTCACTCGCGCGGTCTGCTGACCCACGGCGTCGGCGTCGACAAAGTCGTGCTGGTGCCGGTGTGGCGCGAGGCCGAAGCGCTGTTCACCGACAAGGAGCGCGCGGCGCTGGCGTGGGCCGAGACGCTCACCCGCGTGGCGCAGACCAACGCGCCGGACGCCGACTACCAGCAGGCCGCCGCGGTGCTGGGCCAAAAAGAGCTGGCCGACGTCACGATGGCCGTGGCGTTGATGAATGCCTTCAACCGCATCGGCGTTGGCATGCGCCTGGTGCCGGCGGCGCTGGCAAGATAGTCCCGGCGCGCGGCTTTTGATCGCGGGACGGCGCGTCGCCGACGGCCGCCCGTGTGCTACCCTTGGGCTTCCCCCATCCCTCGAGGAGCCCCACGCGCATGCCCCACAATATCAGCCTGATCACCACAATCGCGGCGGCGCTGGGCTTCGGCCTGGTGTTCGGCTACCTTGCAACGCGCCTTAAGCTGCCGGCGCTGGTTGGTTATCTGGCTGCGGGTATCATGTTGGGACCCGCCACGCCCGGCTTCGTGGCCGATGCGGCGCTGGCCTCGCAGCTGGCCGAAATCGGCGTGATGCTGATGATGTTCGGCGTCGGCCTGCACTTCTCGCTCGACGACCTGTGGGCGGTGCGGCGCGTGGCGCTGCCAGGCGCGGTGCTGCAAATCGCCGTCGCCACGGCGCTCGGCATGGCACTGGCCCATTTCTGGGGCTGGAGCGTCGGCGGCGGTTTGGTGTTCGGCCTGGCGCTGTCGGTGGCCAGCACCGTGGTGCTGCTGCGCGCGCTGGAGGAACGCGGCATCCTCGACACCTTCAACGGCCGCATCGCGGTCGGCTGGCTGGTGGTCGAGGATCTGGTCACCGTCATGGTGCTGGTGCTGCTGCCGGCGCTGGCCGGCTCGCTCGGCGGCATCTCGACCGACGCCCACGGCATGGCCGTTCCGCCCGGCGAAGTTGATCTGTGGGGCACGCTGGCCGTCACGCTGGGCAAGGTCGGCGCCTTCATCGCGCTGATGCTGGTGGTCGGCCGCAAGCTGTTCCCGTGGCTGCTTTGGCAGGTGGCGCGCACCGGCTCGCGCGAGCTGTTCACCTTGTGCGTGATCGCCGCCGCCGTCGGTATCGCCTACGGCTCGACGCACTTCTTCGGCGTCTCGTTCGCGCTGGGCGCGTTCTTCGCCGGCATGGTGCTGCGCGAATCCGCGCTGGCGCACCGCGCCGCGCAGGAGTCGCTGCCGCTGCGCGACGCGTTCGCGGTGCTGTTCTTCGTTTCGGTGGGCATGCTGTTCGAGCCGTCGATCGTCACCGGCGAGCCGCTCAAACTGCTGGCGGTGGTGGCCATCATCGTGTTCGGCAAATCGCTGGCCGCCTTCGTGCTGGTGGTGCTGCTGCGCTATCCGGCCAAGACGGCGCTGATGGTGTCGGCCAGCCTGGCGCAGATCGGCGAGTTCTCCTTCATCCTGGCGGCGCTGGGGTTGTCGCTCAAGATGATGCCGGCGGAGGGCCAAAGCCTGATCCTGGCCGGCGCCATCATCTCGATCGCCCTGAACCCGGTGGTGTTCCGGCTCACCAAACCGATCGAGCGCTGGCTGACCAGGGACGGTACGGTGGAATCGAGGTTCGAGCGTACCGCCGATCCGCTGGCGGAGCTGCCGATGTCGGTGCCGCAAGAGCATCTGGACGGGCAGGTGGTGCTGGTCGGTTATGGCCGCGTCGGACGCCGCATCGCCGAGGTGCTGGTCAAGCACGGCATCCCGTTCGTGGTGGCGGAGCAGAACCGCGAGATCGTCGACCAGCTGCGCAAGGACGGCATCCACGCGGTGGCGGGCAACGCCGGCGAGCCGGCGGTGCTGATCCAGGCGCACATCGCGCGCGCCGGCATGCTGGTGATCGCGACGCCCGACACCTTCCATGTGCGGGCGATGGTGGAGACGGCGCGCTTGCTCAATCCGGACATCAAGACCGTGGTGCGCACGCATAACGAAGAGGAAGCGGAGCTGCTGCGCAGCGAATTGGCCGGCAAGATCTTCATGGGCGAGGAGGAGCTGGCCAAGGGCATGACCGAGTTCGTGGTCGCCAATTTCGAGCGCAAGAGTGGCGGGCATTGAGCCCTTGGCGGCCCAGTGGCCGAGGACATCGAATAACCACGGAAACACGTAGGGCGGATTAGCGCAGCGTAATCCGCCATGCATGCGTTTCGACGGCTCACACATTGGCGGATTACGCCGTTCCGCCTAATCCGCCCTACGTGTCTCCCATGACCAGTTACATTAAAGGCTTGCGGCCAACTCCGCGCCTTCCTTGATCGCGCGTTTGGCGTCCAGCTCCGCCGCCAGCGCGGCGCCGCCTATCTTGCGAAAGCGCGGCCACGACGGATTCGCCTTCACCTCCTCCTCCGACGGCATCAACTCGGTCAGGCTGTCCTGACCCGCGCACACCACCACGTTATCCACCGACAGCAATCGCTGCTCGCCGCCGACCGTGATATGCAGTCCCTGATCGTCGATCCGGTCGTACTGCACGCCGGCGAGCATCACCACGCCATTGCGCGCGAGGACGGCGCGGTGCACCCAGCCCGAGGTCTTGCCCAACCCCGCGCCCAGCTTCGAAATCTTGCGCTGCAACAGATACAACTGCCGCACCGGATGCGGCTCCTCCGGCGCCACCAGGCCGCCCGGCGTGTCGCCCTTCAGGCTCACGCCCCATTCCTTTGCCCAGACATCCAGCGCCAGCGGCAGCGGGTGCTTGGGATCGTGCAGCAGATATTCGCCGACGTCGAAGCCAATGCCGCCGGCGCCGATGATGGCCACGCGCTTGCCGACCGGCGCCTTGTTCTGCAACACATCGATATACGACAGCACTTTCGGATGATCGATGCCCTCGATCGGCGGCCGCCTCACCTTGATGCCGGTGGCGACGACCACCTCGTCGTAACCGCCGGCGACCAGCTGCTCGCGCGTGACGCGCACGCCCAGCTTGAGCTTCACGCCCGTCAAATCGATCTGGCGGCGGAAGTAGCGTATCGTCTCGGCGAATTCCTCCTTGCCCGGAATTTGCATGGCGATCTTGAACTGCCCGCCGACGCTGTCGCTGGAATCGAACAAGGTCACGTCGTGGCCGCATTCCGCCGCCACCGTCGCCGCCGACAACCCGGCCGGGCCGGCGCCGACCACCGCCACGCGGCGCGGCTTGGCCGCCGGCGCGTACACCAGCTCCGTCTCGTGGCAGGCGCGCGGGTTGACCAGGCAGCTGGCGCGCTTGTTGGCGAAGGTGTGATCGAGGCAGGCCTGGTTGCAGCCGATGCAGGTGTTGATCTCGTCGGCCTTGCCCTGCGCCGCCTTGGCGACAAAGTGCGCATCGGCCAGGAAGGGACGCGCCATCGATACCATGTCGGCGTCGCCGCGCTGCAGGATGCCTTCCGCCTCGGCCGGCATGTTGATGCGGTTCGACGCCACCACCGGTATCGTCACCTCCAGCCGCAGACGGCCGGCCAGGCTGGCGAAGGCGGCGCGCGGCACCGACGTGACGATGGTCGGCACCCGCGCCTCGTGCCAGCCGTAGCCGCTGTTGAGGATCGTGACGCCGGCATGCTGCAGGGCCTTGGCCACGGCCACCACGTCCTCCCACGTATTGCCGCCGTCGACCAGGTCGAGCAGCGAGTGGCGGTACATGATGATGAAGTCATGACCGACTTCGGCGCGGATGCGCTTGACGATTTCCACCGGCAGCCGCATGCGGTTCTCGATGCCGCCGCCCCAGCGGTCGGTGCGCAGGTTGGTGCGCGCGCACAGGAACTGGTTGAGCAGATAGCCTTCGCTTCCCATCACCTCGATGCCGTCGTAGCCCGCCTCGCGCGCCAGCCTGGCGCAGCGCGCGTAGTCGCGTATCGTTCCCTCGATGCCGGCCTCCGTCAGCGCGCGCGGCTTGAACGGCGAGATCGGCGATTTCTTCTCCGACGCCGACACCACGAACGGTTGATACCCGTAGCGGCCCGCGTGCAGGATCTGCATCAGGATCTTGCCGCCCTCCTCGTGCACCGCGGTGGTGACGCGGCGGTGGTTGTGCACGTCGCCCTTGAAGTTGAGCGTACCTCCAAAGGGTAGCAGCCACCCGGAGCGGTTGGGGGAGATGCCGCCCGTGACGATCAAACCCACGCCGCCGCGCGCGCGCTCGCGATAGAATGCGGCGAGTTTGCCGTAGTTGTAGAAGCGGTCCTCAAGACCGGTGTGCATCGATCCCATGACGACGCGGTTGCGCAGCGTGGTAAAGCCAAGATCGAGAGGCGCGAGCAGGTGGGGATATGGTGAATTTGTCATTGTGGTTATTAGAGTTAGACGTGAATGTCCGCATTAAAACCCAATTCTCTAGACCCAGGCTTCTAAAGCCCCGCCACCGCGTGAATTTTGTAACGTGATGGTGCTTCGCTTGTATTCTGCCACCCTTTCCCTTACGCTGGAACGATGATGCGATTCCTTCTGTTTTTGTTGTTAGGTGTGGCTGCCCCGGTGGCGATGGCACAAGCACCTAAGCTTGAACTGCCCAAGCTGGAGGTCTCTGTCAATCGCGTGGACGCCGAGGCGCGGCACATGTACGAAGTGGACGCCACCGCGACGGTGGCGGCGCCACTGCCCAAGGTATGGCGCATCCTGACCGGCTACGAGCGCATGTCGGAATTCGTGCCGGACCTGGAATCGTGCAAGGTCCTGTCACGCAACGGTAACGAAGTGATCATCGAACAATTCGGCGTGGCGCGCTTCCTGTTCATGTCGCGCACCATCCACCTGATCGTGCGCGCCACCGAGCAGCCGATGTCGTCGATCGACATCTCGCTGATCTCGGGCGACATGAAGCACTACGAATCGCGTTGGGAATTGATACCGGTGCCCGAAACCGGCGGCACCAAAATCGTCTACAGCGGCCGGCTGCTGCCGAACTTCTACGTGCCCGGCATCCTGGGCGCGAACATGATACGCAGCGACATCGAACACATGATGAACGCCGTGGTGGCGCGCATCGACCGCCGCGACGACGCGTCCAGGCGCGGTGGCCAGACGCCGTCGGTGCAGGCCACGCCGGCGATACAGGTGCCGCCGCCGGCGCAGCAGCCGGCGCCAAACCCTCCGGCCGGTCAGGCCAAATAGGTATCGCGCGAGCGCAGCTCGGCGAAGTTTTCCAGGCTGCCGATTTTCACCAGCACCGGATTCAGACTCAGTTTGCTCTGCATCGAGCGCCAGGCGAACTGCCACTCCTGCTCCTGCGCCTCGGCCGCCGTCTTGGTGAAGGCCGCGCCCAAGGCGGCGCGCGTGCCGTATTCGACGGCGCCGTCGATGCCCGCCCAGCTGGGCAGCGTGCGCTGCACCGCGCGGTGCAGGCGCTCGCCGAATTCCTCGGTGTTGTGGATGATCAGGCAGGCGTCGGACGAGAACAGCTCGAACAGCTTGCGGTCCCACACTTGCGAGAAGCTCAATGTCAGGCAGTTGGAGGCCGGACGGAGGATGAACTGGCCCTGGGTCAGCGCCAGTTCCAGGTCTTCGCGCACGCCGTAGCGGTGCAGGGTCGGAGGGCGTTGGTAGTCGTGCATGTTGGTACTCTATTCTTTACAAGTTATTTGACCGGGGCGCGGCGCACGTGGCGGTGCGAGCGCATCGCCGCCGAGGCGATGAAGATCTCGCGCAGCAGGTAGCAGAAGCTGCCGATCAGCGCCCCCATCGCCACCACGAACATGCCGGCGATGTATTTGTCGAGCGGCGTGTTGGTGATGTCGCCCAAAAACAGCATCGCGATGACCAGGCAAATGAGCAGGCCGCAGGCGGTCGACAGGGTGATCGAGGCGTTGATCAGGTGCGATCTTCGGTACAGCACATCGAGTTCGTTGAGATAGACGTCGCTGTAACCGATGTCGAGCCGGTCCTCCAGCACGCGCGAACGGTCGATGATGCGCGCCAGCCGGTTGGTCAGCACCATCAGGTTGGTGCACACGCCCGTCAACAGGAACACCGGCGCGATGGCCAGCTGGATAATGTGGCCGATATCGCCGATCTGAATATTCATGATTGCATATAAGCTGGGTTTAATGCTGGCCTCTCTGGGCTGTCGATCTTGCTACTCAAACCATAGTGTAGCAGCCCGGGGCACGCGCGGGCCGATTCCCGACCGAACGTGCGTTGTTTATGCAAACGCGCGCTCACGCTTGAACTGTTCGGTGGCGCCGACCAGCGCGCGCGCGATACCCTTTTCCATCGCGCCGTGGCCGGCGTCCGGCACCACGTGCATCACCGCGCCGGGCCACGCCTGCTGCAGGCGCCAGGCCGACAACGGCGGGCAAATCACGTCGTAGCGGCCCTGCACGATCACCGCCGGCAGGTGGGCGATGCGGCCGATGTCGCGTATCAGCTGGTCCTCGCCGAAGAAGCCCAGGTTGGCCATGTAGTGCGATTCGAGGCGGCCCACGCCCAGGTCGAGCGTGTCCGACGGCGGTTCGTCCGGCTGCGGCAGCAGGAACACGCGGCGTCCCTCGAAGCGGCTCCACGCGCGCACCGCCGGCATGTGGACGGCGGGATCGTCGCTCATGATGCGGTCGACGTAGGCCTTGAGCAGGTCGGCGCGCTCCGCCGGCGGGATCGGCCCGACGAACTCCTGGTACACCTCCGGGTGGAACCACTGGGCGCCATGCAGGAACCAGTCGATTTCCGCCTGCGTGCACAGGAAGATCCCGCGCAGCACGAAGCCGAGGCAGCGCGCGGGATGCGCCTGGCCGTACGCCAGCGCCAGCGTCGAACCCCACGAGCCGCCGAACACCAGCCACTGCTCGATGCCGAACAGCGCGCGCAGGCGTTCGATGTCGTCGATCAGCAGCTGGGTGGTGTTGTTGCGGCACTCGCCCAGCGGCAGCGACTTGCCGGCGCCGCGCTGGTCGAACAGGATCACGCGGTACCGTTCCGGATCGAAGAAGCGGCGGTGCTGCGGCGACAGGCCGGCGCCGGGGCCGCCGTGCAGGAAGATGACAGGAATGCCCTCCGGATTGCCGACCTCTTCCCAGTAGATGGTGTGCAGGTCGTCGACCGCCAGCATGCCGTGCCGGATCGGCAGGATGGGCGGGAACAGGGGCGAGGTCGGGTCAAACATGGCTATCCTTTGAAAACATCGATAGCGGATTGTACGAAAAAACAGGCCATCGCTATGTTGCGAAATTTATTATTCAAAAATGCACCGTGATATAATTCGGAAACTATACTTAACTTTAAGAAACTATTCATGAATCGCATCCTTTTGCGCACCCTCGCGGTGCTTGTGGCCACTTGTCTCATCTCTTGCGGCGGAGGCGGAGGCGGCGAATCCAGCGCGCCTGCCGCAACGACCGCGCCTGTCGGCAACAAGAACATGCTTTTCGTGACCGATATTAACAATCAAGTCCTCGCGGCGGTCAACACGCTCAACCCAGCGGCGAACTCTAATCTGGCGGCTAAGGTGTTCAATATGCCGCAGAGAGCCGGGGAGGGTTTGGCATATGATGGGCAGAAGGACTGGCTCTACATGTCGGCCGGCATTCCTTCGCAAGCGGGGAACTCCATCGTCGTCTTCGACCACGCCAGCGCGTTGGACGGAAACATCAAGCCTAGCCGCACCATCGTCCCAGCAATGGAATCCTATATAAGCCTGCTCGGTCTTGCGTTAGATAAAGAGCGCGATATTCTTTATGCGAACACTAGTCGCGGTGATCTTTTCGTCTTCAATAACGCGAGCAAATTGAACGGAACGGTTACCCCGGACCGCGTCCTCAATGTACGAGCGCTTACTTTTGCAATTGATTTCAAACGATCGATTCTTTACGTCGCCAGAGGGCAGGCCTTTATCTATGCCTATTCAAACTTGGATACGCTGACCGTTCAGACAACGAGTGCTGATCCGAGAGAGATCATCGTGAATCCGATAGGTATGGTTGATACAATGGCGATCGATAGCGTTCGCGACCGACTCTACTTTGGCGTCAAAGACCGCGGCATTGCTGTAGTGGAAAATGCCAGCGCCGCCGGATCGGCTGCGGGAACGGCGACGGTCGCCACCTCGACTCGCACACCTGCGATGACGCTGGCGGTCAGCGCGCCGGCTTATTTCCAGGTTTCCGTTCGACTGGCATTTGATCCGGCCAACGATCGTCTGTATGTAGGCGCCGGCAAAAAGGCCACACTGGTCAACAACGCCAGCACGCTCACAGCCACCACCGTGCCGACCAGCGTCGTCGGTCTGTCCGCGCCCGACAGCGCTTTTATAGGCGCCTTCGCCTTCCCGCAGTAAAGCTGGAAAGGACTTCGCCGCGAAAAAAGCCAGGATCGCGAACGATCCTGGCTTTTTTTTGCATGCCGCCGATTAAGTCTTGGCTTACGACATGTGCTGGCCGCCGTTGATGGCGATGTTGGCGCCGGTGACGAAAGCCGCCTCGTCCGACGACAGGTAGGCCACCAGGCCGGCCACTTCTTCCGGCTTGCCCAGGCGCGCCATCGGAATTTGCGGAATGATCTTGGTGTCGAGCACTTCCTGCGGGATCTCCATGACCATCTTGGTGCCGATGTAGCCCGGCGAGATGGTGTTGACGGTCACGCCCTTGCGCGCCACTTCCAGCGCCAGCGCCTTGGTGAAGCCGTGCATGCCGGCCTTGGCCGCCGAGTAGTTGGTCTGGCCGAAGGCGCCCTTCTGGCCGTTGACCGACGAAATGTTGATGATACGGCCCCAGCCGCGATCGACCATGCCGTCGCACACCGGCTTGGTCATGTTGAACACGGAGTCCAGGTTGGTGGCCATGACGGCGTCCCAGTTCGGCTTGTCCATCTTCTTGAACGTCATGTCGCGGGTGATGCCGGCGTTGTTGACCAGCACGTCGATCGGACCGATGTCCTTTTCGATGGCGGCCACGCAGGCCTGTGCCGAGTCGTAATCCGCCACGTCGCACGGATAGGCGCGGAAGTTGAAGCCCTGGTCGCGGGTCGTGGCGAGCCACTGTTCGACCTTGGGATTGCCAGGGGAATACGTCGTCACCACGTTATAGCCCAGCGCGGACAGTTTGAAACACACCGCCTCGCCCAGGCCGCCCATGCCGCCGGTTACCAATGCAACTCTTGCCATAATTGTCCCCTCTTCGTAGTTGATACCAAACTTCGATGACACCAAAGTTCGCGGACCGCCCCGCGACCGCGGAGGCGGCGTTAATTGTTGCTGTTACGGACGCTCGATCGCCAGCGCCACGCCCATGCCGCCGCCGATGCACAGCGAGGCCAGGCCTTTCTTGGCGTCGCGACGGATCATTTCGTGGATCAGGGTGACCAGGATGCGGGCGCCGGACGCGCCGATCGGGTGGCCGATGGCGATGGCGCCGCCGTTGACGTTGATCTTGCTGGTGTCCCAGCCCATTTCCTTGTTGACGGCGACGGCCTGCGCGGCGAACGCTTCGTTAATTTCCATCAAGTCCAGGTCGTCCGGGGTCCAGCCGGCCTTTTTCAGGCACAGGCGGCTGGCCGAGACCGGGCCCATGCCCATCAGCGCCGGGTCCAGGCCGGACGAGGCGTAGGCCTTGACCTTGGCCAGCACGGTCAGGCCCAGTTCCTTGGCCTTGCTGGCCGACATCATGATGACGGCGGCGGCGCCGTCGTTCAGGCCGGAGGCGTTGCCGGCGGTGACGGTGCCTTCCTTGTTGAAAGCGGGACGCAGGCCGGCCAGGCCTTCGAGGGTCGAGCCGGGCTTGATGTACTCGTCGCTGTCGAAGACGGTGGTGCCTTTTTTATTGGCGATCTCCAGCGGCAGGATCTCGTCCTTGAACTTGCCTTCCTTTTGCGCCGCTTCCGCCTTCAGCTGCGATTGCAGCGCGAACTCGTCCTGCTCGGCGCGCGAGATGTCGTGTTTTTTCGCGACGTTCTCGGCGGTGATGCCCATGTGGTACTGGTTGAACGCGTCCCACAGGCCATCGACGATCATGGTGTCGACCATTTTGATCTCGCCCATGCGGAAGCCGTCGCGCGAGCCGGGCATCGCGTGCGGCGACGCGCTCATGTTTTCCTGGCCGCCGGCGATGACGATTTGTGCGTCGCCACATTTAATCGCCTGCGCCGCCAGGTGGGTGGCCTTCAAACCGCTGCCGCACACGTGGTTGATGGTGAAGCCGGGAACGGAATTCGGCAGGCCGGACTTGATGACGGCCTGGCGGGCCGGATTCTGGCCGACGCCGGCGGTCAGCACCTGGCCGAGGATCGCTTCGCTGATCTGGCTTGGATCGATGCCGGTCTTGGCCAACAGGCCCTTGATCACGTGCGCGCCCAGGTCCGCCGCCGGGATCTTGGCGAGGCTGCCGCCGAATTTACCCACACCGGTGCGGCCAGCGGCCACGATAACTACATCATCCATATGACTCTCCAATACGCCGGCCAGGGCCGGCTTAGTTTAGCAACAACATTGAGCGACTACGCGACGTCGATAATACGCCTACGACGGTCAAGCCGTGGGGGGTTTCGATTGTGCGTCGCCGCGAGGAATGTCCAGTATTTCTCTAGCAGCATCCGTGCCAGCGGCTGGCCATGTCGCGGACCAATCGTAAGCGGCCACATTTGGCGACGCTTTGATTTGGGTCAAGCTTTGGATTCGACCAGCCTCAATACATTTTGAAGAAACAATAATTATTTGTCACGACAATAATCTGATACCGTCGAGCGTGGCGGCGCACTGCTCGCGTATCACTTTGACGAAATCGAGCACGTAGGCCTTCTGCTTTTGCGCCTCCGGCACCGAGACGAACAAGTCGCTCCACAGGCCGTGGTCGCCGACCGGCTTGGCGATGACGTAGTCGTAGTCGACATAGTTCTTGATGGCCCAGTTGGGCAGGGCGGCGATGCCGCGGCGGCTGGCGACCAGTTGCAACACGGCCACGGTCAGCTCGGCGGTGCGGCGCTCGACCTGGACGCCCGCCGGCCGCAGCACTTCGCGGATCAGATCGATGCGCGTTTCCGGCACCGGATAGGTGATCAGGGTCTCGCCCTGGAAGTCGGCCGGCTGCAGGCGGCGCCGCGTCGCCAGCCGGTGCTTTTGCGCCATGACGACCAAGATTTCATAACGGAACAGCGGGAACGTGACGAAATCCGGGCCGTAAGGCGAGCCGATGACCAGATCGGCGGCGCCGCTGCGCAGCAGCTCGGCCGGCTCGCTGTGGAAGCCCGACACCAAATCGATTTCCACGTCCGGCCAGCGTTTGCGGAACTCGTCCATGACCGGCATCAGCCAGTCGAAACAGGTGTGGCATTCCAGCGCAACCCGCAGCTGGCCTGTGTCACCCTGGGTCAGGCGGGCCACTTCGCGCTCGGCCGCCTCGATCTCGGGCAGCAGCATATCGGCCAGCTTGAGCAGCCGCGCGCCGGTGGCGGTAAAGCCGATCGGCACGGATTTTCGCTCAAAAAGCGGGCCGCCGTAGCGATCTTCCAGTAACTTGATTTGATGCGACAACGCCGACTGGGTCAGGTTGAGCAGCTGGGCGGCGCGCACCAGGCTGCCCGCCGAACGCAGCGCGCTCAAGGTGCGTAAATGGCGTATCTCTAGCATGGTCTATTAAAAATTTTCATGTGAAACTACAAAATCTTTCGTTTTGATTATAGACCGGAATGCCGCAAACTTTATCGCATCAATATTAAATGCGGATGACACTGATCATGACAACATCGAATAAAGCGGGCGCCAGCCACATCCAGACCCACGTTCCGGGCTTTCCACGCATCGGCGCCGCGCGGGAATTGAAATTCGCGCTCGAGGCGTACTGGCGCGGCGACTTGCCGGAAGCGGAACTGGAGGCCGTGGGCCGCGCGCTGCGCGCCCGCCACTGGGCGTTGCAAGCGGAGGCCGGACTGGACTTCGTCAGCGTCGGCGAGTTCGCCTTCTACGACCACGTCGCCAACCATGTGCAGTTATTGGGCTGCGAACCCGCGCGCTACGGCTTCGATCCCCGCCAATCGCAGTTGCGCCGCTATTTCGCCATGGCGCGCGGCGACGGCCGCGACGACCATCCGGATTGCGGCCACGGCTGCGCCCACGACGACGGCGTGCACGCCTCGGCCGCGCTGGAAATGACCAAGTGGTTCGACACCAACTACCATTACCTGGTGCCGGAATTCACCCCCGAAACCGCGTTTTCGCTGGCCTGCGAACGCCTGTTCGACGAGGTCGCGGAAGCGCAGGCGCTGGGCCACGCGGTCAAGGCCGTACTGCTCGGGCCGCTGAGCTTCCTGTGGCTGGGCAAGGAAAAAACCGCCGGCTTCAACCGTCTCGACCTGCTCGACAAACTGCTGCCCGTCTACGGCGCGGTGCTGGACCGCCTGAAGGCGCAAGGCGTGCAATGGGTGCAAATCGACGAGCCCATCCTGGGCCTGGACCTGCCGTCGGCATGGCGCGGCGCGTTCGAGAACGCCTACTGGCAGTTGAACCAGGTCGGCGTGCCGCTGCTGCTGGCGACTTATTTCTCGCCGCTGGAGGAAAACCTGAGCCTGGCCTGCCGCCTGCCTGTGGCCGGGCTGCACGTGGACGGCGTGCGCGCCGCGCACGAGCTGGCCAGCATCGCCGACTGGCTGCCGGTGCACAAGGTGCTGTCGGTCGGCATCGTCGACGGCCGCAACATCTGGCGCACCGATCTGGACGCGGCGCTGGCCACGCTGGCGCCCATCGTCGACAAGCGCGGCGGCAAGCTGTGGCTGTCGACGTCGTGCTCGCTGCTGCACGCGCCGTTCACGCTGGCCGCCGAAACCGCGCTCGACGCCGACATCAAATCCTGGCTGGCCTTCGCCACCGAAAAGCTGGACGAGCTGCGGGTGTTGAAGCAGGCGCTGCAAGGCGATCACGACGCGGCGGTCGACCACGCACTGGCGCAGTCGCGCGCCGCGCTGGCAAGCCGCCGCGCCAGCGAGCGCGTGCACCGGCCCGCCGTGGAGCAACGCCTGGCCGCGCTGGGCGACGACGCCGACCGGCGGCCGTCGCCGTTCGCGCAGCGCCAGGCCGTGCAGCGCGCGCGCTTGCAACTGCCGGACTTTCCGACCACGACCATCGGCTCGTTCCCGCAAACGGCGGCCATCCGCGCCGCCCGCGCCGGCTTCAAGCGCGGCGAACTGGGCGCCGCCGAATACGAACGCACCATGCGCGACGAGATCGCCTACGCGGTGCGCCGGCAAGAGGAGTTGGGGCTGGACGTGCTGGTGCACGGCGAGGCCGAGCGCAACGACATGGTCGAATATTTCGGCGAGCAACTGGACGGCTTCGCCTTCACGCGGCTGGGCTGGGTGCAATCGTACGGCTCGCGCTGCGTCAAGCCGCCCATCATCTACGGCGACGTCAGCCGTCCTAAGCCGATGACGGTGGACTGGACCGTCCACGCGCAAAGCCTGACCGGCAAGCCGATGAAGGGCATGCTGACGGGGCCGATCACTATATTGCAATGGTCGTTCGTGCGCGACGACCAGCCGCGCTCGCACACCGCGCTGCACATCGCGCTGGCGATCCGCGACGAGGTGGAGGATCTGCAGCGGGCCGGCATCGGCATCATCCAGATTGACGAGCCCGCCGTGCGCGAAGGCTTGCCGCTGCGCCGCGGCCGCTGGGACGCGTATCTGGACTGGGCCACGCGGGCGTTCCGCGTCTCGGCCGGCGCGGCGGCGGACGGCACGCAGATCCACACCCACATGTGCTATGCCGAGTTCAACGACATCCTGCCGCAGATCGCCGCGATGGACGCCGACGTGATCACGATCGAGACCAGCCGCTCGGACATGGAGCTGCTCAACGGCTTCGGCCGGTTCCGCTATCCGAACGAGATCGGGCCGGGCGTGTACGACATCCACTCGCCGCGCGTGCCGGGGCAGGCCGAGATGGTGCGGCTGCTGCGCAAGGCCAGCGCGGTGATTCCGCCCGGCAATCTCTGGGTGAATCCGGATTGCGGCCTGAAGACGCGCGGCTGGGCGGAGACGGCAACGGCGCTGCGCAACATGGTGGCCGCCGCACATCAATTGCGGGCCGAGCAAGCGATTTATTGACGCGTGCATTTGACCCGGCACGGCGGGGTCGTACCCAGGCGGGGTACGACCCCGGGCCCGGCCGCTTTGCGGGTCCAAATCCCGCATTTTTACTGGCCCAGTACGCTGTGCGCCCTCCCCATCCGCCGTTTTCCACAGTAGAATGCTCGTGCCTGCGCATGCGCGCGAGGTTAACCTCTCATACTGTCGCCCATGTCCAAGAGCCTGTTTCAAAAGCCCATAGAAATCAAGATTTCCACCGTCGTCGCCGTCTCCGCCATCCTGGCGACCGCCGACAGCATCGCTCTCGACGCCGCGCTGGCCGAAATGACCGGCGGCACCACCGACTTTTTTGAAGACGACCTGGCCGTGATCGACGTCGCCGCGCTGCCGGCCGGTGGCGATCCCATCGACTGGGCCGGCATCATCGCCCTGCTGAAGAAATACCGCCTGAACCCGGTCGCCGTGCGCAACGCGCCGCCGGCCATGGCCGCCGCCATCGCCGCCCACGGCCTGAGCCTGGAAACGGCGACCAAGCCGCGCGACGAGCCGGACCCCATACCAGCCAAGGCCGCGCCGGCGAAAGCGGCGCCGGCGCCGGCACCGACGGCGGGCAAACCGGCCCCCGCCGCCGAAGGCCAGCCCGGCAACGCCGGCGTGATGATCATCGACACCCCGGTGCGGGCCGGCCAGCGCATCTACGCGCGCGGCTGCGACCTGATCATCACGGCGGTGGTCAACAACGGCGCCGAGATCATCGCCGACGGCAGCATCCATGTGTACAACACGCTCAACGGCCGCGCGCTGGCGGGCGCCTCCGGCAACCCCGAGGCGCGCATCTTCGCGATGACCATGTCGCCGGAATTGGTGTCAATTGCCGGTGTTTACCGTACTTTTGAAGACGGGTTCCCCGCCGAGTTCGCGCGTTCTCCAGCGCAAATTCGATTGGTCGGCGACCGAATCGATATACTATCTGTCAATTCCGCAAACCGCGCCTGAGTGGCCCGCTGTTCATCTCTCTGAAAAGGATTATTTGTGGCGAGAATTATTGTAGTGACGTCCGGCAAGGGCGGCGTCGGTAAGACGACTTCCAGCGCGAGCTTCTCCACCGGCCTGGCCATGCGCGGCCACAAGACCGCCGTCATCGACTTCGACGTCGGCCTGCGCAACCTGGACTTGATCATGGGTTGCGAACGCCGCGTGGTGTACGACCTGATCAACGTGATTAACAAGGAAGCGTCGCTGACCCAGGCGCTGATCAAGGACAAGCACTGCGACAACCTGTTCATCCTGCCGGCCTCGCAGACGCGCGACAAGGACGCGCTGTCGGAGGACGGCGTCGAGATCGTGCTGCACGAACTGATCAACATGGGTTTCGAATTCATCATCTGCGATTCGCCGGCCGGCATCGAGCACGGCGCGCTGATGGCGCTGACCTTCGCCGACGAGGCCATCATCGTCACCAATCCGGAAGTGTCGTCGGTGCGCGATTCGGACCGCATCCTCGGCATCATCCAGGCCAAGTCCCGCCGCGCCCAGACCGGCGGCGAGCCGGTCAAGGAGCACCTGCTGATCACCCGCTACTCGCCGAAACGCGTGGAAGCGGACGAAATGCTGTCGTACCAAGACGTGCAGGAGATTCTGCGCATTCCTTTGATCGGCATCATCCCGGAATCGGAATCGGTGCTGCACGCTTCAAACCAGGGTAACCCGGCGATTCACTTCAAGGGCACCGACGTCGCGGAAGCCTACGAGGATGTGGTGTCGCGCTTCCTCGGCGAGGAATTGCCGCTGCGCTTCGTCAACTATGAAAAGCCAGGCCTTCTGCAGCGTATTTTTGGGAGCAAGTGACATGGCCCTGCTTTCTTTCCTGTTCCCGCAAAAACAGAAGACCGCGACCGCGGCCAAGGAGCGGTTGCAGATCATCATCGCGCGCGAGCGCAATGGCCGCAGCGGACCGGATTTCCTGCCGGCGCTGCACAAGGAGTTGATCGAGGTGATCTCGAAGTACACCAAGGTCAACGCCGACGACATCAAGATTTCGCTCGACCGCCAGGGTAACCTGGAGGTGCTGGACGTCAACGTGGTGCTGCCCGACGCTTAAGCCGTGCGCATGTGGCGATACGCTAGCGTCACACTTAGGGGTCGCACCCCGCACGGGGTACGACCCCGGTTGGCGGTGCGGGTTTGGCGCCACCGCCAACGTGACACCCGCGACACACTTTTATGCCGGATTCGCCACCCCGGCGTCATGCCCGACACCCGCCGTCACCAGCTTGGCCGCCACCTTGGCGCAGGCTTCCACGTGCTGGTAGCCGATCTGGCGGAACGCCAGGAAGCCGATGCCGGCCGCGGCCAGCTGGCCGGCCAGCGGCACCATCTTGCCGGCCTGGCGCGCCGCCGTTTTCATGCCGGTGCGCCGCAGCACGTGCGACACCACTTCCCGCGTCACCACCTTGCCGACCAGCATGCCGCCGACGCCGATCGCCGCCTCGTAGGCGATCAGCTTGAACTTGGGCTGCAGCCGCTCGATCTGCTCCTCGGACAGGCCGAACTCGTGGTTGATGTCGTCGATCAGCAGCGCGAACAGGCGCAGGTCCGACATCACGTCCAGGCCGGGAATCGGCACCGCCGCCACGCCGGCCGAGACCATCGCGCGGCGCCGCACCAATTTCCGGCAGCGTTCGCGCACCGCGTCGATGTCGCGCTCGGTACCCGGCACCAAGGTCCAGTTCGTGTTGTTTTTGAGTCCCACAGCGCCTCCCGGATGAGCTGAAGATTATTTCCGGATTTCAACTTCTTCATTGAATTCGGGCTTTTTCCAGTGTACCGTGTAATAACACAACGGGCGCGCACGATCAAAAATTACATTAACAAACGATAAATGTTAGTGTCCCACGAAAAATATTTTGACCTTTCTGCCAATAAATTTGTGAATCTCTGTTATATTTGACGTGACATCTCTTTAACATATATTTCCTACAGGCAGCAGTATGAGAATCGCCGTACTCGACAACGACCGCAGCCAGGCCGACTTGATCTGCCAGGTGTTGACCTCCGCCGGCCACATTTGCCACAGTTTTCAAACAGCAAAAGACGTGCTGGCGCAGCTGCGCAAGGACAGTTACGACATGCTCATACTCGACTGGCAGGTGGTCGATCTGACCGGCGCCGAAGTGATGCGCCGCGCCCGTGAAAAGCTGCCCGACAGCGCCCCCGTGCTGTTCCTGACGACCAGCTCGGGCGAGGACGATATCGTCGCCGGCCTGGCCGCCGGCGCCGACGATTACATGATCAAGCCGCTACGCCGCAGCGAGATGGTGGCGCGCGTGCAAGCGCTGCTGCGGCGCGCCTATCCCGCCCAGAACGGCGCCGAACAATTACAATTCGGTCAATACGTTTTCGAGACCCGCCCCGGTCGTTTGCTGATGGATGGCGTGGTGCTGGACGTCACCCACAAAGAGTTCTACCTCGCGCTGTTATTTTTCCGCAACATCGGCCGGCCGCTGTCGCGCGCCTACATCCATGAGGCCGTGTGGATCCGCGAGACCGCCGTGCCGTCCCGCACCATGGACACCCACGTCTCGCGCGTGCGCAACAAATTGCAATTAAAACCAGAAAACGGCTTCCGCCTGGTGCCCGTGTACAGTTACGGTTACCGGTTGGAAAAACTCGGCGCGGCGTAATCCGCCCGCCCGCCCGGGGCCGCCGCGATGGCCGCTGCTATGGCTTTAGGCAGTCCCGGGGCTACATCCAGGTACATCACGGTATAATGTCCGCTAATTCAACGTCCGGACCCGCCATGCAGCTGCTCGCCGTCGGCCTCAATCACCACACCGCACCGGTCTCGCTCCGCGAGCAGCTGGCGTTCGCCCCTGAGCAGCTGGGCCAGGCGGTGGTGGCGGCGCGTTCGTGGTTCGAGCGCATCGACCACCGCGGCAGCGACGAAGCGGCGATCCTGTCGACCTGCAACCGCACCGAGTTGTACGCGGCCAGCCAGGTGCCCGATCCGCTCGACGCCGGCGCCCATTTCCTGGCCGATTTCCACAAATTGAACTACGCCGAACTGCGGCCGCACCTGTATTTGTTGCCGCAGCACGACGCCGTGCGCCACACCTTCCGCGTCGCCTCCGGGCTCGATTCGATGGTGCTGGGCGAGACGCAGATCCTCGGCCAGATCAAGGACGCGATCCGCACCGCCGACGAGGCGGGCGGCCTGGGCACCTATCTGCACCAGCTGTTCCAGCGCAGCTTCTCGGTCGCCAAGGAGGTGCGCAGCACCACCGAGATCGGCGCCCACAGCGTGTCGATGGCCGCCGCCGCCGTGCGCCTGTCGCAGCGCATCTTCGACAAGATCTCCGAGCAGAACGTGCTGTTCATCGGCGCCGGCGAGATGATCGAATTGTGCGCCACCCACTTCGCGGCGCAGAATCCGAAAACCATCACCATCGCCAACCGCACGCTGGAACGCGGCGAGCTGCTGGCGCACCGCTACGGCGGCCGCGCGATCCGCCTGGCCGACCTGCAGGACAAGCTGCACCAGTACGACATCGTCATCTCGTGCACCGCCTCGTCGCTGCCGCTGATCGGCCTGGGCATGGTGGAGCGCGCGATCAAGGCGCGCCGCCACAAGCCGATGTTCATGGTCGATCTGGCCGTGCCGCGCGATATCGAGCCCGAAGTGTCGCGCCTCAACGACGCCTTCCTGTACACCGTCGACGATCTGGGCAAGGTGGTGCAGACCGGGATGGAAAACCGCCAGGCCGCCGTCGCCCAGGCCGAGGCGATCATCGAAACGCGGGTGCAGTCGTTCATGCACTGGATCGACGACCGTGCCGTGGTGCCGGTGATTCAAAGCCTGCACGAAAACGGCGAGGCGCTGCGCCAGATCGAACTCGAACGCGCCCGCAAGATGCTGGCCAAGGGCGAGGATATCGACGTCGTGCTCGAAGCCCTGTCCAAGGGCCTGACCGCGAAATTCATGCACGGCCCGCAGCAGGCGCTGCACCGGGCCCAGGGCGACGAGCGCGCCCACCTGGCCGAGCTGCTGCCGCAGCTGTTCCGCGGCCGCCGTTAGCGAGCCTGCGCCGCCCGCCGATCGCGCTGATAGCCGGTCGCACTCACCGCCGCGTCCACGCGGCATCCGCCTCACCCCTTACACAATACCGCATACGCTATGAAACCATCCATGCTGGCCAAGCTCGATCAACTGGCGAACCGCCTGGTCGAACTCGATGAACTGCTGATGTCCGAAGGCGCCACCAGCAATATGGACGCCTACCGCAAAATGACCCGCGAGCACGCCGAACTGGGGCCGCTGGTGGCGCTGTACAACGCCTACCAGGAAGCGATCGGCGACATCGCCGCCGCGCAGGAGATGCTGTCCGATCCCGAGATGAAGGAATTCGCGCAGGACGAAATCGAAGCGTCCAAAACCCGCATGGCCGAACTGGAGATCGAGCTGCAGAAGATGCTGCTGCCGAAGGACGCCAACGACGAGCGCAACATCTTCCTCGAGATCCGCGCCGGCACCGGCGGCGACGAGTCGGCCTTGTTCGCCGGCGACCTGCTGCGCATGTACACCCGCTTCGCCGAGCGCAATCGCTGGCAGGTGGAAGTGGTGTCGGAATCGGCGTCGGACCTGGGCGGCTACCGCGAGGTGATCGTGCGCCTGATCGGCAACGGCGTGTACGCCAAGCTGAAGTTCGAATCCGGCGGCCACCGCGTGCAGCGCGTGCCGGCCACCGAAACCCAGGGCCGCATCCACACCTCCGCCTGCACGGTGGCGGTGATGCCGGAGGCGGACGAAGTCGAAGACGTCAACATCAATCCGGCCGACCTGCGCATCGACACCTTCCGCGCCTCCGGCGCCGGCGGTCAGCACATCAACAAGACCGATTCGGCGGTGCGGCTGACCCACCTGCCGACCGGGATCGTGGTCGAATGCCAGGACGACCGCTCGCAGCACAAGAACAAGGCGCAGGCGCTGAAAGTGCTGGCCGCGCGCATCAAGGACGTGCAGCTGCGCGAGCAGCAGTCCAAGGAAGCGGCCACGCGCAAAAGCCTGATCGGCTCGGGCGACCGCAGCGAGCGTATCCGCACCTACAACTTCCCGCAGGGGCGCATGACGGACCACCGCATCAACCTGACGTTGTACAAGCTCGATTTCATCATGGACGGCGACCTGACGGAGCTGACCAACGCGCTGGCGGCGGAACACCAGGCCGAGTTGCTGGCGGCGCTGGGCGACTGACCCGTACCGCCACCCTGGGGTCGTACCCCGGGGGGTACGACCCCGCCTTTGCGGGTTAAGATTAAGAGCCGCCTAAGACCACGGTATCGCCAATGTGCGAGAATCACGCGATCACCACCACGAAAACAACTCCATGAACCAGTCCCGCTCCCTGCTGCTGTCCATCGCCTTCGCCAGCTTTGGTTTGATCGCCGTCGCGCTGTACCTGCAGCACGGGCTCGACATGTTGCCTTGTCCGCTGTGCGTGATCCAGCGCTACCTGTTCCTGGCGATCGGCTTCGCCTCGCTGATCGGCGCCTTCATCAGCAAGCCCAAAATCGGCGCCGGCATTGGCCTGCTGGCCGCGCTGGGCGGTTTGGTCTACGCCGGCAAACACCTGTACGTGCTGGCCAACCCCGGCCTCTCGTGCGGCATCGACCCGATGGAAACCTTCCTCAACAAGATCCCCACCGCCACCTACCTGCCGTTCCTGTTCAAGGCCGACGGCCTGTGCGAAGACGCGTTGGCGCCGTGGTTCGGCCTGTCGATTCCACAGTGGTCCTTCCTGTGGTTCGGCCTCTTCGCGCTGGCGCTGGCGTGGGCGCTGCTGCGCCGCTCGCGCGCATGATCGACGGCATCGACGGCATCGACGCCATCGGCGCCGGCGTCACCGTCGGCGCGCTGCAAACGCAGTCGCTGCTCGACGCGCTGGATAACCGCGTCCTGCTGTGCCACGCGCTGGGGCTGAGCCGCGTCGGCCTGATCACCCAATCCGAGCGCGCGCTGAGCGCCGACGAGGCGAATCGCTTCGCCGCGCTGGTGAAACGCCGCCTCGACGGCGAACCGATCGCCTACATCGTCGGCCAGCGCGAGTTTTTCGGCCTGCCGTTCGAAGTCGGCGGCGCCGTGCTGATACCCCGTCCCGACACCGAACTGCTGGTCGAACTGACCCTGGAGCGCCTGCCGCCATCCGGCCGGGTGCTCGACATGGGCACCGGCAGCGGCGCCATCGCGGTCGCCGTGGCGCACACACGGCGCGACGCCGACGTCACCGCCCTCGATGTCAGTCCGGAGGCGCTGGCCGTGGCGCGCCGCAACGCCGCCGCCAACGGCGTCCGCGTCGCTTTCCTGCAAAGCGACTGGTTCGCGGCGCTGGAGGCAAAGCCGCCGTTCGACGTCATCGCCTCCAATCCGCCCTACATCGCCAGCGGCGACCGCCACCTGTCCGAGGGCGATTTGCGCTACGAGCCGGTTGGCGCGCTGACCGACCACGCCGACGGCCTGTCGGCGCTGCGCATCATCGTCGCCGGGGCCCGGGCACGTTTGAAGCCCGGTGGCTGGCTGCTGATGGAGCACGGCTACGACCAGTCGGCCGCCGTGCGCCAGTTGTTAACCGAACAAGGTTACACCGACGTGCAAAGCTGGACCGACCTGGCCGGCATCGAGCGCGTGACCGGTGCGCGGACGCACTGACAAACGTCCCCTCCCTGCGGTATCGTGGCTTTGCGCCGCTCTCCAAACTATTTGTTAAACTAGCAAGCGATAATTGATCGGCGGCGCATGCATGGCCGATTACGGCGTTCCGCCTAATCCGCCCTACGTGTATCCGCGTCGGCCGACTTTTGGCCTTGCCAACGCGTTTGTCCGTTTTCGGTTAATCTCGCACCTCACAGTTTGTTTGATGCAACACGAAAGGAAGATCCAATTGTCCAATCTACTGACTCGCCGCCTGGCACTGCTGGCCAAGCCGGAGCACCGCGCGGTGCTGGGTGGCTTGCGTGGCATCGAGCGCGAAACGCTGCGGGTTGACCGGCACGGCCACTTGGCCGCCACACCGCATCCGGTGGCCATGGGTTCGGCCCTGACGCATCCGCAAATCACCACCGACTACGCCGAGGCGCTGCTGGAGTTCATCACCCCGGCCGAGGCGGACATCGCCACCACCATCGAAAAACTCGACGGCATCCACCGCTACGCCTACAGCAAATTGGGCGACGAACTGCTGTGGAGCCAATCGATGCCCTGCCAGCTGCCGGGCGAGGAGGACATCGCGATCGCCTGGTACGGCAGCTCCAATCTGGGCACGCTCAAACACGTGTACCGGCGCGGCCTGGCGCTGCGCTACGGTAAAGCGATGCAGTGCATCGCCGGCATCCACTACAACTACTCGCTGGACGAACGCCTGTGGCGCGTGCTGGCCGAGAACGAGCCGGCCGAAAAGCGGCTGTCGAAAAAAGGCTATCAGTCGGAGGCCTACCTCGCCACCATCCGCAACTTCCGCCGCTATAGCTGGCTGTTGATGTACCTGTTCGGCGCCTCGCCGGTGCTGTCGACCGGCTTTTTGCGCGGCCGGCCGCACAAGCTCGAAACGCTGTCCGAGGACACGCTGTACCTGCCCTACGCCACCAGCCTGCGCATGAGCGACCTCGGTTACCAGAACGACGCGCAATCGGGCCTGAGCCCGCACGAGAACTGTTTGGACAGCTACGTCGCGGCGCTGACCAAGGCCGTCAACCAGCCGTACGCGCCCTACGCGGAACTGGGCACCAAACGCGATGGCGAATGGATCCAACTGAGCACCAACGTGCTGCAGATCGAAAACGAGTACTACTCCACCATCCGCCCCAAGCGCGTGATCCAGACCGGCGAACGGCCGATCCAGGCGCTGTGCGCGCGCGGCGTGCAGTACATCGAGGTGCGCTGCATGGACGTCGACCCGTTCGAGCCGGTCGGCATCAGCGTCGAAGCGGGCCGCTTCCTCGACGCCTTCCTGCTGTTCTGCGCCCTGGAGGAAAGCCCGGCGATCTCGCCGGAGGAAAGCCTGCGCCACACCCGCAACTTCGCGCGCACCGTCAAGGAAGGCCGCCGTCCTGGCCTGATGCTGACCAACGACGACGGCGACATCGGCCTGCAAAGCTGGGGCGCCGAACTGCTCGAGCGCATCCGCCCGGCGGCCGAGCTGCTTGACTCGCTGCGCGGCGACAGCGCCCATGCCGACGCGATGATATCGCAGGCAGCCAAGCTGGCCGACGCCAGCCTGACGCCGTCGGCCAAGGTGCTGGCGACGATACAGGCCAACGGCAAATCGTTCGCCGCCTTCGGCCTGGCGCAGAGCGAAAAGCACGCCGCCTACTTCCGCAGCCACCCGCCGAGCGCCGACGAAACGGCGTATTTCGACGGCCTGGGCGCCGTCTCGCTGGCCGAACAGGCCGAGATGGAAGCCGCCCCGCAAACCAATTTCGACGACTACGTCGCCGCCTACCGCGCCAGCAATCTGTGCCACTCCAGCCACGACTGCGACTAGAACGCCACCATCGAGGCCCCCGTGCTGACCTTCTACAACGAGCTGCATGCCCAGCACCGGGGACGCTACGAGATTTTTCGCGGCGAGATGGTGCCGTGCTTCGAAAAACCGGAGCGGGCCGACGCCGTGCTGGCGGAACTGGGCCGGCGCGGCCTTGGCCGCATCGTCACGCCGCAGGGCGTGCCGTTAATGTCGCTCGAACGCATCCACACGCCGCGCTACCTGCACTTCCTGCGCACCGCCTGGAGCGAATGGCTGGCGCTCGACCCGGCCAACGCGCAGAAGGACGCCTTCCCCGCCGTCTGGCCGGTGCGCACACTGCGCGACGACATCGAGCCGGATAACTTCTGCGCCAAACTGGGTTTGTATTCGATGGACAGCGGCACGCCGCTGACCGCCGGCACCTGGACCGCCGCCAAGACCGGCGCCGATTGCGCGGTCAACGCCGCGCACGCGCTGCGCCTGGGCGAGCGCGGCGCGTTTGTGCTGAGCCGCCCGCCGGGCCACCACGCGGGCGCCGATTTCTTTGGCGGCTACTGCTTCCTGAACAACGCCGCGCTGGCCGCCCAGCACATGCTCGACGACGGCGCGCGCAAGGTCGCCATCATCGACATCGACTACCACCATGGCAACGGCACGCAGAGCATCTTCTACGGCCGCGACGATGTGCTGTTCATTTCGATCCACGCCGATCCGCGCAGCGAGTATCCGTTCTATCTGGGGCACGCCGATGAACGCGGCGAAGGCGCGGGGCAGGGTTTCAATATGAACTTGCCGCTGGCGGCGGGCAGCTCGGTCAAGGCCTGGTTCACGGCGCTGGAGACGGCATGCATCCGCATCGGCGGCTTCGCGCCGGATGCGCTGGTGGTATCGCTAGGGGTGGATACGTTCGCCGGCGATCCGCTGTCGCGCTTCGCCTTGCAAAGCGCGGATTACCTGAAAGTGGGCGAGCGGCTGGCCTACCTGAATTTGCCGACGGCCTTCATCTTCGAAGGTGGCTACGCGGTCAAGGAATTGGGGATCAATGTCGTCAACGTCCTGGAAGGTTACGAAACGGCGCTCTGAGCAACAGACCACATCACGTCGGATCACGTTAAAACACGTAGGGCGGATTAGCGCAGCGTAATCCGCCATGCATGCGCCGCCGGCGGCTCAACGATGGCGGATTACGGCGTTCCGCCTAATCCGCCCTACGTGGATCCGTGGTGCCGCTTGCGTCGGGGGCCTCACTTCAACGCCTTGAAGACATAATCGGTCAGCAGCTTGTCGGTGATCGCGTGCGCCGAGCGCACCTGGAAATTGGTCGTCGTGACGACCGCCACCATCCGCTGCTCCGGCATGACCACCACTTTGTTGCCGCCGTTCCCCTGCATCATGACCGTACGGTAGGTCTTGCCCTCCTGAGGGAAGGCCTTGATCCACCACCAATACCCGTAATCGGTGCTATCGTCGACCCGCGCATGCGGCGCCGTCGACTGCCGCACCCACTCGGCCGAGACCACGCGCTTGCCCCGCCACACGCCACCATCAAGATACAACTGGCCAAGCTTGAGCAGATCGCGGCTGCGCAAAGCCAGGCCGCCGCCGGTCATCGCCGTGCCGTTCGGCGCGTACTGCCATTGAAGTTTGCTGATGCCCAGTGGATTGAACAGGGTGCGTTGCGCAAATTGGTCGACTTTTTCTCCGGTTGCCTTTTCCAGCAAAGGCCCCATCAACGTCGGTCCGGCGGTGCAGTAGGAAAAACTGCGGCCGTATGGCGAATCCTGCGGCTTCGGCGTCCACGCCGGGAAGCCCTTGATCGGCAGGTCCAGCGCGAACTGCGTCCAGTCCTCGATCAGATACATGCTCTCCTCGTTCCCGCGCGAGTATTGGTTTTGATCGTCGCATTCGAGCAGGGAGCTCATACTGAGCAAGTCTTCGATGGTGATCTTGTCCTTGCGCGGATCGGGATTGCGCTCCGGCCGCTTCTCGGGGAAGAAGGCGAAAACCGGCGCCGCCACGCCGGGCAGGCTGCCCTGATCGATCGCGATCCCCACCAGCATGTCGGTCACGCTCTTGGTCACCGATCGCGTGTTGCGCAGACCCGCTTCGCCATCGGCGTCGAAGTAGGCCTCGTACACCAGCTTGCCCTCGCGGGCGATCAGGATGCTGGTGATTTGTTTGAAGTCGCCCTTGCGGACCGCCGCCCCCATCGCTTCGAGCAGCTGCGTATCCAGGCCGGCGGCCGACGGCGCGGCGAAGTTCCATTCTTCTTCGGCGGCCATGGGGGCTATCGTCACGCCAGCCAACATCAAGCAAACAAAGGTTCTGCGCATAAGCCCACCCGTCGTTGAAATCGATGATAAGGCGGCGATCAACTGGCCGCTGTCCGTCACTCAGTATACATCGCGCCGATAGCGGCCCGTCTCGATCAGATCGTCGAGCGCGGCGCGGCCGATGATTTCCTCCAGCGCGGCTTCGACACCGCCGGCCATGCCCTGCAGGCTGCCGCAGATATACAGCACCGCGCCGTCGGCGATCCAGGCGCGCAAGGCGTCGGCTTTGACGCGCATGCGGTCCTGCACATACTCGCCGCCGGCGACATCGCGCGAAAACACCAGATCGAGCTCCGGCAGGAAGCCGCGCTCGCGGTAATCGCGGATTTCGCCGGCGCAGATGCCGTCGAACTCGCGCTGGCGCTCGCCGAAGATCAGCCAGTTGCGGCGCGCGCCTTCCCGCACACGCGCGCGCAGATGCGAGCGCAGGCCGGCCATGCCGGAACCGTTGCCGATGTATATGCTTGGCAGCGGCTGCGGATGCGCGTCGAACGACGGATTGGCCACCAGCCGCACCCGCACTTCATCACCGAGCGACGCCTGCTCCGTCAGCCAGCCGGAGGCCAGCCCCATGCCCTGCCCGTGCTTCACCTGACGCACCAGCAGCTGCATACCGCCGTCCGACGGCAGCGAGGCGAGCGAGTAGCGCCGCGGCGCGACCGCCTGGCGCTGTTCTTCGCTGGCGCCGGCCGGCGCGTAGTGGCCCGGCCAGATGTCGACCAGCGCGCCCGGCCGCCAGTTGGCGACGGCGCCGGCGTCGTCCGCGCACAGCGTGATTTCATACAGTCCGCCACCGATGCTGCCTGGATTGAGCAGTGCGCGCTCCATCAGCCGCCAGCGCGTGTAATCCGATTCCGGCACGGCGGCCGACAGCGCCACCTCGGCGGAGTCGCCGCCGATCAGCTCACGCAAGGCGTGCGACCAGCGCGCCAGCGCACCGGCGTCGCCGTTGTCGACTTCGATGATCGGATGCAGCGGCCGCGCGCCCATCACGCGCAGGCGCTGGTCCAGCGTCTGGCCGAAGCCGCAGAACTGCGCGTAATTGCGGTCGCCCAGCGCCAGCACGGCGTACTGCATGTGCGCCAGCTCCTCGGCCGCCGTTTGCAGCAGGCGGCTGAAGCGGCGCGCGGCGTCCGGCGGTTCGCCCTCGCCGAAGCTGCTGGCGACGAACAACGCGCGGCGGTATTTGCCCAGCTGCGGCGGCGTCAGTTTTTCCAGCGAGTGCACGTGCACCGGCACGCCGGCCTTCTGCAAGGCCGCCGCGCTTTGCAGCGCCAGCCGCTCGGCCTGGCCGGTCTGGCTGGCGTAGGCCATCAACACCGGATCGAGCCCCGCGTCGGCGACGCCCGCGCCGGCGGCGAAACGCGCGCGCTCCGCCTGCGCCACGCGCTTCTGCCGGCGACGCTTCAGATACAGCATCCAGCCGGTGATGGCGAAGCCCGGCAGCGCAAGGCTGGTGAAGAACATGAACAACCGGCCGGGCAGGCCGAAATAAGTCCCCATGTGCAGCGGATAGATCGTCGACTGCGCGCGGGCACCGGCCGTCATGTCCTTATACGGCTCGTTCTTGACGATGGCGCCGGTCTGCTGGTTGATCGACATGCGGCCGCGCGCGCGCACGTGCGGCGCGTCCTTGGCCACCCACAGGATCTGGATCGGCTGCGTGGCGCGTTCCGGCGGCCGCAGGAAGGCCATCTTCCAGTTCGGGGCGTTGTGCTCGAAGGTGGCCCAGGTCGCGCCCAGGTCCGCGGCCGGTTCGGCCGCGCGCGGCGGCTTGGCGCCTTTCGGTTTCGGCGCCGTCGCCATGCGCGGCGGCCGGCTCGTGCCCAGCCAGCCATCGACCGTGTCGCGCACCACGTCGAAGCTCCAGTACAAGCCGGTGAGCGTGAAGACGACATAAGCGATCAGCGACCAGGTGCCCGCCACCGAATGCAGCCCCCACAGGAACGAGCGGCCCTTCAGGCGCGTGTCGAAGGTCAGCCAGGTGCGCCAGTCGAACACGCGGCGCGGCCAGCGCAGATACAGGCCGCTGAGCGATAAGCCCAGCAGGCAAATCGCCAGGATGCCCAGCACGATTCGGCCGACGTCGCGCGGCAGCAGCAGGTGCCGGTGCAGCAGTTCCACCCATTCGAAGGCTTCGTTGAAGCGCAAGGGCGGCAGCAGCGCGCCGGTGTAGGGATTGAGATAAATCGTTTCGCCGCGCTCCTCGCCTGGCGCCGGCGCCAGCGTCACGCGCGCGGTGGTACCCGGTTCGGTGTACACGATGATGCCGGTGATACGCGCTTGCGGGTGCAGCAGCTTGGCCGCCTGCGCGACCTGCGGCGGCGCCAGCACCGGCGCCGATTCCACCGGCACATTCAGCACGCCCGGGTTGATCAGGTCCAGCAGTTCCTCGCGAAACGCGAGGATGGCGCCGGTGAGCCCGATCAGGATCAGGATCGTGCCGGCGGTGATGCCGACAAACCAGTGCAGCTGGAACCAGAGCTTTTTCACAGATCGACCTTCACGCCCACTTTGATCAGGCGCGGCGCGCCGGAGCTCAGGCGCGTGCCAGCGCCGGCCCAGTACTCCTTGCCGCCCGCGTTCTCCACGTTGAGCTGAACGCTGGTGCGCTTGCCCATCACCGTCGTCACATACCGGCCGCCGGCGCTAAACAGCGTGACGCCACCGAGGAAGGCCTGGTTCAAATCGTTGACCGGACGGCTGCCGGTGTAATACGCGCCGCCGTTGAACGACAGGCCGGGCACCGCGTCGAGTTCATACGACAGGAAGGCGCTGGCGGTGCGCTTGGCGGCGTTTTCCGGCAGCTTGCCGTTGTAGGCGGCGCCGATGTGGCGGAATTCCGGATCGATGAACTGGGCCGAGGTTTGCCACGACAGCTGGCGCGTCAACCTGCCCTGGGTGGACAGCTCCAGGCCACGGAAGTGCTGCTCGCCGTCGGCGCTGTAGATGTTGGCGGCGTTGGTGTAGTAGCCGGGACGATTGATCTCGAACAGCGACGCCTGCACCAGCGTGCCGCCGGCGCCCGG
The DNA here is from genome assembly GCF_017833525.1 of Duganella sp. 1411. Classification (GTDB taxonomy): domain Bacteria; phylum Pseudomonadota; class Gammaproteobacteria; order Burkholderiales; family Burkholderiaceae_D; genus Rugamonas. Next base: position 331,536 of record NZ_JAFICD010000003.1, read on the forward strand.
CATGCGCCAGCGCGCGCCCAGCTCCTTCTGGCGGCTCACGCCCGGCGCCAGGCGCTCGTTGGCGTTGGCGGTGCCGGTCGGCGCGGTCTCGCCCTCCTCCAGCCCCTGCGAACCGGACACGTAGAACGACAAGTCGTCGGTGTACTTGTAGATCAGCGCCGCCAGCGGCGTGGTTTTGCTCACGTCGTAGTGGTTGGTGCCCTGGTCGCTCTTGTACTTCACGGCGCGCACGCCGGCCACCACCTGCCACTGCGGCGACAACGTCATGCGGTCGATTGCGTAGGCGCCCGAGTCGCGCGTCTCCAGCCCGGCGGTGGTCGGCGTGGACGGATAAGCGCCGACGGTGTAGCTGGTGATCGGCGTCGGGTTGTATAAATTCTGCGACGGGATCGTGTAGGTGGCTTGGTAGATCGGGTCCTGTCCCTTGTCGGTACGGTTGACGCCCAAAGTAAGGTCGTGCTGGACCGGACCGGTGCTCACCGTGCCCGCCAGTTCCCCACGCAGCATGGTCGAATCGAGCACGCTGTGCTGCAGGTTGCCGGTGATGCGGCCGGCGCCGGTGGCGATCGCCGCGTTGTTCGTGAAGCGGAAGATCGCCAGCGCGCGATCGCGCGCCGTTTCCGAGTGGCCGCCTTCGACGGTCAGCACCCAATTGTCGCTCAGCGCGTAGTCGGCGCGCAGCGAGGCGTTTTTGGTCTCGGTCTGGAACTTGGCCCAGTCCGGGCCGACCAGGCGCTTGGGGTCGACCGTGGCCGGCAAGGTGATGACGCCATTGACGGCGGTCGGCAAGGTGATGCCCACCTGCTCGGTGACGCGGCGCTTGTCGTATTCCAGATCGGCCGCCAGGCGCAGGCGCGCATTGACGCGCCAATCCAGCGCCGCCGAGACGAAGCGGCGGTTGCCGTTGCCGACATCGTCCAGATAGCTGCCCAAGGTGCCGCCGGCGGCGTTGACGCGCACGCCGACCTGCTGCTGCTCGCCGAAGCGGCGCGCGACGTCGGCGGTGGCGACGGCCGTGCCGTTCTGGTCGACCGTCATGCCCACCGTGGTGACGGGCGTGGCGCCGGCGCGCTTGGTGACGAAGTTGACCACGCCGGCCGGCGACGTGAAGCCGTAGTACAGCGCGGTGGCGCCCTTCAATACTTCGACACGCTCCTTGTCCTCCATCGGCACCTGGCCGAAATTCATGATCGGCAGCGAACCGTTGAGCCGATAATTGGTGCGGTTTTCCACGGCGATGCCACGGATGACCAGCTGGTCCCAGGTCTCGCCACCGTTTTGCTGGCGCGTGACGCCGGCGGTATTGCGCACCGCGTCGTACAAGCCGCCGGCCGCCTGCAGCTCCAGCACCTCGCGCGTGACGACGTTGACGGTCGACGGCACTTCCATGATGTCGGCGCCGCGGAAGCTGCCCGCTTCCACCGTCGTCGGCGCGAAGCCGTCGGCCCGCGCCGCCGTCACCTTGACGGTCTGCAGGATTTTTTCATCGGCCTGCTGCGCCAGCGCGGCGCCCGGGAAAGCGGCGCACAGCGCGAGGTAAAGCGGAAGCAAACTGGGACCACGGCGGAACTGGGACATGAATGGACGGGAAGGCATCGAATTGAAAGGATGCCGTCATTTTACTCGATAATGAGAATGATTATCAATTCCCCTCGATCCGGTCCAGGCGCGCCGGCAGTTCGCGCAGCACGGCGTCGCGCGCGCGCGGGCCGCCGGCGTCATCCTGCCTGCGGTCCAGCACCAGATGCGCGAACACCACGGTGCGCCCGCCCTTGCTGGCCCAGCCGACATACCACCCGTACTGCAACTCGCCGCCTTCGCCGCCATCCACGCGCACCGGCGAGGCGGTTCCGGTTTTCCCCTGGACGGTCCAGCCGTTGGCCAAGGTCACCGGCGCCATGATGCGCGATGTCATGTCATAGGCCCGCAGCGACAGCGGCAGTTCGCGCCGCACCATCTTGCGCAGAAAATCCACCTGCTCGAGCGGCGAAATCTTCAGGCTCGAGCCGACCCAGGACAGCGACAGGCCGTTGTCCTTGCCGGCGTCGCCCGAGAGGTCGCGGTTGCCGTAACCGAAGCTGTCGATGTAGCGCTGGAAGCGCTCCGCGCCCAGCGCCGCCGTCACCTGCTGCGCGAACCACAGCACCGAGTTCTTGAACCATAGCGTCGGATCGGTGTCCTGCCGCCACGAGTCGTTGTAGTCGGTGTAGCCGTCCTTGAACGGCATCCTCGGCGTGTGCGCGTCGGTCAGTATGCCGCTGTCGTAGCCCATCAGGCTGACGACGATGTTGAACGTCGACGCCGGCGTCGCGCGCTCGTCGCAGCGGCCTTCGCGCGCCAGCGTGGCGCCGCTGGCCACGTCGGCCATCGCCAGGCAGCTGAACGGCTGGCGCGGCGCGGCCGCCGACTGCGGATCGATGCGCCAGGCCAGCGCCGGCTGAAACGCCAGCGTGCCGACGACGATGCCGGCCAGGCCGGCCAGCGCCGCCAACCGCAGCCACAGCGAGCGTCCCGCCGCGGACGGCGCGCGTATGAAGCCGATGCGGGCGGCCAGCTGGCGCGCGCCGGCGCTGCCGAAAGCGAGCGCCGTCTCCATCCCCGCCCCCTGCATCTTGAGCTGCGCCAGCAGCGCCGCCGCGTAGGCCTTGCGCTGGGCCGGCGGACGGCCGCGCAGCACCTCGCGGTCGCAGCCCAGCTCCTGCGCCCACGACAGCCGCCCGCGCAGCAGCCGCATGAAGGGATTGAACCAGAACAGCGTTTGCAGCAGCAGGCCGGCGCCGAGCCATTGCAAGTCGCGCCGCCGCAAATGCGTCATCTCGTGCTCGATCATCATTTGCCGCTGCAGGGGATCGAAGCCGCGCAGATGCCCGGGCAGCAGCAGGCGGGCGCGGAAAAACCCGTACAACATCGGCGAGATCGGCGCGTCCACTTCGATCACTTCGGCGCCGCCGGCCAGCGCGCCGGGAATCCGGCGTCCCGCCGCCGACAGCCCGCGCAGGAAACGTCCCGCGTTCAGCAGCCGCAGCGCGGCCCAGCCCAGGCCCGACAGATACACCACCAGCCACGCGCCGGCGCCGACGGCCAGCCATGAACGCGTGGCCGGCCGCACGTCCGTGGTCCACTCGTCGCCGGTCGCGACGATCGACGGCATCGGCTTGGCCGGCGCGGCGGCGGCGGACGTGGCCGGATTCGGCAATTCGATGCGCGGCACCACGCGCAGCCGTTCGCTGTGCGGCAGCAGGATCACCAGGAAAGCGGCGGCCACCGTGGCCTGCCCCAGCAACCACAGCGACCGTTGCGCCGCCAGGCCCGGCCAGCGCCGGCTCAACACCGCCAGCATGGCCCACACGACCAGGCCGGCGGCCAGGCTGCCGGCGCACGCCAGCAGAAACCGGCAAATCAGCAGCTCGTCAAAGCTCATGGCGTTGGCTCGTCGGGCCAGTCCTTCAGCAACTGTTCGAGCTGGGCCAGCTCGTCGTCGTCGACCAGCTTGCTGCCGGTGAACATATTCACGGGCAAGGGCCCGTCCATCTCCATCACCCGCTGGCCGAAATCGCGCGCGAACGCGGCCAAGGTGCCGACCTTCTCCAGCACCGCCGTATAGACCAGCACGCCGTGCACGGTGTGCTGGCTCAGCGAGCCCTTGTCCAGCATGCGTTCCAGCGTCTTGCGGGTCGACGAGAATGACCAGCCGAGCTCGTCTTCTATCTGCTGGTGGATTTCGCGCGCGCTCAGCGGCTGCTGCTTCCACAGCGCTTTGAGCACGGTCAGTTCGGTTATCGAGGGGATGGTCATGGCGGCCTTTCGTGTGACGGTTGACACCATTGTGCGACCTTCGTCGCAATTCCGTCAACGCACCCCGTCAAAAATATTTTCTAAAATCGCTTGCTATTAGATAGCGCACTATGTATAGTTCTCACATCGGCGCTGCAAACGGCAGCGAAGCGTAGTAGATTAGCAAGCTGTCGCGCCACCTGGTAGATCGCTAGCGATTAGATAGTTTGTTAGATTTGTAGTCCAACGATTTGCACTTCAACTTAACTGAAAAAGGAATTCATCATGTCGATCGAAAAAGTACTGTACCGCGCCACTGCAAAAGCCACCGGCGGCCGTGAAGGCAAAGCCGTCTCCTCCGACGGCGTGCTGGACGTCAAGCTGACCACGCCGAAAGAACTCGGCGGCGCCGGCGCGGTCGGCACCAACCCGGAACAGCTGTTCGCGGCCGGCTACTCGGCCTGCTTCCTGGGCGCGCTCAAGTTCGTCAGCGGCCGTGACAAGATCGCCCTGCCGGCGGACGTGTCGATCGAAGGCACGGTCGGCATCGGCGCCATCCCCACCGGTTTCGGCATCGAAGTCGAACTGAAAATCGCGCTGCCGGGCATGGACCGCGACGCCGCGCAAAAACTGGTCGACGCCGCGCATATCGTGTGCCCTTACTCGAACGCCACCCGTGGCAACATCGACGTGACCTTGACCATCCAGTAATCGGTCCCGGGCCGGCGCCCTCCAGCGCCGGCCCTTTGTATTACAATCGTCGCTCCTTCTTCTAGCGAGACACGCAATGATCGAGTGGCATTGGCTGGGCTTCGACGACATCCCCCGCAACGACTGGTACGAGGTGCTGCGCCAGCGGCAGGACGTGTTCATCCTCGAGCAAACCTGCTTGTATCCCGATATCGACGGACTTGACCCCGACAGCCACCACCTGATGGCCTGGCGCGAGATCGACGGCAAGCGCACGCTGGTCGCCTATCTGCGCTGCCTGCCCCCCGGATTGAAGTATGACGAGATGTCGCTGGGCCGCGTGCTGACCACGCGCGCCGCGCGCGGCAGCGGCATCGGCCGCGAGCTGCTGGCCAAGGCCATTCCGCTGGCCGAGGCGCTGCATCCCGGGCACCGCTTCCGCATCGGCGCGCAGGCGCACCTGGGAAAATTCTACGCCGGCTTTGGCTTTAAAACCGTCACCGAGCCCTATGACGAAGACGGCATCATGCACATCGACATGGTCCGCTAAACGAAGCAATACCGATACACCCCATATGGTCCGCTGAACAAGGCATACCGATAAAACACGCAGGGCGGATTAGGCGGAACGCCGTAATCGGCCATCGATGAGCCGCCGATAGCCTAAAACGTCAGCATGAACCGCGCCCCCTCGCCGACGGAGCGCGCATACCGCACCGTGCCGCCATTGGCGTGCACCAGATGGCGCACCATGGCCAAACCGATCCCCCTGCCCTGTTTTTTGGTCGAGAAAAACGGCGTGAAGATATGCGCGGCCAGCGCCTCCGGCACGCCCGGGCCGTTGTCGGCCACCTCGATGCGCAGCCGGCTGCCCCGGCTCAAGCGCGCGCTGACCACCGCTCGCGGCGCGCGCAACGACACCACCACGGCCATCGCCTCGGCCGCGTTCTTGAGCAGATTGATCAGCGCCTGTTCCAGCTGCCCCGGATCGATCATCACCTCCAGCGACGCCGGCTCCACCGAAAACACCACCTGGCCGCCAAGCGCCTGCCATTGCGGCGCGATCAGCGCGGACAGGCGCTCGAACAAGTCCTCCAGGCGCACGCGCTGGGGCTGCGCCTGCGGCACCGTCGACAGGCTGCGATAGCTGCCGACAAAGTCGACCAGGCTGGCGGCGCGGCGGGCGATGGCGTCCAGCGCGATGCCCAGGTCGACGTGGATATCGGCGGGCAGTTCCACGCTGGCTTCCTCGAGCAGCCCGTGGGCGGTGCGCGACAGCGAGGCCACCGGTGTCAGGGAGTTCATGATCTCGTGCGTGAGCACTTGCACCAGCTCGCGCCAGGCGTTGAGCGCCTCCGCTTCCAGTTCGCTTTCCACCGGCATCAGCGCGGCCAGCCGCTGCGCGCTGCCCTGCACCGACAGCGCCGAGATGGCGACCAGCGCGCGCTCGCCACCGCGTTCGGTGTCGAAGGTGATCAACTTGCGCTGGCCGACCGGCTGCGCCGCCAGCAGCTCGTGCAGATCCTGCGGCGCGCTGGCGCGGCCCGGCGCCAGCAGCCTGCGGGCGCTGGCGTTGAGCGGCGCCACCTGCCCGGCGCCACTGGCGTGCATGATGCGGAACAGCGCGATCGGCGCATGTTCAAGGCGCGCCTCCAACGTCAGCACGCTGGCGGCCAGTTCGTTTTGGCGCGGGCCGGGCGTCACATCGGCGCTGGCGCCTTGCCGCTCCATGCGCGGCACGCGCGGCCCGAGTTGGCGCAGGCAATGCCACAGCCCCCAGAGCGGGATCAGGCCAAACAGCGCGCACAGCACGATGCGGCGCGGCTGCGGCGCCGACGACATCGCGTCGGCGCCGGCGGCCAGCGCCATCAGCGCCACTACGCCGGCCGCCACGCCGAGCTTGAGCGCGCGCTCAGATGCCATGCTTGCCCAGCTTGCGATACAAGGCGGCGCGGCTGATGCCCAGCGTTTTGGCCGCGTGGCTGATATTGCCGTTGAATTGGGCCAGCGCGCTGGCGATGGCCTCCCGCTCCAGGGCGTCGAGCGTCATGTCGGCGACGGGGAAGGCCACGCCGCCATCGCTCCTGGCGGCGCTATTGTCCACTGGTACGGCGGCGGGCGGGGCGCCGAGGCCGAAGTCGATCAAACCGTATTCCGCCCCCTGCCCCAGGATGACGGCGCGCTCGCACGCGTGGCGCAGCGCGCGCACATTGCCGGGCCAGTCGTGGCGCCGCAGGCCGTCCAGCGCCACGCCGGCCACCTCGCGCGCCGGCCGCTGGTACTGCAGCTCGTACAGCTTCAGATAGTGCGCCAGCAGCAAAGGAATGTCCTCGCGCCGCTCGCGCAGCGGCGGCACGCGGATCACGATGGTATTGAGCCGAAACAGCAAATCGGGCCGGAAGACGGAGGCATCGAACAGGCGCGCCTCGTCCAGATTGGTGGCGCTGATGATGCGCACGTCGATCGCCTCGGGCTTGTCGGCGCCGATCGGCGTCACCTCGCGCCGCTCCAGCGCCGTCAGCAGCTTGGCTTGCGCGGCCAGCGGCATGTTGCCGATTTCGTCCAAAAACAGCGAACCGCCGCGCGCCGCCTGGAAGCGTCCCGCCCTGTCGGTCCTGGCGTCCGTGAACGAGCCTTTGCGATGGCCGAACAACTCGCTCTCGAAGGTCGATTCCGGCAGCGCCCCCATGTCCACCGCCAGCAGCGTGCCGGCCGCGCGGCGCGACAGGGCGTGGATCGCGCGCGCCACCAGCTCCTTGCCGACGCCGTTCTCGCCAAGCACCATCACATTCGCCTCGGTCGGCGCCACGCTGCCGATCAGGGCCTTGAGCTCGCGCATCGCGGCCGATTCCCCCATCAGCTCGGGCGCGGCGGCCGACGACCCGCGCAGGGCCGCGCGCCGCGCCAGCGCCTGGTCGACCGCCGCCACCAGCCGCGCGTTGTCCCATGGCTTGGTGATGAAATCGCCGGCGCCGCGCTTGAGCGCCTCGACGGCCAGCGGGACGTCGGCATACGCCGTCATCGCGATCACCGCCGGCGGTCGCCCCTGGGCGCGCAGCACGTCGAGCAGCGCCAGGCCCTCGGCGCCGTCGATGCAGCCGGGCGTGAAATTCAGGTCGAGCAGCACCACGTCCGGCACGCCCCGCGCGAGCAGCGACGGCAGGCCGGCGGGATCGCACAGCGTGACGACCTGGCCGTGGCGCCGCCGCAGCAGCAACTGCGCGGCGGTCGCGACATCGGGGTCGTCGTCGAGTATCAGTACGTAGGCGGACATGCAGGCATTCTAGCAGCGTGGAAGGGGACCGCGGACATGGCCAACGCCGCCCGGCACGCTGCTCCCGGCGCGGATGTCCAATATCGAACATCACCCGGTGTTCGATATCGAACACCGGCGCCCCGCAGGCGCCCGCAAAGCCGGTGAAGCCCCGGTTTTGGGGCGTGGCACAGGCTTTGCTCTATGACCCGTATGCAGATCAAAAAAAATATCGACCAATCCACTCCGGGCCTGCCGGCCAGCGGCGCGGCGATGGATACCGTGGTGCCGCGCCGACGCGGAAAAACCATCGCCATCGCGGTCGCCTCGGCGCTGGCGGTGGCCGCCGCCGGCTACGCGCTCTGGGCCTGGATGCCGCGCGGCCTGCAAATCGACGGCGCCGACCTGCGCATCGGCCAAGCCGCGCGCGGCGTCTTCGTCGACGAAATCGTCGTGCGGGCCAACGCAGAGCCGCTCAACTCCGTGATCCTCGATTCGGTCGAATCGGGCCGCGTCGAGGAAGTGCTGGCAAGCGATGGCGCGCTGGTCAAAAAAGGGCAGCTGCTGTTCCGCATCTCCAACCCGCAGCGCAACCTGGAACTGCTGGCGCGGCAGTCGGAACACGCGGTCAGCATCTTCAACCTGTCGAACCTGCGCGTGGCGCAGGAGGCCAGCGCCAGCGACCATCGCCGGCGGCTGGACGACCTGCGCTTCGACGTCGACCAGGCGCGCAAGCAGCACCAGCGCAACGCGCGGCTGGCCGCACAGGGCTTCATTTCCAGCGTGGCGCTGGAGGAGTCGGCGGACAAGCTGCAACAGCAGCAGCGCCAATTGGCCAACGAGGAGCGCGCGTCCAGCACCGAGGACAAGGTGCGCAGCGCCGCCGCGCAACAACTCGAAAGCGCGATCGACGGCCTGAATTCCGGCCTGAAGCTGGTCTCCGGCACCGTCGACGCCCTGGCCGTGCGTGCGCCGGTCGAAGGAAGGCTGACCAATTTCCGCCTGCAGGTGGGCGAGTCGATCGCCACCGGCAAAAACATCGGCCGCATCGACGACCCGGTGCGTTTCAAGCTGTCGGCCAGCGTCGACGAGTACTACCTCAATCGCATGGCGGTCGGCCGCAAGGGCAGCGTCAAACAGGACGACAAAAGCTATGCCGCCGACATCAGCACCATCTACCCGCAGATCAAGGAAGGCCGCTTCACCGTCGAGATGGTGTTCAAGGACGGCCAGCCGCCGGTGCTCAATCCGGGCCAGAGCCTCGACGCCCGCATCACGCTGGGCGAGCCGGCGCCGGCGCTGCTGCTGCCCAACGGCGCCTTCATCAACGACAGCGGCGGCGCCTGGGTCTACGTGGTCGACGCCAGCGGACGTGGCGCGCAGCGCCGCGCGGTGCGCATCGGACGCCGCAACAACAGCCAGATCGAAGTGCTCGAGGGACTGGCCGCCGGCGACAAGGTGATCCTGTCCAGCTACGCCGCCTACGGAAATTCACCCAGGCTGCAAATTACGCAGTAAATTCACATCCACACCACCAAAAAGGCAAACCCACATGCTCAAACTTGTCGGCATCAGCAAAATCCACCAGGCCGGTGAAATCCAGACCACGGCCCTGGACCGCATCGACCTCGAGATCGAGGCGGGCGAATACGTCGCCATCACCGGGCCGTCCGGCTGCGGCAAATCGACGATGCTGGGCATCCTGGGATTGCTGGATTCGCCCAATCACGGCGAATACTGGTTCGAGGGCCGCAACGTCGCCGGCTGGAGCGAATCGAAGCTGAACCAGCTGCGGCGCGGCCGCATCGGCTTCATTTTCCAAAGCTTCAACCTGATCGAGGAGCTGACCGTGTTCGAAAACGTCGAACTGGCGCTCGAATACAACGGCACCCCGGCGCGCGAGCGGCGCGAACGCGTGACCGCGATGCTCAACAAGCTGGGTGTCGGCCACCGGGCCGCGCACCGGCCGTCGCAGCTGTCCGGCGGCCAGCAGCAGCGCGTGGCGATCGCGCGCGCGCTGGTGGCCGGTCCCGCCGTGCTGCTGGCCGATGAACCGACCGGTAACCTCGACACCGCGCACGGCGACGAGGTCATGCGCCTGCTGCGCGAGATCAACGCCGAGGGCACGACCGTGGTGATGGTGACGCACTCGCCGGAGCACGCCGCGCAGGCCTCGCGCACCATCAACCTGCTCGACGGCCGCATCATGGTCGACGCCCTGCAGGCCGCTTAAGCGTCAGGATCATCCTTCATGAACCTGCGCGATTTTCGCATCGGCTGGCGCTTGCTGGTCGGGGAACCCGGCTACTCGGCCGCCGTGGTCCTGAGCCTGGCGGTCGGTTTCGCCAGCTGTTTCCTGCTGCTGGGATTTGTGCGCTACTCGTTCAGCTACGACCGGGACGTGCCGCAAGGCGACCGGATATTCCTGGTCAAAATGCGCAACAACACCTTCCAGCAGCCGACGTGGACCGAGTCGGTGCCGCTCGCCTTCCTCGAACCGGCCCGCGCCAGCGGCATGACCGACGGCGTCACCGCCGTGGTGCCGCTGCCGGTGGGGATGAAGACCAACGCCCTGCCGCAATCGATCCAGCTGGCGGCGGTCCATGCCGATTTCCCCGCGATGTTCGGCGTGCGGGCGCTGGCCGGCGACCTGCGTCAGGCCTTGAGCCGGCCCGACACCCTGGCCCTGACGACCAGCAGCGCGACCCGCTTGTTCGGCGGCGCCGACGCCGTCGGCCGGATGGTGCACATCGGCGGCAAGCCCTACACGGTGGCGGCGGTGGTCGCCGACCGGCCGTCCAACAGCACCTTGAGCTACGGGGCGCTGGCGGGCATGGATACCGGGGCGTGGGACAGCGCCGAACGCAAGGTGCTGATGTCGTCGTGGGGTTACATCAACGGCGCAAAGATCTATGTGCGGCTCAAGCCCGGCGTCGGCGCCGAGGCCCTGCGGCGGCATTTGCAGCGGGCCACCGACGACTCGCCGTACACGCGCGAGCAAGCCGCCGAGCTGGAGGAAAAAACAGTTGGCCGAAAAGTGCGCGACATGGCCCTGGGCGCGCTGCCCGATATGTACTTCGACGCCGACACCGCCAACACGCCGAACAGCGGTCCGCATGGCGACATGCGCGCCATGCTGGGCCTGACGGCGGTGGCGCTGCTGATCCTCGCGCTGGCGGCGATCAACTACGCCAACCTGGCTACCGTGCGCGCGCTGCGGCGCCAGCGCGAAATCGCCGTGCGCAAGGTGCTCGGCGCCGACGGCATGCGCGTGCTCCGCCAATTCCTGGCCGAATCGCTACTGGTGGCGATGACGGCAACCGCGCTGGGTTTGCTGCTGGCCTGGGTGATGCTGCCACTGTTCGCCGACCTGGTCGACCGCCGGCTCGACGGCCTGTTCACGCCCATCACGCTACTGGTCAACCTGGCGCTGGGGACGGCGATCGGCCTGCTGTCGGGCGCCTACCCGGCATGGGTGGCGCTGCGCGTCAGGCCGCCGCAAGCGCTGGCGGGACGCGGTGGCGACGAAACTTCGGGCGCGCTATGGCTGCGGCGCGTGCTGACGGTGCTGCAGTTTTCCACCGCCATGGGGCTGGTCGCCGTCACGCTGGCGGTGGCCTGGCAAACGCACCACGCCAGCCAGGCCAGCCCTGGCTTCGACCCATCCCCGCTGCTGGTGTTGGAACTACCAGCCGACACCTCCAATCCGGCCGCCCGCGGTCTGCGCGAGGCGCTCAAACACCTGCCGGGCGTCGACGGCGTGGCGACATCGCTCGATCCGATCGGACGCCAATTCGCCGGCGCCAACATCAAGGTCACGCGCAAGTCAGGACGCTGGAGCAGCCTGTCGATCCGCTCGATCAGCGCCGACTTCTTCGATGTCCACGCACTGCGGCCGGTCGCCGGGCGCCTGTTCAGCGATAAGACAGACAAGGACGAGGGCGGCTTCCAATCGGTGCTGCTCAATGCCCGCGCCGCGCGCGCACTGGGCTTCGCCGACCCGGCCGACGCCGTCGGCCAGCTACTCACCACCGACAGCGGCGACGGCAAGGTGACCGCGACGATCGTCGGCATCGCGCCCGATCTGCGTTATGACAGCCTGCGCGACACGCCCAAATCCTACCTGTACTTCACCAGCCAGCAAAACAGCACGCTGACGCTGCGCGCGCGCGGCGACCTGGGCCAACTCGGAGGCGCGACCCACGCGCTGGCCGCGCGCTACTTCCCGAACGACGTGGTGGCAATCCGCCAGGCGCGCAGCTACTTCGCACTGAACTACGGCGACGATCTGCGGCTTGCCAAGCTGCTTGGCCTGGCGAGCGCCATCGCCGTGATGATCGCCGGCTTCGGCGTGTACGTGCTGTCGACGTACAACGTGCGCCGGCTGGGCCGGCAGATCGTGCTACGCAAGCTGTTCGGCGCGGGACGGCGCGACATCGCCAGGCTGGTCGGACGCGAAGCGCTGATCCTGGTGGCGATCAGCGCGGCGATCGGCCTGCCGGTGGCCACGCTGGTGATCCAGCGCTACCTGGCCTCGTTCATCGAACGCGCGCCGATCGGCGGCTGGACCCTGCTTGCCGGGATACTGACCGCGCTGCTGGTGACGTTGGTGTCGACGTTGCGTGGCACGCTGGCGGCGGTGCGCATGTCGCCCGCGATGGCATTACGAGACTAAATAAAGGGAGTTGCAAATGAGGCAAAGTGATTTTCGCGTCGGTTGGCGGCTGCTGGTGCGCCAACCGTTCCAGTCGACCGTCGAGCTGCTGGGACTGGCGACAGGTTTCGCCGTCTGCTTCTTGCTGCTTGGGTTTGTGTACTACTCGTTCGGCTACGACCGCGACGTGCCGGAGCGCGAACGCGTTTATGTGATCAAGCATCGGCTCAACTTCATCCCCCAGCCGCAATGGATGGAGTACACGCCGTTCGCGCTGCGCGAGGTGGCGCTGCGCAGCGGCCTGCCGCTGGAGGCCAGCGTGTGGTGGCCGCACAAGACCATGGCGCGGCTGGCCGGCCGGCCGACGGAATTGGAGGTCACCGCGGTCGATCCGGCGTTCGAGCGCATCGCCGGCCTGCGCGCGCGTGAAGGCGATCTGACACAGGCCCTGACCATGCCCGACGGGCTGGCGGTGACGCGGCAAACCGCGCTGCGCCTGTTCGGCACCGCCGCCGCCCTGGGCCGCATTGTGGAAATCGACGGCCAGACCTTGCAGGTGCGGGCGGTGCTGGACGACCGGCCCGGCAACAGCACCTTGCAGTTCGGCGCGATGGTCGGCATCGGCAGCGCGCTGTGGCCGGACCAGGAGCGCCAGCGCGCGCTGTCGAACTGGATGGGCATCGAGGGCCGCATCTACGTCAAGACCGGTCCGGGCGTCAGCGCCGAGGCACTGCAAAAGGCGCTGCAGCAGGTGATCGACCAGGCGCCATGGCAAAGCATGGCCACGCCGGAGATGAAGCTCGCGCTGGGCGGACGCAAGATGGTCGATATCGCCCTCGGCCCCCTGGCCGACGCCTACTTCGACCGCAGCGTCGCCAACACCATGGGCACCGGCCCGCGCGGCGACATGCGGCTGGTGCTGGCGATGGGAGCGGCGGGCCTGCTGATCCTCGGCCTGGCGGTGGTCAACTACGTCAACCTGGCGACGATACGCACGCTACGCCGCCAGCGCGAGATCGCCATGCGCCGCGTGCTCGGCGCCACCACGAGCAGGCTGCTGACGCAGTTCATGGCCGAATCGGTGCTGCTGTCGCTGGCCGCCGCCGCGCTGGGCATGCTGCTGGCGTGGCTGCTGCTGCCGCTGTGCTCCGAGTTGTTGCAACGCCGGCTGGACGGCATCTTCACGCCGCTGTCGACGGCGGCGTGCCTGCTGTTCGGCGCTCTGGTGGGTGCCTTGGCGGGCCTGTATCCGGGCTGGCTGGCGCGCGGCGTCGACATGGGAGCGGCACTGGCCCAGCGTAGCGGCGAGACGGCCGGCGGCGCCTGGCTGCGGCGCGCGCTGACGGCCTTGCAGTTCGCCACGGCGATGGCGACCGGCAGCCTGGCGCTGGCGATCTTGTGGCAGACCCAATTCGCCGGCAAAGTGTCGCCGGGCTTCGATCCGGCGCCGCTGCTGGTGGTGGAAATGAGCGCCGGCATGGAGGACAAGGGGGCGCGCGCCTTTCGCGACGCCGTGGCCCGGCTGCCGCAGGTGGCGGGCGTGGCCGACAGCCGCAATGTGCCGGGCCGCGACGACGGCACCGGCACGCGCGGCAGCGCGACGGTCAAGCGCGTGGACGGCAGCGCCGCCGCGATGCCGATCGAATCGGTCGGCACCGAGTTCTTCGACGTCTACGGCCTTTCCGCGCTCGCCGGCCGGCTGTTCGACCAGCGCTTCGACAAGGCAGACAGCGGCGTCGACGGCGCCGACGAACGCAACGTCGTCGTCAACCAGGCGGCGGTGACGGCGCTGGGATGGAGCTCGATGGAGCAGGCGCTGGGCCAGCGCATCAACGGCAGCAACTGGCGCATCGTCGGCGTGGCGCCGGACATACGCTGGCATACGCTGCGCGAGCCGGCGCGGCCGTTGATCTACATGCCCGATAACGGCGGCCGCCTGCTGACGGTACGGATGCGCGGCACGCCGTCGGCGCCCGGCGCGGTGGATGCGCTGGTGGGGGCGATCGCCGCCACAGCCACGCGCTACTTCCCTACTTCGCCGCCGACGATACAGCGCGCCGGCGGCTACCACGCCCAGGCTTACGCGGACGATCTGCGCCTGGCCGGCATGCTGGCCGGCGCCACCGTCCTGGTGTTCGCGCTGGCGGCGTTCGGCATCTACGCGCTGGCGGCAAACAGCGTGCAGCGGCGCGCACGCGAGATCGTGCTGCGCAAGCTGCACGGCGCCGGTCGCAGGGCCATCGGCACGCTGGTGGGGCGTGAATTCCTGCTGTTGACGACAGTGGCGGCCTTGATCGGACTGCCGCCGGCCGTGCTGGGGATTGAACGCTACCTGGCGCCGTTCGTCGAACGCACGCCGCTGGGTGGCTGGGCGCCGGCGGCGGCGTTGGCAGCCGCGCTGCTGGTGGCGGCGGCCGCCACCGCGCGCCACACGCTGGCGGCGATGCGCATCTCCCCCGCGCAGGCGCTGCGAGACTAAGTAGTCGAGGCGAAAAAAATGGCAGCCATTTCATTGGCTGCCATTTTTATTTCGGGATAGCGCAGATCAATTAACCGACATCAGCTCGATGTCGAAGACCATGTTCGCGTTGGGCGGAACGCTACCCTTTCCGGTCGCGCCGTACCCCAGCGCCGGCGGAATGAACACGGTGCGTTTGCCACCCACCTGCATGTTTTGAGTACCGGTATTAAAGCCGGAAACCATAGTGCCGTCGCCGATGGTGAAGGTCGTTGTGCTGTAAGCGGTGTCCCCCGGGGTGGCCGGATCGAAGCGCGTTCCCTTGAAGTTGTCGCGTGTGCCGTCATACAGCCAGCCGGTGTAGCGAACGGTGACGCTCTTGCCGTTTGCCGCAACGGCGCCGGTACCGGCAGTCACTTCCACAATCTTCAAATCGGTCGGCGCGGGGACGCTTGGCTGCTTGACGAGTTTAGTGACGTTCACCAGCCGCAGTTCATAGACCAGCGGCGAATTGGCCGGCATCGCAGCATACGAATAACCCGCGACCGTCTGCGCCAGACGCGAAAGATCGCCATACGCCAGGTTGGCCGGCAGCGTGGCCAAACGCACACCGCCCACGCGCATGCCGGCGATGGCCAGGTCCCAGCCGTTCGGCACGACCCCGCCGACGCCCAGCGTGAACGGCGGCGCGGTGGTGTTGGTGTCGATCGAGCTTTCCACCTTGGCGCCGATGCCGTCGGCCTTGGTGGAGTCGTACAGGTAGCCGGTGTAGGCCACCGCCACCAGGTCGCCTTTTTCCGCCAGCGTGCTGCTGTCGGTGCCGACACCGACGGTGACATCCTTGACCGCGTACGCCGGCTGCGGCACGACGACCGGATCGGATTTTTTCGAACCGCCACCGCAGGCCGTCAAAATCGCCAGGCAGGCAACAGCAACACTAATTTGAAACTTCGATTTCATGGTGACCTTTGATGAATAGTTCGTGTTCATGCAAGCTTTTAGGAGCAGAAGTTTAGCAGACCCCGGCCCACCCGCCCCAAGCACTACATTCGGTTACATCTTTTAGCGCCGTTTGTGTGCTTAAATTTCCACTTGCGTGCCAAGTTCGATCACGCGGTTGGGCGGAATCTGGTAGTAGTCGGCGGCGCCGCGGGCGTTGCGCGACATCGTCACGAACAGATGCTCGCGCCATGGCGCCATGCCATGGCCGGGGGTCGAGATGACCGTCTGGCGGGCGATGAAGAACGATGTTTCCATCATCTCGAACGGCAGTCCCAGACACTCGCACTGGGCCAGCACCTTCGGGATGTCCGGTTCGTCCTTGAAGCCGTAGAACACATTGACCTGGTAGCACTGGTGTCCGAGGTCGATCACCTTGACCTGCTCGTCCTCCGACACCCACGGCTCCTCGACGATGTGCACGGTGAAGAACACCACCCGCTCGTGCAGCACCTTGTTGTGCGACAGGTTGTGCAGCAGCGCGTGCGGCACGCCGTCGCTTTCGCCGCGCAGGAAAATGGCGGTGCCGTAGACCCGCGTGGGCGGCGCCACGAACAGCGACGACAGGAACTCCTCCAGCGGAATGGCGTGCTTTTGCAGGTTCTTGAACACCAGCTCGCGCCCGCGCTTCCAGGTCAGCATGACGGTGAACAGGATGATCGCCAGCAGCAGCGGGAACCAGCCGCCGTGGAACAGCTTGAGCGTGCTGGCCGAGAACAGCAGGATGTCGATCATGATGAAGAAGCCGGTGGCGCTGAAGCACAGCCACAGCGGCAGGTGCCAGCGGTAGCGGATCACGAAGAACGTCAGCACGGTGGTGCACAGCATCGTGGCTGTGACGGCGATGCCGTAGGCGCCGGCCAGTTTGTCGGACGAGCCGAAGCCCACCACCGCCATCAACACCACCACCAGCTGCAGCCAGTTGACCGCCGGGATGTAGATCTGGCCGATTTCGCTGGCCGACGTGTGCTGGATGCGCATGCGCGGCAGCATGCCCAGCGCGATGGCTTGCTTGGTCATCGAGAAGGTGCCGGAGATGGTCGCCTGCGAGGCGATCACCGCCGCCATCGTCGACAGCACCACCAGCGGGTAGACGCTCCACGACCCGAGCTGGTTGAAGAACGGGTTGGACACCGCGTCCGGATGCGTCAGCAGCAGCGCGCCCTGGCCCAGGTAGTTCAGCGCCAGCGCCGGGAACACGACCAGGAACCAGGCCGCGCGGATCGGTTTTTTGCCGAAGTGGCCCATGTCGGCGTACAGCGCCTCGGCGCCGGTGAAGGCCAGCACCACGGCGCCCAGCGCGACAAACGCGATCATGCGGTTTTGCAGCATGAAGTGGAAGGCGTTCATCGGATTGAGCGCGTATAAAATCTGCGGCGCGGCGACGATGTTGATCACGCCCATGACGGCCAGCGCGGCGAACCAGATCACCATGATCGGTCCGAACCAGCGGCCGATGCCGGCCGTGCCCAGGTGCTGCACCGCGTACAGCGACACCAGCACGATGATCGTCAGCGGCACGATGTACTGTTCCAGCCCCGGCGCGGCCACCTCCAGGCCCTCGATCGCGCCCAGCACCGAGATGGCCGGCGTGATGACGCTGTCGCCGTAGAACATGGTGGCGCCGAACACGCCCAGCAGCATCAGCGGGAAGTGCCAGCGCGGCGCCGCCTTGGTGACGGAGTTCAGCGCCAGCGCCATCAGCGCCATGATGCCGCCCTCGCCGCGGTTGTCCGCGCGCAGCACCAGGGTCACGTATTTGAGCGAGACGATCATCGTCAAGCCCCAGAAAATGAGCGAGATGATGCCCCGAAGGTTGAACTCGTTCAACGCCAGCCCGTGCTCGGGATCGAAGATGGTTTTCAGGGTGTAGAGGGGGCTGGTACCGATGTCGCCGTAGACGATGCCGACGGCCGCCAGCGTGAGGGCGGCGACGCTGCTTTTCTTGTGTTGCTCGGTCAAGATTGCACCTGAGGTTGTTTTGGTGCATTGCACAATAGGATAACTATTTGCAAAAGGCAAGGAGATTTTGGCATACGCGGGCATTCCAATTAGTCAATAGCGCAAGTGTACGCTGCTGTGGCCGGGAGCGCGAGTCTGGCGCGCTCCCGGAACGCCGTGCTTGTCCACCGGCCAGCGGGCCCGTCCTAATTGGGCGATAATGTCGGCCCGCCGTTACGCCGCTGCGCACCATGAACCCAGGTATCGTCTATGCCACCCTCGCGTTCTTTTTTTGGGGAATCTTTCCGCTGTATTTCCACGCGCTGGCCGAGGTGCCGCCGATGGAGATGCTGGCGCACCGCATGCTGTGGTCGCTGCTGTTCCTGGCCCTGGTGCTGACCGCGCGGCGCCAGTGGAAGTGGCTGCCGCAAACCCTGCGCCAGCCGCGCATCCTGGGCAGCTTCATCGCCAGCGCCGTATTGCTGTCGGCCAACTGGTTCGTGTACATCTGGTCGGTCAACAACGGCCACGTCATCGACGCCAGCCTGGGCTACTTCATCAATCCGCTGATCAACGTGTTGCTGGGCGTGCTGGTGCTGAAGGAAAAACTGCGGCGCGCGCAATGGGTCGCGATCGCGGCGGCGGCCTGCGGCGTGCTGTGGCTGACGTGGTCGGCCGGCCAGGTGCCGTGGATCGCCTTAATTTTAGGCATCAGCTTCGGCGCCTACGGGCTGCTGCGCAAGACGGCGGCGCTGGCCGCGCTCGAGGGCCTGTCGCTGGAAACGATCATCCTGTTCCCGCTGGCGCTGTGCTACGTCGTCTGGCTGACCGTGCAAGGCCAGAACAGCTTCGTCAACAGCGAGTTCGACAGCACCCGCTGGCTGCTGGCGGCGGCCGGGCCGATCACCGCCGTGCCGCTGCTGCTGTTCGCCGCCGGCGCGCGCCGGATACCGATGGCCGCGCTCGGACTGATCCAATACCTGTCGCCGACCATGCAGGCGCTGCTGGGCGTGTGGGTGTTCCACGAAGCGTTCCCGCCGGCCCGGCTGCTCGGCTTTGTCATCATCTGGGGCGCGCTGGCGCTGTACGTGGCCGAGGGGCTGTGGGCCGGCCGCGTCAACCGGCGGGCGGCGTAGCGGCCAGCAGTCCGGC
This sequence comes from Duganella sp. 1411, assembly GCF_017833525.1. GTDB lineage: Bacteria > Pseudomonadota > Gammaproteobacteria > Burkholderiales > Burkholderiaceae_D > Rugamonas. Next base: position 350,457 of record NZ_JAFICD010000003.1, read on the forward strand.
CAGCAACTGGGCGCCGTAGCGCGCCTGGGCCATCGTCAGCGCCGTGTAGCCGACGATGACGGCCGGCGGCAACACCACTTCGCGGCAGCGTCCGCCCATCCCCTCCAGATTCAGGCCGATGGCGGCGGCGCGCGCGCAAAACGCCGCCTCGTCGCTGCCGGGCGGCAGCCATAGCACGAAATGAAACCCCGCGTGCTGGCCGCTGACGCCGTAGCGCCCCGGGGCCTCGGCCGCCAGCAGTGCCAGGATCGCGTCGCGCCGCTCCTGGTAGGCGCGGCGCGCCGAGCGCAGATGGCGCACGAACGCCCCGTCCGCCAGCCAGGACGCCAGCGCCAATTGTTCCGTCACGCCGACCGAGCGGCCGGTGGTCTGCCACAGCGCCAGCAGCGGCTCGCGCAGCTGCGGCGGCACCACGGCGAAACCGACCCGCAGCCCGGCGAACAAGGTTTTGTTGAAGCTGCCGCAATAGATCACCCGGCGCGCCTTGTCGAGCGATTTCAGCGCGGCCAGCGGCGCGCTCAGGTAATTGAACTCGCTGTCGTAGTCGTCCTCGATGATCCAGCCGCCGCTGCGGTCGGCCCAGTCCAGCAGTTCCAGCCGGCGCGTGGCCGACATCGTCACGCCGACGGGCGACTGGTGCGCGGGCGTGACGTAGACCAGCCGGGCGTCCGGGTGGCGCCGCAATTGCGCGCATTCGAACCCCTCCGGTCCGACCGGGACCGGGGCGACGACGGCGCCGGCCCGGGCGAAAATCCGCAGCGCCGCCGGATAGCCCGGATCCTCGACGCACACCTTCTCGCCCGGGCGCAGCAGGGTGCGCGCCACCAGGTCGAGCGCGTGGCGGATGCCGGTCAGCACGACGATATCGCCGGCGTCGCAGGGAATGCCGCGGTACTTGCGCAGGTAATCGGCGATCTGCTCGCGCAACGCCGCCACGCCGCGCGGATCGGCCGAGCATAACAATTCGGGGCCGGCGCCGCGCAGGGCGCCGGCCAGGTGGCGCGACCATGCCGGCAGCGAAAACAGCGTGGGATCGGCCATCCGCGCCACGAACGGCACGCCGACCTGCACGCCGGGCTCGGCGCCGCCCTCGGCGGCCGGCGCGGCGGCCGGACGGCGCGGCGGCGGCGGACCGGGCACGGCAATCGCGGCGGCCACCAGGTAGCGGTCCGGCACCACGGCGCTGACCCGCGTGCCCGAGCCCGGCGTCCTCGACACATAGGCTTCGCAGCACAGCCTGTCGTAGGCCAGTTCCACCGTTCCGCGCGACAAGCCCCAGCGCTGCGCCAGCGCGCGGCTGGCCGGCAAGCGGCCGCCGGCCGGAATCAGGCGGCCGAGGATGGCCTCGCGCAAGGTGGCGTAGACGATCTCCTGCTTGCTCTCGCCCTGCCCGGCCGCGGAGGCGTCCAGCAACGCCGCCGGGCGCGGCAGATCGAGGGCGAATCCGGCTTTTCCTCTCGCCATAGTGGTCCAATAAATAATCTGATAAACGGTACTTATTATTAGACCACAATCCCCCTAGACTGGAAAAATTGTCAACTCGCCCTGCCCGCCATGACCTTGTTTCGCCCGCCGTGCTCCAATAAAACCCTCAAACCCTGGGCCTGGACCGCCATCCTGCTGCTGCTGGTGTGCCTGCCGCGCGTGACCATCGACGCCTATCTGCCCTCGCTGCCGGCGATGGCCGACGCGCTGGGGGCGTCCGACGCGCAACTGCAACTGACGTTGACCTTGTACATGGTCGGCTACGCCGTCTCGATGCTGGTCTGCGGCCCGCTGTGCGACCGCGTCGGCCGCCGGCCGGTGCTGATCTGGGGCACGCTGCTGTACCTGGTGGCCACGGCGGTGTGCGCCGCGGCCGACAACGCCGCCGTCATCATCGTGGCCCGGATGTTCCAGGCGCTGGGCGGCTGCAGCGGCACGGTGGTCGGACGCGTGATGGTGCGCGACAAATTCGACAAGGGCACCCAGGCCGCCATGCTGAGCCGGATTTCGATGGGCATGGCGCTCTCGCCCATCGTCGCGCCGCTGGCCGGCAGCGTGATCGACGCGGCGCTGGGCTGGCGCTGGGTGTTCATCGGCCTCGGCCTGCTGGCGACGCTGTCGCTGGCGCTGATCGGCCTGTTGCTGCCCGAAACCCTGCCGCCCGCGCAGCGCGGCGGCGCCACCGAACATCCGTTGCGCGTGTACCGGCGCCTGCTCGGCGACGCCTATTTCCTGCGCTACGCGCTGGCGATCAGCTTCGTCTATTGCACCTATTTCCCGTTCATCGCCGAATCGTCGGTGCTGCTGCAACGAACGATGCGCCTGTCGCCGACCGCGTACGCGCTGGTGTTCGGCTTGACGGTCACCGGCTACGTGATCGGCTCGAACCTGTTCCGGCGCCTGTCGGCGCGGCATCCGGCCGACCGCCTGATCGCCTGGGCGGTCGGCCTGAACCTGGCCGGCGCGGGGTTGCTGATGGTGGCGACAACGCTGTTTCCGCTGGCGCTGCCGGCCATCGTCGGCCCGTTCCTGCTGATCATGCTGTCGGTCGGCATCGCCATTCCGGCGTGCCAATTCGGCGTGCTACAGCCCTACGCGGCGGTGGCCGGATCGGCCTCGGGGCTGTTCTTCTTCGTCCAGATGGCGCTGACGGCCGTGTGCAGCTTCGTCACCAGTTGCCTGTCGAACGGCACGGCCGCGCCGATGGTGCTGGTCACGCTGGCGTGCAGCGTCGCCTTCGGCGCGGTCTGGACCGGCTTCCGCCGCCCGGCGCAGCTGGTGCTGCACCAACAGTAAAAACGACGGCCGGCCGTTCGCGCTGGCGCTCTATGTGGCCGAAGGGCTGGGGGCCAACAAGCGCTCCAGCTGATCGGGCTTGCCGGGGATGCGCTCCAGGCGCGGATAGCGCAACGAACCGTAGTACGGGATCAGCACGGTCTGCGAGCGGCCGTCGGCGTCGAAGCCCAGCGCGATCGGCCGCCCGCTGGCCGCTGCCGCCTTGATCGCCTGCTTGAGCGCGTCGTCGCTGTAGGGCAGCCCGCCGACCTGGGTCAGTTTGGCGCCGATGCCGACGCCGGCGCGGAAGGCAGGCCCCTCCCACGCCACCGTCTTGACGACGCCTTTCTTGCCGACGGTCAGCCCCAGCGACGCGCTCAAGTCCATGCCGCCGACGTTGAAATCCTCGTTTTGCACGAAGTATTCGGTCGCCTCGTCCGTGTACACGAGGCGGTAGCCGGCGCGCGCCAGGCCGTCCAGCAAGTGGCTGTCGTCGTGGGCGCGCAGGCGCGCGGTGAAGTAGCCGGACCAGTCGTAGGGCGCGATGGCGTTGAGCGTCCTGCAGACGTCGGCGAAGGTGTAGGTGCTGGTCGCCAGCGCGTTGTTCGCGCCGAAGAAGGCGCCGGCAAAGTCCGCCAGTCCGGCGCGGCCGCCGGTGCGCTCGCGCAGCAGCATGTCGACGTCCAGCCACAGCAGCACCCCTTCGCCGTAGTAATCCTCGCGCCGCTGCCAGTCGCGCCATTGCATCTGGCGGCCGGGCATGTAGAGCGCGTCGTTGGTGCTGTCCTGCAGCGATTTCCACTGGCGCCCGGCGCGGGCGGCGGCGTTGGCGGCATCGACGGCCAGCGCGTCCAGCGTCTGCTGCCGGGTGCGCAAGCCGAGCCGCGCGGCCAGCACGCGGCCCCAGAATTCGGTCTGCCCCTCGTACACCCACAGCAAGCTGCCGCGCACCGGCTGGTTCAGCGTCGGCGACCACAGGTCGGCCGGCTGGCGGAAGCGGCCGTTCCACGAGTGCGCGTATTCATGGACGATCAGGTCGGCCATCGGCAGGTGCGCGTCCGGCCGGGTGAAGAAGTCCAGCGCCAGGGCGTTCTCGCTCGATTCCTGGTGTTCGCGCCCACCGCCGGCGGGCAGGATATCGGACAAGGTCAGCAGGAAGTCGTAGTGGCGGTAGTGCTGCGAGCGGAACAGCGCCGGCAGCGCCGTGGCCATCGCCCGGTATTTGTCCAGCATGGCGGGGGGAATGGCCAGCGCGGCCTCGTTGTCGCCGATCATGTTCAGGTGGATGGGGCGGGCGGCGCCGGGCGCGAGGTCGACCCGCCTGAAGTAACGCCCCGCGTGCACCGGCGCGTCGACCAGGTCGTCGAAGGTGGTTGGCTTGAACGACACCAGCTGGTCGCGGACTGCCGCCGTCTCCAGCGAGGTGGCGTACTGGAAGCCGGCCGGCAGCTTCAGTTCGGCGCGCACGGCGATGTTGCGGATGAACCAGCCGGCCGGATACAACGCGACTTTTTGCCACGGCAGGGTCAACATGTCGGGGCTCATCAGCACGTTGCCGGCGGTCGGCGACAGGAACTGGAATTCCACCTCCAGTTCGCGCGCGCCGTGCGGGACGTCGACGTGGAAGGCGTAGGGGTCGCCGCCATCGCGCAGCCATTCGACGCGCCGGCCGCCGGCTGTGACGATCAGCCCGGCCAGCCCGGTCAGTTGCTGCGTGGCCGAGTGGCTGTCGGTCTCCCACTGCGGATACATCAGCACCATCTTCCCTTTGCCCTGGACCGGGATGGTTTGGCGCACGCGCAGGATTTTATGGACTTGATCGGTGGCGTCGACGCTCAACGTCATGTCGCCCTTGAACGGGAGGTCGCGCGGCGCCGGCAAGGACGCCGGAGCGGCCGTGGCGGCGGCCGACGCAATCAACAACAACAGTGCGCAAAACGTATTTTTCATGGGCTACGGGTCGGAAGAAGGAACAGCCGTGGTTTGCAAAAGTCATGCCACCGCTAAGTCCTTGAATTTGCTGAAACGGCGTGTCCGGGTGCGCGCGCAATGTGTCCGGCGCTGTCCGCTGCGCCTATAATGCTGGTTACGGATTATCACTTACTCTCTTGAAAGCTCCCCCCTGAATGGCAAATTACGTCTACACCATGAACCGCGTGGGCAAAATCGTCCCGCCCAAGCGCCAGATTCTGAAAGATATTTCGCTGTCCTTCTTCCCAGGCGCAAAAATCGGCGTGCTGGGTTTGAACGGATCGGGTAAGTCGACCTTGCTGAAAATTATGGCAGGCATCGACACCGACATCCAGGGCGAAGCCGTGCCGATGCCGGGCCTGAACATCGGCTACCTGCCGCAGGAACCGCAGCTCGATCCGGAAAAAACCGTGCGCCAGGAAGTCGAATCGGGCCTGGGCGAAGTGTTCGAGGCGCAAGCCAAGCTGGAGGCCGTGTACGCCGCCTACGCCGAAGAGGACGCCGACTTCGACGCGCTGGCCACCGAGCAAGCCCGTCTGGAGGCGATCATCTCGACCTCCGACGGCGGCAACCTGAACCTGCAACTGGAAATGGCCGCCGACGCGCTGCGCCTGCCGCCATGGGACGCCAAGATCGGCGTGCTGTCGGGCGGCGAGAAGCGCCGCGTGGCGCTGTGCAAGCTGCTGCTGTCCAAGCCCGACATGCTGCTGCTCGACGAACCGACCAACCACCTCGACGCCGAGTCCGTCGAGTGGCTGGAGCAGTTCCTGCTGCGCTTCCCCGGCACCGTGGTCGGCATCACCCACGATCGCTACTTCCTCGACAACGCCGCCGAATGGATCCTGGAACTGGACCGCGGCCACGGCATCCCATGGAAGGGCAACTACTCGTCGTGGCTGGACCAGAAGGCCAACCGCCTGAAGCAGGAAGAATCAACCGAATCGGCGCGTCAAAAAGCGCTGGCCAAGGAATTGGAATGGTCGCGCCAGAATCCGAAGGCGCGCCAGGCCAAGTCCAAGGCCCGCCTGGCCCGCTTCAACGAGCTGAGCGAGTACGAATACCAGAAGCGCAACGAGACCCAGGAGATCTTCATTCCGGTGGCCGAGCGTCTGGGCAATGAAGTCATCGAATTTAAAAACGTCTCGAAGGCCTTCGGCGACCGTCTGCTGATGGACAACGTCTCGTTCACGATCCCGCCGGGCGCCATCGTCGGCATCATCGGCCCCAACGGCGCCGGTAAATCGACGCTGTTCAAGATGGTGGCCGGCCTGGACAAGCCCGACAGCGGCGAAGTGGCGATCGGCCAGACCGCGCGCATCTCGCTGGTCGACCAGAGCCGCGACACCTTGAGCGACAGCAAGAGCGTGTTCGAGGACGTCTCCGGCGGCGCCGACATGCTCACCGTCGGCCGCTTCGACATGCCGTCGCGCGCCTACCTGGGCCGCTTCAACTTCAAGGGTTCGGACCAGCAGAAGATCGTCGGCAACCTGTCCGGCGGCGAACGCGGCCGCCTCCACCTGGCCAAGACCCTGCTCAAGGGCGGCAACGTGCTGCTGCTCGATGAACCGTCGAACGATCTGGACGTCGAAACCCTGCGCGCGCTGGAAGACGCGCTGCTCGAGTTCGCCGGCTCCGTGCTGGTGATCTCGCACGATCGCTGGTTCCTGGACCGCATCGCCACGCACATCCTGGCGTTCGAGGGCAACTCGCAGGTGACCTTCTTCGACGGCAACTATCAGGAATACGAAGCCGACAAGAAGAAACGCCTGGGCGAAGAAGGCGCCAAGCCGAAGCGTATTCGTTACAAGCCGCTGACGGTGTAAACGACAAAAGGCCACCTCGCGGTGGCCTTTTTTTATTGCTATCGCTTAGAACGCGTAACGCAGACCGGCCGTCACGGCACCAGCCTTGCGACCGGTATCGATGTCGTTCTTGCCGTAGTTTTCATACTCCAGCGAGACCTTGACGTTCTTGTTGATCGCGTACTCGGCACCGACCGACGCGTACAGCGCGGTCTTGTCGTTGTCGCCGCCCACCGACGAGATACCGCTGGTGCTCACCTTGTTGGTGTTGCGGGCAACGCCCAGCTTGCCGAACAGCGCGATTTGCTGGTTCACAGGCCACGTGCCCTTGCCGGCCAGATAGTAGGAGTGCGCATCGGTGTGGATGCCGCCTGGCAGGCCGTTGGCCGTGTAGTTGTACGATTTTTTACCGAAGTCGGTGTAGCCCGCTTCCACCGCCCAGGTCTGGTCGATGTTGTAACCGCCGTAGACCTTGCCGCCGGCCTTGTAGCCGCTGTGGTTGTCGCTACTCACGGCGCCGGGGGCGTTGTACTCGTAACGGCTGCCGACCACGCCGGCACCGATGTAACCGGTGCCCGCGTCATCGGCGAAGGCGGAGGTGGCGCTCAGGGCGGTTGCGGAAGCGACTAATGCGAACAGAATTTTTTTCATGATTTCGATCTTTCAGCAAAATGATTAGAAGTGGTATTGCTTGGGATCGCAGTTCTTTGAATTGCGATGTGTTCAAGATAGCACTCCAGCCATCGTCCGTCACGACCGAATTAGTAATAAGTGTGACCAAGTGTAAGCCATATGTTTCATGGTATAATGCAGCCTTCACCAAACTTAAGCGAGGCTTAAGGTCCTTAAGAAGTTCTCTGCGGCGCCTTGTGGCGGGCCCGCCCGTACCCAGATAAGGGCCCCGCTCAGGCGATCATGCGGAAGGTCAGATTGATGCGCGGCCCGCGCGGGGTGCGCTCCTTGTTGATGCCGTGCAGCCAATGTTGCTGCAACGTTCCCGCCATCAGCAGCAGGCAGCCGTCGCCCAGCGCCAGCTTGACCGTCTTCGGCAGGCGCCGGTGCTTGAGGATAAAAGTGCGCGGCGCGCCGAAGCTGACCGAGGCGACGGCCGGCTCCGGTCCCAGCTCGCGCTCGTCGTCGGCGTGGAAGCCCATGCTGTCGCGCTCGTCACGATAATAGTTCAGCAGCACGCTGTTGAAGCGCCGGCCGGTGGCGCGCTCGACCGCCTCTTTGATGTGCAGTTGCAGCGGCGTGAACGGCAGCGGATGGAAGGTCTTGCCGGAATAGCGGTAACTCGCCTCGCCATGCCAGGCCGTCAGGCGCGGCTGCATGTGCAGCTTACCCCAGACTTGCACCTGTTCGTGGCGCCAGCCGGTCTCGTCGAGCAGGCGCCGCATGACTTCTTCCGGCGGCCAGTCCAGCGCCAGGCGTTGTTGAAACCACAGTTCGCCATCCTCGATCGGGATCGGTGTCAGGGCGGCGTCGTCGGCAAATAAGTCCATGCGCGGTATGATACCGGCACTACGCGATCGAGGAGAATCCCGCATGAAAAAACGCCAGTTTATGAGCAACGTCGTGGGCAGCGCCGTCGCCGGTGGCCTGGCCGCCGCCTTGCCGGCCGCCGCCGCCACGTCCACCGCGGCCGCCGGCCCCGCCCTGCTGACCGTCACCGGCGCCATCGGCAAGCCCAACCGGGGCAAATTCGATCCGGTGCGCGACCAGATGATGTTCAAGCAAAAGTTGAGTTTTGAAAAGGCGCACGCGTTCACCTTCGCCGCGCTGGCCGCGCTGCCCGCCGTGGCCATCAAGCCGACCCTGGAATACGACGCCAAGGTGCACGCGCTGAGCGGGCCGCTGCTGCTGGACGTGGTCAAGGCGGCCGGCGGCGCGCTCGGCGACAACGGCAAGCTGGTGCTGCGGGCGGTGGATGGTTACGCGGCCACCGTCACGGTGGCGCAGGCGCGCGCGCAGCGCTACATCGTCGCCACGCATCTGGACGGGGCGGCGATGGCGCTGGGCGGGCTCGGCCCGCTATGGGCGATCTACGATGCCGACAAGGTGCCCGACATGGCCGGCAAACCGCTGCCGGAGCGGTTCGGCGCGTGCCCGTGGGCCCTGTATCACATCGAGGTGGTGGCTTAGGCGTAGGCTTCGGCCAGGGTCATCACGCGCGGCGCGATGGTGATGCCGATGCCGCCGAACAGCGCGGTGATGGCGGCCATGTTCGCTTCCATCTCCTCGGCCTTCCAGCCCTGGAACAGGTCGGTGCCGTCTTTCTGGAAGTGCAGGTCCAGCACCTTGCCGCGGTCCTTGTGGGTGTAGCCGCCGCTGTAGGTGTTCTTGAAGCCCATCGCGGCCAACGCGGTCAGCACTTCGGTCGGTGGATTGTCCGGATCGGTGGCCATGAAGACGCCGAAGGTCTTGCCTGGCGGCTTGGCGGCGATATCGACGTCGTAAATGCCTGGCGCCTTCGTGACGGTCGTACTTTTCAAAAATAACATGTTCTCACCCTTATCCAATTGGCGCCGGCTGCAGTCCTGCTGACGTGTTGTATTGTGTACTTCTTGATTCTCAAAGAAAACATTCTGAGAAACAAGCTTATTGCGAATTGCCGCGTTTGTCGACAAATCCCGCCACTTATTTGTGAATTCGTACCAATAAAACTGCAACGCCCGGCCACGGACGGGCCGGACGGTGGGTAACCATGTCTAAAATATAGTTGTTAAGCAGTAATTTGCAAGGAGATATGTGTCGAGGCGTCTATCGGTGGCTAATCCGAACCACTGACGCTGATGCCATTTAAGAACAAATCCACCAAGTGTCCAATACGCGTTTTCGATGACCCGTCGTTTTCGATTGCGATGGAAATGGCGGTTACCACGTAAATGAAATCCTCGTAAGTGACATCGCGGCGGATGGCGCCTGCTTCCTGTCCGCGCTGCAGCAGCCGCCGCCCTTCCGCCGTGATCGCATTGCATCCGGGCGTCCCGCACTGGATAACCGTCCCGATCGACGCGGCAAGGCTCTGATACGTGCTCGTGTTCCTTGCAAGCTCTTCAAGATAAGCGCGCACCGCTTCGCCCGGCGCCAGATCCGGGTCGCGCGCCCGGCTGGTCTCCGCCAGCGACAAGAAACGCTCGTTGCTGGTAGCGGCCAACAACGCCTCACGCGTGGGAAAGCGACGGTAAAGCGTGCCGATACCGACGCCGGCGCGCTTGGCGACTTCCTCCAGCGGAACACCCGCTCCTTTTTCGAGGAAAAGCTCCTCGGCGGCAGAGAGGATCAGTTCGCGGTTTTTCTGCGCGTCAGCCCGGAGGGCGGGTTCATCACTCAATTTGTTTCCTCTTTTGCTTGTCAAACGGAGGATACCTCCATATTATAAGTGGAGCAATCCTCCACTTATCAAAAAAGGGTATGAGAAATGAATAAACGTTTCGAAAACAAAGTCGTGGTGATCACCGGGGGCAGCGACGGCATCGGCCTCGCAACGGCGAAACTCTTCGCCATCGAAGGTGCGCACGTATACATCACAGGGCGCCGGCAAGAGCTGCTCGACGAGGCCGTGAAAGAAATCGGCCACGGGGCGGTCGGCGTGCGAGGTGACGCCGCCAACGCAGCCGATGTCGCCCGGCTGTACGAACAAATCCAACAGGACCACCAAAAGGTCGATGTCGTGTTCGCCAATGCGGGCGTCTACGAGGTCGCGCCACTCGATGCGATCGACGATAGGCATTTCGACGCGATCTTCAACGTCAATGTGAAAGGCGTGGTGTTCACTGTGCAGAAAGCGCTACCGCTGATGGCGGCGGGAAGCGCTGTCGTCCTCAACGGCTCCATCGCCGGCAGTAAAGGCTTGCCAGGCCAGTCGCTTTACAACGCCAGCAAGGCGGCGGTGCGCTCGTTCGCCCGAAGCTGGACGAACGACCTGAAGGAACGGGGCATCCGCGTGAACGTGGTCTCGCCCGGTGGAACCGAGACACGCCTGATACGGAGCTACCTCGACGCGCAACCGGAAGTCGAAAAGGCGCTCAATCAAAGCGTTCCGCTCGGGCGGTTGGCGCAACCGAACGAGGTGGCGCGGGCGGTGCTCTTCCTGGCGTCAAGCGAGAGCAGCTTTGTCGCCGGACATGAACTTTTTGTCGATGGCGGTGTCGCGGCGGTTTAGGCCCGAGGTTTTCTGCGCGCCAGGGCGGCCGTCGGCGCCACCAACGCTTGGTAGAGTTCGCCGGTGGCGGGGTCCCAGCCGCCCACGGCGCGCTGCTGGCGTTCGACTGTCGCCATGTCGCCGCGCGCGATCGGGCCGGTGAGCGCGGCGGCGGCGCCCAGCCGGAACACGTTGGCCATCGATTCGGACGCCAGCGGCTGCGCCATTTGCCGCGCCACCGGCTCGGGGATGCCGGCGGCCTGGTAGGCGCGCAGCGCGGCGTCGAGCACCGTGACCAGGTAGTTGCTGGCGAAGACGGCCGCCGCGTGGTACACGGTTTTGGCCGAGGCCTCGATCGGCACCGGTTGCGCGCCTATCGTGCGCAGGGCCGGCGTGAGCAGCGCCAGCGCGCCGGCGTCGCCTTCGACGCCGCAGAACGTGCCGGCAAATTGCGCCACCACCGCCAACGGGTCGGCAAAGCTGCGGATCGGGTGCACGCTGGCGACCAGCGCGCCGGCCTCGCGCGCCGCCCGCAGCTGGTCCGACGCCAGCGCGCCGCTGCAGTGGAACACCACGCTGCCGGCCAGCGGCACGGCGTCGGCCAGCGCGGCGCAGGCGGCGCCGATCTGGTCGTCGCCGACGGCCAGCACGTGCAGCGCCGCCGGTTGCAGTTGATCGTAGCGCTCGACGGCGTCGCCGGCGCCGATGAAAGCCACGCCGTCGCGCGCGGACGAGACGGAGCGCGTCAGCACCTGCTGGATGCTGAAGCAGCCGTGGCGCGCGAACAGGCGCCCCAGCACCCGCCCCACGTGCCCGGCGCCGATCAGATTGAACGTCGGCGTCATCAGAACCCCGATCCCGGCTGCCCGAGGTAGGCTTCCTCCTCGGCGGTCGAAGCGCGCCCCAGAATCGCGTTGCGGTGCGGGAAGCGGCCGAAGCGGCGTATCACCTCGCGGTGGCGCCGCGCGTAATCGAGCATGCCGGCGATGCCCTTGACGGTGGCCGCCGGCGCCGCATCGCGTTCGTCGTTCTCCATGCGCGTGTAGAGCGCCACGGCCTGCTCCTGCATCGCCATGTCCTCGGCATGCTCGAAGGGCAGGTAGACAAAGGAGCGCTGCAACGGCGGCAGCGCCAGGTCCTGCCCGTCGTCGACCATCGCCCGCGCCGCGCGCAGCGCCAGCGCGTCGCCGGCGAACGCCAGCGGCGTGCCGCGGTGGACGTTGCGGGTGAACTGGTCGAGCAACAGGATGCGCGCCAGCCGCGCCTGCGGACCGTCGGCGTCCCATTCCAGCAGGCCGCCGGCGAGCGCCCGCTCGATCAGCGCGCCGAAACGGCTGTGAATTTCACGGTCGAAGGCGTCGTCCTTCTGGAACCATTCGCGGCGCGGCGCGTCGGCCGCCTGGCCCGCCCCCGGCTGAAACCAGAAATCGAAGACGGCTTGGGCTTGTTCGTGCATGGTCTTAGTTCCTCGCGTGCGATAGCTGGAAGCTGTGGATGCCGTCGAACGCGGCCAGTTCCGCCGACAGCACCGCCATCGGCGCGCCACTGCGCTTGCTCAACGCGATGGCGACGAAGCGCCATTCCTGCTGGCCGCCGTCGCTGCCGATCATCAGCGAGCCGCCGGCGATTTCGTAACCGCGCTGCAGCGCCATCGACCTGAGCGCCGGCTCCTGCGGCATGTAGCCGGCCTTGAAGCGCATCGTGATCGCGATCGCGTGGCGCGACGGCAGCCAGGCCTCCACCCGGGTCAGGAAAATCATCGAGCTTGCGCACAGTATCGCCAGGCCGATCGCGCCCAGGTAAAAGCCGATCCCCACCATCACGCCGATCACCGACGAGGCCCAGATCGACGCCGCCGTCGTCAGGCCGCTGATGTTGAAGCCTTCGCGCATGATGACGCCGGCGCCCAGGAAGCCGATGCCGGTGACGATGCCCTGCACGATGCGGGTCGGGTCGGAGTTGATCAGGTATTGCGACACGTGGCCGCCGAACCAGTGCCCCGGATAGCCGCCGATGACGGTCAGCGCGGCCGAGGCCATGCACACCAGGCCATAGGTGCGCATGCCGGCCGCGCGGCCGTGGTACGAGCGTTCGTAGCCGACCAGCAGACCCAAAGCCAACGCGCCCAACAGATTCAACAAGATCACGGCGTTGGTCGCCAGTTCGGTGTGCGACCAGTAGGCGCTCAGGAAATCGATGGCGGGCATGGCGAGCCTTTATTTAGGAGGTGCTTTTTTTGTGAGCTGCTTTTCAAACGCGATATCGAGCTTGCTGACGCGCCGCGGCGGGCCGGGCGAGATGCCGTTGACGAAGGCGACAAAGTCGTCCAGCTCCAGCGGCGCGCACAGCGGCGGCAGGCCGGGGCCCTCGGTCAGGAAGAAGTGGCCGCTGCCGGTGCGCGACATCGAATACTTGGCATTGCCGCTGCGGACCTTGAGGCGGTCGACGGCCGACGTGGCCCGGGTTGCGCGGCCGCTCATAAGGCCACCGTGCGGTTTTCCAGCCAGGCCAGCGCGTCGCCGGACAACAGCGGCAGCAAACGCGTGCGCACCGTGGCGTGGTAGTCGTTGAGCCAGCGCTTCTCGTCGTCACGCAGCAGCGACGGTTCGATGCAGCGGGTGTCGATCGGGCACAGGGTCAGCGTCTCGAACTGGAGGAAGTCGCCGAATTCGGTCTGGCCGGCGGGTTGGTTGAGCACCAGGTTTTCAATCCGGATGCCCCATTTGCCCGGGCGGTAAAGGCCCGGTTCTATCGATGTGATCATGCCTGGTTCCATAGCGGTGTGCGGCTCCGGCATCGCCGATTGCGAAATCGACTGCGGGCCTTCGTGCACGTTGAGGAAATAGCCGACGCCATGGCCGGTGCCGTGGCCGAAATCGAGCCCTTCGGCCCACAGCGGCGCCCGGGCGATGGCGTCGAGCATCGGGGATTTGGTCCCGCGCGGGAAGCGCGCGGACGACAGCGCGATGACGCCCTTGAGCACCAGCGTGAAGTCGCGTTGATGTTCGGCGGTGATGTCGCCGACGGCCACCACGCGCGTGATGTCGGTGGTGCCGCCCAAATACTGGCCGCCGGAATCGATCAGCAGCAGGCCGTCGCCTTCGATCACCGCGTGCTGCGCCTCGGTGGCGCGGTAATGCATGATCGCGCCGTTGGAGCGGAAGCCGGCGATGGTGGCGAAACTCGGACTGATAAAGCCCGGCCGGCGTGCGCGCGCCGCCGTGATGTGGCGGTCGATGTCCACTTCGGTCAGCGGCGCGCGGCGCGGATCGGCCAGCGTCTGTTCCAGCCAGGTGAAGAACTCGCACAGCGCGGCGCCGTCCTGTTCCATCGTCGCGCGCACGTGGCTTGCATCCTGCCCGCTCTTTTTCGATTTGGCGAAGGTGGTCGGGTTGACCGCCTCGATCACCCGCACTCCGGCCGGCACGCGCTGGCGGCTGCCGTGGGTGATGCGGCGCGGATCGATCAGCAGTGTGGCGCCGAGCGGCAAGTCGGCCAACGCGCCGGCGGCGGCGGCGTAGGGCGCGACATGGATATCCTCCCGCGCCAGTTGTTGAATCAGTTCGGCGGGGATTTTGCCGTCGCCGACGAACATGGTGGCGCGGGTCGACGTGATCAGCGCGTGCGCCAGGAACACGGGATTGAAATTGACGTCGGCGCCGCGCAGGTTGAACAGGTAGGCGATATCGTCCAGCGTGGAGATCAGGTGCCGGTCGGCGCCCAGCTGGCGCATGGCGTCGCGCAATTCGGCCAGCTTGTCCTGGCGGCTCTTCGACGCGTACGGCGGCTGGTGTTCGTAGACCGGCGCGGCCGGCAGCGCGGGACGGTCGCTCCAGATGTCGTCGAGCAGATCGAGATCGGTGCGCAAGGCCACATCCTTGGCGTCCAGCGCCTGGCGCAGCAGGCGCGCGATCGCCAGGCCCAGCACCGCGCCGTCGACGGTCAAGGTTTGACCGGGTTGCAAATTGGCGGCCAGCCAGTCGACATACTGCACGCTGGCGCCGGAGGTGAGCTTCATCAGCGCGATGCCGGTGCCGTCGAGCTCCCGCTCGGCCTGGGTCCAGTAGCGGGCGTCGGTCCAGACGCCGGCGACATCGGCGGTGATGACGAAGGTGCCGACCGAGCCGGTGAAGCCGGACAGCCACTCGCGCCCCTTCCAGCGGGCCGGCAGGTATTCGGACAGGTGGGGATCGGCCGACGGCACCATTAGCGCGTCGACCCGGTGCCGGCGCATCGCCGCCCGCAACAGCGCCAGGCGCTCGATGACGTGGGAGGTGTCTGTAATATCCATGGTAGGTCGAATCCGGTGCGCCGCCACTGCGGCATAGCTTGTCGCTATGATACCGCGAATACCACGATCGCCCGGCGCGGCTGGTGGTCGCCGTTCAATCAGGCGCCCAGTCCGAGGCAGCCGGCTATTCCGCCAAAATCTGCATCAGCCGGCCCAGACGACGCCTGCACAGGTGGTTATCATAGACGGTGTAAATAATGAGGCAGATGCAGCCGGCCAAAATCGCCGATGTGGTGCGTGGCAATTCCAGCAGCATACTTATCGGCACGCCCACCGCTATCGCAATCATGATGCCCCGCATCTTAGTGCTGCCCTCGGAGAACTCTTGGAGCAGAGCTTTAATTCGAACTTCCTTCGACAAATCAGAAAAAGCCTCGGCGTGTGTATCGGTTTTCAAATCATGTCCTTATCAAAGTATTGTCCAGCGAGAATCGTTTCCGCCGTCCCACATGCATATTGTCAGAAATAGCGCGGCAGGTCTATCGCGATACGATCAGGTTTAGCGCTATGAATTGACCAGGCGGTGCGCGAGTTGTTCGATATCGGCCGGCTTCCAGCAATTGTTGAGGCGATGGCGCGGCCACGTCTGAATCTCTTGAAACACAGCAGGCCATGCTTCCGGATTCACGCTGACATATGCGGGAAGACCAGCCCCCCTCACGGCCATCGCGGCTAAGTATTGCTCGGGATGCATAGGCAGGAAGATCATTCGCATGCCCTTATCCAGACAGCGCGCAATGCCGCCGGTGGCACTGTGCCAGATACCGAGTTGTATATCCTCCGGTAGCTCGTTGAGGTTAAACGGCAAGGGGCTGACCATTATCCGGGGGTTTTGGCATAACTCGCTTAGCACGCTATCCGGAAAGCCAGGTAGATATGCCACCACCTGATAACCGCAAGCCAACGCGGCGCGCAATACCGGCAGGCTTTCCGGATGATTCGGCTTTAGGTAGGCAAAGACCCGGGGTAGTCCATTGGCGGGCCACTCTGGCCGCACGCCGCCGCTATCGCCGAAAATCTGCCCCATATGCAGCTCGGGGGAATGCATGCCGAAATGATTGAACTCAGTCCAATTTCTATACAGCACCTTCGAGTTGAAAATGTCGGAAAAGCGGACAAGTTCGGCGTCCCCCACCATCCAGCGCGCGCGATTGACCATGCCAAGCACATTCAGCTCGGATTCTCTCAGGCGATCCTCGGTGACAGACGGGGTGTGGCGGATCGGCGGCAAACGATCGTCGGGGCGGACGCGCAGAGGCGGCGTCGAGAATCCGCTGTCAATGCAGATGACATCGATGCCCAAGGCCTTGCCGGCCAACCCCGCAGTGGGGGCATATTCGCAGATGATGCGGTCCGGCTTTAAGGCAGAAAAAATGGTGCGCCAGCCGATCAGCAAGGACGCGATACTGTCGGCGTCGCGATAGCCTGTGTTGAACAGCACCTCGGCATGGTTGATGGGGGCGGGTATCGGGTTCCGCAAATAGATGCGCGGCGCGGCCAGCCATTCCGTTCTGAAGCGGCCCAGAATTTTATGGGCCATGGTGATATCTTTCAATATGCAGGTGACCTTGTATCCCTGCCTCGTCAGCTCTTCGACTATTTTGGACATCGACACCAGATGGCCCAAGCCTTCGCCCAGCTCCCAACAAATAACAATATGTCGCACTGATTTATAACTTTCCGGTGATGCTATACAGCGGCTCTAACAACCATTCGTATAATTTTCGGGTATCGAGCAGTACGTCGGCATCGAGCGCCATCCCGTCTTGCAGATTGGTTTTCTTCCCGTAAGCCATCACGTGCTGCTCGTCCAGGGAAACAATCACCCGGTAAAATTCTTCAGGGGCCATGTTAAGTATTCGCAACTCGCCCGGCGGCAACGCCGAACGGGAGATCGTTTTGATCGTCGCGCCGTATTGTCCAAATTTTTGGTAAGGAAAAGCTTGGTAACGTATCAAGGCTCGCGCGCCTTCGTGCATGAAGCCGATCGCGCGGCTGGGCACGTACAAATAGGCTTCAAACTCACTGTTGGTAGGCAAAATACTCAACATGGGGATAGTCGGCGTCACGGTTTGTCCAGTCTCGGCGGACAGCGCCGTCGCCAGACCATCCTGGAGTGCGGTGATCGCGATTTCACGGCGCGCATCGTTTTCGTAACCTTGTTGCTCGGTGTCGGAAATTCCCCGTTCTATCGCGGACAATTTGTTCGCCGCGCTTAAGGGCGCGTTCTTCAATGCGCTTTTCACGGACGCAAGGTCGGCCCCCAGGGACATCTGCGTACGGCGAAGACTCTGCAGACGGGCGTCCTGATCGAGCTTATCCTGCTCCCGCTCCGACAGTTGCGCCGACGAGATGAATTTCGACGTAGACAGATCCCGGTATCGCACCAGATTCTCTTCGCTCAGCTGGGCACGCCTAGTCTGCGTGGTGATTTCCCGCTCGACGCTCTGCAGCTGCGCCGATACATCCAACACCTTTTGACTCAACGCCGACTCTTCTTCCTTCAACACCCGCCGCTGCGCCTCGAGCTCGATCGACAGCATCCTTTTTTTACTCGCAATCTTTTCCGCGATCGCGTCCTGAACGCCGCCGTTGACAGTATTGAGCTCTGTCGAGACGATGTAAAGGATCTGCCCTTTTGAAACAGTATCGCCTTCCCGAACCAGTTTTTTCACCACGGTGCCGGCGACGGGCGCATAAATTTTGACGATGCCTTGGGAAGAGACCAGCCGGCCGGTGACCTTCTCCTTCCGGGTGTACTCGCCTTTCCATAGCACCAAACCGATAGCCACCACGATAAGCGATGCGAACGTCGTGAAAAAGGTAATGCCAAGAGGTCTGACCAGCAGAATCTCTCCCAGCCATTTCTCTCTTTTGGCATCAATCACTTCTTGCCGAAATAATTTATCTTTGATCAGGGGGCGCATCAGGACACCAGGTTGACATCGCTCGCCGCGCTGGTCGGCGCGGTCGGCACAGTTACTTCGTCGCTCTTTTGTCCGATCACGATCACGCGATCGGCGCTTGCAATGGTTTCGCTCCGGTGGGCGACGATGACGCGCGTCAGCGAGAGTTTTTTTACGACTTTCGATATCTTCTTTTCATTGGCGATATCCAGTTGGCTGGTGGCCTCATCGAGGAACAAAATCTTCGGCCGATAGTAGAGCGCCCGCGCCAGCAGCAAACGCTGTTTTTGGCCGCCGGAAAGCAGCGATCCCATGTCGCCGACCAGGCTGTTGTAACCCATCGGCATCATCTCGATTTCCTTGTGTAGCGACGCCATCTTGGCGCATTCTTCAATCCAGTCCTGGTCGGCGTCCGTGGCAAAAAAACTGATGTTGTCCCCGATGGATCCGGCGAACAAGGTGTCTTCCTGCATCACCGTCGCGACCAGCTTCCGATAATTACCCGGGCCCAACTCGTTCAGCGGTATTCCACCTATGCGGATCACGCCCTTTTGCGGATGAAGTATCCCCAACATCAACTTCATCAGCGTCGATTTGCCGCATCCCGACGGTCCGGTGATGGCCACGGATTCGCCGGCGCCGATCTGGAAGCTTACATTGGCGAGGACCGGTTTCTCGCCGGCGCCATAAGCGAAAGTTACGTCCTCCACCGAGATGGCAGGTTCGATAGCGTGCAGATCGCTGCGCACCGAGACCGGTACATACTCCGGTTCAGCCAAGGCAATGTCCGCCAGCCTTTCGCCTTGCAATTTGAGCATCTTCAGTTCAAAGAGCTTGTCGATAAAACTGGTGACCCGGGTCGAAAATTGCTCTTTGTAAGACAGAAAGGCGAACAGCATGCCTATCGAAAACAATCCGTCGATCACCAATTTCGCGCCGAACGCGACAACAATGACTTCCTCGATTTTAAACAGCAGACTATTTCCGCCGCCAAACATGAGGCCGAGCCGCTGGGTCCGCAGCGAGGCATTTTTTTGACTGACCACCGCATTCAACCAGCGCACGGTGCGATCTTTTTCTTTAAGAAACAGCCGGATACTTTGTATGCCGCGGATCGTTTCCATGAACAGGCTTTGCTGCCGTGCGTCGTGCACGATCGAACTTTCCGTTGCGGACAACAGCGCCGCATATAGCGCAAATCGCAGGATGATGTACGACACGACAGCGACGAGGCCGATGCAGCTTAAGAACGGACTGTAGATCGTCATCATTATCAGCGTGCCCACAGTCATGATCCCGTCGAGGATGGCCCCGACGAAACTGGTGGTCAATGTCGACTGGATGGAATGGATCGAATTAAAGCGCGACACGACATCACCCATATGCCGCTTCTGGAAGTAATCGATCGGCAATTTCAACATGTGGCTGAATAAATTGGCCAGCCATTGCACGTTCAGCGTGGTGCTCATAACGAGGATCGCGTAGCCTCTGACGACCTCGACCGCCACACTGATGATCTTCAAAACACCAAAACCTATCGCCAATGTCACGAGCAGATCGACGTCGGCCGCCACGATCGCCTGGTCGATCACCCATTGATTAAAGAAGGGAGCGATCAGCGTAAAGGCCTCCAGCACCAGGGCCAGGATCGCGATCTGCGTCAACGAGCGCTTGAGCCCGGTTACCGTACCCATCATCTCCCGCAACTTGACGGTTCTCCGCTCCGTGCGCGGCTGAAAGCCATGGCTCGGCGCCAGCTCGACAGCTACCCCTGTGAACCTCTGCGCCGCCTCGGCGAATGTATGGCTGCGGACACCTCTGGCCGGGTCGTGCACCACGATTCCGGTGCGCGTGACCTTTTTGAGCACGACGAAGTGATCCAGATTCCAATGCAGTATGCAGGGCAGTTGCAGGTGGCCGAGCTCGTGCATCTCAAGTCTCAACGGGCGCGGAACGAGATCAAGCCCGCCGGCGATCTCGACCAATTGCGTTAGCGTGGCGCCCTTCAACGACAGCGGAAACCGCTTGCGCAAAGTCGCAACGTCTGTGGAAAAGCCGTGATAGGAGGCGACCATGGCCAGACACGCCAAGCTGCATTCACTTGCCTCGGTCTGATGCTGCATCGGGAGTTTTTTACGAAACCCTAATTGCAGCCTCTCTAATACGGCTTGCTTAAAATCGGCGTTCAAGTTTAGTTCGTTGGTAGCGTTAGTAGGCCCGCGTCGCGGTGAATCTTGCTCACCGGTCGATTTACTTTGTCGATTAATGTGCTGCACAAAGCGACAGCCGCGCCCCCCGAAGACAACAGGAAAGCGCGGCTGAACGCTCTAACTATTAGCGGCCGTTGAGCAGCGTAGCTTTGGCGCCGTCGGCAACGGTGCCGTTGACATAGTTACCGGTGATACCACCAACAGCGATACAAACTGGCGTACCCGCACCGGCGGTTAATACCTCGCAAGCGGTGCCGACTACCATACCGGCAGCGGTGCCGGCAAAGGCGCCCACGCCGTTTGCAAAATTATTGGCGAACGCATACTCGTCCTTTGCGTTTTGAACGTCTTGTTGCGAGCCGGTGATAACAACCGTCTGCATGTCGTCGTTCGAGCCGTAGTCATAGCCACCAGCGATAAAATCCATTTCTTCAATTTCAATACTACGCATGCACATCTCCCTTTAAAGTTAACAAAACCGCCGTCTATAGGCGGTTCGATCGGCATGGATACGCGTCCAATGCCGTATTGGCACGATGTCAAAAAACATCGTCGAACCAATTCTTTCGGCTTCACATGAATAGGATGATCGCATCGGCATCACCACGCATCCACGGAAAAGCCCTTATGGCGCTACTCCTTTTCGTCCCCGTCACAAGCTTCCTTAATTAACACATTACGCATGCGAGTGAATAGCCGGCGCGGCGTGGCTTACCAGTCGCGATATCTCCTGCTCGAATTTTCGCCCCTCGCCGTTAATATCAAAGCCTTGCAATATTTTGTTGCGCGCTTTTCTTCCGGCGATCCGGGCAAATTCCTTGTTTCTTAATCCAAACCTGATCTTTTCCGCCAGGGCGACTGGATCGTTCGGTGCCACCAGCAAGCCGTCTATCCCATCGCAAACCAATTCGTCGATACCCGAGACATCTGAAGTGACCACCAGCCGTTCCATCGCCATCGCCTCTTTAAGGCTATTCGGCAGTATGTCGCGATCGCCATCGGACGCTACCACACACGGCAACACAAAAATTTCCGACTCGTTCAGCATGTCCTTGATCACCTTGTGACGGAAAGGCCCGACTATGTGCACGACATCGCTCAAACCCGCCGATTCGATCTGCTGTAAAAGAACACTCCTGAGCACCCCACCGCCAACGATAGACAGCTGGAAAGGTTGCCCACTGGCCCGCAGCAGCGCGCACGCCTCGATCAGCACTTCCAGTCCCTTTTTCGGCACCAGCCTGGCAACACATATCAGCTGATTTTCCTTGACCACTATCGCCGGATCCACAGTGAAAAGCAGGGCGTCAATACTGCTGTGCACAACCTGCATCTCGCCCTGAAAAGAAAACATCGAAGACAATGTTTTCTTGTTGAATTCGGAAATCGTGAATATCTTGCTGGCTTCCCTTATTATTTTGTTTCTTCGGGACAAATACCTCGGATCGGCCTTTTCCAGATAGATATCGCGCGACCGCAGCGTAACGGTGTAAGGCACACGGGGCAACGCGGCGTGCAGCTGTGCCAAAGCGTCCACATCCCAGGCGAACAGAAAAGGGCAATGGATATGATCTGGCGAAAAAGTCTGGTATTTCAGGACATATTCGCTTTTCGAAACGGAAATATTATTTTTACGAATTCCATCAATGAAAATTTCCCAACGCTCAGCGACCTGTTTTTTTGTTTTTTCGAAAAAAGACAAGCCCGAAAATTTCTTCGTGAAAATACGCTTCAGTTCGGCATCGACGTCCCGGTCTTTTATGAAGTTAAACCAGAAGAAATTCCGATAATGCTTACCTCTGCTCGCCCACAGAAAACGCAACGCAATGTTCAATTGCTCGGACAGTGCAATCTTTTTCAAGCCAAAACATACGACATTCCCCAACAAGCCCTCATCGATGATTTTGCCGTTCAGATTAGACAGGTCTGACCAGTTTGAAATAATGCGGACCTCGTGCCCCGCGCGCTTCAGATATAAAATTTCCTCAAGAATAAATGTCTCGGTCGGTTTGGGAAACGTATTTCTAATGTAAGCAATTTTCATGTTTTTCTGTCGAGCTTCAAATCCAAGTGCGCGAATGAACACTCCCTCGCGCAGCGCTACGTACCCAGCGAATTATGTTATTGGATCGCAATTTATCATCAATTCCTATCAAATAGCTAGTAATTTAGAAATATTTTCCGTTGTGACATTTTGATAGAATTTGCGCAACTTTACCCTGTATGATCTCGCAACAGTTCCGAATAAAAATATTTTCGAAATGATATTTGTGTGTTATTTTTGACAATGCAAATATACAGTATTCACATCCCTGAAAACGGCCAATCTACAAACCATATTGCGATGTGGCCGAAGGAGTGCACCTATTCGGGCTGCCTATTATTACTACTAAGTGGGGACAATTTAATGGCAAACGTTTTAGTCACAGGCGCAGCCGGTTTTATAGGTAGCGCTGTTTCTGCCCGCTTGGCCACGATGGGCCATCGTGTGGTGGGTTGCGATAATTTCAATGACTATTACCCCCCCCGCCTGAAACATGAACGGGTAGCAGCGTTGCTCACACCACTTGGCGTGGAGTGTCGTGACATCGAGTTGGGTGATGAAAGGCAGGTTCAAACACTGTTTGCCAGCGCCGCGCCGACACTGGTCGTCCACTTGGCCGCGCAAGCGGGGGTTCGCTATTCGCTGAAAAAACCACAGGCCTACGTGCAGTCCAATTTGGTTGCGTTCGGTCAAATGTTGGAGGCATGTCGCACACACCAGATCGAGCACTTCGTCTATGCCAGCAGCAGCAGCGTCTACGGCTCGAATGCCAAGGTGCCATTCTGCGAAGATGACGTGACCGACACACCTATTTCCCTCTATGCCGCCACCAAGAAGTCGAACGAATTGATGGCCCATTCGTACAGCAGCCTTTATCAACTGGCCATGACTGGCATGCGCCTGTTCACCGCTTATGGCCCGTGGGGCAGGCCGGACATGGCGTACTTCAGTTTTGCGGATAAGATGATGGCGCAGCAAACAATACCAGTGTTCGCACAGGGCCAGCTCTCGCGCGACTTCACCTACATCGATGACGTTGTCGAATCCGTCGTGCGGCTGCTGTTCAAGCCTCAACCGGGTGGTACGCAAGCGCCGCACGCTGTCTTCAATGTCGGGAACAGCAACCCGCGCCCACTGATGGAGTTTATCGGCATACTGGAAAATGCTCTGGGCGTCGTCGCCAACAAGCAGTTCCTTCCCATGCAGCCGGGCGACCTGTCGGCTACCTACGCGGATGTAAGTAAATTGCAACAGTGGATAGACTTTACGCCGAGTGTTTCCCTCGAAACAGGGTTGCAAGAGTTCGCAAAGTGGTTTCGCAGATGGAACGCGGAATGCCCGAAACCGGCGTCGGAAATCCGCTTGGAACCCCGCTCCAATCCCTATCGAGAAGTAGTGGCGATGTAGCCGATGCAAACGTGTCGCCCTCCAATGCCAGGGCGCCACCGGCCATATTTTCGCCCAGGCACCACGCCCACTCCTGTACATGAAATCCCAATTTGGAAAGTTATAATGAGAACGCTTAGACTCGCCATCACGATCGGCGCGCTGTCCCTGATCGCAACGACGACGCATGCGGAAACGGGGGTTTTTCCCGTGTTGAGGGTCAGCACCGAACGGGGGCAGATACTGTTAGTAGGTAGCAATCATCTTGCGCCTTCAAATATTTATACCAAACAAGCCGAGCAAGTGATGTCGGGCGCGAAGAGCTTATGTCTGGAGGCATCGCCCAGCGAAAAAGAGGCCGCCAGGCGGGCCTGGCGGGCCACCATGCTTAATGCCACAGGTCGCACAATAGCTCAACGGCATGGTCAACAGCTCGCCGACAACATCACCCGCGCGCTCGCCTGGAATCCTCTGATCGCCGACAAGCTGAACAATTTTTCCGACCAGGCACTGGCGACGTTTCTGTGGTTATTACCCCCATCTGAACAGCTGGCTCCGCCGTTACCCCTGCAACCAGGCTACTCGATCGACGCCGCCTTGCTGGCGTTAGCCGGACAACGCGATGCGAAAGTCGCCTCCATCGAGGATCTGGATGCAGTGCCCAAAGCCATCTCCCGCATCACAGAAAAGGAGTGGACAGAGTACCTACGCATGAGCGTTGAGCTCTCGAAATGCAAAGATTGCTTGCGTGACATGGCCAGCCACATGGCGCAGCAATACGCCAAATCGACCGACTATGACGCCGCGTATCAGGAAATGCGCGCCGCATTCGGTCCCAACGACAAGTTGTTCGACCTTTTTGATCGCATCACTCTGCGCATACGGAATCAAGGCATGGCCAACAATATGTATGCGCGCGCGCTGGGCCGTAACGAATGCGACGTGGTAGCCATCGGCACGGCGCATCTGGGCGGACCAAATGGCGTGGTTGCACTATTGAGAAAAATGGGAGCCACCGTCACGCCGGCGGCCACGGAGGAGTGAGGCGCCTAGATGGTCGCCAGTTCAAAGCCGATGTCCGACAAAAGGGCTTTGGCCTTTAAAAACAATCCCGCGTTGTATTTTATTTCTTTCCCATACGCGGGATGCCAGTACTTAATAGGACCATTGAAATGCAAAACACCGACATCCTCCACGTCTATGCCTAGTTCCTGTGACTCAAAGAAAACTTCCCTTTGTGAAACATTCCACTTTTTTCCAATTTCCAAATTACTCTTATCAAAAACACCATTCAGAACTTCTTGGTCGTTGAACTTCATCTTGTGATTGTTTTTTTGATACCAAGCTAGAAATTCGTCTTCGATGTTGCTTTTACGCCACTTTTCTAAATCACACAACAAGACACCAGAATTAAAGTAGCGCTGTTGCAGGCCAAGACGCACTTTTCCGGCTAGCACCTGTGTGGCTGTCCAAGTGGCGCCAAGGTGATTCTCTCCGAAATCTACTTCAAAAAGCTTGCCAAGATCGTCAATCACTAGGGTGTCGCTATCGAGATAAATCAGCTTATTTACATCGGCAAGGATGCGATGCATAAGAAGCTTTGTATACGCCGCCTTGCTCACATGGGGATATCCCCTCAGCGAGAAGTTCTCGAGCCAGGACCGGAACCGGGCCGGCACATCGGCAATAGTTATGTGGGGAGAAATCCCCCGCAATTCCTGCGCCTGCGCCTCCGTTATTCCTATGTCGATAACGTTAATCGATATTTGCGCAGAGCTTAATAAAGCCGACTTGATGGTATTTTTTGCCCCGCAGATGCCGTTCTGATCCACGATGATGGCGACATGGACTGCACTAGGCTTGATACTAGCTGGCATTTACTCAGCCCTTTCCTGATTAAGTTATTCTGGACCGACGTCGGTTACTGACTTTAATATCACAATGCATTTTCCCTTGTTTCTAATCAATATGCAATATTGAGAATTGTGTTTTTTTACTAGGCGCTACCAACAGCGTCGGCGAACGATGTTGTGCGAGCCCAGCGCCGAAAGATATGCGGGAATCCAGCCAGATCCGGATTATCTTTATCTTCAGCGAGGGGGGACGAACAATAGGATAGACGACGTGATTATCGATAGCGGCCGGCTTGGCGGCAGCAGCCTAAGGATGAACACTGACGGTCCGGTCATGCTAATTATTGGCGTGTATTCGCCAATTTTCGGCACGGGACGTCAGGATTCGTAGCGCCGCAGTCCTTCCAGATCGAGTATGCGGATGCCGCCGTAATCGACGCGCAGCAAGCCTTGTTTCTCCAGCAGGTGCAAAGCCTGATGCGCGCGCTGGCGCGACGCGCCCGAAAGAAGCCCTAATTCTTCCTGGGATATTTGAATCAGTTTTTCCAGTCCTGGATAAAGGTGGGAATTAAACATCGACGCCAGGCATCGGGCAACCCGGGTATCGGGATTAAGCAGCCGGTCGTTTTCCACCATGCCGATGAATTGTCCGAGGCGCTCGTTCAATTGCATTAGCAAGAAGCGCGTAAAGGCAAACTCGAATCCAGCAACCACATGAATGTCGCGGCCGGCATGCGCGCGATACGGGCATCGCGCAATGCCATCGCGTCATATTTCAGAATCTCGTTCTTTAATATCGAGCCTTCGCCAAACCAGCCGCCAGCCGGCACGCCGGTGAAACTCACGCTTTTACCGGAGCGCGAGAAGTTATTCATCTTGACCATGCCGTCGATAATACCGAGCCAATTCTCGACCATCTCCCCCTTGCGGCAAACATAACCACCCTTGGGCACAAAGGTTTCAAAGGTATCGGCCTCGACGCGCGCCATTTGTTCCGGCGTCAGGCTTTGCGCCCAGATCGCCGACCGCAAAGCTTCCTTGAGGGAGGGTGGAGGTTGATCAGGCATTATTGCGTCGCACCATAGAAAAGTCGGTCAATTGTCATCGAAACGACAACACAGGTCTTTGTTGCAGGCTAATATCATCACACAAGAAGCTGTACACAAGTACAAGAAAAGCAACCGGAGACAACTGGTGCAAGACGATCACGAGACTTTTCCTCGCCGCCTGCTCGCGCACGGCCAGGTCAGACCGGGCAAACCCGCGTTCCGCGAAAAACACCTGGGCATCTGGCAAAGCTGGAACTGGGCGCAGGTAAACGATGAAGTGCGCGCGCTGGCCTGCGGACTGGCGGCGCTGGGGTTCGAACGCGGCATGAACCTGGCCATCATCGGCGACAACCGACCGCGCCTCTATTGGGCGATGCTGGCGGCGCAGTGTCTCGGCGGCGTGCCGGTGCCGCTCTACCAGGACGCTCCGGCCACCGACATGGCCTACGTGCTCGAAAACGCTGAAATCCACTACGCCATCGTCGAAGACCAGGAGCAGGTCGACAAGTTGATGGAATTGCAAACGCTTTACCCGCACATCCGCCACATCGCCTACGACGACGAACGCGGCATGCGCCACTACCGTCAAGCGGGACTGCTCTCCTTCGCCCGCCTGCAGGAACTGGGGCGCGAGTGGGACAGAACCCATCCCGGCATGTTCGACGCCGCCGTCGATGCCGGCAAAGGCGGCGACAACGCCATCATCCTCTACACCTCCGGCACCACCGGCAAGCCGAAAGGCGTGTGCCAGACCCACGCCGCGCTGATCGCGGCCGGCACCGGCGGCGTCAATTTCGAGAACCTCACCGACGCCGAGGACATCCTGTCGTATCTGCCGATGGCGTGGGTGGGCGACTGCCTGTTCTCCTTCGCGCAGGCGATGACGGCCGGCTTTACCGTCAACTGCCCCGAATCGGGCGACACCGTCATGACCGACATGCGCGAAATCGGCCCTACTTACTACTTCGCTCCGCCGCGCGTGTTCGAGAACATGCTCACTACGGTGATGATACGGATGGAGGACGCCGGCGCCGTCAAACGCGCCATGTTCCGCCACTTTATGGCGGTGGCGCGCCGCAGCGGCGCGGCGATCCTGGACGGCAAACCGGTGCCGCTGACCGAGCGCCTGTCGTATGCGCTGGGCCGGGTTCTGGTCTATGGACCGCTGAAGAACGTGCTCGGATTGTCGCGCGTGCGGGTCGCCTACACGGCCGGCGCCGCGATAGGACCGGATCTGTTCCGCTTCTATCGCTCCATCGGCGTCAATCTGAAGCAGTTTTACGGCTCGACCGAAACCTGCGCCTACATTTGCCTGCAGCCGGACGGCCAGATCAAATTCGACAGCGTCGGCCTGCCGGCGCCCGGCGTGGAGGTCAAACTGGCGGACAACGGCGAAGTGCTGGTGAAATCGCCAACACTGATGGATTGCTACTACAAACGCCCCGACGCCACCTGCGAGGCGATCGACGCGCAGGGCTACTTCCACACCGGCGACGCCGGTTTGTTCGACCACGAAGGCCATCTGAAAATCATCGACCGCGCCGCCGATGTGGGCAGGATGAACAATGGCGCCATCTTCGCGCCCAACTTCATCGAAAACAAACTCAAGTTCTTCCCGTTTATCAAAGAGGCGGTGGTGTTCGGCCATGGACGCGACGAGGTCTGCGCCTTCATCAACATCGACATCGAGGCCGTGGGCAACTGGGCCGAAAGGCGCGGCATCGCTTATTCCGGCTACACGGACCTGGCGGCGCATCCGCAGGTCTACGGCCTGGTACGCGACTGCATCGAGCAGGTCAACGCCGATCTCGCCGCCGAGCCGATGATGGGCGATACCCAGATCCACCGCTATCTGGTGCTGCACAAGGAGCTCGATCCCGACGACGACGAACTGACGCGAACGCGCAAGGTGCGGCGCAAATTCATCGCCGAAAAATACGCGGTGCTGATCGACGCGCTCCACGGCGACAAGGCGTCGCAATACATCGAGACGCAGGTGAAGTTTGAAGACGGCCGCACGGGCCTGGTGGCGGCGGATCTGAAGATAGAGCGCTGCAAGACCTTCCCCGCGGTCCAAGCGGCGGCATGACGGAGAGTGCGACCATGCAAATGAACGAACCAGACGCCCACTTCGGCGCGGACGCTTTGACAAACATGGACAGCGGGCGCCGCGTCATCGGCGACGTGATACTCGACCTGAAAAACATCTCGCTGTCGTTCGGCGGCGTGAAGGCGCTGACCGATATCTCCTTCGACGTGAAGCGGCACGAAATCCGCGCCATCATCGGCCCGAACGGCGCCGGCAAAAGCTCCATGCTGAACGTGATCAACGGCGTGTACCGCCCGCAGCAGGGAGAGATCGTCTACCAAGGCCGGCACCGCAAGAATATGGACTGCCACACCGCCGCCAAATCGGGCATCGCGCGCACCTTCCAGAATATCGCGCTGTTCAAGGGGATGACGGTCCTCGACAACATCATGACCGGCCGTAACCTCAAGATGAAGTCCAACTTCCTGATGCAGGCGCTGTACTGGGGCCCGGCGCGGCGCGAGGAGATCGCGCACCGCGTCAAGGCCGAGGAGATCATCGATTTCCTGGAGATCCAGGCGATCCGCAAGACGCCCGTGGGCCGCCTGCCGTACGGGCTGCAAAAGCGCGTGGAACTGGGGCGCGCGCTGGCCGCCGAGCCGGAAATCCTGCTGCTCGACGAGCCGATGGCCGGCATGAACGTGGAAGAGAAGCAGGACATGTGCCGCTTCATCCTCGACGTCAACGACCAATTCGGCACCACCATCGTGCTGATCGAGCACGATATGGGCGTGGTGATGGATATCTCGGACCGCGTGGTGGTGCTCGACTATGGCCGCAAGATCGGCGACGGCACGCCCGACGAGGTGCGCAGCAATCAGGATGTCATCAACGCCTACCTCGGAGTCGCCCATTCATGAACATCAACTTCTTCTTCGAGGTGCTGATCGGCGGCCTGCTGTCCGGCGTCATGTACGCGCTGGTGGCGATCGGCTTTGTGCTGATCTACAAAGCCTCCGGCGTATTCAATTTCGCGCAGGGGGCGATGGTGTTCTTCGCCGCGCTGACTTGCGTCGGCATCATGGACAAATTCGGCGTGTCGCTGTGGGTGGCGATACCGCTGACGATCGTGGTGATGATACTGCTGGGGATAGCGATCGAAAAAGTGGTGCTGCGCCCGCTGGTCAACCAGCCCGAGATCACGCTGTTCATGGCCACCATCGGCCTGGCCTTCTTCATCGAGGGATTGGCGCAACTGATGTGGGGCGCGCAGGTGCGCAAGCTGGAGCTGCCGATCGAGGACGTGCCGTCGCAGTACCTGATGGACCACTACAACCTGCTGGTGTCGCAGTTCGACATCATGGCGGCGGCGGTGTGCGGCGTCCTTGTCACTTCGCTGGCGCTGCTGTTCTCCAGGACCAAGGTGGGCCGCGCGCTGCGCGCCGTCGCCGACGATCACCAGGCCGCGCTGGCGGTGGGCATTCCGCTGCAGCGCATCTGGGCGGTGCTGTGGGCGGTGGCGGGCGTGGTCGCGCTGGTGGCCGGGCTGCTGTGGGGCGCGCGCAATGGCGTGCAGTTCGCGTTGACCTTCGTGGCGCTGAAGGCGCTGCCGGTGCTGATCCTCGGCGGCTTCACGTCGATGCCGGGCGCGATCGTCGGCGGCCTGATTATCGGCGCGTCGGAAAAACTGGCCGAGGTGTATATCGGCCCGCTGGTCGGCGGCGGGATCGAGGGCTGGTTCCCGTACGTGCTGGCGCTGATGTTCCTGCTGGTGCGGCCGGAAGGCCTGTTCGGCGAAAAAATCATCCGCAGAATTTAAGAGGCGCACATGCTCTACCGCGAAGCAGGACAATTCAAGACCAGCTATCAGGCCGACAGCCAGATTTTCCCCATTCTGCAGGACCGCGTGGCCATGCTGGCGCTGCTGGCCGTGGCGATCGTGGTGGTGCCGCTGGTGGCGTCGCCGTACGCGTTGTCGGCGATCCTGATTCCGTTCCTGATCTTCTCGCTCGCCGCGCTGGGGCTGAACATCCTGACCGGCTACGCGGGCCAGCTGTCGCTCGGCACCGCCGCCTTCATGGCGGTGGGCGCCTTCGCCTCCTATAACTTCATCGCCCGCATTCCCGGCCTGCCGGTGCTGGTGGCGTTCGTGCTCGGTGGCCTGAGCGCGGCGGCGGTCGGCATCGCCTTCGGCCTGCCGTCGCTGCGGATACGCGGCTTCTACCTGGCCGCGTCGACCCTGGCCACACAGTTCTTCGTGGTCTGGTGCCTGACCAAGATCCCCTACCTGACCAATTACAGCGCCTCCGGCGTCATCACCGCGCAAAAGATCGTCATCCTCGGCTATCAGTTCGATACGCCGGACCGCAAGTACCTGCTGGTGCTGGGCGTGGTGGCGGTGATGGCGCTGCAGGCCAAGAACATGGTGCGCTCCAACGTCGGCCGCTCCTGGATGGCGGTGCGCGACATGGACGTGGCGGCCGAGGTGATCGGCTTCCGCCTGATGCGCACCAAGCTGCTGGCGTTCGCCGTCAGCTCGTTCTACTGCGGCGTGGCCGGTGCGCTGTACGCCTTCGCCTACCTCGGCACGGTGGAGCCGGAGGCCTACAACCTCGATCTGTCGTTCCGCATCCTGTTCATGATCATCATCGGCGGCGTCGGTTCGATCCTCGGCTCCTTCCTTGGCGCGGCCTTCATCGTGCTGCTGCCGGTGCTGCTCAACATCCTGGCGCACGGCCTGTCGCTGCCCAACAGCGTGGCCTCCAACCTGGAGCTGATGGTGTTCGGCGCGTTGATCATATTTTTCCTGATCGTCGAGCCGCATGGCCTGGCGCGTCTGTGGCAAATCGGTAAAGAGAAACTGCGTCTGTGGCCCTTCCCGCACTGAACGCACCAAGTTATCGCAATCTACCAGCGTAGTACCCAAGAGGAGACAAAAAAATGAAAAGCATCAAAT
This sequence comes from Duganella sp. 1411, assembly GCF_017833525.1. Taxonomy (GTDB): domain Bacteria; phylum Pseudomonadota; class Gammaproteobacteria; order Burkholderiales; family Burkholderiaceae_D; genus Rugamonas. The sequence goes on from NZ_JAFICD010000003.1 coordinate 381,858, forward strand.
CTCTCGTACTCGGACTGACAATCGCGGCGATCGTCGCGCCCGCGCTGGCGCAGCCGGCCGGCGAGCAATACATCGCCCTGCCCTCTTATCGCGTCGGCCCTTATGCGGCGGGCGGCTCCGGCTTCTACGGCGGCATCATCGACTACTTCAACCTGGTCAACCTGTCGGGCGGCGTCAACGGCGTCAAGATCGCCTGGGAGGAATGCGAAACCGAATACAACCCGTCGCGCGGCGTCGAATGCTACGAGCGGCTAAAAACCAAGAACGGCGGCGCCACGCTGGTCGAACCGCTGTCCACCGGCGTCGCCTACGGGGTGCTCGACCGCCTGCCGACCGATAAAATCCCGATGACGATGATCGGCTACGGGCGTTCCGACGCCGCCAACGGCAAAGTCTTCCCCTACGTCTTCCCCCTGATCACCAGCTACTGGAACCAGGCCGCCGGCATGATCAAATACCTCGGCGACAAGAACGGCGGCCTGGACAAACTCAAAGGTAAAAAGATCGTCCACCTGTACCACGACTCGGCCTTCGGCAAGGAACCCTTGCCGGTGCTGGAGGCGCTGTCCAAACAATACGGCTTTGAACTGATCAAGATCCCCGTCACGCCGCCCGGCACCGAGCAGCAGTCGCAATGGCTGCAAATCCGCCAGGCCAAACCGGATCATGTGATCCTGTGGGGCTGGGGTTCGATGAACGCGGTGGCCATCAAGACCGCGCAGCGCAACGGCTTCCCGCGCGAGAAAATGCTGGGCGTCTGGTGGGCCGGATCGGAGGAAGACACCGTACCCGCCGGCGACGCGGCCAAAGGCTACAGCGCGATGACCTTCAACACGCCGGGCAGCTACCCGGTGATGGACGAGATCAACAAGAAGCTTTACGAAGCGGGCAAAGGCAATCTGGCGGACCGCAACCGCATCGGCTCCGTGTACCACATGCGCGGCGTCAGCGCCGCCATCCTGTGGGTGGAGGCGATGCGCACCGCGCAGGAGAAGTTCGGCAAGGGCAAGGCGGTCAGCGGCGAGCAAATGCGCTGGGGCCTGGAGCACCTGAACCTCGACGAGGCGCGGCAGAAGGCCATCGGCGCGCTCGGCATGCTGCCGGTGGTGAAGACCAGCTGCGACGATCACGAGGGCTCCGGCGCGGTCAAGGTCCAGCAGTGGGACGGCAAGAAGTGGAACGCCATCACGCCGAACTGGGTGGTCGGCGACAAGGCGCTGACCCACAAGCTGCTGGAAGAAAGCTCCGCGGCCTACGCGGCCGAGAAAAAAATCACGCCGGCCTGCGCAAAATGACGCCCTACCTCTCCGTCAACAACGTGGAAGTGATCTACGACCACGTGATCCTGGTGCTCAAAGGCGTCTCGCTGCAGGTCCCGCAAGGGAAAATCGTGGCGCTGCTGGGCGCCAACGGCGCCGGCAAGTCCACCACCCTGAAGACCATCTCCACGTTGCTGCGGGGAGAGCGCGGCGACGTCACCAAGGGCGACGTCCACTTCAAGGGCGAGCGCGTCGACCAGTTGACGCCCAATGAGCTGGTCAAGCGCGGCCTGTCGCAGGTGATGGAGGGACGCCACTGCTTCGGCCACCTGACCATCGAGGAAAACCTGCTGACCGGCGCCTACACGCGCAGCCTGTCGCGCGCGCAGCTCAAGGAGTCGCTCGACAAGGTGTACCACTACTTCCCGCGCCTGAAGGAGCGGCGCGCCAGCCAGGCCGGCTACACCTCCGGCGGCGAGCAGCAGATGTGCGCGATCGGCCGCGCGCTGATGGCCAAGCCGTCGATGATCTTGCTGGACGAGCCGTCGATGGGCATCGCGCCGCAAATCGTCGACGAAATCTTCGGCATCGTGAAGGACTTGAACGGCAAGGAAAACGTCTCCTTCCTGCTGGCGGAACAAAACACCAACATCGCCTTGCGCTACGCCGATTTCGGCTACATCCTTGAAAATGGCCGCGTCGTCATGGAAGGCGCGGCCGCGGACCTGGCCAGCAACGAGGACGTCAAGGAGTTCTACCTGGGCGTGTCCGGCGCCGGCCGCAAGAGCTTCCGCGACATGAAATTTTACCGCCGCCGCAAACGCTGGCTGGCTTGAGGACACGCACGCATGAATATCAAAAAAGCCAGGACGCTTTGCCTTTCCCTGCCCGGCGCCACGGAAGACATCAAATGGGAAAGCAATCTGGTGTTCTCGGTCGGCGGCAAGATGTTCGCCGTCACGCGCGCCGACGACGCCAAGGGCATCAGCTTCAAGGTCGACGACGACCGCTTCCTGGAACTGACCGACCGCCCCGGCATCATCCCGGCGCCGTATCTGGCACGCGCCAAGTGGGTGTACGTCGAAGACCTCGCAACCCTCAGCGACGCCGAAGCGGCCGCGTTGCTGAAACGCGCGCATGAACTGGTCTTCGCCAAACTGACCAAAAAACTGCAGCGCGAAATCGGAGGACAGCAATCATGACGGATACCCTGGACAGCCTGGAAACACGCCCGCCCGAACAACGCGAGCGCGAACTGATGGCGCGCCTGCCCCAGTTGGTGGCGCGGGCGAAGGCTGCCGCCGGGTGGTCGCGCATCCTGCGGGACGTGAACGCGGCCGACATCACCAGCCGCGAGGCGCTGGCGACCTTGCCGGTGACGCGCAAATCCGAACTGCACGCGCTGCAAAAGCTGCAGCCTCCCTTTGGCGGCCTGAATACGACGCCGGTGGGACAGCTGTCACGCCTGTACATGTCGCCCGGCCCCATCTTCGATCCCGAGGGCAGAGGCCAGGATTGGTGGCGTTTCGGCCGTCCCATGTACGCGGCCGGCGTGCGGGCCGGCGGCCTGCTGCAAAACTGCTTCTCGTATCACTTCACGCCGGCCGCCTTCATGGTCGAAGGCGGCGCCGCGCGCATCGGCTGCGGCGTGATCCCGGCCGGCAGCGGCCAGACCGAAATGCAGGTGCAGGCGATCAGCGCGCTGCGGCCGGACACCTACGTCGGCACGCCGTCGTTCCTGAAGATCATCATCGAAAAGGCGCAGGAGATGGGCGCCGACATCAGCAGCATGACTCAGGCGCTGATGGGCGCCGAGGCGCTGCCCGAATCGCTGCGCGCATGGTTCGCCGACAACGGCGTGCCGCACGTGCTGCAAACCTACGCCACCGCCGACATCGGCAGCATCGCCTTCGAAACCCGCAGCGGCGACGTGCGCCATCCCGGCATGGTGCTCGACGAGGACGTGATCCTGGAAATCGTCCGTCCCGGCAGCGGCGAGCCGGTGGCGGCCGGCGAAGTGGGCGAAGTGGTGGTCACAGTGTTCAATCCCGACTACCCGCTGATCCGCTTCGCCACCGGCGACCTGTCGGCGGTGTTGACCGGCGTGGCCGATTCGCCATGCGGCCGCACCAACACCCGCATCAAGGGCTGGATGGGCCGCGCCGACCAGACCACCAAGGTGCGCGCGATGTTCGTCCACCCGTCGCAGGTGCACGAAGTGACGCGTCGCCATCCGGAGATCGTCAAGGCGCGGCTGGTGATTTCCGGGCGCATGGCGCAGGACGTGATGACCCTGCACTGCGAAGTAGCCGATCCCGGCGCCGCCAGCGGCGCGGCCATCGTCGAATCGATCAGGGAACTGACCAAGCTACGCGGCGAGGTGCGCTTCGCCGCCATCGGCAGCCTGCCCGGCGACGGCAGGGTGATCGATGACATACGCGATTACACGTAGGGCTGCGGCAAATCCTGTGGCAGGATAGCAACGGTGAGCGGCCTGCGGGGATATGGCGGATAATAGCGTTCTTCCCACATGTTTTTAAAAGCCGAAGAAGACCATGCAAGACTTCCACCACAACCGCGCCCGCGCCCTGCTGGAGAACGCGGAAGAACTGTTCAACAAAGAGACCGTCGACGGCGCCGTCACCGCGATGGCCGAGACCCTCAACGCCCGCTTCAATCGCCCCGACAGCGAGGAGTTCCCGCTGGTGCTGGGCGTGATGGGCGGCGCGGTGGTCTTCACCGGCAATCTGCTGCCGCAGCTGACCTTCCCGCTCGAATTCGACTACATCCACGTCAGCCGCTACGGCGACGACGACCAGGGCGGACAAGTGGTGTGGAAAGTGGTGCCGCGCTCGAACGTGGCCGGCCGCGTGGTCATCGTGTTGGACGATATCCTGGACGAAGGCGAAACGCTGGCCCACGTCAAACAGCGCCTGCTCGACATGGGCGCGGCCGAAGTGGTGCTGGCCGTCTTCGCCGACAAGGCGATCGGCAAGCCCAAGCCGGTCAAGGCGGACATCGTCGGCATCACGATCCCGAACCGCTTCGTGGTCGGATTCGGCATGGACGCTTACGGCTACTGGCGCAATCTGCCCGGCCTGTGGGCGATCCAAACGGAATCGTAGGGCAACGGCCCCGCCCTACGGCTGCAATCCCCACGTATCGACGAATTTGCGGATACCGTTGGGATGCGCGGTCTTCCACGCCTCGAACTCGGGGCGGTAGGATTCCTTGTAGCGCAAGATCAGCAAGCCCGCCTCCAGCTGGTCCGCTTTGGCCAGCTCCTGCATCGCGACCAGGCCTGGATCGGTCAGCGCCTCTCCGCCATTGGCGACGATCTCAGTGGCCGCTTTCATCGCCCCCTCCCACGTCGCCAGCTCGATCGCGAACGGCGTGCTGGCGGTATGGTCGTCGCGGTCCTTGACGCGGATGTTCGCTTCCTTCAGACCCAGCATCAGCCAAGCCCCGCCATCGGCCGTTTTCTGCTCCCCGGGGCCGCCGCTGAACGTCGAATCAAGATTCACCGTCGGCTTGCCGGTGGCCGCGTCGAGCGTGGCGCTGGCCTTGCGCACCAGTCCCAGAGGCTTGAGCGGCGTGCCGGCGGCGGCGCGCACGCGGGCCAGTTTGTCCCAGTTGGGCATCTGGCTCGGTTGCGCGGCGATGCCGTTGAACAGCGCTTCCTCGCCGGCTTCGCGCTTGCCCTGCGAGAGCAGCGCGTCCGCCAGGAAGCGCCAGCCCTGGCCATTGAGCGGCTCGATCGTCACGCCCTTGCGGAACATCTGCTCGGCCTCCGGCCATTTTTTCTGCGCGTAGTAGCAATCGCCGGCATAAATCCAGGGGGCCGAATAGAGCGGATCGGCCTTCGCCGCGAGCATATATTTTTCGCGGGCCTCGTCGAATTTTCCGGCGACGAACAGCTGTTCCGCCTCGGACGACAGCCTGGCCGCTTCCGGCGTCGGCGCGTGCAGCGGCGCCGGCTTTTCCTCGGCCAGCAACCGCAGCACCTCCTGCGCGATGGGGTCTCGGGAATCGAGCTTCAAGGCCTGTTGCGCCAAGCCCTCGGCCTGCGCGCGCATGGCCGCTTTTTTATCGGCATCGGCGGCAACCGACAAGGTGTAAATAAGACTGGCGAGTCTCGACGTCGGCTGCGAGGACGCCGGATCGGCCTTGCCGGCCGCGTAATAGCTGCGCACCGCGTCCGCGTACTTCCGCTGGGTCATCAACTTATCGCCTTCCTGCGTCAGCGCGCTGGCGGCCTCGTTGATCGGCGCTTGCGCCGACACGCTGGCCGCGCAGCATAGCAGCGCCAGCGACAGCGACAGGGAGAGTGACTGGGACAGGGTGCGCAACTTCATCGTTCGATCCAATATTTATGGCAATATTGGATTTATTATAATTGTTTTTGATGGCCGTGCCATCGTCATTCGGCTGGCATCCGGCGCTGGCGACAACTGCCGCCAGCACCAGTTACAGAGCCAAACGCGCGCGCGCCGCGTCGTATTCGGCCTTCAGGCGCGCCACCATCTCGGCGGTGGTCGGCACGTCGTCCATCAGGCCCACGCCCTGGCCGGCGCCCCAGATGTCGCGCCACGCCTTGGCGCTGCCGGAACCGAAATTCATCGCGCTCTTGTCGGCCTGCGGCAGCGCGTCCGGGTCCAGGCCCGCGTTGACGATGGATTTCTTCAGGTAGTTGCCATGCACGCCGGTGAACAGGTTCGAATACACGATGTCGGCGGCGGCCGATTCGACGATGGCGTCGCGGTAGGCGTCGCTGACGTTCGATTCCTTGGTCGCCAGCCAGCGCGAGCCGATGTAGGCGAAGTCCGCGCCCATCGCCTGCGCGGCCAAAATCGCGTCGCCGCTGGCGATGGCGCCGGACAGCGCGATCGGGCCGTTGAAGAACTTGCGCACCTCGCCCACCAGCGCGAACGGCGACAACGTGCCGGCATGGCCGCCGGCGCCGGTGGCGACCAGGATCAGGCCATCGACGCCCGCTTCCAGCGCTTTTTCGGCGTGGCGGATCGAGATGATGTCGTGCATGACGATGCCGCCGTAGCTGTGGATCGCGTCCAGCATCTCCTTCGGCGGCGCGCGCAGCGACGAGATGATGATCGGGATCTGGTGCTTGACGCAGACTTCCACGTCGTGCGCGAGGCGGTCGTTCGATTGGTGGACGATCTGGTTGACGGCGATCGGGCCGACGCGCTTGCCCGGGTTGGCGGCCTGGTAGTCGGCCAGTTCGTTTTGCAGGTCGGTCAGCCAGACGTCGAGCATTTCCGCCGGCCGCGCGTTCAGCGCCGGGAAGGAGCCGACGATGCCGGCCTTGCACTGCGCCGCCACGAGCGCGGGGCCGCTGGCGATGAACATCGGGGAGGCGATAACGGGAAGTGAAAGATTTTGCAACGCTGCAGGCAGGGCCATGGCGAACTCGCTGACGTAAGTTGATCGGAGTGTAAGGTCTCGGGGATTATAGACCGGAAATAGTACGATCGTGCCAAAAATAGGTGGTGGGCTCTAGAAGTTTTCCGGGGCCGGTGGCGGCGCGCGGCGGATTACGCGCTGCGCGCTAATCCGCCCTACCGTGGATCACGGGTTGGTCGAAATCAGAACCGGGATCGGCGCCCGAAAGATTGCCGGGGAGTCACGTAGGGCGGATTAGCGCAGCGTAATCCGCCAGGCTCCGCCAGCGGCTCATGTATTAAGTAAGTACTCACCCTCAACGCGCGCCGCCAAACCCCGCACCAATTGGCTGGTCGCCCATGCGCCCAAGGCTTCCGGCGTCTGCTTCAGAAAGCGCGCGTTGGCGGTCTCGAACACCGGCATCGCCACCAACAACGCCGGCACCTCGGCCAGCGCGATCCGCTGCCGCTCGAGCAGCAAGAACTTCAGCAGCACCTTGATCGCGTTCTGCGCGTTGCGCACCGGGTCGGCCTCCAGATACGCCAACCGCGACCTGGCCCGCGCCAGCGCGCCCGCCACATCGTCGAACGGCCTGCCGTGGCCCGGTATCACCAGCCGCACATCCAGGCCCGCGATGACATCGAGCGTGGCGCGCGCCTCGGCGAACCCCGATTCGCCATCGAGCTCCGGGAAGATCACGCCGAAGCCGTTCTCCCACAGCGCGTCGGCCGACACCAGCACGCGCTCACTCGGACAGTAAAAAATCAGCGAATGCGGATCGTGCCCCGGCGCGCCCAGCGCCTGCCATTCCATGCCGGCCAAGGTCAGCACGTCGCCGGGGGCGATGGTGGCGTCGAAGCTGAATCGTTCGCAGCGCTGGCCGGTGGCCTTGAAACTGAGCGCGTCGACATCCCAGTTCGCCACTTTGTCCGCCTCGGCGACCGGAATGGCGACCCGGCTGCCGTAATGGGCCTGCAGCGTGGCGTTGCCGCCGCAATGGTCGGAATGCAGATGGGTGTTGATCACCTGATCAAGTTGACGGTCTTGCAACGCGTGGCGCACCAGCGCCAGCGTTTGCGGCGCGTGGGTCAGATAACCGGTGTCGATCAGCGCCGTGTCGTCGCGCCCCGACAACAGCACGTTGTTGGAGGACAGCCAGCCCCGCTCGAACACCTGGATCGAGGCCGGCAGCGCCTTCATGCCAGGAAATCGTCGTCGAAACGGACAGTCAGCTCGCGCTCGCGGATCTCGGCCCAGACGCCGCGCTTGTAGTCGTCGTCCGCCTTGGACCAGTTGACGATCTCGTCGATGGTGCGCAGGCACCCCATGCAATAACGGCGCTCGGCGTCCATCTTGCACAGGCTGACGCACGGCGACGGCACGGGTGTGGCGGATTCGGGAGCTGGGGGCGCGGCTAAGTTAGTTGGATCACTCATGGCCACATTATGAACCGAACGCGCTTGACTTGGGGACTGCGAAGCCTATACTACCATCCATGTAGATGGTAACCGGATGGAGACGTATGGCTAAGCAAGAATTAAAACTGAAGACCGCCGAGTCGGAAAAGATCACGATCAACCTCGGTCCGATCGACCTGGGGCAGATCGATTTGCTGGTGCAGGAGGGGTTTTACTCCAATCGCACCGATTTGATCCGCACGGCGATCCGCAATCAGTTAAACGAGCACGCCGACGTGGTGAAACAAACGGTGGCGCGAAAAAGCCTGGTGCTCGGAATGCAACACTACACCCGCTCCGATCTTGAAGCGGTGCAGGCGGCCGGCCAGCGGCTGCAGATACAGGTACTTGGTTTGGCCAGCATTGCCAGCGACGTTTCGGTCGAACTGGCGCTGGCGACCATCGATTCGATTTTCGTACTCGGTTCGCTCCACGCCAGCGCGGTGATCAAAACCGCATTAGCCCAACGAATCCACTAAAGGACAGCTATGAAACTACCATTCATGTCGAGCGTGCGCGGTGCCGCGCAAAAGCTTATCAACAAAGGCGCCACGGCGGCCGTGCGGAAGGCCATGGAAAGCATGGTCGAACTGCAGCAAAAACAGCAGCAGCAACGCGCCGCCGGGCCGCAGCCGGCATCGGCGTCGGCATCCCAACCGGCATCGCAACCCCATATGCGTGACATTAACCCGCCACCCGAATACGTGGCGCCGCGCTCAACCCCGGATGCGGCGCAACCGCGCGCCGAGTCGGCGGCGCCCCCGCAGCAAGACAGCGCGCCGGCCAGCCCCCCCAACCCGGCCACGAATCCGACCGAATACGCGCAGGACATGCTGAACCGCATGGGCATCAAGATCGATCTGCAAGCCAATCTGCAGAGTAATTTCAGCATGGACTTCGGTTCGATGATGAATACAACGCCGGCCGCGCCGCTGCCGGAGGGCGCGAAGTTCATCAGCGGCAGCTATACCAACCACGCCGGCACCCGTAATTACAAGCTGTATGTGCCGTCCACCTACACCGGCCAGGCCATGCCGCTGCTGGTGATGCTGCACGGCTGCACGCAGAATCCCGACGATTTCGCCGCCGGCACGCAGATGAACCAGGTGGCCGAGGAGATGGGCTGCTTCGTCGCCTATCCGGAGCAGACCTCCGGCGCCAACCACTCGAAGTGCTGGAACTGGTTCAACGCCATCGACCAGCAGCACGGCCAGGGCGAGCCGTCCATCATCGCCGGCATCGCGCAGCAGATCATCGACGAATATCCGGTCAACGAGCGCCAGGTGTACGTGGCCGGACTGTCGGCCGGCGGCGCGATGGCGGTCATCGTCGGCACGCTGTATCCGGAGCTGTTCGCGGCGGTGGGCGTGCATTCGGGCCTGCCGTTTGCGTCGGCGCAGGATCTGCCGTCGGCGCTGAGCGCCATGAAGCGCGGCGCCAGCACCTCGCGCAAGGCGGGCAACGGTTCGCAGCCGATCATCGTGTTCCACGGCGATAACGACACCACGGTCAACCCGCGCAACGGCGAGCAGGTGATCGAGCAGCGCCTGCACAGCCACAAGGGATCGCCGTCGATCCAGTCGGGCAGCGTGCCGAATGGCCACCGCTATACGCAGACGACGCACACCAAGGCCGACGGCACGCCGCTGGGCGAGCATTGGGTGGTGCACGGCGCGGGGCACGCGTGGTCCGGCGGCAGCGCGCATGGCACGTACACCGACGCCAAAGGCCCGGACGCCAGCCGCGAGATGCTGCGCTTCTTCCGTAACGTCAGCTAGGCTTCGGATCCACGTAGGGCGGATTAGCGAAGCGTAATCCGCCATGCATGCGCCGTCGACGGCTCAACGATGGCGGATTACGGCGTTCCGCCTAATCCGCCCTACGTGATTCGGCGATGTGCTGCTTCAGGCATTCCGGGCACCAGCAACTGGCGCCCGGCGCCGACGGCACCGGCACCGACGCCGGCAAATACGTGCACCAACACGGCTCGGCGGCCTTGGCGGGATCGGCATCGGCCATCGCGCACGAGAATTGGGCACCACAACGCGAGCAGGTACTCATATGGCGGCAAGTTGGCTGGTCATGCGGGTCAGCGTATCGGATGATCTCGGAAAATACAACCGGATAGCCCTATAATGCCTAACTGATCCCAGCCCCAGGCTGTAAAATTGCACAAAATTTTTAACCGGACTCGCCATGACCCAACTGACTAACCTTAACTTAGGCATGAATGACGACTTGACCGCGGTCTCCCCGCAGATCAAGGCGCAGATCCTGGCTGAGGCCCTGCCCTACATCCGTAATTTCCATGGCAAGACCATCGTCATCAAATACGGCGGCAACGCGATGACCGACGAGCGCCTGAAGCACGGCTTCGCCCGTGATGTCATTTTGCTCAAACTGGTGGGCATGAATCCGGTCGTGGTGCACGGCGGCGGTCCGCAAATCGACAACGCGCTGAAAAAAATCGGCAAGCAGGGCACCTTCGTGCAGGGCATGCGCATCACCGACGAGGAAACCATGGAAGTGGTGGAGTGGGTCCTCGGCGGCGAAGTCCAGCAGGACATCGTGATGCTGATTAATCACTACGGCGGCCAGGCCGTGGGCCTGACCGGCAAGGACGGTGGCCTGATCCGCGCCAAGAAGATGGCGATGCCGGACAAGGAGAACCCGGGCCAGTTCCTCGACATCGGCTTCGTCGGCGAGATCGACGCCATCAACCCGGCCGTCGTCAAGGCGCTGCAGGACGATGCCTTCATCCCCATCATTTCGCCGATCGGTTTCGGCCAGGATGGCCAGGCCTACAACATCAACGCCGACGTCGTCGCCGGCAAAATCGCGGAAATCCTGAAGGCCGAAAAGCTGATCATGATGACCAACATCGCCGGCGTTCAGGACAAACAGGGTAATCTGGTGACCGACCTGTCGGCGCGCGAGATCGACGAGATGTTCGCCGACGGGACGATTTCCGGCGGCATGCTGCCTAAAATTTCATCAGCGCTGGACGCGGCGAAGTCCGGCGTCAACACGGTCCACATCATCGACGGGCGAATTGAACACTCTTTATTGCTCGAAGTGTTGACCGAACAGGCTTTTGGAACTATGATCCGGTCTCACTGAAAAAACGGCGATGCACTTTTAGCCGCGTTTTTGAGTGCATCGTCATACCAGTACGCCCTTTTAGCTCAGTGGTAGAGCACTCCCTTGGTAAGGGAGAGGCCACGTGTTCAATCCACGTAAAGGGCACCATCGCTTCTCGCACCACCCTTCCGCAGTACCCCTCCCCGCAGCACCTCCCACTTGTAATTCAATAAATACGCTCCACCGTCATGCCGCGTTGGCGCAGCAGTTCCGGCACGCTGCCCTTGCCGATCAAATGCAGCACGCCGATCGCCGCCACACTGTTGTTTTCACGCGCCATCAGCTTGGCCATGCCGTCGGCCAGCGCCGGATTGCGCCCGTCCAGCAGCACCTTCTGCACGAAGCGGCCGGAAAAGCTGTCGTCCTGCTCCGCCTTGGCGGCCAGCGCGTCGAGCGCCTTGATGTCGGCGTTGCGCCAGGCCTCGGCGATCTCGCGCGCCTGGTTGGCCTGCTCCTTGTCCTCGATGCCGGCGATGGTCTCCTGCAGGAACAGCAGCTGCTCGGCCGCCGGCAGGTTGCCGAAGAGGCCCATCTGGGCGTCGGGCGATTCCAGTTCGACCACTTTCTGTCCCCGCTCGTGCGCCTGCCTGGCCAGGTGCGCGTCGACAGCCTGCTCGGCGTCATAACCCTGGCTGGCGAATTCGCTCACCGTCAGCACGCTGGCGAGCAGCCATGGCTTCATCGCCGCCACGGTCTGCGGTTCGATCTTGTACTGCTTGAGCAGGCGGTCGAGGCGCCGCCGCCATTCCGGCGACAGGGCCGGCGCCGCCGCGCCGGGACCCACCAGCCCGAACTTGCGCACCGCCAGCGCCAGTTTTTGCGGATCGCCCAGGGGATCGATTTCCAGCGCCAGCACCGGCGCCTGCTTCAACGCGCCGGCCACGCGCGGCTCGAGCGGAAAAAAATCCTTCGAGCCGACGTGGATGGTGCCGAACAGGTATAGCGCATGTTCGCCGTTGCGCACCTTGAACAGCGCGCCGCGGTTGGGCGCCCGCTCCTGGCCCGCCATCTGGTCCGCCGCCCACGCCGGGCCGAGGGCAAAGCAGAACAAACTGCAGAACATCACTATAATCTGGCGTCGCATGGCTTCCTTTGTTGAATGGTCTCCCGTGAATATTACCCGTAACTCACCAGTGTGGTTGTTCGATCTCGACAACACACTGCACAACGCCTCCCACGCCATCTTCCCGGCGATCATGGCGAACATGAACGTCTACATCGCCAGGGTGCTGGGCGACGGCGTGACGCCGGCCGGCGAGGACGCCGTCAACGCCGCGCGCACCATGTACTGGCGCCGCTACGGCGCGACGATACTGGGACTGGTCAAGCACCACGGCGTGCTGCCGGCCCACTTTCTGCACGAGACCCACGCCATCGCCGGCCTAACGGAGATGATCCGCGCCGAGCGCGGACTGCGCCAGCTGATGCGCCGCCTGCCCGGGCGCAAAATCCTGCTGACCAACGCGCCGCACCGCTATTCGACACAGGTGCTGCGCCATCTGGGCCTGCAGCGCGAATTCGGCCACCACGTGTCGGTCGAGTCGATGACGGTGCACCGCCAGATGCGTCCCAAGCCATCCAAGCTGATGCTGCGCAAGCTGATGCGCCGCCATCGCCTCACGCCCGAGCGCTGCATCCTGGTCGAGGACACGCTGGCCAATCTGCGCAGCGCCCACTCGCTCGGCATGCGCACCGCGTGGATCACCCAGTACCTGACCATCGGCGACACGGCCGGCCTGGCGCATCCTCAAAAAAGGTTAATTCGCCCCGCTTATGTCGATGTCAAAGTAAAATCTGTCAGGAATCTGCCGGCGCGCCTGCATCATCTGCGCTGATCCACCTCTTTTACCGACACCTACCCGCGAGATCACATGGCAAGCACACCGCCGGGCCAGCGCCGCATGGAAATCCTCCGAGCGCTGGCGGAGATGCTGGAACAGCCCAAGGGCGACAAGATCACCACGGCCGCGCTGGCGCGCAAGCTCGAGTTTTCCGAGGCCGCGCTGTACCGGCATTTCGCCAGCAAGGCGCAGATGTTCGAGGGGCTGATCGAATTCATCGAGTCCACCGTCTTCGGCCTGATCAACCAGATCGCCGAACGCCAGGGCGACGGCCAGACGCAGGCGCGCGACATCGTCGCCATGCTGCTGCAATTCGCCAGCCAGAATCCGGGCATGACGCGGGTGCTGATCGGCGAGGCGCTGGTGAACGAGGACGAGCGCCTGCAACTGCGCATGAACCAGTTCTACGACCGCGTCGACCTGGCGCTCAAACAGGCGTTGCGGCAATCGGTGGCCGAGGGCCAGGCGCACGAAAACGAGGTGCAGGCGCGCGCCGGCATGCTGACCAGCTTTGTCATCGGACGCTGGCACCGCTACGCCAAGAGTGGATTCAAGCACAACCCGTCGCAGGACGCGCCGCTGCAGATCGCGCTGCTGTTATCGTAAATGGACCAATGAACGCCGAATGTTTCGCACTGCTGGACGATGCCAGCCCCGGCGCACCCGAAGACGCGCCGGAGTCGGACGCCCGTTCGCGCCTGTACACCGGCCATCTGGGCACGCTGCGCTGCCACGACATCGGCCAATGGCCGCAAGTGCTCGAACAGATGCGGGCGGCGCTCGCGCGCGGCGAATACGCCGTCACCCTGTGCGCCTATGAGCTGGGCGCGAAACTGCTCGATATCGGCGCCTCCGCCACCGCGCCGGCGGCCACGCCGCTGGCGCCGCTGGCGCAAATCCTTCTGTTCAAGCACTGCGCGCGGCTGACCAACGCCGAAGTGCGCGACTGGCTGGCGGCGCGCTCGTTCCCGGTCGACCGGCCGGCCGGCGTCGCCAACATCCGCGCCAACATCGACCGCCGGGCCTTCGACGCCGCGCTGGCGCGCATCCACGACTACATCGAGGCCGGCGACACCTATCAGGTCAACTACACCTACCGGCTGCGCTTCGACGCCTTCGGCGGCATCCACGCGCTGTACGCGCTGCTGCGCGGACGGCAGCCGGTGCCCTATGGCGCGCTGGTGGGACTAGAGGACGGCTCGGCCATCCTGTCGCTGTCGCCGGAGCTGTTCGTGCGCCACCAGGACGGCGTGCTGACGGCGCGGCCGATGAAGGGCACCGCGCCGGCCGCGCCGCCGGCGCAGGCGGCCGAGAACATCCTGCGCGCCACCGTGCTGGCCGCCGATCCGAAGAACCGCGCCGAAAACCTGATGATCGTCGACCTGCTGCGCAACGACATCGCGCGCATCGCCCGCACCGGCAGCGTGAAGGTACCCGCACTGTTCGAGGTCCACCGCTACAGCAGCGTGCTGCAAATGACGTCGACCATCACCGCCGACCTGCGCGACGACGCCACGCTGGGCGACATCTTCGACGCGCTCTATCCGTGCGGCTCGATCACCGGCGCGCCCAAGCGCCGCACGATGGAAATCATCGGCGAGCTGGAACCCGACCCGCGCGGCATCTACACCGGCGCCATCGGCTGGTTCGACCCGGGCAAGGAGGGCAAGGTCGGCGACTTCTGCATGTCGGTGCCGATACGCACGCTGGCGCTGCAGGCGCCGGACGGCCTCGCCGGCGTGTGCCGGGGCGAGATGGGCGTGGGCGCGGGCATCGTCTTCGACAGCGACGCCGCCGCCGAATACGCGGAATGCCAGCTGAAGGCGCGCTTCCTCACCGGCCTGAAAAACGACTTCGAGATCTTCGAAACGATGTACGCCACGCCCCAGGTCGGCGTGCGCCACCGCGCGCGGCACCTGGCGCGGCTGGCCGCGTCGGCCGCCTACTTCGGCTACGCGTGGGACGCGGCGGCGGCCAATGCCTATCTGGACACGGCCTGCCACATGCTGGCGGACGACGCGCACCAGCCGCCGCCGGCCGGCGGCGCCTACCGCTTGCGGCTGGCGCTGGGGCCATCGGGCGCGTTCTCGGTGCAGCACGCGCCGCTGGCGCCGCTGACGCAACCGGTGCGCGTGCTGCTGGCCGACGACGCCACCGCCTCGGGCGACCTGTTCCTGCGGCATAAAACCAGCATCCGCGCCCGCTACGACAACGCCTGGCGCGACGCCGAGGCCCAAGGCGCCTTCGACACGCTGTTCTTCAACGAGCGCGGGGAGCTGACCGAGGGCGGACGCAGCAGCGTCTTCGTGCGCGTCGACGGCCGCTGGCTGACGCCGCCGCTCGCGTGCGGCGTGCTGCCCGGCGTGATGCGCGCCGTGCTGCTCGACGATCCGGAATGGAACGCGGGCGAGGCGGTGATCACGCGGGCCATGCTGGAGCGGGCGCAGGACATCGTCGTCTGCAACGCCCTGCGCGGCGCGATGAAGGCGACGCTTTAAAGATCGACGATCATCTCGAAGCCGCCGTAAATCATGCGCTTGCCGTCGAAGGGCATGGTTTTGGGGTCCATGTATTCGGCCAGGCGCGGGTCTTTCATGACTTTTTCGTTGATTTCGTCGCGCTTGGCGCGCGATTCGTAGACGATCCAGGAAAACGCCACCACCTCGTTTTCCTTCAGCTGCACGCTCATCGGGAATGACGTGACCTTGCCGGGCGGCACATCGTCGCCGATGTTCTCGCGGAACTCCAACGCGCCGTACTCCTTCCACACGGCGCCGCAGGCCAATGACATTTTTTTGTACGCTTCGACGTTCTCTTTCGGTACCGGAATCACAAATCCATCGACATATGCCATGACTGTCTCCTGGTTATTAGTTGAACAACCAGATTAGTCAACTAAACGGCCGATGACAAGCGATACACCTTAGGCGGTATCAAGGTATTGGCGATTAACGTCACCGAAGCGTTTTCGATAGGCGCCCGGCGTGGTCGCGGCCAGCCGGCGGAAATGATGCCGCAACGATTCCTCCGAGCCGAAGCCGGCCTTCTCGGCGATCTGCGCCAGCGGCACGTCCGGCACCTCCAGCATTTCCTTGACGATCGCCACCCGCTCGCGGATCAGCCATTCGACCGCGCCCAATCCCGTTGCCTGCTGGAACTGCCGCTGCAAGGTGCGCGGACTCATCGCGGCGCGTTCGGCCATGCTGGCCACCGTGTGCGGCAGCTCCGGGTGGCTGCGCAGCCAGTCCATCAGCTTCGACAGCCTGCCCTGCTCGCCTTGCGCCATCGGCCGCGGCAGGAACTGCGCCTGGCCGCCCTCGCGGTGCGGCGCCACCACCAGCCGCTGCGCCACCAGATTGCCGATACGGGCGCCGTGGTCGCGCCGCACCACGTGCAGCAGCATGTCGAGCCCGGCGGCCGAGCCGGCGGCGGTGATGACCTGGCCCGTGTCGACATATAGATGGTCCGGCTGCACGTCGATGCGCGGATAGCGCAGCGCCAACTTGTCGGCGTAGCGCCAGTGCGTGGTGGCGCGCTGGCCGTCCAGCACGCCGGCGGCGGCCAGCACGAAGACGCCGGAACAGATCGAGCACAGGCGCGCGCCCCGGCGGTGCGCCGCGCGGATCAGGTCCAGCAGCGCCGACGGCGGCGCTTCGTCGGCGTCGCGCCAGCCGGGGATGACGATGGTGTCGGCCAGCGCCAGCAATTCCGGCGCGTACGGCGCCTGCACGGTGATGCCGCCGGCCGCGCGGATCGGCCCCGGCTCGACGGCGCAGACGGCGAAGTCGTACCAGTCGACGTCCAGCTCCGGACGCTCGAGGGCGAACAGTTCGACCGTGCAGCCGAACTCGAAGGTGCATAGCCGGTCGTAAGCCAGCGCGACAACGAGATGTTTTTTCATGGCGCAATCTTAACGCAGAATGGCCGATGCGCCACTGCCGGCGATGGCAGCGCACGCCCACAATAGCGTCAATCACCAATGAAACACGAAACCAACACGGAACCACGTAGGGCGGATTAGCGAAGCGTAATCCGCCATGCCCGCGCCCCGTTGGCCCACGCAAAGGCCGATCACGACGTTCCGCCCCATAAAACCGTCATCGAAAAGGAGATCCCAAATGACCGAAAAATCCCTCGTCGCCGCCATTCCGGCCGCCGCCAGCCCCGCCGCCCTGGCCCACTTCGAAGCGAGCTTCGCCTACGAAACCGATTGCTGGGACGTGCACGACGCGCTCGCCGGCGGCAAGCCCGATTTCGTGTTGTTGGATGTGCGCGGCACGGAGAAGTACGCGGCCGGCCACGTGCCCGGCGCGCTGGATCTGGCGCACCGCAAGATCATCGGCTCCAAGCTGGCCGAATTTCCCGAGGACACGCTGTTTGTCGTCTATTGCGCCGGCCCGCACTGCAACGGCGCGGCCCGCGCCGCCGTGCGGCTGGCGCGCCTGGGGCGCCCGGTCAAGCTGATGGCCGGCGGCATCACCGGCTGGCTCGACGAGGGATTCACCCTCGCCACCGGGCCGAACTAATTACATCGCCAGCGCTTTTTCCACCGCGCCGACCAGTTGCTTGTCGTCCGGTTTGACTTTGCTGCCGAAGTTATCCACAACCTTGCCGTTGCGGTCGATCAGGTACTTGTGGAAATTCCAGGCCGGCGCCTTGCCGGTCGCCTTGATCAGGTTGGCGAACAGCGGATTCGGCTCCTTGCCCGACACCACCGACTTGGCGAACATCGGGAACTTGACGCCGTAGGTGTTGTAGCAGAAATCGGCGATCTCCTTGCTGCTGCCGGGTTCCTGCTGGCCGAAGTCATTGGACGGGAAGCCCAGCACCACCAGCCCCTTGCTGCCGTACTTGGCGTACATCGCCTCCAGGCCCTCGTACTGGTTGGTGAAACCGCAGTACGACGCGGTATTGACCACCAAAATCACCTTGCCCGCATACTGGCACAGGTCCTGCGGCGCCTCGTCCTGCAAACGCTTGAAGGTTTGCTTGAGGATGGCCGGGCAATTGGCCGGCGCCGCCGTCGCCGCCGGCGCGGTTCCCGCCGCGACGGCGGGGGCTTGCGCGAACGCGGACGCGCCCGCCAACAAGGTCAGCGAGGAAACTAAGCACAACTGGGCAATTGTCTTGGACATGGTGGGGGCCGAAAAGAGTAAAAAAATCATTCTATGCCAAACCGCCGCAACTTGCCGGAAGGGCATGCGAAATCGCCATCACACGCATGCCCGGCCGCCTCCCGTTAAATGCCTCCGAGGCAGATGTACTTCACCACCAGGTACTCGTCGATGCCGTGGCGCGAGCCCTCGCGCCCCAGGCCGGATTGCTTGACGCCGCCGAATGGCGCCACCTCGTTGGAGATCAAGCCGGTGTTGACGCCGACCATGCCGCTTTCCAGCCCCTCGGCCACGCGCCAGATGCGGCCGATATCGCGCGAGTAGAAATAGCTGGCCAGGCCGAATTCGGTGTCGTTGGCCAGCGCGATGACTTCCTCGTCGGTCTTGAAGCGGAACAGCGGCGCCAGCGGCCCGAAGGTCTCCTCAGTGGCGACCATCATGTCGCTGTTGATGTCGGCGATGACGGTCGGCTGGAAGAAGCTGTGGCCCAGCGCGTGGCGCTTGCCGCCGGTGAGCAGACGCCCGCCCTTGGACAGCGCGTCGGCCACGTGCTGCTCGACTTTTTCGACGGCCTTCTCGTCGATCAGCGGGCCTTGCGTCACGCCTTCCTCGACGCCGTTGCCGACCTTGAGCTTTTCGACGGCGGCCACCAGTTTCTTGGCGAATTGTTCGTAGACGCCGTCCTGCACGTACAGGCGGTTGGCGCACACGCAGGTCTGGCCGGCGTTGCGGTACTTGGAGGCGATCGCGCCTTCGACGGCGGCATCGAGGTCGGCGTCGTCGAACACGATGAACGGGGCGTTGCCGCCCAATTCCAGCGACAGTTTTTTGATCGTCGGCGCGCTCTGCTCCATCAGCAGCCGGCCGACGGCGGTCGAGCCGGTGAAGGTCAGCTTGCGCACGATGGGGTTGGACGTCATTTCGCCGCCGATCTCCTTCGAGGAGCCGGTCAGCACGCTGAACACGCCGGGCGGCACGCCCGCGCGCCCGGCCAGCTCGGCCAGCGCCAGCGCGCAGTACGGCGTCGACTCGGCCGGCTTGAGCACCATCGGGCAGCCCGCCGCCAGCGCCGGGCCGGCCTTGCGGGTGATCATCGCGATCGGGAAGTTCCACGGCGTGATGGCGGCGCACACGCCGATCGGCTCCTTGGTCACCAGCAGGCGGCGGTCGGGCCACGGCGAGGCGAGCGTCTCGCCGGCCACGCGCTTGGCCTCCTCGCCGAACCATTCGATGAACGAGGCGCCGTAGGCCACCTCGCCGCGCGACTCGGCCAGCGGCTTGCCCTGCTCGGCCGTCATCAGCAGCGCCAGGTCGTCGGTGTTTTCCAGGATCAGGTCATTCCACTTGCGCAGGATGGCGGCGCGCTCCTTGGCGGTCTTCTTGCGCCAGGCCGGCCAGGCGGCGTTGGCGGCGTCGATGGCGCGTTTGGTTTCGGCCGCGCCCATCCGCGGCACGGTGCCGATTTGCTCGCCGGTGGCGGGATTGGTGACGGGATGGGTCTCGCCGTTGTCGGCGTCGCTCCAGGCGCCGTTGATGTAGGCTTGCTGGCGCAGCAGTGTGGGGTCTTTCAGTTGCAGCATCGGTAGTCCTCCTCATGCAAAGAATGACTATGCCACAGACCGCGCGGACGTGTTTTTACGTTGACGGGATGCCGGATTTTAACCCGCACCGCGGTCGAAGGGGTCGTACCCCGCTGGGTACGACCCCGGTGGCCGGGGTGAGGGTTTGCCTCTCACACTACGGTGAACGAGGACAGGTCCGGGTGCGGCGGCGGGAAGCTCAGGTCCATGCCCTCGAGCGTCTCCAGCAGCAGGCTGGCGATCACCAGGTTGCGGTGCGTCTTGGAGTTGGCCGGCACGATGTACCACGGCGCGTGTGGCCGGTCGGTTTCGCGGATGGCCTGCTCGTAGGCGCGCTGGTACTCGCCCCATTTCTTGCGCTGTTCGATATCGGTGGGGGCGAACTTCCACTGTTTGTCCGGATCGTCCAGACGCTCCTGCAGGCGCTCGCGCTGCTCTTCCTTGGAGATGTGCAGGAATACCTTGACGATGACGGTGCCGGTTTCGGCCAGCATGCGCTCGAAATCGCGGATCTGCGCGTAGCGGCGCTTGCACTCCTTGTCATCGATCATGCCCTGCACCTTGGTGATCAGCACATCCTCGTAGTGGCTGCGGTTGAAGATGGCGATCTGCCCCTTGACCGGCACGTGCTGGTGCACGCGCCACAGGTAGTCGTGGGCCAGTTCCTCGTCGGTCGGCGCCTTGAAGGCCGCCGCGCTCACGCCCATGGGGCTAACGCCGCTGAACATGGCGCGCACCGTGCCGTCCTTGCCGGAGGTGTCCATCCCCTGCAGCACCAGCAGCACCTTCTGCTTGCGCTGCGCGTACAGCATGTTTTGCAAGGCGGAGATGCGCTTGATCAGCGCGTCGGTGCGCTTGATGTCGAGCGCCTTGCCCTTGGATTTGCTCAACTCGGGATTGGCGGCGCGGCTGGAGAAGGCGTGGTCGCCGGCGTCCTCCTCGCGCAGTTTTTGCTTGGCGGAGGCGCGGAAGTGCTGGCGGGCGTTATGGGTCATGGCGTCGATTCGGTTTATATGGTTTAGCTAGAATATCATTTCGCCGCCAGTTCGGCTGCGCGGTAGCCCCACCATGCCGCCTCCTCGAACACCGAGAAGCCCGACAGGTCGGCGTGCGCGAACAAAATCGGGCCGTCGGCCTCGCGCAAGGCCTTCATGCCGGCGTTGGCGCGGAAGTTGGGCAATGGCGCCGCCATCGCGTGGCCGCGCAAGGTGATGTCGACCCGCTCGACGCAGGACGCGAACTGCGATCCGTACGCCGTTTTGAGGTCTGCGCTGGCCAGCGCCAGCAGTTCCTCCGGCTTGGCGTCCATCATCCAGTGGCGGGCGCTGGCCGGCTTGCGGTCCGATAGCGCGACGTAGGCGCTGAAGACGGTCTTTTCCGGCGGCCGCACGCGGATATCCTGATGGGTGGAGACGACAAAGCCCAATCCCGGCTCGCTGTAGACGACGTTATCCCACGACAGCGGCGGCGAGTGCGGTCCCTCCTGCAGCTCGCGCGGAAAACGCTTGAGCAGGAAGTTGGCGACCATCCACGGCGCATATTCGGGGATATGCCTGGCCGGATCGAAACCGTAGGCGGCGATGTTATCCACAACCCGCGCGGCGACATACACCGGCATCGCGCAGATAGCCTTGCGCGCCCGCACCAGATAGGTCGACGGCTTGCCGCCTTCGAGCTTGAAGCACAAGGCCTCGACGCCATCCGCCGTCTTCTTCAGCGACACCACGGTGCCGGCCATGCGCTTGACGCCCGAGGCGCGCTCGATGCCCGTGGCCAGCGGTTGCAGGCCGCCCGGCCATGTCAGCCAGGCGCCGTTGCCGGCGTTGGCGGCCTGTCCCCAGCGGCTGCAGTAGTAATGCAGGCCGGCCCAAGCCGAAACCTTATCGTAGCGCGTGCCGTAGTCGTCGCGACAGCAGTAGTTCAGATACCAGTGCAGGGTCGGCGAGCGGTAGCCGCTTTGCTCCAGCCATTGCTTGAGCGTGATGCGGTCCAGCGCCTGCCACTGCGGGTCCTCCGACGACATCACCGTCGGGAAGACGAACACGCGCCGGCCGTCGGCGCCGTGCGTCCGCCGCAAGCGCTCCACTTCGGCGAAGAAGCGCGTGTGCTCGTCGATCTCCCATTGCGGCACGCCCTCGGTCGGCATGAAGCCCTCCTGCCACTGGCCCTTGTACAGCAGCCGTTCCTCCGGCGCGTGCAGGATGAAGCGCTCGTCGTAATAGGGCTTCTCGCCCATCGGGTCTTTTTGGATGATGCCCAGATCGGCCAGGATCTCGCGCACGTGCACCGACTCCGGCGACGGCAGCGGCAGGTAGTGGGCGCCGGTCGGATATTCCAGGTCGCCGAACGCGCCGCCGGCGGCGTTGCCGTGCGGTTGCGGGCCGTCGATCATCAGCATGTCGGCCTTGCCGAGCTTTTTGAGCTTCCACGCGGCGGTCAGCCCGGCGATGCCGGAACCGAGGATGGCGACATCGGTGTGGACAACTTGCGACGGCGGTGGCAACGCGCGGCGGTCGCGCAGAAAGTGGCCTTCGTCGCGGCCCGGGTAATGCACCGCCGGCGTGATCTCCTGCCAGCGCTGGAAGCCGGCCACGCTACCCGCCGCCGCCAGGCCGGTGGCGCCGGCCCACACGAGAAAGGATCGGCGCAGCATCAGCGTATCACCCGGCGCCAGTCCTGCTCGAATTCGTGCACCAGCGACTGCGTGTTGAGCCGGTTCGGCGCCATCGGCAGCGGCTTCATATCCGGCGGGAAGATGAACATCTCGCGCGTGGTGTCGGCGTTCAGGTAGCGCATCGGCAAACGGTACTCGGCGGGCGGCTGGTACTGCGCCTGGGGCGTGGCGAGAATGAAGCCCCATTCGCCGAACGACGGCACGTAAGCGTGGTACGGATAGGTCTTCATGCCGACTTCGCGCAAGGTGGCGTCGATGGTCCAGTAAGCGTGCGGCGCGAAGAACGGCGACGTCGATTGCACCGTCATCAAACCGTTGGCCGCCAGGTGTTTGCGCACCATGCCGTAGAACGGCACCGAATACAGCTTGCCCAGCGCGAAACTGGATGGATCGGGGAAGTCGACGATGATGGCGTCGAACATGTCGTCGTTATCGCGCAGCCACAGGGCCGCGTCGGCATTGACGACTTTCACCCGCTTGTCGGTCAGCGAGCCGCCATTGAGCTTGACCAGCTCTTCGCGCCTGGCGAAGGCGCCCGTCATCGCCGGGTCCAGATCAACCAGGGTGACATGCTCGATGTTCGGATAGCGCAGTATCTCGCGCAGCGCCAGGCCGTCGCCGCCGCCCAGCACCAGCACCCGCTTCGCCCACGGCAATGGCTGCAGCACCGGATGCACCAGCGCCTCGTGGTAGCGGTACTCGTCGCGCGACGAGAACTGCAGGTTGCCGTTGATGTACAGGCGCAGATCGTCCTTCCAGCGCGTGACGACCAGCCGCTGGTAGGGCGTGGTCGTGGCGAAGACGATTTCGTCGCCGAACAGGCCATGCTCGCCCCAGTAGGTGAGCTTGTCGGCGGAGGCGAAGCCGCACACCAGCACGAACATCACGGCCGAGGCGCGCAGCATGCGGCCGGTGACGTTCTTGAGCTCTGTGCGGAAGGTCCGAATTGTCCACAGGGCGACGCCGACGTTGAGCATCCCGAACAGAAAACCGGTGCGCACCAGGCCCAGGGTCGGCGCCAGCACCAGCGGGAACAGCAGCGACACCGCCAGCGCGCCCAGGTAATCGAAGGTCAGCACCTTGCTGACGATTTCGCTGAAACCCGTCTGGCGCGCGTTCAGCGCGCGCATCACCAGCGGCACCTCCATGCCGACAAAGGCGCCGATCAAAAACACCATCACGTACAGCATCGTGCGGAACGGCGCCGCCATCCACGAAAAAGTCAGGAACAGGATCGCGGCCGAAATGCCGCCGACCAGGCCGACCGCCAGTTCGATGTCGACAAAGCGCGCCAGCACATCCTCGTCGAGCACATATTTGGAGAGGTGGGCGCCGACGCCCATGGCGAACAGGTAGCAGCCGATCACGGTGGAG
Source organism: Duganella sp. 1411 (assembly GCF_017833525.1). Classification (GTDB taxonomy): domain Bacteria; phylum Pseudomonadota; class Gammaproteobacteria; order Burkholderiales; family Burkholderiaceae_D; genus Rugamonas. The sequence goes on from NZ_JAFICD010000003.1 coordinate 405,698, forward strand.
AACTGCAGGATCGAATCGCCCAGCAGATAGCTGGACAGGGCGCCGGCGATTAATTCGTAAGCAAGGCCACATGAAGCGACCACAAACACGGACAATATAAGAATCTTTTTGTTCATTTGGCTCTTTTGCACTAATATGCTTCAGCGTTAGTATCTTAACCACAGGTTCAACACTTTACCCCACTGAGAGCGCGCCGTGCCCGCCATCCTAAACTATCTGATTCACCTTTTATTGGCCGCCTTGCTGCTGGCGGCGTTTTTTGTCGTCTACACGCGCGTGACGCCGGCCAACGAGGTGCTGCTGATCCGCCAGGGCAACCAGGCGGCCGCGCTATCGCTCGGCGGTGCGCTGATCGGTTTTTCAATCACCGTCGGTTCGGCGCTGATGCATACTGCGAACTACCAGGAGTTCTTCGCCTGGGCCTTCGGCGCGATGCTGGTGCAGGTGCTGGCGTATGCCATCACCACGCGGGTGCTGAACATGTCGAAGGACCAGATCGAGGGGAACAACGGCGCGTTCGGCGGCCTGCTGGGCGCGATCTCCATTTCCATCGGCGTTATCAACGGCGCCTGCATTTCCTAATTCAAGTGTAGTTTTACCCAACAGAGCGAGGACCATCATGGGCATCGGCAGCTTTATCAAGAAGCAGTTTATCGACGTACTGCAGTGGAACGAGGAAGTCGACGGCGTACTGGCCTGGCGCTATCCGATGCAGGATTTCGAGATCCAGAACGGCGGCGTGCTGGTGGTGCGCGAGTCGCAGATGGCGGTGTTCGTCAACGAGGGCCAGGTCGCCGACGTCTTCGGCCCCGGCACCCACAAGCTGACCACGCAGACCCTGCCCGTGCTGACCAACCTGAAAAACTGGGACAAGCTGTTCGATTCGCCGTTCAAGTCGGACGTCTATTTTTTCAGCACCCGGGTGCAGACCGGCCGCAAATGGGGCACGCAGCAACCGATCACGATCCGCGACAAGGACTTCGACATGGTGCGCGTGCGCGCCTTCGGCATGTATTCGTACCGGGTGGCCGATCCGCGCCTGTTCTTCAAGGAGATCAGCGGCACGCGCGAAGCCTACACCCGCGACGAGGTCGAGGACCAGCTGCGCGGCATCCTGATGGCGACCATGGCCAGTTCGCTGGGCGGCGCGCAGGTGCCCTTCCTCGACATGGCGGCCAACCAGGCGCTGATGGCGCAGCAGGTCAAGGGCGATCTGACGACCGCGTTCGGCCGCTACGGCATCGGCCTCGATGAATTCAACGTCGCCAGCGTCAGCCTGCCGGAGGAGCTGCAGGCCGCGCTCGACGAGCGCATCTCCGCCGGCATGAAGGGCGGCATGAGCGCCGACAAAATGGCCGGCTTCACCCGCTACCAGGTGGCCAGCGCGATTCCGATGGCGGCGTCGAACGAAGGCGGCCTGGCCGGCATCGGCGCCGGCCTGGGCGCCGGCATGACGGTCGGCCAGGTGATGGGACAGGCCTTGGGCCAGACCATGGGCGGCGCGCCAGCGGCCGCGCCGGCGGCACCGGCCGCGCCGGCGGCACCGGCCGCGCCGGCCGAGGATTCCATCGAAGCGCGTTTGGAAAAGCTCAAAGGACTGCTCGACAAGGGCCTGATCTCGGCCGCCGACTACGACAGCACCAAGGCCGAACTGCTGAAAAAACTGATCGGCTGATAAGGACACATGCAAATCGTTTCCTGTCCCAGCTGCGGCGCGGAGGTCAAATTCCGCTCGCACGCCTCGGTCATGGCCGTGTGCGAATTCTGCGGCACCAGCGTGCTCAAAGACGCCGACTCGGTCAAGGACCTGGGCAAGATGTCCTCGGTGCTGGAGGACTATTCGCCGATCCAGATCGGCGCCTCCGGCGTTCTCGGTAAGCGGCAGTTCAACGTCGTCGGCCGCATCCAGCTGCGCTATTCGGCCGGCATGTGGAACGAGTGGTATCTGCTGTTCGACGACGGCGCCACTTCTTGGCTGGGCGATTCGTCCGGCATCTACACGATCACCGCCGAATACAAGGGCAACGGCATCACGCCCCACGAAATCAACGTACCGGAGTTCGAACGGCTGCGGCCCGGCGCCAGCTACGGCATCAACGGTGCGCCTTACATCGCCGCCGAGGTCCGCGTGGCCGATTGCATCGGCGGCCAGGGCGAGCTGCCGTTCAAGGTCGGCGAGGGCTATCAGAGCAAGGTCGCCGATTTCCGGCGCGGCGCGGAATTCATCACCCTCGATTATTCGGACTCGCCGCGCCCTGTGATTTATACCGGCGCCGCCGTCACGCTCGACAGCCTGCGCATGCAGCTGCTGCGCGACGACGACGCGATCCAGCGTTCGGCGCGCCGCTATCGGGGCAAGCTCGATGCGCTCGATTGCCCTTCGTGCGGCAGCGCCATCAAATATCTGCCGGGCGTGACGACCACGCTGGTCTGCCCCGCGTGCCAGACCAAAATCGACGCGGCCAGCCCGGAGGCGATCGTGCTGGCAGCGGGCGAACGGGTGACCGCCGCGCGGCCGACCATCGATCTCGGCGCCACCGCCAACATCAACAAACAGGACTTCACCATCATCGGCATGATGCGGCGCATGGACGACGAGGGCACCGAGTGGACCGAGTACCTGATGTACGGCGCGCGCGCCGGCTTCTCGTGGCTGGTGGAGACCGACGAGGGCTGGTCCGGCGCGACCGTGATGTCGGAGTGGCCGGTCGTGTACGCGCCGGGGCAGCAAAGCGTGGCCGTGGAAAACGCGCAGTACGAGCGCCTGTACGACTACGGCTCGCATGTCACCTTCGCCGCCGGCGCCTTCAACTGGCGCGTGGCCGTCGGCGACCGCACCCACGTCGAGGAATTCCAGGCCGGCCAGATCCGGCTGGCGTGCGAGACCAGCGACCAGGAAATGACATGGTCGCGCTCCGCGCCGGTGGCCGTGGACCAGCTGAAGGCCTGGTTCGGCGAGCAATTCCACGGCCGGGCGACGCCGGCGAAGACGGCGGATAACAAACCGTTCGTCAACAACCGCTACCGCAACGCCGCCAAGTACATCATCGGATTCATGCTGGTGATCAACGCGATACCGCTGCTGACGAATTTTTCCGGCACGTGGTTTATGAATGCGATCGGCGCGCTGGCGATCTACCTGCCGGCGACTTTTTTAGATAGCAACGACAAATCATGACGAAATTTTTCATTTATGCGCTCGTCGTCACCGTCCTCACCTCCTGCAACAGCTGGACGCGGCTCGGCGGCGGTGGCGGCAGCGGGTACCGGGGCAGCACCTGGAGTTCGCACACGGGCGGCGGCGGCGGCAGTTTTGGCGGCGGCTCCGGCGGCGGGGGCCACAAGTGAAGCGCGAACCGCTACCGGGCGCGACTGTGACGCCGCCGGCGGTCCACCAGCCGGCCGGCCTCCACCTGCTGGCCGACCTGAACGGCATCGATGCTGAAAAATTATGCAATGGCGAGGCGTTGGAGCGCTTGCTGCGGGCGGCGGCCGAGGCGGCGCATGCCCATGTTTTGCACAGCCACTTTCACGGATTTGGCGAAGGCCAGGGCGTGACCGGGGTGGTGTTGCTGGCCGAATCGCATATCTCGATCCACACCTGGCCGGAGTGCGGCTTTGCCGCGGCCGACATCTTCATGTGCGGCAGCGCGCAGCCTGAGTTAGCGCTCACCATCATCGAAAGCGCGTTGAACCCTGCCTCCCGCGAGATCAAGACGATCCGGCGCGCGCCGCCCGGGTACTGACGGATCAGTTCATCCTGGCCGCGCTCTGGCTGGCGGTCATCGGTTTCAACGGCACATCGGCGATTTTCAACATGCCGGGCACCTCGGCGATCGCGCTGTGCGGAACAGCCGCCGAAGTCTGCAATGCCTGCCGGCCCTCCCCCATTCCAGACGCGCAGCCGGCCAATCCCAGCAGCGCCAGCAAACCCAATGCTGTTTTCATATCATTTCCTATTTGGAATTAGTTTTGCACTTCTACCCATTGCAAGGCAAAAGTAACAATACCCGATTACAAGCAGGATAGGTCGCACAGCACGCCGGTAACCAAAAATAAATTGGAAATTAGCAACAACATGGCCTGGACAACAACTAGCAACAACTAGCGCCAAGCGCGTATCGTGTGGCCTTTGACGGCGTAGAAGAGGATCAATGCGTAGCAGGGCAACATCAGCCAGTAGGCGGTCTGCGAATTGCCGGCGTCCGCCAGACGGCCATACAACATCGGCATCACCGCGCCGCCGGAGATCGCCATCACCAGCAAGGCCGAGCCGCTGGCGGTGTACTTGCCCAGCCCCTGCAAGGCCAGCGGCCAGATCGCCGGCCACATCAGCGCGTTGGCCAGGCCGAGCAGCGCCAGGCACATGACGGTGTCGGGCACCGCCGGCACGCCGGCCCAGCCGAGCAGTACGTGCGACAGGCCGTGCGAGCTGCTAGAACTGGTCACCACGCCGGCGGTGAAGACGAGGCCGGCAATCGCCGAGCACACCAGCGCCTTTTGCTGCGACAGGTAGCGCGGAATGGCGACCACGCCGATCAGGTAGCCGAGCACCATGCAACCCATCGTGTACGAGGTCAGGATGCCGAAGTTGGCCACCTTCAGGTCGCGGCCGTACAGCCCGATGGTGTCGCCGGCGATCACTTCCACGCCGACGTAACAGAACAGCGCGATGACGCCCAGCACCAATTGCGGGAACTGCAGCACGCCGGCGCGGTTGACGGGCAGGTCGGCGGTCTCCGGCTCGGCCGGGATATCGGGCAGCCGCGAAAAGTGCACCAGCACCATGATGGCGAACAGCGCCACGGCCATGCAGGCATACGGGAAAACCAGCCGCTGCGACAGCGTCGCGCGCGCCGCGTCCCGGCCGGCCGCGTCCATGGCCGCCATGGCGGCGTCGGAAAAGCCGCCTATGCCGTCGAGCATCAGATGGGAAAACACCAGCGGCACCACCACGCCGGCGCCCTTGTTGAACAGGCCCATGATGCTGATGCGCATCGCCGCGCTTTCGCGCGCGCCGATGCAAACGATGTAGGGGTTGATGGCGGTTTGCATCAGCGTCATGCCGCTAGCCAAGGTGAACAGCGCCGCCAGGAACAGCGCGTAGTGCGTGCTTTGCGCGGCCGGGATGAACAGCAGCGCGCCGACGCCCATCACGCCCAGGCCGATCGTCATGCCCTTTTTGTAGGCCATCCTTTTGAGGATGGCGGCCGACGGCAGCGCCATGACCGTGTAGGCGATGTAGAAGGCGAAGGTCACCCACAGCGCCTGAAAGCTGTTGAGGCCGCAGACGATTTTGAGGAAGGGAACCAGCGAGCCGTTCAGCCAGGTGACGAAGCCAAGGATGAAGAACATCAGGCCGACGAACAGCATCGCGGTCACGACGTCGCGTGTCGCGCCGACGGGGTGGCTGTCACTGTTCTGGCGGGTCAGCTGCATAGTTTTCTCCGATTGTCGATATTTCATGCTAACAGCCGCATGAGTCCGACGCCAGCGGTTCGCCGCTGGCGGGGAGAAACTTCCAAGTGCTTGATTTTGATGGTGAATGCTGAAACCCGCCGGCCCGCGGGCTTACACTTCTTTACGTAGCGGCGGCGAGCGCCCGCCAGCACGGGGCCGCGCCGGTCGTCCAGCTTGCAAAACATTACAAATATTTTCCACAAATAAGGGCGATGCGGCAGGCGTGCAACACCCGCCGTCATGTCGCTCAATCGGCTTGGGCGGCGGCCAGCTCCTGATCTTTCTGCTTGGCGAATACCGCCGCCGGGCGGCTCTGCACGAGGGCGACGTAATCGGTGATTTCCTGGCGCTTGGGCAGCAGATCGAAGGCGACCATCCACGTCAGCGCCCCGCCCCACAGTACGTCGAGGGCGGTGAAGCGTTCGCCGAGCAGATAGGGGCCCTTTGAGAGCTGGCCCATCAGTGCGCTGAAGACATCGTCGAAGTTCCCGTAACCCGTCGTCTTCTTGTCCTCAACTTCGCGTTTCAGCCAGCGATCGATCAACGCCGGCTCAAAGCAGCTGCCGTAGAAGGCCATCCAACGCAGATAGGGGCCGCGCAGCGGATCGCCAATCGCGGGCGCCAGCTTGGCATCCAGGAACAGGTCGGCGAGATAGATGTAGATCGCCACCTGTTCGGTGATGATGGCGTCGTCATGGCGGATCGCCGGCACTTTGCCCATGGGGTTGACGGACAGGTAGGCGGGCTCGCGGTTCTCGCCCTTCCTCATGTTCATCACATGCAGCTGGTATGGCGCTTTCAGCTCCTCGAGCAGCATGATCGCGCTGGTGGAGCGGGAGTGCGGGCAGTGGTATAAAGTGATTTGCGATGTCATGGGCGTCTCCTGTGATTGGTGGGGAAAACACCAAGATAGCCGCTGCTATCATGGTGGTCTTGTAAAAACGCGAACACGATATGACGATCAAGCTGGCGGCCGACGACCGCTACAAAGGTGTAGTACATCCTGGTGCGGTCGGCAAGGTATTCCGTCTGGAACGCTATCTGCCCGAGCCGGACTTGGCGCCGTTCGTCGAATACTTCTGGCTGGTTGCGTGGCAGTTGCCGCAAGGCGTGGTCCACGTGCAGCGCACGCTGCCCTCGCCGTGCATCCATGTGGTGTTCGACAACGGCCGCAGCGGCGTGTTCGGCGTGATGACGGGCGCCTTTGAATACACGCTGCGCGACAGCGGCCGCGTGCTCGGCACACGCTTCCGGCCGGGCGCGTTTCGCGGATTTCTCGGCGGGCCCGTGCAGTCCATCACGGACCGGGAACTGCCGTTATCGGCGCTGTTCGACTGCGACGACGCCGAGGCGGAACGTGCCGTTCTCGGCGCGCACGACGACGCGGGCACGGTGGCCGCCGCCAGCGCCATTCTGCGACGCGCGATGCCGCCGAACGATCCACAAATCGAGCGCATCGGCGGGATATTTCAGGCGATCAAAGAGCATCCCGACGTCACGCAGGTGCAGCAGCTCGCGGATCGGCTGGACATCAGCGTGCGCAGGTTGCAGATGCTGTTCAAGGATTATGTGGGCGCCAGCCCGAAGTGGGTCATCCGCCGCAACCGCCTGCTCGACGCCGCCGACCAGCTCGCCAACGGCACGGACGTCGACCTGGCCGCGCTGGCGCAAGCGCTGGGCTACTACGACCAGGCCCATTTCACGACGGACTTCGAAAAACTGGTGGGCAAGCCGCCGGCCGACTACCGCCGCAGTTGCAAAGAGTCCACGTAGGCCGGATTAGCGCAGCGTAATCCGCCAAGCTCCGCCACCACCCCATGAGCTCGTGTAGAAATGGTGGACCTGACCCCGGAGTTATGCCAAAATTAACATCCCATTCATCCACAGGAGACTTTTCATGCGCACTTTTGACCTTGCCCTCCTGTCGGCTGCCTGATTCCCCGGAACTCCCTCCGTCATAGTGTTGATCCGCGCGGAAACGCGCAGCTGACTTTCCCGTATCCGTTCCTTCCCGCATCTGCGCGAAGGATTCTGCTCGCCTACAGGAAAACACACACCATGATAGAGATCGACTTCGCCCTGCTGCGCCAGATCGGCCTGACCCAAACCATCGCGGCCCAGCTGCACCAATACCCCGACGACGCCCAACTGGCGCGCATCACCGAAATCCAGCGCGACTGGATCACCGTCCATGATGGACGGGAGGAATTCCGCGCCCGCGCGCTGCCGGCGCTGCATGATGCCCATCTGGCCGTCGGCGACTGGGTGCTCTGCGCCATGCGCGCGCACGACGAACGCTGGCTGTGCGCGCTGGTGCCGCCCACCACCCACATCGCCCGCCGTGGCAACGACGGCCGCCATCAAAGCCTGGTCAGCAATGTCGACACGGCGCTGTTGGTGATGGGGCTCGACCACGACTTCAACCCGCGCCGCCTGGAACGCTACTTGGCGATCGCGCAGAGCGCCGGCGTGCAGCCGGTGGTGGTGCTGAGCAAGGCCGATATCGGCGACGACGTGCCGCAACGCATGGCGCAATTGCGCCAGCGCCTGCCGGCCGGCATCCCGCTGCTGGCGGTCGACGCCACCAGCGACGACGCCGCGCGCCAATTGGCGCCGTGGCTGGAACAAGGACAGACGCTGGTGATGCTGGGCACGTCCGGCGCCGGCAAGTCGACCTTGACCAACACCCTCGCGCAGGCCGGCCGGCAGACCGGCGGCGTGCGCAAGGGCGACGGGCGCGGCCGCCACACGACGACCTCGCGCTCGCTGCACCGCTGCGCCGGCGGCGCCTGCATCATCGATACGCCCGGGCTGCGCAGCTGGCGCCCCGACACCGACGAGGCCGGCCTGACGGCGGCGTTCGACGACATCGACGCGCTGGCGGCGCGCTGCCAGTTCCGCGATTGCCGCCACAGCGGTGAACCGGGCTGCGCCGTGCAGGGCGTGATCGACGCCGACCGCCTGCGCAATTACCACAAGCTGTTGCGTGAAGCCCGGCGCGGCCAGCAAACCGCGCGGGACCGCATCGCCGAGGTGGCCAAGTGGAAAGTCATGCAGCGGGCCGCGCAAGTGCGTGCGAAAGGCAAACGCGGCTGAGCCAAGCACGGCGGCGTCGTCAATCCATTCCGGCGGGGGGCGTGGAATCGGTTAAACTGGTATCCACCACCGCCGCCGGCTCCCCGGAAGCGCCACGCTTTACCCCTAGAAAGCCACCGCGGTATGAGCATCTCCAACTTTATCCGCGACAACATGCGCGCCATCCTGACCGAATGGACGACGTTCGCGGCCAAAACCGCCCCGCCCGACGGCGAAATGACCAAGCTGGCGTTGACCGACCACGCCGAGCAGATCCTCAACGCGATCGCGCTCGATATCGAGACGCACCAGAGCCAGCAAGAACAGTACGAGAAATCCCAGGGCGACGAGGTCGACCTGGACGCCGAGGAAAGCGCGGCCGCCATCCACGGGCGGCTGCGGCACGCCAGCAATTTCTCGCTGCTGCAGCTGAGCTCGGAGTTCCGGGCGCTGCGGGCGACCGTGCTGCGGCTCTGGCTGCCGCAGGTGTCGCGGATGTCGGACGACACCATCAATCAAATGGTGCGTTTCAACGAGGCGATCGACCAGGCGCTGGCCGAATCGATCGTCACCTACTCGGAACGCGACGACCGCACCCGCGACCTGTTCCTGGCGGTGCTGGGCCACGATCTGCGCGCGCCGTTGGCGACCGTGTCGCTGGTGGGCGACCTGCTGGGGCGGCCACAGACGCCGCCCGAGCAAATCCCGGCGCTGGCCGAGCGCACCAAGCGCAGCGCCATGCTGATGAGCGCGATGGTGACCGACCTGCTGGGCTTTGCCCGCCTGCAGATGGGCGCCGGCATGCCGACGGTGCGCGCGATGCTCGAGGCGGCCGAGGTGTGCAAGACGGCGGTGGCCGACGCCCAGGCGATGTATCCGAACGCCAGCGTGGTGTTCCGCGCCGAGGGCGACCTGCGCGGCGAGTTCGACAATGTCCGCTTGCTGCAACTGGTGACCAATCTGCTGATCAACGCGGCGCAGCACAGCGACAAGGGCACGCCGGTCACCCTGGTCGCCAAGGACGACGGCGACGCCATCACGCTGACGGTCAGCAATGTCGGGCCGGTAATCCCGGCCGAATCGCTGCGCTCCATCTTCCAACCGCTGGTGCAACTGGAGCCGGAGGCCGGCCACGACGCCCGCCCCAAGACCAGCCTCGGCCTTGGCCTGTTCATCGCGCAGGCCATCACCAAGGAGCATGACGGCACGATCGGCGTGACGTCCAGTGAAACCGGCGGCACCGTGTTCACCGCGCGCTTGCCGCGCGCGCATTGCCACGCGCCCTGATCCCAACCAACCACGCCGATCGGCCGGCACTTGGGGCGTCCTCTTGTACGCTGGCGGTGACGGCCGGGACATCATGGTCTATTCAAAAACTTCGTTGATATTTGACGCGGCCCCAAAACGACTATACTTCCTGAAGATACAGTCGCTTGATGTTTACCGTCATCGAAACGCCTCTGTTCCAAAGCCGCTGGCCTCTCTACCGGAGCGAGGAAGAACGCGGCGCTTTCGCTTCGTTCATCGCGGCTCATCCGAATGCCGGGAAAGTGGCGCCAGCGACCGGTGGTGTGCGCAAAGTGCGGCGGGGCGAGCAGGTTCTGGTAAGTCGGGCGGTGTCAGGGTCGTCTACTTCACGCGCACTGCGGTCGGTGAAGTAATTCTGCTAACGTTGTACGCCAAAGCGGACACCTCCAATCTGTCGAGCGCAATACTTAAGGAAATTCGTCGTGTCTACGAATAAAAAATTACCTCTCAGCGACGAGGAGCTGGCCGCTTTCGAAGCTACCCGCGACCTGGGCGCCGAGTTGCTGCAAGCGGGTCAAGAAATGAAGGCGGGTCTGGGACGCGTGGTGTACTCGCCGCTGATCGCAGCCCGTGAAAACACAGGGCTCACGCCGGAACAATTCGCAGCGTTACTGGGAATCACTACCGGTGCGCTGGAGGATCTGGAGCAAGAGCGCAAACAACCTCACGGTGCGGGGCGTACCTTGATCGCCATCGCCCTCAACCATCCCGAAGCGTTGATTGCGGTCGCTAAACAGACGCAAGAAGCCTGAGCCCCATAAAAAAAGGCAGCCTGGGCTGCCTTTTTTTGCTGTGCTGCGGATGCGTTGCTTAGTGCTTGGCGCGCAGTTTGGCGATCGCGGCCAGTTGGCCGATCGCGGCCGCCAGTTCGGCTTGCGCTTTCGCGTAGTCGATACCGGAGGTGTTGTTCGCCAGCGCTTCCTCGGCACGTTTCTTCGACGCGACCGCTTTGGCCTCGTCCAGATCCTTGCCGCGAATCGCGGTGTCGGCCAGCACCGTCACGGCGCCCGGCTGCACTTCCAGCAGGCCGCCGGCGACGAAGACAAATTCTTCCTCAGCTTGACCTGGTACCTGGATGCGGACCGCGCCCGGACGGATGCGGGTGATCAGCGGCGTGTGCTTGGGATAAATCCCCAGTTCGCCCTGTTCGCCCGGCAACGCGACGAATTCGGCTTCGCCGGAGTAGATCAACTCCTCGGCGGAAACCACGTCAACGTGAATAGTATTTGCCATGTGTGTCCTGTCGGGTTAGCTGCGGCCCCGCCGGAGCGGGACCGCGCTCAACGATTAGCTCAACAATTAGTTAAGTTTCTTGGCTTTTTCGATTGCTTCTTCGATCGTGCCGACCATGTAGAACGCTTGTTCCGGCAGGTGATCGAGTTCGCCCGAGGCGATCATTTTGAAGCCCTTGATCGTGTCCTTGAGCGAAACGTATTTACCAGGCGCGCCGGTGAACACTTCAGCAACGTGGAACGGCTGCGACAGGAAACGCTGCATCTTACGGGCGCGGGCGACCAGCAGTTTGTCTTCCGGTGCCAGTTCGTCCATACCCAGAATCGCGATAATGTCGCGCAGTTCCTTGTAGCGCTGAAGGGTGCCCTGCACGGCGCGCGCGGTGTCGTAGTGCTCCTGGCCGACGACCAGCGGGTCCAGCTGGCGCGAGGTCGAGTCCAGTGGGTCGACCGCAGGGTAGATACCCAGCGAGGCGATGTCACGCGACAGAACGACGGTCGAATCGAGGTGACCGAAGGTGGTCGCTGGCGACGGGTCGGTCAAGTCATCCGCTGGAACGTACACGGCCTGGATCGAGGTGATCGAACCGGTCTTGGTCGAGGTGATGCGCTCTTGCAGACGGCCCATCTCTTCGGCCAGGGTCGGCTGGTAACCCACCGCCGATGGCATACGGCCCAGCAGTGCCGACACTTCGGTACCGGCCAAGGTGAAGCGGTAGATGTTGTCGACGAAGAACAGAACGTCCTTGCCTTCATCACGGAACGCTTCGGCCATGGTCAGGCCGGTCAGCGCGACGCGCAGACGGTTGCCTGGTGGTTCGTTCATCTGACCGTAGACCATCGCCACTTTGGAGTTCTCTGGGTTTTCCAGATCGACCACTTTGGCATCGGCCATCTCGTGGTAGAAGTCGTTACCTTCGCGGGTACGCTCGCCCACGCCGGCGAACACGGACAGACCCGAGTGCGCTTTGGCGATGTTGTTGATCAGTTCCATCATGTTCACGGTCTTGCCGACGCCGGCGCCACCGAACAGACCGACCTTACCGCCTTTGGCGAACGGGCAGACCAGGTCGATAACCTTGATGCCGGTTTCCAGCAGGTCCTGCGATGGCGACAGTTCGTCGTACGCAGGCGGGGTGCGGTGGATCGAGGCGATCTGGTCGTGGGCGACCGGGCCGCATTCGTCGATCGGGTTGCCCAGCACGTCCATGATGCGACCCAGGGTCGCTTTGCCCACCGGCACCATGATCGGCTTGCCGGTGTTCTGGATCATCATGCCGCGGCGCAGGCCGTCGGACGAACCCAGAGCAATCGTACGGACCACGCCGTCGCCCAGCTGTTGTTGTACTTCCAGGGTCAGCTCGGAGCCTTCCATTTTCAAGGCATCAAATACCTTAGGCATCGCGTTGCGGGGAAACTCAACGTCCACCACAGCGCCGATACACTGAACGATTTTGCCATCAGCCATGTTCGTTCCTTCTATATAGTTTAATTCGTTTAAACCGCTGCCGCACCGGCGACGATTTCGGAGAGTTCTTTGGTAATCGCGGCTTGGCGTGTCTTGTTGTAGATCAGCTTCAATTCGCCGATCACACTGCCGGCGTTGTCGCTTGCCGACTTCATCGCCACCATACGCGCCGATTGCTCGGACGCCAGGTTTTCCGCCACCGACTGGTACACCAGCGCTTCGATATAGCGCTCCAGCAATTCATCGATCACGCTCGCTGCGTCCGGCTCGTAGATGTAATCCCAGTTGTGATTACCCGCGTCGGCTTGCATCTTAGCGGCTGGCAATGGCAGCAACTGCTCCACCACCGGCTCTTGCTTCATCGTGTTGATAAACTTGGTGTAGCACAGGTAGACGGCGTCGACCTCGCCGTTCTGGAATTTCTCGAGCATGACCTTGACCGGTCCGATCAGTTTTTCCAGGTGCGGCGTGTCGCCGATCTGCGTTACTTGCGCAACGACAGGGACGCCCACGCGATTCAAAAACCCCAACCCCTTGTTACCGATGGCTACCGCGGCAATCTTGTTGCCGGCCGTTTCCAGCTCACGGGTTTTCGACGTCACCATGCGCAAGACGTTGGTGTTCATACCGCCGCACAGACCTTTGTCCGTGGTGACGATGATGAAACCAACCTTCTTGGCCGTTTCCTTTTGTTCTGTTGCCAGGAACGCGTGCGTGTATTCCGGATTAGCGGTAGCCAGATTAGCGGCGATATTGCGAATCTTCTCACTGTAGGGACGGGCGGCGCGCATACGGTCCTGCGCTTTGCGCATTTTCGATGCGGCAACCATTTCCATCGCCTTGGTGATCTTCTTCGTATTCTCTACGCTCTTGATCTTGCCTCGTATCTCTTTGCCTGCTGCCATGAGTCCTTACTCCTTCTGCGCTGAAGGCGGTCTCAGCCTAAGCTGGACCGCCGTGCCGCTTAAAATGCGCCGGATTTCTTGAAGTCGGCAACCGCGGAGGCCAACGTTGCTTCGCCGTCCTTGTCCAGTTGCTTCGACGATTCAATCTTGGACAGCAGATCGGCTTGCTTAGTCTTCAGGTAGGCGTGCAGGCCGGCTTCGAACGCCAGTACTTTCTTGACCGGCACGTCGTCCAGGTAGCCCTTGTTGACGGCGAACAGCGAAGCGGCCATCAGCGAGATCGACAGCGGCGAGTATTGCGCCTGCTTCAGCAGTTCGGTGACGCGCGCGCCACGGTCCAGCTGTTTGCGGGTCGATTCGTCCAGGTCCGAGGCGAACTGCGCGAACGCGGCCAGCTCACGGTACTGCGCCAAGTCGGTACGGATACCGCCGGACAGGTTTTTGATGACCTTGGTCTGAGCGGCGCCACCGACGCGCGACACCGAAATACCGGCGTTGATCGCAGGACGGATGCCCGAGTTGAACAGCGAAGTTTCCAGGAAGATCTGACCGTCGGTAATCGAAATCACGTTGGTTGGAACGAACGCCGACACGTCGCCGGCCTGGGTTTCGATGATCGGCAGTGCGGTCAGCGAACCGGTCTTGCCGGTGACGGCGCCGTTGGTGAAGGCGGACACGTAGTCGGCGTTCACGCGGGCTGCGCGTTCCAGCAGACGCGAGTGCAGGTAGAACACGTCGCCTGGATACGCTTCGCGGCCTGGTGGGCGGCGCAGCAGCAGCGAGATCTGACGGTAGGCAACGGCTTGCTTCGACAAGTCATCGTAGACGATCAGGGCGTCTTCACCGCGGTCGCGGAAGTATTCGCCCATCGTGCAGCCCGAGTAGGCCGAGATGTATTGCATCGCGGCCGATTCCGACGCGGTCGCGGCGACCACGATGGTGTACTCCAGCGCGCCGTGCGTTTCCAGCGAACGCACGATGTTTTTGATGGTCGAGGCTTTTTGACCGATGGCGACGTAGATACACGTCACGCCCTGGCCTTTTTGGTTGATGATCGCATCAACGGCCACGGCCGATTTACCGGTCTGGCGGTCGCCAATGATCAGCTCGCGCTGACCGCGGCCGATCGGTACCATCGCGTCGATCGATTTCAGACCGGTCTGCATCGGCTGCGAGACGGACTCACGGGCGATAACGCCCGGTGCGATCTTTTCGATCGGCGAGGTCAGCTTGGCGTCGATGGCGCCCTTGCCGTCGATCGGCTGGCCCAGCGCGTTGACCACGCGGCCTTTCAGTTCAGGACCGACCGGCACTTCCAGAATGCGGCCGGTGCACTTGACCGTGTCGCCTTCGGAAATGTGCTCGTAGGCACCCAGAATCACGGCGCCGACGGAGTCACGCTCCAGGTTCATCGCCAGACCGAAGGTGTTACCAGGGAATTCCAGCATTTCGCCCTGCATCACGTCCGACAGGCCGTGGATGCGGACGATACCGTCGGCGACGGAAATAACCGTGCCTTGGTTGCGTACTTCAGCGCCGCCATCAAGGCCTTGGATACGGCTCTTGATCAGCTCGCTGATTTCAGATGGGTTGAGTTGCATACTAACTCCTAAAAGTGTTTCTCTCAGCTTGCGCGAGGGGAAGAATCTGTTCTAAGCGTGTCCGCCGGCTTGCGCCTTAGGCGGCCAGTGCCATACGCATCTGCGACAGCTTGGCGCGGACCGAAGTGTCCAGCACTTCATCGCCAACCACCACGCGCACGCCACCGATCAACGCCGGATCCACGGTCACGACCGGGTTCAGCTTGCGGCTGAATTTCTTTTCCAGCGTCGCGACCAGTTCGCTCACTTGCGCGGCGCTCAGCTCGAAGGCACTGGTGATCTCGGCGTCCGCGGCGCCTTCCGTGGCGTTTTTCAACGCCTGGAATTGCGCGCCGATTTCCGGCAGCAGACTGATACGGCCGTTGTCGACCAGCATCGCCAGGAAGTTTTTCGCTTCCGGGTTCAACGGCGACTTCACCAGGGCCGTAATGGCGGCGCTCACGTCGCTTGCCGAGGTCTTCGGGTTGCGGGCGAATGCTTGCACCTCGGGGTGGCCACCGATCTGGGCCAGTTCGGCCACCAGATCGGACCACGCCGCGAGGCTGAACGATTCCTTACCTGCTTGGGCTACGCGGAACAAAGCTTCCGCGTAGGGACGGGCGACGGTTGCGTTTTCTGCCATGATTACAGCTCGACAGACAGGCGCGACAACAGATCGGCGTGGGCCGAGGCGTTGACTTCGCGCTTCAAGATTTGCTCGGCGCCCTTCACAGCCAGGTCAGCCACCTGAGCGCGCAGCGTGTCGCGCGCCTTGGCCAGTTGCTGATCGGCATCTGCCTTGGCTTGCGCAATGATGCGGTCCGCTTCGGCTTGTGCATTCGCTTTGATTTCTTCTGCGACCAGTTGCGCGCGCTTTTCGGCGTCGGCAACACGTTGCGAAGCTTCTTCGCGTGCACTGGTCAGTGCTTCGGCGGCGCGCTTTTCAGCGACAACCATCGCAGCCTGGCCCTGGTCGGCCGCGGCCAGACCGTCAGCGATACGCTTGGCACGCTCATCCAACGCTGCGTTCAGCGATGGAAATACGAACTTCATCGAGACCCAGACCAGCACCGCGAAGGTGATCATCTGACCGATGAGAGACATATTGATGTCCATACCTTTGCTCCTAACTAAAAGTTTCTCCTAGGGTGGAGCGGATTACTGAGCAGCGGACAGAACGGCAGCCAGGAATGGGTTGCTGAAGGTGTACAGCAGAGCAACGCCGACGCCAATCATCGAGATCGCATCCAGCAGACCAGCGATAACGAACAGCTTGGTTTGCAGTTGTGGCATCAGTTCTGGTTGACGGGCCGACGCTTCCAGGAATTTGCCGCCCAGAATTGCGAAACCGAGTGCGGTGCCGATAGCGGCCAGACCGATGATGATTGCTGCGGCCAGAACGGTCATGCTTTGTACTTGTGCGATCAGAGCTTGCATTGAAATTTCTCCTAAGATTTTAAAAAAGACTACAGATACTAAAAAAGATAAAACGATTTGTTGTTAGTGCTTCTCAACCGCAAGGCTCAGATAGACAACCGTCAACGCCATAAACACAAACGCTTGCAGGGTCACCACCAGGATGTGGAAGATAACCCAAGGACCACCCAGCAGCCACTGCGCCCACCATGGCAGCAGAGCGATCAGAATGAACAGCAGCTCGCCGGCGTACATATTGCCGAAGAGTCGCAGCGACAGCGACAGTGGCTTGGCCAGCAACTCGATCATCTGGAAGATGAAGTTGATCGGCGCCAGCACGATGGCCATGAAGCCATGGGCGTGGAACGGTGCCGTGAACAACTCCTTACCCCAGCCGCCGAGACCCTTGGCTTTGATCGAGAAACCAATAATGCACAGCATGACGCCGAACGACATGCCGAAAGTGTGGTTGACGTCGGCGGTCGGCACGACGCGCAGGTAATGGACGCCGGCGTAGCCGAGCAGCTTGGGCAGCAGGTCGACCGGCAGGAAGTCCATCGCGTTCATCAGCCAAACCCAGCAGAAAATGGTGATCGCCAGCGGGGCGATGACCTTGCTCTTGGCGTGGAAGGCCGAATTGACGACTTCGTTGACCAGTTCCATCACGGCTTCGACGAAGTTTTGCAGCTTGCCCGGCACGCCGGAGGTGGCCCTGCGCGACGCCATATAGAACACGCCGAGGAAAATCAGGCCCAAAATGGCCGAAACCCAGAACGTGTCCAGGTTGATCGTGCCATCGGTGTTTTTCAGGTGAGTCAGGTGGTGCTGGATATACTCAATTGAGGTCGGCGCACCTTGATGCGCTCCTGCAGCGTTTTCTGTGGTCATAAAAGTTTAGATTTTGGTGATTAAATTGCTAGCAGTGAGAACCAGTACGCTAAGGTTGCCACCGCGAAACCCAAGATCAGCCATAACCAAGAGGCCGACTGAAACAGCGCCAGTGCCAAAACAAACAGCACTACCGTGATAAATATTTTCACTACTTCGGCCCGCACGTGCGACCGGAAAGCTTTTTTGGGGTCATTTGTTCCGCCCGCAACAATCATCGCGTACATCAGACTCCCGATGACTGCGATTGCTCCGCCATAGGCGGCCGACCAAGCTTTGAGTACTCCGCCCAAGTTCCAGGCGAGCAAGGCGAATCCAGTGACTATGGCCAACTGGAGGGCGACGACTTTAAACACCGGCTTGGAAATACTCGTTGATTTACTCACGTGCCGAGCTCCAAAAAAAGCCGATAAAACCCAAAGACGCGTGATTATATGTGTCTTTCATGTATCACGTCAAACATTGCTGCACCGCACCAGAGCATTTTGTGCGCGAAAGAGACGCTTTTATAAACATTTCCGATGGCTTTGCACCACTTTGGAACCAGTTGGATGTTTGGCGGATTATTGATCTTCCGGCAAAAATCCCCAAACCCGGCGGCCTCGCCGGAATGGGGTCGGACCCGACGGGGTCCGACCCCGCCCTACCCGGGTTATGCTCTTAATCTTGCCAATACACCATCCAGGATGTCGAGGTCGGCAAAATCGATGATCATCTGACCGCGTCCCTTGGTGCCCATCTTGAACACCACCGGCGTGGCCAGCTTGTCGGACAGCTCCTCCTCCAGGCGCACGATGTCGCCGGACTTCTCTTTCTGGCGCGCCTCGGTCGGCGACGCCTTCTGCTCTTCCAAAGTCCTGGCCACCAGTTTCTCGGTTTCACGCACCGACAGCCGTTTGGCGATGACCATGTTGGCGAGATTGATTTGCGAAGCGGCATCGACGGCCAGCAGCGCGCGGGCGTGGCCCATGTCGATATCGCCGGCCATCAGCATGGTCTGCACGGCCGATGCCAGATTCATCAAACGCAACAAGTTCGACACGGCGCTGCGCGAGCGGCCGACGGCGCTGGCCGCCTGCTCGTGCGTGAAACTGAAATCGGTGATCAGGCGATGGATGCCCTGCGCCTCCTCCAGCGGATTCAAATCCTCGCGCTGCATGTTCTCGATCAGCGCCATCGCGGCGGCGGCCTGGTCGTCGACGTCGCGCACCAAAACGGGGAGCACCTCCAGGCCGGCGATTTGCGCAGCGCGGAAACGGCGTTCGCCGGCGATGATCTCGTACTTGATTTCGCCGGTCAGTTTATTGGTGCCGACCGGACGCACCAGGATCGGCTGCATGATGCCCTGGCTCTTGATCGACGCGGCCAGCTCCTGCAGGCCGCCCTCGTCCATGCGGGTACGCGGCTGATACTTACCGGCCTGCATTTGCGTGACGTTCAATTCGGACGGCGTGTTGGCGTCCGCCGTGGTCAGATCGCCGTCGCCGCCGAGCAGCGCTTCGAGGCCGCGACCGAGGCCCTTGAGTTTTTTGGTTGCCATGATGTGGGAATCTTTACGTTACATTTTTTTGATGCGCGCGACCATCTCGGCGCCGAAGGCGATATACGCCTGCGCGCCCTTGGACGATGGGTCGAACGTGACGCCGGGCACGCCGTACGACGGCGCCTCGGCCAGACGCACGTTGCGCGGAATGATGGTCTTGAAGACCTTGTCGCCGAAGTGCTGCTCGAGCTGCGCCGACACCTGCTGCGACAGCGTCATGCGCGGATCGAACATCACGCGCAGCAGGCCGATGATCTTCAAGTCCGGATTGAGGTTGGCGTGCACCTTCTTGATGGTGTTGACCAGGTCGGACAAACCTTCGAGCGCGTAGTACTCGCACTGCATCGGGATGATGACGCCGTGCGCGGCGCACAGGCCGTTCAAGGTCAGCATCGACAGCGCCGGCGGGCAGTCGATCAGGATGAAGTCGTACTCCTTGTCGACGGCGGTCAGCGCATCCTTCAAGCGGCGCTCGCGGTTATCGAGCGACACCATCTCGACTTCGGCGCCGGCCAGCTCGCGGTTCGACGGCAACACGTCGAACTGGCCGGGCTCCGAGCGCTGGCGCGCGGCGGCGACGTCGGACTCGCCCAGCATCACCTCATAGGTCGACGCGGGCAGCCCCGCCTTGTTGATGCCCGCGCCCATCGTGGCGTTGCCCTGCGGGTCCAGGTCCACCAGCAGCACGCGCTGGTTCAGCTTTGCCAATCCGGCGGCCAGGTTGACGGTGGTTGTTGTTTTGCCAACTCCACCTTTTTGATTCGCTACGCAGAAAATTTTTGCCATGTAGTTCTTGTCGATCTCTTTTTAGTTTCGGACGCCAGGGTCTCGGAAGTTCGGTTTCGAATTATTTATTTATACTGTTTATACGATATAAACGATTTATACTGTTTATACGGTATAAACGATTTATACGATATAAACGGTTTATACAGTTTCTGCCTCGATGAACACCAGATGGCGTTCCGCCTCCAGTCCCGGCACCGTCAAAGGCTCCAGTTTCCGCACTTTCCATGGCTCCGGAAGCCGTTCTCTTTCCTCCTCCGGCGCCGTTCCTTTCAGCGCTATGAACCGCCCGCCCTCTTGCAGCAGGTGCCCCGACCAGTCGACAAAGTCCGACAAGTCGGCAAAGGCGCGCGAGGTGATGACGTCGAATTTCGTCTTCACTTCCAGCTGCTCGACGCGCTTGGTGTACACCGTCACGTTGGACAGCCCCAGCTCCGCCTTCACCTGGTTCAGGAACGCGGTCTTCTTGTGCACCGTATCGATCATCGACACCTTCATGTCCGGCCGGCTGATGGCCAGCACCATGCCCGGCAATCCACCGCCGGCGCCCACGTCCAGCACGTTGGCCGCGCCCGCGAAGGCCGGTACGGCGGCCAGCGAATCGAGCAAATGCAGGGTCACCATCTGCATCGGATCGCGCACCGACGTCAGGTTGTAGACCGAATTCCACTTGTTCAGCAGCGCCAGATAGTCCAGCAACTTCTCCACCTGGTCGTCCGCCAAGTCCAGCTTCAGATCCTTGATGCCTTGTTTTAAAACATCCGCGACAACTACACGGTCAAACACCTTCATTGAACTGCCTCGTCTTTCTGCGCATTTTTGTCATTCAGGAAGCCGCCGAAACCGGCTTTTTTCAGGTGCACCAGCAGCAGCGAGATCGCCGCCGGCGTCACGCCGGAGATGCGCGAGGCCTGGCCCAGCGTTTCCGGACGCTGCGCGTGCAGCTTCTGGCGCACTTCCACCGACAGCGCAGTGATGTCCAGGTAGCTGAAACCTTCCGGCAATTTCAGGTTTTCGTAGTGCTCATGGCGCTCCACTTCCTTGGTCTGGCGGTCGATATAGCCCGAATATTTGAGCTGGATTTCGACCTGTTCGCGCACCGCGTCGTCGCTCACGCCGGGGCCGGCGAGCTCGCGGCCGTCGATGCCGGACAGGCTCATCAGCTTCTCGTACTCGACGCCGGGACGGCGCAGCAGGTCCGCCAGCGAGTACTCGCGCTCGATCGCCTGGCCGATCACGCGCTCCGATTCGGCCGCTTCCAGGATGCGGGGATTCACCCACGTGGAACGCAGACGCTCCAGTTCCAGCGCGACGGCCTCGCGTTTTTTCTCGAACGCTTCCCACTGCGCGTCGCCGACGCAGCCCAGTTGGCGGCCGATTTCGGTCAGGCGCATGTCGGCGTTATCCTCGCGCAGGCTGAGGCGATACTCGGCGCGGCTGGTGAACATGCGGTACGGTTCCAGCACGCCCTGCGTGACCAGATCGTCGACCAGCACGCCCAGATAGGCCTCGGAACGGGCCGGCGTCCAGGCTTCCCTGCCCTGGGTTTGCAGCGCCGCGTTGATACCGGCGAGCATGCCCTGGGCCGCCGCTTCCTCGTAGCCGGTGGTGCCGTTGATCTGGCCGGCGAAGTACAGGCCGCTGACAGCCTTGGTTTCCAGCGAGGCTTTCAAGCCGCGCGGGTCGAAATAATCGTATTCGATGGCGTAGCCGGGACGCAGGATGTGGGCGCTTTCCATGCCCTTCATCGAGCGCACGAGCTCGATCTGGACGTCGAACGGCAGGCTGGTGGAGATGCCGTTTGGATAGAATTCGTTGGTCGTCAGGCCTTCCGGTTCGAGGAAAATCTGGTGCGATTCCTTGGCCGAGAAGCGGTGGATCTTGTCCTCGATCGACGGGCAATAGCGCGGGCCGACGCCTTCGATGACGCCGGTGTACATCGGGCTGCGGTCCAAACCGGCGCGGATGATGTCGTGGGTTTTGTTGTTGGTGTGCGTGACCCAGCACGGCATTTGCGCCGGATGCATGGCGGCGTTGCCCATCACCGAGAACACCGGCACCGGATCGAGGTCGCCCGGTTGCTCGGTCATCAGCGAAAAATCGATGCTGCGGCCGTCGATGCGCGGCGGCGTGCCGGTCTTTAAACGGCCCTGTGGCAGCTTCAATTCCTTCAGGCGGGCGGACAGCGAGATCGCCGGCGGATCGCCGGCACGGCCCGCTGAGTAGTTCTGCAGGCCCACGTGGATCTTCCCGTCGAGGAAGGTGCCGGCCGTCAGCACGACGGCGGGCGCCAGGAACTTCAGGCCGATCTGGGTGACGGCGCCGACCACGCGGTCGCCCTCCACCATCAGGTCGTCGACGGCCTGCTGGAACAGCCACAGGTTGGGCTGGTTTTCCAGGCGCGAACGGATCGCCGCCTTGTACAAAATACGGTCGGCCTGGGCGCGCGTGGCGCGTACCGCCGGGCCTTTGGACGAATTCAAAATGCGGAACTGGATGCCCGCTTCATCGGTGGCGATGGCCATGGCGCCGCCCATGGCGTCGACCTCTTTGACCAGGTGGCCTTTGCCGATGCCGCCGATGGATGGATTGCACGACATCTGGCCCAGGGTCTCGATATTGTGCGTCAAGAGCAAAGTCTTCTGCCCCATGCGGGCGGAAGCGAGGGCCGCCTCCGTGCCGGCGTGACCACCGCCGACGACGATGACGTCGAAATTAGTTGGAAATAACATGATGGAATGGGTAAAAGCGAAGGGATCAAGCTCAGATTATAAAGTCTTTTAAGAGCTGCGACTTTTTTAGGCAAAATATTTTCGTCTTGTTGGCATCATTGTTCCACGTGAAACAATGAAAAAAAGGGATGCTTGTCGTCAAACAAGCATCCCGTTTGGTGCCTCAACGTTTCACGTGAAACAATTACCAGCGTATCCAGGCATCGTATCCCGTCTTCACAATCAGTATCGACACCACCACCAGGAACAAGCGGCGGACGAAACCGCTGCCGTGTTTCATCGCCAACCGGGTGCCGATGATGGAGCCGGCGATCTGGCATACAGCCATCATCGCGCCCAACTGCCAGATCAGGTGGCCGCTGTAGCCGAACCACACCAGCGCCGACAGGTTGCAGGCAACGTTGACAATCTTGGCTACAGCCGACGCGCCGAGGAAATCGAAGCCGAAGATCCGCACGAACAGGAACACCAGGAAGCTGCCGGTGCCCGGGCCGAAGAAGCCGTCGTAGAAGCCGATGCCGGAACCGATCAGCAGCGCCAGCGTTTGTTCCTTACGGCCGGTGTGCAGCGGCGCGTGCACGCTGCCGAAGTCTTTCCGGGCAAACGTGTAAATGGCCACGGCGAGCAGGACGATCGGCAGCACGGTGCGGAAGAAATCCGGCGACACCTTGGTGACGGTGTAGGCGCCAAAGAAGGAGAAGATCAACGCGGCGAAAGCGGCCGGCGCGGCGACCGTCCAGGCGATGGCGACGCGGCGGGCATAGCTGACGGCCGCCACGCTGGTGCCGCAGATACTGGCCAACTTGTTGGTGCCGATAATCGTCGCCGGCGCCATATTGGGAAAGATCGAAAACATCGCCGGCAGTTGTATCAGACCCCCGCCTCCGACCACCGCATCGACCAACCCCGCGCTAAACGCCGCCACACCCAACACCGCATACTCAACCATGACCCAGTCTATCCCAACAAACAAAAGCCATATTGTACGGAAGAAATTCATGGTGGCGGTGGCGGCCGTGCTCGATCCGCCAACCCGCAAAGCGCAAACCGCCGGGGTCGTACCCCGTACGGGGTACGACCCCTCTGTCCGCTGTACGGGCTAACGGCCTGCGCACAACTGGCGCTCCATCCTGTAAGCTTTCACGTGAAATCCACCACGTCACGGACCAAAGCCATGAACGATTTCCCCGCATTCACTTTCAGCACGGTCGCCCACATCGTCTGCGAACTGGGCGCCGCCGGCAGGCTGGGCGAGCATATCGCCCAACGCTTCCCCACCGCCAGACGCGCCCTGCTCGTCACCGACCCGGGCTTCCTTAAAACCGGACTGGTCGACGCTCCCGCCGCCAGCCTGCAACGAGCCGGCATCCAGGTCGCCATCCACTCCAACGTGGTTGCCGATCCACCCGAACAAACCGTGCTGGACGCCGTCACCGCCGCCCGCCAATACAGTACGGACATCGTCATCGGCCTGGGCGGCGGCAGCTCGATGGACGTCGCCAAACTGATCGCCGTGCTGGCCGGCGGCGACCAGCAGATCGGTGCCATTTACGGCATCGGCAACGTCAAGGGCGGACGGCTGCCGCTGGTGCAAATCCCCACCACCGCCGGCACCGGCTCCGAGGTCACCAACATCGCCATCGTCACCACCGGCGCCACCACCAAGATGGGCGTGGTCGCGCCGCAGCTGTATGCCGACATGGCGCTGCTGGACGCGGAGCTGACCCTCGGCCTGCCGCCGGCGGTAACCGCCGCCACCGGCATCGACGCCATGGTCCACGCCATCGAGGCCTACACCAGCCGCCACAAAAAGAACCCGCTGTCCGACATCCTCGCGCGCAAAGCGTTGGGGCTACTGTCGGCCAACCTGATCGCCGCCTGCGAGGACGGCCGCAACCTGGCCGCGCGGCAGGCCATGCTGTTGGGTGCGATGCTGGCCGGCCAGGCGTTTTCCAACGCGCCGGTGGCGGCGGTGCATGCCCTCGCCTATCCGATCGGCGGCACGTTCCACGTGCCACATGGACTGTCGAATTCGCTGGTGCTGCCGCACGTGCTGCGCTTTAACCTGCCGGCGGCGGCGGGCCTGTATGCGGAGCTGGCGGAGATTGTCGTGCCGGAAGTGAGCGGCAGTGAAGAGGCGCGCGCGGAAGCCTTGGTTGTTGCGATGCAACAAATAGCGACCATCACGGGAATACAGCGGACTTTGCAGCAGGTGGGCATCAAGGAAGCGGATCTGGACCAATTGGCGGACGACGCCATGCTCCAGACCCGCCTGTTGGGGAACAACCCCCGCACCGTCACGCGCGACGATGCGAGGGCGATTTACGCGGCCGCGTTATAGCCGTTCAACCTACTGCGGCACGTCCACCGTGGTGCCGCTGACGGAGATGACGTCGCCCGGGGCCGGGGCCAGCGAGATCGGCGGCAGGTTGGCCGCCGTCAGCGGCGTCGTCGCGTCCGGCCGGGTCGTCGTGCGCACCACTTGCGAAGGCGGCAACGGCACGGTCGGATTGCGCAGGTGGGCCATCATCGCGTCGAGCGCGCGGAACAGGTAGACGTTCAGCGGGATCACATACTGCGGGAACACGCTGGTGAGCGTGTCGAAGTGGTTGCCGTTCGTCACCTCGACGTAGCGCAGCTTGCTCGCGCTTCCTTCGGCCACCGCGTTCAACCCCAGATAGGCGCGCGAGTTAAAGTTCACCACCATCAGTGTATCCCGGCGGCCGGCGGCGATGATCGCCGGCTTGCCGTGCAGGTTGCCGGTCGCCGCCACTTCCGCCGCGCCCGCCCGCACGCGCGCGCTCTGCTCCGCCAGCGTTCCGGTCAAGGCGTTGCCGTTGACGGGATCGATACCGGTCGCCAGCGCGCGCAGGCACAGGAAGCCGTCGAGCGACTGGTCGGCCAGGTTGGTGCTGGGCGATACGCCCAGGTTGTATGCCTTGGGACCGCCCACCGACGCCTCGTAGATCGGCGTGCCGATGATGCCGTTCTGGGTGGCGAAGCTGGCCGCCCGCTGCGCCGGCGTGAACGGCACCGGCGAGCCGGTGGCGTCGGTCGGCGCGAACGTGAATCCGCACACCTGGTCGGTGGCCGAGAAGCGGCCGTAGGCGTTGGTGTACGTCACCGCGACCAGCACGTTGGTCAGCGCGTGCGCGGCCTGCAACACGTCGGAGTCCGGCAGCCAGCCGTACGCGCGCAGCCTCGCCAGCGCATCGGCCTGCTGCGCGGCCAGGTCGGCGCCGGTCAACAGGCCCTTGGCCACCAGCGCCGTGCAACGTCCCGGCGCCGCCGCCGTGGAGGCGATGCAAGGCTGGTACAGCGCCGCGTAGGTCGAGTAGTCGATCAATATCTTGCCCTGCCCTGTCACCGGCACGCCGTTCTGGCGAATCGAGTAGCCGGTCGCGGTCTTGGGCTGGATTTGCGGCTCGGTGGCGGCCACGCCGTCGATCAGGCCCCTGGTGTCCTGCTCGGCGGCCAGCAAGGCGGAGGCGGCCCCATTGGAGACGCTGGAGCCGATCGTGATGGTGTTGGTCGGCGTGAAGCGCACCACGTGGCGGGTGTTGTCCCTGGAGTACATGGCGTACTGCTCGTTCAGCATGTAGAACGCGAACTCGACCGCCTGCAGCGTGTACTTGCCCCAATCCTTTTCCGGATTCTGTTGCGAGTGCGCGTGCTTGAACGCGACCCGCCCGGGCTTGTTTGCGGCAAAGGCGGCGCGGTCGGCGTCGCTGATATTCGGCGTGAAATTGGAGTTCTTGCCGGCCGCCGTGCGGGTGGCACGCACGCCGTTCTGCAGGTTCACGCTGTCATCGTCGAAGGTGTAGAGGCCGGTTCCACTGCCCTTGTCGCTATAGGCGACCGCGCACTTGTTCTTCAGGCCCCATTCCCCGGAGGTGGCGATGGCGCCGTAGATGCCGCGCGAACCGCTCGACGTGCCGGTAATGATGCAGGGGTTGTTGACATCGAAGCTGGCCGGTATCTGCACCATCAGCGTGACGTTCTGGTTGCCGCTGCCATCGTCGGTGTAGGCGATGAACTCGCTGCCGGCGACCTTGCCCTCGCCGGTGGTGGGCACGCCCGCGGCGTCCACGTTCGGGCCGTACAGCCTGCTGAAGCCGGCAGCGGGGTTGATGTCCTGGATGGCCCGGTAATTGGCCCAGATGGCGTTGCGGCGCAATTCGGCCGCTGTCGGGTTCAAGGGATCGGCATAGGCCGGCGCCGCGGCGATCAAGCCGCTCACGCCCAGCCCGCCCGTCAGCAAATCGTCGCTGACGCCGTCGTAGGTTTTGGCGGTGATGGTGCCGAGATAACTCGGACGCTCGTTAATGATTTCCGGCTCATCATGGCGGTGATGGCCGCAAGCGGTCAGTGCGATGCCGGCCAGCGCCAGCACGATTCTCTTCGTATGCATTGTCATCCTCTTTCTTCAAGAAAGTATCAACTACGGACGTACTACCCCCACTCCAGCCCGAGGCCAGATAAAAATTTACTCTTGATTTGGGAAAAACGCCGGACAGAACGTCCGGCGTCTGTGCTACATCATGCCGGCTTTTTGTTGCCGAACTTAGCGACGATTTCGCCGATGATTCCGCGGCGGAATAACAACACGCAGACGATGAAAATAAAGCCGACCACCATGTTGACCGCCTCGCCGATGGTGTTGAACCATTCGATGCCGGTGGACTGCGTCAGGAAAATGCCGACGTCGCCCAGCTTGTTCTCCAGCGCGATGATGATGATCGCGCCAAGCATCGGACCGGCCAGGGTGCCCATGCCGCCGACCAGGGTCATCAGAATCACCAGGCCGGACATGGTCCAGTGGACGTCGGTCAGCGTCTCGAAACCCTGCACCAGCACGTTGGTGGCGCCGGCCAGGCCGGACAGCCCAGCCGACAGCACGAACGCCAGCAGCTTGTACTTGTCGACGTCGTAACCGAGCGAGATGGCGCGCGGCTCGTTTTCCTTGATCGCCTTGAGCACCTGGCCGAACGGCGAATGCACGGTGCGCACGATCAGCATGAACGCCAGCACCGAGATCCCCAGCACGAAGTAATACAGCGCGGTGTCGTTGGTGAGGTCGACCACGCCGAGGAATTTTCCACGTGGAATACCTTGCAAGCCATCCTCGCCGCCGGTGAACTCGTGCGCCCGCAGCGCGCCGAAGAACACCATCTGCGCCAGCGCCAGCGTGATCATCGAAAAGTAGATGCCCTGGCGGCGGATCGCCAGCGCGCCCATGACCAGGCCGATGGCGGCGCCGGCGGCCAGGCCGGCCAGCATGCCCAGCTCGACCGGCCAGCCCCACGCCTTGAGCGCGTTGCCGGCCACGTAGCCGGCGCCGCCGAAGAAGGCCGCGTGGCCGAACGACAGCAGGCCGGTGAAGCCGATCAGCAGGTTGAAGGCGCTGGCGAACAGCGCAAAGCACAGCAGCTTGGCCAGGAACACCGGATAGCCGACGAACGGCGCCACCAGCGCGAAGGCGAAGGCCAGGATATAACCGAGATTTCTATTCATCTGTGCCCTCTTACTTTTCTTTACCGAACAAACCAGCTGGACGAAGCAGCAGGACGATGACCATCACCAGGAACACCACCGTCGACGAAAACTCCGGGTAGAACACCTTGGTCAGGCCCTCGATCACGCCCAGCCCGAGGCCGGTGAGGATGGAGCCCATGATCGACCCCATGCCACCGATCACCACAACGGCGAATACGACGATAATCAGGTTCTGACCCATCAGGGGCTGCACCTGGATGATCGGGGCCGCCAGCACCCCTGCAAAGCCCGCCAAAGCGACGCCGAAGCCATAGGTGAGCGTGACCATCAGCGGAACGTTGACGCCGAAGGCTTCGACCAGCTTCGGATTCTCGGTGCCGGCGCGCAAATAGGCGCCCAGTTTGGTCTTTTCGATCACGTACCAGGTGGCCAGGCAGACCACCAGCGACGCCACCACCACCCAGGCGCGGTAGTTCGGCATCACCATGAAGCCGAGATCGGTCGCGCCCGCGAGCGCGTCCGGCACCTGGAACGGCTGGCCGGAGACGCCGTAGAACGAGCGGAACACGCCCTCCACCAGCAGGGTGATACCAAAAGTCAAAAGCAGTCCGTAAAGATGGTCGAGCTTGTACAGGTGGCGCAGCATCGTCTTTTCGATCAGGATGCCGAACACGCCCACCAGCAGCGGCGCCAGCACCAGCATGGTCCAGTAGTTCAAACCGAGATAGGTCATCCCCATCCAGGCGACGAACGCGCCCATCATGTACAGGGCACCGTGCGAAAAGTTAATCACGTTGAGCAAGCCGAAAATCACGGCCAGGCCGAGCGATAACATCGCATAGAAGGAGCCGTTGACGAGCCCCAGCAAAAGCTGGCTCATCATCGCGGGCAAGGGAACGCCGAAAATTTCCATGAGATCACAGTCTAAAGAGCGCCCGGCCGAGCGGCGGGGCGGAACACGAGGACAAAAACAAGGAACGGACAGGCGCGACGCCGCGCGGGGCGGCGGCGTGCCTGTCCTGTGTACAACTCAGCTTATTTCCACAGACTGCATTTGGTTTCGGCCTTGGTGGCGTACGCCTGGTCGCCGGGAATGGTGGCCACGACCTTGTAGTAATCCCACGGATATTTCGATTCGGACGGCTTTTTCACCTCCATCAGGTACATGTCGTGCACCATGCGGCCGTCCGGACGGATCACGCCGTTCTTGGCGAACATGTCGTTGATCTTGTTGGCCTTCAGATAGGCCATGACCTTGTCGGAGTCGTCGGTGCCGACCGCCTTGACCGCCTTCAGGTAGTTGGACGCGGCCGAGTAGTCGGCCGCCTGCAGCATCGACGGCTCCTTCTTCATCTTGTCGAAATAGCGCTTGGCCCAGGCGCGCGTTTCCGGGTTTTGATCCCAGTACCAGCCGTCGGTCAGGTACATGCCCTGCGTCAGGTTCAGGCCCAGCGAATGGACGTCGTTGATGAAGATAAGCAAACCGGCCAGCTTCATCTTCTTGGTGATGCCGAACTCGTTGGCGGCCTTGATCGCGTTGATCGCATCGCCGCCGGCATTGGCCAGGCCGAGGATCTGCGCGCCCGACGACTGCGCCTGCAGCAGGAACGACGAGAAGTCCGACGCCGACAGCGGATGCTTGACCGAACCCATCACCTTGCCGCCGGCCGCCTTGACGACGTCCGCCGTGTCCTTCTCCAGCGACTGGCCGAAGGCATAGTCGGCGGTCAGGAAGTACCAGCTCTTGCCGCCCTGCTTGACGATGGCGCCGCCGGTGCCGCGCGCCAGCGCGATGGTGTCGTAGGCGTAGTGCACGGTGTACGGCGTGCACTCCTCGTTGGTCAAGCGGGCCGAGCCGGCGCCGATCGAGATGAAGACCTTTTTCTTTTCCGCGGCGACCTTGGCCATGGCCAGGTTGGCGCCCGAGTTGGTGCCGCCGATGAGCATGTCGACGCCCTGCTGGTCGAACCATTCGCGCGCCTTGGAGGCGGCGATGTCGGCCTTGTTCTGGTGGTCGGCGGAGATGAACTCCACCTTCTTGCCGGCAAGGACGACGCCGGCGTCGGCGATCGCCATCTTGATGGCCTCGGCGCCGCCGGCGCCATCGATATCCGTGTACAAGCCGGACATGTCGGTGATCATGCCGATCTTGATGGTGTCGCCGGACACCTGGGCTTGCGCGGCGAAGGACAGACCCAGCGCGCACACGGCGCTGGCTGCGATGGTAATAGCTTTGAGTTTCATTTTGTCTCCGTTCGAAAAGTCGCGTGATTAGATTTGTATAGTCACAGAACGTTGGAATAATCTTCTACACGCCAAGCAGCTCGGTGAGCACCGGCATCTTGTCGCTCAATTCGGATGAAACAAAGGTCTCGACGATCTGACCGTGCTCCATCACATAAAACCGGTCCGCCAGCGGCGCCGCGAACCGGAAATTCTGTTCCACCATGACGATGGTGTAGCCCTTCGATTTGAGGGTGGTGATCATGCGCGCCAGGCCCTGCACGATGACCGGCGCCAGGCCCTCGGAAATTTCATCGAGCAGCAACAGGCGCGCGCCGGTGCGCAGGATGCGCGCCACCGCCAGCATTTGTTGCTCGCCGCCCGACAGGCGCGTGCCCTGGCTGTGCTTGCGCTCCTCCAGGTTCGGGAACATCGAGTAGATTTCCTTGATCGACATGCCCTTGTCGCCGGTCGACAACTGCGGCGGCAGCAGCAGGTTTTCCTCGGTCGACAGCGAGGCGAAGATGCCGCGCTCCTCGGGGCAATAGCCGACGCCGAGGTGGGCGATTTTATGGGTCGGGAAACCGATCGCCTCGACGCCGTTGATCTTGATCGAGCCTTTGCGGGCGCCGGTCAATCCCATGATGGCGCGCAAGGTGGTGGTGCGGCCGGCGCCGTTGCGGCCCAGCAGCGTGACGACTTCGCCGGGCTGCACTTTCAGGTTGACGTTGTGCAGGATGTGCGACTCGCCGTACCAGGTTTGCAGATTCGATATTTCCAAAGCGGCCGTCATCAGTGGGCTCCTTCCAGCACCGCGGCTTCGGTGCCCATGTACGCTTCCATCACCTGCGGATTGCGCGAGACCTCGGCGTACGTGCCCTCGGCCAGCATGGCGCCGCGCTGCAGCACCGAAATCTTGTCGCAAATGCCGGACACCACTTTCATATTGTGTTCGACCATTAGGATGGTGCGGCCGGCCGAGACTTTTTTGATCAGGTCGGTTACGCGGTGCACGTCCTCGTGGCCCATGCCCTGGGTCGGCTCGTCGAGCAGCATCAGCTCCGGCTCCATCGCCAGGGTGGTGGCGATTTCCAAAGCGCGCTTGCGCCCGTAAGGCATATCGACGGTGACGGTGTCGGCGAACTCGGTCAGGTCGACCTCGGCCAGCAGCTGCATGGCGCGGTCGTTGAGCGTGCGCAGCGCGCGTTCGCTCTGCCAGAAATGGAAGCTCGTCCCGAGCTGCCGCTGCAATCCGATGCGGACATTTTGCAGCACCGTGAGATGGGGAAAGACCGCTGAAATCTGAAACGACCGGATCACGCCCATGCGGGCGATCTGCGCCGGTTTGGCCGCCGTGATGTCTTTTTCGTTGAACAGGATCTGGCCCGAAGTCGGCACCAGAAACTTGGTCAACAGATTGAAGCATGTGGTTTTACCGGCACCGTTGGGACCGATGAGCGCGTGGATGTGACCGCGCTGCACTTTGAGATTGACATCGTTGACCGCGGTAAAACCTCTGAACTGCTTGGTCAAGTTCTTTGTTTCCAAGATAACGCCGGACATCCTGTCTCCCTTGCTTTTATGGTTCAAGGTACTAAATTTTTTTAGATCATACAGAGTAAAAAATTAGCTAACAATACAGTATAACTACTACTTACTTTTGATCTAACGCTAACAGGCGAGCCCTTTATTTCCGGGCTGAACGGATCATTTCTGAAGCTTTTTCGGCGATCATGATCGTCGGGGAATTAGTGTTGCCGGACGTGATAAAGGGCATGATGGATGCGTCGACAACGCGCAGACCGGCGACGCCGATGACACGCAATTCGCTATCGACGACGGCGGTGGGATCGTCGGCGCGGCCCATCTTACAGGTGCCGACCGGATGGAAGATGGTGGTGCCGATATCGCCCGCCGCCCGCGCCAATTCCTCCTCGGTGCGATAGTGGATTCCGGGCTTGTATTCTTCCGGCGTAAACTTTTTCAGCGCCGGCGAGGCGACGATACGGCGCGTTAAAGTCAGCGCCGCGGCCGCCACCTGGCGGTCCTCGGCGGTGCTCAAATACATCGGCGAAATCTTCGGTGGCGCGTACGAATCGGCGCCGGCGATGTGCACGTGGCCGCGCGAGGTCGGCCGCAGGTTGCACACGCTGGCGGTGAAGGCTGGGAAGGCGTGCAAAGGGTCGCCGAATTTTTCCAGCGACAAAGGCTGGACGTGGTATTGCAGATTCGGCGACGCTTGATTGGCGTCGGAACGGGCGAACGCGCCCAGCTGCGACGGCGCCATCGACATCGGCCCGCTCTGGAACATCGCGTACTCGAGGCCGATCTTCATTTTGCCGAACCAATTCGACGCCATCGTATTCAAGGTGCGGGCGCCACCACCGAGCTTGTAGACCATGCGCAATTGCAGATGGTCCTGCAGGTTTTCGCCGACGCCCGGCAGGTCCGCCAGCGGCGCGATGCCATGGTGAAGCAGCTTCGCGGCCGAGCCGATGCCGGAGCACTGCAAAATCTGCGGCGAACCAACGGCACCAGCGGCCAGAACGGTTTCTTTCGCCGCCTTCGCGCGATAGCGGGTGCCGCCGCCGCTGAAGATAACGCCATTGCACACCGGACCCCGGTCGGTCATTTCGATCTGCAAGCGTTCCACGTGGCAGCCGGTCATCACCGTCAGATTGGGCCGGCCCGACACCGGCTTCAGGAACGCCTTCGCCGTATTCCAACGGATGCCGCGCTTTTGATTGACGTCGAAGTAACCGCAGCCGGCGTTGTCGCCGCGATTGAAATCGTCGACCTTGGCGATGCCGGCTTCCTCGGCGGCATCGCGGAACGCGTCCAGTATCTGCCAGGACAAACGCTGTTTTTCCACGCGCCACGGACCGCCGACACCGTGGTTATCGGAAGCGCCGCCGTAGTAATCCTCGCTTTTTTTGAACAGCGGCAGCACTGCGTCCCAGCGCCAGCTGGCGTCGCCCGTCAGATCGGCCCAGCGGTCGTAGTCGCCGGCCTGGCCGCGCATGTAGATCATGCCGTTGATGGATGAACTTCCGCCGAGCACTTTGCCGCGCGGATAAAGCAGGCTGCGTCCGCCGAGACCGGCGTCGGCCTCGGTGCGGAACATCCAGTCGGTACGGGGATTATCGATGCAATGCAAATAACCGACGGGGATATGTATCCACACATAATCGTCCCTGCCACCCGCCTCGATCAGCAGGACATCGACTTCTCTGTCCGCGCTCAGGCGGTTTGCCAGGACGCAGCCGGCCGAGCCCGCCCCAATGATGATGTAATCGTAGTCGCCTGCTGATTCCAAAAACTGCTCCTCCAAGAATGGATCGGTATGCCGGGGCGTTTGGGCTCTCTCGGCGGCGTGCGGGCTTAGTCTACGCTGCGTTCATCTCCGATAGCAATGTTTCAACGAGTTTGGCCGCCGGCATCGGCCGCGCGCGCGCAACGCCGGTCCCGCACCACAGCGACATCAGTTCGGTATCGCCGCGTTTGGCGGCTTCGGCGCGGATCGGCGTCGTTAGCGCGTTTTGGATGGGATATGCCGGCAATTGCGACTCCACAGCTTCCAGCTCACGCATCAGGCGGTTCACCAATCCGCGCGCGTAACGGCCGGAAAACGTGCGCGTGAGTCTGGTCGGATGTTCGCCCGCGGACAACAACCGTTGTTTGTAGTGTGGATTAATTGACGATTCATCGGTCACCAGGAAGGCGGTTCCCATCTGCACCGCCTGCGCGCCCATGCCCAGCGCGCGCTTGATGTCGGCGC
This sequence comes from Duganella sp. 1411, assembly GCF_017833525.1. GTDB lineage: Bacteria > Pseudomonadota > Gammaproteobacteria > Burkholderiales > Burkholderiaceae_D > Rugamonas. The sequence goes on from NZ_JAFICD010000003.1 coordinate 439,588, forward strand.
CGTCCATGATGCCGCCGGCGGAGATGACGGGAATATTTACCGCCGCCACGATCGTCGGCAGCAGCTCGAAGGTCGTCAATTTCGCATCTTCCTGGCGACCGATGAAGGTGCCGCGATGGCCACCCGACTCGGTGCCGGAAGCGATCACCGCATCGGCGCCTCTGTTCTGCCAGGCGATCGCCTCCTCGGCATGGGTGATGGTGCCGATAACCAGAATGCCGGCGTCATGCAAACGCTGAATTTGTTCGGCGCTCAGGAGGCCGAACGTAAAACTGGCGACGGCCGGACGGAGTTCGATCAGCGTTTCAAACTGGGCGGCGAAGTCTTCGCACCATTTGGCTGGCGTGGGGAACTCGGTCCAACCCAGCGACGACCAGAGCGGTTTCAGCCATTCAACGGCCCTGGCCACTTCGGCCGGATCAGGCTGTGGTGTTTCCAGAACGAAGAAATTGAGGCAAAACGGCTTATCGGTCAATGCGCGGATCTGGGCGGTCTGCTCACGGATCGCGGCGGGGGAAAGTAAGGAACAGGCCAGTGATCCCAGCGCGCCGGCGTTGGACACGGCGGCGACCTGGGCCGGCGTATTGCTGCCGCCGGCGGTAGGTCCTTGAATGATGGGATGCGGAAAAACGGATGTCAGATTCATCAGATTTCTCACTCTAAAGGATGTTTACCCCTGTGGATAAGTCTATGGATATCCACAGGCACGATATGTGAGTAAACAAAAAATTTCCGGGGAGCTGTTTTCTTATCCCAAAACAGTTCTTTTGTCATACACGGCTTCTGAGCCTGCTTATGAAGTTCGTAAACGCCTGATTTTAATCCAAAATGAGGACTTATCCACAGAAAAGTGTCTACGTTAACAACTACTACTATTTTTATATATACATCTTTAGAGTAAACCATAGATCGCGCGGCTCGACGAAAACCCCAAAACCAGGGCGCAAGCGCCCAACCCGGTTTGTTATCAAAAACCGGAAGGAGCGATGAAGAGAGATATGACCTGCAAAACAAAACTTGTCATGCAGACACGTAGGGCGGATTAGACCGAAGGTCGTAATCCGCCATCGTTGAGCCGTCGACGGAGCTCGGCGGATTACGCTGCGCTAATCCGCCCTACGTGCTTCCTGGAAAATTTTGGGCTGGTGGCCGTTGTTGATGTTGCTGAAAAGCTCAGAAAACCCTGAAAAACCGTGCCGCTTGTGAATAACTTACTGGATATCCACAGGATGAGTTGTGAGTAAGCACGAAGTTATCCAAGGGCCGCCATTTTATACAGAATTGCTCCGAAACTGGTACAGCGCTTATGCAAGTGCTTATCTTTCGCGTAAACCAATGATTCGTAAACGTATACAGAACTTATCCACAGCTAAACGCCCGTTTACTACTACTACTATTTTTTATATATATCTTTGTAAACTACTAAACCCGAAAAAGCAAAAACCGACCCGAAAACCCCAAAAACGGCAGATTTCTGACGAAATCTGAGGCCCTCTTCGTGGGCAAAGACCCGTTTACACAGAAAAAAACGCCTTAAAATCGACCTTTTTTGGCTTAGCACTGTGGAGAAGTCGCAGGAAGTCCACAGCCTCCACTCGAAAATCAAGGAAAAAGTATGCGTTTAGGCATCATTAGTGCGTTGGCTGAAGAACAGCATGGGCTGATAGAAGCCTTTGAAGGCCCCTACAAGCACATCCATGGCATGCGGGAGTACACGACCGGGAAACTGTGGGAAATCGACGCTGTGTGCGTCCTATCGCGTATAGGCAAGGTTGCAGCGGCCATGACAGCCGCAATCCTTGTGGAAAAGTTCGGAGTTACCCACATCGTCTTCACGGGAGTTGCTGGAAGCGGGGATAAAAACGTCAAAGTAGGGGACATCGTCGTTGCGGAAGCATTAGTCCAGCATGATTTCGATGCCAGCCCACTGTTTCCCCAGTTCGAAATCCCGCTAACGGGCCTCTCGCGCTTCGCCACGGACGTCGCGTTGACGGAAAGATTAGCCAACGCCGCAGCCAAAACCACGCGTGTGCATCGTGGATTGATCGCCAGCGGCGACAAGTTCATAGGAAAACTGGCGCAAATCCAGGCCATCAAGGCTGAACTGCCTGATTTACTGGCAGTGGAAATGGAAGGAGCGGCGGTCGCGCAAGTGTGTTTCGAGCTCGGCATACCGTTTGCGGTGATCCGCACGATCTCGGACAACGCCAACGATGACGCCGCTGTCGACTTCATGCATTTCATCAAAACCGTAGCATCGCGCTACGCGTTCGAAGTTATCCACAACTTCTGCCACCCGGATAACCCTGGGGGTCAAGTCTAACATTCATACACGTGCTCAAGCGTGTGCCCTCTTGGGCCTGCGGTTTTGTCCGTTTTCGCCTCAGCTCGTGTCGTAATGTTAGACTTGACCCCCTCGGAAGTTAAGCCCGTGTAGAAATGGTGGACCTGACCCCGGATGTAAAAAGGGCCGGGTTTGATCCCGGCCCCCTCAAGGTCACTGCTAGTTTTTTACGCTTCGAGGGTCATCAGGCTGGCGTTGCCGCCCGCCGCCGTCGTATTGACGCACAGAGCCCGCTCAGCAAGCAGACGCCACAGGGGGATGGCACCGTCCCCGGTGGTGTCGATCAGGCTCACCAGCGCCCCGCTACGGGCCGCCAATTGGCTGTGCAAGCTGCCGGCCAGCATCGATTCGACCAGCGCGATCTGGAAATCGCCTTCGATGTCGCTCAAATTCGCCATCGATTTGATGCGGTCCTTGACCGACGCCGGCAAATCGCCTGGCAGCAGCTTGGCCGTGTCGCCCGCGATCAGCGCGATGTTTCCGGTCGCGAGGACGGCGGCAAGCTGGTTCAGCAGCCCGTCTTGCGTGCCCGCCGCGCATACGACCGTGCCGCGTGGCACCAGCGCCAGCGTGTTGCGCTCGCCCGTGGGGCCTGGCAAAGCCGTCAGAGTGCCCAGCATCGTCGTGCGGCTGTATTGATCGGCCAGCTTGGCGATGGCGTCGCGGCCGTGTTTCTGCGCCCAGGCGGTGAGCGCGTCCAGCGCCGGTGTCGCCTGGCGTTGATGCTGAGGTTGAGGCGAGGCGCTCGCTCCCCGTTGCAGGCGCTTCAGGTACAGCGGACCGCCGGCCTTCGGGCCGGTGCCGGATTTGCCTTCGCCGCCGAAAGGTTGCACACCCACCACCGCGCCGACGATGTTGCGATTGACGTAGATATTGCCGACGTGGGCGTTCGAGCTGATGTAGTCGATCGTTTCATCGATGCGCGAGTGCACGCCCAGGGTCAGGCCGTAGCCGCTTTCGTTGATTTGCTGGACCAGCTTCGGCAGATCGGCACGCTTGTAGCGGATTACGTGCAGCACCGGACCGAAAACTTCCTGCGTCAACTCCGACAGCGAGCGGATCTCCAGCACCGTCGGCGGGACGAAGGTGCCGGCGGTGATCACATTCGACGGCAGATCCAGCGAGAAGTAATTCAGCGCCGTGCCTTTGAGCTTGTTGATGTGCGCCAGCAGATTTTGCTGCGCTTCGGCGTCGATGACCGGGCCGATGTCGGTGACCAAGCGATCCGGGCAGCCCACCTTCAGCTCGAGCATCGCGCCTTTGAGCATTTTGATGGTTTTGTCGGCAATATCTTCCTGCAGGAACAGCACGCGCAGTGCCGAACAGCGCTGGCCGGCGCTGTCGAAAGCAGACGAGATCGCATCCTGCACCACCTGCTCCGGTAGCGCCGACGAGTCGACGATCATCGCGTTCTGGCCGCCGGTCTCGGCGATCAGCGGAATGTCAATGTTTTCGGCGGCGGCGCGCTTGGCCAGCGTGCGGTTGATCAGCTGCGCCACTTCGGTCGAGCCGGTGAAGATCACGCCTTTGACGCGCGGATCGGCGGTCAGCGCGGCGCCGACCACCTCGCCACGGCCGGGCAGGAATTGCAGCGCGGCGCGCGGAATGCCGGCTGCATGCAGCAGCTCGACCGCGCGGTGGGCGATCAGCGGCGTTTGCTCGGCCGGTTTGGCCAGCACCACGTTGCCCGCCGCCAGCGAGGCGGCCACCTGGCCGGTGAAAATGGCCAGCGGGAAGTTCCACGGGCTGATGCAGGTGACCGGGCCCAGCGCCAGGGTGTTGGTCGAGCCGGCGACCTCGGCCGCGTAATAGCGCAGGAAGTCGATCGCTTCGCGCAGTTCTGCAATGGCGTTCGGCAGCGATTTGCCGGCTTCGCGGATCGCCAGGGTCATCAGCTCCATCGCGTTCGCTTCGAACAGGTCGGCGGCGCGGTTCAGCGCGGCGGCCCGTGCGGACGGTTCGGTGGTTTGCCAGTCCATCGCGAAATTGCTGGCGCTGATCAGCGCGCTGTCGACGTCGGTGGTGGTCGCTTCGACCAGCTTGCCGACGATATCGCTGTGCTGGGCCGGGTTGCTGACATCCTGCACCGGCTGCCCGACGCTGACGCCGCCGGCCAGCAGCGGCGCCGCGTACCAGGTGCGCGGCACGGCCAGCGCTGCTGAAATATTGCGCAGCACGTCCTCGTTGGCCAAGTCGAAGCCGGCCGAGTTCTTGCGCTCGGCGCCGAACATGTCCTGCGGCAGCGGAATGCCGGCGTGCGGCCGGCCGCCCTGCTCGCGCGCCTGCGCGACCGGGTCCTTGATCAGCGAGTCGATCGGTATCGCTTCGTCGACGATCTGGTTGACGAACGACGAGTTGGCGCCGTTCTCCAGCAGCCGGCGCACCAGGTAGGCCAGCAAGGTTTCATGGGTGCCCACCGGCGCGTAGATGCGGCACGGCTTGTCCAGGTTGTCCTTGCCGACGACCTGGTCGTACAGCGATTCGCCCATGCCGTGCAGACATTGGAATTCGTAGTCGGTGACGCCGTCGCGCTTGGCCCAGGTGTAGATCGTCGACAAGGTTTGCGCGTTGTGCGTGGCAAACTGGGGATAGATCACGTCGGTGGCGCCCAGCAGTTTTTGCGCGCACACCAGATAGGAGACGTCGGTGTAGACCTTGCGCGTGTAGACCGGGTAGCCGCTCATGCCGTCGACCTGGGCGCGCTTGATTTCGGCATCCCAGTACGCGCCCTTGACCAGGCGCACCATGAATTTGCGGCCGCTGCGCTTGGCCAGGTCGATCAGGAAATCGATGGCGAACGGGCAGCGCTTTTGATACGCCTGCACGACGAAGCCGATGCCGTCGAAACCGGCCAGCTCCGGATCGTGGGCCATCGCCTCCATCAGGTCCAGCGACAATTCCAGACGATCGGCCTCTTCCGCATCGATGTTCAGGCCGATGTCGTAATGCTTGGCCAGCAGCACCAGCTGGCGCACGCGCGGCAGCAGTTCCTCCATCACGCGGGCGCGCTGGGCACGGCTGTAGCGCGGGTGCAGCGCCGACAGCTTGACCGAAATGCCGGGGCCGTTCTTGATGCCGCGGCCGTTCGAGGCCTTGCCGATCGCGTGGATCGCCGTTTCGTAGGAGGCGTAGTAATTCTTGGCGTCGGCCTCGGTCAGCGCCGCCTCGCCCAGCATGTCATATGAATAACGGTAGCCGCGCGCCTCGTTGGACTGGCCGTTCTTGATCGCCTCGCCGATGGTCTGGCCGGTGACGAATTGATTGCCCAGCATGCGCATAGCCAGGTCGACGCCTTTGCGGATCAGCGGCTCGCCGCCCTTGGAGATGAGCTTGGTCAGCGCCGAGCCCAGGCCCGTTTCGCTGTTGGTGCCGACCAGCTTGCCGGTGATGAGCAAGCCCCAGGTGGCGGCGTTGACGAACAGCGACGGCGATTCGCCCAGGTGCTTGCGCCAGTCGCCCTTGCTGATTTTGTCGGCGATCAGGCGGTCGGCGGTGGCGTTGTCGGGAATACGCAACAGTGCTTCGGCCAGGCACATCAGCGCCACGCCCTCTTCCGACGACAACGAGAACTCGTGCATCAGCGCGTCGACGCCGGAGGCGCGGGTGCGTTGCTCGCGCACCGAGCTGACCAGTTTATGGGCCAGTTGCTGGGCCTGCTGCAGGCTGGCGGCATCGTTGTTTTTGATTTGATCCAACAACCATTCAACAGCGCTCACTTCATCGCGGCGATAGGCCGCCGTCACTGCTGCGCGCAATGGAATCGGGTCGCGCAGGATTTCTGCTTGTAAGGCTGCGAAAGGGGTAAAACCGCTAGGATCTGCTGCTTGCATGAAGGACTCTCAGAATAGAAATTTAGGCGCGCCCACTTACAAAAACACGCTCTGCAAGCGGGTAGCTTGAGAGCGTGAAATTGGGGTGAATCGTGGTCTCGAATCGTGAACTGCTGATGATTCGATTGTAAAGTGATTTCTTCTGGATTAATTCTGGTATTACAGGGGACTAGCAATAGATTGTTTTTAGTGAGACAATTTAACCAAATAATATTTATTTGGGAGTCCCCGGAAATGTTAGACAAGATCAGCAAAAAAATCTTGATGGAGTTGCAAAGCGATGGCCGCATCAGCAACGTGGAGCTGGCGGCGCGCGTGAACCTGTCACCGGCCGCTTGCCTGGAGCGCGTGCGCAAATTGCACGAGTCCGGCTACATCATGGGCTACACCGCGCAGCTGAACCCGCAGCTGCTCGACGTTTCCCTGCTCGTTTTCATCGAAGTCGTGCTCGATCGCACGACGCCCGAAGTCTTCGACGCCTTCAAACACAGCGTCCAGGTGATTCCGGAAGTGCTGGAATGCCACATGGTCGCCGGCGGTTTCGATTACCTGGTCAAGGCCCGGGTCAAGGACATGGCCGCCTACCGCGAATTCCTGGGTAAAACCCTGCTCCAAAAAGGTGTGCGGGAAACCCACACCTATGCCGTGATGGAAGAAGTTAAGAATACCACCAAGTTACCGATAAAGTAGTATGTAGGAAATAAAATTAGTCGCGAACGCGCAGGTGTCGGTACAACGGGGGGCAAATGAAGCTTTTGCAGCAGAAGTTGGTGCAACGTGGATTATGGTTGTTGGGTGCTACGGCGGGCGGGACCTGTCTGGCTTACTTGTTCAATCTGGCTGCGGGCGACAAGGCCGCATTGATTTATACGGCCGCGCCGGCGGCGCTGGCCGGCGCGTTGATCTCCTGGTGGGCGGCGCGACAGAATGATGAAGAGGGCGGCGTGCGCCGCTTCGCCCAAACCGTGGGCGAGGAAATCGACGCCATCATGATCGGCGCGGCGGAAACATCGTACTTCGTCGATTCCGTCAAGAAGAAAATTGAGCTCGACGTCGGCACCGCCGGCACCATCGTCCACAGTTCGGCGCAAAACGCCGCCACCACCGAGCGCATCGCCGCCAACGCCGAGCGCGCCGCCAAGATCGCCGCCCAGGTGCGCGGCGAAACCGTGGCCGGCCGCAGCGAGGCGGACAACGGCCTGCAGCGCATCCGCACCGCGCGCCAGGACGCCCAGACGGCGGCGTCCGTCATGACCAGCCTGCAAACCAACTCCCGCAAAATCTACGGCTTCACCGAGGCCATCAGCGAGATTTCCGCCCGCACCAACCTGCTGGCGCTTAACGCCGCCATCGAGGCGGCGCGCGCCGGCGAACAGGGACGCGGTTTCGCCGTCGTCGCCAGCGAGGTGCGCCAGCTGGCCTTGCGCACCAAGGAAGCGACCGACGAGATCAGCACCATGGTGCGCGAGATCAACCAGCAGGCCGAGCAAGCCGCCACCGGCATGACCTCGCTGGCGGTGCAGGTCAGCGAGGCGGCCGGCAACGTCGAGAAGGTGCACGGCTTGCTGGGCAATATCGAGCGTTCCTCCGGCGTGTCGGAAGAGGAGATCGGCCAGATCGCCCGCGCCTCGCGCGAGCACGTCGCCACCACCGAGGAGATCGCCGCGGCGATCGCCAGCATCCGCGACAGCCTGTTATCCACCGAGAAGGAATTGCCGCGCGCCGCCAGTTCGGCGATGGCGCTGGCCGAGCGGGCCGAAGTCATCACCGGCGCGCTGGGCGAATCGTCGATCGCCACCTCGCACGACGCCATCCGCCAAGCCGCGCAGCGGGCGGCGCAGGAAGTGGGCAGGATCTTCGAGGCGGCGATTTCGTCCGGCAAGATCACGCGCGACGCGCTGTTCGACCGCACCTATACGCCGATCCCGAACACCGATCCGCCCAAGCACAAGACGAGGTTCGATGATTTTACGGATCGCGTGCTGCCTTCATTGCAGGAGGCGCTGCTGGTGGCCATGCCGCAGCTGGCTTACGCCGGTGCTGTGGATAACAACGGCTATTTCCCCACCCATAACAAGAAGTTTTCGCAGCCGCTGACGGGCAACTACGACGTCGATATCGTCAACAACCGCACCAAGCGGATTTTCAGCGATCGCACGGGCAAGCGCTGCGGCTCGAACACCAAGGCGTTCCTGCTGCAAACCTACAAGCGCGACACGGGGGAAGTGATGCACGACCTGTCGGCGCCGATCTATGTGAACGGCAAGCATTGGGGCGGCTTCCGCATCGGCTACCGCTCCAGCACCAAGCATTGAGGGCGCACGAATCCGCCGCGACGGGTTCACGCGCCTTGCTTGCGCGCGTACTCGCGCGGTGAACTGCCCATCACGCGCTTGAAGGCGGTGCTGAAGGCGCTCTCCGACTCGTAGCCCAGCGACGGCGCGATCACCGAAATCGGCGCGCCGGAATGGAGCAGTTTGTCCCCGGCCAGCAGCATCCGCCAGCGCGTCAGGTACTCCATCGCCGAGGCCCCCACCATCGTCTTGAATTTGAGCGCGAACGCCGAGCGCGACATGCCCGCGCGCTGCGCCAGCGCCTCCAGCGTCCAGCGCTGCGCCGGTTGCGCATGCATGGCGCTCAGCGCCGCCCCCATCTGCCGATCCGCCAGCGCGAACAGCCAGCCCACGCCGGCGTCCGCGCCGCTGCCTTTCGCGCCCTCCTCCATATGCAGCCGCAGAGCCAGGATGAGCATCATGTGCGCCAAGTGCTCGGCCATCAGCGCGCTGCCGGGCCGTTGTTCGTGCAATTCGCGCATCATGCGTTTGACCGACCACAGCAACGCCTCCTGATCCGGCTCCCGGCGCAGGTGCACCACCGGCGGCAACATGGCCAGCAGGATGCCGGCGTGGCTGTGCTCGAGGAAAAAGCGGCTGCCCACCATCAGGCAAGCGCCGCCGCCGTTGTGGCGGATGACGCCGGCCACGCGCGGCGCCGCGAATACTTCGGCCGAGTCGGTCGGCGGCAACGACAGGTCGCTGGCCATGACAAACGGCCGCCCGCCGGGCAGCAGGAAACAGTCGCCGGCCGTCAACAACGTCGGCTCGGCGACGCCGTCGACCGCCAGCCAGCACTGGCCCGACACGATCGAATAGCACTTGATGCCGACATTGGACGGATAGCGGACCGCCCAGTCTCCGCCGGCGTCGAAGCCGGCGGAGACATAGCTGCGCGGCTTGAGCAGCGCCAGGACATCGGAAAGTGGATCCATTTTTGGACGAACGCGAAGATAACATGGACTTTATAGCATGGATCGGATTTCTTCTCCCTTCTATCATGGCTGCCTTAGCTATCGAAGGAGATGATCATGCGGGTATTTGTCACCGGAGCGACCGGCTTTGTCGGTTCCGCCGTGGTGGAGGATTTGATTCAGGCCGGGCACCAGGTGCTGGCGCTGGTGCGCGGCGACGACGCCGCCGCAAGGGTGGCGCTGGCCGGCGCCGAGGCGCATCGCGGCGATTTATCGGCGCCAGCCACCCTGGCGGCGGCGGCGAAGGCCTGCGACGGCGTGATGCACACGGCGTTCATCCACGATTTCTCTAACATGGCCGAGTCCGCCAGGATCGATCTGGCGGCGATCGAGGCCATCGGCGCCGCGTTGGCGGGCTCCGGCAAGCCGTTCGTGGTGACGTCGGCCATCGGCGTGCTGCCGCCGGGCCGGCTCGTGGCGGAAAATGATGCGCCCATGCCGGGCTCGGCCGGCGCGCATCGCGTTCCTTCCGAAGTAGCGGCGCTGGCGCTGGCCGGGCGCGGCGTGCGGGCGTCGGTGGTGCGGCTGCCGCCGTCGGTGCATGGTGACGGCGATCACGGCTTTGTGCCGGCGTTGATCGGCATCGCACGCAAACAAGGGGTGTCGGCGTATATCGGGGATGGAGCGAATCGCTGGCCCGCCGTGCATCGGCGCGATGCCGCGCGGCTGTACCGGCTGGCGCTGGAAAGCGGCGTGGCGGGGACGGCCTATCACGGCGTGGCGGAGGAAGGTGTGGCGACGCGGCATATCGCCGAGGTGATCGGTCGGTGGTTGGATTTGCCGGTGGTGGGAATAGCGGACGAGCAGGTGGCCGGGCATTTCGGCTGGCTGGGGAGGTTCTTTGGCAGCGATTGGCTGGCGTCGAGCGCGCTGACGCGGCAAGGATTGGGGTGGAGGCAGGAACATCCGGGATTGCTGGAGGATTTGGACCGAGCCGCGTATTTCAGCGGCTGAGCGAACGAGGATCGTAGGGCGGATTAGGCGGAACGCCGTAATCGGCCATCTTTGAGCCGCCAACGGAGCACGCATGGCCGATTACGCGCTGCGCGCTAATCCGCCCTACGTGTCTCCGAGGTATTTAAGCGGTGTCTTTCTTCGGCGAGCTGCCTGGGGCCGTTCTTGCCGCGACCTGGTTCATGCCTTCCAGGTGCATGCGCAGCCATTTGTGCGCCGGGCTGCGCGCATCGCGTTCGTGCCACAGCATGTCCAGGTGCACCGCCGGCAACTGGAACGGCAATTCCTTGGCGATCAGCGCGTCCGTCATGCCGGTCGAGGCGATCAAATGCCGCGGCAGCACCGTGATCAGATCCGAGTTGGCCACCACGCGCCCGGCCGTGAAGAATTGATTGACCGTCAGCAGAATCCGCCGCTCGCGCTGGATCTGCGCCAGCGCCTCGTCGACCAAGCCATGCGCGCGGCCCGAGAAACTCACCAGCAAGTGATTGGCCTTGCAATAGTTATCCAGGTTCAGCTCGACCTTGGCCAGCGGATGGTCGCGCCGCATCACGCAGACGTAATGTCCCGAGTACAGCCGCTCGTGGCGGATCGGAGAACCGGTCTCGTACGACAGCTGCGCCGCCACGCCGGGGAAGAAGCCGACCGCCAGGTCGATGTCGCCACGCAGCAGCATCGGCCGCGGTTCGCGCGTGGTCAACGGCACCATGCGCACGTTGACGCCGGGCGCTTCCCTTTCGATCGAACGCATCAGCGACGGCAGCCAGAAGGCGGCGGTGGCGTCGGCCATGGCCATGCGGAAGGTCGCGTGCGCGGCCGAGACGTCGAAGGTTTCCGGCGCCACGGCCGCCTCCAGGCTGGCCAGCGCGCTGCGCACGGACGGCCACAGCGATTCGGCGCGCGGCGTCGGCTTGACGCCGTAGGCGGTGCGGATCAGCAATTCGTCGCCCAGGCTTTCGCGCAGTCGCTTGATCGCGTTCGAGACGGCGGGTTGGGTCATGGCCAGATGGCCGGCCGCGCGTGTCAGATTTTGTTCTGTCATCACGGCGTCGAAGACGCGTAACAAATTCAAGTCCAGCGTCAAAAAGCTCATGTTGGCTCAGGTAGTATGAAAATAGGATAAGACAGTATCGAGAAATACACATTTCTCGTCAAGGATAAGCTTTCCCATTCACAAAACGAATAATTGTTATCGTGGAAGTAAATTGGATACTTATGCTGCGCTGCACTATAGTTACATTGATTCTAAATGCACCGCTCTATCATGTCTACCATCATCGCAGTACTGCAAGATTTTTCGTTCGTTACCGCTATACAGTTGTCGTCGGCCATCGTTGTCGCTATCGGCCTGCTGGTGTTGTTCAAGCCGCTGCTGCTGGGCTGCGCGCGCGCCGCCGTGCTGGTGGTAAAGCCGAAATTGACCAAGGAAGAACGCCTGCAGCGCCGCCAGATGCGCGACGCGATGATGCTCAAGCGTATGCTCAACACCAGCGAATGCGGTGCCAGCCATGCCGCCGAGCTGCGCGCGATGGCTTCGCGCGCCTGATGCTGAGGTTGTAACCCCGCACGGCCAAGCAGGGTCGGACCCCGTACGGGGTCCGACCCTTAAGCGGTAAGGCAAGCATATCGCTAAAGGATACGGGTTGGGTTTTAGCGCTCGCCCAGCAGGGCGGGCTTGAGCGAGCTGTCCACTGGCTTGTCGCCCAGCCAGATGCGCAACACGGCGTTGTAGAACGCCAGGTCCGGCATCGAATCCCCCAGCTTTTTACCGTTCAGATAGCACTGCGTGCCCTCGCCGGGTAGCCAGTCGAGCAGCATCTGGTCGCCCTTTTTCAGCGTCTGGATCTGCGCGAACACCTCGCCGAACTTCATCGTCTGCGGCAGGATGCGGGTGCGCTCGGCTTTGTCGGTGTTGGAACTCATGCCTTCCATGAAGGACTTGCCGAAGTCATCCGAGCTGATCTCGCGCAGCATGGTGATGCTGACGCGGCGCGGACCGGTGGCGGCCAGCACGTCGGACACGGTGGTTTTCTTTTCGGCCAGATACAGGCCGGCCGCGTAGACTTTGAAGATGACCTTGGTGCGCAGGCCGGCGCCGTTGAGCTTGAGTTCCTTGCCGGCCACGGTGACGCTGTCGTCGAACTTGACGCCGGCCACCTCGATGGCGGCGCAGGCCGGCAAATGCACGCCGGCGGCCAGGACGGCGGCGGCCGCCAGGCTGTGGAGGAATTGTCGGCGCCGCATAGCGCTCAGGCCTTGGCGGCCTGCAGGTGCTCGTATTTGGCGCGCAGCTGCTCTTCGGTCTCGCGCCAGGCGGGATTGAAGGGGATGCAGCTGACCGGACACACTTGCTGGCATTGCGGCTCATTGAAATGGCCGACGCACTCGGTGCACTTGTCCGGATTGATTTCGTAAATTTCCGCGCCCATGTAGATGGCGTCGTTCGGGCACTCGGGCTCGCACACGTCGCAATTGATACAGTCGTCGGTGATCATTAAGGCCATGGCGGAACTCGCTTATTCGGTTTGCGTGGCTGCGATTTTCTTTTGCAGCCAGCGGTCGACCGATGGGAAAACAAACTTGGAGACATCCCCGCCGAGCACGGCGATTTCGCGCACGATGGTGCCGGAGATGAACTGGTACTGGTCGGACGGCGTCAGGAACAGCGTTTCGACATCCGGCAGCAGATAGCGGTTCATGCCCGCCATTTGAAACTCGTATTCGAAGTCGGACACGGCGCGCAGGCCGCGGACGATGACGCGCGCGTCGTGCTCGCGCACAAAATCCTTCAACAGCCCGGAGAAACTTTCCACCTTCACGTTCGGATAATGGCCCAGCACTTCGTTGGCGATGGTCAGGCGTTCTTCCAGTGAAAAGAAAGGTTTCTTGTTCTTGCTGTCGGCGACGCCGACCACCAGCGTGTCGAACAGACCCGATGCGCGACGCACCAGATCCTCATGACCACGGGTCAGCGGATCGAAAGTTCCCGGATAAACGGCTACTACCATTGCGGCTCCCTGCAGTGCACCAATATAGAACGCGCATTATGCCTGAAAAACGGGGTTTGCCTTAATATCGGGCAGTTTCGGCCCAATTGCTAGCAACAAAATAGCAACTGAGTTGTTATTAAGCCACCGATTCCCGCAGCTTAAGTAAATGGAAGAATACCATTCCCGCCTTGTCGGCGCGGAGGATTTCCCACGGCGCCATCCAATCGGGCGCCGCGCCCGGCTCGAATTCCAGCGCCGCGCCCGACTCGGCATAGACCAGGCCGCCCTCGCTCAAAATTCTTGTGCACTGCGGCAGGCAGCGCTCCAAAAACTCCTGCTGATATGGTGGATCGAGGAAGATCAGATCGAACTTCTGGCCGCGCGCGGCGGCCGACTGCGCCACCGCCAAGGCGTCGCCGCGCATGATCTGCACGTTATCCGCCTTCAGCTTGGTCTTGATCTCATCGAGCTGCCGCACCACCGGCACGTTGGAGTCGATCATCATGACCGACTTCGCGCCCCGGCTGGCCGCCTCGAAACCCAGCGCGCCGCTGCCGGCGAACAAATCCAGCACCTGCGCCTCGGCCCAGTTGGCGTCGCGCTGATGGTTGATCCAGTTAAACACCGTCTCGCGCACGCGGTCCGGCGTCGGCCGCAAGCCCTGCGCGCTCAACACCGGCAGCGGAGTGCGTTTCCACATCCCCCCGATGATGCGCACCTGGTTGCTGTGCTGGGGACCGTGGACCGGGACTTTGGCGGGTTTTGCGGCTTTGCTGGCTGGCTTCTTTGGCATGTGGCTGTGTTCTAAGTCATTGATTCAACAGGGGCCACTATACCATACGGGCTTGCCGGCGCCGGTCAGCGGGCCTCCGCCATCAGGCTGCGGAAGTCGTTGATCCAGCCCTGCATGCGCTTTTGCGCGTGCGCCTTCTGCTCCGGCGTGGCCAGCTTGATCACCGTCATGATCAGCTGCAGGCTGCCCTGCTCCGATGCCTCGAAGAACTGCTTGTGCTCCGAATTGTCCAGGCGGTTGAAGGATTCCTTGATCAGCGCATTGATGAGAGGAATGGTCGCCTCCTTGCTCAACTTCTCCTGCTGCACTTTGCGCACCAGCGCCAGGATCGCGTTTTGGCGGCGTTTGCGCTCGTTGAGCCAGATTTCGTTGTCCAGCGGGCGCGCGTCCGACGCCTTGCGGATCTGCGCCTCCTGCTCGGACGAAAACCTGCCGAACCACAGCTCGAACTGCTCCATCGATTTCTTGTAGCGGAATTTTTGCTGGGCCTCCCGGTCGCCCTTCATGTTCTTTTTGCGGAACTCCTCGGTGTTGGACGCGAACTTCTTTTCCAGGTTCGCGATCTGATCCGGCTGCAGCGAGCGCGCCAGCTCGGCCAGTTCCGGCGCCGCCTTCAGCAGCAGCTTTTGCGTGCGGTCTTTGATATCGTCGTAATCGGCCTGCAGGTCGGCGATGGTCGGGTTGCCGGCAAGCTGCTTCTGGCCCGTCTGCAGGATGTGCACATAATCGTTCAACTGGGTCTTGCGGTGCCAGCTGAACAGCTTGTCGATCTCCGTTTGCACCCAGCCTTTTTGATCGGAGGTCAGATCGACGTAGCCGTCGAGCCACCAGTACAGCAACGTGTCGCCATTGTTATAGGCCAGGCGCAGCGAACTGCACGCGGCCAGCACGGTCATGAGCGCGATCAGGAAAAGGCGGCTCAGCGATCGGGCGCCGTTTTGGGACATGTTAGACTTTTGCATTTACTCACTCACTCTATCTGGCTTCTTATGAACGTCGTTATTCTCGCCGCGGGTATGGGCAAACGCATGCAATCCGCGCTGCCGAAGGTTTTGCATCCACTGGCCGGCAAGCCCTTGCTCTCGCATGTGCTCGATACCGCGCGCAGCCTCTCTGCCAGCCGATTATGCGTTATTTACGGACATGGGGGCGCTGCCGTGCAGGAACTGCTGGCCAGGCAGCCGGAACAGGTCGCCACCGCGCTGCAGGAGCCGCAGCTGGGCACCGGCCACGCCGTCATGCAAGCGCTGCCCGAGCTGGACGACAGCGTGCCGACGCTGGTGCTATACGGCGACGTGCCGCTGACCACGGCCGCCTCGCTGCGGGCGCTGGTCGACGTCGCCGGCAACGACAAGCTTGGCATCTTGACGGTCGAGCAGGACGATCCGTTCGGATTGGGCCGCATCGTCCGTGAAAACGGCGCCATTGTCCGCATCGTCGAACAAAAGGACGCCACCGACGCCGAGCGCGCCATCAAGGAAATCAATAGCGGCATCATGGTCGCGCCGACCGCGCACCTGAAGCGCTGGCTGGGCGCGCTCAAGAACAACAACGCGCAAGGAGAGTACTACCTGACCGACATCGTCGCCCAGGCCGTGGCGGATGGCGTGGCGGTGGTCTCGGCGCAACCGTCGGCGCAGTGGGAAGTGGCCGGCGTCAACAGCAAAGTGCAGCTGGCCGAGCTTGAGCGCATCCACCAGCGCAACATCGCCCTCAAACTGCTGGAACAGGGCGTGACCTTGATGGACCCGGCGCGCATCGACGTGCGCGGCGACTTGATCTGCGGCCGCGACGTCACCATCGACGTCGGCTGCGTGTTCGAAGGCAAGGTCGAACTGGGCGACGGCGTGCGCGTCGGCGCCCACAACGTCATCGTCAACGCCCGCATCCTGGCCGGCGCCCAGATCAAGCCCTTCTGCCACATCGAAGAAGCGGTGGTGGGCGAAGTCTCGATCATCGGCCCCTACGCGCGCCTGCGCCCGGGCACGGTGCTGGCCGAGGACGTCCACGTCGGCAACTTCGTCGAAATCAAGAACGGCCAGGTCGCCGCGCACAGCAAGGCCAACCACCTGGCCTACATTGGCGACGCCACGATCGGCTCGCGCGTCAACATCGGCGCCGGTACGATCACCTGCAACTATGACGGCGTCAACAAATCGCGCACCGTCATCGAGGACGACGCCTTCATCGGCAGCGACAGTCAGCTGATCGCCCCGGTCACCGTCGGCAAGGGCGCCACCCTCGGCGCCGGCACCACGCTGAGCAAGGACGCGCCGGCCGGCAAGCTGACGATTTCGCGTCCGCGCCAGATCACGATCAAGAACTGGAGCCGCCCGGTCAAGAAGCCAAAATGAGGTGATGTGGATAAACGTGTGGACATCCACCAGAACAAGCCGGGATAACTAACCCGGCTTTTTTATTTGTGGATAAGGATGTGGAGAAGCCTGCTGATAAGCCCTTAAGAAGCCGGGTATAAGCCAGGGACAACGCCAGGACAACTTCGCTCAAATGAGCAAGGGTAGTCCGCAAAGCCGCATCCCGCCACAATGGTGATGACATTGTGGATAAACCTGTGGGAAATCACATGGATAACGCAGGATAACTTTTTACTGTGGATAAGCTTGGGTATAAGCGGTCGCAAAACCCCTGAACAAGCTGTGCAAACCAAGGGAAAAGTCCCGGAGTCAGAAACGAGCTGTGAACAAAGCTGTGCACAACCACCGTATAAATGACTGAATAACCACGTAGGGCGGATTAGGCGGAACGCCGTAATCGGCCATGCATGCATCCCGACGGCGCATCGATGGCCGATTACGCTGCGCTAATCCGCCCTACACCGCAATCCGCGTCTCGAATTTGCTCCTAAACGTGGAAAAATACGCCTTCACATTCCGCACATTGGCTTGCGTCGCGAACAACCGATGCGCCAGCGCATGATAAGCAGGCATATCCGCCACCTGCACAATCAGCACGAAATCCGGCCCCGGCGCCACCCGGTAACACTGCAACACCGTCTCCTCCCCCGCCACGCGCGCCTCGAACTCCGCCATGCGCTCGGCCGCCTGAACATCCAGCGAGATTTCCACAATCGCCGTCAAGCTCGGCCCGACCTTCTCCGGCGCCACGATCGCCACCTGCCGCTGGATGACCCCGCTCTCGGTCAACTGTTTAACCCGGCGCAAACAGGTCGGCGGCGACACATGGACGGCCAGCGCCAGCTCGCTATTGGTTTGTGACGCATCAACCTGCAGCAGATTGAGAATGCGACGATCTATCTCATCCATAAAAATAATCCATCCAAATGAAATAATATTTCACGATATCTAAGTGATGAAAGATTATTTCAGAATATACGGCAATAAGAAAGCATATTTCACCGAGGCTGCTCTACGATGGCCTCCTAACTTAATAGCAGAGGTTTCTATGTGCGGCATCGTCGGCGCGGTAGCGCAACGCAACATCACCCCTATCCTGATCGAAGGCCTCAAGCGCCTGGAATATCGCGGCTACGACTCCTGCGGCGTCGCCCTGCACGTCGACGGCCAACTGCAACGCTCGCGCAGCACCTCGCGCGTGGCCGACCTGGAAAAGCAGATCGACGAAGCGCACATGAAAGGCTTCACCGGCATCGCCCACACGCGCTGGGCCACGCACGGCGCCCCGGCCTCGCACAACGCCCACCCGCACTTCTCGCCGTCGGCCGACCAGGCGCGCATCGCGCTGGTCCACAACGGCATCATTGAAAACCACGACGAGCTACGCGCCGAACTGACCGCGCTCGGCTACGTCTTCCAAAGCCAGACCGACACCGAAGTGATCGCCCACCTGGTCGACCACATGTACAACGGCGACCTGTTCGACACCGTCCAGCACGCCGTCAAACGCCTGCACGGCGCGTACGCGATCGCCGTCTTCTGCCGCGAGGAGCCGCACCGCGTGGTGGCCGCGCGCCAGGGTTCGCCGCTGATCGTCGGCATTGGCCAGGGTGAGAACTTCGTCGCCTCCGACGCCATGGCGCTGGCCGGCACCACCGACCAGATCATCTACCTGGAAGAAGGCGACGTGGTCGACCTGCAACTGGGCCGCACCTGGATCGTCGACGTCAACGGCAAGCCGGTGCAGCGCGAAGTCAAAACCGTGCAGGCGCACACCGGCGCGGCCGAGCTGGGTCCGTACCGCCACTACATGCAAAAGGAAATCTTCGAGCAACCGCGCGTTATCGGCGACACGCTCGAAGGCGTCACCGGCATCATGCCGGAGCTGTTCGGCGACGGCGCCTACAACGTCTTCAAGCAGATCGACCGCGTGCTGATCCTCGCCTGCGGCACCAGCTACTACTCGGGCCTGACGGCCAAATACTGGATCGAATCGGTCGCCAAGATCCCGGTCAACGTCGAAATCGCCAGCGAATACCGCTACCGCGACAGCGTGCCGCACCCCAACACGCTGGTTGTTACGATCTCGCAAAGCGGCGAAACGGCCGACACCTTGGCCGCGCTGAAACATGCGCGCAGCTTGGGCATGGAGCACACGCTGACGATCTGCAACGTCTCCACCAGCGCCATGGTGCGTGAGTGCAAGCTGGCCTATATCACGCGTGCCGGCGTGGAGGTTGGCGTCGCCTCGACCAAGGCCTTCACCACGCAACTGGCCGCGTTGTTCCTGCTGACTTTGTCGCTGGCGCAGATCAATGGCCGCTTGACCGACGCCGAGGAAGCGCAGCATCTGAAAGCGATGCGCCACTTGCCGGTTGCGATCTCCGCCGTGTTGGCGCTGGAGCCGTTGATCATCGCCTGGGCCGATGATTTTGCGCGTAAAGAGAACGCGCTGTTCCTGGGGCGCGGCATGCACTACCCGATCGCGCTTGAGGGCGCGCTCAAGCTTAAGGAGATTTCGTATATCCACGCCGAGGCGTATCCGGCCGGGGAGCTGAAGCACGGCCCGCTGGCCTTGGTCACCGAGGAAATGCCGGTCGTCACCATCGCACCAAACGACGCGCTGATCGAGAAGTTGAAATCGAACATGCAGGAAGTACGCGCGCGTGGCGGTGAGCTGTACGTGTTCGCCGACGTCGATTCGCGCATCACGCCTGGTGAAGGCGTGCACGTGATTCGTTTGCCGGAGCACTATGGTTTGCTGTCACCGATCTTGCACGTGGTGTCGTTGCAGCTGCTGGCGTACCATTCGGCGCTGGCCAGGGGGACGGATGTGGATAAGCCGAGAAATTTGGCGAAGTCGGTCACAGTCGAGTAGGAGATCGGTAGCAGGTGACTTGAAACAATAAAGTTGGTCAGGATTCTGGAGATCAAGTCCTTGATTCTACAGACATCGATGTTATCGGCAAAGTTGGTCGGACTAGTAGCTCTGTGACCACTGCATTTGCATTGACTCGGAAAGTCCGTCGGAAGTCGATAAACCGCGTCGTTCGGCATAGCGCCCAGACTCCCATTCCTGATCAGGTCGCGTATGATCTGTGCAGAAGCAGAAGTACAACTTCCCATGCCCACGGCCGTGCCGCGCGACTCTTGGAGATTGTGATGAAACAGTATGCTCGCGCATATCTGGCCCAGCCATTGGAACGCATTGCCGCCATCCATGTTGGCGTTGAGCAGGCTGAGCTCGGCGAGTTGGCCGCCGATCTCAAAATTCCAGTACAAGCGTTGTGCAAGGATCTTCGTGTACCGAGTGGATCTAGTCGCTTTAGCTCCGACGCTTCAGAGCGCATTCTCAGACTCATGGCACTAATCGGTCAGATCGATACAATCGTACAACGAAATAACCTAGATGCGAGGTTTGATCCTGCCGCCTGGCTCGGGAAATGGCTGAGCAATCCTGTAGGAGCTTTTAAGAGTATACGACTAGTATCGTCCCTCGATACGATGGCGGGAATTGCGATCTTATCCAATCTGTTAGCGATTTCTGAATCCGGCACGTTTGCGTAGCGATCACGCACGAAAGGATGCGAAAATCACTCGATGAATATCACTCACCGTCAACCAGATGAACTCTTGGCCGGAGTTGTCGGCCGTCTCTGCGTCATAAATGGCTGCACCGGAGAAGCAAATTTATTGCAGGGGCTACGCCTTGTGCATGGGCTGCCAGATTCGACACCAACGCTCCACGTGCTAGCCGAACATTTCTGGAGCACTCCGCATCAGATTGCGTTCGGGCACACCCTTCTGCCGCTTCAGCGAGCGATCTCAGCTCATGCAGGTACGAAGCGCGAGGAGAGTGTTGTTTCATCGCATGTAGCTAGCTCCAATATCTCCTTTCGTCCGAAGGTTGAAGCGCGGTCATGCATCAGGTGCGTAAAGGATGCCATAGACACAGACAAGCCGAGCTACTGGCGCCGAGTGCACAACATGCACACAGTGGACTGGTGTTTAGAGCACCAGATTCCACTCATACGGTTCCCGCTATCTACCTTTGAATTGCTGCCGGCCGACGCAGTCGAGCTGCATGAGGGTAATCTGTGCATGGCTCCATTAGAAATTGCTCCAAATTCGGTGCTCGGCCGTTATGCGGAATTGCTAAGACGATGGCTCAACCGAAACACCGCCTATAGCAGCATAGCGCTGAACAAAGTCATCCAAGAAGGCTGTCGCCAACGTGGGCTACGGTTTTCTCAGGCTGGGAAAAGGCGGCTCTTAAGCGACTTAGCGAAAGACGTGCTTCCGCAAGATTGGGTAGAACGCTTTTGGCCGGAAATTGCCAATAAAACTCAAGGCACTTACATCGGCCGCTTGGACGGATCGTGCAAGGACAAACATGTGGCATACCCCGGGCCAACGTGTGCGCTTGCCTTGTCAATCCTTTTCGGATCTGCCGACGAAATCGAAGTCCGGCTACAGTCTGCCCACCAGGAAGAGATGAAGCCTAGTTCGCGAGACCCAGATCTACCTCTTCAACTTGCGCGGCGCGCATTTATCGACGGATCGACACTTGAAACGGTGTGTCTGGCGTACGGTATCCCATCAGAGAAATTCGAGTTTTGGTTACGCAGCGTCGCGAAGTATTGGCAACTCGAGAGCGGCTCGAAGGAAGAACAATGAATAGTATATGTTGCAAGGATGTGGCCCCCAAGCGAACAGAATTTTGCTATAAGGTTCGTTCACAGTAGATAATAGGATGAAATTTTCATTTATTTTCCAAGTTGTTTTCTCTGATTTTTCAAAATTTGTCATTAAGCGTTTTTCGTTAGATCAGTTCCCATTACTTTACTCGCATTTAATGCCGGAGGAGTCCTTTGCCAACCCTAGACATCCACAACTTTGCGCAAATAACCGACGCGAAGATCAAATTTGGCGACCTTACAATTTTGGTTGGTCCGCAGGCTACGGGGAAGAGTTTGGTCTTGCAATTGCTGAAGTTCGCTATAGACCGTCCTGTGATTGCCAGGCATTTGCGCGAAAATGGTGTGGATTGGGACCGTACGAAGAAGTTTGGCCTGCTCTCAGCGTATCTTGGTGAGGGGTATCTAGACACTTTCGGGAATAGTACGAACATACTCTGGGACGGGAAGTCCTTACTGAGCGACAAGTCACAGCGCACGGCGTTGCGAGACCCCAGCGTATTCTTTGTCCCTGCGCAGCGTGTGATGACTATGGCTGGCGGATGGCCGCGCCCTTTTAGTAGTTTTGAGGGTGGCGACCCCTATGTGGTTCGTCAGTTTAGTCAAAACGTACTAGAGCAATTTAGCCGTGGCGTCGGGCGAAACGGCGCCACAATCTTCCCCCAGACGGACCGGTTGAAAGCTCCTATTAGAAATAGCATCGAAAACTCAATCTTTCATGGTGGGCAGCTATTACTAAATTCGGCTGGAGGACGAAAAAGACTCGTCATACGGTATCCTGGGCATACGAAGGGTACTTCGGTCGAACTTCCGTTCCTCGAATGGTCAGCTGGACAGCGAGAGTTTGCTCCCCTCCTGCTTGGCCTGTATCAGCTACTGCCAGCGGGTAAAGTTTCGGCTCACCAAGCCTACAAGTGGGCAGTGATCGAGGAGCCGGAAATGGGTCTGCACCCGTTCGCTATCAACTCCGTTATGTTACTTGCTTTCGAACTCATGCACCGCGGATACAAGGTATGCATATCAACGCATTCGCCTTACGTCCTTGAACTCATCTGGGCGATCAAGACTCTGCAAAAGAGTAAATCTCCTCGGCGGCTTAAGGCGGTCTTGGAGGCATTGAACATCGATAGTCCAGTCCTCAAGCCAATGGCAACGTCTCTACTTGGAAAGAGTATCCAAGCGTATGCCATGACGTACGAGCAATTTAAGCATAAATGTACGGATATATCTGCCTTTGATATTAATAGCAATGATCCGGTTGCAGCCGGTTGGGGCGGAATCACGAACCTCAGTGCTCTTGTTTCGCGTGCCGTTGCCCGGGGCCTTTAATGGTAACTCGAAGGAAGACTGCCCTCGCTGGTGCGATGATCATCGTTCATGACGGGCTAGATGCGCTTAAAAAAGCGGACCAAAACAAGATTTGCTTAGACGGCATGGTCGTGGTTGAATCGGTCGATATAGATAAGTGTTTCGCGAAAATTGATCCCAATGGAAGTCGCTGGGACTACTACATCGGCCTCCTCAAACAAGGTGCAATCTACGTCGAAGTACATGAAATTAGCTACGACCACTTGGACAAAATTTTCGAGAAAGCAAAATGGTTACGCGAGAAAATTGCTGAATATGATTGGCCAGAAGTCGATGGGCGGCCGTTGTTAATTGCGCCAACAAAAGGCATTTCATTTGCAGTTGCGCAAGACTTGCATCGTCGTTTGGCTCAAGAAAAAATCATTGCAATTATGAAGGGCGATTTGATTTTCAACGTCATAGCTTAGGCGCAAATTCTGAGTAAGGGCCAATCCCACCTTGCTGGTCTGAGCTTACTACTGACGCCCCAATATCGCAAGTGCAGCGCTAGTAAGTTGGAGGCCGGACTATTATGGAAATAAACCCGAGAGCTTGGAGCACCTTCCGATTCATTGCCACCTGAAGCAGCAGCCTGGTCTGGGGTCTGTTTTCCGGTCACCTAAATACCTTGGAACGAAATCAAAGGGCCCCTACTCTAGTTGAAAGCCGGTTTGGCAAAACCAATTACTACCGGCAAGCGCCAAGAACATGGCGGCCTTCCAAGAATTCTTGTGCAGGCTAAGTTCGGCCATCGTACATGCATTTAGATACTCTCTGACCGCGTATGGTCCGATCCCTACGATATAGGCCTTTAGCATAGCGTTTATGCTAGCAAGTTCGCCTGCAGCCAGGACTGAAAATCGTTCACCGAGTTTTAGTGACATGAAATGCGACAGAACGCGTTCCTTGTCGCCATCTGGCCAGTTCGCTGGCGGAGCCACGAAAAATCTTATAGATGCTGGCACAGTTTGTTCTACCCTTGCAAACAACCACTGATCGTCAATATATTTTCCATGGTCAAAGTAGGGGTGCAAAGATTGCTCACCAAACGTTTTTGCGTAGGCGGTCAACTTGCCAGTATTGCAGTCACGACATGCGGGAATGAGATTCAGCGGCAGTATCGAAAAAATCGGGAACTTTGCTTTTGGAAGAAAGTGATCGAGCGTTACCGCATGCCCCACGCCACAAAGTGGGCATATCCCATTGGGCGCTGATGACAGTATCAAGTCGTATACAGAACGGCCCGGTTTAGATTTCTCGACTAGATAGTAGGAATACATATCCTTCAGTTCGTCTTTCCTCACGCGGCCGATTACTATTTCTTCGTTTGGTTGGTTATTTACAGGAAAACTGTAGAGTTCACCAGTGATTCCCGCAGCGGAATAATTTGAACCGGCGAGAGCGAAAGTGGGAGCGAGCTCCAAAATTCTCTCCCGCAAAGAGGCGTTCACAATTCCGCTCACGCACAATGTGAGGGTGTCGCTAGCTGAAGTAGCGGGACGAGCCATTACTCGCATTGATTAAACTCCGCTGTCGCGTGTGGCGATAAGTGACCGTAGAATTGCTCGCCCTTCGAAGCCAATTTGGCCTCGATACTCAGCGACGATGGCATCGAAGGTTCCCCCATCGGCAACGCTTTTTGCAAGAAGATTATGAAATCCCGACTTATCTACTTCAAGGTTAAAGACCTCTCTAGTAAGGACACCTACGTTCTCGCCAAATGTCTCGCTTACAGGGCGATCTGCATTGGCGATAAGCCTGTTTCGTCGAAGTTTCCAAACGCAACGTTTGGGAACTTCTTGGAGTACGACAGGGGAATGAGTCGCGATGATAGCTACGCCATTTCTATTGGTCAACAGGTCAGCCAATGCTCGCGTAAATGCAGACAGTAAGGGGGGGTGGAGGTGACTCTCCGGCTCATCCATGAGTACAAGAGTCTTCTCCTCCACTCGTTCTACTAACTTTGTCATGGTCAGCAACACAATTGCGTGGCCTGAGCTCATCTTCTTGAATAACGTATCTTTTATGTCATGCAGTTGGTTGTATCCTCCCTCTTCAGCCAGACGGGTCAGATTCATCTCCGCGAAGTTTTCATCAGACTCTAGGAAGCGAATAGCCCGCACCCACCTTTTCTTAACCTGTTCAAAACGAAGACAATTTCCCAAACTTTCTACAAAGTCATCTGCAAAGTGCTCCATTTCCTTGTGTTCACTCCAAGGCTCAGAGCCATCGACGTTTACGGTTTTCAATCCCACATAGGAATACTTGATATGCTGAGTCGGATCGTTGTTGTCCGGAGGTGGCGTAAATGGATCAAAGGCGCTGAATGAAACAGATACAAGGGCGGTGAAAAAATCGTTGTCAATTTGTAGAGCACCACTTGGCTTTGAAATGTCCCAGAAAACCCCAGATCCACGGCGAATTGGATGGTTCTTCACTAACGCAGAAATCATTCCATTGAGCAAGGACGTCTTGCCTATTCCATTCCTTCCTATTAGGACGTGAATATTGGTGGAGGGCTTCACCTCGGTTTCTACCGTAAATTGCAGTTCAATACCAGCAGTCTCGTTGTCCTGCATAACCTTGTAGACAAAGTCGTATGGAGTCTGCAGCGCACCGCCTTCGAGAATCCGTCTGAATTGCCCGCCAATCGACGAATAGCTCACACCGCGCAATAGGGATGTATGAAATACCTTTTGGTTTTCCAGTACATCTATTGGAATAGCTTCAGCAGCAACATCTCGTAAGCCCGCCGTAATGGTAATCCGCTCTGCCTCGGTCAGCTCCATTAGATTTGCGTAGAAGTCTTCACTTTGTCCAACTGAAAAAAATTCATGTGGAAGCACCTCAAATATTTCTGGCATAGTGTGTGCCGTCCAGCCTTCGGGCTGATCTACAAATCCAATCTTCACTTCTCCAATATATTTCCTATCACCGTCACTTCGACATAAAGTGACCGCAAACTGAGTCTTAAAGCCGAAATCGTCCCAATTGTTGGGATTCAAATAGATGACATCGGCCCCAGCAGGAGCAGAACGATTGCCATATTGTAATTTTTGAAAGTGCAACTTGGGATTATTCATAGCCAACAGACACGTCGAAAAGTTGAATGGTAACAGCGGATGAAATACCGGATATGACGATACACCCCCTTTAACAGCTAACTGAATAGATTAAATTTCTGAATATATATAATATGGCAGCAGCGCCTCCGCCATAGCAGGCCACAGTATCACAGCCTCGATGTAGGTCAGAAACCCTCTCGCGGTCAAAAATCTATGCTCTCCGTCAGTCAAGCGTACGCTGCTTAATGCGCAAAGAGCGCAAATCAAAGTGGCTTATCTATTATAAAACAAGCCCTCGCCAATTTGCGATGGCTGTAAATTCGTATTCGCATGAATAGCGACATCGTCCGAGGCCAGCTCATAGGCGTGAGGAATACCCTCCGAAGGCCAGGCGCAAACGTGATCCAAGTACTTATGATGGATACTACCGCGCGAAACTTGTTTAATCAGCGCTAATTTCAATCCGTGTGCATAACGCTCATCGGCCCGTCTCAATCTGACATCCGCATGGTTACCATTCGATCACAATTTTCAAACAAAACGTGCTGCTCTTTCAGCCAAGCTGGGTCGTTTCGGTAAAGCCAAGCATATGCAGCTGGTTCTAGCCTTCGGGCAGCTGCAGCTCCAAGCATTCTACTTGCAAAGTACCTGCCGATTTACTTAAACCGCTCACATTAGCGTAAATCCATGCCCTGATCGCGGGAACAGAAAATGTAATCGCACGAAACTAGCGAAATGCGAGTTGCAACAACATGGTGGGCGAGCCAGCCGCTTTTCATAACTCCCTGATCTACAAGGGGAAGGGGGATCGTTTTTCCCTTATCGAAGGCTCCAGATTGACCATTGGCAATATCTACTCGACAGTGGCAAAATTGGTGAGGCTTCGACGCGTTGGCAGAAGAGGAGACTCTTGCTTCAAAAAAACTTCTGGCACTTAAAAGCTAATTCTGTATTAGCCAACGTAGTCTGCGTTAATCGAGACCAGGACGCCATCGCGGCGGCATGATCTATCTTTAGAAAGCAAGCTTTCGCGTCCAATGAAGCCAACAAACCAAATTCGAAATTCGGATTTTTCCCCCTTTGATCCCGCAGTCGACCGGCAACTGCGCGTCCATCCTAGACGTAAGCAAGAGCAGCCTGAGACGAACGAGTGGCTCGTAGTTGAAGACCCGGAAATCCGAGAAGTGATGTGTATGGAAACGGGACAGCACCGAGCTGTCCGCGACATCTTCGGAAAGGACATCACGATTCTGATGGACCTTCGCATGAGGGTAAGGATGCGTTTGCAATCCGACCCACTGTACCGGTGCTCCATCTGCGGCGTCGCTGTGCACGTTTGCTCAAGCCCCAACAGGCGGCGCTTCTTCTTCAAGCACCGTGAGCAAGATGGGAACTGCCCGGCTAACACTTCGGGGGAACTAAACCAGAACGAGATCGACGCCCGAAAGTACAACGGCGCCAAGGAAAGCAAGCTGCACTTGCGGATGAAGGACTGGATAACACAATGCCTGACTCTCGACGGACGCTTCGACTCGATCTGCCAAGAAGCACGTTGGAAGGGAACCGTGCTTTCGCAATGGCGGAAGCCAGATATCACGGCGCACTACGGCAATATCCGTGTGGCATTCGAGATTCAGCTCTCTACCACACCACTGTCAGTGATTGCCGCCAGGCGGATTTTCTATCAAGCAGAAGGCGCGCTCCTATTTTGGATTTTCGCCGAATTCGAACAGGAGTATCGGCGTCTCACGGAAGATGACATCTTCTTCAGCAACAATCTGAACGCCTTCGTAGTTAACCAAAAAACCGTAGAGTCTTCAATCGAAGCTAAAGAGTTCCTCGTCGAATGCGTTTGGGTTCAACCAATGAATGACGGTGGACTTTCCGGCCTCCACCGGAAACTCCTGCCCTTCCACTCTCTCACCTTGCACCCAGAGACTCAACGAGCGTTCTGGTTCGACTTCGCCGCCGCAAGGAGCGCCCTGGAGCCGCGCTCCGCAGCAGATGCGCTCCGCGCAGAGATCGAGAACTGGTGGCTGGCCGAAGGCCCCCTCGACAAAGAGGACGAGGCCTCCGGGAAATGGAGGGCTTTCCAGCGGCGCCTGCAAGTCCTCGGCGTCGAGGCAACACCATACATCTGGGATTACTTCACGACCCTGAAGGTCCTTTACTGCGCAAAACACGGCCTCGCGATCTGCGACCGAAGAGGAACTCTAGTCGCAGTCGCCCACGGAATCATAAGCAGCCACAAGCGCGATCTGCAATGGTTCATGCGCGCGATCAGGGCATTCGGCAACTCGGACCTGCTCAACCGGCAGGATACCAACCGTAAGTTCACGCACAAGCTTGCCACGGCGCGGAAGGACTACGTCAGCGATCCAGCGCCGTTCACACCACACGAAAGATGCCGCGCCGTGGTGGAATTCCTCTTTCCAGAACTAGGAGAACTACTGCCGGCTCAACAGCCCGCGCGGGCTTGAGCATGATGCCCGTTTCCATCTACCCGGTGCCGCGGCAAGCGGAAACTGCAATCGGCTCTACTCCAACCATACCATTCCATGAAAACAATTGAAAAAATCCGGCTATCCAACTTCAAGAAATTTGAACAGTTCGAGGTGGACTTCGATAGTGAAATGAACATCCTCATCGGCGACAACGAAGCCGGAAAGAGTTCGATACTGACAGCGCTCGACTTGGCGCTGAGCGGAAGCCGCAGCAAAGTGGATTCGGCGGGGATCGAGAGCCTCCTCAACATCGACATCCTCGCCAGGTTCTTCTCAGAAGGAGCCAGATCCGTCGGGAAGCTACCCACCATGTTCGTGGAAATCTACCTCAGCGACCAGGGAAACCCCGAGCTTAACGGCAAAAACAACTCGCTTGGCAAGCAATGCGACGGCCTACGGATGGTCTGCGCTCCCATGGACGAATTCGGCAAGGAAATTGCTGACATCCTTGCGCAGCCCGGCGAGAACTTCCCGTTTGAATACTACGCCGTCAGGTTCTTAACCTTCGCGGACCAGCCCTATTCCGGCTACTCGAAGTACATCCGGCACCTGCTGATCGACAGCTCCCAGATCAACCATGAATACGCCACCAGGGAGTACACCAAGTCCATGTACGGCGCCCACGCCAGCGCTCTGCAGAAGTACAAGTTCCAGAACGAGTATCGGAAACACAAAACGCTGTTTAGGACTGACATCCTCGCCGAGCTCAACGACACCCTCAGCGACTACAAGTTCACCGTGCGCAACAATGCAAAGTCCAACCTGGAAACAGACCTGGTCATCACCGAGGGCGACATCCCCATTGAGAACAAAGGGAAGGGGAAACAATGTCTGATCAAGACCGAATTCGCGCTCAAGAAAAACGCCGGTACCTACACGCTGGACGCTATTTTACTGGAGGAACCGGAGAACCACCTGAGCCATCTGAACACCAAGAAACTCATACAGAGCATCCGGGAGTCGAAGACCAAGCAGATTTTCCTCGCGACTCACAGCAGTCTGATCTGCACACGCCTAGATCTGCGGAAGGTGGTCATGCTGAACAGTAGCTCGGGCATCCCCCTTCTTTTGAATGGCCTATCGGTCGGCACGGCCGACTTCTTTATGAAGGCTCCAGATAACAGCGTGCTTGAGTTTATCCTTTCGAAGAAGGTCATCCTCGTCGAAGGTGATGCGGAATTCATCCTTATGGAAGCTTTCTACAAGAAGGTCACATGGGGGCGTACGCCCGAACAGGATGACGTACACGTGATATCGGTGGGCGGCACGAGCTTTAAGCGCTACCTTGAGCTCGCAAAGGCGCTGGAAATAAAGACGGCGGTTATCCGTGACAACGACGGCGATCACCAGAAGAACTGCATCGACAGCTATTCTAGCTTCGCTGGCCTGGGCCATGTTGAGGTGTTCGCCGACCCATCGAACGCACGCAGAACCTTCGAGATCTGCATGTACGAAGACAACACCGCCGCATGCGACGAACTGTTCGCCCGCGGACGAAAGTCTCTGCCAGTGCAGGACTACATGCTAAAAAACAAGGCCGACGCGGCCTTCGAGCTCCTCGACAAAAAAGAGGCAGTCCTGGCTACCCCGCCCTACATCCAAAAGGCCATCGAATGGGTAAGAACGTAGTATTCGCCGTCGCGGGTTCGGGAAAGACGCGGATGCTCATCGAGAGCCTTACGCAGGAAGAAAGATACCTGATCCTGACCTTCACCGATAACAACCTGGCCAACCTCCGCTCCAGAGTCATCCAGAAGTTCGGCTACATACCACCAAACATAAAGCTAGCTACATATTTTTCCTTCCTGAACTCGTTTTGCTACCGCCCACTCTTCGCGATGGTGATGAAGACCCGTGGACTCAACTGGGACACTCCTCCGGCCCGGACTCTGAGATTCTCCAGAGACTCGGCAGATTACTACCTTGATGGAGCACGCAGGATCTACTACGGCAGGCTGGCCCTGTTTCTAGAGAAACGTAATGCTATTCCTGATATTGTGGCCCGTATGGAAAAGTACTTTGACTCGCTCTTGGTAGACGAAGTACAGGATTTTGCAGGACACGATTTCAACCTCCTGTCCGCCGTCGCCTCCGCCTCGGACGTTGACGTGCTCCTAGTCGGTGATTTCTACCAGCACACCTTCGACACGAGCAGAGACGGAGCCACCAACAAAACGCTGCACGACGACTATGCGAAGTATCGTGAGCGCTTCCAGAAGATGGACATCGCAGTCGACGACAAATCACTGGCCAAGAGCCATCGCTGCGCGCCCGCGATTTGCGATTTCGTGAAGTCCCAGCTGGGAATAGAAATGCAGGCGCAGGGCAGGCAGGAGGCAATGGTCGAGCTAGTATCTGAGCAGCGACGAGCCGACGAGCTGTTCTTGGACGATGAGACTGTAAAGCTCTTCTACAGCGAGAGCAGCAAGTATAAGTGCCATTCGCTGAACTGGGGAGCGTCGAAGGGACTCGACCATTTCAACGACGTCTGCGTGGTCCTACCCGACAACGTCGCGAAGGCGTACGCGAAAGGCAAGCTAACAACGCTTCCGGCCAGTACCCGAAACAAGCTCTACGTTGCCTGCACCCGTGCGAATCAGAACCTTTACCTAATTCCTGGGGCGCTTCTCAAGCATTACAAGGCTTCAATACCTGACCGGAGTACGGAATGACAGCAGGTCTAACCCAGTCCGAGCAGTTCGTCGCATGGCTATGTGAGCGAGCGTTCCTCCAACTCTGGACCCATCCGAATCCGCTGAGAAAGAAGGGGAAAGAGCTCTGTGATTGCCTGGTAGTTTGCGGCGATCACGTGATAGTGATCTCGGTCAAAGAAATCGAATATAGGGAAACCGGCGACGCTACCGGGTGGAAGCGCTGGACCAGCAGCGCTAATTGACAAGTCCGTACAGCAGATCTGGGGGCCGAGCGATGGCTCCGTTCCGCTGAAAGCATATTCCGGAGCGACGGCGGGGAAATCGCGCTTCCTCCGAACGAGCGGCGCAAATACCAACGTATTTCCGTTTCCCTTGGCTCAAGGGGACAAGTTCCGTTGCAGTGGGGCGATTTCGGAAACGGCTTCGTGCACGTACTCGACGAGCAGGTGCTTGCGGCGGCTTTCAGCGAACTAGATACTATTACCGACTTCGTGTGCTACTTGTCCGCCGTTGAAGCTCTTGCCGTGCGCGGAGTGAAACCGGTTTTCGACGGCGGCGGACCGGAGGACCTTCTCGGGCTCTACATCCAGAATGGTCCCTCCTTTAGCATGATCGGCGCCGACGGCACCATACCAGATGTGGCGATAATTACCCGGGACATATGGAAGGAGATCGTCGCTTCTGCCGAATACGCGGCCAGGAACGCCGACCTAAGGTCGTCATACGCATGGGATCGCCTCATAGAGCACTACGCGGACGACCTCCTTACTGACGGCATGTTCTACATGCATAACAAGCAGGTCACGAAAAATGAGCTCGCGTTAGTCGCAATGGCCGTGCAGCCACGCTGCCACCGTGCAAACCTCGCCGATTCGTTGATTGCCTACCTAGGCCCCGAGGGGGAAAAGATCGCAGCACGGTCCATCATCGCGGCCAACAGCACGGCCTTCGTCTTCCTAGGGGCGACTCAGCGGACAGGGAGCTCCGCTCCCGTGAACTTGCCCTCCGTTGCCTAGTCGTGCGGGGGCGCTGCCCGGGAGTCTCGACTGTGGTCGGCATCGCCACCGATCGGCCGACTGAGGGAAAGCGTGGGCACTGGACGGACATCGCCTACATACACATGATCGAGTGGAGCAAGCAGGACGCCCATATATATGGAATACAGAAAGGAGCTAGGATATTTCAAAAACACGAAATGGCCAACTAGCTTTGCGGCACTTCTACAAATCACACGCCAGTCGCCACTGCAGACATACAAATCGATACACGCAAAAGAGAACGCCAATGCAACCGATCCATACCATCAACGCCCGTGGCCACCTGATGCTAGGGATTATCCGGGACTTCTTCGATGTCGGCGCACCGGAAATGCAGAGGGAAATTCTTCACATGCACGGGGACACTGTCAGAATCCTCGCATCAAAGGGCATCGACTACGCCTCGCTCCGATCCGCGTTGGTACCCAAGGCTGACAAGCACGAAGCTGCCTTCGTCTTCGACTCTACAGAAATCGACTCAATGGCCTACGGTCGAGAGGTGTTATCCCACCTCCTTCCGCTTCTGGACAGGCGCGTAACGCAAAGCGTCCTTTGTGGGGACATTCTCTGCACAGATCAGAAACTGGCATTCGAAGTGCTGCAAGAGTCAATGCTTCTATCCCGCTCTTTTGAATTCCGCCATTCCACGCTCCTTTATGCGGTCTACGTCAACAATTTATCCGCTCCCGCCTTATTGCACCTTCATACGAAACTCACAAGATACCCCGCATATCTCGGTTATATCCCAACATCCACCGGGTCCGTGCGAAAACCATCCTCTCGTTCAGCATGGTCAATTTCTTCCTGAAGCACGGCAATACGATTATCCTTGGGCATGAGGATGATCGCCCGAACAGTGAGGACATCAACATCACGATGTACCCCTTGGAGAAATTTGGGTACAAGATAGCGAGCCTTCAGTCGAACTACTTCGGCATCTACCTGTCGTACAAGATCGAGAGGCCGGTTTTTTCGGCCTTCAAGGAGGATTCGGAAATGGCCCTAAATGCGATTTCCGACAACGTTATGCAGCTCCGCGATTTCACCGTCGTTCTTGACGAGGCCAAGCTCGGCTATCTGCAAAAAGCAAAGCAAGGAAAACTCGACTCGGCAGGGCTGGGAAACGCCGATAGAGATGAGATAGCAGCGCTGATCCAATCGAAGGTCAATTCCAGCTATATCTACAACCTCGAGCATCTCGAACAGCATAAGGTAATGAAGTTCAACCTCATGATCGAGTTGAAAAGACCGAGTGGTCCTCCGGCTCGGAGGTTAGTTGGACTCGAATACAAGCCGGATGAAAAAGAGCTCCGCGTACTAACATTTTTCTAGCCTGAAACTGATACCGGGTTGCCGCACACAGAAGCGAGATCCTAGTATTTTCAGCCGCGTGCATCCATTGAAAGTCTTCTCTACTGATGCAGACCAGCCGAACTATGGTTATCTGTACTAGCTCCGACCTGACCTGACACAACGCGTCAGATGACAGGCGGCTTCCGCCTGTGGGTTCAATCGGTCAACGCAACACATCGGTCAAATCGTTGAGCCGGTGTCTGGTAGTTGAGCATCTTTCTAGGGCATTCGTTCAACCTTCTGGCTACCTCGTCTAGTTTATCCAGCGGATAAGTGGACAGGTCCAGGCCCTTTGGAAAATACTGCCGCAACAACCCATTAGTATTTTCATTCGACCCGCGCGCCACACGAGACGTCATTATCCTCTTGACTCATCGAGTGTCCTGAGAAGAGTCACTCGCAGCATCATTAGAGAAACAAAGACGAGCTCCTCGAGATTCTCGGCTTCAGTCCCAGTGAAATGCTCACGAATTGAATTGAAGGTCCCCAGGCTCCTAGCTGGCTGGTTGGTTCCGTCGGAAACGGAAAGCGGATGCATCGCCGACATTGATTCGATGAAGCGAAAGACGCTCTCGCTGCTAGGTTTGTTATCAAGATTGTGTGCTAATTCATTCCTGAGTTTGTTCACTGCTCTTAGGCAGCTGATGACCTTGATGTCAAGCAGTGTGAGCACCTCACACTGAGAGACCTTTGCAAAGAACGTCGCGTCTCGCGAAGATGCACGCTTCCCAAGCTTCAACTTTGCCTCGCGAATAAGCGCCTCCATCATTGCCTCGAGTTCCAGATGGATGCTCAGGATCAGAGTACTGAGCCAGCGTTCTTGGATAAGTCTATTACGAAATGCGTTCAGCTTCGCGGCAGACTCCTTTGCAGCTGCCGCATCAAGGTCGAGGTTGTGATGCGGTTCGAATTCGTGCATGCGGATGTCCAACATAAAGAACAACTGGTTACGGTCCTGGAGTAGCTCCGAATGAATTCGCAATTCGGACCACTGCTCTTTTAAGACTTATATTTTCAGAAATTTCGCTTGGCACGAGTGGCTGCTCTTGGCGGCGCGGCACCTCCCGGAAAATTCACTCCAAAACTAGTTCAACACCGTCTTCTTGCTCAGAGCCACCCGGTCCATAATCTTTGATTATCTCAACGAGCCAATCGAATGTTGTCGGCCCTTCGTTGCGCTCTGCCTTTGATAAGTCAAGTTGCACACTGCAGACGTTATTTGAATGGCAGGTCTTTAACATAGCTCGAAGAACTCGCTCGAAGAACTCGCTGGGTTTCAATGTACCCAAGGTGCTTCATCGATAGACTATGATTTTTCCAAACCAGGACAAATCCACCGTCAGGGGTGCCGAAGCCACAACACCCCAAAATAGCGTGCGAGTACCTGATGGCGCGAGCCAATTATCTAAAATTTTCAACTAATGTAATCCCAATTTAAGTGCAGGCCGAGCAAGTGTCCGCTACTTGCAAACGAACGCGGTTTTAATAAAACCACCGCGTTCGGTCTTGGACGTTGCCGTGCTTCGGTAGCATCATCAACAGGCTGAATCTGTTCATCTGGAGCTGGGGGAATTCAACAGATCACTCCATTGGTGCTTTTTCCTGTCGCCACATCGAGCCCCAAATAACAACTGTACTCACCTTCATCAAGGATACAAACGAGATCGCCCTTGCGTCTTTCATGATAGCCGGCTGTCGCGGTGCACGCATGTTTCACGTCCGAGCCAATTTGACTGAACAAATCTTTCGCCAGCTCGCCGCTGAACATAAATGACACCTTCCGGTCTTTTGCTGTCGGCGGCAGCTTCTCCGACAGTGTTCCGCCATAGACATAGTAATCGCCTTTAAGTGGCGTAGCCAAATATCGGCCTTGCGGTTCTTTCTCGGCGGCTTGGCATACCGTGAACAGCGTCAGCATGCTGATCAGGATGAGTAGGCGGGCGTTCATAACATCTCCTTGATTTGAACATGGAAGTGGTCGCTGTGGCCGAGGGACGATGTCACGATGCCGCCGCCGATGGCCTGCTGGATCACGTCGTCGTTGAAGTAAATGAGGTTGACCATCGGGTGTTCAGCAAAGAGGCATATCAGCCTGAGTGTTGCATCGCGATCATAGATGGCATCGAAGCGCGAACAGCGAGCCGCTTGTCCAACCATCTTATCCTTCCGAACCGGGCGGCAATCCATTTCAATGCCCTTACGATGGGTGGCGTGATCGAATCTACTTCCATCAGCCAGGCTGATGTTTCCGATTCCGAATTTCCGGTCATCGATCGCCTGCCACTCGCGCTCGATGTAAAAAATCAGTGACATCAGGTTCGGGTGGGCGTACTGCGCCAGTGGTCCGGTCCCCGGCATGTTGTTCACATTCCCGTACACGTAATATCCTGCATCCTCTGGCGCTTGGGGCAGCATGATGAAGCCCTTTGAACTCCTCGGCTGAATTGGAACTCCCTTAGACATAGCCTACTCCTTCAGGCGCACTTGTTGCTGGAGAGATCCCAGCCGCCAGCCGTGTTGCCGCCCATGCCGCCGCCAATCTTCTGTTGGGTGTATTTCCATTTCACCTTGGAGAAGCGTATTCCGATAGCGTCATGCAAAATGTCACCTTCGTTCATCAACTGGTCCATGTTGGCGATCATGACGTTCTCCAGTTCGACCTCGTAATATTTCACAGGTTTTCCTTCGCCGTCGGCCCGCATGAATTCGAGCTTTGCCTTCGGGATGGTCTTGCCTGTAGAGCAGGTTTGCATCAGGATAGGTGACGCCATGTCGACAAGCTTGGAGAATGACAGGGTGCGATGTTCACAGCGCTCGGCGGTGTGGCCGCCCCCTGTTGATGAGGTGGCACTTCGGGGTTGTGCGACCCCCATATGGACCGAGGTTAGTTCTATCCATCCTTGGTGCGCAG
Source organism: Duganella sp. 1411 (assembly GCF_017833525.1). GTDB lineage: Bacteria > Pseudomonadota > Gammaproteobacteria > Burkholderiales > Burkholderiaceae_D > Rugamonas. The sequence goes on from NZ_JAFICD010000003.1 coordinate 475,749, forward strand.
AATCGGTCGATTCGCCCTTGATGCCGTCGATTTGCAAGTACACGTCAATTGCCATGATGTCTCCAGAGATAGTTGGGGTGCAAAGCATTGTTGCGATCACCGCTGGAGGATGGTTTGGGACTGATCAAGCCTTATGTCTATGAGAGTGCAAAGGCGTCGAAGTCGAGCGGGACTGAAGTTGTCAGTAGCGTTAGCTTAGGTGTCGTACTTTTATGAGCTTCGCTAAGCTCGCGAAGCCATCTTACCCGCGACCTGGCGCGTGAGCAGTCGCGCCAGGCAGCAAGCCGGTCCGCAATGACCGCCGGGGCGCCACGGATCAAGGTCCGCCTCTGCCGCCCACGGCGCCGTACACTTGGCCGGTGGAATAGCTCGACTCATTGGACGCGAGCAGCACATAGATGCCCGCCAGTTCGGCCGGCTGGCCTGGCCGCTTCAACGGCGTATCGGCGCCGAATTCCGGCAACTTGTCCACCGGCTGACCGCCGGTCACCTGCAAAGGCGTCCAGAACGGTCCCGGCGCCACCGCGTTGACGCGGATGCCCTTCGGCGCCAGTTGCTTGGCCAGGCCTTTGGTGAAGATCATGATCGCGCCCTTGGTGGCGGCGTAATCGATCAGGTTTTCGCTTGGCTCATAGGCGTTGACCGACGTGGTGTTGATGATGGTCGCGCCCGGCTTGAGCAGCGGCACGGCCGCCTTGGTGATCCAGAACATCGCGTAGACATTGGTCTTGAAGGTTTCGTCAAACTGCGCGGTGGTCATGTCCAGGATGGAGTCGCGCGAGAATTGGCGGGCGGCGTTGTTGACTAGAATGTCCAGCCCGCCCAGCTCGCGTGCGGCGTCGGCCACCAGCTTTTTACAGAAAGCCTCATCCTTGATGTCGCCGGGAATGGCGACTGCCTTGCGGCCTTCGGCGCGGATCAACGCCACCACTTCGCGCGCATCGGCTTCCTCGGCCGGCAAATAATTAATGGCAACGTCCGCGCCTTCGCGCGCGAAGGCAATGGCGGCGGCGCGGCCGATGCCGGAATCGCCGCCGGTCAACAAGGCCTTGCGGCCTTTGAGCCGCCCCGATCCCTTGTAACTGGTTTCGCCATGGTCCGGGCGCGGATTCATTTTGCTGGTCAAGCCGGGCCATGGTTGTTGCTGCTTGGGAAATGGCGGGGCTGGATAGGCGGTGACGGGATCTTTGGGCGGCATGTCGGCGCCACTGGCGTTGCCACTTTGGGCGCGCGCGGGCGCCAGGGCGGCGCCCATCAGGCCGGTGGCGGCGGCGCCGACCAGTGCGCGGCGCGAAGAGTTGGGAGCGGTCATCGTAGGTCCTTTCTTCAATGGTGAGTAACCATCTTTCGTGCTTTTTCGGTTGCGGACTGTGCGGAACTTCGCATACAGCCGCAGCGCCAAAAAGTATCCTGAAAGTCCATTTTGAAAAAGGAGAACGCCATGCCCACCGGTGCCAGTCCAAAGCGCGAGCGCGAGTACAAAAAGATCGAGCGGAAATTCAAAAAAGAGGGGCGCTACAAAGGCCGGGAAGAAGAGGTCGCCTCGCGCATCGTCAACAAACAGCGCGCCCAAGCCGGTGAGACAAAAAAATCCAGCCACAGGCCGCCCAGCCGCTCGGCCTCCCGTCGCAAGAGCAGCAGCGCGCGCTCGCGCTCACGCCGCAGCAAATGAATCAGTAGTTCGCTGAAGGAGCAGATGGGCAATATCCTGCCTGGACGGATGCGCAGGGCAATGATGTCGGCTGCACTGAGTCAATCTGACGAATACCGAGGCTTCCCGGTATCAGGCTTCCAGCGGTGCAGTCTCCGATCGCGCCTGCACCGCAGCGGCAAGAACGTCGAGCACGTCAAGCAGCACGGCGACCGCGTCGGGAATCGCCAGGATATCGGCGTCGCTTGCATGGCTGTTGTTGATGGGAACAGCTAGATACGCGCCCTCGACCACTTGGGCACCCATCACCACCAATGTCTTGCGCAGTGCTTCCGGCGCATAGAGGGATCGTGACGAGGCGATCAATAACCCGACGGGCTTGTCGACAAGCTCTCCTGAGCCGACGATCCAGTCGAGCGCGTTCTTGATGACGCCGGTCACGCCGTGCGCGTATTCCGGGCTGGCGATTACGACGGCATCGGCCTCCCGCAGCGCGGCGCGCAGCGCGTGCACGGAAGGCGCTTCGTGGCCTTCCAGATCCGGATTGAACAAGGGAACCGATGCCAGGTCGGCATACAGGCTGAAGTGGATGCCCTCTTGCGCCACTTGGGCCATCGCGTTGAGCATCGCGGTGTTGACGGAGGCAGCCCTCAGGCTGCCGGATAGTCCCAGAATTTTCACCATGTCAGATCGTGGCGATGGCTTAGTTTTTCCGCAGCACGACATGCGTCGCAGCTTGCGTCGGCACATGTTCGGTGCAGCGGAATCCCAAGCTTGCCAGGTCCAGTCCCGCGAACAACGATTCACCCGATCCGAGCAGCACAGGCGAGATCGCCAGATGCATCTCGTCGACCAGGCCGGCCTGCAGATACTCACGAACGGTGGCCACGCCACCGCCTAACCGCACGTCCTTGCCGTTCGCGGCTTTCATCGCTTGAGCGTAGGCGGACTCGATACCGTCAGTGACGAAATAGAAGGTGGTCCCGCCTTTCATCTCCAGCGGCGCGCGCGCGTGGTGGGTCAGCACGAACACGGGAACGTGGTACGGCGGTTCATCGCCCCACCAGCCCTTCCAGTTATCGTCCGGCCACTCTCCACGGATCGGACCGAACATATTCCGGCCCAGGATCCAGGCGCCGATGTTCTCGAAGCCGCGCGCGGCGAAATCCTCGTCAGGGCCGTCCGTTCCTTTGCTTTCGTCTCCCAGCATGCGCTGGAAGGTACGGGTGCCGCGGAACCAATTGTGCAGTTCCTCCGCGTTCTTACCCATCGGTTTCTCCAGGCTCTGGTCCGGGCCCGCGCCGTAGCCGTCGAGCGACACGGTGAAGCACTGTACTTTGAGCTCGGCCATCACATCTCCTTCGCGTTGAGGCGATTAAATCGGAGCTTAAATATGAGGCATCCAGAAGAAAAATGCAAACAATCGGAAAACGTCTTCAAGCGCTTCCACCTCGGGGCCTAGCCCGCGCACGTTACAACCCGTAACAGCTTCAACTGCGGTCGCCTGTTAATCTACATTCATACTTTTCAGCAAGGAAGGATGTCGATTATGGGCGCTCATGCGAGGCATTTTAAAACTGCGGTGTCGTCGTCGTTGATACTGAGCCTGCTGGTTCTCGCGGGTTGCAACAAGCCCGGCGATACACCGCAGCAGACCAGCGCGGCGCCCACCGCGACATCTCCGCAGCCGGCGCCGTACACGCCGCCGACTGCCGATCAGCTGTCGCAGATGGTCGCGCCGATCGCCCTCTTCCCGGACAAGCTGGTCGGCCAGGTGCTGGCCGGCGCGACGTATCCGGACCAGATCTCCGCCGCCAACCAGTGGCTGGCCCAGAACCCATCGTTGAAGGGGGAGCCGCTGCAGGCGGCCGAGGCCAGCCAGCCGTGGGACGTCAGCGTCAAATCGCTGACCACCTTCCCCAGCGTGCTGGGCCAAATGGCAAATAACATCCAGTGGACGACAGCGCTGGGCGAGGCCTATGTCAACGATCCGAACGATGTGATGAACGCGATCCAGGTGCTGCGCTCGCGCGCCCAGCAGTCCGGCAACCTGAAAACGTCACCGCACCTGAGGGTCTCGACCGTTGTCCATACTGCGCCGGCAACGACCTACATCACGGAGTCGCCGTCGGAACCGGTGGTCTACTCGGGGCCGGCGGTCATACCGCCGCCGCCGCAAACCATCGTCATCGAGCCGGCGCAGCCGGATGTCGTCTATGTGCCGCAGTACAATCCGACCGTCGTCTATGGCGCGCCAATGCCGGTGTACCCGGGCTGGACTTATCATCAACCTGCCTACAGCACCGAGACGCTGGTGACGACCGGCGCGTTATCGTTCGGCATAGGCGTGCTGGTGGGCGCGGCGGTAAGCCATCATCATGACTGGGGCTGGAATGCGTGGGGCGTCAACTGGGGCGGGCCCGCTCCGGATCGCGGCTACGATGGCGGCTGGCATCGCCCTGCGGTGGTGTACAACAATTCGACTTATATTTCGAAATCGGTGACGGTCGTGAATCATGTGAATAACATCAACGTTACCAACAACAACTATCGGACCACCAACAACGTCAACAACGTTGTCAACCGCACGCAAAACTTCGCCATCAACAATGCCGCGCCACGACCCGCAGCCATGATGAACGCGCCGCACTTCGCGCCCAATGCCGCGCCAGTTCCCCCTGCCCATGTGGCTGCGATGGCGGCCAATCCGCCGTCGCAGCGCCAGGGCGGGATGATGAGCATGCCGCACTTCACGCAGCGCGATGCCGTTCCCGGCTCACGTCCGATGCCTGCCACGCCGGCACAGCCGATGCACGCCGCCGCAGCTCCTCACTTGAATCAATTGGCGGCGGTGCCGCACAACGCGCCGACGCCACCAATGGCTCAGCGCGACCTGCACCAGCCGCCACCAGTGGCGCACGCATCGTCGGCCGCGAAGATGGCGCCGCCTGAAGCGATGAAACCCCCACATGAAGAGCGCCGAGTCGACCGAATGCCAGCCCAGGCGCAGATGGAGCGGCCGCACGCCGATGCGATGCGCGAGCACATGGAGCAAGAAAGAAGCGCCGCCCTGACGCACCTCCCGCCAGCCCCGCGCGCGGAGCCCGGCATGCAGCACGCGCCGTTGCCGAACCGCGAAGCCGATCATCCTAGCCATGTGCAGCCCCAGGCGATGCACCAGGACGTGCTGGCTGCGCATAACGCGCATCCCCGCCCTGTCGAGCAACATCCGGTCAAGCATGTGGAGAAGCATGAGCAAAGCGCCCACAATCATGACAAGCATGCGGCGCCGGAGCGGCATGGCTAACGTCGGGGTCTCCATCGGTGCTTCCGTGCGTGGCGGCAACAATGCACATCACGTCATGGTATAATTGACAACTAAATGGAGACCCGTGAATGAATATTGAAATAGCCAACATTTTCGACATCGACGCAGCGGCGGTATTGTTTAACGAGTACCGCGTTTTCTACGGCAAGCCATCCGATCCGGAAGCGGCCAAACGCTTCCTGTCGGAACGGATGATTCACCAGCAATCGGTGATCCTGCTGGCGCGCGACGAAGCCGGCGCGAATGTCGGCTTCGCGCAGCTCTATCCGATCTACTCTTCCGTATCGATGCGCAAGAAATTTATCCTGAACGACTTGTATGTGGTCCCGCAGGCGCGCGGCACGGGGCGCGGCAAGGCCTTGCTGGACAAGGCGAAAGTGGTCGCCAGGGAGTACGGCGCGCTGGCGCTGACGCTGTCCACGGCGGTCGACAACGAAAGCGCGCAACAGCTGTATCGGTCGAATGGCTGGGAGCTGGACAAGGACTACCTCACCTTCGAGTTTTCCCTGTAACGACAAGCCATGCCGGCTACTTGCAAACGAACACGGTTTCGACAAAAGCGCCGCGTTCGGTCTTGGACGTTGCAGTGCATTCGGTAGCATCGACCGGAATGCGTTTGAAGAGCTGCAGCGGACCGTAGCCGCAGTACAGCCAAGTCTCGTAGGGGTGCGGCAGGTCGAGCTTCCAGCGCGTGACCCCGGTTTCCCGATCGCCGTTCTTCGAGATTTTCGCGTCGTATGGCTTGAGGTAGCCGGACTCGTCCGGTGCGCCATGCAGCAATCCGGCGCCTTCCAGTCGCCATTCTTGCGGCATCACGGCCGTCCATCCTGCTGGCGGGCGATCGGCCTTGAAGGCGTCCGGCGTGAGCCAGAGCGGGCAGTCGAAGCGCTGCTCGGTGCCGCCGCTCGCAAGCGGCATGCCGAACAAGCAGCTTGCCCCAAGCGCAAGCACAACAGGAAATCCACGACGGTTCATCGCTCAATCACATAAAAAGCGAGGGCGTTGTCGCTCGGGGTCATAAACGTGCCGTCCGCTTTACGCTGCTTGTGCGGGGGCGGTATCCTGATCAGCCGGCGTTCGATATAGGGACGGCCCTTGTCGCCCTTCCATATCGACGCAGCTACCCGAGCCGGCAAGGGGCTGGTGCCAGAGCTGCTCTACTTCACGATACACGAATGGCATAGATTTCTCCTTCGCCACGGCGTATGGTGGCGCCTCGCCATCGTTGTTCAGGCACGGCGATGCGGTTTTGAGCGGAGACAACCCATATCCATATACCCATATGGACACAGGCAATTTTTGCCTGATGTCGCGTGAATGCAGCGTCGGCGCGAGCGGATCCCGCGCGAAAAGTTTATGCGGCCTGCGCGCCCCGCCCCGGCCTACTGCAATTGGGCGAGCCAAACCGTGCGGCCGCGACAGCTTTGGTCGTTGGCGACGTTGGCGAGGACGGCGAAACCTTCGTTCTCCAGCAGTTGCCGGTACTCCGCCGGATCGAGGCTGGCGTGATACAAGGGCTCTCCTTCGAGGCTTCCCATCGCCTCGCCATGCGCCGGCCCGCTGGTGAACATCAGCATCGCGCGCGGCGCGGCGTGCGCCCGAAAAACCGCGAACATGCCGCGCTGGTCTTTGTGATTCAGGTGGAAAAAACTGTCCCAGGCAAGGATGCCTTGAAACCGCTGTTCGAGGCGTAAGGTTCGCATGTCGGCGACCCGCGCCCGTTGGTGCGGCAGGCATGCCCTGAACATGGCCACCATCGCGGCGGATGAATCGACGCCCGTCACCGCGTGGCCGCGCACGCTCAAATACCTGGCGATCGGTTCGCCCGCGCCACAGCCAAGATCAAGCACGGCCGCGCCTTTGGGGATGTCTGCGGTGAAGCGGTCGAGCCATCCACGTTCGAATAGTTCGCGTTCACGCAGGCGGGCCTCCACCCAGGTGGCGGCGTGGCGTTCGTAGAGGTCGACAATGGCGTCGGCGGCGGGATTCAATGGCAACACCTTTGCTTTTAGTGCGGCGCGCGTTCCTCGGGCCGCAACGTCAACACCTGCACGCCGTGTCGCGTCACGGCCACTGTATGCTCGAACTGCGCGGACAGCTTGCCGTCCGTCGTCACGACGGTCCAACCGTCGTCCTCGGTCCGCACGGTGCGGCGGCCTTCGTTGAGCATCGGTTCGATGGTGAACACCATGCCCTCCTGTAACACCAGTCCGGTCTGCGGCTTGCCCCAATGCAGCACCTGCGGCGGTTCGTGCATTTCCCGGCCGATCCCGTGCCCGCAATACTCGCGCACCACCGAGTAGCCGTGGCGCCGCGCGTGGCGCTCGATCGCATGGCCGACGTCGCCCAGCCTGGCGCCCGGACGGACCGCCTTGATGCCCTTCCACATGGCCTCATAGGTCACCTGCACCAGCCGTTTGGCCATCGGCGACACCTCGCCGACGAAGTAGGTCTTGCTGGAATCGGCGATGAATCCGTTCTTTTCCAGCGTGATGTCGAAGTTGACGATGTCGCCGTCGCGCAGGATATCCGTGGCCGACGGCACGCCGTGGCACACCACGCTGTTGCGGGACGAATTGAGCGCATAGGCGAATCCGTACTGCCCCTTGCTGGCCGGACGCGCGCTCAGTTCGTTGACGATGAAGCTGTCGACCATGTCGTTGACCTGCATGGTCGACATGCCGATCAGGCTGAATTGGTCCAGGTGGCCGAACACGCTGGCCAGCAACTTGCCCGATTCCGCCATCAGGGCGATTTCCTCCGGCCGCTTGGTCATCCCAGCGCGCTCCTGAACGTCTGCGTGTCGAGGTCGACGCCGACCCCGGCCGCCCGCAGCTCCCCGGCGACGATCTCGTTGAAGCTCAGTGTCGGATTCATTTCGCACAACATGCCGATCTTGATCCAGAACGCCGCCTGCGCGTTGATCGAACGGCAGCCGACGCCGCTGGCTTTGCGGATCTGGTCGTGCAGATTGTCGTCGATGTTGACGATGCCCATATTTAATCCTATATACGAAGTGTATATGGATTGTATATTCATCCGGCGGCGCCGCGCAATCGCTTTTTCAGGCCGCGTGATCCTCGGGGATAGTCCGCACCACCAAAAAGTGGTACGACATGGCGCCGGCGAAGGCGATGGCGGCGCCGGTCAGCAGCGCCGGCACGAACGACCACGTTTGCGCGATGTAGCCGGTCAGCACGGGCGCCAGCGCGCCGCCCAGAAAGCCGCCGAAGTTCTGGATCGCGCCGAGCGAGGCGATGCGGCTGGGCGGCGCCGCCACCGTCGCCAGCGACCACGCGCTGGCCGACGAGGCGTTGGCCAGGAAGATGACGATCGAGATGCAGGCGACGGCGACGACGTTGCTGTCGGCCAGCGCGGCCGGTATCGTGAACGCCACCATGCCCAGCGTGGCCACCACCACCGCGTTGCGCCGGCCCGAGACCGGCGAGGCGGCGCGGCGGGCGACGCGGTCCGACGCCCAGCCGGCCAGCAAGGCGCCGGCGAAGCCGCAAATAAACGGGATCGAGGCCGCCAGGCCGGCGTACGCCAGGTCCATATGCCGTTCGGTGCGCAAATAACCCGGCAGCCACGTCAGGTACACCCAGTTCAGGTAGACCGAGCCGAAGAAGCCGAGCATCATGCCCCAGGTGGTGCGGTGGCGGAACAGCGCGCACCAGGCGGCAAAGCTGGTCGTGGCCGCGCCGGCGCCGGCGCCGCCGCCATCCAGATAGGCGCGCTCGGCGGCGTTCATGCTTGCCGCGACCGGATCGCGGTACAGCGCCACCCACACCAGCGCCGCCACCAGGCCCAGCGCGCCGGTGGCGAAGAAGGCCCAGTGCCAGCTGGTGGCGGCGATCAGCGGCGTCAGGCACAGCGGCGCGAGCGCCACGCCCAGCGGCGAGGCCGAATTGTAGACGCCGGTCGGCGCGCCGCGCGAACGGGGCGGGAACCAGTTGCTGACCACCCGCGCCGCCGCCGGGAACTGCGGCGCCTCGCCGATGCCGAGCGCGATGCGCGCCAGCACGAACCAGCCGAAGGTGGAGGCCAGGCCGCCGGCCGCCTGCGCCAGCGACCACAGCACCAGGCCGCCGCCGAGCAGCCAGCGCGGCCCCACCTTGTCGACCAGCGCGCCCACCGGCAGCTGGCACAGCGCGTAGCTCCACGAGAACGCCGACAGCAGCAGGCCCATCTGGCCGAGCGAGAGGCCGAGGTCGGCGCGGATGTATTCGTTGGCCACCGCCAGGGTGGCGCGGTCGAGGTAGTTGATGACGCCGCACACCACCAGCAGCACCAGCGCCAGGGTTTGGCTGCGGCGGATGCGGGCGGGGGTGTCGTTACCGGAGATTTTGAGCATGTCGGCTTTTCAAATGCGGGCTGCGCGGGGTTATCCACCCGGAACAACCGGGAAAAGACGGCGAGTATAGTTCACGCCGCGCCGGCCGGCCCGTCGTCGATCCGGGCCAGCCGGTCGGCGCGCTCCTGGGCGGTGTGGAAGCCGGCCGCGCCCAAGGTCATGCCGGCCGCGCCCAGCGCGAAACCGGCCAGTTGCAAGCCCGACTCGACCGCCTCCGACACCACCTCGGTGGCGCCGGCCTTCTTCAGCGCCAGCGCGTGTTTTTCGTCGCGCGCCCGGGCCACCAGGCACAGTTGCGGATAGTGCCGGCGCAGCGCGCCGACCGCGTGCAGCGCCGCGCGCGGATCGTCCATGGTCAGCACCACGCAGACGGCGTCGTTGACGCCCAGCCGGCGCAACAGCTCGGGCAACGAGGCGTCGCCCGAGAAGACGCGGTCGCCGTGGCGCTGGCTTCTGGCGCGCTCGACCAGATGGCGGTCGCGCTCGACCGCGACGTAGGCGATGCCCTGTTTGTCGAGCACGTCGGCGATCAACCGTCCCACCCGGCCGAAGCCGCCGATGATGACGTGCCCGCCCAGCCGGCTGGCGGCGCGCGGCTGGCCGGGCGCTTGGGCGGCGTCGGCGCCGGCCGCCGCGCGCTTGGCCAGCGCCGCGCCCGCCGCGGCGGCGGCCGGCGCCAGCAGCATGCTCAGGCTGACCACCAGCAGCAGGAATTGGCTGGCCTCCGGCGTCAGCAGCCGCGTGCTGACGGCGTAGGCGAGGATGATGAAGGCGAACTCGCCGCCGTGGCCCAGCAGCAGCCCGGCCTGCAGCGCGGGCGCCCATCCCAGCCGCGCCAGCAACACCGTCACCACCAGCGCCTTCACCACGAGCAGCCCCAGCACCGACGCCGGCAGCAGCAGCGGGAACTGGGCCGCCAGCCGCAGGTCGACCTGCATCCCCACCGCCATGAAGAACAGCCCCATCAGCAGCCCTTTGAACGGCTCGACGATGATCTCCACCTCGTACTGGAACTCGGTGTCGGCCAGCAGCAGGCCGGCCAGCAACGCCCCCAGCGCCAGCGACAAGCCGCTGGCCGCCGTCAGGGCGGCGATGCCCAGCGCCAGCAACAGGATCAGCGCGACGAACACCTCCGGCTGGCGCTGGACGGCGGGCGACGCCAGCAAGGGCCTGGCGACGCGCCGTCCGATCACGTACAGCAGCGTGATGGTGGCGGCCGCCTTGGCGACGGCAATCGCCAATGCCCACCCCAGCGCCTGCCCCGCGCCGCCGGCCAGGCCTTCGACCAGGATCAGCGCCGGCACCACGGCCAGGTCCTGCAGCATCAGGATGGCGAAGCACTTCTGGCCCAGCGCGGTTTTCAAGGTGTGCTGCTTGTTCATCAGCTCGACCGCGACGGCGGTGCTGGACATCGCCAGCGTCAGTCCGACCGCCATGGCGGCGGCCGGCGGGTTGCCGAACAGGAAGGCGATCAGGCCGATCGCGCCGGCGGTGATGCCGACCTGGGCCGCGCCGGTGCCGAACACGTCGCGCCGCAACGCCCACAGCCGCGTCGGCGACAGCTCCAGCCCGATCATGAACATCAGGAACACGATGCCCAGCTCGGCCAGCGATTTGATGCGCTCGACGTCCTGGAACGTCACCAGCGCCAGCCACGGCACGCCGCCGGCCCAGTCGCCGATGCCGTGGGGACCGAAAAAGATGCCGACCACCAGGAATCCCAGCATCTGGTTGACGCGCAGCCGCTGCAGCGCCGGCACCAGGATGCCGGCCAGCGCCAGGAACAACAGGGTTTCACGGAGGTGGGATGCTGGCATGGGGGCGGCGGGGTCATGGAGTTGGGTCGAGTGTAGGGGCTGGCCTGCGTTGGCGCAAGCGATAGCGGCCACGCCGGGTTCCCGTGCCGGACCGTTCCGGTTTCTTTCCCTACTGTCCGCTAGCGCGGCTCGGCCGCCTTGCCGGCTTTGCCGTCGGTCAGCAGGTCGACCGCCGGCAGGTCGACCACCACCCGGTCGCGGCCGCTGTCCTTGGCCACGTACAGCGCCTCGTCGGCGCGCTTGATGGCGTCGCCGATGTCGTCGTTCGGCGTGAGCTCGGCCACGCCGAACGAGGCGGTGATGCCGTGCCCGGTGGACCAGCGCGTGTTCTTCAGGCCGACGCGCAATTTCTCCGCCAGCACGCGCGCCTGCTCGGCGCCGGTGCCCGAGCAAATGATCAGGAACTCCTCGCCGCCCCACCGCACCAGCTTGTCGCTGGAGCGGATGCCGGCCGTGATCACGGCGGCGAACTGGCGCAGCACGGCGTCGCCGGCGTCGTGGCCGTGCTCGTCGTTGATGTGCTTGAAGTGGTCGATGTCGGCGAACACCACCGACATCGGCGCGGCCAGGATGGCGGGCGTGCTCATCAGCGCGGCGCGCAGCCCCTGGCGGTTCAGCGCGCCCGTCAGCGGGTCGGTGTTGACCTGCTCGACCAGCTCGCGCGCCTCCAGCTGCAGCGCGCGGTTGACCTCGCTAAGCAAGCTCAAGCGCTTGCTGCTGTGGCGCAGCTGGCGGCGCAGCTGCAGCGACGCCATCAGCGGCCAGCCGGCCGCGCACAGTATCCACGCGCCCATCAGCAGCATGTAGAGCCGGCCCTGGCTGATCCATTTGCCGTGGAAGCGCAGCGCGCGCAACTCGACGACGTGTTCGCCGGCGTCGCCGGTGGCGCCGGTGTGCAGTTCGACGCGCGTGACGTTGTCGATGCGCATGCCGGACTCCTCGAGCGGCACTTTCTTCCAATCGACCCACCAGGTGGCCGTGTGGAACACGTTCAGCGGAATTTGCGTCACGCCCTGCGTCGGCACCGTGAATTCGAGTTCGTTCACTTTGAGCGACATCCAGTCGTCCAAGGTCGAGAAGTTCGGTTCGAAGTTCAACAACATGACGCGCAGCGCGTGGCGCCCCGGGCCGCTGTAGCGCGCGTCGATGCTGACCGAGTCGAACTCCGACAGGTCCAGGCCCTTGGTGCCCTGGCCGACGAAAAACATGTATTTGCAGTGGGGCCAATCGATCTTGTGCGTCAGCTGGCAGCGCATGCGCAACACGCCGCCGCCGCGTTCGAGCGTGGCGACGCTGCCGCCGCCGCTGCCGCGGTCGTCCGACACTTCCAGCGGGGTCTTTTTACGGTCGGACAGTTCGATGACCCTTTCCATCCCGTAGTGATGCCACGTCAGCAAGCCGATGGTCGCGGCCAACAGCGCGCCGGTGACATAACGCATGAAGGCGGGAACGTGTGGCGCGGGGTCGGGGCGCATCAGGGCGGCGCGCCCGTCAGCCGCGCGATTTCCACCCACCCGTGTTCGTCGAAAATCGGGCACTCCTCGGCCAGCCGGACGGCGTCGTTGAAATCGGTGGCCGCCACCAGCGAGTAACCGGCCAGCGAACTGCCGGACAGCTTGGGGCCGAGCAGCCGGCTGCTGACCTCGACGCTGTTGTGGGTGACGCCGCCACGGTCGATGAGCGCGGCGCCGAGCGCGTCGAACCAGGCCGACCAGCGTCCGCCGTCGTGCTGCGCGGCCGCCGACGTGCCGCCGGGAGCGCCGCGATAGACGATCAGGAATCGCTCCATGTTGTCTCCTCCTCATCGAACGGGAAAGCGCGGCGCCAGGTGCCGCGGCCAGACTGAAACCTTAGCAGAAGCGGGAGGGCGGCGACGCACCGCTGATGGCGCCGCGCCCGGCGTGCGCGCCCGCGCCGGGCGCCATCGATGCGGCCGGCGTCGGACCTGGATTCATGATTTCTGGTATTTTGTGGGACGCATAGTTGAAAGGCACACATGAACGATCTCTCCACCTTCCCCATCACCAAAAAATGGCCGGCGCGCCACCCCGACCGTATCCAGCTATATTCGCTGCCAACCCCGAACGGCGTCAAGGTTTCGATCATGCTGGAGGAAACCGGGCTGCCGTACGAGCCGCACCTGGTCAATTTCGACACCGGCGACCAGCTGTCGCCGGAATTCCTGTCGCTCAATCCGAACAACAAGATCCCCGCCATCCTCGACCCGGACGGGCCGGACGGCAAGCCGCTGGCGCTGTTCGAATCGGGCGCGATCCTGATCTATCTGGCGGCCAAGAGCGGCCGCTTGCTGCCGGCCGACACCGCCGGGCGCTACGAGGCGCTGCAGTGGCTGATGTTCCAGATGGGCGGCATCGGTCCGATGTTCGGCCAGGTCGGGTTCTTCCACAAGTTCGCCGGCAAGGACTACGAGGACAAGCGTCCGCGCGACCGCTACGTGGCCGAGGCCAAGCGCCTGCTGGGCGTGCTCAACGAGCAGCTGGCGACGCGCCGCTGGGTGGTCGGCGACGAGTACACGATCGCCGACATCGCCATCTTCCCGTGGGTGCGCAACCTGGTCGGCTTTTATGGCGCCGGCGAGCTGGTGGGCATCGCCGACTTCCCGCACGTGACGCGCGCGCTGGAGGCGTTCGTCGCCCGGCCGGCCGTGGCCAGGGGGCTGGAGATACCGAAGCGGGCCTAGTCGGCCAGCGATGCGCCGTCGGCGGCTCGCCGATGGCGGATTACGCTGCGCTAATCCGCCCTACGTGGCTCCGTGGTTCCTTGGTTCCGTGGCGCGGCGTCCGTTTAATACTTGACGAACTTCGATTCGTCCGGCGCCACGCCGGCCAGGTCGACGTGGCGCGCCGTCAGCGTGCTGCGCGCGGTGGTCCGCGGTTGCTGGCGTGGCGCAACGCTCCTGGCGGTGCCGCCGCCATGGCTGATCTTGAAGAAGCTCATCGCCTGCTGCAGCTCCTCGGCCTGGCTGCTCATCTGCTCGGCCGTCGACGCCAGCTCCTCCGAGCCGGCCGCGTTTTGCTGCGTGGTCTGGCTCAGCTGGGCGATGGCGCCGTTGATCTGCGCCAGCCCCGACGACTGCTCCTCCGACGCCGCCGTGATCTCCTGCACCAGCTCGGACGTCTTTTTGATGTTGGGCACCATCGCGCCCAGCATCTGGCCGGCCTGCTCGGCCAGGCTGACGCTGCTGGTGGCGACCTCGCCGATCTCCTGCGCGGCGATCTGGCTGCGCTCGGCCAGCTTGCGCACCTCGGCCGCGACCACGGCGAAGCCCTTGCCGTGCTCGCCCGCGCGCGCCGCCTCGATGGCCGCGTTCAGCGCCAGCAGGTTGGTCTGGTAGGCGATGTCGTCGATGATCAGCACCTTGGCGGCGATCTGCTTCATCGCCGACACCGTCGAGCGCACCGCCTCGCCGCCCTCGGTGGCCTCGCTCGCCGCGCGGCTGGCCATGGCGTCGGTGACCTTGGCGTTGTCGGTGTTTTGCGCCACCGACGCCGTCATCTGCTCGACCGACGCCGAGGTCTCCTCGACGCCGGCGGCCTGCTCGCTGGCCGCCTGCGCCAGCGAGTTGGCCGTCGCGCTGACCTCCTCGGAGGCGGCCGCCAGCCCCTCGGCGTTGGCGTTGACCTCGGCCACCACCTGCGCCAGCTTGGCGACGGTGTTGTTGGCATATTTTTTCAGCTCGCCGAACGCGCCCTCGTACGGCTTGTCGATGGTCTGCGTCAGGTCGCCTTCCGACATCGCGCCCATGACCCGCACCACGTCGTCGATGCTGGCGCCGGTGGTGGTGGCCAGCTGGTTCAAGCCCTCGCCCATCTCGCGCTGGAAGCCCTGCAGGCCGTTGAGGTCGATGCGCGCGGCGAAGTTGCCGCGGTTGGCCGCCTCCACCACCGAGCGCTGGCCGTCGATCACTTGCTTCAGTTTGCCCACCATCTGCTTGACGTTGAGCAGCAGGCTGCCGCGGTCGCCCGGCTTGGTCTGCACCTCGCCGCTGAGGTCGCCGTCGGAAATGCGCCGCATCACCTCGGCCGCGTAGCTCGGCTCGCCGCCGAGGGTCTTGACCAGGCTGGCGGTGATCAGCCACGCCAGTACCACCGCCGCCAGCACCGCCGCCACCGACAGCGTGACGATCGTGGTGCGCGTGGTCTCGTAGTTGGCGTTGGCGGTGACACGCTCCTGGTCCATCAGCTCGTTCTGGAACTTGACCAGCGCCTCGAGCGACGCCAGGTAGCCGCTATTGACGACGGCGAACTGCTCCTTCAGATAGACCACCGCTTTCTTGGGATCGCTCTTCATCAGCTCGTACATCTCGTTGTACGCGGGATTGAGCTGGCTGTTCTTGTCGGTGATTTCCTTGAACATCACGCGCGCCTTGGGCAGGGTCAACAGCTTGTCGAGCTTGGCCAGCGCCTCGCCCACCTTGACCCGGTTGCCCTCCGCGATGGCGCGGTATTTCTCGCGCTCCTCGTCGCTGCTGGCCAGCAGCATGCTGCGCATCTGGCGGCCGTTGTCGAGCGTGCGCATGGCCGCCTCGTTGGCCAGCAGCACCTTCGGATAGCGGTCCTCCATGATCAGGTCCCTGTCCTCGTCCATGGCCGCCATGCGCTGCATGCTGACCAGCGACAGCACCAGCAACAACAGCACCACCGCGCCGAATCCCAGCGCGAGCCGGACCGCCACCTTCATGTTTGCAAACATAATTTCTCCTAAAGCGGATGCATCGCCGCCGCGCGCACGGCGCGCGGGCGATGGTTCGTGGACAAGCGAAAATGCGTCAGCGGGGAAGCGCCGTGGAGGCTAGCGATATACAAGCGGCGTTTCGGCTCGTCGTCGGATCGGGCTTGGGAGTTGCAAGCCATCTCGTGCCAGGCCCGTTGCGGGCGTGAGGACAAATCCAACACCATAGCGACCACATTCCCTTTTGAAATGCGCTACAACTAAATCAAAGTCTGATATTTATCATGTCACGTTCGCGTTACGCGTGGCAAGTATTTTCCGGACTGGTGCGTGGCGGGCGCGCGGCAAGCTTGCCGCCGGGCGGCGGCGGGCGCGGGGCGTTTCGCATACGCCCTTGTGGCATAAGGGCGTATGCGGGGCGGCGGGTCACTTGCGGCATGTAAGCCGCGCGCGCGGCGAACGTGGTTTTTTGTACGTGGCGCCGCGCCGCGGATGCGCGGCGTCAGCTTGTCCTGGACGACAGATAGCGGCCCGCCAGCAGGCCGCCGGCCGCCGCCAGCACCAGCGCCGTGGTGCTGCCGGAAAAGCCGATCACGCTGCTGGCGACGAGGGTGCCGGCCTTCGGCGCGGCCAGCTGCAGACGGCGCCGCGTCATTTGCGCGCCCAGCTCGCTCAGGCGGTCCTTGTCGAGCAGGCGTTCGGCGCGCGGCAGCAGCACGGTTTCCTCGTCGGCCACGTGGTGTATGACTTTCTGCATCAGTTCCAGCAGCACGCGGTCGTGCTCGGCGCCGGTGGTCTTGTCGGCGCGCAGCGCGGCGATCAGCTGGCGCATCTCGTTGTGCTCCGGTACGCTTTTCTGGATCACGCTGTCGGCGCTGTCGAGCTCGCGCATGACCGGATAAAAGCATTCCTCCTCCAGCGCGGCGTGGATCTCCAGCGCGGTGCAGATGGTTTCCGTCAACGCCTTCTTGACGCGCGGCTTGGCGTCGGCGGTGTACTGGTGGAAGGACAGCATGACGTGGGTGTGATCCAGGCGGATCATGTCGGTGATGGACGGACTGAGTTTGCTAAGTTTAAACATCGCTACGCTCCTCGAAGAACTGACGTCGTTATAGTCTTCGCCGTCCCGCCCTTCGAGGCTTGTGCTAGATCAAACGCGCTCAAACACCGCCCAGGCGGCGCGCCGGGCCGAGGCGCGCGCCCTTGAACGCGCCGGCGCGCCACGCCAGCAGCGCCAGGCCCAGCATCAGCAACATCCAGCTGCCCGGCTCCGGCACCGCCGTCGGCGCGCCGCCCTGGCCGACCAGATAGCTGAAGCCGTAGATGCCGCTGTCGAGCGTGAAGGTCAGCAGCAGGTTGAGCGTGTTGGCGTTGATGACGCCCAGGTCGAGCACATGGCCGTTGAACACGGCCGCCGCCTCGGCCAGCGTGGTGAAGCTGCCCGAGTACAGCGAGACGCCGCCGTTGGCGACAGACAGGCTGAAGCCGCTGTCGAAGCCGGGCGAGAAGAACGGCCGCACCAGTCCCAGCAACAGGTGCTCGCCGGAGGCGAACGGCAAGCTCAGTTCGGCGCTCGCGGTCATCGGGAAGAACGCGGCCGCCATGGTGCCGGCGGCCAGCGTGTCGGCGTTGGCGAACGCCGCCGCCACCTCGGCCGACGAGGCGATCAGCGGCGCCACCGAGGCCGCCGTGGGCAAGGCGCTGGCGTACGAGTAGACCGCCGACCTGACCTCGTCCTGCGGCGCCCACGGGGCGTAGGCGGCGCCGCCGACGTTGGCGGCGGTGCCCGCCTCGGGGATGTAGAGCGCGGTCGGCTGCCCGTTGCCGGCGCGGGTGGTGACGGCGGCGCCGCGGCCGTAGTCGGTGTAGGTGCTGCGCGCCTCGACCGTGCTGCCCATGGCGCTGGCCAACGCGTGCGCGCGCGCCTCGGACGGCTGGCCGGGGACCGCCGGCGAGGGGTCGCCGGCGATGCGCGTCACGATCGCCTGCGCGCTCGCCCAGGCCGCTTCCATCGCCCCCACCCGGCCGCTGCCGGAGTTGGCCACCGCGTCGGCGCTGGCGTAGTAGCTGGCGCTGGCCACGGCGGTGGCGCTGGCGCCGGCGCCGGAGGTGTAGAAGGCGCCGCCGCCGGCCGCGTTGGCGCGGGCGACGGCGATGTAGTTGGAGCCGGCGATGGCCTGGGCGTTGCCATAGCCGCCGCCCCCGGCGCCGTATTGGCCGGTGGCGTCGGCCACGCTGGTGACCCGGCCGCCGCCGTAGACGGTGGACACGGCGTCGGCCGTGCCGCCAGATTGCGCGAACAGCCCGTCGCCGGGCTTGCCGGCGATGGCCGTGCTGGTGCCGGTGATCTGGGCGTTCCAGCTGCCCGGCGACGCGCTCAGCCACAGCTGGCTGTTGGCGTTGCCGCCGCTGCCGGGCGTGCCCGCCTCGGTGCCGGGATCGAACGGATTGCCCGCGCTGGAGCCGCCCTGGCCGCCGATGGCGCTGCCGGCGACGTCGACCAGCCACGCGGTGCCGGACGACAGCGAGATCGTCGACGCGGCGTCGCCGCCGCGGCCGCCCAAGCCGAAGCTGGTGCCGCCGCCGGCGCCGCCGGTGGCCGTCTGCGACAGGTTCAGGAAGTCGCCGGCATAGGCCGCGCTGTGGCTGACCGAGGCCGCGCCGCCGTCGCCGCCGTAGCCGTGGGGAACGGCCGTGAAGTCGAGGTTGGCGTCGCCGCCGCGCCCGCCGGTGGCGGTGGTCACCATGGTCAGGTCGAGCACGCCCGAGCCGGTCCCGCTCAAGCCGTTGGTGGCGCTGGCCGCGCCGCCGGCGCCGGCGTGCGCGCCTTCGTACGTGGCGGCCCCGCCCGCGCCGCCGGTCGCGCTGGACGCCAGCAGCATCGGCGCGCTGCCGCTGCCGCCGGCACGGGTGTTGCTGGTGGCGGCGCCGCCGTCGCCGCTGGCGAAGCCGGCGCTGCCCAGGCCGCCCTCGCCGCCGGTGGCCGTGGCCGCCGCCTGCACGCCGGCGCTGCCGGCCGTGCTCACGGTGGCGTTGGCGACGGCGGCGCCGCCCTTGCCGCCGACGGCGCCCAGGCCGCCGGGCGGAGCGCCGGCCCCGGCGCCCGCGCCCGGCAGGCCGGCGTTGCCGCCCCGGCCGCCGGTGCCGACCACGGTCAGCACGGCCGGGCCGGCCGACAAGGTGGTCGACATGTCGGCCAGGGTGGCGGCGCCGTCGCCGCCGAGGCCGGCGTTGCCGCCCATCACGCTGGCGTTGCCGGCCGCGCCGTTGCCGCCGTCGCCGCCGCGGCCGCCGGTGACGGTCAGCGAGTTGGTGAAGTCGACGCTGAACGCCGTTTGCTGGGCCGGTGGCGCCGTCAGGCCGTTGCCGCCGGCCGCGCCGGGCACGGCGCCGGCCAGGCCGCTGCCGCCCGGCGGCCCCTGGTAGATCAGGTCGATGGCCGCCGCGTTGCCGGCCCACGCCGCGCACAGCAGCGGTATCAGGCGCAGCCCGGTGCGCAGGCGGCTGTAACGGGAATGGGATTGTGAGCGGGTGCCTTGAACACTGACCATGAAGTCCTCCGTGAATAGACGAGATCGACGAGATCGACGAGATGAACGCGATCGCGGGGGGCCGCGCCGCAGCGCGCCCGCGCTAGCCCGGCCACCCGTGAACTGGAAGTGTAGTCAGTGTGTTCAAAATTGCTAGACTTTTTTATATTGCCGGAGGCGGAACCGTTGCGAACTTGCGAATGTGTAGCCGCCCGGTCACATCGCGCCTACACCTCGCTCCACTGGCGCAACAGGTTGTGGTAATGGCCGGTCAGGCCGACCAGTTCGGCGCAGTCGCCCAGGCGCGCGCGCAGGCTCTGGATGTTCTGGTCCAGCTCGAGCAACATGCCGCGCCGCATGTCGTCGCGCACCATGCTTTGCGTCCAGAAAAACGAGCACACGCGGGCCCCGCGCGTGACCGGCTCGACCCGGTGGATGCTGGTCGACGGGTACAGGATCAGGTCGCCTGCCGGCAGCTTGACCTCGTGTTCGCCGTACGCGTCGGTGACGATCAGCTCGCCGCCGTCGTAGTCGTCCGGATCGCTCAGGAACAGGGTCGACGAGACGTCGGTGCGCACCCACTGGCCCGAGCCCGCCACGCGGCGCAGCGCGCCGTCCACGTGCGCGCCGTAGTGTTCGCCGCCGGCGTAGCTGTTGAACATCGGTGGAATGGTGCGCAGCGGCAGCGCGGCGGCGAAGAACAAGGCGTTGCCGGCCAGCGCCTCGAGCACGGTGCGCCCCAGTTCCAGCGCCAGCGGCGAGGTCTCCGCCAACTGCCGGTTCTGCTTGACCTGGGCGCCCTGGGCGCCGACCGTGGCGCGGCCGTCGACCCAGTCCGAGGCGTCCAGGCGGGCGCGCATGGCCGCCACTTGTTCGCGGCTCAACACGCCAGGGATGTGCAACATCATGATCGAAACTCCTTCAACGGGTGGTCTGGAAAAAACAAAGCCCCGCCGGTGGGGGCGGGGCCGGACAGATCGGGCTAAGGCGCCGTCCTGTTTAGAACTTGATGTTGGCCGTCAGGCTGGCCGAGCGCGGCGCGCCCGGCGTGTAGCGGTAGCCCGACTTGTTGATCGCCGCGGCGTACTCCTTGTCGGCCAGGTTGTAGACGTTCAGGCGCAGGTCGACGTGCTTGTTGATCGGGTACGACGCCATGGCGTCGGCCACCCAGTACGAATCGACATAGGCCGGCGTGCCGACGGCGCCGTCGGTGCCGCGCAGCAGCTTGCCGGAGTAGCGCAGGCCGCCGCCGATCTGCAGGCCGAACGGCAGGGTGTACGCGGTCCACGACGTGAACGCCTGTTTCGGCGTGTAGCTCAGCTGGTTCTCGCCGCTGGCGGTCACCACCTTGCCCTGCTCGACCTTGGTCGACATGCGGGTGTAGCCGGCGCTGACGATCCAGCCGCGGGTAATCTCGCCGGTCACGCCCAGCTCGATGCCCTGGACGCGCTTCTTGCCGTTCTGGTAGTAGACCGCCGGGTTGGTCGGATCGACCTCGACCTCGTTCTTGACGTCGGTGCGGTACAGCGCGGCCGACAGCGACAGCTTCTGCTTGAGCAAGTCCCACTTGCCGCCCAGCTCGTAGTTGGTGGTCTCCTGCGGATCGTAGTTGACGTTGGCGCTGCTGTTGGCGGCCGCGCTGAGCGAGAAGTTGGTGCCGCCCGGCGGCGATTTCGACGTCGCCACCAGACCGTAGACGCTGCTCTCCGGGGTGATCTTGTACAGCGCCGACAGCTTGCCGTTGATCAGGTTGTCGCTCTTCTTGAGCGAGGTCGGGATCTTGGTGCCGACCGGCAGCGGCTGCACCGCCGGCGGCGTCACGGCCGCCTGCAGCGCGACGGCGTTGTACTCGGTGGTGTAGTGGTCGAAGCGCACGCCGCCGTTCAGGATCCACTTGTCGCCAATCTTGATGGTGTCGAACACGTAGGCGCTCTGGGTGTCGGTGGTGCCGTGGCTTTCGGCGCCGTTGCGGCCGTAGGTCAGGTTGAACCACAGCGCCGGGTCCGGATGGTAGATGGTGGTGATCGGCAGGCCGGTGCCGTTGGTGGCGGCCCAGGTGTAGGTGG
Source organism: Duganella sp. 1411 (assembly GCF_017833525.1). Lineage (GTDB taxonomy): Bacteria > Pseudomonadota > Gammaproteobacteria > Burkholderiales > Burkholderiaceae_D > Rugamonas. Next base: position 497,187 of record NZ_JAFICD010000003.1, read on the forward strand.
TCTGCTTCTCGGTGGTGACCTCGAGGCCGCCGACCACCGTGTGCTTGAGCGCGCCCGTGGCGAACTCGCCGGTGGCGGTGGTCTGGTTGGTGAAGATCTTGTTGCTGGCGTCGCGGAACGTCAGGTTGGTGCGGCGCATCTGCCAGCTGTTCGGGTCGCTGCTCGGCAGCACCAGGTTGGCGGCGGTGGCCATGAACGAGGTCAGCAGATAATCCTGGTCGGTCTTGCCGAAGCGGGTGGTGTTTTGCAGCTTGATGCCGTTGGCGAAGTCGTGCTCGATGCGCACGGTGGCCATGTCGGCGGTGACGTCGTCGTGGTCGTAGGTGGAGCCGTAGAAGTTGCTCGAATCGACCCGCGGCGCGTTGTTGAGCGGCGCCAGGCGGGCGCGCTCGGCGGCGATGACGGCCGGGGTGCCGGTGGTCGGCACCGGCGCGCTGTAGCCGGGCATGCCGATGGTCAGCACGCCGCCGTCCGGAATATTGTTTTGCTTGACGTGCAGGTAGTTCAGGTAGACGCGGGTCGGGCCGTTCAGGCCGAACGCCACCGACGGCGCCACCGCCCAGCGCTTGTTCTTGACGACGTCGCGCGCCGGGTTGCCGCTGTCCTGGTCGAGCAGGTTGACGCGCAGGGCGGTGCCGCTGTCGGCGTCGAGCACCTGGTTGAGGTCGGCCGTGGCGCGCTTTTGCTTGCCGCTGCCGACGGTGACCGAGCCCAGGTAGGCGTTTTCCTGCAACGGCTGCTTGCTGACCAGGTTGATCGAACCGGTCGGCGAGCTGCGGCCGTTGTCGGTGCCGGCCGGGCCCTTGAGCACGTCGATCTGTTCGATGTTGAAGGTGTCGCGCGAGATCGAGCCGACGTCGCGCACGCCGTCGACGTAGATGCTGCCGGAGGCGTCGAAGCCGCGCATGAAGATGGCGTCGCCGGTGTTGGTGCTGCCGTTCTCGCCCAGGAAGAAGGCGCCCACGCCGGGGGTGTTGCGCAGCGCCTCGGTCAGGGTGACGGCGCCCTGCTGCTCGATCAGTTCCTTCTTGATGACGGTGATGGTCTGGGCGGTGTCGACCAGCTTCTCGGTGTACTTGACGGACGAGGCCTTGTCGGCCTTGATGCCCTCGAGGGTGCCCTGCACCTTGACCTCGGCCATGGTTTGTGGCGCGCCGGCGACCACCACCGGGTCGGCGGCGTCGGCCGCGTGGGCGGCCACCGGCAGCAGCATCACGGCCAGCGCCGCGCTCATGTGTTGGTTGAAACGCGACTGCGCGTGTTTGCGACTCTTGATCATTGCTATTCTTTCATCCAAATCGAAGGGCGGCGGCGCTGCGGCCCGCGTCGAGACGCGTCTGGCTGCCGGCTAATCTTTACAAATTTGTGAGATTGTAACAATAATCGCCGTGAACGTAAATGCGAATTGTTATCAATACTATTTAGATGTTAGGAATGTGCAACGGCGGCGCGGGCGGATGCCGGCCTCAGGAGGGTTGCCGCTCGAGCCAATCGCGCGCCTCGGCCAGCGTTTGTTCGAGCTCGGCGCGCACGGCGTCGACGTGCCGCGCCAGCTCCTCGTCGCGCTGCTCGTTGATGGCCGTTTCGGCGTCGATGGTGGCCTGGATCAGGCGCCGGGCGCCGAGCACGCCGACGGCGCCGCGCAGCCCGTGGAACAGGCGGGCGGCGTCGCGCGGGCGCCCCTCGCGCAGCGCTTGGCCGGCCTGCTCGACCGGCGCCATGCCGGTGTCGATGGCGCCGCGCACCATCTTGACCATCACCGCGCGGCCCTTGGCGTCCTTGCCCATCACGCGCATCAGGCTGTCGATGTTGAACGCGCCGGCCTCGCCCGGGGGCGGCGGCGACGCCACCAGCTTGACCGGCGCCGGCGCCGGCGCCAAGGCCGGCGCCACGGGTTCCGCCGCCGCGGCCGCCCTCGCCGTCGTCCCGGGCAGGTGCTTGCGCAGCACCGCCAGCATTTCCTCGACCTCGATCGGCTTGGGAATGAAATCGGTGATGCCGGCCTCGATGCTGCGCTCGCGCTCCGATTCGAGCACGCCGGCCGTCATGGCGATGATCGGCAGGTCCAGCCGCAATTCCTGGCGCAGCAGGCGGGTTGCGGTGAAGCCGTCCATCACCGGCATCTGCATGTCCATCAACACCAGGTCGTAGCGGTCCGGGTGCGCGCTCATGCGGTCGACCGCCTGGCGGCCGTTGTCGACCACGTCGAGCGTGGCGCCGGCCAGCTCGAGGATGCCGCGCGCCACCGCCTGGTTCAGCAGGTTGTCCTCGACCAGCAGGAAGTGGGCGCCGCCCAGGCTGCCGTCTATGCCCTGCTCGGCCGCCGAGCGCACGCCGGCGTCGGCCTTGGTCACCAGCGCCTGGTGCAGCGCGTCGAACAGGTTGGAGCTGGTGATCGGCTTGACCAGCACCACGTCGGCCTCGGGCGCGTTGGAGATCTCCTCCATGCGGTCGCGGGCGAAGGCGTTGACCATCACCACGATCGGTTGCTTCTTGTCGGGCGCGGCGGCGCGGATGCCCTTGGCCGTGGCCAGCCCGTCCATGCCGGGCATGTGCCAGTCGGCCAGCACCACGTCGTAGGCCCGGCCCGTCTCGAGGCCGCGCCGGAAGCGCTCGAGTGCGGCCGCGCCGGAGTCGACCTCGTCGGCCTGCCAGCCCCACGCGCGGATCAGCTTGGCGATCAGCTCGCGGCTGGTGCGGCTGTCGTCGGCCACCAGCAGGCGCAGGTCGCCCAGCGCCGGCTTGCGGCGCTCCTCTGGCCGCTCCGGCAACACCTCGAAGGGCAGGCTGAAGAAGAAGGTCGAGCCGCGCCCCGGCGCGCTGTGGACGGCGATCTGCCCGCCCATGAGCTCGATCAAGCGCTTGGTGATGGCCAGCCCCAGGCCGGTGCCGCCGAAGCGCCGCGTGATGCTCTGGTCGCCCTGCGAGAAGGCGTTGAACAACTGCGCCAGCTGCGCCTCGGTCATGCCGATGCCGGTGTCGCGCACCTCGAAGCGCAGCAGCGCGCCGCGCTCGTCGCGCGCCTCGAGCTCGACGCTGACGACCACCTCCCCCTGCTCGGTGAACTTGATGGCGTTGCCGGCCAGGTTGACCAGGATCTGCTGCAGCCGCATCGAGTCGCCGCGCAGCCGCGTCGGCACCGACGGCTCGACGCTGATGGCCAGCTCGAGCTCCTTGTCGCCGGCGTTCATCGTCATCATCGTCGCCAGCGAATTCATGGTGTCGTCCAGCGCGAACTCCACCGGCGAGAGCTCCATGTGGCGCGCCTCGATCTTGGAAAAGTCGAGCACGTCGTTGAGGATGCCCAGCAGCGACTGCCCGGACACCCGCACCATGTTCAGGTACTTGCGCTGCTGCGGGGTCAGCGCCGTGTTGCCCAGCAGGTAGGCCATGCCCAGCACCGCGTTCATCGGCGTGCGGATCTCGTGGCTCATGTTGGCCACGAACTCGCTCTTGGCGCGGTTGGCCGCCTCGGCGCGGTCGCGCTCGCGCTCGAGCTCGTGCGCGCGCGCCTCCAGCTCGAGCTGCAGGCGGCGCCGCTCGGTGACGTCGGCGATCACCGCCAGCACCTTGGTGCCCTGGTCGGTGCGCACCGCGCTCAGGTTGATCTCGAGCGGGAACTCGCTGCCGTCGCGGCGCAGGCCCTGCAGCGGGGCGCCGCCGCCCATGCGCACCGGCTCGGCGCTGAGGCGGTCGGCGAAGAACTTGACCCGGTGCGCCGCGTGCTGCGTGCGCAGCGCCGCCGGCACCAAGGTCTCGAGCGGCTGGCCGAGGATCTCGTCGCGGGCGTAGCCGAAGCGCCGCTCGGCCTCGCGGTTGAAGGTTTCGATGCGGCCGTCGACGCCGACCACGACGATCGCGTTGGGCGCGAACTCGACCAGGCTTTGCAGGCGCGCGTCGGCCGCCAGGCGCTCGCGCATCAGGTTGTTGAAGGCGCTGGTCAGCTGGCCCACCTCGTCGTCGGCGCGCACCGCCAGCGGGGCGAAATGGGTGGCGTCGCCGCGCAGCGCGACGATGGCGTCGCGCAGCTGGATCAGCGGCGCCAGCAGCCGCAACGTCAGCCAGAAGATCAGCAGCGCGGCCAGGACCGAGGCCAGCCCGCTCCACAGCAGCACGCGCGAGAGCACGCCGTCGAACGGCTCGAACGCCTCCTGCGCCGGCAGCGACGCGGCCAGGATCCAGTCGACCGACTTGAGCGCCTTGTAGCTGTTGAGGGCGCGCTCGCCGCTGCCGTTGATGCTGTCGACGGTGCCCTCGAAGCCGTCGCGCAGCGCGCGCGTGGTGGCGGCGTTGGCGCCGGCTTGGCGCGGCTGCAGCAGGCGGCTGGCGTCCGGATGCAGCACGTAGACCGGATGCTCGCCGCGGGTGAGGGCGAAAAAGTAGCCGCTGCGCCCGACCCGGGCGGTGCGCAGGTGGCCCAGCAGGTTGTCCTTGTACAGGCGCAGCACGCCGTTGAGCACGCACACCACCTCGCCCCGGGCGTTGAGCACCGGCGCCACCATCTGCACGATCGGCTGGCCGTGCGAGCGGCCGACCACCGGCTCGGCGATCAGCGGCTTGCGGGTGCGCATGACGGTGCGGAAGTAGGCGCGGTCGGAGGCGTCGATGCCGACCCGGCCCGGCTGGATCGGGGCGTCGGCGATCACCACGCCCTGCGGGCTGAGCACCAGCAGGTCGTCGAACAGCGCCAGCACGGCGCGGTCCTGGTAGTAGGCGCGCAGCCGCTCGGTCGAGCCGGCGATGTCGACCGGCTGCTGGCGCGCCGACAGCGCGATGATGTCGAGCAGCATGGTCAGCTTGTCGTCGAGCTCCTCGGCGGTGCGGGTGATCAGCGCCGTTTGCTGGGTGAACAGCACCTTGGTGAAATCCGCCTTCATGCGTTGCATCTGGACCACGGTCACCAGCGCGATCATCAGGATCGAGGTGATGCTGGTCGCCAGCGCTACTTTAGCCTTGATGCCAAGTGGCTTCATTTCATCCTTGTCGGGCGGGTCGGACATGAATCGGGAAACTACCGGGATGCTCGGGAATTCTCCTATCAATGGCCGACCTTGGCAACAGGATTAACGCTGGGCGGCGGCGATGATCACGTCGGCCACTTTTTGCGGCTGCGACACCATCGGCACGTGGCTCGATTTCAACGTGGTCGTGGTGGCCTTGAGCTTGGCGGCGAAGGCGCGCTGCAGGGCCGGGTCGATCATGCGGTCGTCGGCGGCGGCGATGTAATAGTTGGCCTTGTTTTTCCAGGCGGCGACGGTGGTCTTGTCGGCGAAGGCCTGGGCGGCGATCGGGCCCTGGGTGGCGGCGATCAGCGCGGCGGTGGCCGGCGGCACGTCCTGGGCGAAGTTGGCGGCCACCGACGCCGCCGGCAGCCACAGGAAACCGCCGGCGTCGGCCTGCAGCGTGGCGATGCCGGGCGGCACCGCGTAGTCCTTGCCCAGCTCGCTGGTGGCCTGGCCCTCGGACGGGGCGAACGCGGCCACGTAGACCAGCGCCTTGACCTTGTCGCTGGTGCCGGCCTCGGTGATGACGGTGCCGCCCCACGAGTGGCCCACCAGCACCACTTTGCCGGTCTGGGCGTCGATCACGCGCTTGGCGGCGGCGACGTCGTCGGCCAGCGAGGTCAGCGGATTTTGCACGGCCACCACCTTCAAGCCCTGGGCCTGCAGCAGCGGGATGACTTTTTCCCAGCTGGAGCCGTCGGCGAAGGCGCCGTGCACCAGCACCACGGTGGTGTCGGCGGCCGGCGTGGCGGCGTGGGCGGTCAAGGCGGTGGCGGCCAGCAGGGCGGAGGCGATCAGCGTGCGTTTCATGGTAATTCCTTTCAATGGTTTGTTGTGAGCGATTAAGTAGTGTGCTACTTGCTTGAGTTGAACTATAGCGAACAATTCGATAGCGCGCAAGTTAAATTTTCGTCGTGGGCGAAATTGGGTTCGGGACGGGCGCGGGCGGTCAAAATGCCACAGCGGCGCACCGAATACCTGATCCGCCGGGTGCGGTATCGCCAAAAATAGCGACTAATGGTCTACACTGGGGGCATGATAAGAGATCTTCCCTCCCTGATACTGCCCGGCACCACGATCGACATCCTCAAGGCAAGCTGCGCCAATTGCAGCATGCACCAGCTGTGCCTGCCGATGGGGCTGGGCAACGAGGACATGGACCGGCTCGACGAAATCATCGGCCGCCGCCGCAAGGTCGCGCGCGGCGGGGTGCTGTTCCGCATCGGCGACCCGTTCCAGAACCTGTACGCGATCCGGCTGGGGCATTTCAAGACCTACCAGGTCAATCGCGACGGCGCCGAGCAGATCACCGGTTTCCAGATGGCCGGCGAGCTGCTGGGCATGGACGCCATCAGCACCGACCTGCACCATTGCACCGCCGTGGCGCTGGAGGACAGCGAGGTGTGCGAGATCCCGTTCGGCAGCCTGCAACAGCTGCTGGCCGACATGCCGACCCTGCTGCGCCACTTCCACCGGATGATGAGCCAGGAGATCACGCGCGAGCAAAGCGTCATGCTCTTGCTGGGCAACATGCAGGCGACCCAGCGTTTCGCCGCCTTCCTGGTCAACCTGTCGTCGCGCTACGAGGCGCGCGGCTACTCGCCCAACACCTTCCAGCTGCGCATGTCGCGCGAGGAGATCGGCAACTACCTGGGCCTGACGATCGAAAGCATCAGCCGCCTGCTGTCGAAGTTCAAGAAGGAAGGCCTGCTGCGCGTGAGCAACCGCGAGATCGAATTGCTCGATCCGCCCATGCTCAAGGCCATCACGGCCGGCACGCAGACCTGCCACTAAAAGCGTCGTCGCTTTTCAAGCTAGAGCTCTCGGAAACCTGCTGCGGCTTTCAGGACCGCGTCCAGATCGCCGTCGGCCAGCGCCTCGATTGGCGTCCTCGCACTCAGCGAGCCTTTGGGTGTCGTAAAAAATTGTAGTTTGCTTGGTCCAGGAAGGGCGCCTAGTTCTCGCGAAACCCGATGGGCGCGCCCGGGTCCAAATTTTGTCCATCGTTTATCGAACTTTTCCATTCGTGTGTGCTCCAACGGCGACAAGCCTATAGTTTTTGGAGCAAGTTAAGTATGGATATCATTCAGCGTCACTTGCGCATGGCGCTGGACGCCGCGCGCATGGCCATCTGGGATTCGCACATCAGCAATGGCAAAGTGATCGACAGCATCGTCAACTGGGTCGGCTGGGGCACCGGCTTGTTGGGACTCCCCCCCGGCGATTTGGCCCAGCCGTTCACCCAGTTCCTGCAATTCGTCGACCCCGAGGACCGCGACCGCCTGCTCAACACGATGCAGGAGGCGGTCGATTGCGGCTCCGGCTACGACGTCGAATACCGGGTCGTCTGGCACGACGCCAGCCAGCACTGGCTGGCGGCCAAGGCGCACGTGTTTTTGGACGAGCACGACCAACCCACCGGCACGCTCGGCATCGTCTGGGACATCACCGAGCGCAAACGCATCGAGCAGGACGCCGCGCGCGAGCGCGAGCTGGCGGCCGTCACGCTGCGCTCGGTCGGCGAGGGCGTCATCACCACCGACGAACACGGCAAGACCCAGTACCTGAACCGCATCGCCGAGCAGCTGACCGGCTGGGGCAACGACGAGGCGCACGGCCTCGACATCGCCACCACCCTGCCGCTGATCGACGACAACGACGCGCCGCTGGCCGAGCACGTGGCGCTGCAATGCCTGCGGCTGCGCCAGACCATCAGCATGCCGTCGCAGAACCAGCTCATCACGCGCGAGGGGCGCCGCATCGCCGTCGAGGAATCGGCCGCGCCGATCTGGTCCGACACCGGCGAGCTGCTGGGTGTGGTGGTGGTGTTCCGCGACGTCAGCCACGAGCGCAAGCTGAGCAAGCAGCTGTCGTGGAACGCCAGCCACGACATGCTCACCGGCTTGATCAACCGGCGCGAGTTCGAGCTGCAGATCGCCAACGCGCTGCACAGCGCCAAGGACGAGGGCCATGTGCACGCGCTGCTGTACATGGACCTGGACCAGTTCAAGATCGTCAACGACACCTGCGGCCACAGCGCCGGCGACCTGCTGCTGCAGCTGCTGGCCAAGATGCTGCAGACCGAGATGCGCGACAGCGACATCCTGGCGCGCCTCGGCGGCGACGAGCTGGGCGTGCTGCTGCCGCACTGCCCGCCGGACCAGGCCTTGCTGGTGGCCGACGGCATCCGCCAGTCGGTCAAGAACTTCCGCTTCGTGTGGGACAGCCGCACGTTCGAGCTGGGGGTCAGCATCGGCGTCGTCGAGATCAACCACAACAGCAAATCGATGACCGAGCTGCTGATCGCCGCCGACCAGGCCTGCTACCTGGCCAAGGAGCGCGGCCGCAACCGCGTGCACATGTACCAGGAATCGGACCTGCGCCTGGCGCGCCGGCAGGGCGAGATGCAATGGGTGTCGCGCCTGAACGAGGCGTTCGAGCACCAGTATTTCCGGCTGTACGCCCAGCCCATCGTCGGCCTCGGCCAGCGCGCCGAGGCGCACGACGAAGTGCTGATCCGCATCCAGTCCGGCCACGGCGAGCTGATCCTGCCCGGCGCCTTCATCCCGGCCGCCGAACGCTACGACATGATGACGGCGATCGACCGCTGGGTAATCAGCGCCGTGTGCCGCCACGTGGCCGGCGCCGGCAACGGCGCCGGGCAGCCGGTGCCGTTGCCGGGGCGGTACTCGATCAACCTGTCGGGCACCTCGCTGGGCGACGAGGGCCTGCACGACTACATCCTCGCGCAGTTCGCCCAGCACGGCGTGGCGCCGCAGCAGATCTGCTTCGAGATCACCGAGACGGCCGTCATCGCCAACCTGGTCAAGGCGCAGGACTTCATGACCCGGCTCAAGGCGCTGGGCTGCCGCTTCTCGCTCGACGACTTCGGCAGCGGCCTGTCGTCGTTCGCCTATCTGAAGGCGCTGCCGGTCGACTACCTCAAGATCGACGGCGTGTTCATCCGTGACATCGCCAGCAACGATGTCAACCGCGCCATGGTCAAGGCGATCAACGAGGTCGGCCACGTGATGGGCATTTGCACCGTGGCCGAATACGTCGAGGACGACAGCACCTTGGCGGTGGTGCGCGAACTGGGCGTCGATTACGCCCAGGGCTACGCGGTGGGCCCGCTGCGCCCGCTGACCGTGGGCTGAGGTGCCGTCCCCCAATCCGGGCAATTTTGATCTACATCAATAAATTTTGCGCGACGACTCCGTACACTGGATGCATCTATTGTGATAGAGCAATAATCCAGCCGGAGCTACGTGATGCGCGACAACCAACCCAAAGCCGTGACCAACCGCGAAGTGGACGTCCTCGACGACCAGGCCATCGTGTCCAAAACTGACTTAAAGGGCAACATTACCTACGTCAATCCCTACTTCACGCAGATCAGCGGCTACGACGCGTCCGAGCTGCTGGGCGCGCCGCAAAACATCCTGCGCCATCCGGACATGCCGGCCGAGGCGTTCGCCGACCTGTGGGCCTCGATCCAGGCGGGCACGCCGTGGACCGGCATCGTCAAGAACCGCTGCAAGAACGGCGACCACTATTGGGTGCGCGCCAACATCACGCCGATCCGCGAGAACGGCAGGACGGTCGGCTACATGTCGGTGCGGGTCAAGGCCGCGCGCGAGCAGGTGGCCGCCGCCGAACAGGCCTACCGCGACATGCGCGCCAAGCCCGGCCACGGCATCCGCATCAAGAACGGCCAGGTGATCCGGCCCGGCGCCGGCCACCTGCTGGCGCGGCTGGGCCATGTGTCGCTGGCCATGCGCGTGTGGCTGGCCACCAGCGTGGTCAACGTGCTGCAGGTGATCGTTTGCGCGGCCGCCCTGATGAGCGGCGGCGGCGGCCACAGCTACGCCATCTTCGGCGCCACCTTCGTCGGCCTCTTGATCAACGTGTTCCTGTGGTACACCCTGCGCGTGTCGGTGCTGCGTCCGCTCGACCGGGCCCTGCACGGCGCCCGCGCGATCGCCGCCGGCGACCTGTCGGGCAGCTTCGACACCGAGGCCACCGACGAGGTGGGCCAACTGCTGCGCGCGCTGCAGCAAATGAACAGCAACCTGATCGCCACCATCCGCGACGTCCGCGTCAATGTCGAGACGATGGCCGTGGCCACGCGCCAGATCGCCGCCGGCAACGCCGACCTGTCGGGCCGCACCGAGGCCCAGGCGGCCAGCCTGGAGGAGACCGCGTCGAGCGTCGAGCAGTTCTCGTCGACGGTCAAGCAAAACGCCGACAACTCGGCGCAGGCCAACGCGCTGGCGCAAAACGCCTCGACCGTGGCGGTGCAGGGCGGCGAGATCGTCGCCGACGTCATCGCCACGATGGACGAGATCAACACGTCGTCGCGCAAGATCGTCGACATCATCGGCCTGATCGAGGGCATCGCCTTCCAGACCAACATCCTGGCGCTCAACGCCGCCGTCGAGGCGGCCCGCGCCGGCGAACAGGGCCGCGGCTTCGCGGTCGTCGCCGGCGAGGTGCGCAACCTGGCCCAGCGCAGCGCCACCGCCGCCAAGGACATCAAGCACCTGATCGAAATCTCGGTGGGCAAGGTCGACGCCGGCATGGTGCAGGTCGACCGCGCCGGCGCCACCATGAAGGAGGTGGTGGCCTCGGTGCGCCAGGTGACGGCCATCATGGAGGAGATCTCGGTCGCCTCGCGCGAGCAGAGCATCGGCGTCGACCAGGTCAACTCGGCGATCGCCCACATGGACCAGGTCACGCAGCAAAACGCCGCGCTGGTCGAGCAGGCGGCCGCCGCCACCGCCAGCCTGGCGCTCGAGGCCGGCGGCCTGACGCAGGCGGTCAGCCTGTTCCAGTTCGGCCGCGCCATGCCGGCGCGCGCCGGCCTGCGGACGGGCACCCGCGGCGGCGCGCCGGCCCGCAAAGCCGCGCCGGCCGCGCGCCTGGCCGCGTAAGGACGGTCGCCGCCATGTACACCAGCCCAAACCACGCCGGTATCGTCACCGCCTTCCCCAGCGTCGAATTCGACGCCGCCATCATCGGCAAACTGAGCCAGTCGGGACCGCGCTACACCTCGTATCCGACCGCCGACCGCTTCTCGACCGACTTCGGCTACGGCCAGTTCCTCGAGGCGGTGGCCGGCCTGCGCATGCGCCGCAGCCAGCGGCCGTTGTCGCTGTACATCCACATTCCGTTCTGCGACACGGTGTGCTACTACTGCGGCTGCAACAAGATCGTCACCAAGGACCACGGCAAGGCCGCCACCTACCTCGGCTACCTGAAGCAGGAGCTCGACATGCAGGGCCGGCTGTTCGCCGGCATCGGCCAGATCGAGCAGCTGCACTTCGGCGGCGGCACGCCGACCTACCTGAGCGACCGCCAGATGGGCGACCTGATGGCGCACCTGCGCGAGAACTTCGATTTCGCGCCCGACGCGGTGGGCGAGTACTCGATCGAGATCGATCCGCGCACCGTCAGCGCCGAGCGCGTGCACAGCCTGCGCGCGCAGGGCTTCAACCGCCTCAGCCTGGGCGTGCAGGATTTCGACCCCGACGTGCAAAAGGCCGTCAACCGCATCCAGCCGGAGGCCGAGACGCGCGCCGTCATCGACGCCGCGCGCGCCGCCGGCTTCCGCTCGGTCAGCATCGACTTGATCTACGGCCTGCCGAAGCAAAGCGTGGCCAGCATGGAGCGCACCCTGGCCAAGGTGGTCGACGCCAGCCCGGACCGCATCGCCCTGTACAACTACGCGCACCTGCCGCACCTGTTCAAGCCGCAGCGCCGCATCCTCGACGCCGACCTGCCCAGCGCCGCCGTCAAGCTCGAGCTGCTGGCGCTGTGCATCGAACGCCTGTGCGCGGCCGGCTACGTCTACATCGGCATGGACCATTTCGCCAAGCCGGACGACGAGCTGGCCGTGGCCCAGCGCCAGGGCCGGCTGCAGCGCAATTTCCAGGGCTATTCGACGCGCGCCGAGACCGACCTGATCGCCTGCGGCGTGTCGGCCATCAGCGCCGTCGGCGCCACCTACAGCCAGAACGAGAAGACGCTCGAGGCGTATTACGAAAAACTCGACGGCGGCGTGCTGCCGGTCGCGCGCGGCATCAAGCTCGACACCGACGACCTGCTGCGCCGCATCGTCATCCAGAAACTGATGTGCAATTTCGAGCTGTCGATCTCGTCGCTGGAGCAGGCCTATCCGATCCGCTTCCCGCTGTACTTCGCGACCGAGCTGGAGCAACTGAAGGCGTTCGAGGAGGACGGCCTGCTCACCGTCGACGCGCACTGGATCAGCGTGACGCCCAAGGGCCGCCTGTTGATCCGCAATATCTGCATGGTGTTCGACCGCTACCTGGCGCTGGCGCGCGCCGACGCCGCGCAACCGCTGCGCTACTCGAAAACCATCTGACGCCATGATGACCGCCCACCTGCTGCCCGTTTTCCTGGTCGGACTGGCCGGCAGCGTCCATTGCGTCGGCATGTGCGGCGGCATCGTCGGCGCCATCACGGCCAGCGGCGGCGGCGCCACCGCGGCCCCGCTGCCGCGCAACGTCATCCCGATCCACAGCGCGGCCCGTTTCGCCGGCGGCGCGGCGGCATTTCGCGCACAACCGCGCGCGCAACCGGTCGCGCAGGCCTTGCCGCGGGTGCTGGCCTACAACGCCGGGCGCATCGGCAGCTACATGCTGGCCGGCGCGCTGGCCGGCGGCCTGGCCGGCGGCGCGCAAAGCCTGGCGAAGCTGGCCGGCCTGCAATTGGGTTTTTATTGGCTGGCCAATCTGATGCTGGTCGCGCTGGGCCTGTACCTGATGAACGCCTGGCACGGCCTGACCAGGCTGGAACAGGCCGGCCGCGTGGTGTGGCAACGCGCGCAACCGTGGATGGCGCCGGCGATGCGCACCCTGATGCCGGCCGACCGCCCGCACCAGGCGTTCGCGCTGGGCGCGCTGTGGGGCTGGCTGCCGTGCGGCATGGTCTACAGCGTGCTGCTGACCGCCATGCTCAGCGGCGACGCCGCCGGCGGCGCGGCCGTGATGCTGGCCTTCGGCCTGGGCACGCTGCCGATGCTGACCGGCCTCGGCCTGCTGGGCGCGCGCCTGCGCCGCGTGCTGCAACAACGCCCGGTGCGCATCGTGTGCGGGCTGCTGGTGCTGGCCTTCGGCCTGTTCGGCATCGCCCGCGCGGCCGGCGGCCTGACCCCGGGCTGGGTGGATATCGTATGCTTGACACCGCACCCGTGATCTCGGCCCCCGCTGCCGCCGCCGCGCCCGCAGCCTGCTTCCACTGCGGCCTGCCGGTGCCGGCCTCCGCCCCGCCCGCGTGGACCGTGCGCATCGACGGCGCCGACCACGCGATGTGCTGCCCCGGCTGCGCCGCCGTGGCGCAGGCGATCGTCGATCTCGGCCAGCAATCCTATTACCGCGACCGCTCGGCCTTCGCCGCCACGGCGCAGGGCGCGCAACTGCTGCCGCCCGAGCTGCAACTGTACGACAACGCCGATCCCCGCTTCGCGCTCGACGAGGACAGCCGCGAAACCACGCTGGCCGTCGACGGCATCCGCTGCGCCGCCTGCGTGTGGCTGATCGAAAGCCGGCTGGCGCGCCTGCCCGGCGTGGCCAGCGCCCAGCTCAACGTCGCCACCGAGCGCTTGTACGTGCGCTGGCGTTCAGATGAGTGCGGTCCGGCCGACATCCTCGGCGCGCTGCACGCGATCGGCTACAGCGCCTATCCGTACGACGCCGGCCGCCACGGCGAGGGCCAGCGCAAATCGGCCCGCACGCTGGGCCGCCAGCTGTTCGTGGCCGGACTGTCGATGATGCAGGTGATGATGTACGTGGCGCCGGCCTATCTGGCCGAGGACGGCACGTTGGACGACAACATGGCGTCGCTGATGCGCTGGGCCAGCCTGCTGCTGACCTTGCCGGCGATCTGCTATTCGGCGCAGCCGTTCTGGCGCGGCGCCTGGGCCGGCCTGAAGGCGCGCTCGCCGGGCATGGACCTGCCGGTGGCGCTGGGCATCGCCGCCGCGTTCGGCGCCAGCGTGCTGGCCACCGTGCGCGGCCGGGGCGAGGTGTGGTTCGACTCGGTGACGATGTTCATCTTCCTGCTGCTGTGCAGCCGCTACCTGGAACTGCGCGCGCGCCGCAAGGCCGGCGCCGCGCTCGAACGGCTGCAGCACGCGCTGCCGGCGTCGGCGACCTTGCTGGCCGATTATCCCGCCACCCGCGAACCGAGCCTGGTCAACGCGGCGGCGCTGGCGGTCGATGACGTCATCCTGATCAAGCCGGGCGAGGCGGTGGCCGCCGATTGCGTCATCGTCGACGGCGCCACCACGCTCGACCTGTCGCTGCTGAGCGGCGAGAGCGCGCCGGTGGCCAGGGGCGTCGGCGACGCCCTGCCCGGCGGCGCCCTCAACGCCGGCGCGCCGGTGCTGGCGCGGGTGACGCGGCGCGCGCAGGACAGCACCATGTCCAACCTGGTCAAGCTGATCGACCGCGCCGGGCGCGACAAGCCGCGCATCGCGCTGTGGGCCGACAAGGTGGCCGCCTGGTTCGTCGCCGGGCTGCTGCTGTTCGCGGTCGCCGCGTTCGCCTTCTGGTACCAGCTCGACGGCGACGCCGCGCGCGCCTGGCCGATCGCCATCGCGGTGCTGGTGGTGTCGTGCCCGTGCGCGCTGTCGCTGGCCACGCCGACGGCGCTGGCCGCCGCCACCGACCGCCTGCTGCGCCAGGGCGTGCTGGTCAGCGGCCCGCAAACCCTGGAAACGCTGCACCGCGCCACCCACGTGGTGTTCGACAAGACCGGCACCTTGACCCACGGCCGCCCGCTGCTGCGGGAGACGGTAGTGCTGGGGGCGATGCGCGCCGACTTTTGCCTGCAGGTGGCGGCCGCGCTCGACGCCGGCAGCGCCCATCCGCTGGCGCGCGCCATCGTCGCCGCCGCCATGGAGGCGGGCGGCGGCGCGCGCGTCGACTGGCACGCGGACGCGCTGACGGAAGCGGCGGGACGCGGCGTCGAAGGCAGCGTGCACAACCGCCGCTACCGGCTCGGCAACGCCGCCTTCGTCGCCGGGATCAGCGGCTCGGCGCCGCCGCACGCGGTGGCCGACGGCGCCACGCCGGTGTACCTGGGCGCCGACGGCCAGTGGCTGGCCTGTTTTCAGTTGCGCGACGGCTTGCGGGCCGACGCCCAGGCCACCGTCGACTATTTCCGCCAGGCCGGCAAGACCGTTGTGCTGCTCAGCGGCGACCACGACGTGCTGGCGCGCCGCGTCGGCGACCAGCTCGGCATCGGCACCACGGTCGGCGGCTATCTGCCCGACGAGAAGCTGGCCTTCGTGCGGCAGCTGCAAATGAAGGGCGCGGTGGTGGCGATGGTCGGCGACGGCATCAACGACGCCGCCGTGCTGAGCGCGGCCGACGTCTCGTTCGCGATGGGCGAGGGCGCCGCGCTGGCGCAGGCGCACGCGGACGCGGTGCTGCTGTGCGGCCGGCTGGGCGCCGTGGCCGACAGCGCGCGCGTGGCGCGGCAAACGATGATCGTGATCCGCCAGAACCTGGCCTGGGCCAGCCTGTACAACCTGCTGGCGATCCCGGCGGCGGCGGTCGGGCTGCTCAATCCGTGGCTGTCCGGCGTCGGCATGGCGGCCAGCTCGGCCGTGGTGGTGCTCAACGCGCTGCGGCTGCGTGGGCGTGGCAAAAAGGAAATGTGATGGAAGCCTTATTCTTGCTCGTTCCACTCAGCGTGCTGATGGTATTCGTCGCCTTGTGGGTGTTCTTCAACGCCGCCGACGACGGCCAGTTCGACGACCTGGTCGGCCCGGCGCTGCGGGTGTTGCAGGACGACGACTCGGCCGCAAACATAAGCGACCCCGAAAAAGATCCATCCGGAAAATTTTGATCCACATCAAGGTTTTTTGAAGCCCAGAAAAGTAACCTTGACATACATCATCAAGCGTTCTATGGGAGAACTTCGTGGACCTGGCACAGAACTACAACTACAAGATCGTCAAGCAATTTGCGATCGCAACCGTAGTCTGGGGCATCGTCGGCATGCTGGTGGGGGTGATCATCGCCGCCCAACTGGCCTGGCCGGCGCTGAACCTGGACATCCCCTGGCTGACCTATGGCCGCCTGCGGCCGCTGCACACCAACGCCGTCATTTTCGCCTTCGGCATCTGCGGCCTGTTCGCCACCTCGTACTACGTGGTGCAGCGCACCTGCCAGGTCCGGCTGTTCTCCGACAAGCTGGCCGCCTTCACCTTCTGGGGCTGGCAGGCGGTGATCCTGAGCGCGGTCGTGACGTTGCCGATGGGCCTGACGCGCGGCAAGGAATACGCCGAGCTCGAGTGGCCGATCACGATCCTGATCGCCGTGGTGTGGATCGCCTACGCGATCGTGTTCTTCGGCACGCTGATCAAGCGCAAGGTCAAGCACATCTACGTCGCCAACTGGTTCTTCGCCGCCTACATCATCGCCGTGACCCTGCTGCACGTGGTCAACGGCATCAGCATGCCGGCCTCGGCCTTTAAATCGTACTCCGCCTACTCGGGCGTGCAGGACGCGATGATCCAATGGTGGTACGGCCACAACGCGGTCGGCTTCATCCTCACCGCCGGCTACCTGGGCATGGTCTACTACTTCATCCCTAAGCAGGCCGAGCGTCCGGTGTATTCGTACCGGCTGTCGATCGTGCACTTCTGGGCGCTGATCTTCACCTACATGTGGGCCGGCCCGCACCACCTGCACTACACCGCCCTGCCGGACTGGACCCAATCGATCGGCATGGTGTTCTCGCTGGTGCTGCTGGCGCCGTCGTGGGGCGGCATGATCAACGGCATCATGACCCTGTCGGGCGCCTGGCACAAGCTGCGCACCGACCCGATCCTCAAGTTCATGATCGTCTCGCTGTCGTTCTACGGCATCGCCACCTTCGAAGGTCCGATGATGTCGATCAAGACCATCAACTCGCTGTCGCACTACACCGACTGGGGCATCGCCCACGTGCACGGCGGCGCGCTCGGCTGGGTCGGCTTCATCACGATGGGCTCGATCTACTACCTGCTGCCGCGCCTGGCCGGCCAGCAAAAGATGTGGAGCACCAAATTGATCGACCTGCACTTTTGGGTCGCCACCATCGGCATCGTGCTGTACATCGCCGCCATGTGGATCGCCGGCGTCATGCAGGGCCTGATGTGGCGCGCGGTCAATCCGGACGGCACGCTGACCTACACCTTCGTCGAAGGCGTCAAGGCCACCTATCCGTACTACGTGGTGCGCTTCGGCGGCGGCCTGCTGTACCTGGGCGGCATGTGCCTGATGGGCTACAACACCTGGATGACCCTGCGTAACCGCGAGACCGCGACCGCGCGCATTCCCGCGCTGGCCGCCGGCCACGCCTGATATCGGAGTACAAGATGAAATTTTCACATGATTGGATCGAGAAGAATCCCTGGCTGCTGATCGCGCTGGTGACCCTGGTGGTCAGCGTCGGCGGCGCCGTCGAGATCGTGCCGCTGTTCTTCCAGAAATCGACCACCGAGCCGGTCGCGGGCCTGAAGCCGTATTCGCCGCTGCGCCTGGCCGGACGCGACGTCTACGTGCGCGAAGGTTGCTACAACTGCCACTCGCAGATGGTGCGGCCGTTCCGCGCCGAGACCGAGCGCTACGGCCACTACTCGGTCGCCGGCGAGTTCGTCTACGACCGGCCGTTCCAGTGGGGCTCCAAGCGCACCGGGCCCGACCTGGCGAGGGTGGGCGGGCGCTACAGCGACGAATGGCACCGCACCCACCTGGCCAGCCCGCGCGACGTGGTGCCGGAATCGAACATGCCGAACTACCCGTGGCTGGCCAAGACCGCGCTGGTGCCGGCCGACATCGTGCCGAAGATGCGCGCGCTCCAGCGCCTGGGCGATCCGTACACCGACGCCGAGATCGCCGCCGCGCCGGCCGAGCTCAAGGACAAGACCGAAGAAGACGC
The DNA here is from genome assembly GCF_017833525.1 of Duganella sp. 1411. GTDB lineage: Bacteria > Pseudomonadota > Gammaproteobacteria > Burkholderiales > Burkholderiaceae_D > Rugamonas. The sequence continues at coordinate 515,147 of NZ_JAFICD010000003.1, forward strand.
CCTGATCGCCTATCTGCAAGGCCTGGGCACATTAATCAAGACGAGGAACTAGCATGGCTATCGAGACCCTGTTTGACCGCGCCAGCAGCGTGATGACGGTGATTTCCTTCATCACCTTCGTCGGCATCCTGTGGTGGGCGTTCATCGCCAACAAGGAGGCCGACTTCGCCAAGGCGGCGCACTTACCGTTCGATGACGAGGAGAACGGCCATGGCTGATTTCACCAACGGATTCTGGGACCTGTACATCGTCGTGCTGACCTTGCTCGGCATCGCCGGCTGCGGCATCCTGCTGTTCTCGCAGTCCAAGGTCAAGCTGGCCAAGGACAAGGACGGCAAGATCGGCACCACCGGCCATGTGTGGGACGAGGACTTGACCGAACTGAACACGCCGATGCCGCGCTGGTGGATGTGGCTGTTCTACATCACCATCATCTTCGCGCTGGCCTACCTGTTCCTGTATCCCGGCCTGGGCACCTACGCCGGCAAGCTGGGCTGGAAGTCGTCGGGCCAGTACCAGGCCGAACTGAAGCAGGCGGAGGCCGACTACGGGCCGTTGTTCGCGCAATACCAGAAGCAGGACCTGAAAAAGGTGGCCGCCGATCCGAAGGCGCACGCCATCGGCCAGCGCCTGTTCCTGACCTACTGCGCGCAATGCCACGGGTCTGACGCGCGCGGCAACAAGGGCTTCCCCAACCTGACCGACAAGGACTGGCTGTTCGGCGGCGCGCCGGAGACCATCAAGGAAACCATCCTGCACGGGCGCATGGGCATGATGCCGCCGATGGGCGCCGCGCTGGGCTCGGACAAGGACGTGGAAAACGTCGCCCATTACGTGCTGAGCCTGTCGGGCTCGACCGCCGATCCGATCAAGGCCGTGCTCGGCAAGGGCAAGTTCGGCGCCTGCATGGCCTGCCACAGCGCCGGCGGCACCGGCAACCAGGTGCTGGGCGCGCCCAACCTGACCGACAAGATCTGGCTGTTCGGCGGCAGCGCCGAGACGGTGATGGAAACCATCCGCAAGGGCCGCACCGCCACCATGCCGGCGTTCGAGGACTTCCTCGGCGACGCCAAGGTGCACGTGCTGGCGGCCTACGTCTGGAGCCTGTCGAACGACGTCAACGCGCCCGAGGCGGTTCCGGTCCCGGCCGTCGCCGCCGCGCCCGCCGCTGACAAATAAACCAAACCCTCGATGTCATGAACTCGCCTGAACCACAAGTCGTCCACATGTACGCCGCGCGGGAGGAAATCTACCCGCGCGAGGCCTCCGGCCGCTACGCCCGGCTGCGCTGGCTGTTCGTCTGGCTGACGCAGCTGGCCTTCTACTGCACGCCGTGGCTGCAATGGAACGGCCGCCAGGCGCTGCTGTTCGACCTGGGCGCGCGCAAGTTCTACATCTTCGGCCTGGTGTTGTGGCCGCAGGACTTCATCTACCTGGCCGCGCTGCTGATCATCTGCGCCTATTTGCTGTTCCTGGCGACGGCGGTGGCCGGACGGGTGTGGTGCGGCTTCGCCTGTCCGCAGACGGTGTACACCGAAATCTTCCTGTGGATAGAGCGTAAGATCGAAGGCAAGCGCAGCGCGCGCATGGCGCTCGACCGGCAGCCGCCGTCGGCGTCCAAGTTCGCCAAGAAGAGCGCCAAGCACCTGGCCTGGGGCGCGGTGGCGCTGTGGACCGGCTTCACCTTCGTCGGCTACTTCACGCCGATCAAGATGCTCGGCGGCGAGGTGCTGACCTTGAGTTTCGGCCCGTGGGAATGGTTCTGGGTGGTGTTCTACAGCTTCGCCACGTACGGCAACGCCGGCTGGATGCGCGAGCAGGTGTGCAAATACATGTGCCCGTACGCCCGCTTCCAGAGCTCGATGTTCGACAGCGACACCTTGATCATCACCTACGCCGGCGAGCGGGGCGAGCCGCGCATGCCGCTGTCGAAGAAGAAGGAAAAGGAGAAGGAGGGGCAACGCGGCGGCGACTGCATCGACTGCTCGATGTGCGTGCAGGTGTGCCCGACCGGCATCGACATCCGCAACGGCCTGCAATATGAATGCATCGGCTGCGCCGCCTGCGTCGACGCCTGCAACGGCGTGATGGACAAGGTCGGCCTGCCGCGCGGGTTGATCCGCTACAGCACCGAGCGCGCCATGACCATGCACTACACGCCGACCGAAATCCGCCGGCGCACCTTGCGTCCCCGGGTGCGGATCTACGCCGCCATCCTGGCGCTGATCGTCGCCGCCGTCGGCAGCGCGCTGTACCTGCGGGTGCCGCTCAAGCTGGACGTGATCCGCGACCGCGGCGCCATGGGCCGCGAGGTCGAGGACGGCATGATCGAAAACGTCTACCGGCTGCAGATCATGAACACCTCGGAGCGGGCGCAGACGTACCGGATCCGCGTCAGCGGCATCGCCACCTTGGCGCAGGTGACGCCGGACCTGGTGCGGGTCGACGCCACCGAGACCAAGGCCTATCCGATCCGGCTGCGCACGGCGCACGGCGCCGCCCATCCCGGCTCGAACAAGATCGCCGTCGAACTGACCTCGGTCGACGAACCGTCGCTGCACGTGAAGGAAGACGCGGTATTCATCGTACCGCGCTAAGGAGAACGCCATGAACGTATCGATATCGCATGCCACGGTGACGCCGTGGTGGAGGCAGCGCTGGCCGTGGCTGCTGATGGCCGGACCGGCGATCGCCATCGTCGCCGGCAGCTACACCGGCTACCTGGCCTTCACCCGGCAGGACGCGCTGGTGGTGGGCGACTATTACAAGCAGGGCAAGGCCATCAACCAGGACTTGCGGCGCGACCGTGCGGCCAGCGCGCTGGGCTTGTCGATGTCGATCGGCTACGACGCCACGCAGGGCATGCTGGCCGGGCAGCTACGGCGCGACAGCGACGATCACGGCAAGACGGAGCGGCTGTTCGTACGGCTGTCGCACGCGACCTTGCCGGCCAAGGACATCCAGCTGGTGGTGCAACCGGACGAATTCGGCGCCTTCCAGATCAATCTGCCGATGCTCGAGCGCAGCCGCTGGGTGGTGCTGGTGGAAGGCGAAAAGCGCGACTGGCGGCTGGCGGGCGCCTGGAGCTGGCCGTCGCAACGCAGCGTCACGCTGAGCGCCGACTAAACCCCGTGGGGGTTACTGGATGCCGGGTTGCTCGTTGGCGCGTTTGACGGCGCTGATATCGCGGACGTTTTTCTGCACCGCCACCGCGCCGAACAGGCTCAGTAAAAATGCCATCGCGTAGAAACCCTTTTCGCTCAAGGTCAAGGTCGCGTTGATCAGGCCGACGGTCAGCAACAGCATCGTCAGCGCCAGCGACAGCCAGCACAGGCCGAAATACAGGCCGCTGACCAGCGTGCCCTCGGCGCGGTCGCGCACCGATTTTTGCAGCGACACGGCGGCGAACAGGCCGTACATCAGGATCGTGAAGTAATACCCTTTTTCGTTGAGCTGCATGCCGGCGTTCCACAGCCCGATCATGAAGGCCGAGGCGCCGGCCAGCAGGGCGATCCAGGAGGCGGCGACGAAGGCGGGGGTGGGACCGAGTTGGGGCTGAGCCATGAATACTCCTTGCGGGTTTGGGGAAGGCGGCGCCCGGTTGGCGCGCGCCCGTCCATCGTAACAGATGCGTCAGGCGGACTTCTTGAATGAGCGCAACATTTTGCCGCCGATGGTGACCACCACCAGCGCCAGCGCGCCGGCCAGCACGCCGGCCACGGCGTCGATCACGCTGGGGGTGACGAAGCCCAGCACCGGGCCCAGCGCGGGCACCGCCGCCGCGATCTCGGTGGCGTGGTGGACGAGGTCGTGCGTGCCCGGCGTGCCGTGCACCAGGATGCCGCCGCCGACCATGAACATGGCGGCCGTGCCGACCACCGACAACAGCTTCATCAGCTTGGGCGCGGCCGACAGCAGCACCCGCCCCAACACCCGCACGGCGCCGTTGCCGCGCTCGCTCAGGTAGAGGCCGGCGTCGTCCATCTTGACGATCGCCGCGACGATGCCGTACACCCCCACCGTCATCAGCAGCGCGATGCCGACCACCACCAGCGCCTGCTGCGCGAACGGCTCGCCCGCCACCGTGCCCAGCGCGATGACGATGATCTCGGCCGACAGGATGAAGTCGGTGCGCACGGCGCCCTTGATCTTGTCCTTTTCCATCGCCACCATGTCGGCGGCCGGATCGCTGAGCGCGGCGGCCAGCTCCTGCTTGTGCCGGGCGTCCTCCTCCTTGTGCAGGATGCCGTGGGCGATCTTTTCGAAGCCCTCGAAGCACAGGTAGAGGCCGCCGACCATCAGCAGCGGCGTGATCGCGCCCGGCAGCAAGGCGCTGATCGCCAGCGCGGCCGGCACCAGGATCGCCTTGTTCTTGAGCGAACCGAGCGCCACCGCCCACACCACCGGCAGTTCGCGCTCGGCGCGCACGCCGGCCACTTGCTGCGCGTTCAGCGCCAGGTCGTCGCCGAGCACGCCGGCGGTCTTCTTGGCCGCCACCTTGCTCATCAGGGCGACGTCGTCGAGGATGGAGGCGATGTCGTCGATCAGCGCCAGCAGGCTGGTGCCGGCCATCTCAGCGGCTCCCTTGCGGGGGCGGGGGTGTCAAATAGGTCATGTGGGGTCCGTGTTGAAGAGGCAATGTTGAAGGGGCAATATTAACCCAGGCCCGGCGTGCCCGGATATAGCTTCAGGGCTACAATGTGCGTTGCCTCGCGGCGCCGTGCCGCGACCTGGACTATGGAACGCATATGAGCTTTGCCACCTGGATGGGTTTTTTCATTGCCGCCTGCATCATCGCCGTCTCGCCCGGCTCGGGCGCGGTGTTGTCGATGTCGCACGGATTGTCGTATGGCGTGCGGCGCGCCAGCAGCACCATTTTCGGCCTGCAAACCGGCCTGCTGCTGGTGTTTTTCATCGCCGGCGCGGGCGTCGGCTCGCTGTTGCTGGCGTCGGAACTGGCGTTCAGCGTCGTCAAGACGGTGGGCGCGCTGTACCTGATTTATCTCGGGCTGAGCCAGTGGCGCGCCAAGGTGACCATCGGCGCGCAGCAAAGCCAGGCCGAAATGATCGTGCCGTCGGTCAAAAAGCGCTTTTTGACGGGTTTCCTGACCAACGCCACCAATCCCAAGGGCATCATCTTCATGGTGGCGGTATTGCCGCAGTTTATTAATCAGCACGCGCCGCTGCTGCCGCAATTGCTGATCCTGGCCGCGACGATGTGCTCGATCGACCTGGTGGTCATGCACAGTTATGCGTATCTGGCGTCGTCGATGCAGCGCTTTTTCCGCGACGCCCGCGCGGTCAAGAAGCAAAACCGCGTGTTCGGTGGCCTGCTGATGGGCGTGGGCGCGGCGCTGTTCTTCGTCAAACGGGGCGGCGCGGCCGCGTAAAGCATGATTTAATTTGCAATCATTTGTAACCCCGGTAGTCGAATTCGCGGCGCGCGGCGTTATGTCACGATCAAATAGAGGAGCGCTGCCATGAGCCGCAAGATCATTTCATCCGTCGTGCTGGCCGCGCTGGCGGGCTTCAGCACGCTCGCGCTGGCCGACCCGCCCGCCGTCGTCGGACGGATTTCGGCCGTCCAGGGGCAGGTGACCTTGGTGGGCGGCGACGAGGGCAATGACGAACCGGTCGCCGCCTCGCTGAACTGGCCCGTCACCGGCGCCAACCACATCAACACCGCCAGCGGCGCGCGCACCGAATTCCGGGTCGGCTCGACGGCGGTGCGGGTCGATGGCGATTCCGATCTCGAAGTCACCGACATGGACGAGGATTTGCTGCGGCTGCGCCTCAACTACGGCAGCGTCAGCATTCGCGTGCGCAGCCCCGAGCTGCTGCGCGACTTCGAGCTGACCACGCCGCAGGCGCGCGTCACGCTGCTCGAGCCGGGCCTGGTGCGGGTCGATGCCGAGCGCGTGGCCGACACCAGCCAGGTCAGCGTGCTGGCCGGCAGCGCGCGCGTCGAGGGCGCCGGCTCCTCGCTGGTGGTCGGCAGCGGCCGCCAGGTCGACGTCAGCGGTTCCGACGTGCGCACCGGCGTGGCGCGCCGCGACGGCTTCGACGCCTGGGCCGACGAGCGCGACCGCCAGTCGGAGGCGGTGGTGACGTCCCGCTACGTATCGACCGGCATCACCGGCTACGAGGAGCTGGACCGCAACGGCAGCTGGACCGAGAGCGTCGAATACGGCCCGCTGTGGGCGCCGCGCAATGTCGCCGTCGACTGGGCGCCGTACCGCGACGGCCGCTGGACCTGGCTGGCGCCGTGGGGCTGGACCTGGGTCGACAACGCGCCATGGGGCTACGCGCCGTCACACTACGGCCGCTGGGTGATGGTCAACCGCCGCTGGTGCTGGGCGCCGGGGCGTCCGGCGGGCCGGCCGGTGTGGGCGCCGGCGCTGGTGGGCTGGGTCGGCGGCGACGGCTTCACGCATCAGCATCGCGGGCCGGGCCTGGGCTGGTTCCCGCTGTCGCCGCGCGAGCGTTACGTGCCGCACTACCGGGTCTCGAACAATTACGAGGCGCGCATGACGTGGAACTACAACGGCAAGCCGTACCGGCCTCACGGCGCCAACCCGGATCGCCGCGACGGCGTGACGATGCTGCCACGCGAGCAATTCGAGGGGCGCCACACGGTGCCGGTCAATCGCGGCGGCGTGGTGATTCCGCCGCAGAACCTGGTCAAGAACGCGGTGGCGGTGGCACCGCCGCCGCCGGCGCCGGGTGCGCGCGTGGGCGAGCCCAACCGGCGTTGGCCGGATCGCGACGGCGATGGCCGGCCGGACCGGCCGGACCGTTATGTGCGCGGCGAGCGCAACGACCGTTTCGAGCGCAACAATGGCCAGCAGCAGCCGGGGCGGGTGATCACCGCGCCGCCGCAGCCGCAGCCCGTGCCGGGACCGGGGCGGGCGCCGACCACCACCACGCTCGCCCCCGGGCAGTTCGGTACGCCGAACGCCCCGGCGCAGACGATCAATCCGAACGATGTGGCGATGGAGTTGCGCCCGGGTTACCGTCCGAGGACGCCGGTGTCGTCGCCGCAACCGGGGGGAATGCCGGCGCCGGCGGTGCAGGTCAACCCGAACCGCGACCACTTCAACCGCGACGACGACAATGGTCGCCGGCAGTGGCGTCAGCGTGAAGACCAGCGCGAGCAGAGGGAACACCGGCCGGCGTTCCAGCCGCAGCAGCCGCAACCTGCACAGCAGGCGCCGCAGCCGCAGCAGTTCCGGCCGCCGCCGCAACCCCAGCCGCAACAGTTCCAGCCGCCACCGCAGCGGCCATCGCAACCGGCGCCGCAGGCGCAACCCCAGGCTCAGCCGCAGATGCACCAGCCGCAGGCCCAGCCGGCGCCGCGCAGCGAGCCGCGTCGCGAGCCGGAAAGGCGCAACAACGAAGGGCAAGGCCAGGGCCGCGAGCGTGGCAACCGGCCGTCGCACAACCTTCAATAGTGCCCCCCAGATCCAGGGTCAGGTCCACCATTTCTACACAGACTAGGCCGTAGCACCAAATTCGCCAACCAAAGGTCCAGCTCGTGTAGAAATGGTGGACCTGACCCTGGAGCTTAGCCGGCGTTGCGGGCCGCCTTCAGGCGCAGGCGCGCGCGCCATTCTCCCAGCGCCGACAGCGCTCCCTGGAATTCGCGCTCGATCAAATCAGCCTCTGCGGCCGTGACCTTGCCGTCCATGAGCGCCGTCGACACCGCCTCGGCGACCGATCCCACCTGACTCATCACCTTGCACACCGTTTGCGACAGGTCGTCGTCGCCGATGTTGTCCGGCAGCGGTACGACGAACGCGGCCATGCCGTGCCGCGTCAGCAGCGCGTGCAGCGGCAGGTGGGCGTCGGCCACGCCGGCGCGGTGGCAATGGTCGACCACCGCCGACACTTCCTCGAACGACGGGTAGTGCGAGGCGATCGTCGGCGCCAGCTTGTTGCGCAGGACGTTGACCGAGATGCCCATCGCTTGCGCGAGCGCGTCGATGCCGCCGGGATAGCTGCGCGCCACCTTGTAGAGCGCGTCGTGTTGGTTCATGTCCAGGTATTTGCGTGTCATGGTGAAGCGTGCCTTTTATTACCGATGCATCCGCCGTCGCGCGGCGCTATGCTGACTTTTATTCAACTTCTTTGTGAAAAGACATCATGAAGCCCCTTCGATCCGCACTGTTGCTGAGCTTTTGCATCGCGCTGGGCGCCAGCGTCCCCGCGCGTGCCGAGGCCAAGCCTTATTCTGGCACATCGTCGTCGTACAAAAGTGGATTTTCTTCACAAAAGGGCAACACCGCCAGCAGCCGGCCGTCGGCGCCGCCGGCCAACCGCCAGAGCGGTCCCGGCGCGTTCGGCAAGGCGCCCGGCTCGCCCGCGTCGGCCTATCCCCGCAGCGGCGCGGCCGATACCAACACGTCGGCGGCCTCGCGCGACCTCGACCGCAGCGCCGCGCAAGCCCGGGCCTTGAAGAATCTGGACCAGCGCCGCGCCGCTGCCGCGCCAGCGCCACTGCCGCCGCTGAACGATACGCCGATGCGGCCCGGCGCGCCCGCGCCGCTCGACGCCCGCGCGCCCGCCGCCGCGCCGCCGCCGCCCGGCTATCCGCAACAGGTGATCGTGCAGCAGCCGTCCAGCGGCCTGATGCACGGGGTGCTGGGGTTCATGCTGGGCCGGGCGATGAGCCAGGCCAACCAGCCGGTCGCCTATCCGACCACGACCGCGACCACGACCACGACCATGACCACGGCCGGCAGCGCGCCGGCGCCGGCGGTCAACCGCGACGGCCAGCTGACCGGCATGCCCGGCCTGGGCGATCCGCCGGCGGCCAATGCGCGCACGCCTGCGCCGCCTCAACCATCGTTCGGCGCGAGCGTACTACGCTGGTTCGCTTGGCTGGGCCTGTTGAGCGGGATCGCTTGGGCGGCCGTGTTCGCGGCGCGCAAGGTGCGCAAGCTGCGCGCGGCCAGGCAGCCCCATTATTCATTTGAGAGGAATTGAGATGAGCTGGACCGATGCCTATAACTACCTGCGCAACAGCGTGGCCAAGCTGGGCGGCGCCGACGCGCCCCGCACCGATCAGGATCTGCCGCTGGGCGCGCGCATCGGCAGCCTGGTGCGGCTGCAGCAGGCCCCGCTGCTGGGCGCGCTCGCCAACGGTTCGCTGATCGCGCCGCCGGACGCCGACGACAACCGCATCGTCGCCGTCTCGCAAATCCGCCTCAAGCAGACGGGCGGCCTGTACCGCTACTACCTGGACACCGGCGAGGCGAGCGAGAAGGAAAAGTTTTTGCAGGTGTACCAGGACGCATGGGGCAAGGTGACCGAGGTGATGTATTGCACCCAGCTGGCGCGCGTGGTGCCGGAGACGGTGGAGGACCAGGAGGCCTACATGGGCCTGGCCAACGCCGGCCTGGGCGACCGCAGCTACACCTTGTGGCGCGCGCAGCTGGGCGACGTCGGCCTGGACGAGGCCGACCTGGAGCTGGTGTTCGGCCAGGACGAGGGCGTCGATTACTGGCGCGACGCCGGCGGCGACGAGGATTTCATCGCGCCGTTCTCCGGCACCGAAACGCGGATCGACAATCCGAGCGGCAGCCTCGGCCTGCGCCAGGAAATGTATTTCATGCCGTACGTGCGCCGGCTGCGCAACGGCGGCCACGAGTATTTGCTGATCACTACCGAGGTCATCAGCAGCGTCAACGGCGACGCGTCGAAACGCGGGATCCACGTCGACTTCGTCATCGGCATCCCGGTTGAGCAGGAACGCATCGTTATCCAATGATGCGCATTTTTAACGTCATTTCTAGAAGGAAGACCGACATGAGCAACTCGAATGGCTGGGGTTTGACCGCGCGCCTGATTTCCAAACACTTTGGCGCCCTGGGCGACCGCGTGTCCGAGGCGATCGCCAATTTCGATCCGGAGACGGCGACCGAGGCCGACCGCGACCGCCTGGCCGACAGCCTGCGCGCCACCGCGCAAAAACTGGCGGCCGCGCGCGGCGCCTTCGACAAGGAGGCGGCCGACGTCGTCAAGCTGCGCCAGCTGATCGCCACCGACGAGCAGGCCGCCGGCACCCTGGCCGATCGCTTGGCCTCGGGCAAGATCTCGGAGGCGACGATCACCTTGTTCTGCGACGAGCTGGAGGCGAACAAGCAGCGCCTGCCGCAGGAGCTGCAGGAGGAGGCCGACGCCCGCCAGTACATGGACGAGCTGCAAACCATCGTCGACGCGCTGTCCAAGCAGCTGGCCGAGTTCGATTCGATGGCGAAGAAGGCGATGCAGGCGCTGGCCAGCGCGCGCGCCCAGCAGGATTTGCAGGAGCTGCGCGCCGAGCGCCAGGCCCAGCTGGCCGGGCTGTCGGGCATGCGCGGCAATTCGAGCGCGCTGAACGCGCTGACCCGCCGCGCCCAGACCATCAGCAACGAGGCGGCCGGGCTGAAGATCGTCACCGACATCGGCCAGCGTCCGTATGAGCAGGCGGCCGAGCTCGAGGCGATCCGCAAATCGATGAGCCAGCCCGGCCTGGGCAGCGAATCGGCGCTGGCGCGGCTGCAGCGCTTGTCCGGCCAGCAAGCGGCCGCGCCCGCCGCGCTGGAGATGAGCAAATCGTAAGCCACGCTGGAGTTCCAGCGAATTGGCTACAATAGAGCCCGGCGGCGTCGTGTTGATGCCGCCGGTCTTTATTTTTGATTGGAATGAATATGCAAGCGATCCCGCCGTCAGAGTCCCTCATCGAATACCCGAGCGACTTCCCGATCAAGGTGATGGGGCCGACTCATATCGATTTCGCCCCGACCATCGTGCTGGTGGTGCAAAAGCACGACCCGGACTTCCACGAAGGCAAGATGGAAGTGCGGCCCTCGGCCAAGGGCAACTACACCGGCCTGACCGTGACCGTGCGCGCCGTCAGCCGCGAGCAGCTCGACGCGCTGTATTCGGAACTGTCGGCGCACCCGATGGTCAAGATCGTGATGTAAGTCATTTAAGTTGCTGGCGCTGGAAGGCGGCGATCTCTTCCAGCAGCCAGTCGCGGAACGCCACCACCTGCGGCCTGCCGGCCGAGGCCATCGGCGCGACGAAGAAATACTCATCCGGGCAAGGCGTGGCGATATCGAACAGCCGCACCAGTTGCCCGGAGGCGATCTCCTGCATCGCCACCACATGGCGCACCAGCGCCACCCCGTTGCCGTCGGCGGCGGAGCGTATCAGCATCGACAAATCCTCGAACATCACCCCGCCCGACGGCTCCGGCATGTCGACCCCGGCCGCGCGCAGCCACGGCGACCACGGCTCGACCGAGCGCAGCAGTGTTTGCAGCGGCAACTGCTGCGGCTCGGCGGGCAGCTCTCCGCCGCGATAGTGGGGACTCACTACCGGATAGTAGACGTCGCCCATCAAGCGCTCCACCACCATGCCGGGATAGTTGCCGCGGCCGAAACGGATGCCGACGTCGATGCCGTCGCGCGCCAGATCCTGCAGTTGCCCGCTCGACTGCAACACCACCTCTATATCGGGATGCAAGTCGATGAAGCGGCCCAGCCTGGGCGCCAGCCAGCGCGCCGCGAACGAGGGGATCGACGTCACCGTCAGCCGCTGGTTGATGCTGGCGGCGCGCATCGCGTCGGCCGCGACGGCGATATCGGCGAAGGATTTGCCTAAAAACTGGGCAAATTTGAGCGCATCGCTAGTTATTTTCACCTGCCGGCCGTTGCGTACGAACAGTTGCCGGCCCAATTCCTGCTCCAGCGCGCGCACCTGATGGCTGATCGCGCCATGCGTCAGGTGCAACTCTTCCGCCGCCCGCGAGAAGTTCTCGTGGCGCGCCGCCGCCTCGAAGGCGCGCAAGGCGGAAAAATTGGGCAGGCGGCGGCTGGCGCTCATCAGGTCGGCATGCTGTGGATAACTATGTGAATAAAATTAGCTAGAATCACGAAAATATAACGTTATACAGGCGCTACGGCAAGGTCTACCATGTGAATAAATCTACCCAAGCCGGAGCCGCCATGTCTTTCATCCTGTACACCGATAGCCTGTTCACCAGCCCTTACGCCCTGTCCGCCTTTGTGGCGCTGACTGAAAAAGGCGTGCCGTTCACCGTGCAGACGGTCGATCTGGAGGCCGGCCATCAAAAACGCGGCGATTACGCCGGGCGCGCCCTCACCGCCCGGGTGCCGGCGCTGGTCGAGGGCGATTTCGTGCTGACCGAGTCGAGCGCGATCACCGAGTACCTGGAGGAAAGTTTTCCGGCGCCCGAATACCTGGCGCTGTATCCGGCGGACCGGCGCCAGCGCGCGCGGGCGCGGCAGCTGCAGGCGTGGCTGCGCAGCGATCTGCTGCCGGTGCGGGTCGAGCGCGACACCGAGACGGTGTTTTTCGGCAAGGCCAGCGCCCCGCTGAGCGAGGCCGGCCGGGCCGCCGCCGACAAGCTGATCCACGTCGCCGATCAGCTGGTGCAGGGCGAAAACCTGTTTGGCGCGTGGTCGATCGCCGATGTCGATTTGACCATGATGCTGAACCGGCTGATCTTCAACGGCGACGAGGTGCCGCAAAAGCTGAAGGATTACGCCGCCGCCCAGTGGCGGCGGCCGTCGATCCAGCAATGGCTGGCGCGGCACCAGCCGGGATAAGCCGCCGTCAGCCCCGCTTGGCCGCGTGATTTATAATGGCGGCATGACGTCCCCTACCCACCCCGAGCCGGCGCTGATCCGCCACCTCGGCCTCGCCGACTACGACAGCACCTTCGCCGCGATGCGCGCCTTCACCGACGCGCGCACGCCGGACACCCGCGACGAACTGTGGATCGTCGAGCATCCGCCCGTCTTCACCTTGGGCCTGGGCGCCGACCGTGGCCACCTGCTGGCGGGCGCGGCCGCGATCCCCGTGGTGCAGACCGACCGCGGCGGCGAAGTGACCTACCACGGCCCCGGCCAGGTGGTGATCTACCTGCTGATCGACCTGCGCCGCAACAAGCCCGGCGGCAAGCTGTACGCCCGGCAATTCGTGCATAAAATCGAGCAAGCGATCATCAATGTGTTAGGGGCGTATAATCTCGTCGGTGAGCGCGTCGAAGGCGCGCCGGGCATCTACATGGCCGGCGGGCCGAAGCGGGGCGCCAAGATCGCCGCGCTCGGCTTGAAAGTGCGCGGCAACGGCTGCACCTACCATGGGCTGTCGCTGAATGTGGCGATGGATTTGGCCCCGTTTTCCTGGATTAATCCTTGCGGCTATGCCGGGCTGGAGACAGTCGATATGCGGTCCGTCGGCGCCCAGGCGCAATTGTCGGACGTGCAACAGCAGTTGGCCGACGAGCTGATACGCGTCCTGGCCCTTGTAGAACCAGCACCACACGAACAACCAAACTATGCCCGCGAGGGCACGCAGCCAAATGACCACTGAGACCACCTCCAGCATTGCCCCCGCTTACAACCCGAGCGAAAAGCAAAAAGGCGCCAGCAAGACCGCGCGCATCCCGATCAAGATCGTGCCGATCGAGCAAGTTGAGCGTCTGAAGAAGCCGGAGTGGATCCGCGTCAAGGCCGCGTCGGCCTCGACCCGTTTCTACGAGATCAAGGACATCCTGCGTGAGAACAAGCTGGTCACGGTCTGCGAAGAGGCGAGCTGCCCGAACATCGGCGAATGCTTCGGCAAGGGCACGGCCACCTTCATGATCATGGGCGACAAGTGCACGCGCCGCTGCCCGTTCTGCGACGTCGGCCACGGCCGTCCCGACCCGCTGGATAAGGAAGAGCCGGGCAACCTGTCGCGCACGATCGCCGAGCTGCGCCTGAGCTACGTGGTGATCACCTCGGTCGACCGCGACGACTTGCGCGACGGCGGCGCCGGCCACTTCGTCGAGTGCATCCAGAACACGCGCGCGCTGTCGCCGAAGACCCAGATCGAAGTGCTGGTGCCGGACTTCCGCGGCCGCCTGCAGAAGGCGCTGGACATCTTCAAGGACGGCCTGCCGGACGTCATGAACCACAACCTGGAAACGGTGCCGCGCCTGTACAAGGAAGCGCGTCCGGGTTCGGATTACATGCACTCGCTGCAGCTGCTCAAGGAGTTCAAGGAGCTGTATCCGGAAGTCAAAACCAAGTCGGGCATCATGGTCGGCCTGGGCGAGACCGACGAAGAGATCCTGCAAGTGATGCGCGACATGCGCGAGCACAACATCGACATGCTGACCATCGGCCAGTATCTGGCGCCGTCGAACAGCCACCTGCCGGTGCGCCGCTATGTGCACCCGGACGTGTTCAAGATGTTCGAGGAAGAGGCCTACAAGATGGGCTTCAAGCACGCCGCCGTCGGCGCCATGGTGCGCAGCTCGTACCATGCGGACGAGCAGGCGCACAACGTGCTGGCGTCGGCCTAAGGACTTTGGCCGGTTGGCCACATTGGCCATGCTGCCACGGATCCACGTAGGGCGGATTAGCGAAGCGTAATCCGCCATGTATGCGCCGCCGGCGGCGCATACATGGCCGATTACGGCGTTCCGCCTAATCCGCCCTACGTGTTTCCAGAATATCGCCATACAGCGCGACCAGCTTATCGCCTTCCCTATCCCAGCGGTATTTGCTTTCGGCCGCGCGCCGGCCGTTGCGGCCCATCTCGTCGGCCACGTCCGGATGCATCAGCAGGAAGTTGATCGCCTTGGCGATCGCGTTGGGGTTCTCGGGATCGACGCAGATGCCGCATTCGGCCTCCTCGATGATGCCGCGCCATAGCGGAAAGTCCGAGGCGATCACCGGCAGCCCGGCCGACATGTATTCGAACAGCTTGATCGGCAGCGAATTGACGAAATTCGGCTCCGGCTTCAACGTCACCAGCCCGCACACGCTGCGCGCCATGATCTCCCCCACCTCGCGACGGTCGACGAAACCGTATTCCTCGACCTGGCGCCAGCCCCGGTAAGCCTTCAGTTCCACGCGCAGCGCCGGCGGGTCGAACACGCCGGCCAGCAGCAGCCGGACCGGCGCCATCTCGAGCGCCTGGACGATGTGCCGGATGCCGCGCATCTCATTGATCGCGCCGACGTAGCAAACGCTGTCGCGCGGGATCGCCGTCACCGTCGTCGATGCCGCGGCGGCCAGCTCGTTGATGGTGGGGTAGTTGTGGATCACAGCCACCCGCGCGGCGCTTTTATCGAACAGCGCGCCGATGTACGGCGTGGCCGCGACCATGGCGGCGAAACGCCGCGCCGCGAAGTGCTCCACGCCGCGCGCCGCCGCGCCGATGACGCGCCGCAGCGGCGCCGGTATCCATTGCTTCGAGTGGATGTCCGCCCGCAGATCCTCGTGCAGGTCGTAGATGACTTTCCGGCCCTGCCAGCTAAGCAGCAAGCCATACGGAATCAGCTCGGGATCGTGGAAGTGATAGACGTCCGCGTTCAGCGCCCGGGCGGTGCGGTAGCAGCGCCATGTCTGCGTCGCCATGCGCCGCAGGCGGCCGCCGGCCAGCGGCGCGAGCGGGTGGATCGTGACCCCGGCGCCGGCCGCTTCGGCTATCTGGGCTTCGTTGGCGCCGATGACCAGGTGTACGTCGAAGCCCGCCTGCGCGAGCGACACGCATTGTTTGCGGTAGATGCGGATGTCGAGTCCCGGATGCACCGACGAGAAATGGCAGATTTTTTTCATGCCGCGGTTCCGGTGCTATGCCGCCATTCTGGATGGCCGGGCGTGATGGCGCGGCAGGCGCGTCGGATCGACCAGCCACGCCAGCAGCAGTGCCTCATCGAGCAGGTCGGGGTCCTGCGCGAGCGATTCGTTGGACAACAGCTTGTCGAGCTGTTCGCCGGTTTTGAGCGCGCCCCGCAACGCTGCGGAATGGTCGAAGATGAACCCGCGCAGGCTGGCGCCGATGCCCTGCGTGATCCAGTTCTGCGTGACGTCGAAGCCGCGCTTTTTTCGATTCAGCCGCACCACGTCGGGCACCAGTCCCTTGGCCGCGCCGCGCAGCAGCCATTTGCCGTAGCCGTTGGCGATCTTCATCCGCGTGGGCAGCGCCAGCGCGAACTCGATCAGCCGGTAGTCCATGAACGGTAGCCGCGTCTCGATGCCGTAACCCATCGAGTTGCGGTCCTCGTAGCGCAGCAAGGTGGGCAGGCTCCATTGCTGGATATCTTCGATCTGCCGGTCCGCCAGCGACATGCCGGCCTCGCCCCACAGGTTGTGCGCGCCGGCCTCCCAATCGAGCAGGCGGAAGGCGCTGGCCTTGTCCTTGTAGCGGCCCAGGTTTTGCCAGTACATGCGCGCCTGGCTGGCCTCGTGCGCCAGCATCAGCGCCAATGAATACATCAGCCGCAGCGCGCCCGCCGCCTCGCGCCGTCGCAGCGCCTCGCGCAGCGCGATGACGATGAACTTGCGGTAGCCGGCGAAAATCTCGTCGCTGCCCTGCCCACCAAGCAGCACCTTGAAGCCGGCGTCGCCGACGGCGCGGAACACTGCGTTTTGCGCGATCGGGCTCAGACCCGAAAACGGCGCCTCCTGGAAGGCCATCGTCTTTTCCAGCATCTCGTACAAGTCCCAGCTGCTGTAACGGGGCCAGACATAGGTGACGTCGATGCCGGCGGCCTTGGCCAGCGATTGCGTGCCGGGACCTTCGGAGGCCGGCTCGGACGGCGCGCCGAACGAGAACGCGTGCGTGCGGGCGCCGTGGCGCTGCATCATGCAGGCGATCGACGCCGAGTCCAGCCCCGCGCTTAACGAGACCGCGACCGGCACGTCGCTGCGCAAGCGCAGTTGGACGGCGCTGTCGAACAGCTGGCGGCATTCTTCGAGCAGGTCGGCGTCGCTGCTGTCCGCCATCGCCGCTTGCCGTTGCGCGACCGCGTCCCGCAGCGAATACCAGCGGCCTTCGCTGACGTTGATGCGCTCGGGCGACAGTTGGAACTTGATCCAGCAGCCGGCGGCCACCGCGTTCACGTGTTTGTACGGCGAGCCCGATTGCGCGGTCTCGTAGGCCTTGTAGCGCACGCCGCGCGCGCAGTAGGCGGTGTCGATGTCGGTGCCGACCATGCTGGCGACGCTGGCGACCGACGAGCCGAATACGATGTCGCCGTTCGGGCAGCGTCCCCACAGCAACGGCTTGACGCCGAAGCGGTCGCGTACCAGCCACAGCTCCCCGGTCTTTTCATTCAGCGCGGCAAAGGCGAACATGCCGTTGAGGCGGGACAAGGCGCCCAGTCCCCACAGCGCCCACGCGCGCAGCAAGACCTCGGTGTCGCTGCCGCCGTTGAACGCTTGCCCGGCGCCGTTGAGCGTTGCACGGATCTCGCGGTAGTTGTAGATTTCGCCGTTGTAGACGATGGACCAGCCGGAGTCGGCATCGACCATCGGCTGCGCGCCCAGCGCCGACAGTTCGATCACCGCCAGCCGGCTGTGGGCCAGCGTGACGGCGCGGCCGCGATAGGCTATTTGCCTGGCGCCGCGCGCGTCCGGTCCGCGTCCGTCGATATAGCGAAAGGCGGCGGCCAATGCGACCGAGTTGTCGCATTGCGGCGCGCCGTTGTTGATCATGCCCCATATTCCGCACATTTTCTGTTCTCTCGATTGTGAAAATGCCATGATCGTAGCTGAACAAAAAGACAACGAATGCGAGGTGGCTCAATATCGCGCGTGTTCCTTCACATTTGCATGTCGAACGCGCGCTCGACCAACCAGACCATTGCCACCAAGGCGATCGCGGCCGAGCCGCCGGTCAACAGGCGCCGGTAGAACATGGTGTTTCGCAGCGTAAATGCGAGCGGGAGGAATAGTGCCACGATGCACAATTGCCCGAGCTCGACGCCCAGATTGAATCCGAACAAGCTTGCCAGCAGCGACGTTTTGGGCAGGCCCAGATCGATCAGCACGCTGGCGAAGCCGAAGCCGTGGATCAAGCCGAACGCGAACGCGGCGACCGGCCGCCGGCCCCGGAACAGCGGGTAGATATTGTTGACCGCCGCTAGGATCACCGAGGCGGCGATGGCCGATTCGACAAAGCGCGACGGTAGCGCGATCAGCGACAGGCTGGCCAGCGTCAACGTCAGCGAGTGCGCCAGCGTGAACGCGGTCACCACTTTGAGCACGTCGATGAAGGCGCCGCGCAGATTGTCCGACGGCGCGGCCAGCAGCACCGCCGGCAGCAGCAGCGACAGCAAGAACAGGATGTGGTCGTAGCCGATCCAGATGTGCCACACGCCTTCCTTGACGTAGGTGGCGAATTGGTGCCAGCGGTCCGGCGCCGTCGGCGACAGCGTCTGGCGCGCGTGTTGCGGGTCGAAGATCGCGGTCGAGGTTATGCCGTCGTGCGTCAGGCGCAGCAGGCCTTTGTGTTGTGGATCGAGATCGGCGAACAGGCGGTAGTCGATGGTCAGCCGGGTCATTGGCGTCGGGCAGGCGACGGCGAAACGCAGCACGTTATAGGCGCCGTCGGTGTGGTTGTCGATCAGTTGGTCGGCGATGTTGAAGGCGCATGGGCCTTTGTCGGTCGACAGCTTCAGACGTTCGAGCGCGTAGGCGCCGATGGCGGCGTGGCGCGCGCGGATCTCGTCCCATGTCAGCTTGCCGTCGCCATCCTGATCGAGGCCGATGGCGAAGTCCAGGTCGCGCAGCGCGATGTCCCACTGGCCGGTCAGGCGTTCGCCTTGCGCGGTCAGCGACAGATAGCTGTCGCTCGGTTTGTGCGCGTGTGCCGGCGACATGGCGCCGCATAGCAGCGACAGGAATAAGATCAGACGTGCCATCATGTTTTTAATACCGTTAAATTGAATTAAATCTGAATCACGTAGGGCGGATTAGGCGGAACGCCGTAATCCGCCATCTTTGAGCCGCTGGCGGCGCATGCATGGCGGATTACGCTTCGCTAATCCGCCCTACGTGTTTCCGTTGGTTCCGTTGGTTCCGTTGATTCCGTTGCTTAGTTGGCGCATCATGCGCTGCGCGGCGACATCTTCGATTCCATGCTGCTTCATCCAGTCGATGACTGGCTTGGCGGCTCCGGCGTCGCGCGCTGCCGCTGCCGCCTCCAGATAGATACGGATATCGGCCGGCTCTTTTTGCACCGACCAGTTCTTGCGCGCCAGCGTCAGCGCGGTGGACGCATCCCCGCGCAGCAGCAACTCAAAGCGCGCCTGCTCGCGCTGGTGCACGGTGTCGCCGCGCAGCGCCGCCGCGTCGAAACGTGCCGCTAGTTCCTTGACGTCGGCGGCCAGCGCGCCGGCTTGCCCGCCCTGCTGCCTCAGCGCCAGCGCACGGCGCAGCAGCAGCGCGTCGATGCGCGCTTGATCGCGCAACAGCGTCAGCACCTCGGCCGGCCGCTTTTGCTCCAGCAAAAAGTCTGCGTAGGCGCCCAGCAGGTAGCTGTCGTTCGCCGTCATCGCCAGCGCACGCCGGTAGCGCGCCTCGGCCACGGTGGCGTCGCCGCGCCGCTGCGCCATCTCCGCCAGCAGGGTCAATGCCCACTCCCGCAGTTCCGCCGGCGCGTTGGCGCTGCGCTCCAACGTCAGGTCCAGCAGTTGTTCGCTTTTGGCGTTGCGCCCCGTGACCGTTCCGACGTTGGCGATGCAGGTGACGGTGATCAGTTCTATCGACAAGCTCGATAAGTGCGCACAGCTGGCGGTGGCGCCGGCGTAGTCGCCCCGCACCGTTTGCACGGTCGCTTGCGTCAGCCAGGCCTGCGCGTTGTCCGGCTGCGCCGCCAGCACGCCCTTCAGGTCCTCCAGCGCGGGGCCGAATTGATGGGTACTTTGCAGCAGCGTCGCGCGCAGCAGGCGCACCTGCGGCGGCGGCGCGGCCTGCGCCCACCATGGCGCCAGCGCCGCCTGCGCGTAACCCAGATAGCGCGGATCGGTTTCGCGCCGGCCCAGCGCGATGTAGCGGCGCGCGACGTCGGTGGCCAGCGCGATGTCGGTCGGCCTGGCGTTCAATTCGGCGCGCAGGCTGCGCAATTGCTGCTGCACCGGGTCGCCGCGACGCGGCAGCGTTTCGATCACTTGCTTGCCATCGGACGGAATGTAGGGCGCCGCCCGCGCCGCGATGGCCGATAACGCCAGCGCGATGATGATTATTGTTTTCATGGGAACCTCACAACGCGGAAAGGGCGGACCGTGTGGCGTCCGCCCTTGTCGCCGCTTACTTCACGGTCGCCGGTTCCGTGTCATCCGGCGTGGTGACGGCGACGGTATCGGTCGCCTCGGGCTCGGTGGTGGTCTCGCCGCCGTCGCCGATGATGGCCATCACCTTGGCGAAGAAGGCGTCCACCATGCTGACCGGTGGCGTCACCGGCGGCGTGACAGGCGGCGTCGTTGGCGCCGGGTTGACGTTGTCGCTGCCGCCGCAGGCGCTGAGTACCAGCACGCATACCAGGCTTAGATATTTCAGGGATCTCATGTCGTCCCCCTTACATCTGCGGCGAACCGGCGATCGGCGTTTTCAGGTACGGGAACGAGGCATTGAAGAAGCTGTCGTCCAGGTAGGCGCCGTCGGTGAAGTGCAGGCCGCCGGCCGGTGCGTCGGCCGGGACGCAGCCCAGGCTCAGGGTGCACAGTTTGCCCATCACCACGCGCAGCGCGATGTCGACCACGTCGTCGCCCGGACGGCGGCCGTTCGGGAAGCCGGCGTTGTCGCCGCCGATGACGCCGAGGCGGTTTTGCGCGCCCATAGCGACGGCTGGCGTCGAGGTGTTCAGGCGCAGCATTTCAGAGGCGGTGACCGTGGCCGGCTGGTTCAAGCCTTTGACGCCGGTGAGGAAGGCCGCCACCAGGTCGTTACGTGGGAAGTTGGTCGGTGCCTTGGCGCCGGCGCTGCCGTACAGGATTTCGATCAGCGCGGGCAAGGTCGGATTGGTGACGTAGGTGGCGAACTGGCCGTCGCCCGATGGCTTGCTGGCGTTGAAGGTGTCCTTGTCTTTAAGGCCGATGACCACTTCATTGACCAGCGGCGCGCCCAGGCGCGATACCTGGGTCCAGGCGCCGCCCTCCTTCGACGGCGAGCTCGAATTCGGCGTCGGGTTCAACAGCCGTCCCTGGCGCAGGCTGGCCGTGGTCCAGCCGCCGATCACCGGGTCGGTGCCGGCGGCCGCGGTCAGGCACGATGCCGCCACTTCCAGCTCGATCGCGGTGACGTTCTTGGTCGCCAGGTCGTCCTTGGCGCCCTTTTCGGCGCCGGCGGAAAACTCGGTTGCGGGCGCCTTGATGTTGACCAGATCGAAGGTCTCGCCCAGGTTGACGACGAATGGGTCCTTGCGCTGGCCGACGAACATGCGCGCCGGGGTGGCGCAGCCGGGGATGTTGACGCTGTAGACGTGGGCGGCGGCATAGGCGGCGTAGTTGGGGATCGACTTGTTGCCGATGTTGTCGAGCGGCTTGTCGAACACGGCGCCGCCGGCGACGTTGGTCACGGCGGCCTTGGTGCCGGTGCGGCGGTCGCCGCGGATGACGTTGACGGTGTAGGTCTCGCGCACGTTGGCGCCGGGCGCATTGACGCCGGCGATGGCGCCGCCGTTGATCACCAGCGGAATCGAGACATCCTTGCCGCCGACGGACAGCTTGGTGTCCTTGTTGGTGTTGGTGAAGCGGAACTGGAACGTCAGGTCTTCCTTGGCGTCGCCGTTGTTATCGATGTGGATCTCGTACAGCGCGTTCGGATCCATGGCGAAGTAGTTCGGGCCGCCGTAGGCATCCTGCAGCGGCACGTAGTCGGCGATCAGGGTGACGAAATTGGCGCGGCCGCTTTCGTAGCTGCGGAACATATAGAAGTCGGTGGCGTCGACTTTGGGACTTTGCGTCACGAACGGTGCCTCGCGGTGGCTGGACGCCATGGCCGCCGGTGCGATGGCGCCCGCCAAGGTGCCTAGCACGGCCACGCACAACGCTTGCTTAAAGATAGTTTGCATTCTCGGTTCTCCCCAACTGGTTGATCTGATTGGACTGCACGGTCATATACGCGGGGCCGATGGCGCCGGATTCAGATTTTTTTGAAAAGATTTTCAGAAGCTGTGCGACAGCGTCAAACGCCAGGTGCGCGGCTCGACCGGATGCGAATGGACGTCGTCGACGCCTTCGGCCGGCTCGCCCGGCAGGCGCGAGGCGTAGTAGTAGTCGATGTCGCTGGCGCGGCGGTTGAACAGATTGAAGCCGTCGAGCGTCAGTTTGGTGCGCCGATTGAGCTTGTAGCCGATGCGGCCATAGGCCAGCGCCGTCGATGCCGAGCGCACGCTGTCATCCTCGATCAGCGGCCGCGGTCCGAAGTAGCGCAACTCGGCGCCGCCGAACCAGCGCCCCAGGTCCTTGAACGTCACGCCGAACGAGGCCACCTTGTCGAGCGATCCGGGAACGTGGTTGCCGGCCGGGTCGTCGCGGCGGTAGCGCGCGCGCGAGGCCGACAGGTCCAGGTCGAACAGCAGCCATGGCGCGGCGATGTAGTGGTTGCTCCATTCGATGCCGCTGCGGCGACTGGGGCGGCTCGCCTCCGTGTCGCCGCTGTCGCCGACGAACACCAGTTCGGAGTCGATGTCCAGCGTCCACAGCGACAGGGAGCTTTGCAGGCCGCGTACCAATTCGCTGCGCATGCCCAGTTCCGCGCCGCGCGTGCCCACCAGCGGCGTGGCGGCCGCAGGCGCGAGCACGCCACGGGCGTCGTTGCTGTGGAAGCCGGCGCCGTAGTTGATGAAGTATTCAGTACCGGCCCATGGCCCGAAAATTAGCGACAGCTTGGGCGAGGCCTTGTTGGCACTGACGTCTCGACCGTTGACGTCGAAGCGGTAGGCGTCGTAGCGCAGACCGGCGACGGTGCGGAACGCCGGCAGCCAGTAACTGGTGTTCTCCAGATATAGGCCGGCGCTGGCCTCCTTGATCCGGTCCTCGCGCACGGTGGCGAGCTTTTCGCGTTCGCGCGTGGCGTACAGGCCGATCGGCGACACATGGTCGTAGCGCGTCTGCAGGCCGACTTTGTTGCGCATGTCGACGCCGCCGATTTTGTCGAGCCAGGTCTGGCTGGCGTTGAAGCCGCCCATGGTGCGGCGCTCGCTCTGCTGGAACTGGTCGCCGTCGACCGGATCGGCCAGCAGGTAGGTGAAGTTGCTGTACAGGTCCAGGCTGGACCGCACCAGATAGGCCGATGCCTCGGTGATGCGGCCGTCGCCGCGCCGGTGCATGTCCCACGACACGCTGGTGCGCGCGGTGTCGCCGCCGTCGCTGGCGTCGAGCGTGCCGAAGCGGCCGATCAGGCCGTCCCGCACCGCGCGTTGCGGCACCTGGTCGGTGGCGTTCCAGCGGTTGCGGTAAGCCATCGCGGTGACGCTGTAGCCGTCCTGCGCGTCGCCGTGGCTGTAGCGCAGCACGGCGTTGTACTTACGCACTTGCTCCGGCGTCTGCCACGGACCGTCGTTGCGGCCCAGTTCCATGCCGTACAGAATCGTGCCGCCGGCCGCCGAGGGGACTGCGAACGAGTCGGCCAGCAGCGCGCGCCGGTAGCCGTAGCGGCCCACGGTCAGGCTGGCGGTGCCCTCGGGCAGCCGGTCCGCCAGGCGGATGTGCGCCGCGCCGGCCGCCGCGAAATCGCCCTCGTCGGCGAAGTAGCCGCCCTTCTTGTAATCGATGCGCTGCACCAGCTCGGGGATCAGGAAATTGAGGTCGGAGTAGCCCTGGCCGTGGGCGTTGCTGCGCAGGTTGACCGGCATCGCGTCGACATAGGTGGCGAAGTCGGTGCCGTGGTCGAGGTTGAAGCCGCGCAGGAAGTACTGGTTGGCCTTGCCGTCGCCGCTGTGCTGCGTGACGATCATGCCGGGCACGAATTCGAGCAGTTCGCCGGTGCGCAGCGCGGCGCGGCTGGCGATCAGGTTGGACGTCACCGTGCCCTGGCTGGCGGCGTCCGAGGTGCCGACCGCGTTGTCGTAATGGGCCAACACCGTCACCCGGCTCATCGCGGCCGCCGCCGCGACGTCGGTGCCGTCGGCGTCGTCGGCCGCCAGCGCCGCGCCGCCGCGCACGGCAAGGGCCATGATCGCCGCCATGTTGCGTTTAATCCCCATCGCGTCTCCGAGTAAGTTTTTCCTGCTTGGACACTATGTACGGGGCCGGACGCGGTTCGGATTCAACAATTTGACCCGATAATTTTTGTTCGTGCGGACGCGGGAGTATGGTATTTTTCACACGCCCAATTTGTTTTTCATCAATGCATCATCACTTTCAAGGCGAGCAGTGTCCGACGTTTCCACACTCGATCCCCAGCAATTACGCGCGTGGCTGCAAGGCGCCGCCAACCGCGACGCCGTCGCTTTCCGCTCACTCTACGACGCCACATCGTCGAAACTGTTTGGCTTCGCGCTGCGTATATTGACCAAGCGCGAACTGGCCGAAGAGGTGTTGCAGGAGAGTTTCGTCGCGATCTGGAACAACGCCGGCAGTTATCAAAGCCATTTGGCGGCGCCGATGACGTGGATGACCACCATCGTGCGCAACAAGGCTTTCGATCTCCTGCGCCGCAGCGATGTGAGCGTTGAAATCGATGGGGAACAGTTTGACAGCGAGGTCATCAATGCACTGCAAGATCCGGGCGCCACGCCGATCGAGGCGCTTCAAATGAGCAGCGACGCCAAGGCACTGGCCTACTGCATGTCGGCGCTGGAGGGGCTGCACCGCCAGGTGATCGGCCTGGCGTTCTTCCACGACCTGTCGCACAGCGAGGTGGCGGCGCAGATGGCGCTGCCGATCGGCACCGTCAAGACCTGGATACGCCGTGGCCTCGAGCGCCTGAAGACCTGCCTGACGAAGCGGGAGCGATCATGAATATCCGCGACAACGCGCCGCTGCGCGAGAAGCTGGCGGCGGAATATGTGCTCGGCACGCTCAAGGGCGGCGCGCGGCGCCGCTTCGAAGGCTATATGCACGACGACGCGGCGCTGCGCCGCACCACGCAGGAGTGGGCGGACCGTCTGACGCCGCTGGCCGAGTTCTCGAGTGCGCAGGCGCCGCGGCGGCAGGTGTGGACCAATATCGAACGGCGCCTGAACCTGAAGCGCACGCACGCGGCCTGGCAGTTCTGGCGCAACGAGTCGGTGACGTTCTGGCGCTCGCTGGGCGTGGTGTCGACGGCGCTGGCGGCCCTGCTGGTGGTGGTCATTACCACTCGCACCTTGGACGCGCCGTCGCTCGATTACGTCGCCACGCTGACCGACGACAAGTCGCAGACCGCGCTGGTGCTGACCGGCGACACCGGCCGCAAGGCGCTGACGGTGCGCCTGGTGGGCAACGCGCCGGTGCCGTCGGATAAGACGCTGCAGCTGTGGGCCGTGCCCAAGCAGGGTAATCCGCGTTCGCTCGGCGTGCTGGCCGATCGCGGCGAGGTCAAGCTGGCGCTGACCGGTAGCGCCATCGGCGATGACGTCGCGCTGCTGGCGGTGTCGCTGGAACCGAAGGGTGGTTCGCCCAATCCGAACGGCCCCACCGGTCCTATCCTGTACAAAGGCGCCTGGGTGCGCGTGATGTGACTTAGTAGCTTCGCGGATGTTGGGCGTGGCCCCATCCGCGAACACGTAATCTCCCTCCCGCCGAAGTTCGCTTATGATTTTCTATGACACCCAGAAGGTGTACGTACGACTAGTGGGGACACACCGTGAGTACGATAAGTGGACGAAAGAAAATCGAGGAAAATAAACATGCAGGACCAATCGAGCAGTGCGATGCCTGAGCTTGCAAAAGCATGGTCAGCGTTACAGCAACACGCGATGTTACGGCCGATACGGAATCAGGCTGACTTTAAACGCGTCCACGCCTTGACCGATGCGCTGGCCGACGAAGTAGGAGATGATGAAAGTCATCCGCTTTTCTCAATGCTTGAATTAACGATGGAATTGATTCAGCGGTGGGAGGACGAGCACGTGGCAGTGCCGGATGCGGAGCCAAAAGAAGTACTTAGATATTTGATAGAGGAAAACGATCTGAAGCAAAAAGATTTACGGGATGTCGCTTCGCCTACTTTGATTAGTGATATTTTGGCTGGTCGTCGCGAGATAAGTAAGGTTTTAGCGAAGAAACTGGCGGCCCGTTTTAACGTCAGCGTAAGCGCGTTTTTGTAAGCTCTTCTACCGGATGGGACGCGCTTAAAGTTGCAAAAATTGTTATCATTGCCAGCTACAATCGAAAACTGAAAGGTTGGCAATGGATAGCGTTAAATTTACCCCCGAGTATTTCAACCAGTTCGGCTCGGAGACGCTGCCGTCCCACCTCGGCATCGTCATCACGGCCGTGCGCGAGGGCGAGCTGGTGGCGCAGTTCGACGTCGCCGCCAAGCACCTGGCGCCGAATGGCTTCCTGCACGCCGGCAGCGTGGTCACGCTGGCCGATACCGCCTGCGGCTACGCCTGTTTCGCCCACCTGCCGGAAGGCGCGCAAAACTTCACCACCATCGAGCTGAAGTCGAACCACCTCGGCACCGCGCGCGACGGCGTGGTCGTGGCGACCGCGAAGGCGGTCCATCTGGGCCGCACCACGCAGGTGTGGGACGCGGTGGTGACCAGCCAGGCCACTGGTAAAACGATAGCGTTGTTCCGCTGCACGCAGATGGTTTTATTCCCAAAATAGCTGATAAATTACGCCGGTGCGCTTCGCCATTTTTGGGGATAGAGATGATCAAATTCTTCAAGCTGGCAGCGGCCGGCTCCGTGCTGGGATGGGCGCTGGCGTGTGCGCCGGCGTCCGCGCAAACGCCGTACACCGACGACGCGGTGTATCAGGGCCTGGGTGGCAAGGAAGGCATCCGGAAGATCGTCGACACGTTCATTCCGCTGCTGCTGGCCGATCCGCGCATCAAGGACAGCTTCGCCGACTTCGACATGGAGCAGCTCAACGCGCGCCTGCGCGAGCAGTTCTGCGAGTTCGCCGGCGGCCCGTGCAAGTACACCGGCAAATACCGCGACAAGACGATGGACGGCGTCGGCACGGTGCGCGACATGGCGACCGTGCACCAGGATTTGAAAGTCACCAACGCCATGTTCAACGCGTTGACCGAAGACCTGCAGATCGCCATGGAGCGCAACCAGGTGCCCAATAGCGTGGCGAACAAGCTGATTGCCAAGCTGGCGCCGATGCAGCGTGTCATCGTGACCCAATAATCTGGCCGGGAGCATCCGAGTGAACCATCATCATCTGAAAAACATCCTGGCGGCGGTGGCGGCGGCTTCGGTGTGCGCCGGCGCCGGCGCGCAGGCCATGCCGGACATGGGCAAGTTCCTCGCCACCGGTGGCGTCAGCCAGGTCGAAGGCGCGGGTGGTGGCGGCATCGTGCCGTGGGCGCTGATCTCCGGCTACGGCACGCGCGATAGCTGGGGCGCGAACGCGCACTACACCTATCTGAAAACCCAGGACTACAAGTTGACCAGCTATGGCGTGGCGGTGGGGATCGCGGACCGGGTGGAGATTTCGCTGGCCAACCAGGAATTCAAGGGCCGCCTGGCGCCGCTCGACCAGTTGGCGATCGAGCAGGATATCGTCGGCGTGAAGGTGAAGGTCGCCGGAGACGCCGTGTATGACCAGGATCGCTGGCTGCCGCAGATCGCCGTCGGCGCGATGTACAAGAAGAACAAGGGGGTGCGGGGACTTGGCGCGCTTGGCGTGACCAATGTGACGCAGCTCGGCGCCGGGGATGATCGCGGCTACGATTATTATGTCGCCGCCACCAAGATCCTGTTCGAGCAAAGTTTGCTGCTCAACGCCACCTTGCGGTCCACCAAGGCGAATCAAATGGGTTTGCTGGGATTTGGCGGCGACCTGCGCGACAGCCGGCGCCTGATGCCCGAGATCTCGGCCGCGTATCTTGTCACGCGGAAGCTGGCGGTGGGCGCCGAGTACCGGCGCAAGCCGCACAACCTGGGCGTCGATGACGAGAAGGCGTATTACGACGCGTTCGTGGCCTGGTTCCCGACCAAGCATTTTTCGGTGACGGCGGCGTACGCGGAGCTGGGCGACATCACCATTTTCAATCCGAAGAAGCAGCGCGGCGTGTATCTGTCGGCGCAGGCGGGGTTTTGATCAATAGGATTTATACGGCAGGAACTTGCCGCTCAAAACCACCTGCACCCGGTCGCCCTTCGGATCGGCCTCGCGCTGGATATCCATCGAAAAATCGATCGCGCTCATGATGCCGTCGCCGAATTCCTCGTGGATCAATTCCTTGATGGTGGTGCCGTACACGTTGACGATCTCGTACCAGCGATAAATCAGCGGATCGGCCGGCACCGCCGATGGCAGCGAGCCCTTGTACGGCACGATCTGCAGCCACGCCGCTTCCTCGTCGGTCAAATCGAACAGCCGCTGCGCGATGTCGGCCTGCTGGCGGTCGAAGGTCATCTGCCCCAGCAGCGCGGCCGTGGTCCATTCCTTGCTCTGGCCGATCTGTTCGGCGATGTCGCTCCAGCGCATGTTGCGCGCGACTTTAACGGACAGGATTTTTTGCGTGACTTGCTGGCGGTCCATGACGGCTCCTCGGGTTGGTTTGCCCATGGAGCATGCAAGCGCCATGCCAGCGCGCGGCGGTTTAGCTCTTCAGCGATGTCGCCAGCAGCTTGTGCAGCTCGTCGAAATCGGGCTTGCCCAGGTAGCGCTTGAGGATTTTGCCGTCCTTGCCGATGACGAAGGTGGTCGGCGTCATGGCGACGTCGCCGTAGGCCTTGGCGGCCGAGCCGTCCGTGTCCAGCGCCACCTTGAACGGCAAATGACGCGTTTCGGCGTAGTTGACGACGTAGTTCGGCGGATCGTAGCTCATCGCCACGGCGACGAACTCCATGCCCTGCGGCTTGAACTTGTTGTAGGTGTCGACCATTTGGGGCATTTCGGCCACGCACGTGGTGCACGACGTCGCCCAGAAATTGACCATGACGACCTTGCCGCGCAGGCTGTCGGGGGTGATTTTTTCGCCCTGGATGGTGACGAAGCCGACGTTCGGCGCAACCGGCCGCTTGGCCAGCGAGACGTAGCCGCCAAAACCGATCGCGGCGATCACCACGGCGGCCAGCACCGGCTTGATCCAGCCCGGCGACGAGGTTTTAGCGGGGGAAACGGGGGAGGTGAGCGTAGTATCTTGCATGATCGATTCAGGCGCCGTGGGGGATGAGGTCATTATAGACCGGTATCCCCGACGGCGCCCGCCATGCCCGGTTTACTGCACCGAGTGGGTGGTGGCGCCACCGCTGTCGGTGCTGGCCGGGGCCGCCGCCGGGGCCGGCGTCGACTGGTATTGCTTGTACTCGTCCTCGGAGATGTATTCGAACACCTTGACGACCTTGGTCACGCCGCTCACGCCGCGGGCGATGTCGGCGCCGATCTGGCCTTCGCGCTGGGTCACGCGGCCCTGCAGGTAGACCGTGCCGCGCTCGGTGACGACCTGGTACGAGTTGGCCGAGATATCCTTGGCGTCGACCAGGCTGGCCTTGACCTTGGTGGTGATCAGCGTGTCGTTGGAGCGCGAGGTGTAGCTCGACGGGCCGGCGATCTCCAGCTCGTTGATGACCGACAGCACGCCCTCGACGCCGCGCACTTCGCGCTCGGCGGCCGCTTTCATCGTTTCGTCGCGCACTTCGCCGGTCAGCAGCACGCGGCGGTTGAAGCTGTTGACGTTGGTGTGGCCGGCGTCGCCGACGACGTTGCGCAGCTTGTTCGAGGCCTTGATCTGGATCGTGGTGTCCTCGGTCTGGGCGCCGAAGGTGCGGCGGTCCGACGCCGCCAGCGTGCCGCTGATGGCGCCGCCGGCGACCAGCGCGATGCAGCCCGTCAGCGAGGTCATCATCGTTGCGCACAGCACGCTCATGGCCAGCGGGCGCTGGATCCTGCGCCAGATGGCACCTGGGTTAGTCATTCACATCTCCTCCGAATAGCGCGACGTCGATGCCGTCGCAGATACAGTGTATGGACACCAGATGGACTTCCTGGATACGGGCGGTGCGGTCGGCCGGCACGCAGATGTGGACGTCGGCGTCGGTCAGCATCTTGCCGATGGCGCCGCCGCCCTTGCCGGTCATCGCCACGACGCGCATTTCGCGCTCGAGCGCCGCTTCGATGGCCGCCATCACGTTGGCCGAGTTGCCCGACGTCGAGAACGCCAGCAGGATGTCGCCGGCCTGGCCGAACGCCTGCACCTGCTTGGAGAAGATCTCGCGGTAGCTGTAGTCGTTGGCCACGGCCGTCAGGATCGAGGTGTCGGTGGTCAAGGCCATGGCCGGCAGCGGGAAGCGTTCGCGCTCGAAGCGTCCCACCAGTTCGGCGGCGAAGTGCTGGGCGTCGGCAGCCGAGCCGCCGTTGCCGCACACCAGGATCTTGTTGCCGTTCGACAGCGCCGAGAACATCAGGTCGATCGCCTGCGCCAGATGCGGCGCGAGGACGGTGGCGGATTGGATTTTGATTTCGGCACTTTCGTGGAAGTGCGCCAGGATGCGTTGATTATTCATAGTGTGCTGATTATAGTGCAGTCCCTCAACGAGCCGGACAAGCTCTGTTAAAAATGCTTACAACTCAAGAATGTTTTGTATCCATGACAATATTTCATCGTCGATGGCCACCAGGTCGAAGCGGCACGGCGGCGGGCTGGGGTAGCGCAGCAGGTAATACTGGGCCGCGTTGATCAGGCGCCGCCGCTTGGCCGGGGTGACGCTGGCGGCCGCGCCGCCGAAGCCGGCCGCCGCCCGGCGCCGCACCTCGACGAACACCAGGCCGCCGTTGTGCCGCATGATCAGGTCGATTTCGCCGACCTTGCACAGGAAATTGCGCTCGACCAGGGCCAGGCCCTGTTCCACCAGGTGGCTTAGCGCCCGGTCCTCGCCCAGCCGTCCCAGCCGCTGCTGCTCGGTGGGTTGTTTGGCCTGCTTGCCGCCGCCGGGGCCGGGGCGTTGCCGTGGCGGCGACATGGCGATCTCATTTGGCGACGGCCTGCGGCACGCCGTTTTTGTAGATGGCCGGCTGTTCGACGCGCTCGAAGCTGGCCGCGCCCTGGCCGAAATCGACCGTCAGGCGGCCGGTCACGCCGTCCACATGGAAGCGGCCGGCCGGATGGCGGCTGATCTCGCGCGCCACGCGGTAGGCGTCGATGCCCAGCGCGTACAGCCGTTCCATGTCGGCCGTGCCGGCCTGCACCGGGTGCGGGTAGACCATCACGGCCGGGTGGTCGCGCTGCACCTGCCAAGGCAGGTCGAGCAGGCGCACGCCGTCGAGCTCGGGGCCGGCGAAGGCCAGCGTCGCGCCCGGATTGAGCGCCGACGTGCCGTACACCGGCAGCGCACCGAACGCGCTCACCGGCACCGGCGGCTGGGCCGGCATGGCGTCGGCCGTGCTGATCACCGGATTGGTCGGCTCGGTCGTCAGCGGGGCGCCCAGCGCGCCGCGCAGCTGGCGGGTCTGGTCGGCGCCCATCGCCGAGAACAGCAGGCCGGGCGGGTCCTGCGCCAGGCGCGCGCGCAGTTGCACCAGGTCCGGATCGCTGAGGTAGCCGTTGGGCGCGTTCAGCTCGACCATGCGCACCGGCTGGCCGAGGCGCTGCCACTGGCCGGCGAAGGCGGCGGCGACGCGGCGCTGCCACGCCGAGCTGGTGGTCAGGATCAGCGCGCTGGCGCCGGGATGCTCGGCGGCGGCCCACTGGGCGGCCTGGCGCGCCTCCTCCTCGATCGACAGGCCCATGGCCAGCATCTTCGGCGGCAGCGGCGCGGCGCCGGCGCTGCCGTAGCCTTCCGGATAGTTCAGCGCGATGGTCGGCTTGCTCACCAGCGGGCTGGCCGCGACCGCCGCCACCGCCGAGCGCGCCAGCGGGCCGATGATGATGTCCTCGCGCTCGGACGCGCTGGCGTAGGTCGACAGGATGTCCTGCGGCACGTCGGTGGTTTCGATGACGGTGACGGTGACGTTGTCGCGGTCGCGCTCCCAGGCGGCCATGAAGCCGGCGCGCAGCGATTCGGCGGCCGCGCCCAGCGTTTCGGAGCGCAGCGGCAGCAGCAGCGCCATGTTGACCGGGGCGTTGGACGGCAAGGCGCGCTCGTCGGCCGCGCGCTCGTCCGGCCGGGCCTGGTCGGCGCGGTTGCCGGCGGCGGCGCCGCCCGGCAGGTCGATGGCGAAGGTTTCGGCCGCCGGCAGCGGCGGTTCGGGCGGCGGCTTGGGCAGCGGCTGGACCGGGGCGGGCGGCGGCGCGCTTGGGCTTATAATGGGCGCCATCGGCGGAATCGGCGTGCTGCCGCACGCGCTCAACGCCGCCACCGCCACCGCCGCAATCGTCGTAATCGCCGCGGACCGCAGCGACAACCTCATACTTTTCATTCGACCCCCAATGACCGACCAAGAAACCCGCGCCATCTCCACCCTACCCGTGCTGGGTGAAACGGCGCACCAGGCCTATCCTAGCGCAACCTTGTATATCGTGGCGACCCCGATCGGCAATGTGACCGATATTACGCTGCGCGCGTTGCACGTTTTGAACCTGGTCGACGCGGTCGCCTGCGAGGACACCCGTAACACGGCGCAACTGATGACCCGTTTCGGGCTGCACAAGCCGCTCATCGCCGCGCACCAGCACAACGAGCGCGAGGTGGCCGAGACCTTGATCGCGCGCCTGGGGGCCGGCGAGCGCATCGCGCTGGTGTCCGACGCCGGCACGCCGGGCGTGTCCGACCCGGGCGCGCGCATCGTCGACGCGGTGCGGGCGGCCGGATTGCGCGTGTTGCCGTTGCCGGGGGCGTCGGCGGCGGTGACCGCCTTGTCGGCCAGCGGGCTGGTCAACGATCAGTTCTATTTCGTCGGCTTCCTGCCGGCCAAGGCCAAGCAGCGCGAGAATTTCCTCGGCACATTGCGCGCGGTGACGGCGACGATGGTGTTCTACGAGGCGCCGCACCGCATCCTCGACTGCGCCGTCGCGCTGGCGGCCGTGTTCGAGCCGGAGCGCGAGGTGGTGTTCGCGCGCGAGCTGACCAAGATGTTCGAGGAAATCCACCGCTGCCCGCTGTCCGAGGCCGAAGCGTGGATCAAGGCCGATCCGCACCGCGAAAAGGGCGAGTTCGTCGTGTTGCTGGCCGGCGCGCCGGCGGCCGAGGACGAGCAAGATGTCGAGGCGGAACGGATTTTGAAGATCTTGCTGACCGAATGCTCGGTCAAGCAAGCCGCGAACCTGGCGGCGCAGATCACCGGCCGCAAGAAAAACGCGCTGTACGACCGTGCCTTGCAGTTAAAAGATGATTGAGCCGCGCGGCAACCCGAAAAGGCCGGGGTCGTACCCCGTGGGGTACGACCCCTGTTCGCCGCCGTGCGGGTTGAACGATACTCAAAACTTACACCCATGATCCTTCTTATCCAACAACCAAAATAAAGGCGTCAGCAGATTACCAGGCTGGGCCAGGCAATCTTTACGCTTGGCCCCTTCCATCTTGGTCGCCAGCTCGCTGGCCTTCTGTTCCGGGTAAAGCGGATGATCGTCCAACTGCGCCACCGGCAACCCCGCGCGCGCCGGGTCTTTCTCGTTCGCTACTTTACGCGCCGTCTTCAGCGCCGCGTTCATATCAAACTGTTTGGCCTGTTGCTGTGCTTGCTGCGGATACAGCGGATCAGGCACATTGGCGGCCGGCGCCGGTAAAGTGATCGCTTGCGACGGCGCCTCCTCGGCGGCGGGCTTCGGCGCCGGCTTATCCGCACGAACCACCTTTTTATCCCGCTCGCGCGGGTGAGCCGGCTCGACCGGCGGCGGCTTCAGCTCGACGACCACCGGCGCCGGCGGCTTGGGCGGCGGCGCCAGCCAAACCGTCATCGCCTCCCTCGGCGGCGGCGCCTCGGGCGTTCTCGACCGGTATCCAAAGATCAGCAACGCATGCAAAACCACCGAAACAGCGACGCCCCAGACCATGCCCGGCCGCCGCGGCCGGACGGACTCATCAAGGGTCGCGTTCATGGTTTTTTAGCTAAGTTATGCATAGCCTTCGATCTTACATTGAAAAAAATCGGCCGTGGTACATAATGAATGTCATAGGGGCACTTGACGGATGCTGGGGCAGCTTGTATTATCTTGCTTCTTCGGAGTGTAGCGCAGCCCGGTAGCGCACCTGGTTTGGGACCAGGGGGTCCAAGGTTCGAATCCTTGTACTCCGACCAGTATCTAAAACCCCCGTTTGATGGCAACGTCAAACGGGGGTTTTTCCTTTTGAAAGCCGGATTCATCCCGCAAAACCGGCCCCCGGTCGCATATGCCTCCGGCACCTTGGGCTGCTGGTTAGAATGCCTTCAGTCCAAACGGAGGTGCCGCCATGATGTCGTTCAAATTGCCGTTTAACACCAGGGTGCCGCTCGTCGAGCACGACGCGTCGCTGGTACGCAGGTATTATTTGCAAACGCTGCTGCGGCACGCGCTGGCGGCCGTGCTGGTGTGCGGCCTGTGCGTGACGGTTCCGGTCGTCTATGCCTGGTGGTCGCAGGGCTATATCCCCGCCGGCGTCAACTGGTTCTACCTGCTGCCCCTGATCGACTTCATCCTCGTCTTCCCGGCGCTCATCGCCATGGCCTCGAGCTACCTCGGCACGCTGCGCGAGGCCGGCACGGCGCTGACGCCGGAGATGATCTCCTCGCGGCCCCGGATGACGGTGAGCTCCCCGCTCGATACGCTCGGCACTTTTGAGTTGTGCGCCGAAACCCTGTCCGGCCTGACACTCGGTCTGGCGCTGGGTTATCCGGGCCCGGCGTCGTTTTCGCACCAGCAGTTCAAGGGCCGGATACGGATCGCGCCGCCACGCACCTTATGGCTGTGGCGGCGCATGGAAGTGCTGGTGACCGGCGAACCCGGACAGCCGACGCAAATCGAGGTCCGGCGGCGCTTCGGCCTGGAGTTCTTCCAGGTACAGCGGGGCGAGCCATGGGGTGCGGTGCAGACGGTGGCCCACCATCTGCATGTCGAAGTCAAGCGCCGCCACCACACGTTGCAACTGGCCCGGCGCGAGCACGAACTGCAACGCGCGGCGCTGAGCGCGAAGCTGTCGGCGCTGCAGGCGCAGGTGGAGCCGCATTTTTTGTTCAATACCCTGGCCAACCTGAAATACCTGATCCGCACCGACGGCGAAGCGGCGCAGCTGATGCTCGATCACCTGGTCGGCTATCTGCAAAACGCGCTGCCGGACATGCGTTCCGTCTCCTCCACCGTGGGACGCGAGCTGGCGCTGGCCGGCGATTACCTGTCCATCATGCGGATACGGATGGGCGAGCGGCTGCGCTTCCGTATCGATGCCGACGACGCCGTGCGGGCGCTGCCGTTTCCGCCGGCGATGCTGATTTCGCTGGTGGAGAACGCCATCAAGCACGGCCTGGAAAGCGCCACCCGCCCCGGCGATCTGCTGATTTCCGCCGCCATCGACGGCGGCGCGTTGCGGCTGACGGTGCGCGACAACGGCGCGGGGCTGAGCGACCAGCCGGGCCAGGGAGTCGGCTTGGCCAACATCCACGAACGCTTGCAGCTGCTGTATGGCGAGCGGGCGTCGCTGGCGGTGGCCGCGCCGGCCGATGGCGGCGTGGAGGCGACGCTGTCGGTGCCGCTACCGGCGCGGGAGGCGGCATGACCAGCGCCTTGATCGTCGAGGACGAACCGCTGCTGCGCGCGGAGCTGGCCGACCAGCTGGCGATGCTGTGGCCCGAGCTGGAGATCGTCGGGCGGGCGGAAAACGGCATCGAGGCGGTGGCGATGCTGGAGGCGCTGCGGCCGGACGTGGTTTTCCTCGATATCCAGATTCCCGGCTTGAATGGTCTGGAGGTGGCGCTGCATGTGCCCGAATCGACGCAGATCGTGTTTGTGACGGCGTATGCCGAGCATGCGCTCAAGGCCTTTGATGCAGGGGCGGCGGATTATCTGGTCAAGCCGCTTTCGGCGGCGCGCTTGCTGCAGACGGTGAAGCGTTTGAAAAGCCGCGAAGGGCGTGTGGTGGCGCCGGAGGTGTGGCGGCAGCTGTTCGGCAAGGCGGCGGCGCCGGTGTATTTGAAGTGGATCAAGGCGTCGATCGGCAATTCGGTGCGGCTGGTGATGGTGGCGGATGTGCAGTTCTTTACGTCCGATGGCAAGTACACGCGGGTGGTGACGGCCACGGGGGATGCGTTGATACGCGTGCCGCTCAAAAGCTTGATCGAGCAGCTCGATCCGGGGCAGTTCGCGCAGGTGCATCGCGGCGCGATCGTCAACCTGGAGGCGATCGAGCGCATCGACCGCGATGGGGCGGCCATGGAGATTCATTTGAAGGGACGGCCGGAGAAGTTGGCCGTCAGCGAGGCTTGTACGCGGCAGTTCCGCCAGATGTAATGCGCGGCGTCGCCTCAATTGGCCCGCTTGGCGGCGATCGCGTTGCCGGCGCGGCTGGCGCCTTTGCGTCCCAGGAAATGCGAGATGAACTGCCCCGCATCCACCACGATGTCCAGGTCGACGCCGGTCTCGATTCCCAACCCCTGCATCATGTACAGCACGTCCTCGGTGGCGACGTTGCCGGTCGCGCCCTTGGCGTACGGACAGCCGCCCAGCCCCGATACCGACGAGTGGTAGATCGAGATGCCCACCTCCAGGCTGGCGTAGATGTTGGCCAGCGCTTGCCCATAGGTGTCGTGGAAGTGCCCCGCCAGAGCGTCGACGCGGAACTCGCGGATCGCGCGCTCCATCACCGCCTGCGTCTTGCGCGGCGTGGCCACGCCGATGGTGTCGGCGATGTCGATCTCGTCGCAACCCAGGTCGCGCATGCGGCCCACCACGTCGGCCACCGCGTCGAGCGGCACGTCGCCCTGGTACGGGCAGCCGAACGAGCAGCTGATGCTGCCGCGCAGGCGCAGGCCGTTGTCCTTGACCGCCTTGGCCACGTCCTCGAAGCGGGCGATCGATTCGGCGATCGAGCAGTTGATGTTCTTTTGCGAGAACGCCTCCGACGCCGAGCCGAAAATGACCACCTCGTCGGCGCGCGCGGCCAGCGCCGCCGTCAGGCCTTGCATGTTGGGCGTGAGCGCGGAGTAGATCACGCCGCTCTTGCGGTCGATGCCGGCCATGACCTCGGTGCTGGTGGCCATCTGCGGCACCCACTTGGGCGAGACGAACGACGCCGCCTCGATGTTGCGGAAGCCGGCGCTGGTGAGGCGGTTCACCAGTTCGATCTTGACCGCTGCGGGCACGCTGGCTTTTTCGTTTTGCAGGCCGTCGCGCGGCCCCACTTCGACGATTTTGACCTGCCGGGGCAAACTGTTCATCTTTAATATCCTTGGTTGCGGTCGACGATGTCGGCGACGGGTTCGCCATTTTCGAGCTTGCGGATTTTTTCGGCGATCTGCTGCACGCTTTCGCGGCGCAAGGTCAGCGCCGAGATATGCGGCGTGATCGTGATGCGCGGCTCCTGCCAGAACGGGTGCTGCGCCGGCAGCGGCTCGTTGCGGAACACGTCCAGCGTGGCGGCGGCGATGTGGCCGGATTTGATCAGCGCCAGCAGATCCGGCTCGGCGATGTGGGCGCCGCGCGCGACGTTGATGACGAAGGCGCCGGCCGGCAGCTTGCACATGTTGGTGCGGTCGACCAGGTTGCTGGTGTCGGGCGTCAGCGGCAGCATGCAGACCAATACCCGGCTGCCGCGCAGGAAGGTGTCGAGGCCATCGGCGCCGTGGTAGCACTGCACGCCGGGCATGGCTTTTTCGGTGCGGCTCCAGCCGCGCAGCGGGAAGCCGAACGGCGCCAGCGCTTCGAGCACGCGCTTGCCCAGCACGCCCATGCCCAGCACGCCGATGGCGAAGTCGCCCCGGTTATGCTGCGGCAAAGGCGCCCACAGGCCGGCGCGCGCCTGCGCCTCGTATTCGTCGAAACGGCGGAAATAGCGCAGCACCGAGTACGTGACGTATTCGGCCATCTGCACCGCCATGCCGGCGTCGCCCAGGCGGATGATGGGCACCTCGCGCGGAATGGCGTCGCCGAAGCGCAGCAGCGCGTCGACGCCGGCGCCGGTGTTGAAGATCGCCTTGACCTGCGCCAGCTCCGGCAGCATCGCCTCCGGCGGCGACCACACCACCGCGTAGTCGCACGGCTGGCTTGGTTCGCCGGCGTGCCAGATCTCGAATTCCGCCTCGGGCAGGAACTTGGTGAAGTCCTTGATCCACGGCTCGGTCTTGCCGTCCGCTCGATGTAAAAGAATGCGCATGATGATCTCCCTGATCTTCCCGATCTTCCTTTTACGCCGTCTTGAACGCCAGCAGCGGTGCGCCATCGGCCACCTGGTCGCCGACGCCGTATAGGATGTCATCGACCACCCCATCGTGCGGCGCGGCGATGGTGTGTTCCATTTTCATGGCTTCCATGATGACGAGGGCGTCCCCTTTTTTCACTTCCTGGCCTTTGGCGGCCAGCACCGCGACCACCTTGCCCGGCATCGGCGCGGTCAGGCGGCCGCCTTCGGCCTCCGTCTCGCCGGCGTGGGCCATCGGGTCGTTGTAGGTCAGCTGGTGATGGGCGCCGCCGGTGAAGACGTGCAGCACGTCGCCGTCGCGGCGCACCGCGCCGTGCACGGCCCGCGCGCCCAGCTTGATGCTGTAGCCGTCGCCGTCGCGCGAGGTCAGGGCCAGCACCTCGGGCTGCGCGCCCGCGCCCACGCTGAACAGCCAGCCGTCGGCGCGGTAGCTGACGTAGGCCGTGTAGGGTTTGTCGCTGGCGAATTCGTCGCTGAACGACAGCGCGCGCACGTACGGCTGGTTCATGCGCCAGCCCAGCGCCTGGCCCCACGGGTCGGCCGGGTTGGCGCGCGATTGTTGGGCGGCGCCCTGTGTTTCGGCGGCGATCAGCGACACCACGGCCAGCGCCAGCGCGCTGTCCGGCGCGGCTTGCGGCGCCGGGAACAAGGCGTCGTGATTGCGCTCGATCAGGCCCGTGTCCAGGTCCGCCGTGGCGAAGGCCTGGCCTTCGACCAGGCGCTTGAGGAAGGCGATGTTGGTCGCCAGGCCGGCCACCTGGTATTCGGACAGCGCCTGCGCCATGCGGGCCAGCGCCTGCTTGCGGTCCGCGCCCCAGACGATCAGCTTGGCGATCATCGGGTCGTAGAACGGCGAGATGGCGTCGCCGGCGCGCACGCCGGAATCGATGCGCACGCCGGCGGGCGTGCCGGCCGCGCCGCCAAGCTCGAACGACACCGCGTCCGGCGTGGCCAGGTGGCGCAGGGTGCCGATCGACGGCAGGAAGCCCTTCTCCGGATTCTCTGCGTA
Organism: Duganella sp. 1411; assembly: GCF_017833525.1. Lineage (GTDB taxonomy): Bacteria > Pseudomonadota > Gammaproteobacteria > Burkholderiales > Burkholderiaceae_D > Rugamonas. The sequence goes on from NZ_JAFICD010000003.1 coordinate 554,319, forward strand.
GATGCGCGCTTCGATGGCGTGGCCGTTGATGGTCAGCTCGTGCTGCTGCTTCGGCAGCGGCTCGCCGGCGGCCACGCGCAGCTGCCACTCCACCAGGTCGGTGCCGGTGATCATCTCGGTGACCGGATGCTCGACCTGCAGGCGGGTGTTCATCTCCATGAAGTAGAACGAGCCGTCCTGGTTGGCGATGAACTCCACCGTGCCGGCGCCGACATAGCCGACCGCCTTGGCGGCGGCCACCGCCGCCTCGCCCATGGCGGCGCGGCGTTCGGCCGTCATGTTCGGCGCGGGCGCCTCCTCCAGCACTTTCTGGTGGCGGCGCTGCACCGAGCAATCGCGCTCGAACAGGTAGATGCAGTCGCCGAGCGTGTCGGCGAAGACCTGGATTTCGATGTGGCGCGGGCGCTGCAGGTATTTCTCCGCCAGCACCTTGTCGTCGCCGAAGGAGCTGATCGCCTCGCGCTTGCACGACGCCAGCGCATCCTTGAACTGCGCCGAGTTCTCGATCACGCGCATGCCCTTGCCGCCGCCGCCGGCCGAGGCCTTGAGCAGCACCGGGTAGCCGATCTTGTCGGCCTGCGCGTGCAGGAAGTCGGCGTCCTGCTGTTCACCGTGATAGCCCGGCACCAGCGGCACGTGGGCTTTTTCCATCAGCGACTTGGCGGCGGACTTGGAGCCCATCGCGCGCATCGCCGACGCCGGCGGGCCGATGAAGACCAAACCGGCTTCGGCGCAGGCGTCGGCGAAGTCGGCGTTCTCGGACAGAAAGCCGTAGCCGGGGTGGATCGCCTGCGCGCCGGTGGCCTTGGCGACGGCGATGATCTTGTCGCCGCACAGGTAGCTCTCCTTGGCGGCGGCGGGGCCGATCAGCACCGCCTCGTCGCAGACGGCGACGTGTTTGGCGTCGGCGTCGGCCTCCGAGTAGACGGCGACGGTCTTGATGCCCATGCGGCGGGCGGTGGCGGCGACGCGGCAGGCGATCTCGCCACGGTTTGCGATCAGGATTTTGGTGAACATGGTTGTCTCTCTCTATTCTTTGTTTTTTAACCCCCGGCCAACCCTGGGGTCGTACCCCTCGGGGTACGACCCCGCCCAGCTTTGCGGGTTAGCAGCCGCACTTTTCCTTCGGCGCCGATTCCAGCACGGCGCCGCGGGTTTTCAGGCCCAGCTTGGCCAGCAGGTTGCGGTCGTCCTCCGCTTCCGGATTCTCGGTCGTCAGCAGCTTGTCGCCGTAGAAGATCGAGTTGGCGCCGGCCATGAAGCACATCGCCTGCACCGCTTCGCCCATCTGGCGGCGCCCCGCCGACAAGCGCACGCGCGCCTTCGGCATCGTGATGCGGGCGACGGCGATGGTGCGCACGAATTCGAACGGGTCCAGCGGGTCCATGCCGTACAGCGGCGTGCCCTCGACCTGCACCAGGTGGTTGACCGGCACCGATTCCGGATACGGATTCAGGTTGGCCAGCTGCGCGATCAGGCCGGCGCGCTGCAGGCGCGTCTCGCCCATGCCGACGATGCCGCCGCAGCAGACCTTCAGGCCCGCCTCGCGGATGCGGCCCAGCGTGTCCAGGCGGTCCTGGTATTCGCGGGTCGAGATGACGTTGTCGTAGAACTCGGGCGCGGTGTCGAGGTTGTGGTTGTAGTAATCGAGGCCGGCGTCCTTCAGGCGCTGCGCCTGGCTTTCCTCCAGCATGCCCAGGGTGGCGCAGGTTTCCAGGCCGAGTGCCTTCACTTCGCGCACCATCTCCTCGACCTTGTCCATGTCGCGCTCCTTCGGGCTGCGCCAGGCGGCGCCCATGCAGAAGCGGGTGGCGCCGTTGTCCTTGGCCTGGCGGGCGGCGTCGAGCACCGTGTCGATGTCGAGGATCTTCTTGGCTTCGACGCCGGTGTCGTAGCGCGCCGCCTGCGGGCAGTAGCCGCAGTCCTCTTCGCAGCCGCCGGTCTTAATCGACAGCAGCGTGGCCAGTTCGACGTCGCCATCCGGGAAGTTGACGCGGTGGGTTTGCTGGGCCTTGAACATCAGGTCGTTGAACGGCAGGTCGAACAGCGCCATCACATCTTCCAGCGGCCAGGTCGCCGCCGGCGGCAGGGTAATCGCGGCCGTCGGGCGGTGCAGGGAAACGGTTTTAGGTTCTTGGAGGGTGGTCAGGGACATCGGGTTTCCTTCTTCGTTCAAAGTTTGTTCTGAGTTGGCCAGTTGGGCAGCTCGGTAAAATCGATATGGGCGGCCGCCGCCTCGGCGCTGGGCTGCTGCAGGCGCGGGATGCGGCCCAGCAGCGGCGCGTCGATGCGTTGTGCCAGCGCGGCGACGTTTTCGTCGGCGAAGGCCATGTCGGCCTGGGTTTCGTTGGCGACCCAGCCGATCACGGTCAGGCCGCGCGCCTCGATCGCCTCGACCGTCAGCAGCGCGTGGCTGATGCAGCCGAGCCGCAGCCCGACCACCAGCACCACCGGCAGGTCGAGCTGCTCGGCCAGGTCGGCGGTGTCGAATTCGTCGTTGAGCGGCACGCGGAAGCCGCCCACGCCCTCGACCACCACGGCGTCGGAGGCGGCGTTGATTTCGACGTAGGCCGCCAGGATCGGCACCGGCGAGATGACGACGCCTTCCAGTGCGGCGGCGATGTGCGGCGCGGCCGGCTCCTTGAGCAGGAACGGCGTGGTGATGGTCGGCAGCAGGTGGACGTTGCCGGCCGCGGCCAGCTGGTCGCAGTCGTCGTTGTGCCATTCGCCGTCGCGCAGCTCGGCGCCGGCGGCCACCGGCTTCATGCCGCAGGCGCGCACGCCGGCCTTGACCAGCGCGTGCAGCATCGCCGACGACACCAGCGTCTTGCCGATCTCGGTGTCGGTGCCGGTGACGAAACAGCAAAAGCGCGGCGGCAAGCCGTTGGCCAGGACCGCCGGCTGCGCCTGCGATTCGGTCTCGTCGACGGCCGCCGGCGCGTCCGACGGGATATCGACTGCTATGACGGGATCATCGAGACTCATCTGACGTCCTTTCCAATGCCAATACATTAAGGGCGGCGATCAGCCGCGCGACTTCCATGCTGCTATGGCCCGCCGACAGCGTCACGCGCAGGCGCGAGGTGCCTGGTGCGACGGTTGGCGGGCGGATGGTGCCGACCCACAGCCCCTGCTCGTACAGGGCCGCGCCGGCGCGCATGGTCTCGGCATTATCGCCGATCAGGATAGGTTGGATCGCCGTCGTCGACGGCAAACGCTGCCAGCGATGAAGTTTGAGCCCAACCTGGCCATCGTCCAATTGTGCCACCAATGCACCGAGGTGAGCGCGCCGTTTTATGCCCTCCTGGCCCTCGATCAGCTCTATGCTGGTCAGCAGGGCGTGCGCCAGCGCCGGCGGCGTGGCGGTGGTGAAGATGTAGGGGCGGGCCTTCTGGATCAGCGTCTCGATCACCGTCTCGTGCGCGGCCACGAAGGCGCCGCCGACTCCGGCCGCCTTGCCCAGGGTGCCCATGTAGACCAGGTTCGGCGAGCGCAGATTGAAGTGCTCCAGCGCGCCGCGGCCATGGTCGCCGAGGACGCCGAAGCCGTGGGCGTCGTCGATCACCAGCCAGGCGCCGTGTTGTTCGCACAACGCCAGCAGCTCCGGCAGCGGCGCCAGGTCGCCGTCCATGCTGAAGACGCTGTCCGTCACTACCAGCTTGGTAGCGGCGTTGCTGGCCTCGAGCATCGCGCCCAGTTTTTCCAGGTCGGCGTGCGGATAGACCCGGACCCGGGCGCGCGACAGCCGCGCGCCGTCGATCAGCGAGGCGTGGTTGAGCGATTCGGAGAAGATCTCGGCCTCGCGGTCGGCGGCTGTCAAGCCGGTGATGATGGCCAGGTTGGCCATGTAGCCGGTGCAGAAGGTCAGCGCGCGCGCCGACTCCAGGTGGCCGCCGACAAATTCGGCCAGCCGCTCCTCCAGCATCGCGTGGGCGCGGCCATGGCCGCTGATCATGTGCGAGGCGCCGCTGCCGACGCCGTGGATCGCCGCGCCCTCCTGCAGCGCAAGCTTGAGGCGCGGATGGTTGGCCAGGCCCAGGTAGTCGTTGCTGCAGAAGGCCAGCAACTCGCGGCCGTCGACCGTCACGCGCGGTCCGCACGGCGTGTCGACGGTGCGGCGCTTGCGCGTCAGGTCCTGCTCGTCGAGCGCGCGCAGTTGTTGGGTGAGTTGATTCATCAGCTTCATCGTCAGCCCGCCATGGTTTTGTCGAACACGGCCAGCGTGTTGGCGGCCAGGCCGTCGATCTCGTCGTCGTTGAGGATATACGGCGGCATCATGTAGACGGTGGCGCCGATGGGGCGCATCAGCAGTTCGTGCTCGACCGCCGTGGCGAAGAAGCGGCGCGAAAAGTCCGGCGTGGCGTCGATGGCGTCGAAGGCCCAGATCATGCCGCGCTGGCGGAAGTTGCGCACCCGCTTGTGTTGCGCCAGCGGTTGCAGCGCCGCCGTCAGGCGCGCGGCCTTCGCCTTATTGGCGTTGAGGACATCGTCCTCGTCGAAGATTTGCAGCGTCGCCAGGGCCGCGCGGCAGGCCAGTGGGTTGCCGGTGTACGAGTGCGAGTGCAGGAAACCGCGCGTGACGTCGCTGCTGTAGAAGGCCTGGTAGATGTCGTCGCGCGTCATCACCAGCGACAGCGGCAGGTAGCCGCCGCTGATACCCTTGGACAGGCACAGGAAGTCCGGCCAGATGCCGGCCTGCTCGCAGGCGAAGAAGGTGCCGGTGCGGCCGCAGCCGACGGCGATTTCGTCGAGGATCAGGTGCACCTGATGGCGGTCGCACAGTTCGCGCACCAGCTTGAGGTACAACGGATCGTGCATCGCCATGCCGGTGGCGCATTGCACCAGCGGTTCGATGATGATGGCGGCTATTTTGTCGGCCTTGTCGACGAACAGGCGTTCGACGTCGGCGGCGGCGCGGCGCGCCATGTCTTCGGCCGTCTCTCCCTCGGCGGCGTTGGCGTTGCGCGCGTCCGGCGACATCACCGTTTGCGAGGCGCGCAGCAGCGGACCGTAAGCGTCCTTGAACAGCGCGACGTCGGTGACGGCCAGCGCGCCGATGGTCTCGCCGTGGTAGCTGCCCTTGAGGCAGACGAATTCCTGCTTGGCCGATTTACCGTTGTTGCGCCACGAGTGGAAGCTCATTTTGAGCGCGATTTCCACGGCGGAGGCGCCGTCGCTGGCGTAGAAGCTGTGGCCCAGCGCATGGCCGGTCAGCGCCGACAGCTTTTCCGACAGCTCGATCACCGGTTCGTGCGTGAAGCCGGCCAGCATCGCGTGTTCCAGCGTGTCCAGCTGGCCCTTCAGCGCGGCGTTGATGCGCGGGTTGGCGTGGCCGAACAGGTTGACCCACCAGGAGCTGATCGCGTCCAGGTAGCGGCGGCCTTCGTGGTCGTACAGCCACGCGCCCTTGCCCCGGCTGACCGGGATCAGGGGAATAGTCTCGTGGTGCTGCATCTGCGTGCATGGGTGCCATACGCTGCGCAGGCTGCGCGCCACCCATTCGCTTTGTTTATTGTCTTGCAAAGAAACTCCGATTCGTTAATGCGTCAGCCAGTTCGGCTTGCGCTTTTCCAGGAACGAGGCCACGCCTTCGCGGCCCTGCTCCGACGCGCGGATATGCGCGATGCGCTCGGCGGTGTCGGCCAGCAGCGCGTCGTCGACGGTTTTCCCGACCACGTCGCGTACCAGCGCCTTGGCCTGGCGCACCGCGTGCGGGCTGTTGTTGACCAGCGCCTTGACGATGTCCGCCACCTTGGCGTCGAGCGCGTCGGCGGCCACCACCTCGTGGGCGAAGCCGATGCGCAGCGCCTCGCGCGCGGAGAAGCGTTCCGCCGTCAGGAAGTAGCGGCGCGATGCGTTCTCGCCCATGGCTTTGATCACGTAGGGCGAAATGGTCGCGGGGATCAGGCCCAGTTTCACTTCGCTCAGGCAGAAATTGGCCTCGTCGACGGCGACGATGATATCGCACGCGGCCACCAGGCCCATGCCGCCGGCGTAGCAATCGCCCTGCACCTTCGCCACCACGGGCTTGGGGCACAGGTAGATGGTGCGCAGCATCTGCGCCAGTTGCAGCGCGTCGGCATGGTTTTCGGCGTGCGTGTAGCCCGCCATTTTTTTCATCCAGTTCAAATCGGCGCCGGCGCAAAAGGCCGGGCCGTTCGCCGCCAGCACGATGGCGCGCAGGTCGTCGTCGGCGCCCAGCTCGAGGAAGGCGGCGGTGAGTTCGGCGATGGTCTCCTCGTTGAAGGCGTTGCGCGTGTCCGGACGGTTCAGCGTGACGGTGGCGGTTTTTCCTTCGCGTGCGATGTCCAATGTGGTGAAAGCCATGCCTACTCCTTGATTGCGTACTTGATTTCGGTCGGCATGCCGATCGTCTTGAGAAAGCGCTCGGTCTCCGGCAGCCAGATCGGCACACCCTCGGGACTGAGCACCATCGCGTGCGCGTCGCTCTTGAACGGGCCGAAGGCGATCAGCTCCGCCTTGCCGCCGGCGCCCGTGTAGGCCGCGTACAGGTCGGCCGCCAGCTTCGGTCCGAAATGGGTGTCGTTGGCGCCGTAGAACCACAACGTCGGCACCTTGCCGCGCGCGCCGTAGGCCTTGAAGGCGTCGACCAGCGCGCTCTGCCAATCGCACTTGGAGCGGCTGTTGACGCCACCGGCGAAATTGATCACGCCGCGCACGCCGCTGATATTGTGGCTGCCGGCGGCGATCGCCGTCAGGCCGCCGTGCGACTGGCCGGCCAGCAGCACGTGTTCCTGGTCCGCCCACGGCTGCTTCATCGCGTACTGCATCGCGAAGAACAGCGAGTTGGCCTGGTCGTCGCCGTTTTTCTCCGCCTGGCAGTGCGAGTTGACGTAGATGCCGCCCGAGCCGGCAAAGCCGAGCCGCATCGGGATCACCACCGCGTAGCCGCGCCGGACGAACTGCTTCGACAGCACGACGTAGCGCGCGCGCTCCTGCAGGTGGGCGTCGCTGCCGCCGGATTTACCGTGGTTCATGAACAGCACCGGGAACGGGCCGTTGCCCGGCGGTTTGAAGATCGTCGTTTGCAAGGTGATGGCGTCGCCGCCGATGGTCGCGGGAACGGCCACCACCTGCTCGCCCATGCGCTTGTCGACAATCGGCAGCAGCGGGCCGGCCGGCTTGGTCAACGGCTGCAGCATGGTCACCTGCGTTTGCGCCTGCGCGCCGGCGCGGCCGCACGCCAGGGCGCACAGCAGTGCGGCCAGCAGGGGGCGGTTACGGTCGCGCATGGCCGGCATCACATCCGGAAGACACCGAAGCGGGTGTCGGGGATCTCGGCGTTGAGCGCGGCGGACAGGCCCAGGCCCAGCACCATGCGGGTGTCGGCCGGGTCGATGACGCCGTCGTCCCACAGGCGCGCGGTGGCGTAGTACGGGTGGCCCTGGTGCTCGTACTGCTCCTTGATCGGCTGCTTGAACGCGGCTTCCTCGTCGGCCGACCAGGTGCCGCCCTTGCCCTCGATGCCGTCGCGCTTGACGGTGGCCAGCACGCTGGCCGCCTGGTCGCCGCCCATGACGGAGATGCGGGCGTTGGGCCACATCCACAGGAAGCGCGGCGAGAACGCGCGGCCGCACATGCCGTAGTTGCCGGCGCCGAAGCTGCCGCCGATGATGACGGTGAACTTGGGCACGGCGGCGGTGGCGACGGCGGTGACCATCTTGGCGCCGTTGCGGGCGATGCCTTCGTTTTCGTATTTGCGGCCGACCATGAAGCCGGTGATATTTTGCAGGAACACCAGCGGGATCTTGCGCTGTGCGCACAGCTCGATGAAGTGCGCGCCCTTGAGCGCCGATTCGGAGAACAGGATGCCGTTGTTGGCGATGATGCCGACCTTCATGCCGAAGATGTGGGCGAAGCCGCAGATCAGGGTGGTGCCGTAGCGCGCCTTGAATTCATCGAACTCGCTGGCGTCGACGATGCGCGCGATGACCTCGCGCACGTCGAACGGCTTGCGGGTGTCGACCGGGATCACGCCGTACAGCTCCTCGGTGGCGTACTTCGGCTCCTCGGATGCGCGCAAGGCGCCCTGCTGCGGCTTGACGCGGTTCAGATTCGAGACGATGGTGCGCGCCAGCGACAGCGCGTGCAGGTCGTTCTGCGCCAGGTGGTCGGCCACGCCGGACAGGCGCGTGTGGACGTCGCCGCCGCCCAGGTCCTCGGCCGTGACCACCTCGCCGGTGGCCGCCTTCACCAAAGGCGGGCCGCCGAGGAAGATCGTGCCCTGGTCCTTGACGATGATCGATTCGTCGCTCATCGCCGGCACATAGGCGCCGCCGGCGGTGCACGAGCCCATGACGACGGCGATCTGCGGGATGCCCTTGGCCGACAGGTTGGCCTGGTTGTAGAAGATGCGGCCGAAGTGGTCGCGGTCGGGGAAGACGTCGTCCTGGTTCGGTAAATTGGCGCCGCCCGAGTCGACCAGGTAGATGCACGGCAGGTTGTTCTGGTCGGCGATCTCCTGCGCGCGCAGGTGCTTCTTGACCGTCATCGGGTAGTAGGTGCCGCCCTTGACGGTGGCGTCGTTGCAGACGATGACGCACTCCTGGCCGGCCACGCGGCCGATGCCGGTGATGATGCCTGCCGCCGGCGCGGCGTCGGCGCCGTTGGCGTCCTGGTACATGCCGTAGGCGGCCATCTGCGACAGTTCAAGGAATGGCGTGCCGGGATCGAGCAGCATCTGCACGCGGTCGCGCGGCAGCAGCTTGCCGCGCGCGACGTGCCTGGCCGATGCCGTCTCGCCGCCGCCGGCCGCGATGTGCGCGACCTTGGCGCGCAGGTCGTCGACGACGGCTTGCATGGCGGCGGCGTTGGCCTTGAAGTCCTCGCTGCGGGGATTGAGCTTGCTTTCGATCTGCGGCATTGTTTTTCCTTTGTGCGCGTGGTCTCGCACGCGTCGTGTTGGCTATTCGGGAAAACTACCGTCAACGTAAAACCAGCGCGGGCCGCCCTCGGCCGGCTCGCGCACGAAGTTGCTGATCTCGTGCAGGCGCTGCGCCCGTCCGTTCACCTTGAAGCGGGCGACGAATTCGACCGTGTCGCGGTCCGGATTAATTGCTTCCGGTGCAACTTCTACTTTACGTTGACGTAAACGTAAAGCAGATTTTACCTCAAGTCCCAGCCATTGCAATTTTTCTTCGTCGCTCATGATCGGCTCGGCCGGCCGGGTGCTGCTGTGCCAGGTGGCCAGCAGGTAGGGCTCGTTGCGCAGCCCGTAGGCGGTATAGCGCGAGCGCATCAGCGCCTCGGCGGTGGGCGCGATGGCGGCGCCGTCGATGTAGGGGCCGCAGCAGGCGGCGTAGGACGGGCCGCCGCAGGGGCAGCCGGCTGGCGCGGCGGACTTCTTGGACATGGATGGAAGGACGGGCTGGTGTGACAAGCCAGCATTATCCGCCAAATAGGCCGCTTGCGCAGCGCCCCAAGTTACGCCGGCGGCACTAAATATCGCGTTTTCGCGCCGCGCGGGCGCACGGATTTCCCATATCGCTATTACACTAGGGGTGTTAGGAGAAACAAATGAGCCAGAGTGGTTTTGAATTCAAGGCGGACGCCAACGACAGTTCGCCGCTGTACATGCAGATTGCCCGGAAATTGAGCGACGATGTGCATAACGGCCGCTATCAGGTCGACCAGGCGCTGCCGTCCGAGCGGGCGTTGTCGGAGTTGCTCAACGTCTCGCGGGTGACCGCGCGCAAGGCCATCGACCAGCTGGTCGACCAGGGCCTGGTGGTGCGCCGCCGCGGCTCGGGCAACTATATCGCGCCGCGCATCGAGCAGCCGCTGTCGAACCTGACCAGTTTTTCCGAGCAATTGCAGCAGCGCGGCCACGTGCCCGGCTCGCGCTGGCTCAAGCGCGCGATCGTCACGCCGACGCCCGAGGAGCAGCTCAGCCTGGGCCTGTCGCCGTATTCGAAGGTGGCGCGGCTCGAGCGCCTGCGGCTGGCCGACGACGTCGTCATGGCCTACGAGGTCAGCGTGCTGCCGCAGACCGTGCTCAACGACCCGAACGCGGTGGGCGCCTCGCTGTACCAGTATCTCGACAGCATCGGCCAGTCGCCGGTGCGGGCGCTGCAGCATATCCGGGCGATGAACGCGTCGGCCGAGCTGGCGCGGCAACTCGGCGTGCCGGAAGGGCAGGCTCTGCTGTACATTACGCGTATCGCCTATCTGGAATCGGGCGAAGCGATGGAATTGACCCATTCGTATTGTCATAGTGATCATTACGATTTTGTCGCGGAGATGCGCCGCGCCACGTGATGATTTGTTCAATTTGTTCAATCACGTAGGGCGGATTAGCGTAGCGTAATCGGCCATGCTGGCGCCGTCGGCGGCTCAAAGATGGCCGATTACGGCGTGCCGCCTAATCCGCCCTACGTGGATCACGTGGATTTTTTATTTCACCTATCCTTCTTTATGCTGAAGACCGAGACCCCGAGTACGCAGCACCCGGATCTGGACCGGTACCCGGTGGACGCCTTGGTCGAAGCGCTGGTCGACGACCAGGCGCACGCGGTGCGCGCCGTACAGGCGGCCGCGCCCGCCATCGTCGCGGCCGTCGAGGCGATGACGCCGCGCATCGCCGGCGGCGGACGGCTGATCTATGTCGGCGCCGGCACCTCGGGCCGGCTGGGCATCCTCGATAGCGTCGAACTGTTCCCCACGTTTTCCTGGCCGCACCAGCGCGCCGTCGCGCTGCTGGCCGGCGGCGTCGGCGCCATGTTCGAGGCGGTCGAGGGCGCCGAGGACGACCGCGCCAAGGGCGCCTCCGACCTGCGGCTGGTGTATCCGGGCTTTAACGACGTGGTGTTGCTGGTGGCCGCGTCCGGCACGACGCCGTATGTGCTGGGCGCGTTGCAGGCGGCGCGCACGGTGGGCGCCCTGACGGTGGGCATCGCCAACAACCCCGGCACGCCGCTGGCGGCCGGCGCCGACGTCGGCATCACGCTCGATACCGGCCCGGAAGTGATTTCCGGTAGCACGCGGCTCAAGGCCGGCACCGCGCAGAAGATCGTGCTCAACACCTTGTCGAGCGCGCTGATGGTGCGCCTGCACAAGGTCTACGGCAACCTGATGGTCGACGTGCAGGCCAACAACACCAAGCTGGTCGAGCGCGCCATCCAGCTGACCATGCACGCCACCGGCGCCGACGCCGGCGCCGCGCGCGCCGTGCTCGAGCAGTGCCATTTCCAGGTCAAGGTGGCCATCGTCGCGTTGCTCAAACAGCTGGACGTGGCGGCGGCGCAGGCGCTGCTCGACGCCGCCCAAGGCGACGTGCGGGCCGCGCTGGCCGGGGTGGTTACCCCAGCGGCTTGACCAGCGTCACCAGCGCCAGGTCGTCGCGCAGCGGCGTGCCGACGCTGGGGTCGTCGTAGGGGAAGGCGCCGACCTCGCCGGTTTTGCGGTAGCCGCGCCGCTCGTACCAGGCGATCAGCGCCTCGCGCAGGTTGATGACCGAGATCTTGACCGATGTTGCGCCGCGCGCGCGGGCGAATTGCTCGGCGGCGGCCATGATGGCCTTGCCGACGCCGCCCGTTTGCGTTGCCGGATTGACCGCCAGCATCGACAGATACCATTGCCCGTCGTCGCCGGGCGTGAGCGACACGCAACCGAGCCGCTCGGCGCCGTCCTTGGCCACCATGACCATCGCCGGGCCGTCGGCGGCCAGCGTGGTGAGTGACTGCAGGTCGATACGGGGACCGCTGATGAGTTCGATTTCGCTGGTCCAGCCGGGCGCGGCGGCGCCACGATAGGCCTGGTTGACCAGATCGACGATGGGGGCGAGGTCTTCGTGGCTGGCTTGGGTGAGTTGCATGCTTGTCCTGGTGTTTTTAACTTTCGGTAGTATAAAGTGGCCCACGGCTTTTTGCCGATGGGCACGGCTCGTGTCGGTGCCGGCGGCCTGCCCGCTCAGGCCTTGTACCCGGTGGCGACCATGTAATACTGCAGGGCGAACGAGGCGGTGGCCGCCAGCAGCGCCCGCGCGGCCCACAGTCTGCCGCCGATGCCCAGCAGGGGACGCTGGGCCACCGTGCCCCGGTAGGCGCGGTAGCCGAGATACATGTTCAGCGGACCGAACAGGAAGATGGTCACCATCAGGAACATCAGCGGGTAGGACAGGAAGATCAGGAAAAAGGTCAGCAGGTACATGATTTGGCGGAGTTCGGTTGCGTTCTGTTGGTTGTGTGCGTATGGTAACCGCCGTGAGCATAACAGCAGCGGCCGCCGCGAAAGGAAGTATGAAGCCAGCGCAAGAACGCAACCCGTGGAGCTGGGTGCCCAGCATCTCGTTCAGCCAGGCGGTGCCCTACGTGGCGGTGATGATGCTGTCGACGGTGATGTATAAAAACCTCGGCGTGTCCAACACCGACCTGGCGTTCTACACGGCCTGGCTGTACCTGCCGTGGGTGATCAAGCCGCTGTGGTCGCCGCTGGTCGAGCTGGTCGGCACCAAGCGGCGCTGGATCGTCTTGCTGCAGCTGTTGACCGGCGCTTCATTGGCGGCGGTGGCGCTGACCTTGCACCTGCCGCAATTTTTCGCCATGAGCCTGGCCGTGCTGTGGCTGATGGCGTTCAGCTCGGCCACGCACGATATCGCCTCCGACGGCTATTACATGCTGGGCTTGCCCTCGCAGGGCCAGCAGGCCGCGTTCGTCGGCGTGCGCAGCGCGTTCTACAAGCTGGCGATGATCGCCGGCCAGGGCGGCATCGTCTACCTGGCCGGCCGCTTGATCCAGTCCAGCGGCGATCCGGCGTGGGCGTGGTCGGTGGTGTTCGGCGTGATGTCGGCGCTGTTTTTGCTGCTGTGCGCATACCATCAACTGATCCTGCCGCGCCCCGCTACGGACCGGCGCCACCGCGGCGGCGCGCTGTGGGCCGATTTCATTCACACCTTCCGCAGCTTTTTCCAGAAAAAAGGCATAGGCGCGATCCTCGGTTTTCTGCTGCTGTACCGCCTGGGCGAGGCGCAATTGCTGAAAATGGCGGCGCCGTTCCTGCTCGATCCGCGCGACAAGGGCGGCCTGGGCCTGAGCACGTCGGAGTTCGGCCTGGTCTACGGCACCATCGGCGTGTGCGCGCTGGTGCTCGGCGGGCTGGCCGGCGGCGTGGTCATCTCGCGCTTCGGCCTCAAGCGCGCGCTGTGGCCGATGGTGGTCATCATGCACGTGCCGGACTTGGTGTTCGTCTACCTGGCGACGGCGTTGCCGACCAGCACAGTGCTGATCTCCGCCTGCCTGGCCGTGGAGCAGTTCGGCTACGGCTTCGGCTTCGCCGCCTTCATGCTGTACATGATCCTGGTGGCCGACGGCGAGCATAAAACCGCCCACTACGCGATCTGCACCGGCTTCATGGCGCTGGGCATGATGCTGCCGGGAATGGTCAGCGGCTGGATCCAGGCCCATCTCGGTTACCAGAACTTTTTCATCTGGGCCTGTATCTCGACCTTGCCGGCGTTTTTGATGACGGCGCTGGTGGACATCGAGCCCGAATTCGGTAGGAAATAAGAAATGGGCGTCCCCGGCATTACAATACGATGCTCAACTGAATCGGGGAATGGTTTTGGTTTTTAATGCAAAGAAGCGGCTGACGTTGACCGCCGGCGTGGCCGGCGTCATGGCGGCCTTGCTGGAGGGCTGTTCCAGCACGCCGACGGCGCCCGCCGCGGACGGCGCGCCGGTGGCGCCGCCGCGCCCGCCCGCAACATCGGGGCCGGCGCCGATGCCGCCGCCGCCGCCGTTCGATCCGAACATGCCGCCGCCGGCGCCGCGTGAATTCCGCGCCGCCTGGGTGTCGACCGTGGCCAATATCGATTGGCCCAGCCGCAACAACCTGAGTCCCGAGAAGCAGCAGGCCGAGGCGGTCGCCATCCTGGAGCGCTGCAAGGCGCTGAACCTGAACGCGGTCGTGCTGCAGGTGCGTCCCAGCGCGGACGCCATCTACCCGTCCGAGCTGGAGCCGTGGTCGGAGTTCCTGACCGGCCAGCAGGGCCGCGCGCCCAAGGGCGGCTACGATCCGCTGCAGTTCTGGATCGAGCAGGCGCACGCGCGCGGGCTCGAGCTGCACGCGTGGTTCAACCCCTACCGCGCCCGCCACGCGACGGCCAAGTCGCCGCTGGCGCGCAACCATATCGCCAACACCAATCCGGAAGCGGTCAAGACCTACGGCCGCTATCTGTGGATGGACCCGGGCGAGTCGGCCGCCTCGCAGCGCACGCTCGACGTCATCCTCGACGTGGTGCGCCGTTATGACATCGACGGCGTGCATATCGACGATTATTTCTATCCGTATCCGATCGACACGCCCAACGCCGCCGGCCCCGAGGGCGTGGCGCTCGATGGCGGCGTCGGTGGCAAGCAGGAGCTCGAATTCCCGGACCAGCCGTCGTGGCAGCGCTATCTGCTGGGCGGCGGCACCTTGGACCGGCCGCACTGGCGGCGCCAGAACGTCAACGCGCTGATCCAGGCGCTGTACCTGGGCATCCACAAGGAAAAGAGCTGGGTGCGCTTTGGCATCAGTCCGTTCGGCATCGGCCGGCCGGACCGGCGCCCGCCGGGCATCGTCGGCTTCAGCCAGTACGACAAGCTGTACGCGGACGCCGAGCTGTGGCTGGCCAACGGCTGGCTCGACTACCTGGCGCCGCAGCTGTACTGGCCGGTGGCGCAGGCGCCGCAGGCGTTCGACGTGCTGCTCGACTACTGGCTGGCGCAGAACCCGCGCGCGCGCCACGTCTGGCCGGGGCTGTACACCAGCCGCATCGACAACACCGCCAAGACCTTCACGCCGGAGGAGATCGTCAAGCAGATCGGCGTCACGCGCAGCCGCGCCGGCGTGCGCGGCCACCTGCACTTTTCCATCGCCGCGCTGATGGAGAACCGCAAGGGCGTCGCCGACCAGCTCAAGGCGCAGGCCTATCAGACGGCGGCCTTGTCGCCGGCCACGCCGTGGCTGGGCGCGGAGGCGCCGGCGGCGCCCACCGCCCAGGCCCGGCGCGAAACGACCGGCGTCGGCGTGCGCCTGGCCGCCGGCGCTGGCAAGCCGGTGTCGCATTACGCGATCTGGAGCCGTTACGGCTCGGAATGGCGGTTCGCGGTGGCGCCGGCGTCGCGCCCGGTGTTGCTGTTGGCGGACGACGCCGCCGGCGCGGCGGCGGAAATGGTGGTCGTCAGCGCGGTCGACCGTCTTGGCAACGAAAGCGCGCGCGTCAGCGCCTACAAGCGGAGCTGACGGTGGGCGCCCTCGATCTCGGTCTGGGCATCGACGCGGGCGGCACGCGGACCCGCTGGGCGCTGGCCGACGCGGCCGGGACCATCGTCGCCGAGGGTGGCGTGGGCGGCATGTCGGCGCTGCAAATGGCCAGCGATGCCGGACGCGACGCCGTGCGCGGCATCTTGACCCTGTTGGCGGCGCAAGCGCTGGCCGCCGGCCGGCCCGTGGCCGTGTGCGCCGGCCTGACCGGCTTCGACGGATCGGCCGCGTTGCCGGCGCAATGGCTGGCCGAGTTGCTGGGCGTGGCGCCGGCGGCGGTGACCGTGCGCAACGACATCGAAATCGCCTATCTGGACAGCTTCGCGCCCGGCGAGGGCTATCTGGTGTACGCCGGCACCGGCTCGATCGCCGCGTGGATAGCCGCGGACGGCGCGTTCCACCGCGCTGGCGGACGCGGCGTGACGTTGGACGACGGCGGCGGCGGCTTCTGGATCGCGCGCGAAGCGATGCGCCACATCTGGCGCCAGGAGGACGAGGAGCCCGGCGCGTGGCGGCGCTCGCCAATGGCGCGCGCCGTGTTCGACCACGTCGGCGGCAGCGACTGGGACGCGTCGCGCCGGTTCATTTATGGCCAGGACAGGGGCGCGATCGGGCGGCTGGCGCTGGCCGTCGCCGCCAGCGTGGACGACGACCCGGTCGCGCGCGGCATCGCCGAGCAGGCCGGCCGCGAGCTGGCGCGCATCGGGCTGGCGCTGGTGCGCCGCTATGGGCCGCGTCCGATCGCCTTGGGCGGCCGCGCCGCCACCTTGCATCCGCTGATCGCGCAGGCGATGCGCGCGGCATTGCCGGCCGCGCTGCCGCTGATACAGCGTGAAACACAGGCGCACCACGCGGCGGCCCGTATTGCTCTAAACTCACGCAATTGAATCGCTGCCGAGATCGCCCATGAAGATAGTTCCGCTCACCGTTTTGTCCACCTTGATGGCGGTGCTCGCCGGCTGCGCCACCGTGCCGCCGCCGAGCGAGCCGCGCATCGACCGCAGCCTGAGCTCGCGCGGGCAGAGCGACCGGGTCAAGTACATCATTCTTCATTACACGGTGTCGGACCTGCCGCGCTCGATCAAGATCTTGACCCAGCAGGATGTCAGCGCGCACTACCTGCTGACCGACACCGAGCAGCCCTTCTTCTACGCGCTGGTCGACGAGGCGCGCCAGTCCAACCACGCCGGCATCAGCAGCTGGAAGATTTATAACCAGCTCAACTCGGCGTCGATCGGCATCGAGATCGTCAATCCCGGCTTCACCGACACGCCGGAGGGCCGGGTGTGGTACCCGTTCAAGCAGGCGCAGATCGACCAGCTGATTGTGCTGCTCAAGGATATCGTCAAGCGGCATGGCATCAAGCCGGAAAACATCCTCGGCCACAACGACATCGCGCCGCAGCGCAAGCAGGACCCGGGGCCGCTGTTCCCGTGGAAGCAGCTGGCCGACGCCGGCTTGATCCCGTGGCCGGAGCCGAGCCGGGTGGCCGCGCGCCTGCCGGGGTATCAGCAGCAGTTGCCGGATGTGCTGTGGTTCCAGCTCAAGCTGGCGCAGCACGGCTATGCGGTGCCGCAGACGGGGCAATTCGACCAGGCGACGCGCAACGTGCTGGCGGTGTTCCAGTCCAAGTACCGGCAGTCGCTGTTCGACGGCACGCCGGATGCGGAGACGGCGGCCATCCTCGATGTGTTGACCAGCCCGCTGCCGGTGCAGGTACCCGCGCCGGGCGCCGCGCCATCGGCGACGCCAGCCACCCGCGCGCCCGTCACGCCGACGCCGCCTATGCCGACCGCGCCTGTACTGGTGCGTACCGCACCGGTCGCACCCGTTCCGGCGACACCCGTGCCGGCCCTGCCCGATGGGGTCGTTCCGCCGCCGCCGGCCACCGAACCGGTCGAATCGCAATAAGCAAACGGGGACGCCGGCATGAGTTCCACCATCGACTGCGAAGCGATCCCCGGCCACCCCGATTTTCGTCGGTTGGACAGCATCGCCGGCGTCGCCGTCGACCTGCGCTATGCGACGCCGGATAATTTTGTCGGCCGCGATCTGTACTCCCCGCTCGATTGCAACTGGCTGCACAAGAACGCTGCGGCGGCGCTGGAGCGGGCGGTCGCATGGCTGACCGAACGCCGTCCGGACTATACGCTGCTGGTGCTTGACGCCCTGCGTCCGCAACGGGTGCAGGAGCAGCTATGGCAGGCACTGCAGGGTACCGATCTGCTGGGCTACATCGCCGAACCGGGGCGCGGCTCGATCCACTCGTTCGGCATGGCGCTCGACGTCACCTTGCTGGATGCGCAAGGGCGCGAGCTGGATATGGGGACCGGTTTCGACGACCTGAGTGAGCGCTCGCACCCGGCGAAGGAGGCGGAGTTGCTGGCGCGGGGCGAGCTGAATGCTCAGCAGGTAGAAAACCGTCGCTGGCTGCGCGACGCCATGCTCCAAGCCGGCTTCCATGGCATCAACAGCGAATGGTGGCACTTCGACTGCGGCGACCGGGTACTGGTGCGGCGCGACTATACGCGCGTGTTGTAAACTTTCCCAATCCCCCTAAATCACTCTAAATCACTCTAAATCAATCTAAATCAATCTAAATCACGTAGGGCGGATTAGCGCAGCGTAATCGGCCATGCTTGCCCCGTTGGCGGCTCATCCATGACCGATTACGGCCCCACGTGTTTCATCGGTAATTTCTACCGGTCCACCATCGCCATGCGCTCCTCGCTGTAGCGCGGGCCGGCGACCTGCTTCAGCGCGTCGTCGAGGATGGCCATCTCACCGGCATCGAGCGTGATCCCGGCGGCGGCCACGTTCTGCTCCAGATACGTGCGGCGGCGCGTGCCGGGGATCGTGACGATGTCGTCGCCCCTGTGCATCGCCCACGCCAGCGCGATCTGTCCCGGCGTGACCCGCCGCGCCTCGGCCAGCTCGCGCACGATCGCCGCCGCCCGCATGTTGCGGTCGAAATTCTCGCCCTGCAGGCGCGGGTCCAGATGACGGAAGTCGCTCGGCGGATATTCCTCCGCGCGCTTGGCGCTGCCCGCCAGGAACCCCCGTCCCAGCGGACTGAACGCCACCAGCCCGATGCCCAGCTCGCGCAGCGCCGGGATCACCTCCGCCTCCAGGTTGCGCTCCCACAGCGAATACTCGCTCTGCACCGCGCTGATCGGGTGCACCGCGTGCGCGCGGCGGATATTGGCCACGCCCGCCTCCGACAGCCCCAGATAGCGCACCTTGCCCTCCTTCACCAGATCGGCCATCACGCCGACCACCTCCTCCACCGGCACCAGCGGATCGATGCGGTGCTGGTACAGCAGATCGATGTAGTCGGTGTTGAGCCGGCGCAGCGAGCCCTCGACCTTGTCGCGGATGCCGGCCGGGTCGCTGGTGACGCCGACCGTCTTGCCGTCGCGGATGTCGAAGCCGAACTTGGTGGCGAGGATCACCTCACCGCGCCGGCCTTCGAAGGCGCGGCCCAGCAGCGCCTCGTTGTCGTAGGGGCCGTATTGCTCGGCCGTGTCGAAGAAGTTGACGCCCAGGTCGAGCGCGCGGTGCAAGGTGGCGACCGCCTCGGTCTGGTCGGCCGGGCCGTAGGTGTTGCTCATGCCCATGCAGCCGAGGCCCTGCGCCGAGACCGTCAATCCCTGGCTGCCCAAAGTACGTTGTTTCATGATGACTCCTAGTCGATAGCATGGATTCAGTATGCCAACCGTCTAAAAAATACACAATCGGCTTAAAATGCAAAGCATTATTGATGCAGGTGCAACGGTGAGGCGGCGCGATGATGGAAATGCTGAAAGAAATGGCGATCTTTGCGCAAGTGGTCGACAGCGGCGGGTTTTCCGCCGCCGCGCGCCACCTGAGTTTGACGACGTCGGCCGTGAGCCGCCACGTGTCGCGGCTGGAGGCGTACATGGGCGGACGCCTGCTGCAGCGGACCACGCGCTCGGTGTCGCTGACCGAGCTGGGCGAGCAGGTGCACACCGCCTGCGTGCGCATGCTGAACACGGCGCGCGAAATCCACGCGCTGGCCGGCAGCTACAGCGCGCGGCCCAACGGCGTGGTGCGCATCAGCGCGCCGGTGGTGCTGGGGCAGCTGTGGTTGGCGCCTTTGCTGCCGGCGTTTCTGGACCGCTATCCGGAGGTCGACGTGCGCCTGTCGCTGGTGGACCGCAACGTCGATCTGATCGAGGAGGGCATCGACCTGGCGATCCGCATCGCGGCCGATCTGGCGCCGGGGCTGGCGGCGCGGCCGCTGGGGCCGATGCGCTACTTGCTGGCGGCGTCGCCCGGTTATCTGGCCGCGCACGGAGTGCCGGCCACGCCGCAGGAATTGCCCGCGCATCGCTGCAATTACCTCGGCTACGCCCGCTTCGGCGCGGCCTGGACCATGCGGCGCGAGGGGAGCGGCGAAGCGGAGATCGTCAGCATCCGCGTGCCGTCGCGCTTGACGATCAATAACAGCGCGGCGCTGATGGGCGTGGTGGAGGCCGGCGGCGGCATCGGCCTGGTGCCGGATTTCACCGCACGCGCGGCGCTGGCGCAGGGGCGCGCGGTGCAGGTGCTGGCCGACTGGACGTTCGACGAGCCGTACGCCGGCACCGTGCACGCGGTGTACATGCCCGGGCCGCATCTGGCGCTGAAGGTGCGCGCGCTGATCGATTATCTGGTGGCCGAGGGCGGATTGGGCACGTAGCTGTCGCCGGGCGCGGCGCCCGAGCGCGCCACCCAGTCGATCAGCGCGTCGAGCACGGCGCGGCCGGCACCGTTGGCCACGTGCTCGTCGTTGAGCATGGCGACCACGACGACGGGCTCGTTGTTGGCGTCCTGCACGTAGCCGGCGACGGCGATCACGCCTTTGAGGCTGCCGGTCTTGATGCGCGCGCGCATCGCGGCCGGGCTGTCCTTGAGGCGGCGGCGCATGGTGCCGTCGGTGGCCGCGATCGGCAGGCTGGAGAGGAACTCGGGCATCCACAGGCTCTTCAGGCCGGCCCGCAGCACGCCGGCCAGTTGCGCCGGCGTGGCCCGTTCGGCGCGCGACAGGCCGGAGCCGTTGTCGATCACCAGGCCGTTGCCGTCGATGGCGTGGCGTTGCAGCCAGGCGCGGATCGCCGCCTCGGCGCGCGCGGCGGTGCTGGCCTGGCCAGCGTCCGGCGGCAGCGGCCGGCTGCCCAGCAGTGGGTCCGCCTCCAGGCTGCCCAGGCTGAGGAAGATGGTGCGCGCCAAGGTGTTGTCCGAGTTTTTATTGGTGTCGCGCAGCACTTCCGGCAGCGCGCGCGCGACGTGCTCGGCCAGCAGGCGCAGCACCGGCGTGGTGGCCGGGGCGGGCACGGCCGCCGGCGGCGCGGTGGGCGCGGCGGTGGTGGCGTCGGTGTCGGCGTTGACGGCCGCTGTCCGCGCGGGCGGCGGCGTCGGCGCGCTCGCTTCGCGCACGTCGCCCTTCAGCGTGCCGCCCAGCTTGTGCCAGGTGGTGCGCACCAGGCGCTCCAGATAATCGTGCGGGTCGAGCACGTTGACGCTGATCGACTTGACGCAGTCGCGCGGGAAGCTGCCGTGCAACACCACTTCGATGCGGTCGCCTTTGCGGGCGAAGTCCGGGCTGCGCCAGCCGTTCTCCCACGCCGGACAGGGCGCGTCGCTGGTGGTCATCTCCGAGCGCACGCCGACCTTGTCCATCTCCGGCATCATCGCTAGCGACAGCTTGCCGCCGACCGAGCGCATCTCCACCTTCAGCAGGTTGGTGTTGACCAGCAGCGCGTCCGGCGCGACGTTGTAGTACGCCCACGGATATTCGTCGAACTGCGGTTGCCCGGGGTCGGGCCGCGCGGGCTGGAACAGTTGCCGGTCCAGCACGATGTCGCCCTTGATGCTTTTGATGCCCTGGTTGCGCAGCGCTTGCAGCATGTGGCCCAGCACGTCCTCGTTGAAGTCGGCGTCGGCGCCGCCGCGCAGGATCAGGTCGCCCTGCAGCGCGCCGTTGACGATGGGCGCGCTGGTCAGCAGCTCCGTCCGTCCGCGGAACACCGGCCCCAGTTGCTCGAGCGCCGTCAGCGTCGTGAACAGCTTCATCGTCGATGCCGGCTGCATGCTTTGCTGGGCGTTGTGCGAGATCAGCGTGGTGTCGCCGCGCATGACGACGATGCCGGCCGCTTGCGGCGGAATCTGCGCCGCTTGCATCAGCCGCGCGACCGGCTCCGGCAGGTCGGCGGCGTGGACGGCGCCCACGGCAAGCGCGGCGGCTAAAGTAAGACGACGAAACATGACAGACCCGTTCAATGGAAGAAGATGTAGGCGACCGCGATGGCGGCGATGACGCCGGCGAAGTCGGCGATCAGCCCGCACGAGATCGCGTAGCGCGTCTTGCGGATGCCGACCGAGCCGAAATACAGCGCGACGATGTAGAAGGTGGTGTCGGCCGAGCCCTGGAACACGCAGGCCAGGCGGCCGACGAAGGAATCGACGCCGTAGGTTTGCATGGTGGAGATCATCATCGCCTTGGAGCCGCTGCCGCTGAGCGGTTTCATCAGCGCGGTCGGCAGCGCCGGCACGAAATCGGTGTTGAAGCCCAAGGCGCCGAACAGCCAGCTGAAGCCGTCGACGACAAAGGCGAACAGCCCGGCGTTGCGGATCACGCTGATGGCCACCAGCATGCCGACCAGATACGGGATGACCGTCAGCGAGGTCTGGATGCCGCCCTTGGCGCCCTCGATGAAGGCTTCGTAGACGTTGACCTTCTTCCACAGCGCGCCGATGATGAAGCCGCCGATGACGCCGATCAGGACCAGGTTGCTGAAGACCTTGGAGAACAGTTCGATCTCGGGCCGGGTCAGCACCTGCGTGAAATACCAGATCAGGCCGGCGATGGCGGCGGTGCTGCAGCCGAGCCAGCCCAGCACGACGCGGTCGAACAGGTTGATGCGCTGGCGGATCGCCACGGCGATCAGGCCGGTGACGGTGGCGACGTAGGTGGCGATCATGCACGGGATGAAGATGTCGGACGGGTCGGCCGCGCCGAGGATCGAGCGCTGCGCCATGATGGCCACCGGGATCAGGGTCAGGCCCGAGGTGTGCAGCACCAGGAACATGATCTGGGCGTCGGTCGGCTCGTCCTTGCTGGGGTTGAGCGTTTGCAGGCTTTCCATCGCCTTCAGGCCGAACGGCGTGGCCGCGTTGTCCAGGCCGAGCAGGTTGGCCGAGAAATTCATCAGCATGTGGCCGGTGGCCGGATGCTCCTTCGGCACGCCGGGGAAGATGCGCGAGAAGAACGGCGCGATCAGGCGCGCCAGCAGGTTGACGGCGCCGGCCTTCTCGCCGATGTTCATGATGCCCAGCCACAAGGTCATGACGCCGGCCAGCGGCAGCGCGATGTCCATCACGCCGCTCTTGGCCGACTCGAACGTGCCGTCGATGATGCGCTTGAAGATTTCCGTGTCGCCCATGAACAGAAACTGCGCCAGCGCGGCGGCAAACCCGACAAGGAAGAAGCCAGACCAGATGTAATTGAGCGACATATGTGCGGATTTTCTTGAAACAGTGGGCGACAGGCAAAGTATAGCGGGTCGGCAAGCGGAAAAAGTTATAAGCTGCCGCTTTACGTACGCGGTGTGAAATGGACGTTATGCTGAAAAATTACGCAGCCGCCTTGCTGGCGCTGGTGGTCGGCCTGGGCGCGCCGGCCGCGCAGCCCGTGGCGCAGCCGGCGCCGTCCGCGCCCAAGGTGCTGCGCGCCTTCCTCAGCACCGGCGAGACCGGGCTCGATCCGGCGGTCGCCTCCGATATCGCCAGTCTCAGCCTGCTGGAAAACCTGTTCGACCCGCTGCTGCGCTACGATTACCTGGCCCGTCCCGTCAAACTGCAGGCCAACACGCTGGCGGCCATGCCGACGGTCGAGGACAACGGCCGAACCTACACCTTCCACTTGCGCCAGGACGTCTACTTCACCGACGATCCCGCGTTCAAGGGCGCGCGCCGGCAGGTGACGGCGCAGGATTACGTCTACAGCCTCAAGCGCCTGTACGATCCTGCGCTCAAATCGCCGTGGAGCTTCCTGCTGGAAGGCAAAATCGTCGGCGACGACGCGCTCAAGGCGCGCTTCGGCTACGACGGCGACATCGCCGGCCTGCGCGCGGTGGACAAGTTCACGCTGCGCATCCGGCTCAACGCCGCCGATCCCAACTTCCTGTTCTACCTGGCGATCCCGGCCACCGGCGTGGTGGCGCGCGAAGTGGTCGAGGCGTACGGCGCGCAGGTCGGCAACCATCCGGTCGGCACCGGCCCGTTCAGGATCGGCACGTGGAAGCGCAGCGACCAGATCTCGCTGCTGGCCAACCGCGACTTCCGGCCGATGTTGTTCCAGGGCCGGCGCCTGCCGCTGGTGGACCGGGTCGACGTCAAGATCATGGAGGAATACCAGTCGCGCGTGCTCGGCTTCCTCAACGGCGAATTCGATTTCCTCGAACAACTGCCCGAATCGATGAAGGAAATGGTGCTGACCGACGACGCCAGGCCGACCTTGAAGCCCGAGCTGGCGCGCAAGGGGCTGGTGCTGTCGCCCTTCCCCGTGCTGCAAACATATTACATGTGGATGAACATGGAAGACCCGCTGATCGGCGGCTACGGCAAGGACAAGGTGGCGCTGCGCCGCGCCATCGCGCTCAGCTACGACAGCGCCGAGGACATCGCCCGCATGAAGAAGGGGCTGGCGCTGCGCGCCGAGACGCCGCTGCCGCCGAACGTGCTCGGCTACGACCCGGATTATCACAGCCCGGTCGGCTACGATCCGGCGCTGGCCAACGCGCTGCTGGACCGCTACGGCTACCGCAAGGGGCGCGGCGGCTGGCGCACCCTGCCCGACGGCAAGCCGCTGACGCTGGTGATGCATACGGAGCCGTCGATGGTCGGCCGCCTGCGCGACGAGCTGTGGCGCAAGAACCTGAACGCGATCGGCCTCAACGTCACCTTCAAGAGCGACAAGAAGACCGAGATCATCAAAGCCTCGCGGCTGGGCAAGGTGATGATGTTCGAAACCAACTGGGTGGCCGACTTCCCGGACGGCGACAATTTCTATCAACTGCTGTACGGTCCCAACAAGGCGGGGCCGAATTACGCGCGCTTCAATCTGCCGGCCTACAACCAGCGCTATGAACGGACCCGCGCCATGGACGATACGCCCGAGCGCACCAGGCTGTACGACGAAATGGCGCAGCTCATCCACGCGTACACGCCGTGGGTGCTGCTGACACACCCGATCTCCGCCGACCTGCAACAGCCATGGCTGCGGAATTACACGCGCCATCCGGTGGAATTGACCAACTGGCGTTATCTGGACGTCGCCGCACATACTGCGCGTTGAGCTCACGCGTACAATGGATAAATGAAATTTCTCAATCGACGGGGCCTGGCCTACGTGCTCATGCACCCGATGGACTTCCTGGTGCAATGCCTCAAGGGCTTCCGCGCCAACCAGGGCCTGCTGCTGGCGGGCGCGGTGGCGTATTACTCGCTGCTGTCGATCGTGCCGCTGCTGATGCTGGTGGTGGTGGCGCTGTCGCACGTCATCGACGAGACCGTGCTGCTGGACACGGTCGGGCGCTATCTGAATTACCTGGTACCGGGCCAATCGAAACCGATCGTCACCGAGGTCGGCCACTTCCTCGAACACCGCGACGTGGTCGGCGGCGTGCTGCTGATCAGCATGATTTTCTTCAGTTCGCTGGCCTTCACGGTGCTGGAAAACGCCATGTCGGTCATCTTCAAGCACCGGGTGGAGATCAAGCGGCGGCGGTATTTGATCTCGGCGATCATGCCCTACTGCTTCATCCTGTCGCTGGGCGTGGGCATGTTGCTGGTGACCCTGGTGGCCGGCAGCCTGCAGGTGATGGGCGAGGAAAGCGTGCGCCTGTTCGGCTACGACTGGTCGCTGGAGGGCGTCTCGGGCGCGCTGCTGTACATGCTGGGGCTGGGCGGCGAGGTGCTGGTGCTGACGGCGATCTATCTGGTGATGCCGGTCGGCAGGCTATCGCTGTCGCACGCGCTGATCGGCGGCGTGACGGCGGCGCTGCTGTGGGAAGCGGCGCGCCACATTTTGGTGTGGTACTTCTCGACCCTGTCGCAGGTCAATGTGGTGTACGGCTCGATGACGACGGCCATCATCGTCATGTTCAGCCTGGAGATCGGCGCGACGTTGCTGCTGTTCGGCGCGCAGGTCATCTCCGAATTCGAACGGGCGTGCCGCCACAAGCCGCGCCGCAATCCGACGCCGTTGACCACCGAAGCGACAGAAATGAAATAATTTGTGCGTCGCACAAACATCTGTGTTACACTACGTTCGTGGTTGAGGTTTCTTGGTTTCCAAGTGAACAGTCCCACATCCAAGGCAAGCGTAGTGATCTGATGTGTGTAAGAGCGGATCACAGATGGCGCCACCTGGAGTTGTAGTTTCGAATACATTGGTCGTTTTACACGTTGGAGGCACCACGCAGATAGCATGGGCGTCCGAGAAACGCTGAAGTCACTTTGCAGATAGCACTGGACGACGGCACGATTAAAGCATTGGTAATACATTGGAACGAAGCCCGTTGAGATACGGGCTTTTTTTTCGTCCATACTCCGGGGTCAGGTCCACCATTTCTACACGAGCTTAAGCGTAGGCCGTTGGCGCGGCGCAGTTATGGGCTCAACGGATCAGGCCGTGTAGAAATGGTGGACCTGACCCCGGAGTTGCTTTACAGCGCGCGGGCGATCAGCAGCTTTTGGATGTCGCTGGTGCCTTCGTAAATCTGGCAGACGCGCACGTCCCTATATATACGCTCCACCGGGAAATCCGAGACGTAGCCGTAGCCGCCGTGCACCTGGATGGCGTCCGAACAGACCTTCTCCGCCATCTCGGAGGCGAATAGCTTGGCCATCGCCGCTTCCTTCAGACACGGCAGGCCGGCGTCCTTCATCGATGCCGCGTGGCGGATCAGTTGCCGCGCCGCTTCGATTTGCGTGGCCATGTCGGCCAGCCGGAATTGCACCGCCTGGTGCTCGTAGATCGGCTTGCCGAAACTCTCGCGCTCGCGCGCGTACGCCAACGCGGCTTCATACGCGGCGCGCGCCATGCCCACCGCTTGCGAGGCGATGCCGATGCGCCCGCCCTCCAGCCCCGACAGCGCGATCTTGTAGCCCTGCCCCTCTTCGCCGATCAGATTTTCTGCCGGGATGCGGCAATTCTCGAACAGGATCTGCGCCGTGTCCGATGAGTGCTGTCCCATCTTTTGCTCCAGCCCGGCGACGGTGTAGCCCGGCGTCGACGTCGGCACCCAGAACGCGCTGATGCCCTTCTTGCCGGCGGCCTTGTCCGTCACCGCCAGCACGATGGCGACGTCCGCGTACTTGCCGCTGGTGATGAATTGCTTGACGCCGTTGAGGACGTACTCGCCGCCGTCGCGCGTGGCCGTGGTGCGCAGCGCGGCGGCGTCGCTGCCGGTGTGCGGCTCGGTCAGGCAGAACGCGCCCAGCATGTCGCCTTGCGCCAACGGACGCAGCCATTGCTCCTTCTGGCGATCGTTAGCGTACATCATGGCGATGCTGCACACCGGGCAGTTGTTGACCGAGATGATGGTCGACGTGCCGCCATCACCGGCCGCGATCTCCTCCAGCACCAGCGCCAGCGAGACGTAATCCATGCCGGCGCCGCCCAACTCCTCCGGCACGGCGACACCGAAGGCCCCCAGCGCGGCCAGCTCCTTCAGTTCCTCTTTGGGAAAGTGGTGCTCCTTGTCCCAGCGCCCGGCTTGCGGCGCCAGCCGCTCGCGCGCGAAGGTGCGCAGCGCGTCGCGGATCATTTCGTGTTCTTCGGTCAGTATCATGTCGTCTCTTGTTTATAGTTTTAACCCGCAACCCGGGATGTTGGGGTCGTACCCCGCGGGGTACGACCCCGGTTGGCGGTGCGGGGTTCGCCTTCGATCTTTGCGCCGTTACCAGCCGATCGGCGTGCCGTCGTAGTTGCGGTAGACGGCCCGCTCCGACGCCGGCAACGCCGCCAGCGTCTTGCGGATGCCGCCCGCGCTTTCCTCCACCGAGATGTCGGCGCCCTCGCCGCCCATCTCCGTGCGCACCCAGCCCGGATGGAACGCCACGCAGGTGGCGCCCTGCTTGCCGTACACCAGCGCCGTGTCGATCAGCACCGAGTTGAGCGCGGCTTTGCTGGCGCGGTACAGCGAGCCGCTCGGGCTGCCACGCTCGCTGAGCGATCCCATCTTCGACGACAGCACCGCCAGCTTGCCGCGCGCCGCGCCCACCATCGGCGCGATGATCGGCAGCAGCCGCATCGCCGCCAGCACGTTGGTGTGCATCACGGTGTCGAAATCGGCCTGCGACGGAAAGCCGTCGTGGCGCGGGCCGTAGACGCCGGCGTTGAGCACGGCGACGTTGAGTTCCTCGCCGTCGAGCTTCCAGCCGATGCCGGCGCACGCCTCGACGTTGGTGACGTCGAGCTGGTGCGGCTCGGCGCCCAGCGCGCCGAGCGCGGCGCAGTCGTCGGCCTTGCGCGCGGTGGCGATCACGCGCCAGCCGTCCGCCAGGTATTGCTTAACGAGCTCGAGCCCGATGCCGCGCGAGGCGCCGATGATCAGTGCGGTCGCCATCCGATTACACCAGCTCGATGGCCATGGCGGTCGCCTCGCCGCCGCCGATGCACAGCGCGGCCACGCCCTTCTTGCCGCCGGTGCGCTTGAGCGCGCCGATCAGTGTGACGAGGATGCGCGCGCCCGAGGCGCCGATCGGGTGGCCCAGCGCGCAGGCGCCGCCGTGCACGTTGATCTTGCTGTGCGGGATGTCGAGGTCGCGCATCGCGGCCATCGGCACGGCGGCGAACGCCTCGTTGATCTCGAACAGGTCGACGTCCCGGCTGGCCCAGCCGATTTTCTTGTACAGCTTTTCGACCGCGCCGATCGGCGCCGTGGTGAACAGGTTGGGCTCCTGCGCGAACGTGGCGTGGCCGTGGATTTTGGCGATGACGGTCGCGCCCAGGCGCTTGGCGGTCGATTCGCGCATCATCACCAGCGCGGCGGCGCCGTCGTTGATCGACGACGACGAGGCGGCCGTGATGGTGCCGTCCTTCTTGAAGGCGGCGCGCAGGGTCGGGATCTTTTCGATCTTGGCCTTCAGCGGACCCTCATCCTTGTCGATGACGGTGTCGCCGGCGCGGCTGCTGACCGTGACGGGGGCGATTTCCCACTTGAACCAGCCTTCGTTGGTGGCGGCCTGCGCGCGCTTGACCGATTCGATGGCGAAGTTGTCCTGCGCCTCGCGCGTGAATTCATACTTGGCCGAGCATTCCTCGGCGAACGTGCCCATCGAGCGGCCTTCGCCGGTTTTCTCGTTGCGCGAGTAGGCGTCCTCGAGGCCGTCGTACATCATGTGGTCGAACATCATGCCGTGGCCGATGCGGTAGCCGCCGCGCGCCTTGGGGATCAAATACGGCGCGTTGGTCATCGATTCCATGCCGCCGGCCACCACTACGTCGGCGCTGCCGGCGACCAGCTGGTCGTGGGCGAAGATGGCGGCCTGCATCGCCGAGCCGCACATCTTCGACAAGGTGACGGCGCCGGTCGATGCCGGCAGGCCGGCCTTGAGCAACGCCTGGCGCGCGGGCGCCTGGCCCTGGCCGGCCATCAGGCAGTTGCCGAAGTAGACGTGTTCGACCAGCTTGCCGTCGATGCCGGCGCGTTCGACCGCCGCGGCGATCGCGACCGCGCCCAGGTCGTGCGCGGCCTTGCCGGAAAAGTCGCCCTGGAAGGCGCCCATGGGGGTGCGGGCTGCGCCCACGATAACGACGGGATCATGCGCGATAGGATCATTCATTTTCTAGAGTCTCCATAAAGGGGGGCGGCACCGGGATCGATACCGCCGGGATGTTGGATTGGTTTTCGTGGAAGAAGCGTATGTGCTGCGGATACGGATAGACGTCCTCGACTACGCCGTCGAGGATGCGCTGCTTGCGCGCCTGCCAGTATTCGCGCGTCAGCAGGTCGGCGTGGTGCTTCATGAAATACTTGCGGATCTTGGCGTTGCCCAGCAGGAAACGGCCGAACTGTTCGGGGAAGACGTCGTGCTTGCCGATCGGATACCACGGCTCCGACGCCATCTCCTCCTCCTCGTTGCGCGCCTCGGGGATGTCGCGGAAATTGCAGTCGGTGATGTATTCGATTTCGTCGTAATCGTAAAACACGATGCGCTGGTGGCGGGTCACGCCGAAGTTCTTGTACAGCATGTCGCCGGGGAAGATGTTGGCGGCGACCAGCTCCTTGATGGCGTTGCCGTATTCGAGGATGCCGTGTTCGAGCTGGGCGTCGTTGCCGTCCTTGTCGGCGTTGCTCAGCCACATGTTCAGCGGCACCATGCGGCGCTCGATGTACAGGTGCTTGATGATGATCTTTTCGCCCTCCTCCTCGTACAGCGACGGGGCGAAATGTTTCAACTCGGCGATCAGCTCCTCGGTGAAGCGCTCGCGCGGGAAGGCGACGTTGGAATACTCCAAGGTGTCGGCCATGCGGCCGACACGGTCGTGGTGTTTGACCAGCAGGTATTTTTCCTTGATCAGCGCGCGCGTGGTGTCCTTGGGCGGCGGATAGAAATCCTTGATGACCTTGAACACGTAGGGGAACGACGGCAGCGCGAACACCAGCATCACCAAGCCCTTGATGCCGGGCGCGATCTCGAACTGGTCGGACGAGTGCTTCAAGTGCTGCAGGTAGTCGCGGTAGAACAGCGTCTTGCCTTGTTTTTGCAGGCCGAGGATGGTGTAGATCTCGCTGCGCGGCTTGCGCGGCAGCAAGGTGCGCAAGAATTGCACGTAGGCGGACGGCACTTCCATGTCGACCAGGAAGTAGGCGCGCGTGAACGAGAACAGGATCGTGATCTGTTCCTGGTCGAACAGCACGGTGTCGAGTATCAGCTCGCCGTCGCGGTTGTGCAGGATGGGCACGACGAACGGGTATTCCTTGTTGCCGTTGATGCCCTTGCCGACGATGTAGGCGCCCTTGTTGCGGAAGAACAGACTCGACAGCACCTGGATCTGGTTGTTCGGCTCGGTGCGCCCGGCGCCGAACTGCTCCCGGAAGCGCGCCTCCACCTGCTCGACGTCGCGCGCCAGGTTGTCGAATTTGGCGTCGAGCTGGAAGTTGGTGACGATGCGCTTGAGCGTGAAGCGCAGCCCGTCCGTGCCCGGGTAGTAGACGCGGTAGGTCGGCGCCAGTTCGCCGGTTTCGATGTACTCGGTCGAGACCACCGGCCGCACGAAGATGAACTCGTTGTGGAAGTAGCTGCGGTGCAGGATGTTGCAGCAGACCGAGTTGAAGAAGGTTTCCGCCAGCTCCGGCTGCTTGTGGTCGGACAGCATGCCGATGTAGTGCAGCTTGAGCTCGCGCCACACCTCGTCGGTCAGGTCGGCGTCGCTGTATTCGTCCTCCAGCGTCTGCACGCATTCCTGCACGCGGCGGTCGTAGAAATCGATCCGCTCGCGCGCGGCCTGCTGGGCCTCGCGCCAAGCGCCGCGCTCGAAGTGCGCCTTGGCCTGGCGGCTGGTCTGGCGGAATAGCCGGTAGTGCTTGTCGAAGCCGTCGCGGATCGTGCGCGCGATGTCGAACGCGATCTGCGAGCGCAGCAGTTTTGGAAATGCAGCCTGGATCATGGTCGCCCTGACTCCCGCGTTAGCGCAACTTGTTCGTCCGGCCGGCCGAAACCCGCACCCCCGGCTGGGGTCGTACCCCTCGGGGTACGACCCCTAAGTGGCGACACCGGCATGTCGGTGCACGCGTAAGGGGTTAACGCGTTTCCGCGAACAGTTCGCGGCCGATCAGCATGCGGCGGATCTCGCTGGTGCCGGCGCCGATCTCATACAACTTGGCGTCGCGCCACAGGCGGCCGACCGGATACTCGTTGATGTAGCCGTTGCCGCCCAGCGTCTGGATCGCTTCGCCGGCCATCCAGGTCGCCTTCTCGGCGCTGTACAGGATGGCGCCGGCGGCGTCCTTGCGCAGCTGGCGCACCGCCTCCGGCGTGGTGGCGCGGTCGCAGGCCTGGCCGACCGCGTACACATAGGCCTTGCACGCCATCATGGTCGAGTACATATCGGCGATCTTACCCTGCATCAGCTGGAACTCGCCGATCGCCTGGCCGAATTGCTTGCGGTCGTGGATGTAGGGCACGACCGCGTCCATGCACGCCTGCATGATGCCCAGCGGACCGCCCGACAGCACGGTGCGCTCGAAGTCCAGGCCCGACATCAGCACGTTGACGCCCTTGCCCAGGCCGCCCAGCACGTTTTCCACCGGCACCTCGCAATCCTCGAACACCAGCTCGCCCGTGTGCGAGCCGCGCATGCCCAGCTTGTCGAGCTTTTGCGCCACCGAGAAGCCCTTGTAGCCTTTTTCGATCAGGAAGGCGGTCATGCCCTTGGGGCCGGCCTCGAGGTCGCTCTTGGCGTAGACCACCAGCACGTCGGCGTCGGGGCCGTTGGTGATCCACATCTTGGTGCCGTTGAGGACCCAGCGGTCGCCCTTGAAGTCGGCGCGCAGTTTCATGCTGACGACGTCGGAGCCGGCGTTGGGTTCGGACATCGCCAGCGCGCCGACGTGCTCGCCCGAGATCAGCTTCGGCAGGTATTTTTGTTTTTGCTCCTCGGTGCCGTTGCGCTTGATCTGGTTGACGCACAGGTTCGAGTGGGCGCCGTACGACAGGCCGACCGAGGCCGACGCGCGCGAGATTTCCTCCATCGCCACGATGTGGGCCAGGTAGCCCATGTTGGCGCCGCCGTATTCCTCGCCGACGGTGATGCCGAGCACGCCCAGCTCGCCCATCTTGCGCCACAGGTCCATCGGGAACTGGTCGCTGCGGTCGATCTCGGCCGCGCGCGGGGCGATCTCGGCGGCGGCGAATTGTTGCACGGCTTCGCGCAGGGCGGCGATGTCTTCGCCGTGGTCAAAGGTCAGGCCTGGGAGATGGAGCATGTCATCCTCATTCTTCTGGTGTGAACTTCAATCATACGCCGGAGTGACGTTTACGTAAACGTAAAGTAGGCATAAAGTGCGTCGCCGGCGGCGGCATCGTCAGGCCGGCCCGGCCTCGCCCTGGGCCGCCAGCAGGCGTTTGCACTCGTCCTCGTGGGCGGTGATCTCGGCCAGCGACATTTCGATATCCTCGCGCTGCTGCTCCAGCGTTTGGCGATGCTGGGCCAGCACGCCGAGGAAACGGTTCATCTGCGCGCTGGTGTCCTTCGGCGTCTCGTACATGTCGACCAAGCTCTTGATTTCGGACAGCGACAGGCCGAGGCGCTTGCCGCGCAAGGTCAGCTTGAGGCGGGTGCGGTCGCGCGGCGTGTAGACGCGGCTGCGGCCGCCGGCGCCCTCGCGTGACGGGCTCAGCAAGCCCTGGTCCTCGTAGAAGCGGATGGCGCGCGCCGTGATGTCGAATTCACGGGCCAGTTCGGTAATAGTATAAGTAGGCATCGGGTCGGTGGTGGGTCGTTCGTGTTCCGTTTACGTCAACGTCATGCCTATTGTAGCGCGCCTGGCGCGCCGTGGCCGTCATCGGCCGGCGATCAGCGGCGAATGTGGCGCGCAGGTATCGTGCGACGCCAAACAAGGGTGGGCGGCATCATAAGCTGCGCGTATAGTGGCGGTGAGGACCAGGCTTTTCGACGTCAAAATAGTGATAAAATAATAACGATGCTATTGGTATGAAAGCGGGGCGGAAGTTGCCTCTTTTGCAGCGGCTTGCCGAATATAATTTGGTCGCCCTGCCCGCCGGCGCCTGCACTTTCAGAGGATAGAATGCCCGTTTCAAGATCCCATCACGTCCCAATCACTGCTCATCGTCAAGAGACTGACTTTCATGACGCAACGTGAAATAGTGCACCTATGAATTCTTCCAATGAACGCGAAAGCTTTAGTCAGCGCTTGCAACAAGCCCTGAAGAACGCTCACTACTCCCCCGACAGCCCGACGCGACTCGCCCGGGAATTTAATATTCGGTTTGATGGCAGACCGATCACAGTCCACGCGGCCCGCAAATGGCTGGTGGGCGAGGCCATCCCGACCCAGGAAAAGCTGCGCATGATCGCCCAGTGGCTCGGCGTGCCCGCCGAGTGGCTGCGCTTCGGCGGCGCCGAGGCGGGCGCGCCGGCCGGCGAGAACGGCGGCGGCGTGTCGCGCTTCGAGTCGGCCGACGTCAAGCTGATCGCCGATTTACAGCGCCTGGACGAGCATCATCGGCAGATCGCGCGCGAATTTATTCGCATGCTGGTACGGGTTAATTACCAAAAGTAGTTATTTACGTACTAGCACGGAGTAATGTCGACCGTTTGTGGCGGCGTTTCGAGCAGTTGCCGCGTGAAACTAGTTTCATGGTTTTGCCAGTTTTTGTTCGGAACGGGGCGGTGCTTTTTTTTCCGTGCCTTTGTGAATTGTCATGGTTTCGACATGGATTTCAGGCACAATGGGGAGTCAGCGCCGCTGAATCGCAGCATTTACTTCGGAGCCAAGCTTTTGAGCCGTCCTATGAAAAGTAACTACAGCAACGTCGCGCAACTAAAAGATTTGATGACCGCTCCGCCGATGACGGCCGCCCAGCATGCCGAGGTGATGCGCAAACGCATCGCCCACCGCCGCATGGTGGAGGAAGCCAGGGATTTGAAAAAAGCCAGCGGGTCGCAGTTCGATAAACGCTAGGCGGGACCGGTGGCATCTTCGTTGGACGGGCTGGCTGGTTTCATACCATTCCAGCGCGGGGCCAGCGTGTGCTCGATGCCGAACAGGTCGATGACGCGGCCGACGGTGTGGTCGACCATTTCCGCGATGCTTTGCGGATTGTGATAAAAGCCCGGCAGCGGCGGGTAGATAATACCGCCCATCTCCGTCACCGCCGTCATGTTGCGCAAATGCGCCAGATTGAACGGCGTTTCCCTCACCATCAGCACCAGCCGGCGGCGCTCCTTGAGCACCACGTCGGCCGCGCGCGCGATCAGGTTGTCCGACAGGCTGTGCGCCACCGACGCCAGCGTCTTCATCGAGCAGGGCGCGACGATCATGCCATCCGATTGAAAAGAACCGCTGGCGATCGAGGCGCCGACGTCGCGCACCTTGTGCACCACGTGGGCGTAGGCTTCGACCTCTTTGCGCTGCAGGCCGGTTTCCTGATGCAAGGTGAGGACGGCCGCGTCCGACACGATCAGATGCGTCTCGACGCCTGGGGTGTGTTGCAAATGTTGCAGCAGACGCACGCCATACACGGCGCCGGTGGCGCCGGTGATGGCGAGAATGATCCGCCGGGCCACGAATGGCCGCGGGCGATCAGGCATCCAGCAGGGCTTTCAGCTCGCCGGACTCGAACATCTCGTTCATGATGTCCGAACCGCCGATGAACTCGCCTTTGACGTAGAGCTGCGGAATGGTCGGCCAGTTCGAGTAGTCCTTGATGCCCTGGCGCACTTCCGGATCTTCCAGCACGTTGACGGTGGCGATGTTTTCGACGCCGCATGCTTTCAGGATCTGGATGGCGCGGCCGGAGAAGCCGCACTGCGGGAACTGGGCGGTGCCTTTCATGAACAGCACCACCGGGGTGTTGGTCACGGTTTCTTTGATCCAGGTTTGTACGTCGCTCATAGCTGCCTCGGTGTGAATGGGTGTTAGATGCCGACATTTTATAAGAAATGCGGGCGCAGCGTACCCAAGGTGGTGAAAAACCACGCCAACGCTTGTTTAGCCGCGCAGCTTGGCGAAGGCGGCCGCCATGCTGCCGCCGATCGGTTCGGCCCGCGCGGTCTGCTTCTGGTGCTGGCCCATGCTCTTGCGGTCGGCGCGGTCGCCGCGCTGCTGCGGCTGCGCGCCCGGCTGCGGCGCGCTGTCCGTCAGCCGCATCGTCAAGGCGATGCGCTTGCGCTTTTCGTCCACTTCCAGCACCTTCACCTTGACCACCTGGCCGGCCTTGACCACCGTGTGCGGGTCCTTCACGAACGTGTTCGACAAGGCCGAGATATGCACCAGGCCGTCCTGGTGCACGCCGATGTCGACGAACGCGCCAAACGCGGCCACGTTGGTGACCACGCCTTCCAGAATCATGTCCGGGCGCAGGTCGCGGATTTCCTCGACGCCGTCCTTGAACGTGGCGGTGGTGAACTCGGGACGCGGATCGCGCCCCGGCTTCTCCAGCTCCTTGAGGATGTCGGTGATGGTCGGCACGCCGAACTTGTCGTCGGCGTACTTGGCCGGGTTCAGGCTCTTGATCAGCGCGGTCTCGCCGATGACGGCCTTGATATCCTTTTTGATGTCGCCCAGGATTTTTTCCACCAGCGGGTACGATTCCGGGTGCACCGCCGAGGCGTCCAGCGGATTGTCGCCGCCCATCACGCGCAGGAAGCCGGCCGCCTGTTCGAAGGTCTTGTCGCCCAAGCGCGGCACCGCCTTGAGCGCGGCGCGCGACGGGAACGCGCCCTTGACGTCGCGGTACGAGACGATCGCCTGCGCCACCGACGTCGACAGGCCCGACACCCGCGCCAGCAGCGGCGCCGAGGCGGTGTTGACGTCCACGCCCACGGCGTTGACGCAATCCTCGACCACCGCGTCGAGCGAACGCGCCAGCTGGGTTTGCGAGACGTCGTGCTGGTACTGGCCGACGCCGATCGATTTCGGGTCGATCTTGACCAGTTCGGCCAGCGGGTCCTGCAGCCGGCGCGCGATCGAGACGGCGCCGCGCAGCGACACGTCCATGTCCGGCAGCTCGCGCGAGGCGAATTCCGACGCCGAGTACACCGACGCGCCGGCCTCGGAGACGACGATCTTGGTCATCTTCTGTTCCGGGTGCTGTTTGATCAGGTCCTGCGCCAGCTTGTCGGTCTCGCGCGAGGCGGTGCCGTTGCCGATCGAGATCAGCGAGACGTTGTGCTTGGCCGCCAGCCGGCCCAAAGTGTGCAGCGCGCCGTCCCAGTCGTTCTTCGGCTGGTGCGGGTAGATGACGGCGGTGTCGACCACCTTGCCGGTGGCGTCGACCACCGCCACCTTGACGCCCGTGCGCAGGCCCGGGTCCAGGCCCATGGTGGCGCGCTGGCCGGCCGGCGCGGCCAGCAGCAGGGCTTTCAGGTTGGTGGCGAAGACGTTGATGGCGTCCAGTTCCGAGCGCTCGCGCAGCGCGCCCATCAGCTCGCTTTCAAGATGCATGAAGCTTTTCACGCGCCAAGTCCAGCGCGCCGTGTCGGCCAGCCATTTGTCGGCCGGGCGGCCCTGCTGCTTGATGCCGAAGCGGGCGGCGATGCGGCCTTCGCACGGGTTGTGCGGCGCGTCCCATTTCGGCTTCTCGGCCTCGGTGTCGAGCCGCAGCGTGACGTCGAGGATGCCTTCGCGGCGCCCGCGCATCAGCGCCAGCGCGCGGTGCGACGGCACGGTGCCGATGGTTTCCGAATAATCGAAATAATCCGAGAACTTTTCGCCTTCGTCTTGCTTTCCTTCAATAACTTTCGATTCAACGATGCCATGCTCTTGTACGTATTCGCGCAACGATTGTAGCAAGGTGGCATCCTCGGCGAAGCGTTCCATCAGGATCTGGCGCGCGCCGTCGAGCGCGGCCTTGGCGTCGGCCACGCCCGGATTGTTGCCGTCGGCGGTGGTGAACGGCTCGCGCAGGAAGCGGGTGGCTTCCGTTTCGGGAGTCAGTTCGGGGTTGGCCAGCAGGCTGTCGGCCAGCGGCGCCAACCCCGCTTCGATGGCGATTTGGGCCTTGGTGCGGCGTTTTTGCTTGTACGGAAGATATAAGTCTTCCAACCGGGTCTTGTCTTCCGCATGCATGACAGCATCTAATAAGGCCGGCGTCATTTTGTTCTGTTCAGTGATCGAGGCGACGATGGCGGCGCGGCGGTCCTCCAGCTCGCGCAGGTAGCGCAGGCGCTCCTCGAGCAGGCGCAGCTGGATGTCGTCGAGGCCGCCGGTGGCCTCCTTGCGGTAGCGGGCGATGAAGGGCACGGTGGCGCCCTCGTCCAGCAGGGCGATGGCGGCGGCGACCTGCACCGGTTTGGCGGCGAGTTCGAGGGCGAGACGTTGTTCGATGGAAGGCAGCATGTGGGTCATTCCTTAGCGGTCAAGCCCGGAATGATACGCAATCGGCGCGATTGTGCCAGTCTTGACAGTCCAAATGGACAAAGTTATGGCCGATCGGTCACGATGAAGGGCGTCGAAAGAGGCCCAGGAAACATAAGCGCGCGGGTTTTTGTAAAGAATCCGCAAACACGAACGCGTGTATGGCGGATAATATCGCCTGTTGCCGTTTTTGAACCATCTTTGAACAACAATGCGACCTATGGATTTTACCCGCGACGACGCCACCGACGAGGTTCCCGCCAAGCCAGCGGCCCCGGCTGCCCAGGTTATTTCAACGCGCCTGCCGCCGCCGCCCGCGAACCAATTGTCGTACGCGGTGGCGACCTGGCTGCAGCGGGTCGATGCCGCCGCGCACCCCAAGGCCAAGCTGACCCCGCCCCCGGTCGATTCCGATCCGAAACAAACCCAATACCGCCTGATCTATGTGATGGCGCCCACCAGCGGCGGCCGCCACGTGGCGCTGTGCTTGTACAAGGCGCGGCTGCGCTCGAACGGCGACGTCGCCGCCGCCACCCCGGTGAGCGAGGTGTTTTCGCTGCTGTCGGCGCCGCCCACCTTCCTGGCGCCCGGCGACGAGGATTTGATCCGTTTCTTTGTCGCCATGCGCAGCGGGCAGAACTCGCAGACGGGATCGGCCACCGAGCCGCGCGGCAAGATCGGCGCGGCGCTGCTGCAGATGCTGGCCGAGCAGGATAAATTGCTGTGGGCAAATTCGTGGGCCGACGTCGGCAACGGCCTGGTGTATCCGCTCAAGGGCGGCGTGTTGCGCGAAGCCAATCTGGCGTGGCGCGAGGAGGGCAAGGGCCTGCGCCTGGGCTGGCAGGTACAGCCGCCGCCGGGCGCGCGTCCGACCGCCAGCGGCGCCGACCAGGTCGACTACATGCTGCCGACCGATCCGCCTTGGTACATCGACAACCTGTCGTGCGGCGTGCTGCAACTGAACCAGGGCGGTGCCGCGATTCCGCTGGCCGACCTGCAGGCGCTGGTGGCGCAGGCGCCGCTGCTGACGGCCAACGACAAGATGCGCGTGTCGCAGTTGCTGCTGGCGCACGGCCTGCAACAGCTGATGCCGCTGCCGCAGCCGCTGCCGCAGCGGGTGCGCGACGACGTCAAGCCGCGCCCGGTGCTGACGCTGGACGCGGCGATGCTGGCCGACGGCTCGCTGCAGCGCTGGCACGATTTCGCCGTGCTGTCGTTCGATTATGACGGCGAGCGCGTCTCGTTCGATCCGTCGCAGCGCGTGGTGCGCCAGAAGGGCGAAGTGACCGAGATCATCCAGCGCGACGCCGGCGCCGAGGAGCAGGCGCTGGTGTTGCTGAACGAGCGCCATTTCCACGCGCCCACCGCGTTGCCGCTGAGCAGCGTCAAGGGCGGCTTGCTGTTGCCCAGCCAGGCCGAGTGGATACGCTTCGCCCGCGACGGCATCGCCGCGCTGCGCGAAGCGGGCTGGAAAGTCGAGAAGACCACCAAGTACCGCTACGACGTCACCGAGGTCGGCGACTGGTATGCCGACGTGACGGAAGACCCGGCCGACGGCGGCCGCGCCTGGTTCGACCTGGAGCTGGGCATCATGGTCAACCAGGAGCGCGTGCCGCTGCTGCCGGTGCTGGTGCAATTGATACGCAACGCGCCCGGCGACTTCAATCCGAAAACCATCGCCAGCCACGGCGACGAGGACCAGATGCTGGCCACCTTGGCCGACGGCGCGCGCGTGGCGCTGCCGTGGGCGCGCGTCAAGCCGATTTTGGCGACCCTGGGCGAACTGTATTTCAGCGACAAGATCAAGACCTCGCTGCGCATGGCCACCCTGGACGCGGCGCGGCTGGACGAGCTGGCCCGCAACGTCGAACTGAACTGGACTGGCGGCGACGCGCTGCGCGAAATGGGCGCGCGCCTGAACCAGTTCGGCGAGGTGAAACGCGTCGCCACGCCGGCCGGCCTGCAGGCCACCTTGCGCGACTACCAGACCGACGGCCTGTCGTGGATGCAATTCCTGCGCGAATACGGCTTCGCCGGCATCCTGGCCGACGACATGGGCCTGGGCAAGACGGTGCAAACCCTGGCCCACATCCTGATCGAAAAAGAGGCGGGCCGCCTGACGGCGCCGGCGCTGGTGATCGCGCCGACCAGTCTGATGGGCAACTGGCAGGAGGAGGCGGCCCGTTTCGCGCCCGGCCTGCGCGTGCTGCTGCTGCAAGGCAAGGACCGCATGGCGCAGTTCGACCAGATCGCCGAGTCCGACCTGGTGCTGACCACCTACGCGCTGTTGCCGCGCGACGAGGAAAAGCTGCGCGAGCATGATTTCCATCTGGTCATCCTGGACGAATCGCACTACATCAAGAACACCCGCTCCAAGGCCGCGCAAAGCGCCGGCCTGCTGCGCGCGCGCCACCGCCTGTGCCTGTCCGGCACGCCGCTGGAGAACCACCTGGGCGAGCTGTGGTCGCAGTTCCATTTCCTGCTGCCCGGCCTGCTGGGCGACGAGAAGGGCTTCAACAGCGTGTTCCGCCACCCGATCGAGCGCCAGGACGATCCGATGCGGCGCGCGCTGCTGAACCGCCGCATCAAGCCCTTCCTGCTGCGCCGGACCAAGGACAACGTGGCCAAGGAGTTGCCGCCGAAGACGGAGATGGTGCGCAAGGTCGAGTTGACCGGCGCCCAGCGCGACCTGTACGAAACGGTGCGCCTGGCCATGGACCAAAAGGTGCGCGACGAAATCGACCGCAAAGGTGTGGCGCGCAGCCAGATCGTCATCCTCGAGGCGCTGCTCAAGCTGCGCCAGGTGTGCTGCGATCCGCGCCTGGTCAAGTCGCTGCCGTCGAAGAAGCAGACGGCCGGCTCGGCCAAGCTGATCGACCTGATGCAGATGGTCGAGGATTTGCTCGAGGAAAACCGCAAGATCCTGGTGTTCTCGCAGTTCACCAGCATGCTCGAGCTGATCGAGCAGGAACTCGAGGCGCGCGACATCCCGTACGCGCTGCTGACCGGCGACACCAAGGACCGCGGCGCGCAGGTGGCGGCGTTCCAGCAGGGCGCGGTGCCGATCTTCCTGATCAGCCTGAAGGCGGGCGGCGTCGGCCTGAACCTGACGGCGGCCGACACGGTGATCCATTACGATCCATGGTGGAATCCGGCGGCCGAGAACCAGGCCACCGACCGCGCCTGGCGCATCGGCCAGGACAAGCCCGTGTTCGTGTATAAACTGATCGCCAAGGGCACCTTGGAAGAGAAGATCCAGGTGCTGCAGCAGAAAAAATCCGATCTGGCGCAATCGATCCTGGCCGAGGGCGAGTCGCAGAAGATGGCGCTCACGCAAGAGGATCTGCAACAGATCTTCGCGCCGCTGGTGGAGTAGGGGTGCCGACCGTCGACCAGTTGCAGGCGGAATTGGCGCTGGCGCGGGCCAACGCGGCGCGCTACCGGCTGCTGCTCGAGCATAGCGACGAAGTGAGCTGGATGGCCGACTGCGCCACCTTGCAACTGACCTGGCTCGGTCCCGCCGCCGAGCGCCAGTTCGGCTACACGCTGGCCAACGCCGGCGCGCTGGGCGCCGAGCTGCTGGGCGATCTGGCGCCCAGGCTGGCGCGCCACGCGGCCGGCGACGGTGACCTCCATCTGGTGCGCGAGGCCGCGCTGGCGCACGCCGACGGCCGCGTGCTGCCGGTCGAAATCGCCTCGACCCTGATTGTCGACGCCGCCGGCGTGCCGGTGTCGGTGGTCGGCGTGGTGCGCGACCTGAGCGCGCGGCGCGAACTGGCCGAGCAGCAGAAAAAATTCGCCTCGATGCTGTCGCACGAATTCCGCACGCCGCTGTCGACCATCGACGGCGCCGTGCAGCGCCTGGAGATGACCGGCGCCCACCACGACGAAGGCACCCGCAAGCGCTACCGCAAGATCCAGACGGCGGTCGACCGCATGCTGGCGCTGCTCGACGACTACCTGTCGCCCGAGCGCATGGCCAGCATCGGCCGCGCGCGCCAGCCCGACGAGATCTCGCCGGCCGCGCTGCTGCGCGAGGTCGCCGAGCAGGCGCGCACCCGCCGCGGCCGCGTCGATCTGCGGCTCGAGGCGCTACCGCAATGGATGCGCTGCGATCCGGCCGGCATTCGTCTCTGCCTGGAAATTCTGATCGATAACGCGGTCAAGTACACGGATGCCAATACTCCGTTAGAATTGCTGGGCAAAACCGCCATGGAGGGCGGCGTCGAGTTCCTCGTGCGCGATGCCGGCGCCGGCGTGCCGCAGGCGGAACTGGAGCACATCTTCGC
This sequence comes from Duganella sp. 1411, assembly GCF_017833525.1. Taxonomy (GTDB): domain Bacteria; phylum Pseudomonadota; class Gammaproteobacteria; order Burkholderiales; family Burkholderiaceae_D; genus Rugamonas. The sequence continues at coordinate 595,987 of NZ_JAFICD010000003.1, forward strand.
CAAGTCCTTCCGCGGTAGCAATGCCGGCGGCGTGCCCGGGTCCGGGCTCGGGCTGTACATGGCGCGCGCCATCGCCGACGTGCACGGCGGGACCGTCACCGTCCGAAATGTTTCTGAAAGCGGCGCCGAATTCCGGATTTGGCTTCCGGTAGGGCCCGCCACGGGGAAAAACCTTGCGCGACCGGGTGGCAACAGTGATAATTCCTCGGACGCAAGCTGACGCAGCAGGGCGCGACCCTCAACAATCGATTCAATGGCGCACCAATGACGCAAATACTCATCGTGGAAGACAATCTGGACTACGCCGAAGAAATGGCGGAGTTCCTGATTGAGCTTCAACACGAAGTGCACATCACCAACAACGCCAGCGATATGTGGACCGCCCTGAGCCACGGAAATGTGGGCGTGGTGGTGCTGGACCTGGGCCTGCCCGACGAGGACGGCTTCAACGTGATACCGCGCATGCGACAGCTTTATCCGCAGATCGGCCTGCTGGTGCTGACCGGCCGCGTCGCCTTCGACAACCGCATCCTCGGCCTGCGCCTCGGCGCCGACCATTATCTGACCAAGCCGATCAAATTTCCCGAGCTGGCCGCGCACATCGAGGCGCTGGACCGCCGCGTCGGTCCGCAGGAAACCATCCCGCTGCCGAGCAAGTGGACCTTGAAGGTCAGCGCCCGCCAGCTCGAGCTGCAGGGCCTGGCCATCACGTTGACGGAGAAGGAGTGCAACTTCCTGCACCTGCTGACGATCAACACCCGTCCGGTGCCGCGCCAGGTCATCGTGGCCGGCATCGGCGGCGACGACCCGGACGCCGGCCGCCGCGTCGACATGCTGGTGTACCGCCTGCGCAAGAAGGCGCGCACCGGCCTGGGCCAGGATCTGCCGCTGCGCAGCGCTTACGGCGAAGGCTACAGTCTTTCCGCAAGTTTCAATTTGTCCTGAGCAAAACCATTTTTCCGCCCCGCGCTGTCCTGAGCAAAACGATTTATTTGATATAGCTCAGGCCGCTGTGAGAATTGGTGAGTTTCTCTAAGGCATCGACATCGTAGTATGGTTCCTCAAACTGTGTTTTTGAGGAGTATTGCGATGCGTTTTTCCGATTTGAAAATAGGGGTGCGGCTGGCCGGTGGCTTCGGGCTGGTGATGCTGCTCATCGTCGGCATGGCCATGGCCGGCGTGTGGCGCTTGCAGGCGGTCGGCGACCTGACCGAGGAGATGGTCGGCAGCGCCAGCGTCAAGGAACGCTTGACGGCCGAATGGCACAACCAGATCGGCATCAGCGGCATCGGCGTGCTGGCCTTCGCCCGCAACACCGAAACGGCCGAATCGCCGGCCGTCACCGAAAAAGCCGCCGCCACCCGCGCGCGCGTCAACGCCATCCAGCAGCAACTCGAGCCGATGCTCGTCAGCGACGAGGAAAAGGCGCTGCTGGCGGCCGTCGCGTCGGTGCGCAAGGACTACGCGGCCAGCCGCGACGCCATGTTCAAGCTCAAGACCAGCGGCGACATCGACGCCGCCCGCCGCCTGGCCGACGACCGGCTCGAGCCGCAGTTCGCCGCCTATTTGAGCAGCGTGGCCAAGATCGGCAAGTACGAGGCCGATGTCGGCCGTGAGCTGGCCGCCGACGTGCAGCAGCAGTTCCGTTCCGGCCAGCGCTTCCTGCTGGCGCTGGCGGCCGGCGCGCTGGCGCTGGGCGCCTGGTTCGCCTATGTGATCGGGGTGTCGATCACGCGCCCGATCCACCAGGCGGTGCTGGTGGCGCAAACCGTCGCCGCCGGCGACTTGAGCAGCAAGATCGACGTGCGCGGCAAGGACGAGACCGGCCAACTGCTGCGCGCGCTGAACGACATGAACGCCAGCCTGGTCAACATCGTCGGCCAGGTGCGCAGCGGCACCGACACCATCGCCACCGCGTCCGGCGAGATCGCCCACGGCAACCTGGACCTGTCGGCCCGCACCGAGCAGCAGGCCAGCTCGCTGCAGCAGACGGCGTCGTCGATGGAGGAGCTGACCGCCACCGTCAAGCAAAACGGCGACAACTCGCGCCAGGCGCACACCTTGGCGCTGTCGGCGTCGGAGGTGGCCGTCAAGGGCGGCAACGTGGTCGAGCAGGTGGTCGACACGATGACGGAGATCAACGCGTCGGCGCACAAGATCGTCGACATCATCGCCGTCATCGACGGCATCGCGTTCCAGACCAACATCCTGGCCTTGAACGCGGCGGTCGAGGCGGCGCGCGCCGGCGAGCAGGGGCGCGGCTTCGCGGTGGTCGCGTCCGAGGTGCGCAACCTGGCCCAGCGCAGCGCGGCGGCGGCCAAGGAAATCAAGACCCTGATCGGCGACTCGGTCGACAAGGTGGAAACCGGCGCCCGGCTGGTGGCCGAAGCCGGCAGCACGATGCGCGAGATCGTCGCCAACGTCGGCCGCGTGACCGACATCATCGGCGAGATCACCAGCGCCAGTGTCGAGCAGACCGCCGGCATCGAGCAGATCAACCGCGCCATCGCCCAGATGGACCAGGTGACGCAGCAGAACGCGGCGCTGGTGGAGGAGGCGGCGGCGGCCTCGGCGGCGCTGGAGGACCAGAGCGGCGCGCTGGCGAAAGTGGTCAGCGTGTTCCAGCTTTCCAGCCCCGGCGGCAAAAACAGGGACAGAGTGGCGCCGGTTTTGCTGCGCGCGTGATTAATCGGGGACAGAGTGGTGTAGAATCTGCGCTTCGCCCACCGCCGCCCGACTGACATCAGATCCACGTAGGGCGGATTAGCGCAGCGTAATCCGCCACTGCATGCGTCCCGACGGCTCGCGCATTGGCGGATTACGGCATTCCGCCTAATCTGCCCTACGTGTAACACGAGCGGATTTACCGTTAGCTTATATGGCCCGCCTTCCCCGCCTGATCGTCCCCTCCCAGCCGCACCACGTGATCCAGACCGGCAACAACGACCAGCCGATCTTCCACGATGCCGATGATTACGAAGCTTTCCACGGCTGGCTGCGCACCGCCGCCAAAAACCACAAGGTGGCCGTCCACGCCTACGTCCTGATGCCCAACCACCTGCATTTGCTGGTGACGCCGTCCGACGAGGGCGGCCTGGGCCAGATGATGCAATGGATCGGCCGCTACTACGTGCCCTACTTCAACCAGAAATATAGCCGCACGGGAACTTTGTGGAACGGACGCTACAAAACCTCGCTGATCGACGCCGATGAATACTTCATGTTGTGCAGCCGCTATATCGAATCCAACCCGGTCCGCAACGGCCTGGTGAGCCGCGCCGAGGACTATCGCTGGTCCAGCTACTGTCACCACGCGGGCATCCGCTCGGACGGCCTGGTCATCGACCACGCGCAGTTCTGGGCGCTGGGCAACACGCCATTCCAGCGCGAGGCCGCCTACACGGCGCTGAGCGAGCCACCCCTGACGGCCGAGCAGATCGACGTGATCGGCAAGGCGCTGCTCAAGGGCTGGCCGCTGGGATCGGAGCAGTTCAAGACCGCCCTGCAAAACAAGGTCAAGCGCCAGGTGCTGCCGGCGAAGCGGGGCCGCCCTTTCAAAATCAAAACCGAACCCTGAGCCGTCGCGGGGTCGGACCCGATGGGTCCGACCCCCGTGGTGTGCGGGCTTTATCGGCCCGCATTGACTCTGTCCCCATTTAAAATTTCCGGCAACTCCTGAAAAATTAATTCGACTCCGACCCTATTTGTTATGGTTGTCTTTTACGCTGCATTGCACTACTCTATTTCCCATTAGCCTAATTGCCAGCGGAGAAGCCCCATGAAAGCCCAAGGTCTGTACGATCCTTCCAATGAACACGATGCCTGCGGCGTCGGTTTCGTCGCCCATATCAAGGGCAACAAGAGCCACTCCATCGTTGAACAGGGCTTGCTGATCCTGAAGAACCTGGATCACCGGGGCGCCGTGGGCGCCGACGCGCTGATGGGCGACGGCGCCGGTATCCTGATCCAGATCCCGGACCAGTACTACCGCGACGAGATGGCCAAACAAGGTATCGAACTGCCGCCGCCAGGCGAATACGGCGTGGGCATGGTGTTCCTGCCGAAGGAAAACGCTTCGCGCATCGCTTGCGAACAGGAAATCGAGCGCGCCGTGCGCGCCGAGGGCCAGGTCGTGCTGGGCTGGCGCAACGTGCCGGTCGACTGCGACATGCCGATGTCGCCCACCGTGCGCGCCAAAGAGCCGGTGATCCGCCAGATCTTCATCGGCCGCGGCGCCGACATCATGGTGACCGACGCACTCGAACGTAAGCTCTACGTGATCCGCAAATCGTCCGGCCACGCCATCCAGGCGCTCAAGCTGCTGCACGGTAAGGAATTCTTCGTCGCTTCGATGTCGGCCCGCACCATCGTCTACAAGGGCCTGCTGCTGGCCGACCAGGTCGGCGTGTACTATAAAGACCTGCAGGACGCGCGTTGCGTGTCGGCGCTGGCGCTGGTGCACCAGCGTTTCTCGACCAACACCTTCCCGGAATGGCCGCTGGCCCACCCGTACCGCCTGATCGCCCACAACGGCGAGATCAACACCGTCAAAGGCAACTTCAACTGGATGCGCGCGCGCGAGGGCGTGATGAAATCGGCCGTGCTGGGCGAAGACCTGCAGAAACTGTTCCCGCTGATCTATGAAGGCCAGTCGGACACCGCCTGCTTCGACAACGCGCTCGAACTGCTGCTGATGGCCGGCTATCCTATCGCCCAGGCGATGATGATGATGATCCCGGAAGCGTGGGAAAATCACGGCACGATGGACGATAATCGCCGCGCGTTCTACGAATATCACGCCGCGATGATGGAACCATGGGACGGCCCGGCCGCCATGGCCTTCACCGACGGCCGCTACATCGGCGGCACGCTGGACCGCAACGGTTTGCGTCCCGCGCGTTACATCGTCACCGACGACGACCTGGTGGTGATGGCGTCGGAATCGGGCGTGTTGCCGATTCCCGAGTCGAAAATCATCCAGAAATGGCGTCTGCAGCCGGGCAAGATGTTCCTGATCGACCTCGAAGCGGGCCGCATCATCGACGATAAAGAGCTGAAAGACACCTACGCCAACGCCAAGCCGTACAAGGCGTGGATCAACGCCGTGCGCATCAAGCTCAACGAAATCAAGCTGAGCGAAAGCCAGCTGGCGCACAACCGCGTCAAGTACAGCGCCGCGCCGGGCGAAAAAGCCGTCGCGTCCGTGCTGGACCGCCAGCAGGCGTTCGGCTACACCCAGGAAGACCTGAAGTTCCTGATGGCGCCGATGGCCGCCGCCGGCGAAGAGGCGACCGGCTCGATGGGCAACGACTCGCCGCTGGCCGTGATGTCGAACAAGCTCAAGCCGCTGTACAACTACTTCAAGCAGCTGTTCGCCCAGGTGACCAACCCGCCGATCGACCCGATCCGCGAAGCGATGGTGATGTCGCTGGTGTCGTTCATCGGCCCGAAACCCAACCTGCTGGACACCAACAACGTCAACCCGCCGATGCGCCTGGAAGTGTCGCAGCCCATCCTGGGCTTCGACGACATGGCGCGCCTGCGCGGCATCAGCCTGCACACCGGCGGCAAGTTCAAGTCGTACGAGCTGAGCATCTGCTACCCGCTGGCCTGGGGCAAGGAAGGCGTCGAAGCCTGCCTGGCCTCGCTGTGCGCCGAGGCGGTCGACGCCGTCAAGTCCGGCCACAACATCCTGATCGTCTCGGACCGCTCGATCGGCGCCGATCGTGTCGCCATCCCCGCGCTTCTGGCCACATCGACCGTGCATCAGCACCTGGTCAGCAAGGGCCTGCGGGCCTCGACCGGACTGGTCGTTGAAACCGGCTCGGCCCGCGAGACCCACCACTTCGCGCTGCTGGCAGGCTACGGCGCCGAAGCGATCCACCCGTACCTGGCGATGGAAACCTTGGTCGAGCTGGCGCACGGCATGCCGGGCGACATGTCCGGCGAGAAGGCCGTCTACAACTACACCAAAGCCGTCGGCAAGGGCTTGATGAAGGTGATGTCGAAGATGGGCATCTCCACTTATATGTCGTACTGCGGCGCGCAGATCTTCGAAGCCGTTGGCCTGAACAAGTCGCTGGTCGACAAGTACTTCAAGGGCACCGCCTCGAACGTCGAAGGTATCGGCGTGTTCGAAGTGGCCGAGGAAGCGCTGCGCCTGCACAACCTGGCCTTCGGCGACGATCCGGTGCTGGCCAACCACCTGGACGCCGGCGGCGAGTACGCCTTCCGCGTGCGCGGCGAAGACCACCTGTGGACCCCGGACGCGATCGCGAAACTGCAGCATTCGACCCGCAGCAACAACTTCTCCAGCTATAAAGAGTACGCGCAGATCATCAACGACCAGAGCAAGCGCCACCTGACGTTGCGCGGCCTGTTCGAGTTCAAGCTGGACCCGACCAAGGCGATCCCGCTGGAGGAAGTCGAGCCGGCCAAGGAAATCGTCAAGCGTTTCGCCACCGGCGCGATGTCGATGGGTTCGATCTCGACCGAGGCGCACGCGACCCTGGCCGTGGCGATGAACCGCATCGGCGGCAAGTCCAACACCGGCGAGGGCGGCGAGGATCCATCGCGCTACACGATGGAACTCAAAGGCATCAAGATCAAGCAGGGCGAGACCATGGCCTCGGTCATGGGCAAAGAGCAGATGGTGGTCGACATTGCCTTGCAGGAAGGCGATTCGCTGCGCTCGCGCATCAAGCAGGTCGCTTCGGGCCGTTTCGGCGTCACCGCCGCCTACCTGAACTCGGCCGACCAGATCCAGATCAAGATGGCCCAGGGCGCCAAGCCCGGCGAAGGCGGCCAGCTGCCCGGCCATAAGGTGTCGGAATACATCGCCACCCTGCGCTTCTCGGTGCCGGGCGTGGGCCTGATCTCGCCGCCGCCGCACCACGACATCTATTCGATCGAAGACCTGGCGCAGCTGATCCACGATCTGAAGAACGCCAATCCGCGCGCCTCGATCTCGGTCAAGCTGGTGTCGGAAGTGGGTATCGGCACCGTCGCCGCCGGCGTCACCAAGGCCAAGGCCGACCACGTCGTGGTTGCCGGCCACGACGGCGGCACCGGCGCTTCGCCATTGTCGTCGGTCAAGCACGCCGGCACGCCTTGGGAACTGGGCCTGGCGGAAACGCAGCAGACCTTGGTGCTCAACGGCCTGCGCAGCCGCATCCGCGTGCAAGCCGACGGCCAGATGCGCACCGGCCGCGACGTCGTCATCGCCGCCATGCTGGGCGCCGACGAGATCGGCTTCGCCACCGCGCCGCTGGTGGTCGAGGGTTGCATCATGATGCGCAAATGCCATCTGAACACTTGTCCGGTCGGCGTCGCCACGCAGGACCCTGTGCTGCGCGCCAAGTTCTCCGGCAAGCCGGAATACGTGGTCAACTACTTCTTCTTCGTCGCCGAGGAAGCCCGCCAGCTGATGGCGCAACTGGGCATCCGCACCTATGACGAGCTGATCGGCCGCGTCGACCTGCTGGACAAGTCGAAGGCGATCACGCACTGGAAGGCCAAGGGCCTGGACTTCAGCGCCATCTTCTACCAGCCGGAAGTGCAGGACGGCCACTCGATCTATCACACGATGGAGCAGGACCACGGCCTCGACAAGGCGCTCGACCACAAGCTGATCGCGCAAGCCAAGGCCGCGCTGGAGAAGGGCGAGCGCGTCTCGTTCATCTCGCCGGTGCGCAACGTCAACCGCACCGTCGGCACCATGCTGTCGGGCGAAGTGGCCAAGCGCTACGGTCACGCCGGTTTGCCGGACGACACCATCCACATCCAGCTGCAAGGCACGGCCGGCCAGTCCGCCTGCGCCTTCCTGGCGCACGGCATCACGATCGACCTGGTTGGCGAAGGCAACGATTACGTCGGCAAGGGCTTGTCGGGCGGCCGCATCATCGTGCGTCCGAACACCGAGTTCCGCGGCTGGGCCGTCAACAACATCATTATCGGCAACACGGTGTTGTACGGCGCCATCAGCGGCGAAGCCTTCTTCAACGGCGTGGCCGGCGAGCGTTTCGCGGTGCGTAACTCGGGCGCCACGGCGATCGTCGAGGGCACCGGCGACCACGGTTGCGAATACATGACCGGCGGCACCGTCGTCGTGCTGGGCGGCACCGGCCGCAACTTCGCCGCGGGCATGTCGGGCGGCATCGCCTACGTGTACGACCCGGACGGCGATTTCGAGTCGCGTTGCAACACGGCGATGGTGTCGCTGGAGCCGGTATTGACCGCCAAGCAGCAGGAAGCGGACAAGGCCACCTGGCACATCCAGCACAAGGACCAGGGCGCGGAAGCGGACGAGGTGATCCTCAAGCGCCTGATCGAGCGCCACTTCAAGCACACCGGCAGCACCCGTGCCCGCCTGTTGCTGGACAACTGGGCCGACAGCCGCGGCAAGTTCGTCAAGGTATTCCCGAGCGAATACAAACGCGCCCTGGCCGAAATGGCCGAGGACGTGGCGAACGAAGCCGCCGCCGTACAGCCGATCGCCGCCTGAGCGCCGCCTCTGACAGAACATATTTAAGGATTTATCGTGGGTAAAATCACCGGTTTCATGGAATTCCAGCGTCAGGACGAGGGCTATCTGCCACCGGCGGCGCGTTTGAAGAACTATTCCGAGTTCGTCATCACCCTGACCAACGAGCAGGCCAAGGTGCAGGGCGCGCGCTGCATGGATTGCGGCATCCCGTTCTGCAACACGGGCTGCCCGGTCAACAACATCATCCCGGACTGGAACGATCTGGTTTATCGCGGCAACTACCGCGAAGCGCTCGACACCTTGCACTCGACCAACAACTTCCCGGAATTCACCGGCCGCATCTGCCCGGCGCCGTGCGAGTCGGCCTGTACGCTCGGCATCAACAACGATCCGGTCGGCATCAAGTCGATCGAGCACAAGATCATCGACGAGGGCTGGGAACACGGCTGGGTGGTGCCGCAACCGGCCGCCCACCAGACCGGTAAGAAAGTGGCCGTGGTCGGTTCCGGCCCGGCCGGCCTGGCGGCGGCGCAGCAGCTGGCGCGCGCCGGCCACGCCGTGACCGTGTTCGAGAAGAGCGACCGCGTCGGCGGCCTGCTGCGCTACGGCATTCCCGACTTCAAGATGGAAAAGTCGCATATCGACCGCCGTATCAAGCAGATGGAAGCCGAAGGCGTCGTGTTCCGCACCAGCGTGTTGGTCGGCAAGGACTTCCCGGCCAACGTCAACAACTGGGCCAAGGAAACGATTTTCCCGGAAGACCTGGAAAAAGAATTTGACGCGGTCATCCTGGCCGGCGGCGCCGAGCAGCCGCGCGACCTGCCGGTCCCGGGCCGCGAGCTCAAGGGCGTGCATTTCGCGATGGACTTCCTGCCGCTGCAAAACAAGGTCAACGCCGGCGACAAGGTCAAGGACCAGTTGAAGGCCACCGGCAAGCACGTGGTCGTCATCGGCGGCGGCGACACCGGTTCCGACTGCGTCGGCACCTCGAACCGCCACGGCGCCGCCTCGGTCACGCAGTTCGAACTGATGCCTATGCCGCCGGAGCAAGAGAACAAGCCGCTGGTGTGGCCGTACTGGCCGACCAAGCTGCGCACCTCGTCGTCGCACGAGGAAGGTTGCGAGCGCGACTGGGCGGTGGCCACCAAGCGTCTGGAAGGCAAGGGCGGCAAGGTCGAGAAGCTGGTCGCCTGCCGCGTCGAATGGAAAGACGGCAAGATGAGCGAAGTGCCGAACTCGGAATTCGAGATGAAGGCCGACCTGGTGCTGCTGGCCATGGGCTTCGTCTCGCCGGTCGCCAACGTGCTCGACGCGTTCGGCATCGACAAGGATGCGCGCGGCAACGCCAAGGCGACCACCGATGGCGAGGGTTGCTACAAGACGTCGGCGCCTAAAGTGTTTGCCGCCGGCGACGTGCGCCGCGGCCAGTCGCTGGTGGTGTGGGCGATCCGCGAAGGCCGCCAGTGCGCGCGCGCGGTCGACGAGTTCCTGATGGGCTATTCCGACCTGCCACGTTAATCGGCAGGCACGGAGCAGTCTGGTTCCCAGCCGGGAGCGTGTGGGCGATCCCCATGCGCTACCCGGTTTTTTTGTAAGTTAGGCGGACATCGGAACCAGGTAGGGCGGATTAGCGCAGCGTAATCGGCCATGCATGCGTTATCGGCGGCTCATCGATGGCCGATTACGGCGTTCCGCCTAATCCGCCCTACGAAAATCGCCTTAACTTAGCGGCACTGGCCCCCCGGGGGTGAGCAGTCAGTCAGAATCCGGTAAGAGTCTTGCCCGCATACTGGCACCGCGCCGCAGCAATGTAACATTTCGTGCCGGGTGTAAATTGCTGACTTGGGATTCATTAGTGTTGTATTATCTGCCATTCCCAGGTGGTCCCTCGGCCTGAAATCGGGCCTCTCCCAGCAGAGATTAACCTTTCTGCACTACAATACGGCATTCAAAATAATGAGTTCAGTCGTGCCTAATCTTGTCGAAATCCGTGATTTACACTTTTCCTATGGAAGGCGCTCGATCTTGTCGGGCCTCCACATGGACTTCCCACGTGGAAAAGTGGTCGCAGTGATGGGCGGTTCGGGCAGCGGCAAGACGACGGTATTGCGACTGATCGGCGGCCAGATCCGCCCGCAAAAAGGCCAGGTGAAAGTCCAGGGCCAGGTTGTGCACAAGTTGAATACCGCCGGCTTGTATCTGCTGCGGCGCAAAATGGGCATGCTGTTCCAGCATGGCGCGCTCTTCACCGATCTTACCGTCTTTGAAAACGTCGCCTTCCCGCTGCGCGAGCATACCGATCTGCCGGAAGAGCTGATCCGCAACCTTGTGCTGATGAAGCTGCACGCGGTCGGCCTGCGCAACGCCGCCAAATTGAAGCCGGCCGAGATCTCCGGCGGCATGGCGCGCCGCGTGGCGCTGGCCCGCTCGATCGCGCTCGATCCCGAACTGATCATGTACGACGAGCCGTTCGCCGGCCTCGACCCGATCTCGATGGGCGTCACCGCCAACCTGATCCGCAACCTCAACACCGCGCTCGGCTCGACCACGGTGCTGGTCTCGCACGACGTCAAGGAATGCTTCGCCATCGCCGACTATGTGTACTTCCTGTCGCAGGGCAAGATTGTTGCGCACGGCACGCCGGCCGACATGATGGTGTCGACCGATCCCTACGTGCACCAGTTCGTCAACGCCGAGGCCGACGGTCCGGTGCCGTTCCACTATCCGGGCAAGTCCCTGGCCGACGATCTGGGCCTGGGGGGTAAAGCATGACTGTAAGAAATTGGTTGTCCCAGTTGGGCGCGCCGCTGCGCGATTACATCGAGAGCATCGGCTACGGCGCGCGCCTGTTCCTCAACATGATCGGCCTGTCGCCCGGCCTGCTGCGCCGTCCGCGCCTGCTGATCGAGCAACTGCATTTCATCGGCAATTATTCGATGCTGATCATCACCCTGTCCGGCCTGTTCGTCGGCATGGTGCTGGGCCTGCAGGGCTATTACACGCTGAATAAATACGGCGCCGAGCAGTCGCTCGGCCTGCTGGTGGCGCTGGGCCTGACGCGCGAACTGGGCCCGGTCATCACCGCGCTGCTGTTCGCCGGCCGTGCCGGCACCTCGCTGACGGCGGAAATCGGCCTGATGAAGGCCGGCGAGCAGTTGTCGGCGATGGAGATGATGGCCGTCAACCCGATCCAGCGCGTGCTGGCGCCCCGTTTCTGGGCCGGCGTGATCGCCGTGCCGCTGCTGGCGTCGGTGTTCAGCGCCGTCGGCGTGCTCGGCGGCTGGCTGGTCGGCGTGCAGTTGATCGGCGTCGACGACGGCGCCTTCTGGTCGCAGATGCAGGGCGGCGTCGATATCTGGAAAGACATCTTCAACGGTTTCGTCAAGAGCGTGGTGTTCGGCGTGGCCATCACCTTTATCGCGCTGTACCAGGGTTATCAGACCCAGCCGACGCCGGAAGACGTGGCGCGCGCCACCACGCGCACGGTCGTGATCTCATCGCTGATGATCTGGTGGCTCGATTTCATGCTGACCGCTTTGATGTTCAGCAAATAAACAGCAAATTAAAGAAAAATTGGTAGTATTAAGCGAGGATAGCTATGCAACGTAAATCACTGGATGTCTGGGTCGGTCTGTTCATCGTCGTCGGCGTGGCCGCGCTGATGTTCTTGGCACTGAAGGCCGGCAACATGGGTTCCATGTCCTTTGGCAAGACCTACCCGATCACGGCCAAGTTCGACAACATCGGCAGCCTGCGCCCGCAAGCGGCGGTCAAGGCTTCCGGCGTGGTGATCGGCCGGGTCGGCGAGATCAAGTTTGATGACAAGAGTTACCAGGCGCTGGTAACCTTGAACATGGAAGAAGGTTATAAATTCCCTAAGGACAGTTCCGCCAAGATTCTGACGGCCGGTCTGCTGGGCGAGCAATACGTAGGCATCGAGGCCGGCGGCGACACCAATAACTTGGCCGCCGGCGACAAAATCGCACGAACCCAATCGGCCGCCGTGCTGGAAGACCTGATCAATCAGTTCATCTACAGCAAGGCCGCCGAAGGAAAAAAGGAAGAATAAATGTCTAGCACCCCGAAACACTTGCGTCAGGCCGCGCTGGCGCTGGGCGTCACCTTGATGCTGGCCGGCTGCGCCGGTCCCAACCCGCGCGACCCGTACGAAAGCTACAACCGCGCCGTGTTCTCGTTCAACGACAAGGTCGACACCTACGCGCTGAAACCGGTCGCCACCGTCTACCGCGACGTCACGCCATCGTTCGTGCAGACCGGCGTGGGCAACTTCTTCGGCAACCTGGGCGACGCCTGGACCGCCGTCAACAATTTGCTGCAAGGCAAGGGCGAAGCGGGCATGAGCGACATCACCCGTTTCGCGCTGAACTCGACCTTGGGCATCCTGGGCCTGTTCGACATCGCCTCCGAGGCGGGTTTGCAAAAGCACAAGGAAGACTTCGGCCAGACCTTGGGCACCTGGGGCGTGTCGTCCGGTCCCTACCTGATGCTGCCGATCCTGGGCCCGTCGACGGTGCGCGACACCGTGGCGCTGCCGGCCGATTTCGCCGGCAACATCTGGTCGTACAAGGACCCGGTCTACCTGCGTAACATCGGCACCGGCGTCAACCTGGTCGACACCCGCGCCAGCCTGCTCGACGCCACCAGCATGCTGGAGGACGCCGCGCTGGACCGCTACGAGTTCATCCGCGACGGCTACATGCAGCGCCGCGAGAGCCTGATCCATCCGGACGGCGACGGCGCCAAGCCTCAACAGCAGGATCAGCAGGATCCGGCGGTCGAGGAGGCCAAGCCGGCCTCGCCGCAGGCCGCCGCTGAAGCGAAGCCAGCAGAAAGTTCGGCAACCGTGTCATCCGAATCGGCCCCAAAGGAGTTAAACTCCGGTACGCCGGCTGCGAGCAACGCCAGCCTGTGACCCCGAAGAACCCACATAGGTAGATAAATGATGAAATTGTTCAAACAACTGTTTGCCGTAGCAACCGTCGCGCTGGCGTTCAACGCCCACGCCGCCGGCCCCGCCAACGAAGCGCCGGACGCGCTGGTCAAGCGCATCAGCCAGGACGTCATCGAGACGGCCAAGACCGACAAGGCGATCCAGGCGGGCGACACCAAGAAGGTGATGCAGCTGGTCGAGACCAAGATCCTGCCGTATGTCGACTCTGATCGCATGACCTCGCTGGCCGCCGGCCGCTTCTGGCGCGACGCCACCCCGGAGCAGAAAAAGCAGCTGTCGGAACAGTTCCGCACCCTGCTGATCTACACCTACTCGGGCGCGCTGTCGCAGATCAAGAACGAAACGGTGGACTTCCAGCCGCTGCGCGCCGATGCGTCGGACACCGAGGTGGAAGTGCGCTCCAAGGTCAACATGACCCGCGGCGAGCCGATCACGCTGAACTACCGCGTCGCCAAGGCCGCCGCCGGCTGGAAGATCTATGACATCAACGTCATGGGCGCCTGGCTGGTCGAGACCTACAAAGGCACGTTCGCGTCGGAGATCAGCAAGGGCGGCATCGACGGCCTGATCAAGACCCTGACCGCGAAAAACCAGTCGCTGGCTAGCAAACCCCTGAAAACCACGGCAAAATAACGTTTCCACGAACGTTTTCACCTAGATAACGACCATGTCCGAACCGACCGACAACCTGCAATCGCTCACGTCCCTGACCGTGCTCAACGCCACCTCGGCGCTCGAGCGCGGCCTGGCCGCCATCAAGGCCGGCCAGACGGTGTTTGATTTGCGCCACGTGTTGACGGTCGATTCGGTGGCCGTTTCGGTCTTGCTGGCCTGGCAACGCGCCGCCGGCGAGGCCGGCGTCAAGCTGGAACTGAAAAACCTGCCGCCGGCGCTGCAAAGCCTGACCAAGCTGTACGGCGTGTGCGCGCTGGTGTTCCCCGAACAAAGCGACCCCGCGCAATCCTGCGCCGGCCAGGCCGACGCGCCTGCCGACCTGCTCCACCATCATTGACCCCCGCCCCACCCCGCCGCCCGCACCATCCCCAGTAATTGCCCGGTCCGGCTCTGCCGAACCAGATTTCCAATATAATTGAACGTTGCCACTGCCTAAGAGCCGTGGCGCCTGGTCTACCTTCCGCCTTGATCTGCATCGAGGCACCATTAGAGCTTTCGCGCCGGCACCAGCCGCCGCACAACCGATAAGTCCAAGAATGACAGCGATCCAAATTACGAATGTCGAGAAGCGCTACAAGTCGCTGCAGGCGCTGGGCGGCGTCTCCCTGTCGATCGAGGAGGGCGAGTTTTTCGGCCTGCTCGGTCCCAACGGCGCCGGCAAAACCACGCTCATTTCCATCATCGCCGGCCTGATCCGGCCCGACGCCGGCAAGGTGTCCATCCACGGCCACGACGTCACCGGCGACTTCCGCGAGGCGCGCCGCAAGCTCGGCGTGGTGCCGCAGGAGCTGGTGTTCGACCCGTTCTTCACCGTGCGCGAAACCTTGCGCCTGCAGTCCGGCTACTTCGGCCTGCCCAACAACGACGCCTGGATCGACGAGGTCATGCACAACCTCGACCTGACCAACAAGGCCGACACCAATATGCGCGCGCTGTCGGGCGGCATGAAGCGCCGCGTGCTGGTGGCGCAGGCGCTGGTGCACAAGCCGCCCGTCATCGTGCTTGACGAGCCGACCGCCGGCGTCGACGTCGAACTGCGCCAGACGCTGTGGAAGTTCATCTCGCGCCTGAACCGCGAGGGCCACACGGTGGTGCTGACCACCCACTATCTGGAGGAGGCGCAGGCCATGTGCAAGCGCGTGGCCATGCTCAAAAGCGGCAAGGTCGTCGCGCTCGACACGATGGCGGCGCTGATCCGCCGCATCTCCGGCTCGCAGCTGATCGTCAACATGGCGCACGGCGAGCTGCCGGAAGACCTCAAGCACCTGGTCACGCACCCGGAGGCGTCCGACCATGGTCGCAAATACAGCCTGCGCATCAACGAATATTCGGAGGTCGAGACCATTCTGGCGCGCCTGCGCGAGTCCGGCGCCGTCATCGACGAAATGCAGTTGCAGCAGGCCGACCTGGAAGACATCTTCCTGCAGATCATGGACAAGGGGACCGTATGAACTTCATCTCGAGCGGTTTCCGCACCCTGGTCTACAAGGAGACGCTGCGCTTCTGGAAGGTGGCCACGCAGACCGTCGCCGCGCCGATCCTGACGGCCATGCTGTACCTGCTGATCTTCGGCCACGTGCTCGAAGGCCGCGTGCAGGTGTATGAAGGCGTCAGCTACACCTCGTTCCTGATCCCCGGCCTGGTGATGATGAGCGTATTGCAGAACGCCTTCGCCAACTCGTCGTCGTCGCTGATCCAGTCCAAGATCACCGGCAACCTGGTGTTCGTGCTGCTCACGCCCCTGTCGCACTGGGAGATCTTCTCCGCCTACGTGCTGGCGGCGATGGTGCGCGGCGTGGCGGTCGGCTTCGGCGTGTTCGCCGTCACCGCCTGGTTCGCCCACATGTCGTTCACGGCGCCGCTGTGGATCATCGTGTTCGCGCTGCTGGGCGCCGCCATCCTCGGCACCATGGGCCTGATCGCCGGCATCTGGGCCGAGAAATTCGACCAGCTGGCCGCGTTCCAGAACTTCCTGATCATGCCGCTGACGTTCCTGTCCGGCGTGTTCTACTCGATCCACTCGCTGCCGCCGTTTTGGCTGGCCGTGTCGCATTTGAACCCGTTCTTCTACATGATCGACGGCTTCCGCTACGGTTTCTTCGGCCAGTCCGACACCAATCCATGGACCAGCCTTGCCATCGTCTCGGGCTTCCTGGTGGTGCTGTCGCTGGCCGCCATTCGTCTGCTGCGCAGCGGCTATCGTCTACGCCACTAAGGTCTGCGCCACTAATATATTTAAGGATTCATCATGCCTACCACTCCAGAACTGATCCACGGCTACATCTCCGCCGGCCTCGAATGCACCCACCTCGAGGTCGAGGGCGACGGCCAGCACTTCCAGGCGATCATCGTCTCGCCGGCGTTCGCCGGCAAGCGTCCGATCCAGCGCCACCAGATCGTCTACGCCGCGCTGGGCGACCGCATGCGCGAAGAGATCCACGCGCTGTCGATGAAAACCCTCACCCCTGAAGAATACAAAGGATAAGCATGGACAAGCTCCTCATCCAGGGCGGCAACCGCCTGCACGGCGACATCAACATCTCCGGCGCCAAGAACGCGGCGCTGCCCATCCTGTGCGCGGGCCTGTTGACCGCTGGCGATCTGGAACTGACCAACGTGCCGCACCTGCACGACGTCGCCACGATGCTCAAACTGCTGAAGGAAACCGGCCTGCAGGTCAAGCAGGACGGCGACGCCGTCACGCTCAACGGCGCCGCCATCAGCAAGCTGGAAGCGCCGTATGAGCTGGTGAAGACCATGCGCGCCTCGATCCTGGTGCTCGGCCCCCTGCTGGCGCGCTTCGGCGAGGCCAAGGTCTCGCTGCCGGGCGGCTGCGCGATCGGTTCGCGCCCGGTCGACCAGCACATCAAGGGCCTGCAGGCGCTGGGCGCCGAGATCACCATCGACGCCGGCTACATTTACGCCAAATGCAAAAAGCTCAAGGGCGCGCGCATCGTCACCGACATGATCACCGTGACCGGCACCGAGAACCTGCTGATGGCCGCCACGCTGGCCGAGGGTGAAACCGTGCTGGAAAACGCCGCGCGCGAGCCGGAAGTGACCGACCTGGCCAACCTGCTGGTGGCCATGGGCGCCAAGATCGAAGGCATCGGCACCGACCGCCTGGTGATCCAGGGCGTCGAATCCCTGCACGGCGCCAAACACGCCGTCATCTCCGACCGCATCGAGGCGGCGACCTTCCTGTGCGCGGTGGCCGCCACCGGTGGCGACATCACGATCCGCAACACCCGCGTCGACATCATGGACGCGGCGCTCGACAAGCTGCGCGAAGTCGGCCTGAAGATGACCGTCGGCGACAACTGGATCCGCGCGCAGATGGACCAGCGCCCGGAACCGGTCACCTTCCGCACCACCGAGTACCCGGGCTTCCCGACCGACATGCAGGCGCAGTTCATGGCGGTCAACACTATCGCCTCGGGCCCGAGCCGCGTGACCGAGACCATCTTCGAGAACCGCTTCATGCACGTGCAGGAGATGAACCGCCTGGGCGCGTCCATCGAGACCGACGGCAACACCGCCTTCATCAAGGGCGTGACGCAGCTGGTCGGCGCGCCGGTGATGGCGACCGACCTGCGCGCCTCGGCCTCGCTGGTGATCGCGGCGCTGGCCGCGCGCGGCGAAACGCTGATCGACCGCATCTATCACCTCGACCGCGGCTACGACCAGATGGAAGTGAAGCTGTCCGCCGTCGGCGCCAACATCAAACGGATCAAGTAAAAACATGAGTGCATTCCAAGCTAATTCGCAGCTGATCCTGGCGCTGTCGAAGGGACGTATTTTCGAGGACACGCTGCCGCTGCTGGAAGCGGCCGGCATCACCGTCACCGAGAACCCCGAGACCTCGCGCAAGCTGATCTTGTCGACCAACGATCCCGACGTGCGCGTCATCATCGTGCGCGCCACCGACGTGCCGACCTACGTGCAGCACGGCGCGGCGGACTTCGGCGTGGCCGGCAAGGACGTGCTGCTGGAGCACGGCGGCGAGGGCTTGTACCAGCCGATCGACTTGAACATCGCCGCCTGCCGCATGTCGGTCGCCGTCAAGAACGGCTTCGACTACGAGACCGCCGTGCGCCAGGGCGCGCGCCTGCGCGTGGCCACCAAGTTCGTGCAGACCGCGCGCGAGCACTTCGCCAAGAAGGGCGTGCACGTCGACCTGATCAAACTTTACGGCTCGATGGAACTGGCGCCGCTGGTCGGCCTGTCGGACGCCATCGTCGACGTGGTCAGCACCGGCAACACGCTGCGCGCCAACGACCTGGTCGAAGTCGAAGCCATCATGGACATCTCGTCGCGCCTGATCGTCAACCAGGCCGCGTTAAAACTCAAGCGCGAGCGTCTGCAACCGATCATCGAAGCGTTCGAACGCGCCTCGAAGTTATAACTAAGCTGTAACCACGGATTCCATCATGCCGATTCAAATCACCAAGCTCGATTCCACCCAAGCCGATTTCAAAAAGTCCCTGGACACGCTGCTGGCGTTTGAAGCAAGCACCGACGACGCCATCGAGCGCTCGGTGGCCGGCATCCTGGCCGACGTCAAGGCGCGCGGCGACGCCGCCGTGCTGGAATACACCAACCGCTTCGACCGCATCCCGAACGGCGGCGCCGCCAGCATGGCCGCCTTCGACATTCCCGAAAGCGAACTGCAGGCCGCGCTGGCGTCGATTCCGGCGGCGCAGCGCGAGGCGCTGCAAGTGGCCGCGCAGCGCATCCGCGTGTTCCACGAGCGCCAGAAGCAGGAGCTGCAAGGCTTCACCTACACCGAGCCGGATGGCACGGTGCTGGGCCAGAAAATCACCCCGCTCGACCGCGTCGGCATCTACGTCCCGGGCGGCAAGGCCGCCTATCCGTCGTCGGTGCTGATGAACGCGATCCCGGCGCACGTGGCCGGCGTCGGCGAAATCATCATGGTGGTGCCGACCCCGGACGGCGTGAAGAACCAGATGGTGCTGGCCGCCGCCGCCATCGCCGGCGTCACCCGCGTGATCACCATCGGCGGCGCGCAGGCGGTCGGCGCGCTGGCCCACGGCACCGAAACGATACAACCGGTCGACAAGATCGTCGGCCCCGGCAACGCCTACGTGGCCGCCGCCAAGCGCCGCGTGTTCGGCATCGTCGGCATCGACATGATCGCCGGTCCGTCCGAGATCCTGATCGTCTGCGACGGCACCACCGATCCGGACTGGGTGGCGATGGACCTGTTCTCCCAGGCCGAGCACGACGAGCTGGCGCAGGCCATCATGCTATGCCCCGACGCCGACTACATCGCCCGCGTGGAAGAGAGCATCAACCGGCTGCTGCCGACGATGCCGCGCCACGAGACCATCCGCACCTCGCTGACCGACCGCGGCGCGCTGGTCAAGGTGCGCGACATGGACGAAGCCTGCGCCATCGCCAACAGCATCGCCGCCGAGCACCTGGAAATCTCGGCCGAGAACCCGCAGCAGTGGGCCGACAAGATCCGCCACGCCGGCGCCATGTTCCTGGGCCGCTTCTCGTCCGAGTCGCTGGGCGACTACTGCTGCGGCCCGAACCACGTGCTGCCGACGTCGCGCACGGCGCGCTTCTCGTCGCCGCTGGGCGTGTACGATTTCCAGAAGCGCTCGTCGGTGATCATGGTCAGCGAGGCCGGCGCGCAAACCCTGGGCAAGGTCGCGGCCGAACTGGCCTACGGCGAAGGCTTGCAGGCGCACGCCCGCAGCGCCGAACTGCGTTTGAAGACGCCGCGATGACCGAGGCCTGGATCAACCAGGTGTTCTGCGAGGATGCGCTGGCCGGCCTGGCGCGCATTCCGGACGGCTCCATCGATTTGATCCTGACCGATCCGCCGTACAACCTGGGCAAGGACTACGGCAACGCCTCGGACCAGCAGACGGTCGACGAATACCTGCGCTGGACCGAGCAGTGGATCGACGCCGCGCTGCCCAAGCTCAAGCCGAACGGCAGCCTGTACATCTTCCTGACGTGGCGCTTTTCGCCGGAGATTTTCGTGCTGCTGAAAAAGCGCATGACGATGATGAACGAGATTATCTGGGACCGCCGGGTGCCGTCGATGGGCGGCAGCGTGCGCAGTTATTCGTCGGTGCACGACACCATCGGCTTTTTCGTGCGCCGCAAGGATTACTATTTCGACCTCGACGCGGTGCGCATCCCGTACGACGCCGAAACCAAGAAAGCCCGTTCGCGCTCGATCTTCGTCGGCGCCAAATGGCTGGAAGTGGGCTACAACCCCAAGGATTTGTGGAGCGTGTCGCGCCTGCACCGCGAGCATCCCGAGCGCGCCGACCATCCGACGCAAAAGCCGCTGGAGATCATCGAGCGCATGGTCAAGGCCTCGTGCCCGCCCGGCGGCGTGGTGCTGGACCTGTTCATGGGCAGCGGCACGACGGCGATCGCCGCCAAACGCTGCGGACGCGATTTCGTCGGCTTCGAGTTGAACCCCGATTATTGCGCCATCATCGCCGAACGCATCGCCGCGCTGGATGCGCCGCCGCCGCCGCCCGAAAAGAAAAAGCCCGTCCCCCGCAGCAGTAAAAAACCCGCGGTCAAACGCACCGCCACCACCCCCTAGGAGCCCACGTAAGATGTCTTCCATCGACACCCTGATCAACAACACCATCCGTTCCGATGTGCGCGCCGTCCCCGGCTACCATGTCGCCGACGCGAGCGGTTTTATCAAGCTGGATGCGATGGAGAACCCTTACCACCTGCCGGAGCACCTGACGCGCGAGCTGGCCCGGCGCCTGGCCGACGTCACGCTGAACCGCTACCCGGTGGCCTCCTACGAAAGCACCAAGCAGCGCATCCGCGCCAAGCTGGGCGTCCCGGCCGGCTACGACGTCATGCTGGGCAACGGCTCCGACGAGCTCATTTCGATCCTGTGCATGGCCTGCGCGCGCCAGGACCGCCGCGCCGTCGCCATCTCGCCGACGCCGTCGTTCGTCATGTACGGCCGCTCGACCCGGTTCGCCGGCATGGACTACGTCGGCGTCTCGGTCAAGGCCGACATGACGCTCGACATGCCCGCCATGCTGGCCGCGATCGAACAGCACAAACCGGCGCTGGTGTTCCTGTCCTACCCGAACAACCCCACCGGCAACCTGTTCTCGGACGACGATATCGTCACGATCATCAAGGCCCTGGATGGTTTCGGCCTGGCCGTGGTCGACGAGGCCTACGAGCCGTTCGCCCAGCAAACCTTCATGCACCGGCTGCCGGAATTCGACAATCTGATCGTCATGCGCACGGTGTCCAAGCTCGGTTTGGCCGGCATCCGCCTCGGCTACATGTCGGCCGCGCCCAAATTGCTGGAGCAACTGGACAAAGTGCGGCCTCCTTACAACATCAACGTGCTGACCCAGACGGCGGCCGAATTCGCGCTCGACAACCTGGAGGTGCTGAACCAGCAGGCCGCCGATTTGCGCGCCGCACGGACCGATCTGATGGCCGCGCTGGCCGCCATGCCGGGGGTGGAGGTGTTTCCGTCGGCGGCGAATTTTATCTTGATTCGGGTGCCAAATGCCGATGATGCCTATGCGAAATTACTGTCTCACAAGGTATTAATTAAAAATATGAGTAAAATGGATACCGTGATGGCCAATTGTTTACGTGTCACGGTCAGCACGCCGGAAGAGAACGCCGCCTTCCTGGATGCCCTGTCGGCATCCCTTGCATCGCTTGCAAGTTAAATGCTTGTAGCTTAAATTATCGCCACCCGAGCCCTTCATGAACCGCACCGCAGAAATCATCCGCAACACCAACGAGACGCAGGTCCGCGTTGCCATCAACCTTGACGGCACCGGCAAGCAAAAGCTGAACACCGGCGTGCCCTTCCTCGACCATATGCTGGACCAGATCGCCCGCCACGGCCTGTTCGACCTCGACGTCGAGGCCACCGGCGACATCCACATCGACAACCACCACACGGTCGAGGACGTCGGTATCACCCTGGGCATGGCCGTGGCCAAGGCCATCGGCGACCGCAAGGGCATCGTCCGCTACGGCCACTCCTACGTGCCGCTGGACGAGGCGCTGTCGCGCGTGGTGCTCGATTTCTCGGGCCGGCCGGGCATCGAATACCACATCCCGTTCACGCGCGCGATGATCGGCACCTTCGACGTCGACCTGACCTTGGAATTTTTCCGCGGCTTCGTCAACCACGCGCTGGTGACCTTGCACATCGACAACCTGCGCGGCACCAACGCCCACCACCAGTGCGAAACCGTGTTCAAGGCCTTCGGCCGCGCGCTGCGCATGGCGTCCGAGCTGGACCCGCGCGCCGCCGGCACCATCCCGTCGACCAAGGGCAGCCTGTAACAGCCAACACACCAAGATGATGAAAAAAATTGTCGTAGTTGATTACGGTATGGGTAATCTGCGCTCGGTCGCGCAAGCGCTGCGCGCCGTCGCGCCCGACGCCAACGTGCTCATTTCCGGCGAAGTGGCCGACATCGAGAGCGCCGACCGCATCGTGCTGCCGGGCCAGGGCGCGATGCCCGATTGCATGCGCAGCCTGCGCGAATCGGGCGTGCAGGAGGCGCTGATGGCGGCCGCCCGCACCAAGCCGCTGATGGGCGTGTGCATCGGCGAGCAGATGCTGTTCGACGTCAGCGAGGAGGGCGGCGCCGCCGGCCTGGGCCTGCTGCCGGGCAAGGTGGTGCGCTTCCAGCTCGACGGCCAGCTGCAAGAGGACGGTTCGCGCTTCAAGGTGCCGCAGATGGGCTGGAACCAAGTCCAGCAAAACGCGTCTCACCCGATGTGGCGGGACATCGCCGACAACAGCTATTTCTATTTCGTGCACAGCTATTTCGCCCAGCCGGAGCACGGCGCGCACACCGTCGGCACCACCGTCTACGGTGCGCCGTTCAGCTGCGCCGTCGCCCGTGATAATATTTTTGCCACACAGTTCCATCCGGAGAAAAGCGCCGCGACCGGACTGCAGTTGTACAAGAACTTCGTTCACTGGAATCCTTGATCGCCGATTGATCGTTCCCTCTCACCTTCTCACACTTAAACCATCATGCTGCTCATTCCTGCCATCGACCTCAAAGACGGTCACTGCGTTCGCTTGAAACAAGGCGATATGGAACTCGCCACCGTATTTTCCGAAGATCCGGCCGACATGGCTCTGCACTGGCTCAAGCAGGGCGCGCGCCGCCTGCACCTGGTCGATCTGAACGGCGCCTTCGCGGGCAAGCCGAAGAACGAGGGCGCCGTCAAGGCGATCCTGAAAGTGGTGCAGGAGTACGCCGAGGAAAACGACCTCGACGAGATCCCGGTCCAGCTGGGCGGCGGCATCCGCGACCTCGACACCATCGAGCGCTACCTCGACGCCGGCATCAGCTACGTCATCATCGGCACGGCCGCCGTCAAGGAGCCGGGCTTCCTGCACGACGCCTGCGGCGCCTTCCCGGGCCACATCATCGTCGGCCTCGACGCCAAGGACGGCAAGGTCGCCACCGACGGCTGGAGCAAGATGTCCGGCCACGAGGTGATCGACCTGGCGAAAAAATTCGAGGCCTACGGCGTCGAGTCGATCATCTACACCGACATCGGCCGCGACGGCATGATGGGCGGCGTCAACATCGACGCCACCGTCAAGCTGGCGCAGGCGGTCAAGATCCCCGTCATCGCCTCCGGCGGCCTGCACAACCTGGCCGACGTCGAAGCGCTGTGCGCGGTGCAGGACGAGGGCATCGAGGGCGTCATCTGCGGCCGCTCGATCTACGAGGGCACGATCGACCTGGCCTCGGCGCAGCTGCGCGCCGACGAGCTCAGCGGCGACCTCATCGACGACGAGGAAGAATAAGGCTGCCATGCTCGCTAAACGCATCATTCCCTGCCTCGACGTGACCGACGGCCGCGTCGTCAAAGGCGTCAACTTCACCGAGCTGCGCGACGCCGGCGACCCGGTCGAGATCGCGCGCCGCTACGACGAGCAGGGCGCCGACGAACTGACCTTCCTCGACATCACCGCCACCAGCGACAACCGCGGCCTGATCCTCGACATCATCGAGGCCGTGGCCTCGCAGGTGTTCATTCCGCTGACCGTCGGCGGCGGCGTGCGCGAGGTGGCCGACGTGCGCCGCCTGCTCAACGCCGGCGCCGACAAGGTCAGCATGAACTCGTCGGCCGTGGCCAATCCGCAGCTGGTGTTCGACACCTCGCAAAAGTACGGCTCGCAGTGCATCGTGGTGGCGATCGACGCCAAGCAGGTCGCGCCCGGCAAGTGGGAGGTGTTCACCCACGGCGGGCGCAAGGCCACCGGCATCGACGCCATCGAATGGGCGGTTAAAATGGAACAGCTGGGCGCCGGCGAGATCCTGCTCACCAGCATGGACCGCGACGGCACCAAGTCCGGCTTCGACCTGGGCCTGACGCGCGGCGTGTCCGACGCCATCGGCATTCCGGTGATCGCCTCGGGCGGCGTCGGCGGCCTGCAGGACCTGGCCGACGGCGTCAAGCTGGGCAAGGCCGACGCGGTGCTGGCGGCCAGCATCTTCCACTACGGCCAGCACACGGTGCAGGAAGCCAAACGTTTCATGGCACAACAGGGCATTCCGATGCGCCTGGTTTAATTGATCACTGGATAGCACGATGTCGACCACCCCGAGCAGCCTCGCCAAGGCCAAATGGCTGAAAAAAATTCAATGGGACGAGAACGGCCTGGTGCCGGTCATCGCCCAGGAAGCCGGCAGCAACGATGTGCTGATGTTCGCGTGGATGAACCGCGAGGCCCTGGCCAAGACGGTCGAACTGGGCGAGGCGGTGTACTGGAGCCGCTCGCGCAAAAAACTGTGGCACAAGGGCGAGGAGTCCGGCCACACGCAAAAGGTGCTGGAGATCCGCCTCGACTGCGACGAGGACGTGGTGCTGCTCAAGATCGAGCAGGCCGGCGGCATCGCCTGCCACACGGGCCGGCATTCGTGCTTCTTCCAGAAGTTCGAGGGCGACGCGCTCGACGGCGACTGGCAGAACAGCGAGCCGGTGCTCAAAGACCCGGCCGACATTTACGCGGCCAAACCGAAGAAGACCCCATGAGCGACACACAACTGGACCGCCTGGCCGCGCTGATCGAGTCACGCAAGCCGGCCAACGGCGGCGACCCCGCCACCTCCTACGTGGCCAAGCTGTTCGCCAAGGGCGACGACGCCATCCTGAAAAAAATCGGCGAGGAGGCCACCGAGACCGTCATGGCCGCCAAGGACGCCCGCCACGCCGGCGGCGGCGGCGACAAGGTCTTGTACGAAGTGGCCGACTTGTGGTTCCATACGCTGGTGCTGCTGGCCCAGTTCGATCTGACGCCGCGGCAGGTGCTCGACGAGCTGGCGCGCCGCGAGGGCGTCTCCGGCATCGCCGAAAAAGCCGCGCGCAAGGAATGAGCCGGAACTACACGCCGGAACTACACGCCGGAACAATACGCCGGAAAATACGACCATTGATGGAGCCGCTGTGGAAAACTGCCTGTTTTGCAAGATAGCCGAAAAGAAAATCCCGTCGACCGCCGTGTACGAGGATGACGAGTTGCTCGCGTTCAAGGATATCAACCCGGCCGCGCCCGTGCATTTGCTGGTGATTCCGAAGAAGCACATCTCGACCTTGTCCGATTGCAGCGCCAACGAGGCGCCGCTGCTGGGCAAGATGCTGGCGCTCGCCCCCCGTCTGGCAGAGGAATTCGGCTGCGCGGTCAGCTATGATGCCGATGGCGCGCCCGGCGGCGGTTACAAGACGCTGGTCAATAGTGGGCCGGACGGCGGGCAGGAGGTGTACCATCTGCATTTGCACGTCATCGGCGGCCCGCATCCGTGGCGCGGCCAGCGCTGACGCTTATATCGCTTGCCACATGACATCCACATGACGGGCGGCGCTTCGCTTATACTGTCGCAGGCGGTTCTTGTATCAACGGATAATCTGGGCGCACGCGCCTTGCAAGGGGAATATGATGGGTTCATTTAGTATTTGGCACTGGCTGATCGTGCTGGTCATCGTGATGCTGGTGTTCGGCACCAAAAAACTGGGCAACATGGGTTCCGACATCGGCAAGGCCGTCAAGGGCTTCAAGGATGGCGTCAAGGGCGACGAAGACAAGCCCGCCACGCCGGCCGCGCCGGGCACCATCGACGTCGACGCCAAAGAGAAAAACAAGCTGTAAGCCGGTCCGGGTTCCCGAGCTCCCCTCGGGCCCGGCCTGCTGACGCGCATATCCTATGATCGATCTCGGTCTTACCAAACTTGCGGTGATCGGCGTGGTGGCGCTGATCGTCATCGGTCCCGAAAAGCTGCCGCGCGTGGCGCGCATGGCCGGGACCCTGTACGGGCGCGCCCAGCGCTATCTGAACGACGTCAAATCCGAAGTCTCGCGCGAAATCGAGCTGGAGGAGCTGAAAAACCTGCACAAGACGGTGCAGGACGCGGCCCAGACCATCAAGAGCGATGTGGAAAACTCGATTTCGCAGAACATCTCCGAAGTCGAGAACGCCTGGCACGACACGCCGGCCGCGTCGCCGGACACGTCCTCCTACGGCAGCGTCAGCACCGAAGACCTGGCGCGCAAGGCGCGCGAGTTCCGCCGCAAGAAAGTGGTGCGCAGCTCCGCCATTCCCGCCTGGTACAAGCAGCGCCACGGCGGCAAGCTGCATGTCACCTCCGGCGCCGCGCGCGTCGCCCGTTTCCGTCCACGCGGCAACACCAACGCTAGTTTCTACTGATGACTACACCGAACGCCGGCGAAGAGACCTTCATTTCTCACCTGATCGAACTGCGCGACCGCCTGGTCAAGGCGTCGATCGGCATCGCGCTGGTGTGCCTGGCGCTGATGATCTGGCCGGGGCCGTCGCAGATCTACGATTTCATCGCGCGGCCGATGATCGCTTCGCTGCCGGTGGGCTCGAAGATGATCGCCACCGGCGTCATCTCGCCGTTCCTGGTGCCGATGAAGGTCACCCTGGTGATCTCCATCATCCTGGCGCTGCCGTGGGTGCTGTACCAGCTGTGGGCGTTTGTCGCGCCCGGCCTGTACGCGCACGAGAAGCGCCTGATCGCGCCGCTGGTCATTTCGTCGTCGGTGCTGTTCATGTCGGGCGTGGCGTTCTGCTACTTCCTGGTGTTCGGCCGGGTGTTCCAGTTCATCGCCGAGTTTTCGCCGCAGTCGATCGCGGTCACGCCCGATATCGAAAACTATCTCGATTTCGTCATGTCGATGTGCCTGGCCTTTGGCGCCACCTTCGAGGTGCCGGTGGTGGTGGTGATCCTGGTGCGCATGGGGCTGGTGACCGTGGCCAAGCTCAAGGAGATCCGCCCCTACGCCATCGTCGGCGCGTTTGTGGTGGCCGCCATCGTCACGCCGCCGGACGCGGTCAGCATGTTCTCGCTGGCGATTCCGATGTGCCTGCTGTTCGAGCTGGGCTTGCTGGTGGCGCCAATGTTCGTGCGCATGTCGACCGCGCCGGAAGAGAAGCAGTCCTGATCAGATCGGCAGGCGGGCCAACAGCACGCCGACCAGCCCGAGCGTGGCCAGCTGCGCCACCAGCGCGACGCCAAGCAGCCAGCGCAGCGGGCGCAGTTTGGATTCGAGGCGGGCGTCGATATACGCGTAAAGCTCGGTCTTGAAGACGGCGAATCGCGCTTCGAAGTCGGCGAAGCGCGCCTCCAAGTCGGCCAATCGCGCCTCGATGTTGGCCAAGCGCGCCTCGATGTTGGCGAATCGAGAATCAACATTCGCGAATCGCGCATCGATTTCGCCTTGGAAACGATCAAACCGCGCATCGATTTCGCTTTTGAAGAGGTCGAATCGCGCATCGATTTCGCTTTTCAAAAGATCGAGTCGTCCATAAATTTCGCTCTTCAGCAAGTCGATGCGCGAATACACCTCGCTCTTCAGCATATCCATTCTCGCCAATAGCTCGCTTCTCACCAGCACCAACTCGGCCGGCGTGACGCTCGCCGTGGCCAGCGCGTCGCTGAGCGCCTGCGCATGGGCATCGGCCTGGTCGGCCGGGATGCCGGCTTCCACCAACTTTCTGGCGTACTCAAGGGTATCGAATTTGATCGGCATGGTCATGATCACTCCCGGCTTTTATCGTAGCAGAACCGGCCCGCCATGGGCCAAGCGACCATCGTATCGAATCCTCGGTCCAGCCCTTTGCGAACCCGCAAGCGCGCCAATGGGCGGCTGAACGAAACGGGGCGCCGACGTCTCCGCCGGCGCCCCGCCGTTTGCATCGATATCGCGCGACTACTTCGCGACTACTTCGCCATCAAGCCTTTGATCACGCGTACCGGCGCGCTGCCGTAGCTGAGGAATTGCTCGTGGAATTCCTTCAGGTCGAACTTGTCGCCCAAGGCCTTCTTGCGCTCCTCGCGCAACTCCATGATCTCGCTGTAGCCGCTGAAATAGCTGGTCAGCTGCACCGACGACACCTGCACCCGGTGCCACTTCTCGACCGCCTCGCTGCGCGTCTGGAAGGCTTGGCGCGTCAGCAGATCGAGCGCCTGTTCCTCCGTCATGCCCAGCACGTGCACGCTGTAGTCGAGGATGGTGTTGGTCACGCTGCGCAGGTTCCACTTCGAATACATCAGCCACATCTCCGGCGCATTGTCGCCGTAGCCCGATTCGAGCATCATGCGCTCGCCGTAGACCGCCCAGCCCTCCACCATCGCGCCATTGCCGAAGATCGACTTGACGATGGACGGCGATTTGTTGGCGTACACCAGCTGCGCGTAATGGCCCGGAATCGCCTCGTGGATGTTGAGGATCTGCAGTATCCAGTGGTTGTACTCGCGCAGGCTGCTCTCGGCCGCCTCCGCCGTCGCGCCGTCGAGCGGCGTGACGTTGTAGTAGGTGCGGTCCTGCGGCCGGTACGGTCCCGGCGCGTCGATGCTGGCGCCGGCCACGCCCGCCTGATAGGCCGGCGTCGCGCGCACTTCCAGCGGTTTGTTGCGGTCCAGGGTCAGCAGGTTCTTGCTGATCACCCAATCCTGCAGCACCGGGATCTGGCGCTTGATCTCGTTGACGAAATCCTCGCGCCGCACGTGGTTGGCCGACAGCTTGTCGATCATCATGCCGATCTTGGCGTAGCGGTCGGCCGGCTTGGCCACGCCGGCCAGATACTTGTCCCACATCTCGTCGGACAAGCGCTCCATATTGGCCAACAGTTCTTCGCGCGCGGCCAGCGCCTTCTGGTAGGTTTGTTCGGCGGTGCTGCCGGACTGGATGTCGTAGGCGAACTTCTGCTCATACATGGCCTTGCCGATGCGGAAGGTGCGGCGGCCCTTGGTGTCCATCAGCTTGTCCATCTCGGTCAGGAAGGCCACATAGCCGTCGACCGCCGTCAGCGCCGCGTTGACGCGCTGCGTGAACTGCTGCTTCTCGATCGGCGTCAGGATCGACGCCTGCGCCGCCTTGTCGATCTCGGTCAGCACGGTCTGCACGCCGGGCGCCTGCTTGATCGCCAGGCGCGTGTGTTCGCGGGTCGGGTTGACGATGTTGTTGCGCGCCGCCTCGTAATAGGCCGGAATGCCGGCGATGCGCTTGAGCAAGGTGCGCAGGCGCTGCGGCTGGGCCGCGTATTCGGTCGTCAGGATCAGGTCGAGCGGACCGGCGACGTTGTAGCTGGCCGGGTTCCATTCGAATTCGCGCAGGGTGGTCAGCTGGAAGCGGTCGGCGTCGAGCTTGTTCATCAGCAGCGCCAGATCGGTGCGCTGCTTGGGCGACAGCTGGGCGGCGTCGACCTTGCCGAAGCGCTGCTTCCAGTCGTCGATGAAGGCCAGCTCCCTGGTGTGCGTGGCCGGGTCCGGGATGGTCAGCGTGGCGGCGGTGTCGTACTTGCCGGCGTAGATCGCGCTTTCCGAATCGATGCGCCACAGCGCGTTGAGGAACTGGTTGCTGAGGGCGTCGAACGAGCGGTCCTGGCGCCGCGCGGACACGGCCGCGACGACGGGCCGGGCGGCGACCACCGCCGTTGCCGCCGTGGCCGCGACGGCGGCCTTGCCTTTGCCGCCGTGCTTGGCGCCATGCTTGCCGCCATTTGGGGTCGTCTTGCTGTTTTTGCCGCTGTGGGTGCTCTTGGCGCTTTTGGCGCCCTTGGTTTTAGTGCTGGTGCTGGCGGCCTTCTTCGTGGTCGCCGCGCCGGCCGGAGCGAAGGCGATCGCCGCCATCACCACAGCCAGTGCAATTTTTGTCTTGATCATCGTCTGCAGCCTTGTGTTGATTTTGACAAGGCACGCGTGTCCACGTCACGCCGCGGCAAGCGGGCCAAGTCGAAGCGTTGGAGATTATCACTAATCGGCCCGCTTGAGAGCGTTCAATACAAGACAAAACAGGCGAATCGGGCAAATTTCCCGGCCCGCTAAGGCCGCGGGGACGATTGCCCCATGCCGCCCGGCGACGAGATATCGCGCAGCGTGCCGGCGGTCTCCCCGGGATCGGTGCCGGCGTCCGGATCGGCCAGGTCGGCCAGCGAGACGATGCCGATCAGCGTGTGCTGGTCGCGGCTGACCACCGGCACGCGGCGGATCTGGATGTCGCGCATGTCCTGCATCACCTCGTCGACGCGCTGGTCCTCGTAGCAGTGGCAGATATCCTCGGTCATCACCTCGGTCACCAGCGTCTCCTCGGGGCCGAGGCCGGCGGCGGTGGCGCGGATCGTGATGTCGCGGTCGGTGATCATGCCGATCAGGCGGTTGCCTTCGGTGACGGGCAGGGCGCCGACGTCGAGATCGTCCATCATCTCGGCGGCCTGCCGTATCGTGTCGTCGGGCGAGACGCTGGTGACGTCCCGGCTCATGACTTCTGCAATGGTTTTCATCGTGGTTCCCCTTACAAGACGTGGCGCCGGACGGCGCCATGCGAGTAAGACGGGACCCGCGCGGCAAAGTTCACGGCGCGCCGCGTGCTTTGGCGTACCGCTATTTCTTCAACCCTTCCTGCAGCATGTCGAGCATTTCGCCGGCCGACATGCGGCCCGACACGTCGCTGCCCTCGAGCAGGCTGTCGGCCAGGTCGCGCTTGTGCTGGTGCAGGTCGACGATGCCCTCCTCGATGGTGTGGCGCGCCACCAGCCGGTAGATGGTCACCGGGCGCAGCTGGCCCATGCGGTGGGCGCGGTCCGAGGCCTGGTCCTCCACCGCCGGGTTCCACCACGGGTCCATGTGGATCACGTAGTCGGCGGCGGTCAGGTTGATGCCGACCCCGCCCGCCTTCAGGCTGATCAGGAAGACGTCGCCGATGCCGGCCTGGAACGCGTCCACGCGTTTTTTGCGGTCGGCCATCGAGGTCGAGCCGTCCAGGTATTGATAGCTGATGTCGTTGGCGTCCAGGTGGGCGCGGATCAACGACAGGTGGTCGACGAACTGGCTGAACACCAGCACCTTGTGGCGGTTCTCCAGCAGTCCCTCGAGCAGGTGCGCGAACGCGGCCAGCTTGCTGCTGGCCAGGCCCAGCTCCGGCGCGATCAGGTTCGGATTGCAGCAGGCGCGCCGCAGCCGCATGATCTCGGCCAGGATCTGGATCGATTTCTTCTCGGCCGGGCCTTCGACGGCGGCCAGGTTTTCCAGCGCGGCGCGGCGCAGCGACTCGTACAGCGCCGTCTCCTCCTTCGACAGGTCGACCTCCAGCGTGATCTCGGTGCGCGACGGCAGCTCGGTCAGCACCTGGGCCTTGGTCCGGCGCAGCATGAACGGCTGGATCAGGCGCCGCAGGCGGTTGCGCGCGCCCAGTTCGGCGCGGTGGTCCTGCGGCTTTTCGATCGGCGCGGCGAAGCGCAGGTTGAACTGCTCGATGCTGCCCAGCAGACCCGGATTGATGAAGCGGAACAGGTTCCACAACTCGCCCAGGTGGTTCTCCAGCGGCGTGCCGGTGGCGATCATGCGGAAGTCGCCCTTGAGCGCCATCACGGCCTGCGAGCGCTTGGTGGCGCCGTTCTTGATCGCCTGCGCCTCGTCCAGCACGATGGTGTTCCACTCGACGCCGGCGAACAGCGCCGATTCCAGCTGCAGCAGGCCGTAGCTGGCCACCACCACGTCGTAGGGCTGCAGCGTGGTCATGGTCTCGGCGCGGTCGCCGGCGCCGAACAGCTTGACCTTCAATGTCGGCGCGAAGCGGGCCGCCTCGCTGATCCAGTTCATGCAGACGGACGTCGGCGCGATCACCAGCGTCGGCCCCCGCGGCGCGCGCGACAGGATCAGCGCGATCGCCTGCAGGGTTTTGCCCAAGCCCATATCGTCGGCCAGGCAGGCGCCCACGCCCCAGTGCGCGAGGCGCGCCAGCCAGTTGAAGCCCTCCAGCTGGTAGTCGCGCAACTCGGCCTGCAAGGTGCTGGGCAGCTGCGGCTCGAACGCCGCCTGCGACGCCATGCGCTGCAGGTGCTCCTTCCACAGCTTGTCCGCCTTCAGGCCGCCGACGTCGTCGGCCAGCTCCTCGAGCGCGAACGCGGCCAGCGGATGCAGGCGCACGCCGTCGGCGGTGAGCTCGCCGTAGGCCGACACCTCGCGCAGCCGGCGGTGCAGTTCCTCGGTCAGCGCCAGGTAGCGGTTCTCGCCCAGTTCGACGAAGCGGCTCTGGTTCTTTTGCATCAGCTCGAGCAGGGTGCGCAGGTCCAGCACCTTGTCCTCGTCGATCTGCACCTCGCCGCTGGCGGCGAACCAGTCCTTGTTGCTCTTGATGGCCAGGCGCACCTGCTTGGTCTCAACCTTGGCGGTGACGCGGAACTTCTCGCCCTCCGGCCAGGCGATGACGATGCTGCCGGCCTTGAGTTCCTGCAGTTCCACCAGCAGCTGCAGGCACAGCGCCGGCTGGCCCAGCAGCCACTCGCCGTGATCCTGCTCGGCCGATTCCAGCACCGGGCATTTGGCGATCAGCTCACGCTCGGCGTCGCGTTCGTCGATCAGTTGGCGGCGCGCCTGCACCGGCTTGCCGCCGACGTCGGCGATCACGCTGTCGGCGCCGGCGCCGGGCGCGTAATAGGCGCCGTTGGCCAGCGGCCGCACCAGGATCTGCATCTTCAGGCCGTGCTGGTAAGGCAGCAGGTGCACGTGCAGGCGCGTGTCGGCCTCCACCTGCTGCATGTCCGGCGCGGCGCCGCCGATCTCCGACTGCACCGTCACCAAGGACGAGATGGAGCTGATCGCGTGCAGCACCTGCTGCTCGGCGTGCGCCGGCACCGTCAGGCTGTCGCCGACGATGGCGGCGATGCGCCGGTGCTCGTCGAGGATGTTGACCACGCGCAGGCGGGTCGGCGTCTCCTTGCTGACGATGACGGAGGAATTGTCGTCCGGGATGCGCGGCTGCAGGCGGATTTCCAGGTTGCCCGGGCTTTTCTTGATCAGCAGTTCCGGCTCGCCGGCCAGCATCTCCACGCGCGTGTCGGGCGCGTCGGCCCAGAACAGCAGCGGGTGGCCGATCAGCGACACGGCGGCGCGCTGCGGATCGATCTCGTAGGCCAGGCCGCTGGAATGGTAGCTGCGGTGCGCCACCGAAATCGCCTCCGACACGCGGATGTCCTGCGGCGTCAGGAAGTCGAACTGCTCGGGCTCGAAGCGCAGCCGCTTCAGGCCCACCGCGCGGCCCTTGCTCCACAAGCCGCGCGCATCGCGCTTTTGCTCCACCGGCGCGACGTCGGTCAGGCCGTGGCGGTTGTCGTAGGCCAGCTGCCACACCAGGCGCGAGGCGCCGGTGGTGTCGGCCGTCGCCGGCTGCTGCAGGTTGATCAGCGCCGACAACTGGCGCTGCCAGGCTTCCTGGCGCTCGAACCACACCGTCAAATCGGGGATGCCGAGGCGCGTGCGCAGGGCGTTGGCGTGGCGCTGCTGGTCGACGTCGCCCAGGTGGCCCAGCAGCGCGGCCGCCTGCGCCGCGATGAACAGGTAGCCGGCGCGTTCGGCGTTCTCGAACAGCTCCTGCAATTCCAGGCGGCGCTCGGACAGCTGCGGCAGCGACAGCCAGAAATACAGCAGGCACTGGAACAACTGCGTCTGCGGGCCGAGATCCCACGGCAGCGCGGAGACGACGTCGGTTTGCATGGTGCCGGCGCGGATCTGGCGCAGCATGTCGATCTGCTGGTGGATGGCGGCGTCGTAGTTCGGCGGCAGGCGCACCGCGATGTCGAGGTAGGCGTCCGCCGCTTTTTGCTGTTTGGGGTCCTCGCTGCGCAGCATCGACAGCAGGTACAAATAGGCGCCGATGCCGGTGAACAGGTGCTTGCGCTTGCCGGTTTCGCGCCGCAGCAGCTTGAGCGCCGCCTCGTAGCCGGCCAGGGCCGCGCCGGTGGCGCCGCGCAGCAGCACGATGGTGCTGGCCAGGAACTGGCTGCGCGGGCCGCCGGTGCGTTCCAGATAGCGCTTGGCGTCGTCCAGGCGGCCGCACAGGATGGCATCCTCCGCCAGCGCCAGGCGCAGCTCGGGGCCGATGTCGTCCTTGGCGGCCAGGCGGCGCTGCAGATGCTGCTCGCAGAATTCGCGGATCGTCGACACCGTCGGCAGTTCGCGCCTGGCGTTTTCCAGCAGCACGGCCAGCACGTCGTCCTGCAGCAGTGGATGGACGCGCGCCAGCATGCCCGGCTCGAACGGGCGGCCGAAGATGTCGATGATCGGGTGCAGCTGCGCCGCCTCGTAGCTGCCGAGGCAAAAGGCGAGGATTGGCTCGATCTGCTGCGGCGCCTGGCCGCGCAAAAGGCCCATGCGCAGGCGCGCCATGCCGGCGCGGTAGCTGCGCGGCTCGACGCTGTTCCAGGTCTGGCGCATCGGCACCAGCTCGTCGTAGGCTTCGCACAGGTCGTCCAGCGCGTGGGTGCCGATCGAGGCGCGCATGGCCGGCCAGCGCAGCTTGGGATTGCAGACGAAGCCGCGCCCGGTGACGGCGCTGATGAAGGCCAGCCGTTCCAGCTTGCGCATCGATTCGTCCAGCGTGCCGACGCTGTAGCGGTGGCCGTCCCGGTCCTCGATGCGCGCCTTGTTCAGATGATCGAGGATGGCGGTGCGCCCGACCGGCTCGCCGATCAGGGCGAGCAGCGCCAATATCATCTTTTCGTTGAATTCGAGCGCGTCGAATTCGGCAAGCAGCTTCGGGTTGGCCATGCGTGGATCAGTCTTTCAGGTTATCGATGTGGACCGGCGCCGGGGCCGAGGGATCGTGCGGGCCGGGGTTCAGCTTCAAGGGGTTCAGCTTTAGAACGCGCTGATAGAAGTACAGCTCCGCCTCCAGCGTGCGCACGATGTTCTCGGCATTGCGGAAGCCGTGGCCCTCGCCCTCCAGCGGCACGTAGGCCACCGGCACGCCGCGCGCCTTGAGCGCGTCGACCATCATCTCGGATTGCTGCGGTGGCACCACCTTATCGTCCAGGCCCTGGAAGAAGATCATCGGGCGCGCCAGCTTGTCGGTGTGGTTGATCGGCGAGCGCTCCTGGTACAGCGCTTGCGCCGCCGGCTGCGGCGCGATCAGGTAGGAGGTGTAGCGCGATTCGAACTTGTGCGAGTCGTCGTCCAGCCCTTGCAGGTCGGAGACGCCGTAGTAGCTGGCGCCGGCCTTGAAGACATCGTGGAAGGTCAGCGCGCACAAGGTCGTCAGGCCGCCGGCGCTGCCGCCGCGGACGATCAGGCGCTCGTTGTCGGCCAGGCCGCGCTCGACCAGCGCGCGGGCGCCGGCCACGCAGTCCTCGACGTCGACGATACCCCACTGGCCCTTGAGCAGGTCGCGGTAGGCGCGGCCGAAACCGGTGCTGCCGCCGTAGTTCACATCCAGCACGCCGAAGCCGCGGCTAGTCCAGTACTGGGTCGCCAGCTTGAGCGTGTTGACGGTCATGCCGGTCGGGCCGCCGTGGCTGATGACGATCACCGGCGGCTTGCTGCCTTCCGGCGCGCGCACCTCGCGGTTGCGCGGCGCGTAGAAGAACGCGTGCGCGGTGCGGCCGTTGGCGCTCGGGTAGCTGATATTGGTGGGGATCGACAGGTTGTCCTCGTCGGGCAGGTCGGCGATCGACTGCGCCAGGATTTCCACGCCCTCCTCGGTGAAGTCGATGCGCGCCAGCTCCAGCGGGATCGACGGCCCCCCCGCCAGCATGGCGATGTAGCCGGGCGCCACGCGCAGTTCGCGGATTTCCTCGTAAGGGTTGGCGATCGGTTCGAGCTTGCCGCTGGCCGGCAGCAAGCGCGCCAGCCGGCTCACGCCCTTGTCGATATAGGTGCAGACGATCTCGGAGGCCGAGCGGAAGCCGTACATCGAATTGCCGAAGGTCCAGTGGGGCGAGCCGAATTCCGCCTCCATCGGGCACAGCGCCTCGATGCGCAGTTCGGCGCACTGGCGGTACAGGTTCCACCACCCGCTGCGGTCGGAGACGAAGTGCAGCAGGCCGTCCGGCGACCATTCCGGCTGGCAGATCGATTCCTCGGCGCCGCCGGCCACGCGGACCGGCGCCGCCAGCGTGCCGTCGTCCTGGAACTGCGCCAGCCACAGGGTGGTGCCTTCCCACGGCATGCGCGGGTGGTCCCAGGTCAGCCAGGCCAGCGCGCGGCCGTCCGGCGACAGCCGTGGCGACGAATAGAAGTCGGCGCCCTGCGCCAGCACCGTTTCCGCGCCGTCGGCGGTGCCGATCGCGCAAATCGTGTTGGACGGCTCGCCATGGCCATCCTCGCCGTGCAGCTCGCGTACGCCGATCAGCCGCGCGCGCGCCCGGTCGACCACGAAATCGGCGAAGCGCTGTTTGCCGGCCGCCGTCAGCGCCACCGGCGCGCGCAGGGCCTCGTCGTCGGCGCCGATTTCCAGCCGGTGCAGGCGGTTATCGGCGAAATGGGAAAAATAGACCGTGCCGCCGTCGACCGCGTAGGCGCCGCCGCCGTATTCGTGCACGCGGCTGCGGACATTGAACGGCGCCGGCGTCAGTTCGTCGGTGGCGGCGCCGTGGTGGCGCAGCAGCGTGTTGCGGCCCGCCTCGGCGGCGCGCCCGGCCAGCCAGAAGATATCGCCGCCGTCGGCCCCGCCCAGCATCAGCGACGACAGCGGCGTGGCGCCGGCGGCCACGCGCGCGGCGCTGATGGTCGATGGCCAGGTGCCGTAGTCGGCGATGGTCTGTGCTGGTGATGTCATGGCGGCTCCGGGGGGCGATGGGACGGGCGTTGGTGGACCTAGGATGATAGAGAAAGGGCGCGCAATCTTCCAGCGTCCGTGTAAAAAAATCGGCGCGGAGTGCGATAATAGCCCTTTCCCCGCTTTTTGATTGCTTTTCATGCCACAATTTGCTCCGCTTCAGAATGACACCTTCTTGCGTGCGTTGTTGCGCCAGCCGACCGAACACACCCCGGTATGGCTGATGCGTCAGGCGGGGCGCTACCTGCCGGAATACCGCGCCACGCGCCAGAAGGCCGGCTCCTTCATGGGCCTGGCCACCAATCCCGACTACGCCACCGAGGTCACGCTGCAGCCGCTGGACCGCTTCCCGCTGGACGCGGCCATCCTGTTCTCGGACATCCTGACGGTGCCCGACGCCATGGGCCTGGGCCTGTATTTCGTCGAAGGCGAGGGCCCCAAGTTCGAGCGGCCGCTCAAGACCGAGGCCGACGTGCTGGCGCTGCGCGCGCCGGAACTGGGTTCGCTCGACTATGTATTCAAGGCGGTCACGCAGATCCGCACCGAGTTGAACGGCCGCGTGCCGCTGATCGGCTTTTCCGGCAGCCCGTGGACCCTGGCCTGCTACATGGTCGAGGGCCAGGGCTCGCGCGAGTTCCACACCATCAAAACGATGCTGTACAACCGTCCGGACCTGATGCACCACATCCTGGCCATCAACGCCAAGGCGGTGGCCGAGTACCTGAACGCCCAGATCGACGCCGGCGCCCAGGCGGTGATGATCTTCGATTCGTGGGGCGGCGCGCTGGCCGACGGCGCCTACCAGGCGTTTTCGCTCGATTACATGCGGCAGGTGGTGTCGCTGCTCAAACGCCGCAGGGA
This sequence comes from Duganella sp. 1411, assembly GCF_017833525.1. Lineage (GTDB taxonomy): Bacteria > Pseudomonadota > Gammaproteobacteria > Burkholderiales > Burkholderiaceae_D > Rugamonas. Next base: position 634,078 of record NZ_JAFICD010000003.1, read on the forward strand.
TGGAGACCCGGACGGCGTCAAGATTCCCGCCATCGTCTTCACCAAGGGCGGCGGCCATTGGATCGAGCAGATCGCCGACATCGGCGCCGACGCGGTCGGCCTGGACTGGACCGTCAACCTGACGCAGGCGCGCAAACTGGTCGGCCACAAGGTCGGCCTGCAGGGCAATCTGGACCCGGCGATCCTGTTCGCCAGCCCCGATCAGATCCGCACCGAGGTGCACAAAGTGCTGGACGCCTTCGGCAAGCCGGAAAACGGCCATGGACATGTATTTAATTTGGGCCACGGCATCTCCCAATTCACGCCGCCGGAGAATGTGGCGGCCATGGTGGAGGCGGTTCACGCCTACAGCAAGGCGCAGCGCGCGTATTGATCCATCGCAAACCCGTGGGGCACGTTCCAACGGGGCGTGCCCCTTTTTCATTGGTGCGCGCAGGAAAGCAAACCGACTTATGCACAATTTTTTTTGGTGCAAGAATAACAGGCAGCACTATTTTTTTCCCAGGGGAGCCTGTTTCAAGTCATTGATTTGTAAGCGTAATTTTAGGGTTGCGAGAGAGGGGCGGGTACTGGTTGTAAACCCATAAGTCGGCCTTCCACGAGTTTATTTCTTCATTGTCCACAAAGTTATCCACAAAAACTGTGGATAAAAAATAAAAGTACTTAGTAAACCGTGACTTAGCCATAATGTTGTTGTTTTGCATGAGGGTTATGTTGCAATGCACGATTTTTAGGCAATGTGGCGTGCGTGATAACGAAGTTAGCGTCGCGCAAACCGAATCGACGCGCCCTGTATAAAATTTGTCGTTATCGGCCGAACGTTGTACTTTCCGGTGGCCATTAAACAGCGCCGGGCAGTCGCCGAAATCGTTAAAAATTAATCCGAAATACTTCACTTATGCACAGCTGTGAAGAAAAAAACGGTTTTGTGCGTCTCCTAGGAGGGTTTTTTTAAGTGCTTGATTCTAAACGGGAAAAATTTCTAATATTTGCCCCGTTCCAGTCGCTTCCAACTGTTAAGTGATACGTTTCCGGCGATTAAGATTCTCTTGTCCACAAAGTTATCCACAAAAACTGTGGATACTTCAGCGGCACCGATTTTCATGTGATTGGAACTATGCAGGGCCTCTTTCACCATTGCATTCTTCAAGTGGCGCTCGATACGCCGTTGAACGCCATTTTCGATTACCGCTGGTATTGCGACGCGGCGGAACAGCCGCGCGTGGGCCAGCTGGCGTTCGTCCCGTTCGGCCCGCGCGAGGTGATGGGGCTGATCGTCGGCGTCGCCGCCGACACCGACGTGCCGGCCGGGAAACTGAAGGACGCGCTGGCGATCCGTAGCCAACTGGCGCCGCTGTCGGCCCAGTGGCTGGCGCTGGCCGGCTTCGCCGCCGACTATTATCAGCGTCCGCTGGGCGAGGTGGCCTTGCCCGGATTGCCGAAGAACCTGCGCGCGCCCACCGCGCTGACCCTGGACAAGGCGCTCAAAAAGTTGGCCAAGCTCGACGCGCCGCACGACGGCACGCCGCTCAACATGCCGGCGCTCAATCCATCGCAGCAGCATGCCGCCGACGCCATCGGCGGCGCGGCGGGCTTCACCCCGACCTTGTTGTACGGCGTGACCGGCAGCGGCAAGACCGAGGTGTACCTGCAGGCCTGCGCCCAGGTGCTGGCGCGCGAGGCGGACGCCCAGATCCTGATCCTGGTCCCCGAGATTAACCTGACGCCCCAGCTGGAGGGTAATATCCGCGCGCGCTTCCCCGGCGTGATGCTGGCGACGCTGCACAGCAGCCTGTCCGAGGGCGAGCGCATGCTGCACTGGCTGGCCGCGCACCAGGGCAAGGCGCGCATCGTGCTCGGCACGCGGCTGGCGATCCTGGCCTCGCTGCCGAACCTGAAGCTGATCGTCATCGACGAGGAGCACGACCCGTCGTACAAGCAGCAGGAAGGGCTGCGCTATTCGGCGCGCGACCTGGCCGTGTGGCGCGCCTGGCAGCTGGGCATTCCGATCGTGCTCGGCTCGGCCACGCCGTCGCTCGAGAGCTGGCACCACGCGCAATCGGGCCGCTACCGCAAGCTCGAACTGCGCGAGCGCGCCGTCAAGAACGCGGTGCTGCCGCAGGTGAAGCTGCTCGACATGGAGCGCGACAAGCCGAAGGACGGCCTGACCGCGGGCCTGATCGCCGCCATCAAGCAGCGCATGGAGCGCGGCGAGCAATCGCTGTTGTTCCTCAACCGCCGCGGCTACGCGCCGGTGATCTGCTGCGAATCGTGCGGCTGGATCAGCGAATGCACGCGCTGCACCTCGTTCATGGTGCTGCACCGCCCCGAGCACCGGCTGCGCTGCCACCATTGCAGCCTGGAGCTGCGCATCCCGCGCCACTGCCCGACCTGCGGCAACGTCGACCTGCAACCGCTGGGGCGCGGCACCCAGCGCGTCGAGGAGGGGCTGCAGGCGCTGTTTCCGGAGGCGCGCGTGCTGCGCATCGACGCCGATTCGACCCGCAAGAAGGGCAGCGCGCAGGAGGCCTTCGACACCGTCCACCGCGGCGAGGTCGATATCCTGATCGGCACGCAGATGGTCGCCAAGGGCCACGACTTCAAGAGGCTGACCCTGGTCGGCATCCTCAATCCGGACACCGCGCTGTTTTCGCAGGATTACCGCGCCAGCGAGCGGCTGTTCGCGCAGCTGATGCAGGTGGCCGGGCGCGCCGGCCGCGCCGGGCGCACCGAGGGCGGCAGCGTCAGCGAGGTGCTGATCCAGACCCGCTATCCGCAGCATCCGCTGTACGGCGCGGTGGTGCACCACGATTACGACCACTTCGCGTCGGCGCTGCTGGAGGAGCGCGAGCAGGCCGCGCTGCCGCCCTATCTGTTCCAGGCGCTGCTGCGGGCCGAGGCGCCCGAGCTGGCGACCGCGATCGAGTTTTTGACCATCGCCCGCGATTGCGTCGAGCATCCGGGCATCACCATCAACGATCCGATCCCGATGAGCATGACCCGCGTGCACAACGTCGACCGCGCGCAGTTGCTGGTCGAATCGGCGTCGCGGCCGATGCTGCAGGCGTTTCTGAAGGAGTGGCTGGCGACCCTGCGCGAGATGAAAAGCCGCGTGAAATGGTCGCTGGAGGTCGATCCGCTCGATATCTAAGCGTTTAAACCCGGCTACCTTGTGCCTCGACGCCAGCATCGCCACTTAGGGGACGTACCCCGGCGGGGTACGTCCCCGGCTGGCAGTGCGGGTTGGCGCGCCTCACTGCAGCAGGGCGCGCCGCGCGGTGGCGACGATCTGCTCGCTGAGCGCGCGCGTGAACGGCGTGTCGAGCGCCCACGCGTGCCAGTTCAGCGCGACGTCGACCTGCCGGCCCGGCGCCAGATCGACCAGGCGGCCGTCGGCCAGCGCCCGCGCCGCCTGCGACAGCGGCATCAGCCCGTAGGCCAAGCCGCCGTGGATGCACTCGCCGCTGGCCGGCGACAGCGGCATCGTATGGTGCGGATACGGGCCGTCCATGTCGAGCGCCTCGCGCAGGAAACCGGCCATCATGTCGCGGTCGCACACCACCGCCGGCGCCAGCCGCGCCGCGTCGGCCGAAAAACCGTCGCCGAACCAGTGGCCGGCGAACACCGGCGTCGCCACGCACACGTGGCGCATCGTGCCCAGCGGCGTGACCTGCGGACCGTTGGCCGGCTGCTCGCCGGGCGGCTGGGCGGCGGCGACGCTGCCGAACACGCTGCCCTCCCGCACCAGATGCAGGGCCAGGTCGCGCCCGGCCTGCTGGATGTTGAGCTGGCAGCGCGGCGGCGACAACAAGGGTTGCAGGCTCAGCGGGAACCAGGTGGCCAGGCTAGCGGCGTCCACCGCCAGGGAAATCTCCGGCATGCTAACCTTGTTGCCGAGATCGATATCGAGCGACGCCTCCATCAGTTTGACGTTGCGGTGGTGCGTGACCAGGCGCTGGCCCAGTCCGGTGGGCACGGCCGGCTGGCCGCGCACGATCAGCAGGCGGCCGGCGGCGTCCTCGAGCGCCTTGATGCGCTGCGAGACGGCCGATTGGCTGATGCCCAGCGCCACGGCGGCCTTTTCGAAGCTGCCGTGGCTGGCGACAGCGTCCAGCACGGCCAGCGCGCGATAGTCTAGTGGAGCCATAAGTATTACTTATAAAATTGAAATACAATAAGTAATACTAATGCTCTTTTGCCTCAAAGTAAAATTAGAAAGCCAATCGGATCGCCCATGAAGACTATCAAAACTGAAGTTGCCGTGATCGGCGCCGGCACCGCCGGCATGACCGCCTACCGCGCCGCCACCGCCGGCGGCAGGAAGGCGCTGCTGATCGAGGGCGGCCCCTACGGCACCACCTGCGCCCGCGTCGGCTGCATGCCCAGCAAGCTGCTGATCGCGGCGGCCGAGGCGGCGCACGCGGCGGCGGCGGCGCCGGCGTTCGGCATCCATCCGGGGCCGGTGCGGATCGACGGCAAGGCCGTCATGGCGCGCGTGCGCAGCGAGCGCGACCGGTTTGTCGGCTTCGTCGTCGAGGCGGTCGACGGCTATCCGGCCGCCGACAAGATCCGCGGCCACGCCCGCTTCGTCGGCGCCCACACCTTGCAGGTCGACGACCACACGCTGATCGAGGCCGAGCGCTTCGTCATCGCCACCGGCTCGACCGCCATCGTGCCGGAGGAGTGGGCGGCGGCCGGCCCGCGCGTCATCAGCAGCGACGCCGTGTTCTACTGGGACGAGCTGCCGGAATCGGTGGCCATCGCCGGCACCGGCATCATCGGGCTGGAGCTGGGCCAGGCGCTGCACCGGCTGGGCGTGCGCGTGACCGTGTTCGCGCGCGCCGAGAGCATCGCCCAACTGAGCGACCCGGAGGTGCTGGCGGTGGCGCGGCGCGCCATGAGCGACGAGCTCGACGTGCGCTACAACGCCAAGGTGGCCGACGTGGCGCTGGACGGCGAGCAGCTGGTCGTCACCAGCAGGCGGCTGGACGGCGAGCAGCGCAGCGAGCGCTTCAGCTACCTGCTGTCGGCCGTGGGGCGGCGCCCGAACGTGCACGAGCTGGGGCTGGAGCATACCGGCCTCAAGCGCGACCACCACGGCATCCCGCTGTACGACAAGTACACCATGCAATGCCAGGACAGCCCGATCTTCATCGCCGGCGACGCCGACAACGAGCGGCCGCAGCTGCCGGAGGCGGCCGACCAGGGCCGCATCGCCGGCGACAACGCCGCGCGCTATCCGGACGTCAAGCCGGGCCTGCGCCGCACGCCGCTGACGATCGCCTTCACCGAGCCGCAGATCGCCACCGCCGGCGCCAGCCACCGGGAGTTGTGCGCCTCGCACAAGGGCCGCTTCGCGATTGGCCAGGTGTCGTTCGAGAACCAGGGCCGCAGCCGCGTGATGTTGCAAAACAAGGGCACGCTGCGCGTCTACGCCGAGTTCCGCAGCGGCCGCTTCCTCGGCGCCGAGATGATCGGCCCGCGCGCCGAGCATGTCGGCCACCTGCTGTCGTGGGCCGCCCAGGCCGGACTGAGCGTGGCGGCCATGCTGGACATGCCGTTCTACCATCCGGTGGTGGAGGAGGGCGTGCGCACGGCGCTGCGCGACCTGGCGCACCAGCTGGCGAACGAGCCCAAGCACGATGACCCCTGCGTCGACTGCACCCCGGCGCCATGAGCGCATCAGCGCGGATTGTCACACACCGATACAAAAAAAGTCACACATTTCCGGCAGGAACCCGTATGCTGCCATCTCGATAGTTGCGACATTTGTTGTAGATTACATGAAGATACGAAAGGTCACGGCGGCGGATTTACAGTTGGGAATGCCGATTCCGTGGAACGTTTACAGCAACAGCGGCGCGTTGCTGGTACGTAAGGGACACATGCTCGCCAGCGCCAACCAGATCGCCTATCTGATCGAGTGCGGCAGTTTCGAGGACTACAGCGAAGCGTCTTCCGGATCGGCCGAACCCGCTTCGGTGCTGCGCAAGCTCGACGGCGCCTGCCAGGCGCTGGACGGGCTGCAGGCGGCCATCGCCGGGGGCGCGGCGCCGCCCGACGCGCGCCGAAAGCTCGAAGGGATCGCGGCCACGGTGGGGGACGCGATCTCGCTCAATGTCGATATCGCCACCGCCAGCATCCTGCACCACCAGCGTGGGGCGCCGTATCCGCTGCGCCACTGTATCAACACCGCCATCGTCGCGCGCGTGCTGGCGCTGGCGCGCGATCGCCCGCCGGCCGACGTCATGGCCGTGACTTTGGCCGCGCTGACGATGAACCTGGGCATGCTGGAGCACCACCAGCGCTGGCATGACGGCGCCGCGCCGTTCGACGCGGCCGAGCGCGGCCGCATGCTGGCCCATCCGGAGCGCAGTGAGCGCTTGCTGCGCCAGGCCGGCGTCACGGACCACGCCTGGCTCGACTGCGTGCTGCACCACCACGAGAACGAGGACGGCACCGGTTACCCGTTCGGCAAGGTCGGCGCGCAGATTCCGCCGCTGGCCAAGCTGGTGTCGATGGCCGACCGCTACTGCGCGCGCGTGTCGGAGCGCGGCTACCGCCCGCCGATGGCGGCCAACGCGGCGCTGCGCGACATGCTGCTGGAGGCCCGGACCACCTTGCACACCAATCTGGCGTCGCTGCTGATACGCGCGCTGGGCATTTATCCGATCGGCAGCTGGGTGCGCCTGCTCAATGGCGAGGTCGCCGTGGTGGCGCGGCGCGGCCTGCAATCGACCACGCCGCACGTGGTGTCGCTGCTCGGCCCGCGCGGCGCGCCGCTGGAGCCGCCGCCGGAGCGCGATACGCGGGTCGGCGTGTACGCGATCCGCGAGGTGCTGACCCATGCCCAGGTGGCCGCGCTGAACGGGCCGCCGCTGCGCATGGAGCGCATCTGGGGCCCGGCGGCGGCGGTTTAATTGCTTTAATTGAGCATGGCGTCGAGCCGGCCCTGCGCGGCCAGGTCGCGCAGCACGCGGATGATGTCGATGTCGGACTCCTGGTAGGCCGATTTGCGGAATTCGTCGTACATGGCGTTGGCCGCGTCGGTGGCGGCGTCGTGGTCGTCCTGGTACTGGAAGCGCACGTACAAGGTGTCGGCGGTCGGCGTTTCGATGGTCACCGTCAGGCTCTGGCGGCTGATGTCCTGCTGCGGCGCGACCTCGTAGCGCAGCTGGCGCATCGGTTCGAGCACCACGTGGTCCTCGACCACCAGCTCGCCGAAGCGGCGGCGGCGGCGGAAGCCGTGCTCGGTGCGCTCGTCGATGACGCATTCGTCCAGATGCGGCACGAACAGCTTGGGCGATTCGGCGCTGAGCACCAGGCCGGTCCAAAGTTGCTTGATGGTCAAGGCGTCGATCAACGGGTTCAGCGGGTCGTTAATCTCAATTAAATGTTCGAATTTCATAGGTCAACCGTGTAAAAGCGGGCGCGCGTGCGCCTCAAGGTCAACATGGTAACGCAAATGTCATGAAGGCCCCGCGCCGGCCAGCCGGCCGCGCCCGGCACTGCTACAATGGCTGGCTATTTCCTCGTCAGATCGTCCCCCGATGTCCAAAGCCCCACAATTCGGCCTCAACGTCCCGCAAAGCGAGGCCGTGACCTATCTGGACGGCCCCTGCCTGGTGCTGGCCGGCGCCGGCTCGGGCAAGACGCGCGTGATCACGCAGAAAATCGCCCACCTGATCGAGGACCGCGGCTACGACCCGCGCACCATCGCCGCGCTGACCTTCACCAACAAGGCGGCGCTGGAGATGCAGGAACGCATCGCCAAGCTGCTCAAGCAGCCCAAGCAGGCCAAGCAGCTGACGGTGTCGACCTTCCACTCGCTGGGCGTCAAGATCCTGCGCCAGGAGGCCAACGGCGTCGGCCTCAAGGACCGCTTCTCCATCATGGACAGCGACGACTGCGGCTCGCTGATCCAGGATTTGGCCATCACCACCGACAAGCAGGTGGTGCGCCGCATCCAGACCGACATTTCGCTGTGGAAAAACGGCCTGGTCGACCCGGCCATCGCGCTGCAGCAGGCCAAGGACGAGGACGAGGCGCAGTCGGCGCGCATCTACGCCAGTTATGTGGCGACGTTGTCGGCCTACCAGGCGGTCGACTTCGACGACCTGATCCGCCTGCCGGTGGAGCTGTTCCGCAGCAACGAGCCGGTGCGCGACAAGTGGCAGCGCCGCCTGCGCTACCTGCTGATGGACGAGTACCAGGACACCAACACCTGCCAGTACGAGCTGGTCAAGCTGATGGTCACCGGCGTGGGCAAGAAGCCGATGTTTACCGCCGTCGGCGACGACGACCAGGCGATCTACGCCTGGCGCGGCGCCTCGGTGGAAAACCTCAAGACGCTGCAGACCGACTTCCCCGACCTGCAGGTGATCAAGCTGGAGCAGAACTACCGCTCCACCACGCGCATCCTGCAGGCGGCCAACGCGGTGATCGGCAACAATCCCAAGCTGTTCGAGAAGTCGCTGTGGTCCGAGCACGGCCTGGGCGAGCCGATCAACGTGCTGGGCATGGCCAACGACGACCAGGAGGCCGAGCAGGTGGCCATCATGATCTCGGCCGACCATTTCCAGCGCAAGAACAAGTGGTCCGACTACGCCATCCTGTACCGCGGCAACCACCAGGCCCGCATCATCGAGCAGAGCCTGCGCAAGGAGCGCATCCCGTACACGATCTCCGGCGGCCAGAGCTTCTTCGACAAGGCCGAGATCAAGGACATCATCAGCTACCTGCGGCTGCTGGCCAACACCGACGACGATCCGGCCTTCATCCGCGCCGTCACCACGCCGCGGCGCGGCGTCGGCCAGTCGACCATGGAAACCCTGGGCACTTTCTCGGGCCAGTGGCAATGCTCGCTGTTCGAGGCGGTGTTCAAGGGCGGCATCGAGGCGCTGCTGACCGATCGCCAGTTGGGGCCGCTGCGCGACTTCTGCAACTTCATCAACAACCTGGAGTCGCGCGCCAGCCGTCCGGGACCCAGCGGCAGCGGCGACAACGCCGCCCAGGTGCTCGACGACCTGCTCGAGGCGATCAACTACGAGTCCTATCTGTACGACATGTTCGACGAGCGCGCGGCCCAGGGCAAGTGGCAGAACGTGATGGAGTTCGTCAACTGGCTCAAGGAGCGCGGCCGCGGCGGCAAGGACCGCGACGGCGACGAGAAGAACGTGCTGGAGCTGACGCAGATGGTGGCGCTGATGTCGATGCTCGAGGGCCAGGACGAGGATCCGGACGCGGTGCGCATGTCGACCCTGCACGCGTCCAAGGGGCTGGAGTATCCGCACGTGTTCCTGGTCGGCGTCGAGGAGGGCATCCTGCCGCACAAGGGCGACCCGGACGCGCCGGCCGAGACCATCGCCGCCCGCGTGCAGGAGGAGCGGCGCCTGATGTACGTCGGCATCACGCGCGCCCAGCGCACCTTGCAGATCACCTGGTGCAAGAAGCGCAAGCGCGGCGGCGAGCAGGTGCATTGCGACCCGTCGCGGTTCATCAAGGAAATGGCGCTCGACGTCGGCACCGCCGCGCCGGTGGAATCCGAGATCATCACGCCGAAGGAGCGGCTGGCACGGATGAAGGAACTTTTAGCCACACCCAAGCCGGAAGCGAAGCCGTAGCGGCGCGATAAGCGCGCGTTGTCAGCGAGCAATGTGATAGCATCAAGCACAGCCGCTTTCGGCCCGCTGTTTTCGACCTTGAAAGGTGACATTTTGCGTACCCGACTTCTTGCCGTCCTCCTGCTGTCCTGCGCGTTGATGCCGGCCGCGCGCGCCGCCGAATTCGCCACCAAGCCCGAAGCCGAGGCCATGGTGCACAAGGCCCTGAAATACTGGAAGGCCAACGGCAACGACAAAACCTACGCCGAAGTGGACAAGAAGGACGGCCAGTTCACCGACCGCGACCTGTACGTGGTGATTTACGGCCTCGACGGCACGGTGCGCGCGCATGGCGCCAATCCCAAGATGATCGGCAAGAACCTGATGGAGATCCGCGACATCGACGGCAAGTTCTTCATCAAGGAGCGCATCGAGCTGGCCAAGAAGAAAAAGCCGTTCTGGCAGGATTACAAGTTCACCAACCCGACCAGCGGCAAGATCGAACCGAAGACCATGTACTGCGTGCCGGAAGAGGACATGGTGGTGTGCGGCGGCGTCTACCTGAAATAAGCGCCGGGGCGGTTAGAATGCATGCTTTCCAGCAGGGAGTATGCCGTGGGCACCACCGAAGACCGCTTCATCGATATTGAAATCAAACTGGCGCACCAGGAACACATCGTCGAGTCGCTGAACCAGCGCGTCTACGAGCAACAGCAGCAGATCGACAAGCTCGAGCAGATGTGCGCGGCGCTGGTCCAGCACGTGCGCGACCAGGCCCATGGCAACAGCGGCGGCGCGCCCGCGCACGAGCCGCCGCCGCATTACTGATCCAAGAAAACCCGCACCCCAAGGGGTCGTACCCCGCATGGGTACGACCCCGGGCATCGCGGGTTGCGGGTTTAGGCCAGCACCGCGCGCAGGGCCTCGACGGCGATCGCGTGGTCCTCCGCCTGGCGCAGGCCCGACACCGTCACCGTGCCGATCATGCCGACGTTTTTGATCGTGATCGGGAAGGCGCCGCCGTGGGCCGCGTAATCGGCCGGGTCGAGATACTTGATCTCGTCGAAGGCCACGCCGCGGTGCTTGTGGTCGATGCCGATGAAGAACGAGCAGCGGCCGAAACGGTTCACCACATTGTTCTTGCGCCGTATCCAGTCGGCCTGGTCGGCCGACGCGCCCTGCATCGCGTGGTGGAACAGCACCTGGCCGTTGACGGTGACGTTGACGGTGACGCTCTTCTGCCTGTCCTTGGCCAGTTCGACCACCTTCAGGCCCAACGCCAGCGCGGTGTCGCCGCCGAACGCGGTGAATTGCAGTTCCTTCTCCTGCCGCGTCAGCGTCTCGAGCAAGTCCGCGAAGTTTTCCATCGATAATCCTTTCATGTGTGGGCGTAGCCCGCAGTGTAGCCGAGCCCGCCATGGCGCGGATTGTCGGCGACCGCCCCGCGCTTGCCTTAACGACCACGAAGTTGTCTAATGGCATGGGTGCTTGTGCGTTATACTACGACCCCGTGGGCCGCATCCAGCCACGCTCTCCGCCTGGTTTTCATGCACATCGACGTCTCCACCCTGCTCATCGCGATGACGCTCAACATGTTGACGATGGCGGTCGCGTTGCCGTATTTCATGGGACAGGTCAACCGTGCGGCGCGGCGGGCGCAGGCCGGCATCGTGCTGCAGACGGCCGGCTGGGTGCTGTTGCTGCTGTCGAGCGTGTGCGCGCCGGGCGGCTGGGCCGACCGCGTGCTGTCGACCTTGTCGATGGGCTGCATCGCCGGCGGCATGGCGTTCAACGCGGTCGCCTTCGACCTGTGGTGCGGGCGCCGGGCCACCGCGCGCGCGCCGGCCGTCATCGCGGTGCTGCTCACGCTCGGCTACGGCGCCGGCTTTTCGAGTTACGCGTTCCGGGTCGGCTGGGCCAACGGCCTGCTGACGGTGCAGATGGCGCTGCTGGTGGCCGCGTTGTGCCGCCGGCCACGGGTGCCGGTCGGCCGCTGGCGCTGGTTGCTGGTGATCTCGCTGCTGGCGCAGATGGTGGTGACGGCCTGGCGCGGCGTGCTGGGCGCCTTCTACACGGCCGACTTTCCCCATTTCTTCGCCCCGCACGTGGTCAACCTGGTGTTCGCGCTGGTGGCCAACGTCACCGTGGTGCTGTCGCTGGCGGCGATCCTGCTGGCCCACCGCGACGAGGCCGCGCGCGAACTGCAGCGGCTGGCCACGGTCGACGGCCTGACCGCCGCGCTCAACCGCCGCGCCTGGCTTGCGCAGGCCGGCATCGACCTGGCGATGGGCGTGCGCCAGCGGCGGCCGATGGGCGTGCTCATGCTCGACCTCGACCACTTCAAGCAGCTCAACGACACGCGCGGCCACGCCGCCGGCGACCTGGCGCTGCAACGGTTCGCGGCGGCGTTGCGGGCGGTCAGCCGCGCTGGCGACGTCTTCTGCCGCTACGGCGGCGAGGAATTCTGCGTGCTGTTGAACAGCGCCGACTTGGCCGCCGTCCAGGCCTACGACCGGCGCCTGCGCGGCTGGCTGGCCGAGCATGTCGCCCCGGGGCTCGATTTCGAGTTGTCGTACAGCGCCGGCATCGCCATGCGGCTGTCGGACGCGGACACCATCGAAGCGATGCTGCGCCGCGCCGACACCGCGCTGTACCTGGCCAAGGCGCGCGGCCGCGGCTGCACCCTGAGCGGCTAAAGCTGGTCTTGCCAGCGTCCAGCGTGGTTTAATCGCCGTTATTTCGACCTCTTGGACCCCATGTGCGCGCAAAAATCCGGATCACCATGTTAAGCCTGCTGGTCGTCGCCGCCTATCTGGCGTTTTGGCCCGTGCCGATCCACGCGGTCAGCTGGAACGCCCCGGCCGCGCCGGGCTACCAGGGTGCGCACGCGGTCAACCACAGGCTGGCGGGCCAGCACAAGATATCCCTCGGCGCCGAGCAGGGGCCCGAACACGTGGTCGTTGGCGCGGACGGCATGCTGTATACCGGCGTCGCCAGCGGCCACATTCTGCGCATGCGCCAGGACGGCGGCGGCCAGACCGTGTTCGCCGCGACCGGCGGCCGGCCGCTGGGCCTCGATTTCGACGCGGGGGGCAACCTGATCGTCGCCGATGCCGTCAAGGGTTTGCTGTCGGTCGCGCCGGATGGCAAGGTGACCTTGCTGACCGACGCCGTGGACGGAACAGCCATCGGCTTCGCCGACGCGGTCGCCGTCGCGGGCAACGGCAAGTTTTATTTCAGCGACGCGTCCCAGCGCTTCAGCGCTGGGCGGCAGGGCGGAACGGTCGAGGCGGCCATGCTCGACGTCATGGAGCAGTCGTCCACCGGACGGGTGCTCGAATACGATCCGGCGAGCGCGTCGACGCGGGTCGTCGCCAGCGGCCTGAGCTTCGCCAACGGCCTGGTTCCCAGCGCCGACCAGCGACACCTGTTCGTCGCCGAGAGCGGCAAATACCGTGTGTGGAAAATCGAATTGGGCGCCGAGCGGCTCGACCTCGCCCGGCCGTCGCCGCAAGCGCGCATACTGGCCGATAATTTGCCCGGCTACCCCGACAACCTGACACGGGGGCTAGGCGGCCGGATCTGGCTCGGTCTTGCCGGGCAACGCAACGACCTCGACGCGATGGCCGGCCGGCCGCGCCTGCGCGAATTGGCGCTGCGGATTCCGCGTTTCCTGTGGTCCGTGCCCAAGCCGTACGGGCATGTGATCGCGCTGACCGAAGACGGCAAGGTGGTCGATGACTTGCAGGATCCGAGCGGCGCCTCGCCGTTGACCACCGGCGTGACGGAAACCGCCGACCGGCTTTATATCCACAGCGCCACCGGCGACAGCCTTGGATGGCTGGCGAAATAGGTGTGAAAAAAAATGCGGGCGGCTGTCGAATCGGCCGCCCGTGCTTCGTCGTATGATCTGAGGGCCGTCCTCTACTTCTTCAGGAGAATCGATCATGACCACCAATACCGTGCAACTGCAACGCGTCCTCAAGTCCACCCCGGACCGGGTGTACCGCGCATTCCTGAACGCCGACGCCATGGCCAAATGGCTGCCGCCGTTTGGCTTCATTGGGAAGGTCCATCAGATGGATGCCAAGGTGGGCGGTGCCTACCGGATGTCGTTCACCAACTTCACCACCGGCGACAGCCATTCGTTCGGCGGCGAATATCTCGAGCTGGTGCCGAACGAGCGCCTGCGCTACACGGCCACGTTCGACGATCCCAACCTGCCGGGCCAGATGCAAACGACCGTCACGCTGCGGGAGGTGTTCTGCGGCGTGGAGCTGAAGGTGGTGCAGGAAGGCATCCCGGCCGTGATCCCGACGGAGGCGTGCTATCTGGGCTGGCAAGAGTCGCTGGTGCTGCTGGCGCAGCTGGTCGAACCGGAGATTCGCCAGTAGTCGGATCGAGGTTTAAGGCGATGGGAGCAGACCAAAAACCTTGATGATCAATCCAGCCGTGCCAAGGGCGGTGGTCAGGCAGACGCTCAACAGGATGCGGAAGTCCGTGGTGCGTATCCTCAGTAATTGCTCGTGCACACGAACGAACTCCGCGTCCGTACGGACGAAGCCGGCACGCATTTCCTCGCGCAGCCCCGACAAGGCCTGTCCCTGGTAGTCGATCGCCGTTTCCAGATGGGCGACTCGCTCGGCGATGTCATGCTGGCCCTGCTGGGACTGATGATTGCTGTTCACGATAGGCTCCTTCGCAGTAGTGACCACTTTACGCCGTCATGTATGCGCGGCATAGAGCGCACGATTGATGCAGCGCTGAACGCTACGGCCGACCCGGCGGCCGCGCGGTTGAACTTTTCGGCGGCGCAACTGGTCTAGCCGGAGATTCGCCAGTAGCCAAATGGGGGAGGGTGTGACGCCGCCAGAGCATCCTCCATCCTGTAAAATCGGATAACAAAAAAACAGGGGAAGCAGATGGGCAAAGGCAGGTTGGAGGCATTCAGCGATGGCGTCATCGCGATCATCATCACCATCATGGTGCTGGAACTGAAGGTGCCGCATGGGGCCGATTGGGCGGCGTTGCAGCCGCTGGTGCCGGTATTCCTCAGCTACGTGCTGAGTTTTATCTATGTCGGCATTTATTGGAACAACCACCACCACATGCTGCACGCCTCCACCGTGGTCGACGGCGCCGTGCTGTGGGCCAACCTGCATCTGATGTTCTGGCTGTCGCTGGTGCCGTTCGCGACCGGCTGGATGGGCGAAAACCACTTCGCGCCATTGCCCGTTGCGCTGTATGGCGCCATGCTGTTCATGTCGTCGGTGGCCTACTACATCCTCGAACACACGCTGATCGCGCGCAATCCCAAGGACCGCATCCTGGCCAAGGCGGTCGGCAAGGACCGCAAGGGCATCGCGTCGATGGTGCTGTATCTCCTCGCGGTTCCGCTGGCGTTCGTGGCGGTGTGGGTCTCGTTCACGCTGCTCGTGCTGGTGGCGATCTTGTGGTTCCTGCCCGACCGCCGCATCGAGGCAGCGATGCGGTCCTAGTTCGCCAGCGCCCCACTAACGCGCCGGCGCGGCGCAGCTGTCGCCGATGCGCGTCCACAGCGTGCGGCTGCTGGTCCGCATGCGCGGGCCGCCTTGTTCCATCGCCTGCAACTGCTTGCCGATCTCCGCCTTCTCCGCCGCCGACGTGGCGCTGGCCTGCTCCTTGATCAACGCCGCCTTGGTCTCGGCCAGCGCCGCCTGCATCGCCGCTTGCTGCCTCGGCAGATCGGCCAGCAGCTGTTTGGCCTGTGCCCGCTGCTCGGCCGTGGGCGCGTTCCTGGCCGCGTTCTCCAGCATCGGCCGCATGGCGTTCATGTCCGCCCCGCCCGGCGACGCTTTCATGTCGCCCTCGTGCAGAACTTCCCAGGTGTCGTTGCCGAGCTTGCGGATGGTGACCTTGACCTTGCCGATCGAACACTGCGATTCGGTGACGAGGGTGGTGTCGGTGATGCTTTCCGCGATGTTCTTGCAGGCCGCCGCCCCCATTTCGGGCGGCAGGATGGCCGCCTTGCCGCTGCGCGGCGGCAGGCAGTAGGTCTGCGCGCCGGCGCCCTTGAAGTCGCGCTGGTAGCCTTGTCCCTTTTGCGTGGCGCTGACGCTGACGTCGCCGCTGGCGCCGTCCTGTTTTTGCCGGATGGTGGCGTCGGCGTCGGGCATGCGCAGGGTGCCGTCGCTGTCGATCCGGTACAGGCCCGGCGGCGGCGCCACCTTGTTGAAGGCGGCCGGGGAGACGACGGCGTTTGCGGCGCCGGCGGCGCAGCCCGCGAGCAGAGCGGCAACGAGCAAGGTACGTGGCATGGAATTCTTCCGGAATTGAGTACCGTTATCTTAATTCATAAGCAACAATAATCAGCGCCTTCCGTTTATCGTGCGCGGTCTTTTGTTTTAACAGCGGTATATGTTATCGCTACCATTTTTCGCCAATAATTTTTAAATCGCTATTTTTTGTTACGCTGAGTAAGCTTTGGCTCGGGCGTGGGGCGGGCGCCTAAAAATCGGCAGACAGCCAATGCGGAGCGGCTGGCATCAGCTTCAGACGGGCATTATTGTGCGGCGCAGCATGAAATAATCTTTACAAAATCTCGTTTGCGGCTACACTTCAGCTTCTGATAGCGCTAACAAAGCGCAGCGAATATGGAGTCGACATGGATACAAACGCAGGCGATCGCTGGGTCGTCATGGGCGTCAGCGGTTGCGGTAAGAGCGAAATCGGCGCCCGTCTGGCGGCGGCGCTCGGCGTGCCTTTCCTGGAGGGCGACACCTTCCACCCGCAGGCGAACGTCGCCAAGATGTCGGCCGGCATGCCGCTGGACGACGACGACCGCGCCGGTTGGCTGTTGACGCTGCAAGGGAAAATCCTGGCGGCGGCACGGCGCGGCGAGGGCCTGGTGTTGTCCTGCTCCTCCCTCAAGCGCCGCTACCGCGACCTGCTGCGCCAGGCCGACCCGCAATTGCGCTTCGCCCACCTGGACGGCGAGCGCGCCGTCATCGAGGGCCGCATGCGGGCCCGCAGCGGCCACTACATGCCAACCTCCCTGCTCGACAGCCAGTTGCGCGATCTCGAACCGTTGCAGGCCGACGAAGACGGCCTGCGCCTGGACCTGACGCTGTCACCCGACCAGCTCGTCAGCCTCATCTTGCAACACCTGAAAACGCAGCAATAGCGTCCAGCTTCCCCTCACAGACACGGAGACCACATGAAAACAATCACCACCACCAAAGTGCCACGGCGGCGCTGGGGCATAGGCGCTTTGCTCGGCATGGGCGTGCTGATCAACTATATCGACCGCATCGGCCTGTCCGTCGCCGCGCCGCAGATCCAGGAGCTGTTCCATCTGACGCCGGTGCAGCTGGGCCTGCTGTTCAGCGCCTTCGCCTGGTCCTATTCGCTGATGCAAATTCCGGTCGGCATGGTGATCGACCGCTTCGGCCCGACCACGGTCGGCCGCTGGGGCGCCTTCCTGTGGGGGCTGGCCGCCACCATCACCGCCTTCTCCAGCGGCTTCGCCGGCATTTTCGTCGCCCGTCTGATCCTCGGCGTGGCCGAGGCGCCGGCCTTCCCGGTCAGCGCCAAGGCCACCGGCTACTGGTTCCCGCGCAACGAACGCGGCATGGCCACGGCGATCTTCGATGCCGCCGCCAAGTTCTCCAACGTCATCGGCGTGCCGCTGCTGGCGCTGACCATCGTCACCTTCGGCTGGCGCTGGGGCTTCGGCCTGACCGCCGCGCTGAGCTTTAGCTACTTCATCGCGTTTTATGTGCTGTACCGCGATCCCAGCGCGCACCCCAAGCTGAGCAAAGAGGAGCTGCGCTACATCCAGGACGGCGGCGCCGCGCCGGAAGG
Source organism: Duganella sp. 1411 (assembly GCF_017833525.1). GTDB lineage: Bacteria > Pseudomonadota > Gammaproteobacteria > Burkholderiales > Burkholderiaceae_D > Rugamonas. The sequence goes on from NZ_JAFICD010000003.1 coordinate 651,522, forward strand.
GCCGGCCGATGGCGGCGCGCTCAACATGCTGGGGTATTTGTTGAGCAAATCGAAGGTCTGGGGCCTGACCATCGGCTTCGCCGCCTATGGCTACACGTTCTATCTGTTCCTGACCTGGTTGCCCGGCTACCTGGTGCAAACCATGCACATGAGCATACTGAAGTCGGCCGGTTTCGCCGCCATCCCGTGGGCGGTGGCGACGGCGGCCGACCTGTTCGTCGGCGGCTGGCTGATCGATCACCTGATCTCGCGCGGCAAGGATGAATCGACGGTGCGCAAAGGCGTGCTGGTGTGCGGCATGGTGCTGGGGCTGGCAGTGTTCGGCGCCACGCAGACCACCGATCCGGCGTGGGCCATCTTCTGGATTTCGATCGCGCTCGGCGGCCTGGCGTCGGCGGCGCCGGTCGGCTGGTCGCTGCCGTCGCTGATCGCCCCCAAGGGCGGCGCCGGCACCATCGGCGGCATCATGAACTTCGCCAACAACCTGATGGGCGCGGCCGCGCCCATCGTGACCGGCATGATCGTCGGCGCCACCAATTCCTTCACCAACGCCTTCGCGGTGGCCGGTGTGATCCTGCTGGTGGGCATCGTCTCGTTCGTCTTTGTGCTCGGCAAGATCGAACCGATCGCCGACCCGGCACCACGCGCCGCCGTCAAGCCGGCTTAGTCGAACCCATCCTCGCGGGCGTCGGCACACCACGGCCGGGCGGCGCCCTTTCCCATCTGGAGACCTACAATGAAAAAATGCATCCGCATATTGGGCGCGCTCGCCCTGGCCACTTGCAACGGTTTGGTATTTGCGCAAAGTAACGTGACGTTCTACGGCGTGATGGACATGGGCATTTCCCATGACCGCGGCGGCATCGCCGGCAACTCGACCCGCGCCACCAGCGGCATGGCCACCCAAAGCCGCTGGGGCTTCAAGGGCAGGGAGGAGCTGGGCGGCGGCATGTCGGCGTTTTTCGTCGTCGAAGGCGGCATCCACGCCGACACCGGCGTCCCCACCCAGAACGGCACGCTGTTCGGCCGCACCAGCATCGTCGGCCTGGGCACGCGTTATGGCGCCGTCTCCATCGGTTTGCAGGACACGCCGCTGTTCACGACCCTCAACACCATCGTCGATCCGCTGCGCAACGGCATCGCGCGCTCCAACAACCTGATGTCATCGACGGGCTTCCGCGCCGGCAATTCGGTCTTGTACCGCACGCCGACCATCGACGGCTTCAGCGCCGACGCCATGTATGTCGCCGGCGAGGTGGCGGGCGACCAGGGCGCGGCCCGGCAGTTGGGCGGCTCGGTCGGCTACAGCAAGGGCGCGGTCAACGTCCGGCTGGCCTACCACAACAAGAACAACGACACGGCGACGGTGAAAAACACCGCTTCGGCGCGCAACACGCTGCTGGGGGCGAACTACGATTTCGGCCCGGCCAAGCTGTATTTTGGCTATGGCATCGACCAGGGCTTGAACAGCGCGCCGCTCAACAGCGGCGCCGTCAATTTCGCCGGTCCCGCGCCGACCGCCTCCGCCGACAGCACCGACTTGCTGCTGGGCGTGTCGGCACCGTTCGGCGTCAGCACGGTGGTCGCGACCTATATCCGCAAGAACGACCGCACGGCGCTGAACCAGGACGCGCGGCAATACGCGCTCGCGTACATGGTCGCTTTCTCCAAGCGCACCGACATCTACACGTCGTACGCGTTGATACGCAACCACAACGGCGCCGGCTACACCGAGGGCAACAGCGAGGAGCCGGGCATCGGCGATCGCCAGTTCACCGTCGGCTTGCGCCACCGCTTCTGACGCCGCCGAGGCAACCAAACGATGGCAGGCGTTTGTACGGCCGCAATTGCATCAAAACGTGAATTCACGATGCAAACGCCGCCTTCGCAAGGTATTCTTCGGTAATGAAAGCTGATTTCCACTTAAGTGCAGTGCAGCATTTTTTGCCAGTGACTGCCGCCATGTCACCCTGATATGATCGTGCGCTTGCGTGCCGCGCTTCGCCGCGCCGGCATTTTTCCTGGCGTTTATTGAAAGATGCAGATCATGTCCCGTCCTCAGATGCTTGTTGTTGCCGCCGCCCTCGGTTTGGCCTTTTCCCAGACAGTTCTGGCCGCTCCGGCCGCCGCGCTGGCCGGCAACCCGCTGGCCACCGCCAGCACGCTGCCGTTCCACTATCCGGCGTTCGACAAGATCAAGGACGAGCATTTCCTGCCGGCCTACGCCGAGGGCATGCGCCAGCAACTGAAGGAAATCGACGTCATCGCCAACAACAAGAAGCCGGCCACGTTCGATAACACCATCGTGGCGATGGAAAAATCCGGCGCGCTGCTGACGCGCGTGCAAACCACCTTCGGCAACCTGCAGGGCGCCAACACCAACGACAAGCTCGATGCCATCGACAGCGAAATGTCGCCCAAGCTGGCGGCCCACGGCGACGCCATCTATCTGAATCCGAAGCTGTACGCGCGCGTCAAGGCGCTGTACGACAAGCGCGACAGCCTGAAGCTGGACGCCGAATCCAAGCATCTGCTGGAACGCTACCATACCGATTTCGTCCGCGCCGGCGCCAAGCTGTCGGCCGCCGACAAGGAAAAATTGAAGGCGATTAACGGCGTCATCGCCACCTTGCAGACCACCTTCACGCAGAACGTGCTGAAGGAAACCAACGCCTCGGCGCTGGTGGTCGACACCCGCGAGGAGCTGGCCGGCATGAGCGACGCCGAGATCGACGCCGCCGCGGCCGCCGCCAAGGCCAAGGGCAAGGACGGCAAGTTCCTCGTCGCGCTGGTCAACACCAGCGGCCAGCCGCCGCTGGCCGTGCTCAAGAACCGCGCGGTGCGCAGCCGGCTGATGGCCGTCTCGCTGGCGCGCGGCGCCAACGGCGGCGAGTTCGACAACCGCCAGGTGGTGCTGAAGATCGCCAAGGCGCGCGCCGAGAAGGCCACCTTGCTGGGCTACGAAAACTACGCCGCCTATTCGCTGGAAGACCAGACCGCGCACGACACCGGCGCCGTCAACAAGCTGCTGGGCGAACTGGCCAAGCCGGCCGTCAACAACGCCAGGAAGGAGGCGGCCGATCTGCAAGCGGTGGTCGACGCCGACAAGGGCGGCTTCAAGATCGAGGCGGGCGACTGGGCCTACTACACCGACAAGGTGCGCGCGCAGCGCTTCGCCTTCGACGAGAACCAGCTCAAGCCGTATTTCGAACTGGACAACGTGCTGATCAACGGCGTCTTCTACGCCGCGACCAAGCTGTACGGCATCACCTTCAAGGAGCGCAAGGACTTGCCGGTGTATAACCCGGACGTGCGCGTGTTCGACGTGTTCGACGCCGACGGCAAGCAACTGGCCATCTTCATCGCCGACATGTACGCCCGCAGCAACAAGCAGGGCGGCGCGTGGATGAACGAATACATCTCGCAATCGACCTTGCTGGGCACGAAATCGGTGGTGGCCAACCACCTCAACATTCCCAAGCCGCCGGCCGGCGAGCCGACCTTGCTGACCTACGACGAGGTCAAGACCGCGTTCCACGAGTTCGGCCACGCGTTGCACGGCATGTTCTCCAACGTGAAGTATCCGCGCTTCTCCGGCACCAGCGTGCCGCGCGACTTCGTCGAATATCCGTCGCAGGTCAACGAGATGTGGGCCGTGTGGCCGGAAGTGCTGGCCAACTACGCCAAGCACTACAAGACCGGCGCGCCGATGCCGAAGGAACTGCTGGACAAGGTGATCGCGTCGAAGAAATTCAACCAGGGCTTCATGACCACCGAATACCTGGCCGCGTCGCTGCTGGACCAGCGCTGGCACCAGCTGACGCCGGCGCAAATCCCGACCGACGTGCTGGCCTTCGAGGCGCAGTCGCTCAAGGACATGGGCGTCGACTTCGCGCCGGTGCCGCCGCGCTACCGCACCACGTACTTCTCGCATAGTTTCTCGGGCGGATACTCGGCCGGCTACTACGCCTACCTGTGGTCGGAGAAGCTCGATGCCGACACCGTCGAATGGTTCAAGGAAAAGGGCGGTTTGAAGCGCGAGAATGGCGACTGGTTCCGCGCCAAGCTGCTGTCGCGCGGCGGCACCGATGATGCGATGAATCTGTTCCACAACTTCCGTGGCCGCGATCCGGTCATCGAGCCGTTGCTGGAGCGCCGCGGCCTGACCGGCAAGTAACGTCCAACCCGCACCCCACGAGAGGGGGCGTACCCCGTGGGGTGCGACCCCGCGACGGACCGTTGTGCGGGGTTAAAAAGAATGTAAAAACGAGGAAAAGCATGAATCGCACCAACCTGATCATCGCCGCCGGCGTGGCCGCCATTTGCGCCACCGCGCACGCGGCCCAGCCGGCCTCGCTGCTGGCGGCCACCAACCCGTTCGCCAAGGCCAGCCCGCTGCAATACGGCTACCCGCAGTTCGACAAGATCCAGAACGACGACTACGCGCCGGCGTTCGCCGAAGGCATGCGCCAGCAGGCGGCCGAAGTCGACGCCATCGCCAACAACAAAAAGCCGGCCACCTTCGACAACACCATCGTCGCGATGGAAAAATCGGGCCAGCTGCTGTCGCGCGTGTCCAGCGTGTTCGGCAACCTGTCCGGCGCCAACACCAACGACACCTTCAAGGCCCTGGAACGCGAGCTGTCGCCGAAACTGGCGGCCCACAGCGACGCGATCCGCCTCAACGGCAAGCTGTACGCGCGCATCAAGTCGCTGTACGACAAGCGCGACAAGCTGCACCTGGACGCCGAGTCCAAATACCTGCTGGAGCGCTACAACACCGACTTCGTGCGCGCCGGCGCCAAGCTGTCGGCCGCCGACAAGGAAAAGCTCAAGGCGATGAACGCCGAGCTGGCCAAGCTGCAGACCACCTTCGCGCAGAACGTGCTGGAAGAAGCCAACGCCTCGGCGCTGATCGTCGACACCCGCGAAGAGCTGGCCGGCATGAGCGACAAGGCGATCGACGCCGCCGCCGCCGTCGCCAAGACGCGCGGCCTGGAGGGCAAGTTCGCCATCCCGGTGGTCAACACCACCGGCCAGGCCAACCTGGCCGTGCTGACCAACCGCGCCACGCGCGAGCGCCTGATGGCGGCGTCGCTGACGCGCGGCAGCCACGGCGGCAAGTTCGACAACACGCAAGTGGTGCTGCAACTGGCCAAGCTGCGCGCCGACAAGGCCGCGCTGTTGGGCTACCCGAGCTTCGCCGCCTACGCGCTCGAAGACCAGACCGCGCACGATCCGGAAGCGGTCAACAAGATGCTGTCCGAATTCGCCCGCCCGGCGGTCGCCAACGCCAAAAAAGAAGGCGCCGAAATCCAGCAGGTGATCGACAAGGAAAACGGCGCGAATGGTAATAGTTTCCAGTTGGCCGCGCACGACTGGTCGTTCTACAGCGACAAGGTGCGCGCCGAGCGCTTCGCCTTCGACCAGAACCAGCTCAAGCCCTATTTTGAGTTGAACAGCGTGCTGACCAACGGCGTGTTCTTCGCCGCCAACAAGGTCTACGGCCTGTCGTTCAAGGAGCGCAAGGACCTGCCGGTGTACCACCCGGACGTGCGCGTGTTTGACGTGTTCGACGCCGACGGCAAGCAGCTGGCCATCTTCATCGCCGACTTCTACGCGCGCAGCAACAAGCGCGGCGGCGCCTGGATGAATGCCTACGTGTCGCAATCGTCGCTGATGGGCACCCAGCCGGTGGTGGCCAACCACCTCAACATTCCCAAGCCGAACGACGGCGAGCCGACCCTGCTGACCTACGACGAACTGCGCACCATGTTCCACGAGTTCGGCCACGCGCTGCACGGCATGTTCTCGAACGTTAAATACCCGCGCTTCGCCGGCACCCGCGTGCCGCGCGACTTCGTCGAGTTCCCGTCGCAGGTCAACGAGATGTGGTCGACCCAGCCGGAAGTGCTGGCCAACTACGCCAAGCACTACCAGACTGGCGCCGCCATGCCGCAGGAGTTGCTCGACAAGGTGATCGCCTCGAAGAAATTCAACGAAGGCTTCCGCACCACCGAGTACCTGGCGGCGTCGATCCTGGACCAGAAATGGCACCAGCTGGGCGCGACGCAGATTCCGACGGACGTGCTGGGCTTCGAGGCGGCGTCGCTGAAGGCGGCCGGGGTCAACTACGCGCCGGTGCCGCCGCGCTACCGCAGCACGTACTTCTCGCACGTGTTCGCCGGCGGCTACTCGGCCGGCTACTACGGCTACCTGTGGTCGGAAAAGCTGGACGCCGACACCGTCGAATGGTTCAACGAAAACGGCGGCATGCAGCGCAAGAACGGCGATTACTTCCGCAAGATGCTGCTGTCGAAGGGCGGCACGATGGACGCGATGGACATGTTCCGCGCCTTCCGCGGCCGCGACGCCAGGATCGAACCGCTGCTGGAGCGCCGCGGCCTGACCGAGAAGTAATTGTCGGCAAACCCGCACCCCCATGCGGGGTCGGACCCAACGGGGTCCGACCCCTAGGCGGTAACGCATGCCTGTCGCTCAATGCTTGCGGGTTTGCTTTGTCCACCCGGAACACCGAGGCCGAAGCCGATTTGTGTAGAATCGGCTTCGGCCCTTTCATTTTTTGAGTAAGATACAACACATGAGCAACGAACTGCACGGCGTCACCTTGGAAGCCATCGTCACCCGTCTGCACAAGCATTACGGCTGGGAACAGCTGGCCCAGCGGATCGATATCAATTGCTTCATCAGCGATCCAAGCGTCAAATCCAGCCTGAAGTTTTTGCGCAAGACGCCGTGGGCAAGGACCAAGGTCGAAGAGTTGTACGTGGCCACCAAATTTGCCGATTGAACAACGAGGGATAGCATCATGGACAGTAATCTGAAAACATCGCTCAAAACCCTGCAGGCCAACCTGGCCAACGCCGGCCCGGTCGACGCCGAGTTGCAGGAATTGCTACAACAACTGGATGGCGACATCCAGGCGCTGCTCGAGCGCGGCAAAGAGGAGCAGCCCGACGGCGGCACCACCACCTACGGCCTGGCCGAGCGCTCGCAGGAAATCTCGGCCAAATTCGCCGCCGAACATCCGAAACTGGAGCCGGCGCTGCGCGAACTGGGCCGCATGCTGTCCAATATCGGCGTGTGATTGAGCTGCACCCAACCCCGAGACGATGGGTCGTACCCCGTACGGGATGCGACCCCTCTTCGCCGCCGTGCGGGGTGGTGCTTCCGTCACAAGTGATTGAATACTAAAAGAATTTTCCGCTCCCCGTGAGCGGAGGGATGGCATTTCCGGTACAATGCTGTCCGATATGATCTCCCCTACCAATTTATTCGCGACCGTCCCCAAGCGGTCTGCCCGCGCTGCCGCCGCGCCTTTCCTGCCGATGTCCCGCGCCGAGATGGACGCGCTCGGCTGGGACGAGTGCGACGTGGTGCTGGTCACCGGCGACGCCTACATCGACCATCCAAGCTTCGGCATGGCGCTGGTGGGCCGCCTGCTGGAGGCGCAAGGCTTCCGCGTCGGCATCATCAGCCAGCCCGACTGGACCTCGGCCGACGCCTTCCGCGCGCTCGGCAAGCCGCGCCTGTACTACGGCATCACCGCCGGCAACATGGATTCGATGGTCAACCGCTACACGGCCGACCGCAAGATCCGCTCCGACGACGCCTACACCGCCAACGGCGAGCCCAACAAGCGGCCCGACCGCGCCGTCACCGTCTACGCCCAGCGCGCGCGCGAAGCCTTCCCCGGCACGCCGGTGGTGATCGGCTCGATCGAGGCGTCGCTGCGCCGCATCGCCCATTACGATTACTGGTCCGACAAGGTGCGGCGCTCGGTGCTGACCGATTCCAAGGCCGATCTGCTGATCTTCGGCAACGCCGAGCGCGCGCTGGTCGACCTGACCCACCGCATGGCCGCCGGCGAGGACATCAAGACCATCCGCGACCTGCGCGGCACCGCCTTCATGGTGCCGGCCGGCTGGCTGCCGAGCGAGGAATGGGGCGTCAACAACAGCACCCGCATGGACACGCCGGGCAAGGTCGATCCGCACGTCGACCCGTACATGATGGTGCAGCAGAACACCTCGTCGTGCGCCACCGAGAACGGCGGCGCTCAAGCCAAGACCGAGGCTGGCGCCGAGGCCGAGGTCAACGAGGCCATGGTCGAACCCAAGCCGGCACCGGTGGAAGTGGTCAAGACCATCCGCATCATGAGCCGCGAGGAACGGGTGGCGATGGAAAAGGAAAAGCACCACAAGACCGTGGTGCGGCTGCCGTCGTACGAGACCGTCAGCGCCGATCCGGTGATGTACGCGCACGCCTCGCGCGTGTTCCACCTGGAATCGAACCCCGGCAACGCGCGCGCCATGGTGCAGGCGCACGGCGAGCGCGACGTGTGGATCAATCCGCCGCCGCTGCCGCTGCGCATGGACGAGATGGACGGCGTCTACGACATGAACTACGCGCGCGCGCCGCATCCGTCGTACGGCAAGGCGCGCATCCCGGCGTGGGAAATGATACGTTTCTCGGTCAACATCATGCGCGGCTGCTTCGGCGGCTGCACGTTCTGCTCGATCACCGAGCACGAGGGCCGCATCATCCAGAGCCGCTCGGAGCCGTCGATCCTGCGCGAGATCGAACACATCCGCGACAAGACCAAGGGCTTCACCGGCACCATCTCCGACCTCGGCGGCCCGACCGCCAATATGTACCGGCTGGCCTGCAAGGACCCGAAGATCGAGGAAACCTGCCGCCGCCTGTCGTGCGTGTACCCGTCGATCTGCGTCAACCTCGGCACCGACCACAGCAAGCTGATCTCGCTGTACCGCAAGGCGCGGGCGATCCCCGGCGTCAAGAAGATCCTGATCTCGTCGGGCCTGCGCTACGACATCGCCGTGCGCTCGCCCGAGTACGTCAAGGAGCTGGTCACCCACCACGTCGGCGGCCTGCTGAAGATCGCGCCCGAGCACACCGAAGAGAACACGCTGTCGAAGATGATGAAGCCGGGCATCGGCGCCTACGACGAGTTCAAGGAGATGTTCGACCGCTTCTCGCTGGAGGCCGGCAAGAAGCAGTACCTGATCCCCTACTTCATCGCCGCCCACCCCGGCACGACCGACCTCGACATGCTGAACCTGGCGCTGTGGCTGAAGAAGAACAACTTCAAGCTCGACCAGGTGCAGACCTTCATGCCGACGCCGATGGCGATGGCCACCACGATGTACCACACGCGCAAGAATCCGTTGCGCAAGGTGACCGCCGATTCCGAAACCGTCGAGACGGCCCGCAGCGGCAAGATCCGCCGCACGCACAAGGCCTTCCTGCGCTACCAGGACCCGGAGAACTGGCCGATCCTGCGCGAGGCGCTGGTGGCCATGGGCCGCGGCGACCTGATCGGCAACGGCGACAAGCACCTGATCCCGAGCTGGTCCGCCGGCGAGGCCACCAGCAACCCGAGCACCGACGGCCGCCGCGGCCCGGCCTCGGCGTTGCCTCTTCCGGGCTCGGGCGCGCCCGCCAAGGGCAAGCGCGCCCCGGGCGCCCGGTCCGGCATCGTCGCGTCGGCGCCGCCGCAGCCGGGCCAGCGCGCCAACGCGCTGACCGGTTCGCTGACGGCGCGCCAGTCGCTCGAGACCAAGGTGCGCGCCTCGATTCTCGACACCATCAAGGTCAAGAAGCCGGCGGCCGCCCCGGCCAAGGGAGGCAAGCCGGCGCGCGCGCCCGCCGCCGCCCCGCGCGGACGCAAATAGACCACACCGGCCGTCGCAACGTCGACAAAAAGCGGATACATCGGAGGTATCCGCTTTTTTTTCGCACATGCCACAGGGAAATGTTGTTAAATAGTGGTATCGGTCAAATTACACGGATAATTCGGGCCTGCTCGGGCGATGCGGGACGCGCGCCGGCGATTACACTGGTCGAAGCTGGCCGCCATCTCCGACGGTCCCGCAGCGCAGACTTTCACTGTGAAACTGGAACATCATGAAAAAATTTAAATTCGCGTCGCTGGTGCTGGCGCCCCTGTTCGCCGTGCTGGCCGCTTGCGGCGGCGGTGGCGGCGACGACAAGGCCGCCACGCCGTCCACCCCGTCCACGGCGACCCTGAGCAGCATCACCGTCACCACGCCGGACAACGCCACCACCATCGCCATCGGCGCGCCGTCGAAAACGCTGATCGCCACCGGCAGTTATTCCGACGGCAGCAAGAAGGCGCTGACCGCCGCGGGCGGCCTGGTGTGGGGGCCGGTCTCCTCCAACGTGCTGCAAATCGCCACCAACGGCGCGGTGACGGCCAAGGGCGTCGGCACCGAGACGGTCACGGCCACCGTCGACAAGGTGGTCGGCTCGCTGGCCATCACCGTGACGGCGTCATGGATGAACGTGTCCACCGGCGGTTACCAGACCGTGGCGCGCAAGGCCGACGGCAATCTGTACAGCTGGGGCTCGAACATCAAGGGCCAGCTGGGCGACAGCAGCACCGTCGACCGCAACGCGCCGGTGCTGGTGGCCGGCAGCGGCGGCAGCTGGAAACAGGTGGCCGTAGGCGACCAGTTCGCCGTGGCGGTGCGCACCGACGGCACCTTGTGGGCATGGGGCTACAACCAGGACGGCCAGCTCGGCGACGGTACCCAGGTCAACCGGACGGTGCCGACCCAGATCGGCACGGCCAAGGACTGGAGCGTGGTCGCGGCCGGCAAGGCGCACGCGCTGGCGCTGAAGACCAACGGCAACCTGTACGCGTGGGGCCGCAACGACAAGGGGCAGCTGGGCGACGCCACGCTGACCGGCAACCGCGCGGCGCCGACCAAGATCGGCGCGCTGTTCTGGTCGGCGATCGCGGCCGGCGACAGCCATTCGCTGGCGATCCAGAAGGACACCAACGACATGTACGGCTGGGGCGGCAATCTGTACGGCCAGGTCGGCAACGCCAGCCGCACCGACGTGCCGGCGCCGGTCAAGATCGGCACGCAGAAGTACACCTCGGTGTCCGCCGGCGCCTTCCACTCGGTGGCGATCACCACCTCCGGCACCTTGTACGCGTGGGGCCAGAACAGCCACCGCCAGTTGGGCAACAACACCACCACCGATCTGCTGGCGCCGGCGCTGATCGGCACCGACAGCAACTGGTCGCAGGTGGCGGCCGGCGCCCAGCACACCCTCGGCCTGCGCAACGACGGCACCTTGTGGAGCTGGGGCGCCAATACCGAGGGCCAGCTGGGCACGGGCGGCACCGACGCCGGCGTTCCGCAGCAGGTCGGCACCGGCAGCAACTGGAAATCCGTGGCCGCCGGCATGGCGCACAGCTTCGGCCTGAAATCGGACGACACGCTGTGGGGCTGGGGCCGCGACCTGGAAGGCCAGGTCGGCAACGGCCAGAACCCGCCGTACGTGGCGGTGCCGGTCAACGTGCCGAACTGAGGCGGATAACGACCACGCCGCCGGCGGCGTGATGGCGGACGGCGGGCGCGGGCCCGGCCGTCCGTTGCTTTTTGTGCCGCCGCGATGTCATAAAGCACCGGAAAGCCGTGCGCAGCGGCTACAATTTGCCTAGCTCTTTCGCTTCAGGACCCCCTAGTGCCATCCCGCCTACGCGCCATCCTCTCCCTCCTCGTGCTGTTGCTGGCCGCGCCGGCCGGCGCGCAGGACAAAGTCACCTTACGCCTCAAGCATCTGCACCAGTTCCAGTTCGCCGGCTACTACGCCGCGCTCGAACAGGGCTATTACCGCGAGGCCGGGCTCGACGTGCGCATCCTCGAGGGCGTCGACGGCAACCAGGCCGAGCGGGACGTGCTGTCCGGCACGGCGGAGTATGGCGTGGCCGGCAGCAGCCTGCTGCTGGCGCGCCTGGCCGGCAAGCCGGTGGTGGTGCTGGGCGTGATCTTCCAGCACTCGCCGTTCGGGCTGGCGATGCGCCAGTCCGGCGGCGAGCCCGACATCCGCCGCCTGATCGGCAAGCGGGCCATGATCGGCTCGCTCAGCGACGAGGCCGGCAACACCGACGAACTGCTGGCCTACCTGGCCAAGGAGGGGGTGCCGATCGGCAGCATCCAGCGCGTCGCGCCCAGTTTCGATCCGCACGACCTGATCGACGGCAAGGTCGACGCCATGGCGGTCTACACCACCAACGAGCCGGACATGTTCGACCGGCTCGGCTTCCCCTACGACCTCTACAGCCCGCGCGCGGTCGGCATCGACTTCTACGGCGACAACCTGTTCACCAGCGAGCGCGAGATCGCCAGCCATCCGGCGCGGGTGCGCGCCTTCCGCGCCGCCAGCATGCGCGGCTGGCAATGGGCGATGAGCCACCAGGAGGAGACCGCCGACCTGATCCTGAACAAGTATTCGCGCCGCAACGACCGCGCCCACCTGCTGTACGAGGCGCGCCAGATGGTCGGGCTGGTGCAGCCGGTGCTCGTCGAGATCGGCTACATGAACCCGGAGCGCTGGCGCCACATCGCCGACGTCTACGCCGGCCTGGGCATGCTGCCCAAGGCGGTCAGCTTCGACGGCTTCCTGTACGACGGCGACGACAAGCGCGGCAGCCTGGTGTGGCTGTACCGGGTGCTGGGCGCGGTCGCGGTGGCGCTGGTGCTGGCGGCGGCGGTCCATTTCAGCCTGCTGGCGCGCGAGCGCAAGCGCGCGCTCGACGCCATCCGCAAGGGCGAGCAGCGCTTCCGCACGATGTTCGAGGCCTCGCCGCTGGGCATCGCGCTGGTCGACTCGGTCAGCTACGAGTACCGCGACCTGAACCTGCGCTACCTCGACATCGTCGGCCGCTCGCAGCAGGAGCTGCGCGCCGGCCGCTGGCTCGACATCGCCCACCCGGACGACGCCGCCCAGATCAAGGCGCAGATGGCGCTGCTGGCGGCGCAGCGGCAGAGCGGCTTCAAGGCCACCAGCCGCATGTTCCGGCCCAACGGCGACACGGCCTGGGTCGACATGTCGATCACCGTGCTCGACACCGAGGCGGCCGGCCATCCGCACCACCTGTGCATGATCGAGGACGTCACGGCCAAGAAGCACAGCGAGACCCTGATCTGGCAGCAGGCCAACTTCGACGCGCTGACGCAACTGCCCAACCGCCGCATGTTCCACGACCGCCTGGCGCACGACATCGTCAAGAGCCAGCGCGAGCGCTCCAGCCTGGCCGTGCTGTTCATCGACCTCGACCACTTCAAGGAGGTCAACGACACGCTCGGCCACCACCAGGGCGACATCCTGCTGGTGGACGCGGCGCGCCGCATCAGCGCCTGCGTGCGCAAGTCGGACACGGTGGCGCGCCTGGGCGGCGACGAATTCACCGTGATCCTGTCGACCCTGGGCCAGACCGAGCGGGTCGAGCTGATCGCCCAGCAGATCCTCGACAGCCTGCGCGCGCCGTTCGCGCTGGGGCAGGAGCAGGCGTTCGTGTCGGCCAGCATCGGCATCACCCTGTATCCGGACGACGCGCGCGACATCGACGACCTGCTCAAGCACGCCGACCAGGCGATGTACGCGGCCAAGGGGGCCGGGCGCAACCGCTACAGCTTCTTCACGCCGGCGCTGCAGGTGGCCGCGCTCAACCGCATGCGCCTGACCAACGACTTGCGCGGCGCGCTCGCCGGCGGCCAGTTCGCGCTGTACTTCCAGCCGATCGTGCACCTCGAGAGCGGGCGCGTGCACAAGGCCGAGGCGCTGATCCGCTGGAACCATCCGCAGCGCGGCGTCGTCAGCCCGCTCGAGTTCATCCCGCTGGCCGAGGCGAGCGGACTGATCTGCGACATCGGCGAATGGGTGTTCCGCGAATCGGCGCAGTGGGTGCGGCGCTGGCGGCGCGAGCACCAGGCCGACTTCCAGGTCAGCATCAACCAGTCGCCGCTGGAGTTCCAGCGCGAGGACGGCAGCTACGAGGCCTGGCTGGCGCACCTGCGCGCGCTCGGGCTGCCGGGGCAGTCGGTGGTGGTGGAGATCACCGAGGGCTTGCTGCTCGACGCCAACACGGCCGTCAGCAACAAGCTGCTGCAGCTGCGCGACGCCGGCATCCAGGTGGCGCTGGACGACTTCGGCACCGGCTACTCGTCGCTGTCGTACCTGAAGAAATTCGACATCGACTACCTGAAGATCGACCGCTCGTTCACGCGCAACCTGGCGCCCGAGTCGAGCGACATGGCGCTGTCGGGCGCGATCATCGTCATGGCCCACAAGCTGGGCCTGAAGGTGATCGCCGAGGGGGTGGAGACGCCCGAGCAGCGCGACCTGCTGGCGGCCGCCGGTTGCGATTACGGCCAGGGCTACCTGTTCGCCAAGCCGATGCCGGCCGAGGAGTTCGACCAGCTGCTGCGCCGGCAGGCGGACTGATCGTGTCTTGCATCGTGTATCGCTACCGGATGCCGCCCGCCCCGCAGAACCGCCCCCGATGAAACACCGCATCTTGACACTGCCCGCGTTGCTGGCCACGCTGACCGTGGGCGCCAACGCCGCCGCGTACGAGAATGAAAACGCGGTGCCGTTGACGCTCGGACTGGAAGCGGGCCAGGCGCGGGTTGAACAGATAGCCGTCAAACTCGACGGCCGCGAGGTCTCCGTTCTGACCACGCTGCGCAACGACGAAGCGCGCGCCCGGCCAATCGGCTGGTATGCCAGCACGCCGCAATTTGGCGTGCTCGGCGAGGGCGAGGAGCACCTGGACAAGTCGTTTTCCGATGTCGGCGCCAGGGCCGATGGCCGGGCGCTGACGCCGGCCGTCTACCGGCGTGGCTATTTCATGGGACGCGACATCACCCAGGAATTGTCCCGGGCCGGCCTGGCGCCGTTGCCCGACCTGCAGGCCGACGACCCCTTGCGTGCGAAACTCCCGGCCGCCTGGCTGGAGGGGCAGAAACGCCGGACCCCGTGAGCAAATCTGCGTGATGTCATAGTCCTGGCTGCGAGGATAGGTAAAGTTCATCGAAGCGCATTTCGATAGCACTCCCTAAAAATGCAAACCGGGACTACAATTAATCTCGTCGCAGTGGGCCGCTGGATGTCGACGTTCGAATACCACGCGATGTTGAACTCGGGGACGATGCAGGAAAGCTACAGCGGCACGACCCACGTGTTGTTTCCCCCGGACTTATATGCGTTTTCACGTCAGGCGCGGGCAGGGGATGTTTACGTGGAGTTCGACGTGCCGGAAGCGTGTCTGGCAATCACCGGCTGTGGCTGGGCGAAGATCATAGGTCCGCAGTCGCTTGAAGGTCGGGTTGCCGCTCGCAATGGTCGGCCGCTTCCCCAAATGCCAGCTGCCATTAATCTTCGGCACTTGGCTAGCAAGACGCTTTAATGGAGGTACTCGAATGTTGAATACTTTTTATTATTGGGCGCAGGAGGCGATCCCGGGCTTGCCGGCAGGAGTTGAGGCTCACTTGACGCCGGGAAGTGTGTCGGGGAATACCGCTGCCAGAATTGATTTCGACACGTCGGTACGCATGGGGCGCATCACGTGCTGGGACAGTGGCAACTTTTACGCTGAAATTCTCGATGCCCAGTCTGGGCAGAACCTGCTGGACCACCACGGAAAAATCGACTCCGCTGCCGGCCTCAGCTCTCTGTTGGTGGCATTCCTTGAAAAGCTGAACCCATTGCGCAGCCAGACCGCCGCGATGTAAGGCGGCGTCCTCCCGGCCCTGCACGGGGCGCCTCCGGCGTTCTTGCATGGCGCTGACGGCGTCGAACCTCACCTCCTAAAATTCCCTTGTCTTTCTGTCATTCCACCCGCGCAGGGTGTTGGCGTGCCGAAAAGTGTGGCGCGGACGGCCGCCCGCCGGAACGGCGATAATAGCTATCCCATATGTCCGCATCATAGTTAAAACAAATTGAAACTATTGGAACAATCAATTTTGCATATGGGCTAAAAAGCCTTACACTGGCGTCTCAATGATTCACAACCCCTACGAGGAAACCACAATGTCTCTGATCAATACCCAAGTAAAACCATTCAAGGCAACCGCATACGCTAACGGTAAGTTCATCGACGTGAGCGACGAATCCCTGAAGGGCAAGTGGTCCGTTCTGATGTTCTACCCGGCCGACTTCACCTTCGTGTGCCCAACCGAACTGGAAGACCTGGCCGATCACCAGCCTGAATTCGCCAAGCTGGGCGTGGACGTCTACGGCGTGTCGACCGACACCCACTTCGCGCACAAAGCATGGCACGACACCTCGGACGCGATCAAGAAAGTGAACTACCCGCTGATCGGCGACCCGACCGGCACGCTGTCGCGCAATTTCGAAGTCATGATCGAAGAAGAAGGCCTGGCGCTGCGCGGCACCTTCGTCATCAATCCAGAAGGCCAGATCAAAGTGATGGAAGTGCACGACAACGGCATCGGCCGCGACGCGTCCGAACTGCTGCGCAAAGTCAAAGCCGCGCTGTACGTCGCTTCCCACCCAGGCGAAGTGTGCCCGGCTAAATGGACCGAAGGCGCAGCGACCCTGACCCCATCGCTGGACCTGGTCGGCAAGATCTAAGTTGCACGGTTGAGCTTGAAACACGCAGCACACAAGTAGTTACCGCGATGCCGGACCGGGCGTCCGGCCCGGCATACGCCTAAATATTTGTAAAAAGGAAGAAAAATCATGTTGGATGCAAATCTCAAAGCCCAGTTGAAAACCTACCTGGAAAAAGTGGTGCAACCGATTGAGATCGTCGCATCGCTGGACGACAGCGCCAAGGCCCGCGAGATGGAGGAACTGCTCCAGGAGATCGTCCTGTTGAGCGACAAGATCACGCTGGTCAAGCGCGGCGGCGACGCCGAGCGCAAGCCGTCGTTCAGCATCAACCGCCCCGGCACCGATATCGGCGTGCGTTTCGCCGGCATCCCGATGGGCCACGAATTCACCTCGCTGGTGCTGGCGCTGCTGCAGGTCGGCGGCCACACCATCAAGTTCGACGACGCCGTCATCGAGCAGATCCGCAACCTGGACGGCGATTACGCGTTCGAAACCTTCATCTCGCTGACCTGCCACAATTGCCCGGAAGTGGTGCAGGCGCTCAACGCGATGTCGGTGATTAACCCGCGCATCAAGGTCACCACCATCGACGGCGGCGTGTTCCCGAAGGAAGTCGAAGCGCGCCAGATCATGGCGGTACCGATGATGTTCCTGAACGGCGAGCATTTCGGCCAGGGCCGCACCAACGTCGAAGAGATCTTGGCCAAGCTCGACACCAACGCCGGCGCCCGCCAGGCGGCCGAGCTGAGCAAGAAGGACGTGTTCGACGTGCTGATCGTCGGCGGCGGTCCGGCCGGCGCCGCGGCGGCCGTCTACGCCGCCCGCAAAGGCATCAAGACCGGCGTGCTGGCCGAGCGTTTCGGCGGCCAGGTGCTCGACACCCTGGCGATCGAGAACTTCATCTCGGTCAAGGAAACCGACGGTCCGAAATTCGCCGTGGCGCTGGAGCAGCACGTCAAGGAATATGACGTCGACATCATGAACACGCAGCGCGCCGCCAAGCTGGTGCCGGGCAGGCTGATCGAGGTCACCACCGCCACCGGCGCGACCTTGAAGGCCAAGTCGGTGATCCTGGCGACGGGCGCGCGCTGGCGCGAGATCAACGTGCCGGGCGAGAAGGAATACCGCAACCACGGTGTCGCCTACTGCCCGCACTGCGACGGTCCGCTGTTCAAGGGCAAGCGCGTGGCGGTGATCGGCGGCGGCAACTCCGGCGTCGAGGCGGCGATCGATTTGGCCGGCTTGGTCAAGCACGTGACGTTGATCGAGTTCGGCGCCGAGCTGCGCGCCGACGCGGTGCTGCAACGCAAGCTGCGCAGCCTGGCCAACGTCACCGTGATCACCTCGGCGGCGACCACCGAGATCCACGGCGACGGCAAGATCGTCAACGGCCTGAGCTACAACGACCGGGTGTCGGGCGAAGCCAAGAAGGTCGAGCTGGAAGGCGTGTTCGTGCAGATCGGCCTGGTGCCGAACACCGAATGGCTCAAGGGCACGCTGGCGTTGTCGCGCCACGGCGAGATCGAAGTGGACGCCCGCGGCCAGACCTCGATTCCGGGCGTGTTCGCCGCCGGCGACGTCACCACGGTGCCGTTCAAGCAGATCATCATCGCCACCGGCGAGGGCGCGAAGGCGGCGTTGTCGGCCTTCGATCACCTGATCCGTTCGGATGACGAGGAAGTGGTGGAGGAATCGGCGGACAAGCACGCGATGACCGCCTAAGCAAAGGCGGTAGTGGCCACAAAAAAAACCGGGAGCGCTCCCGGTTTTTTTTTGTACGGGGTCAAGTCTAACATTGCTACATGAGCTCGGTCTTGGCAGCCCCCCTACAGACCAGGCCGTGTAGCGATGTTAGACTTGACCCCAGGGTGGACGCCGGAGCGTTTTTGCGCCACCGTCACCCGCGAGGCGCGCTTGCGCCACCAGATGATCACGCCCGTTACGCTGAGCATGGCGACGACCACGCCCATGAACGAGATCAGGATCCGCCCCGGCAGGCCGAGGATGCGGCCCGAGTGCAGCGGGAACTGCGCCTGCAGGAAGATGTCGGCCGCCGTGCCCTTCCACGGCTGGCGCTCGCCCAGCAGGCGGCCGTCGGCGCCGTCGTAATACAGCGCGGCGGTGCCGACGCCACCGGTGCCGTGGTCGTTGCCGGGTGTGAAGAAGCTGACGCCGTAGACGCCGAACTCTTGCGAATAGAACACGGCGCCGGGCGGCTCCGCCCAGTTGCGCTTCAGCGCCTCGTTGCCGGCGCGCTCGATCACCTCGGCGTAACCCAGGCGCGGTTCGATCGGGTGGTGCCTGTCGGCCATCGGCCGGGTGTCGAACGGCGTCGGCGTCACCTGGGAGAACGTTTTCATCACTGGCGCGAACACTTCGTTGTATAAATTGAGCGAGAACGCGGTGAAGGCGAGGATGAACAGCAGAGCCCAGGTCCACAGGCTGAACGCGCGGTGCAGGTCGAAGTTGAGCTTGTTGCTGCCGCCGCGCCAGCGCACCTGCCACGCCGGTTGCCAGCGCTGCCACCACGATTTGCCGGCCGGCGCCGGTTTGTCGCCGGCGATGTCGTCGCTGGCCACCGCGCGCGCGGCGCCGCCGGCGCTACGCCGCCGCACCGGCAACGTCAGGTAGAAGCCGACGAAGCTGTCGAACATCCAGACGATGGCGATGCCGCCCATCAGCCAGATGCCCCAGCGGTCGATGCCCCACATTTCGGGAATGTGCAGCGTGTAATGCAGGCGGTACAGGAAGGAGACGAAGGTTTCCTTGGTGATCGGCCAGACGGTACCCCACTCGCGCTTGCCCAGCTCGGCGCCGCTGACGGGATCGACAAAGACCTGGTTGAAGCCCGGCTCGGCCAGTTTCTCGGTGGCGGGGTCGACCCGCGCGCTGATGCCCAGTGCGAGCGATGCGCCCGCTTCGGCGTGCAACGGGATATACGACACGCGCACCTGCGGGTAGCGCGCCTCGACCTGCCGCGCCAGGGCCAGCGACGGTTGCGCCGGGCCCGGCGTGCGGGCCTCCATCAGGTGCGGGTTGAGCACGTCGTCGAGCTCGTGATCCCACGAAATGATGGCGCCGGTGACGCCGCTGATAAACAAAAAGCCGGCGGTGAGCAGGCCGGCGTAGCGGTGAACCAAAGTCCAGAAGGCGCGCATTTCTGAGCTCCAAAAAAATTAGGGGCGAACCCCACATGCTGTTAGCGATACGCTCGCGTTACCTCTTGGGGTCGGACCCGCCGGGTCCGACCCCGCCTGGCCGTGCGGGTTGCTCCGTGCCGATCGGTCAGAAGCGGTACTTCAGCGTCACCGACGCCGTGCGCGGCGCGGCGTAGGTGATGGCGCCGTACGCGGCGAACATGCCGAAGTGTTTCTTGTCGAGCGCGTTGTTGACGTTCACTTGCACCGACAGTTGCTTGGTGATGTCGTAGCGCGCCATCAGGTTGACCAGGCTGAACGCATCCTGTTCGATCAGCCCGTTGGTGCCGGCCGGCGCGCTCGGATCGACCGTGTAGGTGCGGCCTTCCCAGTTGACGCCGCCGCCGACCGTCAGGCCGCTCAGCTGGCCCGGCACCTTGTAGGTGGTGTAGACGCGGAACAATTTGCGCGGATAGATGCTGTTGATGTCGGCGCCGGCGGCGTCCTCCGCCTTGAACTGCGTGTAGCCGACGGTGGCGTTCCAGCCGCGCGCCAGTTCGCCCGACGCCTCCAGCTCGAAGCCGGTGCTGGTGGCGCCCTCGGCGCCAACGTAGTACGCCTCCGGCGCGCTCTGCCCCGGTCGGATGACCAGGCCGGCTTCCTGCGCCAGATTGTCCTGCTTGATGCGGAACACGGCCAGCGAGGTGTTCAGGCGGCCGCCGAAATGCTCGCCCTTGACGCCGGCCTCGTAGCTCTTGCCGACCACCGGATCGAGCGTGCCGCCGGCGAAGTCCTTCTGGCTTTGCGGCTGGAAGATGTCGGTGTAGCTGGCGTAGGCCGAGTAGGTGTCGTTGAGGTCGTAGACCAAGCCGGCGTACGGCGTCACTTCCTTGTCGTACTTCATCGTGTACGGCGCGGCGTAGCTGAGGGTGACGTCCTTCTGGTAGTTGGTCAGGCGCGCGCCCAGGATCAGCTTGAGCGGCTCGGCCAGCGAGAAGCGCGCCACGCCGTACAGGCCCTCCTGCTTGGTGACGCCGCCCTCGTAGAAGGTTTGCGGGCCCCAGGCCGGGGTCGGGTAGGCGGCCGCGTTCCAGTTGTTGAAATCGCCCACGTCCGACGACTGTCCGCCGAAATCGGCGGCGCGGCTGTTGGCGTTGAACTTCTGCTTCGAATACATGTAGCCGAAGGCCGCCTCGTGCTTGCGGCCGCCCAGCTCGAACGGACCGCTGGCATGCAGGCCGGCGTCGTCCTGCTTGGTGTGGGTGACGTAGGAGCCGGAGAACGCGAACATGCCCAGGCCGGTCACGCGCTCGGGCACGCCCGACAGGTACAGCAGGTGGGAGTCGCTCTTGCGGTCGCCGTGGCTGTAGGTGGCGCGCACCTTCCAGCCGTTGTCGAAGCTGTGCTCCAGGTTGACGAAGCCGTTGTTGTACGAGGTCGGCCAGCCGGCCCATTCGGCGGCCGAGGTCTTCGAAACGGCCCAGTTGGTGTGCGAGCCGTCGGTGTACCAGTAGGGCAAGCCGCCCCACATCGGGCCCTTCGCGTCGGTCTCCTGGCGGCTGAAGCCGGCCGACAACAAGGTCTTCGGCGTCAGGTCCGCCTCGACGGTGCCGTAGATGGTCTTTTTCTTGTCGCTGGCGTAATCGATCCAGCTGTCCGCCTCCTGGTACTCGCCGACCACGCGCGCGCGCACGTTGCCGGCCTGGGTCAGCGGGGTCGACACGTCGACCAGCGCGCGGCGCTCGTTGTAGCGGCCGATGCCGATCTCGGCCGAGCCGGTCAGCTCCTTGCTGCTGGCGCGCTTGCGCACCAGGTTGATGGCGGCCGACGGGTTGCCGGCGCCGGTCATCAGGCCGGTCGCGCCGCGCACCACTTCGACGCGGTCGTAGATCGCCAGGCTGCCGGCCACTTCGCCGGAGCTCCACGGCTGCTCCCAGGTGGTCGGGATGCCGTCGATTTGCAGGTTGGTGATGTCGAAGCCGCGCGCGGTGAAGCCGGCGCGGTTGGTTTCGTACTGGTTGACCGAGACGCCGGTGACGTTGTTGATGACATCGGTGATCGACACCAGGCCCTGGTCCTCGATGCGCTGCTGGGTGACCACCGAAACCGACTGCGGCGTGTCGCGCAGGGACATGCTCAGTGGCAAAGCGGTCTTGGCGCGGCCGGTGGTGTAGGAGCCGGTGCCTTCGGTGGTGTCGCCCATCTTGTCGGCGGTGACCTCGACCTGCGGCAGGACGGCGGCGTTCTGGTCCGCGATCTGCGCCTGGGCGAGCAGGGGTAGCGCCACTCCCACGCAGAGGGCGAGTTGATTGAGTTTGAGCCGCTGAGGGGCGCGTGGGTGCGTATTCATTGATTCCTGTCGTAAGCCGAAAACGTGGGGAGGTTGGGGATTGTGATTACTGGTATTTCAAATTTGAAAAACGAATGATAACGATTCTCATTCAAAAGTCAATGGAAATCGGCGGGGAGGGCGGCGGCAGGCGGGGCGGGGGTGGGGGTCAAGTCTAACATTCATACACGTCCTGATCAGCAAAGTGCCGGGAAGTCGCGAAATGGGGGAGTTTGCCGAGCCTACTGCTGGGATCGTGTCTGAATGTTAGACTTGACCCCCGCCGTTGAATGTTAGACTTCAACCCCGCCGTTAAGCCATTACGTCACCAGATCGACGCTGGCCTGCTTGGTGCGTAAATGGATGGCGTTGCGGTGCCGCGCGCGCAGCCGCGGGTCGGTAATCAAGCGCCCCAGCGTCTCGCCGACCACCATGACCACGCCCAGCAGCGGCAGCACCAGCATCAGCCCGGCCACGCCGGCCACATAGCCGCCGATGAAGATCATCAGCACCGTGATCAGCGGGTGGATGTGCAGGCTGCGCCCCAACGTCAGCGGCATGAAGACGAAGTCGTCCAGCAGGCGTACCAAAATAAACACGCCGATCGCCAGATAGGCCACCGACGGATTGCCCGGCGCGTCGGTCGAGGCCACCATCACCACCATCACGCAGCCGAGGATGGAGCCGACGTACGGCACCCACGCCAGCACCGCCGCGATCAGCCCCAGCACCAGCGGCGACGACACGCCGATCGTCCACAGCCCCAGCGCCAGCACCGCCGTGTCGATCAAGGTCAGCCTGACCAGGCCCTGGAAGTAGCGGTGCGCGGTCTGGTCGACCTCGTGCAACAGGCACAGCGTCTTTTCAAAGAAGGCATTCGGTACCGCGCGCGCCAGGAACTTCTTGAAGCGCAGGCCGTCGCGCAGGAAGAAGAAGGTCAGGAACGGCGCCAGCAGCAGCGACGGTAGCCATGCCGCCACCGATACCAGGATCTCGGTCAGGTGCTTTTGCACGAAGGTGCCGGTGAACGAGTTGACCCGGCTGTTGACGGTGCGCGCCAGCTTGACCTGTTTGAGGATGGGGAATTCGCGCTCGAGCGACAGCATCGTCTGGCGCACGAACTCGAGCCCGCCGGTGATGTATTTGCCCAGCATGTCCTGCCACGGGTCGGACGGGCCGGAATCCCACAGCACGGCGATGAAGATGGCGGCCAGCAGCAACAGCAGGAACACGCCGCCGACCGTCATGATGGCGGCGTTGACGCTCACGCCCAGACGGACCAGGCGCTGCATCGGCGGTTGCAGGATGTAGTACAGCACGATGCCGAACAGGAAGGGGATCGCCAGGAACAGCATCTGCTGCAACAGGAACAGCAGCGCGCAGGTGGCGGCGATGATGCCGCACCAGACGACCGGCCCGGCCCGCTGTTGGGTGGGGATGAACGTCATAAGGCCTCGACGTGCGGCACGCCGGCCATCCACTCGCGCAGCCGCAGGCCGATGTGGCGCGCCAGGGCCAGCGCGATCTTGTAGCCGATGACGGCGTCCGTTTCCATCAGCCCCATGAAGTCGGCGCGGAAGAACACCGCCACTTCGCAGTTCTCCAGCGCGCGGGTCTGGGCGTTGCGCGGCGAGCTGTCCAGCAGCGCCATGTCGCCGAAGAAGGAGCCGGCCGACAGTTCGGCCACCACCTCGCGGCCGGCGCCGACCTCGCGGCTGACCAGCACCCGGCCCGACATCACCAGATACAGCGCCTGGCCTTCCTCGCCCTCGTCGAAGATGATCTCGTCGGCCAGGTAGCGGCGCTCGTGCATCAGGCCGTCGACGATCTTCAGCTCGAGCGGCGTCAGCGTGGCGAATAGCGCCGAATCCTTCAAACGCAACAAGCGCGGCGACAACGTGGGGGACCTGAAAAAGCCGAACATCGGGCAAAAACTCCAAAGTGGGGTGGGGGCGCGCATCGTTGTGGGCGACGCGCCGCGGGCGAACTGATATTGTCGCCGGTTTTACCCCGATTATTCCTTCCGCTGTGGAAATTTTTGTAAATTAAACACATTCATAGCGGCGGCGACAACACAACGGTGTGCGCCAGCGGCAGCATCGGGTCCAGATGGCTGGTCAGCACGATGCACTGGCGCGCCAGCCGCGCCGGCGCCGACAGTTGCTGGCGCAGGTAGGCGACGGCGTCGACGTCGAGACCATTGAACGGCTCGTCGATCAGCAGCAGGCGCACCGGCAGCGCCAGCGCCAGCGACAGCTGCATCTTCTTGTGCTGGCCCAGCGACAAGGTCGTCACCGGCTGGTCCAAGGTCGGCAACAGGTGGAAGGCGCGCAGCTCGGCGTCGAGCAGGGCGGCGTCGGTGGCCGGGTACAGCGCCAGGTGCAGGTCGAGGATCTCGCGCACGGTCAGCCATGGCAGTGGCGGCGTGTCGCCGCCGCAGTAGTGGCATCGCAGCCGGTAGGCCAGCGGCTGCGCGTGGATCTCGAGTTCGTCCAGCCGGAGGGTGCCGCCGTGCGGTGTCAGCGCGCCGCCGGCCAGCTTCAGCAGCGTGGTCTTGCCGGCGCCGTTCTCGCCGCGCAGCCAGGTGATGCCGGCGCCCAGTCGCAGCGAAAACTGGCGCAACAGCGGATGGCTGGCGTATTCAAACGTCAGGCGGTCGATCTGCAGCACGGGGTTCAGTTCCATAGTTCGCTTCCAATGGCGGTCAGGACAAGGATGGCGCCGATCACCAGCGCCACGCGGCCGCGCGCGCTCAGGCCGCGCAGCGCGACGACGGCGATCTGCGCGATGGCGGCGGCGCCCAGCCAGACGATGGCGACGGTGCCGCTGTAGCCGCCGGCGGCGCGGCCCAAGGTCAGCGCGGCGAACCAGGCCAGCACGCCAGCGCCCGGCACCAGCGACAGCAGCATGGCCGCGCGGAACAGGCGCTCGGCCGCGAACGGCCAGGCCAGGGCGACCGGGCGCAGCCGCGCGATCTGCTCGGCCACGGCCTTGTCGCCACGGTCGGTCAGCAGCATCAGCATCAGCGCCGCGCAGGCGCCCCACACGGCCGGCGGCACCAGCGGCGGATGCCACATCCAGACGCCGACGCTGAGGGCTGCGCCCAGCAACAGCAAGGTCTGCTGGATGCCGACGACATCGTCGGCGCGCCAGAACGGCAGCCAGAACAGCTGACGCCAAAGATACAGCGCCTTCAACGCGCGCGGTGCGCCGGGCGCATAGCTGGTGGGCGCGGGACGGGCGCGGCCGGGCTTGCGCGCGGCGGGCATGCGCGCGCGGTGCGCGAGGATCAAGGTCGACAGCAGCCACGCCAGCAGCAGCGTCAGCACCGTCAGCGCCAGCGCCTGGCGCGCGACCGGTCGCAACCAGTCGGGCCATTGATAAAACCAGATCGCCGTGGAAACCGCGAACGCCGCGGCCACCGGGCCAACGATGAAACCGGCCACCATGGCGTCGGCGCCCCATCGCAGCCTTGGACCGATCGGCAGCGGCCGGCTCCACAGCGTCACCTCGGCCGGATGCAGATGCTTGCGCAGCAGCCAGACCGGGATGGTGGCCACCAGCACCTGCGCGGCGGCCAGGCCCAGCGCTTGCGGCCACGGCAGCGTGGCGGCGAACAATCCCGGCAGCGCGATGCAGGCCAGCAGCCCGACCACCACCGGGGCGAAGCCGAGCAAAATGATTTCCAGTGAGCTGGACAGGCTGGGGATGATGCGCAGCAGCGCGTGCCGCGCCATGCGGGCGCGAAAGCGCAGATAGGGATGGAGATGGTTATGCATCGCGCGCCATCATACTCAATATTTCTGAAGCGGAAATGAATAAGGGCCCGATCAAGATCGGGCCCTTAAGGAATGTTGGCGGAGTGGACGGGACTCGAACCCGCGACCCCCGGCGTGACAGGCCGGTATTCTAACCAACTGAACTACCACTCCTAATTCGTTTTATCGTTTTCTCTGGTGGGTGCTGAGAGGGTCGAACTCCCGACCTACGCCTTGTAAGGGCGCCGCTCTACCAACTGAGCTAAGCACCCAGAAAACTTATCAGTCGTTGTTTTTAACTGCGACAACTGCTGAACGAGGCCGTATTCTACAAGCTGGTTTATCGGTTCCGCAAGGGCTTTTGTAAATAATTTAGAGAAATTGCTCGCAAGCCGGTTTCGGCGGTGGCAAGATGGCCGCGCGACTAACAATCAAAGAGACGCCATGCGCCCCGCCAGCAACGATCCCCTCGACCGCCTGTACCGCCGCGTCAGCTGGCGGCTGATGCCTTTCCTGTTCCTGTGCTACGTGGCCGCCTACCTGGACCGCGTCAACGTGGGCTTCGCCAAGTTGCAGATGCTGGCCGACCTGCGCTTCAGCGACACCGTGTACGGCATCGGCGCCGGCATCTTCTTCGTCGGCTACTTCCTGTTCGAGGTGCCGTCCAACCTGCTGATGACGCGCACCGGCGCGCGCATCTGGATCGCCCGCATCATGATCAGTTGGGGCGTGATCTCGTCGGCGATGATGTTCACCAACAGCGTCGCCAGTTTCTACGTGCTGCGGTTTTTGCTCGGCGCGGCCGAGGCGGGCTTCTTCCCCGGCATCATCCTGTACCTGACGTACTGGTATCCGGCGCACCGGCGCGCGCGCATGGTGGCGCTGTTCATGAGCGGCGTGGCGGTGGCCGGCGTGGTCGGCGGGCCGCTGTCGGGCTGGATCATGAAAACCTTCGCGGGCCAACACGGCCTGAGCGGATGGCAATGGCTGTTCCTGCTGGAGGGCGTGCCGTCGATGCTGATCGGCGTGTGGACGCTGTTCTACCTGGACGACGGCATCCGCTCGGCCAGGTGGCTCGGCGAGGACGACAAGCGACAGCTGGAGCAAGCCATCGCCGAGGATGGCAAACAGCAACGGCACATGCCGCTGGCGCAGGTGTTCAGCAACGGCAAGGTGTGGTTGCTGGCGCTGGTCTACTTCCTGTTCGTGATGGGTTTGTACGGCGTCAGTTTCTGGCTGCCGCAGCTGGTCAAGAACAGCGGCGTCGACGACGTCCTGACGATCGGCCTGCTGACGGCGATCCCGTATGTGGTCGCGGCGGTGGTGATGGTGCTGGCGGCGCGCCACTCGGACCGCAGCGGCGAGCGGCGCTGGCACGCGGCCGCCGCCGCGCTGGCCGGCGCGCTCGGCCTGATCGTCGCCACCGTCTACAGCGACAACACCGTCATCGCGATGGCGGCGCTGAGCGTGGCGACGGCCGGTATCCTGAGCACCTTCCCGATCTTCTGGAGCCTGCCGACGGCCATGCTGGGCGGCGCGGCGGCGGCGGCCGGCATCGCGCTGATCAATTCGGTTGGCAACCTGGCCGGCTTTGTCAGTCCGTACCTGGTCGGCGCCATCAAGGACGCCACCCACAGCACGGCCAACGGCATCTATCTGCTGGCGGCCAGCCTGGTGGCCGGCGCGGTGCTGGTGGTGGCGGCCGTGCGCCGGAGTTGATTACCTGGGAGGTAATCGCCGCGCCATGCCGATCTCCGGAGAATGGGTTCTGTCGATTCGACACAACCAACTAAGGAGATCGTCATGACCCATACCACCACCCCCGCACACATCGCCACCCAATACCTGGCCGTCTGGAACGAGCGCGACGCCGCCGCCCGCCGCGCGCTGGTGGCGCGCGCCTTCAGCGTCGACGCCAGCTATGTCGATCCGATGATGCGCGGCGCCGGCCACGACGGCATCGACGCCATGATCGCCGGCGCCCAGGGCCAGTTCCCCGGCTACCGTTTCGAACTGGACGGCGCGCCCGACGGCCACAACGACGTGGTACGCTTTTCGTGGACCCTGGGCCTGCCCGGCGCCGCCCCGGTGGCGCACGGCACCGACGTGGCCCGCGTGGCCGACGACGGCCGTCTGGCCAGCGTGACGGGCTTCCTCAACGCGGTGCCGGCCTGAAGCGCATATATCACCCATCGATGGAGACGCCATGAACACAGCCGCCGCGCCGGACCAGTATTTCAGCGATTTCGCGGCGGCGCTGCGTTACTGGCGCGGCAAGCGCGGCTACAGCCAGTTGCGCCTGTCGACCGAGGGCGAGATCTCCCAACGCCACATCAGCTTTCTCGAAAGCGGGCGTTCGCAGCCGAGCAAGGAGTTGATCCTCAAGCTGGGCATGGTGCTGGAGATCCCTTTGCGACAACGAAACGTCATGCTGCTGGCGGCCGGCTTCGCGCCCGCCTACCAGGAGCGCAAGCTGTCCGATCCGGAGCTGGACGCGGTGCGCCAGGCGCTCGATTTCATGCTGGCGCAGCAGGCGCCATATCCGGCGCTGGTGGTGGACCGGCTGTGGAACCTGGCGATGGCCAACGTCCCGGCGGCCGGCTTGATGCGTTGGCTGCTGGGCCTGCCGGCGGATGCGGCCGTGCCCACCGACGGCTCGCTCAACGTGCTCAAGCTGATGCTCGATCCGGCCGGCGTGCGCCGGCACTTGCATAACTGGCGCGAGGTCGCCGCCGACCTGCTGCACTGGATACAGCGCGAGGCGATGAGCGACGGCCCCGGCAGCGAGGCCACGGCGCTGTTGAACGAGTTGCTGGCGCTGCCGGGCATCGCCGACGTCGCGGGCAAGGGCGCCGCGCCCAACCTCGACCGCCGCGCGCTGCCGTTTTTGCCGGTGACGATACGCAAGGACGGCGTCGAGCTCAATTTGTTCACCACCATCGCCACCTTGGGCACGCCGCACGATGTGACGGTGCACGAGTTGCGGGTGGAATCGTTTTTCCCGGCCGACGCGGCCAGCGCCGAGTGGTTCCGGGCGCGCTATGGACTTGCGGGCTGAGCAATTTCCGTGGATACTGTATGAATTCACAGTAATTTGCCGTCGCTGGCCACCGATGGGCCGCCGGACGGCGCATGCACGGCGGATTACGCTGCGCTAATCCGCCCTACGTGTTTCCGGTGGCCATCGGCACCCCTTGGCCGTGGAGGCACGTAGGGCGGATTAGGCGGTACGCCGTAATCCGCCATCGGTGAGCCGTCGATCGCGCATGCATGTATGGCAAAAGAAGGTTTAACTTAGCGACATTTGCACATGACTGACGATTTACGGCGCATCGCCCACCTCGACATGGATGCGTTCTACGCCTCCGTGGAGCTGCTGCGCTACCCGGACCTGCGCGGCTTGCCGGTGGTCATCGGCGGCGGCCGCGACGCCCAGCCGGTGTTGCAGGAGGACGGCACGCACCGCTACGCCCGCCTGCGCGACTATGTCGGGCGCGGCGTCATCACCACCGCCACCTACGAGGCGCGCGCGCTGGGCGTGGGCTCGGCCATGGGCATGATGAAGGCGGCCAAGCTGGCGCCCGACGCCATCCTGTTGCCGGTCAACTTCGACGCCTACCGCCATTTTTCGCGGCTGTTCAAGGCCGCCGTGGCGTCGATCGCGCCCGATTTCGAGGACCGCGGCATCGACGAGATCTATATCGACCTGACCCGCGTCGAGGGCGAGACGCGCGCGCTGGCGCAGCGCATCAAGCAGGCCGTGCGCGACGCCACCGGCCTGTCGTGCTCGATCGGCATCACGCCCAACAAGCTGCTGTCGAAGATCTGCTCGGACCTGGAAAAACCCGACGGCCTGACCATCCTCGGCTTCGACGACATTCCGGCGCGCATCTGGCCGCTGGGCGTACGCAAGATCAACGGCATCGGCCCCAAGGCCACCGAGAAACTGGCGGCGCTGGGCATCGAGACCATCGGCCAACTGGCCGAGGCCGACGCCGGCCTGTTGCAGGACCACTTCGGCACCCACTACGCCGGCTGGCTGGCGGCCGCCGCGCGCGGCATCGACCACCGCGAAATCTCCACCAGCTCGGAGAGCAAGTCGATCAGCCGCGAAACCACCTTCGAGCGCGACCTGCACGCGCGCCAGGACCGTGGCGCCCTGTCCGGCATCCTGACGGCGCTGTGCGAGCGGCTGGCGGACGACCTCAAGCGCAAGGGCTATGTCAGCCGCACCATCAGCATCAAGCTGCGTTTCGACGATTTCCAGATCGTCAGCCGCAACGTCACCCTGCCGCATCCGGTGGCCGACCCGGCCGCGATCCTGCAGGCGGCGCGCGAATGCCTCAAGCGGGTGCCGCTGGAGCGGCGCCTGCGGCTGCTGGGCGTGCGCGCCAGCACGCTCGAGCCGCCGCCGCCGGAAGGGGCGGTGCACGCCCGGCGCGGCGTGCAGGGCGACCTGTTCGCATAGTTTCAATCCCACCACAATCGGCCGGGGGCCGCCGTCAGCGTGTAAAATGACGCTCCCCTGGCAATACTGAAACAAGGCAAATATCTCATGTGGTTCAAGAATCTTCAGATTTACCGTCTGCCGGCCCCTTGGGCCTATACCCCTGAACAATTGGAAGCCGCCCTCGCTCCCCACTCCTTCGTACCAGCCAGCAGCAACGAGTTGCTGCGCCAGGGGTGGGACACGCCACGCCCGAACGGCGGTCTGGTGCACGTGGTGAACAAGCAGATGCTGATTCTGCTGGGCACCGAGAAAAAGCTGCTGCCATCGACCGTCATCAACCAGGTCGCCAAGGCCCGCGCGGCCGAGATGGAAGAAGCACAAGGTTTCGCCCCCGGCAAGAAAGCCATGAAGGAATTGAAAGAGCGCGTCGCTGACGAACTGCTGCCGCGCGCCTTCTCGATCCGCAGCAACGTCTGGACCTGGATCGACCCGGTCAATGGTTGGCTGGTGGTCGACGCGGCCAGCCCGGCCAAGGCCGACGAAGTAATCAAGCTGCTGCTCAAGGCGGTCGACAAGCTGCCGCTGGAAAGCCTGCGCGTGCAGCGCTCGCCGGTGGGCGTGATGACCGAATGGCTGCAGGCCGACGACGCGCCGGCCGGTTTCACGGTCGACATGGACACCGAGCTGCGCGCCACCGGCGAAAGCAAGGCCGCCGTGCGCTATGTGCGCCACACGCTGGAGGCGGACGAGGTGCGCCGCCACATCGCCGCCGGCAAGCAGTGCACGCGCCTGGCGATGACGTGGGACAGCAAGATTTCCTTCGTGCTCACCGAATCGCTGGCGATCAAGGGCATCAAGCCGCTGGACGTGATCGCCGAAAAGGAGTCGAGCACCAAGAACGACGACGAGCGTTTCGACGGCGATTTCATGCTGATGACGGGCGAGCTGAACAAGCTCATGGCCGACGTCGTCGAGGCACTGGGCGGCGAAGCGAAGGCCTAAGGTTTTCGGCTAAAAAAATGCCGCGGCCTCGCAGGAGGTCGCGGCATTTTTTTCGTCCGCGATTTACAGCGGCTGGAACACGCCGGCCGCTTTATTTTTTTGCACGTTATCCCACGCGAAAATCTTGCCGTTCATGGCCACGTACACGCCGGGCGGCAGGGTTTGCGCCACGCCGCAGGCGAAGCCGAGGTTGAACAGCGCGTCCGAATCGGCGATCTCGTAGGGGATCATGGCGCCGGTCAGCACGATCGCGCGGTCCAGTTCGGCTGGCCCCAGCACCATGGCCGTTTGCGGCATCGTGTCGGTGCCGTGGATGATGACGATCGCCTTTTCCGGCGCGGCGCGGCACGAGGCCAGGATGCGCTCGCGGTCGGCGTCGACCATGTCGAGCGAATCCATCAGCGGCAAGGTCTCGAGCGCCACGTCGACCGTCAGGCGGCAGCGCGCCAGCAGCGCCGGCACGTGGCTGTCGGCGAAGCCCAGGGTGCCGTTCAATTCGTTGTAATGTTTGTCGAAGGTGCCGCCGGTGGCGAGGATGCGCAGGGTCATGATAAAAGCTCAAGCTAGGGAAAATGACCTGCATCATAACCCAAACCCCGCGCTGCCCGGGCGTGCAAAAAAGAGGGCGCGGCGGGCTGGAAAGTTGGGCATACTATGACTATATTGGTTTCTTTTGCCCGCCCGCACACCATGAAAGCCCTTGCTCCCGGAACCGTCATCTTTCACCGCCATCGCGGCTACGGCGTCATCACGTCGGTCAATTTGCTGACCGGCTGGATTTCCGCCCGCTTCGGCAGCGAGTCGCGCACGCTCGACCTGAACCTGTCGACCGACGAGGTGCAGTTCGCCGACGGCGAGGCGATCCTGTTCCGCCGCGCGCCGCCCGACCGCATGCCCCACGCGCGGCTGATGGCGGTGGTGCGGGCGTTGCACAAGGCTGGTTATCAAAGGCTCTATCTTTATTCCTGGCCCAAGCCGTCCGGCTTGCACTGGCGCTGGCATTTGTTCACCGGCCAGCGCGACTGGATGCAGCGCTCGTGGCGCGAGGGCTGGTACGGCTCGGGGGCCGACTACAACGTCAATCCGGTGATGGGCTGGGGCGACATGCCCGGCGCCAGCACCGAGGAACTGATCCACGCGCTGGCCAGGTTCGATCCGCAGGGGCTGGCGCAGGCGCTGGGGCGCGACGACGACCACACCGCGTGGTTCGACAGCGTGTGCGAGGCGTTGTTGCCAGGGTATATGTACAGCCTGGACATGCAGCGTCCCGACGGCGGGCCGCTGACGGACATGCCATCGGTGCCGGTGATCCCGGTGCGGGCGACTTTGCCGCCGTACGCCGGACCGGAGATCGGCTGGCCGCCCGGCTGGGCCGGCCTGTGGAACAAGGTGCACGTGATGCCGACGCCGCGCATCAACCTGACCGGATTGCCAGAAGTGCCGGAGCAGACGGATTAGCCGCGCGCGTTGGCCTTGTACTCCGGGTTGTTAATCTTGTCGCAAGTCCCGTTGGCGAAATCCACCACATTCTGGAACGCGTGCCGGAAATACAGCTCGTAACTGTCCTGTTCCACATACCCCAGGTGCGGCGTCGCCAGCACCGTCGGAATGCGCAACAGCGGCGCATCGGCCCCCAGCGGCTCCGATTCGAACACATCCACCGCCGCGCACCCCGGCCGTCCCTTGCCCAGCGCCTGCTCCAGCGCCCCCGGCTCCACCAGCTCGGCGCGGCTGGTGTTGACCAACAACGCCGTCGGCTTCATGCGCTCCAGATCGGCCGCCGTCACGATGCCGCGCGTATCCGGATGCAGCCTCAAATGCAAGCTCAACACGTCGGCCTGCTCGAAAAACGCCTCGCGCGACGCCGCCGCCGCGTGGCCGTCAGCCACCGCCTTGTCGCGGCTGGCCTGGCTGCCCCACACCAGCACCCGCATGCCGAACGCGCGCCCATAACCGGCGACCAACTGTCCAATCTTGCCGTATCCCCAAATCGCCAAGGTGCGGCCCTTGAGCACCACGCCCAGGCCGTTCAATTGCGGGTTGACCGACGCCGTCTGCCACAGCCCGTCCTTCAAATTGGCCGCGTACGGCACGATCTTGCGCGCGGCGGCCATGATCAGCGCCCACGTCAGCTCGGCCGGCGCGGTCGGCGAGCCGACGCCCTCGGCGATCGCGATGCCCAGCTCGCTCGCGGCGGCGACGTCGACGTGGCCGGCCAGCTTGCCGGTCTGCGAAATGAGCTTGAGATTCGGCAGCTTGGCCAGTAGCGCGCGGCTCAGCGCGGTGCGCTCGCGGATCAGCACCAGCGCGTCGAACGGCGCCAGCCGGATGGCCAGCTGACCCAGCCCTTTTGTTGTGTTGTTGAACACTTTAACCTCGTGTCCACGTAATAAATCGAAGCAGGCGAGATTGGCGGTTGCGTTCTGGTAATCGTCGAGAATAGCGATTTTCATGGGAGTTAGCCGATTTTATAATGAAATTCGTAGGGAAATAACAGTGTCAGAAAGAACCGGAATAGCTTACTACTTTAGTCAACCAATTCTCCTACATTTTTGATTGAATCGCGTATTGACGGGTGTACAATCGCTCAAAAATTGAACAACTCCCCACCACAACGAGTTGCGCGCCTGTGCAGATACCGGGCGCTTTCGACAAGACCGCCGTGACCCGCCGACCCATTTCGAATGGGCTTCCGAGCGCAAGCCACAAGCTGACGACGATCCTGCCGCGTAGAGACCAGCGTATGGCCAAGAATTCTTAATTGTATTGGAGGTACTATGAATCAGCCCGTCATGGGTGGCGTTGCTACACTGAACGTCCCAGCTTACATCAAACAACAAAAACTGATCAATTGGGTGGCCGAGATCGCCGCGTTGACCAAACCGGACCGCATCTACTGGTGCGACGGCTCGCAGGAAGAGTACGACCGCCTGTGCGCCGAGATGGTTGCCGCCGGCACCATGAAAAAGCTGAACCAGGAAAAGCGTCCGAATTCCTACCTCGCCTGCTCGGACCCGACCGACGTCGCCCGTGTCGAAGACCGCACCTACATCTGCTCCAACACCAAGGAAGAAGCCGGCCCGACCAACAACTGGATGGCGCCCGCCGACATGCGCGCGACGTTGAATCCGCTGTTCGACGGCTGCATGGTCGGCCGCACGATGTACGTCGTGCCGTTCTCGATGGGCCCGCTGGGTTCGCCGATCGCCCACATCGGCGTCGAACTGTCCGACTCGCCTTACGTCGCCGTCAACATGCGCATCATGACGCGCATGGGCAAGGCCGTTTATGACGTGCTGGGCACCGACGGCGAATTCGTGCCGTGCGTGCACACCGTCGGCGCGCCGCTCAAGGCCGGCCAAAAAGACGTCGCCTGGCCGTGCAACCCGACCAAGTACATCGTCCACTATCCTGAGACCCGCGAAATCTGGTCCTACGGTTCGGGCTACGGCGGCAACGCGCTGCTGGGCAAGAAATGCTTCGCGCTGCGCATCGCCTCCAACATGGGCCACCAAGACGCGGCCAAGGACGGCATGGGCTGGCTGGCCGAGCACATGCTGATCCTCGGCGTCGAATCGCCTGAAGGTAAGAAGCACTATGTCGCGGCGGCCTTCCCTTCGGCCTGCGGCAAGACCAACTTCGCCATGCTGATCCCGCCGACCAGCTTCGACGGCTGGAAAGTGACCACCATCGGCGACGACATCGCCTGGATCAAGCCGGGCGCCGACGGCCGCCTGTACGCGATCAACCCGGAAGCGGGCTACTTCGGCGTGGCCCCGGGCACCAACGAAAAGACCAACTTCAACTGCATGGCCTCGATGCGCGAGAACACCATCTTCACCAACGTCGCGCTGACCGACGACGGCGACGTCTGGTGGGAAGGCCTGACCAAGGAAGCGCCGTCGCACCTGATCGACTGGCAGGGCAAGGACTGGACGCCGGCGTCCGGCACCAAGGCCGCCCACCCGAACGCGCGCTTCACCGTCGCCGCCACGCAGAACCCGGTGATCGACGCGGCCTGGGACGATCCGGCCGGCGTGCCGATCTCGGCCTTCATCTTCGGCGGCCGCCGCTCGACCACCGTGCCGCTGGTCACCGAGGCGCGCAACTGGGTCGAAGGCGTCTACATGGCCGCGACGATGGGTTCGGAAACGACCGCCGCCGCCGCCGGCCAGATGGGCGTGGTGCGCCGCGACCCGTTCGCGATGCTGCCGTTCATGGGCTACAATATGAGCGACTACTTCCAGCACTGGCTCAACCTGGGCGAAAAGCTGGGCAAGGTCAACGCTGCCACCTTGCCGAAGATCTACTGCGTCAACTGGTTCCGCACGGACGACCAGGGCCACTTCGTCTGGCCCGGCTTCGGCGACAACATGCGCGTGCTGAAGTGGATGCTGGAACGCATCGAAGGCAGCGCCGGCGGCATCGAAAACATCTTCGGTACGACCCCGCGCTTTGGCGACCTGAAGTGGGACGGCATCCCGTTCTCGCCGGAGGAGTTCGAAACGATCACGTCGATCGACAAGGACGCCTGGCGCGAAGAGCTCAAGCTGCACGAAGAGCTGTTCACCAAGCTGGCCTACCACCTGCCGAAGGAACTGACGGCCGTGAAAGCAGCGCTCGAGCAGCGTTTAGCGTAACGTAATAGTTGTACCACGTAGGGCGGATTAGGCGGAACGCCGTAATCGGCCATGCATGAGCTGTTGACGGCTCGTGCATGGCGGATTACGCTACGCTAATCCGCCCTACGTGTTTCCTATGTCCAGCAGGCTCATCATCTTCGATTTCGACGGCACGCTGGCCGACACCTTTCCCAGCTTCGTGCGCGTGTTCGACCGGGCCGCCGACAAACACGGCTTTAAGCGCCTCGACCGCGAGCGCCAGGGCGCTTTGCGTGGATTGGATGCCCGCCAGATCATGGCGCATCACGAGATCCCGTTGTGGAAAGTGCCCGCGATCGCGCGCTTCATGCGCGTCAGCATGGCCGACGACATCGCCAACATCAAACTGTTCGCCGGCATCGACCAGGCGCTGCGCGACCTGCACGCGCAGGGCGTGGTGCTGGCCGTCGTCACCTCCAATTCGCCGGGCAATGTGCGCGCCGTCCTCGGGCCGGAGCTGCTCGCGCTGTTCACCCACGTCGAATGCGGCGCCTCGCTGTTCGGCAAAGCGGCCAAGGTGCGCAAGGTGCTGGCCGCCACCGGCATCGCGCCGCAACACGCGATGTTGATCGGCGACGAAATCCGCGACGCCAAGGCGGCCGCCGACGCCGGCGTCGACTTCGGCGCCGTGGCCTGGGGCTTCAACCATGTCGACGCGCTGATCGCCCGCCATCCCCGTCACGTGTTCCGCCAGGTTGCCGAGCTGGCCGGCGAGGCGCCGCGGCTGCGCCAGCGATGACGTGCGCGCTGCTCCGGCTGTCGCGCAAAAATGCGTTTCATGCCCAAGTTTCAACAATCCGTCTCAATCGGCGGTGTTCACCGCGCCCGTTCGCATACAGTGCATGCTCGACACTTTTTATGGATCGTCCCACATGAATCTGACCACCACCCGCATCGGCGTCGCCAGCGCGCTGCTGTTTTCCCTGCTGCTTGGTCCGGCCCGCGCTGACACGGCCGATCTCGAAGGCCGCCGCGCCGCGCTCAATAGCCTGATCGAGGAGCAGTGGGAGTACACGATGCGCAACAGCCCCGAGTGGGCGTCGCTGCTGGGCGACAAGCGCTATAACGACCAGTGGTCCGATTTTTCGCAGGCGAACATCGACGCCGATATCAAGACCAACGGCGAGTTCCTCAAGCGCTTCGAGGCGGTCGACACCAACGGCTTCCCGCTGCAGGAGCAGTTGAACCGCGAACTGATGGTGCGCCAGCTGCGCCAGAACGTCGACGGCGCCCGCTTCAAGGATTGGGAGATGCCGCTGGCGCAGAACTCCGGCATCCACATCGACGCGCCGATGATCGTTTCGGCGCTGCCGTTCGACACCGTCAAGGACTACGAGGATTACATCAAGCGCCTGCGGTCGTTGCCCAAGCTGTTCGACGAGACGCGCGCGCAGATGGAAAAGGGCGTCAACGACCAGCTGATGCCGCCGCAATTCCTGA
This sequence comes from Duganella sp. 1411, assembly GCF_017833525.1. Lineage (GTDB taxonomy): Bacteria > Pseudomonadota > Gammaproteobacteria > Burkholderiales > Burkholderiaceae_D > Rugamonas. Next base: position 688,736 of record NZ_JAFICD010000003.1, read on the forward strand.
TCCCGAAGATCGTCAAGCAGTGCGAGGACGTGGCGGCGATGGCGCCGGCCAAGTCGCCGTTCGCCGAGCCGCTGAAAAAATTCCCGAAGGAGTTCTCGGCCGCCGACAAGGCGCGCCTGAGCAAGGAAGTGCTGGCGGCGGTGCGCACCCACGTCAATCCGGCGTATAAGAAGCTGGCCGTCTACACCAAGACCCAATATCTGCCGCACGGGCGCAAGGAAGTGGGCATGTGGTCGCTGCCGGAGGGCGCGCAGCGCTACGCCTTCAAGGCCAAAAATTCGACCACGACCGACATGTCGCCGGAAGAGATCCACCAACTCGGCCTGTCCGAGGTCGCCCGCATCGAGGGGCAGATGCTGGAGACGGCGCAAAAGCTCGGCTTCAAGGATCTGAAGAGCTTCAACAAGGCGCTGGCCTCCAACCCGGTCACGCATCCGAAATCGCGCCAGGAGATCATCGACCTGTATCAGAAATACACGGACCAGATGTACACCCAGTTGCCGCAGCAGTTCGGCGTGCTGCCGAAGGCCAAAGTGGAGATCATCAAGGTCGAGGAGTTCCGCGAGAAGGGCGCCTCCGCCGCCGCCTACATGCCAGGTTCGCCGGACGGCAAGCGTCCCGGCCGCGTGATGGTCAACACCGGCGAATTCAAGGACCGCTCCACCATCAGCATCGAAACGACCGCGCTGCACGAGGGCGTGCCGGGCCACCACATGCAGCTGTCGATCGCGCAGGAGATCGACGGCTTGCCGATGTTCCGCCAGCAGGGCAACTACACCGCCTACACCGAAGGCTGGGCGCTGTACTCGGAGCGTTTGGGCGAGGAGCTGGGCTTCTTCAAGGACCCCTATAGCTACTACGGCCATCTGCAGGACGAGATGCTGCGGGCGATCCGCCTGGTGGTCGACACCGGCCTGCACTACAAAAAATGGAACCGCCAGCAGGTGGTGGACTTCTTCCACGACCATTCCGGCATCGAGGAGGTCGATGTGCAGAGCGAGACCGACCGCTACATCGTCTGGCCGGGCCAGGCGCTGGGCTACAAGATCGGCCAGCTGAAGATCCTCGAGCTGCGCGACTACGCGCGCAAGGAGCTGGGCACCGGCTTCGACATCCGCAAGTTCCACGACCACGTGCTGGGCGCCGGCGCGCTGCCGATGGATGTGCTGGAAAAGCACATCAAGGATTGGGTCGGCGAGGAGAAGTTGAAGCAGACCCGCGTGACAGCCATCCAGTAATCGCAGGCGTAAAAAAAGGCGGGTCGAACGACCCGCCTTGCTATCGGTATTACTTCAGCAGCGGCACCAGATACTTACCGGTGACGCTGGCCGGGTTCTTGGCCACATCCTCCGGCGTGCCGGCGGCGATGATCTTGCCGCCGCCCGCGCCGCCTTCCGGTCCCAGGTCGACGATCCAGTCGGCCGTCTTGATCACGTCCAGATTGTGCTCGATGATGACCAGCGTGTTGCCCTGGTCGCGCAGACGGTGGATCACCTTCAGCAGCAGATCGATATCGTGGAAGTGCAGGCCGGTGGTCGGCTCGTCCAGGATGTACAGCGTGCGGCCGGTGTCGCGCTTGGACAGCTCCAGCGACAGCTTGACGCGCTGCGCCTCGCCGCCCGACAAGGTGGTCGCGCTCTGACCGAGCTTGATGTAGCCCAGGCCCACGTCCAACAGTGTATGCAGCTTGCGCGCGATCAGCGGCACCGGCTTGAAGAACTCGTGCGCGTCCTCCACCGTCATGTCGAGGATCTCGGTGATGTTCTTGCCCTTGTACTGGACTTCCAGCGTCTCGCGGTTATAGCGCTTGCCGTGGCAGACGTCGCACGGCACGTAGACGTCCGGCAGGAAGTGCATCTCGACCTTGATCACGCCGTCGCCCTGGCACGCCTCGCAGCGGCCGCCCTTGACGTTGAACGAGAACCGCCCGGCGCTGTAACCGCGCTCCTTGGCCACCGGCACCGTCGCGAACAGGTCGCGGATCGGCGTGAACAAACCGGTGTAGGTCGCCGGATTGGAACGCGGCGTGCGGCCGATCGGCGCCTGGTCGACGGCGATCACCTTGTCGAAGTGTTCCAGGCCGCTGATGGAGTCGTGCGGCGAGGGCTCGGTCTGCGATCCGTACAGGTGGCGCGACAGCGCCGGATACAGCGTATCGTTGATCAGCGACGACTTGCCAGAACCGGAAACGCCGGTCACGCAGGTCATCAGGCCGACCGGCAGGTTCAGGTTGACCTTCTTCAGATTGTTGCCGGTGGCGCCGGTGATGACCAGCTGCTTGTCCGGATCGGCGATGTGGCGCTTCTTCGGCACCGCGATCTTCATCGTGCCGTTCAAATACTGCGCCGTCAGCGACTGCTTGTTCTTCAGGATGTCCTTGAGCGTGCCCTGGGCGATGATGTCGCCGCCGTGCACGCCCGCGCCCTTGCCCATGTCGACGATGAAGTCGGCGGTGCGGATCGCGTCCTCGTCGTGCTCCACCACCAGCACGCTGTTGCCGATGTCGCGCAGGTGCTTGAGGGTCTCGATCAGGCGGTCGTTGTCGCGCTGGTGCAGGCCGATCGACGGCTCATCGAGCACGTACATCACGCCGGTCAGGCCGGAGCCGATCTGCGACGCCAGGCGGATGCGCTGCGCCTCGCCGCCGGACAGCGTATCGGCGCTGCGGTCGAGCGACAGGTAATCGAGGCCGACGTTGTTAAGGAACTGCAGGCGCGAGATGATCTCCTTGACGACGCGGTCGGCGATCTCCTTCTTCGCGCCCTTGAGCTTCAACTGCTCGAAGAACGACAGCGTATCGCGCAGCGGCTTCTCGGCGATCTCGTAGATGGCCCGTTCCTGCTTGCCGCTGCCGACCTTGACGTAGCGCGCCTCGATGCGCAGGCGCGCGCCGTCGCACGACGGGCACTTTTTCTCGTTGATGAACTTTGCCAGTTCCTCTTTCACTGCCATCGAATCGGTCTCGCGGTAGCGGCGCGCCAAATTGGTGACCACGCCCTCGAACGCGTGCTCCTTGACGACGGTGCGGCCGCGCTCATTCACGTACGTGAACGGGATCTGCGTCTTGCCCGAGCCGTGCAGGATGACTTCCTGCGCGGACTTCGGCAATTGCTCGTACGGCAGGTCCAGATCGAATTCATAGTACGCCGCCAGGTTGGACAACATCTGGAAGTAGAACTGGTTGCGGCGGTCCCACCCCTTGACCGCGCCGGAAGCCAGCGACAGGTTAGGGAAGGCGACGATGCGCTTCGGATCGAAGAACTCGATGTGACCGAGGCCGTCGCACTCCGGGCAGGCGCCCATCGGGTTATTGAACGAGAACAGGCGCGGCTCCAGTTCCTGCAGCGAGTAGCCGCAGGTGTTGCAGGCGAACTTGTTGGAGTAGACGTGCTCCGTGCCGCTGTCCATTTCCAGCGCCACGGCGCGGCCGTCGGCCAGGCGCAGCGCGGTCTCGAAGCTTTCGGCCAGGCGCTGCTTGATGTCGGCGGTCACCTTCACGCGGTCGATCACCACGTCGATGGTGTGCTTCTCGGTTTTCTTCAGCTTGGGCAGATCGTCGACTTCATAGATCTTGGCGTCGTTGGTGCCGCTCTGCACGCGGAAGCGCACGAAGCCCTGCGCCTGCATCTGTTCGAACAGGTCGGAATGCTCGCCCTTGCGGTTGGCCACCACCGGCGCCAGGATCATCAGCTTGGTGTCGGCGGGCATGGCCAGCACCGCGTCGACCATCTGCGAGACCGTCTGCGCGGCCAGCGCCTGGTCCGGATGGTTGATGCAGTAAGGCGTGCCGACGCGCGCGTACAGCAGGCGCAGATAATCGTGGATCTCGGTCACGGTGCCGACGGTCGAACGCGGATTGTGCGAGGTAGCCTTCTGCTCGATCGAAATGGCCGGCGACAGGCCCTCGATCAGATCGACGTCGGGCTTCTCCATCAGCTGCAGGAACTGGCGGGCGTAGGCCGACAGCGACTCGACATAGCGGCGCTGGCCCTCGGCGTACAACGTATCGAAAGCGAGCGACGACTTGCCCGAGCCGGACAGGCCGGTGATCACGATGAGCTTGTTGCGCGGGAGGTCGAGATTGATGTTTTTGAGGTTGTGCGTGCGTGCGCCGCGGATGCGGATCTGTTCCATTGATTTGGCCTTTAGAGTCAACCCGTAACTATAGCCGGGTTTGGGTATATATGCGCCGGGCTTGATCTACATCGCGCGCTCGGGGCTTGACACTGTATATAATACCAGTATTTTCTTGCGGCGTTTCAACCCGCCTTACCGAACCGAGCAAACGGTTGCGGATCGGCTACGGAGCCACGTAGGGCGGATTAGGCGGCACGCCGTAATCCGCCATGAGCCGCCAAGGACGCGGATTTGGGCCACCGGCGATGCTATAATCGCCCTTTAGCACATAACAAACAGCCCGCCCCGCGCGGCCGTCGTTACTCAGGAGTTTTATACATGGCATCAGTCAACAAAGTCATCATCGTCGGCAATCTGGGTCGCGATCCGGAAATTCGCTACATGCCTAGCGGTGACGCGATCGCCAACATTGCTGTGGCGACATCGTACAAATCGAAGGACCGCAACACCGGCGAGCAGAAAGAGCAGACCGAATGGCACCGCATCTCGTTCTTCGGCCGCCTGGCGGAAATCGTCGGCCAGTACCTGAAAAAGGGCTCGTCGGTCTACGTTGAAGGCCGCCTGCAGACCCGCAAATACACCGACAAGGATGGCGTAGAGAAATACGCGACCGACATCATCGCCGAGCAGATGCAAATGCTGGGTGGCCGTCAAGGCATGGGCGACGGCGGCGGCATGGACGACGGCGGCGGCTACGATGCCCCACCACAGCGCCAGGCTCCGGCACCGCGTCCGCAGATGGCCGCTCCGGCGCCACGTCCGGCACCGAAGCCGGCGCCGAACTTCTCGGATATGGATGACGACATTCCGTTCTGACTTACACCAGAGCGTAATTTGTAAAGTTTTGGCAAAAGGCCCCCGCTCTGCGGGGGTTTTTGCTTTTTGGGTAGTTAAAAATTTAATTGATCATCCTCTACAAGTTACATGCCATGCAAATCTGTTTAACACTGGAGGATGACATGGAGTTAGCGGTCAGGCGGGTCAAAGTGCGGGCAAAAATAATCGGTCTATAATCATTTTATAATTGTCTATAAAGCGGGAGATGCCATCATGTCCCACGCACCAGAGTTGTTCCACCGCCCAACGTTGGCGGAGCGGATAGCCAAGCAAGTGTTGACTGTCGCCGTCGGTAGCGCCGCCAGTTCGGGGGTGTTTCTCGCGGCCCCACGGCGCACCGGCAAGTCGACATTCGTCAGAGAAGACCTGAGACCGGCCTTTGAGCACGCTGGCGCCCTTGTCGTCTACGCTGATTTGTGGGCAAACCCGACGACAGATCCAGGAGCGGTCATCGTCACTGCCATTCGCGCCGCGCTGGCCACAAGGGCTGGTGTCGTCATGCGCCTGGCGAAGGCCTCCGGGTTAAGCAAGATCGCTATCGGTAGCGCCATGAATTTCGACCTCGACCGCGTCGGGGTGGGTAAGGACGTATCCTTGACCGACGCGCTTGTGGCGCTGTCTGATGAGACGCGGCAGGTGATCGTCCTGATCATCGACGAAGCGCAACACGCCATAACGACCGACGCGGGTATTGCCGCCTTGTTCGCTTTGAAGGCTGCGCGTGATGAATTGAACAGCACGCATCACCATGGCTTGCGGGTAGTTTGCACCGGATCAAATCGGGACAAGCTGGCGATGCTTCGAAACAGTAAGGACCAGGCATTTTACGGTGCGCCAATGGTCAATTTCCCCATGCTTGGCAAAGATTTCATCGAGTGGTTTTGTCAAAAAGCGGAGCTGCCGTTCCCACTGTCCCCTGAAAAAATTTGGCCCCTGTTTGTTGAGGCGGGTTACCGTCCTGAATTGCTGGGTTCCGCGGCGGATACGCTGCGGTTCAATTTCGAAGTCAGCGCGGAGACCGGCCCGGACATGTTCGAAAACGAAGTACGGCAGTTGGCAAGTGAAATTAGTCAGGTACAACGGAAGGCGATCCACAGTTTGACCCCCATTCAACAAGTGGTCTTGCGGGTGATGGCGGTAACCGGGAGCAATTACGCGCCGTTTGAGGCGTCGACCATGGACTTATATCGCAGAGGTCTGCAGTTAGCCGGACAAATCGAGGACGAGGTACGAATCGATGTGCCCGGCGTTCAACAAGCGCTCCTTGCTCTTCAAGAGAAGAAATTGATCTGGAGAGCCGCACGTGGAGTGTATGCCATCGAAGAACAAATAGTTGCGGACATTCTGGCGGCCGATGGGCTGTTAAATGGCCTATAACTTAGCAGAAAAGGCGAGAAATAGCGCCCGAGGTGGCAGTCAGTTCGCATCCCGCTGCCGCCGTCGAAACTCCGCCGGGGTGCAGCCGGCCTCCCGCTTGAAAAACTTGCTGAAATTGGTGGCTTCCTCGAAGCCCAGCTTCTCCGCGATCATGGCGACGGACATGGCCGTATGCACCAGCAGGCGTTTCGCTTCCAGGTTGATGCGCGCGGCGATGAAGGCTTTGGCGCTCATGCCCGTCGCCGCCGTCACGGCACGCGCCAGGCTCTTTTCCGTGTAGCCCAGTTGGCTGGCATAGTCAGCCACCTGGTGACACTGGACGAAGCGCTCATCCACCAGCTGCTGGAAACGCTGGAAGCGCTGCGACGCGGGAGAGTTCACCCGCTCCCGCGCCTGCTGCCTGCCGTGCAGAATGCTCAGCCGCGTCAACAGCGCATGAAGCTGGTGGCGCAGCAGGGCATGCGCATCTTCCAGCGGCGCGTCGATCACCGTGTCCTCGCCCATCTGCTGGATCGAGTCCGTCACCTGCCGCAGTTCCTGACTGCTCAGGAGCACGTGTTGCGGCAGCCTCACCAGATCGACCGCGTGCCTGGGATCGCGAGGCGTCGTCGATACGGGGAGGACGAATTCCGGGCGGAACAGAACGTTCCAGCCGTCCCAATCCTCATCCCGCCCATAGTTGTGGGCCTGCCCCGACCGCACGACAAGCAGCGACCCCGGCTTACAGGAGACGGGCTCGAAGTCGACCACCTGGGTGCATACGCCTTGCGTGACGCACACCAAGGTATGGAATTCGTACCGATGCGTGGCGCGCACTTCCTTGCCGCCCCGACGCCTCAAGTCGGCCATGGTGAAGACTTCCAGATCGAGCTGGTAAGGCGCTTGCGGTCGATAGCCCAGACGTTGAATATCGCCGCCCGCCTTCGAGCCCGCCGACGTGGCGTAAGCCGGCTTCTGCGTCGTGTATGGCCCCCGTTTGGCAGCGAATGTCTTAAAAGTATCAGTCATTGTCCAGGTTCGACCGTTTAATTTAGCCGGCAAAGTCCAATAATAACCGTCATCGACAACCGCAGCTACAGGAGCACAGCATGAACAACATCGACATCGCCAAGACCTACATCACGGCCGTGCAAACGGGCGACCAAGCCACACTGGGCAGGATTATTTCGCCCGACGTGGTTTGGCACCAGCCCGGCAACCACCAGTTTTCCGGTACGCACCGTGGCATGGCTGTGGTCGGACCGATGCTGGGCAAGATGATGGCAGTGTCCAACGGAACGTTCACGATCAGCCGCGCGGACCACTACATGGCCAATGGTGACTGGGTGGTCATCACCTTGGAGTTCGCTGGTGAGGCGAATGGCATCACGCTCAAGCAGCCGGGCGTCGACCTGATTCGCATCGAGGGCGGCAAGATCGTCGAGGTGCGGCTGTTCTCCAGCGATCAAAATCAGGAAGACGTGTTCTGGGGGCGGTGATCCGTCGCGACCGCGCCCGCTCACGCGATCGCCGTCCTCGAACGTTCAAAAAGGCGCCTGACCGACGCCGCTTGGGCGCCGACAGGTCAGCAAGCGACCTATCAGGCGGAGAGATGCAGCAACACCGAACCGTGCGCCGGCAGCGTCTGGCGCAGCGTGCCCGTCACCGCCGGCAAGTCGCGCCGCGCCCACAGATCGCGGCAAGCCACGCGCTTGCCGCCCAAGTCGAGGCGCGACAGGTCGAAGGCGATTTCCGCCGGCTGGTCCGCCGTGTTGAACAGCGCCAGATATAGTCCCTTGCCATCGGCGGGACGCGCGCTCCAGATGCGCGTGCCTGGCTCCGCCTTGTGCGGCCGGTTGGCCGCGCTGCGCTGGTTCACCGCCAGTACTTCCGGGTTCGTCAGCAAGCCCAACGTCCATGGATCGAGGTGGCGCAGGTCGCCGCCCATGATCAGCGGCGAGCGCGCGATCGACCACAGGGTCATCAGCGTCTGTTGTTCGTCGCGGGTGAATTTGGTGTCGCGCTCGCCCAGCGCCAGCCGGCCCAGCGGCAGCATGTCGGCATCGGGCCACGAGTCCGGGCCCATGAAGGGGTTCCAGTTCTCCAGGCGGTCGAACTGGTCTTTCAGCAGCTTCCATTCGTCCCAGAAGTCGTCGGAGATGCGCCACATTTGCGCGTAGCGCGGCACGTGGCCGGCCCAGCGCAGGTCCATTTCGCCCGGTGACAGGCTCAGCACCATCGGCCGCCCGGCCGCGCCGATCGCCCGGTGCGCCGCCTCCACCTCCGGCCAGTTGAGGGCGTAAGGCCGGGACATGTCGTCCATCTTGATGAAGTCCACGCCCCAGGATGCGTACAGCTTGAACACGGAATCGTAATACGCCTGGGCGCCCGGCTTGGTCATGTCGACGCCGTACATATCGCCATTCCACTCGCAAATCGAATTGACGTTGGCAATGTCCTGCGCGCGGTAGGGCGTGCCTAGGATTTTCGTGTTGCGCTTGACCGCCTGGCGTGGAATCCCGCGCATCAGGTGAATACCGAATTTCATTCCCATCTTGTGAATATCGTTGGCCAGCGCGGCGAATCCCCGCGGGAAGCGATTGGGCGCCGGCAGCAGGCGCCCGTATTCATCCATGCTCAATTCGGCATTATCGCGGTAGGTATAACTGTTGGCGTTAGGTTCGTACCACTGGATATCCACGGTGAAAACGTTGTAACCCGATGGCAGCAGCTTGTCCGCCATGATCCGCGCATTTTCCAGCGCCTGGGCTTCATTGATGGTGGTGGCAAAGGAATTCCAGCTGTTCCACCCCATCGGCGGTGTCGGCGCCAAACCCGCCTTGCCTTTGGACGGCCGCGCCGTCGATGCCAGACTAAATGGGGCGAGCGATACCAGGCCCGTGAAGGTGGCGGCGGCCAGCAGGGCGCGGCGGGTACTATCAGCCATAGATATTTATTCCTTGTAGTGAGTTTGTCAGGACAGGGTGGCAACATTTAACCGGCCGTCAGCTTAACGCGGGGGCCGTCGCCAAGCCAGCATCTATCCTGAAATTTCTATTCATTGTGCAAAAAGGACTAGCCGCGGTACCGCGCCACCCGTGCCAAGTCCGCGATCCGCTCAAGTTGATGATTATTTGGTCGGCCATCAGGGATCAAAATTATCGATAACCGAATCTGGCTATACTCGTCGCTCTGCCGCCAATGAGGATGCGATACGACGATGCGTTTGATTTCTATTATTTGCGGGATAGTCATCTCGCTGTCCTGCCTTGCCGCCCAGGCGGCCGAACGCGCCACGTGGATCTGGTATCCGGGCGACTTCGAGATCTGGCTCAGCAACCAGTTGCAGGTCCAGCGCAACGAGCGCGACGCCCATTTCATGCCGTTCTGGCGTCTTTATGGCCACCAGCCGCTGATCCATTTCACGCGGCGGGTCAACCTGGACGCGCCGGAGGAGATCACGGTCGATGCCGAAGGCACGTACGCGACCGTCATCGACGGCCAGTTCGTCCAGGGCGACCAGCGCCATATCGTCGTCCCGGCGGGCAAACACCTGATCAGTGTGCAGGTGCACAACGCGGCGGCGCCGCCGTCCATCTACGTGCAGGGAAAGACCATCCATTCCGATGCGGCCTGGACGGTCGCGGCGGCGCCCAACCGGCCGCCCGAGGACGCCAACGCGGTGCTGGCCGGTAGCTGGAATTTCGACGCCGCCGACCGGCCCCCGTCCCGCTTCAAGCTGGCGACCCAAGAGGTGTCCGCCGCCAGCATCGAGCGCGGCCGGCGCTCCATGCTGGTGGATTTCGGACAGGAAACGATCGGCTTCGTCAAACTGAAAAACCTCAAGGGCAGCGGCAAGGTTTCTTTCTACTATGGCGAATCGAAGGAGGAGGCGCTGTCGCCGGACAAATCCGAGACGCTCGACCACTTCACGGTCGACGGCCACAACGGCGACTTCGTCTCGAACCGCTCGCGCGCGCTGCGCTACGTCAACATCCAGCTGGCCGAGGGCATGAGCGCGGACGACGTGTCGCTGCTGTATGAATACCTGCCGCTGACGCGGCGCGGCACCTTCAAGAGCTCCGACGACGAGTTGAACAAGATCTGGGACGTGTCGATCCGTACGCTGGAATTGAACACCCGCGCCTTCTTCCTCGACGGCATCAAGCGCGACCATTGGGTGTGGTCGGGCGACGCCGTGCAGACCTATCTGATGAATTACTACTCGTTCTTCGACGGCGACACGGTGAAAAGAACCACGCGCGCGCTGCGGGGCGCCGATCCGGTCGATATGCACGTTAACACCATTCTGGATTACTCCTTGTACTGGTTCATCGGCATCCAGGACTACTACCAGTACACGGGCGACGCCGCCTTCGTGAAAAGCATCTATCCGCGCATGGTGACGCTGATGGACTTCGTCCTCGGCCGCAGAAACGCCAACGGCATGTTGGAAGGCCTGGCCGGCGACTGGGTGTTCGTCGATTGGGCGGACATGCCCAAGGATGGCGAGCTGAGCGTTATCCAGCTGCTGTTCGCCCGCAGCCTGGAATCGATGGCCGCCAGCGCCGAAGTCGTGAACGATCAGCGGAAGGCGGCGCAATACCGCCAGCTGGCGTCGGAGCTGAAGGCCAAGATCATGGCCACCTTCTGGGACAAGGAACAACAGGTGTTCGTCCACAGCCGCGTGAAGGGGCAAGTGAACAAGATGGTCACCCGGCATCCCAATATGTTCGCCCTGATGTTCGGCTATCTGGACGCCGCCCAAAGCGAGGCCGTCAAGCGCAACGCCCTGATGAGCGGCAAGGTCCCGGCCATCACCACACCCTACATGCGCTTCTACGAACTGGCGGCGCTCGCCGAGCTCGGGCAGCACGATTACGTCACTACGCAGATCAAGGATTACTGGGGCGGCATGCTGCGCGACGGCGCCACGTGCTTCTGGGAACAATACGATCCGAAGCAGAAGGGCGTGGAGCACTACGCGATGTACGGCAAGGCGTTCGGCAAGAGCTTGTGCCATGCTTGGGGCGCCAGTCCCGCCTACCTGCTGGGGAAATACTATCTGGGCGTGCGGCCGACCAGTCCCGGCTACGCCAGCTATGTCGTCGAACCGAAGCTGGGCGGCCTCAAATGGATAGAAGGCAAGGTGCCGACGCCGCAAGGCGACATCGCCGTGTACGCCAGCGACACGCGCATCAAGGTCGCGACCGTAGGCGGCCGGGGTGTGCTGCGTTTCAACAGCGGCAAGACGCCGCGCAGCCGGCAGGGCGCCATTCGCAGCCTGGGCAACGGGGCCTACGAAATGACGCTGGAGGGCGGCAAGCAATACGAGGTGAGCTACGCGCGCTAGCGCCGGCCGGGGCCAACCCCAATTGTGGATGGATTACCTGGGCTAATGGCAGGTTAAAAATACGCCGCCTCTGCGTATAGTGAAATGGATGCGGGAGCGCCGGGCACACCGCGCTCAAGCCGCGCCGGGTTGTCCCGGCCCGCCACCATTTCCAGGAGCTTTCCATGCCACTTCCTTCGATCCGCACCCATATCGCCTCGTATGCCATCGCCTTCGCCCTGACGCTGCCGGCGCTGGCCCACGCCGCGCCGGACGTCGCCGTCGCGCCGCAGTACGACACCACCCACGTCTACGTGCAGAACGCCGATATCGACGCCTTCGTCACCAGTTTCGTCAACACCTTCGGCGGCAAAGCCTCGCCGCGTGCGGTGTTCACCGTCACGCCGACGCCGAGCAAGACCGCCTCGCAATATGTGCAAACGCCGGTCGGCATGCTGTCGGTGTTCGCCTTCCAGACCCCGATCCCATATGGCTTTGGCACCGAGCGCACCGGCTACCTGGTCACCGACATCAACGACGCCACCAAGGCGGCGGTGGAAGCGGGCGCCGACGTCACCGTCGAACCGTTCGACGACCCGATCGGCAAGGATGTGCTGATCCAGTGGGCCGGCGGCGTCAACATGCAGCTGTACTGGCACACCAAGGCGCCGTCGTACGCGCCGCTGCACTCGGTGCCGGACAACCGCGTGTATGTCTCGCGCGTCTCGGCCGACAAGTTCATCGGCCAGTTCAAGCAGTTCGCGCACGCGAAGATCGTGGCCGACGAGAAGGTCGACGGCGGCGAGATCGGCCGCGCCGGCGAGCAGATTCGCCGCGTCCACCTGACCTCGAACTTCGGCAAGATGACGGTGTTCGTCAGCGACGGCAAATTGCCATTCCCATTCGGCCGGGAGACCACCGGCTATCAAGTCGACGACATGGCGGCCACCCTGACCAAGGCGGCCGCCAATGGCGTGACGGTTTTGTCGCCGCCGTACAAGACCAGCAAGGGCAACGCCAGCGCAATGCTGCAGTTCCCGGGCGGTTACATCAGCGAGATCCACGATGCGGCCAAATAGGCACGCATCGCGGCTATGCGGCGGTGTGCTGGCGCTGGTCGTCGGCGGCGCGGCCGGTGCGCAGGTTCTGGCGCCGGGCGCCGACGCGGCGGCGCCGGCCGCGTGCGACGTCAAGCGCCCGGCGGTCAACTTCAACCGCTGGAACGAGAACTGGGGCGTGCTGGCCGATCCGTGCCTGCCGCGCCAGCCGCTCGACGGCCTGAAATACATCCCGCTCGGCGAGGACGGGCTGTCTTATCTGTCGCTCGGCGGCGGCCTGCGCGAGCGTTATGAGCACATCGCCACGCCGCTGTTCGGCGCCGGCGCCGCGCAGGCGGATGGCTACGTGATCCAGCGCGCCAACGTGCACGCGGACCTGCGCCTGGGCCGCTATGTGCAGGTGTTCGGCCAACTGGTCGACGCCCGCGCCTTCCAGAAGAAATCGATCGCGCCGCCGGACAAGGACAAGCTCGATGTCGAGCAGCTGTTCATGACCGTGTCGGTGCCGACCGCCGACGGCGCCGTCAAGGTGCGCACGGGGCGGCAGGAAATGGCCTTCGACCTGCAGCGCTTCATCGCCGTGCGCGACGGCCCGAACGTGCGGCAAGCGTTCGACGGCGTGTGGGCCGACTGGGAACACGGCCCGTGGCGGCTGATCGGCTATGTCACGCAGCCGGTGCAGAACCGCAGCGTCGACAGCTTCGACGACTACTCCAACGGCCATTTGACCTTGAACGGCATCCGGCTGGAGCGGCAGGGCCTGGGACCGGGCGACTTGTCGGGCTACTACTCGCGCTACCGGCGCGACGGCGCCCGCTTCCTCGACGCCGCCGGCGACGAGCGCCGCGATGTTTACGATATGCGCTACAGCGGCAAGAGCGGCAACGCCGACTTCGACGTGGAAGGCATGCTGCAGCACGGCGAGGTCGGTGCCAAGCGCGTTTCGGCGTGGGCGATCGGCTCGATCGCCGGTTACACGTTCGCGAAGACGGTGTGGAGTCCGCGCGTCGGCGTGCAGTTCGACATGGCTTCGGGCGACAGGCACGCGGGAGACGGCAAGCTGGGCACCTTCAATCCGCTGTTCGCCAACGGCTACTATTTCTCGCTGGCGGGGCTGACCGGCTACAGCAACCTGATTCACCTGAAGCCATCGGTGACGGTCAAGCCGGTCAAGGCGCTCAGCGTAACGACGGCGCTGGGCATGCAATGGCGCCAGACCACCGGCGACGCGGTGTATGTGCAAAGCATGGCGGGCGTACCGCGCACGGCGGGGCAGGGAGACCGCTGGACGGGCGCCTACGCGCAGCTGCGCACTGATTGGGTGGTCAGTCCGAACGTCACGGCGTCACTGGAAGCGGTGCACTTCCAGGCCGGCGACAGCCTGCGCGCGGCCGGCGGCCGCAGCGCCAACTACCTGGGCATGGAATTAAAGTTCGGGTGGTGATGGGGAGGACCACGGAAATACGGCAACACGTAGGGCGGATTAGGCGGAACGCCGTAATCCGCCATTGCGTGAGCCGTCGACACGCATGCATGGCGGATTACGCTTCGCTAATCCGCCCTACGTGTTTTAGATGTGTGACAGAGATGTGGTGCTCCAGATGTGCGCTTCGTTGAAATAATCCGGTCATATTTTATGGCTATCATCTTGCGATCGGCACGTCCTCGCCGATCACAGAGAGCCTTCGATGTCCATCAGCCGCCGTAAATTCCTCCGCCTCGCTGCCGCCGGCGCGGGCGTGACCGCCACGTCCACCTTCCCCGACCTGATTCGCCAGGCGCTGGCCGTCCCTGCCAACAACGCCACCGGCACCCTGGCCGATGTCGAACACGTGGTCATCTTCATGCAGGAGAACCGCTCCTTCGACCATTACTTCGGCACCCTGGCCGGCGTGCGCGGATTCAACGACCCACGCGCGATCACGCTGCCGGACGGCCGCCCGGTGTGGTACCAGCCGGACGGCAAGGGCGGCCACGTGCTGCCCTTCCACTTCGACGCCAACAACACCAGCGCGCTGTCGCTCGGCACCGATCACTCGTGGAAGGGATCGCAAAGCACCTGGCAAGGCTGGGACGCGTGGGTGCAAAAAAAGACGCCGCAGACGATGGGCTATTTCGATCGCGGCGACCTGCCGTTCTACTACGCGCTGGCCGACGCCTTCACCATTTGCGACGCCTATCACTGCTCCGTGTTCGGCGCCACCGATCCAAACCGCCTGTACTCGCTCACCGGCAGCAACCAGGGCTGGATCGACAACATGGGCAAGCTGTATAACGTCGACGCGGCCCAACGCTTCAACGGCGATCCAGCGCTGGACAACATCTCGCCCGGCGTCATCGCCGCAGCGCCCAACTGGCGCACCTACGCCGAAGTGCTGGAAGCGAACCAGGTCAGCTGGAAGGTCTACCAGGAATGGGACAACTACGGCGACAACTACCTGGCCTACTTCAGGAACTTCCGCGTCAACGCCGACGGCAGCCGCCTCGACGCCAACTCGCCGCTGTACCGCAAGGGCCGCGCGCTGGCGCCCGGGTCCACCGCCGCCAACGCCGCCGGCACCAAGGGCGATTGGCTGGTCGAAGCGTTCGCCGACGACGTCCGTAACAACCGCCTGCCGCAGGTATCCTGGATCTGCTCCCCCAACGACTACACCGAGCATTCGCCCAACTCGCCCAACGCCGGCGAAAACATCACCGCGCGCCTGCTGTCGGCGCTGGTGGCCAATCCGCAGGTCTGGTCGAAGACCGTGTTCCTGTTGATGTACGACGAAAACGACGGCTTCTTCGACCACGTGCCTTCCGACCTGGCGCCGCTTGACGCCAGCATGGGCAAGACCACCTTGTCCGACATCGGCAGGCACGAAACCTACAAAGGCGAGCCAATGGGACTGGGACCGCGCGTGCCGATGCTGGTGATTTCGCCGTGGAGCAAAGGCGGGCGCGTATGCTCGCAGCTGTTCGACCACACCTCCAAGCTGCGCTTCCTCGAGGAGTGGCTGGTGGCTGGCCTTGGCAAGGACCGCGCCAAGGTTCAATGCGACCTGATCTCGCCGTGGCGGCGCGCGGTCTGCGGCGACCTTACGTCCGCCTTCGACTTCCGCACGCCCAACAGCGCCTGGCCGGCCAGCGTGCCGAGGACGGCGGCCGACCGGCGCGTCTCCGGCAAACCGTATCCGATGCCGCCGGCCGTGCAAACCTTGCCGCGCCAGGAGATCGATCCAGCCAGCGCCGGCCCGCGCCCGGCCTGCGCGCTGCCGTATGAACTGGCGGTGCAGGGCCGCCTGGCCGGCGGCAAACAGTTTGAACTGAGCTTCGCCAACAGCGGCCAGGCCGGTGCCGCGTTTATTGTGTATTCCAGCCTGCGCAAGGACGGCCCGTGGTACTACACGGTCGAAGCGGGCAAATCGATCGACCACGAAAGCTGGAACTGGACCGGCGCCGCCTATGACCTCAGCGCGCACGGCGCCAACGGCTACCTGCGGCGGTTCAAGGGCGCGTTGGCCATCGCCGGCGGCGCGCGTCCGGAACTGCTGACGCGCTACGACCGGGTGGGCGGCGATATCAGCTTGGTGCTGTCCAACCTGGAGGGACGGCAGGCGTGCCGCTTCACCATCACCGACAACGCGTACGGCACGGCGACCGCCAGCCACCGCGTGGTGGCCGCCCAGACCTTGCTGGTGCCCTGTGATCTGTCGGGCAGCTTCGGCTGGTACGATTTCAGCGTCACCTGCGACGCCGACCCGCAATGGCTGCGCCGCGTCGCCGGCCACGTGGAAACCGGTCGTGACAGCCGCGTCGATCCGATGCTGTACGTGGCATCGGCAAGCCTGCCTGCCGACGAAAGCGCAGCAAGAAACGGATAGCCCCGCATCGACCGCTCTCCTAAGCTGGCAGCTCGATCCATTCAACAGGGAGACAGCATGAACCAGTTAGCGGGAAAAGTGGCGATCGTCACGGGGGCCAGCTCGGGCATCGGCTACGAGGCGGCGAAATTGTTCGCGCGGCAGGGCGCGCGGGTGGTGGTGACGGCGCGCCGTCAGGCCGACCTTGACGCGTTGGTGGACGAGATCGGGCGTGATGGCGGCGCGGCGGTCGCCGTCGCCGGCGATGTCCGCGACGAGCAGCTGGCGCGCGCCCTGGTGGAGGTGGCGGTGGGCCGCTTTGGCGGACTCGATATCGCCTTCAACAACGCCGGCGCCGTCGGCGAGGCCGCGCCGACGGCCGAGATCCCGGTCGCCACCTGGGACGCGGTGCTGGCCACCAACCTGACCAGCGCCTTCCTGGGCGCCAAATACCAGATTCCGGCGATGCTGGAGCGCGGCGGCGGCTCGCTCATCTTCACGTCGTCCTTTGTCGGGTATAGCGCCGGCTTTCCCGGCATGGGCGCGTACGCGGCCAGCAAGGCCGGCTTGGTCGGCTTGATGCAAGTGATCGCGGTCGAATACGGCACGCGCGGCATCCGCGCCAACGCGCTTCTTCCTGGCGGCACCGACACCCCGATGGGACGCGCCGTCTGCGACACGCCGGAAGCGCGCGCCTTTGTCGAGGGCCTGAACGCGCTCAAGCGGCTGGCGCGGCCGGAGGAGATCGCCCAGGCCGCGCTCTACCTGGCATCGGACGCGTCGAGCTTCACCACCGGCACCTGCTTGACGGCCGATGGCGGCGTGTCGATCAATCGCACGTAAAAAACGCTACTGGGTATTCTTCGGCGCGGCGGTGGCGATCTCGCTGCTTTCGAAGTACGGGCGCCGGCCATGGTCCAACGGGATCATGGCGCCCTCGGGATACTCGAGCGGCAGCGCCACGGGTACCTTCAGACACACGCTCTGGGTCGGCAATACCGCGCGCCAGCCCTGGATCAGGTCGCGGTAGGCGGCGCCGACGGGACGGATGTTGCGATCGAGGTCGAACAGGCCGAGCGGATTGACGGTGCCGTTGTTTTCGCGCAGGGCGGTGTCCCAGTCCACCTGGTCCGTCAACGAATACCAGGTGAAGCCGACGATGGGCACGCCGTCGTTACGCACCCGCAGGACATTCGCCCATTCCTTGCGCAGCCAACGCACCGCCTCGTCGCCGCGCGCTCCCTGGTTCAGATTGGTCTCGGTGTGCATGACGGGCAAGCGGTAGCGGTCGTGATACTGCCGCGTGATTAGCGCGTAGCCGAAGATCTCGCCAGCGGCGGAGGTGGTGCCGCCGGCCGCCACATAGTGCTCGTTGGTCTGGTAATAGTCGTTGCCCATGACGCAGTGGTGTTTCAGGTTATTGTTGAGGAAAAAATGGTATTCCTCGCGCGTCATGCCGTTGTCGAGCAGGTATTCGTACATCTGCGAATCGACCCGCCGGCCGTAGTTGAGGTCGAGCGACAGGAAGCGGCGCGCGTTGCGGCATTCGGCGGGGCCGATCGCGTACGGATTTTCGGCGTGGTAGTACTCGCTCGATTCGCTTTGGATGAACAGGGCGTCCGGCCGCACCAGCAGGATTTCCCGCATGGCCAGGATGTTGGCCTTGACGATGTGCTTGAGGGCGGCGACGAAACCCTGGTCGGTGGTCAGTTGCTCGTTCCACCAGCCGTACAGGCTGGAGAACAGGGCGCAGATCGACATCTCGTTAATCGGCGTATAGAGCTGGACCCAAGGGTAGCGCGCCGCGAAGGCCTTCGCGTAGACGCTGAACAGCTCGGGGAAATCGGGGTTCTGGAAGTTGCCGACCCAGTCGGGGACGCCGAAATGGCACAGGTCCGCGATGACGATGATGTTACGGCGGCGCAGTTCTTCAAAGGTCTCGTCGGCGAACGACCAGTCGTAGCGTTCGGGCCCGAGCCACGTTTTGTGCAGCGGCGCGCCGTAGCGCAGAACGCGGATGCCCAATTGCTGGACCAGATCGAAATCGGTGCGCCAGTGGCGGTAGTGGCCGCACTTTTCCATCTCATCGACACGGGTTTTGCCGTGGTCGACGGTCGGAATGCTGTTTTCGATTCCAGTGGCGAACATAAAGCCGGAAAACACGATTCGCTCCTACCCACTGCGTGTGAAAATAATATATCACGTCGAACGGTCGATTGATGTTCCACTTCAAACCGATTTTGTAGGGCGGATTAGGCGGGACGCCGTAATCCGCCACGAGCCGTCGACGGCGCTTGGCGGATTACGCTGCGCTAATCCGCCCTACGTGCTTTAGATTGTCGCTTGTGCCAGTGGCCCCGGCGGGGTCAGTACTCCTGCTTGAGGATTTCGGTGATCTGTCTTAGCTCCTGTATGACCTGCGGAACGAAAGTCAGCAGCGGGTTTTCCTCCGTCCACTTCCTGGCCTCGGCGCTGTCCGGCGCGATGTGGCCGCGCGCGCGCAGGGTTTCGGCTTGGCGGATCGCCGCGAGCGTGCGGATCTGAATGGCGATGCTGAGGTCCGAGTATTCCATGTGTTGTCCTTGATACGTGCAGGTGTCGATCTACAATCGTATCGAACCCGCCCGGTTCAGGTTGGCACAATTCGCATTGGAAATTAAAGCGTTAGAACCGCACAACGCTTCGCCGGCAAGGTGGCCATCCGCACAGACAGGCCCGCCCGACGGCGGCCGGATTTTCCCGGCTTAACGCCGCGCGACCAACTGGGCGTGCAGCAGTTCGCGCTCGGCCGGGTCGGGCGCTTGCAGGTAGCGGAATTTGCCGGCGACGATGGTGGCCACCGGCAGGCCGTCGCGGAACAGCACGCGGTTGCCGGCCAGCGCAGGCACCTTGTCGCCCGGCAGCAGGGTGCCGCACAGGTTGAGCGGGTCGACCCCGGAAATGCAGACGAAACCGCCGTCGTGCGGCCGCCGGCGCATCTCGCGCAGCAGCGGAATCGCGTCGGGCAGCGCGAACTGCTCGCCCGACAGGCCGGCGACGAAACGCCCGCCGCGAATCTCGCCGCGCGCCTCCAGCCGATGGTACACCGGCAGCAGCTCGCGCCACGGCGGCAGCCACGCGGCCTCGCGCTCGAGCAGGCGCCAGAACATCACGCCGTAGCGGCGCAGCAAGGTCATGGCGATGTGCTCCAGCGTTTGCGGGTC
This sequence comes from Duganella sp. 1411, assembly GCF_017833525.1. Classification (GTDB taxonomy): domain Bacteria; phylum Pseudomonadota; class Gammaproteobacteria; order Burkholderiales; family Burkholderiaceae_D; genus Rugamonas. The sequence goes on from NZ_JAFICD010000003.1 coordinate 708,501, forward strand.
GGTGCGCGGCTTGCGCGCAGGCGGGCGCGCTTGCGCCGCGGTTGGCGGCGGTGGCGGTGGCGCGGCCGCATCGTCGCCGCTTGCGTCGACCGCCAGCCCGGTGTACCGCTCGGTGATGGTGACGCCGTCGGCGCGCCGCACCAGCGCCCAGCGGCCCGCTTCCTCCATCGTCGGGCCGGCGCCACGGCGGCGCCGCTTGTCCATCGTGGCGCGTTTATTCGCCGGCATCAGCATGGCGCGCAGGCCGGCGTAGCTGTCGGCGTTGACCAGCCCCGTCGCCACCAGTTCGCCCAGCGTGGTTTCCAGCTCCACCGGCAGCAGCCTGGCGTCGCGCGACAGTTCGTCGAAGAACATGGCGCCTTCGCGCCGCAGCGCTTCGAGCACGCGCGCGGCGCGCGGCGACACCTCCACTTCGGCGGCGACGGCCGGCAGCGCGTGCCACAGGCCGAGCTGGCGGCGCGGCAGCAGCACCAGCGGCGTGGCGCGCACCGGGCCGCCGGCGGCGCTGGCCGGCGCGCCGACCCGCGTCCAGACCACCTTGCCGGCGCGGCACAAGTCGTCGAGCCACAGCATCGAGTAGTCCTGCACGCGCAGCGCCAGCAGGTCGCTTTCCCAGGCGCCGGCGGCGGCCTCGTAGCCCTCCAGCTGCGCCAGGATGGTCGGCAGCGAGTCGCTGCCGCGCAGCCGCGCGTCTTCGGCCAGGTGCTGCCACTCGAACAGGAATCGCATGAAATCCTGCCGTTCGACCGGTTCGATCTCGCGCCGCAGGCTCTTGATGGTGTAGCGGTGGATGCGCGCCAGCAGGTGCCGTTCGCACCATTCCTCGTCGGCGACGCCCGGGGTAAAGCGGCCGCGCATCACATAGCCTTCGCTTTCGAGCCGCGCCAGGGCGATGGCGGCGTCGCCTTCGGACAGGCCGAGCGGCGCGGCGATGGCCGCCAGCGGGCGCGGACCGAAGCCGCTCAGGCGCGCGCGCAGGATCTCGACCAGCGCCGCGTCGCGCGTCCACGGCTCGTCGCCGTCGTTGGCGGCCAGGCGCTCGGGGATCGTCAGCGCCGGCGTGGCGACGGCGTCCGGGTAGGCCGCGCGCAGGCACGCCAGCCGCTCCAGCGCCACCCACAGGTCGGCGCCGCCGCTGCGCAGTCGCGTGGCGCGGCCGCCGGCGGCCAGCCCCGCCAGCAGCGCGTTCCAGCCGTCGCCGGCCGCCGCTTCCCGCGCCGTCAGGCAGGCCAGCGACATCAGCGCCTCGTGCATCTCGTCGGCGTTGCGCGGGTTCGGCCACGCTTCGGCGGCCACCGCCTCGATGGCGCCGGCGTCGAGCGCGCCCAGGTCGTCGGTGGAGGCGGGGTCGGTCCAGCGGCGGTTGATGACCGCCTGCGTGCGGCGCTCCTCCAGCGGAGCGTCGTCGAGGAAGGCGTAGGGCCGGGCGTTGAGGATCTCCATCGCCAGCGGCGACGGTGCCGGCAGGTCGCGCGACAGCAGCCGCACCTCGCCCGCCTCCATGCGGCGCAACAGGGCCAGCCAGCCCTCGCTGTCCATCGCCTCGTGCAGGCAGTCGTCGAGCGTTTGATCGACCAGCGGGTGGCTGGGCAGCTCGCGCTCGCCGACGATGTTCTCCAGGCACGCCGCCTGGTCCGGGAAGACGGCGGCCAGCAGATCGTCGCTGCGCATACGCTGCAGCTGCGGCGCGACCTTGCGTCCACCGGCGTAGCGCGGCAGGGCCAGCGCGGTGGTGGCGTTCCAGCGCCACCGGACGTTGAACAGCGGCGCGTCGAGCAGCGCCTGGATCAGCACATGCTCGGCGCTGGCCGAGCGCAGATAGCGCCACACCTCGTCGAGCGGAAAGCTGTGGGTGTCCGACAGCGACAGCACGATGGCGTCCTCGGTGGCGGCGGCCTGCAGCTCGAAGTTGAAGGTGCGGCAGAAGCGCTTGCGCAGCGCCAGCCCCCAGGCGCGGTTGATGCGGCTGCCGTACGGCGAGTGCAGCACCAGCTGCATGCCGCCCGAGGCGTCGAAGAAGCGTTCCATCACCAAGGTGTCGCGGGTCGGCAGCGCGCCCAGCGCCGAGCGCGCGCGGGCCAGGTAGTCGACGATCTGGCCGGCCGCGTCGTCGTTCAGGCCGAGGTGCTCGAACAGCCAGTCGACCGCGTGCTCGAGGGCGGCGGCGCCTTCCTTTTCGCCCAGCAGGCGGTCGATCTCGCCGCGCAGGCGCGCCACGCCGGCCGACAGCTCGTCGCTGCGGCCGGGCGCTTCGCCCAGCCAGAACGGGATGTTGGGGGCGGCGCCGTGCGCGTCCTCGACCCGCACCTTGCCCGCCTCCACGCGCTGGATGCGGTACGAGGTGTTGCCGAGCTGGAAAACGTCGCCGGCCAGGCTTTCGACCGCGAAGTCCTCGTGCACGGTGCCGATGTTGTGGCCCTGCGGCTCGAGCACCACGGTGAAGTCGGCGTTGTCGGGGATGGTGCCGCCGGAGGTGACGGCGGTGAGCCGGCCGCCGCGCCGCGCGCGCACGGTGCCGCTGACGGCGTCGCGGTGCAGGTAGGCGCCGCGCACGCCCTGGCGTCCGGTGTAGCCTTCGGTCAGCATGCGCAGCACGGCGTCGAAGCGCGCCCGCTCCAGCGCGGCGTAGGGCGCGGCGCCCCGTATCAGCTCGAACAGGTCGTCCTCGCGCCATTCGCGCCCGCCCACCTCGGCGACGATCTGCTGCGCCATGACGTCGAGCGGCGCCACCGGGATGCGCAGCGCGTCGAGTTCATCGCGGCGCACGCAGTCGAGCAGCGCCGCGCATTCGATCAAGTCGTCGCGCGAGGTGGGGAACAGGCGGCCCTTGGGCAGCCCGCCGACGTGGTGGCCGGAGCGCCCGACCCGCTGCAGGAAGGCGGCGATGCCGCGCGGGGAGCCGATCTGGCATACCAGGTCGACGTCGCCGATGTCGATGCCCAGCTCCAGCGAGGCGGTGGCGATCAGCACGCGCAGCTCGCCGCGCTTGAGGCGCTGCTCGGCGTCGAGCCGGTATTCCTTGGCCAGGCTGCCGTGGTGCGCGGCCACGTGTTCGGCGCCGAGGCGGTCGGCCAGGTGGCGCGCCATGCGCTCGGCCATGCGCCGCGTGTTGACGAATACTAGCGTGGTGCGGTGCAGGGCGGTCAGCTCGGCCAGCCGGTCGTAGACGCGCTCCCACACCTCGTTGGGCATGACCGCCTCCAGCGGCACCGGCGGCAGTTCCAGCCCCAGGTCGCGCGCCCGCACGTGGCCGATGTCGACCACCGCGCAGTCGCCGCGATTGCCGTCCTTGGCGCCGGCCAGGAAGCGCGCCACCGCCGACAACGGCTTTTGCGTGGCCGACAGGCCGACCCGCACCGGCGGCCGCTCGCACAGGGCGTCGAGCCGTTCGAGGCTGAGCGACAAATGGCTGCCACGCTTGCCGCCGGCGACGGCGTGGATCTCGTCGACGATCACGGTGCGCACGCCGGCCAGCATGGCGCGTCCGCTGTCGGAGCCGAGCAGCACGTACAGCGACTCCGGCGTCGACACCAGGATGTGCGGCGCCTTGCGGCGCATGGCGTTGCGCTCGGCCTGGGTGGTGTCGCCGGTGCGCACGGCGGCGCGGATGCCATGCGGCGGCAGCTGCAGCGCCGCCAGCTCGCGGTCGATGCCCTCCAGTGGCGCCAGCAGGTTGACGCGGATATCGTTCGACAGCGCCTTGAGCGGCGACACGTACAGCACGCGGGTCTGGTCGGGCAGCGGCGCCTCGCCGCTCTCGCGCACCAGCGCGTCGATGGCGGCCAGGAAGGCCGTCAACGTCTTGCCGGAGCCGGTCGGCGCGGCGATCAGCGTGGTCCGGCCGCCCTGGATCAGCGGCCAGGCGCGTTGCTGCGCCTCGGTGGCGGCGGCGAAGCTGGCGCGGAACCAGGCCGCCACGGCGGGATGGAACTCATGCCAGATATCAATATTTTCACGCGGTTTCATCAGAGTAATGACGCAAAGAAAGGTCAGGGCCGGATGTTCATTCTACCCGGCGCGGCGCCGGCCTGCGCCGTGGCCGGAAGTTGTGACTACTGTGTCCGAGCGAACATACAGCTCAACAGTGTCGCCGCATGATGAGTACGTTTATATTACCGTGCCGAATGGATGGCCATGTCCGCCCTGTTATCGAGTTTACCGCTTCCCTCGCCGCCCGCGCCGCCCGCGCCACGTGACGCGTCCCGCGCGCTGCGCCAGCTGCTGCGCGAACGCGACGACGCGGGCGCTCCCGGCCAGGTGCTGCGGCGCATCGTGGCCGAGGGGCTGGACCGCCTGCCGCTGCCGGGGCGGGGCGCGACGCTGCAGCGCTGGCGCGCGTTGGCGGAGGTGGCCGGTCACGATCTGAGCCTGCTCAAACTTTACGAAGGCCATACCGACGCCCTGGCGATTCTGGCCGAACTGGGCGCGCCGGCGCCGCCGGATGCGCTGTGGGGCGTGTGGTGCGCCGAGCCGCCCGACGGCCGTGTCTCTCTGAGCCGCCCGGCGACGGGCGCGGCGCGGCTGTCGGGCCGCAAGCAATGGTGCTCCGGCGCCGCCTCGGTCAGCCACGCGCTGGTCAGCTGCTGGGACGCCGACGGGCGCCCCTGGCTGGCCGCCGTCGCCCTCGACCAACCCGGCGTGACGGTGACCGCCGACGGCTGGCAGGCCGTCGGCATGGCCGGCAGCGCCAGCGTCGACGTGAGCTTCGATGATGCCGAGGCCACTCTCGTCGGCGCGTCCGGCGCCTACGTCGATCGCCCCGGATTCTGGCACGGCGGCGCCGGCATCGCGGCCTGCTGGTATGGCGCCGCGCGCGCCATCGGCGTGTATCTGCAGGCCGCCGTGCGCGCCGGCGCCGCCCGCCAGGCGCCCGATCCGCACCGTCAGGCGCAACTGGGCACGGTCGATGTCGCGCTGGCCGGCGCGGCGGCCGTGCTGCGCGAGGCCGCCGCCGCCATCGACGCCGATCCCACCGGGGACGCCGGCGCGCTGGCGCTGCGCGCGCGGCTCGCCGTCGAAGCGGCTGCCACCCTGGTGCTGCAGCACGCCACGCGCGCGCTGGGCGCCACTCCACTGTGCCGCGACGCCCATTTCGCCCGCCTGGCGGCCGACCTGCCGGTGTTCCTGCGCCAGAGCCACGCCGAGCGCGATCTGGCGGCGCTGGGCCGCATGCTGTCCACGCGGGAGGAGTCGCCATGGGCGCTATGACGGCTCACGCCCCCGGCTCCCGCCATATCGCCGGCGAGGGCACGCCCGACGCCAGCTGGCAAGCCTGGGGCGGACTGTGTGATCTGCCGCCGGTATCGTCCGCCGCGCTGGTGCCGCCGGGACGGCGCGCCGTCATCGTCGCGCCGCATCCGGACGACGAGGTGCTGGCCTGCGGCGGCCTGCTGCAACTGCTGGCGGCGCAAGGCAGCCGCACGGTGCTGGTGGCGGTGACCGACGGCGCGGCCAGCCATCCCGGTTCGACGGCCTTCACGCCGGAACAGCTGGCGCGCCTGCGCCCGCGCGAAACCGAGGCGGCGCTGGACGCGCTGGGCCTGGGCGAGGGGGGCGGCAGGCCCGCGCCTTGCATGGTGCGCGCCCGGCTGCCCGATGGCGCGGTGGGCGCCTCGATCGACCAATTGCAAACGCTGTTGCAGCAAATGCTGCGGCCCGGCGACGTGGTCTTCACGACCTGGCGCCAGGACGGTCATCCCGACCACGAGGCGTGCGGCCTGGCCGCCGCGATGGCCGCCGGCGCCTGCCGCGCGACCTTGATCGAAATGCCCGTATGGACCTGGCATTGGGCCGCGCCGGGCGATGCAAGACTGCCGTGGAGCCGCGCGCGCCGGCTCGACCTGGGCGGGGATGTACTGCGGCGCAAGCGCGAGGCGGCCGGCTGTTTCACCAGCCAGCTGCATGGCGATCCCTCCACCGGCCAGCCGGCCATTCTGCCTTCGCACGTGCTGGCGCGGCTGCTGCATCCTTACGAAATCTATTTCACATGACGACCTCACTCCCCTCCGGCTTCGACCCGCGTGCGCATTTCCAGCAGCTTTACCAGCAGGACGCCGATCCGTGGAAGGTGCGCCAGCGTTGGTACGAGCAGCGCAAGCGCGGCCTGCTGCTGGCGTGCCTGCCGCGACAACGCTACCGCAACGCGTTCGAGCCGGCCTGCGGCAACGGCGAGCTGACGGCGGCGCTGGCCCAGCGCGCCGAGCGCGTGCTGGCCAGCGACCTGTCGGCCGAGGCGGTCGCGCTGACGCGCCGCCGGCTGCTGCGCGAGGACCCCGGCGACGCGGCGCGCGTGACGATCCGCCAGCAGTGCATGCCGGACGAGTGGCCGGCCGGCGCCGCGTTCGACCTGATCGTCATCAGCGAGATGGCCTACTACCTCGACGAACAGGCCTTGCTGCGCCTGCGGCAGTGCTGCGTGGCCGGCTTGGCCGACGGCGGCACGCTGGCCATGTGCCACTGGCGCCGGCCGTTCGCCGACCGCCGCCTGAACACCGACAGCGTGCACACCGTGTTCGACGCGACGCCGGGCCTGCATCGCCTGCTGCGCCACAGCGAGGACGACTTCCTGCTCGACGTCTGGTCCGCCAGCGCCGATTCGGTGGCGCAGCAGGAGGGCCTGGCCTGATGATCGGCGTGGTCATCCCGGCCCATAACGAGGAGCGCGAACTGGAACGCTGCCTGGCGGCGGTGCGCGCCGCCGCCGTCGATCCCGCGCTGGGCGGGGAGGCGGTGCGGGTGGTGGTGGTGCTCGACAGCTGCAGCGACGGTTCGCGCGCGATCGTCGAGCGCCACGCGGCCCACGCGGCCCACGGGCGCCCGGGCGCTGACGGCGCCTGCGTGATCGAGGGCCTGGTGGTCGCGTCGCGCAACGTCGGCGCGGCCCGCGCCGCCGGCGCCGCGCGCCTGCTGGCCCTGGGCGCCCGCTGGCTGGCCTTCACCGACGCCGACACGCGCGTGGCGCCGGCCTGGCTGGCGGCGCAATTGAGCCTGGAGGTGGACGTCGTCTGCGGCACCGTCGCCGTCGACGACTGGTCGCCGCATCGGGACGACGCCGAGACGTTGCGCCGCTATTTCCAGCGCGGCTACACCGACGCCGACGGCCACCGCCACATCCACGGCGCCAACCTGGGCGTGGCGGCCGCCGCCTACCTGCGCGCCGGCGGCTTCGAGCCGCTGGCCTGCAGCGAGGACGTGGCGCTGGTGGCGGCGCTGGAGCGCTGCGGCGCGCGTTTCGCCTGGAGCTCGGCGCCGCGCGTGGTGACCAGCGCGCGCCGCAACGCCCGGGCCAGCGGCGGCTTCGGCGACACCCTGCTGCGCTACGCCGCCAGCGCCCGCGCCGCTCTGCCGTCCGATTTGCCGGTTTTGTTGAACACTTCACATAACGCCGCCTGATCGGGGCGTAGCATGGGTCACATGAGAAGATCGCGCCCCCTCACCATCCTGTATTACTTCCTCGCCGCACTGCTGGTGTTGCTGGTGGCGCTCGTCATCTTCGTGCTGACGTTCGACTGGAACCGCGCCCGGCCCTACATCAACGACAAGGTGTCGCAGACGATCGGGCGCGAGTTCGCCATCCGGGGCGATCTGGACGTGCGCCTGCGCCGGGGCGATCCCGCCGAGCCGGGCTGGCGCCGCTACGTGCCGCGCCCCGAGATCAGCGCCGGCGACGTCTACGTCGCCAATCCGGCGTGGACCAGCACCGGTCCGCGGCTGGCCAGCGCCGGCAACGTCGTCGTCGCGCTGCATGCGCTGCCGCTGCTGCACAAACAGGTGGTGATCACCAATCTGGAACTCGATAAGCTGCAAGTGGCGGCCCAGCGCCGCGCCGACGGCAGCAACACCTGGACCTTCAAGGACAACGGCCCGTCGAAATGGGAAGTCGACATCCGGCGCCTGGCGTTCCGCGAGGGCAGCCTGCGCTACCTGGACGATGGTATCAAGCTCGATTTGCGCGCCACGGCCACCACCATCAACCCCGGCGACGCCGACGGCAAGAATTACGGCATGCGGGTGGAACTGGGCGGGTCGTATCACGGCGCGCCGGTCACCGGCGGCGGCAAGACCGGCGCCGTGCTGTCGCTGCGCGACGAACACGATATCTTCCCGATCCAGGCCAACGCCATGCTGGGCAAGAACAAGATCGCCGTCGAGGGCACCCTGACCGATCCGCGCTCGCTGTCCGGCATCGACCTGAAGCTGTCGCTGGCCGGCGCCAGCATGGCCGACCTGTACCCGCTGACCGGCGTGCTGCTGCCGGAGACGCCGCCCTACGCCACCACCGGCCGCCTGGGCGGCAAGAAGGACGGCGCGGTGTGGAACTGGACCTACCGCGACTTCACGGGCACCGTCGGCGGCAGCGACCTGCACGGCACGCTGAGCTACAGCCCGCGCAAGCCGCGTCCGCTGCTGACGGGCGCGCTGACGTCCAACCAGCTGCGGCTGGCCGACCTGGGGCCGGCCATCGGCGCCGAGAGCAACGCCGACAAGGCCGCGCGCGACAAGAAGCCCAACCAGCCGGCCGGCAAGGCCTTGCCGGTGGAGCAATTCAACACCGCCAAGTGGGACGCGCTCGACGCCGACGTCAAATTCACCGGCAAAAAGCTGGTGCGCACGCACGACATCCCGCTCGAGGACATCCAGACCCACATCCGCATGAAGAACAAGGTGTTGACGTTGACGCCGCTCAACTTCGGCATGGCCGGCGGCAACGTCACGTCCAATATCACGCTCGACGGCGGCAAGCAGCCGATCCAGGCGCAGATGAAGATGGCCGCGCGCCACCTGCAGATCCGCCAGCTGTTCCCGAAACTGCAATCGATGCAGGCCAGCGTGGGCGAGGTCAACGGCGACGCCGCGCTGGCCGGCACCGGCAACTCGGTGTCGGCGATGCTGGGCACCGCCAGCGGCGAGCTGGGCGCCACCGTCAGCGAGGGCTCGGTCAGCAAGTTCGTGCTGGAGGCGGCCGGCCTGAACATCGCCAACGCCGTCTTCGTCAAGCTGTTCGGCGACAAGCAGGTGCAGCTGAACTGCGTGGCCAGCGATTTCGTCGTCGAAAAAGGCCAGGCGCAGACGCGCCGCTTCGTCGTCGACACGGACGAGGCCGTTATCGATGTCACCGGCACCGTCGATCTCGCCAGCGAGCGCCTGAACCTGGACGTCAAGCCGAAGACCAAGGGTGTGCGCATCATCTCGCTGCGCACGCCGTTGTACGCGCGCGGCACGTTCGCCAATCCGGACGTCGGCGTGGCCAAGGGCCCGCTGGCGCTCAAGGCCGGCGCGGCGGTGGCGCTGGGCATCATCAATCCGCTGGCGGCCGTGGTGCCGCTGATTAACCCCGGCAATGTGGAGGCGGTCGATTGCGCCGCCGCGCTCAAGCAGGCGACCGAGGTCCGGCACGGCTCCAAGCCCGAACCTGTCAAAAAGCAATAATTTAAAACCGCTAAAACTTTGTGCTGGCGCAAGATGCGTGGGAAGAAACGCGGCCCGTGGGTGTTATCGGTCGCGGCGGTCTATTGATCGGGGTTGTCGCTTGGTATGATAGGCGTAACCAAGGACCCGTGATGCTGATTTCCGCAAAGAAACTTCCGACCGCGTCGCGCTATCTGATCGGCGCGGGCCTGGCGCTGTTCGCCTTGATGTTGCAGATCGGCGTTGCGGCCATCGTCGGCAACCGGATTCCTTTTTTGTTGTTCATTCCATCGGTCGCGCTGGCGGCGGCGGTGCTGGGCACCGGCCCGGCGGCCATCGTCCTGTTGACGGGCTTCCTCTACGGCTGCTCGCTTTTCCCGCTGGACACTTTACACGCCGGCAGCTTTCGCGATCAGTTGTCGCTGGGGCTGTTCGTCGTGGTCGGCGTGTTTTTCATGTACGTCGGCGGCAAGGTGCGGGCGGTGGCCGGCCGCGCGCTCGACGCCGAGCTGGCGCTGCTCAACGAGAAGCTGGCCCGCGAGCGCGCCGACGACGAGCGCCTGCGCCAGCTCTACCAGCAGGTGCGCAGCAGCGAGGAGCGCTACCGCAACCTGTTCGATTCGATGGACCAGGGCTTTTGCGTGATCGATGTCATCTTCAATGACGCCGGCGTGGCGGTCGACTACCGGGTGCTGGAGATGAATCCGGCCGGCATCGCGATCTACGGCCTGGGCGATGTCGTCGGCAAGACCATCAAGCAGGTGGTGCCGCACATCGGCTCGTACTGGATCGACACCTACGCCCAGGTGGCGTTGACGGGGCGGCCGGTGCGCTTCGAGAACCAGGCGCAGTCGAGCGGACGCTGGTTCGAGGGTTACGCGACCCGGGTCGGCGACGCCGACAGCCGCAAGGTGGCGCTGCTGTTCACCGACGTCAGCGTGCGCAAGGAGAACGAGGCGCGCCTGCGCCGGCTGGCGGCCGACCTGTCCGAGGTGGACCGCCGCAAGACCGAGTTCCTGGCGGTGCTCGCGCATGAGTTGCGCAATCCGCTGGCGCCGATCCGCAGCGGCCTCGATATCCTTAAATTGAGCGGCAGCAATCCGCAGATGGTCGAGCGCATGCGCGACATGATGGACCGCCAGGTCACGCACATGGTGCGGCTGGTCGACGACCTGCTCGACATCGCCCGCATCAACGGCGGCAAGATCGATCTGAAGAAGGAGCGCGTGTCGCTGCAGAGCATCATGTCGGCGGCGGTCGAGGCCAACGCGCCGCTGATCGAGAGCGCCCGCCATCGGCTGTATGTCGTCATGCCCGACGAAGCGGTGGAGGTCATGGTCGATCCGACCCGCATGGTGCAGGTGCTGGGCAACCTGCTGAACAACGCCGCCAAGTACACGCCGGCCGGCGGCAGGATCGATTTGAGCGCGGTGCGGGACGGCGACCAGATCGTCATCTCGGTCGAGGACAACGGCGTCGGCATTCCGGAGGCGTCGCTGCCGTTCATTTTCGATATGTTCAACCAGGTCGGGCGGAACATGGATTTGTCGCACGGCGGGCTGGGGATCGGGCTGTCGCTGGTCAAGCGGCTGGTGGAGCTGCATGACGGCAGCATCGGCGTCACCAGCGGCGGTACGCACAGCGGCGGCAGCACCTTTACCATTCGTTTGCCGTTAAGCGTGCCGTTGCAGGCGGATGCGTTGCCCGCCGTCGGCGTGGCGGCGCCGCTGCGCACCGATACGTTCAAGATCCTGGTGGTGGACGATAACGCCGACGCCGCGCAGACCCTGGCCAGCCTGCTCGAGTTCAAGGGGCACAGCATCCGCGTGGCCAATGACGGCGTGGAGGCGCTGGAGGTGGTGGAGGATTGGATACCGGAGGTGGGCTTGATCGATATCGGCATGCCCAATTTGAACGGCTACGAGCTGGCGCAGGCGTTGCGGAAAAACCCGGCGTTGGATGGCATGGCGCTGGTGGCGCTGACCGGGTGGGGGGCGGAGAGCGACCGCACGATGTCGAAGGATGCCGGCTTCGTCGAGCATTTGACCAAGCCGGTCGATTTCGACGCCATCGAGGCGGTGCTGGACAAGCTGGGGAAGGCGACGTGATTGGCCATCGATGGGCCGCTGGCGGCGCTTGGCGGATTACGCTGCGCTAATCCGCCCTACGTGTCTCGGCGGTGTGCGGTGCATGCATACATCAGGAGACACGTAGGGCGGATTAGGCGGAACGCCGTAATCCGCCATCGGCGAGCCGTCGGGAACGCCCGCTTACACCACGCTGTCCCAAGGCGCCGATAAGCGCATCGCGCAATTGATCAAGCCCACCATCGAATACGTCTGCGGGAAATTGCCCCACATTTCGCCGGTGACCGGGTGCGTGTCCTCCGACAGCAAGCCCAGATGATTGCGCGCCTTGAGCATGGTCTCGAAAATCTCGCGCGCCTCGGCCTTGCGGCCGATGCGCGCCAGCGCGTCGATGCGCCAGAACGTGCAAATATTGAACGCCGTCTCCGGCTTGCCGAAATCGTCCGGCGCCTCGTAGCGGCGCATGTACGGGCCGTCGCACAGCGATTTTTCCAGCGCCTCCACCGTCTTGACGAAGCGCGGGTCCTTGGGATCGATGAAATTGACCTCGGCCATCAGCAGCACGCTGGCGTCCAGGTCCTCGCCGCCCAGGCTTTCGCAGAACGCCTGGCGCTTCTCGCTCCACGAGTCGCGCAGCAGCGGCACCTTGATCTGCTCGGCGCGCGCCTGCCAGTGCGCGGCGCGCTCGGGCAGCTCCAGCACGGTGGCGATCTTGGCCAGGCGGTCGCACGCGGCCCAACTCATCAGCATCGACGAGGTGTGCACCCGCGCCCGCGTGCGCAGCTCCCACATGCCGGCGTCGGGCTGGTCGTGGACGCGGAAGGCTTGCTCGCCGACCGCCTCCAGATGCGCGAACTCGGCCACGCCGGCGCGGTTCAGCAGCCGGTGGTCGAGGAAGGCTTGCGCCGCCCCCAGCACCACGTTGCCGTAGACGTCGTGCTGGAAGTGCTCCTGCGCCTGGTTGCCGACCCGCACCGGCTGGTGGCCGCGATAGCCGGGCAGGTGGTCGACGGTCGACTCGGGCAGGAATTCCTCCAGCCCGATGCCGTACAGCGGCTGGATGTGGCCGCCCTTGGAGCTGGCGACGATGTTGCTCAGCCAGCGCAGGTATTCCTCCATCGTGCCGACCTCGGAAATGCTGTTGAGCGCGCGCACCACGAAGAAGGCGTCGCGCAGCCAGCAGAAGCGGTAGTCCCAGTTGCGCGCGCTGCCGGGCGCTTCCGGGATGCTGGTGGTCATGGCGGCGATGATGGCGCCGGTGTCCTCGTACAGCGACAGCTTGAGCGTGATGGCGGCGCGGATCACCACGTCCTGCCATTCGTACGGCAGCGCCAGGCGGCGGCTCCAGTTGCGCCAGTAGTTGACGGTTTCCTTCTCGAAGCGGCGGCACACGTCCTCGATGCCGTCGTTGAGCGTTTCGTCCGGCCCCAGCATGAAGTTGAGCGAGCTGTTGGCCAGGAACCAGGTCTCCGACAGCAGGTGGCTGAGCGAGGCGTCGGTGTTCAGGCGCAAGGTCTGGTCCGGGCCGACGTAGCGGATGTGGTGGCTGCCGCGCGTGATCTCGGGCGCCTCGCGGCCCCATTCGAAGCGCGGGCGCAGCCGCACGCGGATGCGCACCGCGCTGTTGAGGATGCGGATGCGGCGGATCAGCATCAGCGGCCGGAACATGCGGTCGCGGCTGGTGAAGCGCGGCGCGAAGTCGGTGATCTCGATGCCGTGGTTGTCGGCGTCGGTCAGGCGGGTGCGCAGCACGGCCGTGTTGGGATCGTAGAACTGCTCGGTCTTGACGCAGTTTTCCAGCTCGATGCTCCAGACGCTGCCGTTCTCGGAATTGTCGAGCAGGGCGTTGAACACCGGGTCGCCGTCAAAGCGCGGCAGGCAGCACCAGACGATGTTGCCGCTGCGGTCGACCAGCGCGTTGTACGAGCAATTGCCGATGACGCCGCAGTTGAGCGACGCCTCGGGCGTGACCGGTTTGCCGGGCGCCTGCTCGTTCGGATTGGTGTGTGCGGCGGAATTTGTTTCGCTTGTCATTGTTCGTCTCCTTGGGGCAGGGTGGTGGCCGCTTGCATCAGCTGCGCGCGCAAGTGCTGCGGCGAGGCCAGGCGGCGCAGCGCGGCGCTCGGACCGGCGCCGATCTTGACGCCCATGCCGCCCGCTTGCTGGGCGTAGGCGATGCCGGCTTCGTCGGTGGTGTCGTCGCCGGCGAACACCGGCCGGTGGCCCTTGAACGGCGCCTCCTGCATGAACGCGGCCAGCGCGCTGCCCTTGGTGCTCGATGCCGGTTTGAGCTCCAACACCATTTTGCCATGCAACAGCACCATGCCGGGGCTGTCGTCCAGCGCGGCCTGCATGGTCTGCTCGCACAGCGCCTTCAGTTCGGGCGCCAGCCGGTAGTGCAGGGCCAGCGCACCGCGTTTTTCCTCCAGCAGCAGGTCGGGATATTGCTCCACCAGCGGTTGCAGGTGGCGCCGCGCGTTGTCCAATGGCAGCACCGTGATGTAGTGCAGCTCGCCGTCGGCGGCGCGCCGCTCGGCGCCGTGGACGCCGGCCGCCGGCAGCTTGAGCGGCGCCAGCATGGCGTCGATCTGCTCGATCGGACGGCCGCTGACGATGGCCAGGCGGCCGCCCAGCTTGTCGCGCAGCGCGGCCAGCGCCTGCACCAGGCCGGGCGCGACCACCACCGTGTCGGGCGTGTCGGCCAGGTCGACCAGGGTGCCGTCGAAGTCCAGGAACAGGCTGCAATCGGGCCAGTCGGCCAGCGCGAAGGTTTGCCCGTCGGCGAGCGTATCAGGGCCCGCCGGATTCGTTTCTAGTGTCATCATCTTTTTCTTTAACCTACCCGGCGCAGGTTGCCGCGGCTGTGGGAACGGATCTTCTGCATCACTTTTTCACGTTTGCGCAGACGGGCGGCGTCGAGCAGCATGTGGCCGGCCCAACGGTAGACGTTGAAGCGGCGCACGCGGTCGCGCATGCTGCGCATCCGTTCGCGCTGCTCGACCGGCGGCATCGTCAGGCCGCGGTACAGCGCCTCGGCGCCCTGTTCGATGTGGTACGGGTTGATGATCAGCGCCTCGTGCAACTCGCGGGCGGCGCCGGTGAACTGGCTCAGCACCAGCGCGCCGCGTTCGTCGTCGCGCGCGGCGATGAATTCCTTGGCCACCAGGTTCATGCCGTCGTGCAGGCTGGTCACCATGCAGACCTCGCAGGCGCGGAAGTAGCGCTGCAGCTCGGCCTGCTCGTGGTGCTCGATCTTCAGGATGATCGGCAGATAGCCGTCGCTGCCGAAGCGGTCGTTGACGCGCGCGGCCAGCTTGCGCACACGCTGCTCGAAGTTCATGTATTCCTCCAGGTCCGAGCGGCTCGGCGCGGCGATCTGCACGAAGCTGAACTTGCCGATCATGGCCGGATGCAGCTCCAGCATGCTCTCGACCGCCTGGAAGCGCTCCAGGATGCCCTTGGTGTAGTCGAGGCGGTCGACGCCGAACGCCAGCAGGTGGTCTTCCGGCACGCCCAGCAACTGGCGGATCTCGGTGCGGCACTGTTCCACCGGCTGCGTGTCCGGATAGTCGGGCCAGGCGATCGAGATCGGATAGTCCTCGACCTGGGTCAGCTCGTTGCCGTAGGAAATGGTCGACGCCTCCGGCTCGATCCGGGTTTCCAGATAGCGGTCGACGGTGTCGAGGAAGTTCTTGCGGTGGAACGGCGTGTGGAAGCCCAGGATCGTGCTGCCCAGCATGCCTTCGAGGATTTCCTCGCGCCATGGGCAAATCCCGAACGATTCCGAGTTAGGCCAGGGGATGTGCCAGAACGTGATAATGGTCGCCTTCGGCAGCGCCTCGCGCACCATGCGCGGCAGCAATGCGAAGTGGTAATCCTGCACCAGCACCACCGGGTTGTCGGTGCGCGCCTCCTTGATGACGGCGTCGGCGAAGCGGCGGTTGACCTTGACGTACTCGTCCCAGTCGGACGAGCGGAACACCGGCCGCACGTGGGCGATATGGCACAGCGGCCACAGGCCTTCGTTGGCGAAGCCGTAGTAGTAACCCTTTTCCTCTTCCTCCGTCAGCCACACGCGGCGCAGCGTGTAGCTCGGATCTTTCGGCGGTACCGGCACGTGGTCGTTGCGGTCGACCGTCTCGCGGTCGGCGCTGCCGGCGCCGTGCGCGATCCAGGTGCCCGAGCAGGCCCTCATCACCGCCTCGACGGCGGTCACCAGGCCGCTGGCCGGACGGCGCACGCGGATCGTGCCGTCCTTGTTTTTTTCGTGGATGTAGGGCTCGCGGTTCGATACCACCAGCACCTGGTCGCCGGCCAGATCCTGTTGCAGCAAGGCCTTGAGTTTTTCCGGCGCCCACTCGGCGCTGTTGCCGCTGCTGCTGCTCTGGCGTTCCTCGTGGTATTCCTCCAGCAGGCTGCGCAGTTCGCCGATCAGCGGCTCCATTTCCGGCGGTGGCGCCGGCGGCGGCGCGCCCGGCGCGGTCGATTGCACGTCGCGCGGCAGCAGCTGGCCGCGCAGCACGTCGTTCAGGCTGGCGAGCCAGCCGCGCCAGCTCAGGTGCGACACCAGCAAGGTCAGGAAGGCGATCGCCACGCCCAGCAGGGCGAAGAAGATCAGCACGTACTTGGTGGTTTCGGCGCTGCGGCGCTCGATGAAGCTCATGTCGTGCACCAGGATCAGCCGGCCCAGCGCCGTGCCGTTGTCCTCGATCGGCGTGTCGGCCACGTGCACCGGGCCGCGTGGCAGTTGCACCAGCGATTTTTGCTTGCTGCCGTCGGCCGGCTTGTCCCAGCAACCCAGCGATTGCGGGTAGGTATAGGTTTTGTACAGCAGCTTGCCCGAAGGATCGCAGAAGCCCAGCGCGAACAGGCGCTCGTCCTCGATGGCGCCGTCGAACAGTTTTTTGATGTGGGCCTTGTCGTTGAGCAGCACATCCTCGCGCAGCGGCACCTGCAGGGTGGCGGCCAGCAGTTGCGAGCGGTTGTCGAGATCGCGCACCGACCAGCGCAGGGTCAGGTTGTCCATCAGCGGGACGACGATGTAGGCGAACAGCCCCAGCAATATTGCCAGGGGCAGCATGAAACGTAATGATAATTTAACGGAGCGTGAAAGCATGAAGAGTCCTCAAGGTGTGATTGCAGGATAGAAAAACAACCGCTGCATCAATTTTTCGGGATGCGTGGCAATCGACCTCAGCTCCACTATTGTTTCATTCATGAGGGAAAAAACTTTGTTCGCTAGCGCACGCATGCGGGCAAATGGCGCGCCGCAACATTGGAAAGTTCCCTAGAATCACGCCATGGATCTCGACTATTTTTCTGATATGCATGAAGGGCCGTGGCGCGCCGCCGCAGTAGTGGGCGCCAGCGCGCTGATTTTTGTTGCTGTGGCTCTACTGTTGCATCGGGCGGGCATTATGCTGCTGCGCCGCATAGCGCGTAACCGCCCTTATACGACCAACGCCATCAAGTACGGCTACCGTCCGAGCCAGCTGTGCATGGCGCTGTTCGCGCTGCGCCTGGTGCTGACGGGCGCGCCGGAAAACATGCCGTTGCTGCTGCCTATTTCCCGGATCAACAGCGTGCTGCTGATCATCTGTCTGACGTGGCTGGCGATCGCCTGCGTCAATTCCATTAAACGCACGATCACCGAAGTCAATCCGGTCGATGCCGCCGACAACCTGCGCGCGCGCCGGCTGCTGACGCAGACGGCCGTGCTCACCCGCAGCGCCAACTTCATCATCGGCCTGGTGGGGTTGGGGTTTGTGTTGCTGACCTTGCCGGGTGCGCGGCAGTTCGGCGCCAGTCTGCTGGCCTCGGCCGGGGTGGCGGGCCTGGTGGCCGGTATCGCGGCGCGGCCGGTGCTGGGCAACTTCATCGCGGGGCTGCAGATCGCGTTTTCGCAACCGATCCGCCTGGACGACGTGCTGATCGTCAAGGGCGAATGGGGCAGGGTCGAGCGCATCACCGGCACCTATGTCGTGGTGCGGATCTGGGACGAACGGCGCCTGATCGTGCCGCTGCAATGGTTCATTGAAAACCCGTTCGAGAACTGGACGCATACCTCGTCGTCGATACTGGGCACGGTGTTTTTGTGGCTGGACTTCAGCGTGCCGGTGCCGGCGATACGGGCCGAGTTCGAGCGCATCACGCACGCGTCGTCGCGCTGGGACAAGCGGGTGTGCGTGCTGCACGTGACGGACGCCGACGACCGTGGCATGCAGCTGCGGCTGCTGATCAGCGCGCAGGATTCCGGCACCGCCTTCGACCTGCGCTGCGAAATCCGCGAAGCGATCATCGCCTTCGTGGCGGCCAACTATCCGGATTCGCTGCCGCGCCTGCGGCCGGTGCTCGACGCGCCCGGCCCGCAGGAGGACAGCCTGGGCAAACGTCCGACGCACGTGGCGGACAGCCCGGCGCCGTAGGGCGGATTAGCGAAGCGTAATCCGCCATCCAAGCGCCGCCTGCGCCGCGTGCGGCACCGCCGGCGCTTAATTCGGCACCGTCGCCGACTGCGGGTAATCCCGCTCCTGATACATCAACTTGCACTGCGCGGCGCGCAAACCCTCGCGTGCTTCGATACCCGTCGGCGCGAAATCCAGGTACGCCGCCGTCTGCCACGATGTTTGCCCCACCGCCGGCCAGCGCGGCAGGCCGGCGCCGTTCGGATCGCCGTTGCGGATGAAGTTGGCCCAATAGCGCTGCAGCGGCGGCCAGTCGGCCGGCAAGGCCTTGGCCGGCGTGGCGCGGTAGACGTACTCCATCTCCGACGTATGCTCCGGCGGCTTGCCCGAACCGGGCGCGCCCAGCCCGAATTCATAGCGCCACACCCGCGCCGGGTTGGCCATGCGCCGCGCCATCCAGGCCGCCGGGCAGCGGAACCACATGTCCGTCATCAACTGCGTCGGCACGCTGCCGAGCGCGGCGTCGTCATGGTACAGCGCGGCGGCCGCCGGGGCTTGCTTGCCGAAGGCGGCCGCGAGCAAGGCCGGCACCGTTTCCGGCTTGCGGTCCGCGCCCAGTTCCTGGCTGTTGCTGCCGATGATGACGCGGATATCCTTGCCGGCGCCCTTGGCGTAGGCCTCGGCGTACGGCAGCGGCACCACGTGGCCGTCGACGATTTGCTGTTCCCAGATAAAGCTCGGATCGACGCCGTCGGGCGTCGGCAGGTTGGTGGCGGCGGCGTCGACGGTCGCCGCCGGCAGCGTCCTCAGCTTGGCCAGGCCCTCGGCGCCGTGCGGCAGCTTCAGGCGGTCGAGCAGGACGTTGCCAATCGCCTCGTTCTGGCGCGCGGTGCGCGGCGCGCCGGGGGCGGCCGACTGCAGGATCGCCTGGTTGAACAGGCCCCGCGACAGCGGCGACATGGTCAGCAGCAGCGCGTCGAGCGCGCCGGCCGAGTTGCCGGTGATGGTGACGTTGCCGGCGTCGCCGCCGAACGCGGCGATGTTGGTGCGCACCCACTTCAGCGCGGCGAGCTGGTCGAGCAGCGCGTAGTTGCCGGATGCGCCGTGCGGGTTCTCGTCGCGCAGCGCGTCGAGGCCGAGGAAGCCCCAGGCGCCGAGCCGGTATTGCAGCTTGACGACGACGATGCCCTCGCGGTGCAGGGCGTCGTCGGCCATGTCGCCGGCGCCCGCGTAGGCGTTCGAGCCGCCGTGGATGTAGACCAGCACCGGCAGCCGGGCCTTGCCGCGCGCCATCGGCGCTGGCGTGCGGATCGACACCGTCAGGCAATCCTCGCGCATCGTGGCCAGGAAATCCTTGTTCCAGCCGGTGTCGCCCTGGACGCAGGCCGGCGCGACCTTGGTGGCGTCCAGCACGCCGGACCATGGCGCGCGCGGGGCGGGCGGCTTCCAGCGCAATTCGCCGGTGGGCGCGGCGGCGTAAGGGATGCCGTAGAAAATGCTGCTGCCGTCGGCCATCGGGATGCCGGCGACCTTGCCGCCATCCACTTCCACTTGCTGCGCGTGGGCGCCCGCGCAGCCGATTGCCGTGATCAGCACGGCTTGCAAGAGTGTTTTCATCGCATCAGTGTGCCGTGGACGCGGTGCCGATGCAATTCTGATAATCACCAAGCGGGGGAATGATATTATTTTGTGACGGCTGGTGGCTGTGTGTAAATGACGATGGGGACAGGGTTCTTCGTGGAGTTGTTCATGACGAAAAACAGTCCTCCGAAACCGACGAAGAGGCCGACAGAGGTTGCGACCATCCACCGAAGAATCTCAATGCTTGATTTGTGCATGTCCGCGCGTATGTCCGCGATATCCGCCTTGGTGGCCGTTTGTTCCAGGCGCAGCTCTATCTTCGCGAGCCGTTCCCTCGTTTCGCTGGCAAATTCTTCTAGCTTGATCAGCCACTCTTCCATGCTTCAATCATAGCCAGCGTCGCCACCCCGGTCAAATATCCGACGGGTATCTAACGCTCCTTGGACTTCGGCTTGCGGGCGATGATCTCGTTGATCATCTTGCGTTCCTTGTCGGTCGCCTTGCGCAGCAGCGCCTCGTGCTTTTCGCCCAGCGCGATGGACTCGGTGATTTCCGGGGTGATAGCCGATGACTTGGCGATGCGTTGCGTAATCCACGCCGTGAGCAGGCACATCACCAAGGTGCAAACGATGTAGAACGCGATCCACAAGCCGGTTTGTCCGCGGCTGCGGTTGATCGCCTGGACGACCTGTTCGGCCTCCTTGGTCACCGCCGCCATCTTGCCCATCATGTCGGCCACCGCGATGCTGGCCGATTCGGCCGCCACCCGGCCCGCCTCCCGGGCGGCGGCGTCGACGATCGCGGCCGCCTTGGCCTCGATGCGCGCCGCCTCGGCGATGCGCGCATCGATCTGGTTCAGGCTGATATTCGCCATGCGGACCAGTTTGTCGCAGCCGGCGATCTGCTTGCTGAAATTCTGCAGATCGTTATGGAAACGGTCGGCGTTGAAAAAATCGCCCTGGGGGTGCGATGTCGGGTCGTTGTCGTTCATCGGAGTTCCGCGCTAATCGATAAAAAAAGGGCATGACGAATCATGCCCCATGATACCGGTAGAGCGAAAGGTTTAGTTACTGACCGTCAATGTCAACGTGGTCGCGCCGTACACCGGCGCCACGTTGGCGAAGCCATCGACCGTGATGGTGGTGAAGTGGCCTTTGAGGCTGCCGGCGCTGAGCGCGATCAGGCTGTCGCCCGACTTCGGCTTGTAGCCGCCGGGGAACTTGATGTGCAAGGTGCCGCCGGCGATGGTGGCGGTGCCGGCCACGGTCATGGTGCCGCGGTCGCCGCCGAGCGCGTTCAGTTCCAGCGTGGTGGCGCCGGCCAGCTGCGTGTACTTGCCGGCCAGTTTCAGCGAGGCTGGCGCGTTGGCGATCAGGGTGCCGCCGCCGACGTAGACATCGCCGGCGCCGAAGGCCGTCGACGACACACCTTCGAGCGTGCCGGCCGCCAGTTCGGTGCCGCCGGTCCAGCTGTTATTGCCAGCCAATTTCAGTGCGCCGCTGCCCTGCTTGACCAGCTTGCCGGTGCCGCCGATATCGTTGCGCCAGCGGTCGGCCGCGTTGAAGCCGCCCTTGGCCGCGTCCATGACCAGCACCACGTTGCCGGTGAAGGCGCCGTAGCCGTCGGCCGCCGCGAACAGGTTAAGCCGGCCCCAGCCTTCCGGATCGTCCATCACCGGATAGCCGGAAGCGACGGCCGTGGTTTTCAGCACCACGCGGCGCTGGGCATCGCTCAGGTAGGGCAGGCGGGTCTCCAGCAGCACCTCGGCGCCCTTCGGCACGGACGCGGCGACGTTGGTCGGCGCGATCGGCGCGAAACCATAGGTCATGCGGCGCAGATAGTTGGCCTTGTTGGTGGCGTAGTCCGAGAAGCGGTCGCTGCCCGACTGGGCGAAGGCGGTGAAGGTGGTCGGCGTGGTCGAGGTCGCGGCCATCAAAGTGCTGTGGGCCTGGGCGTAGCCGGCCGCCTTTTTCGCGGCGTTGGCCGGATCGACCAGGTTGGCGGCGACGACGGCCTCGCCGTGGATGCGGCCGCTGAGCACGTCGAGCGGCGAATGCATGCCGGCCAGGATGCGCGACTCGCCCAGCTCCAGGCCGCGGCTGATGATTTCCTGGAAGCGCTCCGGCACCGCGTAGGCCATCGCCAGCGCGTTGCGCACTCCCTCGGCCGAATGGCCGCTGGTGAAGCCGCCGTCGGTGGTCGGGGTCGGGCTCTTGGCCGGGTTCAGCGCCGGCAACACCTGCACCGCGCTGCTCCAGCGGTAAGGGCGCGCATATTTATAGAAGCGTTTGGCCGGCTCGGTCGAACCGTTGGCGCCGACCATGTTGACGAAATCGACGACGGCGCCGAAGCTCGGATTGGCGCTGCCGCCGACGCCGTTGTTGTTGCCGCCGTCGTTATACAGCACGGTGGTGGCGTCGGCCGGGATCGACGTGATGGTGGTGGTCTGCTGGGCGGCGGCGCGCCAGGCGGTCGTCAGCGGGCCCATGGCGTCGCTGACGCTGTAGCCCTTGTTGCGGCGGTCGTCCAGATAGGCGGCCAGCGCCTGTTCCGGGGTGCGGTTGGCGGTGGCCCTGACCACGTAATCGATATTGGCCGCGTGCACGGCCTGGTTGACGATGGTGCCGCCGTTGGTGCCGTCGTTGGGCACGCCGGTCCAGGCCGAGGTCACGACGGCCGGGAAGCCGGCGACGGCGGGCGCGGTCTGGCCGGCGTCGACGATTTCGGTCAACGGCTTCCAGATCTGCAGCATGCCGCCGAGCACGCGCACGCCGGCGTTGGTGTCCAGGGTCGCATAGCGGGCGTCGCCGCGCTGGTTGGTGGCGACGGTATCGACAAAGGCGGTAACGGCGGGCACTGGCGCCACGTCGGCCGCGCCCTGGTCGGCCGGCGCCGCCGGGATGACCAAAGCCTGATCATTGCTGGAGCCGCCGCAAGCGCTCAGGGCGGCGGCGATGCTGATGGCGAGGATAAGGGGGCGCGACGGAACGAGATGCATAGGGAGGTCCAATGGTCAGAGGTAAAAAGGCCATAGAGTAATGACGTCATATGACAAGGTTGTTACCTGCTCGCAATGGAATCGCTTCCACCCCAAAATATACTCCGGGGTCAGGTCCACCATTTCTACACGAACTGAGCACTATCGCGGCGAATCGACGGTTTTCGGCTGATACGGACCCGCTCGTGTAGAAATGGTGGACCTGACCCTGGAGTTGCTTTTGCTTGTATCACTTTTGGGTAGTATTGTTGGGGGGACATATCTGCCTATAGTGTGGCTTTTGCAATTTAGGAGCCGCGCATGGTTAAGTTCGAAATCAATGGCAAGACCCGGGAGTTCGACGTGCCCGGCGACATGCCGCTGTTGTGGGTGCTGCGCGATGAGGCGCATATGATGGGCACCAAGTTCGGCTGCGGCATGGCGCTGTGCGGCGCCTGCACCGTCCACGTCGACGGCGAGGCCACGCGTTCGTGCGTGCTGCCGGTGTCGGCCGTCGCCGGCAAGAAAATCACCACCATCGAGGGCGTGTCCGCCACCCCCGCCGGCAAGGCGGCGCAGCAGGCCTGGGTCGCCGCCGAGGTGGTGCAGTGCGGCTACTGTCAATCCGGCCAGATCATGTCGGCCGCCGCGCTGCTGGCCACCAACAAGCAGCCGACCGACGCCGATATCGATAATGCGATGTCCGGTAACATCTGCCGCTGCGGCACCTACACCCGCATCCGCGCGGCGATCAAGGATGCCGCCAAGTCACCGCTGCTGAAGGGGGCCTGACATGAACGCACCGTTGAATATCGGGTCGATCGAGCAGTCGCGCCGCGGCTTCCTGAAAATCGCCGCCGCCGCCGGCGGGGGGCTGATGGTAGGCTTTTGGAGCCTGCCGGACGAGGCGTCCGCCGCCACCGCCGCCAAGGCGGTCAGCGCGCCGGCGGACCTGAATGCCTTCATCGCCATCGGCGCCGACGATACCATCACCCTCACCATGCCCAAGGTCGAGATGGGGCAGGGTACCTATACTTCCATCCCGATGCTGATCGCCGAGGAGCTGGAGGTGGACATGGATAAGATCGCGCTGCGCCACGCGCCGCCCAATCCCAAGGTCTATGGCGCGCCGTTCGGCGACCAGTTCACCGGCGGTTCGACCACCATTCGCCTGATGTGGGAGCCGATGCGCCAGACCGGCGCCGCCGCCCGCATGGTGCTGATCCAGGCCGCCGCCGACCAGTGGCAGGTGGCGCCGGACAGCTGCCACGCCGAACACGGTGAGGTGGTGCACCCGGCCAGCGGCCGCCGCATCAAGTACGGCCGGCTGGTGCAGGCGGCCGGCAAACTGCCGGTGCCGGAGAAGATCGCGCTGAAGGATCCGAAAGACTTCACATTGATCGGCAAGCCGCTCAAACGCCTCGACGCCAAGGGCAAAACCGATGGCACCGCGCTGTTCGGCATCGATACCGTGGTGCCGGGCATGAAGGTGGCGGTGGTGGCGGCCAGCCCTGTCGTCGGCGGCAAGCTTAGATCCGTCAAGGATGCGAAGGCGCGCAAGCTGCGCGGCGTGCGCGATGTCGTCAAGCTCGATAACGCGGTGGCCGTGGTGGCCGATAACTATTGGTACGCCAAGCAGGGATTGGCCGCGCTGGACATCGCCTGGGACGAGGGCCAATACGCGAAACTGTCCACCGACGACGTCCGCACCATCATGCTCGAGGCGCTGAAAAAGCCCGGCAAGGTGGCGCGCAACGACGGCGACGCGCTCAAGGTCATCGCCGCCGACGGCAAGCGGGTGGAGGCCGTCTACGTCAATCCGATGCTGGCCCACGCGACCATGGAGCCGATGAACTGCACCGTCCATTACGACGCGAAGCAGGGCAGCGCCGAGATCTGGGTCGGCTCGCAGGTGCCGGCACGCGCGCGCGACGATGCCGCCAAGGCGCTGGGACTGGCGCCGGAAAAGGTCACGCTGCACAATCACCTGATCGGCGGCGGTTTTGGGCGCCGCCTGTACACCGATTACGTGGTGCAGGCCGCGGCGCTGGCCAAACAGGTCAAGTGGCCGCTGAAGGTGGTGTGGAGCCGCGAGGAGGATATCCAGCACGACCTGGTGCGCGGCCTGTACGCGCATTCGGTGTCGGCGTCGCTCGACGCCAGCGGCAGGCCGGTGGCGTTTTCGCACAAGATCGCGGGGCCGTCGAACCTGGCCACGTTCGCGCCGTCGTTCCTGCAAAACGGCCTGGATACCGATAACGTCGAAGGCTCGGATGTCTTCTCCTACGATATCCCGAACATGCGCACCGAGTACACCCGCGAGGATGGTCCGGTGCCGAGCGGCTTCTGGCGCGGCGTGGGCCCGACCCGCAACATGGCGGTGCTGGAGAGCTTTATCGACGAACTGGCGGACAAAGCCGGCCGGGACCCGCTGGCCTATCGCCTGGCGATGCTCGACAAGCAGCCGCGCGCGGCCCGCGTGCTGAAACTGGCAGCGCAACGCGCCGGCTGGGGCGATAAATCGCCGCCAGGCTCCGGACGCGGCATCGCCTTGATGCGCGCGTGGGGCACCTATCTGGCGCAGGTGGTCGACGTCAGCGTCAACGACGACGGCGAGGTGGCCGTCAAGCGCGTGGTCTGCGTGGTCGATTGCGGCCATGTCGTCAATCCGGACACGGTCGTCGCGCAGATCCAGAGCGGCATCAACTACGGCCTGACGGCGGGTCTGTTCGGCGCCATCACGTTCAAGGACGGGCGCATCGAGCAGTCCAACTTCCACGACTACCGCATCCTGCGCCTGAGCGAGGCGCCGGCGATCGAGGTGGAGATCGTCAACAGCACCGAGGCGCCGGGCGGCATCGGCGAGCCGGGTACCGCCGGCGTGGGCGCGGCGCTGACCAACGCGGTCTTCGCGGCCACCGGCAAACGGGTGCGCGAGATGCCGCTGCGTCCCGAGCTGCTGAAAAAGGCCTGACAAGGCAAGGCCGGCGGCGGGCTGCTACAATAGCTTGGTGAAAAAGCTATTGCTCATCCTGCTGCTGACCATACTGCCGATCCAGTACGCCTGGTCGATGGCGGCCGTCTATTGCCAGCACGAGCCGGCCAAGGTGAGCCACTTCGGCCATCACGGCCACCAGCATCAGGCGCAGTCGGATGAAGATCCCGACCATGGCAAGCCTGTCAAGGTTCACAGCGATTGTGAAGTTTGCCATCATGCGGTGCAGGCTTCGGTGCTGGAAGACGGCGCCCTGGTCGTGCAGCCGGCCGCGCAGGCGCACGCCGCGCCGCTATTGATCGATTATCTGTCTTATATCTCCGATGGGCCCCAACGGCCCAATTGGCCGCTCGTCGCCTAGCGCGACGAGACCTCCCACCCCTCATTTTTCTGTCGGACGACGGTGACGTCTCGTCGAATTCTTTTCCATTTATCCGGAGAATTCGATGTTCAAGTATGTTTTGTCGCTATCTATGGCGGCATGGCCGGCGTGCGCGCTGGCCCTATCCCCCGTGCCCGAGCCCACCGGGCCATTGACCTTGGAGACGGCGCTGGCGCTGGCCGCCGGCGCCAACGCCGACCTGTCGGCCGCCCGCCACGAGCTGCTGGCCGTGGACGGCGCGGTCCGGCAGGTCGGCTTGCTTCCCAATCCTTCGCTGTCGGTGGAGCGGGTCGATACCCGCCGTGACACCCGCGAAACCACCTTTTTATTGAGTCAGCCGCTGGAGCTGGGCGGCAAACGGCAGGCGCGCGTGCAGGCGGCCCTGCGCGAACGCGATAGCGCGTCGGCGCAGCTGGGCGCGCGCCAGGCGGATATCCGCGCCGATGTCATCGACGGCTGGTTCGCGGTGCTGGCGGCGCAGGAGCAATTGCGGCTGGCGCAGGAGGCGTCCGAGCTGGCGCGGCGCGCGGCGGCGGCCACCGGACGGCGCGTGGTCGCCGGCAAGGTGTCGCCGGTGGAGGAGACGCGCGCCAAGGTCGCCGCGTCGACCGTGCAACTGGACCTGCTGCGCGCGCGCGGCACGCTGGCGGTCGCGCGCAAGCGGCTGGCGGCGATGTGGGGCAATCCGGCGCCGCGCTTCGAGAAGGCCGACGGCGAGCTCGATGCGTTGCCGTCGCTGCCCGACCAGGCCTTGCTGCACCACCGGCTGGCGCGGGCGCCGGCCATGGCGCTGGCGCGCTCGGAGCTGGGCAAGCGCGAGGCGCTGGCCAAGGTCGAGCTGACCCGCCGCGTGCCCGATGTCACCTTCAATGTCGGCAGCAAGCGCTCGGAGGAGCTGGGTCGCTCGCAGGCGGTGTTCGGCATCTCGGTGCCGCTGCCGTTGTTCGACCGTAACCAGGGCAACGTGCTGGAGACGGCGCGCCGCGTCGACAAGGCGCGCGACGAGCTGGCATCGACCGCGCTGCGGCTGGACGCGGAATTGGCGCAGGCGCGCGAGGAATTCGACGTCGCCCGAGAACAGGCGCTGGCGCTGCGCGGCGAAATCCTGCCCGGCGCCCAAAGCGCCTACGAGGCGGCCAGCACCGGCTTCGAATACGGAAAATTCGGCTTCCTCGACGTGCTCGACGCCCAGCGCACGCTGCTCGAAGCGAAATCCCAATACCTGAACGCCCTGGCGGCGGCGCATCGCGCCAGCTCCGCCATCGTGCGCATCCTCGGCGAGGACCAATGACATGAAAGACCATATGAACAACATCACCAGAAAACAAAAAATCGCGATCGCCGTCATGGCGGTCATCGGCGTGCTGCTGGCGGCGTGGATGCTGATGCCGAAACGCGGCGCCGAAACGCCGGAAAATCGGGATGCCCATGGTTCGGAAGCGGCAGCGCCGCACAAGGACGACCACGGCGCGCCGGAAAAGCGCGAAAAAATCGCCCTCGACGACGCCCAGATCAAAGCGGCCGGCATCGTCGTCGCCGCCGCCGGGCCGGCCGACATCAGCGTCGCCATCACGCTGCCGGGGGAGATCCGCTTCAACGAGGACCGCACCGCGCATGTGGTGCCCAAGTTGTCCGGCGTGGTCACCGCCGTGATGGCGGACCTGGGCCAGAGCGTCAAGCAGGGGCAGGTGCTGGCGGTGATCGCCAGCAGCGGCTTGTCCGAGCAGCGCAGCGAGCTGCTGTCGGCGCAGCGCCGGCTGGAGCTGGCCGGCACCACGCTCGATCGCGAGCGCCGGCTGTGGCAGGACAAGATCTCCGCCGAGCAGGATTATCTGCAGGCCAAACAGGCGATGAGCGAGGCCGAGATCGCGGTGCGCAACGCGCGCCAGAAACTGAGCGCGTTCGGCACCGGCGCCGCCTCCGGCCCGGACCTGAACCGGCTGGAACTGCGCGCGCCGTTCGACGGCATCGTCATGGAAAAACACCTGGCGCTGGGCGAGGCGGTCAAGGAGGACGCCAACGTCTTCACCATCTCCGACCTGTCGACCGTGTGGGCGGAACTGGCCGTGCCGCCGAAAGACCTGAACCTGGTGCGCGTGGGCGAGACGGTGAGCGTCAAGGCCTCCGCCTTCGACGCGCAGGCCACCGGCAAGATCACCTACGTCGGCTCGCTGCTCGGCGAGCAGACCCGCACCGCCAAGGCGCGCGTGGCGCTGGCCAATCCGGACCGCGCCTGGCGTCCCGGCCTGTTCGTCAACGTCGATGTGCCGTCCGGGCAGAGCGGCGCCGCCGCCGTCGCGGTGCGCGCCGAGGCGATCCAGACGCTGGAGGAAAAGCCCGTGGTCTTCGTCAAAGTGGCAGGCGGCTTCCGGCCGCAAACCGTGGTGCCGGGCCGCAGCGACGGCAAACTGACCGAGGTGCTGCAAGGCCTGGACGCCGGCGCGCATTACGCCGCCGCCGGCAGTTTCGTCCTGAAGGCGGAACTGGGCAAAGACAGCGCCGAGCACGCGCACTGAGGCGGGGGACGACATCATGTTCGAACGCATCATACGATTTGCCATCGTCCAGCGCTGGCTGGTCATGCTGGCGGTGGCGGGGATGGCCGGATTCGGCATCCACAGCTATCAAAAGCTGCCCATCGACGCAGTACCCGACATCACCAACGTGCAGGTGCAGATCAACACGGCGGCCCCCGGCTACTCGCCGCTGGAGACCGAGCAGCGCGTGACGTTCCCGATCGAGACCGTCATGTCCGGCCTGCCGAACCTGGAGCAGACACGCTCGCTGTCGCGCTATGGCCTGTCGCAGATCACCGTCATCTTCAAGGACGGCACCGACATCTTCTTCGCGCGCCAGATGGTCAACGAGCGCATACAGGAGGCCAGGGCGCAGCTGCCGGCCGGGATCGCGCCGGCCATGGGGCCGATCTCCACCGGCCTGGGGGAGATCTATTTGTGGACGGTGGAGGCCAAGCCGGGCGCGAAGAAGGCCGACGGCACCCCATACACGCCGACCGACCTGCGCGAGATCCAGGATTGGATCATCAAGCCGCAGCTGCGCAACGTCGCCGGCGTGACCGAGATTAATTCGATCGGCGGCTACGCCAAGGAATACCAGGTGGCGCCCAACCCGCAGCGATTGGCCTCCTACGGCCTGACCTTGCAGGACGTAGTGACGGCGCTGGACCGCAACAACGGCAACGCCAGCGCCGGCTATATCGAAAAGCGCGGCGAACAGCTGCTGGTGCGCGCGCCCGGCCAGGTGCGCTCGCTGGAGGATATCCGCAACATCATCCTCAGCAACGTCGACAGCGTGCCGGTGCGGGTGCGCGACGTGGCCGAGGTGCGGATCGGCCGCGAACTGCGCACCGGCGCCGCCACCGACAACGGCCGCGAGGTGGTGCTGGGCACCGTCTTCATGCTGATCGGCCAGAACAGCCGCGCCGTCTCGCAGGCGGTGGACAAGAAGATGGTCGACATCAACCGCAGCCTGCCGGCCGGCGTGCAGGCGATCACCGTCTACGACCGCACGGTATTGGTCGACAAGGCCATCGCCACGGTGAAGAAAAACCTGCTCGAGGGCGCGGTGCTGGTGGTCGCGGTGCTGTTCCTGTTCCTCGGGAATATCCGCGCCGCGCTGATCACGGCGATGGTGATACCGCTGTCGATGCTGTTCACCTTCACCGGCATGGTCACGTACAAGGTCAGCGCCAACCTGCTCAGCCTCGGGGCGCTGGACTTCGGCATCATCGTCGACGGCGCGGTGGTCATCGTCGAGAACTGCGTGCGCAGGCTGGCGCACGCGCAGGCCACGATGGGGCGCAAGCTGACCCGCGCCGAGCGCTTCGACGAGGTCCACGCGGCGGCCAGGGAGGCGCGCCGCCCGCTGTTGTTCGGCCAGTTGATCATCATGGTGGTGTATCTGCCGATCTTCGCGCTGACCGGCGTCGAAGGGCGCATGTTCCACCCGATGGCGCTGACGGTGGTGATCGCGCTGCTGGGGGCGATGCTGTTGTCGATCACCTTCATCCCCGCCGCCGTGGCCCTGTTCATCGGCGACAACGTGGTCGAGAAGGAGCACCGCAAGATCACCGCGTGGTACAGCGGAATCCTGGAACGGGTGCTGGCCAACACCCCGGTCGTGCTGACGTTCGCCGGCATTTCGGTGGCGCTGTCGCTGCTGCTGGCGACGCGCCTGGGCAGCGAGTTCGTGCCGAACCTGAACGAGGGCGACTTCGCGATCCAGGCGCTGCGCATCCCCGGCACCAGCCTGACGCAATCGGTGGAGATGCAAAAGCAGATCGAGCAAACGCTAAAGCAAAAGTTCCCCGAGATCGAACGGATCTTCGCGCGCACCGGCACGGCGGAAATCGCCTCCGATCCGATGCCGCCGAATATCTCGGACGGCTACATCATGCTCAAGCCGGAAGCCGACTGGCCCGAGCCGCGCAGGTCGCGCGATGCGCTGCTGGCGGCGATCCGCGAGACGGTGGAAAAACTGCCCGGGAACGCGTTCGAGTTTTCGCAGCCGATCCAGCTGCGCTTCAACGAGCTCATTTCCGGGGTGCGCAGCGACGTCGCCGTCAAGCTGTTCGGCGACGACACGGCGGTCCTCAACGATACCGCCGCCAACATCGCCGCCGCGCTGGGCAAGGTGCCGGGAGCCACCGAGGTCAAGGTCGAGCAGACCAGCGGCCTGCCGATGCTGACGGTGGAGATCGACCGGAGCAAGACCGCGCGCTACGGCCTGAATGTGGGCGACGTGCAGGAGACCATTGCCACCGCCATCGGCGGCAGGGAGGCGGGCACGATGTTCGAGGGCGACCGCCGCTTCGACATCGTGGTGCGGCTGCCGGACGCGCTGCGTGAGGACCTGGATGTGATGCGGCGGTTGCCGGTGCCGCTGCCAACGCAACGGGGCGTGGGAGCCGGCGGCGGCGCCAACTTCATCCCGCTGGGGGAGGTGGCCACCTTCAGCGTGGCGCCGGGACCGAACCAGATCAGCCGCGAGGACGGCAAGCGCCGCGTGGTCATCAGCGCCAATGTGCGCGGGCGCGACATCGGCTCGTTCGTCGCCGAGGCGGAGCAGGCCTTGCAAAGCCAGGTCAAGGTGCCGGCCGGGTACTGGACGGCGTGGGGCGGGCAGTTCGAGCAGCTGCAATCGGCCACGCGGCGGCTGCAGGTCGTGGTGCCGGTGGCGCTGCTGCTGGTGATGGTGCTGCTGCTGGCGATGTTCGGCAACCTGAAGGACGGGCTGCTGGTGTTCAGCGGGATTCCGTTCGCGCTGACGGGCGGCATCGCCGCGCTGGCGCTGCGCGGCATACCGCTGTCGATATCGGCGGCGGTGGGGTTCATCGCGCTGTCCGGGGTGGCGGTGCTCAACGGCCTGGTGCTGATCTCGTTCATCCGCGCGCTGCGCGAGCAGGGGCGCAGCGTGGAGCAGGCGATACGCGAGGGCGCGCTGGGACGATTGCGTCCGGTGCTGATGACGGCGCTGGTGGCGTCGCTGGGCTTCATTCCGATGGCCATCGCCACCGGCACCGGCGCCGAGGTGCAGCGCCCGCTGGCGACGGTGGTGATCGGCGGCATCCTGTCGTCGACCGCGCTGACGTTGCTGGTGCTGCCGCTGCTGTATCGCCTGGCGCACCGCAAACGCGAAGGCTAAACGCTGCCGGCGCGCTCGATGACGAGGATGCGCGCCGCTCCGACCGGGTGGGCGCAATGGGCGTCGCCCTCGCCGGCGTAAAAGATATCGCCGGCGCGCAGGTGCGCCACCAGTTCGCGGCCGTCCTCGCGGTAGTGCATCGCCACTTCGCCGTCGAGCACCGCGAACACCTCGTCGCCGTCGTTGACGTGCCAGCGATACGGCTGGTCGGTCCAGTGCAGCCGCACGGTGGCCCCGCCCATCGTGGCGATCAGTTGCGCGTCCCAGGCGAGCGCGCCGGTGTACTCGCCCGCTCGCGTTATCCGCATATCTAGCTCCAGTTGTAGTCCATCTGCCGCGCGGTGGCCAGCGCCAACTCGCGGCCGGCCAGCCGTTCGACCAGATGCAGCGACATGTCGATGCCGACCGAGCCACCGCCGGCGGCGACGATGGCGCCATTGCCGGTCCAGCGCCGCTTGCCCTGTACCCGCAACTCGGGAAACGCCGCTTCCGGACCGGCCGCCGGTTCGTCGCGCGGGGCGGCCTGCTGCTCGCCGAGCAGCCCGGCCTGCGTCAGCAAGAAGGCGCCGGTGGAGACCGAGGCCACCAGTTCGCAGTCGCGCGCGGCGGCGGCGATCCAGGCGACGACGTCCGGCTTGGCCAGTTCGGCGTCGATCACGCCGCCGGGCACGATCAGCACGTCGATGTCGCCGCCGCTGCCGAAATCGGCCTCCGGGAAGATGGCCAGGCCGGCGCGCGCGCGCAGCAGCGCCGAGGTGCGGCCGATGGTGCGCACGCGGAACGGCGGCGGCGCGTCCGGCGCCAGCTTGCCGCCCACCCGCGTGGCGCAGGTGAATACTTCGTAAGGTCCGGCGAAGTCAAGGACCTCGACGTCGTCGAAAACATAGATGCCGATGGTGCGGGTCATGCGGGTTCCTCCTGATGAAGGCGCATCTTCCCACTTCGGCGCTTGACACAAACGACATTGATGGTGGAATATCTGCCAGGATGAAAACCGCTTCCGCCATCGATGTCTGGCTGCTGGTGCTGCCGCGCTTCGCGCTGCTCGACGCCACCGGCCCCGCCCAGGTGTTCTCCACCGCGAACGACGAGGCGCGCGACGCCGGCCTGCCGCCACCCTACCGTATACATATGGTGTCGCCGGACGGCGGCTTGGTCGCGTCGCTGTCGGGCGTGACGGTGCTGACCGAGCCGCTGCCGGCCGGCGGCCTGGCCGGATCGACGCTGATCGTGGCGGGCGCGCGCGGCGTCGAGGACGACGCCGGCGCGGCGCTGGCGCCGGCCGCCGTGCGCTGGCTGGTGGCCGCCGCCGATGCCGTCGCGCGCTGCTGCTCGGTGTGCACCGGCGCCTTCGTGCTGGCGCACGCCGGGCTGCTTGACGGGCGCCGCGCCGTCACCCACTGGCAGGACGCGGCGCAACTGCAGGCCCGGCACCCGGCCATCACCGTGCAGGAAGACGCCATCTATATCAGGGACGGCACGATCTACACCTCGGCCGGCATCGCCGCCGGCATCGATCTGGCGCTGAGCCTGGTGGGGGAGGACATGGGCCGCCAGTTCGCGCTGGGCGTGGCCAAGCGCATGGTGGTGTTCTTCAAGCGCCCCGGCGGCCAGCGCCAGTTCAGCTCCGAGCTTCTGGCCCAGGCCGACCCGCAGGGCTTGCACGGGCAGTTGACGGCGTGGCTGCGTCCGCGCCTGAAGCAGCCGATCGACGTCGCGCAGATGGCGGCGGCGTTCGCGCTGTCGGTGCGCTCGCTGCACCGCAAGCTGCAGCAGGAGGCGGGCGTGTCGCCGGCGCAGCTGCTGCTGCGGCTGCGCATGGAGGCGGCCTGCGGCCTGCTCGAGCGGCCCGGCATGACGGTCAAGCGCGCCGCCAGCCAAAGCGGCTTCGGCAGCGAGTACAATCTGCGCCGCGCCTTCGCCGCGCAGCTGGGCGTGGTGCCGAGCGACTATCAGGCGCGCTTCGGCTGACAGCGGACAAGGAAAACGGATGCGGGAATTTGAAACATGGGTGGCGCGGGTGCTGCTGCTCAATAGCGCGCTGACCCTGGCCGTTGCCCTGGGCTTGCTCGGCGGGCCGCGCGAGGCGGCCGAGTTGCCGGTGTTGTTCGGCGTCGGCCTGTTCGGATTTCTGGCCGCCGTGCTGTCGCTCAAACGCTGGAAAACCGGCCCGTGCGGCGGCGTACTCTATTACGCGCTGCAGCTGGTCAGCTATTTTCCGCATGACGGCGGCCCGCAATTCAGTGTCAAGGCCGGCGTCAGCGTCGGCCTGGTCATGCGTTTTTCAGGCGCCACGCTGGTGCTGAACGTGGTCGCGCTGGCGCTGCTGGCCGCCACCGTTGCCGTTTTGGCATGGCGGATGCGCGCCGCCGGCCCCCGCTGACGGCGCCGCCCCCCTTTTTTTTCTTCCTCCCACCACGGTCCGTTCGCGACCCCAGCGGCGTGGCGTCGTCGTTTTCGTAACCACTTGTTCCTCGTCATGCTGCCGTCATGAATCCACAGTAAGATTTTTAACAAAATTTCCGTAGCGAATTAAGATCGTGCGCTATTTTCCTGCACAGAGGCAATCTTTATATATCTTTTCAGCAAGTCAACATGATCAAAAGAATATGTTTGATTGCGACTGAATATTGCTTTTGGGCAGGTTGCGGGCAAGATACATTCGCCGAAATAAATTCTTCTTGGAAATTAAGTCGGCTATACTTGCTCCTAATACGCTGCCTCCGGATGCCCCCCAAGCTCCGGTGGTGGACAAAAAAAGCCAATGATTTCAAGTGCTTGGGGCGCTTGAGATACTTGGCTCAGAAGGTCCTGATATTTATTCCCCGTAGGAACAAGTTTGTTTAGTGAAAGATTCGCTCCGGTCGCCTTGTACTCGAATGGAGCAGAATCGTCGTCCGCCAAGCCCATCCAATGTTGATCAGGGCGGTCCACGATACAAATTTTGACGAAATTTAAGTTGAAATGCGGCAAATCGCCACCGTTTGCTAAAGTTGACACTTTTGTTGACGTTAAGAATGTGTGTGCGGGATTTTTTGCGCCTGTAGTAACGGATTAGCAGTAAATACATAGTTATAAAACGGCAAATGTGCCAACTGACGGAAGCCAAGGACACGACGGGTAGGGCCGTCGATCCCGCTTTTTCGGACAGATCGAATTAGCGCCCTTTAGGAGAAATGCAATGAGCGTCGTAACCAGTTTGACCACGGAACAGATCGCAAGTCTGAGTACTCAACAGCTCAGCACGATCTCAACAGCCGATTTTGCGGGGCTCAATTCCGACCAGATCGGTGCGTTGACCACTGTCCAGGCTTCCGTCCTTAGTTCCTCGCAACTTGGCGCCATCGCCACCAACGCGCTCACCTCGCTGGTGACGGCCGACATCGCCGCGCTGAGCACCAACGCGCTGGCCGGCCTGAGCACCGCGCAGATCAAGGTGCTGGCGACCGACCAGGTCGTCGCGCTGACCACCAACCAGGCCGGCGCCCTGTCGACCCAGCAAGTCGCGGCGCTGTCGACCGACGGCATCGTCGCGCTGGAGACGGCCGATTTCGCCGCGCTCAAGACCGCCGCCGTCGCCAGCCTGACCAGTGTCCAGATCAAGGCGCTGACGACCGACCAGATCGTCGCGCTGACCACCGCCGGCGCCAACGCGCTGACCACCGCGCAAGTGTCCAACCTGGGCACCGACGCCATCGCCGCGCTGCAAACGGCCGATATCGCGGCCCTCAAGACCAGCGTGATCGCCTCGCTGTCGTCGACCCAGGTCGGCGCGCTGACCACCGACCAGGTCAAGGCCATGACCACCGCCACCATCGTGGCGCTGAGCACCTCGAACATCGCCAACGGCCTGACGACCGACCAGATCGTCGCCATGACGTCGGCCCAATTCTCCAGCCTGAGCACCGCCCAGGTCGCCGCGCTGTCGAGCAACAGCATCGCCGCCATCGAGACCGCCGACATCGGCGGCCTCAGCACCGCCGGCATCGCCGCGCTGAAATCGAACCAGGTCGCCGGCTTGACCACCGACCAGGTCGGTACGCTGTCGAGCAACCAGATCGTCGCCATGACCACGGGCACCATCAAGGCCCTGAGCACCGACCAGATCGTCGCGCTGACCACCGCCCAGGCCGCCGCGCTGACCACCCAGCAAGTCGCCTCGCTCAGCACCGACGCCACCGCCGCGCTGGAAACGGCCGACTTCGCCGCATTGAAGACGGCCGCCATCGCCGGCCTGTCGACCAACCAGGTGCGCGCGCTGACGACCGACCAGATCGTCGCGCTGACGACCGCCGAAGCCAACGCCCTGAGCAGCGCGCAAGTGGCCGCGCTGAGCACCGATTCCGTGGCCGCCATGCAGACCGCCGACCTGGCCGCGCTGAAGACGGCGTCGTTCGCCGGTTTGACCTCGAGCCAAGTGTCCGCGCTGACGACCGACCAGGTCAAAGGCCTGGCCACCGCCCAGTTCGCCGCGATGAGCACTGCCAACATCGCCGCCGGCCTGACGACCGACCAGATCGTCGCCATGACGTCGAGCCAGTTCGCCAGCCTGAGCACCGCCCAGATCGGCGCGCTGTCGACCAACAGCATCGCCGCCATCGAGACCGCCGACATCGGCGGTATCAGCACCGCCGGCATCGCCGCGCTGAAATCGGCACAGATCGCCGCGCTGACCACCGACCAAGTCGGTACGCTGTCGACCAACCAGGTCGTCGCGCTGACCACCGCCGGCGTCGCCTCCCTGACCACCGACCAGGTCGTCGCGCTGAGCACCGCCCAAGCCGGCGCGCTGAGCACCCAGCAAGTCGTTGCGATGAGCACCAACGCGATCGCCGCGCTGGAAACGGCCGACTTCGCCGCACTGAAGACCGCCGCCATCGCCGGCCTGACCACCAACCAGATCCGCGCCCTGACGACCGACCAGGTTGTCGCGCTGACCACCGCCGAAGCCAATGCCCTGAGCAGCGCGCAAGTGGCGGCCCTGAGCACCGATTCCGTGGCCGCCCTGCAGACCGCCGACCTGGCCGCGCTGAAGACCGCTTCGTTCGCCGGTCTGAACTCGAGCCAGGTGGCCGCGCTGACGACCGACCAGGTCAAAGGCCTGGCGACCGCCCAGTTCGCAGCGATGAGCACCGGTAATATCGCCAACGGCCTGACGACCGACCAGATCGTCGCCATGACGTCGAGCCAGTTCGCAAGCCTGAGCACCGCCCAGATCGCCGCGCTGTCGACCAACAGCGTCGCCGCCATCGAGACGGCCGACATCGGCGGCATCAGCACCGCCGGCATCTCGGCGCTGAAGTCGTCGCAGATCGCCGCGCTGACCACCGACCAGGTCGGCACGCTGTCGACCAACCAGGTCGTCGCGCTGACCACCGCCGGCGTCCGCGCCCTGACGACCGACCAGGTCGTCGCGCTGACCACGGCCCAAGCCGCCGCGCTGAGCACCCAGCAAGTGGCCGCCTTCAGCACCGACGCCGTCGCCGCGCTGGAAACGGCCGACTTCGCCGCACTGAAGACCGCCGCCATCGCCGGCCTGACCACCAACCAGGTGCGCGCGTTGACGACCGACCAGGTCGTCGCGCTGACCACCGCCGAAGCCAATGCCCTGAGCAGCGCGCAAGTGGCCGCCCTGAGCACCGATTCGGTCGCCGCCATGCAGACCGCCGACCTGGCCGCGTTGAAGACGGCTTCCTTCGCCGGCCTGAACTCGGCCCAAGTCGCCGCGCTGACGACCGATCAGGTCAGCGGCCTGGCGACCGCCCAGTTCGCAGCGATGAGCACCGGTAACATCGCCAACGGCCTGACGACCGACCAGATCGTCGCGATGAAGTCGAGCCAGTTCGCCAGCCTGAGCACCGCCCAGATCGCCGCGCTGTCGAGCAACAGCATCGCCGCCATCGAAACGGCCGACATCGTCGGTATCAGCACCGCCGGCATCGCCGCGCTGAAATCGTCGCAGATCGCCGCGCTGACCACCGACCAAGTCGGTACGCTGTCGACCAACCAGGTCGTCGCGCTGACCACCGCAGGTGTCGCCGGCCTGACCACCGACCAGGTTGTCGCGCTGACCACGGCACAAGCCGCCGCGCTGAGCACCCAGCAGGTTGTCGCGATGAGCACCAACGCGATCGCCGCGCTGGAAACGGCCGACTTCGCCGCACTGAAGACCGCCGCCGTCGCTGGTTTGACCACCAACCAGATCCGCGCCCTGACGACCGACCAGGTTGTCGCGCTGACGACCTCTGAAGCCAATGCCCTGAGCAGCGCGCAAGTTGCCGCCCTGAGCACCGATTCGGTCGCCGCCATGCAGACCGCCGACCTGGCCGCGTTGAAGACGGCTTCGTTCGCCGGCCTGAACTCGGCCCAAGTTGCCGCGCTGACGACCGATCAGGTCAGCGGCCTGGCGACCGCCCAGTTCGCAGCGATGAGCACCGCCAACATCGCCGCCGGCCTGACGACCGACCAGATCGTCGCGATGAAGTCGAGCCAGTTCGCCAGCCTGAGCACCGCCCAGATCGCCGCGCTGTCGAGCAACAGCATCGCCGCCATCGAGACCGCCGACATCGGCGGTATCAGCACCGCCGGTATCGCCGCGCTGAAATCGTCGCAGATCGCCGCGCTGACCACCGACCAAGTCGGTACGCTGTCGACCAACCAGGTTGTCGCCCTGACCACCGCCGGTGTCGCCGGCCTGACCACCGACCAGGTTGTCGCGCTGACCACGGCACAAGCCGCCGCGCTGAGCACCCAGCAGGTTGTTGCGATGAGCACCAACGCGATCGCCGCGCTGGAAACGGCCGACTTCGCCGCGCTGAAGACCGCCGCCGTCGCCGGTTTGACCACCAACCAGATCCGCGCCCTGACGACCGACCAGGTTGTCGCGCTGACGACCTCTGAAGCCAATGCCCTGAGCAGCGCGCAAGTTGCCGCCCTGAGCACCGATTCCGTGGCCGCCATGCAGACCGCCGACCTGGCCGCGCTGAAGACCGCTTCGTTCGCCGGCCTGAATTCCGCCCAAGTTGCCGCGCTGACGACCGACCAGGTCAGCGGCTTGGCGACCGCCCAGTTCGCAGCGATGAGCACCGGTAACATCGCCAACGGCCTGACGACCGACCAGATCGTCGCGATGAAGTCGAGCCAGTTCGCCAGCCTGAGCACCGCCCAGATCGCCGCGCTGTCGAGCAACAGCATCGCCGCCATCGAGACGGCCGACATCGTCGGTATCAGCACCGCCGGCATCGCCGCGCTGAAATCGTCGCAGATCGCCGCGCTGACCACCGACCAAGTCGGTACGCTGTCGACCAACCAGGTTGTCGCCCTGACCACCGCTGGTGTCGCCGGCCTGACCACCGACCAGGTTGTCGCGCTGACCACGGCACAAGCCGCCGCGCTGAGCACCCAGCAGGTTGTCGCGATGAGCACCAACGCGATCGCCGCGCTGGAAACGGCCGACTTCGCCGCACTGAAGACCGCCGCCGTCGCCGGTTTGACCACCAACCAAGTTCGCGCCCTGACGACCGACCAGGTTGTCGCGCTGACCACCGCCGAAGCCAATGCCCTGAGCAGCGCGCAAGTTGCCGCCCTGAGCACCGATTCGGTCGCCGCCATGCAGACCGCCGACCTGGCCGCGCTGAAGACCGCTTCGTTCGCCGGTCTGAACTCCGCCCAAGTTGCCGCGCTGACGACCGACCAAGTCAAAGGCCTGGCGACCGCCCAGTTCGCAGCGATGAGCACCGGTAACATCGCCAACGGCCTGACGACCGACCAGATCGTCGCCATGACGTCCGCGCAGTTCGCCAGCCTGAGCACCGCCCAGATCGCCGCGCTGTCGACCAACAGCGTCGCCGCGATCGAGACGGCCGACATCGGCGGTATCAGCACCGCCGGTATCTCGGCGCTGAAATCGGCGCAGATCGCCGCGCTGACCACCGACCAAGTCGGTACGCTGTCGACCAACCAGGTTGTCGCCCTGACCACCGCCGGTGTCGCTGGCCTGACCACCGACCAGGTTGTCGCGCTGACCACGGCCCAAGCCGCCGCCCTGAGCACCCAGCAGGTTGTTGCGATGAGCACCAACGCGATCGCCGCGCTGGAAACGGCCGACTTCGCCGCACTGAAGACCGCCGCCGTCGCCGGTTTGACCACCAACCAGATCCGCGCCCTGACGACCGACCAGGTTGTCGCGCTGACGACCTCTGAAGCCAATGCCCTGAGCAGCGCGCAAGTTGCCGCCCTGAGCACCGATTCCGTGGCCGCCATGCAGACCGCCGACCTGGCCGCGCTGAAGACGGCTTCGTTCGCCGGCTTGAACTCGAGCCAGGTTGCCGCGCTGACGACCGACCAGGTCAGCGGCCTGGCGACCGCCCAGTTCGCAGCGATGAGCACTTCCAACATCGCCAACGGCCTGACGACCGACCAGATCGTCGCCATGAAGTCGAGCCAGTTCGCCAGCCTGAGCACCGCCCAGATCGCCGCGCTGTCGAGCAACAGCATCGCCGCCATCGAGACGGCCGACATCGTCGGTATCAGCACCGCCGGTATCGCCGCGCTGAAATCGGCGCAGATCGCCGCGCTGACCACCGACCAAGTCGGTACGCTGTCGACCAACCAGGTTGTCGCCCTGACCACCGCCGGTGTCGCCGGCCTGACCACCGACCAGGTTGTCGCGCTGACCACGGCACAAGCCGCCGCCCTGAGCACCCAGCAGGTTGTTGCGATGAGCACCAACGCGATCGCCGCGCTGGAAACGGCCGACTTCGCCGCACTGAAGACCGCCGCCGTCGCTGGTTTGACCACCAACCAGGTTCGCGCCCTGACGACCGACCAGGTTGTCGCGCTGACGACCTCTGAAGCCAATGCCCTGAGCAGCGCGCAAGTTGCCGCCCTGAGCACCGATTCCGTGGCCGCCATGCAGACCGCCGACCTGGCCGCGCTGAAGACCGCTTCGTTCGCCGGTCTGAACTCCGCCCAAGTTGCCGCGCTGACGACCGACCAGGTCAGCGGCTTGGCGACCGCCCAGTTCGCAGCGATGAGCACTTCCAACATCGCCAACGGCCTGACGACCGACCAGATCGTCGCGATGAAGTCGAGCCAGTTCGCCAGCCTGAGCACCGCCCAGATCGCTGCGCTGTCGAGCAACAGCATCGCCGCCATCGAGACGGCCGACATCGTCGGTATCAGCACCGCCGGCATCGCCGCGCTGAAATCGGCGCAGATCGCCGCGCTGACCACCGACCAAGTCGGTACGCTGTCGACCAACCAGGTTGTCGCCCTGACCACCGCCGGTGTCGCTGGCCTGACCACCGACCAGGTTGTCGCGCTGACCACGGCCCAAGCCGCCGCGCTGAGCACCCAGCAGGTTGTTGCGATGAGCACCAACGCGATCGCCGCGCTGGAAACGGCCGACTTCGCCGCACTGAAGACCGCCGCCGTCGCTGGTTTGACCACCAACCAGGTTCGCGCCCTGACGACCGACCAGGTTGTCGCGCTGACGACCTCTGAAGCCAATGCCCTGAGCAGCGCGCAAGTGGCCGCCCTGAGCACCGATTCGGTCGCCGCCATGCAGACCGCCGATCTGGCCGCGCTGAAGACGGCTTCGTTCGCCGGCTTGAATTCCGCCCAAGTTGCCGCGCTGACGACCGACCAGGTCAAAGGCCTGGCGACCGCCCAGTTCGCAGCGATGAGCACCGGTAACATCGCCAACGGCCTGACGACCGACCAGATCGTCGCCATGACGTCCGCGCAGTTCGCCAGCCTGAGCACCGCCCAGATCGCCGCGCTGTCGACCAACAGCGTCGCCGCGATCGAGACGGCCGACATCGGCGGTATCAGCACCGCCGGCATCGCCGCGCTGAAGTCGGCGCAGATCGCCGCGCTGACCACCGACCAAGTCGGTACGCTGTCGACCAACCAGGTCGTCGCGCTGACCACCGCCGGTGTCGCAGCTCTGACGACCGACCAGGTTGTCGCGCTGACCAGCGCCCAAGCCGGCGCCCTGAGCACCCAGCAAGTGGTTGCGATGAGCACCAATGCGATCGCCGCGCTGGAAACGGCCGACTTCGCCGCACTGAAGACCGCCGCCGTCGCCGGTTTGACCACCAACCAGGTTCGCGCCCTGACGACCGACCAGGTTGTCGCGCTGACGACCGCCGAAGCGAACGCCCTGAGCAGCGCGCAAGTCGCCGCCCTGAGCACCGATTCCGTGGCCGCCC
Organism: Duganella sp. 1411; assembly: GCF_017833525.1. Classification (GTDB taxonomy): domain Bacteria; phylum Pseudomonadota; class Gammaproteobacteria; order Burkholderiales; family Burkholderiaceae_D; genus Rugamonas. The sequence continues at coordinate 750,213 of NZ_JAFICD010000003.1, forward strand.
TGCAGACCGCCGACCTGGCCGCGCTCAAGACCGCTTCGTTCGCCGGCCTGAACTCGAGCCAAGTTGCCGCGCTGACGACCGACCAGGTCAAAGGCCTGGCGACCGCGCAGTTCGCAGCGATGAGCACCGGTAACATCGCCAACGGTCTGACGACCGACCAGATCGTCGCCATGACGTCGAGCCAGTTCGCCAGCCTGAGCACCGCTCAGATCGGCGCGCTGTCGACCAACAGCGTCGCCGCGATCGAAACGGCCGACATCGGCGGTATCAGCACCGCCGGCATCTCGGCGCTGAAATCGGCGCAGATCGCCGCGCTGACCACCGACCAGGTCGCGACCCTGTCGACCAACCAGGTGGTCGCCCTGACCACCGCCGGCGTCCGCGCCCTGACGACCGACCAGGTCGTTGCGCTGACCTCGGCCCAGGCTGGCGCCCTGAGCACCCAGCAAGTGGCCGCCTTCAGCACCGACGCGATCGCCGCGCTGGAAACGGCCGACTTCGCGGCACTGAAGACCGCCGCCGTCGCCGGCCTGTCGACCAGCCAGATCCGTGCGCTGACGACCGACCAGGTTGTGGCGCTGACGACCTCTGAAGCCAATGCCCTGAGCAGCGCGCAAGTGGCCGCCCTGAGCACCGACGCTGTCGCCGCCCTGCAAACGGCCGATCTGGCCGCGCTGAAAACGGCATCGTTCGCTGGCCTGAACTCGAGCCAAGTGGCCGCGCTGACGACCGACCAGGTCAAAGGCCTGGCGACCGCCCAGTTCGCAGCGATGAGCACCGGTAACATCGCCAACGGTCTGACGACCGACCAGATCGTCGCCATGACGTCGAGCCAGTTCGCCAGCCTGAGCACCGCCCAGATCGGCGCGCTGTCGACCAACAGCGTCGCCGCGATCGAGACGGCCGACATCGGTGGTATCAGCACCGCCGGCATCTCGGCGCTGAAGACCAACCAGATCGCCGCCCTGACCACCGACCAGGTCGCGACCCTGTCGACCAACCAGGTTGGCGCCCTGACCACCGCCGGCGTGCGCGCCCTGACGACCGACCAGGTCGTTGCGCTGACCTCGGCCCAGGCTGGCGCCCTGAGCACCCAGCAAGTGGCCGCCTTCAGCACCGACGCGATCGCCGCGCTGGAAACGGCCGACTTCGCCGCGCTGAAGACCGCCGCCGTCGCCGGCCTGTCGACCAACCAGGTCCGCGCGCTGACGACCGACCAGGTGGTCGCGCTGACGACCGCCGAAGCGAACGCCCTGAGCAGCGCGCAAGTGGCCGCCCTGAGCACCGATTCGGTGGCCGCCCTGCAGACGGCCGATCTGGCCGCGCTGAAGACGGCATCGTTCGCCGGCTTGAACTCGGCCCAGGTTGCCGCGCTGACGACCGACCAGGTCAAATCCCTGGCAACGGCCCAGCTGGTGGCGCTGAGCACCGCCAACATCGCCAACGGCCTGACGACCGACCAGATCGTCGCCCTGACGTCGAGCCAGTTCGCCGGCATGACCACCGCCCAGGTGAGCGCGCTGTCGAGCAACAACCTCGGCGCCATCGAGACGGCCGACATCGGCGCCCTGACCACGGCCAGCATCGCCGGTCTGCGCTCGTCGCAGATCGCCGGGCTGACCACCGCCCAGGTGGCCACGTTGACCACCGGCCAGGCCGTGGCGCTGAGCACCGCGTCGTTCCGCGCCCTGAGCACCGACCAGGTCGCCGCGCTGACCACGGCCCAAGCCGCTTCGCTGAACACCCAGCAAGTGGTGGCGCTGACCAGCGACGGCATCGCCGCGATCGAAACGGCCGACCTGGCCGCGTTGAAATCGAGCGCGATCGCCGGCCTGTCGACCGCCCAGATCCGCGCGCTGACCACCGACCAGGTGAGCAGCCTGTCGACCGCCGGCATCACGGCGCTGACGACCTCGCAGATCGGCAACGCCTTGACCACCGACCAGATCGTGGCGCTGACGTCGAACCAGGTTGCCGCGCTGAACTCGTCGCAGGCGACGGCGCTGAGCACCAGCAGCCTGGCCGCGCTCGAGACGCAAGACATCGTCGGTCTGAAATCGTCGGCGATGGCCGCGCTGCGCACCGTCCAGGTCGCCGCGTTGACCACCGACCAGATCACCGCGCTGAGCACCGCGCAGGTGGCGGCCCTGAGCACGGCGGCGTTCGCCTCCGGCTTGACGACCGACCAGGCCGTGGCGTTGTCGAGCGCCCAGCTCAACGCGCTGAGCACCGCGCAGATCCGGGCGCTGTCGACCAACAGCGTCCAGGCGCTGGAAACGGCCGATATCGCCGCGCTGCAAACCTCGTCGATGTCGGCGCTGAGCACCGCCCAGTTCTCGCGTCTGACGACCGACCAGATCGTGGCGATGACGACCAACCAGTTCGCCTCGATCACGACGCAGCAGGTCCACGCACTGACCAGCGCCCAGGTCGCCGCGATGAGCACGGCCCAGGTCAACGCGCTGAAGACCTTCACGCCGATCGTGCTCGATCTGAACGGCAACGGCATCGACACCCTGAGCGTGTCGTCCGGCGTCAAGTTCGACATGCTGGCCACCGGTGAGAAGGTCAACACCGGCTGGGTGGGCGGCGGCGACGGCCTGCTGGCCCTCGATCGCAACGGCGACGGCGTGATCGACAGCGGCGCCGAGCTGTTCGGCTCGGGCACGACGCTGGCCGGCGGCAGCAAAGCCACCACCGGCTACCAGGCCCTGGGCGAGCTCGACTCCAACGGCGACGGCACCATCGACGCCAAGGATGCGCAGTTCTCCAACCTGCGCGTCTGGGTGGACGGCAACGCCGACGGCGTCAGCCAGGCCGATGAACTCAAGTCGCTCGCCGACCTGAACATCGCCAAGCTGAACCTCGACGCCAAGCAGAACGTGTCGGTCAACAACGGCAACTTCGTCGGTATCACGTCGACCTACGAAACCACCGACGGCGCCAAGCATGCGGCGGCCGACGTCTGGTTCGCCGCCGGCGCGGCCAGCACCAACCTGACCAGCTCGGTCAGCGGCCTGGCCTCGGCGATGTCGAGCTTCAACGCGGCGACGGCGTCGACCACCGTGACCAAGCTGGAAGTACCGTCCAGCGCGAACACGGCGGCGGCGGCGATGGCCAGCGCGATCAGCAACTACGACAACAAGCTGAGCGCCACCAGCAATTCGGCCTCGACGGAAGAGACGTTGCGACTGAAGGCCCTGCAAGGCGCGCATCACCAGGGCATCCTGGCCGCCAAGTAAGCCGAACTAGTTGCATCGCCAAGACGGCAAGACCTCCGGGTCTTGCCGTTTTTTTTTGCAAACCCGCACCGCCAACCGGGGTCGGACCCCATGGGGTCCGACCCCAACCGGCAACGACGGCAGGACGCGGCGGGGGCCGGGTTTTTGATGCGCCGAACAGCGGGGTAAACCCGCTTGTGCTTCTAAACAACAAAAGCCGTTTGCGGGCTCTGCGCTGGGTTAGAATCCGAAGGCTGGCACGATAGTGCGCGAACGCAAGGTTTGCCCGGACGCCCAGCCAGTTCTTTCCCATTAATCAGGCCTATGCACGATAAATTTCCCCATACCGCGATCCAGTGTCTGACCGCCATCGCGCAGCACCACGGTCTGCAAATCAATCCGGAGCGCCTGATCGATGACTACGCGCTGCGCGCGGAGGAACCGGGCGACGGCGCGCTGCTGCGCATCGCCGCGGATATCGGTTTGAAAGCCAAGAAGGATAAGCTCAACTGGACGCGCCTGATGGCGCAGGGCGGCGTCTTCCCGCTGATGGCGCGCCTGGTCGACGGCAACATGATCATCGTGGTCGGCGTCAAGCCGGCCGACACGGTCGGCCACCCGGGCGCCGAGGACCAGGTCGCCGTGCTCAACCCGGCCAGCGCCAACGCCACCGTCGTCATGGTCGCGCGCGGCGAGTTCGAGAAGCGCTGGGGCGGCGACGTGCTGTTCATCAAACGCCAGCACAAGCTGAGCGACCCCAACCAGCCGTTCGGGCTGAGCTGGTTCATCCCCGAGATCCTCAAGCAGAAGGCCGCCTTCCGCGACATCTTCATCGCCGCCATCGCCATGCAGCTGCTGGCGCTGGCCTCGCCGATCTTCTTCCAGCTGGTGATCGACAAGGTGCTCACGCACCAGAGCGTGACGACCTTGCAGGTGCTGGCCGTGGGCATCGTCATGGCGCTGGTGTTCGACGCCACCTTCGGCTTCCTGCGCCAGACCCTGACCCTGGCGGCGTCCAACAAGATCGACATGCGCCTGACGCGGCGCGTGTTCGCCCACCTGCTGTCGCTGCCGATCGACTTTTTCGAGACCACCAGCGCCGGCGTGGTCACGCGCCACATGCAGCAGCTGGAGAAAATCCGCAGCTTCCTGACCGGACGCCTGTTCTTCACCGCGCTCGACCTGATCGCGCTGCTGGTGTTCGTGCCTGTTCTATTTAGCTATTCGTTCAAGCTGGCGATGATCGTGCTGCTGTTCGCGCTGATGATCGCCGGTATCGTGCTGGCGATGGTGCCGACCTTCCAGCGCCGCCTCAACGCGCTGTATTCGGCCGAGGGCCAGCGCCAGGGCATGCTGGTCGAAACCATCCACGGCATGCGCACCGTCAAGGCGCTGGCGATCGAGCCGTCGCAGCGCCGCATCTGGGACCAGCGCTCGGCCGAGGCGATCACCATGCACTTCCGCGTCGGCCAGATCTCGATCGCCGGCAATGCGCTCACCGATTTCCTCGGCAAGCTGCTGCCGGTCATGCTGATCGTCGTCGGCGCCGCCGACGTGTTCGACCAGACCTTGTCGGTCGGTGGACTGATCGCCTTCCAGATGCTGTCGGGCCGCGTCACGGGACCGCTGATTTCGCTGGTGGGCCTGGTCAACGAGTACCAGGAGACGGCGCTGTCGGTCAAGATGCTCGGCGAGGTGATGAACCGCGCGCCGGAAGGCCGCGCCGGCGCCAACGGCCTGCGCCCGGTGCTCGAGGGCGAGATCAAGTTCGACGCCGTCACCTTCCGCTATCCGGGCGCGCAGGCCATGGCGCTGAACAAGGCCAGCTTCACGATCGAGCAGGGCACCGTGGTCGGCATCGTCGGCCGCAGCGGCTCGGGCAAGACCACCTTGACCAAATTGATCCAGGGCCTGTACCCGGTGCAGGAGGGCATCGTGCGCTTCGACGGCATCGACGCCCGCGAGATCGAGCTGTCGCACTTGCGGCGCCAGATCGGCGTGGTCCTGCAGGAGAACTTCCTGTTCCGAGGCACCGTGCGTGAAAACCTGTCCGTCACCAAACCCGACGCCACGTTCGAGGAACTGGTCGAAGCGGCGGTGGCGGCCGGCGCCGACGAATTCATCGAACGCCTGCCGATGGGCTACGACACCGTGTTGGAGGAGAACGCGTCGAATCTGTCGGGCGGCCAAAAGCAGCGCCTGTCGATCGCGCGCACCTTGGTGGCGCGGCCGCGCATCCTGATCCTCGACGAGGCGGCCAGCGCGCTGGACCCGGAGAGCGAGGCCATTTTCATCAGCAACCTGTCGCGCATCGCCGTCGGCCGCACGGTGGTGATGATTTCGCACCGCCTGTCGACCCTCGTCAACGCCGACAAAATCATGGTCATGCAACAGGGTAGCCTGATGGATGCGGGCCGTCACGAAGAACTGCTTACACGTAGCGAAACTTACCAGCACCTATGGAACCAGCAAACAAGTCACCTTTAAGCTTCAAGCGCCGCGGCAAGGACGAGACCGAGATCGAGTTCCTGCCGGATGCGGACGCCATCGAGCGCGGTCCGCTGCCCCGGTTCGTGCGCGTCACCCTGCACGTGATGCTGCTGGCGTTCGTCTCGTTCATCCTGTGGGCGTGCTTCTCGCCGGTGGAGAAGATCGTCGTCGCCCACGGCCGCCTGGTCAACCCGCTGCCCAACATCGTGGTGCAGCCGCTGGAGACGTCGATCATCCAGAGCATCGACGTGCGCGTCGGCCAGATCGTCAAGAAGGGCCAGGTGCTGGCCACGCTGGACCCGACCTTCACCGCGGCCGACGAATCGCAGCTGCGCGTGCGCCTGCAAAGCCTGGACACCCAGGCCGCCGGCCTGCGCGCCGAATTGTCGGGTCAGCCCGGCGCTGGCGTGACCGGCGGCTCGAGCGCCGACGCCCAGCTGCAGTCGCAGTTGTCGGCCGAGCGCAAGGCCAACTTCGCGGCGCAAAAGGCCAAGATGGACCAGAACATCGCGCGCCTGCGCGCCGGCCTGGAAACCAACAAGCATGACCAGGTGATCCTGGCGCAGCGCGTCAAGGCGCTGCGCGAGGTCGAGGCGATGCAGGAGCAGCTGATGGCCGAGCAGTTCGGCGCCAAGATGCACCTGCTGGAGGCGCGCGACCGCCGCCTGGGCGTCGAACGCGACATGGACATGCAGCGCAACAAGGCGATCGAGCTGGCCAGCGAGCTGGCCTCGGCCGAGGCGGAGCGTTCGGCGTTCGACAAGAGCTGGCGGCAGAAGGCGATGGAGGATTTGCTGAGCGCCTCGCGCGACCGCGACGGCATCAACGAGCAGCTGGCCAAGGCCGACAAGCGCCTGAAGATGATCCAGATGGTGGCGCCGGCCGACGGCGTGGTGCTGGAGATCGGCAAGCTGTCGGTGGGTTCGATCGTGCGCGAGGCCGAGACCTTGTTTACCTTGGTGCCGCTGGGCGCGGAACTGGAGGCGGAAGTGCAGATCGACTCGCTCGACATCGGCTACATCAAGCCGGGCGCCAAGACGCACCTGAAGGTCGACGCGTTCTCGTTCATGCAGCACGGTATGCTGGAGGGGAAGGTGCGCACCATCAGCCAGGATTCGTTCAAGCGCGACGCGGCCGACAAGAACGGCGGCGGCATGGACGCTTATTATTTGAGCCGCATCCAGTACACGGGCGGGTTGAAGAAGATGACCGACGGCGCGCGGCTGCTGCCGGGGATGACGGTGTCGGCGGAGATCGTGGTCGGCCACCGGACGGTGATGTCGTATCTGTTGTATCCGTTGACCAGGGCGCTGGACGAATCGATCCGCGAACCGTGATGGTGATGGCGGATTACGGCGTTCCGCCTAATCCGCCCTACGTGTCTCCGGGACGGCACATCATGGGTGGGGAACGCCACCTGAAATACCTTCTAAAACACGTAGGGCGGATTAGCGAAGCGTAATCCGCCATGCATGCGCCGCCGCCGGCGTGCGCATTCCCCGACCTGCCTTGCTTCAACAGCCCATCAAAGCGGCGATGACCGCGTCGACATTCTCCACCGTGACTGGCTGGTACAGCATCTCCCGGCACCGCACGATCGCCTCGTCGGTGACCTTCGAATAATCCAGCTTCAGCATCTTCTCCACCACCGCCGGCTCATAGCGCTGCTTGATCACCCGCGCCGGATTGCCGCCGACGATGGTGTACGGCGCCACATCCTTGGTCACCACGCTGCCGGCCGCGATCACCGCGCCCTGGCCGATGGTGATGCCCGACATGATCAACACCTGCATGCCGATCCACACGTCGTCGCCGACCACGATCGCGCCCTTGGTGGTCGATTCCAGCGACTCGCCAAAATACTTGACCCGGAACGGGAACGTCGACACACCCTCGTAAGGATGATTCCCGCCCAACATGAACGTCACCTCGTCGGCCAGCGAGACGAAGCTGCCGATGGTCAGGCGCTCGTCCGGATGGCCGTAGGCGATCACCCGCAGCGGACCGTAGCTGCGGCGTCCCACCGTCACCCGGCTGAAGTCGAACGGCCCGGCCGACAAGGTCAGGTCGGTGTGGTTGTGGCCATTGAGCGCGCGCCAGTACGCGCGCTTTTGCTCCTCGTAGGACGGCTGCGGCGCCGGCGGCACCGGCACGGGCGCCGGCGGCACCGGCACGGGGGCCGGCGCCCGCGCCGCGCGCGGCGGCACGTCGGTGTCGAGGTGCCGGATCGCCTCGTAGAAGTAATCGTCGTCGACGTAATCCTGCATATGCTCGAAGAACCCGGTCTTCTGGTAATCGTTCTCCGGATCGAAGTAGTAGGGGATGATGTGCTGGATCAGCAGCTTCTTTTTTTCGAGCTCGTAGGTGTCGCGGTCCAACTGGCCGGCGGCCAGGTAGGGTTTGAGCAGGGTCAGGTAGTTTTTGCCGAACACCTCGGCGATGTTGTAGCCGCCCTTTTTGTAGCCGCCCTTGCGGCCGGTGGGCACGCCGCTGAAATACGGCTGGAACAGCACGATGGCGCGCTTGCCCACGCTGAGCAAGCGCAGAAGCACGTCGGTCTGCACCAGCCGCAGGTGCTGGTTGCGGGCGAAGTCGGGCAGGGCGTGGAACTCGGCGCGCCACATACCGAAGCCGCCGATCCAGGTCGAGATGAACGACACCCGGCGCACGAAGTCGCTCATGTTGGTGATCACCTCGATAGCATTGCCCTGCGCGTGATTCCCGTTGGTGAAGAACACGATCGGCATCTCGTCGGCCGTGGCGCGGTACACCTTGAGCATTTCGGCCAGGCTGCCCGGGTTGATCAACAGGTTGTCGTTGTGTAGCTTCAGGTACAGCCCGCGTCCCTGTTCCATGACGAACTTGAAGTTCAGGTCCGGCGAGATGGTCTCGGCGTGGCGGTGGTACTGGATCTTGCCCGGATGGGCGGCGACGAAGCGCGCCGCCACCTGTTCGGTGTCGTCCTCCGAGCCGTTGTCGGAGATGACGATCTCGATTTCGTCGCCGTCGGCGAACGCGGGCTGGCTGACGATGCTCTCCAGCGTTTGCAGCAAAAACGGCGCGCGGTTGTAGGTGGGGATGCAGATCGACAGGATGATCTGGTTGGATTCCATAGGCGTGATTTTCGCTCCGTGTTGGCGCTGTTCGGGAAGACCGCCGGCTTAGCCGCGGCGGTAGCGGCGCAGCTGTTCGGCGTGCGCCTCCGGGTGCAGGAAGAAGTAGTTGGTCGGGATGGTGTTTTCATCCATCTCGCCGAATTCCACCAGGCGCCCGTCTTCGGCCGTGAAGACCTGGTAGCCGACGCCGCGGAACAGCGCGAAGATCTCGTTCGGGTTGTAGCCGAACTTGGCCGACCACTTGCGCAGGATTTCCGACAGCACGATCGGCTTGTCGCGGGCGATGGTTTCGATGCCGCCCTTGAACACCAGCAGTTCCGCGCCTTCGACGTCGCACTTGATGAAGTCGACCCGTACGCCGGTTTCGGCGGTGTAGGCGTCCAGCGTGCGCACTTCGCACTGCGCGGTGCGCACATCGTCGCGGCCGGTCAGGTTGACGGCCGAAGCGTTGCCCGAGCCCTCCGGCGGGTAGTAGAAGGTGAACTCGCCCGCCTGTTCGGACAGGCCGAAGTTGTGCGGCTTGATGTTGGCGCTGGCGTTGAGGGCCAGGTTGGTGGTCAGGTGGCCGTAGGTGGTCGGAATCGGCTCGAACGCGTACACGGTGGTGGCGCGGCGCGAGGCGGCGATGTTGAGCGCGTACCAGCCGATGTTGGCGCCGATGTCGAAGAAGTTGTCGCCGTCGGCCACCAGGTTTTCCATCATGGTCGCCTCTTCCTTCTCGTAGTCGAAGAAGTTGAGCGTTTCCATCGGCGCCACGCGGTAGTCGCCGGGCGTGCAGGCGATGCGGATGCCGCGGTCGCGCGAGGTCATGACGACCTTGCCGTCCTCGATCTCGATCTTGCGCACGTTGGTCTGGCCGATGTAGGCGGCGTAGTCGAATAGCACCGCGTGGTGCTGCTCGTACATGGTCTTGATGAAGCTTGGCTTGTCGATCGCGCCTTGCTGGAATTGCGACAACGTCGTTTGGATGGAAATCATGTCAGCACTCTCAATAAGGTTTCAGGACAGGGTGGCGTGCCAGTCGTCGAGCCGCAGGCCCATTTTCTCGCGCAGGAATTCCTGCGTGCCGGCGCTGCCGACGAAGGCGTTGGGGATGGCGATGCGGCGCACCGCCGGCAGCCGCGCGAGCGCGCCGTCGGACAGCAGGTCGTGCAGGCGTTCCAGGATGGCCGAGCCGAAGCCGCCGTTGGCCTGGTGCTCCTCGATCGTGGCCACCTGCGTGTAGCGGGCCGCCAGCGCCGCCAGCTGCGCGGTGTCGATCGGATTGACGAACGGGAAGCTGTACAGGTCGATGTGCGGCGCCGACTTTTCCAGGTAGCGCGCGGCGTAGCCGACCATGTCGCCGGTGGCGAAGACGGCGGCGGTGGCGCCATGATTGACGCGCACCGGCACGATGCCGCCCAACATCAGCGCCGGCGGCTGCGCGTGCAGGCGCGGTTCGCCGGCCTTATTCAGGCGCATGTAGCATGGGCCGCGGTGCTGGGCGATGAAGGCGGTCATGGCGTCGACTTCGGCCGGGTCGCCGGGCGCCGTCACCACCATGTTCGGGATGGTGCGCAGCATGCCCAACTCCTCGGTGGTGTGGTGCGAGGTGCTCAGCGGGCCGTAGGCGTAGCCGCCGCCGACGGCGATGATCTTGACGTTGGTGTCGTGGTAGGCGACGTCGTAGCGGATCTGCTCCATCGCCCGCAGGGTCGGGAAGTTACCGATCGAGTAGCAAAACACCGTGTAGCCTTCGAGGCTCAGGCCAGCCGCCAGGCCGACCATGTTTTGTTCGGCGATGCCGACGTTGATGAAGCGGTCGGGGAAGGCCTCGGCGAACGGCTCCAGCACCGAGTAGCCCAAGTCGCCGCATAGCAGGAAGATGCGCTCGTCCTGGCGCGCCTGCTCCATCAGGGCCTTGATAAAACTGTTTCTCATGCTTGATCCTTCGACTCTTGCAGCAGTTCGGCGCGCGCGGCGGCGAATTGCGCGGCGTCCGGCGACTTGTAATGCCAGGCCAGCTGGTTTTCCATGAAGCTCACGCCCTTGCCCTTGACGGTGTGGGCGATCACCACGCGCGGCTTGCCGTTGCGGCCTTGCTTGGACAGCGCGGCCGCCAGCGCGGCGTGGTCGTGGCCATCGACTTCGATGGTCTCCCAGTTGAAGGCCTTGAACTTGTCGGCCAGCGGGTCGAGGTTGAGCACCTCGGCGGTGCTGCCGAAGCTCTGGATCTTGTTGTAGTCGACCACCAGGGTCAGGTTGTCGAGCCGGTGGTGCGGCGCGAACAGGATCGCCTCCCAGTTCGAACCCTCGTCAAGTTCGCCGTCGCTGACGATGGCGTAGGTGTGCCACGCGGCCTGGCGGCGCTTGCCGGCCAGCGCGACGCCGGCGGCCACCGACAGCGCGTGTCCCAGGCTGCCGGTCGACAGTTCGACGCCGGGCACCTTGTGGTTGACGTGCGAGGTGAAGTCGCTGTCGTTGTCAGTGAAGGTGTCGAGCGCGGAGCGGTCGTAGTAGCCGGTTTCGGCCAGGGTCGCGTACAGCGCGGTGCAGGCGTGGCCCTTGCTGTAGAACAGGCGGTCGCGCTGCGGCGACTTCGGTTGCGCCGGGTCGGCCGTCATCACGCCGCCGTACAGCACCGCCAGCACGTCGGCCACGGAGAAGGCGCCGCCCAGGTGCGAGGCGCGCTTGGTGTGGCACATGTGCAGGCATTGCAGGCGGATGCGGCGCGCCAGTGCGGTGGTGGAGGCGGCGTCGAAGGTATCGGTCATCACAAATAGCTTTCTATGGTGCGGCGGAAGCCGTCGGCCAGCGAGGTGGCCGGATTCCAGCCCAGCGCCCTGGCCTTGGCGATGTCGGGGGCGCCGCGCTGCACGGCGCTGGCCAGGTAGTTGTCGCCTTGCGGGCGCTCGACGTAGCTCAGGGTCAGCCCCTTTTCCGGGTACAGGCCGACCAGCAGCTGGCCGAGGCCACGCATGCTGATTTCGCCGTCCGGGTTGCCGATGTTGTAGGCCTGGCCGTCGGCGCCGTCGAACAGCACTTTCCAGAAGCCTGCAACGGCGTCGGCCGAGTAGCAGAACGAGCGCGTGGCCAGGCCGTCGCTTTTGAGGGCGATCGGCTCGCCGCGCAGGATGCAGGCGACGAAGTCGGCGTACACGCGGCCGTCGTCGAGCAGCATGCGCGGGCCGTAGGTGTGGAACGGCCGCACGATCTTGACCGGCACGCCGTATTGGTGGCTCCACGACACGCACATGTTCTCGCCCATGCGTTTGCTCTCGGCGTAGCAGGCGCGCACCGAGGTCGGATCGACCACGCCGTAGTCGCCCTCGGCGGTCGGCACGCGGGCGGCGGCGCCATACACCTCGCTGCTGCTGAAGTACAGGAAACCGAGGCTGGCGCTGGCGCGGGCCAGCTGCAGCAGCGCGGCCGTGCCGAGCGTGTTGGCGCTGAGCGTGCCGACCGGATCGGTCGCGTAGTATTTGGGGCTGGCCTGGCTGGCGGCGTGGATGATGTAGTGCGGCTTTTCGTCCAGCGTGAACGGCGCGCTGATGTCCTGTTCGATGCAGACCAGGTCGGGCCGGCCGCCGCCGCCCAGGTGGTGGGCGTAGCGGCGCTCGAAGCCGGCGCGGTTGCGCACCATGGCGAGCACGCGGATATCGAGGCCGCGCGTCTCGTTCAGGTACAGCATCGTCTCGACCATGTACGACGGCAGGAAGCCGGAGGCGCCTGTGACGCAGACGGTGCGTCCGCGCAGCGGCTCCCAGTCCAGGCCCGGCGTGGCCACGATCGCGGCCATGTCGGCTGTCTCGATCGGATGGCGGGTTGCGTGGGTCATGGCGCGCCTCAGAAACCGACGCCGAAGAATTCCTCCAGCTTGGTGATGGTGAAGTCCAGCATCTCGCGGGTCAGGCCGGGGAAGACGCCGATCCAGAAGGTGTCGTTCATCACGCGGTCGGTGTTGGTCAAATCGCCGGAGATGCGGTAGTTGCGGCCGACCATGTACGGCTGGCGCGTCAGGTTACCGGCGAACAGCAGGCGGGTGCCGATCTTGTTCTGGTCCAGATAGGTCAGCAGGTCGACGCGCGAGACGTTGGCCTCCGGCTTGAGCGTCATCGGGAAGCCGAACCACGAGGGGTCGGAGTTCTCGGTCGCTTCCGGCAGGATCAGGAACTCGGCGCACGACTGCAGGCGCTCCTTCAGGTAGGCGAAGTTGTCCTTGCGGGCCTGGATGAAGCCATGCGCGCGCTCGATCTGCGCCAGGCCGCAGGCGGCCTGCATGTCGGTGATCTTGAGGTTGTAGCCCAGGTGGCTGTAGGTGTACTTGTGGTCATAGCCTTCCGGGAGCGTGCCGAGCTTCCAGCAGAAACGCTTGCCGCAGGTGTTGTCCTTGCCCGGCGGGCAGTAGCAATCGCGGCCCCAGTCGCGGAACGATTCGGCGATCATCTTCAGTTCCGGGCTGTTGGTGAACACGGCGCCGCCTTCGCCCATCGTGATGTGGTGGGCCGGGTAGAACGACATGGTGCCGATATCGCCAAAGGTGCCGACCATCTTGCCGTCGTAGGTCGAGCCCAGGGCGTCGCAGCAATCCTCGATCAGCCACAGATTGTACTTTTTGCAGATCGCGACGATCGCTTTCAGGTTGTACGGGTTGCCCAAGGTGTGGGCCAGCATGATGGCTTTGGTCTTGGGCGAGATCGCCGCCTCCAGCTTGGTGACGTCGATGTTGTAGGTGCCCAGCTCCACGTCGACGAACACCGGCACGGCGCCGAACTGGATGATCGGGTTCACGGTGGTGGGGAAGCCGGCGGCCACGCCGATCACTTCATCGCCCGGCTGGATCGCGCGCGGTCCCAGCTTCGGCGACGTCAGCGTGTTGAACGCGACGAGGTTGGCCGACGAACCGGAATTGACGGTGATGAGGAAGTTCACGCCGATCAGCTTTGCCAGCTTGGCCTCGAACTGGTCGTTGAAGCGGCCGGTGGTGAGCCAGGCGTCGAGCGAAGCCTCGACCATCAGCTCCATTTCCGGCGCGCCGACCACCTTGCCGGCCGGCGGGATCACCGTCACGCCGGGCTCGAAGGCCTTCGGCACGCTGGCCAGCGCGCCGTACTGGCCCACCAGCTTGATGATTTGTTCGCGGAGTTGTTCTTTGCTTTGTGCTTCACTCATGATTGCGGCCTTGGTTGTATGCGCTTATGCAAGCGCTTAAAGATGTGCGGTGTTTTGATAGGTGTCGATTTGCGCCAGCGTGAAGGCGCGCATGTCGGCCTTCGCGGCGTGCGCCTTGTGCCAGGCGACGATCATGTCGATCGTGTGGCCCAGGTGCCAGCGCGGCTGCCACTGCAGGCGGCTGCGGGCCTTGGAGCAATCGAGCTTCAGGTAATGCGCCTCGTGCGGTTGCGGCGCCTGGTCCAGCTCCCAGCCGGCGCCGTCGCCCCAGCTCTCGCACAGGCGCGCGATGATCCACTCGACCGGGCGGGCGTCGATGTCGTGCGGGCCGAAGTTGAAGCCTTCGGCGTAGGCCGCGCCGTGCGTGTACAGGTGCTCGGCCAGGGTCAGGTAGCCCGACAGCGGCTCCAGCACGTGCTGCCACGGGCGGATCGCGTGCGGGCTGCGGATGCGCACCGGCTTGCCGGCGGCGATGGCGCGCACCATGTCGGGGATCAAGCGGTCCTCGGCCCAGTCGCCGCCGCCGATCACATTGCCGGCGCGGCCCGAGGCCAGCGCCACGCCGTGTTCGGCGTATTTTTCCGGATTGAAGAACGACGAGCGGTAGCCGGCCGTCACCAGCTCGGCGCAGGCCTTGCTGTTGCTGTATGGGTCGTAGCCGCCGAAGGCTTCGTTCTCGCGGTAGCCCCAGGCCCACTCCTTGTTTTCGTAGCACTTGTCGCTGGTGACGTTGACCACCGCCTTGACGCCGGGCGTGTTGCGCACCGCCTCGAAGAAGTTCACCAGGCCCATGACGTTGGTGGCGTAGGTCTCGACCGGGTTGGCGTACGAGTAGCGCACCAGCGCCTGCGCCGCCATGTGGATGACGATCTCCGGCCTGGCCTCGAGCATGGCGTCGCGCAGCGCGGCACCATCGCGGATGTCGCCGATGATCGAGGTCATGCCGGCGGCCACTTGCGCGGTGTCGAACAGGCTCGGTTGGCTCGGCGCCTCCAGCGCGAAGCCGGTGACGTGCGCGCCCAGTTGCTGCAACCACAGGCTTAGCCAGCTGCCTTTGAAGCCGGTGTGACCGGTCAGGAATACGCGTTTGCCCCGCCAGAAGGACGGGTTCATGGCCACCGCTTCCAAGGCGCCTTACCGCTTTGCCACAGGTCTTCGAGCAGCACCTTGTCGCGCAGCGTGTCCATCGGCTGCCAGAAGCCGTGGTGGTGGAAGGCGTCCAGCTGGCCTTCGCCGGCCAACTGCTCCATCGGTTCCTTTTCCCACGTGGTGCTGTCGCCGTCGATGTAGTCGATCACCTTCGGCGAGAGCACGAAGTAGCCGCCGTTGATCCAGGCGCCGTCGCCCTGCGGCTTTTCCTTGAAGCTGACGATGCGCTGGCCGTCGATGTCGATGGCGCCGAAGCGGCCCGGCGGCTGCACCGCCGTCATGGTGGCCAGCTTGCCGTGTTTTTTGTGGAAGGCGATCGAGGCGCCGATGTCGATGTCGGACACGCCGTCGCCGTAGGTGAAGCAGAACGCCTCGTCGTTTTCGACGTGCTGGCGCACGCGCTTGAGGCGCCCGCCGGTCAGGGTGTCGGCGCCGGTGTCGATCAGCGTGACCTTCCACGGCTCGGCGTGGCGCTCGTGCACCTCCATGCTGTTCTTTTGCAGATCGAAGGTGACGTCCGACGTGTGCAGGAAGTAGTTGGCGAAGAACTCCTTGATCACGTAGCCGCGGTAGCCGCAGCAGATGACGAAGTCGTTGATGCCGTGCGCGGAATAGCTCTTCAGGATGTGCCACAGGATCGGCTTGCCGCCGACTTCGACCATCGGCTTCGGCTTGACAGTCGTCTCTTCGCTGAGCCGTGTGCCCAGCCCGCCCGCCAATATGACTGCTTTCATGCTATCCCCGGATTGTGATGTTGACGCAGATCATATTATCTATTGCGCCCGGGCTATTTTAAAGGAAAAGCACAGCCATTTTGCTGCCGCAGACTCGGCGATGAGGGATTTACCACACTATGGGGATAACAGCAGCTGATAGCCGATACGCATGGCGCGCTGCAGGGCGTCGAGCCGGTCGGCGGCGCTTGCCGCCAGCTGTAGATGATGTGTGGAAATGAGTGTGTTCATTTCGGAAAGACGCGCCGACAGCAGCTGCTGGAAGGCGCCGGGCGCGCCGAAGTCGTGGCCCTGCTCGCGGGCCTGGACCAGCAGCCGCAGGCTCTCCAACGCGGCGTCCAGCGCGGCCGCCGCCGGCACCGGCGCCGGTGGCGCCGGCCGGAAGGTGGACAGCGCCCGCGGTAGATAGATGCAGTGGCCCGCGTGCAGCGCGGTGAGGGTGGTGGCGACGTCGGCGCGTTGCGGATAGGCGCTTCCGCGATAACGGCCGAAGGCGTGTCCCAGCGTGCCGCGCTTGAGCAGCAGCGCGCCGGGCGCGCACATCGCGGCGGCGGCGCCGCCGCCATCGCCGAGCAGCATGTTGGCCAGCGAGACGCCGTCGATCACGATGTCGGTGGCGAACAGCGGCGCCGCCGGCAGCGCTTGGCCGTCCGGCGCCAGCGGCTGGCGCCAGCAGGCCACCACGTTCACTTGCGGGTGGTCGACGAAGTAGGGCAGCATGACGGCGATTTTTTCCGGCGCCAGCGTGTCGCCGGGCGGGGCCACGGCGATGTATTCGCCCAGGGCCAGCGCCAGGCAGTGGTTGAGGTTATCGAGCGCGCCGAGGCCCGGCGCGTGGCTGTAGCGCAGGCGGCGGTGCGCTTTCAGATAGGGCTTGAGCAGCGCGTGGCAGGCGCCGTGCGGGCTGCTGTCGCTGACGATCACTTCGCAGTTGGCGTGGGTTTGCGCCAGCGCCGAGGCCAGCGTGGCCTCCAGCAGCGGCGGCGCGGCGGCCGGGATCAGGATGCTGACCAGCGGCAGCGACGCGGCGGCGCCGGCGGCCGGCCGCGCGGCTTTTCGGCGGCGTTTGAGCGTGCCGCGCGCCACGCGCAGGTAAAGCTGTTCGAGGTCGCGCGCCAGCGCCGGGGTGTCGAACAATGGCGCGGCGGCGCGGTTTTTTTTCAGGCGGTTGCGCAGGCGGGCCAGTTCCTTCGGATGGGTGGCGAGGCGGATCGCCTTGGCCGCGTACTGTTTTTCCGTGCGCGCGATCAGCTCCGGCAGGCCGGCCGCCAGCAGCAGGCTGCCGCACACGCGACTGGCGAAGGTGCGGCCGGCGCGGGTGAGCAGCGGCAGGCCGGCCCACAGCGCGTCGCCGGCGACGGCGCCGGCGTTGTGCGGGCCGGTGTCGAGGAACAGGTCGGCGCACTGGTAGCGGGCCAGTTGCCGCTCGCCGGATTCGGGCGCGGCAAAGCACAGGCGGTCGCTGGAAATGTCGCGCTGCAGCGCGGCCAGGCGCAGGTTGTCGCGTACCTGTTCGCTGTCGGTTTGCAGCCATAGCACGCTGCCCGGCACCGCGTGCAGGATCCGCATCCAGGTCGCGAAGCGTTCGGGGACGATCTGCGCGGCGGCGCCGAAGCAGCAGAACACGAACGCGTCGTCGGGCAGCCCCGCCCCGGCGCGCGCGCCGGCCGCCGGTGGCGGCGCAAGCGCGCGGCGGCGGTCCTGCGGCTGGAAGCAGTGCGGAAGATACAGCGGTTTTTCGGAATGGTAGCCGGCCAGTTCCGGTGGCAGCACGAAACTGTCGGCCAGAATGTAATCGACGCAGCCGTTGCCGCTGGAACCGGCCGGTCCGAGCCAGCCGATTTGCACCGGCGCCGGGCGGTGGCCCAGGATGCCCGGCCGCCCTCCCGGCAGCGCGCCGTGCAGGTCGACCAGGATGTCGATCTCGTGGGCGCGGATCGCCTGCGCCGCCTGCGCATCGCTCAATGGGCCGATCGGCACATGCAGGTCGAAGGCGCGCAGCAGGCGTTGGCGCAGCGCCGAATGATCCTCGCCGCTCCAGCAAAAGCCATACACTTCCACCTGATCGCGGTCGTGCAGTTCGAGCAGGTCGGCGATCTGGCGGCCGGTCGGATGCGCGCCGAAGCCGCACGACAGGTAGCCCACGCGCAGCTTGCGGTGCGCGTAGCCATCCTGGTCCGACAACGCCTTGGGCGCGGGCGGGAAGTGGACCGCCACCTCGCGCCGCGCGGTGGCCAGCTGGCGCGCCGGATCGTCGCTCAGGCTGAGCATCGCCGATGCCGACGTGTGGTGCTGCAGCGCCGTCTCGCTCACGCCCGGCACGAAGCCATGCACCGGCCACGCGCACAACTTCAAGCGCAGGTCTAGCCAGCGCGGCACGATCAGTCGTTGTTTGGGATCGAGCTGGAGACTGCGCAGCAGCGCGTCCTCGGCCTGGGCCGGATCGCCTTGCGCCTCCGCCAGCCGGCCGATGTGGTTGAGCAGGCGCACCTGCAGCGAGGCCGCCGCCGGTGGCGCGCCGGGCGGCGCCGCCTCGAGCAGATCGAGCGCCTCGCGCCACATGGCCAGCGCCGCTTCCGGCTGGCGCCTGCGCTCCAGCAGCACGCCGAGACCGAGCTGGCTCTCGGTGAATCCGGGCCGCAGCGCGAGCGATTTGCGGTAGGCGCGTTCGGCGCCGGCGTCGTCCTCGCCCTGCGCGCGCACCACGGCCAGGTTGTACCAGGCCACATACTCGAGGGGGGAATCGCAGTGTTTGAGCCACAGCGTGTACAGCGCGATGGTCTGCTCGATCTTGCCCTGCGCGGCCAGCAGGCCGGCCACGCTGATCAGGTCCATGACGGTCAGCTCGCCCAGTCCCGCGAGCGCCATCGCCAGCGTACCCGCCTCCGCCAGATTACCGGCGGCCATGGCGGCGTGCAGTGGACGGGTCATGGGCGCGTTCGGGAGAGGGCTAGGCCGAAGGCGCCGCGTCCCAGCCGTCGGTGATGTCCGCCGGGTAGCCGCGTTTGAAATGGGTGGTCCACGGGTAGGCCGGCGCGCCGCTGCCGTCCTTGAGGCGGATCTTGCTGGCGTCGCACAGGAAGGTGGCCGGATTGCCGGCGACCACCGTGCCGGGGGCGACGTCGCGGTGCACCTTGCTGTGCGCCGCCACCAGCGCGCGCTCGCCCACCTTCACGCCGGGCAGGATCACCGACATCGCGGCGATGGCGGCGTAGTCGCCGATCTCGGCGCCCATCAGCACATTGCTGGGCGGGTGGGGATCGTTGGTCAGCACCACGTACGGCAGCAGCCAGACGAAGTTGCCGACCTTGGACGTTTTGCCGATGAAGACATTCGACTGGCAGCGCACGTAGTCGCCGATCTGGCAGTCGCCCTGGATATCGTTCATGGTGCCGATCTGGAAGGCGACGCCGGCCACGGTCTTCTCGCGCACCACCACGCGGTGGCCGGTCACCAGCTTGTCGCCGAAGCGCGAGCCCTCGTAGAACACCGAGTGCGAGCGGATGCGCGCGCCCTTGCCGATCACCAGCGGCTGGCCGTCGGCCAGCGGGGTCGGATAGCCGATCTCGCAGTAGCCGTCGATGACGGAGCCGTCGCCGATTTCCACGTTGTCGTGAATGATGGTGAAGGGGCCGACGCTGACGTCGGCGCCCAGTTTGGCTTTGGCCGAAATGAAGGCGCTTGGATGGATCATACGGCGCAGAACTTACGCACGGCGGCCGCCACTTCAAGCGCCTGCTCGTCGCTCATGGTCGGGCCGATCGGCAGGCTCAGAACTTCGCGGTGGATCGCCTCCGCCAGCGGGAACGCGCCCTCGGCGTAACCGAGGCTGGCGTAGGCCGGCTGCAGATGCGGCGGCACCGGATAGTGGACGATGGTGCCGATGCCCTGTTCGGCCAGCGCCTTGGCCAGCGCGTCGCGTTGCGCGTGGCGCACCACGTACAGATGCCACACCGGCTCGGCCCACTCGGGCACGAACGGCAGCGCCAGGCCTTCGATGCCGGCCAGCTCGCGGTCGTAGATGGCGGCGATGGCGCGGCGGCGGGCGTTGTCGGCGTTCAGCTTGGGCAGCTTGACGCTCAACAGCGCCGACTGCACCTCGTCCAGGCGCGAGTTATAGCCCGGCACCTCGTTGTAATACTTGACCTTGGAGCCGTAGTTGCGCAAGGTGCGGATCTTGTCGGCCAGGTCGTCGTCGCTGGTGGTGACGGCGCCGCCGTCGCCCAGCGCGCCCAGGTTTTTGCCGGGATAGAAGCTGAAGGCCGCCGCGTCGCCCAGCTGGCCGGCAACGCCGCCGCGATACAGCGCGCCGTGCGCCTGCGCCGCGTCCTCGATCAGCTTCAGATTATGCTTGTCCGCCAGGGCCTTGAGCGGAGCCATGTCGGCGGTCTGGCCGTACAGGTGCACCGCCAGGATGGCCTTGGTGCGCGGCGTGATGGCCGCCTCCACGCGGGCCGGATCGATATTGAAGCCGTCGGCGGTCGGCTCCACCGGGATCGGCGTCGCGCCGCAGTCGCTGACCGCCAGCCAGGTGGCGATGAAGGTGTTGGACGGCACGATCACCTCGTCGCCGGGACCGACGCCGTAGGCCTTGAGGATCATGAAGATCGCATCGAGGCCGTTGGCCACGCCGATGGCGTGCTTGCTCTTGCAGTAGGCGGCGAAGCTGGCTTCGAAGGCCGACGTTTCGGCGCCCAGCACGTACCAGCCGGAGTGCAGCACGCGCTTGAACGCCGCTTCCAGTTCTTCGGCTTGCGACAGGTTGATGGCTTTCAGGTCGAGGAAGGGAACGCTCATGGTGACACTCGCTTATGGTGGTTGGCCGCGGCCACGAACTCGTCGTAGTCGTGATAGTAGTCTTTGGGGTCGTACAGCGTCGAGGCCATCACCACGCACACCGCGCCGGAGGAGAAGTTCTCCACCTCGCGCCACATCATGCCCGGCACGTACAGCCCGTAGTAAGACCGGTTTAGCTGGAATTTCTTGCGCTCGAAGCCATCGTCGACGATGACGTCGAAGCTGCCCGACATGGCCACGAACAGCTGCTGCAGCTCGATGTGGCCGTGCCCCGCGCGCGACGATCCGCCCGGCACGTCGTACAGGTAGTAGACGCGTTTGATATCGAACGGGATATGCACCCCGCCCTCGATCACCGACAGGTTGCCGCGCACGTCGTGGTGCGGCGGCAGGTCGATCAGCCGGCATTGGTCCATCATGGGCGCACCCCCTCTTTGTGGGCCGCCACCTTGGCGTGGAAGCGCTGCTGCGAAGTGGCCATCATCGGGAACACGCCGCCCAGGCGCGTCGCCACGTCGTCGACGGTCGGCGCCATCACCTCCAGCTCCTCGGGCGCGACGATGCCGATGTCGCACGACTCGATCAGCAGGTCGATGTAGTCGGAGAAGCAGTAGCCGAAGTTGGGATTGGCGTTGGGGTTGGAGTTCGATTCCAGGCGGCGGTCGTGGCGGAAGTAGGACAGCTCCTCGTCGATGTAGAACACCTTGCCGTCGCGCGCCAGATTGAAGTAGGCGGCGACGTCGGCCAGGCCCAGCGTGCAATCGTGGTTGTGATACTTGAACAGATGGCGGCCGATTTCCCACAGCCGCTCGCGGCGGAACATGATCGAGCTGAATTCGCCGACGAAGTTGCGCATGCCCAGCACCATGCTGCGCTGCATATCGCGCGCCGGCATGCTGCCGCTGGCCTCATACGGGCGGCGCGTCTCGGTGCGCTCGTTGTCGACGTTGATCACCTGCGAGGCCGAGAACACCAGCTGGATCTCCGGGTCCATGTTCATGGTCGCGACCATGCGCTCGATGCAGAACGGATGCAGTACGTCGTCGTCGAACAGGGGCTTGATCAACTGGCCCTTGGCCGCGAACAGCGCCGTCAGCACGTTCTGCTCGCGGATCGCGGAATTGCGCTGGTAGATCAGGTGGCCGCTGTACTTGGCGCACATGTCCTTGATCGCCTCGGTCGGGCAGTTGTCGCTGACCAGGATCTCGATGTTCGGATAGCTCTGGCCCAGCGCCGATTTCAGGCAGGTCTCGAAATGGCCGGTCTTGTACGACGGGATGACGATGCTAACTAATGGCAAACTCATTGTGGGATCCCTGCTCAGGCGGCGACTGCGGTTACGATGTACTGCCATGGCAGCGCGTCTTCGACCGCCACCACCGGATCGATGCCGCTGGCGCCGGCCATCAGGCGGATCGCCGGCAGGTACTTCTCGCGCGCCGGTTCGTCGACGATGCGCGCGCTGCCGCCGCTGATCTGGAAGCCGGCCTGCTGGAACATCTCCAGCATGGCGCCGCGCGTGAAGATGCGCTTGCGCGATTTCTCCAGGCCCGCCGGGCCGTAACGCAGGTCGCCGGCGTTCATGCGCGCCTGGATGCTCCAGTGCTGGAAGTTGCGGATGGTGGCGACGATCTTGCCGCCCGGGGCGATGCTGGTGCGGATCTTCTGCAGCAAGGTCCACGGATCGTCGATCATCTCCAGCGCCTCGTCGAGCACCCAGCAATCGGCGCCGCGCACGTGGTCCCACAGATCGGGGCCGGCGTGCTCGATCTCGACGTTGAAGACGAAATCGCAATGCGGCCGGGCCGCCTGGGCCGGTGCCGGATCGGCCTCGATGCCGGTGTAGTCGACGATCGCGTTGCGCGCCTTGTAGGCCTTGGCGAAGGCGCCGTCGCGGCAATGCACCTCGACGATCTTGCGCGCCTCGGGCGGCATGAACTGCAGCAGATCGGTGTTGACCACGGTGGTGGCGCTGGGCAGGTCGTAGTGGTAGCCGCCGGTGC
Source organism: Duganella sp. 1411 (assembly GCF_017833525.1). Taxonomy (GTDB): domain Bacteria; phylum Pseudomonadota; class Gammaproteobacteria; order Burkholderiales; family Burkholderiaceae_D; genus Rugamonas. Next base: position 772,874 of record NZ_JAFICD010000003.1, read on the forward strand.
GGATCACGGTGCCCTGCCAGTCATGCTTGATGTAGTTGCGCTTGGGCGGCTTGGGCGCGAAGTCCTCGCGCACCCACTCGATGCTCTCGATCAGATGATGGGCGCCGGCCTGGTGGATCGCCAGCATGGTCGAAATCATCGGCGCGCCGTGCTTGATCGGCATCGGCCACTGGCGCACCACCTCGATATTGGTCAGCATGCAGGCCGGATGCAGGTAGCGCACGGCGCCGTCGGCGCGGTCGTAACCCTGCTCGTTGACCGGCTGGATGGTGCCGACGCCGTACATGCCGGGACGCAGATGGCTGTGCAAGGACTCGATGAAACCGCCCTTGAGGATCTCGACGTCGGAGTCGAGGAACAGCACCTCGCCCGACAGGCCGAGATGGTTGATCGCCCAGCTCAGGCCCGGACCGTGGTGGATGTTGTAGCCGAACGGGATGAACTCGACGTTGTCGAAGCCGTCGGTGATGGCGCGGATCTTCTCGGCCACGTCCGGGTTGGAACCGTCGATGATGTAGACGCGGTTGGTGTAGAACTGGCGCAGGGTGCGCAGCAGCGCCTCGATCAGGTCCGGCGAATTGTAGGACACGCTGACGATCGGGATCTGGTCGATGCGCACCGGCTCCGCCGGCGTCTCGTCCGACGGGCGCACCGCGTGCTGCGGCGCGGCCATGCGCGGCGCGGCCGGCTTGGCCACCTGCTGCAGCACCGTCTCCAGGTTGCGCACGAAGCGCGGCGTGTCGAACAGCGCGCAGGTCATGCGGTTGGCCACCAGCTGGCGCTTCATCGAAGCGATGCGGTTAGGATCGTTGGCCAGCGCCACGGCCTTCTCTTCGTAGTCGGCGAAGTTATGGGTGATCAGCTGCGGCAGGTCGACCGCGCGCAGCAGGCTGCCGGCCATGCGCGACGAGAAGGTGTGGCCGGCGCAGGTGAGCAGCGGCAGGCCGGCCCACAGCGCGTCGCTGGCGGTGGTGCCGGCGTTGAACGGGAAGGTGTCGAGGAACAGGTCGGCCAGCTGGTAGCGCGCCAGGTACTCGGCCGGCACGGCGCGGGTGTTGAAGATCAGGCGGTTGCGGTCGATGCCCGCCTCCTCGGCGTAGCGGTACAGGTTCTCGCGCACCTCCGGATAATCGGCCACCAGCCACAGGACGCTGTTCGGCACCCGGCGCAGGATGTTCATCCACGTCGAGAACATGTCCGGCGTGAACTTGAAGTTGTTGTTGAACGAGCAGAAGACGAAGGCGTCGTCCGGCAGGTTGACGCTGGCGCGGGTCGGCTTGGGGGCGATGGCGCGCTGGCGATCGTTGATCTGGAAGGTGTCGGGCAGGTACAGCGGCTTCTCGGTGAAGTGCTTGGCCATCTCCGGCGTGATCAGGAACTCGTCGGCCAGCACGTAATCGACGCCGGGCAGGCCGGTGCTGCCGGGGAAGCCCAGATACGTCAGCTGCACCGGCGCCGGGCGGAAGGCCAGGATGTTCGGGCGCGCGCCCAGGGTCAGGCCGTGCAGGTCGACCAGGATATCGATTTCGTGGGCACGGATGGTGCGCGCGGCCTGTTCATCGGTCAGCGCGTCGATGCGGATGTAATGGTCCATCGCCTTGACCACGCGGGCGCGGATCGGCGAGCCGTCCTCGCGGCTCCAGCTGAAGGCGTAGACCTCGAACTTGGCGCGGTCGTGCAGCTCATACAGTTCGGCGGTCAGGATGGAGACGGCGTGCGAGCAGAAGTCGGACGACAGGTAGCCGATGCGCAGGCGGCTGTGGCCATAGCCATGGGCGCCGGTCAGCGGGGCGACGGCGGCGTTGACCTTCTCGTTGACGAAGCGGCGGGCGGCGGCCAGCTGCTGGGCAGGATCGTCGGAGGCGCTCAGCATCGCCAGCGCGGAGGTGCCGTCGATCATGGTAGTGACCGAGATGTGTTCCAGGCCGCTGTAGACGGGCCACTCGCACTGCTTCTGGCGCAGGTGGACCCAATGGGTCATCACGTTGGCCTGCTGCGGATCGACGCCCAGGCTCAGGGCCAGCATCTTCTCGGCCTCCGGGTAGCGCTTGCGGATCTCCAGCAGGCGGCCCAGGTTATTCAGCGTCTGCACGTGCAGGGTGGGATTGGTCTTGATATCGGGCTGCACGTCGGTCAGCACCGAGTTCCACATCGCCAGCGCCTCGTCGGGGCGGCCGACGCGTTCGAGCAGGGTGCCCAGATTCAGGCGCGCCTCGACGAAGTTCGGATTGAGCGCGATCGCCTGGCGCAGCACCGCCTCGGCGCCGGCGTCGTCGCCGCTATTGGACAGCACCACGGCCAGGTTGAAGCAGGCCGCGTACGCCAGCGGCGACGGCGTGTGGGCGATCCAGGCGCGATACAGGCCGATGGCGGCGGGCAGCTGGCCGCTCTCCTGCAGCACGGCGGCGGCGCCGAACAGGTCGCCGATGGAAAGCGCGCCCGTGGTGGCCAGCGCCATCACGTTGCCCAGCGGGCTGGTATCGGAAGGAGCGGGTGCGGCAGGAGCTTGAGCGGTCATGGCTGGGCTTAGAGTTGGGTCGGTCCGGCACGCGGCGAACGGCCCGCGGAGCCATAAAAGGTAGGCACTATCATACCTTTTGTCGCTGGATACGGGGCAACTTTTGGCTCAGGAGCAAGAATGTAAAACCACGCCTACTCGACCGATCACAACCTTTGGGGTCAAGTCTAACAATCCGACACCGCCTCGGCCGTACCGCGACGGTACGGCTGTGAGCGTGTATGAATGTTAGACTTGACCCCAGGGCGGGGTTAGCGGTTGGGGACGCTAAACCAGCTGGTGGCGCTGTGGCCGCCGGGCTCGCGGCGGGTGTTCGTCAGCGCGCCGGCGGCGCCTTGCAGACCCTGGCCCGCGTGGTATTGACGCAGTGCGTCAGTCATCGCCTGGACGCTGTTTTCCGCGCCCGCCGACCCCGCTTCGAGCGCGGTCAGCTGTTGCGTTTGTGCCGCATTGGTGGCGCCACTTGTTGCCGGATTGGCAGCGGTGAAGCTGGACAGGGCGTTGCTCAGGCCACTGACTTGCTGTTGCAAAGTGGCAGTTGGTGTTGCCGAAGTTGTCGCTTTTTGCGCCAGGAACCAGACGTCGGCGCTGGCGTGCACGCTGCCGTCGGTGCCGGTGTAGCTCGACGTCAGGCCGATCACGTTGCCGTTTTGCTGCGTCAGCGCGTTGGCGGCGTCGGTGGCGATCGTGGCGATGCCCAGTTGCGCCAAGGTCTTGAGCTCGTCGGCCTGGCTGACGCCGTCCGAGTTGCCGTCGACCCAGACGCGCAGCGCGCCGAACGCGTCGTCGGCGGCGCTGAGCTGGCCGTCGCCGTTGCCGTCGAGCGCGGCCAGCGCGGCGTAGCCGTCGCCCGCCTTGCTGCCATCGGCCAACGTCGTGGCGCTGCCGAACAGCTCGCCGCCGTCGTTGATGAGGCCGTCGCCGTTGCGGTCCAGGGCCAGCAGGCCGTCTTTACTGTCGACCCAGCCGGTGTTGACGGCCTTGCCGTCGCCGCGGATGTCGAATTGCACGCCCGCCGCGATGCTCAAGGTGCGCACGCCGTCGCCGTCCAGGTCCAGCACCAGCGGCGTGGCGTAGTTGACCGAGCCGGCGTTGAGCGCCATCGTTTGCGTGACCGACATCGCTGCCACCTGGGCGCCGGTGAGGGCGTCCGCCTGCGCGACGCTCAGCGCCGTCAGGTTGGTCGTGGTCAGCGACGGGATCTGCCCCGCCGTGAACGCGGCGATCTGGTCGGTCGTGAAGACCTGCAGCTGGCTCGCCTTGAGGCCGGCCACCTGCGTGTTGGTCAGGCCGGCGATCTGCGCGGTCGACAGGTAGCCGATCTGCGTCACCGTCAGCGAACCGAGCTGGCTGGTGGTCCAGGCGGCCAGCTGCGTCGGGGTGAAGGCGTTGATCTGGTCGATCGTCAGCGCGGCGATCTGGGCGTTCTTGAGCGCGCCCATCTGCGTGGTGGTCAAGGCGGCGGCCTGGGTGCCGGTCAGCGCGTTCAGTTGCGTCGACGTCATCGTCTGGATTTGCGCCGTGGTCAGCGCCTGCAACTGGTTGGTGTCGAAGGCGGCGACCTGGTCGACCGTCAGCGCGGTGACCTGGCTCAGTTTGATACTGGCCACCTGGTCCGTCGTGAGGGCCTGGATCTGGCCGTTCGACAGCGCGGACAGTTGCGTGGTGTTGAGGTAACCGATCTGCGCCGTGCGCAGCGCGCTGATCTGGCTGGTGCTCATGGCGAACAGCTGGTCGGCCGTCATCGCGCCCAGCTGGGCGCTGGTGAGCGCCTGCACCTGCGCCGTGTTCAGGCCAGGCAGTTGCGTGACGTCGAGGCTGGCAACTTGCAAGGTGCCCAGCGCGGCGACATCGGCCGTGGCGAGCGCGCCGATCTGCGCGGTCGACAGCGACATCACGGCGGTGACGCTGAGGGCGGCCGCCTGGGCGGTGCTCAGCGCGCCGATCTGGTCGGTGCTGAAGGCGCCGATCTGGACGCCGTCGATGGCGGCGACCTGCGCCGTCTTCAGGCCGCGCACCTGGTTGGTGGTCAGCGCGACGGTCTGGGCGGTGCTCAGGCCGATGAACTGGCTGGCCGTCAGCGCGGCGACGTCCTGCGTGTCGAGCGCTGCGACCTGGGCGGTGCTCAGCGCGGCCAACTGGTCGGCGGTCAGCCATTGCATTTGCGCGGTGGACAGGCCGGTCATTTGCGCCGTGGCCAGCGCGGCGATCTGATCGGTGCTCAGGCTGGAGGCCTGGGCGGTCGTCAGCGCGGCGATCTGGGCGGTAAGAAGCGCCTGGATCTGGTCGGTGGTCAATGCCTGCAGGGTGTCGATGGTCAGGCCGTACGCCAACTGCGCGGTGCTCAGCGCGGCGATGTGCGCGGTGTCGAGCGCGGCCACCTGCGCCGTTTGCAGGCCGTTGGACAGCTGGCTGGTGCTGAAGGCGGCCAGTTGCGCCAAGGTCAGCGAATTGAGCTGCGCCGTGGCCAGCGCGGCGACCTGCAGCGAGTTGATGGCGGCGATCTGGCGCGTGCTCATGACGGCCAGGTCGGCCGTTTCCAGCGCGACGATCTGATCGGTCGTCAGCGCGGTGACTTGCTGCGTGGTCAGGGTCGATGCCTGTGCGGTGCTCAGCGCGACGATCTGGTCGGTGGTCAGCGACTGCACCTGGCTGCTGCCCAGCACCGACGTTTGCGCGGTGCGCAATGCGACGATCTGGTCGGTCGTCAATGCGGCGACGCTGTCGTTGCCCAGGCCGTAGACCAGTTGCGCGGTGGTCAGCGAACTGATGTGGTTGGCATCCAGCGCGGCCAGTTGGGTCGTGCTCAGGCCGCTATTGATCTGGCTGGTGGTCAGCGCGGCCAAATCGGCCGTGGTCAGGCCGTTGAGCTGGTCGCTGTTCAGCACGGCGATCTGGTCGCTGGTCAGCGCCACCATCTGGCGCGTGGTGAACGACGACAGGTCGGCCGTTTCCAGCGCGACGATCTGTTGGGTCGTCAGCGCGGCCACTTGCTGCGTGGTCAGGGTCGATGCCTGCGCGGTGCTCAGCGCGACGATCTGGTCGGTGGTCAGCGCCTGGACTTGGCTGCTGCCTAGTGCGGACGTTTGCGCGGTGCGCAATGCGACGATCTGGTCGGTCGTCAAGGCGGCGATGCTGTCGTTGCTCAGGCCGTAGACCAGTTGCGCCGTCGTCAGCGAGCCGACGTGATCGGCGTCCAGCGCGGCCAGTTGGGCCGTGCTCAGGCCGTTGATGATCTGGCTGGTGGTGAGCGCGGCCAGTTCGGTCGTCGTCAAGCTGTTGAGTTGGTCGCTGTTCAGCACGGCGATTTGGTCGCTGGTCAGCGCCACCATCTGGCGCGTGGTGAACGACGACAGGTCGGCCGTTTCCAGCGCGACGATCTGTTGGGTCGTCAGCGCGGCGACTTGCTGCGTGGTCAGGGTCGACGCCTGCGCGGTGCTCAGCGCGACGATCTGGTCGGTGGTCAGCGACTGCACTTGGGCGCTGCCCAGTGCCGACGTTTGCGCGGTGCGCAGGGCCGCCAACTGATCGGTCGTCAGCGCGGCGATGCTGCCGCCGCTCAAGCCGTAGACCAGTTGCGCGGTGGTCAGCGCCGCGATGTGGTCGGCGTCCAACGCGGCCAGCTGGGCCGTGCTCAGGCCGCTATTGATCTGGCTGGTGGTCAGCGCGGCCAGTTCGGTCGTGGTCAGGCTGTTCAGTTGGTCGCTGTTCAGCACGGCGATCTGGTCGCTGGTCAGCGCCACCATCTGGCGTGTGGTGAACGACGCCAGGTCGGCCGTTTCCAGCGCGACGATCTGTTGGGTCGCCAGCGCGGCCACTTGCTGCGTGCTCAGGGTCGATGCCTGGGCGGTGCTCAGCGCGACGATTTGGTCGGTAGTCAGCGCCTGCACCTGGGCGCTGCCCAGTGCTGACGTTTGCGCGGTCCGCAGCGCCGCCAACTGATCGGTGGTCAGCGCGGCGATGCTGTCGCTGCTCAAGCCGTAGACCAGTTGCGCGGTGGTCAGCGCCGCGATGTGGTCGGCGTCCAAAGCGGCCAGCTGGGCCGTGCTCAGGCCGCTATTGATCTGGCTGGTGGTGAGCGCGGCCAGTTCGGTCGTCGTCATGCCGTTGAGCTGGTCGCTGCTCAGCACGCCGATCTGGCCGCTGGTGAGCGCGACGATCTGGCGCGTGGTGAACGACGACAGGTCGGCCGTTTCCAGCGCGACGATCTGCGCCGTCGTCAGCGCCGCCACCTGTTTGGTGGCCAGCGACGCGGTTTGTTCGGTGGTCAACGCGGCGATCTGATCGGTGTTGAGGCCGGCGACGAGCTGGTCGGTGGTCAGCGCGGCGATTTGCGAGGTGGCAAGCGAAGCCACCTGGTCGGTCAGCAGCGCTTGCAACTGGGCCGTGCCGAGCGCGGTGACTTGCGCGGTGGACAGCGCGGCCAGGTCGACCGTCTCCAACGCGGCCACCTGGTCGCTGACCAGCGCGGTCAGCTGGACGCTGGTCAGCGCGCGCACCTGATCGGTGGTCAACGCGACGATCTGGTCGCTGGTCAGCGCGGCGAATTGCGCACCCAGCAAGTTCTTGATGGCGCTGGTGTTGATCGCGGCGAACTGGTCGGTATTGAACGCGGCCAGCTGGGCGGAATTGAGCGACGGCAATTGCGCCGACGTCAGCACCGCCACATGGGCGGTTTCCAGCAGGCTTAATTGCAAGGTCGTCAGCGCGCCCAGCAGTTGCGTGGTGAGGCCGGTGACGGCGCTGGTCGACAGCGCGTTGAGCTGGTCGGCGGTCAGCGCGCCGATCTGGTCGGTGTTGAAGGCCGCCAACTGATTGCTGTGCAGGGCGACGAAGTCCATCGTGCTGAGCGCGGCGATCTGGTCGGTGCTGAGCACGCCGATTTGCTGGGTGTTCAGCACGCCAACCTGCGCCGTGCCCAGCGACATGATCTGGTCGGTGTTGAAGGCGGCGATCTGCGCCGTGCCGAGGCCGCCGATTTGCGCGGTGCCCAGGGTACTAACCAGGTCGGTTGTCAGCGCGGCGACGTTGGCGGTGGTCAGCGCGGCGATTTGCGCCGTCTTCAGCACGGCGAAGTCGGCCGTTTCCAGCGCGTTGAGCTGGTCGCTGCTGAGCGCGGCCAGTTGCGCGGTGCTCAGCGCGGCCGTCTGCAGGCTGGTCAGCGCGACCATCTGGTCGGTCGTGATCGCGCCGAACTGGGCGCTGTTGAGCGCGCCCAATTGCGTGCTCGACAAGGTGGCGAAGTTGTCGGTGCTGATGGCGGCGATCTGCTCGCTGCCGAGCGCGCCGAGCTGGCGCGTGGCCAGGTTGTTTATCTGCAGCGTGGTCAGCGCGGCGATCTGGTCGGTGGTCAGCGAGGCCGCCTGCGCCGACGTCAGCGCGTTGAGCTGGGCGGTGGTGAGGTTTTGCAGCTGGTCGATCGTCAGCGCGGTCAGTTGCGTGGTGGTCAGCGCCTGCACTTGCGCCGTCCTCAGCGCTTGCAGGTCGTCGGTGGCGATCGCCTGTATCTGGTCGGTGCCGAGCGCGATCAGCTGGTTGCTGCCGAGCGCGGCCACTTGCGCGGTGGTCAGGTTGTCGATCTGCGTGAGGCCGAGCTGGCTGATTTGCAGCGTGCTCAGCGCGGCGATCTGGTTGCTGACCAGCGCGGCCAGGTCTTCCAACTCCATCGCGGCGATCTGCGCGGAGCTGAGCGCGGCGATCTGCGCCGTCGCCAACTGGGCGACTTGGCGCGTCGTCAGCTGGACGATCTGGTCGTTGCTGAGCGCGTGGAACTGGGCCGTCGTCAACGCGTTCAATTGCGCCGAACCCAGGCTTTGCAACTGGTCGGCCAGCAGCGCGTTGAGCTGGTCGGTGGCCAGTGCGGCGATCTGCGAGGTCTTAAGGGCGAGCAACTCGACGCTGGTCAGCGCCTGGATTTGGTCGGTGGTCAGCGACAGCAGCTGGTTGGTGCTCAGTGCCTGCGTCTGCAAGGTGGTCAGCGCGGCGACGCGGTCGACCGTCAAGGACTGGATCTGGCCGGTGCCGAGCGCGGCGATCTGCGCGGTCTTGAGCGCGGCCAGGTCTTCCAGCTCGATGGCGCCCAGTTGGAGCGTACTCAGCGCGGCCACCTGCGCGGTGGCCAGTTGCGCGTATTGCAGCGTGGTCAGTTGGATGATCTGATCGGCGGTGAGCGACTGCAACTGCGTGCTGGTCAAGGCGTTGAGCACGGCCGCCGACAGGTTCTGCACCTGGTCGATGACGAGCGCGCCGAGCTGGTCGGTGCTGAGCGCGAGGATCTGCGCGGTCTTGAACGCCAGTATGTCGGCGCTGGTCAGTGCTTGCACTTGCGCCGTGGTCAGCGCGGCGATCTGCGCGGTCGCCAGCGTGCCGACCTGCGCCGAGGTCAGCGACTGGATCTGGTCGACGGTCAACTGGGAGACGCGCTCGGTGCTCAGCGCGTTCAGTTGCGCGGTTTTCATGACGGCCAGGTCTTCGAGCTCGATCGCGCGCACTTGATCGCTGCCGAGGGCGGCGACGCCGGCGGTGCTGAGCGCGCCGATCTGGCGCGTGGTCAGCGCCACGATCTGGTCGGTGCTCAGCGCGGCGATCTGGGCCGTGGTCAGGCCGGCGATCTGGTTCGACGTCAAGGCCTGGATCTGGTCGGTGCTCAGGTTGTTCAAGCCGCCGAGCGCGCCCAGCTGGGCGGCGCTGAGCGCGGCGAAGTCTTCCGAGCTGAGCGCGTGGATCTGGTCGGACGACAGCGACGACAGCTGGGCGGTCGACATCGAGGCGACTTGGGCGCTGGTGAGCGCGGTCACCTGGTCGGTGCTGAGGTGGACGATGTGGCCGGTGTTGAACGCGCCGATCTGCGCGGTTTTCAGCACGGTGATGTCATCGGTGTTGAGCGCGGCCAGCTGATCGGTGGTCAGGCTGGCGATCTGGCCGGTGGCCAGCGCGGCGACCTGCTGCGTGGTCAGCGAGGCGATCTGCGCGGTCAGCAGGCTCTGGAATTGCGAGGTGCCCAGCGACGCCAGTTGCGCGGCGGTCATGCCCTGCAATTGGTCGGTGGAGATCGCTTCGAGCTGGGCGCTGTTGAACGCCTGCAATTGCACGGTCCGCAGCGCGGCCAGGTCGCGCGTTTCCAGCGCGCGCACCTGGTCGGTGAGCAGCGCGGCGAGTTGCTGGCTGGTCAGGTTGGCCACTTGCGTGACGCTCAGGCCGGCGATCTGGTCGCTGTTGAGCAGCACGAATTGCTCGGTGCCCAAGGCCGCCACTTGCTGGGTCTTGAAGGCGGCCAGGTCTTGCGTTTCCAGCGCGGCCAACTGGCCGGCGGTCAGCGCGCGCACCTGGACGGTGGTCAGGTTGCTCGCTTGCAGGGTGTTTAGCGCGACGATCTGGTCGGTGCCGAGCGCGCGGAACTGTTCGCTGGTGAGCACGGCCATCTGGGCGGCCGTCATGGAGCGGAACTGGTCGCTGGTCAACGCGCCGACCTGGGCGGTGGTCAGCGCCACGACTTGCGCCGTTCTCAGCGCGGCGATGTCGCCGGTGGCGAAGGTTTGCAACTGGTCGGTGCCGAGCGCGACCAACTGGGCCGTGCTGAGGCCCGCCACTTGCACGCTGGTCAGCGCGGCCGCCTGGGCGGTGCTCAGGTTAGCGATCAGGCTGGTGCCCAGCGCGGCGATCTGCAAGGTCCGCAGGGCGGCGACATCCTGGCTTTCCAGCGCGTTCAACTGGTCGCTGCCGAGGGCGGCGACTTGCTGCGTGGACAGGCCGCTCACTTGCGCGGTGGTCAGCGCGATCAGCTGGTCGCTGTTGAGGGCGGCGATCTGGGCGGTTTTGATGGCGGCCACTTGCGCCGTCTTCAGCAACGCCAGGCCGTCGGTGCCCAGGGCCAGCAATTGTGCGCTGCTCAGCAGGGCCACTTGCGTGGTCGCCAGGCTGGTCACCTGCGCCGTGCCCAGCGCGGCGATTTGCGTGCTGTTCAGCGCTTGCAGCTGCGCGCTGCTTAGCGCGTTCAATTGGACGGTGGTCAGCGCCTGCACCTGGTCGGCGCTCAGCGCGTTCAGGTTGGCCGTGCTCAGGCCGGCCAGTTGCGCGGTTTTCAGCGCGGCCAGGTCGCGCGTTTCCATCGCGGCGATCTGCTCGCTGCGCAGCGCCTGCAACTGGCGCGTGCTCAGGCTGGCGACTTGTGCGGTGGCCAGCGCGACGATCTGGTCGGTGCTCAGCAGGGCGATCTGGTTGGTGGCCAGCGCGGCCAGTTGCGCCGTCTTCAGCGCGGCCAGGTCGTCGGTCTCGATCGCCAGCAGCTGGTCGTTCGACAGCTGGGCGATCTGCGCGGTGGTCAGGTTGCTTGCCTGCGCGGTGGTCAGCGCGACGATCTGGTCGGTCGTCAGCGCCGCCAGCTGCTTGCTGTTGAGCGCGGCGATTTGCTGGGTTTTCAGCGATTGCAACTGGTCGGTGGTCAGCGCCGCCACGACGGACGTGCCGAGGCCGACAAGTTGTTGCGTCTTGATTGCGACCAGGTCCTGCGTTTCCATCGCCACCAGTTGCTCGGTCGACAGCAGCGCCAGTTGTTGGGTGGACAATGCGCCGGCCTGCGCCGTCGTCAGCGCGATGATCTGGTCGGTGGTGACGGCGGCGAATTGGCCGGCGGTGAGCGCGTTCAATTGCGTCGATTTGAGCGCCGCCCAGTCGGCGGTGGTCAGCGCGGCCACTTGCGCGGTCAGCAGGTAGGCGACCTGGGCGGTGCTGAGGGCGTTCACTTGCGCCGTCGTCAGCGCGCCCAGTTGGGCCGAGCTGAGCACCTGGATCTGGTCCGAGCTCAGTTGCGCGATTTGTGCGGTTTTCAGCGCGGCGATCTGGTTGGTGGTCAGGGTGGCGATGGCCTTGGTGCCCAGGCTGAGCAACTGGCTGGTTTTGAGCGCGGCGAAGTCCTGCGTTTCCATCGCGGCCAACTGGTCGGTGGTGAGCGCCTGCAGCTGGACGCCGGTTAGCGCGCCGGCCTGCTGGGTTGTCAGCGCGACGATCAGGTCGGTGTTCAGCGCGGCCACTTGGGCCGGGGTCAGCGCGGCGATCTGCGCGGTTTTCAGTGCGGCGAAGTCGATCGTTTGCAGCGCGTTGAGCTGGTCGGTCGACAGGGCGGCGATGGCGCGCGTGCTCAGTGCGGCGGTCTGGGCGGTGGTCAGCGCGACGATCTGGTCGGTCGTCAGCGCGGCGAGCTGGGCATTGGTGAAGTTGCTCAACTGGGTGCTGGCCAGCGCGGCGAACTGGGTCGTCGTCAGCGCGGCGACCGCGGTGCTCGACAGCGCGGCGGCCTGCTGCGATTTGAGCGCGACCAGATCCTGGGTTTCCATGGCGGCGACCTGGTCGCTGCCGAGCGCGGCGACCTGCTGGGTGAGCAGCGAGGCCGTTTGCAGCGTCGTCAGGCCCGCGACCTGATCGGTGGTGAGCGCGGCGAACTGGCCGGTGGACAGGGCGGCGATCTGGCTGGTTTTCATGACGGCCAGGTCGCGCGTTTCGATGGCGGCGACCTGGTTGCTGCCGAGCGCGGCGATCTGGCGGCTGGTCAGCGCGGCGCTCTGGCCGGTGCTCAGGCTGACGATCTGATCGGTGCCGAGGGCGGCGGCTTGCTGCGTCGACAGCGCGGCGATCTGGGCGGTGGTGAGCGCGGCGATCCGGCCGGTGTCGAGCGCGGCGATGTTGGCGGTGCTCAGTCCGGCCAACTGCTGGGTGCGCAGCGCGGCCAGGTCCTGCGTTTCCATGGCGTTCAGCTGGTCGCTGGACAGGGCGGACAGTTGCAGCGAACTCAGGGCGCTGGCCTGCGCGGTTTTCAGCGCGACGATCTGGTCGGTGCCGAGGGCGGCGATCAGGCCGGTGCCCATGGCGGCGATCTGCGCGGTCTTGAGCGAAGCCAGGTTGGCGGCGCTGAGCGCGCCCAGCTGCAAGGTCGACAACACCGTCATGTGCTGCGTGGTCAGGCCGTTGGCCTGGGCCGTGCCCAGCGCGGCGATCTGGTCGGTGTCGAGCGCCGACAGTTGCGCCGTCTTCAGCGCGGCGATCTGCGCGGTCGTCATGGCGGCAATCTGGGCGCTGCCCAGCGCGGCGATGCCGTCGCTGGAGATCGCGGCGATTTGTTGCGTGCGCAGCGCGGCCAGGTCCTGCGTTTCCAGCGCGGCGAGCGAGGCGGTGCCCAGCGACGCCAGTTGCGCCGTGGTCATGCCGGCCGCCTGCGCGGTCGTCAGCGCGGCGATCTGGTCGGTGGCCAGCGCATTGAGCTGGGCCGTCGTCAGCGCGGCGACCTGCGCCGTTCGCATGGCGGCGATGTCGCGCGTCTCGATCGCGGCGACCTGCTCGGTCGTCAGCACGGCGACTTGGGCGGTGGTCAGCGCGGCGACCTGCTGGGTGCTCAGCGCGACGATCTGGTCGGTGCTCAGCGCGCGCAACTGGTTGCTGCGCAAGGCCGCGACCTGGGCGGTCGTCAGCGCGGCGATCTGGTCGGTGCTGAGGACGCTCGTGGTGGCGGTGCCGAGCGCGTTCAGTTGCTGGCTCTTGAGCGCGGCGAAGTCCTGGGTTTCCATCGCGGCCAGTTGGTCGCTGCTCATCTGGCTCAGTTGCAGCGTGGTCAGCGCGGCGGTTTGCGCGGTCGTCAGCGCCACGATCTGGTCGGTGCCGAGGGCGGTGAATTGCTTGGTGGTCAGTGCGGCGATCTGCGCGGTCTTGAGCGCGGCGAAGCCTGCGGTGCCGAGCGCGGCCAGCTGGTCGCTGCCGAGGGCGCCGATTTGCGCGGTCGACAGGCTGCTGCTCTGCGCGGTGCGCAGCGCGGCCATCTGATCGGTCGTCAGCGCGCCCAGCGCGGCGGTGCCGAGCGAGACCAGCTGCTGCGTGGTCAGGGCGGCGATGTCGTCGGTGTCGATGCTGGCGAGCTGGCCGCTGGTCAGCGCGGCCAGTTGACGGGTTTGCAAGGCGACGGTCTGGCCGGAGGTCAGCGCGGCGATCTGGGCGGTGCCGAGCGCGCGCAGTTGCGCGGTGTTCAGCGCGACCACCTGGCGGGTTTGCAGCGCGGCGATGTCATCGGCTTCGATCAGCGCCACCTGCGCGGTCGTCAGCGCGGCGACCTGCGCCGTGGCCAGCGCGGCGAACTGGTCGGTGGTCAAGCCGTGGACCAGCTGATCGGTGGTCAGGCTGATCATTTGCCCGGTGGTCAGCGCCTGGATTTGCCGGGTGGTGAAGCCATAGCCGATCTGCTCGGTGCTGAGCGCCTGCAGGTTCTGGGTCGACAGCGCCCGTAACTGGGCGGTCCCGATGGCGGCCAATTGCAGGGTCGACAACACGGACATATGTGTTGTAGTCAGCAAAGCAATTTCCGCAGTCGTCAGCAGCGCAATCTGGTTAGGTTGCAGGCTGACGATTTGGTCGGTGGTCAATCCAGGTACTATCGATGGCATAATTTAATCTCCTTACGGAAATATATCTTACCGGCAATTACCTCGATTGAGTGAGAAGAAGCACAAATGTCCTCTAAATCTTGGCCTGAAAACAATGACTTAGCGTTGTTTTCTTCATCAGCCGGCCGGAACGGCGTGGCATGCAAAATAAGCAAATAAGAAACACTGTAAGATAGTGGCTCGCGCGTAACCTTTTTTGTGCCCTCTATGCTGCTCACGCCCGCCACATTTATTCCCCTGATTCAGCCCGAAGCGCACGACCGTGCGCGCACTTTTGTGTTCCATCGCGGAGAGTTGCTATTGCGCAACGCCACTTTGGGCTTGCCGGACCCGGACACGGTCGCCGCGCTCTGGCTGCCGCCGGAGCGGGTGCACCCGCTGGGCAAGTGGGAAGGCGCTTACTATCAATTGGCATGGCTGGACCAGCCGCTGGCGCTGGACGGCGAGCATGGCTACCACGGGCTGCGCTCGCTGTTCGGCGCCGTCGACGATGGTTTTCTGGGCTTGGCGGGAAGGGCGTTCCAGCTGGCCGAATGGGCGCGCACGCACCGCTACTGCGGCGCCTGCGGCACGCCGACCCGGCAACTGACCGGCGAGCGCTGCTACCAATGTCCGAACTGCGGCATGAGCGCCTATCCGCGCATCTCGCCGGCGATGATGGTGCTGATCCGCAAGGGCGACTCGGTGCTGCTGGCGATGCACACCAATTCGCCCGCCAGGCGTTACACGGCGCTGGCCGGCTTTCTCGAGGCCGGCGAATCGATCGAGGAAGCGATCCACCGCGAGGTGTACGAGGAGGTCGGACTGCGGGTGCACAACCTGCGCTACTTCGGCAGCCAGTCGTGGCCGTTCCCGCATTCGTTGATGATCGCCTACACGGCCGACTATCTGGACGGCGAGATCCGCGTCGACCAGGCGGAAATCGCCGACGCGCGCTGGTTCGGGCCGGATGACGAATGGCCCGCCTCGCCGGTGACCGTGTCGATCGCGGCCAAATTATTGAACGCTCACCGTCCAACACGATGAGCATCGCATGGAATGAAGTCCGGCACGCCGGCGACCTGGAGGCGGCGTTCGCGCTGGCGCGCTCGCGGCGGCAGCCGTTGTTCCTGTATTGGGGCGCGGTGTGGTGTCCGCCGTGCAATCGCGTCAAGGCCGAAATCTTCGCGCGCGACGAATTCGTGCGGCGCTCGGCGTTTGCGCTGTGCTGCCATCTGGACGGCGACACGCCCGGCGCGCAGGCGCTGGCCGCGCGGTACGGGCTGCGCAGCTATCCGACCTTGGTGCTGTTCGCGCCGGACGGCGGCGAGATCACGCGGCTGCCGTGCGAGCTCGACGGCGAATCATTCGTCGCCGCCTTCGACACGGCGCTGGCCGTGCACGCGGCCGGCTCCGGCGCGGCCGCCGCGTTGACGGCCGCCTTGTCCGGCGCGCGCAAGCTGGGCGCGGACGAATGGTCGTTGCTGAGCCACTACTCCTGGGACACCGACGAAGGCCGCCTGCTGGGCGGACGCGATCTTGCCGCCACCTTGCTGGCGCTGGCGCGCGCCTGCAATGGTGTCGACGCCGACGCGGCGGCGCGGCTGGCTCTGCACGGGCAACTGGCGTCGGCCGGCAAGGGCGTGGACGCGGCGGCCAACGCCGAGGTGCTGATGGCGATTTTCTCGGACGCGCGGCTGGCGCGCGCCAACATGGATATTCTCAGCAACAGCGGCGTCAACCTGATCAAGTTCGCCAGCCGGCGCGAGGAGCTGGCCGCCGTGTTGAGCGGCGCGGCCGCGCGCTGGGCTGATGATTTCTGGCTCGGCGCGCCGGACCGGCTGGCGGCGGCGCGGCTGCAAATGCGGCTGACGCGCTTGCTCGCGGCGTCGCAAGGTTTGCAGGAGCAGGTGCGGGAGCGGGTCGACGCGGCGCTGGCGGAGGCGAGCGATCCCTACGAGCGGCACACCCTGGTCAACACGGCGGTCAGCGCGCTGAACGACGCCGGCTTGGCGGCGCGCGCGGAGCAGGTGCTGCTGGCCGAGTTGCCGCGTTCACACTCGCCGTACTACTTCATGCTGAGTCTGGCGGCAGGCGCCAAGCGGCGCGGCGACACGGCGGGCGCGCTCGACTGGTATCGGCAGGCGAGGGACGCGGCGGTGGGGCCGGCGACGCGCTTGCAGTGGGGCGTCACGTATCTCAATAGTTTGCAGGAGTTGACGCCGCAAGACGCGCAGCGCATCGAGCAGGCGGAGCAGGGCCTGCGGGCCGATATCGCCGCGGCCGGCGCGGACGCCTACCAACAGCGCAATCTGGCGCAGCTCCAAAAGCTGCGCGATGAGAAATGGCTGGCCGGACCGCTAAGTTAGCGGACACCGGAATCACGTAGGGCGGATTAGCGGGCGAGGCCCGCCAATCCGCCCGGGGGCCATCGAACGAGCGTCCTCCTGCCGGAGGACTTGAGAGCGCAGCGTAATCGGCCATGCATGCTCAGTCGATAGTTTGAATCAGGCGGCATCCCGCAGCTGAATTTCAACCCTTAGGCCCGCTGCGGCGGCCATGTTCACCAGGGCATCGATGCCAAACAGGTTGATCTTCCCGCGCATCAGATCGGAGACTCGCGGCTGAGTGACGCCAAAGAGCTTGGCGGCCTCAGTTTGGCTTAAACCGGTCCGTGCGATATGGTCTGTTAACTGGGCCATCAATTGAGAGCGCAGCTTCATGTTCTCGGCCTCGACCGGGGTGTCCTCAATGGCATCCCAAACGCTGGCAAATTGTTGTTTGGTCATTTCCCCAACTCCATCTTGAGTTCGCGGTAGCGCTGCGCAGCCAGATCGATATCTTGTTTGCGAGTTTGCTGTGTTTTTTTCTGAAAGCAGTGCAGCACATAGACGGCATCGGCAAACTTTGCGACATAGACGACACGGAACGCGCCTGCGGCATCTTGAATTCGAATTTCATTCACACCTGGCCCGACGCTCGCCATAGGTTTCCAGTCGTTTGGTTCCTGGCCATGTTGTAGAAGATCTATCTGATAGCCTGCCTCACGCCTGGCCTCGATAGGGAAGGCGCGCAAATCGTCCAATGAACGTCCTCGAAACTCTACCGGCTTTGGATCAGTCATCCCACCAATATACAAAATTTTGTATAAGGATTCAAGGGAAGCGTCCGCCCACGAGGGCTAACGCGCGGAGTCGGCGCCGGATTTGCGCCTGAACTCGGCATTGGGCTTCCACTGCGGCGCGTCCTTGCCTTGCGCGATCTGGTAACCGGTCTGGAATAACAAGGCGATGTCCTCCACCGTGCCGCGCGTGTCCCACTTCGGATCGACCACGTCGTTGACCGTGTGGTATTGCTGCGTGCTGTAACGCATCAGCTTTTCGCGGCCGTACGCGGCCGGCTTGCCGATGAAGTCGAGGCTGTCGCTGAGATACACCACCGGCACGCCGGCCTTGGCGAATTCGATCTGGTCGCCACGGTAGAAGTTGCCGTATTCGCCGTTGCTGTCCGGCCGTACGCTGCGCCCCTGGCCCCGCGCCACCTTGACGACCACGTCGTCCGCCGTCGATTGGCCCATGCCGCGCAATTCCACCGTGCGCGTGCGGCCCCAGACATTCATGCCCTGCAGGTTGATGTTGACCAGCGTTTTGTCGATCGGATACAGCGGGTTGCGCGCGTAATATTTGGCGCCCAGCTGGCCCCGCTCCTTGCCCGTGGTCGCCAGGAACACGATCGTGCGCTTGGGCGCGACCGGCAGCGCCTTGTACGCCTTGGCGATTTCCAGCAAGGCGGCGACGCCGCTGGCGTTGTCCAGCGCGCCATGGAAGATTTGCTGCGTGCGCGGGCCGTTCAAGGTTTCATCGATGCCGAAGTGGTCCCAGTGCGCGCTGTACACGATCACTTCGTTCTTCAGCTGCGGATCGGAGCCGGCGATGCGGGCGACGACATTGTGCGAGTCGACCTGGCGCCAGGCGTTGAGCTCGCTTACGCTGAGCTTGACGCCCAGCGGCACCGGCTTGAAGTCGCGCGACAGCGCCTGCTTTTTCAGGCCGTCGAAATCGTAGCCGCCGGCCTTGAACAGCTCGCGCGCGCGGTCGATCTGCAGCCAGCCCGGCACGGCCGGAAAGTCCGGGTCCGGCGCCTTGTCGTAGATGGCGAAGTTTTCGCGGCTCCAGCTGTTGCGCACGACCTCGTACGGGTAGGCCGCCGGCTTGGCTTCGTGCACTATCAGCGCGCCGGCCGCGCCCATTTTCGCGGCCATCTCATATTTGTAGGCCCAGCGGCCGTAGTAGGTCATCGCGTTGCCGCCGAAGACTGCCGGGTCCAGCCGCTTGGGATGCTTGGGGTCGGGCAGCGGCGGGTCGTTGATCAGCATGAGCAGGGTCTTGCCCTTCAGATCGGCGCCCTTGTAGTCGTCCCAGTGGTATTCCGGCGCCTGCACGCCGTAGCCGACGAACACCAGCTCGGAGTCGGTGACGTCGATTTGCCGCTCGGCCCGCGCCGACCACGCCACATAATCGTCGCCGAAGATGAGCTGCGTGCTGCGGCCGTCCTTGGCGTAGCTCATCGTCGGGTGGCTGGAGATGCCCACCGTCGGCACCCGTTGCAGATAGGTGCCGTCCGGGTTGCCCGGTTCCAGCCCCAGTTTGCGGAACTGTTGCTGCAGATAGTCGATGGTGAGCGTTTCGCCGCGCGTGCCGGGCGCGCGCCCCTCGAATTCGTCCGAGGCGAGCGTGGTCACATGCTCGAGCCAGCTGTCGCCGTCGATCTTTTGCAGCGCGCCTTGCAGCATCCGCGCCGGCGTCGGCGCGGGGGGCGTGGCCGCCAGACTGGTGCAGGAGTACAACGCCAGCAGCGCCGTCGACAGGGGCAGTTTCATGAAAATTAGGTTTGTTAAGGGACGATAGCCTCATTCTGACACATTTTGTTGCCCAATGACACTAATTAACCAGTCGACAAACACCCGCACCCGTGGCGACAGGTGGCGATTGTGCGAATAAACGATGTTGAGCGGCATCGGCGCCGGCCGCCACGCGGGCAGCACCTGCTCCAGCCGGCCGGCCGCCAGCAGCGGCATGACGCTCTCGCCCGGCACCTGGATCAGTCCCAAACCCGCCACGCAGGCGGCGATATAGGCCTCGGTGCCGCTGACGGAGACCTGGCTGCGCATCGGCAAGGTGCGCCCGATGCCGTCGGCGTCGACGTATTCCCAGTCCATGTCGCGCCCCGTTTGACTGGAGAAAAAATTCACCGCGAGGTGGTGTTGTAAATCGTCCAGTGTGCGCGGCCTGCCGTGGCGCTCCAGATACGCCGGCGACGCCAGGTTGATCTGTTCCATGGTGCCGAGGCGGCGCGCCACCAGGGTCGAATCGCGCAAGGTGCCGCCGCGCACCGCGCAGTCGATGCCTTCGCCGACCAGGTCGGCGTAGCGGTCGCCCGAGCCCAGCCGCACCTGGATGCCCGGGTGGCGCCGGAAGAAATCCGGCAGCGCGGGGATGACGACCAGGTGCGCCAGCCGCTCCGGCAGCTCGACCCGCACCGCGCCGCCGAGCAGCCGGCCGTCGCCGGCGAACAGGCCGTTGATGTCCTCGAGGTCGTTGAGCAGGGCGGTGCAGCGCTCCAGGTACTGCGCGCCCTCGGCCGTGAGGCTGACCTTGCGCGTGGTGCGCTGGAGCAGGCGCACGCCGAGCTGCTGTTCGATCGCTTGCACGGCGTTGGTGACGGTCGGCTTGGGCAGGTTCAGGCGCTCGGCGGCCTGCGTGAAGCTCTTGCAGTCGGCTACCGCCTGGAAGATGCGCATGCCCTTGAGCTGGTCCATGATTGTTATGTTTTTTCGAATGAAGTAATGGATTTGCGCATATTTATTATGGCTATCGATAATAGCATAATGACTACTCCGCTGACCTTCTCTGGAGCTACATCATGCAAACACGCAAACTTGGCCGCACCGGCCCGCAAGTCTCGCAACTGGGCCTGGGGCTGATGGGCATGTCCGACCTGTACGGCCCGGCCGACCGCGCCGAAAGCCTGGCCACCATCCACGCCGCGCTCGACGCCGGCGTCACCCTGCTCGACACCGGCGACTTCTACGGCATGGGCCACAACGAGTTGCTGCTGCGCGAGGCGCTGGCCGCCGGCGGCCGCGAGCGCGTCAATATCAGCGTCAAATTCGGCGCGATGCGCGATCCGGACGGCAACTGGATCGGCTACGACGCCCGCCCGGCGGCCGTCAAAAACTTCGCCGCGTACAGCCTCAAGCGGCTGGGCGTCGAGCATATCGACATCTACCGCCCCGCGCGGCTGGACCCGGCGGTGCCGATCGAGGACACCGTCGGCGCCATCGCCGAGCTGGTCAAGGCCGGCCGCGTGCGCCACATCGGCCTGTCCGAGGTGGGCAGCGAGACCCTGCGCCGCGCCCACGCCGTCCATCCGATCGCCGATCTGCAGATCGAGTATTCGATGATTTCGCGCGGCGTCGAGGACGGCATCCTGCAAACCTGCCGCGAGCTGGGCATCGGCGTGACCGCCTACGGTGTGCTGTCGCGCGGCCTGATCAGCGGCCACTGGAGCAAGCAGCGCGCCGGCGAGGCCGATTTCCGCGGCCGCGCCAGCCCGCGCTTCCAGGGCGACAACCTGGACCACAACCTGGGCCTGGTGGAAAAGGTGCGCGCCATCGCCGACGAGCTGGGCGTGTCGGTGGCGCAGGTGGCGATCGCCTGGGTGGCGGCGCAGGGCGAGGACATCGTGCCGCTGGTGGGCGCGCGCACCCGGGCCCGCCTGACCGAGGCGCTGGGCGCGACCGCGCTGCGGCTGACGGCGGCCGACCTGGCGCGGCTGGAAAAAGCGGTGCCGGCCGACGCCGCCGCGGGCGAGCGCTACAACGCCCACGCGACGGCCGTGCTCGACAGCGAAAAACGCTGATGGCCGCCGTTTGATCGGATAAGCCGATGGATTTGACCGGAAAATTGCGCTTTTTTATCCGAATTTTTAATACTAAGATGACTTATCGACAAACACAGCAGCACACGGCCGATAAGCGCTCTCAGGAGCATTACGCTAATCAGATAAGGAGCAATAACATGAACGTCAAATCCATCCTCGCATCCGTTTCCCTGCTGCTGGCCGCCGGCGCGGCTGTGGCCCAGGGCCCGGCGGGCCAGTTGACCCGCGAACAAGTCATCGCCGAGACGGTCGCCGCGCGCGCCGCCGGCCAGCTGGACCAGAACGAGGCGACCATCAATCAATCGTTCCTGGCCGCGTCGACCAGCACCCGCAGCCGTGCCGAGGTGGTGGCCGAGACCATCGCCGCCCGCGACGCCGGCCAGCTGGACCGCAACGAGGCCTACGACGACGTCAGCTACATGACGCCGCGCGTCAAAAACGCCGACGTGAAGGCGCAACTGGCCGCCAAGACCGTCAAGGGCGCCAGCGCCCAGTAAGGCGGCCTCCAAAGCGGCCTCGACGGCCGACAAAAAAGCGCCCAACACGAGTGCGCGGCGATGAAAATCGGCCGGCACTCGTGGCATTCCCAAATAAACAACAGGGTAGCGCTATCCTGCCCCCGCATTTAACATTTTTCGGTATAGTTTCCTGTAGAAAACAGGAGACTATCATGAACAAATTGTCCTTCCAGCAGAAGCTTTGGGTGCCGCTCATTTGCAGCCTGCTCTGCATCACCGCGATTTTCCTGTACCAGACGATCCAGATGCGCTCGGTGCGCATCGAGGAACGCAGCAACGAATTGCGCCACATCGACGACGCCGGCCTGAGCATTGTGAAGCAGTTCGGCGACAAGGCCGCCGCCGGCACCATGCCCAAGGAAGAGGCGCAAAAGCAGGCGATGGCGCTGATCAAGGGCCTGCGCTATGGCAAGGACGGCTACATCACCATCACCACCGGCACCGTCTCGCTGATGAATCCTTTCAAGGCGGAAAACGACGGCAAGGACATGGCCGATTTCAAGGACCCGAACGGCACCTATCTGTACCGCGACATCCAGGCGGCCGGCGCCTCGCCGGACGGCGCCGGCTTCGTGCGCTACTGGTGGATCCGGCCGAACACGACCGTGCCGGTGCCCAAGATGAGCCGCGTGCAGCATTACGCGCCGTGGAACTGGGACCTGACCACCGGCGTGTACATGGATGACATCGACGCCGCCTTCCGCACCTCGCTGCTGCAATCGGCCGGCGTGCTGGCCGGCGTGTGTCTGCTGCTGTGGGCCATCGTCAGCAGGGTCAACAAAAGCCTGCGCCACACCATCGGCGGCGACCCGGACTACGTCAGCCAGGTGGCGCTGCAGATCGCCGGCGGCGACCTGAGCACGACCATCAAGACCCACGCCTCCGACAACGCCAGCATCCTGTACGCGATGAAATCGATGCAGGCGCGGCTGGCCGAGACCATCGGCGAGATCCGCCGCAGCGCCGACACCATCGCCACCGCGTCGAGCGAGATCGCCTCGGGCAATATGGACTTGTCGGCGCGCACCGAATCGCAGGCCAGTTCGCTGGAGGAGACGGCGGCGTCGATGGAGGAATTGACCTCGACCGTGAACCAGAACGCCGACAACGCGGTGCAGGCCAACCAGCTGGTCATGTCGGCCTCGGCGGTGGCGGAAAAGGGCGGCAAGGTCGTCTCGCAGGTGGTGCAGACGATGGACACGATCAATGCCTCGGCGACGCGGATTGTCGACATCATCTCGGTGATCGACGGCATCGCGTTCCAGACCAACATCTTGGCGCTGAACGCGGCCGTCGAGGCGGCGCGCGCGGGCGAGCAGGGCCGCGGCTTCGCGGTGGTCGCCTCCGAGGTGCGCAACCTGGCGCAGCGCTCGGCCGGCGCGGCCAAGGAGATCAAGGAGCTGATCAACGCCTCGGTCGACAGCATCAGCGCCGGCAGCGCGCTGGTGGCGGAGGCCGGCACGACGATGGACCAGGTGGTGGCCAGCGTCTCGCGCGTGACGCAGATCATGTCGGCGATCACCGCCGCCTCGAGCGAGCAGAGCACGGGTATCGGCCACGTCAACACGGCGATCACGGAGATGGATTCGGTCACGCAGCAGAACGCCGCGCTGGTCGAGCAAGCGGCGGCGGCGGCCGGCAGCATGCAGGAGCAGGCCGGCAATCTGGCCGAGTTGGTGAGCCGGTTCAAGCTGAACGAGGATCCGCAGGCCGCGGTGATTGGCCGTCCGGCGGCGCGCCCGGCGCTCAAAGCGGCGCCGCGCCGCGCGGCGTTGTCGCGGTAAGTACCACGGCGGGATACATGTTCACCCTCGGGCAAACATGTTTATCCCTCCGGGAAACACGTAGGGCGGATTAGCGCAGCGTAATCCGCCAATGTATGCGCCGTCAGCGGCCCAAGAACGGCATGTAACGGGGGATAGTGTTACTGCGCCGGCTCCAGCACCGCCGCCTCGAACACCAGCTTGCCCCCGTCCACGCGGAACACGCCGATCAATTCCCCGCCGTCGCCTTTGACATCCGGATACTGCGTGCAGGTTTGCGTCTCGACCTGCCACATGTCCTTCCCCGAGCGCAACGTCCAGACGTTATCCCCGCCCGACAGCAATTCGATCTCGACATCGTCGGCCGGCATGTCCTCGAGCTCGATGCGCCGCAAACACTGGGGCAAATGCTGCATGATCAACTCCACGCTGCTGGCGCTGCTCCAAAAATACTTCTGCGTCCGATGCACCGTCAGCGCATGCTCCGGGTTGCCGCTTTCCGGATAATAGGACACCGAATCGTCGACGCATGCCGTCAGCATCAGGGACATCAGTACGATCAGTATCTTGCGCATGGGCTGGCTTCCGGTCTGCTATCGAGTGTGCAACATTATAGCCGTCCCCGGCGCCTCCAAGCGCGCCACCGCCGCCCCGGCGCCGGTTTTGAAGAAGCCCACCACCCTGGCCAACGCCTCGGCCTGCTCCTGCATGCTTTGCGACGCGGCCGCCGCCTGCTCGACCAGCGCGGCGTTCTGTTGCGTGACCTCGTCCATCTGCGTGATGGCGATGTTGATCTGCTCGATGCCCGTGGTCTGTTCCAGGCTGGCGGAAGTGATCTCGCCCATGATGTCGGTCACGCGGCGGATGCTGTCCACGATGTCGCCCATGGTCTGGCCGGCCTCGTTGACCAGCTTGGAGCCGTCGTCGACGTTGGCCACCGAGGCCGAGATCAATTGCTTGATCTCCTTGGCCGCCGCCGCCGAGCGCTGCGCCAGGTTGCGCACCTCCGACGCCACCACCGCGAAGCCGCGACCCTGCTCGCCGGCGCGCGCCGCCTCTACGGCGGCGTTGAGCGCGAGGATGTTGGTCTGGAAGGCGATGCCGTCGATGACCGAGATGATGTCGACGATCTTGCGCGACGAGGCGTTGATCGAACCCATGGTGTCGACCACCTGGGCGACGATGGCGCCGCCCTTGCTGGCCACCTCCGACGCGCTGCGCGCCAGCGTGTTGGCCTGGCGCGCGTTGTCGGCGTTCTGCTTGACGGTCGACGTCAACTCCTCCATCGACGACGCGGTTTCCTCCAGCGAGCTGGCCTGGTGCTCGGTGCGCGAGGACAGGTCCATATTGCCGGCGGCGATTTCGTTGGAGGCCACGGTGATGGTGTCCGTGCCTTGCCGCACCTGGCCGACGACGTTGAGCAGGCTGTCGTTCATGGCCTTGAGGGCGCCCAGCAGACGCCCGGTTTCGTCGGTGGCATGCACCTCGATGCGGGTCGACAGATCGCCGGCGGCCACCGTCTCGGCCAGGTCGACGGCGGCGTTGAGCGGCACCGTGATCGAGCGCGTGATGAACCACGCCACCGCGCCGCCCAGCGCCACCGCCAGCAGGCCGAGGCCCACGATCAGCGCCTTCGATGTGCCCAGCACCGCCTCGACCTCCTGGCCGGCCTGTTTGGCCTGCGCGCTTTCGTAGGCCAGGATCTCGTCGAGCGCCTTGAGCACCCCCTGCATGGCGGGTGCGGCCGTCTGCGTCAGATAGGTGGTGGCGTCCTGGATCTCGCCGTCCTTGCGCAGTTCGATGACCTTGTTGTTCTTGGCCGCGCCGTCGTTGATCAGCGTGTCCAGATTGGCCAGCATGGCTTTTTCCTTGTCGTCGGTGGCGCGGTCGGACAGGATTTTTTTGGCATCGCCATACCTCTTGCGCGCCTCGGCCATCTTCTGCAGCTCGGCGTTCATCTCCGGCGTGCCGGGTACCACCAGGGCGTTCGTCAGATGCAGCGTGATGTTGCGCACGTTGTTGACCATGTGGTTGGCCGCTTCCAGCTTGACGTTCTTGTCTTCGATGATGTCGTGGGTGCGGCTGCCGATGCGGCCCATGGAGCTGAGTCCGAGGACGACGACGGCCACCAGCAGCGCCAGGACGATGGCGAAGCCGGCGCCGAGGCGCGTGCCGATTTTGAGGTGATCGAGCATCATGGCGGCATTCCTTTAGTTCACAGGGGCAATGGTCTTCAATATACCCCGTCCTTGCCGTTTAAAGGAATGCGCTGTCGTGGTGCAGCAACGTTAGCCGAATTTGACCAGGTTGAGGACCGGCAGCGGGCCGCCGGGGAACTGCGCCAGGCGTCCGCCGCCGTCGAGCGTGCCGAGATCGACGCCGGCAAAACCAAGCCGCTCGATCAACTGGGCGACGGTCTTCTTGGCGTCGGCGTCGTCGCCCGAGTAGAACAGCACGCGGCGTCCGCCCTCGGCTTGCGGATCGCTTTGCAGCAGCGCCGCCGCCAGATGGTTGAAGGCCTTGACCACGCGGGCACCGGGCAGCAGGTCGGCCAGCACCAGGCTCGAAGCGCGGCCGCCCAGATCGACCGCCTGGAACGACGGCACCTCGAGGGCGTTGTTGGCGTCGATGACGATGCGGCCGTTCCACGCCGGCAGATTGCGCACCGCTTCCGGGATACGGCCCCACTGCACGGCCAGGAAGACCACGTCGGCCCGCGCGGCCTCCTCGATCGTCACCGGACGGATGCCGGGCAGCTCCTGGTGCAGCGCGGCCAGCGACTCGGGACCGCGGCTGTTGGCGATGCTGGCGGCGATGCCGGCGCGGGACAGGCTGCGTGCGATGGCGGAACCGATGGCGCCCGCGCCGATGATAGCGATGTTCATGATGTGTTTCCCTTCAATGTTTGGTTTCGATGAGTTCAGTATGGCCTTCGCCACTTGCTATCGGTAGTAGTAGCTTGTTAGTATCAGCTTCAACCAAACGTTGAAAGTATCGCCATGGAAACCCTGTCCAACCTTGAATCCTTCGTCCGCAGCGCGGAATCGGCCAGTTTTTCGGCGGCGGCGCGGCGCCTCGCGCTGACGCCGGCCGCCGTCAGCCGCAATGTGGCGCAGCTGGAGCGCAACCTGGGTGTGCGGCTGTTCCAGCGCACCACGCGCGGCCTGACCTTGACCGAGGCCGGCGAACGGTTTTTGAATTCCGTCGGCCCGGGGCTGGACGGCATCCAGGGCGCGATCGCGGAGGTGACGGCCAAGGCGGGCGAACCGGCCGGCGTGCTGAAACTGAGCATGGCGCCGGGCTTCGGCCGCAAGTGCGTGCTGCCGCTGATGCCGGCGTTTATGGCGCGCTATCCGTCCGTGACGCTGGACGTCAATATGGACAACCACCGCGTCGATCTGGTGGCCGGTGGCTTCGACGCGGCGATCGGCGGCGGCTTCGAGCTCGCGCCCGGCGTGGTGGCGCGCGAGTTGATGCCGGTGCATGGCGTGGCGGTGGCGTCGCCGGCGTATCTGGAGGGGCGCGGGGTGCCGGCCACGCCGGCCGATCTGGCGGCGTTCGACGCCATCGTCATGCGCTCGCCGCAAAGTGGAAGGGTCAAGCCGTGGCAGATGCGCAACCGGCGCGGGGATACGATGCCGGCGGATTTGCGCGCGCGCGTGGTGCTCAACGATCCGGATGGGATTTGCGGCGCGGCGTTGATGGGCATGGGAGTGGCGTTGCTGGCGACGACCGATCTGGAGTCGCATTTGGAGACGGGTGCGTTGCGGCGCGTGCTGCCCGATTGGTATGTGGATATCGGCGTGATCTCGCTGTATTTCACGAGCCAAAAGCTGATGCCCGCGAAAACGCGGGCATTTGTGGATTTTATGACCGCCGCGTTTCGCGAGCGGCGGTGATCACGTTATGGGCCGCTGGCGGATCATGGCCGATTACGGCGTACCGCCTAATCCGCCCTACGTGTCTCCAATGCGGACCGGAGAATGTGAATGAATCTGGAATCACGTAGGGCGGATTAGCGTAGCGTAATCGGCCATGCATGCGCCGCCCACGACACCATTAGAACCGGTAACCGACACCCACCCCGATCATCAACGGATCGACCTTGACGCGGCTGACCTTGGCGCCGCCGACCATCACGTCGCTGCGGATCTGCGCCTTCTTGACGTCGAAGTTGATCGACCACTGTTTGGCGACGGCGTAATCGACACCGGCCTGCAGCACCAGCCCGACGCTGTCATGTTCCAGGCTGCCCTGGCCATTGAGCAAACGCACCTTGGAAAGCGTGGTGTAATTGATACCCGCGCCGACATACGGCTTGAGCGGCGCATCCGGCGTGAAGTGGTACTGCACCAGCAGCGACGGCGGCAGGTGCTTGAAGGAGCCGATGTTGGCGCCGTCCAGATAGACGTTGTGCTTTTGCGGATAGGTCAGCACCAGTTCCGCCGCCAGGTTCGGCGTGAAGAAGTACGATACGTCGACTTCGGGAATGGTCTTGTCGCTGACTGTGAGGCGGTCGGAGGCGCCGACGCCGCCGACAGGATCCGATTTGTCGGCCGTGTTCAGATTGACGGCGCGAACGCGCACCAGCCACGGCGATTCCTGCGCCACGGCGCTGCTCATTGCGACACCCGTCAGGCTCAGGGTGGCCAGTACTGCTGCTGCGATTGCCTTGGACTTGCTCATTTCACTTCCTCTTTGATGTCGTCGTTAAGTAACGCTTCAAAGTCTATTGATCCGGAGCATGAAAATCTTTGATCCAAGTCAAAAATGGAAATATTCCGTGCTTGCTGCAGAGTTAATGTAGTGGGTGTAGTATCACCGCAGGTGTATTCGGGCAACCAAGAAAATCCAGGGAGAAGTGCATGGCCAAGTTGAACGTCAACGGCGTGGTACGCGAATTCGAGGCGGAGGAGGACACGCCGCTGTTGTGGGTCATACGCGAACAACTGGGACTGACCGGCACCAAGTACGGTTGCGGCGTGGCGCAGTGCGGCGCCTGCACCGTGCATATCGACGGCGAGCCAACCCGCAGCTGCGTGCGGCCCGTGTCCACCGTCACCGCCGAACAAAAGATCACCACCATCGAGGGCTTGTCCAAGGACGGCTCGCACGCGATCCAGAAGGCCTGGGCCGCGCTGGACGTGCCGCAGTGCGGCTTCTGCCAGTCCGGCATGATCATGGCCGCCGCCGCGCTGATACGCGAAAAGCCGAAGGCCACCGACGCCGACATCGATGCGGCCATGACCAACATCTGCCGATGCGGCACCTACAACCGGGTGCGGGCGGCGATCCATGTGGTGGTCAAGGGCGGTGATCCGAACAGCGCCGGCCTCAATATCCAGCACGTGGAAGGGGCCAAGGCATGAGCGCCGCGGTCCATTCAGTATCGCGCCGGGGCTTTTTGAAAGGCGCGGCCGCCGGCAGCCTGGTGGTGGCGTTCCATATCCCGTTCGAGGCGGCGGCGCAGGGCGCTCCCGCCTCCAAGGGCATTCCCGAGGTGAACGCGTGGGTGGTCGTCAAGCCGGACGACACCATCATCATCCGCATCGCCCGCTCCGAGATGGGGCAGGGCACGCTGACCGGCCTGGCGCAGCTGGTGGCCGAGGAGCTGGACGCCGACTGGAGCAAAGTCACCACCGAGTATCCGACGCCGGGCCAGAACCTGGCGCGCAAGCGCGTGTGGGGCAGCTTCTCCACCGGCGGCAGCCGGGGCATCCGCGAATCGCACGACTTGGTGCGCAAGGGCGGCGCCACCGCGCGCACCTTGCTGGTGCAGGCGGCGGCCGACGCGTGGAAGGTGCCGTCGTCCGAATGCGTGGCCGCCGTCAGCGTGATCACGCACGAGGCGAGCGGACGCTCGATCAGCTACGGCAAGGTGGCGGAGGCGGCGTCGAAGCTGACGCCGCCGGCCGAGGTCATGCTCAAGGACCCGAAGGACTGGAAGCTGGTCGGCAAGCGCCTGGCCCGCCTCGACACGGTGGACAAGACCACCGGCGCGCAAATCTACGGCATGGATATCAAGATGCCAGGCCTGCTCAACGCCGCGATCAAGGATTGCCCGGTGTTCGGCGGCACGGTCAAGAGCTTCGACGCGGCCGCGATCGAAAAACGTCCCGGCGTGAAGAAGGTGTTCAAGGTCGGCGACAGCGCGGTGGCGGTGGTGGCCGATACGTGGTGGCGCGCCAAGTCGGCGCTGGACGCCCTGCCCATCGAATGGGACAAGGGCCCCAACGCGAATTTGTCGAGCAAGGACGTGGCGGCGACGTTGAAGGCGGCGCTCGACGCGCCCGAGGCGGTGGTGGGCAATGCCAACGGCGACGCGAAGGCGGCGATCAAGTCGGCGGCGCGCACCATCGAGGCGGTGTATTCGTTCCCGTGGCTGAACCACGCGACCATGGAGACCATGAACGCGACGGTGCTGTGGACGCCGGAGCGCTGCGAGGTGTGGACGCCGACGCAGAACGGCGAGGCCGCGCTGGCGGCGGCTTCCGAGGCGGCGGGCCTGCCGGCGGCAAAGTGCGAGGTGTACAAGATGCACCTGGGCGGAGGCTTCGGCCGGCGCGGCGCCTCGCACGACTGGGTGACGCAGGCGGTGAAGATCGCCAGGGAGATGCCCGGCACGCCGGTAAAGCTGATCTGGACGCGCGAAGAGGACATGCTGCACGGCCGCTACCATCCGATCACGCAATGCAAGCTGACCGCCGGCCTGGACGCCAAGGGTAATGTGACGGCTCTGCACATGCGCATCGCCGGGCAGTCGATCCTCGCCTCGCTGGGCATGGCGATCAAGGATGGCAAGGACCCGGTGGTGTTCCAGGGGCTTAACGCGCCGGGGCCGGAGGCGTCGATCGGCTATTCGTTCCCCAACCTGCTGGTCGACCACGCGATGCGCAACCCGCCGGTGCCAGCCGGCTTCTGGCGCGGCGTGAACCTGAACCAGAACACGATTTACCTCGAATGCTTCATCGACGAGATCGCGTATGCGACCAAGCAGGACCCGCTGGCGCTGCGCCGCAAGCTGATGGCCGAGCATCCCAAGCACCTGGCGGTGCTCAACGCGGTGGCCGAGAAGGCCGGCTGGAGCAAGCCGGCGAAGAAGGGTGTTTATCGCGGCCTGGCGCAAACCATGGGCTTTGGCAGCTACGTTGCCGCATGTGCCGAGGTGTCGGTCGACCAGAAGACCGGCAAGGTGAAGATTTTGCGCATCGTCGCGGCCACCGATCCGGGATACGCCGTCAATCCGCAGCAGATCGAGGCGCAGATCGAGGGCTCGTTCGTGTACGGGTTGTCGGCGGCGCTGTACGGCGAATGCACGCTGAAGGACGGGCAGATGGAGCAGACCAACTTCGACACCTACCCGGTGCTCAAGCTCGACGAGATGCCGAAGGTGGAATCGATCATCATGCCGTCGGGCGGATTCTGGGGCGGCGTGGGCGAGCCGACGATCGCGGTGGCCGCGCCGGCGGTGCTGAACGCGATCTTCGCCGCCACCGGCAAGCGCATACGCGATCTGCCGCTGAAGAACCATAGCCTGAAGAAGGCGTAAGGGGCGACGGCGTGGCCGCGCGGATAGTTGGCGTCGCCGCCGCCGTGGCCTTATCTGTCATCGCGCGGCCGGCGATGGCCGATCCGGGTTACGTGATCGACGGCGACGGCATCGCGGCGCCGCTGGCCGGTGCCGTCGCCGGCGATGCGGCGCGTGGACGCGCGCTGGTGGCGAACCGGCAGGCCAGCCTTTGCCTGCTATGCCATACCGGCCCGATTCCCGAGGAACGCTTCCAGGGCGACCTGGGGCCCGACCTGCAAGGTGCGGGCCGGCGCTGGAGCGCGCCGCAGCTGCGGTTGCGCATCGTGGACGCCGGCCACTTCAACCCGACGACGATCATGCCTTCCTATTACAAAACCGATGACCTGAACAGCGTGGCGCCGGCCTTCCAGGGCAAAACGATCCTCACCGCGCAGCAGATCGAGGACGTGGTGGCGTGGTTGCTCACGCTGAAGGAGCAAACACCATGAAGCGCCGCGACGTGCTGGCCGCGGGCGCCGGACTGGCGATGCTGGCGCTGGTACGCCCGGCGTCCGCCACCAGCGAGGAAATGGCGGCGGCGATCGATCGCTTCACCGGCGGCGTCAAGCCGACCGAAGGCAGGATGACGTTCGATATCGCGCAGTTGATCGACAACGGCAACGCGGTGCCGGTGACCATCGCCGTCGACAGCGCGATGAGCGCGGCCGACCATGTCAGCGCGATCGCCATCTTCAACGAGCGCAATCCGCAGACCGATGTGGCGGTGTTCACGCTCGGGCCGCGCGCCGGCAAGGCGCAGGTGTCCACGCGCATACGGCTGGCAACGTCGCAAAAGCTGACGGCGGTGGCGCGCATGGGCGACGGCAGCTATCGGTCGGCATCCGTCAGCGTGATCGTCGCGTTGGCCGCCTGCGTGGAAGGCGAGGCTCCCTGATGGCGCGCGCTTTGATCCACATGCCGGCGACGGCCAGGCGCGGCGAGGTGATCGAGATCCGCGCGCTGATCGGACATCCGATGGAAACCGGTTATCGGCCCGGCGCCGACGGCAAGCTTATCCCGCGCGACATCATCCGCAAGTTCGTGTGCCGCTACAACGGGGAACAGGTGTTCGGCGCGGAGCTGCACCAGGCGGTATCCGCCAATCCGTACATCAGCTTTTTCACCGTCGCGACGGAGACGGGGACGCTGGAATTCACGTGGGAAGGCGATCAGGGTTTCGCCCAGACGGAGAAGATGAATCTGACCGTGGGCGCGGCATGAGCCGGGCGCTGTGCTGCCTCGCGGGCGTGTTGATGCTGGGGGCGGCCGGCGCCGAGGATGCGCGCCGCTCCGGCAGTGAGTTCATGAGCGCTTCCACGCAGGCGATGCAGCGCGACGACACGCTCAATCCGGCCATGCTGTGGATCAGCGGCGGCGAGGCGCAGTGGGGCGCCGCCGCCGGCAAGAGCGGCAAGTCCTGCGCCAGCTGCCATGGCGAGGCGAAGCAGGGCATGCGCGGCGTGGCGGCGCGGTATCCGGCTTTTCACGCCGCGAGCGGGATGACGATCGATCTGGGGCAGCGCATTAATATGTGCCGCGAGCGCAAGCAGCAGGCGCCGGCGCTGCGGGCGGAGAGCGAGGAGCTGCTTGGGCTGGAGGCGTATGTGGCGCTGCAGTCGCGCGGGATGCCGGTGGCGCCGCCGGCGGATGCGGGGACGCGGGCCTCGGCCGCGCGGGGCAGGGAATTGTATGTGCGGCGCATCGGGCAATTGAATTTGTCGTGCGCGCAGTGTCACGATCAGCAGGCGGGCAAACGTCTGGCGGGCAGCACGATACCGCAGGCGCATGCCGCCGCGTATCCGATTTATCGTCTTGAGTGGCAGGCGGTGGGATCGTTACAGCGGCGCCTGCGCAATTGCATGAGCGGCGTTCGGGCCGAGGTGCCGGCGTTTGGCGCGCAGGAGCTGGTCGATCTGGAAGCCTGGTTGGCCGTGCGCGACAAGGGCATGAAGATCGAGACGCCAGGTGTAAGGCCGTGACGTTGTTGGTTTATATTCCGAGGGGTCGCTATGTTATTTAAAATTCTCGCGGTTGCGATGCTGTCGCTGGTCGCCGCCGGCACCGGCGCCACGACCATCTCCCCCGGCGCGCGCCTCGCCGCCAACTGCGCCGCCTGCCACGGCACCAACGGCGACACCAAAACCGCGCCGAATTTCGCCACGCTACCCGGTCTGGCCGGGCAGCCTCGCGAAAATCTGGCCGCCAGCCTGCGCGCCTTCAAATCCGGCTCCCGTCCATCGACCATCATGACGCAGATCGCCAAGGGCTACACCGACGAACAGATCGAACTGCTGGCGGCCTTCTTCGCCGCGCAAAAGAAAGCGACGCCATGAGACGCCGTCAATTCATCCAGGCCGCCGGCGCCGTGCTGGCATCGACCACCGGCTGCGCCGGCATCGTCGGCAAGGCCAGGCCGCAGGTCGTGGTGGTCGGCGGCGGCTACGGCGGCGCCACCGCCGCCCGCTACGTGCGCATGTGGAGCGAAGGCGCGATCGACGTCACGCTGATCGAACCGGATACAGGGTTCATCTCCTGCCCGTTGTCGAACCTGGTGCTGGGCGGCTCGCGCCGCATCGCCGATCTGACCATGTCGCTCGACGCGCTGGCCGGCAAACACGGCGTGCGCATCGTGCGCGATACCGTGACCGCCATCGACGCCGACCGACGCACGCTGGCGCTGGCCGGCGGCGGCAAGCTGTCCTACGACCGCCTGATCGTCTCGCCCGGCGTGGAGTTCATGTGGGACCAGTTGCCTGGCATGCTGAAGCCCGGCGCGCGCGAGACGGTGCTGCACGCGTGGAAGGCCGGTGCGCAGACCGTCGCGCTGCGCGCCCAACTGGAGGCCATGCCCGACGGCGGCGTGTTTGCGATGACCATTCCGCCGGCGCCGTATCGCTGTCCGCCGGGGCCGTACGAGCGCGCGTCGCAGATCGCTTTCTACTTCAGCCGGTTCAAGCCCAAATCGAAGGTGCTGATCCTCGACGCCAACGACGACGTGGTGTCCAAGGGGCCGCTGTTCAAGAAGGTGTGGAAGGAGCGCTATGGCGGCATCGTCGAATACCGGCCGTCGTTCCGTACCGCCGATATCGATGCGGGCGCGCGGACGGCGGTGTCGGAGCTGGACGACCGGGTGCGGGCGGACGTGCTCAATGTGATTCCGCCGCAGCGCGCCGGGGCCATCGCGGTGCAAAGTGGGCTGGCCAATGTCAACGGGCGCTGGTGCGGGGTGGATTTCCTGGGCTTCGAATCGACGCGGGCCAAGAATATCCATGTTCTCGGGGATGCGATCCAGGCGTCGCCGTTGATGCCCAAGTCGGCGCACATGGCGAACCAGCATGCCAAGGTGTGCGCGGCGGCGGTGGTGGATTTGTTAAACGGCCGTGCGCCCGATCCGCATCCGATGCTGACCAATACGTGTTACAGCTTTATTTCGGATACGGAGGTGATTCACGTCGCTTCGGTGCACGCGTACAGCGCGGAACAGAAGACGTTGCTGGTGGTGTCCGGCTCCGGGGGAGTTTCGGCCGGGCCGAGCGCGCTGGAGGGGGAATACGCAATGAATTGGGCGCGTAACATTTGGGCCGATACCCTGGGCGCGTGAATCGCCCCCGCTATCTGTATCTTGCGAGGATCTGGTCGATGCTGCCATCTTTGAGCATGGTCTCGATGACACTGTTGACTTGCTCGAACGGCACCTGCGACTTGCGCGAGAACGCGCATTGCGCCTTGAAGTTGATGAACACCAGCTCCGGACGCAGATGCAGCGCCGGATGCTGGCGCTGCAGGTAGGACATCGTGGTCTCGCCGATGACGGCGTACTGCGTCTTGCCGGCCAGGATTTGCTGGATGTTCTGCTCGATCGTGAGCGCGTCGACCCGCGTGAAGCCCTTGCCCAGCACCTGCTCGATGCGCGGATAACGGTAGCCGGCCACCGTGCCGACCGGCTTGTTGCGCAAGCCCCGCAGCGAACCGACGACCGGCGCGTCGCCCCGGGCCACCACCATTTCGGTGTCCGGCAGCAGCGGCGTGCTCCAGTGGTAGTCGCCGTCGATCCAGAACGGCATGACGTAGCACATGCCGTCGGCGCGGCCGCTGCTGAGGACCTGCTTGACGCCCGGCACGTCGACGCTGAGGTAGACCGGGCGCCGGCCCAGCCGCCTGGCCATGGCGTCGCCCAGGTCCTTGAGGATGCCGCCGGTGAGGATGCCGTTCTCGAAGCGCACGATCGGCATGGCCTGGTCCAGCGGCGCGATCATGACGAAGTCCCCGGACGCGGCCTGCACGGAGGTCGAGGCGCATAGCGGCAAGATCGTCAGCAACGTGGCCACTATGCGCAGGGCGGTTTTGGGCATGTCCGGTTATCCAGGAGGAGGAAATCCCCCATTATAAGGCGGACACGACAGCTTCAGGAGGTCATGCGGTCCCAGCCCTCGCGGATCGCCGCCTTGAACCTGTCCCACGCCGATTGCGGGTGGCGGCTTTCCCAGTGGCTGCGCAGTTCGGGTTCGACGTCGTTCCACGGCCGGCCCCGGTAGGCGGCGTCGGACGCCATCGACCAGCCGTAGCGGTAGGCCGGGTCGTAGTCCTCGTAGCGGCCGCCGGCGCTGGCGTAGTTGCTTTGCCAGTGGCTGCGGAAATGGGTGTCGAGATCGGGCGCGAGTTGCTCGACCTCGACCTGGGTGCTGCGCACGGTGTCGCTGACCTGCTCCTGCCGCTCGGACACCTCCTTGCCGACCACGACCTCCTCGACCACGCGCGCGCTCTTTTGCACCACCGCCTCCTCGGCGCTCTCGCGCAGCTCGAAGGTCTTTTCCTGGAACGCCGGCACCTGGTCCGGATCGATGGCCTGGTCGACCGGACGGCGCTCGACCGTGACGTGTTCCTCGCGCAGGGTGACGTCCTGCTGGACCGGCGTTTCGATCACGCGCTGGAACACGCGCACGCCGCCGCGCTGCACGGTGCGCTTGCCCACCTTGAGTTCCTCCTGCACGACCGGGATCGCCTGCTGCTCCAGCGTCGCGCGCTGCATCGAGCCGGCGGCGGCCGACTGCCCGCCTTGCATGGTGCCGGCCGCCGCCGGGGGCGCCGACTGCATGCCGGCGGCGGCCGTCTGCGCGTCCTGCAGCGAGCCGGCCGCGCCCTGGTAGGTTGGCGGTGGCGGCGCCTGCCCCGACAGCCCCTGCTGCTCTTCGATGTTGAGCGGGCCGAAGCCCTCGATGATGTCGCTGGCGCGGTCGATCTCGTCGTCGGTGGCGGCATCGACCGTCAACACGGTGTTGCCGCGGTTGATAGCACTGCTGTAGTAATGTTTGTCGGCGTTGTCGTCGGTGCCGAACAGGCTGTTGAAAAAGTGCATGATGCTGCCGGCGATGCCGTCGTCGGCGCCGGGCTCGGTGCTTTGCCCGGCTTGCGTGCCGGCGCCCGACGCCAGCCGCACGGCGCTGCCGCTGAAACCTGCGTTGAGCAGTTCTGCCTTGGCGCGGTCGGCGTCGCCGCGGTGTTCGAATACTGCCGCCAGTGTGTGTGTCATGGTTGCTTCCTTGGTGAGTGGGGATTGCCCGCCGTTGCCGTCGTCGAAGCGCTCGACCGTCACGTGCTCCGCGCGCAGCGGCACCGTTTGCCGGTGCCGGCTGGCGTGCCGCAGCCGCGTGATGTGCAGTTCCTCCTTGATGCGGTAGCGTTTTTCCACCACCAGCACTTCCTCCAGGACGGGAACGATGAAGGTGTCGCCCTCGTAGCGCGCGGCGGGAGGCGCGCTGACGACGCGGTCGACCGGCACATGCCGGACATCGAGCTCGTCATGCCACACGGTCTGGTCGACCTCGTGCGGCTGACTGCGCACGTGCTTGCGCACGCGCACGCCCCGGCCGGTGTCGGCCAGGCGCGTGCCCACATGCAAACTCTCCTGGACCACGGGCAGCGTGACCGTCTCGTCCTGCGGTGGAATGTCGGGTTCGTTGGCCATGGTGCGGAGGGGCGGCGCTTGCAACGGGATAGCCAGTCTACGTCGCCGCCTTGGGGGCGGGCGCCCGTTTGCCGGTCAGAAAAAGGGGACCGCCATTTTCCTAGAGGCAAGCGGGCGCTGACTTCCCAGCTTACAACGTAAACTGAATTTGCAATCGACCCCATGCGTTTAACCGAGGAGCTCATCATGACCCATACATTGGCAGCCGTATT
Source organism: Duganella sp. 1411 (assembly GCF_017833525.1). Taxonomy (GTDB): domain Bacteria; phylum Pseudomonadota; class Gammaproteobacteria; order Burkholderiales; family Burkholderiaceae_D; genus Rugamonas. Next base: position 809,764 of record NZ_JAFICD010000003.1, read on the forward strand.
TGAAACCCGCGCCGAGGCCACCAAGGCTCAAGAAGAACTGATCCTGAATGGATTCGATGGCGGCAGCATCCAGATCACCGATTCCGGCAGCGCGGCCGGCAGGGCCCGCATCGACGACGACGCCTCGATCCTGGGCAACATCAAGCAGATGTTCAGCGAGCTGATTGGCCGGGAGCACGCCGACCGCCACGTCTACGCCGAGGCGTTGAACCGAGGCCACACCGTGCTGACCATCGAGACCGAGGACATGGCCAAGGCCGACCTGGCCGCCGACATCGTCGAAGACTTCAACCCGATCGACATCGACGAGCACGAAACGATGTGGCGCGCCAGCGGCTGGACCGGCGCGGAAATCCTGCGCAGCGGCACCGGCATGCAGCAGACCACGGTGGGCGCGCTGCAAAGCGCCCCCGAACCGCACGGCATCCGTCCGCGCGAGGAGGCGGTCGAGTTCGTGCGCTCCGAGCAGGGACAGCTGACGCAGGGCTCGCTGCAGCGGGGCGAAGTGATCTCGCCGGACGGCCCGTTCGCCGGCGACCCGCTGGCCGAGGGGCAGCGCACGGTGCAGCGCAGCGGCATGCGCATCTATCCGCGCGATGCCGAGGGGCCGAACCAGGACAGTTTGAATATCCTGCGCGGCGACCGCACCGACGACGGCGACGAGTATTTCCGCTCGCACTGGGAGAAAACGTACACCGGCGGCACGTACCAGGAGTACAACCCGGCGTATTTATATGGCGAATCGATGGCCGGCAGCCCGGCGTATCAGCAGAAGCCGTGGGAGCACGCCGAGCCGGAACTGCGCACGACCTGGGAAAACACCTATCCGCAATCGAGCTGGGAAAAGTTCAAGGACGCGGTGCGGGCCGGCTGGGAGCGTGTAACGCGATAACTGACGATGGATTTACGCGGAGACACGTAGGGCGGATTAGGCGGCACGCCGTAATCCGCCATCTATGAGCCGCTGGCGGCGCACGCATTGGCGGATTACGCTGCGCTAATCCGCCCTACGTGATCCCGGCGGCTCTGGCTAACGCCGGCCAGGCGATGTCCCAGCCGATGCGCTCTTGCTCCAGCCGCAGCGCCTGGCCCCAGCTGTTCTTGCGCAGCGCCGCGTAGACCGTCCGTTCGTCCGGCGTCAGCGTGGGGAAGTCGTCGGCCGCGTGCTGCGATCTTTCCTCCGTCCATAATGTTGCGAATTGCAACATTGTCGCTTCGTCCATCATCACCGACACCACATGCGGAAAGCGGCTGCGCGCCTGGTGCAGGATGGCGTAGCCGTGGGTGTCGATATCGCCCCAGTACAGGCAAGTCGCCGAATCGATCCATGGCACCTCTCCCAGCGCGTCCACCGCATAGCCCAGCCCCATGAAAGCCACGGCGCCGGGCATATCCTCCAGCGCCAGCCCGGTCTGCAGATTCTCGACGATGACCACGGTCGACGGCCGCCACGGTATGGCCGCCAGGTGCCCGACCGGCGCGCTGATATCCCCAAGCCCGCCAACCACGGCCCGCAGCGCCGGATCGAGCACGCGCATGCGCAGCAGCGACGGCGCGCGCCTCAGGCCGCACAGTTGATGGAAATCCTTGCCGGCGTTGTCGCCGCCCGTCGTCGCCGCGACCAGCTCGGCCACCACGTTCCGGCGCGACTCCAGCCATTTGCTGTCCATGCCGGCCAGCGGCAATTGGCGCGGATACAGGCCCGAGCCGGGGTGCGCGGCCAGCCAGTCCAGCAGATCGAGCAGGCGCTGGAAGTCGGCGTCGGAATAGTCGGCCAGCACGTCGTAGTGGCGCGCCAGCGCCCGCGTCAGCGCCGGCCGGCGCGCGGCGGTGCGGGTGTAACGGTCGACGGCGCGGTCCCAGCGTTCCCGCTCGCCAATCCAGGCCGTCGCCTGCCGCGGCCCGTGCAGCACCAGCGCCTCCGGCAGCGTTTGCGCGCCCAGCACCCGCCAGCGCCGCTCGGCCCAGCGCAACTCGCCTTCGCCGCGCCAAGCGCGCCAGCCGTCGGCCCAGGCGCGCACCGCGTCCGGCTGGCGCAGCGCTTCCGCCTCGGTCGGCAGGCCCAGCGGGATGGCCAGCGGCCAGTGTTGCTGCGCTTCGGCGCCCAGCCAGTCGCGGTGCTGGCTGGCGTGGCGGCGCAGCAGCCACTGGCGCACGCTATCGGGCGACTTCAAGCGCCGCCTCCTGCCGCGCCTGCTCCGGCAGTTTGAGCCGCTGGCGCTGGTCGTCGTATTCGATCATCAGCACGCCCGAGATCTTGCGGTCGCGGATGTCGACGAAACAGGCGCCGCCGATGAACGGCTCCAGGGTCATCACCGACTTCAACGGCGTGGCGACGATCATCTGGAAGCCGAAGTTGGCGAAGATGTTCATCGCCAGCGCGGTGAATTCGTTGTCGGCCTTGTCGAACGCCTCGTCCAGCACCACCGGCGCGTACACCGGCAGCGCGTGGTCGCTGCCGCCCAGCTGGTAGCGCAGCGCCGCCGCCAGGCAGGTGGTGGCCAGCTTTTGCCGCTGGCCGCCGGATTTGCCGGCGCCGCTCTGGTAGACCTCGATCTCGTTGCCGTCGGTGTCGATCTCCCTGCCGATGAATTCCACATGCTGGCGCACGTCGAGCACCGCCTCGCGCCAGCGCCGCTTGTCCGGCTCCTGGCTGGCCAGGTCGTCGACCAGCCGGCGCAGCGCGATGAAGCGCGCCTCGGCCGATTCGCGGTCGGCGCTCCAGGCGTTGCTCAGCGCGCGCTGGATGTCCTGCTTGAAGTCGCGCACCTCGGGCAACTGGCGGTCGCTGGGCTGGATGTGCAGATACGTGCTGAGGTCGGCCGTCTGGTTGAACGGCACCTGGCGCAGGCTGTCGTTGACCAGCTCCATGCGCTCCAGGATGGCCTTGCGCGAGTCGTTCAGATAGGTCGACAGCGCCGCCAGGTTCTGGTTGCTCTGGTTGTGCAGCAGGTCGAAGAAGCGCTGCTCGTGCGCCGGCAGGCCGTCCGTTTCGAGCCGCGCCAGCTTGGCGAAGAAGTCCGACGCGGCCGCCAGGGTGGCGTCGAGGCCGTCCGAGTCGGCCTGCCATTCGCGGATGAAGTCGGCGAAGCGGCCTTCGATGTCGCGCTCGCACAGCATGATGTCGCGGTCCAGCGCTTCGACCCTGGCGCCGATCAGCTTGCCGATGGCGCGGTCGGCCTGGTCGACCCGGCCCAGGACGACCTTGTCCGGCAGGCCCGCGTACAGCTGGTCCAGGCCCTGCTGCTGGTGCGGCGTGAGCGCCACGATGGACGGATCGGCGCGCAGGCCGTCGAGCAGCAGCTGTTGCTCGACGATCTTGGCGTGGCAGGTGCGCAGGTTGACGTCGGTGTCGCGCAAGGTGCGCTCGGCCGCGCTGACCAGCCCGGCCTGCTCGCGCAGGCGGTCGTCGATCTCCTGCAGTTGCGTATTGCCTTCGCGCAGGGCGCGCAACTGGCGGTCGATCGCGGCGATGCGCTCGGCCGGCGGCAAGCCGTCGATCTCCTGCCAGGTCAGGTTGACCAGCGTGTTGCACGGCATCAGGCGCTCGGCGCGGCGCTGCATTTGCCGGCGCAGGCTGTCGAGCTGGGCGTCGAGCTTGGCGATGCGCTCCTGCAGCCCGCGCTGCTGTTGCTCGTACAGCGCCAGCTTGTCGCGGTTGTCGAAGCCCAGCACCCAGTGGCGGCGGTCGTCGACGCTGTGGCGGTCGTCCTTCTCGTGGCGCGTGCGGCTGTGCTTGATCTGGCCCTCGCGCGTCATGGCCCGCTCCGGCGCCGCGCGCAACGCCCGCACCGAGTCGACGCAATCGTAATCGTAGCGCTGGCGCAGCTCGGCCTGGAGCCAGCCGGCGTGGCCGCCTTCCTTGACGGTGAGCTTGAGCGCCAGCGAGCCGGCCTTGAGCATCTTCGGCGCGCCGCCCTCGGCCGCGCCGGTGCGGTAGTACACCAGCCGGCGGCCCAGATTGACGTCGTTGAGGTGCTGGGTCAGCGCGTTGTAATGGTCGTTGTCGACCAGGATCGACAGCGCGAAGCCGTGCAGCACGCGCTCGGCCGCGCCACGCCACGGCGCCTCGTCGGGCTTGACCTCGACCAGTTCGCCGACGAAGGGCAGCGCCGCCTCGGCCACGCCGATCGCCAGCGCGATCGAACGGCGCAGCTCCAGCATCGGCGCCGGGATGTTGGACGGCTGGCGCCGCAGCGAGACGATTTCCTGCGTGACGCCGGCCAGGTCGGCGGCGGCGGTGGTGCGTTCGCGGTCGAGCAGCAGCAGCGGCTCCTGGTCCGCGCCGGCGGCCTGCCAGTCGGCGATCTCCTGCCGGGCCAGGCCCAGCAGCTCGGCGAAGCCCTGCGGCGTGCCCGGCAGCACCCAGCCGAGCTTGTCGCACGCCTCGGTGGCCTGCCTGCGGCGGCGCAGGCGTTCCTCGCGCTGGGTTTGCAGCGTTTTGCGCTCGTTCTCCAGATGTTCGATCTGGTCGCCGCCGGCCGCGCGGCGCCGGCTTTCCAGGTCGCGCAGCGCGGCGCTGCGGTTGTCGAGGGTGTCCTGCTGGCGTTGCAGCTGGCCGGCGTAGCCCTCGGCCTCGACCTCCAGCGCGGCCACGTACTCGGTCAGCAGGCCGATGCGCAGCCGTTCGCGGTAGCTGTGCATGCCGGCGCGCAACTCCTCCTGTCCGCCGCGCTCGTCCCGCAGGCGCCGCATGTCCTCGTGGCGGGCGCGCGCCGGCGCCAGCGTCTGCACCTGCTTGCGGGCGATGACGACGGCCTGGTGCGCCGCGTTGAGCTCGCCGAATTCGCTGACCAGCCGGTCCGCCACGGCGAACGTCTCTGGCTTGTCGAGCATGAAGTCGCGCAGGAAGGCGTTGAGGTCGCCCAGGTTCTTGGCCGACTGCGTCTTGTGCAGCAGGCGCAGCGCCATCTCGCTGTCGATGCCGAGCAGCCGGCAGAAGCGCTCGCAATAGGGGCGGAACTCGTCGCGCGCGTGGGCGTCCGGGAAGGCCGCCTTGAGCTTGCGCACGTCGAAATTGTTGCTGCCGAACTCGGACAGCTCGCGCAAGTCGAGCGGGCGCTCGAAGATCAGGAAGTAACGTTTGACGTCGCTGTTGCCGTTGGCGTTGCCGCGCAACCAGAACAGCTGCACCAGCACCACGTCGTGCCCCAGCCCGTTGCGGTAGTGCAGCGCCAGCGCCGACCAGGTGGTGCCCTCGCGCAGGTAGCGCGTGGCGTACTCGCCGGAGGCGGCGTCGCTCTGGGCGGCCCAGGCGCCGCGCACGTAGCTGACCAGGTTGCGGTCGCGTCCGGCGCGGTCGGCCTCGCGCGCGGCGGCGTTGAAATCGATCCAGCGTGGCGGCACCAGCAGCGCCGAGAAGGCGTCGAGCAGGGTCGACTTGCCGGCGCCGGAGCGGCCCACGATCAGAAAGCCGCGCTCGCTGATCGGCACCTCGTGCAGGCCGCCGAAGGTGCCCCAGTTGTACACCTGCAGCTTGTGCATGCGGAATTGTTCGCGGCCGGCCAGCGCGGCGGCGGGCAGTTCGGCGTTCATGCGTCGTCCTCGTCTTCATCGATGGACAGTGGTTGCTGCCTGACCGCATCGCCGGCCGCCATGCGCCGGTACAGCCCCGTCAGTGTCTGGATCTCCTCGGCCGAGAACAGCAGCTTGAGCGTGGGCGAGATCTCGTAGCGGTCCTCGCTGGCGCGGATCTTCTGCAGGATGTTGTGCTTCTTGACCTTTTCCACCGACGCGTGCACGCGCTTGGCGAAGCCGGCGCGGTCGGTGCTGGCGGCGCGCTCGTACAGGGTGAGGTTGTCGACCATCTCGTCGAGCGCCACCACCGCGCGCTCGCCGTGGGCGTCGGCCTGCGTCAGGCGCTGGCGCAGGTACAGCACCAGCACCGAATCGATGAACGTCAGCTGGGCGCGGCGCAGCAGCAGCGGCACCTCCAGGTCGCCCGTGTCGGCCTGGCGCGTGAAGGCGACCTGCATGTCGCGGTCGATCACCAGCTCCAGGAACAGCTCGGCCAGGTGGCGGCGCACGGCCGGCTCGTCGCGCAGCAGCACCGGCCACAGCTTGGCGTGGCGGCGCCCGTCGAGCGCCGGGCCGGCCAGCAGCTGCACCAGCGCGCGGCGCGTCTCCAGCGGCAGCGCGCCGCTGTCGCCGGAAAACAGCGCGGTCGACGGCGCCGCGCCGTCCGTGGCGACGGCGTCCAGCGGCGGCGCCAGGTCGTCGTCAGGCAAGTTCATGGGCGCGTTCTTTCACGAAATAGATGACGGGGATGTGGGCGCTGCGTTGCTGCGCGTCGCCGCCGGTCCAGCTGACCGTCTCGCTGTGGCCGGCGACCAGGCCGTGGCGGCTGCCCAGGGCCAGCAGGCCCAGCACGCTGCCCAGGCCCTGCGCGGCCGGATAGGCGCGCAGCACGTCGGCCACCGAGGCCTGCGACTGCAGGTCGAGCACGGCCAGCACGTGGCGCTTGAGGCTGCGGAAGTCGATCTCCGACTGCGCCACCAGCTCGCCGACGGAATCGAGGCCGATCGGCGCCGCCTCGCCGTCGAGCATGGCGCCGGGCAGCGCCTGCAGCGCCGGATCGTGCAGCACCCATTGCGACAGCGACGCCAGCTTGCTGCTCGTCAGCGGCAACGCGTAGTGCAGCGTGTCGGTGGCCTTGACCTCGTCCTTGAGCGCCAGCGCGGCCAGCTGGGCTTGGCGCAGCAGGGTGTTCAGGCGGCGTTGTTCAAGGAACTCGCGGCTCTGCACGAAATGCTTGAGGCTGCGGGCGAACGATTGCAGCACGTCGTGCACCATGCCGCCCTGTTCGAGCAGGGTGCGCGTCAGGCGCAGCAGGAATTTGCGCTCCTGCGTGTCCAGGCTGGCGATGAAGTCGCGCGACAGCAACTGGTCCAGCGCCTGCTCCAGCGTGGCCGACTGCTCGGGATCGGTCAGCAGGCGCCAGAACGCGGCGAAGGTGCGGCCGGCGTCGCTGTCGGTGATCAGGTCGATGCCGGCGAACAGCGAATCGAGCACCTCGCCGCGGCTGCCGTCGTTTTCCATGATGCGCGCGCGCAGGTCGCGGTTGAGCTGCTCGAACTGGTCGCGCACGCGGCGGAAGTCGCCCGCCAGGCCGTCGGCCAGCGTGATGATCTCGCGCGTGCGCTCGAGCGCGGCCGCCTCGGGCAGGATGTGCAGCACGCCCTGTTCGATGGCGGCGATCTCGCGCTCGATGCGCTCCTGCTCGGCGCGCAGGCGCTGGACGCGGCGCGCCTTGTCGGCGTCGGTGTCCTCGGCCAGGCGGGCGAGCGCGTCGATCACCAGGCCCAGGCGGCTCTCGGTCGCGGCCGAGTGCGGCTTGACCTGGCCGGCGACGAAGCGGATCGCCTCGATGGTCGAGGTGGCCAGCTCGTACTCCTCCTCCGACGCGCCGGGCGGGAAGCGGCGCTCCAGGTGGCCGTCGGCCAGCCAGCCGGCGACGTAGGCCTGGGCGGTCTGCGGCCAGTCCTCGCCGAGCGCGCGCAGGTGTTCGAGGTCGCGCGCGACGCGCTCGTGGAAGATCGACGCCGGCAGGCTGCGCTCGCCCTCGTACAGGTGCGTTTGCAGCAGCGCCAGGGTGGTCGGCCCGCTGGGCGCGGCCAGCAGCCGCCACAACGGCTGCTGGCGCAGGCGGCGGTTGGTGGCGAGGGCTTTGTCGGCTTTCATGGCGCTTATTTTAAGGCAAGCGGGGGAACGTGGCGTGACGGCGGTGCCGGCGCTGGCGTCGGTACTAGGGTTCCGGGGCGCCGGCGCTTGCTTGATAGAGTGGGATGCCGTCGTCAAGCATGGCTTGTTTGAGGGCAGGATTGGTGACCTCATGCCATAGTGAAACATCGAGCCGGAAAAGGATGGGCAAGTCGTCCAACGCCATCCATAAACGGGAGAATTCGCGGTCTGACATGGTCGGCGCAAGCACCGCAAGGTCGATGTCAGACTGCGGGCGGTGGCGCCCGGTCGCGCGCGAGCCGTAGACCAGGACGCGATCGACCTGTGGGAACCGGGCGAAGACGTCTTTTAGGGATTGGCGGATCGTTTCGCTGAGACCCAAAGGGAGTGTGCTGTCAGCTATTGCACCCATGTTTGCACCGTCGCCGCCAGCTCGGAGAAAAGCTGAACTCCATCGGTTTTAACAAAGCGATAGACGAGTAACGCCTGCGCTTCGTCATAGGTATGGCTGGTTAGATTGCGCATGCGATGCAACTGGCTCCAGCCGTTGCCATCGGCCAGTAGTCCCTGATCGAGCGCGGCCTGCAACGTTTCCTTGGCGCTGAGTGCGAGGATGTCTTTGGTTTCCAGCCAGAGCCTGATGGCCTTCCAGGCTAGCTCATACGTGAACTCAAATCGTTGAATGGACGCGTCGCGCAGAAACGAGTCTTCCGGCTGAGCCAGTGCTTCCTCCAGACGGGCGAGTGCCGTAAGAAAGTCGCGGCTGCGTTCTGCGAGACGATTGTTCATGGTGGGGTTGGGAAATTGAGGATTGATTATAGCCCCTTGTTACCCCGGCGCGCATGGCGACGCCGTGCTCCGTCTTGAGCTCGGCGCCGAAGCCGGCCGGCTTCAGCCGCTGATTGTCGCTCTGGCGCACCAGATGGCCTAGATTCAGCCCGGCGCGCACAGCCATGATTTGGGGTCAGGCCGCCGGCCCGGGGGGGGTGGGCGGCGTGTCGGCGATGCCATAGGCCGACGGCCACTGATCCGGCAGGTACCAAGTGCCAAACACCCGGTCCAGGAACGGTAGTGTCGATGAGAAATTGCGGTCCAGCGGCGCGATGCTGGTATGGTGCCAGTGATGGAACGCCGGCGTGGCGACGATCGATTCCAGCGGACCGAGCCGGACCCGCAGGTTCGAATGGATGAAAAATCCCCAGATCGTGCCAATGATGATCACCAGCGCCGGCGTGGCGCTGCCGCCCGCGCTGGCGCCGGCCAGGCCGAGGATGTACAGCGGCGTCATGCCGAACAAGCGGGTGACGACCATGTCGACCGGATGCGCATGGGTATTGATCAGGAAGTACAGGTGCTCGGGCTTGTGATGCACCGAATGGAAATACCATAGCCAGGGCAAGCGATGGCTTAAACGGTGGCCCCAGTAAAAGCCGATTTCGGCGATCACGAACGACAACGGCAGCTTGACCGCCAGCGGCAGCGCGCCCAGGGCGGCCGGCAACGCGGCCGGCAGCGCGGCGTGCGCGGCGACGGCGACGACGGCCATCAGCGCGCTCAGGACGGCGGCCGGAAGCAGGCTGTTGAGGAAATACATCCCGAGATTGATCGCCAGCGCGCGGCGCGGCAAGCGCGCCTTGCGCACCGCCAGCCAGCGCTCCAGCGGCACGAACACCAGCGACAGCAGCGCCAGCCACAGGCACAGCCGCCCCACGTTGACGGCAAAGGTCGGCAGGTAGGCAAGAATGTCGTTCATCGGTGTCGGGACTTCAGTGATGCGGACTTGCACCAACAACAGCGCTCATGTGCGCAATGGAAAATGCCGGACGCGAACGCCCGGCATCGGTGACTGCTTATAAAGAAGAATTAAGCAGTTTTGGTTTTGCGGCGGCGCGCGGCGAAGCCGACCAGGCCCAGGCCCAGGCCCAGCATGCCCAGGACTTCCGGCTCAGGCACGGCGGAGGTCATCGACACGCCATCGAGCAGCGAGAACGGTGGAACGCCGTTCGGCGTGCCAGCGGCCAGGAAGCTCAGCACTTCGCTGGCGCTGGTGGCCGTGAAGGTGAAGGTTTCTTTCTGCCAGCCGGTGAAACCGTGGTTGGCGTTGCTCTTCACGACGGTCGACTGGGTTTGGTTGCCCAGCGAGACGTGCCACTGCTCGGTGGTGTCGCCGGAGTAGCCGGACTGCTGGGCGCCGGCCCAGTAGAAGCTCACGTTGTACTGCTGGCCGACCGTCAGGCCATTGACCGTCTGCGACAGCGGGGCGACGCCGAACGCGCCGTCGGCGGCGACGAAATTGCCGCCGACAGGGCTCGCTTGCAAGCCGTTATTCGCGCCGTTGTTCGGGCCCCACAGTTGCAGGTTGCCGTAGGTGCCGGGCGCGCCGCCGTTATCCACGTTCGAGCCGTTGAACAGGAAGTTGAAGCCGGAGGTCGTCCAGCCAGCCAGCTGATGGCCGCCCCAGTTGATCTGGCCCTGGTCGCCGGATTCGAAATTGCCGTTGACGATCAGTTCGGTGGATGCGCTGGCGACGCCGCTGCACAGGGCAGCGGTTGCGGTCACGGCCAGCAAGAAGGATTTGATACGCATAGGAAAGCTCCAGGATGGGCACTTCTGGCGGTCGCCGTGCCGCCGTCGGTCGGTGTTAAGGATTCAATATTATGCCGAAAACAAGTGCCGTTAGGAACATTTTTAATTTGTAAAGTATGTTGAATTATTTGGATTTTTGTGTCGCCAATTTTTCTCAATGTCACGAAATTGGCCGGCACGGCGCGGCAACCACCGATGATCTGCGCCGATACCATCTGATCCTCGTTGAGGTCCGCGTCGGCGACTGACTTCTATAAATTAATCACCCATCCATTGCCAGATAGTCAGGCCGTATTGCGCATCCGGGAAGTCGGGCATGATCGTCCCTGCCGAGAAATGCCCTTGGCTATCGGCCTTGGCCGGTGAAAACCACTGCCCGGACTTCGGACAGGCTTCACCACCCGCCACACGCAACGGTTTGGCCGTACTGTGTTGCGTGTCATCGTTGCGCGGGATGCTGCGCGCGTAGTCGACGAGGTCCTTGGGGTACACCGTCTCGTTCCGATAAGACGAGTCGTCTATATCATAGAGATAGGTGAAGGCTGCGGCGCACATCGCCCAGTAGCCGGTGTAGGAAGTGAATTCTGGTTTAATTTTTTCATGCTTTCCCCAGAAGATCGCCTGTCCCTTCATGTCGGAATACCAGCTTTTTACGTAGACTTTCATTTCTGCTGCCATCTCAGCCGCGTTATCGCTGTCGATGGCGTCGAGCAATTTTCGGTAAGGCTTGTTCCACAACCATTGATCTAGATCGGGGCGGTCCGGAAGGTAGAATTTAAACAGCTCCTCCAGCACTGCATCGACTCCGTCAAAGTCAGTTCCTTCGTTCAACGCGTAGATCCTTCCGACTAAGTCTTCGCGTCGCAACAAAATCGCGACGGAAACGAGACTTAAGTAATCGACATATGTGTCAATCAGATCGTTCATGATGAACGGTGGATAATAATCGTCGTCTGGTAGATCGTTCAACGCATCGACCCAGCGTTCATACGCTAATACGATGTCGTCAAAGGTATTTGCTAATTCAGTGAGGGACTCCCCCGCAGTATATTTGAGTTTGAATATCGTCCATTTGTCAATTGCGGTTAATTGCAGATCCCTACATGCATCAACCGCAGGTAGCCCTGGGGGGGACTCGACTGCATTTTCGGCTAAAAGTTGGGCGACCGTATTCTGATAGCTTTCTTCGTCCAGATAGACCTGACGGCGTTTGGTTCTGAAATCTGAAGTTTTCATCATTTGCTCTTTCTCATTTTTTTGGCTTTTTGGGCTTGCTCGGCTTGCCGCTAATTTTGTATTGAGCCTCTGCGGCATCGAGATCTTTTTCGCCAAATTCTTTCTGAATGTCGTGTCGGCTATGCTCGGGAGCGTATTTTTGGGCTGCCGCAGGTTTGCTGATCAGCCCTTCGCTAACAATCTTCTCCATCGCTATCATATGGTCCGCAGCTTGGAGGGGGGACACGAGAAACACATGTCGAGAATAGTTAGTTCCGCCTCGGGTCATCCTGCCTTTATATTGGCCGAATTCTTTATCTATGCGGTCTAAGATCCACTGTCTGCTCATTTGCATTACCATGCCGGATTTTGGGCCGTTGGTCGAAGCTGAACTGCTCGGCATAGAAGCGCCCGGCGTTCGGTTTTTCTTTCGACCGGTATTGATCGTGGAAGATCCGCCTGCTCCCTTCGCCTCTCCCAACAGCGAAAGGAGTTTCGCTGCAGGATTTATGCTGGCCTTCGCTTCGACAACGGCAAATTGGTGCGGTCGCGGGCGGTTGGTCAGCCATAACGAGTCTATGCCGTTGGTCAGCACATGCACGCTCGGCGTGCACAGATACAGCGGTATTTCGTTGTCATTCAATTTTTTGAATTCGCTTTGCCAACCAGCGGCTTTTTTGCCCGGACCACCAATCATGTCATGCCGGTTCCAGCTGAGGCCCCAGCCTTTCTGCTCGATGACATGGTGGTCGACGATATGCTCGCCCAGCAAGCCTTTGGCGGCTTGCTCCAATCCCTGATAAGCCTGAAAAGCCGTGCGCTGCACCACGCTGGCGATTTTACCCTTGGTAGTGCGCCCATTGAGGCGCGGCTTGTCGGCCACGCGCAGATGGCTGTTGCCGCTTGCGGCACGAGGCGCCGCACCATGATGGCCGCCGCGCGGAATGCTGCCGGCGTTGCTGGCGACCGCCATCACGACGGCGGCCGCGTGCTCGCCCAGCAACTCGGTGACGAACTGCTTGATATATCCGGACGCCTCGCGTATCGGCCCGGCCAACTGGCCGCGCATTTTCTTGATGCCCGGCGAGACGTCGCGCGCCAGTTGCTCCAGATGGTCCGGGCACCACCAGTGTCCGACGGCGATATAGTCGAGCAGCGCGATGCAGCTCTCCAGCGCCAGGTTCGCCTGGACGATGGCGGCCTGGGTGTTGCCGGCCCAGTCCAGCGCCTTGACCCACGCCAGCGCGCCGCCTTTTTTCTTCGACAGCATCCGCTCGATCATCGCCACGCCGCTGTTGACCGCGCCCTTGAGCGCCTTGCGCTCTTTGTAGAGCGGCTTGAACACGGTCTTGAAGGCGCTGCCCACCTCCGGCACCACGCCGAACGCGGCGAAGCCCAGATAGATCTTCTGATCGATCGTGGCCTTGGCGAAGCCGCCGTGCTTGTTGATGCGGTACAGGCTGCCCGAGACGTCGCGCAGGTCCATCACCTGGTCGATCACGGGGATCAATGAGATCAGGCCGCCGATGATCTGCGCCGACACCATCTGGTCCTCGTTGAAGTCGCCCATGATCAGGTCTTCGAGGAATTTCGTGCAATTGCTGACGAGACTCATACCGCCCCCTGTCTTTGCTCGTGCAACTGGCGCTCGCGTTCCATCTCGGCGTCCATCGCCGCCTTGAATTCCGGTTTTTTATACTCCGGCGTTTCTTCTTCCGGCGGCTTCCACGGACGCGGATCGTCGCCATACTCGACCACATACTCACCCGGCGGCGTGCCGGTCAGTAAGGCGTGCCCCTTGTCATCCAGCTTGCCTTCGCGCACGGTGCCATTCTCGAAGGTGACCTTATAGGCGGCGCCGGGGATGGGCGCCAGGTCGTCGTAATGGAACAGGATTTCGATCGAGTTATCAAGATTGGCAGCCTGCGGCAAGGCCGGCAGCGCAGGCGTGGCGCTCATCGGCCCGGCCAGCTCCTTCAGGCTGGCCTTGAAATCGATCTTGCCCGGCCCATGCAGCTCGATGTTGCCGCCGTCAAGCTTGAGATGGGCGCCTTGCGCGGTCAGCCGCACATGCTGCTTGCCGGCGATGTTGATGCCCTTGGTCGTGCTGGCGACAGTGAGCGCCTTGTCGGCCGTCAGCTTGGTCTCGCCGGCCTGGCTCTGGCTGCTCACCTTGCCGCTGGCCGCGTGCAGGCGGATGCCGATCTCCTGATTGGGCTTTTGCGCGTTGACCGCCTTGCCGTAGGTGACAAGCTTGATGCCTTCCTTGACGCTCGTGTAGCTGTTGCGTTGCGACGCGAAGTTGATATCGTGCCCAGCGCTCAAGCTGGTGCCGGCGGCGCCCAGCACCGCGTTGGCCGGCGTGGTGGCCGCGATGCCCGCAGGCGAGCTCAATTGCAGATGCGGCTCGCTGTAGGCCGGCGCATCGGATTCCGTCGTGCCCAATACCTCCATGGTGCGCTTGAGTTGGGCGATGGCGGGCAGCGGCGCTTCCGTCCCCGTGGCAGGTGCCTGACCGCCGACCGTCAACGTGCTGTGCTTCTGCGCCATCTCGGCCAGATCGGTCTGCAGCTGTACGCTTTCCTCGATCTGCGTGATGGCCTCTTTCGAATCCATCTGGCTGCCGGTGGCGCTACCGCGCGCGTCTGTCGACAGCAGCAACCCCTTGCCGGCGCGCACCGCGACGCTGTGTTCGGTCTTGAGCTCGGCGCCGAAGCCGGCCGGCTTGAGCCGCTGGTTGTCGCTCTGGTGCAGCAAGTGGCCCAGGTTCAGCTCGGCCGTGCCCTGGTGCGCGGTGGCGTGGCGCTGCAAGCCCAGGCGCGACTGGCCGGGCGTGTCGTCGAACACCAGCTGGTTGTACGCGCCGCTGCCGCCCTGGCTCGATTGCAGCGCCTGCGTCTTGATGCCCGACAGCGCCGCCGGGTGCGCGTGGCCACCGGCCTCGCCCGGGAACCAGGCCGGCGCGTTGCCGGTCGCCACGCCGGCGCCGCCGGCCACCTGGTTGTGCTGCGCGTCGGCCTGGCCGCGGCCGTTGTAGACGGTGCCGAGCACCACCGGCCGGTCGATGTTCCCTTCCAGGAAATCGATCAGTACTTCCTGGCCGATGCGGGGCAGGGCGCTGCTGCCCCAGTTGGCGCCGGCCACCGGCGCCATCGGCGTGGCCACCCGCACCCACGTGCCGGCCTGGTCGTCGCCGGGCGCGCCGGTGTGGCCGTCGGGCATCGGATGCTGCAGGCGGCTATGGCTTTGCGCGCCGCGCTGCCAGTGGAACTGCACTTTGACGCGGTGGTCGCGGTCGGTATGGATCGGCGCGCCCGGCGGGCCGACCACGATGGCGGTCTGCTGGCCGTGGATGGTCGGGCGCGGATGGAGCAATTGGCCGTGGGCGTCGGTGCCGCTGGAGCGGTAGGGAATGTTGCTGCGGATGGCGTCGATGCGGTTGCGGTACAAGGGCCGCTCGGCGATGGCCTTGCCCACCGCGTGCAGGCTGGTTTTTTCCTCTTCGCCGATCAAGGCGTCGAGCAGGCCTTGGCCGAGCCGCTGCATCAGGCTCGACTTCAGGTCGGCGCCGAGGTTGTTGTGCATCAGGTGCACCACGCGCACGATCAAAAAGCTGCGCTCGTCGTCGCTGCCGGCCAGGTCGAACTGGGCCTGCCCGGTCAGTGCGAAGGTGGTGCCCGGCGCGAGCGTGCGCACGGTGCCGGCGCCGACATGGATTTCCTTGCTGGCCTCGAACGCCTGCAACTGGTTGTCGGCGATGCGCTGGCCCTGTTCGCGCGACTGGTAGGCGTAGGCGCCGGGGGCGTCGCGGCTGACCAGTGGCGCGCCGTCGCCGCCGTCCGCGCTGGCGGCGCCGACGTCGCGGGTGTCGAGCGAGCGGTAGTCCCAGCTGCTCAGCTCGATGGCGTTGGTTTGCAGGCGCAGCTCGGTGCGCCAGCGGTCCAGCGTGTCTTCCCGCATCGTCGCGCCGGGCTGGCTGAAGGCCACGCTGGCCTGCGCGTTGGGCTTGAAGCTGCCGTTGTGGTCGGCGATGACCATGGTGTGGCTGCCCAGGCCGGGGCTGGCGGCGTCGCCGCTGTGCTCGAAGTAATGGAACAGGCCTTCCTCATGCATCAGGCGTTCGGCGAAGGCGAGGTCGCTCTCCTGGTATTGCGTGGTGATGCTGCGCTTGGGATAGACGGCGCGGTCGACGATGTCGAAGCGCCACGCCGGCGCCAGCTTGCCTTGGCCCTGGTAGGCGTTGAAGATGGTGTCGAGGATGTCGAACACCGTCATGTCCTGGAAGATGCGGCTGTCGCGTCCGCGCGCGAGGAAGGCGGTCCAGGGTTCGACGGTGAGGTTGTAGCGGGCGAAACCGCCGTTGGCGCCGGCCATGTCGATCGCGGTGACGTGGCCGTGGAAGGGGCGCAACTGATCGCGGCTGGCGGCGGTCATCAGCTCGAGCAGCACCGGCTGGCCGATCAGCGATTTGAGGGGAATGGCGGCGTCGGTCGACAACGCGGCGATCTTGAAGCGGAAGCCGGTGCCGATGCCTTCCTCGCCGCGCACGCATTCGGCCAGCAGCACGTCGGCGCCGAGCGGCGTAATCAGTCGGAGCAGCCGTGTGCCTTGCGAGAAGCCGGCGAGCAGCGCCAGTGGGTCGTACTCGCCTAGCGGTGATGAAATCGGTTCTGACATATGACTCACACTCCCATACGCGGCGCCGTCAAACGCAGCGCCTAACTCGATGCAGTCCACACAAGATTACACCTTAGAATTTACTATTTGGCAAGAGCGATTCGTTTGCCGGTCACAGCCGTTGCCCGCACGATTTTCCGGGGTTGTTGCATTTCCACCGCCGAGGTTGGCATGTTGCTTCAACTCAAAAACGCGGGCCCATCGTCATGACATGATCGACCTCCTGTGCAGCCCGTTATTGCCAACAGGCATCGCGGGCACGCCCACCCTGCGATGGATGCCGCGATGGAAAAACTACTGCCGTACTTCGAGCGTGAACTGGGCCTGCTGCGCCGTGGCGGCGCCGAGTTCGCGGGGCGTTATCCCCGGCTGGCCGGCAGCCTGCGGATGCACGGCGAGACCTGCGCCGATCCCCATGTCGAACGCCTGATCCAGGCCTGCGCCTTCCTCAACGCGCGCGTCGCCAAGCTGCTCGACGACGGCCACGCCGGCTTCACCGAAGCGCTGCTTGGCATGCTGTATCCGCACTACCTGCGCCCGATGCCGTCCTGCTCGATCGCCCGCATCGATTACAGCGGCGGCAGGGAGCGCGACGTCGGCGGCGTCGCCACGCAGGCGCGCGGCACCGCGATGAAATCGATCGGCAAGGACGCCGTAACGTGCTGCTTCCGCACCGTCTACGACGCCACGGTCGCCCCCGTCGCCATCGACGCGGCATGGTTCGAACCTTACATCCAGGTGCCGTCGACGATATCGCTGCCGTCCGAGGCCGGCGCGGCGATCTGCATCACCATCGCCAGCATGGGCGCCGCGCGCGCCCTGGCGATGCAAGGCGTATCGACGATGCGCGTCTTCATCGACGGCGAGGCCTCGTTGTGCGCCACCCTGCGCGACGCGCTGTTCATGCGCGCCGCCTGCGCCTGCGTGGAGGCCGAAGGCCAGTGGCGCATGCTGGCCGGCTGGCCGGTCGCGCCGGTGGGCTTCGCCGCCGACGAAGCGCTGCTGCCAGGCGCGCCGTCGGAACACAGCGCCTACCGGCTGATCAGCGAGTACTTCGCCTTTCCCGAAAAATTCAACTTCTTCGACATCGATCTGGGCGCGCTGATCGCCGCGGCGCCCGCCGGTGCCGCCCAACTGACGTTGCGCCTGGCGCTGGCGGACGTGCGTCCCGACACGCCCGCCGCGCGCACGCTGCGCGGCCTCTCGGCGGACAATCTGGTGCTCGGCTGCACGCCGGTCATCAACCTGTTCGCGCATTCGGCCACGCCGATTCATGTGACCCACGCGTGCAGCAGCTATCAGGTGATCCCCGACGAGATGCCAGCGAGCGGTTGCGAAATCTACAGCATCGACACGGTGCACCTGCTGAACAAATCGGCGCAGGGCAGCGTTGTCACGGAATTCTTCCCCTACTATTCGCTGCGGCACGACGGTGGCGCCAGCCGCAAAGGGCGATACTGGCTGGCCGGCCGCGAGGATCTGGCGCTGGGTGGTGCCGGCCACGATTTTTCGCTGACGCTGGTGGACCACGCGTTCTCGCCGCTGCACGCCGACAAAGGCACCGCCTGCGTGCGCATCACCTGCACCAACCGCAATCTGCCGCACGACCTGCAATATGGCCGAAGCGGCGGCGATTTGCGCGCGCTCACCCCAAGCAGCAACTTCCCGATCCGTATGCTGCGCCGGCCGACCATCTCGCACGGGCCGGCGTCGCGCGGCAGCGGTCAATGGGGCCTGGTCGCCCACCTGGCGCTGAACCACCGCTCGCTGACGCAGGAAGGCTTGCCGGCGCTGATCGCCATGCTGCGCCTGTATGCGCGGCAGGACAACGCCGTCTCCCAGCGCCAGATCGAAGGGATCACCGCGCTGTCGCACCGTCCGGCGACCACCTGGCTGCGGCAGGCGCGCGGCAACGCCTGCCTGCGCGGGACCGAAGTGACCGTCGCCCTGGACGAGGAAGCCTACTCCGGCACCGGCATCCATATCTTCGCGCAGGTGCTGGACCACTTGTTTGGCCTGCACGTCCACCTGAATAGCTACACACAACTGGTCGTCGTCTCCCACGACAGCGGAAAGGAGTTGCTGCGATGCCCACCACGCAACGGCGCGTTGACGCTGGCCTGATCGGCGAGCTGCTGGAAGAGCCCCACCGCTTTCAGTTCTTCCAGGCGGTGAGGCTGATCGAGCTCGCGCAGGATCGGGATGGCGGCGCCGGCCTCGATGGCGTGCGCTTTCGCAACCGGCTGTCGCTGGGCTTCCCGCCCAGCCAGATCGAAAACATCAGCAGCGACGACAAGGCGATCCGCATCACGCCGGCGTTTATGGGCATGCTGGGCAGCCAGGGCGCGCTGCCGCTGCACTACTCGGAACGCATCAACCGCCACGAGAAGGGCAACAGCGACGGCGGACCGCGCGCCTTCCTCGATATCTTCTCGCATCGCGCGCTGACGATGTTCTATCAGGCCTGGGCCAAGCACCGTCCCGAATGCATGGCGACGAGCGAAGGCGGCGACGGGTTCATGGCCATACTCACCGCGCTGGCCGGCGCGCGGGAAGGCGAGGCCGGCACGCTCGCGCGCGAAACGCTGGCGTTCTACGCGATGCAGATTCGCAGCCGCGCCGTCTCCGCGCCGCTGATGGCGGGGCTGTATGCGGAGTATTTCGAGGTGCCGTTCGCGGTGGAGCAGCTGGTCGGCGAATGGCAGGAACTGCCGGCGCGCGATCAGGCGCAGTTGGGCAAGGCCCATGTCGACTTGGAGACAGGTGTACTGCTTGGCGCGCGCGTGTACGCCTGCGACGCGCGCGTGCGCCTGCGTATCGGTCCGCTGGACAGGGAAAGCTACGAACGCTTTCTGCCGGGACGCAGCGCGGCGCTGCATCTGGAGGCGCTGCTCAAGCTTCAATGCGGCGTGGGCATGACGTACCAAGTGTATCTGATACAGCGCGCCGAGGATGTGCGCGGCTTCAGCCTGGACGCCGCCGGTGGCGCGCACCTGGGCGTGGACGCCTGCCTGTATAGCGCGCCGCCGGCATGCGACCGTGAGGATTTGATGTATTTGCTGCATACCTGAGCAGTAAAGGGACTTGGCTTTGCCAGTAAAGGCGAACGTGCTGCGTGTCCGCTTTGTCCCGACGCCCTGTGGCGTTTTGGTTGCACCCCTTGGGCACATTGCGTCACCTCAAAAGCGCGCTTCCATCGCCATGACATGATCGACCTCCTGTGCAGCCGTTTATTGCCGCAAGGCATTGGCCACGTTCACTCTTCGATGGATGCCGCGATGGAAAAACTACTGCCGTACTACGAACGGGAACTCAGCGAGCTGCGCCGCGCCGGCGCCGAGTTCGCCGGCCGTTACCCCCAGCTGGCCGGCAGCCTGCGGATACGGGGCGAAACCTGCGCCGATCCCCATGTCGAACGTCTGATCCAAGCCAACGCCTTCCTCAACGCCCGCGTTGGCCAGCGGCTTGACGACGGCCACTCGCGCCTGACCGAAGCGCTGCTCGGCATGCTGTACCCGCACCATCTGCGGCCGATGCCATCGTGTTCGATCGCCCGCATCGACTATAGCGAAGCGCCGAAAAACTCGGTCAGCGGCGTCACCGTCCTGCCGCGCGGCGCGGCCGTGAAGTCGCTGGCGCCCAACGTCGTGGGCTGCGGCTTTCGCAGCGTGTACGACGCCACGGTCGCCCCGGTCGGCATCGGCGCCGCCTGGTTCGAACCGCACATCCACGTGCCATCGACCGTCGCGCTGCCGGCTGATGCCGGCGCGGCGATCTGCATCACGATCGAAAGCACCGGCGCCGCGCGCGGCCTGGCGCTGCAAGGCCTGACCGCCATGCGGGTGTTCATCGACGCCGATGCCAGGCTGCGTGCCACCCTGCGCGACGCGCTGTTCACGCGCACCGCCTGCGCCTGCGTCGAGGCTGAGGGCCAATGGCGCACGCTGGCCAAGCCGCCGATCGCACCGGTGGGTTTTGCCGACGACGAGGCGCTGCTGCCGGCCGCCCCCTCCGAACACGCCGCGTACCGGCTGCTTGGCGAGTACTTCGCCTTCCCGGAAAAATTCGACTTCTTCGACATCGACCTGGGCGCCCTGATCGCCGCCAGTCCGGCCGACTGCACCCGGCTCACGCTGCGCCTGGCGCTGACGGACGTCCGTCCCGACACGCCCGCCGCGCGCGTGCTGCGCACACTGACCGAAGCGAATCTGGTGCTCGGCTGCACACCCGTCGTCAACCTGTTCGAGCAGGCGGCCGTGCCGGTCCGCGTCACCCCCTTGCGCAACAACTATCCAGTGGTGCTCGACGCGGTGCAGGCCGGCGACTGCGAGATCTACAGCATCGACGCCGTGCAGCTGGTGCGCAAGGCGCAACAAGGCAGCGGCATCACGGACTTCTCCCCTTACTACTCGTTTCGGCGGGACGCGGCCGGCGGCAAAGGCCACCACTGGCTTGAACGCCGCGAAGATATCGGCGACGCCGCCGACCACGGCGTTTCGCTCACGCTGGTCGGCCAGCAGCTCTCGCCCCTGCGGCTGGAGGACGGCACGGCGTCGGTGCGGGTCACCTGCACCAACCGCAACCTGCCGCAAAACCTGCAGTGCGGACGGACCGGCGGCGACCTGCGCGCGGTCAAATCCACCGGCAACTTCCCGATCCGCATGCTGCGCCGGCCGACGCTGTCGCACCCGCCGGCGTCGCACGGCGACAGCCAGTGGGGCCTGATCGCCCATCTGGCGCCGAACCACCGCTCGCTCACCCAGCAAGGCCTGCCCGCGCTGGCCGCCACGCTGCGGCTGTACGCGCAGCGCGACAACGCCATCGCGCAGCAGCAGATCGACGGCATCACCGGCCTGTCGCACCGGCCTGCGTCGGCCTGGATGCGGCAAGCCGGCGACAGCGCCTACCTGCGCGGGATCGAAGTGACGGTCACGCTGGACGAAGCGGCGTACGCCGACACCGGCGTCCACGTCTTCGCCCAGCTGCTCGATCACCTGTTTTGCCTGAACGTCCACCTGAACAGCTACACGCAGCTGGTGATCGTCTCCCACGCCACCGGCAAGGAAGTGCTGCGCTGCGCCCCGCGCGCCGGCGCCTTGCCGCTGGCCTGAGCACCGCCCGATTCGCCGCATACCAGAGGAGTAACCGTGGAAAGCGATAACGATTTTTTCAGCTTCATGAGCATGCCCAAGGAGCTGGTCACCTTCAACCGGCCGATCCGGCTCAAGCTCGACCTGCCGGGCGGCGTCAACGACGACATGCTGCTGCCGCAGCGCGTGTTCGGCACCGAGACGCTGTGCGGCGGCATCGACTACCGCGTCCTGTGCGTGTCGTCCAACGCCAACCTGGCCTTGAAGCAGCTGATCGCGGTGCCGGCCGCGCTGCAATTCGTCACCGACCAGGGCGGCCTGCGCAGCGTCTGCGGCATCGTCACCGAAGCCAGTTCCGGCGACAGCGACGGCGGCCTGGCCAGCTACCAGCTGGTGCTGCGCGACGCGCTGGCCGTCCTGGAAAAGCGCATCAACACGCGCGTGTTCCGCCAGATGGACGAAGTGGAGATCGTCCGCCAGATCCTGCGCGAATGGCGGCAAAAGAGCTCCACGCTGGGCGTCTGCTTCCGCGACGAGGTGGACGAGGTTTTTCATCTGCGCAAATACCCGCAGCGCGAATTCACGATGCAGCACAACGAATCGGACGCCGCCTTCATCCGCCGCCTGCTCAAGCGCAGCGGCATCGGCTGGTACGTGCGGGCCGAGGCCAATGGCGAAGGGCCGATGCACACGCTGGTGCTGTTCAACGACGCCGAGAGCCTGCGCCAGAACGCCGCCGGCACCATCCGCTACCACCGCGACGCCGCCACCGAGGAGCGCGACACGATCACCTCCTGGGGCGCGGTGCGCACGCTGCAGCCGGGCGTGGTGACGCGGCACAGCTGGGACTACCGCTATTCGCAGGGGCCGGACTACATGATGGCGCAGGCCACCAGCGGCGTCGACCAGGGCGTGTGCGGCAACGACCTGGCCGCGAGCCTGGACGACTACCAGGTGATGATGCCGCACGCGGGTGACGACGTCGATGACCTGTGCCGCCTGGGCCGGCTGCACATGACGCGCCATGATTTTGAATCGAAGTGTTTTCATGGCGAAGGCAGCGTGCGCGATCTGTGCGCCGGCGAGTACTTCACGCTGACCGGGCACCCGGAGGTGGACCAGCATCCGGCCCAGGAACGCGATTTCGTCGTCACGGCCTTGCAGGTGAACGCGCAGAACAACCTGCCCAAGGCGCTGGCCGAACGAGTGGAACGCATGTTCTCGCGCAGCCGCTGGACGCAGGACGTGCACGAGCCGCAGCTGCGCAAGGAGGTGGCGGAGCGGATGGCGTCGGGCGCGCTGCGCATGCACATCCAGTTCACGGCGGTGCGGCGCGGCGTGAAGATCGTGCCGGCGTACGACGCGCGCACCGATCTGCCGCAGGCGCTGATGCAAAGCGCGATCGTCGTCGGGCCGAAGGGCGAGGAGGTGTATTGCGACCAGATGGGCAGGGTGAAGATCCGCTTCCCCGGCACGCGGGCGCCGGATCATCAACACGCGGACGGTTCCGGCGCGGCCGGTGACGACAGCGATTCAGCCTGGGTGAGGGTGGCGTCGAACTGGGCGGGCAATGGGCCGGGCAGTGTGGATCAGTGCGGGACGGTCGGCCTGCCGCGCGTGGGGACGGAGGTGCTGGTCAACTTCCTGGGCGGCGATCCGGACAAGCCGGTGATCGTCGGGCAGCTTTATAACCAACTGGCGCAGCCGCCGGCGTTGAGTGATCGGGGTGACTTGCCGGGTAACCGCCACTTATCCGGCATCAAGAGCCGGGAAATCAGAGGCACCCGTGCGAATCAGCTTCGGCTGGATGACACGACCGGAGAAATAAGTGCGCAGTTGGCCAGTGATCATGGGGCCAGCCAGTTGAATCTCGGCTACCTCACGGAACAGAGGTCCAATGGAAGCGGTGTAGCGCGTGGGGAAGGCGCTGAGCTCAGGAGTGACAAAGCGGTCGCTATACGTGGAGTTAAGGGTGTTCTTATTTCTGCAAGTGGATGTGCGAAGTCCAATGACGCCATGCTGAGTCGTGACGAGCTTACCAATGTTGGGGAGCTATCTCAGCAAGTGATGAAGCAGCTTGCCACCCTTGCAGAAAAGCACGCTCTCGACGCGTCAGGCGGCGAAGAGCTTGCCGTCCTAGTTGATAGGATCAGGAAGCTGGACGATGGGAAAGGTGTGCCTTCCTGCGGTATTGGCGAATCGGTGGTGGCCGTTAGCGCTCCCGCTGGTATTTTTGTGGGCAGCCAAGAATCGATCGGTATTTGCGCAAAAACGGCGGTTGACGTGGCCAGCGCCGCAGACACGCGCGTTGGCTCCGGGCGGAATTTAATGCTGCGAGCCACACGCGGCATTAGCATGTTCGCCTTTAAACTGGGAATAAAGATAATTGCTGCAAGCGGGAATATTCGTATCGAATCACAGGGCGGCGACATCGAGATCACTTCTCTTAAGCGTATTAAATTGATAGCGAATGAAGGCATTGAACTTCAGTCTCCTGCTATTAAGTTCGTGGCACAGGGGTGTCAAGCAAACTACGGCGGCGGCAAGATCGCCCAACAAAGCAGCGGCGTCCACACGATTAAATCATCCGCTTTTCACCACGAGCTGGGAGGCGATGGCGCGCCGACGAACCTCAATCTCCCTCAAACAGATATTGAACACGACCAACAAGTGATCGTCACCGACCTTATAACTGATGAGCCTGTTATTAACCGTCGCTACATTATTCGAATGGAAGATGGGCAAACTTTCAAGGGGAAGACAAACAATGAGGGCCTCACGGAGAGATTTTCAACGAAAATGGCTTTCGCGAATTATCAAATTGAGATCTTGGACTAAAGGAAATGTATGGCAACCCAACTGCACTCGCGTAAGGACGGAGGTCAGCTTAAAGCTGAGGGATGTTGCACACCGAGGGAAGATAAAACGCCTCAGAAAGTTAGCGTGCCTCCAAAGCGAGTTTTACCGATAATTTTTCTACCCGGAATTATGGGTTCCAATTTACGACTCAAGCCACAACGACAAAAGGAGCTAAGAAAAAGCAACAATATTGCATGGAGGCCTGATCGTTTATTAGAGGCAGCCCATTTGATCAATGCATCGCCTCGTGAGCGGCAGATGCAGTTAGATCCTAAAGAAACAGAGGTGGATAGCTATGAGCCGAATAAGCATACTACTGGCGATCCTTCGGAATCGGCGGCACAGCGGTATAAGGTTGACATTGGTAAAGCTCTTGCCGTGGGGATTAATACCCCGTTATTGTCTGACGATCCCGCTGGGGTCGCCAACGCAAAAACAAAAGAAATGAAGGCAATGGAACGAGGGTGGGGGGAAGTATATTACGGAAGTTATCGAGATATTCTTGAAACGTGTGAGCAATATCTTAATAGCCCGAGCGATTTCTCCTTTTGGAACCAGATTTTAGAACAAGATCCAGCGATATGGGGAGCCCATCCAGATTGCTCGCTAAAACCCCTCGGCAGAGATGAATATCGTAAAGCAGTCCATGGCTGTTGGTTTCCTGTTCATGCAATGGGGTACAACTGGCTAAAATCCAATGCAGTATCTGCAAAAAAAATAAGCGCCAGAATTATTTCGTTGATAAAAGAGTATCAAGAAAAAAAATATGAGTGCGAGAAAGTAATAATTATTACGCACTCCATGGGGGGATTATTAGCGCGCGCTGTGATCCATCCGCAGATCGGAGGAATAGAGGCCCAAGTTTTGGGTATTGTTCACGGCGTAATGCCTGCAATCGGGTCTCCTGCGGCCTATAGACGCATTCGATGCGGAACGGAAAAGGGGGAGAAGGCGTTGGATCCTGCTCCCCAAGTCTTGGGCGCATTCGGCAGTCACGTGACAGCGGTCCTAGGAAATGCTCAAGGAGGTCTGGAGCTATTGCCTAGCAGGGCGTACGGAAATGGTTGGTTGGAAATAAAACAGAATGGCGTGACGTTGAAAAGACTTCCTGAACACGGTGATCCCTACCGGGAAATCTATCAGCTTCGAGACTCTTGGTTTCGTCTGCTTCGTGAAGAGTGGCTGAACCCGGCTGAGCTCGAAAGATGTGGATTCGACAACAGTTGTGACCTGTTGGATGGTGCGAGATCTTTCCACGAAAAAATCCATTCCACTTATCACCCCGTTAGTTATGCGCATTATGGCGCCGACAACAGGCGCCCGTCTTGGGAAAAAGTAACTTGGGATCTGGATTCGAGGTATGGCGGAAGGCAATGGGGGAAACTAAAGATATATTCCGATGAGCAAGATGGCGCAATTCGCTTATTTGAGAGTGATACTGATGTATCGAATTCGGGAAGTCATTTACAAACATCGATTGATGGAGCCGGAGTAGATATTGTTTCGGCTGCGCCGTCTTTCTCACTGAGGATGGGCCCTAGTGTTGGGCCGGGAGACCAGACGGTCCCTTTGCGTTCAGCTGACCAACAACTTCTCAGCGGGAAATTTAGCGGCATCTTTAGGCAGGTCGGTTACGAGCATCAAAAAAGTTATAAAGATTCTGCCGCTGTTCACTCTACAATTTATAGCATAGTGCGGATAGCGGCATTGATGAAATGGAATAGCGATGCGTAACCATATTATTCGCTTAATCATAATCGGTGCGATGGTGGCCACCTCGATCATATCGTTTTTCTTTTTTTATTTTACACCAGGAAAATTAGAAAAGGCCGAAATTATGAAACTTCCACGGATTGATCATCTGTTCGAGAAAAGCCAGACTGTCTGCATCGGTCGATTTCTGATTGATGTGCCCGAAGGAGCAGAGGTTGTTTACGGGCCAGCTGAAGTGCCTTTCTCCCTTGGTATTTCTAAGGAAGAAGGGCGTTCGATAGGTGCGGTGGTGAGTGAGCGACTAACAGAGATAGAGAAAGAGCGAGAGTACGCGGAGGGACGTTTACTCAACGCGGACGCAATTATTGGACGAGTGATGGATGGTGGGATATCTGGCCAGAAAATTGTTTTTGGAGTCAGCGAAGCCAGTGGAGTTTTTTATCGGATTCAGTCATTCTTGCCTTTGGGGGATTATATCTTCACTCAAGAAATTGATTCTAGTGGTAAAAAGGAAGAGTATGAAAGAAACGTGAAACGATTGAATTTGATGGCATCGTTGTTCCGACTTCGTGATAAAACGGAAATTCCTCAAGCCCCCGGGATTTGTGTCGAAAATGGATTCTTCGCGGAGCCGCCCGAAAGTATACGTGAGTACGTTACACTTGGAATTCGATTGGTGGAATACCCTGATGTTCATTTCTCAATTTCTACTACAAACAAGAAAAAGTTACTTGCCTCTGATGCGCTTGAGCCAAGAATACAGCAGGCAGAGGAAAACGCTATTAGCAATGGACTTGGCGGTTGGTATTCTCGGATAAAGACGTTGAGGCGTGGAGATCGTGCCTTGGGTAAATGGAAGGGTTTTGAAATTTTGGCTAGACTGCCGGCACAGGAAAAAGAAGGAGAATCTCATGAGTTCAAGTACTTAAGCCAGGGCGAGCCGATGAATCCTCTTTTGCCGTTGGTTGAGCTGGAACTGCGCACTGGCGTACAAGGAAATGATGTCGGTGGCGCCAAGCCCAGTCTTAGTGATGAAGAGGCGGTAGCGCTTTGGGATAGGCTGACTGGTTCGATTCGTGTTCGACCAGTGGCTGCAAAATAGATAAGGAGCGCGAGATGGCCGATGTAATCCGAGTTGGCGATGCTACCTCGCATGGCGGCAAAGTCCTCAGCAGCAGCGTGGAATATTTTGTTGTCGGTGGGAAGCCAGTCGTTGTCGTCGGAGACAAATGTATGTGCCCGGTCAACGGTCACCAGAACTGCACGGTAGTCAGCGGCAGTGCTACGCACTCCATAAGCGGCAAGGCAGTTGCCTATCACGGTGACAAAACATCTTGTGGAGCAACGTTGATCTCGTCTATCCAAACCTTCTCTCAAAACTGAGAAAAGGCAGCTACGCGTCGGCAGTTGTTCCGTCGCTCGATGGCGACAAGCAAAAAGAATGACTCCCCACTAGCGTCTTTGCGCTCGGAGCTGCGTGCGCTAACAGAGCGCATCGCCGCTACCGAAGCCGGCGAAGATCCCGGTGCCGTCAAAAGTCCGCCTCGGCCTGGAGCAGGTCGCCGCCAGCTGAAAACGTCACGCACAAGCTCGACCCTGTGTTGTGTCCCGAATCCATCTTCGACCCAACCCCAACACCTCCGCACGCGTCGCCGGGCTGACCTTGGTCGCGCCAGCAGCACCCGCTGGCAAAGATCCCCGGTTTCTACGGCGCCGGCGTCTACGCCATTTACTACCGCGGCGACTTCGAACCCTACGCGCCGCTCAAGGGAATAGAGCACCAGATCTAGGTCGGCAAGGCCGATTCGGACAACCAGGCCACCAAGGACGCTGTCAGCCAGGGTACCAACTATCGGCCCGCTTCGACGCGCACGCGAAGAGCATCCGCAGCGCCGGTATCACTCTGAACTCCAACGACTTTGACTGCCGCTTCCTGATCGTTCAAACAGGATTCCAGAAATCGGCCGAGGACTACCTCATTAATTTCTTCAAGTCGAGGCGGCGCTACTTCCTGGGTAGCTCTCAACGCGCCTGGCAAGGCCAATATGCCAGCCATGCCGACGCCAAGTGTCAGCGAAGAAAAGGCGACAGAATTGCGCCAGCCTTGTAAGTTTTTTTGCGAAGCAAAGATATTTCTACTCCAACGGAGGTCTAACTGATTTTGCTCTGCAAAGTAAGAAAGTCGCTGGTGTGGGCTTAGCTGACTCGGCAATATTGGGCGCCTAGGTAAAGGCTGCCTGCGATTGCGTGGCTCCGAATACACCTTGCTAGCGCGGTTCACATTTGGAGCAACCGATGACTAAGACCCATATGCCACCTTATTTTTAAACGACGAGGATGCTATCGCCGTCGCTCTCTATGTCATGACGTCGAAAGCGGCAATTCAATACGAGCGCTTGCCAGATGGGCAACTGCGTATCACTATTGCCCCACACGGTGCCTCATTGTTGAAAGAAAAATCAAAGCCATCATATGTCTACGTTCAAGAGGGCGGGTCGATGTCAGAATTGTATTTGCACGAACACGAAACCAAGATGAGCGCGCTCGCTGGTCGAATTAATTGCGCATCCGCTGGGGCATATAAGACAGGCGCTGTCGTGGAAATATCTCCCTGTTTACGGTCATTGGGAGACGTTTTTTATGCTACAGCGGAAGCCCTCGTCGGAACGGTCCCGGGCCTCGCTCTCTACAGAGAAAGCAGCAGCGAAATATGATGAACCCGCCTCATTTAAGAAGCAGGTTGTTACCGCTTTTGAATTCGCCGGTGTCAGCCGGCGAAGTCTGGCATCTCCCGCGTTGTTGGTATATGTCGCTACTCAGCAGGTCATCGCGTTGATTAAAGGGCGCCCCAGCGGCGGCGCCCAATTACGGGTAGTACCAGTTCAAAATGACTGCTTGATTTCCTGATCAACGTCAATCTGAAGCGATTTTGTTTGAGGCCATTTCTTTGCATAACCAGCACATCTCCGCCTTGGGCAATACTGTGAATCGGGCCGAGTTGATCAGTGAGCCTAGATTCGTGCGATCTGGTATCGCTCCAAGACTGATACTGGTATCGCGTGTTGACAGAACTCAGGAACTTTTCTCCGTCGTACAGCTCAGCATTGACTCGCTGATCAATCGTAGGCTGTCTTGAAGAGGTCGTCCCGTTCAACTGTGGAAAGTATTGCCGCAGAGATTTGGGTATCAGAACACCCGCCTGATGGCCTTTACCCTCTCCGGTGTCATTTTTAGCGAGTACTTTAAAAAACGGCGCTTCCCATTCTTTAGACGGTTTCATGCAGTCGAGTTTCATGTTGTCCTCTTCAGTAAGTTAGATTTCCGCAGCTACGTCCGCCGCGCCTTCTGTTGCATTCGGAAAAAGCAAGCCCTGCGGCTGAGGCGGCTTTTGCAGTCCAGACTGCCCTTGGAATTCGAGCACATTTCCTGTAACTGCGATCTGTCGAAACTCAACGTGCTCATACAATACCTTCGCCGCCTTGGTGATGTCGTTGACGCGCCACTGCGCGCGCCGCTTGTTCTTCGCTGGATCCGATCCGTGCAGCTTGGGTGCCGGGTCTAGGTAGATAACTCCGGTATTGATCGCCCACAGTAATTTCTCTGCAGTAGTGTCGCGGCACCACATCACCTTGTTCCCATAGGTGATGATGTGTTCGTATCCCTGATCGTGTTCAGTTGGATCAGGGTTATTTTCCTTAGATGCTGTGAGATAAACGACTTCGTTGTGTTTGGCACCCCAGCAGTTCATCAAGCGTTCCAGACTCCAGGACGCGGCAACCTCGCCATCACCATCGATCAAGGCTACATCTATGCTGTCGAGCTTCGGCGTCAGCGGCGTATCTGGGTTGTAAGGGAAAGCCCGCAACTTTCCCTCAGAATCTGCTCTGGTCTCCCTAACCCTCAGGGTGAGTCCGGATTTGGAACACACTTCATTCGCGCGGTGCAGGCCGGTCAATCTGTAATCTCCATCAGAGTCGAGATATCCATACGTCTTCATGAACTTGGTGAAGTTCCTAGCGTAAATTCCGCCGTCTGGCTCTGGCGTGAACAGGGTGACTTTCGGCTTTGTGTGAGTCTTGAGCTCGATGCCGAACAAGTCTCCGTCTTTGTTGGAATTTGGAACGATGCCGAGCGCGTGTTCTAAGGTGTAACCGCAAACTTGGGTGCCGGAAAACGGCAGAGTTTGCCCGAAAGCGTCAAGCCGGCAACCGCGAAGTTTTTTACCTACAACGGCCGCAAGTCGTGCTTCAAGTTTGGAACTACGGTTTTGCTCAAGGACCAAACGTTTGCAGGCTGGAGCTCGTTCGAATCCGGGCAACGCTTTGATCTCTGCCTCAAAGCCATTGGACATCTCTACGCAAACAAAGCCAACGCATTTACCTCGTGGCAGCCGAGCGAGGACGAGCAGCCGCTTCGCTTCAGGGTTCAGTTTCGTAAAACTGACGGACAGTGACGGTGGCATGGATCCGTCGATCCCCTGGAGCCCCGATAGTCGTGCTTCAGGATATTGCGTGTAAATAATCGCTTTGACTCGCCGCGCCTTTATCTCTGAACGGTCGCGTCGGAGCCATGCAAAATCGTTGAAAACTGCCTCAGGAATCCGCTTACCTGGGACGGACCGACCTTTTGTCTCGCTAGTACTTTCCCCTCGTTCCGATAAAGTCACGTCAAACAAGTCAAAGATCACACCGAAGTCTGACGCGATATAGATTTGATTTTTATCGTTCGCGTTTTTTGGCAGAACTTTGAGGAAAGCCACATCCGCTCCGATGCTAGCGAGCAGTGTCGCGAGTTCGAGAACAGAGTTGAAGCAATGCTCAAATTCTGAGGGTAAGGCGGTGGGCTGGATAGTCATCTTTTCTCCTGTGCAAGTTCGTAAGATAGCACAAGGAAATGATGCGAGGAAGAATATTTTTAAGAAAATTAAGACGATTGTCATCCATATTTGTAAAATATCGTTATAAATCAACGAATTAAAAAATTTCTACTAGGAGGTTACTCGCCTGCGCCGGGTTCGGCTATTTCAGGGGCGACGCGAGAATGCTGCTCTGGCCGATGTTGCACCTCTGTATGGGTGTCGGCGGCAGAGACGCAGCAAATCCAGCTCACGATGCGATCTGCGAGTTCATCTGGGTCCCACTTCAGGCGTCCTTTAAGTGCACATTCCCATACGCATAAAACGCGCCATCCCGTTAAGAGGAGTGCTTCGTTATCGCGCTTGTCGCGCTGTTTATTTTGCAAGATTTTGGCTTGCCAAAACTCCCGTCGGGCGACAGGGAGTTTGAATAGGTAGCAGTCGTGACCATGCCAAAAGCAGCCATGCACAAGAATGGCTACGCGGTATTTGGGCAGGACAATATCTGGTTTGCCGGGAAGGCTGTTGACATGTAGACGAAAACGCAGGCCGCGGGCGAAGAGTAGTTTTCGAAGAGTGAGTTCTGGATTTGTGTTCTTGCTCCGGATCGCGCGCATGTTCTTACTGCGGCGTTCCGGGCTGTGAACGTCAGTCATTATTACGCAGCGAGCTTGTTGCCATCTCGTGGTTGCTGAGCCGCCAGTCGCTTCGCTTGGATGATTCGATCCTTCATTAGTTTGGCGACAGCGGCAAAGACAGGGACCACAACTGAGTTACCGAACTGCTTGTAAGCTTGTGTGTCGGATACGGGGATACGGAAGCTATACTCGCCTGGCGCGTCATAGCCCATAAGCCGTGCACACTCGCGAGGAGTGAGTCTTCGCGGACGGTTCTCCACATTTTTCTTGTGTTCGAAGTCTAGCTTGGGATCGAAGCCCCTATCGATCAGAATCTCAGATCCATCCTTGTAGTAGCGAGCGGATAAGGTACGAGTTACCTCATGTTCTTTCACCAGTCCGTAGCCAAACCCGTTGCCCTTAGCCTTATGTTTGATCGAGTAGTTGAACAAGTACTGCCAAAGTTTAGGGGTAAGTATGTAGTTGGGCTCAACCTGCTTTTCCAGTATATCGCCTAGCGTTGGTTTAAGCTTTGGATAGAGGCTAGCTATGTCTTTGAGGCTGAACCCCTTATGTACATTGAGGTCCTTACGGAAACCGACCAGCACAATACGCTCGCGGTGTTGAGGAACGAAGTGCTTGCCATCGATTATTTTGTAGTCCACATTGTCACTGCTCTCAGTATCAGCGACCCAATAGCCAAGCTCATCCAATGCCTTCATGATTACTCGGAAGGTGTTGCCTTTGTCGTGACTCTTAAGATTTTTTACGTTCTCAAGCACGAATGCGACCGGCTGTTTAGCTGCGATTATTCGCGCCACATCAAAGAAGAGAGTACCCTGCGTATCGCACTCAAAACCGTGCTTACGACCGAGAGAGTTCTTCTTAGAGACTCCTGCGATCGAAAAAGGTTGGCATGGGAAACCAGCTAGCAACACATCATGGTCCGGAACGTTGGCCTTGATGAATTGATACGCTTCATCCTCAGAAACACTCGGATTTGCGCTCAACGTTACTGCTCGGATATCCGAGTTGAATTTGTGAATTGATGGATCGCTGTAGTGATTGGCTTTGTAAGTGCGCACGGCATAAGGATTCCACTCGCTGGTGAAAACACATCGCCCGCCGGCCTCTTCAAAGCCCTTGCGGATTCCACCTATGCCTGCGAAGAGATCGATGAAGTCAAAGTCATGAGTTTTGCGCCGAGGTGCTTGTGGGAGTAAGGCTCTTAGATGGATGAACTCTGCCTCACTGAGGCGGAGCTCGTCTTTGCCTCCGACCCAACGCTTCAGTGATTCGCGTGTCCACGTATTGGGCGAGATCTGATTCAAATGCTCGGCAATGTATTTGTGGTCATAGCTTTCGAGCGCTTGATTCAGCAGCGCCAACTCATCACTAATGGAAATCATGTCTTTTTCTCTGGAATGTGCGCGCAGCGGTAGATCATTACGAGCAGTCATCGTGGCTACGATGACTGCTCGTAAGGAATCTTTGGTCTGACATTATACTGTATGTTAAACCAGTGCCGCCGCCAGTGCCAGTGAAGATCAGAAACAGAAAGGGGAATCAGACACAATGATGGCAGTCTGACATCCATAAAAATATGGCGCTGCAGCATCGAGCCACGTCTGTCCAGGTTGGCCATCCCCGTTCTTATTTCGTTCAGCAGTTCCGTCATATCCGTTCCTTGTTACTTGGCAGTGCCTGCCCTCCGCTTCGCGGTCCTGTCGCCGGCGACCAGTGCATCGTACAGGCTGGCGACGTAGCCATCGAGCCCCCCCTCGTGCAGTTCCGGTTCCGTCATGACGACTTTCACCGTGTTGAGTGTCATCAGCTCGCGGAACCGTTCAGTGCCGGCCCGCTGCGCCCTGCGGGCGCCGCTGACGCGCATGATTGTACGGTACAGCCCGATACGGAAACCGTGGCGGCCGGGACGTTCGACCAGCTGGACCATGTCGTCGGTCGTGACGCCGGTCAGAATCTGGCGCGTCTCATGTTCGCTTCCCTGCCATGACAGGTGTATGAACCACCACACGGCACGCAGCCATATCCGGCTGCGTATGGCCCAGAACCGTGCTGGCTGGTGCTCTTCCCAACGTGCGGCGACCACATCAGGCAGGACTTCCAGCGACAGGTGGCGCCAGAACCCGTCCGCAGATGCCTGTCGCAGGCCAAAGCCGCAGGATGCGAGCACTGCGTACAGCGCCAGTCCCACCTCCACGTCGTAGCTGCCCCTCGCCGTCTTCGTGCCAGACAGCGTGGGGAGGGCGGACAGCAGGGCCTGCCTGATCCGTACATAGTCGGGCGTCAGCATGCCGGGTTCAAACCGGCCCGCGTTATCCATCGCGGCGAAACGGCGCTGTGCATTCACGCGGTCGGTTTCCATCCATTTCATGCCGGTGCCTCTTGGGTACGTGTCAGGCGGTCGAGCCACAGCTGGGCCGACTGCAGCCGCGTCAGCGGCGATTCGGTATCGATGCTGCCCGCACTCACTAGCCGGGCCAGCGTGTGGGCAATACTGCCGGGCTCTGAAATGCAGTGCTCGTCGCCGGTAATGCGGTTGAAACCTTCGCCGTGTTCCTCCACAATCTGTTCGACCAGTTGCGCCAGCCAGCATGCAAGTACCTGTTTCATGAGCGGGGTAATTCTCGCAGCCGGAGCCTGCGCGTCCCGCAGCGCCGCAATGTCCGGATGGCTGGTGTTCATCACCAGCGCAAGATAGTCTGAGGAGAACGGATCGCTGAGTGCATCCGTCCAGTTTCCGCGGAACTCCCACAGTGGCCGTCCAGCGCCCAAGTCTTCCTCCACGACCGGGAACAGTGAGCTGTCGGCATCAATCACCACCGTGACCGGTCCCCACAGCGTGCCGAGGCGGGAGCCTTGCGCGCTCGCCAACCCGGCGCGCATCGAACCGGGACCCCGTCTCTCGAGATATACCTGCAGCGACAGACTGCCCGAGCCGCGCAGCGTACCGCCTCCGAGGGTCAGCGATACTGTCAGTGGCGCTGACCGCTCGGAACAGTCGGGCAGACGCAGCACCACGCCTTCCCCTAGCTGGCGGTAACCGGATTCGGGGGATGTCCATTCGGCCGTCAGCAATAGCGCTGCACGTTCGCCGGCAATTCCGCCTGCCCCAAACAGCGCCTTCAAGCCGCTTGGCTTCAGCGTCCACTGTACGGTCAGGTCATGCAGGCTGGCATTCCAGTCACTATCGTGTCCCAGCGCGAATTCACTGCCCTCACCGTTCGCACCGGGATCCGGCCCAGTCGAGCTGAATTCGGGCGTGGTGGGCACACTAAGGCCATTCGGGAAACCTGCCGCAAGGGTGCGAAATGGAAAAATTACAGTCCTGCTCAAAGTGATCCTTTCGTTACAACTGCCGCTTCGATCAGCGGACACAGTTCTCCGGTACGCCCGGCCGGGAACACGATGCTGAAGCTGCCCCGCAGTGCCAGCGCATCGGGCTGCTGTTTCGAGCGCATGTCAGGAACGAGCCGGAGGCGCGCCCCCGTGGGCTCGATCCTGAGGGGAGCACGGGCACCGGCGACGGGCGCCAGTTGTTCAAGCGTGACATCGGTTAGCAGAAACGGAAAATCTCCTAGTCCGCTCTCATGCCACAGCTGCTCGGAAACCGGTCCACGTTCCGAGTCTACCAACACGGCAATCTCACGCGCGTCGCTTCCCGTGCCCCAGTCGAGCCGCCACCAGAGCGTGATGCGATCACGGCCGTACGCCGGAGCACCGTCCACCAAGAACATGAAACGGGGGCCCTTTGCTGCACTGCGCGCTCCACCCGACCCCGTGCCACCGGCGCCCGGCCCCCCGCCTACGGTTCCCTTTCCGGGGGCTCCGGTAAGCCCGCCTTGGTCACTTGGTGCACGTGGCGATGCACGTCCGCTACGCCCGTCAGAGCCTAGTCCGCGCTGCGGGAGCATCAGGTTAGCGAGGCGTCTGGCAAGCCCGATCGAGACTCCCTCGCTTGCCCCATTCACCGGTGGATCGACATGGTCGCGCAGGCGCTTAGATACCCCGCTGCGGATCCTGTCCGCAATACTGTAGCCGGAAAGATCGGCCCATTGATGGTGGTCGGAAAGTTCGCAGCTGCGCAGGTAGGATTCCACGGTCGCTTCTGGCTCGCCCAGCTTCCCCCGCAGTGCGGCCGCAAGCCGCCGCCCGGGTTCGGGCACGAACAGCGCCACAAGGTATTTCCCGTCTGCCGCCCCCTTCAGGCCCCGGGCCCATCCACGGCCTGAAGCACCGTCATCCCACCTGATCGACATGCCCGGGCTGCGCATGAAAGTGACGAGCGGTCGGAACGGTGCCGACTTCTCCGCCTGGCCGAACAGGCAGAGGTAGGGATCGGGAATGTTATCTGGAGACCCGATGCCGAGCTGACGGGCACTGAGCTGGACGGCAGCCAGGTAGCCGGCCGGGCCAGCCGATTCGAAGACATTGTTGAGCATGACCGGTGCGAGCAGCACGTTTCCGTGTGGTACCTTCTTTCTCCCTAGGTAGTCACCCGGCATGCGTACCCTTTTGTCGATCCAGTTGTATAACGACTGGGTGACTTGGAAAACGGGAAGCATGGCCTCGCGCTCAATCTTTTTTCCGTTGACGCTGGCGTGCAGCCACGGACCGGTGCGGAACATCGGATTGTCGAGCCGTACACAAAACCAGCGCTGCAGGGCGACCTCGATATAGCTCTGGTCGTTCTTGAACCACCACGCCGGCAGGCTGCCCGACGGGGTCGTGGCGTCGTCGTAAACGGACGGCAGCGTCACGAGGTCGTTGCGGAGGAAGGGGATAACGACCACAGTGCCGGTCTCGTCACGACCGAACGGGCTTACGCCCAGCGTGGCAAGAATACGCCGGATCGTGGCACTGTCGGTGACCGCGGCGGGGCCTCCTTTCGGGCCTGTTCCGCCCCACCAGCCGATTCCGGTTGCGCTGTCGGTCTGCAGTCTGTCCCTGCTGGTTTCGTCCTCG
Organism: Duganella sp. 1411; assembly: GCF_017833525.1. GTDB lineage: Bacteria > Pseudomonadota > Gammaproteobacteria > Burkholderiales > Burkholderiaceae_D > Rugamonas. The sequence continues at coordinate 846,042 of NZ_JAFICD010000003.1, forward strand.
ACCATACATGCGACCAGCCGTTCTGCCGGCCTACCGTCTGCCAGTGTACGGCTGTAATAAAACACGAGTCCAGTGCCCATACGGAAGTAGCAGGTCTTGCCAAGTCCCCACGAGCCACCCGCACCTTCGTCGCTGCGGGTATGGCCAATCTCGTACACCAGCTTGAGCAGGTTGCCGTGGCTGTCCCCGGAACGGAGCAGGTCCATCGACGTCGGTCCCGACAATCCTTCGGTACGGGAGTCGCGGATCTCGAGCATCCGTCCTCCCTTCGGGAATTTCCGGTGCAGTGCTTCTCCGCTAATGTATTCCCCGAGCAGTGCCGCAACCGGCGCGGTGGCGTGCTGCCGGACCGTAAAATCGACGCGCACGTCACTGCCCGCCTTTCCGAGAGCGGCATCGAGGCTGTTCTGGACCGCTTCACGGACCAGCAGGTCAAGCGGCACCATCGCCACGTTCTGCATCGAGCGCAGCAGTGCCGCTCCCGATCCCTGCATTGGTCCAAGTGAGGGGGTAAAGTACTTCATGGATGGTCCTTACTCCGGCGTTTCCGCGGCTCCGTCGCTGGTATCAGCTAAGGCGGCAGGAATTTTTACGGTCAGGTGCGTGGCAAACTGTCCCGACTCGCGCCCGCTCTCGGGCAGCCAGATGCTCATGCCGACGATGTGCGCCGGCGCATCGAGTGGCGCACGGTCCTTCCGGTCCAGCGGCGGTGTGCTGTGCCTGTCGATCAGGTACAGAAGGAGCTGCGGCACCTTGCCCACCCCGCCTTCGGCACGCAGTTTCGCAATGGTGCCCTTCGTCGGCTTTTCCGAGTCTTGGCCGTCCGCGCGGCTGTCCGCCAGCAGGTCGCCGGGGTTGCGCAGCACGCCGACCGAGACCGAGACTCCCTTCTTGCTCCTAGCCGCAAGCCGGGTACGGTCGACGCGGCCGACGGCGCCGCCGGGAAGGTCCCAGCGACGCTCCCCGTCCGGTGCATTACCGGCGACGACCACGTTCCATGCACCATAGCCGGTTTTGTTCTGGTTCGCCGCGTACCACTCGAGGAACGGCGCCAGATCTGAGAAGAACTGGGCACTCTCATGGAACAAGAACCCGGCTAGGAAAGTCCTGATGTCAGCGTAACGCACGCCACGCCAGACTACGGAATGGTGGAGCCCCTTTTCAGCCCTCTCTTCGCCAAGCTTTTGCAGGAAACCTTCGGTATGCGCTAGGTTGGCCGTATGGATGGTTTTCGCACCAAGGCCGTCATCGAAGACCGTGGTCTGCCGGTTCACGCCGGAGAAGTCATACTTTGCTCCGGTCTTCGCCTGCATGCGGCTGGCTGCCGTCGGCCGCAGCCACGAGGCGCGCGGATGGACGCGAACACGCGGACCGTACTCCGAGGGTCTGCATCCGAAATCCATGAATCGCTTCAGGTCGTCACGCAGGTCTTCCTCTGCAAGTGTCATGAAATCGAATTTCTCGCGCGTTCCTTTCGGCATCCAGATCCGTGGTAGCAGCTCATAACCCTTGCGATAGCCAAACCAGCGCCCCATCTGCATGAGGGAATCTGCTTGCGCCGACGCACGGAAAAAATATGTACTGACAAGGTTCTCCAGTGTAAGGCCCCGTGCAAGGGTACTGCCGCCGATGACGATGAATGCGGTGGCGAAATCCGGGCTGTCGGGTTCACCCGTTGCCGGATAGAACAGCCGGCGTACCTCGTTTTCGTCGTTCACGCCGTTGTTGGCACAGTTGTCAACGCATAGATGGATACCCCGTCCGTAGGTAAAAGTACCGTCTTGGTCAAGGCGGATCGACGAGACTTCCGAGACGAGTTCACGCAGCCCTTCTGCGAAGTCGGCAAAGGCGGGGTAATCCGGAACCGAGTCCAAGCGGCCGTATGATGGGAAGCGCTGGCCAAACGCCGATAGGTCGAGATCTGCCTTCACGCGTTCCCACACCTGCTCGCACTTTTTCCTGAGCCTGCTAAACGGTGTCTGTAGCCGCGCCAGCAGGGACTTTACTGCCGTGTCCATGTTCTCATGGTGCCCTTGGCGCTGACTGGTGTGGATGAGCATGGTGACAGGTTTGGCAAAGCCTGAATATCGCATTGCAGCCGTGCAGCAGAGGAACCAGAGCACGGCTTCCTCGAGCGAGTCGGGTACCGTGGCACTGCCGTCATCGTGCAATGCTGCTACGGCCTCTTGGTCGACTTTACTGACCGGCCTGACGATACCAAGAGCTTCCTTTTCAGCCTCCGGCAGCCCGAAGATCTGGACAGGTCCGAAATGCTCGTCGGACTGGGGCAGCGCGACAATGAAGTCTTCCGGATACAGCCCGTCCCCTGGACCCTCGTTGAGGAAATTTGCGGCCGGTGTCGCGGTGTATGCTACATAGTTCACGCTGCAGGCAGTTACATTAGTCAGGTCGACGATCAGCTTGTTGAGGCGTGTCCGATCCTGAGCCGAGATAGGGGCGGTGTTGATGCCGCCTTGGTCAGCCTCGTCATCGATGATTAGAATCCGCATCTGCTCGAGGCTGAGCGCATTGGCCGTGATCCAGCCAGCCAGCCCGGCGAGGCGCGAGGAGTTTTTCAGGCAGACCGAAAAATAGCGCCCCCGGTGGCCGGGGCTGAAATGGTAGTCCTGGGCACGCTCGCCTTCCGCGCTTTCGGCTGACGGATGTTCGATGGCATGCCAGTGCAGGTTGCCAATATGGTTGAGGTCGCCAAGCAGACGTTTTTTCGTCTGCTTGCGCAGGTTTTCCAGCGTGCCACTCAGCACAATGAACATGTTCCAGCCATGGTCGGCTGCCATCGCCATCAGACCTGCCATGCTGGCGGTTTTACCCGACTGCACGTGTCCGACGACGAGGCCGCGGACTGCCGGCTGTCCCTGGGTATTCTTGCGAAGGTGCCTGAGAATCTTCAGGGACGAGGTCTCGATGCTGGCGACCGCCTTGTCCTTCCAGTGCTGGGCAAGCAGATGACTTTTGTAGAGCTGCCACGACGAATGCATTTCGGTGGGGACTTGGATCTCCGGCTCGGTTTCTCCGGCGCCAACCACGACAAGTGGGCGGCTGACAGATTCGGCCATTTCTTCGGCTTGCCGCTTGGCGTACACGATGTCCTGCCAGACTTGGCGGCGTATGGCAGGCGAGTCGCCCAGACTCGGCCACTGGAAGAACTGGACCGACATTGTGAACATGCTGTCCAGATTATCATGGGCTGCGCCGCCTGCGGCGACGGCGTTCCAGTCGAACCCGTCGCGTCGCATCTTGTCAATGTGGTTTCGGTAAGGGTCGTATTGGGGGTTGATCAGAAAGTCGGACACGGAAAACCTTTTGGAAAAAATGACGATGGTGAGGAAGGCGGCACGACCGGTGCCCGGCCCTAGCTCAGCCAGATTGCTTACGGCATGTCGCCATCCCCAAGGTACGCGCTAAGCGTGGCAGTGATCAAACTTCTGTTCCAGAATTAATCCTCACAAGGACCGCATCAGCCTTGTCATTTACCGTACGAAGGTTGCGTTCGAATTTTACTGCAGTTATCACTAACGAAATCTGTACTTAATCTCGCCCGGAAAGTTTGTGACAAAAGCCGCAAGAATTAAAAATTGGCAGACTGCGTCAGATCAACATCCTCTCCACGAAACCATCCCAATATGAGGACCCTTTTTTTGAAACCACGAGTCAGGCGTTCGTGCGCTTCTTCTTGGTTAATTTGATAGGCGCGACCAAGGTCTTGAACTAAGCGCCCCTGACCACGTTCCCAAGCAATCTCGAGATCAAGGTCATATTTCCGTAGTATGGTGACGAAATGCGCGCCAGCCGAATTGAATTCACCTTTCTCAAATTCTGATCTTAGCGCTGGCCCAGCCTCATCAAACACTTTATGCACAAGCGCGGACTCAAAGCCGTTGTTTACTAGCTTCGTGACTACTGCTTGTGACCATGAGATGTAATCCATACTAAATCCTTTCATTCGGTCTCATCGAAGCATGTGCTGTTGTCGTAAGAAACGACACCGCTGTATAACTTGGAATGTATTCGTATGCCGCAAATTGCACAACGCCAAGTTTCGACAAACACAGCCATTTCCGCTAAGCATAGCATGTTGCGTAAGTGTAAAAATGCGTGAATTCTCACATTGTGCAGTGTGCTCGTTGGAGCTCACCGGAGCAAAAAAAAGCCCACGAGTCCAATTCGTGGGCTTTTAGCGAATTTAGGCGGATGCCCTCCGAGCTATCGAAAATGATTTCCTGATAAGAGTCTCAAAGGATGCGTCTCAAAATCTCAGATTATGGCTCCTGCTACAACTGCTAGCTTAAACGTCAATATTCCCCGCCCGCAGCGCATTATTCTCAATAAACGCCCGACGCGGCTCCACGTCATCCCCCATCAGCGTAGTAAAGATCTGATCCGCAGCAATCGCGTCCTCGATCTGCACCTTCAGCAAGCGCCGCACGTTTGGATCCATGGTGGTCTCCCACAGCTGATCCGGATTCATCTCACCCAGACCTTTGTAGCGCTGCTTCGACACCACCCGCTCCGCCTCATCGCGCAGCCAGCCCATCGCGTGGTGGAAGTCGACCACGGCCGATTCCTTGGTGCGTTCGCCTTCGCCGCGGCGCACGATCGCGCCTTCGCCGATCAGGCCCTTGAACGTGGCGGCCGCGCTGGCCAGCACGTTGTAGTCCGCGCCTTGGACGAAATCCGCATCAATCGCGCTGACCTTGATGTTACCGTGATGCATACGCTCGATGCGCAGCGCGTGCTTCTCCGACAGCTCGTCCGAAATCACCGTGACCTTGACGGCGATGTCGTTGATCTCGGCCGCCAGCGCGCGCGCCGACGCGTCGGCCAGCTCCTGCGTGCTCAAATCCAGCGTCACGCCGGTCATGATGGCGGTCAGCGCGGCGCGGTCGATCACGCGCGTCAGGCGCATCATGATGACGTTGGCCAGGTTGAACTGACGCACCAGCTCGGCCAGCGGTTCGCCGACGATCGGGTCTGCGCCTTCGCGCGGGATCAGCGCCGCGGTGTTGAGCGCGACGTTCATCATGTAGCTCGCTTCCTCGGCGTCATCCTTCAGATAACGCTCGTCGCGGCCGGCCTTGACCTTGTACAGCGGCGGTTGCGCGATGTAGATGTGGCCGCGCTCGACCAGCTGCGGCATCTGGCGATAGAACAGGGTCAGCAGCAGCGTGCGGATGTGGGCGCCGTCGACGTCCGCATCGGTCATGATGATGATGCGGTGGTAGCGCAGCTTTTCGACGTTGAATTCGTCCGGGCCGATCGAGGTGCCCAGGGTGGCGATCAGGGTGGTGATCTGCTCCGACGACAGCATCTTTTCGAAGCGCGCCTTTTCCACGTTCAGCACCTTGCCGCGCAGCGGCAGAATCGCCTGGAACTTGCGGTCGCGGCCCTGCTTGGCGGAGCCGCCTGCGGAGTCACCCTCGACGATGTACAGTTCGCACAGCGCCGGGTCTTTTTCCTGGCAGTCGGCCAGCTTGGCCGACAGGCCCAGGCCGTCCATGACGCCTTTGCGGCGGGTCAGGTCGCGCGCCTTGCGGGCCGCTTCGCGCGCGCGCGCCGCTTCGACGATCTTGCCGCAGATGATTTTGGCGTCGTTCGGTTTTTCCTGCAGGTAGTCCGACAAGGTCTTGGCGACGATCTCTTCGACCGGGCCGCGCACTTCCGACGACACCAGCTTGTCCTTGGTCTGCGACGAGAATTTCGGCTCGGGCACCTTGACCGACAGCACGCAGGTCAGGCCTTCGCGCATGTCGTCGCCGGAGATTTCCACCTTGGCCTTCTTGGCGAATTCCTGCTCGTCGATGTATTTGTTGATGACGCGGGTCATCGCCGCGCGCAGGCCGGTCAGGTGGGTGCCGCCGTCGCGCTGCGGGATGTTGTTGGTGAAGCACAGCACCTGTTCGTTGTAGGCGTCGTTCCATTGCATCGAGACGTCGACCGAGATGTTGGTGTTCTGGTCCGACATGCGCTCGCCGGTGGCCTGGAACACGGTCGGGTGCAGCACCGTCTTGGCCTTGTTGATGTATTCGACGAAGCCGCGCGTGCCGCCCTCGAAGGCGAAGATTTCTTCCTTGCCGTTGCGCTGGTCGGTGAGCTTGATGTTGACGCCGTTATTCAGGAATGACAGCTCGCGGATGCGCTTGGCCAGGATTTCGTAGTGGAATTCGACGTTGCCGAAGATGGTTTCGTCGGCCCAGAAGTGGACGTCGGTGCCGCGCTTGTCGGTTTCGCCGATGACCTTGATCGGCGAGACGGCGAAGCCGTCCTTCATTTCCAGTTCGCGGTTGACCGGCACGCCGCGGGCGAATTCCATGAAGTGGACCTTGCCGTCGCGGCGGATGGTCAGCTTGAGCGTTTTCGACAGCGCGTTGACGCAGGACACGCCCACGCCGTGCAGGCCGCCGGAGACCTTGTACGAGTTCTGGTCGAACTTGCCGCCGGCGTGCAGTTCGGTCATGACGATCTCGGCGGCGGAGCGCTTCGGATCGTGCTTGTCGTCCATCTTCAGGCCGGTCGGCACGCCGCGGCCGTTGTCGGTGATCGAGATCGAGTTGTCCGAGTGGATGGTGACGTGGATTTCCGTGCAGTGCCCGGCCAGCGATTCGTCGATCGAGTTGTCCAGCACTTCGAACACCAGGTGGTGCAGGCCGGTGCCGTCCGAGGTGTCGCCGATGTACATGCCGGGACGTTTGCGTACTGCTTCCAGACCTTCGAGGATCTGGATCGATGCTGCGCCGTATTCTTCGACTTTGGCTGGTACCGGTACTGGGTTCTCTTCTGGGATGGCGGACATGGACTGCTTTCTCTGTTTATCTGTTGCTGGTGTTGATTGGGGCCTGCTGGTTTGGCGGATTACGCGCTGCGCGCTAATCCGCCCTACGTGGATCCGAAGTCGCTTGGCCGGAGTATCAGCCGCATGCCTTGCGACATCTGGCGGCATGGGTCGGCGGCGTGGTCCGGAAACACGTAGGGCGGATTAGCCGTCAGGCGTAATCCGCCAACTCTTAGATCCGCATCGGCATAACGACATACTTGAAATCGGCGTTCTCCGGAATCGAGATCAGCGCCGACGAGTTCGAATCACCGAGGGCGACGTTGATCTGGTCGCACTTCAGGTTGTTGAGCACGTCGAGCAGATACGTGACGTTGAAGCCGATGTCGACGCTGTCGCCGCCGTAGTCGATCTCCAGTTCCTCGACCGCTTCCTCTTGATCGGCGTTGGTCGAGCTGATCTTCATGCTGCCCGGCGTGATGATGCAGCGCACGCCCTTGAACTTGTCGCTGGTCATGATCGCCGCGCGTTGCAGCGAACGCAGCAGCTCGTCGCGGCCGATCGTGAATTCGTTCTTGTAGCCCTTCGGAATCACGCGCGTGTAATCGGGGAACTTGCCCTCGACCAGCTTCGAGATCAGCTCGATGTCGGCGAAGGTCAGCTTGACCTGGTTGGCGGCGATGTCGAGCTGCACCGTTTCATCGTTCTCTTCCAGCAGACGCTGCAGTTCGATGATGGTCTTGCGCGGGATGATCACTTCCTGGCGCTCGAAGGTTTGCTCGGTCTCCACCTGGCAGAACGCCAGGCGGTGGCCGTCGGTGGCCACGGCGATGACGTTGTTGCCGTCCAGGACCAGCAGCAGGCCGTTCAGGTAGTAGCGGATGTCCTGCTGCGCCATCGAGAAGTGCACCATGTTGAACAGGTGCTTCAGGGTTTTCTGCGGCAGGGTGACGCTGGCGCTGTAGCTGTCGGCCTGCTGGACGGTCGGGAATTCCTCGGCGGCCAGCGTTTGCAGCGCGAAGCGCGATTTGCCCGTCTGCACGGTCAGGCGCTTGTTGAGCAAGGTCATCGTGACGTCGCCCGATTCCGGCAGCGCGCGCAGGATGTCGAGCAGCTTGCGCGCGGCCACGGTGGTGCCGGTCACTTCGGCGCCGGAGCCGATCGCGGCGTTGGTCGTGATCTGCACTTCGGTGTCGGTCGACAGGAAGGATACGTTCTCGCCGTCTTTGCGGATGAGGATATTGGCCAGAATCGGCATAGTGTGCCGACGCTCGACAATACCGCTCACGATCTGCAGTGGCCGGAGAAGGGTATCTCGGGTGGTTTTGACCAATTGCATAGATTATCCTCAGTAGTAAAGATTAACGATATTTCAAGATTAACTTATGTGCAGCTCTGCAGTTCAACCAATCATAATGGCAAAACTAGCGTCCCGCTAGCCCTTCAGTGTTTGTTCCAGAACGTGCAGTTCGTGGTTGCATTCCGGGTTTTTCGTGCGGTCCAGCGCGATCTTGCGGACCGCGTGCAGCACCGTCGTGTGGTCCCTTCCGCCGAACAGTTCGCCGATCTCCGGCAGGCTCTTTTGCGTCAGTTCCTTGGCCAGGTACATGGCGATCTGGCGCGGCCGGGCGATGTTGGCCGGACGGCGCTTGGAGTACATGTCGGCGACCTTGATGTTGAAGAAGTCGGCCACGGTCTTCTGGATGTTTTCCACCGAGATCTGGCGGTTCTGCACCGACAGCAAGTCCTTCAGCGCTTCCTTGACGATGTCGATCGTGATGTCCTTGCCGTGGAAGCGCGAGTACGCCAGGATCTTGCGCAGCGCGCCTTCGAGCTCGCGCACGTTCGAGCGCAGGTGCTTGGCGACGAAGAAGGCGACGTCGTCCGAGAACGTGACCCCTTCCTGCTTGGCCTTCTTCAACAGGATGGCGACCCGCATTTCCAGCTCCGGCGGTTCGATGGCCACCGTCAGGCCGGAGTCGAAGCGCGAGATCAGGCGGTCGTCCATGCCGGTGATTTCCTTCGGATACGTGTCCGAGGTGATGATGATCTGCTTCTTGGCGGCGATCAGCGCTTCAAACGCGTAGAAGAATTCTTCCTGCGTGCGGCTTTTGCCTCCGAAGAACTGAATATCATCGATCAGCAGCATGTCGAGCGAGTGGTAGTAATGCTTGAAGTCGTCGAAGCCCTTGCGCTGATAGGCGGTGACGACGTCGCGCACGTACTGCTCGGCGTGGATGTAGCGGATCTTGGCGCCCGGCTGGTCGGCCATGACCTGGTTGCCGATGGCGTGGATCAAGTGGGTCTTACCCAGGCCGACGCCGCCGTAGAAGAACAGCGGGTTGTACGACACGCCCGGGTTGTTGGCGACCTGGATGGCGGCGGCGCGCGCCAGCTGGTTGGCCTTACCGGTGACGAAACTGTCGAAGGTCAGGTCGGTGTTGATGCGGCTTTGCTCGCGGCGCGGCGCGGCCGAGGCCGGCAATTCCGGCACCGACGGCACCGGGTCGGAGTTGCGCGCGTGGCCGTTCGGGTTGCCGTCGTTGTAGTCCGGCGCCGGCACCACGGTGGCGGCCTTTTTCGGCATCGACAGACGCGGGTCGAGCACGAACTGCACTTCGGTCGGCGCTTCCCAGTACTGGCAGGCCAGCGCCGTGATGCGGCTGGCGAACTGCGATTTGACCCAGTCCAGCTTGAAGCGGTTCGGTGCGGCCACACGCAACTTGCCCGCCTCGTAATCGAGTGGGATGAGCGGTTTTATCCACGCGCTAAATTGTTGCGGCGTCAGTTCCAACTCCAACTGTGCGGAGCAGGTCTGCCAGAAATTTTCCATGAATCTTATCTATTCTCTACTGCTGATGAGGGTGTGGACCGGGGCTGTTGCGCCGCGGGTTCGCCACACGTAACGCGCTATTCTACTCTCGCTCGCTAAAGTTATCCACAGGCACGCCGCTTATTTTTCATCCTTCCGGTCGGGCCCGGATCGCCGGCAAACCGGATCTGTTGTTGACAAGCAGGGCCGAAATGCTGATAATTCAGGGTTCCCCGCCCGTATTCCGTGTTTATTCACTTGAACGTCAATATGGAGTAAGCGTGGATTAGCGGGCGATGAGATGGACCCAGCTGTGCCGGTAGCGTTGGCATGGGTGCGCGAAGTGTCATTGGCACCAAAAATTGACGGGCGCTGGCCCGATTTTGTATTTTTTTCTGCTTTTAGCGAGACCAACATGAAACGTACTTACCAACCTTCCGTCGTACGCCGTAAGCGTACCCACGGCTTCCGCGCTCGTATGGCTACCCGTGGTGGCCGTGATGTGCTCAACGCACGTCGCGCAAAAGGCCGCAAGCGTCTGGCTGTATAAGCCACCTGCTTGTTAGCTGATCGCGTGGAAAGCTGTATTTCAAGCGGCTCGACAGGCGAAGGTTCCCACGACTTCGCGCGCGTTCGGCGTATCGTTAAAACGGATGAATTTTCATCCGTTTTTCGTTTGCGCCCCACGCAAAAAAGCGCGCACTTCGTGCTCTACACCCGTCTGAACGAATTGCCGCATGCGCGGCTGGGCGTCGTGGTGGCCAAGCGCTTCGCGCCGCGGGCCGTCACGCGCAACACGATCAAGCGCGTCACCCGCGAACTGTTCCGCGTGACCGGCCTGCCCGCCATCGATTGCGTGGTGCGCCTGGCCAAGCCGGTCAACAGCAAGGACGGCCCCGCCACCACCGCCGCGCTCAAGCGTTCGCTGCGGTTGGAATTGTCGCGCCTGTTCGCGGCGCAGATCAAGCTGTCGGGCCGGCAGGCGCAAACAGTTCCGCCGATGCAGCCGCCGGCGGCCTTGCCTTCGGCCGCCACGCCTCCACTTACGCCGTCATGACCCAACTGCTCCGCTTCCTGCTGCGCGCCTACCAGCTGACCATCAGTCCGCTGCTGGGGCCGCGTTGCCGCTTCTATCCGAGTTGTTCGAATTACGCGCTGGAAGCGCTGCAGGTGCATGGCGCCGCCAAGGGCGGCTGGCTGGCCGCCAAACGCGTGTGCCGCTGCCACCCGTTCAACGACGGCGGTTTCGATCCGGTGCCGCCCAAGGATGCGCCGGATGCCAAGAATTCCTCTTCAACGACCGCTTGCGGTTGCAACCACTCCTGATAAATACCCTAATGGATATCAATAAACGTACCATCCTGTGGATCGTGTTTGCCGTGTCGCTGGTAGTTCTATGGAACAACTGGATGGTCTCGACCGGCCAGCCTTCCATGTTCGCGCCCGCGCCGGCCCAAACCGCCAAGGCGCCCGAGGCGAAGAAATCGGAACTGCCGACCGCCGCCTCCGCCCAGGCGACCGCCGGCGCCGCCGCATTGCCGGGCGCGACCGCGACCGCCGCCGATGCCGCAGCGCCGTTCAAGAGTGAGCGCATCACCGTCACGACCGACCTGTTCAAGGTCGACATCGACACCCTGGGCGGCACCATCAAGCGCCTCGAGCTGCTCAAGTACAAGGACGGCGTCGACACCCACAAGAACCAGGTGCTGTTCGACGTCGACAACGCCACCGGCAAGACCTATCTGGGCCAGACCGGCCTGGTGGGCGCGGCCGGCCTGCCGAACCACACCACCGGCTTCGTCGCCAAGCCCGGTCCGCGCATGCTCAACGACGCCAACCAGATCCAACTGGTGCTGGAAGCGGAGCAGGGCGGCGTCAAGCTGACCAAGACCTTCACCTTCAAGCGCGGCGACTACGTGATCGACGTGCGCCACGACGTCACCAACGTCGGCACGGCGCCGGTCAAGCCCGAGCTGTACCTGCAACTGGTCCACGACGGCAACAAGCCGGCCGGCGACTCGTTCTTCAACAGCAGCTACACCGGCCCGACCCTGTACACGGCGGCCGACAAGTACCACAAGCTGAAGTTCGAATCGCTGGAAAAAGCCGCGGCCGAAGCGGCCAAGACCGGCAAGGACGTGGTGCAGGACCACCCGACCAAGGCCGACAACGGCTGGGTGGCGATCTCGCAGCACTTCTTCGTCTCGGCCTTCGTGCCGCAGGACAAGACCCCACGCACCATCTTCACCAAGAAAGTGACGACCAACCAGTACGCGATCGGCACCATCCAGCCGCTGGGCACCCTGGCGCCGGGCGCCACCGTGTCGTCGGACGCCAAGCTGTATTCCGGTCCGCAGGAAGAAAAACTGCTGGAAAAAGTCACGCCCGGCCTGGAGCTGGTCAAGGACTACGGCATGCTGACCGTGATCGCCAAGCCGATCTTCTGGGTCATGGTGCATATCCACCAGGTGCTGGGCAACTGGGGCTGGACCATCATCGTCTTCACGATCTTGATCAAGCTGCTGTTCTTCCCGCTGTCGGCCGCCGGTTACAAGAGCATGGCCAAGGTCAAGCTGGTCACGCCGAAGATGCAGGCCATCCGCGAGCGCTACAAGGGCGATCCGGCCAAGATGAACCAGGCCACGATGGAACTGTACAAGACCGAGAAGATCAATCCGCTGGGCGGCTGCCTGCCGATCCTGGTGCAGATGCCGGTCTTCATCGCGCTGTACTGGGTGCTGCAGGCGTCGGTTGAAATCCGCGGCGCGCCGTGGATCGGCTGGATCACCAACCTGGCCGCGCCGGACCCATGGTTCATCCTGCCGGTGCTGTACGCGATCTCGATGTTCATCACTACCAAGCTGAACCCGGCGCCGGCCGACCCGATGCAGGCCAAGGTCATGCTGTTCATGCCGCTGGTGTTCTCGGTGATGTTCTTCTTCTTCCCGGCCGGCCTGGTGCTGTACTGGGTGGTCAACAACGTGCTGTCGATCGGTCAACAGTACGTCATCAGCAAGAAGTACGGCACGCCGGCGGCCGCCAAGGCGTAGTCCGAGCGGTTCGCGTTGCCAAGAAGCCCGTGTTGATCGCGGGCTTTTTTTATACCCCGCACCCCGCTCAGCCCGGGGTCGTACCCCGTGCGGGGTACGACCCCTCCGGTTTGGGGTGAAGGGTTGGGTTCCGAAATCCTTTACAATCATTGCCCATGAATATCGACTCCTCCCCCATCGCCGCCATCGCCACCGCACCGGGACGCGGCGGCATCGGCGTCGTGCGCGCCTCCGGCAAGCATCTGCAACCGCTGATCGCCGCCCTGTTCGGCGCCACCGCCCTGAAGCCGCGCCACGCCACCTACATCCCGTTCACGCAGGCCGACGGCGCCATCATCGACCAGGGCATCGCCATCTGGTTCAAGGGGCCGAACTCGTACACCGGCGAGGACGTGCTGGAGCTGCAAGGCCACGGCGGCCCGATCGTGCTGCAACTGCTGCTGGCGCGGGTGCTGGAAGCGGGTGCCGACCTGGGTCTGCGGCTGGCCGAGCCGGGAGAATTCACGCGCCGCGCCTATCTGAACGACAAGCTCGACCTGGCGCAGGCCGAGGCCGTGGCCGACCTGATCGACGCCTCCACCGAAGCGGCGGCCAAGTCGGCGTCGCAATCGCTGTCGGGGGCGTTTTCGAAGACGGTCAACAAGCTGGTCGAAGGCGTGACCGGGCTGCGCATGCTGGTCGAAGCGACCTTGGACTTCCCGGAGGAGGAAATCGACTTCCTGGAGAAATCGGACGCGCGCGGCCAGCTGGCCGGCATCGTCAGCGCGCTGGACCAGGTGTTCAAGCAGGCGGCGCAGGGCGCGCTGCTGCGCGAAGGCTTGAGCGTGGTGCTGGTGGGCCAGCCGAACGTCGGCAAATCGTCGCTGCTCAATGCGCTGGCCGGTTCCGACGTCGCCATCGTCACGCCGATCGCCGGCACCACGCGCGACAAGGTCACCGAAACGATCCAGATCGAAGGCATCCCGCTCAACATCATCGACACGGCCGGCATCCGTCATGCGGACGAGACGGTGGACGTGGTCGAGCGCATCGGTATCGAGCGCACCTGGGGCGAGGTCGGCAAGGCCGATGTGATTCTGCATTTGCTGGACGCCGACCACGGGCCGTCGCGCGCGGATGAGAACATCGTCGCCGCGTTTCCGGCGGGCGTGCCGGTGCTGCGCATCTGGAACAAGATCGACCTGTCGGGTCACAAGCCGAGCGTGGACGCGATGTCGGACGCCACGCACGTGTACCTGTCGGCGCACGAGAACATCGGCATCGACCTGCTGCGCAAGGAATTGCTGCGCATCGCCGGCTGGCAGCAGACGGGCGAATCGCTGTACCTGGCGCGCGAGCGGCACCTGATCGCGCTGAAGAACGCCGGCGCGCACCTGGAGCGGGCCGGCGAGCACGCGGCGCAAAACGACCAGTCGCTGGATTTGTTCGCGGAAGAGCTGCGCCTGGCGCAGGCGCAGCTGTCGAGCATCACCGGGGCGTTCTCGTCGGATGATTTGCTGGGCGTAATTTTCAGCCGCTTCTGCATCGGCAAGTGATCCGGGGTCAGGTCCACCAATGCTACACGGCCTCGAGCTTCGGACGGTTGGCCGATGAGGCGAAGTTAAGTGGCCATCGGAATCACGTAGGGCGGATTAGCGCAGCGTAATCCGCCATGCATGCGTGTCGGCGGCTCAACGGTGGCGGATTACGGCGTTCCGCCTAATCCGCCCTACGTGTTTTAGATTTTTGGTTCGGGTTGTGGCCCAGATGCGGGTTCGGATCGTTCGCATCGCGGGTCAGGCGGTGTTTCAGATCCCGGCCGGATTGCGGCTCAGGCGATCAGTACGGCAAGCCGCTAACGTCCAGCGCGATCTTCCATACCGCGCCGGCGCCGGTGATGAACAGCGTCTTGCCGTCGGCGCCGCCGAACGCGGCGTTCGTGACGTTGGCGTCGACCTTGATCGTGGCGATCTGCTTGCCCTGCGGCGTGAACACGCGGATGCGCTTATCCGTGTGCTCGGTGACGTAGACGTTGCCGTGGCAGTCGATCGCCATGCCGTCCGGGATGCCCAGGCCATTGACCAGGTCGCGTCCCTTGCCAGGCTTGCCGTCGACGATGGCGTACGCGCGCAGCACGCCTTTTTCGCCAACCATACCGTTCACATACAGTACGTCCCCTGCCGGCGACAGCGATACGCCGTTCGGGTTGGTCAGCGTGTCGTCCACCACCGTGACCGTGCCGTCGACCGCCACGCGGTACACGCGCGTCTTGTCCTGGCCGCCCGGCGCGGCGTCGCGCTGGAAGGCCGGGTCGCTGAAGTACAGCGTGCCGTCGGCGGCCAGCGCCATGTCGTTGGGCGAGTTGAAGACGTTGCCGTTGTACTGGGTCACCACGTCGCTGCGCTTGCCGTCGAGCGTGTAGCGCGAGACGCTTTTGTACTTGTGCGTGGCCGCCAGGATGTTGCCCTGCGCGTCGACCGCCAGGCCGTTGCTGCCGCTGTCGGCGATCAAGGTGGTGACCTTGCCGCCGGCGTCCAACTTCTGGATGCGCGACGGGAAGCCCGGTCCGAACGTGAAGTCCGAGAAATACAGCGCATCCTTGATCCATACCGGACCCTCGTACAGCCCCGGTTCCGCGCGGGTCGGGTTGGCGGCGACGATGCGCTGCGCGGTCAGTTCGCCGGACGGCGCTTTGCCCGTGCAGGCGGCCGGGGCGGCAAAAGCGGCAGGGGCGGTCAGGACGGCGGCGGACAACAGGGCGGCGAGACGAATTTTCATGCGGTGGTTTCTTCCAGTTTGTGAACGATGACGCAGTCGCGTCCGGCGTGTTTGGCGGCATACAGGCAGCCGTCGGCGGCGGCCAGCATGGTTTCGGCGGTGCACAGCCGGTCCTTGACGAAGCTGGCCACGCCGATGCTCATTGTCACATACGGACGCAGCGCGGCGGGCGCGTGCGGCACCTGCAGTGCGGCGATGCGCGCGCGTATCGTCTCGGCGACCAGGGCGGCTTGCTCCGGCCCGGTGTCGGGCAGCACGGCGCCGAACTCCTCGCCGCCGTAGCGCGCGGCCAGGTCGGCCGGCCGCTGCAAGGTGGCGGCGAACGCTTCGGCGACCAGGATCAGGCAGGCGTCGCCCTGCTGGTGGCCGAAGTGGTCGTTATACGCCTTGAACGAGTCGATATCCATCAGCAGCAGCGACAGCTGGCCGTCGTTGCGCTGGGCGCGGCGCAGTTCGCGGTCGAGCGCGACGTCGAAGTGGCGGCGGTTGGCGATGCCGGTCAGCCCGTCGACGTACGATTGCGCGCGCAGCGCCTCGGCCTGGCCGCGCAGCTGGCGTTCGCGCCCGACGGTGCTGCTGATGTCGCTCACCTGGATCAGGCAGAAGCGCTCCTTGCCCTCCGTGAACGGCGTCACCGACACCGCCTGCTCGATGCGCTCGCCGCCCCAGGTGCCGGCCGGGAACAGCGGAAACGGCGAGCGGTTCAGGCCCGGCGACAGGTGCTGCGGCGTCTTGCTCTGCATCGCGCTGTGCACGGCCTGCTCCAGCCGCTGGCCGCGCAATTCGGGAAACACGTCGAATAGCTCGCTGCCGAGCACGCGGTGCGCCGACTGGCCGGAGTGGCTGGCCATCCATTGGTTCCACAGGACGATGCGCTGGCCGGCGTCGAGCACCATCAGGCCGAGGTCGGCGAGCGCCAGCGCGCGCGCCGACAGCTGGGAGTGGCCGCCGGCGGCCGGCGGGGCAACGTGTACGGTGTCGGACATTCGAACTTTCCAGGAGGGAATAGTAATGGTGTAATGATTATAAGCCGACGGCGCCGCCGGCGGGCCCGCGGAGATGCCCCAAAGCCACAATTTCAAAGGCACTCACTATCATTTTCGACTTTTCAATTAAAAAATATTTATCCCCTATGGGCGGCCGGGGCGCCGTGGCGCGTCCCTCTGGAAAAGGGCCGTGGGCGCGGCTGTTGTTGCCGTTGCGGCGGCTGTGGCCGGTACGCCGAACCTGCTATGATTGATTCGTCGCAGATGAGTGTTCGGTTTCCAACAGATCGCTTGAAACCGGCACCGCCTTGAGAATTCTCATGCCTGTGATATTCCGCTGAAGTAACCTTGCAACGTTGACCTGAGCACTGCCTGGAACGGAGGGGATCGTGGAACCGACACAAGAAAGCGTACCGGACGACGGCGCCGGCATGGCGCCCCCCGCGATGCCGGCAGCCGCCTCGCCCGCCCGCACGCGGCAGATGCTGCCGCCCAAGGGATCGTGCTGGTATTGCGAAAAGCCGCTCGACAACGTCAAACGCTTCTGCGACAAGGAATGCGCCGACGCCTTCGACGAAGAGAAGGAATACACGCGCTGACGTTCAGCGCTTCGCCGCCTGCAACACCGCCAGCGCCGCCTCGAAGTCGAATTGGTGCGCCGCCTCGGTCACCTCCTGGAACACCGCCACCCCCAAGCTTGCCGCGAGCACCGTCGCCGAGTGCTCCAGCACGTCGATGGCCGCGCCGTCGCCTTCCTCCAGCAGCCGGGCCAGATGCTGCACCAGCATGCGCGTCTCCGGCGGATGTGCGCCGGCCGCCGCCGGCTCCGGCGGCGGCGCCTGGTCGTTCGCGCTCAACTCGGCGTCGATCGCGCCCATCAGGCTGCGCAGCGCCTGTTCCAGCTGCGCCAGCGGTCCCATGCACAGCGCCGACGGTCCCGCGCAGGCCGGTTCCAGATTGGCCGCCAGCAGATACACCTGCTGGGCGCCGATCATGCCGGCCGCGCCCTTGAGCGTGTGGATGATGCGTTGGGCGCCGGCGGCGTCGCCCGCCATCAGCTCGGTGCGCGCCTGGTTGGCGCTGTCCTGGTAGCGCTGCCGGAAGCGGCGCAGGATCTGCAGATAGAGGGCGCGGTCGCCCATGAGCTGCTGCAAGCCGGTTTCCACCTGCAGGACATGGCCGTCGGCGCGGGCCGGCGTGCTGGAAAGTATCATGGGCGGGGCGCGATCAGGTTGTACGAAAGCCGTACGGAAGCCGTACGATAGCAGAGCTTACCGGCCGCAACAACGCGTGCGCCGCCGGCCGCTGGTGAATTAGTTGTGGGTGGTGAACGACCAGGTGCGGGTCGTCGCCACGCCGCCCACGGTGCCGTCGAAGCTGACGTCGTAGACGGTGCCGGCGCGCAGCGGCGCCAGCGGGATGATCGCGGCGGCCGAGGCCGTGGTGCGCGAATCGGTGGCGCTGCTGAGCAGGCGCGCGCTCAGCGCGTTGCCGCCGCGCGGCGCCACGGTGAAGCTGCGCACCACCACGCCGCCGCCGCCGCGGCCGCTGTCGGCGTGGACGCTGATCGGGTAGCCGACCTCGTCCTGGTCCGGCACCGGGTCGGGCGACTCGGTGTCGCTGAAGAAATTGGTCGGCACGTCGGTCTGGTTATTGGCCGGATAGTTGACCAGCCTGCCGGCGCCGATGCCAGCGCCCAGGCCGTTTCTCGCGGTGAGGTCGGCGGTGAAGTAGGTATAGTTGCCGGCGGCGGCGGTAGCGGCGCCGGTGCCGACCTCCTTGAAGACCGGCTCGAACATCACGAAACGGTGGTAGACGGCGGTGATCAGTTCCTCGGCCTGGTAGAAGCCGGAGCTGTTGGAGGTGGCGGAGATGACCTCGCCGATGGCGTAGCCGCCTGTCAGCCCGTAGCCGGCGGCGCTCAGCCGGTCGGCCAGGTTGACGCCCGTGAAGCCGGGCGCGCCCGCCGTTTGCTCGTGGCTGACGGTGTTGTTCAGACGCAGATAGTTGGAATGTCCCTGGGCCGCCGCGTCGACCTGGCCGTTGCGCGCCAGAACCGACAAGCCCAGCTGGGCGCGCCGGTAATTGATCCAGTTGTAGCCGTCGAGGGCGGTGTTGCCGGTGAAGCTGGGCGCGCCGGGCAGTTGCGGCAGCGTGGAGGGCTGGACGTTCGACGTCGTCGCGGTGCTGGAGCCGCCGCCTCCGCCGCCGCAGCCGGCCAGCAGCGCGGCGATGAGCACCACCGCCGGCAGCGCGGAAAGGGGGCGTTGCCAGTATTGATGTTGTGGCATGTTTGAAACTCCTGTGCATAGGGGCCTGTTGCCCGGACTGGCTACAGCGATTCTAAGCCAAATTGCGCCGTTGAAGCACGCGTTATGCTAGCCGAACCGCTTCGTACGGGACGGCTTGCGTACAATGGTAAGCTAACCGTTCAGCCGGCCTCCCGCTGGTGTCGAGGATATGTTCAACCTGGAATCCGTCATTTGAAACCCATCAATCAAGCGCGCGTGCGGCGCGCCAAGTTCGCTTTGCCAAGCATGGTCACCTTGATGTCGATCGCTTGCGGCTTCGGCAGCATCGTCATTTCGGTCGACAACGCCCTCGTCGGGTCCGCCCAGGACTACCGGCTCGCCGCCATCCTGCTGGTGCTGGCCGGCGTGTTCGACGCGCTCGACGGCTTTGTCGCGCGCGCCACCAACACGGCGTCGGAGTTCGGCATGCAGCTCGACTCGATCGCCGACGTGATGAACTTCGGCTGCGCGCCGGGGCTGCTGTTGTACTGCTACGGCTTCGTGCAACTGGGCGTGGACCACCCGACGCTGCTGCGGGCCGGCGGCATCGCCAGCTTCTTCTTTGTCGCCTGCGGCGCGTTGCGGCTGGCGCGTTTCAATGTCAGCGTCGGCCGCACCGACCCGCGCTACTTCGTCGGCATGCCGATCACGGCCGGGGCCGCGTGCGTGGCGTCGGTGGTGGTCGCCTGGCCGGAACCGGCGGCGGCGCCCTGGCATGCGATTTTGGTGGTGCTGCTGCTGTTCGTGGTGGGGACGCTGATGGTGTCGACGGTGCGCTTCCCGAGCTCCAAGCAGAAGAAGAGTTGGGGCGCGCTGGTGCTGCTGGTGGTGAATCTGGGCTTGTTGGCGTGGTTGCAGGCCAGCTATTTCGTGTTGTTCTTCGTGGTGTACATCGCCTTCACGCTGGCGCTGAACCTGGCCTGGAAGCGGGGCTGGAAGGGGATTGCGCCGCCGGTGGTGTACGACGACATCTGATCCTGGCCGTTACCCGTGATGACATCTGATCCACGTAGGGCGGATTAGGCGGAACGCCGTAATCCGCCGTTGCATGCGCCGTCGAGACGCACGCAATGGCGGATTACGCTTCGCTAATCCGCCCTACGTGTTTCAGAGGTGTTTGAGAGTAGTTTCATAATTCACGCCACCTCGTGGCCGCGCGCGGCGCGCAGGATGTCGAACCATTGGCTGCGGCTCAGGCTGAACTGCGTCGCCTCCACCGCTTCCGCCACCGCCTCGATGCGGCCGGAGCCGGTCAACGGTATCGGCCGGCTCGGCAACTGCATGATCCACGCGAACACCACGCTTCCGAACGGCCGCCGCAGCTCGTCGGCGATCTTCTGCACCACCGCGCTGACCCGCACGCCGGCGGCATCTTCCTTGCTGAACAGCCTCCCGCCGGCCAGCGGGGACCAGATCATCGGCGACACGCCGACATCCTGCAATCCATCGAACGTCTCGTCGAACATCGGCGCCACGCACAGCGGCGAGAATTCCACCTGGTTGGTCGCCAGCGCGATGCGCCGGTTCAGGCTCTCGAACTGGTGGCGGCTGAAGTTCGACACGCCGAAATGCAGCACCTTGCCATCCTGGCGCAGGCGCCGGAAGGCGTCGGCGATCTCGTCGAATTGCATCAGCGGATCGGGACGGTGGATCAGCAACAAGTCCAGACGGTCGGTGCCCAGCTGGCGCAACGAATGCTCCGCCGAGGCGATGATGTGGCTGGCGCTGGTGTCATAGTGCTGGATCGTGTGCTCCGGCCGGGCCGCGCTGACCAGCTTGATGCCGCACTTGCTCACCAGTTGCATGCGCGCGCGCAGTGACGGTTGCAGCGCCAGCGCTTCGCCGAACTCCGCCTCCACCCCATAGCCGCCGTAAATATCGGCGTGGTCGAAGCTGGTCACGCCCAGCTCCAGGCATTGTTCGATGAACGACAGCCGTTGCTGGGGCGTCAGCCGCCATTCGTTCATGCGCCACATGCCGGCGACGATGCGCGACAGGGCCAGGCCGTCCTTGCAGGTGACGATGGCGGGGCAGCGGAGGTCGTCGCGCATCACTTCATCCACAGGCGGATCGAATCCCACGCGCGGCCGAAGATCGACGCCTCTTCGACGTTTTCCAGCGCGACCACCGGCAGTTCCAGCAGCGGCTTGCCGTCGACCACCATCTTCAGCGAGCCGACGCGGGTGTTTTGCGGCAGCGGCGCGACCAGCGGGTCCTTACGCTCGAGCACCGGTTTCATCTTGGCGGCGACGCCCTTCGGCACCGTCACCATGACGTCGCTGGCGAAGCCGATCTTGACCGCGCTCTGCGAGCCCTTCCAGATTTCCGGCGTGGCGATGGCTTGCCCCTTCGAGTACAGCTTGACCGTGTCGAAGTTCTGGAAGCCCCAGTTGAGCAGCTTCTGGCTTTCCTGCGTGCGCGAGTTGTCCGACGACGTGCCCAGCACCACCGAGATCAGGCGGCGCTCGCTGGCGCCGTTGGGCCGGTGCGCCGAGGCGATCATGCAGTAGCCGGCCGCTTCGGTGTGGCCGGTCTTCATGCCGTCGACGGTCGGGTCCAGCCACAGCAGGCGGTTGCGGTTCGGCTGCGTGATCTTGTTGTAGGTGAAGCTCTTGATCGAGTCGATCTTGTAGAACTGCGGGAAGTCGAGGATCACGCGCTTGGCCAGCACCGACAGGTCTTGCGCGGTCGAATAGTTTTCCGGGCTCGGCAGGCCGTGCGGGTTGGCGAAGCGGGTCGATTTCAACCCCATGCGCTCGGCTTCCTTGTTCATCATGACGACGAACGCCGATTCGTCGCCGGCGACGGCCTCGGCCAGCGCGACCGCGGCGTCGTTGCCGGACTGGATCATCAGGCCGTGCAGCAGGTCGTCGATGCTGACCGGGGTGGCCGGGTCGATGAACATCTTCGAGCTGCTGGCGTCGACCTTCCACGCCTTGGTCGAGACGTTGACCATTTGGTTCAGCGTGATTTTCTTGTCGCGCAGCGCGCCGAAGACCACGTAGGCGGTCATGACCTTGGTCAGCGAGGCCGGCTCGACGCGGGCGTTGGGATCTTGCGAGGCGATCACTTGGCCGCTGGTGGCGTCCAGCAGCAGCCAGGACTTGGCGGCGATGGTGGGCGGCGGCAGGGTTTGCGCCACAGCGGCGGACATCAACATGACACTGGTGGCCAGTGCCGCGATCAATTTTTTCATGGGCTAGTTATTCGGTGATGAGTTTAAAAGGCTGCGTAAAAAAACAGCGGGGGATTATAAGTCTTAGTCCGCCGCGGCGGTGTCCGTTTCGGTGTCGGCGACGTCGCTGGGGCGGCGCCACAGCTGGGTCACCCAGTTTTTGATGTGCTGCAGCTTGCGGTGGAAGAAGTGGTCGGCGCCGGGGATGACGATCACCGGGATGTCCTGCGGGCGCAGCCAGTCGAGCACGTCGATCAGCGGGATGGTGTCGTCGTTTTCGCCATGGATCAGGATGGTGTCGGCCGGAATGTCCGCCATGTCCCACTTCTTGGCGGCGCTGCCGACCAGCACCAGGCGCTCGGCCGGGGTGCCGGCGGCGGCCAGGCGTTGCGCCAGCTTCGATTGCACGAAGGTGCCGAACGAGAAACCGCCCAGCGCCACCGGCAGGCCCGGGTATTTTTCGGTCATCCACGCGTGCAGGATGGCCATGTCGTCGGTCTCGCCGTGGCCGTGGTCGTGCACGCCCTCGGAGGCGCCGACGCCGCGGAAGTTGATGCGCGCGACCACGTAGCCGAGGCTGGCGAAGGTGCGCGCCAGGGTGACGGCCACCTTGTTGTCCATGGTGCCGCCGTACAGCGGGTGGGGATGGGCCACCAGCGCGATGCCGACCGGCGTGTCGTGCTTCGGATGGTCGATCTGGCCTTCCATCAGGCCGGCGTTTCCCGCCAGGGTGAATTTTTCGTTCTTGTTCATAGCTCGTTAGATTTTAAGACGGTCAACAATCTTGCCCTGTACCAAGTGGCTGTCGATGATTTCATCGATGTCGCTGGTGTCGACGTAGGTGTACCAGACGCCTTCCGGGTAGACCACCAGCACCGGGCCTTCCTCGCAACGGTCCAGGCAGCCCGCCTGGTTGATGCGCACGCCGCCGTGGCCGTTGATGTCGAGTTGCTTGCAGCGCTTTTTGGCGTGCTTCTGGGCGGTTTCCGCGCCATGGTCGCCGCAGCTGTTGCGGCCGTCGTCACGCTTGTTCATGCAGAAGAAGACGTGGTGTTTGAAATAGGGAGTGTCGCTCATGGCTATATCTCTCGAAAATTTGTAAGCGCGATGTAAGGTTGCCGTGTGGCCGCTATGATACCCGGCCTTGGCTTGGCGCGGGGTTCGGCTCTTTGTTGAGCTTGTGCGAGGGCAGCCACAGGAACCACAGCGCGCAGAACGGCCACATCAGCGAAAGGAATTGCGCCGCGCCATTAAAGTTAAGAAACTTGCCCTGCACCCATGTTTGCAAAGTGGCCACGAAATACGGGTTGGCGGGGGTGGTGTTGATGATCACCAGGCTCAGCAGCAAGGTGACGGCGGCCAGCCGCCGCTGCGCCACGTGCGGGGCGAAGGTCAGGCCGGCGAGCATGATGGCGCCGATCAGGAAGCCGCCCTCGGCGCCCGGCGTGATCCAGGCGAAGGCGTTTTCCGGCGAAAACAGCAGCGCCGTCGCCAGCGCTTTGACGACGATGGCGGCGATGACCATGGCCGCCACCAGCAGCGCGCGCGGCGCCGGCTTGCGCAGCAGGCACAATAACGTCAGCGCGGCGCCGACCATGCCGCAGGCGGTGATGATGGTCTCGGACAGCCAGTACTGCTCGACGGTGAGTACCATGTCCGGCCGCACGTAGCTGGCCAGGTCGATCTCCATGTCGAGCAGTTGCGACAGCCATTCCGACAGGATCGGCAGCAGCTGGCCCAGGCCGAACAGGAAGCTTTGCGGGTAGATCTGCGCCAGCGGCCACAGCGCCAGCAGCACCAGGCCCTGGCTGGCGTGCGGCGCGAACCAGGCGCGCCGCAGCCGCTGCAACTGGCTTTCATCGAGCAGGCGGCGCACCGTCAGCGCGCCGCCCAGGGCGCCCAGCGCGCAGCCGGCGGCGTTGGTGTAGAAGTCCAGGTTGGACGAGACGCGGCTGGGCAGGTAGGTCTGCACCGCCTCCATCGTGCCGGACACCAGCAGCCCGCACGCCGTGGCGAGCAAAAAGGCGAACACGCCGCGGATGCGCGGGTACAGCGAGTAGACGATCAGCGTCCCCAAAGGAACGTAGCCGACCACGTTGATGATGGCGTCGAACTTGGTCCAGTAGCGCGGCATGCTCGAGGTTTCGAGGAAGATCAGCGGCGACAGGCCCTGGTTCTGCCAGCCCGAGAACGGGAACCAGCTGGCGTAGATAATCAGCAGCAGATAGGCCAGCAGCGCCGCGCGCGAGAGCGGCGAGCCTTTGCGGGCCGGCGCCGGATCGGGCGGCGCCGTTGCTGCCGGTTCCATCATCGGCGCGGTGGCGGAGTCACCGCCGGCGCCGCCGGCACCTCGTTCAGCCAGGCCAGCACGTCGCCGGCCAGGGCGTCGGTGGCGTCGGCCAGGGCGCGGGCGCCGCCGGCGGCGTCCGCGCTCGGCGCCGGAACGTCGCGGGTGAAGGTTTTCTGGTCCACCAGGCTATGGCTGCGGAACACCGAGGCGCGCATGCTGATATGGCCGCTGCTTCGCGTGGCCGTCTCGAAGTTCTGCGTGAAGTCGTCCACCTCCATGCGCAGCAGATGGACGCTGGACGCCGAATCGGTGGCCGACAGCACCTTCAAGCCGTCCTGCGCGATGCGCGCCTTCATGCGCTGCGTCACCAGCTGCAGCGGGGTGCTGGTCCACTGGTTGTAGGCGTAGGGGCGCGACTGGCGCGCGTCCGCGTACAGCAGGCGGTATTGCATGCGCTCGGAGTCGAGCGACGCCGGGCCGGTGGCGTCGGCGACGATGATGGCGTCGATGCTGTTGCAGACGTTGCGCCCCTTCGGCTCCGGCGCCGACAGCGGGCCGAAGTCGTAGTTGGCGTTGGCCGGGCCCTTGCTGGCGCAGGCGCTCAGCAAAACGACGGCGGCGATGGCGGCGCGGGTGCGGAAGGCGGTGGTCATCGTGATCCTTATTTGGTCGGAGCGGTAAAGCCTTCTTCACCCGGGCCGGGCGGCGTGCCGGGCGAACCGAAGATCAGGCTTTGCGGGCGATCGTTAATCTTGTTCATGGTCTTGCGCAGCGCGCGCATCGACGAGCGGGTGTCGTCGGCCAGCGAATTCACCTGCGGCAGCGTGTCCAGTTGCAGGCCGCCGGCCACCGATTCGACCGACAGGCCGACGCGGTCGACGGTGCCGCTGATGCGCGCGATCGGGCCGTCCGGCGCCTGCAGGCCGGTGGTCAGGCGATTGACGTCGGTCGCCAGCGCGTTGACCGACACCAGCGTTTTCTGCACCTCGGTGGCCAGCGCCGGCAGCTTGGCGATGGTCGGCTCCAGCTTGCCCGGCAGGTCGCGGTACTTGTTGGCGGTTTCGCTGACGTCGGCGAAGGCGGCCAGCATGATTTTCTGGTTCTCGGGGCTGAGCAGGGTGTTGAGGCGCTTGGTCACCTCCTCGGTCTGCGACAGGATCTCCTTGCCGCGCTTTTCCACCTGGTCCAGGAAGCCCTGGCGCAGCGGGATCACGGCCGGCGCGTCGGCGCTGGTGGGCAGCAGCGGCGAGCCGGTTTGCTCGTCGTCGAGCTGGATGAAGGCGATGCCGGTCACGCCCTGGTAGCCCAGCGTGGCGTAGGTGGTCTTGGTGATCGGCGCGTCGGTGTTGATGTTGAGCGTGACGAGGATCTGGCCGGTCACCTTGGGGTTGAAGGCGATGCCGCCGACCTTGCCCACTTCGAGGCCGCGGTAGCGCACCGGCGCCTGCGGGTTCAGGCCCGGCACCGATTGCGCGGTGGCGATCAGGTACGGCACGCGCTCGACGCGGTCGCGGTTGAACCAGATGCCGAACAGGATGGCCGCGATCAGCAGCGTGATCGTGAAAAAGCCGGTGGTGAGTGCGTGTGACCTGTTTTCCATCAGTGATCCTTGTTGGTTTTTTCGTCCAGCGCCTCGAGCGCGCGGCGGCCGCGGTCGCCCAGGAAGAACTCCTTGATGAACGGATGATCGACCTTCAGCACCTCCTGCAGCGGGCCGAGGGCGATCACGTGTTTTTCCGCCAGCACGGCGATGCGCGTCGACAGCGCGAACAGCGTGTCCAGATCGTGCGTGACCATGACCACCGTCAGTCCCAGCTCGCGGTGCAGCGATTTGATCAGTGATACAAACGCCTCCGACAGGTCGGGATCGAGGCCGGCGGTCGGCTCGTCGAGGAACAGCAGCTTCGGCTCGAGCGCCAGCGCGCGCGCCAGCGCCACCCGCTTGACCATGCCGCCCGACAGATCCGACGGCATCTTGTTGGCGTGTTCCGGTCCCAGGCCGACCATGTTCATTTTCAGCAGCACGGCGTCGCGCACCAGATCGTCCGGCAGCACCTGCAGTTCGCGCATCGGCTGGGCGATGTTTTCCAGCACCGTCAGCGCCGAATACAGCGCGCCCTGCTGGAATAGCATACCCCAATGGTTGCGCAATTGCTGCAACTGCGCCGGGCCGATCTCGCTGATGTCCTCGCCGAACACGCGTACGCAGCCGCGCGCAGGATGCTCGAGGCCCAGCATCTGGCGCAGCAGCGTGGTCTTGCCGGTGCCGGAACCGCCGACGATGGACAGGATCTCGCCTTGTTCGATCTCCAGGTTCAGGTCCTGGTGCACGACGGTGCGGCCGTACTTGGTCCACAGGCCGGTGATCTCGACGATCGGCACGCTGCCGTCGAGCGTCAGCTCGCCGTTGTCGTTGCCCGCCCGGGGGCCGCAGGCTTTTTCGGGAACCAGCGCTTGGTCGGCCATCAGAACCCCACTCCGTTGAACAGGATGGCGAACACCGCGTCGGCCAGGATCACGACGGTGATGGCCGTGACCACCGAGGTGGTGGTGCCGCGGCCGAGGCTTTCCGTGTTCGGCTTGATGCGCAGGCCGAAATGGCACGACACCAGCGCGATCAGCATGCCGAACACCACGCCCTTGCCAAGGCCGATCATGTAGTTCGCCAGCGGCACCGCGTCCGGCAGCTTGGAGATGAAGTATTGCGGCGACAGGCCCAGTTCCACATTGGCCGACAGCATGCCGCCGATCAGCGCCATCGAATCGGTCCAGATGACCAGCAGCGGCATCGAGATCGCCAGTGCCAGCACTTTGGGCATCACCAGCCGGAAGCCGTGCGAGATACCCATCACCAGCATGGCGTCGAGTTCCTCGGTCACGCGCATCACGCCCAGCTGCGCGGTGATCGAGGAGCCGGAGCGGCCCGCCACCAGGATCGCCGCCAGCAGCGGCCCCAGTTCGCGGATGACGCTCATGCCGAGCAGGTTGACCAGGTAGATGTCGCCGCCAAAGGCGCGCAGCTGCTGGGCCGACAGGAACGACAGCACCACGCCGATCAGGAACCCGACCAGCGCCGTGATGCCCAGCGCCTGGAAGCCGGCGTGGAAGATATTGGCGGAGATTTCCTTCCACGGACCGCGTTGCGGCGCGCGCACGAAGCGCCACAGGTCCAGGGTCAGCTGGCCGATCAGCGTGATGAAGCCGGTCAGGTGCTCGAAGAACAGCAGCATCGCGAAGCCGAGCTTCATCACCCACGTCAGGCGCTGCTGGCGCGGGCGCGGCAGCTCCAGTTTGCCGGTGGTTTCGAGCCGGTTGAAGAATTCCTCCTGCCCCGGCGCCAGGTGCAGGTCGGCGGGCCGGGTCTTGCCCCAGGCGTTCCAGAACAGCTGGGCGCCGATGTGGTCCATGCTGTCGATCGCCGACAGGTCCCAGCGCACCTTGTCGGCCTGGAGGGATTTGAGCAGCCCGGTGATGGTGGCCATGGCCGTGCCCTGCGCCAGCGCGTGAACTTGCCAAGTGCCGTCCGCCGCGACCGACGGGCCGTTGGCGGCGCCGGGGTTGAGGGTGAGGGTAGGCTCTTTGGCAGTAGGCATCCCGTCAGTTTAAGGGAGTTTGGCGAGGTCCGCCACTGGAGTTCGCGGCGGCGGTGCGCTGCCGCGCTCTGGCAAATGGCGGAGGCGCTTCAGGCGAAACCCGCACCGCCAACCGGGGTCGTACCCGAACGGGTACGACCCCCGGCTCCGGTTTGCGGGTTGGCGGCATCAAGCGGCCAGCCGGCGCGCCTGCCGCTTGGGCGCCGGCGTCTCGGCCGCCTTGGGCTTGGCCCCGGCGTAATCGCTGGCCAGCAGCGCGTCGGCGTCGCCCTTGTCCATGCCGCGCTCCTGCAAATAGCGCGACACCATGGCCACCAGCCGCTCCAGCGCAATGCGGTGGGTGGCGTCGGTGTTCGCGTACAGCCAGTCCGAGAAGGCCATGAAATGCTCGAACGCCGAGTCGCCGAGCAGCACCGGCAGCGTATTGCCGAAGCGCCCGGAGTTGGCCACCAGGTCCCAGTAACGGGCGAAACGCACCAGCCGCTGCATGGTCGGGAAGTCGATATCGCGGTTGGCCAGGATGGTGTAGGGCGCGTACGGCTCGAACACCAGCCCGAATTCCTGCGTGTGGCGGATGATCGGCGTGCCGCGCAGGCGTTTGAGGATGCCGAACTGGATCTCGTGCGGATCGAGCGCCCACAGCTTGTTGAAGCCCTCGGCGAAGCTTTCCACCGTCTCCCCGGGCAGGCCGGCGATCAGGTCGACGTGCATGTGGGCGTTGGAGTGGTCGGTCAGCCAGCGGATGTTGTCGGCGGCCTTCTGGTTGTCCTGCTTGCGGCTGACCAGCGTCTGCACCGCCGGATTGAAGCTCTGGATGCCGATCTCGAACTGCAGCGCGCCGGGCGGGAACTTGCTGATGCCCTCTTTCAGTGCGTCGGGCAGGTGGTCCGGCACCAGCTCGAAGTGGGCGTAGACCGGGTCGTCCGGGTTGGCCTCCAGCTTATCGAGGAAGAACTGCATGATCTTCAGGCTGGTCTTGATATTTAGGTTGAAGGTGCGGTCGACGAACTTGAACAGCCGGGCGCCGCGCGCGTGCAGCGATTCCATCTCCGCCAGGAAGCTCTCCAGCGCGAACGGCCACGCCGTCTTGTCCAGCGCCGACAGGCAGAATTCGCACTTGAACGGGCAGCCGCGCGAGGCTTCCACATAGATAGTGCGGTTTTTGATGTCGTCGTCGGTGTAGAGGGAGTAGGGCAGCTTGATCTCGGCCATCGGCGGCTGCACGCCGGCGTGCACCTTCATCAGCGGTTGCGGGCCGTTGAGGATCTCGCCGCACAGCTTGGGGAAGGTGACGTCGCCCCAGCCGGTGATCAGGTAGTCGGCCAGCTTGACGATTTCCTGCTCGTTCGATTCATAGGACACCTCCGGCCCGCCCAGCACCACCATCACGTGCGGCGCCACGCGCTTGAGCATGGCGACGACCTTGGTGCTTTCCTCGACGTTCCATATATAGATGCCGAAACCGACGATCCTGGGCGCGTGCGCCAGGATGCGCTCGACGATTTCGGTGGTCTTGGCGCCGATGACGAATTCCTGCAGGCGCGTTTGCTGCTGCAATTCCCCCATGTTCGCTAATAAATAGCGCAATCCCAGCGAGGCGTGGGTGTAGCGGGCGTTGAGGGTGGTCAGCAGGATGGACATGACGGGCGTGGATATCGGCGAAACGTCTATTTTACGCTGTCGTTGCGCCGCATCTATCGGGCGGCGCGGCCGACATGTTACCATCCGATAATTATTACCAACTTAACAATGCAAGAACATGAATAAAAAAGTGCTGTTCAGGTCTCTTGCCGGCGTGGGCATCGTCGGTGCCGCGCTGATCGCGTACCGGGCCTTCGGCTGGGGCCACATGGGACCGGTCAACGACCTGAAGCTGGACCTGTCCCGGCCGGACGCGCTGGTGATGACCCCCAGCCTGTCCACGTTGCCGCGCGACCTGCTGACCGTGCCGCTGGCGCGCGACGTGCTGCGCGAGGAATTCCTGTTTTATTACGAGCAAACCGAGGACCGGCTCGGCCTCAAGGGCAGCCTGCGCCGCATTGCCTATGAGCATGAGCTAGGCTGGGGCGACCAGTTGCTGCGCATGGTGCTGGACCAGCCGGCGGAAGTGGCGCTGTGGCGCGACGCCGACGGCTCGCTGAAGCATTACGCGATCGCCGTTTCCCGTAGTCAACTTACGCGGGTGTTGGAGGAGGCCGGCAAGATCGCGCTCAAGGACACCCAGATGACCGTGGCCGGCGCCTTGCGCGTCGACGGCGACAAGGTGCCGGTGTACGCGCTCAATTATGCCTACCACCGCACCTTGCTGTTCGCCGCGCACGGCCAGCGCCTGGTCATCCTGTCGCACCCGGGCATGCTGTACGGCGGCGCGGAAGGCAAGGACGGCGACGGCACGGCCGAGAAAACCCTGGCCAGCCTGCTGGCCGCCGACCGCGCCAAACAAACCGTGTTCCACCCGCAGTTCCATCTGGACCCGGCGGCGCCGGCGGGCCACAGCATCGCCGTCAAGGCCGATTTCCTGTCGTTCGGCTACCAGCCGTTTTTCGGCGCGCTCGAGGCGGTGCGCTTCGATTTCAGCAAGGGCGCCTGGAAATCCGGGGTGCTGATCAACGCCGACAAGTTGCGCAAGGGCGGCTACGACAGCGCGGCCCTGTGGCCGGCGCTGCCGAACGGCCCGAGCGCCTGCTTCACGGTGCCGGTGGACTGGGCGGCGATGCAGCCGGTGCTCAAGCGGATCGGCGGCAAGACGTCCGAGCCGGTGCTGCCGCTGGCCGAGCAGTTGCAAGGCCCGGCCGCCGCCTGCTGGTACGGCGGCTCGCGGCTGCACACGCCGGTGTTCGTGGCCACCCGCGCGCCGCAGGCCAGCGGCGAGGCCTTGTACGGCAGCCTGTTCACGGCGGCCACCGGCGGCAAAGACGCCGTGCGCAAAACCACCGCCGCCGGCGGCGCCACTCGCTGGGAACGCACCGTGGCCACGCCCATGGGCGAGGCCCGGCCGGCGCTGGCGGTGATGGGCAACACGGTGGTCTTCTCGGCCGACGGCAAGTTGGTGGACCAGGTGCTGGCGGTGTGCCGCAAGCAGGCGCCGGCGGCGTCGGACCTGCTGCCGGACGCCGGCCACACCGTCGGCCTGATCGCGCCGGCCGCGCTGGCGCAGCTGATCCAGCGCGAAGCCTTCGACACGCTGCCAGCCAATAACGAGCCGGTGCTGCGCGCGGCGGCCAACGAACATCTGGTGCCGCGCCTGGACGCGCTGAAAAAATATCCGCCGTTCCGCATGGTGCTTAAGACCCTGCCGTCCAGCGGCACGGCGTGGGAACCGCTGGAATGGCAGGCGGTGCCGCGATGAACCCACGCCGTCGCTGTTTGCGGCTGCTGGCGGGATGCGCGGCGACGGCGCTGGCGCCGCCCGTATGGGCCCTGCGCGAGGCGGCCGATACGCAAATCCGGCTGTCGCAGGCGCAAAGCCGGGCCTTCCAGGCGTGGATGCTGCGCATCGTCAGCGCGCAGATCGAACGCGGTCCGTCGCCGCGCTGGACGCACCGAGATTGCGCGGGCCTGGTGCGCTTCGCCGTCAACGAGGCGCTGGCCGTGCACGACGCCAAATGGCTGCGCGCCAACGGCATCGCCAGCGACCGCCGCCTGCCGCCGGAGCTGGAACTGGACGCCGGCCAGGCCGCGCTGCGCAACCGCTGGGTGCAGACCGGCGGCACGGTCGGCCACTTCGTCACGGCGCTGGCGCTGGTCCAGCACAACAGCCGCTTCGTCGCCCGCGAGATCAGTCAGGCGCTGCCCGGCGACCTGCTGTTTTTCGACCAGGGCGACGAACAACACCTGATGGTCTGGATGGGGGCGCGCATCGCGTACCACACCGGCACCGTCACTGCACAAGACAACGGCCTGCGGGTCGTCGATATCAAACAACTCACTACCTGGAAGGACACGCGGTGGCAACCAGCGTCCAACAATCCCAATTTCGCCGGCGTGTTCCGGCTGTCTTTTCTGTCATGAAGCTGCTGCTGACCGGTATGCTGGCGCTGGCGCTGGCGCTGTTCGGCGGCGCCTCCGCCCAGGAGCGCGAGCGCGAACCGAGTTACTACACGCAGTTCAAGGGCGAGCCGTTCTTCCTGCTGTCGGACGCCAGCTACGGCAGCGCCGACATGGCGCGCGTGCGGCTGGAGGTGCCCGGGCGCGACATGGGGCGCATGAACCTGGAGGCGTATTCCGGCGCCGACATCGTGGTCTACCGCGTGCCCGCGCCGATGGATTTCCTCAAGAAGCAGCGCAACCTGCACCGCATCCAGGTCGAAGGCAATTACCAGGGCGAAGGTCTGGCCAACACCCTCAGCTTCCTGTGGGATAGCTGGTGGAAGCAATCGCGCCTGGCCTGGCGCAAGCTGTTCTCGCCCGAGGCGCGCGTCGCCGTCATCAGCGAGCAGCCCAAGCTGGCCACCAATCCGGCGATCCGCCGCCCGACCGTGTTCGCCAACCATCCGCAGTACAAGCCGATCAAGGGCATGGAGATGGTCGACAGCTTCCGCTATCCGATCTGGCAGGCCAAGCCGATCGAGCCGCCCAAGGGCGTCAAGCTCGATGGCTCCAGCAGCGAATTCGTCGCCGCCGGCGCCGGCAACGTCATGATCCCGATCGGCAAGCGCAAGCCCGGCCTGTACCTGATCGAGGCAATCATCGGCGAACACCGCGCCACCACCCTGGTGTTCGTGTCCGACACGATGGCCGTCACCAAGGTGTCGTCGGCCCAGATGCTGGTGTGGACCGCGCGGCGCGACAACGGCGCCGCCGTCGCCGGCGCCAACGTGGCGTGGACCGACGGCACCGGCGTGCTGCAATCGGCCAGCACCGGCGCCGACGGCGTCGCCTCGCTGGAGCGCGGCAGCCCGGAACACACCTATGTGATCGGCGAGGACCGCGCCGGCGGCGTGTTCGTGTCCGAGAACTTCTACTACGACAGCGAGATCTATAACACCAAGATCTACGCCGTCACCGACCGCCCACTGTACCGGCCCGGCGACGACGTCAACGTCAAGTTCCTGGGGCGCGAATTCAAATCGGCGCGCGAATCGCAGGCCGCCGCCGCAGCGCCGCTGGGCCTGACCGTGTTCGATCCGAACGGCACGCCGCTGCTGACGCAAACCTTGCAGCTGTCGGGCGAGAGCGGCGCCGAGACGCGCTTCCGCCTGCCCCCGCAGGCCACCGCCGGCGGCTATGAGCTGCGCTTCAGCTACAAGGACGGCTCCTATGGCGCCGCCTTCCGCGTGGCCGAATATGTCAAGCCGCACTTCGAGATCAACGTGCAGCCGTCCAAGCCGGAGTTCAAGACCGGCGAGGCGGTCGGCGGCAGCATCGCGCTGCGCTACCCGGACGGCAAACCGGTCAAGAACGCCAAGATGACGCTGTCGCTGCGCAGCCAGCAAAACACCATGGTCGACGGCGAGCTGCGATACAGCGGCCTGTTCCCGGTCGCGCTCAAGACCGAGGAGGTGGTCAGCGACGGCAGCGGCAACGTCAGCTTCTCGCTGCCGCCGGCCACCGACCCGTCGCGCTACATCCTGACCGTGCTGGCGACCGACGGCGCGGCCTACCGCGTGCGCGCCACGCGCGAGCTGATGATCGAGCGCTCCAGCACCACCTATCAGTTGAAACCATCGCGCCAGTTTTCCGATCCCGGCCAGTCGGTGCACTTCGACCTGTTGGCCGACGGCCAGGGCGCGGTGCGGCCGGTGCGCTGGGAGATGGTGCAGTTGGAGAAGCAGACCAAGACCGGCGGCGCGTTCGATCCCGCCGCCAAGGGCTGGGACGTGACCTTCCCGGCCTCCGGCTCCTACCAGCTCTCGCTGCGGGATGAGCGCGGCAACCTGCTGGCCGCCGCCAGCCACTGGGTGACGGGCGACGGCGTGCAGGCCACGCCGGGCAGCATCGAGATCGTGCTGGATAAGGTGCGCTATCGTCCGGGCGACGTCGCCGAGGCCTTGATCACCTTCTCGGACAAGATCGACCAGGCGCTGCTGACGCTGGAACGCGACAAGGTCGAGCAGTACGGCCTGATGTCCGGTGGCGCCGACTGGTACAAGGCGCAGCGCGTGGCGGGCAATCAATGGCGCGTGCGCATCCCGGTCAAGGAGGAGCATGGCCCCAACATGACCTTCTCGGTGGCCTACACCCGCAACGGCGATTTCGTGTTCGAGAACGCCGGCCTGCAGGTGATCGAGCCGCGCATCGCGCTGCAGTTCAAGACCGACAAGGAGGTCTACCAGCCGGGCGAGAAGGTGACGCTGGACGTCAAGGCCACGCTCGACGGCAAACCATTGAGCACCCTGGTGGCGCTGGGCGTGGTCGATGAAATGATCTACGTGCTGCAGCCGGAGATCGCGCCGGAGATCGGCGACTTCTTCTACCACCCGCGCCGCAACAACGTGCGCACCACGGCCAGCCTGTCCTTCATCAGCTACGACATGGCGCAGGCCCGCAGCAGCGGCGCGCCGGCGCGGCACAACTACAATGAGCGCGGCGTCAAGGTGCTGGAGCGGCCGCGCCGCGACAACGTCGATACCGCCTACTGGGCGCCGTCGCTGAAGACCGACGCCGACGGCAACGCGCGCGTCAGCTTCACCATGCCGGACGCGCTGACCCGCTGGCGCATCACCGGCCGCGCGATGGATGCGCAAGGGCGCGTGGGCCAGCGCACTGGCTATCTGCGCTCGGACAAGAGCTTCTACGCCAAGTGGACGGCGCCCGACTGGATGCGCGCCGGCGACGCGCCGCGCGCCTCGGTGGCGGTGTTCAACCAGACCGGCGCGGCGCAGGCGCTGGACGTGATCTTGTCCGGCGGCGCCCAGCCGAAGACGGAGAAGCTGTCGGCCAAGCCGGGTATCAATTACGTCGAGTTCCCGCTGGCGGGCAACACGGGCGCGCTGCGCCTGGAGCTCAAACAAAACGGCAAGCTGGTGGACGCGCTGGACACGGGCATGCAAACGCTGCCCGCCGCCTGGAGCAGCCCGCGCACCCTGATGCTGCCGCTGGGCGGGGCCGAGACCCCGCTCAAGCTGCCGGCCGACGCCCGCAACATCCGCGTTTCGTTCGCGCAGGGCGCCGCCAGCCACTTCGCCCGCATCGCCGACGATCTGATCGAGTATCCCTACGGCTGCGTCGAGCAGACGGCCAGCCGTCTGATTCCGCTGACATTGGCGCTGCAAAGCCTCGGCCCCGATGCCGGCGCGTTGCGCGAGCGCCTGGGCGCCATCCTCACCGCACAGCGTCTGCGTCTGGTGTCGATGGCCGGCCCGAACGCGGTCTTCGGCTGGTGGGGCGACGCCACCGCCGGCAGCGCGCTGATGACCGGCTACGCCTATTACGCCGACTGGCACGCCGCGCGCGCGCTGGGCATCACGCTGCCGCCCGAGCACTGGAACAACCTGCTTGCCGTGTACAGCAATAATGGCTTGAAGGACGCGCTGACCGACCGCGCGCTGGTGCTGTGGATGGCGCACGAGATGGGCCTGCCCACCAAAACGCTGGCCGCCGGCCTGGTCGACGATGCCCTCACCGCGCCGCTGGACGGCAAGCCGCGCCAGTCCGGCGATGGCAGCCTGCTGCTGGGCGCTGGCGACGACCGCGAGGCGCAGGCCATGGCGCTGGGATTGGTGTCGGTGGTCGCCAGCCAGAACGGCGTCGCCTTGCCGCCGGCGTTGCAGCAGCAGGTCGGCGCCGCGTGGACGGTACTGCGTTCGGCCAAGGCGCCGGTGTCGCAGGCGTTGCTGATGCTGGCCGGCGAACTGCCGCCGGCGCAGGCCGACGCGGTGCTGTCCGGCGTGCGCGCCGAGATGCCGACCCTGGACCGCGCCATGACATTGATGTGGGTGCAGAAAAAGCTGGGCGGAACCGCGTTCGGCAAGGCGCCGGCCGTCGCTCTGGACGGCGCGTGGCAGAAACTGGAGAGCCGCGGCGGTCAGCCGGTGTGGCGCTGGGCTGACGGCAAGGGCGTGCCCGACCAGCTGCGGCTTGCCGCCGCTTCCGGTGCCGCGCCGGCGGGCACCGTCGCCGTGGTGCAGTATGAGAGCCGCGCCGCCGAGGCGCAGGCGCTGCCGGTCGCCATCGAGCGCCGCATCCTGCGTATGAAACAGGGCAAGGGCGGCTACACGACGGAGCTGGTCAAACCGGGCGATGCGCTCAGCACCGACGAATTGTATCTGGACGAGATCACGTTGAAGGCCGCGGCGGGCGCCAAGCATCGCTTTGGCCTGCTGGAGGTGGCGCTGCCGCCCGGCGCCGTGGTCGAATCGAGCACCTGGGGCATGGTCATGGCCGGCGATAAACCGGAGCCGCTGGAACGCGCGCGCCACACCGAGCGCCGTGACGGTTACGCCGTGCCGATCGAGCCGCTGGAAGGCAATGTGACCGTGCGCCACCTGCTGCGCTTCGCCCAAAAGGGCAGTTACGTGCTGCCGCCCGCGCGGTTCCACCGCATGTATCAGCCGGAGCAGAAGGCCTTCGAGGGCGGTGGCAAGACCATGCGCACGTTGAAGGTGGAGTGATGCGCAAGGCCGCGCTCCCGCGGCGCTGGCGGCCGGCGTCCGTGCTGGCCATGCTGGTGCTGCCATCGCTGGCGGCGCAGTCGTGGGCGGCGTCGCTGGACGTGGCCTGGTGGCGCGACGGCCGCATCGAGGTGCAGCAGCTGCGCCAGGGCGGCGCCGCGCCCAAGCCGTTCGACGGCGCGCGGCAAGTGCCGCTGGCCAGCTTGTGGAAGCTGTTCGTTTACATCTACGCGCAGGACAACAAGGTTCCAATGCCGGACTACCGCTGCGGCGGGCGCGATCCGGAGGAAGTCTATTGCTGCGAGGCGGGACAGAGCATCGGACACGACGCCGCATTGGCACAGTCCTGCGGCCCATTTTTTTCGCCGACGCGGTTGATGCTCGAGACGGCGTCGTGGCGCCGGTATTGGGCCGGGCGCCTTGGCACGCCTCCGGTGGGGGACTTCGCATGGCTGGCCGACCCGGCGCAACTGGCGCCGGCGCGGCTGGTGCGGCTCGACAGCCTGCTGCGCGCCCTGGGCAGCATCCCGGCCGCCAGCAGGTCGAACGCCGAGGCGGCGCTATTGCGCGTGGTGCTGGACGGACGTGGGGCCGGCACGGCGCGCTGGTTCGGCGGCCAATTGCGCGTCAAAACCTATTCCTGGCACGAGCAAGCCCAGGCCGGCGCGGCGCGCGAACGCCTGGGCGGCGCGGCCGGCTGGCTGGCCGACGGCACGCCGGTGTGGTTCGGTGGCGCCGGCGGCAGCAGCAACGTGTTCCAGCAATGGGCGCCGCGCCTGGCCGCCGCTTTGCCGCCGGTCCGGGCGGCGGAAGACAGCGGCTGCGTGGTGGTCGACTATTTCAAGCGCTATCCAGTCCGCGGCGTGCGCGGCGCGGACGGGCCGGCGGCGCCGGGGCCGCTGAATGGCCGCTACCACGTGCAATTCGAGAATGGCCAGAATCTGGCGCTGCGCAGCGCCGGCGAGATGACGCTGTTGAAGGACGACGCGGGCCGTCCACAGTTGCGCGGCCGCTTCGGCGTCAATGAATATGTGGCGCGGGTGCTCGACCGCGAAGCCAGCGCCGACGAACCGGAGGCGGCGAAAGCGCTGGCCATCGCCGCCCGCAGTTATTTGAGGCAGAACGCGGTGACCGTGGCCGGCTGCCAGCAGATCGCCGACAGCAGCGCGACCCAGCGCGTGAGCCCAAGTCCGGCCACGCCGGCGGCGCTGGCCATCGCCCGCTGGACCGACCAGTTGATCGTCGATGGCGTCACCGTGCGCTATCACCGCGACCGGGCGTCGGCCGGAACGCTGGTGTGGACCGAGGCGGTGCGGCAGGCCAGGCAGGGCAAGCATTACGACGAACTGCTGGCCGCGGCCTATCCCGGCGGCGCGCTGGGCACCGCCGGCAACAGTGGCGCGCGGTGCCAGCGCCTGACGCAAAACGAGGCGTGGCTGGCGCGCGCCTTGCCGCGCTGGCAGCGCGTGCTGCTGGGCGAGATGGGTTACGAGGCGCCGCCGCAACCACCGCTGGTGTGCGCGCTTGGCGCGGGAGCGCCTTATTCGGAGCAGTCGCGCAACCGCATCTTTATGCGTCCGCTGGCGACGCGCGAGGACCGCATCACGCTGGCGCATGAATATCTGCACCTTGGCTTGCGCGGGCATCCGCGCGGCCAGGATGAGGAGTATGTCGAACGGCTGGCCCGCAGGCTGGTCGATCTTAACCTGGAGGCGCTGTGAATTACCGCATCTTATTAGTGGGCGCCGCCCTGTCGGTATGGGCCGGTCAATGCGCGCAAGCGCAGGACAAGAGCATGACGACGCCGGTGGGCGGATGGAACCGCGCCGGCTTGACCGACCGATCGGACGAACTGGCCGTCAACTATCCGTACGCGCTGGTCGACCGGGGCGCGCAACGCGGACGGCGTATGATTCAAGGCGACCTTGAGAAAGCGGCGAAGGGCCGGTCGGGCTACAAGCTGGCGGTCAATGGCAATCCGACGCCGCTCTACACCGATGACAATGGCCGTTACGCGCGCGCGTATTCGTTCGGCTCCGGTTCCAACAGCGTCGAGATCCGTTCGCCGGACGGCAAGCCGGTCAAGCGCGTGCAGTTCTACGAAGCCGACAAAAGCCGCCCGCAGCCGATGATCCGCGTCATCGCCGGTTGGGACGATAGCCAGGCGGAGGTCGACCTGCATATCGTGACGCCGGACGGACAGCACGCATTCTGGGCGCGTCCCGCGATGACCAACGGCGGCGGCCTTGATCCCGACACCGTCGACGGGCCGGGACCGGAGAACTTCACCATGACGTCGCCGATGCACGGGCTGTATCAGGTGTGGATCAACTACTGGGGCAATTTCGGCGGCGACGGTTACCACTTCGACGAAAACACGCGCCAGCGGCCCGTCATCACCAGCCGCATCACGCTGGTCTTTAACGAAAACACGCCGCGCGAGCGGCGCGAGGAGTTCGTCGTGCCCTTGCGTAGTATCGGGGAGCTCACCCTTGTCAAAACTTTCAGGTATTAAAAACATGAACGCGCGTTGGCTATTACTACTGTCATTACCACTTTGGGCGCAGGCCCAGGTCACCATCGACGCGCCCAAGGGCGGCTGGCGCAATTCGGCCGGCGCGCGGGAAGAATACACGCAGACCGTCAACTATCCCGCTTCGTCGGTCAATCTGCAGCCGGGCCAGAGCGAGACGGCGCAGATACGCGGCCGCATCGCGGGCGCCGTCAAAGGCAAGCCGGCCACGCTGGTGGTCAATGGCGCGGCCATGCCGATGGAGGTGGCGGAGGACGGCACGTACGGGCGGCCATATGGCTTCGGCAGCGGCTCCAATAGCGTGGAAGTGCGTTCGCCGGATGGCAAGAGCCGCGCGCGCACCCAGTTCTTCGACAACTACCAGGGCAAGACCCAGGCGCGATTGCGCGTCGTACTGTCTTGGGACAGCGCCGGCACCGACCTCGATCTGCACGTGGTCACGCCGGACGGCGGCCACGCCTGGTACGGCAACCGGGTGTTAAAGGATGGGGGGGCGCTGGACGTGGACGTGACCACCGGATATGGCCCGGAAATCTTCTCCAGCGCCGCGCCACCGAAGGGTAATTATCACGTCTACGTGAATTATTACGGCAGCGGCGCGGACACGTCGGCGCTGACCGTGGCCCGCGTAACGCTGATCACCAACGAGGGCACGCCGCGCGAAAAGCAGCAGACCTTCCAGGTGCCGATGCGGGCGCCGGGGGAACTCACTTTGGTGAAATCGTTCGTGTTCCCATAATTGCCCTTGCGCACCTGCCCGCCCTTTGCTATAGTTCGCCCCCTCGCAGAACGACGCACACAAATGCGGAGTGAAGCTGGAAAAAATAGAGTTGACGAGATAAACGAAACAGTTCATAATCTTGCCTCTTCGCTGATGAACACAACGCTTCTTCAGCAAGCAGTACCGAATAAAGTTCTTTAAAAATTAACAGTCGATAAGTGTGGGCGTTTGATGAAAGTGCACGCGGAGCTTCGGTTCCGCGATACTTAAAATATCAAATGTTCACAAGAAGTAATGAAATAGGCGCTACGAAAGTAGTGGCCTGTCAGTATTTTGAGTGAGCGACCCGTCGGCAACGACGGTGGCAGCAATGCCAATTAAACAGAGATTAAACTGAAGAGTTTGATCCTGGCTCAGATTGAACGCTGGCGGCATGCCTTACACATGCAAGTCGAACGGCAGCGCGGGGCAACCTGGCGGCGAGTGGCGAACGGGTGAGTAATATATCGGAACGTACCCTGGAGTGGGGGATAACGTAGCGAAAGTTACGCTAATACCGCATACGATCTAAGGATGAAAGTGGGGGATCGCAAGACCTCATGCTCCTGGAGCGGCCGATATCTGATTAGCTAGTTGGTAGGGTAAAAGCCTACCAAGGCATCGATCAGTAGCTGGTCTGAGAGGACGACC
>NZ_JAFICD010000004.1 GCF_017833525.1 Duganella sp. 1411
CGGGTCGCTCACTCAAAATACTGACAGGCCACTACTTTCGTAGCGCCTATTTCATTACTTCTTGTGAACATTTGATATTTTAAGTATCGCGGAACTAAGTTTAACCTTGGTTCCGCGTGCACTTTCATCAAACGTCCACACTTATCGACTGTTAATTTTTAAAGAACTTTGTTTGGTACTGCTTGCTGAAGAAGCGTTGTGTTCATCAGCGAAGAGGCAAGATTATGAGGCGTTTCGCACATCTCGTCAAGCTCTTCTTTTTCCCCGCTTCATTCTGCAACACGCTGTTTTGTGTCGCCGTTTGCGGGGAGGCGAACTATAGCAAGGCGTAACAATTACCGCAAGGACTTTTAAAGCTTACCTGCAACATTTGGGTAAAGTCGCACCAGCGTATCGGTCGCTATTTGCTTGATTAGGGCGGTCGCGGCCTCGTTGTCGGTCCTGTCCCGACGCAGGTCGTTCCACAATGTCACCAACGCCGCGTCGTGCCGCGCCACCGCCTGCTCCACCTCTTCCTGCCAGAAAGCCGGTGCCTCGTTTTCGACGAAGTTGCCGCGCCCGCGTCCGAAGTGCGCCACCGCGAGGTAGCGCAGGATGCCGACCACCACCAGGTTGCGCATGAAAGCATCGGTGAACTGCACGGCGGTCTGATTGCGATCGGTACTGGAGTTGAATCCCCAGGCCGCGCCCGCAAACGTCAACGCGCCGACCACGCCGCCCAGCAGCGCGCCGCCGCCTAGTGTCAGCCCACCGGCCATCACGTCGGCCGACAATCCGGTCGCGGCGCCGGAGATCACCGCGCCCAGCAATCCGGCCTGCGCTTTATCTATAGGGGCGCGCACGGCAAAGTTTTCACGCACCCGCTCGTTGATCTTGCCGGCGTCGGTCGGATCGAGCTGATGCAATATAAGCAATTCGCGTGTCGATTCGACCGTCGCCTGGTTCAGCCGAGCGATCAGGTTGCCCATCGCCCGGTCCTGGCGCTGCTGATCCTCGTTCTTGCCGATGCCGACCACTTTCAACGCCGACTTGAGCATGCTCTTGGGCACATCTTCGACCGCTTCGCTGTCCCGCGCAGCCGCCGCCAGCTGTTTGGCCATCATGCGTACCGCGTGATCGTAGCGCCGGGCGTTGGCCGCTTCCCAGGCCGCGAACAGGCGCCCGTAGCCAGCTTGCTGCGACGGTTCGAGCAATTTACCGACCGTTTCATAGAAGACGCGCTCATGCACCCAGCAGCGGGCGAAGGCATCCAGCGCCAGCACTTCGCGCACGGCCGGATACTGGGCCAGATGATCGCGCCAGCGTCCCTGCTCGGCCTGTTCATCGGCACTCGGCCGTGGCCGCCCGGTCTGGTTCAGCAATACCACCACCGGTTTGCCGATCCATTCCAATATCTTCATTTCCGCCGGCACATAACCCGCATCTTTCGGATTTTCCGAGGAGTTGACCAGATAAAGAACGACGTCCGCCGATTCCTTGGCGGTGCGCAAGGCATTTTGGCTGAGCCAGAACGGCCGGTCGCGGTAGCGGTCCAACACTTCCCGCAGGAACCAGCCGATCGGATTGCCCGACTGTCCCAGCCGCTTGAGCAGCCGCACCGAATCGCCGAAACCCGGTGTATCCCACAATTGCAAGCTGTCGCCCTGCGGCGTCGTCAGCAAGGTATGCGATTCGGCGAAGATGGTCACATGGGCGGCGTCGCGCACCTCGCCGACGTCCATGCCGACCAGGGTGCGCGCCAGGGTGGTCTTGCCGTTATTGGTGTGCGAAATCAGCGCAAACTGGATTTGCACCGCGTCGCCGGTTTTTTCGATCGAAACACTCATGCGGCAGCCGACAGTTTCAGCCCGACGCCGGCGTCGAGCGGGTGTATGGAAGGGTTGAGCAGATTAACGACGGTGGCCGTGGTCTGGTGGAAATGGCAGAAATGTTGCCACAACGCGGTCCTCTCGGCCAGCCCGCGCTGGTCGTCGGGTCCCATGCGCTCCAGATAAGCCGATTCGTCGAGCAGCACGGCGATGCCGCGCGGCGACGCCTTGACCAGATAATCGAGAAACGCCCCGTGGTTTTCCTTTTCCGGCGTCGCCGTCAGGTTGAACAGCACCGCCGTCA
The DNA here is from genome assembly GCF_017833525.1 of Duganella sp. 1411. GTDB lineage: Bacteria > Pseudomonadota > Gammaproteobacteria > Burkholderiales > Burkholderiaceae_D > Rugamonas. The sequence continues at coordinate 2,113 of NZ_JAFICD010000004.1, forward strand.
TGGTCACGTTCGGATCGCTGAGATCGACATCACGCAGCACTTCCCGCGGCTCTTCGCCATACGACGTCGACGGCCGCAGCATCATGCGGCCCTGCTCGCCAAACAGCATGACGGCGATCTGCCCCAGGCCCCGGTGGCGGGCCTCGTCGACGGTAAAGCTGAACGGCAGCACGCGCAGCATGCCGCCGGTGGCCGCGCCGATGGTCTCGTTCAGCTTGCGGAAATAAGGTTGATCGAGGTCGATCGGGAAACGCCTGGTCAGCCGCGCCGCGCGCCAGTGGGCGATGAGCGCCAGCGCCAGGCGCGGCAGCACGACCAGCAGGAAGATCGTCGCCGCGTACAGATGGACCCAGCGCGCGCCGCCGGCCGGCGCCGTGGTCTGAGGAAACCGCAACGCCTCGATCTCGGCCAGGCTGAATCCCTGCAAGTGGAACACGGCGACGGCCGGCGCGAACAGCAAGGACAGCAGGCCATGCACCTGGGTGGCGTCGAGGAAAGTGCTCTCCCAGCCGGCAGCGTACTGCGACAGCAAGCCACGACCATATAAAGAGAGCACCGCGCCGAGCGCGAACATGGCCGCGCTCAGATGGATGGTGCGGCCGAGCCGGGCTTTGGTCAGCCTGGCGCTCAATTGCGACCACTCGCCCATAAACCCCAGCAAGCCGGTCGCCAGCACCGGCGGCACCTTGCGCGGCACGGCTAGCTTGCCGACGCTCAGGCGCCGGATCAGCCCGGACGCCTGTCCGCCCTGCCCGCGCGCCGGAATGAACAGGCTGACCAGCAGGCCCAAATAAACCAGCAAGTTCCAGGCGATGATCAGCAGCAGCGGCGCCGACAGCAAATCGACGCGGTGCGGATCGGTGATGCGGTCCAGCGCGGCGCCCAGCGCCAGGGCCAGCACCGGCAGCAGCCACGCCAGCGCGCGCAAACCGGTGGCGCGCCGGGCGAAACCGGCAAACGCCGGCGTGCGCTCGGCGAGGCGTTTCAATATCAGTTCGGAGCGTTGCTGCAGAAAATCGTCGGACGTCACGTCCGCCTGCTTGTCCGAGGCCTGCCAGTGCGCCAGCTCGCGCGCGCTGCGGCTGGCATACATGCGGTCATCCTCGCTGAGCACTTCTTTCTTCTGGTCGGCCAATTCAATGGCGCGCACCAGGACGACGTCCCTGGCAATCTGCTCGTTCATGCTGCTCCTGTTTGGTCAAAGCGACAACTCGACAGGATTGTGACCCAATTTCCCCAATCAGGCCAATTCTGCACGACGTTCGGCGGGCCTTAGCACGTTATATAGGAAATCGACAATGAACACGGCGATCCAGATCGACCACAGCGTGTGGGTCAGGAAATGCGCCCCGCGCAACTGCTGCATCCAGCCGACGGCCAGGCCGAACAACAGCATCGCGCCGCCCACCGCGGCCGCCATCCGGGGACGATGCGGCAACCAGAACACGGCCAGCGCCAATAGCCACAGGGCGCTGGACGCGTGCCCCGCCGGCAGGCACTGCCCTGGCGCCACGCCGGCCGGCAACATCTCCAGCAGCCGCACATAGGGCTCGCGGCCGCCGTAACGCTGCAAATCCCACGGACAATGCGAATCGCTGAAGTGCTTCAGAACGCTAATAGTGGTGGGGACCAGAATGGCCGACAGCGCCAGCACCCGCACGCCGGTGCGGCGCGACACGTCCCAGGTCGGCCGTGGCCGGGCCCAGTCCCACACGGCGAGCGAGACGGCCATGACGGCCAGGATTTGCAAAATGGTCTTCAAGATACCGTGGTTGAAGCCCTCCGCCAGCCAGGCGTGGCGCCAGGGGAAGGTTCCGCTGGCGCGATCGAACATGGCGTCGGCCAGCGTCAGGTCGAGCGAGCTGTAGCTGCCTATCCACAGGATCAGCAGGCCCGAGAGTATCAATACAATGTGGATGGTACGCGGCGCGCCGCCTCTTTTAAGACTGGTTAGCGAGCGTACAAGCATGGAAGATATCAAGTTGAGGGTTATAGACGGCGGTACTGATGTTGAGCATGCCCAGGAAGGAGTGGAACACGTTGTCGTGCGAGAACTCCTGCCCGCGCCGCGCTTCCAGGCAGCGCTGGTCCAGGCTGAAGCGGTCGCGATACCCCTCGTCCAGCCACAGCATGAACGGCACGTGGCGCTGCTCCTCCGGCGAGATGAAATACGGCGCGCCGTGCAGATACATATTCTTCTCGCCCAGCGATTCGCCATGGTCCGAGAAGTACATGAAGGCGGTGTCGACGTTGTCGGCGGCGCCGGCGGCGCGCAGCAGGTCGATCGTCTTGCTCAGGAAATAGTCGGTGTAGGCGATGGTGTTGTCATAGGCCGCCACGATCGACTCCCGCGAACATTTTTCCAGCTCGTTGCTGGTGCACACCGGGCCGAAGCGCTGGAAGGCCGCCGGATAGCGCTTCCAGTAAGCCGGCCCGTGGCTGCCCTTCTGGTGCAGCACGATGACCAGGTCCCGCTTGGCGTTGCGGATAATCTCCGGCAAGCCCTGCAGCATGCGCTCGTCATAGCATTCCTCGTCGTTACAGAACGGATCGCCGGCCTTCGGCTGCGACATGTCCTCGTAAGCGACGCGGTCGCACACGCCTTTGCAGCCGGAATTGTTGTCGCGCCATAGCACCTGCAGCCCGGCATGGCTCAGGACGTCGAGCAGCCCTTCCTGCGCCTTGGCCTTTTCCTCCGAATAATCCACACGGTCGAAGCCGGAGAACACACACGGAACGGAAATGGCCGTCGCCGTGCCGCACGATTGCACTTGGCTGAAATTGAGCAGGCCGGCTTCGCGCGACAGCCGCGGGTTGGTGTCGCGCTGATAGCCGTTGAGCGAGAAATTCATCGCGCGCGCCGTTTCGCCGACCACCAGGATGGTCACGGTGCGGCGCTTTTGCCCGGCCCACAGGGTACCCTTCATGGCGTCGCTGCCGAGCGGCGCGATCACCGTCGCGCGCGCCAGCTTATGTTTGACATAGGAGTTACCCGCCTGAATCACGTTGGTCGGCGTCAGCAGGAAACGCATCTGGCGATACTCGCGCACGGCCGGCGCCAGCGTCTTGAAGAACACCATCACCAGCATGCCGGCGACCAGCAGCGAGACGACGATCACGGCGGGATTGAGCAGCAACGCCCGGCGCCAGGTCGGAAACTCGAGCTTGAGGCGGCACACCAGCAGCGACGGCAGCACGCCGAGCAGCGTGACGGTCAACACCATGTTCCAGTTCAGCAGTTCTGTGGCCTCGCGAACATCGGTCTCGATGACGTTCTGCATCATCGAGGCGTCGATGGCGATGCCGTAGCGGTTCATGAAATAGCTGCTGAAGGCGCTGACGAAAAACAGCACGATCAACACCGGCTTGATCACATAGCGGAAGCTGAACAGGGTCAGAAAGGCGTTGAACGTCAGCGCCAGCAAGATGAACGCGGCAATGTACAGCGGCACGTTGGCCAGCTGCGCGCCGCCGGTGGCGGCAAAGAACGTTCGCCAGAAACTAAAGTTGTAAACCAAGACAAGGAACGCGGCGGCCGCCAGGCTCAGTTGCTGCACGTGGACGCGAGGCAAACGTAGAAGTGGCTTGATGCGCAAAAACGGGGACAACCGCGAGCGATGACTAAGAGTTAAGTTCGGGTGTACGTTCAACAGAGGCTCCTGAATTCCAGCCTCCACAATAACCAACAGCCAGTCAACTCCGCGTCAACAATGCGTTAAGTTTACGTTAAATTCCCTATGGAAAGCGAATTTCAAACACGCTGCCGCCGCCAGCGCGCTCGCTGTACGCCAGTTCCGCGCCGAGATAGGCGCAAATGCGCTGCACCAGCCCCAAGCCCAGGCCGGTGCCGGACGAGCCGCTGGCGCTGACCGGGATGGCCTCGTTGAGCAGGCGCGCGCGCGCCGCAGCCGGCAGGCCGGGGCCGCTGTCCTCGACGACCAGCGAGCGCCCGGCAAGGCGCACGACCACTTCACCCCGCATGGTGTAAAGACAAGCATTCCTGACCAGATTGCCGATGGCGGCGATCAACAGCTCGCGCGGCGCGTGGATCATAAAGTCGTCGCCGCCGGCGTACTGCAAGGTCAGCGGCTTGGCGGAGGTCAGGGTTTGGCAACGCGCGGCCTCCTCGCTGGCCAGCTCGGCGGCGGAAACCGAAGTCATCTCCAGCATGTCCGGCGAGCGCGCCAGGCGCAGCAGCACGGTGATCGAGTCGGAGGCGTCGCGCGCGGCGCGGTAGATACGCTCGGAAGCGGCGTGGATGGCGGGGTTTTCATGCGGCTGCGTCATCAGGATTTCCGCCGCGCCGGTGATGACCGTCAGCGGCGTGCGCAGTTCGTGGCTGACATCTCCGGTGAAAAAGCGCTCGCGGTCCAGAACTTCGGTCAACTCGCTGGTACGGGCGGAAAAAGCGCGCGCCAGGATGCCGAGCTCGTCGGCGCTGTCCTGCAACGGCAAATCGCGCCGGCGTGCCTGCACCGCCGAGGCCAGCGCCATGATCGGCGTGACCAGGCTGTTGCCGATGTACGCGCCGAACATCATCGAACAGATCAAAAACCCCACGAAGCCGATGGCGAACATGCCGTACACCACCACCTCGATTTTTTCATAGGCGCTGGCGTGGTCGACCACCACGTAGGGTCCGCTCTCGTCCTTGCCGGACCAAACGTGCAAATCGACGCCATCGACCGTGATCTCGGTCGCGCCTTCGGGCAAATGGCGCAGCGACAGCGGGATTTCGGCGTCGTGGTGGAAGCTCAGGCCGGCCGGCATTTCCACCGGCAGGTTGCCAGCGTGGCGCGGCGATGCCCACGCCGCCACCTCCTGCAGGCGCTCGTCGACCAGTTTGACTTCGATGCCTTCGACGGCGACGGCGGCGATCAGCGCGAAAAACAGGATGCCGGCGGCGGCGAACATCAGGTAGGCGACGACAATACGCCGGCGCAAGGATTTAAACGGTGGCATCGGAGGCGAGCAATTTATAGCCGATGCCCGGAACGGTGCGCAGCATGGCGAAGTCATATGGTTTGTCGAGCACCTGGCGCAGCGCGTGGATGTGGGTGCGCAGCGCGTCGCTGTCGGGGCGGTCCTCGCCCCACACTTCCTGCTCCAGCAACTCGCGCGGCACCAGCTTGGGCGCCTGCGTCATCAGGCATTTCAAGATGGTGTAGCCGGTCTTGGTCAGCGTCAGCGGCGTGCCGCCGCGCTTGACCTCGAAATTCTCGGTATCGAAGCGCAAGTCACCCACGCTGAGCACGCTGCCACCGACGGTCTGGCCGCGCGCGCGCCGCAGCAGGGCGTGCAGGCGCACCTCCAGTTCGACCAGCGAAAACGGCTTGACCAGATAATCGTCGGCGCCGCTGTCGAAGCCGGCGACCTTGTCCTGCAGGGTGTCGCGCGCCGTCAACATCAGCACCGGCGTGGCGTCGCGCAATTCGCCGCGCAGCTTCTGGCACAGCTCCAAGCCCGTCATGCCGGGCAGCATGACGTCCAGCACGATGACGTCGTATTCATGCTGCGCCGCCAGGGCCAGCCCCGCGTAGCCGTTCGACGCCGAATCGAGATTGTGCCCCTTCGCCTCCAGGAAGGCGTACAGGTTGGCCAGGATGTCGTGATTGTCTTCGATAATCAGAATGCGCATGGGAATCCGGTTACATGCCTTCGAAATTCGGCGGCCGTTTTTCCAGGAAGGCTTGCATGCCTTCTTTTTGCGCGGGCGTGCCGAACGCCGCGTGGAACAGGCGGCGCTCATAGCCCACGCCCTCGGTCAGCGGCACTTCGAAGGCGCGGTTGACGGCATCCTTGACCATCATCGCCACCGAGGTCGGCATGGCGGCGATCAAGGTCGCGGCGGCCAGCGTTTCCTCGATCAGCTTGTCGGCGGGGACGATGCGCGACACCAGGCCGATGCGCTCGGCCTCGGCCGCGTCGATGGTGCGGGCGGTCAGCAACATGTCCATCGCCTTGGCCTTGCCGATCGCCCGCGGCAGGCGCTGCGAGGCGCCGGCGCCCGGCGTGACGCCGATCTTGATCTCCGGCTGGCCGAATTTGGCGGTGTCGGCGGCGATCAGGAAGTCGCACATCATCGCCAGTTCGCAGCCGCCACCCAGCGCGTAGCCGGCCACGGCGCCCACCACCGGTTTGCGCACGCGCAGGATGTGCTCCCAGTTGCGGCCGATGTAGTTGTCGCGGTAGGTGTCCACATAGGTGTAGTCGACCATGGCGGCGATGTCGGCGCCGGCCGCGAAGGCCTTCTCGCTGCCGGTCAGGACGATGCAGCCGATCGCCGGATCGGCGTCAAATTTGAACAACGCCTCGCCAAGTTCGTTCATCATGCGGTCATTGAGCGCGTTCAGCGCCTTCGGACGGTTCAGGCGGATGAGCGCGACTTTGCCGTGCACTTCGACGATCAGGTCTTCGTATTGCATAGTGTGACTCCACGGTGGAATATTAATAGGTCGATTGTAGCGCCTATCCCCACCGCTGGTATTATTGAAGCTCGGCAACTAACTTCGGCGAGCCTACCATTTTTACCTCACTCCGCCTCCCGCTGCGCGCCAAGCTGGCCAGCGACGCGCTGCTGGGCAACAGCGATTTCCTGCGCTACTGGTTCAGCGCCATCCTCAACGGCTTCGGCGGCTACATCGGCGCGCTGGCCGTGCCCTTGTGCGCGGTGCTGCTGCTGAAGGCCACGCCGGCGCAGATGGGCATGCTGGGCGCGGCGGCGGCGATGCCGTTCGCGCTGTTCGCACTGCCGGCCGGCGTGGTGCTCGACCGCAACCGTAAACTGCCGATCCTGCTCGCCAGCAAAGCCATCCAGGCCAGCGCCCTGTTCAGCATTCCGGCCGCCTACTGGCTCGGCGTGCTGTCGGTCGAATGGATGTACGCGGTCGCCTTTGCCACCGGCGCCTGCAACGTCGTCGGCGGCGGCGCCGAGCAGATTTTCCTGACCAACCTGATCGGGCGCGAGCGCCTGATGGACGCGCAATCCAAATTCGCCGCCACCGACTCGGCCTCGCGGCTGCTGGCGCCTGGGCTGGCCGGCTTGCTGATCCAATGGCTCACCGCGCCGTACGCGGTGCTGCTCAACGCCTTCGGCTTCGTGCTGTCGATCCTGCTGCTGCGCGACCTCAAGGCCAACGATCCGCAACCGGCGCCGTCCGACAAGCACCCGCTGCGCGACATCCGCGACGGCCTGCATTTCATCTGGCGCCAGCCGCTGCTGCGCACCTTGGCGTGGAGCGTGGGCGCCTGGCACATGCTGTTCTATGGTTACGCGGCGCTGGCCGTGCTGTTCGCCACGCGCGACCTCGGCATGAGCGCCGGCATGCTCGGCGTGGCCCAGATGATCGGCGGGCTCGGCGTGCTGGCCAGCGCGATGATGCTCAAGCCGCTGACCCAACGCTACGGCGCCAGCGGCACCATCCTGATCGGCGTCGGCCTGACCACCGTCGCCTTCACGCTGACGCCGATGATACCGGCCAGGCTGTTCGGCTACCCGGCGGCCAGCGCGGCGGCGTGCGCGGCGCTGTCGTTCTTCCTCGACTGCGGGGTGATGTTGTTTTTCATGCCGTACACGGCCGTGCGGCAGAAGGTCACGCCGGACGCCTATTTGGGCCGCATGGTGTCGACGATGCGCTTTCTGACCATCGCCGTGGCGCCGATCGGCGCGCTGGCGGCCGGCTACATCGGCGAGCATTTCAGCGTGCGCGCCGGCATGGGCTGCGTGGCGGTGGGCGGCATCGTGCTGACCGCCTGCATGGCGATGGCGCCGGCGCTGCGCGACGCCGGACAGCCGGCGGCGGCCGTCCCGTAACTATCCCTAAAAATAGTCCTGAAAAAGCGCCCTACCGTGCGCCGGAAATCCGGCCAAGCTATTAGGCTCACTGCAGTATCAACCGATCCTGATAGGGGGTGCGCCATGTTCAAAACCATACTGTTGCCGACCGACGGCTCGGACCTGTCGGACAAGGCGACCGCAACTGCGGTCGAGTTCGCCAAACTGAACCGCGCCAAGATCGTCGCCATCACCGTGATCCAGCCTTTGCCCCTGTCGTCGATGGGCGACGGCGGCGCCGTGATCGACTCGGGCCAGTTCGCCGTCAAGATGCAGGAGGCCGCGCGCGGCTATATCGACAAGGTGGCGGCGGCCGCGCGCGCGGCCGATATTCCGTTCGAGGGGGTGATTTCGGTGTCGCACACCCCGTACGAGGAAATCGTCGAGGCTGCGAAAAAATTCGAGTGCGACCTCATCATGATGGCGTCGCACGGCCACAAGGGCATCAACAAGCTGCTGCTGGGCAGCCAGACCGACAAGGTGTTGGCGCACACCACGCTGCCGGTGCTGGTGTTGCGCTAGCTAGCACCGGTCAAGGCTGCTTCGGCAGCAGCACCCAGACGTTGCCGCGCTGCTTCATGCGGCCGGCGTTTTCCGCCGCCTCGGTGCCGAAGCCGAAGAAGTAGTCGACCCGGATCGCGCCACGGATGGCGCCACCGGTATCCTGCGCCATCACCAGCCGCTGCAGCGGAATATCGCTGTTCGGCTGCGTGGTGGCCAGGAAAATCGGCGCGCCCAGCGGCAACTGCGAGGCGTCGATCGCCACCGAACGCTGCGGCGTCAGCGGCACGCCCTGCGCGCCTTTCGGCCCCACTTTCGGGTCCGGCAACCGCTCCTCCTTGAAGAACACGTAGCTCGGGTTCACATCGAATAGTTCCTGCATGCGCGTCGGGTGGCCGGCGATCCACGCCTTGATGCCCTGCGCCGACGCCTGCTCCAACGTCAACTCGCCCTTCTCCACCAGATACTTGCCGATCGACTTATACGGATGGCCGTTCTGGTCGGCGTACGCCACGCGCACGGTTTCCTGCGTGTCGGTCAGCTGCACGCGGCCCGAACCCTGCACCTGCAGGAAGAACGACTCCACCGGATCGTCGACCCACAGCAACTCCTTGCCGGTGGCATCGGCCTTCTCGATCTCGGCGCGGGTCGCGTACGGCACCACCTTTTTGCCGACCAGCTTGCCGCGCAGGCGCATGCCCTTCAGCTCCGGATAGACGCCGGCCAGATCGACGGTGACCATGTCGTCCGGCACCTTGAACAGCGGCGTTTGATACGGGCCGCCCTTTTTGCGCGCGCCGCGCAGCAGCGGCTCGTAATAACCGGTGACCAGCCCGTCGGTGGCGCCGTCCGGCGCGATGACCTGGTTCGGCACCATGAACGCCTCGAAGAAGGTGCGGATGGCCTTGTCGTCGGCGGCGTTGACGGTGCGCGCGATCGAGCACGATTCCTTCCACAGCGGCTGCTTGACCAGCACCGAGCACGAGGACATGAAGGCCGGCCAGGCGGCGCGCACGTCGTCGCGCTCCCAGCCGGGCAGCGCGGCGAAGGTGGTCGGCACCATCCGCAGCGCGTCCGGCTTGGGCGGCGTGGCGGGCGGCTGGGCCGGCGTGCCCGCGGGCGGCGTCGGCACGGGCTGCCCGCCCGGTTTTGCCGGCGGAATCGGCGTGGTGGTGCAGGCGGCCAGCGAAAGCGCGACGACGGTGAGCGGAACGAGTAGACTACGGCGTGTAAATGACATGAGGATAGCTATGTGGGTATTGATGTTGGAAGCGTGCATCGCGTTTTTCCTGCTGGTGTTCATCGTCTGGTGGACGATGTACCAAGGCAAAGGCAAAGCTAAAAAGCTGCCCCCGCCTGAACAGGATGACGATCCGAAGCGATGAGCCGGCACGGCCGGGCCGTGGCTCAGTGCAGCGTGCGCGGCAGCGACAGCACGAACTCGGGGATCTTGGCCTCGAATTGATGGCCGTCCTCGGCCACGCAGAAGTATTCGCCGACCATCGAGCCCTGCTGGGTTTGCAGCGCGGTGCCGCTGGTGTATTCGAAATGCTCGCCCGGCTGCAGCAATGGCTGGTGGCCGACCACGCCCAGCCCGCGCACCTCTTCGATATGATTGTTGGCGTCGGTGATGACCCAGTGGCGCGAGATCAGCTGGGCGGCGACGCTGCCGGTGTTCTTGATCGTGATCGAATAGGTGAACACGAAATTGGTGCGTTCCGGATCGGACTGATCCGGCAGATACTGGGTTCTGACCGACACAGTAAATTCATAAGTTGCCATCGACATTCCTTAAGGCTGGGGCGTGGGGGTCATAAAAAGGGTAATCGCGATTGTATATCGTCAGGCTTCCATTGCACCGCAAATCCGCAACGCGTGCAAGGAGTACGCGGCTGAAAACGGGCGCGGCCGCGCCGGGCAGCGTAAAATAGCGCATCTTTTTTATCGCAGGCCTCACGTCATGTCCAATTTCCGCATCGCTCCCAGCATTTTGTCCGCCGACTTCGCCCGTTTGGGTGAGGAGGTACGCAACGTCGTCACCGCCGGCGCCGACATCATCCACTTTGACGTGATGGACAACCATTATGTTCCAAACCTGACGATCGGCCCGCTCGTGTGCCAGGCGATCCGCCCGCACGTGGAGGTGCCGATCGACGTGCACCTGATGGTCAAGCCGGTCGACCGCCTCATTCCCGACTTCGCCAAGGCCGGCGCCAACATCATCACCTTCCATCCGGAAGCGTCCGAGCACATCGACCGCACCTTGCAACTGATCCGCGACAACGGCTGCAAGGCCGGGCTGGTGTTCAACCCGGGCACGCCGCTGCACTTCCTCGACCACGTGATGGACAAGATCGACATGATCCTGATCATGTCGGTCAACCCCGGCTTCGGCGGCCAGTCCTTCATTCCGGAGGCGCTGAAGAAAATCGCCCTGGCGCGCCGCAAGATCGACGAATCGGGCCGCGACATCATGCTGGAAGTGGACGGCGGCATCAAGATCGACAACATCGCGGCGGCGGCGGCGGCCGGCGCCGACACCTTCGTGGCGGGCTCGGCCATCTTCGGCCAGCCGGACTACAAGGCCGTCATCGACGCCATGCGCGCCAACTTGGCGGCGATTTAATCCTTTAGCACGACTTCGGGTGGCGCGGCCGCGCCACCCCGCCTTCCGCTGTAGCATTTCCGGCATCCAGGCCGCGAAGCTCGCCCTCAATCTCCAGGCGCTTGTGCCTGCTCAAAATTTCCCGCCTTTTCCAGTGTCAGCATAGCTCACACGGACAAGGAGTCGGGAATGGAAGAGCTAGTGCCCCATTGGCGAGTTGCGGCGCCTCCACTCGAATTGACGCCTGACGGCACCTCAGTAGACGCTCACGCGCATGTGAGCGCCCGATGAGCAATCACAACCCAGTGGGTGCTCGCAAGGACACGGCCTTCAAAGCGATCAGTACCGCTCCTTCCATCAATATGACACCCGTCGGGCCATCGATGGTGCCCATTCCTTACCCGACCGTACAGGATTTGGGAAACAGCATCAACACGGCAAAAACCGTGAATTTCAATGGCAAACCCGCCTATCTACTTGACCTCACAACTCAGGACCGTTGCACCGGTGACGAGGCGGGCACAGGAAAGGGCGTTAGATCAGGAACGGTCGGCGGCGAAGTCAAGCCAGTCGCCGGCAGCCGGACGGTAAGAATAGAAGGCAAGCACGTAGTTCGGCACGGCGATCCATGTACGATGAATGGCGGTAACAACCCGGGCGTGTACGTGGCGTGCTCACCACCAACCGCACATGAAAAACCCGCTTCGGCCGGGACGTCCTCATCACCGCCGGTGGATCAAGGCGAAAAAAACTACTCATCTCAAGTCGTGGATGCGCTACGCCAAGCAGGCGCAAACGTCGCAGATGCAATAGCAAGTCCATTGGAAGGCGTCAAAGGAGCTCTTAAAGGCCTCGCCAACACGATACCCGAAACTGCGGAAATTTTAATAAAGGGCGCAGCCGACCAGCAGGCGCAGGAACTGAACGAAGCAGCCAGCCTTCAAATGGCGCTGGGAAAGCGGAAATTGGCGGCCAGTTTCTCCGAAGTCGCACAATCGACGCACGCGAGCGCGAACGCGATTGAACTGCCTAAACTAGTCCTCACGAACAGCGCACAAGAGGGTGGCAATCTGGTCGCTATCATTGTGCAGCTGTTCGCCGCCGGCGTTGGAGTGGCAAAGTTTGCAACCAAAGGCGCCTCGAAATTACTTAACCAAGGCAATGCAGCGCTTCCCAAAACCGCATCTACCGGCGACGGCGTGCGGATCTTGCGAAGCACCTCCAAAGCGCGTAGCGTAAAGGTCCAGGATTTTTTAGAAAAGAAGTGGGGAAAGGATGCGGTAGATGACGCACTCGAAAGCAAGCGTTCAGATCCAAGACTTGACGCGTTATTGACCGATGACGAATATATTTCAATTCAAGCCTATACCTCGAATTTATATCGGGAAATAAATCCGACGCTTCGGGCGGGAAATCTTGGTGAGTGGGCGCCAGTGGTAGATGAAGCGACGGAAGGTTTGGCAAAAATGAGGGGCCAAGGCTATCTTTTCAAAGGTCGAGTTCGTCGCGATGCCACCTTCGATTTGAAGCAAATCGATGAGCTTTTCCCTGAAGACGGCTACTTTCAAGATAAGGCATTTGTTTCCAGCAGCAAGGACGTTGATGGCGTGTTTTCTGGCAACACCGAGATCCAGATTTTCAGCGAGAATGGCGTAGATGTGCGGTCGTTATCCCAATATGGCAACGAGAAAGAAGTATTATTTTCTCCTGGCACAAAATTCAAAGTAACAAGTCGGATTATCGATCCAAAAAACAAACACCACGTTATTGTTTTGAGAGAAATAGAATGAGTGAAAATCTGACCGATGCTGAGATGTTAGCGGTTGTACAGGCGTCTTTGGAAAAAAGAAAAAAATACGCTGCTGACATGGGATTTCACCCTCTTCGATGGCATGACTCGACCAAGCTCAAGACTCCTTGGCTGGAGGGCTATTTGGACCTTCGTCGAAAACTCTCTGATAAAAACGAGCTCTTTGAATACTTGCGCAATGCTGGAGCGGACTCATCCGCTTTGGCGGACAGGTCGAGGGGAGCAATGATGGGTCTCATGTTGGGGGATGCGTTAGGTATGCCGCTTGAGTTCAGCCCAAGAGATGTCAAACACGTATCCGACCTCGAAAAAGGCGGCCCCTTCAATCTGGACCGCGGCTACTGGACCGACGACAGCAGCCTCGCCTTCTGCACCGCCTACAGTCTCTCAAAATGCTGCGGCTTCAATCCACAGCACATGATGGAGTCTTATTCGCTTTGGTATCGCTATGGCGTTTTCAGCTCGACCGAAGAATGCTTTGACATCGGGAACGCAACCCGGCAGGCGATAGAAACCTACTTGCGCTCGGGCGAGCCCCATGCGGGCAGCGCCGACCCTAAAACCGCCGGCAATGGCTCTCTGATGAGGATCGCTCCCATCCCCATCTTCTATTCGAACGACTTCTCACGCACCGTCCATTTTGCGGCCGAAAGTTCAAAATTAACGCACAAGGCGATCGAGGCGGTCGATGCGTGCCGTTACTTCGCAGCGCTGCTTTACGGCGCGCTGAACGGCGAAAGCAAAGCAAAACTTCTGGACGGGTTGTATTCTCCCGAACCAGACTATTGGGACTTGCATCCGCTGACGCCGTCCGTGAGAAAAATCGCACTGGGCTCCTACAAAAACAAGGACCGTAGCCAGATTTCTTCGTCCGGCTACGTCATCGACACCCTGGAAGCCGCACTGTGGGCATTTCATAGAAACGAGGACTTCCGGAGTGGCGCCCTGGAAGCGGTCAACCTGGCCGATGACTCAGACACGGTAGGCGCCGTGTACGGTCAACTGGCTGGCGCTTTCCACGGCGAGATGGAGCTACCGTTCGACTGGATCCGCAAGCTCTACAAATTACAAGCCGCCTATCATTTCGCCCAGGATTTGCTTCAAGCTAAAGCAGAAAACCCACTTCATGCGGAAGCGGCAGCCGCCGGGAACTAACGTCGGCTAACGATCAGGCTGCCTAAAAAAGCAGCCGGAAGGATGTGTTGGGCTACGCTCCGCTATACTTCTCCTCCAGCCGGCGGCATACCTATCGGGCGTGCCGCTTTTTTTGCCTAAGTTCCGAGGAAATGTACCCAATGTCCGCCAATCTGAAACTGTCCCCCCTGGCAGGCGTGCGCGCCGCGATCATCGACCTCGACGGCACCATGCTGGACACCATCCCCGATTTCCACGTCGCCATCAACGGCATGCTGGCCGAGCTGGGCCTCGAATCGATCCAGCAAGAGCAGATCGCGCTGATGGTCGGCAAGGGCTCGGAAAACCTGATCCGCTCGGTGCTGGCCCTGCAACTGGACGCGGCCGGCGTCGAGCAGCGCTTCGACGCCGCGATGGACGCCTACCAGCGCCACTATCTCGGCATCAACGGCAACCACAGCGCGCTCTACCCGGATGTGATCGAGGGCCTGGCGGCGATGAAAGCCAACGGCCTGCGCCTGGCCTGCGTGACCAACAAGCCGATCGCCTTCACCACGCCGCTGCTCAAGCTCAAGGGCCTGGACGGCTTTTTCGACGTGGTCTACGGCGGCGATTCGCTGCCGCGCAAGAAGCCCGATCCGCTGCCGCTGCAGACGGTGTGCGCCGATTTCGGCTTGGACCCGGCCCAGGTGGTGGCCATCGGCGACAGCTCGAACGACGCGCAAGCGGCCCGGGCTGCGGGTTGCCCGGTGTTGACGGTGCCTTACGGTTACAATCACGGACAATCTGTACACGGGATCGATTCCGATGGTATAGTAGACACGCTGCTCGACGCGGCAAGCCGTATAAGTTCGCAAAATTAACCTTTAGCTGAACCAACCCTGACCGAATGTCTTCCATCAAAAAACACAATGTCAACCAAACCGGCTCGATTGAGGCCTGGCTTTGGCGACGCTGGCAATCCTGGCAAAACTAAGCCGAACTGATTGCTGTCGCACGTGCACGCGCACCCGACAGGTTTTTTGACAAACCACCGCCAACCCACACCCTGGCGGCATGGAGATAAGACATGACCGAACTCGAATTCAAATCGTTGGCCAACGAAGGCTACAACCGCGTCCCGCTGATCGCCGAAGCCTTCGCCGACCTCGAAACCCCGCTCACGCTGTACCTGAAACTGGCGCAGACCCAGAACGCCGGCAAGAACACCTTCCTGCTCGAGTCGGTCGTCGGCGGCGAGCGCTTCGGCCGCTTCTCGTTCATCGGCCTGCCGGCGACGACGGTGCTGCGCACCTTCGGCACCCGCACCGAGATCGTCAAGAACGGCGCCGTGATCGAGACCCACGAGGGCAACCCGCTCGAATTCGTCGAGGCCTACCAGAAGCGCTTCAAGGTCGCGCTGCGCCCGGGCATGCCGCGCTTCTGCGGCGGCCTGGCCGGCTACTTCGGCTACGACACCGTGCGCCACATCGAAAAAACCCTGGCCAACACGCAGCCGAAGGACGATCTGGGCCTGCCCGACATCCAGCTGATGGTGACCGAGGAGCTGGCCGTCATCGACAACCTGTCCGGCAAGCTGTATCTGATCGTGTACGCCGACACCACGCAGCCCGAGTCCTTCAGCAAGGCGCGCCAGCGCCTGAAGGACCTGCGCATGATGCTGCGCCGCGGCGTCGACGCGCCGGTGACCAGCGCCTCGGTGCGCACCGAAACCTTCCGCGACTTCCCGAAAGAGGACTACCTGAAGGCGGTCGCCAAGGCGCACGAATACGTGATGGCCGGCGACTTGATGCAGGTGCAGATCGGCCAGCGCATCCGCAAGCCTTACGTCGATTCGCCGCTGACCTTGTACCGCGCGCTGCGCTCGCTGAATCCGTCGCCATATATGTACTTCTACAATTTCGGCGACATGCAGATCGTCGGCGCCTCGCCGGAGATTTTGGTGCGCAACGAGACGGCGCCGGACGGCGAGAAGAAAGTCACCTTGCGTCCGATCGCCGGCACCCGCCCGCGCGGCGCCACGCCCGAGCGCGACGCCGAACTGGCCAGGGAACTGCTGGCCGATCCGAAAGAGATCGCCGAGCACGTGATGCTGATCGATCTGGCGCGCAATGACCTGGGCCGCATCTCCGAGATCGGCAGCGTCAAGGTCACCGACCGCCTGGTCATCGAAAAATACTCGCATGTGCAGCACATCGTCTCCAACGTCGAGGGCAAGCTCAAAGACGGCCTGTCGAACCTGGACGTGCTGCGCGCGACCTTCCCGGCCGGCACCCTGACCGGCGCGCCGAAAGTGCGCGCGATGGAGGTGATCGACGAGCTGGAAATCACCAAGCGCGGCATCTACGGCGGCGCCTGCGGCTACCTGTCGTTCGGCGGCGAGATGGACGTCGCCATCGCCATCCGCACCGGCGTGATCAAGGACGGCATGCTATACGTGCAGGCCGCCGCCGGCATCGTCGCCGATTCGGTGGCCGAGATGGAATGGCAGGAAACCGAAAACAAGGCGCGCGCCGTGCTGCGCGCCGCCGAACAAGTGCAAGATGGCCTGGATGGGGAGTTCTGAGATGCTGCTAATGATCGACAACTACGACTCCTTCACCTACAACATCGTGCAGTACTTCGGCGAGCTGGGTGAGGATGTGCGCGTGTACCGCAACGACGAAATCACGATCGCGGAAATCGAGGCGCTGAACCCGGACCACATCTGCATCTCGCCGGGCCCCAAGGACCCGTCGCAGGCCGGTATCTCGATCGAGGTGCTCAAGCACTTCGCCGGCAAGAAGCCGATCCTAGGCGTGTGCCTCGGCCACCAGGCCATCGGCGAAGCGTTCGGCGGCAATGTCATACGCGCCAAGCAGGTCATGCACGGCAAAACTTCTTTAATCGCGCATACGGGCGTGGGCGTCTTCAAGGACCTGCCCTCCCCGTTCACGGTGATCCGCTATCACTCGCTGGCAATCGAGCGCAGCTCGCTGCCGTCCTGCCTCGAAGTGACGGCATGGACCGATGACGGTGAAATCATGGGCGTGCGCCACAAGGACTACGACATCGAGGGGGTTCAATTCCACCCCGAGTCGATCCTGTCGGAACACGGTCACGCACTGCTGAAGAACTTCCTGGTTCGCTAGCGAACCCGCACTGCCAACCGGGGTCGGACCCCGCTGGGTCCGACCCCTAGTGGTAACGCATGCGTATCACTCAAGGCTGCGGGTTGCGGGTTCCGCGCTCTACAAATTAAAGAAGGAATTGTCATGGCTATCACCCATCAAGAAGCACTGCTGCGCTGTATCGAACACCGCGAGATCTTCCACGACGAGATGCTGCACCTGTTCCGCCAGATCATGTCCGGCGAAATGTCGCCGTCGATGATCGCTGCCCTGACCATGGGCCTGCGCGTGAAGAAGGAAACCATCGGCGAAATCGCCGCCGCCGCGCAGGTGATGCGCGAATTCTCCACCAAGGTGCCGATGGCCGACACCACCGGCCTGCTCGACATCGTCGGCACCGGCGGCGACGGCGCGCACACCTTCAACATCTCCACCGCCTCGATGTTCGTGGCGGCGGCGGCCGGCGCGCGCGTGGCCAAGCACGGCGGACGCAGCGTGTCGTCGTCGTCCGGCAGCGCCGACGTGATCGAATCGCTGGGCGCCAACATCAACCTCAAGCCCGAGCAGATCGCGCAATCGATCGCGCAGACCGGCATCGGCTTCATGTTCGCGCCCAACCACCACGCGGCGATGAAACACGCCGCGCCGGTGCGCCGCGAACTGGGCGTGCGCACCATCTTCAACATCCTGGGGCCGCTGACCAATCCGGCCGGCGCGCCGAACATTCTGATGGGCGTTTTCCACGCCGACCTGGTGGGCATCCAGGTGCGCGTGCTGCAGCGCTTGGGCGCGCAGCACGCCATCGTGGTCTATGGCCGCGACAATATGGACGAGGTCTCGCTGGGCGCCGGCACCCTGGTCGGTGAACTGGTCGACGGCGAGATCCGCGAATACGAAATCCATCCGGAGGACTTCGGCCTGCCGATGATCGCCAGCCGCAACCTGAAGGTGGCCGACGCCGCCGAATCGAAAGCGAAGATGATGGAAGCGCTGCGCGGCGAACCTGGCGCGGCCTACGATATCGTCTCGCTCAACGCCGGCACCGCGCTGTACGCGGCCGGGGTGGCAAGTTCGATCGAGGACGGTCTGGCGCGCGCGCGCGTCGCCATCACCTCCGGCGAGGCGCTCAAAAAGATCGAGCAGTTCGTGCGGGTCACGCAAAGCCTCGCCGGCGCCAACTAAGGGCGGCGGTCATGTACGGCATCCACGACCTGACGCTGTTCATCATCTCCGGCCTGCTGCTCAACATCATGCCCGGTCCCGATTCGCTGCTGATCATGACGCGCAGCGCGACCCAGGGCTGGCGCGCCGGTTCGGCCGCCGCGCTGGGCATCGGCGCCGGCACGATGGTGCATATCTTCGCCGCCGCGCTGGGATTGTCGGCGCTGCTGTCGACGTCCGCCGCCGCCTTCACCGTGGTCAAGTGGGTGGGCGCGGCGTACATCGTCTACGTCGGCATCGGCATGCTGCGCGCCAAACTGCGCGGCGAGGCCGACGCCGGGGCGGACGACGCGACCGCCGCCGCGACCACGCGCCTGCCGTATCGTAAAATCTTCTTCCAGGGCTTTCTGACCAATGTGCTCAATCCCAAGGTGGCCTTGTTCTTCCTGGCGTTCGTGCCGCAGTTTATCGCCGCCGATTCCACCAGCAAGCCGCTGGCGTTCATCATCCTGGGCTGCATCTTCAATTTCAACGGCATGTTATGGTGTAACGGCCTGGCCGTTTTCACCGCTTTCGCCAGCGCGCGGCTCAAGGTCAAGCCGCTGGTCGCGCTCTGGCTGAACCGCGTTACCGGCGGTCTTTTCCTGGCTCTCGGCCTGCGCCTGGCGCTGGCGGAACAACAATAATCTTAGGTCCCTCATGTCCGATATCCTGAAAAAAATCCTCGCGGTCAAGGCAGACGAAGTCGCCGCCGCAAAAAAGCACCGTGACCTGGCCAGCCTGCGCGCCGAAGTCGAAGGCGATGCCGAACTGCGCGCCGGCCTGCGCGGCTTCGAGGCGAGCCTGCGCGCCAAGATCGCCGCCGGTTCGGCCGGCATCATCGCCGAAGTGAAAAAAGCGTCGCCATCGAAAGGCGTGATCCGCGCCGACTTCCGCCCGGCCGACATCGCTGTCAGCTACGCCGCCAACGGCGCCGCATGCCTGTCGGTGCTGACCGACGAGCAGTTCTTCCAGGGTGCGGAGGCCTATCTGCGCCAGGCGCGCGCCGCCTGCGCGCTGCCGGTGCTGCGCAAGGACTTCATGGTCGATATTTACCAGATCTACGAGGCACGCGCGATGGGCGCGGACGCGATCCTGCTGATCGTCTCGGCGCTGGACCACGGCCTGATGGCCGAAATGGAGGCCTGCGCGCACGAGCTGGGCATGGGCGTGCTGGTCGAGACCCACGACGGCGACGAACTGACCGCCGCCCTGCGCCTGAAAACGGCCATGGTCGGCATCAATAACCGCAATCTGCGCACCTTCGAGACCTCGCTCGACACCACCATCGGCCTGCTGGACCGCATTCCGCCGGAAAAACTGGTGATCACCGAGTCCGGCATCATGGTGCCGGCCGACGTCAAGCTGATGCGCGACGCCAGCGTCCACGCCTTCCTGGTCGGCGAAGCGTTCATGCGCGCGCCCGATCCGGGCGCCGAGCTGAGCCGCCTTTTCAACTAAGCAACAAACACTAAGCCGACGCGTGCAGCGGTAGCACCGCCTCGGCGGCGATCTCGATGCGGTCGCGGCCGCGTTCCTTGGCGCAGTACAGCGCCCGGTCGGCCCGCAGCAGGATGTGGTCGAGCTCCTCATCCGGACTGACCTGGCAGGCGATGCCGATGCTGACCGTGTACGGCGGCAAGGCGGCCGCCGCAGCGCTCTGCTCGCTCTCCGTTTCGGAACGGGGCGCCCGCAGCACCGTCTGGATGCGCTCGGCGACATGGTGGGCGCGCTCCAGCCCGGTAGCCGGCAGCAGCACGATAAACTCCTCCCCGCCGAACCTGGCCACGTGGTCCGACGCCCGCAAGGCCTTGGCGATGACCGACGCCACATCGGTTAAAACCCGATCGCCGATAGAATGTCCATAGCAATCATTAATCGCCTTGAAGTAGTCCAGATCGATGCTGAGCATCGTCATGACGGTCTGCTCGCGGCGCATCAACGCGTGTTCCTTCGCATAGACCTCGGTAAAACCGCGGCGGTTGAGCACCTGCGTCAGCGGATCCAGGGTCGAACGGCGCTCCAATATCGTTTGCAGGCGGCGCGTGGCGACCGTCATGAATCCCACCGTCAGCAGTAAAGTCATGAAATGGCTGGTGACCAGATACAGGTTTTGATGGGGGCCGCTGACGAATAAATTCATATCGTCGCTGCTATGGGTCATGGCCAAAACGCCGCGTATCAGCACGATGACCGACTGGAATAACATCAATAATCCAAAAAACACGGTGGAGAAATGGCGCTCGCCATAACCCCATATCAGCACCACCTGATAAGAATATAAAACAAAAGCCAGGATCGAAAAGATGGCGAGGCGCCCGGAATAATCAGGATCGACAATCACATAATAGCCGCTCGTCACCATTCCCAACGACCAGATAAAATGGAATAACCACCATGAGCACTCGCGGCTGTAAAACATTTGTGTGCCGATCAGTCCGAATCCGAGTCCCCATAGAATGACGGCGTTGGCGCACAGCGGCGACAAAATATTCCCCAATAGCCCGCTACTCGAGGCGTAAATCCCCGAGCCGAACGCCAGCAATACCAGGCTGATCGCCCATTGTTTCAAACCTTTGATTTCGCGGGGGAAACTCGAATGGGCGGAATAAACGACAACACTCATCGCAACGGCCATCACGGTCGACATCAAAACGATAGTGGCGGGATCGAGTGGCATAACTTGCGGATCGGTAGCTAACCAATGAAGAGTTATGGTTAAATTTTAAACCAGAACCGGACTTGACGGAAAATTAAGCCCCATCAAACGCTGCGATGCACAAAAAATGTCGCGCCCACGCCGCCACACGTGCCGGATTTTGGCTATAACATGCCAAGATTTAGCTTGGGATTGACGAAAAGAAACCGCCAGCGCCGGCAAACGGAGAACCGATGCGGCGGTGGCGGTAACGGGGAAGCTAGCGGGCCGCGCTGGGGCGCAGCGGACCGGTCGATTTCTTGCCGGCGGGATCCAAGGTCAGCGTGATATTGGGTACCCGGTCACCTTGCAGTGCGACACTAAAAGTCATTAACTCGTCGCGACGGAAGGCGTGCACCTCGATATTGGAGCCGACGCCGTAGCGCGACAACAGGGTTTCCAGATTGGTCGCGGTCACACGCAAACCATCGATGGCCACCAATAAATCCCCGGCGGATAACCCCGCCAAATGGGCGGCGCCATTTTCGTGCACGCTCGACAATTTGCAGTCGTTACCGTCACGACCGATATTCGCATCCAGGCTGGCCTTTGACGATTTACGCTCGTCCGCGTATTTAACCCCGAACGGCGCCAGCAATTTAGCCAGTGGCACGTCCTCGGTACCGCGTATATATTTATCGAAGAACGGCTTGAAACGTCCGCCGCTGATTTCGTCCAATAACGCTTCCACCTCGGCCGGCGTTACGCCGCGGCCGCCACCCTGATAAAAATCGCGGCCATAACGCTCCCATAATGCGCGCATCACGTCATCGAGCGATTTCTTGCCGCCGGTTTTAGCGCGGATACTCAAATCCAGCGCCAGGCCGATCAGCGAACCTTTCGTGTAATAACTAATGATTGCATTCGGCGCATTCTCATCCTGACGATAATATTTACCCCATGCATCAAAGCTGGAATCGGCGACGCTTTGTTTGGTCCGGCCGCTACCGCGCAGCACGCTGCCAATAGTCTTGCCCAATAGCTTGAAATACGCGGGCTCGGCGATCACGCCGGCGCGCACCAGCATCAAATCGTCGTAATAACTGGTAAACCCTTCGAACAACCACAGCAGCGGTGAATAGTTTTCGACTTGTAAATTGTAAGGCGCAAACGCCGCCGGCTTGATGCGCTTGACGTTCCATGTGTGGAAGTATTCATGGCTGCACAACCCCAGGTATTGCAGATAGCCGTCGCTGATGTCCTTGCTGGTGGCCGTCGTGCTCGGCAGGTCGGCGCGGGCGCAGATCAGCGCGGTCGAGGCCCGGTGCTCCAGGCCGCCGTAGCCATCGCCCACCGCCAAGGTCATGAAGACGTAGCGGTCCATCGGCGCCTGTTTGGACTTCGGCTCGAAAAACGCGATCTGGGTTTCGCAAATCCGTTTGAGGTCGGCGCTCAGGCGCGCCAGGTCCAGGTTCGGCACCCGGCCGCTGATGACGATGTCGTGCGGGACGCCATGGGCCTTGAACGTGGCCAGCGCAAAATCGCCCTGCTCCACCGGATGGTCGATCAGCTCATCGTAGTTGGCCGCGATGTACGTGCCAAAACCATAACGCTTGGCCTTCAGCTCCGGCAGCGACGTCGCCACGCGCCAGGTTTGCGCCGCCGCGTGGTCCGGCCGCTGAATGTCGACCACGTGCGGCTGGTCTTCCTGCCCCAGCACGCGCAGGAACACGCTGGTGCCGTTGAAGAACGCGTGGTTCTGGTCCAGATGCGCGGCGCGCACCGACAAATCCCAGGCGTAGACTTCGTAATGCAGCGTGAGCGGCGCGGGGCGGTCGTTCAAGCCGCCCTTCGGCGGCGCCGCCTTCCACGAATGTTTATCGAGCTTGGTCAGCTCGACCGGCTCGCCGTTCGATTCGGCGCTGATGCGCACAATGTTGCGGGAAAATTCACGGATCATGTAACTGCCCGGTATCCAGGCCGGCAGCGCGAAGATCTGGCCGTCCGGCGCCGGCGCGTCCACCGTCAGCGTGACGTGAAACAGGTGCGCCGCCAGATCGTGGCCGACGATGGCATAGGCGATGGCCGCGTTCTTGTTCAATTTCTTCATCTTGGTCCTTTTATGGGAGATCGCCCCGCAGATCGCCAGGCATATCGATATCGCGCACCACGCCAGCGTCGTCGACCACCAACTCGCTCACGGCATGGCTTTTTAAGATCGCGCGCGCGCCCTGGTCGCCGGACAGCGCCAGCAGCAGCGGCAAATGAAAACTGCTGAAGGCGACCGGATTGCCGCGGCGGCCCTCATATACGGGCGCCGCGATGCGCGCGCCCCGTTCCACCGTGGCGGCCAGCGCGCGGATGGTCTCCGGCAGCACGTAGGGCATGTCGCCCAGCGCGATCACCCAGCCTTCCGCCCCCTTGGTGTGTTCGATCGCCGTCGTCAGCGACTCGCCCATGCCCAGGTCGGCGTCGGCGCACACGCGCACCTCGCAACCGAGCGCGCCCAATAGCGCGGCCACCTTGTCGTCGCCGGGGCGCACCACCGCCAGCACGCGCGGCAGCGCGGCCAGCATGTTCTTCGCGCTGGCCGCGACCACCACGTCGCCAGCGTCGCCCAGGGTTTGCAGCAGCTTGTTTTGAACGCCGGACGGATCGAAACGCTTTCCCCGTCCGGCCGCCAGCAAAATACCCGTCAACGCCATGCGGCTCAGGCCTTGGCCTTGGCCGCGCTCAGATCGAACGGCAGCTTGCGCAGGCGCTTGCCGGTCAACTTGAACAGCGCGTTGGCGAAGGCCGGCGCCAGCGGCGGCAGGCCCGGTTCGCCGATGCCGGTCGGCGGGTCGTTCGACGGCACGATGTGGACGTCGATCGCCGGCATGTCGGTCATGCGGGCCACGGTGTAGTCGCTGAAGTTCTGCTGCTCCACCACGCCGTCCTTGATCGTGATGGCGGCGCCGGGCAAGGTCATGCCAAGGCCCATCAGTGCGGCGCCCTGGATCTGCGCTTCGATCGTCAGCGGATTGACGGCTGTGTTGCAGTGGACGCCGGCGGTGACCTTGTTCAGCCTTGGCGTGCCGTCCTTGTTCACCGACGCCACCACCACGTAGGCGACCACGGTACCGAACGCCTCGTGCACCGCCACGCCCCACGCCTGGCCTTTAGGTAAAGCCTTCTTGCCGTAACCCGACTTGGCGACCGCCAGCTCCAGCGCCGCCACGTGGCGCTTGCCCTTCTCGCCCATCAGCTTCTTGCGGTAGGCGACGGGGTCCATCTTGGCCGCGTGCGCGGCTTCGTCGATCAGCGTCTCCATCACGTAGGCGGTGTGGGTCGAACCGACGGAGCGCCACCACAGCACCGGCACGTTGGCCTTGACCGCGTGCGCGCTCAGGTTCAGCGGCACCTCGTACGGTTCGCCCATGCCTTCGACCATCGTCGAATCGACGCCGTCCTTGATCATCACCGCCTCGAACGGCGTGCCCGTGATGATCGACTGGCCGACGATGACGTGGTCCCAGGCGACGATTCCGCCCTTGGCATCGAAGCCGATATCGGCGCGGTGCACATGCGACGGGCGGTAGTACCCGCCCTTGATGTCATCCTCGCGGCTCCACATCACCTTGACCGGTTCGGTCTTGCCGGCGGCCCGCCAAGCCTTGGCGACGTTGACCGCTTCGACCAGATAGTCGGAACCGGGCACCGCGCGGCGGCCGAAACCGCCGCCGGCCGTCATCGTGTTGAGCACCACCTGATCCGGCTTCAGGCCGGCGGTGGCGGCGATGGCGCCGTGGTCGAAGGTCTGGAACTGGGTACCGGCCCACACGGTGCAGCCGTCGGCGCGCAGATCGACCACGCAGTTGAGCGGTTCCATCGGCGCGTGCGCCAGATACGGAAACTCGTAGACGGCGGAGATCTTCTTCGCCGCACCGGCCAGTTTGGAGGTGTCGGCCTTGCGCACCGGCGTGCCCGGTTTCAGCGCCAGCGCCTTGAACTCCGCCAGCTGCTTGTCGCTGCTGACTTTTTCCACGCCGCTGGTGTCCCAATCGATGACCAGCGCCTCGCGGCCCATCTTGGCCGGCCAGTAGCCGTCGGCCACCACCACCACGCCGCTGCCGCCGCGATCCGTCGACACCTGCAGCACCTCGATCACGCCCTTGATGGCCTTGGCCTTGCTGGCGTCGAACTTGGCGACCTTGGCGCCGAACACCGGCGGCCGCGCCACCACGGCGACCTTGCTGTCGGGCGCCTTGAAGTCGATGCCGAACTGCTGTTTGCCGCTCGATTTGGCCGTCGCGTCCAGGCGCTTGACCGGTTTGCCGATGATCGTGAAGTCCTTCGGGTCCTTCAGCTTGACGCTGGCGGGGACCGGCTGCTTCATCGCCGCATCGGCCATCGCGCCGTAGGTGGACTGTTGGCCCGCCGGCCCGGTCAGCGTGCCCTTGGATGTCTTGACCTGGTCGGCCGGCACCTTCCATTGCTCGGCGGCCGCCGCGATCAGCATCGCGCGCGCCTTGGCGCCGATTTCGCGGTACTGGATATACGAGTGGGCGATGCTGCCCGAGCCGCCGGTGATCTGGATGCCGAAGATCGGGTCCTTGTACTGATCGCCGGCCGGGGCCAGCGCGCCGACCATGTTCGACCAGTCGGCGTCGAGTTCCTCGGCGATCAGCATCGGCAGCGCGGTTTGCACGCCCTGCCCGATCTCGATGCGGTTGACCTGCACCGTCACCGTGTTATCCGGCGCGATGCGCAGGAAGGCGTTCGGTTCATAGACCTTGGCCGGCTGCTGGGCGTTGGCGAGGCGGCCGGCGCCGGGCAGGAAGAAGCCCAGCACCAGGCCACCGCCGGCAACCGCGCCGGCTTTCATGAAGCCGCGGCGCGAGACGCCCGCCGCCGGCGCCAGCGCGCCAAGGGAGGCCATGTTTTCCTGATTAAGCCATTCGATACGCATACGGTGTTCCTTTAAGCGATGGTGTTGGCGGCGTCTTTAATGGCGGCGCGTATGCGTTGATAGGTGCCGCAGCGGCAGATATTGCCGCTCATGGCGTTGTCGATGTCGGTGTCCGACGGCTTTTTATTCGTGCGCAGCAGCGCGGTCGCGCTCATGATCTGGCCACTCTGGCAGTAGCCGCACTGTGGCACGTCGAGCTTGACCCAGGCATCCTGCACGGCCTTGCCGATCTTGTCGTTTTCCATCGCCTCGATGGTGGTGATTTGCTGGCCGACGGCGGCCGAAATCGGCGTCACGCAGGAGCGGATCGGTTCACCACCCAGGTGCACGGTGCAGGCGCCGCACAGGGCCGCGCCGCAACCGAACTTGGTGCCGGTCATGTTCAGGTTATCGCGCAGCGTCCACAAAATCGGCGTCGATGGATCGGCGTCGACCTGCACGTCCTTGCCGTTGATATTCAATGTGATCATTTAATTCTCCTGGAGGGGCGCGCTTGTGGGTATATTTTTAGGGGACCGCGACGGGGTCCCCTTGCGGAACTGCTTACTGCTTAAGCTTGGCGAACTTCGCCTCAAGTGCCTTGGTATCGACCGCGCCGGGAATGCGCGAACCGTCGGCGAAGAAGATCGACGGCGTGCCCGTCACGCCCAGTTTGCGGCCCAGCGCCAGCACATCCTGGTTCGGGGTCTTGCAGGATTCGGCGGCGGCGGCCGGCGTTTTACCGTTCACCATCCACTCGTCCCAGGCCTTGTTGCGGTCCGCCGAGCACCACACGCCGGCCGATTTGGTGAACGAATCCTCGCGCAGGATGTTGTACAGGAAGGTGTAGACGGTGACGTTGTCGATCTCCTTGAGCGTGGTCTTGCGGAACTGCTTGCAGTAGCCGCAGTTCGGATCTTCGAACACCGCGATCACGCGCGAGCCGTCGCCCTTGACGGTCTTGAGGGCCTTATCCAGCGGCAGATCGGAGAACTTGATCTTGTTGATATCGTCGATGCGCTCGCGCGTCAGGTCGGTGCCGGTGGTCAGGTTGAAGATATGACCGTTGAACACATAGGTGCCGGTTTTATCGGTGTAGAGGATTTCATTCCCCATGCGGATTTCATACAGGCCGGCGTAAGGGGTGGCCTTGACCGAATCGACCTTGACGCCCTCGCCCAGGCGCGGCTCGACCAGCTTCTTGATCTCCTCCTCGCTCGGCGCGTTCTGGGCCTGACCGCAAGACGCCATCAATACTGACAACAACAGCAAAACGAACTTACTTTTTTTCATGACATCTCCGGTGACTACAGACAGACCATGCGGCGGCGTTTCGGTGCTCATTTACCCATTGCGTGGGAGATCAGCCGGCGCTTCAGCACAGGTAATTTATCCAACAAGTTTAATCCGAAATTGCGGACCACGCGCAAGGGCTCGATGTCGGCGTCGAACAGGCGCGCCAGGCCGTCGGTGGTCAGCTGCATCAGCAGCACGTCTTCCTTGCGCGCGCGCTCGTAGCGCGCCAGCACGCGCTCGTCGCCGACGCCGCGTTGCGGTTCGCGCTCGCCCAGGGTTTTCATCAGCTGCGCCACGTCGGCGAAGCCCAGGTTCATGCCATGGCCGGCCATCGGATGGACCACGTGGGCGGCGTCGCCGACCAGCGCCACGCGCTGCGACGTCATCGCGTGCGGGCGGACCAGGCGCAGGGGGAAGTCGCGCACCAGCTCCGGTTGCAGCGGCGTCAGCGCGCCCAGTTGGTCGGCGGCGTAGACGGCGAGGCGCTCGGCGATCTGCGCGGCCGATTCCTGGCGCAGCCGGTCGGCCAGCACGTCCGGCGCCGACCACACCAGCGACACCCGGTTGCCGGGCAGCGGCAGCAGCGCGACGATGCCCTCGGCGCCGGTGAACCACTGGTGGGCCGCGCCGTGGTGCGGCTTTTCGCAATCGAAGTTGGTCACGATGGCGCTCTGGCCATAGCTGCGGTAATCGAGGCCGATGTCGCACTGGCCGCGCACCCACGACTCGGCGCCGTCCGCGCCGACCACCAGCTGCGCCCTGACGGCACCGCCGTCGGCAAGCCGCACGATGGCGCCATCGTCGTCGCGCAGCAGCGCCGCCGCGCGGCCGTGGACCAGGGTCACGTCGCGGGCGAACTTGAGGGCGGCGTCGAGCGCCTGGCCGAGGTTGCGGTCTTCCAGTATCCAGGCCAGGGTGCCGGCGTGGGCGCCGTAGGCGTCGAACGACAAGCCGCCGGCGCGGGCGCCGTCGCCCTGGATCACCATGGCGTCGACCGGCGCCACGCGGGCGGCGTCGAGCGCGTCCCACACCTTCAGCGACGACAGCAGATGATGGGCGGTGTGGTTGAGGGCGTAGACCCGGGCGTCCCAGCCGGGGTCGGCGGATGCGGCGGCGGCCGGCGCCGACGACGGCGGACAGAGCAAGGCGACGCTCAGGCCGGACTGGGCCAGGCCCAGCGCGGTGGTCTTGGCGATCGCGCCATTGCCAACAATACAAATGTCACTCTCGATAACGCGCGGCGCGGCGGGGGACGATGGTTTATTCATCCGGCCATTATAGCGTTTGTGTGCGCGAGAAATTGTTCCTTGCAATTTCGCCCGGTGCTGCTATAATTCTGCTCCTTGGCCTGGTAGCTCAGTTGGTAGAGCAGAGGATTGAAAATCCTTGTGTCGGTGGTTCGATTCCGCCCCGGGCCACCAAGAACAGTCCCAAACAGAACGCCAACCCATGCAGGTTGGCGTTTTTGTTTCATGCACGAGAAGTCCTCGTGTCCGGCCTATTTACGCCCAACTTCAGCCAGTCGAGCCCAACCGATGGAATTGTCCATCGCCTCGATGATGCGTTGCATACCTCACCACGCAGTACCTCTCTCAACTGCACCCGTGTCAACAATCCGAGTTGGATAGAGACGGATCGTCGCCGAGGGTCACCACCGGATAGCCCTACTTTGATTACTTGCTTGGTATCAAATTATCGCTCATAATGTCATCTTTTTGATTAGATAAATCATTTGACAATGAGCAACCGAACCGCTGTTTCCATTTTTACGCCCCTCGGCTGCGAGTGAGGTGCGTCTGACTATGCATCGCCAGCGCGTCGAAAGCGTGAGTCAAGCCCAGCGGGAGCGACTTGCTTACATTGACTTCCGCCTTTACTTCGTGGGGGAGGTTGGCCGCCCAGACTTGGCCGCCCGCTTCGGAGTGGCCCCTGCTGGCGCAACGCGCGATCTGGCGCTGTACCGGGAAATGGCACCGCAAAATATCGAATTCGACGGTAGCAACAAGATCTACCGAATCGGCAAGGAGTTCTCGCCGATGTTCGAGCACGCACCGCAGCGCGTCCTGTCAGTGCTCGCTCTTGGGTTTGGTGATGGGACAAACGTCGTCTCGCAGCCGCTGCTGCCATGCGAGTCGCCCACCGCTCTGAGCATCCCTAGGATGGATGTGCTAGCCCCGGTCTGCCGGGCGATCCATGCCAAACGGCCGATCGCCATCCGCTACCACTCGATGAGTAGCGGCAATTCCGAGCGAGTAATCGTGCCCTTCGCTTTAGTTGACACCGGCCTCCGCTGGCACGTCCGCGCCTTTGATCGCAAGAGCAATGAGTTTCGGGACTTTGTCGTCACCCGAATCGAAGCGCCAATGTTGCTCGGCGGGGAGCCGCAGCCAAACGAACGTCCGGACAACGACATCCAGTGGACGCGCATCGTCGAACTGGACTTCGTGCCGCACCCGCGCCTTGAACGTCCTGAGATCATCGAGATGGATTACGGGATGGCCGAGGGCTCGATGCGAATGCGTGTGCGCGCAGCTGTCGCAGGCTACATGCTGCTGCGCTGGAGCGTGGACTGCTCGCCCGACCACCGCCTTTCGGAAGAACAGTACCGCTTATGGCTCAGCGATCCGCTGGCGCTGTACGGCGTTGAGAACGCGCGGCTGGCTCCGGGCTATCAAGTCCCCAGCAGTCCCAAGAAACGATAAGAAAGAACAAAAACGATGGCCAAGACACTTGAAGCCCACGACAAACTGATCCGCGAGATTTTTGAGGGCAGCTACCAGTTCGAGATTCCGGACTACCAGCGCCCCTACGCCTGGACAACCGAGCAGGCCACAGAGCTGTTCGATGACCTGTATTCGGCGATGCAGGATGCACGTGTCTCCGGCGCCAACAGCCAATACTTCCTGGGCAGCATCGTTCTGATCAAAAACGACCGGGAGCCGAAGTCGTCGGTTGTCGATGGTCAGCAGCGCTTGTCCACGCTCACGATGCTTTTTGCCGTGCTGCGTACAGTGATGCCGGATGCGGCAGACGACATCACCGACTTCCTCTACAAAAAGGGCAAGGTCAGTCTTGGCGAGAAGAACGAGTACCGCCTGACAGCTCGCGAGGAGGATGCCGACTTCTTCCGCACCAACATTCAGGAACCGGGTGGTATCGCACAGTTGGTCGCCAGTACCGACAAGCTGAAAGACAGCCGTCTGCGTTATCACGAGAACGCCACGCTGCTGCTCGAAAAGGCCAACGCGCTTCCGCCTACCGAACTGATTGCTCTGTGGCAGTTCCTCGCCAACGACTGCTCGCTGGTTGTTATCTCAACGCCCGACCTCGAAGCCGCATACCGCATCTTTTCAGTGCTCAACAATCGGGGGCTCGACCTCGCGCCTATCGACATCATCAAGGCGCAGGTGCTGGGCCTGATCCGCACCACGGCAGGCGACGTCAAGAGCCGCGCCTACGCAAAAGTGTGGAGCCGGATCGAAAGCTCGCTGGGCCGCGACGCCTTCGGTGACTTATTTGGCCACATCCGTAGCATTTACGCCAAGAAGAAGCAGAAGTACATCCTGGTCAAGGAGTTCCAGGAGCACGTCACTGAGTACAAGACCCCTATCGACCTCGTCGACAATGTCATCAAACCCTACGCCGAAGTTTGGAACTTCTTGCGCGATGCCGACTTCGAGGCCACCGAGTACGCCGAGACTATCAACGAGCACGTGTCTTGGCTCAATCGTGTTGACTTCAAGGACTGGGTACCCCCGGCACTGGTCTATTTCAAGCGCTTCAGGCAGCAGCCCAAATTGCTTGCAGAATTCTTCCAGTCGCTGGAACGCCTGACCTACTTCCTGCTGGTCACCAAGGTGGGCATCAACGAGCGCATCGAAACCTACGCCGCACTCACCAAGGAAATCGAACCGGACACCTTCAAGGGGCATCTGGCCGAGCTCACCACGCTTGCCCTGACAGACACGCAAAAGCGCAAGTTCGTCGCGGCACTAGGTGGAGACGTTTACGACGATCTGCCCAAGGCGCGGATGGCGCTGGTCTTGCGCCTTGAGTCCTTGGTGCGCGCCCCCGGGGTGCAGCTTCAAGATGCCGTGTCGCTGGAGCACGTTCTACCGCAAACACCGCCCGACGGTTCGGACTGGATCAAGTGGTTCCCGGACGAAGACGAGCGCGATGGTTGGACGCACCGTTTGGCCAATCTGGTTCCGCTGGATAGGAACAAGAACTCATCTGCGAGCAACTACGACTTTGCCAAGAAGAAAGAAGTGTACTTCAAGGGCAAGGGCACTGCGTCGCCTTTCATCCTGACGCAGGAAGTTCGATCAGAAAGCGATTGGACTCCGACATTACTGACTGAACGGCAAAAGCGCCTTGTGAAGGTATTGAGCACGCATTGGAATCTCGATATCGCAACGGACAACAGCCCCTCTGCGGGGCAGCAACGTGGGGAGGTTTCAAAGCGTGAGCAACAATAAAGAACAAGAACGCGCCGAGCTGCACAAAACCATCTGGCGCATCGCCAACGACCTGCGCGGCAGTGTCGATGGCTGGGACTTCAAGACCTACGTGCTCGGCCTGTTGTTCTACCGTTTCGTTTCAGAGAACCTGACCAGTTACCTCAACGAACAGGAACGCCGTGCGGGCAGTGCCGATTTCGACTACGCCAAATTGAGCGATGCCGATGCCGAATTCGGCCGCGCCGAGACAGTGAAGGAAAAGGGCTTCTACATCCTGCCCTCGGAACTGTTCGCCAATGTGCGGGCTCGTGCTCGGTCTGATGCCAACCTCAATGAAACTCTCTCGCGCATCTTCGCTGACATCGAAGGGTCGGCCAATGGTTCAGACAGCGAAGACGATTTCAAGGGGTTGTTCGATGACCTTGACGTCAACAGCAGCAAGCTGGGCCACACGGTCGCCAAGCGCAACGAAAAGCTGGTCAAACTGCTCGATGCCATTGGCGACTTGCCCTTGGCCAACAATCGACAAGACGGCAGCAATGGGTTTGCCGATAACACCATCGACCTGTTTGGTGATGCTTATGAATACTTGATGCAGATGTATGCCTCCACCGCTGGCAAGTCCGGTGGAGAGTTCTACACACCGCAGGAAGTCTCCGAGCTGCTGGCCCGCATCACCGTGGTCGGTAAAACCGAGGTCAACAAGGTCTATGACCCAGCCTGTGGTTCGGGCTCGCTGTTGCTTAACTTCGTGAAGGTGCTGGGCCACGACAAAGTGCGCCAAGGCTTCTACGGTCAGGAAGTCAACCTCACCACCTACAACCTGTGCCGGATCAACATGTTCCTGCACGACGTGAACTATGAAAAATTCAACATCGCTCACGGCGATACGCTGACCGACCCGGCGCACTGGGATGACGAACCGTTTGAAGCCATCGTCTCCAATCCGCCGTACTCGATCAAATGGGATGGCGACGCCAACCCGCTGCTGATCAACGATCCGCGTTTCGCCCCGGCAGGTGTGCTTGCTCCCAAGAGCAAAGCCGATCTGGCGTTCACCCTGCACATCCTGAGCTGGCTGGCGGTCAACGGCACGGCCGCCATCGTCGAATTCCCCGGCGTGCTTTATCGCGGCGGCGCGGAACAGAAGATCCGGCAGTACCTGATCGACAACAACTATGTCGATGCCGTCATCCAGTTACCCCCGGATCTGTTTTTCGGAACCACGATTGCCACCTGCATCATCGTGCTGAAGAAGTCCAAGTTTGACAACGCCACGCTGTTCATCGACGCCTCCAGCCTATTCGTGCGCAGCGGCAATAAGAACAAGCTTTTGTCAGACCATCGGCAAAAAATCCTAGATGCCTTCATCCAGCGTAAGAGCGCCGACCATTTTGCACGCTTGGTCGAGAACGGTGACATTGCTGCCAACAGCTACAACATCGCCGTTTCCAGCTACGTTGAGCGGGCAGACACAAGTGAAACCGTAAATATCACTTCGCTAAATGCGGAGATCACCCACATCGTGGCCCGGCAAGCGGAACTACGTACGGCCATTGATGCCATCGTGGCGGATTTGGAAGGAGCGCGAGCATGAACCGTATCGATGAACTCATTGTCGAGCATTGCCCAGACGGGGTGGAGTTCAACAAGATCGGGGAGTTACTTGAGCGAACCTCGAATATCCGCTGGCAGGACGCCAAGGGTGCGGCATTCCAATATATCGATCTGACTTCGGTTGATCGCAACACCCACACTATCGGCGACACAGAAACTATTGATAGCGAAACCGCGCCGAGTCGGGCGCAGCAAATCGTGCGCGAAGGAGACGTGATTTTAGGCACAACTAGACCGATGCTAAAACGCTACTGCCTAATCCCTTCGGAATACGACAGACAAATATGCAGCACAGGCTACTGCGTCCTTCGTCCAAGAGCTGACTTGCTTCTGCCGAATTTTCTGTTTCACCTACTCGGAACAGAAACCTTTTACAGCTATGTAGAAGCCAATCAGCGCGGCGCAAGCTACCCGGCCATCACAGATGCAGCGGTAAAGGCATTCCGCATTCCACGGCCACCCATAGAGGTGCAGGTAGAAATTGCAAAGGTGCTTGACACGTTCACCAAGTTGGAGGCGGAGTTGGAGGCGGAGTTGGAGGCGGAATTGAAGGCGCGTCGGCGGCAGTACAAGTACTACCGCGACGCGCTCTTAAGCTTCGATGAGCGCGCGGACGCTGACGAAAGCAAGCAAGCAAGTATAAGGTGGATGACCTTGGGTGAGATTGGAAAATTTACACGCGGCCGTCGATTCACCAAGGACGATTACGTCCCAGAGGGAATCAGCTGCATTCACTACGGCGATATCTATACTCAATATGGAACCTCCGCAATGCAGGCGGTTTCTCATGTGCGCACTGATCTGGCAACAACACTGCGTTTCGCACAACAGGGGGATATCGTGATTGCTGCTGTCGGTGAGACAGTTGAGGATGTGGGCAAGGCGGTCGCTTGGCTAGGTGCGGATGAAGTTGCGATTCACGACGACTGCTTTGCATTTCGCCACCAGATGAATCCCAAGTTTGTGTCGTATTTTTTTCAGACTGAGAGATTCAATGCGGAGAAAAATAAATATGTCGCGCGCGCAAAGGTCAAGCGTTTATCCAGTGAAAGTCTGGCCAAACTAACAATCCCCGTCCCTCCGCTCGAAGAACAAGAACGCATTGTCTGCATCCTCGATAAATTTGACGCACTGGTAAACGATATTTCCTTCGGTTTGCCTGCCGAGATCGCCGGACGCCGCCAGCAGTACGCACACTACCGCGACCGGCTGCTTACTTTTAGGGAAACCGCATGAGCGAAGACCTCAAACCCTTTCGCTATGAACCGATTGCACTGTCCAACGAAAGCACGGTCGTCGCTGAATTTCAACCTGATGTGCCGGGTGTGCGCGAGCCGGCCTACCAGTCCGAAGCGGAGCTGGAAAAAGAATTTATCAAGCTGTTGCAGGTGCAGGCCTATGAATATCTGCCGATTACCTCGGAAGGGCAGCTGATCACCAACCTTCGCCGTCAAATGGAGAAGCTGAACAAGGTTACTTTTTCGGATGCCGAATGGGAACGTTTCTTTAGCATCTGCATTACAGGCGCAAATGATGGCATTCTGGAAAAGACCGCGCGCATTCAGGAAGACCATGTGCAGGTATTGAAACGTGACGACGGCACCACCAAGAACATCTACCTGATCGACAAGGCCAACATCCACAACAATGCCCTGCAGGTCATCAACCAGTACGAAGTTGAGGCAGCGCGAGCCAACCGCTATGACGTGACGGTGCTGGTCAATGGCCTGCCGATGGTGCATGTCGAATTGAAGCGCCGAGGCGTGGACATCCGCGAGGCCTTCAACCAGATCAACCGCTACCAGCGCGACAGCTTCTGGGCGGGGTCTGGGTTGTTCGAATATGTACAGCTTTTCGTCATCAGCAACGGCACGCTGACCAAGTACTACAGCAACACCGTGCGCGATGGGCATTTGAAGGAGCAGTCCGCCAAGCGCAGCAAAAGCAAGACATCCAACAGTTTTTCCTTCACCAGCTGGTGGGCCGATGCACGCAATCAGCCCATCACCGAACTGACAGGCTTCACCAACACCTTCTTTGCCAAACATTCGCTGCTGAATGTGCTCACCAAGTACTGTGTGTTCGATGTGGATCGTAAGCTGCTGGTGATGCGGCCTTACCAGATCGTGGCGGCCGAACGCATCTTGCAGCGTATTGCGACTTCGACCAATCACAAGCAGTTGGGCACCGTGGCGGCCGGTGGCTACATCTGGCACACCACCGGCAGCGGCAAGACACTGACCAGCTTCAAGGCGGCGCAGCTGGCACGCGGCTTGGCCGATATCGACAAAGTGCTGTTCGTGGTGGATCGCAAGGATCTGGACTACCAGACCATGCGCGAGTACGAGCGGTTCGAGAAAGGGGCCGCCAACTCCAACACTTCCACGACTATATTGCAGCGGCAGCTGGAAGACCCGAACGCCCGCATCATCATCACCACGATCCAGAAGCTTTCCCGTTTCGTGGCCAAGAATAAGAAGCACCCGGTGTATGAGGCACATGTGGTGGTGATCTTCGACGAATGTCACCGCAGCCAGTTCGGCGATATGCACGCAGAAATCACTCGGATGTTCCAGCGCTATCACCTGTTCGGTTTCACCGGCACGCCCATCTTCGCCGAGAACTCAGGCTCCACTGGGCACCCGATGCGGCGCACCACGCAGCAGGCCTTTGGTGACAAGCTACACACCTACACGATTGTCGATGCCATCAACGACAAAAATGTGCTGCCGTTTCGCATCGACTACATCAACACGATCAAATTACCCCCGGGCATCAAAGACAAGAAGGTGTCCGCCATCGACACCGAACGGGCGCTACTGGCACCGGAGCGCATCACGCAGATCGTAGGCTACATCCGCGAGCACTTCGATCAAAAAACCAAGCGCGCCAACTCCTACCGCCACGATGGCAAGCGACTGGCCGGGTTCAATTCGCTGTTCGCCTGCGCATCCATCGACGCAGCCAAACGCTACTACGCGGAGTTCGCAGCACAACAGAAAGCGCTGCCTAAAGCACAACGGCTGAAGACGGGCTTGATCTATAGCTTTGCCGCGAATGAAGAGGAAAGTGACGGCCTGCTCGGCGAGGAGGACTTCGAGACAGAGGGGCTGGATCAAGACTCGCGGGATTTTCTGGACGCCGCAATCCAGGACTATAACGCGCTGTTCGGTACCAGTTTCGATACCTCGGCAGACAAGTTCCAGAACTACTACAAAGACTTGTCGCAGCGCCTGAAGAAACGTGAGCTGGACCTCGTCATCGTGGTCAACATGTTCCTGACCGGTTTTGACGCCACCACGCTGAATACCCTTTGGGCGGACAAGAACCTGAAGGCCCACGGCCTGATACAGGCCTATTCGCGCACCAACCGCATCCTCAATTCGGTTAAGACCTACGGTAACATCGTCTCCTTCCGCAATCTGGAGGAGGAGACCAACGACGCACTTGCCCTCTTTGGCAATAAGGATGCCAAGGGCATCGTGTTGTTGAAGCCTTACGCCGAGTACTACAAGGAATACGAGAAGCGGGTCGGAGAACTCGTGGCCGGATTCCCGCTCGGGAAAGCCATCGTCGGCGAAGCGGCACAGAAGGCATTCATCAAGCTATTCGGCTCCATCCTGAGGCTAAAAAACATTCTGACAGCCTTCGACGATTTTGCAGGCAACGAAATCCTCACCGAGCGCGAGATGCAGGACTACCAGAGCCTATATCTGAACCTGTACGCGGAGTTCCGCAGCACATCGGATGCCGAGAAGGAGTCGATCAATGACGACGTGGTCTTCGAGATCGAACTCATCAAGCAAGTGGAAATCAATGTTGATTACATCCTGCTGTTGGTCGAGCAGTACCTGAAGAAAAAGGGTACGGGCGACGACAAGGAAATCCGAGCGACCATCGAGCGCGCCATCAATTCCAGTCCTGGCCTGCGCAACAAGAAAGACCTGATTGAGCAATTCGTCGATTCAGTCAACACGAAGGCCAAGGTGGACGCGCAGTGGCAGGCTTTCGTTGCGGCGAAAAAGGCCGAGGAGCTGGAACGCATCATCGCGGAGGAAAGCCTCAACGCCGAGGCGGCACGTGAATTCATCGACAATGCCTTCCGCGACGGCAGCATCTCGGCCAGCGGCACAGCCATCATCAAAATCCTGCCACCGGTATCACGATTCTCCAAGAACAATGGCCACGGAGCCAAGAAGCAGACGGTGCTGGACAAGTTCGCCGCGTTCTTTGAGCGGTATTTCGGATTAGCGTAAGGATCAGAAGATGGCACTCAATTTGGCAAAAGCCGTAATCGGCTACCTGAAGGAACGCCCCGAGGAAAAGTTCACTGCTCGAGAAGTCGCCGAATGGGTATTTGCCACCTACCCGGATGAGTGCCAGGAAAAGCGGGCCAACAGCCGTGGGAACTACATCAAGTCGGATGCGGATCTGGTGCAGCAGCTCGTCGCAGAAATCAGCTCACAGCGCCCGCGCATGCAAACAAAGCATCCAGAACTTAAAACGACCGAAGGACGGCCTCGCATGTACTACTACTCGGAGCGCTCAGATAGCGCCGAAGTGGCGGCAGTCGAAAGCGAGGGTACGTCGGCGGCTACGGATACAAGTGCATTAAAGATTGATGAACAAGCGCTGTACCCATTGCTGTCGCAATACCTGTGGGAGGAGTTCGACGTCTTCTCCAAACGCATCGACGAGAAGCGCTCCTCGAACAAGCGCGGCCCCAACGGCAACCGCTGGCTGTACCCGGACGTCGTCGGAATGGAGGATTTGGGCAAGGAGTGGCACCGCGAAGTGCGCGACTGTGTAACGCAGTATTCCGACAAGCGCACCAAGCTGTGGTCGTTCGAAGTCAAACTGCTGATCAACCGTTCGAACGTGCGCGAATGCTTCTTTCAGGCCGTCTCGAACTCGTCATGGGCTAACTTCGGCTATCTGGTCGCGGCGGAAATCGGCGGTACCGACACGCTGAAGGAACTGCGGATGCTCTTTGCTGCGCATGGGATCGGTTTCATCAAGCTAGACGTCGATAACCCTGCCGATAGCCAAGTACTCATTCCGGCGCGCGAGCGCGATGAGATCGACTGGGACATGGCCAATCGACTCGCCATGGAAAACAGAGATTTTCTGGAATACGTAAAACTGGTGAAGCAGTTCTACCAAACTGGGGAAGCAAGATTGGCTGATTGGGATGTACCCGAGACGACGGATTAATTGATCGAAATCGATTGCTCAGTCAGTCATATGAAGTGGCTGCCATCAAGCCAATGCCCAAGGCCCGAAGTTACTTCGGGCCTTTTTCATTTTCCGAAGAAAGGTAAATCAAATTATGATGAAAGTAACTGCTTCGCCCACATGGCAAGCAATCGGACCTAGCCGCGCCCAGCACCCAAGCGATCGGACACCAATTGCCATCAACGGAAGGCCGCTGATGATTAAGCAGGCGTTGCTTCCTCGCAGTCTCGATGTGTCGTTCGAATTCAAGTACCGACACTAGACACGACACCAATTCTCGCGGTACACCATGCCGCTATCCGACAAGCCAATGACATCCAATGTCATTGGGCTTTTTCATTTGTGCTCACGGAATACGCGAGCAACCGACGAAAGAGATGACTACACAGCTCCATTTGCCGGACGGTCGCATCGCGATAAAACACTCTGGAAAGTCATGGAAATTTTGCATGAAGGATTTCCCAGCATCTACAGATGAAAAATGGCAGAGTGCTAGTAGAACGATGGCGGAACCGGACGTTAGACAAGCGCTTCACGAGGCGTGCGACTTGAAATTCTTGTGTCGATGGTTCTATTCCGCCCCGGGCCACCAAGAACATACCTCACCAAACGCCGATCCATGCAGACCGGCGTTTTTGTTTGCCGAAACCACAGTTCTTGATCTGGCGCAAAGATTTGCCGGGCCCGGCTGGCTAGACTGCTGCACTTTGTCCGCCATTTATGCTGAAAGCTCCCGAACTCCTCCTGCCCGCAGGCTCGCTCGACAAGATGCACGCCGCCTTTGACTTTGGCGCCGATGCCGTCTACGCCGGCCAGCCGCGCTACAGTCTGCGCGCGCGCAATAACGACTTTTCCACCCTGCAGGTTTTGCGGGACGGCATCGACGGCGCCCATGCACGCGGCAAGAAGTTCTTCGTCGCCAGCAACATCTTCGCGCACAACGCCAAGCTCAAAACCTATCTGCGCGATATGGAGCCCGTCATCGCGATGCGGCCCGACGCCCTGATCATGGCCGATCCGGGGCTCATCATGATGGTCCGCGACAAGTGGCCGGAGATGCCGATCCACCTGTCGGTGCAGGCGAACGCGATTAATTGGGCGGACGTCAAATTCTGGCAACGGATCGGCCTCACGCGGGTCATCCTGTCGCGCGAACTCTCGCTCGATGAAATCGAGGAAATACGCCAGCGCTGCCCGGACATGGAGTTGGAAGTGTTCGTGCACGGGGCCTTGTGCATGGCGTATTCAGGCCGCTGCCTGCTGTCCGGCTACTTCAACCATCGGGATTCGAACCAGGGGACCTGCACCAACGCCTGCCGCTGGGACTACAAGGTCAAGAACGCCGCCGAAGACGCCAGCGGCGACCTGGCTCCGCCCCAAATCATCGACCTGCAACTGCACCGGGTGCTGGAGCAGGCCGGGCGCCCGCTGTCGGCCCTGCACCAGCAACCGCGCCACCCGCTGGCCGACCAGCCCTACCTGATCGAGGAGGCTGAACGGCCGGGACAGTTGATGCCGATCCTGGAGGACGAGCACGGCACCTACATCATGAATTCGAAGGACTTGCGCGCGGTCGAGCATGTGGAGCGGCTGGTGAAAATCGGCGTCCATTCGCTCAAGGTCGAAGGTCGCACCAAGTCGCTGTACTATGTGGCGCGCACGGCCCAGACCTACCGCCGCGCCATCGACGACGCGGCGGCCGGACGCCCGTTCGACGCCGGCTTGCTGCGCCAGTTGCAGGGCCTGGCCAATCGCGGCTACACCGACGGTTTCTATCAGCGCCACCATACCCAGGCCCACCAGAACTACCTGCGCGGCGCCTCCGAGGCCGATCTGAGCCAGTATGTGGGCCAGGTGCTCAGTGTGGAAAATGGCTGGGCGCGGGTCGACGTGAAGAACAGGTTTGCGCGCGGCGACCGCCTCGAAGTGGTGCACCCCGGCGGCAACCGCGATATCACGCTCGCCCGGATGCGGTCCGATGACGGCGTCGAGATCAGCGTGGCGCCCGGCAGTGGCCATGTGGTGCGCATCGAACTGGATCCGGCGCTCGACCGCGCGCTGCTGGCGCGCTACCTGTAAATCCGCGCGCGCCGGCAACGGCCGGGAACCTTCCGCCATCTGGCCGGTCTCATCGCACACGAGGGCCGGACAACGGGACTCGGCACAACCGACAGAGGCGCACCATGTCGCTCTCGAACTTCCTGCTCGAACACACCGATGCCATTCTTGAGGAATGGATGGCATTCGCCAGCACGCTGGCGCCGGCGAAATACAAATTCGACCGGACCATGCTACTCGACCACGCCAGGCACATGCTGGAGGCGATCGCGGCCGACCTGGCCACACCGGAATCGGCGTTCGAGCAAGCGCAGAAATCCAAGGGGCTGGGCGCCGGCCCGCAGGCCTTGCACGCCCGGGCGACGGCCGCCTCCCAGCACGGCATGGCGCGCATGCTATCGGGGTTCAGCCTGGTGGCGGCGGTGTCCGAATACCGCGCGCTGCGCGCCAGTGTGACGCGGCTGTGGGAGCGCGTGCCGGAGAACCAACCGATGCCGCCCGCCGGCGTGATCGACCTGATCCGGTTTAACGAGGCGATCGATCAGGCGCTGTCCGAATCGGTCACCAGCTACTACTTCGAGAAGGAGCAGAAAAACCGCGTGTTCGACGCCATCCTGTCGTCGACGCCCGACCTCAGCTTCACCTTCGACCTCGACGGCAGGTTCACCTACGCCAACAAGGCGTTTCTCGAGCTGGTGGGGCGGCCCCTGCACGAACTGCTGGAGAAAAATTACCAGGACCTGGATTTTCCCAACGCGGCCGAGAAAGACCGGCTGGTGCAACTGGTCATCCATTCCATGCAGCACGTGCGCGGCGAGATGCGCTACACGCTGCCGTCGGGACAGGAGGATCTGTACGAATACATCTTCGTCCCCGTCATCGGCGACGACGGCCAGGTCGAAGCGGTCGCCGGCACTTCGCGCAACATCACCGACCGCAAGGCCGAGGAACTGCGCAACTGGCGGCTGGCCAACTTCGATCCGTTGACCGGCCTGCCCAACCGCTGCCTGTTCAGCGACCGGCTGGAACAGGAGGTGCGCCACGCCTGCCGCTCCGGCGCGCCGATCGCGCTGCTGTTCATCGACCTCGACAAGTTCAAGGACGCCAACGACCGCTACGGCCATGACGCCGGCGACCTGCTGCTGCACCACGCGGCGGCGCGCATGCGCTCGTGCGTGCGCGACACCGACACCGTGGCCCGCCTCGGCGGCGACGAGTTCACGATCCTGTTGCAAGACCTGGGCGGGAACGGCCACGTGGAGAACGTCGCCCGCAAAATACTGCGCCAGATGGAAAAACCGTTCCACATCAAGCGGCATGACATCGACATCGGCGCCAGCATCGGCATCGCGCTGGCGCCGTCGGACGCCGCGACGCCGGACGCGCTGATGGCGCTCGCCGACCACGCCATGTACGCGGCCAAGGCGGCCGGCGGCAACCGCTTCAGCTTTTTCTCCCGTCCGTCGCCGGACGGCGAGGATAGCCCCCAAATTTGAGGGCGGCGCGCGCCTACAGCGGATTGCCGTCGGCGTCGATCTTGCGCACCTCGCCCAGGTTGAGTTCGCGCACGCCGGCCTCCACCTTGCTCAGGTCGCCCACCACCACCCACACCAGCCGGCCCGGCGCGATGGTGCGCGCGGCCAGCGCGTTGGCCTGCTCGGGCGTCATCGCCAGCACCGTGTCGGTGAAGGTGTTGTAGTAGTTCTCCGGCAGCTTGTACTGCAGGATGGTGGCGTAGGCGCCGGCCAGCTGGCCGGCCGTTTCAAACGAGCCCGCCAGCGCCAAGGTCTCGTTGTTCTTGGCGTCGGCCAGTTCGGCGGCGGTGATCGGCCTGGCGCCGGCGATGTCGCCGTATTCGCGCACCAGCTCCCGCAGCGCTTCCCTGGTCTTGTCGCTCTGCACCGGCGAGGTGCTCATATACAGCCGCTGGCCCAGCGCCGGCGGCAGGCTCGAGCGCACGCCGTACGACCAGTGCTTGTCTTCGCGCAGGTTCATATTGATGCGCGAACCGAAGTTGCCGCCGAAGATGTTGTTGACCACGCCGAGCTGCACCGCGTCCGGCGCATTGCGCGGCGGCGCCAGCTGCACGCCGTAGATCACGCTCTGCAGCGCACCCGGCTTGTCCATCAAGTAGACCACCGGCTGGTCGGCCGGCGCCACCCGGGCGATGGTCTTCTTCGGCGTCGCGCCGGCCTTCCAGCCGCCGAAGGCTTGTTCCAGCAGCGGCGTGATCTCGGCCAGCGTGGTGTCGCCCACCACCAGCAAGGTCGCGTTGTTGGGCGTGAACCAGGCCTGGTGGTACTTGACCAGGTCGTCGCGGCCGATGCGGGCCACGGCCGCCTCGGTGCCGCTGCCGGTCAGCGGCAGCGCATAGGCGTGGCCCTTGCCGTACACCAGCGCCGGAATGACGCGCAGGGCCATCGTCGACGGATTGGCCTTCTCCCGCTGGATCGCGGCAAGCTGGTCCTTCTTCAAGCGGTCCAGCTCGTGCTGCGCGAAGGCCGGGTGCAGCAGCACGTCGGCGTACACGGCTAGCGCCTTGGGCATGGTCGCCTTGAGCGCGTCCAGTTGCACGAAGGCGCCGTCGAGATTGATGCTGGTGGAGAAGTTGGCGCCCAGCGATTCGAATTCCTCGCTGATCCGGCTGGCGTCGCGGGTGGCGGTGCCCTCGTCGAGCATGTTCATCGTCAGGCTCGCCAGTCCGGGCAGCTCCTGCGAATCGGACGCGTAGCCGGCGTCGATCATCATCGACAGGTTGACCAGCGGCGCGGCGTGGCGCTCGGCCAACACCACTTTCAGGCCGTTGGACAAGGTGGCCTTTTGCATCGGCGGCAGGTTCAGCGATTCGGCCTTGCCCAGCGGCGGCGGCTGGCTGCGGTCCAGTTTGGCCGTGGTGGCGTAATTGGTGGCGAACGGCTTGACCTCCAGCACGTAATCGCCATCGGCCAGCCATTCGTTCATCGCCTGCCTGACTTGCGCCGGCGTGGCCGCCTTGATCGCCGCCAGGTATTGCTTGTAGCAATCCGGGTTGCCGGTGTAGGTGGCGCAGCTGGCCAGCAGGTCGCTCTTGCCGCCGAAGCCGCCCACGCGTTCGACGATGCGGGTGTAGTAGGCCAGGATCGCCGTCTTGGCGATCTCCAGTTCGGCGGCGGTCGGGCCGGACTTCATCAGCGCGCGCAACTCCTCGTCGGCCGTGGCCTCGAGCTTGCGCACGTCGGCGCCGGGGCGCGCGGTCAGGATCACCTGGAACTGGCCGGCGATCTCGGAACTGTTGTTGCCCACGCTGGCGCTGCTCGCCAACTGGTCCTTGTAGACCAGGCGCTTGTAGAGGCGCGACGTCTTGCCGCCGCCCAGCATGTTCGCGGCCAGGTCCAGCAGCGGTTCGGTCGCGGTGTGCGCGCCGGGCACGTTCCACACGCGGTACAGGCGCGCCTGCGGCACCCGGTCCTCGACCGTGCCGCGCTGCGTGCCGCTGCGCTTGGCGATCCACTCGCGGTGCTTGGCCAGCGGCGGGCCGGCCGGAATGTCGCCGTAGTATTTCTCGACCTTCTCGCGCGCCTGTTCCGGCGTGATGTCGCCGGCCAGCACCAGCACCACGTTGTTCGGCCCGTAGTTGGTCTTGAACCATTCCTGCACGTCGGTCATCGAGGCCGCGTCGAGGTCGGCCATCGAGCCGATCGTCGTCCACGAGTAGGGATGGCCGGCCGGCCAGGTGTTCTCGGTCAGCAACTGGCGCGTGACGCCATACGGCTGGTTCTCGCCCTGGCGCTTTTCGTTCTGCACGACGCCGCGCTGCAGGTCCAGTTTTTTCTTGTCCAGCACGCCAAGCAGGTGCCCCATGCGGTCGCTTTCGGCGAACAGCGCGTAGTCCAGCATCGAGGTCGGCACGTTCTCGAAGTAGTTGGTGCGGTCGGGATTGGTGGTGCCGTTCAGGTCGGTCGCGCCGACCTGCTGCATGGCGTTGATGTAGGTCTTGTTGAAGTTGTCGCTGCCGCTGAACATCAGGTGCTCGAACAGGTGGGCGAAGCCGGTCTTGCCGGGCTTTTCGTTCTTCGAGCCGACGTGGTACCAGGTGTTGACGGCCACCACCGGCGTCTTGTGGTCCTCGTGGACCAGCAGCGTCAAGCCGTTTTTCAGCACGAACCGGGTGTACGGGATATCGGGAATCGCGATGTCGGACTTCGCCGCCTTGGTGGCGGCCGGCTTGGCGGCGGCGGCTTGCGCGGCGCCGGCGGCCAGCAGCGCGACGGACATGGCGACGCACGCCGCGGTCTTGGTGGGGCGGATAAACATGGTCATGCGGTATCTCCTGGTGGCGGGACGTTCCGTACATGTGCGCGCCGGCATCCCGGCCGGCGCGCAACCATTTTTATGGCATTTTAGCCAACCACGACACTATTTACGCTGGGCCGCGGTGGCGTCGCGCGCGCCGCGGAACTCGGCGTCCGGC
The DNA here is from genome assembly GCF_017833525.1 of Duganella sp. 1411. GTDB lineage: Bacteria > Pseudomonadota > Gammaproteobacteria > Burkholderiales > Burkholderiaceae_D > Rugamonas. The sequence goes on from NZ_JAFICD010000004.1 coordinate 46,991, forward strand.
GCCCAGTTCGGCCAGCCCTTGGATTCGGCCAGGTCGCGCCCCAGCGAATACAGCATGCCGAGGTCGTGCGCCATGCCCTTGAACGACCAGCCGGCGCTCCACTCGTCCGACGGCTGGTGGTAGTTGTTGGTGGTGTAGCTTTCCTCGGCCTGCTTGCCGGCCCGCAGGCCGCCGTCGACGAAATCATCGCCCGAGCCATAGGAAATGGCCGGCACGCCGCGCTTGGCGAACGGGAAGTGGTCGGAACGGAAGAAGTGGCCCGCCTCCGGTTTCGGATCGGGCGAGTACACCAGATCCCATTGCTTGGCCTTGGCGATCAACTGGTCGAGCAACTCGACCTTGGCGCTGCCCGAGATGGTGAAGTTGCGCGACACGCCCTGCGGGCTCAACGCGTCCATATTGATCACGCCGGCCGTGCGCGCCAGCGGATACAGCGGAAACTGCGCGTAATATTCCGAGCCGAGCAAGCCCTTCTCCTCGGCCGTCACCGCCAGGAACAGCACGCTGCGCGCGGGCGCCGGCGCCTTGCCATAGGCGCGCGCCAGCTCCAGCAGCGCGGCCAGGCCGGTGCCGTTGTCGACCGCGCCGTTGTAGATCTTGTCGCCCTTGGCGTCGGGCAGGCCGACGCCAAGGTGGTCCCAGTGGGCGCTGTAGATCACGGTCTCGTCCGGCTTGCTGGCGCCGACCACGCGCGCGGCCACGTTCTTCGACGTGATCACGTGCGCGTCGACCGCGTAGTGGGCCGACAGCGTCACGTCCTTCAGCTGCACCGGCTTGAAGTCGCGCGTCTGCGCCAGTTTCTTGAGCGCCTCGAAATCCTGGCCGCCGCGCTTGAACAGGTCGGCCGCCAGGTCGCGCTGTATCCACGCCTCCATCGGCGCGTGCGCCTCGGCCGGCTTCTTGCGCACGATGTCGTACATCACGTTGGTGTTGGAGTTCTTCACCGTCGCCCAGCCGTACGAGGCCGGCGCCGTCTCGTGCACGATGATGGTGCCGAGCGCGCCGCGCTTGGCCATTTCCTCGTATTTATAGGTCCAGCGGCCGTAGTAGGTCATGGCCTTGCCGCCGAAATCGCCCTCGCCGGTCTCGAAATCGGGATCGTTGATCAGCACCACCGCCAGCTTGCCCTTCAGGTCGACGCCCTTGAAATCGTCCCACTTGCGCTCGGGCGCGGTCACGCCGTAGCCGACGAACACCAGCGGCGCGTTCTTGATGTCGACCAGTTTGGCGCCGTTCATCGCGGCGCGCACGGCCAGGTCGTCGCCCTGCTTCAATTCCTGGCTGCCCTTGGCGTCCTTGACCGACAGCTTGACCGGTCCCTTGATCTCGAAACGGCCCAGCGGCACGTCCTGGGTCCAGCCGCGCTGGTCTTTTTTGCCCTTGACCGGGTCGCCGCCCGGCTGCAGGCCGGCCGCCTTGAACTGCTCGATCAGGTAATTGACGGTCTTGGTTTCACCGGCGGTGTTCGGGCCGCGGCCCTCGAACTCGTCGGACGACAGCACCTTGACGTCCTGCGACAGTTTCTGCGGATTGAATTCGGGACCGGCGGCGGCCTGCGCCAGACCGGCGGCAAGCAGGGAAGCGATGAGCAGCGTGTGTTTCAAGATAAACCTCCATGGGAAACAGATCGACAATACTGCCATGAAACCACAAGTCCAGCAATCGAACCCGGTACGGGGGTCGTCCCGCCCGGGTACGACCCCAGGCAGGGCGCCGTGCGGGTTGCTAAGTGAGCCGTCGAACAGTGCACTGGCGGACGCTGGCGCACACTGATCGCTTCATTGCGAACCGGAGCATTCCATGCCCGAAGGACCATCGATCGTCATCATGCGCGAGCAGACGGCCGGCTTCATCGGCAAAACCATCGTGCGCGCCAGCGGCAACACCAACGGCGTCGACATGGCGGCGCTGCCAGGCCAGCCGGTGCTGGACCTGCGCAGCTGGGGCAAGCACTTCCTGATCCGGCTGCCGGAGCTGGCGCTGCGCATCCACCTGCTGATGTTCGGCAGCTACCGCATCAACGAGCGCAAGGACGCGCAGCCGCGCCTGAGCCTGGAGTTTGACGATGGCGAGGAATTGAATTTCTACACCTGCTCGATCAAGACGATAGACGCCGACCTCGACAGCCAATACGACTGGCGCGGCGACATCATGTCCGACCAATGGTCGGCGCCGGCGGCGCTCAAGAAACTGCGCGCCGCGCCGGACACGCTGGTGTGCGACGCCCTGCTCGACCAGACCATCTTCGCCGGGGTCGGCAACATCATCAAGAACGAGGTGCTGTTCCGCATCCGCGTCCATCCGCTGTCGAACGTGGGCGCGTTGCCGGCGGCCAAGCTGCGCGAGCTGGTGGCGCAGGCGCGCGCATACAGTTTCGATTTTCTCGAGTGGAAGAAAGCCTTCGTGCTCAAGCAGCATTGGCTGGCGCACACCAAGCGCGTCTGCCCGCGCTGCGACCTGCCGTTCCACAAAGGCCATCTGGGCAAGACGCAGCGCCGCAGCTTCTTCTGCCCCAACTGCCAGAAACAGTATCCGGCCGCGCCGCTCCCGGCCGAAAAGCCCGTCAGACCAGTCCGGTCAGGTAGTAAAGCGCGATCACAAAGAACACCGCCGCCGTCTTGATGACGGTGATGCCGAAAATCTCGCGGTACGATTGCTTGTGCGTCAGCCCGGTCACCGCCAGCAGCGTGATGACGGCGCCGTTGTGCGGCAAGGTGTCCATGCCGCCGCTGGCCATCGCCACCACGCGGTGCATCACCTCGAGCGGAATGTGCGCCGCCTCGGCCGCCCGGATGAACTGGTCGGACATGGCCGCCAGCGCGATGCTCATGCCGCCCGAGGCCGAGCCGGTGATGCCGGCCAAGGTGGTCACCGACACCGCCGCGTTGACCAGCGGATCGGGCACGCTCTTGAGCGCGCCGCTGACGGCGACGAAGCCGGGCAGCGCCGCGATGACGCCGCCGAAACCGTATTCCGACGCCGTGTTCATCGCCGCCAGCAGCGCGCCGCCGACGGCCGCCTTGGTGCCCTCGGCAAAGGCGTCGCGCACCCGGCCGAACGCCGTCACGACGACGAACACGATGCCCACCAGCAGCGCGCCCTCGACCGCCCAGATGCCGACCAGGGTCTTGATCGGCGTGTTGACGGTCGCGTGCAGGCCGGGCAAGGCGTCGGCCGTCAGCGCGTAGTTCTCGCCGTACCAGCCCGGTATCATCTTGGTCAGCGCGAAGTTGACGGCGCCCACCAGCAACAGCGGCGCCACCGACAGCAGCGGATGCGGCAGCGCGCCCTTCGGCGCCCGCCCCGCCGCCGGCGCGGCCTTGTCGTCGGCGCCGTAGCCCTCGCCGGTGGCCATCACCGCGCGGCGGCGCCATTCCAGGAAGGCCAGCCCGGCGGCCAGGGTGGCGATGCCGCCTATCGTGCCCAACCACGGCGCGGCCCAGCCGGTGGTCTTGAAGAAGGTGGTCGGGATGATGTTCTGGATCTGCGGCGTGCCCGGCAAGGTGTCCATGGTGAACGAGAACGCCCCCAGCGCGATGGCGCCCGGCATCAGCCGCTTGGGGATGCCGCTCTGGCGGTAGAGCTCGGCCGCGAACGGGTAGACGGCGAACACCACCACGAACAGCGACACGCCGCCGTAGGTCAGCAGCGCGCACACCAGCACGATGACGGCGTTGGCGCGCGTGCGGCCGATGTAGCGGATCGCGGCGACGACGATCGCTTCGGAAAAGCCGGACATCTCGATTAGCTTGCCAAACACCGCGCCCAGCAGGAAGACCGGGAAATACAGCTTGATGAAGCCGACCATCTTGTCCATGAAGATGCCGCTGAACACCGGCGCCACCGCGCCCGGGTCGGTCAGCAGCACGGCGCCGAGCGCGGCCACCGGCGCGAACAGGATCACGCTGTAGCCGCGGTAGGCGGCCAGCATCAGGAACACCAGTGCGGCGAGAACGATCAGGAAGGACATGCCGGCTCCATACATTGTTGGTTGCCGGACATTGTAGAGTTAAACGCAACGATCCGCCGCGCGCACGCGGCGATTGTCGGCATTTACTTCGACAACGTTGTTACGCCGCACATCTGGTACGGATACGGCTCCTTGCCCACCGCCGCCTGATGGATGGCGCAACTGCCGGGGTCGAGCCGCAAGCCATATTGCGGCAGCTTTTGCGCCAGCGCGGCGACGGTGGCGCGGTCGAGCGCGGCCAGGTCGAGGCGATATTTGGCCGGCAGGTCGAAGGTGCAGCCGCCGTCCGGCAGCGCGCGCACCTCGACCGTGCGCTTGAGCAGCCACGCCAGCTTGCGGCAGCCGGACGGGTTGTCGGTCAGGCCCAGCGCCCGTGCCACGGCCAGCTTGCGCAGGCGCGAACCGTCGCGCTCGTTCTTGCTGGCGGCGAACAGCAGATAGTGCGGACCGGCGCGCTCGGCGATGGCCTTGTCGCGCAGCGCGCGCCAAGCCGGCGCTTCGGGGAAACCGGTGCCCAGCGAAATGACCTTGACCTCGGGCGGCAGGAAGGTCGACATCCAGCCCGACGGCGGATCGGGCTGGGCGAGGAAGACGATGCTTTGCGCCGGCGTGGCGAACGCCGGCAGCTCGGCGCTGAAGGCGCGTTCGCCCCAGGCCTGGTGTCCCCAGTTTGCGATCGGAAACACGGCGACCGCCAGCAACGCCAGCGCCACGCCGGCCCAGCGCGGCGCGGACGGCGCCAGGTAACGCCAGACGATCCAGATCATCAGCGGCGCCAGCAGCTCGAGCGGCACCAGATAGCGGTAGATGCTGAACATGCGCATCCAGACCACATAGGCGGCGACAAAAAACACCAGCGTGAAGGCGGCGCGGGCGTCGAGCGATGCCGGCCGGCCGGCGGCGCGGCGCCGCAACAGCCAGACCACGGCGAACGCCGCCAGCAGCACGTACAGCAGCGGCCACACCGCCAGCTTCATCGGCAACTCGGAGACGCGGCGCGGGTTGAACGCGAAGATGAACGGCCACAGCAGGTTTTCGATCCAGCCGACGGGGCGGAAATAAAAGTCGATGACGCCGTTCTCGGTCGCCAGCGGGCTGTGGAAGATATTGTTAAATTGCGGGAACAAGGGATTGCCGAAGGTATGCCACATCTTGACGAACCACCAGCCGGCTGTGGCCGCCACGCCGCCCAGCACGCCGACCCCGAACACCAGCGCCAGCCGCAGGCGCGGCCACCACGGCAGCGGCACGGCCAGCAGGGCCAGGCACAAGGCCACCGCGTAGGTCGCGTTGGTCAGCTTGAGTCCGGCGCTCACGCCCATCAGCAGGCCGGCGCCGGCCAGCGTCAGGCCGGCCCGGGCGCGCCATTGCAGCAAGCCGTCCCAATGGCGCAGCACGCTGTACAGCGAGCCGAGCACGAACAGCGCCGTCAGGTTGTCGCCCATCGTATTGCCCAGCTCGCTCAAGAAACCGGGCGCGAACAGGCAGGCGCCGGCCAGCAGCAGCACCAGGCGCCGCTGCGGGCCCACCAGTTGGCGCGCGATGCCGGCCAACAAGACGAAGTTCAAGCCGTGCAGCGTCCCCAGCACGAAGCCGACCCATTGCGGCGGCAACCAGCGGTTCAAAAAATAGTACGGCAGCTCGATGGTGGGGTTGAAATAGGTCTGGAAACCGGCCGGCGCCAGATCAAAGCCGACGCGGCCGTTGACCAGCGCGTGCGCGTTATATAAGTGGTAGTTGCGCATATCCCAGCCGTCGTCCTGGCCGTTCGCCAGCGACAGCAGGCCCAACAGCACTGGCACGATCCAGGCGGCGTGCCAGGCGGCGCGCGGATGATCCAGAAAGGCGGTGCGCCGGGCGAACCAGGCGTGCAGCGCCGCCAGCCGATGGTGCGGGAAATTCATGGCGCGCAGCCCTCGTCCGGCGATGGCGCCGGCCTGGACGGATGGGCGCCAGGGAGCGCGAGGGCGATGTGCTGATGGCTCGGTTTGTTCATGTGCGGGGCGGAAGAAATCAAGGCCGCCATTATAAGCTTGCGAAAAACAAAACCCTAATTATTTGCTATTGGGCAATAAGAGACACCGGCGGCCATAAGCGGCCGTAAGCGGCCGTAACAATTGACGCTCGCGGAACGGGCTGCAATACTGGGACATCGCAGCCCATGCAGGACGCCATGACTGAACTACGAGCCTCGCTCAAGAGCGGTGGCAGGTTCTCGCTGAACTGGAGCTACCTGAACGCCATCGCCAACGGCGTGTCGGCCATCGACCTCGGCGCGCTGGCGCTGCGCAACCTCCACGACGCCCGCCAGTTCGTGCGCGAGTACGGCTTCGACCTGGAGCAGCCGGCCGCGCCGGCCATCATCGCCCGCGCCCACCGCGAGGCGGTCGAGTTCATCGCCTGCACCTTCCTCGAACCGGGCCGGGCCGACCTGATACCGGACGAGGTCAGCCATCCCGACGATCCGCTGCAACTGCTGGTGTACGCCTCGCTGCGCGGCCACAACGTCGATGTGCGGCGCATGTGGTCGTGCGCCGTGCTCAAGGTCATGCACGGCATCTTCTACATCGACAACAACCTCAAGCTGCGCCACTTCCACGCCATCCGCGAACAGGTGTTCGCCACGCTCGACGAGGTGATCCGGCACGACGGCGACCGCCACTTCCTCACCGACGGCGAGGTTTGCCTGCCGATGCTGCACTACGAGCGCAAGGACAACAAGGGCCGCAAGAGCATCCTGCTCAAGCTGCTGCAAAAGGCCGCCTACCTGGCCGCCGACATCTTCGACCACCTCGGCGTGCGGCTGGTGTTCGCCACCCGCTTCGAATGCCTGCTGGCGCTGCGCACCTTGCAGCGCGCGCACCTGCTGTCGGTCACCAACGTCGACGCCGAGCGCACCCGCAACACCCTGCTCGACCTCGAGGCGGCCAAGCAGATCTTCAACAAATACCGCGCCCAGATCGAGCACAGCGACGACTATCCGTTGGCGCTGCTGCAAACCATGGACGCCGAGCTGGCCGAGCTGGCGCAGCCGCAGACGCGCTGCGACAATCCGCACAGCGGCAGCGGCTTCAACAGCATCCAGGTGACGGTGCGCAAGATGATCCACGTGCAGCCGGACCAGGCCAACGTCGGCGCCGGCGCCGAGCAGGAATACGACGTCGGCTTCTTCTTCGAGTACGAGATCCAGCTGATGGACCAGGCCAGCTACGCGCGCAGCCTGGCCGGCCCGGCCAGCCACGACGCCTACAAGCGGCGCCAGGTCGACACGGCGCGCGCGCGGGTGTTCGGGCGCGAGCTGTCGCGCTGGATCGAAGGGCAACATCCAATGCAAATCAGAAATTAAAAGTTCGACAAGACCTTGTCAAGCTGATACGATGGCGGCCTTTTTGCGCCGGCGCCCCGCCGGCCTGCCAGCCAAGGTCATCATGAAACGTCTCAGCATATTGCTCGCCATCGCCGCCACCCTTTCCGCCTGCGGCGGCGGCGGCGGTTCCGGCGCCGCCAGCCCGAACGCGCCCGCCACGGTCGTCGATACCCGTCCGGTGGTCGATATCGTGCCGACGGTCGGCGATTTTTATTCGTACCGGCAAGGGCTCAATTTCACCACGGGCGAGCAGCCCGTAGCGCCGACGCCGGAGGCCACGCGCTCCTACACCTATGCGGTACGCCAGGTCGGCAACGACGGCTCATGGATGGAGACAGCCGCGTTGGCGACTCAATCCTCGCCCAGCACGGAATTTCACTACAGATCCGACGGCTCGCTGATGGCGACCAAGGATCAAAGCTGCAGCGTCAACTACACGGCGGTCACCTACCTCGCACCGAAAGATATGAAGGTCGGGGCCGAATGGAGCGAAAGCTACAGCAAGGTCGATAATGGCAACTGCGCGTACGAGAACGAGGCAAAAATGACCAATAAGGCGGTAGCGTTGGAAACCATCACGGTCAACGCCGGCACCTTTGACACGATCAAGATCGTATCAACGAGCCTCCCGGTGCCGTTCTACGGCTATACCGAAACCCACGAAGAAACCGTATGGCGGGACAAGTCGACCTATCGCCTGATCAAATCCGTCAGCCGCATCAACCAGGTGGCCACCGACGGCAGCAAAACGAGCTATATCGCAAGTAGTGAGCTGATTGGCTACGCCAGCGCCAAACAAGGACGCCGGAATTTAAATATCGAACGCTTCGCCGGCCCCTGGGCCGGATCGTATTCAGGCGCCTACAGCGGCAAATGCGAGGGAACAGTGAGCGAGACCGGCAAGCTGGACGCAGACTGCGGGGACGGCCTGTTCAGCGTTCACGGCGACATCGACGTCAACGGCAAAGGCACTTTCTATCTCACCGTGAACGGTGTCAAAGGCGCCAGCTTCAGCGGCGCCTTTGAATCGCTGTTCAGCATCGGCGGCGCCTGGTCCGCCGGCACCGCATCGGGCACATGGAGGCTCGAACACCAGTAATAAGGCGACGCCCGCCCTGAGCGGTGCGCCGCCAAACGGCCACCGGCGCTAACATGAAAAGCCATGTAGCCGGAGACGACGTTGCCGAATGCCCAGCACTTTTGCTTGCATGGCCTGTTGCTGTCGGCGCTGGCCTGCTGCGCCGGCGCCGCCACCGGCCAGCAGTCCCCCGCCCAAGTCACCGTCACGGCCACCCGCGATCCGGTCGACAAGTCCTACCGCAAGATGCTCGCCGGCATGGACCGCTTCGAGCGCGACCGCGCGCTGGCGCCAAACGCGACCTTGCGCTTCGAACTGCTGCCGCGCCTGCCCACCACGCGGCTCGACGGCATCACGTTGCGCGTGGTCGGCGACACGATGGCGCTGCCGGTCGCGGTGGCGCCCGACCACACCTTCACCCTCGAGCGCGACGGCGAGGCGCTGCGGCAGGACGCCGCCCTCGTCGCCAGCAGCAAGACCAGTACGCTGACCTGGCGCGCGCAAGTGCGCAGTCCCAGCGTGCCGCCCGGCATGCGGCGGCTGGGCGACCTGCGCCTCGAATGCCTGGTCGGCGTCCAGGCCGGACTGGTCTCGAACAACGCCAACGTCTTCGCCTGGCTGGGCGCGCTGCTCACCGATCCCGACCGCGTCTGCGCCTCGCCCGATGGCAATTACCTGCTCTTCGCCGATCGGCCGCTGTTCGGCGCCACCTTGCGCGACGGCGCGCGCACCGAGCAACTGCCGTTTGCCATGCTGTACGCGGGCGGCACCCAAACGTCGGACACGCTGCCCTTCTGCGATTGCCAGGTGTTGCTCGACCGCAGCTACTACGCGCCGCTATGGGACCGGCGCTGGTCCGACGATACCTTGGTGCAATTCGACTACATGGACGATCCACCCGGCGCCGCCGGCACGGTCGCGGTCGCGGACACCCATCGCGACACCGAACGGATGCGCGCCGCGCTCGGTCCCGCCGCCGTGGTGCGCTTCGACAGCGGCTACCAGGTGTGGCGTTACCGCTATCCCAGGCTCACGCCCAAGCCATCGGCAAACGGCAAGCCCGACGACGCCGAATTCGTCGTCCTGTTCGGCCCGGACGGCCTGGCGCGCAAAGCACGATTGACCGACCCCTTGTAAAGCGGCGGCGATTGGCTCATGATGAAACGATGAAAACCGCCCTCCCGCCCCGCTTCCTTCGCCTTGCCGCCGCAAGCCTGCTGACATTGGCCGCCAGCGCCTGCGGCAGCGCGCCGCCCCCCGCCCCGGCTACGCCGGCGCCGGCGGCCGGCAAGACCGAACAGCTGTGGCAGAAAATCCTGGCGGCCAACGCCGACCTCAGCTGCGCCACGCAAAGCGACTGCCACACGATAGGCGCCGGCGCCAAAGCCTGCGGCGGCCCGGAGCGCTATCTGGCCTGGTCGAGCAAAAACAGCGACGGCGCCGCGCTCAAGGCGCTGGTCGCCCAGCACGCGGCCGCGCGCCGCGCCGACGACGAGCGCGAACACATGATGTCGACCTGCTCGATGATCAGCGACCCCGGCGCCAGCTGCCGCGCCGGCGTCTGCGTCGTCAATCCCGCCGCCCCCTTCACGACGGAACCGCGCCGGGCGGATTAAAGCAAAAAACCCGCGCGACCATCGGGTCGCGCGGGTTTTCGCTACAACAAGCTCACGCTTAGAACGCCAGCGCCTCCTTGTTGCGCGAGTTCTGCAACAGCGGCAGCGGATCGGTGGTGTCGACATCGATCACCGTCATGCCCTGCTTGGCGCCGCCCAGCATGTAGTTGACCGCGCCGACGTGGCGCTTGCCGGCGGCCAGGCCGGACCAGCTCATGGCGACGGTCGCGGTGCCGCCCACGGTGGCCGAGCTCGGCAAGAGGACCTTCAGGTTGCCGCCCGTCGACGGCTCGACCACCCAGCTCGACAACGTGTAGCTGGCCTGGCCGCCGTTCGGACGGTAACCGATCACGCAGACGCTGTAATCGCCGGCGGCCGGGGCCACCATCTGGATCGTCTCGTTGGCGGTGTCGCCGCCGCTGCTGAGGACGGGCGTGTTACCGCGCATCAGCACCATGTCCAGGTCCGAGTTGCCGCTGACGGCGCCGACCGTGTCCGCATCGAACAGCGAGAAGCGCGCCAGCATGGCGCCGGCCGGGATCGTCACCGGATGCAGGTTGACGCCGGTCGCGGGCCCGGCCTGGCACAGCGCCGTGTTGCTGACGTTGGTGTTGGCGGTGGCGATGGTGCGCGTCTCGCGGGTGGCCGGCAGCAGGCCGCCCTTGACCGCGCTCATGGCGCCGGCAAAGCCGGTGCCGACCGTGACGACCTTGCTGCCGGCGGCCGCCTCGCTGTAGACAGCGGCCGGAGCCGACAGGCCGGTGGCGCGCGCGGTCAGCGGGCTGCGCACGACGTGGCTGCCGTCTTTCCAGTTCAGCACGCCGTAGGCCCAGGTGTCGAGCGGCGCGCTGGTGCGGGTCAGCTTGACGGTGAAGCTGGCCGAGGCGCCGGCCGCCAGCACCAGGGTGGACGGCTGCACCGACACCGTGAAGCCCGGCAGCGACGCCGTCGCGTTGTAGGTGGCGGTGGTGGCGCCGACGTTGGTGACGGTGCGCGTCATGCTCAGCGTGCCGAGCACGTTGGCGGCGGTCAGCGAGGCCAGGTTGAGGTTGTAGGCGGCCAGCGCGCCGCCCATCGAGGTGCACTGGGCGCTGGTGTAGATCAGGCCCTGGCCGCACAGGAAGCGCGCGTAGTCGACCGGCGCGATGTCGTACACCAGGCCCGGATCGGCGGCCCCGTTCGGCGCGATGTGGCCGGCGCCCTGGCCCCATGGCAGCATGCCGGCGTTGGTGGCGGTCGCGTCCCAGCCGACCTTGGTGGTCAGGCCGTCGCTGTAGGTGTCGGTCGCGCTGGTCATCAGCGCCGACTTGATGGCCGACGGCGTCCAGCTCGGATGCAGCTGCCGCAGCAGCGCGGCCACGCCGGCCACGTGCGGCGAGGCCATCGAGGTGCCGCTGTAGAAGGCCCAGTCGGTCACCGGGGCCGGCGCGCCGCCGGCGACGGCGTCGCGCTGGGCGCGCGTCAGGTCGGCGGTGACGGCGGCCAGGATGTCGGTGCCCGGCGCGGTCATGTCCGGCTTGAGGATGTTGGCGTTGGCCACGTTCGGTCCGCGCGAAGAGGTGCCCGACATGATCGGCGCCTTGACCGTCGGATCGAAGGTGGCGCGCAGGTTGCCCAGCGCGGCGACCGCTGTGTTCGGATTGGCGGCGATGTAGGCCTTCAGCACGGCCGTTTTTTCCTTGACGATATGCACCGTCGACAGCGAGTGCGCCTGGTTGATGATGGTCGCCGCGCTGCCCTCGATGTTGGCGATGACCACGCCGACCGCGCCGGTCACCTTGGCGTTGGCGCTCTTGTTGACCAGCACGTTGCCGCCGCGGTCGCACACCAGGATCTTGCCGGCCACCTTGGCCGGGTCCAGCAGCGACAGCGCGGCGTCGTCGGCCGGGCCGTAGCAACGGCTCAACTGCAGCGGATCGGCGCCCGGCAGGCCGGCGTCCTTGGCCAGCACCAGCGGCGAGGACGGCGTGTTGGCGTTGCTCGAGGCGCCGGTCAGCGTGTCGCCGGCGCCGGTCACGGCGTCGGCCAGGTACAGGCGGTTGTGGGTCGAGTTGCCGACCGAGGCCAGCCACGGGCTGATGTGGCCGACCGGCGCCGGCGCCGTCGCACCCGGCCCCTGGTTGCCGGCCGAGGTGGAGACGAACACGCCGGCCGCGGTCGCGCCCAGGAAGGCTTGCTCGGTGGCGTCGGTGAAGGTGCCGCCGCCGGCGCTCGAACCGATCGAGAAGTTGATGACGTTGACGCCGTCCTTGACCGCCTGGTTGATCGCCGCCACGCTGCTGGCGGTGGGGCAACCGTTCTTGCCGGTGACGGCGTCGGTCCAGCACACCTTGTAGGCGGCGATGCGCGCGCGCGGCGCCATGCCGGTCACCTTGCCCAGGTTCAGGCCGCCGGTCAGCGCGGTCACGCCGGCGTTGCCCGCCGCCGTGCTCGACGTGTGGCTGCCGTGGCCACCGTGGCCCTCGGCGCCGGCCACCGAATCGCGCGCCGACAGGAACTCGGTCCAGTGCAGTTGCTGGTCGGCCGGCTTGTAGTAGCGCGCGCCGATCAGCTTGTTGTTGCAGTTGGCGACGCTGAAGCCCTCGCCGATGTCGCACGCGCCCTTCCAGCTGGCGGGCGGCGCGTCGTACACGACGGTCGAGCCGCTGTGGCTGGGGTTGCCGTTGCCGTCGACGCGGTCGGCGTAGCTCGGGTTCTCCGGCCAGATGCCGCCGTCGACGATGCCGATGATGACGTTCTCGCCGGCGGCGCCCTTGCCGCCCAGCTGATCCCACAGGCCGCCGGCCTGGTCCAGCCCGAGGAAGGTCGGCGTGTAGCTGGTGTCGAGTTCCATGATGGAGTCGGCCGTGATGGCGGCCACGCCGCTGTTCTTCTTGAGCGCGCGCACCTCGTCGTCGGTCAGCATGGCGGCGAAGCCGTTGAAGACGACGTCGTATTTATGGGTGATGTCGGCGGCGTTGATGGTGCTGATGACGGCGCTCTGCTTGGTGTCCAGATAGCTCATGTAGGCCTGCACGGCGGCGGCGTCGACATTGAGGCGCTGGCCCTGGGCCGGCATCGTCGCGGCCAGGCCGGCCACCTGGCCGGTGTAGGTGGCGACCGGCTTGTCGGTCAGCTGGACGATGTAGGAGCGGCGCTCGGCCTCGGCGTGCGCCGGCGCGGCCGCGCTCAGCAGGGCGGCCAGGGTCAGGACGGCGGCGGAAATAGGACGGAGTTTCATGTGGTGTGTTTCCTTGCTCAGGCGTGGATCGTGGCGGCGGCGTGGGTTGCCGCCTTGGCGCGGCGGCGCGACAGCAGGCCGACCAGGCCCAGCCCGAGGCCCAGCATGGCGTAGGTTTCCGGCTCCGGCACCGGCGCCACGGCGTTCAGGTTCAGGTTGTCGAAGGCGAACTGCGCCTGGTTTTCCGCTCCGGCCAGCGGGCTGTAACAGCCGCCGGCGCCATCGAACAGGCAGGAGCTGATGACCAGGCTGCTCAGGCCGATGTTGCCGAAAGCCGTCAGCGCGGTGGTGCGGAACGGCGAGCTGCCCGAGGCGTCGAGCAAGGGGAAATCGTAGGCGGCCGAGATGGTGCCGCCGTCGGCGCGCGTGCCCACCAGGGTTAGCTGGCCGTAGGAAAAGCTGGGCAGGCCGCCCACCGGCGCCAGGAAGGCGTAGTCGATGCTCGACACCTGGAACGCCGCGTTGTCGCCGCGCGCCACCTTCAGGCTGCCGTCGTTGACGCCCATGTAGAAGTTGCTGGCGTTGCCGGTCGGGCAGGCCGCGACCGCGCACTGATACGGATCGTCGCCGGTGCCGACGGCGCCGGCCAGGCCGGTGCCGGCCGGACCGCTGGTTGGCGTGTCGATCACTGTCATCGTGTAGCCGGCCTCGCTCAGGGTGTCGGTGCCGCCGTAGATCGACGGCGCGATGGATTCGAAATCGATCACGGCGGCCATGGCCGGCGTGGCGCTCATCAGCGCAAGGGCGCCGAGAGCGGCGCCGGTGATTTTTTTCAACTGCGCTTGCTTGAAGTGGTTCATTGCACTGCCCTTTTGGTGAAGTAATGGCGCCGTGGTCCGCATGGATGATGCCTGCCGGAACCTTTGTCTACTTTTTGTAGGTAACAATGAATATAAACAAACAACACAATTCGGGTAACCGAAGATGAACAATTATTGTTTTCTAATTATAAAAAGTCACCAAATAAAATATCGGTTTTACTATGAAAGCGATGTCATCAAGTTGTCATGCAATTGTGCGAATTTGATCATTCTGGTGTTGTTCTTTTACAAAACTAGTCCAGAAGGAACGCCGGCGCCGGCCTGCGTAAAAACTCGGCACACAATGCAACTCCGCGCATCTTCCCCCTACGGTCACCGTAGTTGCGGACATCCTCCGGCAAAGCGCGTGGACGAAAAAAAAGCCAGCCGCCCGGCTGGCTTTTCCAAAAAATCAGACGGCAATTAAAATATTGTCATAGATTTCTTGATGGCAACACAGCGGACATCCTCCTGATGAGTTACCAAAAGAGAACGCTTGGTGCCCGCCGACAAGTCCGGGAATTTAACAATCGCCGCCTGCAGGCGCGCCACGCTGGCCGGCGTGCATGTCGCCGGCAGCATCTTGCCCGCGTAGGCGCGCATGAACACCGGACCGGCGGCCTGGTCGAGCCGCGCCAGCGTGTCCAGGCGTTGCTGCGCGCTCAGTTCGCTCAAGGCCTGCTGATCGGCCGGATACATGACCCCCATCGCCGCGCGGACCTTGGAAAACGGCAGCTTGGTCTGCAAATCGCCGATGTTGGCCAGCCACTCGGCCTTGATCCCGGCGTCCGGCCGGATCACGCGCGCGGCCAGCGCGGCGGCCTGGCCGCTGTCGGACTTGTCGCGCTCCCGCTCGGCCGCCAGCAAGGCCTCGCTGCCCGGATAGGCGAACCGGTTCAGGCGGGTCACGATATCCCAGCGCAGATCCTGGTTGACGTTCAGGCCCGGCACCACCGGCTTGCCATCGAGGATGTCGGCCAGCCGCGCCAGCGCCGCCGGACTGCTGGCGACGCCCACGTAGGTCGACAACCACAGGCGCTGGAAATTCTTGTCGGCGCCGGCCGCGCGCGCCGCCGTCAACGCCATCCGCTCCAGTTGCCCGCCCACTTTGGCCCGGTAGGCGGCGACCGCCGGCCCCATCTTCTTCAGATAAGCGTCGGACTGCAGGGTCTTGTCGACGATATTGCCCAGCAACGTGTAATCCTTCTCGCCCGGGGCGTTGGCCAGCACGGTGGTCAAAAACGCGTTCAGCGGCAGCTTGCCGTCGCGCACGCTATCCCACAGGCTTTGCCACAACATCGAGCGCAGCAGCGGATCGTCGACCTTGTTCAAGCTGGTTTGCGCGGTGGCGAACGACTTCTTATCCAGTTGCACCTTGGCGTAGCCCCAGTCCTGGTAGTTCGGATACACCAGGTCCGGACAGGCCGCGCCCGCCAGTTCCGGCACGGCCGTGGTGGCGCCGTTGTAGGTGACCGCCAGGTTCCGGTCGAGCGCCAGGCCGTCCTTGCCCAGCTTGAACAGGCCGATCTGGACGCGCTGCTCGCGCAAGGTCGGCATGGCGGCGCCCGGCGCGCTCTGGCGCACGCTGAACGACGCGATCTTGCCGCCGGCGCAGCTGAACTCGGCGGCGATGGTGTTCACGCCCGGCTCGTACAACCATTCCTTGGTCCACGCGCCCAGGTCGCGGCCGGCCGCCGCGCTCAGGCTGCCGATGAAGTCGTCGAGCCTGGCGTTCTGGTAGGAATACTTGACCAGGTAATTGTGCACGCCCTGGCGGAACGCCTCCTCGCCGATCAGGTGGCGCAGCTGCTTCAACGTCGAGGCACCCTTGGAATAGGTGATCGCGTCGATGTTGTCGAAGGCGTTGGCGGTCGACGGCACCGGCGTTTCGATCGGATGCGTGGTCACGCGCTGGTCCTGCTCGTAGGCGCTCTGCTTGCCGTCCAAATAAAACCCCTGCCAGGCGTTGCCGAACTCGGTGGCCTCGGCGGTGGCCAAGGTGCCCATGAAGGAGGCGAAGCTCTCGTTGAGCCACAGGCCGTTCCACCATTTCATCGTCACCAGGTCGCCGAACCACTGGTGCGCCATCTCGTGCAGGATGACGCCGGCCAGGCTTTCGCGCTGCGCCGCCGTCATCTCGTCCCGGTGCAGGAAGCTGCGCTCGCCGAAGGTGATCGCGGCGGCGTTTTCCATCGCCCCGTACAGGAAGTCCGGCACCAGCAGCTGGTCGTACTTCTCGAACTGGTAGGGCACGCCGAAGTACTGGTCGAAGAATTTCAGGCCGCGGCGGGTGTAGTTGAACCAGTCCTTGGGCGACACCTGCGCGGCGACCGACTGCCGCGCGAACAGCCGCATCGGATACGGGCCGCTGGTGTCCTCCCACACCTTGTACGGGCCGGCGTGCATCGAAAAGTTGTACGGGCTGAGTTTTTTGCTGCGCGGGAAGGTCCAGCGCTTGCCGCCGGCGACCTCGGTCACGCCGCTTTCGCGCATCGTCGACGACACCACCCAGTCGGCCGGCGTGGTCACGCTGACCTGAAAGGTCGCCTTCAGGTCCGGCTGGTCGAACAGCGCGAACATCTGGTGCGCGGCGGCCGGCTCGAAGTGCGAATACGTGTAGACGCGGCCGTCGACCGGATCGACCATGCGGTGCAGGCCCTCGCCGTTGGTGCTGTGCGGGCGCGTGTAGGCGATGGTGACGGTGTTGCGGCCTTCCTTCAGGTCGGCCGGCGCCAGCGTGATGAACCACTGGTTGTAGCGCGGCGCGACGGCCTTGCCGTTGACGGTCATGCTGGCGATGGTGGCCTTGTCGAGATCGATGGTCAGCGGCTGGCCGGCGTCGCTCAGGTCGAACGCCAGCGTGGTGGTGCCGGAAAACGACTCGCCGCCGGTCAGCGCGAACTCGAGCGTGTAATCGACATTGCCGACGCGCGCCGAGCGGGCGGCGGCGTCTTGCTGCGACAGGTAGGCGTTCTCGGCGCGGGGCGCGGGAGTGGCGGGCGCGGCGCAGGCAGCGCCATGCGCCAGCGCCAGGGTCAACGCCAGCGCGATCGTGGTCATCGTTGTTTTCATGGGGTTCCTTGTGTGGTGGCGGCAGGCGCAGCCCGCACGGCCGGGCGCAACCCGCGCCGG
This sequence comes from Duganella sp. 1411, assembly GCF_017833525.1. Taxonomy (GTDB): domain Bacteria; phylum Pseudomonadota; class Gammaproteobacteria; order Burkholderiales; family Burkholderiaceae_D; genus Rugamonas. The sequence goes on from NZ_JAFICD010000004.1 coordinate 64,174, forward strand.
GCGGGGTCGGACCCCGTTGGGTCCGACCCCAAAACCACGGCGGCACGGATTGCGTTGGCTGCGCTTCGGGGTAACGGCTTACCTTTTCAGGTAGCTATCGAGCCAATCGATCACCGTGTGGTGCCACAACAGCGAATTGGCCGGCTTCAACACCCAATGGTTCTCATCCGGGAACACCAGCAACTTGCTCGGCACGCCCTGCCGCTGCAGCGCCGTGAACGTGCCCAGGCCCTGCGTGGTCGGAATCCGGAAGTCCAGGTCGCCCTGCACCACCAGCATCGGCGTCTTCCACTGCTTGACCTGCAGCGCCGGGTTGAATTTCTCGTGCTGGGCCGGCACGTCGTAATAGGCGCCGCCGTTTTCCCACTCGGTGAACCACAGCTCCTCGGTGGCGTAGGCCATGCCGCGCGTGTCGAACACGCCGTCATGGTTGACGATGCACTTGAAGCCGTCGGACCAGTTGCCCTCGATCCAGTTCATCATGAAGCCGCCGTACGACGCGCCCAGCGCGCAGCTGCGCTCGCGGTCCAGCCACGGGAATTTCTGCACCGCCGCCGCCAGCCCCTTCTTCAAGTCCTCCAGCGGCTTGCCGCCCCAGTCGCCGCTGATCGAATCGGTGAACTTCTGGCCGTAGCCGGTCGAGCCGTGGAAGTCGATGAACACGGTGGCGTAGCCGGCGCCGGCGTACACTTGCGGATTCCAGCGGTAGCTCCACGAGTTGCCGAAGCTGCCCTGCGGGCCGCCGTGCACCAGGAAGGCGATCGGATACTTGACGCCGGGCTTGGCGTCCCACGGCTTCATGACGTGGCCGTAGACGGTCTCGCCGTTGGCGCCGGCGAACGAGAACTGCTCGTACTCGCCGAACTTGACGTCGGCCAGCGCGGCGGCGTTGACGTCGGTCAGGCGCGCGGCCTGCGCGGCGTCGCCGCCGAGTTTGAATTTGTACAGCTGCGCGCCCGACGCCAGGCTGGTCTGCGCCATGACGACGGTGTCGCGCGCCACGTCGAAGCCGCTGACATAGCCGGCGCCGGTGAGCTTGTCGACCTTGCCGCTGGCGGCGTCGATGCGGAACAGCGGGTGCTGGCCGACATCGTCGGCCACGGCCAGCAGCGCCTTGCCGTCCGGGGTCCAGCGGTAGTCGGCGATCGAACGATCCCAGCCGTCGGCGACGGTGCGCTTCTTGCCGGTCGCGACGTCGAGCAGCACCAGGTGGAAGCGGTCGGCCTCGAACGTCGGCCGCGCCATCGCCAGATAGGCCAGCGTCTTGCCGTCGGGCGAATAGATGGCCTTGGTGTCCCAGGCCGGGTTGTCGGCGGTCAGGTTGGTCGGCGCGCCGCCGGCGGCCGGCACCGTGTAGACGTCGAAGTTGGTCGACCACGCCTCGGTCTTGCCGGCGATGCGGGCCGAGAACACCACCGTCTTGCCGTCCGGACTGAAGTGGTACTCGTCATGGTCGCCGAACGGCTTGGACGGCACGTCGCCGTCGAGCGCGCCGCTGAGGCTGACGGGCTGCGCGCTGACCTTGCCGCTGGCGTCGATCGGCGCCGAGTACAGCACGTTGTTGCGGCCGTCGGCCCAGGTGTCCCAGTGGCGCACGAACAGCTTGTCGTAGACCTTGCCGCTGGCCTTGTCCTTGGCCTTGGCGTCCAGGCGCGCCTTGGTGCAGGCCAGGTCGGCGCAATCGCGGAACACGGCCAGGCTCAGCGCCAGCCGGTCGCCGCGCGGCGACAGCCGGAAGTTGTCGACGTCGAGCGGCAGGTCGGTGACCTTGGCCGCCTCGCCGCCGGCCAGCGGCAGCCGCCACACCTGCGACGAGCCGGAGCGGGCCGACAGGAAGTAGACGGCGTCGCCGGCCGGCGACCACTCGGGATCGCTGCTGCTGGCGTCGGCCTGGGTCAGACGCACCGGCGCCGCCTTGGGCGCGCGCAAGTCCAGCATCCACAATTGGGTGTTGCCACGGTTCTTGTCCAGATTGGTCGAACGCACCGTGTAGACGACGCGGGTGGCGTCCGGCGACAGCACCGGGCTGCCGACCCGCTCCATCTTGACCAGGTCTTCCACGGTGAAGCCGCGCGGCGCGGCCATGGCGCTGGAGGCCGCGACAGCGGTCCCAAGCAACAGCAGGGGTAATTTCATTCGGGGATCTCCGACGTTATAGAAAAATACCGGCTAGTGGACTGTAACGGAAGAAACCGGAGTGAAGGACGCCCCGGCGGCGCGCAGGGCAAGGCGCAAAGCGCAGCGATAGCGGGCTATCGCGAGCATTTGCAACGCCGCCATGCGCGCCGCCGGGGTGGCAGGCACTCCGGTTTCGAGCGTTACAGTCCACGAGCGGCCGGTCGCCGAGCATCATACCAAGTTCGCGCCGGGGCAAGTAATTTGTTACTTTACGCAACTTTACGGGCTGCCCGGACTGCCGCCCCTCGGGGGCCAATTCGCTGGCAGCAAAATAATCCTTGACGGATTTAAGACGACCGGTCATATTAAGCACATGCCGAAACCTAACGTCAAACAACAAATCGTCACCGCCGGTCTGCACCTGCTTCACAGCAAGGGCTTCAACGCCACCAGCGTGCAGGACATCACGCAAGCGGCCGGCGTGCCGAAAGGTTCCTTCTACAACCATTTCGCCAGCAAGGAAGCGCTGGGCGTGGAAGTATTGCAACTTTATTCCGCCGCGGCGGTGCAAACCCGTGGCTTCTTGCTCGATGCGTCGCTGGCGCCGCTGGAGCGCCTGCGCGGCTACTTCGGCGACCTGATCGAGCAGAATGTCGCTGGAGAGTTCTGCGCTGGTTGCATGTTGGGCAATTTCAGCACCGAATTGTCGAGCCAGAGTCCGCTGATCCGCGAGCAGACCAGCCTGTCGTTCGCGGCCTTGACCGGCCTGTTGGAGCGCATCATCGCAGAAGGCCAGCGCGACGGCAGCATCGCCGGCGCCCAGCCGGCGGCGCAACTGGCCAACTTCGCCGCCGACGCCTGGCAGGGCGCGGTGCTGCGCGCGAAGGTGGAAAAGAACCGTGCACCGCTGGACCGCTTCATGGTCATGATGGAGCGTCTGTTGACCGGAGTTTGACCAAGCTTTCCAGCGCGGCGGCGACGCCGCGTTTTTTTATCGCCGGTTTTAAGATGACCGGTCATATTGTAGTGTGCCATCCCACTTTTTAACCCGTTGTCTAACCTATGCAAGGAACCATCATGAACTTCAAAGACTCCGTCGTCCTCGTCACCGGCGCCAATCGCGGCCTGGGCAAAGCCATCGCCGAAGCCGCCCTCAAAGCGGGCGCGCGCAAGGTCTACGCCGGCGCCCGCGATCCGGCATCGGTCACCCTGCCCGGCGTCACGCCGATCAAGCTGGACGTGACCAGCGCCGCCGACATCGCCGCCGCCGTGCAAGCGATTCCCGACCTGACCATCCTGGTCAACAACGCCGGCATCTTCAGCGGCACCGATGTGACCGCGCCCGACGCGCTGCGGGTGATGCAAAAAGAACTGGACACCAACTTCTTCGGCCCGATGGCGCTGAGCCAGGCCTTCGCGCCCGCGCTGAAGAACAACGGCGGCGGCGCCATCGTCAACGTGCTGTCGGCGCTGGCCTGGATCAGCATGCCTGCCACGGGCACCTACAGCGTCTCCAAAGCGGCGGCCTGGGCGCTGACGAACGGCCTGCGCATCGATCTGGCGGCGCAAAACACGCAGGTGCTGGCGGCCCACATGGGCTACATGGACACCGACATGGTCGCCGCCATCGACGCGCCGAAAACCGCGCCGGCCGACGTCGCGCTGGCGATCGTCACCGCGCTGCAAAACGGCGAGGACGAGGTGCTGGTCGACGACATCAGCAAGCAGGTCAAGCAGGGTTTAAGCGCGCCGCGCGGCCTCTACCTGGGCGCGCCGCAGGCGGCGTAATCTCCGCCACCATTGCGCCGCGACGCGGCAAGAAAGCCGCGCCCCTGCGGGCGCGGCTGATACAAAATATTTTTTGATAGTCAATCGTAAACGCATTCCAGGTCGAACAAAATGGGTGCATAATTTCCCACTCAGCCAGGTAGAGCACGCATGAGTATGACCGGCATGGCATGTGTATAACTCGTTTTCCCCGCCGGTAATCTTCGAAGTTGGACGCTTATTATTGCAGCACAATTATTGCCTTTTAACTAGTTGTGAACAATTGTAAATCGACGTTGAATGAGTCCGTCTCGGCGCTAAGGTAAACCGATAGTCGCGCTGAACCGCACAGCATTCCACGCTCGCCGCGCAGCCGAAGTCAGACGAATACGGGAAACGTTATGCTAACTGCCACTTATGTGCTACTGACACTCTCCATCGAACAAAAGAAAGAACGCCACTTCATCGCGCGCTTGCTGCAGCATGTGCAGTCGATCGCGCGCCGCCCGCAGGAGATCGATCCTGTGTTCATCGAGTCGCAGCTCAAGGAGCTGACCACCTTTGCCGAAGCGCGCCACCAGCGCAAGGTCGAGGCCTGCCTGATGCCGGCGGTGCGCGCGGCCGACTCCAACTGCGCCGCGCTGATCAACGACCTCGAAACGCTCAGCCGGTTGGGCGGCGCCATGCTCAACGCCGTGCACAAGTGCCTGCGGCGGGCGATGCGGCGCAGCGCCTCTCAGGGCAAGTTCCTGTGCCGCACGATCGACCTGTATTGTCAGAATTTACTCAAGCGGCTGGACAAGGAAGAACAGGAATTGCTGCCGCTGGCACAAAAGGTCATCTCCAGCGACGAATGGTTCGAGATCGGCACGCAGTTCCTGGCGCAGGAGGACGGCGACGCCGCCACCAAGCCGGAGCTGCGTCCGCGCCGCAACCTGGCCGGCATGGGCCACAACGTCCGCGCGATGGGCGCCGGTTCGATCCGCGTCTAACCCTGTCGCACGGCCCGAAACGTTAAATCACCTAGGAGCCACGTAGGGCGGATTAGCGCAGCGTAATCCGCCATGTACGTGCCGTCGGCGACGCAGCCATGGCCGATGACGCCGCGCCGCCACGTGCCATTATGGTGCACCAGCTCATCCTTTGTTGTTTTGAGTTCCCCATTGCGCCTAACGCTTGCCTAACAAATTAGGCACGGCTAATATCGGCTACATGCAGACCACTCTTGCCCCCGCATCGTGAACCACGGCGCCACGCTCCTGCACCTGCGCGGCGCCGCCGGCATGGCCGCGATCTATCGCAAGATCAGCTGGCGCCTGCTGCCGTTGCTGATGCTGTGCTGCGTGGTGGCCCACATCGACCGCGTCAACGTCGACCACGCGCGGCGCCACATCCAGGACAGCCTGGGGTTCGGCGACCACGTCTTCGCCTGGGGCGCCGGCGTGTTCTTCATCGCCTACGCGCTGTTCGCCGTGCCTTGCAACCTGCTGTTCGAAAAAATCGGCGCACGCAAAATGCTGCTGCGGATGATGCTCGGCTGGGGCGCGGCCACCGCCGCCGGCGCCCTGGTGCGCACGCCGCTCGAGTTCTACACGATCCGCTTCCTGCTCGGCATGAGCGAAGCGGGCTTCTTCCCCGGCGTGATCCTCTACCTGACTTACTGGTATCCGGCCGCGCGGCGCGCCCGCGTGTTCGCCATGTTCGCGTCGGCCACGCTGGTCGGCGGCATCGTCGCCGGGCCGCTGTCGGACGCGCTGCGGCAAGCGCTGCATCTGCACAGCGGCATGCAAGGCTGGCAATGGCTGCTGCTGGCGCAAGGCCTGCCGGCCGCGCTGCTCGGCATCGCCGCCTACTTCTATCTCGATGACCATCCCGACGACGCCAAATGGCTGTCGGGATTCGAACAGCAGATGGTGGCGCAGGACCTGCACCGCGACGAGGCGGCGCTCGCCGGCGCCGACGAAGACGAAGACGAGGACGAACCGCCATCGGCGCTGGCCGTCATCTGGTCGCTGCTGCGCGATCCCGCCATCGGCCTGCTGGCGCTGGCCATGCTGCTGCTGACCGGCGCCAGTTGCGCGCTGGCGCATTGGGCGCCGGCGCTGCTGCGGCACTGGGGCGCCGGCGGCCTGCTGGCCGCCATTCCCGGTGTCGCCGGCATCGCCGGCATGATCGCCATCGGCCACGACTCGGACCGCCGGCGCGAGCGGCGCGGCCACTTCATCGCCTGCATGGTGCTGGCCGCCGGCGGCCTCGGTCTGGCCATCGCCGCCGACGACGGCCTGGCCTGGTCGCTGGCCGGCCTGGCGCTGGCGACTCTGGGCATCGCCTCGGCGCTGCCGCTGCTGGTGGCCATCCTCACCGCGCTGCTGGACCGCCGGCGCGCCGCCGCCGGCATCGCGCTGGTGGGCGGCGTGGGGATGCTGGGCGGCGCCTTCGGCCCCGCGCTGGGCGCGCGCCTGCTGGCCTGGGGCGACAGCGCCGCCATGCTGGCCGCGCTGATCGGCCTATACCTGGCGGCGGGACTGATCCTGATGCTGGCGCTGCGCATGGCGCCACGCCGCGGCGGGCCGGACGCCAGGGACGGCCTGCGCGACAAGATGGCCCGCAACTGAGTGTTCGGCTAGAATCGTGGACGCGCCGCGATCCGGCGCTCCCGTTCACCCAACTTCAAAGCGAACCATCAATGCGTTTTGTCCTGCCCTTCTCCACCACGCTGGCCGTCGCGTTCACCACGTTGACGGCCCATGCGGCCACCCCCACCCCGATCACCCTCGACCAGGCCATGGCCAATCCCGACTGGATCGGCAACCCGGTCGAATCGGCATGGTGGGGCTGGGACAGCCGCCAGGTCTACTTCAAGCAAAAACGCGCCGGCTCGCCGCTGCGCGACACCTTCCAGATCGCCGGCGGCGCGCCGAAACCGGTGGACGACAAGCAGCTGGCCAATCTGGACAGCGCCGACCCGGTCTACAACCGCGATCGCACGCGCGCGATCCTGCTGCGCAACGGCGACCTGTTCGAACGCGATCTGAAAAGCGGCGCGTTGACGCAGATCCTGCGCGGCACCACGCCGGCCGCCGACCCGCAATACGCGGCCGACGGCGCCAGCGTGCAGTTCCGCGTGGGCAGCGACTGGTTCAGCTGGAGCCGCGCCGCGCGCCTGGTGTCGCCGGTGGCCGTGCTGCGCACCGCCAAGGACCCGGACGCCGCGCCGGACGCCAGCGCGCGGCGCGACCTGCAACTGCGCCTGCTTTCCACGCTGGCGCGCCTGAAGGAGGAGCACGACGCCACCCGCGACCGCCGCAACCAGGAGCGCGAGGCCGACCCCACGCGCGCGCCGCTGCCGGTCTACCTGGGCGAGAAGGTGGTCATCGAAACCAGCGCGCTGTCGCCTGACGGCCGTTACCTGCTGGTGGTAACCAACGCCAAGGACGGCGACAAGCGCCGCGTCGGCAAGCTGCCGAAGTACGTCACCGAATCGGGCTACGAGGAAACCGACGACGAACGCAAACGGGTCAGCGACGAAGGCCCGCAACCACAGCAACTCAAACTGGTCGAACTGGCCACGCGCAAGGTGACCGAGCTGTCGTTCGACACCCTGCCCGGCATCGACGTCGACCCGCTGGCCGACATGCGCGCCGCGCGCAAGCTCGATCCGTTGAAAGGCAATCGCGGCGTGCGCTTCGAAAGCCGCGACGAATCGATCCGCTGGAGCGACAACGGCAAGCAGGTGGCCGTCATGGCGCAGGCGATCGACAACAAGGACCGCTGGATCGCCACCGTCGACCTGGCCGCCGCCACCCTGCGGCCGCTGCACCGCCTGACCGACAACGCGTGGGTCAACAACCGCGGCAACGGCTTCGGCTGGCAACCGGACAACAGCACGCTGTGGTACCAGTCGGAGGAAAGCGGCTACGCCCACATCTACCTGCGGCCCGCGGTGGGCGCGGGCACGGCGGCCGCGCGCGCGCTCACCTCGGGCAAGTGGGAAGCCAGCGACGTCGAATGGTCGGCCGACGGCAAGACCGCCTACTTCCTGTGCAATCCCAAGCTGCCGGGCACCTACGAGGTATGCTCCAGCGCCACCGGCAACGGCGCGTTGAAGGAATTGACCTCGCTGGGCGGCGTGGAAAGCTTCACGCTATCGCCGGACGGGCGCAAGCTGCTGGTGCGCTACTCGAGCGCCTACATGCCGGCGCAAATCGCCACCGTCGATAGCGGCGGCGGCGCCGCCAAACAACTGACCGACACCCGCAACGCCGACTACAAGGCGCGGGAGTGGATCACGCCGCAAATCGTCGCGGTCCCGTCGACGCACGGCGCCGATCCGATCTGGGCCAAGCTGTATCGCCCGGCCACGCTGGAGCCGGGCAAAAAATATCCGGTGGTGATGTTCGTGCACGGCGCCGGCTATCTGCAGAACGTCACGCGGCGCTTCCCGGTCTACTTCCGCGAGCAGATGTTCCACAACCTGCTGGTGGAAAAAGGCTACATCGTGCTGGACATGGATTACCGCGCATCGCTCGGCTATGGGCGCGACTGGCGCACGGCGATCTACCGCCAGATGGGCCATCCGGAGCTGGAGGACTACATCGACGGCGTGAACTGGATGGTCGCCAACCACCAGGGCGACGCCGGCAACGTCGGCATCTACGGCGGCAGCTACGGCGGCTTCATGACCTTCATGGCGATGCTGCGGGCGCCGGACCAGTTCAAGGCCGGCGCGGCGCTGCGTCCCGTCACCGACTGGACCACTTATAACCACGAATACACCGCCAACATCCTCAACACGCCGGAGCTGGATCCGGAAGCGTACAAGGTATCGTCGCCGATCGAATACGCCGACCAGCTCAAAGGCCATTTGCTGATCGCGCACGGCATGGTCGACGACAACGTCTTCTACCAGGACTCGGTGCGCATGGCACAGCGCTTCATCGAACTAAAGAAGGACAACTGGGAGCTGGCCTCGTATCCGCTGGAGCGCCACGCCTACGTGCACGCCGAAAGCTGGTACGACCAGTACCGCCGCATCTACCAGCTGTTCGAGCGCACGCTCAAGAAAGAATAACTCCAGGGTCAGGTCCACCATTTCTACACGAGCTGTACCTTAACGCTCGATACCGTCCAGGCCGTGTAGAATTGGTGGACCTGACCCCGGATTTTTTACCACATCAAGTCGTCGGGGATCTGGAACGCGGCGTACGGATCGTCCTCGTCGACTTGGGTGCTGGCCTTGTTGACCCGCACTACCATCGAGGCGTCGCGCTCGGCGATCTTGTCGGCGATGACGCGCGGTACCAGTTCCACCGTCCCGTTCAACACCACGATCACCAGCCGCCCCGCGACCAGATGCTCGCGCACCGCCGGCGACACGAAGATCCGCTCGATCTTGGTGCCGTGCGTGAAGTTGTAGGGGATGTCGCCCCTGCCCTTGTCCTGGCGGTTCTGCCGCACCATCTGCGCGATCTGCGCGACGATCGCCTTCTGGTTGGCCGCCGCGTCGCGCTGCGCGTTCAACTCTCTCGCGCGCTCGGCGTTCTTGCGCTGCACCTCCAGCGCCGCCAGCCGCGCCTCGTCGACGGTCTGCTCGCCGGTGCGGCGCTCCACCTTTTTTTGCTTGCTCTTTTCCTGGTTGGCCAGTTTGACCTTGGTCTTGTCGACCAGGCCTGCCTTCAAAAACTGCTCTTGTAACGAGACCATAGCGGCTACTCCGTAAATAGGCTCCGCGCCAGCGCTGCGGCACCGGAACGCGGAAAGACGCTAGCATAGCAAATATGGCGGGGCCGCCGACCTTTTCGCCGTGCCCCGATGCCGTTCCCCAGGAGATCAAGATGGCCAACATTAAAAAAGCCGCCTGCGTCCTCGCAGGCTTGCTGGCCCTGCCCGGCGCGTCGGCCGCGGCACCGTTGGAGCACTACGGCATGTGCGACGCCTCCGCCGGCATCGCCGTCGACGACCATCATTTCGTCGTCGCCAACGACGAGGACAACATCCTGCGCCTGTATCGCAGCGACCGTTCCGGCGCGCCGGTGCAGCTGTTCGACCTGTCCGCCGTGCTGCGCGTCCCCGGCGAAAAACAGCGCGAGTCCGATATCGAAGGCGCGGCGCTGATCGGGCGGCGGATCTACTGGATCGCTTCGCACGGCGCCAACAAGAAGGCGCGCGCGCGGCCGGAGCGGCGCCAGCTCTTCGCCACCGATATCGTCGGCAAGGGCGATGCGATCGTGCTGACCATCGCCGGCACCCCCTACACCGGCCTGCTCGACGCCATCGCCGCCCATCCGCCGTTTCAACAATACCGGCTGGACCAGGCGGCGCGCATCTCGCCCGAGGACGAGGGCGGCCTGAATATCGAAGGCCTGGCGGCGACGCCAGATGGCCATCTGCTGATCGGCCTGCGCAGCCCCGTGGTCGACGGCAAGGCGCTGATACTGACGCTGAAAAATCCCGACCAGCTGCTGGCGATCGGCGGCGCGGCGGCGAAGGCGCCGGTGTTCGGACCGGCCATCGAGTTGCCGCTCGATGGCCTGGGCATCCGCAGCATCGACTACGCCGACAAGCTGCGCGCGTATCTGATCGTGGCCGGGCCGAGGGATTCCGAGGGCGTCTTCAAACTGTTCAAGTGGTCACCTGCCACGGCGCCAATTGCGCTGGCGGCCAGCATCGGCAAAAGCCTGCGCCCCGAGGCCCTGTTCGCGCTGGCGGACGGCAAATCGTTCCAGCTATTGAGCGACGACGGCGACGAAAAAACCGGCGGCACGCCCTGCAAGGAGGCACCGCCGGCGCTGCGCAAATTCCGCAGCATCACCGTCAACCTTTAAACGCCGCGCGCCCTACTCGGTGGCCAGCCGCTTGGCCAGCCGGTACAGGTACTCCTGGCCGTCGTACAGCGACTTCACGCGCAGGTGCTCGTTCAAGCCGTGCGCGCCCGAACCTTCCGGCCCGTGGAACATGCCGCTGATGCCATAGGTCCAGATGCCGGCGTTGTTGAGGAAACGGCCGTCGGTGCCGCCGGTCGACATCGTCGGCACCACCGGCACGCCCGGCCACATGTCGTTGCTGATCTCTTCGACCGCCTTCATCAACGCCGGCGTCAACGGCGGCATCGGACTAATCACGCCCTCGCCGATGCGGGTGATCTTGATCTTGTCGTCGGCCAGCACGCGCTGCAAGGTGGCCTGCACCTCGTCGATCGGCTCGCCCGGCAGGATGCGGCAATTGACGGTGGCGCGGGCGCGCTGCGGCAAGGCGTTGTCGGCGTGGCCGGCATCGACCTTGGTCGCCACGCAGGTGGTGCGCACGGTGGAGTTGTGCATCGGATGGAGCGCGTACAGCCGCTCCAGCGCCGCCTGGTCCGGCGGATCGCTGAGGATCGCTTTCATGTCGGCGGCCACCTGGCCCTGCTCGATGGTCGACATGCGCTGGTAGAACGCGCGCGTGACGTCCGACAGCTTGAACGGGAACGCGAACTGCCCCAGGCGCGACAGCCCGTCGGCCAGATGGTAGATGGCGTTGTCGCGATACGGCGCCGAGCTGTGGCCGCCCGGGTTGGTCACCTCCAGCTGGAAGCTCTGGTACACCTTCTCGCCGGCCTGGATGCCGTGGCGCACCGGCTTGTCGTTCTTGTCGAGCATGCCGCCGCCGCCCTCGTTGAGCGCCAGCTCGGCGTCGATCAACGGCCGGTGGTGCTTGAGCAGGTACTCGGCGCCGTCGAATTTGCTCGGCACCAGTTCCTCGTCGCAGGTCAGCGCCATGACCAGGTCGCGCTTGAGCGCCGGCTTTTCCTTCTTGTAGCGGATCATGTTGGCGACGAAGGCCGCCGCCATCGCCTTGTCGTCGGAGGCGCCGCGCGCGTAGAACACGCCGTCCTCCTCGATCAACTTGAACGGATCGCGGGTCCAGTCCTCGCGCTTGGCCTCGACCACGTCGATGTGGGCCAATAACAGTAAGGGCTTGGCGCTGCCGTCGCCCTTGAGCCGCGCGACCAGGTTGCCCTTGGCCGGCCCGCCGGGCGGCACGACGATGCGCAGGTCGGCGTCGCTGTAGCCGGCCGCCTTGAGGCGCTTGGCCATCTTGGTCGCGGCCACCGTGCACGATCCGGCCGAATCGGTGGTGTTGGTCTCGACCAGCTCCTGATAAATCTCGCGCAGCTGTTTTTGCACGGGCGTCAACGCCGCCCCGTGCGCCGCGCCCGCCACCATCAAACCCGCCGTCAACAACCATGCCGCTCGTTTCATACCGCTCCCGTCCAAGTGGATTGCACAGCAATCGAATTTATACCTCGACAATATTGGTGTCAAGCAAAGTAGCCATTGTTCAATGCTGCGCCGGACTGTGATTTTCTTGTCCATACTATTTGCAAGTTCGACTCTCCAGCGATCCCATGACTAAGAAGAACGACGTGCACGAGCCCGCCCCACTGGCGCTGTGGGGCGGCCTGGAAGCCACCGTCAACCGCGTGCGCGACAATTACTTCAGCCAGATGGACCAGAACGGCCACGCCGGTAGAATTAGCGACCTGGACCGCTTCGCGTCGCTCGGCATCACCGCGCTGCGCTATCCGGTGCTGTGGGAGCTGATCGCGCCGGACGGCCTCGACAAGGCCGACTGGTCGTGGCCGGACGAGCGCCTGCCGGCCTTGCGCAGCCTGGGCATCGACCCCATCGTCGGCCTGGTGCACCACGGCAGCGGCCCGCGCGACACCAGCCTGGTCGATCCCGCCTTCCCCGACAAGCTGGCCGCCTACGCCGGCGCCGTCGCCCGGCGCTACCCGTGGGTCGAGCAGTACACGCCCGTCAACGAACCGTGCACCACCGCGCGCTTTTGCGGCCTGTACGGCCTGTGGTATCCGCACGAGCGCAGCGACCGCAGCTTCGTGCGCGCGCTGCTCAACCAATGCAAGGGCGTGGCGCTGTCGATGCAAGCGATCCGCGCCGTCAATCCGCGCGCCAAGCTCGTGCAAACGGACGACCTCGGCAAAACCTACAGCACGCCCGAGATGGCCGTGAAGGCGCAGTTCTACAACGACCGCCGCTGGCTGCCGTGGGACCTGCTGTGCGGCATGGTCGGCCCCGGGCACGCGCTGTGGCGCTACCTGCGCGACAGCGGCGCCACCGCCGACGAGCTGGAATGGTTCCGCGACCATCCATGCCCGCCGGACATCGTCGGCGTCAACTACTACATCACCAGCGAGCGCTGGCTCGACCATCGCGGCGAGCACTACGCGCGGCACGACGTCGGCCCGGAAGGCTACGCCGACGTGGTCGCCGCCCGCGCGCTGGAAACGCCGCGCCCCGGCGTCGCCCCGCTGCTGCACGAGGCGTGGGAACGCTACGGCCTGCCGCTGGCCGTCACCGAGGCCCACATCGACGCCAACCGCGAAGACCAGTTGCGCTGGCTGCTGGAGATCTGGCAGGCCGCGCAGCAAGTGCGGCGCGACGGCGTCGACATGCGCGCCGTCACCGTCTGGTCGCTGCTGGGCTCGTACGACTGGAACTGCCTGGTCACCGAGCGCAAGGGCTACTACGAAAACGGCCCCTACGACCTGCGCGGCCCCGAACCGCGCCCGACCGCGCTGGCCGCCCTGATGCGCGAGCTGGCGACCGGGCGCACGCCGTCGAGTCCGGTGTTGCAGGGGCTGGGCTGGTGGCGACGGCCGCAGCGATTGCTGTGTCCGCCGATGCCGTTCGGGCCGGCCCTGACGGCCGAGTACGTCACGCCGCCCGAGCCGGGGCGGCCGATCCTGATCAGCGGCGCCAGCGGCACGCTGGGCGGCGCCTTCGCCCGCCTGTGCGCCGAGCGCCACCTGGCCTGCCACGTGCTGACGCGGCAGGAAATGGACATCGCCGACCCGGCCTCGGTGGACGCGGCGATCCGCCGCTACCGGCCGTGGGCGGTGGTCAACGCCGGCGGCTACGTGCGCGTGCAGCGGGCCGAGCAGGACGCCGAGCGCTGCCTGCGCGAAAACGCCCAGGGACCGGTGATCCTGGCGACGGCCTGCGCCCGCCACGCGATCGAACTGCTGAGTTTTTCCAGCGACCTGGTGTTCGACGGCAGCAAGGGCAGCCCGTACGTCGAAAGCGACCCGGTGGCCCCGCTCAACGTCTACGGCCAGAGCAAGGCCGAGGCCGAGCAGCGGGTGCTGGCGGTCCACCCGCGCGCGCTGATGGTGCGCACCAGCGCCTTCTTCGGCCCATGGGACAAGCACAACTTCGTCACGCACGCGCTGCGGACCCTGGCGGCCGGCCAGCCGTTCACCGCCGCGAGCGACCTGATCGTCTCGCCGACGTACGTGCCGGACCTGGTCGACACCTGCCTCGACCTGCTGATCGACGGCGAGGCGGGCATCTGGCACCTGAGCAGCGGCGCCGCGCTCAGCTGGGCCGACCTGGCGCGCCGGGCGGCGCAGCTGGCCGGGGTGTCGACCGGGCGGCTGCTGGCCCGCCCCGCCATGGCGCTCGACATGGAGGCGGCGCAACCGGTGTTCAGCGCGCTGGGCAGCGAGCGGGGCCAGCTGATGCCGCCGCTGGACGACGCGCTGGGGCGTTATCTGGCGGCGCTGGACGGGGGGCTTGGCGAATTTAAACAAGACTGCTACAATAGCGCGCCTTGGCCTGGTAGCTCAGTTGGTAGAGCAGAGGATTGAAAATCCTTGTGTCGGTGGTTCGATTCCGCCCCGGGCCACCAAGAACATACCTCACGAAACGCCAACCATGCCGGTTGGCGTTTTTGTTTGCAGAATCAAAATTCCTCGTGTCCGGTCCATTTCCGGTACGCGGCACTCCGCTATACTTCGGGCCGAACCCCGCCTTGCCTACTGCTAGCTCAGCTGTGTGACCACGTTAACTTAAAATCAATTTACCCTACGCCTTCATGTGCGGGGTAAAATACACCCTACTCTTTCAGGACACTTCATGGCTAGTGCAGAACAACTAAAAGCGCTGCTTAAGTCGCATATGAATGGCGATGATAGTCAGTTCCTGTCTGTTGCTATGCAGGTAGCTGCTCATGAAGCCAAGCTCGGACATGGCAAATTGGCTGAAGAGCTCCGAGACATGGTTGATGCTGCGAAAGCACGTAGGCCAATCGCCCAACCCGGAAAATTAGTTCAGCTCGGCCAACCACGTGGGGAGCTCGCAACTCTCTTAAGCGCCAGCTACCCAGCAACGAGAGTCGTAGACATGGTTCTCGATCATAGCGTCGAAAACCAACTGCACCGCATTCTTCGCGAGCAACGACAATTTGCGAAGATACGCGAGCACGGGCTCTCTCCCCGCCGCAAACTACTGTTGGTCGGTCCGCCAGGCTCAGGGAAAACCATGACTGCATCTGCGCTCGCAGGCGAATTAGGCGTTCCGCTCTTTCTTGTTCGATTGGACGCCCTCATCACAAAGTTCATGGGAGAAACAGCGGCGAAGTTACGTCAGGTGTTTGACGCAATCGCTGATGTGCGAGGAGTATATTTTTTCGACGAATTCGACGCAATCGGCTCTCAGCGAGGCCTTGCCAATGACGTCGGCGAGATCCGTCGTGTGCTAAATAGTTTTTTGCAGATGATCGAGCACGATCATTCCAGCAGCCTCATCATCGCAGCTACGAACCATCCGGAAATTCTCGACTACGCCCTGTTCCGTCGATTCGATGACGTAATTGAATATAAGCTACCTGGTCAGGAGCAGGTAATTACTTTGCTCAACCGCAGACTAGGCAAGTTCAAACCTAAAAAATTCAACCTGAAGAGAGCCGTCGGTGAGGCAGAAATGTTGAGCTACGCAGAACTATGCCGCGCGGTAGACGAATCAATTAAGGAAGTTATTCTGCACGATGGCAGCGCCGTATCCGAAGGAAGTTTGATAAGTATGCTGCATGAGCGAAAGCTCATCAGTGCAAAACTGACCGGCAATCAACATAAAGAGCTGCCTACTAATGACGGCACCGCAAAACGATAAGCGTTCACATCTCGTCCTCAGCGAGACGTCACAATCAAGAGCATTTACAGCTCACTCATCCAATGGCGGCGCCAAGCCCTTAGTTCCTAATTTGCCGCGCGCCGAACACGGAGCTTCTCTACAAGCTCAACTAACTGCGTTAAGGCCCATCGCCGAAACGGCAATTGCGCGACAACAAGAGCAAAACCTCGAAGCTGGTCTTGGGATACAAATTCAGTTCATCGGACAACCCGACGTAGAACTGGCGTTTGCGAGCCTTAGCAACGATGCCCAAAAAATCGAACTACTGAGTGTGCGCCAAGACGGCAACCATACCGTGGCCAATGTGTTCGTGCCTGACGGAAAGCTGACGCATTTCGAGAAGTGCGTAACAGAGTATTTGCAAGAAAAAAAAGATAAAAATGGCAATCCTCGCGATCACAAGGCCCTTTTAAATACGATCTCCGAGATTCGTGCTGCCGAGTTGCGTGCTTTGTGGACGGATGATCCTGGCCTCCTCCCAATAGATAGACTCGAAGAGTTTTGGTGGGAGGTTTGGCTGCCCGTTCGCGGCAAGCACGGAGAACTCCGAGAGGAAGTAATCAGCGACTTCCGGAAACTTGCCAGCGCGACTGGTTGCAACGTAAGTCAATCCCGAGCTGATTTCCCGGAACGCGTCGTGCTTCTCATGTACGGGTCGCAGCATCAGCTCTCTCAGTCTGTCTTAGCGCTCAATTGCGTTGCAGAACTTCGACGTGCAAAGGAAACAGCCGAATTCTTCGATAGCATGCCGGCAGAGGAGCAGCAGAACTGGCAAGACGATCTGCTTGGCAGATGCACTTTCTCCGGGGCCGCAAACGCACCACGAATTTGCCTATTGGATAGCGGCGTCAATCGAGCACATCCGCTAATAGCCCCTGTCGTTCAGACCGAAGATTTGTATACGGTTAATCCCGCGTGGGGTGTCGATGATCATGCAAACCATGGAACCGGAATGGTGGGCATAGCAATATATGGGGATCTTACCCATGCACTTGCATCGAATCTGCCAATCCAAATTGACCATTTACTGGAATCTGTAAAATTGGTAGGAGGGCACGGTGCAAATGCAGGCGAGAATGAGCTTCACGCGAGCTTGTTCGCCGATGCAGTTAGCCAACCTGAAGTGAATGCCCCTAATCGTCCCAGAGTCTTTAATTCGACCGTTACCTCCACTGATTTTCGTGATCGAGGCCGTCCATCAAGTTGGTCCGCAATGGTTGATAGGCTTGCGTCCGACGCCGACAATAACGGAGCGTTCCCTCGGCTATTTGTACAATCGGCCGGTAACATGTTCGACCAAAGCGCTTGGCTCGAATATCCTGCGAGTCTTTCTACAAACCTGATTCATGACCCTGGGCAGGCGTGGAATTCTTTGACCGTTGGAGCGTTCACCGAAAAAACAGGCATTTCTGAGATCGACTATCATCATTGCACCGTGATCGCGGCAAATGGTGGCCTAAGCCCGATGACAAGTTCTTCGGCAACCTGGGACAAAGCATGGCCTCTAAAACCTGACGTCGTCTTCGAAGGCGGGAATGCCGCCTTAGATGGATTCGGCTCCGTCGTTTTGCCGAGCCTTAGCCTGTTGACCACTAACAACAATTCGCAGGAACGACTCTTCACCACCACGAATGCCACAAGTGCCGCAGCGGCGTCGTGCGCCCGCATGGCTGCACAATTGATGGCAGCTTATCCAGCGTTTAGGGCTGAGACGATTCGCGCGTTAATCGTTCATTCTGCCGAATGGACGACGGCGATGAGACATTTATACTTACCCGAACACGGAATGCCTACAAAGGCTGCATTTGCGCAACTCATCCGACATTGCGGCTGGGGGGCCCCAGACGCAAATCGAGCTCTTTGGAGCGCGGCAAATTCTGTGACGCTGGTTGTGGAGGATCTCGTTCATCCATACCGCAAAGAAGGCAGCAGTATTAAGTCGCGCGACATGAACCTGCATGATTTGCCATGGCCTAAAGAAGAACTTGAGGCACTCGGAGAAATGACCGTAGAAATGCGCGTGACGCTTTCGTACTTCATTGAGCCGAACCCATCGTCCCGTGGCTCCGCATCAAAATTTCACTATGCGTCGCATCGCCTTCGATTTGATGTACGTCGCCCATTGGAGTCTCTTGAGGATTTTGTTGCACGTATTAATGCTGCTGCCGCACAAGAAGAAAACGGAGAAAATTCGGATCCCAAAGATCCATCTTGGGTGCTAGGAGACAGACAAAGAAACAAGGGGTCATTGCATCAGGACATATGGAGCGGTACGGCTGCCGATCTAGCTAATCGGGGGCAACTTGCAGTCTATCCCGCAGCAGGATGGTGGCGAACACGTCCCAAACTTGAGCGATTTGACTTACCTGCTCGCTACTGCCTGCTCATTTCGATACGTACACCAGAGACCGAGACTGATCTCTATAACGCCGTGGCTCAGCAAATTGAAGTTCCTGCTGTTATCGTTACCTAAGCCACAAAAGAATGTTTATGCGGATTTACCGTCAAAGCCATGCCTTCTTGTCTGAATCATTTAAACCTACATGAGCGTCTGGCGGCAGGCCAGCAGCAGCTCGTAGCGTTGACGCTGGCGCAGTTGTCGGTGCTGCTCGAAGGCATAGACTGGCGACGGCCTGCGCGGACCCGGAAGCAAGTGTAGGCCTTGGGGCCGCCTTATCTACGGCAAGACGGTCGCCTTAAACCGCGCAAACATGGGCTACAGCCCCTCCTAGAAGCTCCCTCCCAGATTACCTTTCTCTTGCGCTTCCGCAATCCGATTTTATTCCCTCGATCAATAATTGCCGGAAGGCTACATCAGGCCCGTCTCCACCTCGTCAAGGATTTCCAAATGAAACGCCATACGATCACGTTAGGTGCATCGACCTCGGCAGGCGGCAAGGTCATAACCGCCAGCAGCAACGGCAGCATTAACGGCGTCACAATAGCGCTCGAAGGGGATGTGATTTTCTGCCCCGCATGTAAATCTCAAGGAAAGATCATGTGCGTCGGGCCTCGAATTCCAGAGACCTAGAACGGCAAGAATGTCGGCTTGGAAAACGATCTATGCCTTTGCGGTTGCCCCAATCCTCCTCGGCTATTGCTAAGCCAATCCATCAAATATCAAACCATTAGCAATGGCGCCGCCGGTAACGCGCAAGCCTCGGGGATAACGACCGGCACAGACGCGACGTTCGACGATAGGTACGTCCTGATCGACGAGGATACGGGTGAGCCGCTAACCAACACTGAGTATGCATTAAAGGGCCCGGGTGGAAAATTGGAATTTGGCACCACGGACGCCAACGGCCACACACATCTTATCGCTACATCGGCGACACCTGAGTCGATCGATATTTTCCTATAGGATCAGAATATGTCTTCAACAGTGACGTCGCCATCAGGTCGTATCCTGCAGCACCGCGCAACCAAAAATACTACGCCTCATGATGACGCAGAGGCCAAGGTGGTCAGGGTAAAGCGTGAGAAAGAGCAACGACTGACAGAGAACCGAGAGTATCTGAAAGATGCAAATGTCCAAGCGTTTCTAAAGGCCATTGCTGAAGCAGAAGGGGGCGACTACGACTTCATGTATGGAGCGATCAAAGGGAAGAAAAAGGATCCTTGGCGCTTTACCGACTTCAGCACGCATCCAGGCCCCGGCTGCCATGGCTCGACAGCATCAGGCATGTATCAGGTTACTAAAGAAACCTGGCGCGACCATGGTGTGAAAGCGATGGGCCTCACTGACTTCAAGCCGGAGACTCAAGACTTGATCGCAGTCGAAATGCTACGCAGCATAGGCGTCATTGAAAAAATCAAAGCTGGCGAGATCGCTGACAGCATGGCTCCCGCCGCCCGAAAATGGGCAGCCCTCCCGGAGGGGCCCGGCAGGGGAAACCACTATCCTCCTCAGCCTTATGTTAACTACGAAGACTTCATCCAAACATACAAGAACTTTGGGGGAACCGTAAAATGAAGACTGCGGCATTTCTGACTCTCTCCTTAATGATGGCCCCCCTGTTTGCTGCATCATATCCGCCATACCTCAAGCCGGACCTGCGTTTTACGAAAGCAAGAATGCTACTGCTCAAAGACGGATGGACGCCAATTCCAATACACATCAACGACCACTATGAGTATGACGGCGTCGAGAAGGAACTCGTCCGGCGAAAATTCATGGAGGTCGACTCGTGCTCAAATGATAGCGCCAGATGTGTCCTTTATTATCGGAAGAAAGACGCTTGTCTGCGCCTCGATACAATCGGTGAGCATGTTCGTGAAATGAAAGTTGTGCGCTGGACTGACGAGTGCCCCGCACCGGTCAGTCCCCCAAAGAGATAGTCCCGCCCCTTTTTTCAGATCCCTGACGAGAAGTCCTGGTGTTCGGTCCATTTCCGCGTGCCCCCTTCCGAAATGCCCCGGCAATGACCGAGCGCGGAGACTCGCTTCACCAATTTTGACGTCCAGGCATTTGCGTAACCGAAGCTCATTCGCACCGCGTCGTCATACGGCCGGCGTCTCCGCCTGCCCGTGCCGCCCCGCTTCACCGGGGCTAGCGGGTATCCATCTGAACCTGGTGATGTTCCATCCGACCGAAAAAGAAATCCAGGAAGCGACGCCGGAAGAGCAGCGCATGCTGCACGACGCCGCGCGGTGCGACAGCGAGTATGCCGGCTCCATGAAAATCCAGTGCACTCGGCCGCAGTCCCTCGCGTTCGCCCTCTCGGATTCGCCGGTCGGCCTGGCGAGCTGGCTGTATGCGCTGTTCCAGGATGCGTCGGACACCGGGGGCACGTTCCGGACCATGACCTGGGGCCGGCACGGCGGACGATGAATGACAGTGCGGGTTTAGTGATCTATACTTGGACAATCAAATGTCTTAAATTGGATCAGCGATGCCATCATCCGCGAAAAAGCCGGCAGCCAAGCTCCCCAAACTGGCACGGCGAGCCGACCCCTTACCCGCATACGTTTCGACCGAGGAATCCGTCTTCCAGGCCGACGCTTTCCAAGGCAGCGCCTCCGAGCTCATCAAGAAAATGCGCGCCGGCACGCCCGCCCGGGTCATCCCGGACATGGCGGCCCGCCTCGGTCTGAGCCAGGACCGGCTGTTCGACACCCTGAAGCTTCCCAAAAGCACGATGAAGGCGCGCATCAGCGAGGACGCGCTGCTGTCCCCCGCCGAGCAGGACCGCATCTACCGCGCCGAAAAAGTCTGGATGCGCGCGTGGGCGTGCTGGAGGACGAGCCATCGGCGCAACGCTGGATCACCCAGGAAAACCGGTCGCTGGGCGGCGAGGCGCCGTTGTCGCTGCTGGACACGGAAGCCGGGTACGAGCTGGTGCTCGATACCCTGGGCCGGATCGAGTATGGGATCGTGTCGTAATGTCGCGCGCGGAGGTGTCCCTGTGGCGAATAGCCAAGCATACCGCCGACTACGCCGCCACCGATCTGGGCGGTGGCGGTGCCAGGGTCACCGGCGGGCGCTGGAACGGCAAGGGCATGCCGGTGGTCTACGCCTCCACGACCATCGCGATCGCCACGCTCGAGACGCTGGCCCATCTGGGCGGCAACATCGCCATACGCAACGCCTTCCTGGTGCGCGTCGATGTGCCGGCGTCGGTATGGAAAGCGCGCCAGACCATCACCGCCGGCGACCTGGATCCCACCTGGCTGGCCGAGCCGCCCGGCTCGACGTCCATCGACGCCGGCAACGCGTGGCTGGCCCAACGCGCCTCCGCGCTGCTGCTGGTGCCCTCGGTCATCGTCCCCGAGGAATACAACGTCCTGATCAATCCTATGCATCCGCAGGCCGGCAAACTAAGCGCGACCGTCGTGCGCCAGTACGTCTACGATCCGAGGTTGTAGGCGCCGCACCGATACGGTGGAGGTATTTTTGGTGTGTATCAACGAAGTGTATTAATCTCGGTCAATATACTGACGAAAAACGCCACCGACGCCCATTGAAACCCACTACCTGACCCCGCTGTTTTCCCCCAAGTCGATCGTCGTCTTCGCCGGAGACGTCGACCAGCCCGATACCCAGACCAGTTACGGCCGCCACATCGCCGCCCAGCTCGAACAAGGCGGCTTCACCGGACCGGTCACCTTCCTCAAGACCGGCATGACCGGCACCCTGGGCGACCTGGCCCAGTCGCGCGCCGACCTGGCCGTGATCGCCCTGCCCGACCAGGACCTGGCGTTCGCGCTGGAGGTGGCCGGCCGCATCCAGTGCCGCGCCGCGCTAATCCTGTCGAGCGGCGTCCAGGCCCCGCTGGCCGGGGAGCTGCATGCCATCGCCCGCAGGCACGGCATCCACCTGCTCGGCCCCAACTGCCTCGGGTACCAGCGCCCGCGCCTCCATATCAACGCCAGCGTCGCCGGCCCGCTGGCCAGCCCGGGCAGCCTGGCGCTGGTGTCGCAATCGGGCGCGCTGACCTCGGCCATCCTCGACTGGGGCAGCCAGAACGCGGTCGGGTTCTCGACCGTGGTCTCGCTGGGGCCCAACACCGCCGTCGATCTGGCGCAGACGCTCGACTTCCTGGCCACCGATCCGGCCACCCAGAGCATCGTGCTGCAGAACCTGGTGCGCGGGCTGTCGGAGAAGTCACGCTACTACCGCTTCGCCTCCTCGCTGCGGGAGCTGTCGGTGCCGATGCTGGCGCGTTACACGCTGATCGACTACGACCGCGAAATGGCGCTGGTGGCGGTACGGACGCTGCGCGCGCCCGGGCCGGACGGCGAATTCGTCTCGACGTCGAGCATCATCGGCGTCTCGCGCTACGTCGCCAATCCCGACCGCAGCAGCTGCGAATTCTCGCTGCTGGTCGACGACCGTTTCAGCGGCCAGGGTCTGGGCACGCGCTTGATGTTGGGGATCATGGACGTGGCGCGTGACAAAGGCCTGAGCGAGATCGTCGGCCTGGTGCTATGTAAAAACAGCGTCATGCTCAAGCTGATGGCGAGCCTGGGTTTCGATATCCGTCCCTATGCCGACGACCCGGACTTCCGCTTGTGCAGCAAGCCGCTGTAGTGCTGGCAAGCCTTGTTTGCTTCGCTTAAATGGCCTGGCGGAAGATAGTTTGTGTACTTTTGCTGGCTACTACAAAGAAGGAAGCACTACACAAACGCTCAAGGGCAGCGATTTCCTCCTTCGTGTCAGCGTCAATGGTAACGACAGCTATCGCAACGTGGAAGTCAGCATGGACGACGGCAAGACGGTCGGTTTGGTGGGCGACCTTGACGGCAAGACCGGGGAGTTACTGAACACCACGTTCGCTCCCAACGATAAACTCAAGCTCGTCAAGCTGATTCCCGGCGACGACCGCGAGCAGCTCGTGCGCGAGGGCAGCGCCTACCTCCCCCAAGGCCAAGGAGGCTTGGATACCTCTGTTCCGCATCGAAGGCGACCGTTTGCAGGAATTGATGAGTGTGATCACACAGCGCGATCGCGAGGAAGGCAACGGTCCCCCCGCACAAAAGCTAGACGCCCACCTTGAGCAGACCACCGTGGATGGAAAGCCCGCCTTCATCTATCGCGTCACGGCGGACGCCGCCCCGGAGCGGACTATTTTGTTTGTGTGGAACGGAAAACGAGTTGAGGACGCCAGCGGCGCCTACGAAAAAATCCGCGAAGAGTACCTGCCCTGACGAGTTCAGTGTGGTTCGATGCCGCCGAAGATGGGCGGATTACAGCAAGTATCCGCACGCCCTCGGACTATTCCGGGCCTGCATGGAATGCTCCCGCGCGGAGGCGGGAGCGCATGTCGCGGCACTGTGCAGCGATATTCCTTCAGTCGGGTCTAACGCGGCAGCGCGTCGTTCAGCTTAGGGGAAGCTGACGGCAGGCGCTGGGTAGCCCACGAAGGTAAGCGAGTAAGAGAAACTCGAGAGGGCCGGTGATCCATTCGCCAGGTTCTTGGTCCAGTTCCCGTTGGGACAGGTGGCCGCGTCGAGGAACGCCTGCGTCGTTGGCGGCTTCACACTGATCGCGGAAACATAAAGCGTCCCATTCCTCAGATCGGTGAGGGCGTCGCCCGAATTGGCTACCGTCGTTTGTGTCTTCACATTGACGAGCTTGCCGCCGTTGTTTGTGCACGTGACGGTTGCCGAATACGTTGCCGACAGAACCAAATTCGCATCGGTATTGCCAACGCCGCCAATCTGGTAGGCGTTGCAGGAGACGATCAGGGTGGCTGGGTCTACAGTGCAACTCGGTTGAGGAGAGCCCTGGCTTAAATGGGCGCCACTCGGCGCAGTGCTGGAGTTGAACACGACGCCGGCCGACGCGATAGGCGCGGCCAGAGCCGCCGCCAATGTGAGCGAGAAGATGGAAAGCTTGTTCATGATGCTTCCTTTAAAAAAAGGCAAAATTCTTATTTGCAGAAAATACTTTCGTGGTCTATCGATAAAACAATATGGACTTCGCGCGGAGTGGGACCTCCTTTTAATATGCCAATTGAAACCATTCAATATTCGTCTTTTCCAATCGCCATTTTTTACGAATATTCGAATATGTGATTCAAAGTAGAGCTTATCGATGGGCGCCGTTTGGACATAAAACAAACTCACGATCTGCATATGGCAGATTAAGCCGGCCCGTTTCCTCGTGCATGCCCACACAGCACTGCAGTTGAAAATAAATATTGGAATATACCAACCGCCTCGCGCGCGTCACCCCGCTGTTTTCATGTGGAACGGGAAACGGTTTGAGGACGCCAGCGGCGCCTGCGAGAAAATCCGCGAAGAGCACCTACCCTGACGAGTTCAGTGTGGTTCGATTCCGCCGATTATGTGCGAATTACACCAAGTATCCGCTCGATTGGGTGTATTAAGAAGCGACAGACGCGCTTGCGGTCGTCAAAATGGCGACTGGGTCCGTTCGATCGTTCGCCGACATCTCGGCTGTAGTCCCACCAGGCAGCCAGGCACGCCGCAGACAACGAAGGCAATTCGATGATTCGACTTCTCTATATCAGCAACGCCTCCCCTGCGGTGTCGGAAGAACAGGTGCAAGACATTCTGACGTCGGCGCGGCGAAATAATCCAGCCCACGGTATCACCGGCATTTTGATCCACGGTGGCGGACTCTTCATGCAAGTGTTGGAAGGCCCGGAGCAGAAGGTGTTGCGGCAGTATGTGAAGATATTGGACGACCGGAGACACGACGATGCCCGCATTCTTCATATTTCGCCGGCCAACTCCCGGATCTTCGAGAAGTGGTCGATGGGAGGCATCGCCGGGAATCCATTGCAATTTCAACATGTGTCCGACTTGTTTGCCCGGCGTCTGGAGGTGGTCCAGCCAACGACGTTCACAAAGACCATGCGCGAGTTCGCACAGATGCTCAACGCCGGGAAATAGCCGCCGCGCGGGACCGCACGACGCTCGATCCGAGCGAAAATCCCCTCGCCATTCGCCCGAATGCTGGGGACTAAGATATTTTTGATCTATATCAACGATGTATATTAATCTCGGTCAATATACTGACGTCGCGACCAGCCTATCCCGATGTGGCATGGCGCCCCCATGCCCGCAACCAATCCCGAGGCAACAATGCTGCCAGCCTATATTTTCCATCCCGACTGCCTGAAGCATACGATGGGCGAGCAGCACCCCGAATGTCCCGAACGCATCGGCGCCATCCAGGATATGTTGTTGATCAAGGGACTGCTCGACTTCATGCAGCCTTGCGAGGCGCCGCCGGCCACCGAACAACAGCTGGCCCAGGCCCACTCCGTCGCGTATATCCGGAGCATCGCCGCGCTGTCGCCGCGGGCGGGGTCGGTGCGGGTCGATCCCGACACCAGCATGAATCCGTACAGCCACCAGGCCGCGCTGCGCTCGGCCGGCGCCGCCGTGCTCGCCACCGACCTGGTGCTGACCGAGGGCGCCGGCATCGCCTTCTGCAATGTGCGTCCGCCCGGCCACCACGCCGAACATGCGGCCGCCGGCGGCTTTTGCTTCTTCAACAACGTCGCCGTCGGCATCCGTCACGCCCTCCATGTGCACGGCCTGCGGCGCGTGGCCTTGATCGATTTCGACGTCCACCACGGCAACGGCAGCGAGGACATCCTGCACGACGACGAGCGGGTGTTGATGTGCTCCATTTTCGAAGACAAGCTCTATCCGTTCTGCGGCAACCATCCGCGCGGGCCGAACATGGTCAACATCGCGTTGCCGGCGCGTTCCGGTCCGGCGCCGCTGCGCCAGGCGGTGACCGAACACTGGCTGCCGGCGCTGGAACGCTTCAAGCCGGAACTGATTTTCATCTCCGCCGGCTTCGACGGACACCGGGACGACGACATGGGCAACCTCGGTCTGGTCGAGGCCGACTATGCCTGGATCACCCGGCAGATCGTCGAGGTGGCGCGGCGCCATTGCCAGGGCCGTATCGTCTCCTGCCTGGAAGGCGGTTACGAGCTATCATCGCTGGCGCGCAGCGCCGCCGCCCACGTCAAGGTACTGCTGGGACTCGACGACACGCCCGACCTGTAACGCCACGCCGCCACCCCGCCCACAAAAAAAGCCACCGACGCCCATGGAAACCCACTACCTCACCCCGCTGTTTTCCCCCAAGTCGATCGTCGTCTTCGCCGGCGACGTCGACCAGCCCGATACCCAGACCAGTTACGGCCGCAGCATCGGCGCCCAGCTCGAGCAAGGCGGCTTCGCCGGACCGGTGACCTTCCTCAAGACCGGCATGACCGGCACCCTGGGCGACCTGGCCCAGTCGCGCGCCGACCTGGCCGTGATCGCCCTGCCCGACCAGGACCTGGCGTTCGCGCTGGAGGTGGCCGGCCGCATCCAGTGCCGCGCCGCGCTGATCCTGTCGAGCGGCGTGCAGGCCCCGCTGGCCGGCGAGCTGCATGCCATCGCCCGCAGGCACGGCATCCACCTGCTCGGCCCCAACTGCCTCGGCTACCAGCGCCCGCGCCTCCATATCAACGCCAGCGTCGCCGGCCCGCTGGCCAGCCCGGGCAGCCTGGCGCTGGTGTCGCAATCGGGCGCGCTGACCTCGGCCATCCTCGACTGGGGCAGCCAGAACGCGGTCGGGTTCTCGACCGTAGTCTCGCTGGGGCCCAACACCGCCGTCGATCTGGCGCAGACGCTCGACTTCCTGGCCACCGATCCGGCCACCCAGAGCATCGTCGTCCACATGGAGGGATTGACCGACGCCCGCCGCTTCATCTCGGCGCTGCGCGGCGCGGCCAACACCAAGCCGGTGGTGGTGCTCAAGGCCGGCAACGCGGCCGCCGCCTCGCAGGCCGCGCTGACCCACTCCGGCGCCATGGTCGCCAGCGACGACGTGTTCGACGCCGCGCTGCGCCGCACCGGCGCGGTACGGGTGAAATCGTTCGTCCAGCTGTTCTCGGCGGCGAAATGCCTGGCCTCGCGCTACCGCCCGGTCGGGCCGCGGCTGGCCGTGGTCACCAACGGCGGCGGACCGGGCGTGCTGGCGGCCGACTGGATCGAGGAACTGGGCCTGCGGCTGGCATGCCTGTCCGACGAGAGCGCGCAGGCGCTGGCGCCGCAACTGCCGGCCCACGCCACCCTGAGCAGTCTGCTCGACCTGTCCGAGGAGGCCGACGCCGACGCTTTCCGCGCGGCCGTGCTGGCGTGCGCGCGCGATTCCCAGGTCGACGGCATCCTGGTGATCTACTCGCCCAAGCTCGGCAGCGACCCGGACGCGGTGGCGCGCGCCGTCAGCGCCGACGCCGCCGGACTGGGCAAGCCGCTGCTGACGTGCTGGATGGGCGACCAGAAAGTCGCGGCCGCGCGCCAGATCATCACCGCCGCCGGCATCGCCACGTTCCGCACGCCGGAAGCGGCGGTCGACGGCTTTTCCAATATCGCGTCGTTCTACCAGAACCAGCTGCTGCTGCGGCAAACCCCGCCGCCGCTGTCGCAACTGAACCAGCCCGATCTGGACGGCGCCCGCCTGCTGATCGAAGGCGTGCTGGCCGAACGCCGCAAAACGCTCACCGAGATGGAATCGAAGTCCTTGCTGGCGGCGTTCCACATCCCGATCACGCAGACCATCCTGGCACGCAGCGCCGCCGAGGCGATGCTCATCGCCAGCCAGCTGGGCTACCCGGTGGCGCTCAAGATCGATTCGCCCGACATCGCCCACAAGTCCGACGTGCAGGGCGTGGCGCTCAACCTGGCCAACGCGGCGGCCGTGCGCGACGGCTATGGCGACATGATGGCCACGGTCGCCAGGCTGGCGCCGGACGCGCGCATCAACGGCGTGACGATCCAGAAGATGGCCGGCAAGCGCAACGGCCGGGAACTGTACATCGGCGTCATCACGGATCAGTTGTTCGGTCCGGCGATCAGCTTCGGCGCCGGCGGCGTCATGGTGGAGTTGATCAACGACCGCGCGGTCGAACTGCCGCCGCTCAACCTGTTCCTGGCGCAGCGCCTGATCGGGCGTGCGCGCGCGTCCAAAATGCTGGACGAATGGCGCGGCGCGCCGCCGGCCCACCGCGAAGCGATCGAGCAAATCCTGCTGCGGGTATCGGAGATGGTGTGCGCGCTGCCGCAGCTCCGGGAAATGGACATCAATCCGTTGATCGTCGACGAGCACGGCGCGCTGGTGGTGGACGCGCGCATCGTCGTCGATGCGGCGCCGCCGGCCACGCGCAACTACCACCACCTGGCGATCCTGCCCTACCCGTCCGACTACACGCAGGAGTGGCCGATGCGCGGCGGCGGCCAGTACACCTTGCGGCCGGTGCAGCCGGACGACGCTTCGATGCTGCAGGACCTGGTGCGCGGGCTGTCGGAGAAGTCGCGCTACTACCGCTTCGCCTCCTCGCTGCGGGAGCTGTCGGTGCCGATGCTGGCGCGTTACACGCTGATCGACTACGACCGCGAAATGGCGCTGGTGGCGGTGCGCACGCTGCGCGCGCCCGGGCCGGATGGCGAATTCGTCGCGACGTCGAGCATCATCGGCGTCTCGCGCTACGTCGCCAATCCGGACCGCAGCAGCTGCGAATTCTCGCTGCTGGTCGACGACCGTTTCAGCGGCCAGGGTCTGGGCACGCGCTTGATGTTGGGGATCATGGACGTGGCGCGTGACAAAGGCCTGAGCGAGATCGTCGGCCTGGTGCTATGTAAAAACAGCGGCATGCTCAAGCTGATGGCGAGCCTGGGTTTCGACATCCGCCCGTATGCCGACGACCCGGACTTCCGCTTGTGCAGCAAGTCGCTGTAGTGCTGGCAAACCTTGTTTGCTTCGCTTAAATGGCTTGGCGGAAGATACTTAGTGTACTTTTCTTGGCAAACCTTTTTCGCCTAATTTCTCTGCGTTCAGGAAAAACCCTCTCCAGAAGAAAACGATGTGTCGCTTGTCCCTGACGTAAACAAAGCTGATCGGAGATGGCGCGAGACAAACTATCGCAACTTCAGTGACGGGGTCGGGCAATCTCATGTTACGCGGATCAAGCCTATATTCGCGACGAAAGAAACCGGCCGTGCTGTGGCGGGTTAGCTTGAATACCGGCTTGTCACATTTCTCGTCTGCAAACTGCACAGACTCAGGTGTGACAACGAAATTGGCACCGACCAGCTTATCGACATCGTCGCTCGATAGCGACGTGGTTTCCTGGGCGTCAGCGGTTCCGGTCACCGCCCACCGTCCGAGCACGACTGATCCTGCATCCATTCCAGCCCCCCCGGTGGCTGGGGTCGCCAGTGCCACCAGCAACGCAGCCAAGGTCAATATGCGCGCCATATTCATTGCCCTTCTAGAAAAGGCGCGCTTTCTTCGCGCCGGCGGGACACTAAGCCCGGCATGAACACGCGACGGCCATTTTGCGTGGAGTAGGTGTTACTCATGATTGAATTAGCTGCCCCGCGCAAATCGCCGCTGTCAACGCGCTGGAACGTCTCGTTCGCGCCACGCGCGCCGGTATTGAAAGAATAGCTCACCAAAGCATCGAACTGCGCCTGAGTCAGCGCCTGGTTGGTGACGCGACGCAGCACTGCGCATTCGGCCTCACGGATCGCGTTTGCGAACGAGGCCTCGATCTGCGCACTCGTCAACGGCCGCGCCAGTTCCTCAGGCGTACAAGGACCACGGTGCACCAAAATACCGATTCCATAACTGCAATGCCCATGGTTGCCGTGACCGTCGTTGTAATAGCCCCTAACCACTCCCTCGCGCTGATTGCGCATCCGGCGCCGGGCATCGCCACTCAGCGACAGATTCGCATTCGGATTCGTATTAACCGTGGACCTAGCCATGGCTTTCTCCCGATGAAATATTGCGGTTGCGGTCAACAAAGGCTTCACGCTAGCAGCGGCATGGGCTCGTGGTAATGACCTTGCGCAAAATTTCAACCTGTTACGCCCAAAGGAGACGTGCTGGGTACCGAGCCACATCTCGTCGCCACCCGGAGTTGATTGAAGGCAATGCGCCTTGCCGGTTTCGCATTGACACTATCGGCTGAACCCGTGACATGGACACTATCTTCGGAGGCACAAATGGCAATCGACGTTTATCTTCGGATCGAAGGAATCAAGGGCGAATCAGCGGATGGTCGTCACAAAGACTGGATCGAATGCCAGAGCGTGACCTGGTCGATTTCTCAGCCGCGTTCCGCGACGGCAACGACAGCAGGCGGGCACACCGCTGAACGATGCGAGCATGGCGAAGTCGTCATCACCAAGCTCGCCGATCTCTCGTCACCCGTCCTTCTTCAGGCCTGCTCAACAGGGAGAACAATCGCAAGGGCCCACCTGGAGTTCCTGCGCGCGGACGGAAACGGTGAGCGTATTAAGTATTTCGAGATCGCGCTGGAAAATATGCTCATCGGTGGCGTCTTCCCCGCGATCCATGAAGGCGAATTACTCTCAGAACATGTGGGCCTAAGGTATTCAAAGGCCAGGTGGCAGTACACCCACCAGAAAATAGGTGGCGGCGCCTGCGGCAACACCGCCGGTGGCTGGGATCTTGCAGGAAATCGGATCTGCTAGCGGGATTGTTGGAAAACTGAAAAACGGCTCGCCTGCCTGGCGCGCGTCTGCACCATTGCGCCGCACTTGTCCAATGCCCACTGCGCGCAGCCGTCACGATCACTTCGCCATACCCGTCCCCTCAAGGCAGCTGCGGTCCACCCATGGACCAATTACCAAAAAAGAAATCTTAATTGCCCCAAGGATAAATTTTCTGTAAGATAGCATAAGGGCAACTCTACAATAAAGCGGCTCCCATGCCCTACGTCTCGGGTCGCCGCGCATAACTCCTCCATCACTCGGGTAATCCAAACATGAAAATCGTTCCTCTCATCGTCCTCGCCACGTCTGTCCTCGTCACCGGATGTGCTTCCGTGGGCATGGCACCAAAAGAAGAATCCGCCAAAGCAAAACAATTCAACCCTCCCAGCGCGAACAATGCCGGTCTTTACGTCTACCGGAATAGCTTTATGGGAAAAGCACTGAAGAAGGATATTTGGATCGACGGCAAGTGCCTCGGTGAAAGCGCTCCGAATGTGTTTTTCTATACTGAGGTTGCGGGCGGAAAAAGCATCAAGGTCTCCACCGAGTCCGAATTCTCGCCCAACGACCTGGTTCTGAACGTCGACTCCGGGAAAAACTATTTCGTCCGTCAATACATCAAAATCGGTGCTTTTGTCGGTGGCGCAGGTGTTGAACTGATTCCGGAGCAGCAGGGCAAGACCGATATCGCCGAACTTGAAATGGCTAAACCCGGCACTTGCAGCGGCGCGAAATAACCGTTTCCAGCGGCGCAAGCCTTGGATTCATTGTGAGGCCCCGGGCGGCAGCGGCTTGCCACTGACGACCCGGTTGCGACCGCCTCGCTTGGCCTCATACAGCGCCGCGTCGGCTTGTTCGATCCAGTGGCCGGGCCGGGAATCCGCCCCCGGCACAACGGCCGTGACGCCGGCGCTGATCGTCACGATATCGAACGGCGATTGCGCATGCGGCTCACGCAGCGCTTCGACCGCCGCGCGCACCCGTTCGGCAACCTCGCACGCCCCCTCGAAGCCGGTGTCGGGCAGCACGACGACGAACTCCTCCCCGCCGTAACGCGCCACGAAATCGCAGCCGCCGCGCAGCCCGGTGGCCAGCACGTCGGCCACGCGCCGCAGGCAGGCGTCGCCGCCCTGGTGGCCGTAGCGGTCGTTGTACAGCTTGAAAAAGTCGATGTCGATCATGACCAGACCGAGCGAAGCGCCGCCGCGTTTGGCGCGCAACCACTCCACATCCAGCGTCTCGTTCAAGCTGCGCCGGTTGGGCAGCCGGGTGAGGAAATCGGTGCGGCTGATCTGTTCCAGCTGCGAGTTGGCCTGCTCCAGGGCGGCCGTGCGTTCGGCGACCTTGCGCTCGAGCGAGGCATACAGCAACGCATTGTCCAGCGAGACCGACATCTGCCCCGCGATCAGCATGATGGCATCCATCGTTTCGGCGCTGAAGGCGGCGCGGCGCAGGCGGCTTTCCAGCATCAGGATGGCGCGCAACTCGCCATGGTTCAGGATCGGCGCGCACAACAGCGAACACAACTCCATGCCGGCGATATACGGGTCGCCGGAAAAGCGGTCGTCGCGGGTGGCGTCGTCGAGCATCAGCGTTTCGCGCGTGCGTTCGGTGTAGCGGAAGACCGACAGCGCCAGCTCGCCGCGCGCGCCGGCCTGGTCGGCCGATACCGGTTCGCCCTCGCCAAGCGAGCCGGCGAGGAACCAGCCTTGCCGGTCGTCGGCGCGCACCAGCAGCCGCACGGCGGTGGCGCCCGTGAGCGCGCCCAGCACCTTGCCGAGGCGCTCGGTCAGCCGCGCCAGGCCGGTTTCCGAACTGAGCGCCTGCGAGGCGCGCAGCACGGCCAGCATGTCGAGAACGTCGATGGTGACGTTAGCGCTGTTGCCGCCGTCCCGCAGGTGCCGCAAACCGCCGCCCGCGCGCAGCAGCGGATGCTCGCGCCGCATCTCCCCCACCTTGGCGGCCGCGCCCCAGGCGTCGTACAAGGCGCAGGCCTGCGTCAACAGCGGGCCGCCGCTGTGCTCCATCCCCTGCGCCAGATGAAACAGGCCGGCGCGCTCCATGATCAGCGCGCGGTGCCAGGGTCGCTGGCGCCGCGCCGCTTCGTCCATCGCCCGGTCGAAGGCGGCGCCGGCGATCCAGGTGTCGCCGGCGGCCCACGCCCGTTCCGCCTCGATCCAGCGCAGCAGATGCATAAAATTTTGCGGGGCGTCGGCGGCACGCGGCGCCAGCCAGCGCAGGCAGCTGGCGTCCAATTCTTCCAGCACCGCGGCGCGTTCGTCCGGCGGCAAGCCGCGCGCCTTTTGCGCCAGCGCCAGCGCTTGCAATACCCGCGCGATGGCGGTGAGATAGTAGCCGGGCGCGCGTGCCAGCATCGGCATGGCCCGGGCCGCGTGCCTGGCCAGGGTCGCGGCGTCGCCGAAGATGGCGGCGGCCAAGGCGCGCACCAGGTGGAACACCACGGCGTTGGTACCGGGGCCGCCCAGGGCTTGCAGGTAGTCGTCCTCGTCGAAGTCGGCGTCGGACAGGCTGCCCGCCGATTGGGTTTCCCCGCGCAAGGCGCGGATCAGTTGGCGGCGCGGCCGGTAACGCTTGGTGAAGTCGGAATGCTGCACGCGCTTGGCGAACGCCAGGCCGGCCTCGGTCTCGGCGGCCGCCGCGTCGAGCGTGGGGGCGCAGTCGAACAGCAGATCGGCCGCCTGGTAGGTATAGGCGCCGAACGCCATATTGCCGGCTTGTAGCAAGCCCTCGCGGGCGCGCCGGAATTCCGGCACGATGTCTTCGATCGGCTCCACCCAATGGCCGGCCGTGACGGCGTGGACATAACGGGTCAGCGACGCGCCGTGCGGATAGCCGCGCGCTTCGGAGACCGCCAGCAGGTGGCGGCCGGCGACATAGGCGCCCCGATAGTCCTGCGCCTTTCCGACCAGCAGGAAAGGAACGCAACAGACGCCGGACAGCAGTTGCCGGCAGGGCCCATGCGCCATCCACAGGCGATGGGCCTCCAGGATCAGCCAGGCGAAGACGGACGTGTCGGCGAAATAGCCGGCATTGGCGGTCGGCGCGATCAAGGCGGCGCAGGCCAGCACGCGCGGATCGGCCGCTTCGGGGCGCGTGAAATCGAGGAGTTTTTCTTCCCCCCGCCGCCACTTGTCGAGTTCCCGCAGGCCCGCCGCGATGACCGGACGCGGATCTTCGGGCCTGTGCAATCCCAGCGCCGAGAGCACCGTCAAACCCAGCTCCATGGCGTCCTGTTGCCGGCCCCGGCTGATCAAGCTGATGATCTGGACGCCCGCCGGTCGCACCAGCGCGATCGGATCAGTGCACCGCGCGGCGATGGCGGCATAGACAGCGTCGCCTTCTTGCTGCCGGCCCAGGCCGTACAGCGCGGCATGCCATTCGACTTCCAGCGTCGCCAGCAGCGCCGCATCGGCAGGCGACTCAAATAACTTGAGCAGCTTGACGGCGGCCGCCAAAAACCGCTCGGCGACGGCAGTGTTCAGCACCCGCGAGCGATCGGCGGCGCGCACGAACAGGCCCAGCGCGCGGCGGCGTTCCGCCTGGTCCACCAGCGCATCCGCCACCGCCAGGTATTGCTCGGCCGCCGCATGGCCCATATCGATACACGGCGCCAGCCTGCGCGCCAGGCGCAGATGTTGCCGGCACTGCGAGGCCTGGTCCATGCCCTCGAACACGGCTTGCTGCACGCGGTCATGCGAAAAGCGCAGTACCGTCGCCGCGCCCGATTCGATAACCAGCAGACCATCCTCCAGCGACGGCGCGAGGCGTTCATCCAGTCCGTTGGCGTCCAGATCGGCCACCAGCGCCAGCACCTCGCGACCGGCTTCGCCGCCCAGGCAGGACAGGATTTCCAGCACGTCGCGCGCGCCATCGGGCAGCCTGGCGATGCGGCGCCGCCGGATGTCGGCCACGCCCGCGCCGCCGACGTACCTGCGAATCGCCGCGGTATCCCAGTCCCAGCGGCCATCGCGCGCCACCAGCAGGCCGTCCTGGCGTAACGCGTTGACCAATTCGACCGTGTCGTAGGGGTTGCCCCCGGTGCGTTCGTGTAGGGCGGCGGCCAGCTTGTGCGCCTCGGCCGCCGGCAGGCGCAACATCTGGCCGATCAGCGTGCCGACGTCGACGCACGGTAATGCGTGCAACAGCATCGTGGGCGGGGCGACGCCAAGTTCGCCCCAATGCGTCATCAGGCGGCCAAGCGGATGGACGGCATCGACTTCCGCGTCGCGGTAGACACCGACCACCAGCAGACCGGGTATGCGATCCGCCCCGGTGACCAGCGCGTCGAGCAGGCGTACCGAAATGGACGGCGCCCACTGCAAGTCATCGAACACCATGACCACCGGTCGCTCCGGCGTGGCGACGCTGCGTATCAAATCAAGGCTGGCCTGGAGCATGCGCGCCTCGGCCTCGCGCGGATCGGCCACCTTCACGTGAACCTGCTCGCCCAGCAGCAGCGCGAATTCGGGAAGCAGCGCGGGCCCGAAACCGACGTTGGCGCCCAGGTTCTGAAGGATGCGCGCGCGGTGCAGCGCCAGTTGGTCTTCTGGCTCGGCCAGCAACAGGCGGCCCATGGCCCGCAATACCTCCACCGACGCCTCCAGGCCGCCCTGCCCGTACTGGTCGAACCGGGTGGCGACAAACCAGCCGCGCCGGGCCGAAACCATCGAGCGCAATTCGTTGATCAGCACGGATTTGCCGACGCCCGGCGCCCCCGCCACCAGCAGACAGCCGCTCTCGCCTTCGATCGTGTGGTCAAGCGACTGCCGCATGATCGCCAGTTCCCGGTCGCGGCCGATCAGGCGCGACGCGGGCAACAAGCGCCGGGCGAAGTCCTGTTGGCGCAGCGGGAAAGGCGCCGTGTCGGCGCGTCGCAGCGCGGCAAGCACGCGCTCCAAATCCTGGGCCAGTCCTTCGGCGGTGTGATAGCGGCGATCGGGCTCCTTGTCCAGCAGCAGCATGACGATGTCCGACAGCATCGGCGGCAGCTCCGGACGCAGCGCGGCGGGCGATGCCGGCACACGCACCAGATGATCGTGCATCAAATCGAGCAGGTCGTCGGCCTCGAATGGCGGACGCCCCACCGCCATCTCGTACAGCAGCGCGCCCAGCGAATACAAGTCGGCGCGCTGGTCGACCGGCCGTCCGGTGCGCCCGGTCTGCTCGGGCGCCATGTAGCGCAGCGCGCCGGCGAGATGGCAATGGTGCGTGAAGCCCGGCCATTCCTCGGCCGCGCTGCTCGACATATTGAAGTCGATGAGTATCGGCTGGAGTCCGGCTGCGCGGATCAGCACGTTCGATGGCGTGACATCTTTGTGGATCACGCCGGCGCGATGCACGCCGGCCAGCGTCCGCGCCAGCGCGCGGCCCAGTTGCACCACGTCGGCAATCGAGAACCGGCGCCTACCCAGCAGTTCGGACAACGGCACGCCTTCATCGTCGTGCAGGGCCAAGCTGTCGGCGCGGCTGGCGGCATGCGCGACCCTGACGACGCCGTCAACGCCGGCCAGGCGTTCGAGTATGCTTTTTTCGTGCGCGAGACGCTGGACGGCCTCGGTGCCGAACGCCTGCTTGACGATCAAGCCTTCGCCCCGGGCGGAAACGGACTGGCGCGTCACCAGGGTATTCGCGCTGCGGTACAAAACCTCACCCGCGGCGAAATCCTCAACGTGTGCTTGAACGCCGAACACGACGCCATCTCGAGAAGTCACCGGGAGCTACCTTTCTTTATCCGGGAGCGATTCCCAGGCCCTGATTGGATCTCCGCCGAACATGGGCACGGAGCAATAATTAGTTCCTATGATGCATCAAAAAGGCGTGACAAAAATCGTCTTTGTGACGATTGGTGGTTTTTTTGTCGAAGAGGCGCGCGATGCCGGAATGAAATCGATAAGCAAGATGTTATCGAGACCAAAAACGCGACAGCTTTGTGGCCGGGGAGCGACAGAAACCATTGCCAACTTTGAATTTCGGACAAGAGAACACCGCGTCCCCGCCTTGCGACACCCAAATCACGAGCACGTGGCAAGCGGGACCCGGTCTTTGCTCTAGAATGTTTGTATTTTCATCACTACACGGGCGAGCTATGAAACGGGTGATTTTCAATCAAAAAGGTGGCGTGGGCAAATCGACGATCGCGGTGAACCTGGCAGCCATCGCCGCGAGCCAGGGCAAGCGAACTCTACTTATCGACATCGACCCGCAGTGCAATTCCAGCCGATACGTGCTCGGCGTCGCGGCGCAGGAAGTGGCGCCGACACTGGGCGCCTACTTCGAACAAGTGCTGAGCTTCAGCATGTTCGCCCAGCCGGCCGGCCATTACGTCCATCCGACCCCGTTTGACAACCTGTCCGTCATCGTGGCCCACCCCGAGCTGGGCGACCTGCAATCCAAGCTGGAATCACGCAACAAGATCTACAAGCTGCGCGATTTGCTGCGCGAACTGGACAAGGAGTATGACGAAATCTTTGTCGATACCCCGCCAGCCTATAACTTCTTCAGCCAATCCGCCCTGATCGCCGCCGACAGCTGCCTGATCCCGTTCGACTGCGACGACTTCTCGCGCCAGGCCCTGTACACCCTGATCAATAACATCAAGGAGATCAAGGCCGACCATAACGCCGGCCTGGACATCGAGGGCATCGTGGTCAACCAGTTTCAACCGCGCGCGCTACTGCCGCAGCGCATGGTCGAACAACTCAAGCAGGAAGGCCTGCCCGTGTTCGACAACAAGTTATCGAGTTCGATCCGCATCCGCGAATCGCACGAACGCAATCTGCCGATGATCCACCTCGACCGCAACCACAAGCTAAGCCAGGAATACCTGGGGCTGTATGGCGAGCTGCGGGCCACCTGAGGGTCAGCCGCGATTTCCATTCACATGCCGGTCGGCGCCACCGCGCCGGCGATCAGCCCCCGCAAAAACACCAGGATCAACCGTCCCGACGGATCGGGCCGCGCGCCCATGCCTTGCAACGCCAGGCCGTGCGCCAGCGCCATGAAGGCCGCCGCCAGTTCCTCCGGTTCGGCCGGCGGCGTGCGGCCCAGTGTCGCGAACAGCTTGCCGACCACCTGCCCCAGCCTGGCCCGGTGCGCATCCCACACCGTCTGGTACTTGGCCGCGAACGCCGGGCTGCGGTTGGCGTGCAGCTGCAGTTCGATCGACATCATGCTCCAGTCCGCATCGTGGTTGAGGGTGGCGGCCCAAGCCTCCAGCTCCGCGAAGATTTGTTCAGCTGTCTGCCCCGCCCCGTCCACAAGCCTGGACAGCTGCGCGCCTTCGGCCTCCATGTGCTCCCGCAGCAACTCCAACAGCAGTTCCTCCTTGCTGGCGAAGTTCGAATAGAACGCCCCCTGCGAATACCCGGCCCGGTCGGCGATATCGCGGATCGACGTGCCGCCATAACCGTGCGTGACGAACAGCTGCCGCGCCGTGTCGAGCATGCGCGCGCGCGTCTGCGCCTGGCTTTCCTCGCGGCTGAGCCGCTTTCTTCGTGTGGATGCATTCATGGACGTGAAGATATCACATGCACTCCAGATAGCGAAACTCGGATATCACTTGACATTTCAATTCGGCGACGGCAAACTAGATTTCAATCGAACTTTAAAATTCATCTGACATGAATACTGCCATCGCATTGACATCCGCTTTCGTCACCGGCGCGACCGGTCTGCTCGGCAACAACCTGGTGCGCGAACTGGTCGCGCGCGGCGTCGCCGTCAAGGCGCTGGTGCGCTCGCCGGCCAAGGGCCAACAACAATTCGCGGGATTGGCGGGCGTCGAGCTGGTGCCGGGCGATATGGCCGATGTGCCCGCCTTCGCCGGGCAACTGCGGGGCTGCGACGTCGTGTTCCATACGGCGGCCTTTTTCCGCGATAACTACAAGGGCGGCAGCCACTGGGAGGAACTGCAGCGCATCAATGTGGACGGCACCGCGCTGCTCATCGAACACGCCTACCGCGCCGGCGTGCGGCGCTTCGTGCAAACCTCGTCGATCGGCGTGCTCAACGGCGAACCCGGCGCCCCCATCGACGAAACCTGCCTGCGCGAACTGGACGACGCCGACGACTACTACCGCAGCAAGATCCTGGCGGACCAGGCCGTGCTGCGCTTCCTGGGGAGCCATCCGGACATGCACGCGAGCCTGGTGCTGCCGGGATGGATGTGGGGCCCGGCCGACATCGGTCCGACGTCGTCGGGACAATTCGTCAACGATGTGGCGCTGGGCAAATTACCGGGACTGGTGCCCGGCAGTTTCTCGGTGGTCGACGCGCGCGACGTGGCGCAGGCCCACATCGCGGCGGCCGCGCGGGGCAAACGCGGCGAGCGCTACCTGGCGGCGGGCCGCCACATGACGATGCGCCAGCTGGTGCCGCTGCTGGGCAAGATCGCCAACGTCAAGACGCCGACGCGCGAGCTGCCTTTGGCGCTGCTGTACGCGCTGGCGGCGGTGCAGGAGCTCTACGCCCGCGTCACCGGCCGGCCCATCCTGCTCAGCCTGGCCACGGTGCGGCTGATGGTCAAGGAGGCCGGGCGCACCCACTTCAACCACGCCAAGAGCGAGCGCGAACTGGCCCTGAACTTCCGGCCGTTCGAACAGACCGTGGCCGATACCGTCGGCTGGTATCGCAGCCAGCACTGGTTCTGACGCGGGCGGGGGCATTCGCCGTTGCGCCCGCCGATCATGGCTCCCCGGCCATGACCCCTTCCAGATTGTTGAAGAAGTTCTTCCACCCGTGTTGCGCGCCCTGATAGGCTTGTTCCTGGTCGAGGCGGAAGCCGGCCTGCTCCATCCTCAGGTTGGTGCCCACGCCGGTCGGCTCCAGCGTCCAGGTGACGATCGTCTCCACCCCGTACGCGGACCAGGTGTACGAAAGCGCCTTGCATCAACCTGCCGCGCTGGCGCCACGCGGTGAAATTAAATCCGGTCTCGGCGACAAAAGGCCGTTCGACTGGGTCGACGGCGCCCCGGCGGGACGCGCTTTCCGCGCGGGGGAAGCCACCGTGAGCGCCCTGGTGGCAGCGGCCCGGCGCACCGGGGCGTGCGCGGGCGCGGCGTCGGCGCCGCCTGGTCCGCGCACCTTGAACGCGCTCACCGTGTGGACCAGGTTGCCGGCTTGATCCCGCAACGACTCGGCGGCGGCGGAGGCCTGCTCCACCAGCGACGCGTTTTGCTGCGTGACGTTATCCATTTCGATGATCGCCTGGTTGACCTGCTCGATGCCGTCGGATTGCTCCTGGCTGGCGCTCATGATTTCGCCGATCATATCGGTCACCCGCCTGACGCTGGCCACTACCTCGGACATCGTGGCGCCGGCGTCGCTCGCCAGTCGCGAGCCCGCGTCCACGCGCTCGACCGAGTTATCGATCAAGGCCTTGATCTCCTTGGCCGCGCTGGCGCTGCGCTGGGCCAGATTGCGCACTTCCGACGCGACCACGGCGAACCCACGCCCCTGCTCGCCGGCACGCGCCGCTTCGACGGCCGCGTTCAACGCCAGGATGTTGGTCTGAAACGCGATCCCGTCGATCACGCTGATGATGTCCACGATCTTGCGCGAGGCTTCGCTGATGGCGTCCATCGTGCCCACCACTTCGTCCACGACGAGGCCGCCCTTGGCGGCGATATCGGAGGCGGTGAGCGCCAGCGAGTTGGCCTGGCGCGCGTTGTCCGCGTTTTGCCGGACCGTCGAGGTCAACTCTTCCATCGACGACGCCGTCTCCTCCAGCGAGCTGGCCTGCCGTTCGGTGCGGCCCGACAAATCGCTGTTGCCGGAGGAGATTTCGGCGGCCGCCGTCGACACCGTTTCGGCGTCGCGGCGAACGGAAGAGACGACGTCGGACAGCGACAGCTGCATGCGTTGCACCGCCGCCAGCACGCTGCCGGTGTCGTTGGCCTTGACGCGCAGGTCGCCGGTCAGGTCGCCGCCGGCGACGCGGCTGACGGCGTCGCACAAATCGGTCGGT
Organism: Duganella sp. 1411; assembly: GCF_017833525.1. Lineage (GTDB taxonomy): Bacteria > Pseudomonadota > Gammaproteobacteria > Burkholderiales > Burkholderiaceae_D > Rugamonas. Next base: position 105,019 of record NZ_JAFICD010000004.1, read on the forward strand.
TCGGCGCCCAGCGCGTTCAACAGTTTTTTTGAAATCAGCGTTCCGGCCACGATGGCCAACGCCGTCGCCAGGACGCTGACCGTCAGCAGCGTGTTTCGGGAGGCGATGAAGTCGGTCTGGGCTTCAACGATGAGTTCGGCGGAGCGCTTGGCGGTCAGCTGGGCGTAGTCCGCCGATGCGGCGATCAATGCCGCGAGCAACGGCCGACACTGTTCGTTCATGCGCGCGATCGCCTCGTCCTTCTTGTCATGAAGAGCAAGGTCGACAATCGCCAGGGCGACCGGCGCATAGGCCTTTTCTATGCCGTCGATTTTGCCGATCAGCCGGCGGGCCTCCTCGGAGGCGGACGGGTCCTTCCCGAGTTCGTTCAACTTCTGCAGATTCGAGCCGACCTCCGCGTGCGCCTGGTTGACGATCCTGGCCTCCGCATCGCGGTCGCGGGCGGTGGCGACGAGCACCAGATTTCGTGCCGCGATCGCCCGCAGGTCCACCGCTTCGCGCACCGCGTGGGCCGCCTCGGCGCGGGCGCGCACACCGTTCACATAATTCTCAAATTTATCGGCCTGATGCAGGAAGCTGGTCAACGAGATCACGGCGATCCCGACCAGCAGCACCGCCATACCACCAAAAGCGATTGCAAGCTGAGCTCGCACAGATAATTTTTTCACAATATTCCCCTGGAGAGTATCCATCATTATTCGATGGCGTTTCGGCTACATCCGGCTTTAAGAAGTTGGTATGTCTGCCGCTGGCGGCCGGATAGAGGCGCGAGCGATGGGGCGACGGCACGGGGACGGGGTGCCGCGTTTCACGAAATAATAATATTTGTGTATTTCGTTTTATTTGATGAATTCATTTTCCCACAGGAAATTAATAAAATCAAATAAAACATTTTTGCGGGCGGCCCGCAGGGGGCTAGCCGCGCCGGTAGGCGGCCGGCGTCGCGCCAAAGGTCCGCTTGAACACGCTGATGAACGCGCTGGCGCTCGAATAGCCCAGATCGAACGCCACCGCCTGCACCGGCATGTCCTCGGCCAGCATCTCCAGCGAGCGCATCAATCTGGCGCGCTGGCGCCAGGCGGTGAAATTAAATCCGGTCTCGGCGACAAAGCGCCGGCTCAAGGTGCGCGATCCGATCGCGGCCCAGTCGGCCCAGCTCTCCAGCGCGCGGTCGTCGGCCGGATCCTTGATGATCGCCTGGGCGATCTTTTGCAGGCGCGCGTCCGTCGGCAGGGGCAAGCCGAACGGCTCTACCGGCAGCGTCCTGATCTCGTCGAGTATCACTTCGACGACGCGCCGCTTTTGCTCGCTCCATTCCGCGGACGGCCAGCTGCTGGCGCGCAGCACCGCTTCCCGCAACAGGCCGGAGGTGCGGATCGTGCAGGGCCGGCGCGGCAGGTCCTGGCACGCCTCCTCGGCGACATACGCGTTCCAGCCATGAAACGGCCCGTACGAGCGGCCCGAATGCAGATGGTGCGGCGGCAGCCACACCGCGTGGATCGCCGGCACGATCCAGACGCCGTCCTCCACCTCCACCGACAACAGTCCCCGCATCGAAATGAACAACTGGCCCCGCGCGTGCCGGTGCGGCGCGGAGACCAGATCCTCTTCCTGGCTGCCCTCGACGACGAACACCACCGGCCCCTCCGAGGAATTGGTGTCGCGGCGGTCGATGGATAGGTGGGGCATGGCGGCAATTTGATATTGAATGGCGCGGATGAGCTACAGCCGCCATCGAAAATAGCATTAATCTGGTGACTTGAGCAACCACGGAGCATCAACATGCGCGCACCCGGCGATTTACCCGAGACCACGGACAAAACCAACGCAAGCGAGGGGACGGTCGATCTCGACGCCCTGTATGCCCCGCCCGCCGAGATGATACAAAAGGCGGTGCTGGACCACCTGGTCGACTTTCACCTGGACTATCTGAACGCGGCCACGTTCTTCTGCCTGGCGACGGGCAGCGACGATGGATTGGACGCCTCGCCACGCGGCGGGCCGCCGGGATTTGTCCACGCGCTGGACGCCCACACCGTGGCCTTCGCCGATTGGCCGGGCAATAACCGCATCGAATCGCTGCGCAACATCGAACGGGACGCCCGCCTCGGCATGCTGTTCATCTTTCCGGGATTAGAAATCTTCATGCGCATCAACGGCCGTGGCAAGGTCTCGACCGATCCGGCCTTGCTGGCGCGCCTGGCCGAAGGCGACCGCTTGCCCAAGACCGCGACGGTGGTTCAGATCGACCAGGTGCTGCTCCACTGCGGCAAGGCCGTCAACCGCGCCAAGCTATGGCGCGCGGAGTCGCACATCGATCCCGCCGCGTTGCCGAGCGTCGGCAAAATAATCGCCGCGCTCGGCAAACGCGACAGCGCCCAGACGCCCATGGACGACGCGCAGATCGAGCAGATCAACCAGCACTACGACCACTCGGTGCGGCACGACCTGTACTAGCGACGGCCGCCCACACTCACGAACCCTTGGTACGCGGGCCCAGGACCTGGGTGAACAGCTGCTTCTCCTCGGCCGAGGCGGCCGGGCGTTTGACGGCCGTGGTCAACGCGCCACGCAGGTTGGGCGTGAGTTCGACATCGCCGCTGTTCACCGAGCTCAGCGTTTCACGGACCAAATCGCTATAGGCGCCCTTCGACAGCTGCGCGATAGCGATGTTGGAAGCCTCGCCGGGCGAGTTCAGGCGGTAGAGCTTTTGGACCGCCAGCGCCCGCACGATTTCGCTGCCCGCGCTTTCCGCCAGCTGGTTCAAGAGCTGGACCGCATCGCTGCGCAGATTGGCGGTATCGCCATTCTTCTGCTCCGCGAGCGTGCCGATGAAATTGAGCCGCGCGACGGCGGTGCGATCATCGGCTGGCGCGCCCGCCTTCAAATCGGCCAGCGCCCGGACGATCACATCCTGCGGCACCTGCCCTGGCATGTTGAAGTAGGTCTCGTACATCTCGGCGAACTTGCCGACGCTCTTGTCCTCCCAGATCGTGTCGGCCTCTTGCAGCACGATGCTGCGGCCAGCCGGCGACGCGACCAGCAGCGAGCGCAGCATGTCGCGCTCCATGCCCTGTTCGGCCGGCATGTTGTGATAGAACTGCTGCACGACTTTGACGATGTCAAGGTTGCCCTCGATCGACGCCAGCAGCCGGGCCTGGAGTTCCTCGACCTCGCTCGAAGTGAGGTTCTCCCGCTTGCGGATCTTGTCGACGAAGGCACGCAGGCTTTCGGCGGTCTCCGCCGGAGTCAGCAGCTTGACGGCGCCGGCCTCGGCCGGGGCGTCGGCGGGCGCGCCGTGGGCGCCGGCCGCCTCGGCGGACAACGCCGCCAGCGCCTCGAAGGCCGCCGGCGCCCGGGATGGCCGCGCGCCGGAACCTGCGACCGGCGGCGCGCCGGCCTGGTCGGCCCGCTGCCCGCCGCGGGAGACTAAGTAGCCTCCCGCCGCGATCAACAGGCAGGCGCCGACGACCGCTATCGCAGCCACGCGGGGCGAGGAAAAATGGATATTGAAAGGCATGCCTTAAATCCTGTCAGATCTTGTCGTACTGGCAGCTGCTACCGCGCCACTCCGGCAGATAACCCTCGGTGGTGTAGGCGCCGCCCACGTAGGTGCATCGCCAGCTAGGGCCGCCCATCCAGTCGGAGCGCCAGCCGGCCGGGCAGCTCGACCTCAACGTCAGGTAGTTGTCGCCGCCAAGCACGCGCATTTTGCCCCAGCGTTCGCTGAAATTGATGACCGCGCGGCCTTTGTAGCCCTTGTTGGGGCTGCAGGTGACGGTCTCGCTGCGGATGTTGCAGGCCGTCCAGGAGTGATTGACACCGGCGTTGATCTCCATGCCACCGATGCGGGTCGGGATCGCCCATTTGCCACCAATGTTGAAGCCGGTTGTCCGGCAATCGGAATGGCCGGTCGACAAAGCCACGCTACCGCAGGAACCACCTTTATCGCTGAAACAGTAGTGCCAGCTTGAACCGTCCAGGTAGTAGCCATGCTGGTTCTTGCCGACCCAGCCCCAGAACTGGGTATTCAGTGTTTGCGCACCGGCCATGCCGCTGTAGGCGGCCATCAAAACAAACAACAACGCTATTTTTATGGATTTCATAGTGGTTCCCCTAAACTGGTATTTGAAAGCGACACGAGTCTTCATAAACAACCCAGCGCAGGCTACCGAAATTTTGTTACGCCCCTGTTACACATGAAACTAGGTGAAGAAAACGACACGCCTCCGAATGGCGATCACCCAGCATCTACAAGGGAAACACCACTTCCCGATATCCAATTCGATATCCATGGCGCTGCAAATTTCATTAGACCGCCGCCGCGTATCGGCCTACCGTCGCCCGACAACCCCGTTCCGACGAGAGAATAAAAATGAAGAGACTCCTCACCGCCCTGACCCTCGCGGCCAGTGTGCAGCTATGCTTTGCCGCCTCCCCCATTCCGGTCAAGCTGACCGTCGACGCGGCCCGCGTCACGGGGCCGATGACGCCGATCTGGGCGTGGTTCGGCTACGACGAACCCAACTACACCACCGCGCCCAACGGCAAGAAGCTGCTGAGCGATATCGCCGCGCTGAGCCCGGTCCCGGTGTACGTGCGCGCGCACAACCTGATGACCTCCGGCGACGGCAGCTACGCGCTCAAATGGGGTTCGACCGACATGTACAGCGAGGACAAGGACGGCAAGCCGGTCTACAACTGGACCATCATCGACCAGATCTTCGACACCTACATCGAACGCAAGATGAAGCCGCTGGCGCAGATCGGCTTCATGCCGCGGGCGCTGTCGCAGCGTCCCGATCCCTACCAACATCAATGGAAGCCGGGCACGCCCTACCAGGACATCATGACGGGCTGGGCCACGCCGCCGAACGATTACGACAAATGGGCCGAGCTGATCTACCAATGGGTCAAGCACAGCGTGGCGCGCTACGGCCAGAAGGAAGTGGAAAGCTGGTACTGGGAGGTGTGGAACGAACCGGACGGCCTGTACCTGATCGCGCCGGACACCAAGCGCGAATACTTCAAGATGTACGACTACGCTGCCGACGCCGTCAAGCGCGCGCTGCCGACGGCGCGCATGGGCGGCCCGCACACGGCCGGCGCGGGCCGCTTCATGGACGAGTTCCTGGAGCACTGCCTGCGCGGCCAGAACGCCGCCACCGGCAAGACCGGCGCGCCGCTGGACTTCGTGGCCTTCCACGCCAAGGGCGCGCCCAAGCTGATCGACGGCGTGGTGCGGATGGGCATGAACACCCATTTCAAGCACCTCGACGAAGGCTTCGCCATCGTTGAAAAATATCCCGAACTCAAAGGCGTGCCGGTGATCATCGGCGAATCCGATCCCGAGGGCTGCGCCGCCTGCGGCATGCAGACCAATCCGGAAAACGCCTACCGCAACGGCACCTTGTACTCGAGCTATACGGCGGCCTCGATCGCGCGGGAATTCGATCTGGCGGCCCGGCGCGGCGTCAACCTGATCGGTGCGGTCAACTGGTCGTTCGAGTTCGAGGACCAGCCGTGGTACGCCGGCTTCCGCGACTTGGCGACCAACGGCGTCAACAAGCCGGTGCTGAACGTGTTCCGCATGTTCGGCATGATGACGGGCGAGCGGGTGGCGGTGGGCGGCGACCAGGCCTACGACGCCGCGCGCATCCTGGCCGAGGGCGTGCGCGGCGCCCGCACCGACATCAACGCGCTGGCCACGCGCGGCAAGCACAGCATCGCGGTGATGGTATGGAACTACCACGACGACGACATCATCGACGCCGGCGCGCCGGTGGAACTGCGCATCGCCGGCATACCGGCCAAGCGGGTGGCGCTGCGTCACTTCCGCGTCGACAACGACACCAGCAATTCCTACAGCGCGTGGAAACGCATGGGCGCGCCGGCCAACCCGACGCCCGCGCAAATCGCCGCGCTTAAGAAGGCCAGCGAACTGGCGCAAGTAGGCGCGACAACGACGGTAAAGACAGCGGATGGCCGCGCGCTAGTGAAGATGCAACTGCCGCGCCAGGCGGTATCGCTGCTCCTATTAACCTACGAGTAACAACGGTACCACGTAGGGCGGATTAGGCGGAACGCCGTAATCCGCCATGGATGCGCCGTCGAAACGCACGCATGGCGGATTACGCTGCGCTAATCCGCCCTACGTGATTCAGAAGACGCTGGCGTCTAGTTCCCCATCACATACGGCCAACCATCAGCGGTAAATCCGAGCGGATTAATACCCAGCGTCGCAGCCCCATTGTTATTGGCGTCGTAATAGTGATAAACAAAGGTCGGCCGATTATTGTTACCGGCATCGGTGAACACGCTACCGCCGCCCGGACCGATGACGTTGCCATGTGTGCTGAGCAAAATCGTACCACCACCAGCGGTCAGCGCCACGCCGCCCCGGTCCACATACGGCCCGGTGACGCTGGTCGAACGGCCCACGATGGTCCGGTAAGTCGACGAAGCACTGCAGCACGGGTTAATCGGCGCGAAGAAGTAATAGTAGCCGTTGTAGTAATAGATGAACGGTCCCTCCTCGGCCGATACCGGCGAGCCGCGCCGCGCGATCGTGTAGACGTTGGTGTTGGTGGTCGACTGCAGGCCGGTGGCCGGATTGAGTTGCATCAGATGCAGGCCGTCGGTCCACGAACCCCACGTCATCCACCAGTTGCCGCTGGCGTCGCGGAACGGCGCCGGATCGATCGCGTTGTCGGTCGTCTTCTTGAAGCCGGCCGGCGGCGTGTCGTTGCTGGTCCAGGATTTGGTGACGAAGCCCTTGTCGGTCCACGGTCCCTGCGGCGCGGAACTGGTGGCGACGCCGATCACCGCCTTGGCCTCCGTGCTCGGCAGGTAAGGAATCGAGTAGTACTGATAATAGGTGCCGTTCACCACCATCAGGCTGGGCGCCCAAATGTCGGTGTTGGCGCCGTTGTTCCATCCCTTCGGCGTCTGCAGGCCGCTCCACGAAGGGAAATCCGGGCCGATCGCCGGGCAGCTCGCATAGCCGCCCTTTTGCGCGCTGGTGCAGTTGGTGTACAGCGTGAAGGTGTTGAGGTCGGTCGAAGTGGCCAAGGTCTGGTGGCTGCCATACAGCCAGTATTTGCCGGCCGAATCCCTCAGCATGAACGGGTCGTGGACGAAGCGGCCGTCGCCGCTGACGGCGCGCGGCGCCGGATACGGACTGGTTTGCGTATTCACGAATTGCCATTCCTGGCAGGCGCAGCCGGTCAAGCCCCACTGGTCGATGGTGGCCGTGTTCTGGCTGCTGTTCTGGAACACCTCCAGATACTTGCCGCTGTTGACGTTCTGGATCAGGAAGTTGCCGCTAGCGGCCTGGGTGACGGTCCACAGGTGGTCCGAGGTGCCGTTGTCGGCCCACTGGACGATCTGCCCGCCGTCGGCGGTGGAGGCGTTGGCCACGCCCAGCACCTGGTGCGTGAGCATGTTCTCGATGTTGTACTGGCCATTCCCCATCGGCATGAAGTGCCACAGGTGGTCGCTGGTGCCGTTGTCGGCCCACTGGACCACTTTAGCGCCGGCGGTCTGGGCGGCGCCGTCGATGCCCAGCACCAAACCGCTGGCGGCGTTCTTGATCTTGTATTGCACGCTGGTGTTCATCGTGATGGCGGCGTGCGCCGAAAAGGCCGAGCCCGCCAAACCGGCGAGCATGGCCATACATAGCAGTATGCGCTTCATTTATTGTCTCCAAGGATAGTGATTAGGAAGTCCGGAACGATGTCTGAAACCGTGCTTGCCTGAAAGGCCACATCGCCGAACCACGCGTGTCGTCTTTGTTTTTGTCATTCCATGCTACGGCGAGCAAGAAGTTCCCTCCAATCACATTTTTTTCAGCGCCGATACGGGTTTGGATATGGCCCCGGCCGCCGCCGGCGCGGCCGTCCGCCGTTTCACTCAGCAGCTGAAACCCCGTTTCACATCGCGGGAACCCGCCGCAATTTTTGCCGACTCAGCCATATCATTTTTTGAAAATAGCTTTCACATGCCAAAATTTAGAAACTAAGCCATTGAAATCAAAAGGATAAATTTATGTCCTATGTCTTATATAAGACCTTGATGCAACGCACCAAACTAGCCTACTATTTAGTCATGGAGTTCGCGACGGAAAACACAGCGGAACTCGACCGATTTTCTCAAACGCGCTTTTTCTTTCAGGAGATACACATGTCCCAATACCAAGACGACATCAAGGCAGTTGCCAATTTAAAAGAACAACAAGGCAGCGCCTGGAACGCGATCAACCCCGAGTCGGCCGCCCGCATGCGCGCCCAGAACAAGTTCAAGACCGGCCTGGACATCGCCAAGTACACCGCCAAGATCATGCGCGCCGACATGGCCGCCTACGACGCCGACCCGTCCAAGTACACCCAGTCGCTGGGTTGCTGGCACGGCTTCATCGGCCAGCAGAAGATGATCTCGATCAAGAAGCACTTCAACAGCACCGACCGCCGCTACCTGTACCTGTCGGGCTGGATGGTGGCCGCGCTGCGCTCCGAGTTCGGCCCGCTGCCGGACCAGTCGATGCATGAGAAAACCGCCGTCACCGCGCTGATCAAGGAGCTCTACACCTTCCTGCGCCAGGCCGACGCCCGCGAGCTGGGCGGCCTGTTCCGCGAGCTGGACGCCGCCGACGGCCCGGCCAAGGCCGCCATCCAGGCCAAGATCGACAACCACGTCACCCACGTGGTGCCGATCATCGCCGACATCGACGCCGGCTTCGGCAACGCCGAGGCGACCTACCTGCTGGCCAAGCAATTCATCGAGGCGGGCGCCTGCTGCATCCAGATCGAAAACCAGGTCTCCGACGAGAAGCAATGCGGCCACCAGGACGGCAAGGTCACCGTGCCGCACGAGGACTTCCTGGCCAAGATCCGCGCCATCCGCTACGCCTTCCTGGAACTGGGCGTGGACGACGGCATCATCGTCGCCCGCACCGACTCGCTCGGCGCCGGCCTGACCAAGCAGATCGCCGTCACCGCCCAGCCGGGCGACCTGGGCGACCAGTACAACGCCTTCCTCGACTGCGAGGAAGTGTCGGCCGACGCGCTGGGCAACGGCGACGTCATCATCAAGCGCGACGGCAAGCTGCTGCGTCCGAAGCGCCTGCCGAGCAACCTGTTCCAGTTCCGCGCCGGCACCGGCGAGGCGCGCTGCGTGCTCGACTGCATCACCTCGCTGCAGAACGGCGCCGACCTGCTGTGGATCGAAACCGAGAAACCGCACATCGCCCAGATCGGCGGCATGGTCAGCGAGATCCGCAAGGTGATCCCGAACGCCAAGCTGGTCTACAACAACAGCCCGTCGTTCAACTGGACGCTGAACTTCCGCCAGCAGGTCTACGACGCGATGAAGGCGGCCGGCAAGGACGTGTCGGCCTACGAGCGCGCCAAACTGATGAGCGTGGAATACGACCAGACCGAACTGGCGATCACGGCCGACGAGAAGATCCGCACCTTCCAGGCCGACGCCGCCCGCGAGGCCGGCATCTTCCACCACCTGATCACGTTGCCGACCTACCACACCGCCGCGCTGTCGACCGACAACCTGGCCAAGGAATACTTCGGCGAGCAAGGCATGCTCGGCTATGTGGCCGGCGTGCAGCGCAAGGAAATCCGCCAGGGCATCGCCTGCGTCAAGCACCAGAACATGTCCGGCTCGGACATCGGCGACGACCACAAGGATTACTTCAGCGGCGAGGCGGCGCTGAAGGCGGCCGGCAAAGACAACACCATGAACCAGTTCTGATCCGGTTCCACTCCCCGCGGCGGCGGGGACAAGCCAACGCCAACCTTCACGGTTGGCGTTTTTTTTTGACATCAGGAATAGCCCAATGCCAGCGCCGACGTGCCGTCCGCCGCCGGCGCCATCCGCGCGGGCAGGCGCGCCGCCGCCGCGTCGGTCTTGAACACGCTGACCGCCCGCGACAGGCTGGCGGCCTGGTCCTGCAGCGACGACGACGCCGCCGCCGCTTGCTCCACCAGCGACGCGTTTTGCTGGGTGACATCGTCCATCTGCGTGATGGCCTGGTTGATCTGCTCGATGCCGGCGGCCTGCTCCTGGCTGGCCGCCGTGATCTCGCCCATGATGTCGGTCACGCTGCGGATGCTGCCGACGATCGCTTGCATGGTCGAGCCGGCCTTATCGACCTGCTTGCTGCCAAGCTCGACCTTTTCCGCCGACGCCGCGATCAAACCCTTGATCTCGCGCGCCGCCACGGTCGAACGCTGGGCCAGGTTGCGCACCTCGGTCGCCACCACGGCGAAGCCCCGGCCCTGCTCGCCCGCGCGGGCCGCCTCCACCGCCGCGTTCAAGGCCAGGATATTGGTCTGGAACGCGATGCCGTCGATCACGCCGATGATGTCGACGATCTTGCTGGCGGAGTCGTTGATGGCGCCCATGGTCTCGACCACCTGCGCCATCACCGCGCCGCCCTCCACCGCCACCGCCGAGGCCGCGATCGCCAACTGGTTCGCCTGCCGCGCATGGTCGACATTCTGGTTCACCGTGGACGTCAGCTCCTCCATCGAGGAGGCCGTTTCCTCCAGCGTGCCGGCCTGTTGTTCGGTGCGCGAGGACAGGTCGAGGTTGCCGCTGGCGATCTGGGCCGACGCGGTGGCGATCGTCTCGGTGCCGCCGCGCACCCGGGCCACGATGTCGACCAGATTGGTGTTCATCATTTTCAGCGCCTGCAACAGTTGCCCGGTCTCGTCCGTGGAAGGGACGTCGATGACGCTGGTCAGATCGCCGGCGGCGACCGTCTGCGCGACCACCACCGCGCGCGAGATGGGCCCCGTGATCGAGCGGGTGATCAGCCACGACAAGGTGGCGCCGACGACCACCGCGCCGATGACGGCGGCCAACAGCGCCTGCGTGGCGAACTGGTATTCCCGGTTCATATCTTCCTTCGCCGCGCTGTTCTGGCGCTCCTGCAGCGCGATGATCTCGGCGGTGGCCGCGAACAGCTGGTCCTGCGGCCCTTGCACCGCGGTTTTCAAATAAAAGACGGCCTCGTCGCTTTTGCCGGCGTCGATCAGCGCGACCACCTTGCGAAACCGCGCCATGAGCTCGGCGCGGCGGCTGGCGATTTCGCCCGTCAGCGCCTTGCCCCGCTCGCTCCACACCAGCCGGCGCAGGCGCGCGAACGGTTCCTCCATGTTGTCGTTCGCCTGGTTCAAGCGCCCCAGCATTTCCCGCCGGTTGTCGCTGTCGGAATACAGGATGTAATTGCGCACCGAGCGCGCGCACATGTTGAGCTCGCGTTGCAGGTCGTTCGCGGCGTCCAGCTTCAGATTGTTCTCGTCGGTGATGACGTCGATGTTCATCTTGGTGCGCGTCAGCGAAGACCATCCGAGGGCGGCCACCAGCAGCAACAGCAACAGCAACGCGGCGAAAGCAGCGCCAAGCCGGGTTCCGATTTTAAGGTTCGCGAATTTCATTTTCTCTTCCAGTGGTTTGACCGCGCGGCGCGGATGTTATGCGCGAACGATGCTACGGGAAGATGGAACGTAAAAAAATCAGGCGGCCCTTTAATTTCCGTAGGGAAATCCCTACCCGGATGGCGGGAGCGCCAAGCGCGCGTGGCGGGCATTGCCGTCGCCCAGTTGTTGGATCGCCTTGATGTGCCGCATCGGCGGCGCGCCGAACATGCGCCGGTATTCGCGGCTGAACTGGGTGGCGCTTTCATAGCCGACGCGGAAGGCGGCCGTCGCGGCGTCGACCGACTCGCCGAGCATCAATTCCCGGGCATGGTGCAGGCGCAAGTGTTTTTGATATTGCAAAGGGCTCATCGCTGTCATGGCGCGGAAGTGATGGTGCAAGGTCGACACCCCCATCCGGGCGATGTCGGCCAACTGTTCCATCCGCAGCGGCGCCATGTAGTTTTGCTTGAGCCAGGAAATCGCCTTCGCCACCCGGTTGGCCTGCGTGCCGGCCAGGGCGATGCGCCGCAGGTATTCCCCCTGCTCTCCGCTGAGCAGCCGGTAGAGGATTTCCTCATGGATGTGCGGGGCAAGGAACGCGATGTCCCGTGGCGCCTGCAGCAGCGCGATCAGGCGCGCCAGCGCGTCGAACATCTCCGCGGTCGCCGGTCCGACCGCCATGGCCATCTCTCCCGGCGGACGCGAGGCCGCCTGCAGGTCGTGTTGCACGATAATGTGCCGCAAGCGCTCCAGGTCCAGCCGCAGCAGGGCGCCGTAGTACGGTTCGGCGTCGCTCGCCTGCAGAATCTGCGCCGTGGTCGGCAAGTCGATCGCGGTGAGAAAAAAGCTGGACTCGTCGTAGTCCAGCACCGCGTCGCCGACGTACACGCGCTTGCTGCCGCGAATGATCAGGGAAAGACTGGGCTCGTAAATACTGGAAAACGGTGGCGTCGGTTCGGTGACGCGAAACAAAGTGAGGCCCGGAATGCCGGTCTCGAACGCGGTCGCGGGCCAGTCCAGCAGGTCGCAAGCGTCGACGATGCGCTGCCGCACCGGCGCGCTTTGCTCGCCGGTTTGAAGGTCCTTCAGTTCGTATGCTTTCACTGGCGCTCCCGGAATTTCACCCGCCTGGTCTAATGCCGCTAAGTTAAGCGGGGATCGGAATCACGTAGGGCGGATTAGCACAGCGTAATCCGCCAAGCGCCGTCGGCGGCTCATGGCGGATTACGGCGTTCCGCCTAATCCGCCCTACGAAAATCGCTTAACTTAGCGGCATTACACGCCTAGTCTAGCTTTTTCCGTGCCGGCCGCGCCAGTATATTATCGGCCGCCGACAGGATCGGGCAATAGTCAAGCAGGATCGGGCACGCCCCCGCTTATTCCGCCAGCTGTGGGAACACCTGGAAATCCGGCAACGGATGGGCCTTGAGCTCGGCATCGCCGCCGATGCGCAGCACCGACGCGTTGGTCCCATCGTAAGCGGGCCATGCCGGCAAACCTTTCCCCTCCGGGCTGCCGGTACTGGCGAAAGTGACCCAGGTCCGGGCCAGCCTGGTGGCCAGTTGGCGGTCCGCCCTGGTCCATGCGCGGCCGTCCTGCCCCAGATTGTCGAACACGTAGCGGATCTCGGCGCCGTGGCCGGCGCCGCAGCCGTAGCCGCATGGCGTCGACGGTTCGGCCGGCTGGTGCGCGAAGAAGTAGGCGTACGACTTGGAGCGGCCATACTTCGCCTGCAGGTTTGCCCAATACGCTATGCCCCAGCCCCACCAGTCATTGGTCAGTTGATGGATCGAGGCTTTCGCCTGGGCATCGGTGGCGCCGGGGTAACGCGCCATCAAGGCGTCGGAAGGCGCGTATCCCAGCAACTTCGCCACCAGTTCGCGGTGCCGGGCTGCCGTGAAATCGCCGGTGCCCAGGATCTCGGGCGCCAGGTCCTTTCCCTCCTCGGCGTTCCATCCGACCAGCAGCGGCACGTCGTTCTGGCGGTGATGGCGGTAGGTGGTGGTCAGGTCCTCGCGCAGCACCTGCCCCTCGACGATCGCGCGCGGCGACCATGCCGGTTTCTGCAAGGCGTCGACGCTCATGGCGCGCAGCTGCGCCAGATGTGGCGCGCCCAAGCCCCGGGCGAAGGCGAGCCCTTGCGCTTCGGCGCTGCCGCGGTCCACCTGGGTGGTGTCGCCGGCATACAGGGGCACGGCGGCGTAACCGCTCTCGGCGATGGCGCGCTGGAACAGATCCTTGGCCAGCGGCGACGCCACCATCGCCCCGACCGACGTGCCGCCGGCCGACTCGCCGACGATCGTCACGCGGCCCGGATCGCCGCCGAAGGCCGCGATGTTGTCTTTCACCCAGCGCAAGGCGGCAATCTGGTCGCGCAGCCCCTGGTTGCCGGAGGCGCCGTCCGGCGACTCCGCCGACAGTTCCGGATGGGCAAAGAAGCCGAAGATGCCCAGCCGATAATTGAGCGTGACGACGATGGCGCCGTGCTTGGCCAGGTTGCCGCCGTCGAAGCCCGGTTGCGCGGCCGTGCCGCCATAAAAGCCGCCGCCGTGGATCCAGACGATGACGGGCAGCCTGGCGGCTTTTGCCGGCGCCCAGATGTTGAGGTAAAGGCAGTCCTCGCTTTTCGGGTTGGTGACCCACACGGCGGTCTGGGCGCAGGCCGCCGCATAGGTAGTCGCCTGCCGCACGCCTTGCCACGGCACCACCGGTTGCGGCGCGCGCCAGCGCAGCTCGCCGACCGGCGGCGCCGCAAAGGGAACGCCCAGATAGGTTCGCAGCGCGCCGGCGCGCGTGCCGGCGATCTCGCCACCGGTGACCTTGACCGGAGCGGTCCGCTCGGCCGCATGGACCGCGCCCGCCGCCAATGCCGCCAGATGCAACGCGACCAGCGTGGCCGCACGTAAATGTCTCATTATGAGGTTCTCCGATAATGGTCGGAATCCTACTCCCTTTATTCCTTGGCAATAGTGTGAATTTGCGCAGCCGCCTTTTCGAAATTCACCAACGGCATGCCGCAAAAAAAAACGCGTCCCGGGCCGAGGCCCGCGACGCGCAAATGAAATCGCCCCCTTGCGGCGACTACTACATCTTGACGCTTACATGTTCCAGCGCAGAGCAACCGAGACCGAACGTCCGATCTGCAGCGTACCGAAATTGGTCGTCTGGGCGTTACCCGCAGTGCCGAAATGGTAGTACTGCTGCTGCATTTCGTTCGTCAAGTTGACGCCACTGATATCGACCGACATGTTGCCGTTGATTTTGTACGACACTTGCATGTCCACGCTCTTTTCCGGATGACGCCAGATACCGATCGGATTGGCAAACAAGGCGGCTTCGTTGCTGGCCAGGAAGCCGGAGCGCCAGACATACGACAGGCGCGCGCTGACCGGGCCCTTTTCGTAAGCCAGCGTGGCGTTGTAGGAGCTGTGGGACACGCCGAAGAACGGTGTCTCGAGCTGGGCGACGACAACGCCGGCATCATTGGCATCGGGCACGTTCTGCGACGAGGTGAGTCGCGTATAGCTACCCTGCACGCCCAAACCGTCCAGCATGCTCGGCAGCCATTTCGGGAAGTAGATCAAGCCGAGCTCGGCGCCTTTGATCGTGCCGTTGGAGGCGTTGACCGGCGAGTTGACGACGTAATCGTAGCCGTTCGTATGGTCGCCGCCCGAGGTCGAGTTGCGGAACGGATCGTTCGCCGGATCGACGTGGACCCTGTGGCGCAAGCCCACGACCAGGCCGTCGATCTTACGCTTGAACAAAGTGCCGTAGAGTGCGCTGTCCTTCTGGAAATACCACTCGCCCGTCAGATCGAGGTTGGTGGAGCGCGTCGGCTTCAGGTCCGGATTGCCGCCGCTGCCCGAGCCATAGCCCACCTTCGACACGTCGTCACCGAGTTGCAAGACAGGGTTCAGGTCACCGAAGTTCGGGCGGCGCAGGGTTTGTCCATAGTTAACGCGCACCACGACGTCCTTGGCCGGGTCGTAAATCAGGGTCGCGCTCGGCAGCAACTTGCTGGTCGACTTGCTGGCACCGGACGGCGTGACCGCCTTGGTGGTGGCATCAACCTTGTAGAAGGTCATGTCGGTATTGACCTTGACGTAGCGCACGCCGAAGTTGCCGCGCAAGCGATTGCCGAACAGCTCGTTTTGGGTATTCCCCATCAGGAACAGGTTGCTCGTCTTTTCATCGACTTCGAACGTCTTCTGCAGGCTCAGCTTGTCGCTGGTCAGGAAGTTCGGATCGGCCGCGTTATAGAGCTTGCGCCAGTCGTCGATATGGTCGCGGATGTAGTAGGCGTTCGGCTCCACCCATGAGCGTGGAACGTTCGAGATGTCCGTGCCGAAGTTCGAGTTGGTGGAGGAATACTGCGACCCCAGCGAGGCGAGGTTGCGGCCCAAAAAGGCCGACTGCGTCCGGTTGGCTTCCGACGCCTTGCGGTCGTCGAAGCGCACGCCAAAGTGCACCGTCTTCAGCGCGCCCCAGTCGGCATCGTAAACGCCGGTCAGATTGGCCGTCGCGGCGCTGCCCTTGTTGCGGTTGGCGGTATCGTAGAACTGCGCGACATTCCACTTGGTCGGGTCGGCCAGATCGGCATTGTTGTTGAAACCGAACGCCGTGTTGCCGCCGCCGGCATTGAAGTCGACGTTGATGGACGGCGCAACACGATCGATACGGGTGGCCGTGAATTCCGAATGGAAAGTGCTGGTTTGGTACGACAGATCACCTTCCAGCGTCAGGCGGTCGCCAACGTTCCACTTGCCGTTCAGGGCGTTAATGTAGGAATCGGTTGCCGACGTGGTGTAGTCGCCGCTGTTGAAGCCGTAGACGCTACCGACGTTACGGCTCTTGATGATGTTGGTGCCCGGGTACGTCGTAATCGAGCCGGCAGGGTTGCTGCCGAGATCGCCCCACCAGTCGACAAAGCTGAACAGCAACTGGTTGAACGCCTTGTCACGATAACCGTTGTACATCGATTCGAAGGTGTAGACCGCATCGCTGTTCGGTTTCCACTGCAAGGCGATATTGGCGGCGGGACGCTCGCGCTTGCCCTGAAGGTCGCTCTGGAAAACGGCGTCACGCGCCAGGTAATAAGGATAAGCCTTGCCGTTGAAATTCAGCGTGGAACCGGCTGCCGTCGGCAAGCCGGTATGGGTGCCGGGCGTCCAGATACTGGTGTCGGTGATGCGCTGCAATGGCGTGTAACCTGCCGGAACTTCGGCGGCATTGGGGCTGACAAACGGCACCATGGCACCGGGCGTCACGCTTTCATTGCGGTACTTGGTCTGGCTCGCCGACAGATTGATCAAGGCACCGACTTCGCCGATGCCGGTTTCCCAGCGGTTGCTAAACATGGCACTGAGCTGCGGATTCCACTTTTCCGCGGGATCGAGATAGGTCTCGCGCGCCAAAACCGATACTTTCTGCCCCTTGAAATCGAATGGCCGCAGCGACTTGACGTCGACCTGGCCGGCAATGCCGGTTTCCAACTGGCTGGCGTCGCGCGTCTTGTAGACGTCGATCTGGCGAACCAGGGTCGAAGGAATGTCCTGAAGCGCGACCTGCGTGCCGGACGCGGTGAAAATATTACGGCCGTTCCAGGTGGTTTGAACGTCGGGCAGGCCACGGATGGACAAGGTGCCGACTTCGCCGCCGGCGCGGTTGGTGACCTGGATCCCCGTCACGCGCTGCAGCGCTTCGACGACATTGTTGTCGGGCAGCTTGCCGATGTCTTCGGCAACGACCGACTCCACCACCTGATCGTTGGTGCGCTTGATGGCCAGGCTCTTGATCAGCGACGCCTTGACGCCGGTGACGACCACGGTTGCGGTCTCGGCCGGCTCCGCCTTTTCGGCGGCCGCTTGCGCCCACACCGAGGCGCTGCTCAGGATGCCGGCGCCTGCGAGGACGGCGACCGACAACTTCATTTTCATGTGGTGGGATGCTGCGTGGCTTCCTGTGACAGGTACGCTCATGTTCTCTCCGTAATTATAATTTTTGTAAATAATTTGGTTTGCAGGCACGTTTTCTTGTGCTGCGAAACTATCTTAAGGAGCGGACAAAAAGCGAACCAATCAAATTTTTCCGTGTTCTGATATCGAAAAGGTTATGACAACATGCCGCATGTCATCATTTTGGCGCGGCGCGAACGACGTGGATCGCCCGCGCGCACGAGCGCGCAGGCGGGGAAAGAGGATTATTTTATGGAAGTGGCGCGACGTCGGCACGGCCGGCTAATGATGAGCTCGGCAAGCGACGGCCGGCCATAAAAAATCATCGGGAAAACAACAAAACGTTGCGTGAAAGCCGCATTCTGGCGTTCGCGGCGATCCGACCCGACAAGCTCAACTAGCGCGGTCGGTCTGCCGGGAGGCGAGGCGAGCGCGCAATTCCTTGATCTCGGCGGCGAAGTTGTCGCGCGCGGTCACCGCGCCGACGAGCTCCATCTCGGCGTTGAGGCGGGCGTCGGACAAAGCGGCTGCGGCCGCCACATTGCGCTCGATCTGCAGGCGCAGGTCGGCCAGTTGGCTGTCCTTGCCTTCGATGGCCAGTTGGTCCTTGGCCTTGCCCACCAGTGCGTCGGTGGCGATGCGGCGCGCGTCGCGCAGCTCAGTCGACAATTGGTCGACCTCCTCGGTCAGACTGGCCACCTGCGCCAGCAGTTCCTCGCGCTCGGCCTCGAACTGCTCGCCCGATTTGAGCAGGACCTCCAGATCCTCCTCCGACTGCGCCAACGCGTCGCGCACGCCGGCGCCGGCCTCCTCGGCCAATTGCTGGGCCCATTTGCCGAGCGCGGTGGCGATCGGCTCCGGGATGTCCAGCTTGGGCGCCGGGGCCGGCTTTGCATGCGCGGCGCGCCAAGCCGACAGATGCTTGTGCACGGCGTTGACGGAGGCGCCATCCAGCAACTCGCAGACCGCCTCAATGGTCACGCGCTTACCGTCGTTCTGCAAACTATCGGCCGCCTCGGCGACCTGATCGGACGTGACCTCTTGACGTGACATTGCGCGCTCCAGTGGAAAAAGTGATAGATGGTGAACTCCACAAGATA
Source organism: Duganella sp. 1411 (assembly GCF_017833525.1). GTDB lineage: Bacteria > Pseudomonadota > Gammaproteobacteria > Burkholderiales > Burkholderiaceae_D > Rugamonas. The sequence continues at coordinate 123,508 of NZ_JAFICD010000004.1, forward strand.
CAGGATGTTGTTACGTACCGGCAAGAGTATTCCCGCAACCGTGCGCGCTAGCGCCCGCAGGTGTTAGTTGGTTACAACCTTGATTTGTTTGACGTCGAGCGTCGACTCGCCGAAGGTCTCCTTGTCGAACTCCCCGGTCAATTCCACCAGCGTGTTCTGATCGATCTTGGCGCCTTCGGGGAAACGCTTGGCGTCGATCTCCACCGTCATCTTGCCGCTTTGATCGGCGAACTCGTATTCCTCGCCGCCCTTGTGGTTGAGCAGCTTGCCTTTCAGCTTGACGTACTGGTCATCCTTGCCGCTGGCCAGCAACTCCTTGGCGGTCATCATCGGCACGGTCGAGGGACCGGCGTAGCCGGCCGGCGCGGCCTTGCTGGACGGGCCGGTGTAGCCGCCGGTCTGGGCGACGGCGATCGCCGAACCGGCGAGCAAGGCGGTGATGCAGGAGAGTTGAATGATGCGTTTCATGGTGTCGTCCTTTGTGGTGGTGGGTCGTTGTGGGACCTGCTGCTTACCGCAGGCACGGACGCATTACACCGAGCGGACATTAACCACATCTTAAAGAATCTTAAAGCATGCGAGGCCAGGCCATCCGGCACGCGTGATCAGCCAGCATGGCTTCGATCAAATTTTCGAACCAAGCTGTACGCGACGTTCGCATCCATTGCGCGATTACAAACCGCTCTCGTGGGGAAGGCTTACTGTCGAAGAGCTCACGCGATCAGAGGACGCCGATCGGGTTGCGCCAATCAGGCTTCGATACGAAAGACCCATATGACAACGACAGCCCTATCCCCAGCCAAGGTACGGTCCAGCTACGAGAAGTGGCAAGAAACAATAGCCGCGTCACTGAAAAATCCCCAATGGCACTCATACGATAGTGATCTCCAGCGCATTGTCTCCACGTTCAATCGTCATTTATCCGGCAAGGGCGGCTATTTCCCGCTGGATTGGCACCTTATCAAAGCGATCATCTGGACCGAATCAGGCGGCCCCCAGCAACCGGCGTGGCGTAACAATCCTATGCAGATCGGCAACGTTGGAGATCCGGGATTAGCTGCCTTGCTATCTGGGAAGGAGGGCGGCGATTTGATCATGCCCACCGACCTCAAGCGTACGTTGACGACGACGTCAGTACGTAGTTCGGCCCAGATGAATATCTCGGCCGGAATTGCCTACCTGCTCATGCGAATGGCACGCTTCGATATTGCGACGGTGCCGGACGACAAAGACCAAAAGGTCTACGAGGTCGTCGTTACGACCGGTGACAGCCTCGAAAAGATAGCACGTACTAACGGCTCGACCGTTGACACGCTGAAAAAGCTTAATCCCGGCACATCTATCTTAAAGCTAGGTCATACGCTGAAGTATCGAAAGGCATCAATCCAGAAAGTCATTGTAGGATGGGACATGGTAACGACATCGGCCATTGCAAAGCGCTACAACGTCGGCGACCCTGCTTACGCGAAAAAATTGAACTATTGCCTGGCCGTGATGTGCAAATCCGCGGCGGGCGACAAGGGGGCGCCATGATCCGCCGTTTACTTACTCTGTGCCTGGCCGTCGGACTGGCGGCACAGGCCGGCGAAGCGCCATTTACCGGTCGTTTCCTAGGTACCGGCCGTGCTTGCTATGGCATGCTCGCCGTACGCACCAAGACCATATCGTGGCTGACCTCGTTCAGTCAGTGCCAGGCGCTGCCTTATGAGCTGGTCGAACGAACGGACAGCAGCGGACGCTTGCGCATCACCTGGCGCTTCACACGAAGCATTCCGGCTTGTCGCTACCAGTTGATCTCGCTCACGCATGACGGCGGCTCCGATCAAGACATCGGTTGGAATGTCACCGGCTATGGCAGCGAGCAAAGTTACCTGGCCGATAGAAGTGCCGGCTATCCGGCCGACGCGCCGGACGCATTGTCGTGCTACCTGGTCCGCGACTCCGGCAAAGCTCCGCGTTAATAACGCCCACGATACAACTACCGCCTATCCCTGGATCGCTCGTGATCGTGATCGGGCGGCAGGGTCAGCGTCACTCCCAAGCCCCGACCGTCCAGCCCGGCGCCGAACGCGATCTCGATGCCGTGCAGGTCGGCGATGCGCTTGACGATCGACAGCCCGAGTCCGCTGCCGCCCTGCCCCTGCCCCAGCACGCGGAAAAAGCGCTCCGTTAGCCGGCGCCGGCTGGCGTCATCAACGCCGGGACCATCGTCGCGCACGGCGATGCGGCCACAACCCGCCAGGCGGTTGGCCTCGATCTCGACCCGGCAGCCGGCCGGGCAATAGCGCAGCGCGTTGTCGACCAGATTGCGCAGCATGATTTCCAGCATCCGCGGATTGGCGTCGACGCGCTCCAGGTCGCATCGCGCCGACAGCGTGATGCCGCGCCGCGCCGCCTCGGCCGCATGGTCGGCCAGCAAGCGCTCGACCAGCGGCGCCAGCGCCACCGGCTCGCGCACCAGTTGCTCGCGCGCCAGCGGGTCCAGCCGCGCCAGCGCCAGCAGGCTGTCGACCAGCGCCGTCATGCGCGCGATGTCCTGCCGCAGCTTCTGGAACGACGCGGCCAGCTGCGGATGCTGGCGCTGCAGCAACTGCACGTGCATGTGCAGCCCCGCCAGCGGCGTGCGCAGTTCGTGCGCGGCGTCGGCGGTGAAGCGGCGCTCGGCCTGCAGCGCGGCGTCGAGCCGGCCCAGCACGCCGTTCAAGGCCAGCACGATCGGCAACAGCTCGCGCGGCTGGCCGGCGGTCGGCACCAGCGCCAGATCGTCCGGCGTCTTGGCGGCGATGGCCGACGCGGTCCGGCGCAAGGGCTTGAGCACGCGACCGGTCAACAGCCAGCACACCAGCGCCAGCAGCACCAGAAAGCCCAGTACCGGCAGCCACAACGACTCGGCCAGTTCCTCCAGGATATCGAGGCGCTTCTTGTACCGTTGGCCGACCTGCACCTCGAAGCGGCGCGCGTCGTCGCGCACCACGAACACCCGCCAGCGGCGCTCGTCAAGTTGGGGATCGGCAAAGCCGTGATCGTCGTCGAAGCCGGTCACGAACGGCCGCTGCGGCGCGCCGCTGGTGCGCTGAATCACGCGGCCGTTGACGACGATCTGGTACTGCATGTCGACCTTGCGGCCATGTCCGCTGTCGGGCCGCGCCGGCGCCAGCAGGCCGCGCTCGCTCCACTCGGTGGTGGCGGCCATGATCATGTAGCCGGATTCCTCCAGCGCGTCATCGAACACCTCGTTGGTCTCGTGCCAGGCGATGACGGTGACGATGCCCAGGCTGGCCAGCCACAGCACGGTGCTGGCCGCCACGATCACGGCGAGCAGGCGCCGCCGCAGCGACCACGGCGCGCCCGTCCTAGCCGCCATCGTTTTTCAGCCGGTAGCCGAGCCCGCGCACGGTGACGATGCTGTCGCCGCCCAGTTTTTTGCGCAGGTTGTGGATGTAGACTTCGATGGCGTTGCTTTCCACCTCGTCGCCCCAGCCGTACAAGGTTTCCTCGATCTGGGCGCGGGTGACGATGCTGTTCTTGCGCAGCAGCAGCGCATACAGCACGTGGTACTCGCGCGCCGTCAGCGCCACCGGCTGCCCGCCCAGGCTGGCCTGTTTGGTCTCGAGGTTGAGCGCGATGTCGGCGTGCACCAGATCGTTGCTCACCTGGTCGGCCCCGCGCCGCACGGCAGCACGGATGCGCGCCGACATCTCCTCCAGCTCGAACGGTTTGACGAGGTAGTCGTCGGCGCCCAGGTCCAGTCCCTCGACCCGGTCGGCCAGGGCGTTGAAGGCGGTGATCAGGATCACCGGCACATGGTTGCCCGTCGCGCGCAGATCGGCCAGCAAGGCGTCGCCGGACAGGCCCGGCAAGCCGCGATCGAGCAGCACGCAGTCGTAGCGGTGGGTCATCAGCGCGGTCTGGGCCGAGTCGCCGCGCCGCACCCAGTCGACGGCGTGCTGGTCAAGCCGCAGCCACGCGAGGATGGTTTCGCCAAGAGAGGTATCGTCTTCGACTAATAAGATGCGCATGGGGACTCGGACGGGAAGTTGCCGCCAGTATGGCGGAAAAACGCCACCGAGTTTGACGCTGCAAGATGAAACGAATCTTAAGGAAATTGTTGGAAGTCCCGTTGAATGGGGGAGCTGGGAGTTGATCTGGCAGAACGTGCAAGTGACCGGCAATTTCCGCCGGCAACATACCCTAAGCCGAGACCCGTCACCATCAGTCGTCAGCTTTGTCCAGTTCGGCAAAAACGTCTTCCACGTCGCGGAACTTGCCATCTTCGATTTCGCGATTACCTAACGCTAGAATCTTCAACATCGCGAGGGTTTGTTCCCGCTCCTCATAGCTCTTGACATCCATGACAACCAATTTGGCTTCACCATTTTGCGTTATCAACATCGGCTCTCGATTTTCAGTAAGATTCTTCACAATCTCGGCGGCATGAGTCTTAAGATAGCTGATCGGCTTTACTTGCGAAGAAATTTCACGGTCTCGTCTCCGTCCAATACACCACCAGCCGATTCTAGCCCGAATTGAGCCCCTCCACCCCTCGCGCTCGAAATATGGCGATGTCGCGCTAACCATGTTGACATCCACGGCCCAGTGTGTAATAGTGGCTGTAACACAGTTTCTTACCGAATCAACGAATCATGCCCACCAGCTCACGTTTTGTCGTCGCCGTTCACGCACTGGTCTCCATCGTCGTCATGGATGGCAAGCCGGTGCGTTCGGAGGATATCGCCCACTCGGCGGCGACCGGCCCGGTGGTGATCCGCCGCCTGCTGTCGCTGCTGAGCGAGGCGGGCCTGACGACATCACAACTGGGCGCAGGCGGCGGCGCCATCCTGGCCAAGCCCAGCGACCAGATCCGGTTGCTGGACGTGTACCGGGCGGTGGAGGATACGGATATTTTCACCCTGCACCGGGTGTCACCCTTCAAGGATTGCATCGTGGGCAGCAATATTCAGGAGGCCATCCGCCCCACCCTGGACAAGGCGCAGTCCGCCCTGGAGAACGAATTGTCGAAAGTGACTATCGCCGATATCGCGGCGGAAACCGCGCGACTGGGCAAATTTACGATCCCGCTGGCCTGGTAGCTTTTTTTGACCTTAAATGTCACTGTGTCAGTTACGCACAAACCTTAATCGCCAAGCCGGCAACGGCAAGGCAAGGACCTCGGCCCAAGGGGCGCCGAGACTCTTACATCAACCGCCCCGTCTTTTCAGGAGTTAATATGAATATCGGTATCATTGGTTCTGGCGCTCTGGGCTCCAACATCGCCCGCGCTTTCGCCGCCAAAGGCATCTCGGCAACCATCGCCAACAAATCGGGTCCGGCATCGCTGGCCACGCTGACGGCCGAACTGGGACCGACCATCGCCGCCGGCACGATCGAACAGGCCGCCGGCGCCGATATCGTGGTCGTCGCCGTGCCTTGGGAAGCGCTGGAGACCCTGGTCAAGGGCCTGCCGGCCTGGAACAACCGCATCGTCATCGACGCCACCAATCCGGTGCTGTTCCTGGCCCCCGACTCGCCGGACCGCAACGACCCGGGCAATCCGCTGGCCGCCTACGGCATCAAGGCGATCGATCTGGGCGACCAGTACGCCAGCGCGATCTTCAGCAAGCTGGTGCCGGGCGCGCGCGTGGTCAAGGCGTTCAACCACGTCGACGCCAACGTGCTGCCGCAGCCGCAAGTGGCCGGCGGCCAGCGCACCATGTTCTACGCCGGCGATGACGCGGCCGCCAAGGCGGACGTGCGCAAACTGCTCGAGGCCGCTGGCTACTTCGCGGTCGATCTGGGCGCCCTCGATGTGGGCGGCCCGTTGATGCAGCTGCCGTTCGGCGCGCTGGCGATGAGCAACTTCGCCAAGGTGTAAGGCCCACCGCGGCCGGCATCGTCGTCCGATGCCGGCCGCGCGGCAATGGCATACGCCGAAAACTCGATTGAACCGTTAATGAACCGTAATTGACCAGATACCGCACGATTCACGGTAGACTTCCTTTGAAATGACCTATAAATTGAACACATCCCGGTTCATAAAACGGTTCACCCCAAAGGAGATACACATGAAAAAGATTTTGCTCGCAGCAGCTTTCGGCGTGGCCTTCGGCGCGGCCAACGCGGCCGATATCGTCGACACCGCCAAATCGGCCGGTTCGTTCAACACGCTGGTGACGGCGGTGCAGGCTGCCGGCCTCGTCGACACGCTCAAAGGTCCGGGCCCGTTCACCGTGTTCGCGCCGACCGACGAAGCGTTCGCGAAAATTCCAAAGGCCAAACTCGACGCGCTGCTCAAGGACAAGGCGGCGTTGACCAAGATCCTGACCTACCACGTGGTGCCGGGCAAGGTGATGGCCGCCGACGTCAAGCCGGGCAAGGTCAAGACCGTTGAAGGCGAGTCGCTGACCGTCACCGCCAAAGACGGCAAGGTGATGGTCGACAAGGCCCACGTCACCAAGACCGACATCGCCGCCGACAATGGCGTGATCCACGTCATCGACACCGTGGTGATGCCGAAGTAAGAAGTCCCTATTTTTGGCGCGGCATGCCAGGCCGGCCCTTGCTCTCGCGAGGCCCGGCCGCCTTAATCCGCGTGTTCCGGTAGTGGCTTGAACTTCATGCGAACCTCGACTCTGCGGTTGATCGCCAAACACTCGGATAACGTATCTTTGACCGGCCAATCCTTGCACAGCGTTTTGGGTTCACGCGCACCGTGACCCTCGGCGGTAACGTTCCTGACGCAGGCCGTTTCGATGATCTGATCTCGAATCGTCGCGGCTCGAGCAAGCGCCAATTCGTTATTGAGCTTGGCGCCACCCTTGTAACCAAACGCATCCGCATGTCCCACAACCTGAATTTCGTCAAGCTTGAGCTTGTTTTTATGGATGATCTGAATCATCTCGGCCAAATCGCCACCGCCATCCTTCGCTAGTTCCGCAGAGCCGGCGTTGAACAGAATATCGCCGTTCATCTCCAAACAGCGCGTGATCACGCCTTGATAATCCCGGAAGAAAAACACGCCATCACGCTTGAGCTCCACCACCAGGTTCTTTGCCTTAGCCGACGGTATTTCAACAAGGGTGCGCTCGCCGATACCGTGCCAAAGCAAATTCACGCCGTGGACGACCCGCTCAGGGTTTCCCGCCGAGGTATTGCACCCAAGCGCGGCAAGATATTGTCCGTTGGTGGCACTGGACAAGATGTTGTAGTTCTCTTCGCTTAGCTTGAGCGTGACATTCTTTGACCGCAATCCGACGTTTCGCATGACAACATCCTCGTTTATCTTCTTCAAAAAAGGCGAGGCGACAATCACAGGGGCGAATAAGGCGTTCAGCCACAAAATAACCAGTAACCATTTTTTAGCTTCGGCCGACGCTTTACCGGCTTGGCGCGCCGCCGGAGGCGAGACCGGCTGCGATACGGCGGGCGGCGCCAGAAGTCCTCGTTTCAGCATCACGATAAGAAAGCCTGATGCGCCGAATCCCAGCACTCCAATACCGAAGACGTCGCCCGCCGACGTATCGCGCAGAAATAAAATTACCAGGATGGCGGTCAGGATGGCGCCAACCGCGACCCGCCCCAGCCATTTTCGAAGTCCAGCCGGGCCCGTGAAAACCGGTTCCAACATCAGCGCTACTCCTACCCCCATAATCAAGAGCAGCATGTAGGTCAAGCCAAACGCAAAACCGACCATCAAGAAGAAGAAACCATCACCGAGCGTCACCCCTGCAGGAAAGAACTCGATTGAAGCGATGAGGTAGGCTACGGTCGGCAATATCCCCGCCAGCAATATAAATTTATAGCCGCCATCCCCCAACGCTTTCAGGTCGTTTAGCAAATTAATGAGCGACCATTTTTTTTCCTTCTCGGCAGCATCAGCGGCCGCGTTCAGCCTGCGTGCAAGATGAACAATATGCAGCATCTGGGATGTTTTCATGGATACGAAGCGCACGGCTGAAATGGAGATGTAAATACAATAACATTTCTACATTGGAATTCATACCTAGGGCCGCAGTATGTTTGCCTCTTAAGCCGACAGCGTCTCCAGCGCCGCCTGGCGAATCGCCTGCGTGGCCGGGTGGCTGATGCGCCGCTCGGTGGTGATCGCGTAGACCTGTTCGCGCAGCGACGGAATCGTCCCAACCATCAACACGCCGTACTGCTCGCAGATGGTCGGCGCGATCGCCGCCGGCGCGAAGAACAGTCCGGCGCCCGACTGCCCGAAGGCCTTGATCATGGCGCTGTCGTCGAACTCGCCGATCACATGCAGGCGCGGCACATGCGTATGCAGCCACTGCATCAGCCTGGCGTGCACGGCGAAATCCTCCCCCGGCAACAGCAGCGGCGCGTGATTCAGACATGCCGGAAACGGCCCGCTCAGGGTCTCGGCCAAAGCCGGCGCCGCAAACACCCCCAGCTCGCTTTCGCCCAGCAAATGGTTATAGCCGCGCACGCTCAGATGGCTGGGCATGGCGCGGTCAGTGATGATCAAGTCGAGCCGGTGCACGGCCATGTCGGCCAGCAGCGCGGCCAGCCGTCCCTCACGACAGATCAGCCGGGTCGGCTCGGCCAGCTTCAGCGCCGGCGCCACCAGGCGGCAGGCCACCGCCTTCGACACCGAGTCGGAAACCCCGAGCCGGAACGTGGTGGCCTGAGTGGCGGACTGGTCCCTGACGACATCGAGCAGGGCGTCGCCGGCGCTGAAAATATCCTCGGCGTGGCGCAGCACGCGGTTGCCGGTTTCGGTCAACTCCAGGCGCCGCCCCACGCGCCGGAACAGCTCGACGCCCAGCGTGTCGGCGAATTCGGTCAGCTGGCCGGAGATCGACTGCGGCGTCAGGTGCAGCTGTTCGGCCGCCTTGGCGATGCTGCCGCTGCGCGCCACCATCCAGAAGTAACGCAGGTGTTTGTAGTTGAGAGTGGCCATTATCAATCCTTCAATACGTCGATTTTCTCGATGCTTTAACCAAGTATATTCGAATTGTACGAATGATCGAGCGTCCCTATCATGGTTCTTGTCATCCACCACGAAAGGAAATGATCATGAACATCGCAATCCAATCGAACGGCCTGGTCCTCACCGAAAGCCTGCGCGCCTACGCCTATCGCCGCCTGCACACCTCGCTCGGCTGGGCGATGACGCGCCGGCTGGCGGTATGGCTGTCGGACATCAACGGCCCACGCGGCGGCCGCGACAAGCGCTGCAAGATCCAGATCAGCCTGGACCACGGCAAGACCGTCGTGATCGAGGACACCGAGGAGGACATGTACGCGGCCATCGACCGCGCCGCCGAACGCGCCGACCGCGCGCTGGCACGGCGCCTGGCCCGCGGCCGCGCCTTCAGCCACGACAAGGCGACCACCCTGGCGCCGGCGGACCAAGGGTCCGACGGCAACGACGAGCGTTGACACGCGCTAACCACCTGATGCGGGAGAGCAGCATATGAATGGAATCGAGAACATCGCCACCGCCCCCATGTGGGCCGGCTTCGTCGCCTTTGTGCTGGTGATGCTGGCGGTCGACCTGTGGGTCTTCGGCGGCAACAAGGCGCACAAGGTCACGGCGCGCGAGGCGGCCGCGTGGTCGGTCGGCTGGTTCAGCCTGGCGCTGGCGTTTAACGGCGGCCTGTGGTGGTATTTGAACGGCACGGTCGGCGCCGAGATCGCCGAACAGAAATCGCTGGAGTTCCTGTCCGGCTATCTGATCGAAAAAGCGCTGTCGGTCGATAACATCTTCATCTTCCTGCTGATCTTCACCGCGTTCCAGGTAAAGCCGGAGTACCAGCGCCGCGTGCTGATCTACGGTGTGCTGGGCGCGATCGTCATGCGGGCGATCATGATTTTGGCGGGCGCCTGGGTGGTGAGCGAATTCAGCTGGGTGCTGTACCTGTTCGGCGCGTTCCTGCTCTACACCGGCGTCAAGATGCTCAAGGCGGTCGACGACGAGCCGGACGTCAAGAACAACCCGGTGCTGCGCTTCGCACGGCGCCACCTGCCGGTGTCCGAGGGCGATCACGGCGAGAAGTTCGTCGTGTGGAAAGACGGCAAGCGCTACGTGACGCCGCTGCTGCTGGTGCTGATCCTGATCGAGGCGACCGACCTGGTGTTCGCGGTCGATTCGATCCCGGCCATCTTCGCCATCACGTCGGACCCGTTCATCGTGTTCACGTCGAACATGTTCGCGATCCTTGGCCTGCGCGCGCTGTACTTCCTGCTGGCCGACATCGCCGACCGTTTCCACCTGCTCAAGTATGGCCTGGCGTTGGTGCTGTGCTTCATCGGCCTGAAGATGCTATTGCTGCCGTGGATACACATCCCGGTCCACATCTCGCTGTCGGTGGTGGCGTTGTTGATCGCGGGTAGTGTCGTCGCCAGCTTGTACGTGACGCGTAAAAAGTAAATCAATCCAATTTTTGAAGGAGTAACGCAATGAGAAATTATGAACCCGATAGCGCCAGCGCCGCCGGCCGTCTCGTGGCCCTGTGCATGGTGGTCGATGGCAATATGGCGCCGTCCGAACTGCAGACACTGCAACGTTCGCGGCTGCTCGAATACATCGACATCGATATCGACACCTTCCACGACCTGCTCGACGAGCTGTGCCAGGACATGCTGAGCACCGCCGTCAAGCACGAGCACGTGGTGCTGGACGAGGCCACCATCGACGCGCTGCTCGGCGAGATCCGCGACCCGGCGCTGCGCCGCCAGCTGCTGCGGGCGATGTGGAATATCGCCGACGCCGACGGCGTGCTGGCCGACGCCGAGGCCAAGCTGCTGGCGCGCGCCTGCGTGGTGTGGTCGGCGGAGTCGCACTTCGTCAAGGAGGAAGCGCGGCAGCTGGCCGCCCGCTGACCGGGGCGCGCCCACCCCGCCGCCATGGCGGCGGTGGGCGCGGTCCGACCGTGTGACGCACTCTTTGCATGTGGCGTATGCTGTGGCGACAAGTCGGACTTCACCCACACAAGGACCCACATGAACATACTGATGGTATTGACCTCGCACGACCAACTGAGCGACACCGGCAAAAAAACCGGCTTCTGGCTGGAGGAATTCGCCGCGCCCTACTACACGCTGAAGGAAGCAGGCGCCAGGCTGACGGTGGTGTCGCCCAAGGGCGGCCAGCCGCCGCTCGACCCCAAGAGCGACGAGCCGGACGCGCAGACGGCGGCCACCAAGCGCTTCAAGGCCGACCCGGAGGCGCAAGCGGCGCTGGCCCACACCGGTAAGCTGGCCGATGTGTCGGCCGCCGATTTCGACGCCGTGTTCTATCCGGGCGGGCACGGCCCGCTGTGGGATCTGGCCGAGGACCGCGCCTCGATCGCGCTGATCGAAGCGATGATCGCCGCCGGCAAGCCGGTCGCCGCCGTCTGCCACGCGCCGGGCGTGCTGCGCCACGTGAACGGCCCGGACGGCAAGCCGCTGGTCAACAGCAAGAAGGTGACGGGCTTTACCAACACCGAGGAGGAAGCGGTCGGGTTGACCAAGGTCGTGCCGTTCCTGGTGGAGGATATGCTCAAGGAAAAAGGCGGCATGTACTCCAAGCTGGGCGATTGGCAGCCGTACGCGATCACCGACGGGCTGCTGGTCACCGGGCAGAATCCGGCATCGTCGGAGGTGGCGGCGGAGCAGTTGCTCAAGCTGTTGAAGTAATTACGTGGGGCGGTGGCGGCTCGCCGATGGCGGATTACGGCGTTCCGCCTAATCCGCCCTACGTATCCCCGGTGGTCCGTTTGCGCTGCGTTTCTTTGGACACGCAATAAAAACACCTTGGAAACACGTAGGGCGGATTAGCGTAGCGTAATCCGCCAGGCGCCGCCAACGGCTCCCGCCACCTGCGTTGCCCTCCAAGCGCAATCAACGCCGCTCAATCAAAACCACATCACCGCCGCCACCCGCGCTGCCTGGCGGCCTGCTCCCCCTGCGCATCGAGCGTCGCGCCCGCAATCCGGGCATCGATCGCCTCCAGCACCGCCGTCGGCATCGCGCTGCCGGCCTGCCGGTAATCGCCCGCAGCCCCCTTGTCCGCCTCCGTCATCACCACCACGCGCCACTGATCGCCACCGCGACAGGCCAGACCAGCCGTCCGCCCCATCGTAAAGCTACGGCACAACGCGCCATCCTTGGCCGCGAAGCTGACGCCGATATCGACCGCGCCACCACGATCGCCGGCCAACTGCCGCGACAACGCATCGGCCAGCGGCCCTTGCGCCACCAGCGCGCCATTGGCGCCCGCTTCGACGACGGCATCCCCCGCCCGTCCAGCGCCGCCCAGCACCACGCTCCCCACCAGCACGCCCACCGCCAGCGACGCGGCCACACCGCCCCACTCCAGCCACGACCAGCGCCTGCGCACCGTATGCTCGACAGCCGACGCCGGCGCCACCGCGTGATGCGCGCCGCCGGCGCGCGCCGCGCGCACCGCGCCCAGGTCGGCCACCTTGCCCGGCAACGCCGCCGCCATCAGCCGCGGCGGCACCGGCTCGTCGACCACGTCCGCGAACGCCGCGAACACGTCGGCCCGCAGCGCCTGGTGTTGCGCCACCCTGGCGGCGACGGCCGGATCGCTGCGCACCGCGCGTTCGACCTCGCTGAACGCCGGCTCGGCCAGTTCGCCGTCGGCGTAGGCCATCAAGGTTTCGTCGGAAAAGCTCATGTCGCGGTCCTCTTTTGATCGGATAATATTTCCTGCAACGCGGCGCGGGCGCGCACCAGGCGGCTGGTCAGGGTGCCGATCGGAATCTCCAGCACCTCCGACGCCTCCTTGTACGGCATGCCGTCGACCAGCACCAGCGCCACCACCATGCGGTGCTCCTCGGACAGCATGCCGATCGCCTTCTCGATGGCCATGCGCTGCTGCTGCGCCTCGGCCGCCTGGTCGCCGACGTGCTCGCCCGCCTCCTCCGGCGCGAACAGGTTGTCGCGCCGGATGCGCGAGCGCACCTCGTCGATCCACGCGTTTTTCATGATCCTGAAAATCCAGCTGTCCAGGCGCGTGTCCGGTTCCCACTGGGCGCTGCGGCCCAACGCCCGCTCGACGGCGATCTGCACCAGGTCGTCCGCGTCCTCGCGGTTGTAGACGATGGTGCGGGCGAACCGCCGCAAGCGCGGCAGCAAGGCGGCGATATCGTTGTTGATCGTGGCGTTAGTGGTCATGGATACCAGGTAAACGCCGGAGCGCTGGATTTTAATCCCTGCCCCGTTCGTTTATTCATCAGAAGCCCAATCCTTATACTATCATCCGTCCATCATGCTAAACAGACCGATACGATTGCTTGTCGCCGTGGGATGCGCGCTTGCCGCCGGCGCCGCCGACGCGCAACTGCGCCTGCCGCAGGTGCAACTGCCCCAATTGCAGCAAATCCCGCTGCAGGACGCCCTGAACGGCAATACGCTGCGCGAGCCGGGACGGCGCCTGCTCGAGCGCGCCGACAGCGTCGACCTGCGGGCGCTGCGCCTGAACCAGATCGGCGACCTGCTCAAGCGGCACCGCGACGCGCTGGAGGCCGATCCGCGCGGCGAGCCCGTGGTGCGCCACGAGCTCCTGGCCTGGTCGCCCGGCGCGGCCGGCCTCGCGGCGGCGCGGTCGGCCGGCCTGACGGTCGTTGGCGACGGCGGCGACGACGGCGTGACCGTGCTGCGCGTGCCCGACGGCGCCGACACGGCCGCCATGCTCGAGCGCCTGCGCGCGGCCGATCCCGACGGCGTCTATGACTTCAACCACATTTATACAGGCAGCGCCAGCGCGCCCGAATATCCAACACCGGCCGGGCAATCCGGCGGACGCGGCGCGGCGCCGGCCGGGCGGCCGGGCGCGACCCGGATCGGCCTGGTCGACGGCGGCCCCGCGCGCGATCACGAGGTGTTCCGCGACGCCGCCATCGTCGCCTGGGGCTGCGACGGCGCCAGCCACCCGAACCCGCACGGCACGGCCGTGGCCGCGCTGATGGTGGGCCGCTCGCCGCGCTTCCAGGGCGTGGCGCCGGACGCCACGCTGTACGCGGCCGACATTTACTGCGACAGCCCCACCGGCGGCTCGGCGTCGCGCATCGCCGGCGCGCTGGGCTGGCTGGCCGGGGAGCGCGTCGCGGTGGTCAATATCAGCCTGGTCGGCCCGCCCAACCAAATCCTCGAACAAGTGGTCAAGCGCATGGTGCAGCGCGGCCATCTGCTGGTGGCGGCGGTCGGCAACGACGGCCCGGCCGCGCCGCCGCTGTACCCGGCCAGCTACCCGGGCGTGGTCGGCGTCAGCGGCGTCGACGCCAAGGGCCGGCCGCTGCCCGAAGCGGCGCGCGGGCCGCAGGTGATGTTCGCCGCGCCGGGCAGCCAAATGGCCAGCGCCGCCGTCGGCGCGCCGCCCTACCGTACCGTGCGCGGCACGTCGTTCGCGTCGCCGATCGTCGCGGCGCTGCTGGCCGGCGCGCTGGACCGGCCGGACCCGGAAGCGGCCAGGCGGGCGATCGCCACGGTGGCCAAGGGCGCGTCCGGCGTTGCCGCCGGCACCGTCAGCAACGAGACCGGATACGGCGTGCTCGGCGCGGCGTTCCGCGTCGATCCGTCGGCGTTCCGATAATTTTTAAAAATATTTTCATCGCGATGGATTAAACGGCCGAGCCCGGACGTTTTCCTTATGAAAGCTGCGGATAGTCCGTGGCGCCAACAAGGAGAATCGTCATGAAAAACGTCACCATCGCAAAACAACTGATCATCGCCCTGTCCATCGGGGTCGCCTGCTCGGCGCACGCGCAACTGCTCGGTCGCGGCGGCGTCGGCGGCATGGTCGGCGGCGCCGGCAGCATCGGCGGGCAAATGAGCGGCATGGGTTCCTTCACGCGCTCGGCCGCCGGCACGATCAATGCCGATCAGATGCGGCAGACGCGCGATGCCGCCGGTAGCGGCAGCAGCAGCGGCAATAGCGCCAAGCCTGTCAACAGCGCCAACGCCAGCAACGTGGCAAGCCAGGGCGGCGGCAAAGCCAGCGGCGGCGCGCAAGGCGCGATCGGTGCCGACAGCGGCGGCGGCATGATCGCCAGCAGCGCGGTACAAGGCGCACGCGGCGCGGCAAGCCCGCTGCGCGACGCCGTCGCCACGCAGGCCGACAATACCCGCGGCTACGCGCAATCGAGCGCGGCGAACGCTGCGGGCGCCGCCAACGCCAGCCGGCAGGCGGCGGACGGCGCCGGGGCGATGACGGTCAAGCCGTCGCTGAATGTCAGCGGCTCCGCGAGCGGCGACGCATCGTCGACGAACTAGGCTCCGCCACGGATCCACGTAGGGCGGATTAGCGTAGCGTAATCCGCCATGCATGCGCCGTCGGCGGCTCAAAGATGGCGGATTACGGCGTTCCGCCTAATCCGCCCTACGTGTCTCCAGATTATGGCGGGATTTTTCGGTCATGGCTTGCCCGCCTTCGCCAGCGAGGCGCGCACGGTCATCGTGACCGGATAGCGGCGCGTCACCGGACGCCGCAAGTCGTAGCAACCGTTCAACAACGCGTTCAGTCCGTTCTGCGTCATCTCGCGCCACGGCATGTGCACCGTCGTCAGACGCGGCGCCGAGAATTCGGCGCTCGGCGTGTCGTCATAACCGATCACCGACAGTTCGCTCGGCACATGTATCCCGGCCTCCTGGAAGTACGACAGCGCGCCGACCGCCATCTCGTCATTGGCGCAGAACAGCGCGCTGCAGCCGTAACCCGACTCCACCAGTTCCCTGGCCGCCGACCACCCGCCGGCCGGCGAAAAATCGCGCTCGACCAGCCAGACCTGGCTGGTGTCGATGCCGCTGGCCGCCAGCTCGTGCATGAAACTGTCGATCCGCACCACGTTGTCCGGCAGGCTGGCCGGCCCGGAGACCACGGCGATCCGCCGATGGCCGTGATCGAGCAGCGCCCGCGCCGCCAGCCTGCCGCCCAGCTGATGATCGATGGTGAAACACTGGCCCGCCATGCTGTCGACATGGTGGTTCAGCAGCACCACCCGCTCCTGCTTGGCGCCCAGCGCGGCGATGTCCTCCTCCAGCAGCACATTGGTCATCAGGATCAGTCCGTCGCAGCCGCGCTCGATGAGGAACTCGATGCCCTCGATCGCCTGCTGGCGCGCGCCGCCCAGCCCGACGCCGAACGCCACCACCATGTGCAGGCCGGCCGTGCGCAGCTCGGTGTCGATGATTTGCAGGATGGGCGTGTAGAACGTACCGCTGAGCACGGGAATGTAGACGCCGATCATGCGGCTGCTGCCCGACAGCAGCGAACGCGCCGCGTGCGACGGCCTGAAGCCCAGCTCGTCGATCGCCGCGCGCACCTTGGCCACGGTCGCCGGCGACACCGATCCCTTGCCGCTGACCACCCTGGACGCGGTTCCCAATCCCACGCCGGCGAGCCGGGCTACGTCTTTGATGGTGGCCACGGGCGCGTCACTTTTGCTTTTTTACGAAGGTCATGATGCGGATTCTCATCCCGAGTGTCTCATTTTGGAAACGTTCCCATATGGTGCACGCCTTGATTTCCCCTGTCAACGAAAACCTCGGCGCGTTTCCGGGCGATTGCAAATTGACTTTAAAAAAAGAACGGTGCTATATTTGCCAACACCAAATGGAAACCTTTCCAAGCATTGGCCGGAAGGGTTGCCAAGCGAGGCGGCGGCACCACAGCGGTTTATAAAAACACAGGAGACAACATGCACTATCCAAAGGCACGACAGAAATTAATCAGCCTGGCCGTGGCCAGCGCCTGCGCGGCGGTGGCCCTGCCGGCGGCGGCGCAGCAGCAGGCGCCGGTCCAGATGGCCGGCGAGGCGCCGGTGGTTCAAAGCGTGGTGGTGACGGGTCTGCGCCAGAGCCTGGTCTCATCGATGAACCTGAAGCGCAATTCCGACGGCGTGGTCGACGGCATCGTCGCCGAGGACATCGGCAAGTTCCCCGACACCAACCTGGCCGAATCGCTGCAGCGCATCTCCGGCGTGTCGATCGACCGCTCGATCGGCGAGGGCTCGAAGATCACCGTGCGCGGCGTCGGCCCCGACTTCAACATGGTGCTGCTCAACGGCCGCCAGATGCCGACCTCCAACCTGGGCGACCTCAACGGGCGCGCGTTCGACTTCGCCAACCTGGCGTCGGAGGCGATCTCGCAGCTGCAGGTGTATAAGACCAGCCGCGCCGACACGCCCACCGGCGGCATCGGCGCCACCGTCAATGTGATGACGGCGCGCCCGTTCGACCGGCCGGGCCTGCACGCCAGCTTTGGCGCCAAGGGCGTCTACGACACCTCGAACAACAACCTGCCGGGCGACGTCAAGGCCAGCAACTCGGCCACGCCGGAACTGTCCGGCCTGTACAGCAACACCTTCGCCGACGGCAAGTTCGGCATCGCGCTGACCGGCAGCTACCAGGAACGCAACCTCGGCTACAACACCGCCGCCGTCTCCAGCGGCTGGCACGGCCCGGTGCGCGGCGACGACAACAGCTGGGGCGCCATCCCGCTGCCGGGCGCCAAGTATTCCGAAGACATCATCAACCGCCCCGGCCCCAACGACGTCTACATGGTGCCGCAGAACCTGAACTACAACTTCAACGGCGTCAAGCGCCAGCGCACCAACGGCCAGTTGACCTTGCAGTTCAAGCCGGTCAAGGAACTGGTCACCACACTCGACTACACCTACTCGGAAAACAAGATCCAAACCAAGCGCAACGACATCAGCGCCTGGTTCAACTTCGGCCAGTCGGCCAGCTCGTGGACCAAGGGTCCGGTGTCGAGCCCGCTGAGCTACACCGAGATCATTCCGCGCAACGCCAACGATCCGTCGATCGGCACCTCGGACGTGGCCATGGGCGGCGCCGACTTCGCCACCAAGACGCAAAACAAATCGCTCGGCTTCAACGCCGTGTGGAAACCGACCAACGACCTGCGCCTCGAGCTCGACACGCACCGCTCGTCGGCCACGTCGGGCGCGGACAGCCCCTTCGGCTCGAGCAACACGCTCGGCACCGCCAGCTTCAGCCGCGGCAACACCACGGCCGACTTCAGCAAGGACTTCCCGGTGCTGAGCATGCAGGGCGTGGACTTCAGCAAGGCCGGCCAGCAGGTGACCGGCTCGGTGTTCACCAACTCCTACATGCGTGGCGAGGTCGACCAGACCCAGGTCAAGGGCGCCTGGAAGGTGCTGGAATCGTCCGAACTGAAATTCGGCGCCGGCGCCACCAAGGTCGACAACCGCTCGGCGTTCTCCAACAACCAGCGCGACACCTGGGGCGGCGCCACCAAGGCGGCCGACTACCCGAGCAACGTCTGGCATCCGGACACGATCCGCCAGTACTTCGACCAGATCGACGGCAGCGGCAACCCGGCGCTGTTCAACCAGTTCAACACCTTCAACTTCGCCCAGGTGCGCCAGTTGGCGGCCACCGCCTCCGGCCTGCCGGCGCTGTACCTGCCGAAGACCACCTTCGACAACGACTCGCGCGTGCAAGAAAAATCGAAGTCGGCTTATCTGCAATTCAACACCGACTGGGACACGCCGATGCCGATCCGCACCGCGCTCGGCGTGCGCTACGAAAAGACCGACGTCGTCTCGACCGCGCTGGTGCCGGCCGCCACCGGCATCAGCTGGGTGTCGCAGAACGAGCTGCCGGTCTCCTTCGGCGCCCCGACCTTCACCACCTTGACCGGCAAATACCACAACCTGCTGCCCAGCCTGGACTCCGACATCGAGCTGACGCCGAACCAGAAGCTGCGCTTGAGCTACGGTCAAAGCATCGGCCGGCCGCGCTACGACCAGATCCAGGGCGGCACCACGTTGAGCGCCTTGGCGCGGGTCGACGGCGGCAGCGGTTCGCAGGGCAATCCGGCGCTCAAGCCGGTCAAGTCGAAGAACCTGGACTTGTCCTACGAGTGGTACTACGGCCAGCAGAACTTCTTCTCGCTGGGTTACTTCCGCAAGGATCTGACCAACTACGCCGGACAGTCGACCTTCAACGCCACGCCGTTCAACCTGCACACGCCGGTCGGCGGCGCGCTGTGGAACGAGGCGCTGGCCAACGGTTGCGCCGGCGCCGACACCACCTGCATCCGCAACTACATCTTCCGCAACCACCCGACCGCGCCGGGCGTGACGCGCGGCCCGGACGACAACGGCACCGGCAACGCCACTGGCACCATCGTCGGCCAGCCGAACGACCCGATCGCCAACTTCAAGATCAACTCGTTCGCCAACCAGAAAAAGGCCAGCCTGGACGGCATCGAGGTGAACCTGCAGCACATGTTCGGCAGCAGCGGCTTCGGGATTTCGACCAACTACACGTATGTGAACTCCGGCCTGAAATACGACAACGCCAAAATGGGCGAGCAGTTCGCGCTGGTCGGGCTGAGCAACTCGTCCAACGTCGTCGGCATCTTTGAAAACGACAAGTGGACCGCGCGCCTGGCCTACAACTGGCGCGGCGAGTTCCTGTCGTCGACGTTCGATTCCTACGGTCCGAACCCGCAGTACACCGAGGCGTACGGCCAGATCGACTTGAGCGTCGGCTACAACGTCAACCAGAACCTGAGCCTGCAGTTCGAGGTGATCAACGCCGGCAACTCGATCCAGCGCGTGCACGGGCGCACGCAACAGGCGGTGGAGTCGGTCACCCAGGCCGGTCCGCGCTACATGCTGGGGGCGCGCTACAAGTTCTAAGGACCACGCGTATTGAACCCCAGCAAGCCTAAGCGATACGCCAGCGCCGCCGCTCAGGGGTCGTACCCGGTTGGGAACGACCCCGCCTGGCAGTGCGGGTTTGCATCTAATGTAGTGTAATTACAACCGTGGAAGAAAAAGGCCGCTGCCAGTCAGCGGCCTTGTCGGTTATACTTTCCGCAATAATCTGGGACATCGAATGGCCAATGAGCTGATCCGACGGATAGTGATAGTGGGCGGCGGCTCGGCCGGCTGGCTGACCGCCGGCCTGATCGCGGCCGAGCACCGCGCGGCCTCGCCGGAAGGGCTGCGGGTCACCTTGGTCGAGTCGCCCGACGTCGCCCCGATCGGCGTCGGCGAAGGCACCTGGCCGAGCATGCGCGATACCCTGCGCCGAATCGGCGTGTCCGAATCCGATTTCTTCCGCGAATGCGACGCCTCGTTCAAGCAGGGCTCGCGCTTCAACGGCTGGCGCACCGGCGCCGCCGACGACTATTACTTCCATCCGTTCGTGTTGCCGCAAGGCTACGGCGAAGCGAACATGCCGGAACACTGGCTGGCGCGCCACGCCGACGTGCCGTTCGCCGACATGGTCAGCTACCAGCCTCATCTGTGCGCGCGGGGCAAGGCGCCCAAGCAGGCCGCCACGCCGGAATTCGCGGCGGTGGCCAACTACGGCTACCACCTCGACGCCGGCAAGTTCGGCCAGTTCCTGCGCAAGCATTGCCTCGAGAACCTGGGCGTGCAGTACGTGCCGGACCACGTGACCGGCATCGACTCGGCCGCCAACGGCGACATCGCCGCGCTGCGCACGCAACGCCACGGCGCGCTCGAAGGCGACCTGTTCATCGACTGCACCGGCATGCAATCGCTGCTGCTGGGCAAGCACTACGACATCGATTTCCTGTCGCAAAAGCACGTGCTGTACAACGACTCGGCGCTGGCGGTGCAGATCCCCTACCCCGACGCCAACCATCCGATCGCCTCGCAGACCACCTCGACCGCGCAAAGCGCCGGCTGGATCTGGGACATCGGCCTGCCGGGCCGGCGCGGCGTCGGCCACGTGTATTCCAGCGCGCACATCGGCGACGACCAGGCCGAGGCGGAACTGCGCGCCTACATCGCCGCCACCGGCGGCCCGGCGGACATCCCGGCGCCGCGCAAGCTGAGCTTTGATCCCGGCTACCGCGCCAAGTTCTGGCATCGCAACTGCGTCGCCATCGGGCTGTCGGCCGGCTTCATCGAACCGCTGGAGGCGTCCGCGCTGGCGCTGGTGGAAATGTCAGCCGGCATGCTCAGCGACGACATGCCGGCCACGCGCGCGGCGATGGACATCGTCGCCAGGCGGTTTAACGAGCACTTCACCTACCGTTGGGAGCGGGTGATCGATTTCCTGAAACTCCACTACGTGCTGAGCCGGCGCCGCGACAGCGCCTACTGGCGCGACAACACTGCCGCCGTTCCCGAGCGGCTGGGCGAGCTGCTGACGTTGTGGCGCCACCGGGCGCCGTCGCGCAGCGACTTCAACCGCATCGAGGAAGTGTTCCCGTCGGCCAGCTACCAGTACGTGCTGTACGGCATGGGCCACACCACCGAATTCACCAAGCAGCACCCGCACGAAGCGGCGATGGCCGACGGCTATTTCCGTGAAGCGGCCGCGCTGACCCAGAAGATGCTGGGCGCGCTGCCGGCCAACCGCGAGCTGATCGAGCACATCAAGCGCCACGGCTTGCGGCCATAACGATAAACAAGAGACAAACCATGCCTAAACCAGTATTACTCAACAACGTAGACCACAAGAACCTGCGCGTGATCACCCGGCGCGGCGCGCGCTTCGGCGACGCGCAGATGGCGGTGCCGACCTTTCCGGACGAATTCCGCAATATCCAGGCCTGCTACCCGATCGTCTTCGGCCTGAGCGCCAACGGCCAGGACTTCGAGCCGCTCGCGCTGCTTGGTTTTCAACAGGATGAAAACCTTTTCCTGGACGGCGAGCGCTGGGACGCGATGTACATCCCGATGATGCTCGAGCGCCAGCCCTTCCTGATCGGCCTGGGCGGCCCGGACGGCCAGGAGCTGACGGTGCACATCGATATCGAGAACCCGCGCGTCAGCGACAGCGAGGGCGAGGAAGTATTCAAGCCGCACGGCGGCATCACCGACTTCCTCGAGCAGCGCAACTCGCTGCTGGCGGCGATCCACCACGGCATGCAGGACATGCCGGCCTTCGTGGCCGCGCTGCGCGAGCACGAACTGCTGGAAAGCTTCGTGCTCGACGTCGGCCTGGACGACGGCTCGCAAAACCGCCTGGCCGGTTTTTACACCATCAACGAAGACCGCCTGGCCGCGCTGGGCGGCGACGCCATCGCCAAACTGCACGCGGCCGGCCACCTGCACGCGATCTACATGGTGATCGCGTCGCTGTCGAACTTCCGCGCGCTGATCGACCGCAAGAACGCGCGCCATGCCTAAGGCCATCCGCGAGATCGCCGGCATCGGCCCGCACGGGCTGACCGACGAGATCCTGTGCGCCACCGGGCCGATCGTGCTGCGCGGCCTGGCCGCCGGCTGGCCGATGGTACGGGCCGCGCGCTCCTCCGACGACGAGGGCGACGCCTACCTGCGCCGGTTTTATGGCGACGCCACGATCGGCGCGACGGTGGGCGCGATGCTGGGCCCACCCGAAGCCGAGGGCCGCTTCTTCTACAACGAGGACATGAGCGGCTTTAACTTCTACCCGGTGCACGCCAAGCTGACCGGGGTGCTCGATGAGATCCGGGCCAAGCGCGACATGGCCCGGCCGCCGACGGTGTACGTGGGATCGACCAGCGTCGACACCTGCCTGCCCGGCTTCCGCGAGCACAACGACCTCGATCTGGGCGGGCGCGACGCCCTGGCCAGCATCTGGATCGGCAACCGCACGCGCATCGCCGCCCACTACGACGTGCCGGACAACCTGGCGGTGGTGGCGGCGGGACACCGGCGCTTCATGCTGTTCCCGCCGGAGCAGCTGAAAAACCTGTATATCGGCCCGCTCGACTTCACGCCGGCCGGCCAGGCCATCAGCCTGGTGGACATGCTGAAACCGGACTTCGACAAATTCCCGCGCTACGCCGAAGCGCTGGAGCACGCGCAAAGCGCGGTGCTCGGCCCGGGCGACGCCCTCTTCATCCCCAGCATGTGGTGGCACCATATCGAAGCGCTGGACGCCTTCAATGTGCTGGTCAACTACTGGTGGCAGCGCACGCCGGAATTCATGGACACGCCGACCAACGCGTTGATGACGGCCTTCCTGACGATGCGCGGGCTGCCGGCGGAGCAGCGCAAGGCGTGGCAGGAAGTCTTCCGCCACTACATATTCGAAGCCGACGACGAAACGGCGCAACACATACCGGAAGCGGCGCGCCACGTACTGGCGCCGCTGACGGCCGACGGCGCGCGCGCACTGCGCGCCCAGATACTAAAAAAGCTGAACCGCTAAGGAGACCGGCAAATGCAAGACCAGAACAAAAATCCAAACAAACGACCACCGGTGCGGCGCGTCGTCATCTGCGGCGGCGGCACCGCCGGCTGGATGGTCGCCGCCGGCATCGCCAAGGTGCTGGGCAAGCGGCTCGACATCAAACTGATCGAGTCCGACGAAATCGGCACGGTGGGCGTCGGCGAAGCGACCATCCCGACCCTGATGAACTTCCACAATCTGCTCGAGATCAACGAGCAGGAATTCATGGCCGAGACGCAGGCCACCTTCAAGCTGGGGATCTCGTTCGAGGAATGGCGCAACGTCAAAGAGAACTACATCCACTCCTTCGGCTTCACCGGCACCGATCACTGGACGGCCGGCTTCCAGCACTTCTGGCACAAGGGCGTCGAGCGCGGACTGGCCGGCGACTACGGCGACTACTGCCTGGAGTTGAAAGCCTCGCTCGAGCACCGCTTCGCGCACCTGCCCAACAACGGCATGAACTACGCCTACCACCTGGACGCGAGCCGCTACGCCAAATACCTGCGCCGCCTGAGTGAACCGCGCGGCGTGCAGCGCATCGAGGGCAAGATCGTCCGCTACACCAAACATGAGGAAGGCAACATGCGCGGCGACGTGCGCTCGATCGTGCTCGAATCGGGGCAGGAAATCGAGGGAGACCTGTTCATCGACTGCACCGGCTTCCGCGGGCTGCTGATCGGCGACGCGATGGAGGAAACGATGGAGGACTGGTCGCAATGGCTGTTCTGCGACCGCGCCATCGCCGTGCAGACCGAAGCGGTGGCCGACGCCGTCCCGCTGACGCGCTCCATGGCGCACCAGGCGGGCTGGCAATGGCGCATCCCGCTGCAGCACCGGGTCGGCAACGGCATCGTCTATTCGAGCCGCTATCTGGACGACGACACCGCGCAAAAGCAGCTGCTGCGCAACGTCGAAGGCCGCACCTTGATCACACCGCGCGTGATCAAATTCAAACCGTGCCAGCGCCGGCAAACCTGGAAGGGCAACGTGGTCGCCATCGGCCTGTCGAGCGGCTTCCTGGAGCCGATCGAATCGACCAGCATCCACCTGATCCAGCGCAGCGTGGTGCGGCTGATGCAGATGTTCCCGACGACGGGCGGCATCAGCCAGTCCGACATCGACGAATACAACGCGCAATGCAACAGCGAGATCAATCACATACGCGACTTCATCATCCTGCACTACCACGTCAACAACCGCACCGACTCGCAGTTCTGGATCGACTGCCGCGAGATGAGCATCCCCGCCTCGCTGCAACACCGCATCGACCTGTTCCGCGAAACGGGCCGCGTATTCCGCGTCCCCAACGAACTATTCGCGGAAAACTCGTGGATCCAGGTGATGCTAGGCCAGGGCATCATGCCGGCGTCGCACCACCAGGCGGCGGACCTGATGGGCGACGAAGAGCTCAAGCACTTCCTCGGCAACATCAAGGCCAGCGTCGACCGCACGGTGGTGCAGTTGCCGACGCACGAAGCGTACGTGCGGCGCTACTGCGGCCGGCCGGAATCGGTCAAAGCCGCGTAACAAACTCCGGGGTCAGGTCCACCATTTCTACACGAGCTCGGCCCTACGGCGCTTTACAGCTTAGACCGTGTAGAAATGGTGGACCTGACCCCGGATTGAGAAACTATCCTGGCGGCAGCAACTTCAGTTATAGTCGTCGTGTGGCCATTGGCCCAACCGAATTTCGACCGCAGAGGAAATTATGATGAAAAAACTGTTCGTTGCCAGCCTGATCCTGTCGCTGAGCGGCGCCGTGTTCGCCGCCGAACCGACCGCACAGCAAAGCAAGATGAAAACCTGTAACGCCGATGCGACCGGCAAAAAAGGCGATGAGCGCAAAGCTTTCATGAAAGAATGCCTGAGCGCGAAGCCCGCCGCCCCTGCCGCGGCGGAGCCAAAGCTGACCCAGCAAGACAAGATGAAAAAATGTAACGCCGACGCCACCGGCAAAAAAGGCGACGAGCGCAAGGCATTCATGAAAACATGCCTGAGCAATAAGTAACAGCAGCCCGATCGACGCCATCCCCGCCGGATGGCGTTTTTTTTCGCCCGACTCTTGCCAATCCGGCATAAAAATTGCTTTGGAAATACATTTTTGTGCCGAATCCCAGGATATGAAAACGCCACAGGCCGCCAACGCCGACACCTTTTTGCCCTACATGCCGGACGTCGCGCGCTGCGAGCTGTCGCTGCGCGAACTCAATCAAATGTGGCAGCTGATCGAGTCGTCTGCCAAGATGAACTGCCCTGCCGAGGCGCGCCTGCTGCTGCCGGCGATGGTGGCCACCCGCACCGGTTTCGCCCAGCTTGAACGCGCGCTGATCGCCAATCTGGTGCAGGAAAAGGTGCGCCACGTGCTGGCCGACCTGGGCACCCAGGCGCGCTACGCCATCGATATCCTGGTCCGCAACCTGTTCGAGCGCACCGCCGATGTCGGCTTCCTGGCCACCGACGTCGATCTGTGCCGCTTCGTCGCCGGCCTCGATGCCGGCGATGGCGCGCTGCAGGCGGCGCGCCGGCGCCTGTCCGACTACCGCGACAAATACACCGTCTACGACGAGATCCTGCTGCTGGACCTGGACGGGCGCGTGCTGGTGCAGGCCGATCCCGCCACGCCGGTGGCCCACAGCCGCGATCCGCTGCTGGCCGAGACGCTGGCCGCCTCCGGGTATGTCGAGACCTTCCGCGCCACCGACCTGCGGCCCGGCAAACCGCGCGCGCTGGTCTACTCGCACCGCATGCGGCACCCCGACAGCGGCGAGCCGGCCGGCGTGCTATGCCTGTGCTTCAATTTCGAGCAGGAGATGGATGCCATCTTCGCCTCCTACCGCGATCCGTCGCACCGCGCCAACATGCTGCTGCTCGATGCCCAGGACCGCGTCATCAGCAGCGCCGATCCGCTGTGGATACCGGCCGGCGTCAAGGTGCCGACCAACGTCGACGGCCTGCCGCAGCTGCTGATGTTCGGCGGCCGCGAATACCTGGTGCGCACCTTCCGCTCCGACGGCTACCAGGGCTATCCCGGCCCGCCCGGCTGGAAGGGGCAGTTGATGATGCCGATCGACCTGGCTTTCCGCAGCAGCGGCGCCGACGCGCTGGGCGGCGCCGATCCGCGCTTGATCGAGGGCCTGCTGTCGCACGCCCAGGCGTTCAGCCCCACCCTGCATGAGCTGATGGACGCGGTCACGCGCACCACCCGCACCATCGAACGCATCGTCTGGAACGGCAAGGTCACCAGCGCCGCCAACGACCAGGCGGACGGCCATGCGCACCACGGCGGCAACGTCAACAAGCTCAATACGGTGCTCGACCAGATCACCGAGACCGGCGCGCGCAGCGACGACATCTTCTCCCGCTCGATCCAGGACCTGTACCAGACGGTGCTCGCCGCCAGCATCAGCGAGGCCGAACTGACCTCGCAGCTGCTGGTCGATATGCTGGACCGTAACCTGTACGAACGCGCCAACGATTGCCGCTGGTGGGCGCTGACGGCGCAACTGCGGCATGGCCTGGCCCATCCCTCGCCCGCGCAGACCGCCGCGATGGCCGAAGTCCTCGCCTACATCAACAGTCTTTACACGGTGTACGCCCGCCTGTTCGTCTACGATCGCGGTGGACGCGTCGTCGCCAGCACCGGCGATGACGTCGGCGTCGGCGCCCAGATCGACGGCGCCACGCTGGGCCGCGTTTGCGCGCTGCGCGGCGAACTGGATCACTATCCCGAACCGTTCGCGCCATCGGCCTTGTACGGCGGCGAGCCGACCTTCATCTATCACGCGGCGATCCGCCATCCGGAACAGGCGTCCACCGTGGTCGGCGGCATCGGCATCGTGTTCGATTCGCGGCCGGAACTGCTCAACATGCTGCACAGCGGCGTGGCGGGACGGCGCAACATGCAGGCGTTTTTCATCACGCCGGAGCGCCGCATCCTGTCGTCCACCGATCCGGCCTACGCGCCCGGCGATACGCTGGAACTGGACGCCGGCCTGCTGGCGGCGGCCGACAGCGCGCAAGGCGCCAGCGTCTCGCGCATCATGGCGCACGGCGGCCAGTATGTGATCGCGGCGTGCACGCGCGCATCCGGGTATCGCGAGTTCCGCGCGGGGACGAATGTCGATATCGAACAGCCGGTGCTGTCGGTGCTGATCGAGTCGTTCGGCCACGTGCGCGACAACTCGGCGCTGGCCGCGCCGCCGGCGCGGATCGAGCGCCACAGCGACACCGGTCCGGATTTCGCCATCTTCCACGCCGGCCGCGCCTTGATGGCGCTGAGGGCGGCGTGCATCCAGGAGGCGGTGCCGTTCGCCAAGGTGCAAAAGGCGGCCGGCAACAACCCGGCGCGCCTCGGCATGCTGGACGTGCCGCTGGCGGGCGGTAAAAAGCATTTTGTGTGGGTGTTCGATCTGGCGCTGCTGGCGACCGGCAAACCCGGCGTGGTCACCGACAACAGCCAGGTGATGCTGGTGCGCCTGGGCGACAGCACCATCGGCCTGCTGGTCGACGATCTGCATTCGGTGCAGCGGTTCGACGCCGCCGACATGACCGAATCGCCGTTGGGATCAGGCGATTCGGCGCTGGCGCCGCGCCTGATCAAGGCCAATCACGGCAACCTGCTGATACAGGAAATCGATATCGAACGCCTGTTCGCGCGCCTGCGCGCCTGACCCAGCGGCTTACGCGGCGAGGCGCGCGCTCGATTTTTCCTGCCCCTGCAGGCGCTGGCGGCGATACAGGACCAGGGTGGCGCACAGGCCGCAGGCGGCGGCGAACGTCATCCACCAGCCAGGCGCGCTCTTGTCGCCGGTGTATTCGATCAGGCCCGTGGCGATCGCCGGCGTGAAGCCGCCGAAGACCGCCGTCGCCAGGCTGTAAGCCAGCGAGAAGCCGACCGTGCGCACTTCGACCGGCATCACCTCGGTCAGCGCCACCACCATGGCGCCGTTGTAGCTGGCGTACAGGAACGACAGCCACAGTTCCACCTCCAGCATGTGGGAGAAACTTGGCGCGTGCACCAGCCAATGCAGCGCCGGATACGCCGTCAGGATCGCCAGCAGCGAAAAGCACAGCAGCAGCGGGCGGCGGCCCACGCGGTCGGACAACGCGCCCATCACCGGCAGCCAGATGAAGTTGGAGACGCCGACGCACAAGGTGACGATCAGCGCGGCGCTGGTGGTCAGGTGCAGCACGCTCTTGCCGAAGGTGGGGGTGTAGACGGTGATCAGGTAGAACGACACCGTGGTCATCGCGACGAGCATCATGCCGGAGATGACCAGCGCCCAGTTGCTGACCATCGAGCGGAAGATCTCCCCGACCTCGGGGCGGTGTTTGCGGGCTTTGAATTCCTCGGTCTCCTGCAGCGAGCGGCGGATCACGAACAGCACCGGCACGATCATGCAGCCGACGAAGAACGGAATGCGCCAGCCCCAGTCGCCCACCTGCGCGGGCGTCAGCCACCGGTTCAAGCCGTAGCCCAGCGCGGCGGCGGCCACCACGGCCACCTGCTGGCTGGCCGACTGCCAGCTGACGTAGAAGCCCTTGCGGCCCGGCGTGGCCATCTCGGCCAGGTAGACCGACACGCCGCCCAGCTCCACGCCGGCCGAGAAGCCCTGCAGCAGGCGCCCGGTGAGCACCAGCAGCGGCGCCATGTAGCCGATGGTGGCGTAGCCGGGCACGCAGGCGATCAGCAGCGTTCCCATCGCCATCAGCGCCAGCGTGACGATCAAGCCCTTGCGGCGGCCGACGCGGTCGACGTAGGCGCCGAGGAAGATGGCGCCCAATGGCCGCATCAGGAAGCCGGCGCCGAAAGTCATGAAGGTCATCATCAGCGACGCCAGTTCGTCGCCGGCCGGGAAGAAGGCGTTGGCGATGGCGGTGGCGTAAAAGCCGAACAGGAAGAAGTCGAACATCTCCATGAAGTTGCCGCTGACGACGCGGAAAACGGTGCCGGGGCGGGATTGCGGTGTGGTGGTGGATGTCATGTGGTCCTCGATACGATGCGGTCTTCGCGATCATACGCGCTTTGTGCCCGACTTGCCCGGTGCCGCCGGGCTCGGCGCGCGGCGCCCGGGCGGCGGCGGCCACCCAAAAACGTAGCCACAACGCAACACATTTTCACTTTTTCGCAGTTCGTCGCAAAGTTGTCGGTCCGGGTGGCGAAGTTCAGTAAAATCAACGTTATCAGAATGAGTAACCATCGAACCAACCATTGAGGATACACCATGCGCCGCACCGCTTCCGCCATCCCGACCACCGCCCTCGCCATCGCCCTGGGCGCCGCCTTGACCGTGGCGAGCGTGCCCGTGCTGGCGGCGGAATCGACCCGCGCGCTGCCGTCGTTCATCGCCGTCAACGCCAAGGGCGCGTTCGCGATGACGGTCGAAGTGGGCAAGGCGCAGTCGGTGGTGGTCAGCGGCGACGACAAATTCGTCGCCTCCGTGAAGACCGAGGTGCTCGACAACGAGCTGCAGATCACCATGCCCGATAAGAGCTACAACGGCGGCAAGGGCGATCCGCGCATCACCATCACCGTGCCTTCGCTGAGCCGCGTGAAGGTCGAAGGCGCCGGCGAGACCATCATCAGCAAGGTCAACACCGATCGCCTCGACATCGGCTACCTGGGCGCCGGCCACCTGGTCGCCAGCGGCAAGGTCAAGTACCTGCGCCTGAACGCCAAGGGCGTCGGCGAGGTCGATACCAAGGCGCTGCACGCGGACCGGGTCGATGTCAATTTCGAAGGCGTGGGCAACGTCAGCGTCTATGCCAGCGATTTGCTCAACGCCGTGGCCAAGGGCATGGGGTCGTTGAACTACTATGGCAAGCCGAAAACGGTCAACAAGTCGGTATCGGGCATCGGCAGCGTCAGCGCCCGCGACTAGACCGCGCCGGCAGGCCGGTGACACGGTTGGCGATTACGGGTACCATCGAAAGCACCAACGAATCACAATCAATCCATCGCACCGGGGAGACGGCAAACGTGGCTGCGCCGAACGACATCGCGCACTGGCGCGCGCAGATCTTCGCCAGGCTGCTGCTGATCGTGTTCCTGCTCGGGGTGGTCACGGCCATCCCCAGCATGCTGCTGGCCGCCGGCGAGGGCATGTGGTCCATCGTCGTCATCGACTTCGTCGCGCTGTGCTGGCTCGGCGCCATCCTGCTGCTGCGCCGCGTCGCCTACACCGTCCGCGTGATCAACTTCCTGGCGGTCGCCTTCGTGGTCGGCGTCGGCCTGCTGCTCAAGGTCGGACCGGTCAGCCAGATCTACCTGATGGCCGTCCCGGTGCTCGCCGCGCTGCTGCTCGGATTGCGCCCGGCGATATGGACGCTGCTGCTGGCCGGACTGGCGGTGATGGTGCTCGGCTTCGACGAAAACGCCAAGGTGCACATCGAGGGCATGCCGGACCACGCCTTCCTCAAGTCGGCCATCATCTCGCTCAACTTCATGTTCATGACGGCGGTGCTGACGTTGTCGTGCGCGGTGCTGCTGCAGCAGCTGGCGCGCTCGTTCGACGAGCTGCGCGCCAGCGCCGATTCGCTCGAGCGCCTGGCGTTCTTCGACGTGCTCACCGGCCTGCCCAACCGCCGCCTGCTGATGGACCGCATCGAGACGCTGCTGGCCAGCTCCGCGCGCAGCGCCACCTTCAGCGCGGTAATGTTCATCGATCTCGATCGATTCAAAACCATCAACGACGCGCGCGGCCACGCGATCGGCGACGCGCTGCTGCGCATGGCGGCCGAGCGCCTGAGCCAACTGGTGCGCAAGGCCGACACCGTGGCGCGCATCGGCGGCGACGATTTCGTCGTGGTGCTGGCGCACCTGGGCGACGATCTGGAAAGCGCCACGCGCGCCGCGCGGACGGTGGCCGACAAGGTTCGCCTCGACATCGGCAGGGAGTTCGAGATCGAAGGCCAGCTTTATGCGTTGACCGCCAGCACCGGCGTGACGATGCTACCCAAATCGAGACCGGCGACGCAGCAGCAGAACGCGCACGACCTGCTGCGCGAGGCCGACACGGCGATGTACCGCGTCAAGGCCGAGGGGCGCAACGGCATCGCCTTCTTCGAGGCGGCGATGCAGACGGCGGTGGAACAGCGGCTGTCGATGGAACGCGACCTGGCCGCCGCGCTGGCCGCCGGCGACCTGCGGATGCACGTGCAGCCGCAGGTCGACCGCGACGGCCGCGCGATCGGCGGCGAGCTGTTGATGCGCTGGCCGCTGGCCGACGGCACGATGGTGGCGCCGTCGGTCTTCATCCCGGTGGCGGAGGAATCGGGACTGATCGTGGCGCTGGGCGCGTGGGCGCTGCGCCAGGCCTGCGAGGCGGTGCTGCTGCTGGAGCGCGCCGGCCTGCCGATGCCGCTGTCGGTCAACGTCAGCCCCAGCCAGTTCCGCCAGCCCGATTTCGTCGCGCTGGTGCGGCGCACGCTGGCCGACACCGGCGCGCCCGCCGGGCGGCTGATACTGGAGGTGACCGAAGGGCTGCTGATCGATAAACTGGACGACACCGTGGAGCGCATGCGGCAGTTGGCGGAACTCGGGCTGCGCTTTTCGATCGACGATTTCGGCACCGGTTATTCGAGCCTGGCGTACCTGAAGAAGATGCCGCTGTATGAGCTGAAGATAGACCGCGGCTTCATCGTCGACGCGCCGGACGACGGCAGCAGCGCGGCGCTGGTGCAATCGATCCTGGCGATGGCCGGGCATCTGGGTTTGCACGTGGTGGCGGAGGGGGTGGAAACGCGGGCGCAGGCCGATTTCCTGATCGGCCACGGTTGCCCGTGCCTGCAGGGCTATCTGTACGCGCGGCCGATGCCGCTGGCGGCGCTGATCGACCAGCTGACGAAAAGCCCGGCCACAGCGGCCGGATGAATTTGGGATCACGTAGGGCGGATTAGGCGGAACGCCGTAATCCGCCATCTTTGAGCCGCCGACGGCGCATGCATGGCGGATTACGCTACGCTAATCCGCCCTACGTGGTTCCGGGGTTCAGACGGACAGTTCATGTCGTGGACATTTTTATTGCAGCACGCTGACCCTTTTGCCGCTGACGCTGCGCTGCGCCGGATTACCATACACGGTGACGCGCCCGGACCCATTGGCGTCGGCCACCAGCGACTGGCTGACGCCGGCCGAGATGCTACCCGAGCCATTCGCGCTCAACTCCGCGCTCTGCCCCGTCAAGCCGGCCAAATCGGCGCTGCCCGAGCCGTACACGCGCACCACCATATTGCGCACGCTGCCGCTGGCGTTGACGCCGCCCGACCCGTGCAAATCCAGGTTGAGCGACTCGCCCTGCAGACGCCCCAGGTTGAGCCGCCCGGAGCCGTTCAAGCTGGCCAACGCGGAGCCGCTTTGCAGGCCGGCGGCGTCGATGCCGCCGGAACCGTTCAAGCGCACCTCCAGCCGGCCGACGTCGCCTGCCAGCCGCACCGAGCGCGAGCCGTTCTGGCTCAGGTTCAGCGGGCCGCCATTGAGGCCGGAGACCGACAACCGCCCGGAGCCGTTCGAATGGATCTGGCGCAGCTGGGGCGTGGTATAGAGCACCCGCAGCGGCGCGGACGAGCGCACGTTGCCGTCGACCCAGACGCGCAAGGTGCCGCCGCCGGCGTCGGTGCGCACCAGCGGCAGCAGGTTGCCGTCGCCTTCGACCCGCAGCGAGGCCGCCTCGCCGACCCGCACCTCGACCTCCAGCGCGCCGTTGATATCGAGGCCGTCGACGTTGGCGGCGACGACGGCGTCGCGCCGTTCGACGGCGCCCTGGCCGTTGCCCTCGACCGTGCCGCCGCCGAAGGCCGATTTATACTGCATGCTGCCGTCCTCCGGGACGACGATGACGGCGCAACCGGCCAGGGTGGCGAGGGTGGCGCAAGCGGCGATGGTGGCGATGGCGATGGCGATGGCGGAGCGGCGCATGATCGGATATCCGTGAAGTTATAGTGTTATCACTATAGCCAGTCGCCCGCGGCCGTGCCCGCGCCATGCGACAAAACGCCGAAACCGTGGAATGAAGCGTCGATAAGGCCGGCGGCGCCGGAATCCGCGGACGACAACGGTGCTAACATGGCGGCCATGGATACGACGCCCCCCTCCCCTTCCGCCGACAGCCTGCTGCTGCTGCGCGACCTGACCCGCGCGTTCGCCCGCGAGCGCGACTGGGAGCAGTTCCACACCCCGAAAAACCTGGCCATGGCGCTGTCGGTGGAGGTGGCGGAACTGGCCGAGCATTTCCAGTGGCTGCACACCGGCGCCGACGCCGAACTCGATGACGCCAAGCGCGCCGGCATCCGTCACGAACTGGCCGACGTGCTGCTATACCTGGTGCAACTGGCCGACAAGAGCGGCGTCGACCTGCGCGCCGCCGCGCTGGAGAAAATAACGCTCAACGCGGCCAAATACCCGGCCGACCGGGTGCGCGGCGACGCCCGCAAATCCACCGACTACTAATTAATAGCGGGCTGGCCGACGCCGAGCGCCTTGCGGATCTGCGCCGCGACGATGGGCCACGACGGCGACGTCGCCGCCACCTCGTCGTAATGGCTCGCCCCCGGCAGCGTGATCACCTCGGCCGCGTCGCCGGCGGCGATGGCGCGGCGCGCGTAATCGTGCCCGGCGCGCGGCGGCGAGACCGTGTCGAACTCGCCGTGGATCAGCACCGTGCGCACGCCGGCCGGCAGCATCTCGGCCGGCGAGGTGTCGGCGAAGACGTCCGGCCGCGCGGCGCTCGGCGCGCCGGCCAGTTGCGCGGTGGCGCGCTCGCAACTGGTCTGGATCAGCCGCGCCTCGTTGCGCAGGTCGGCCAGGCCTCCGAGGCTGATCACGGTGGGCACCGGCAGCGGATCGGCCACGTACAGGGGGCTGGTGCGCGGCAGGCGCGCGCGCGAGCCGGCCCATTGCGCCAGGTGGCCGCCGGCCGAGTGCCCGACCAGCACGATGCGCGACAGGTCGAGCCGGTGCGGCGGGGCGAGCGCGCGCAGGCGGTCGATCGCGGTGGCGACGTCGTGGTACATGCCGGGGTAGCCGCCGCCGTCCTCGTCGACGCGGCGGTATTCGATGTTCCACACCGCCACGCCCTGGCGCAGCAGGTCGCCGGCCATGTTGCGCATCTGCGTGATGCCGCCGAACTGGCTGGTCCAGCAGCCGCCGTGGATGACGGCGGCGACCGGGAACGGGCCGTCGCCGGCCGGCGCGAACAGCTCGGCGAACTGGGACGGGGCGGCGCCGTAGGCTTCGCGCAGGCCGGGGGCAGGGCCGTCGAGGGCCAGGTAGTCCTGTAGCGTCATCGGCGCGGCCGCGCCGGAGGCGCCCGCATTGCCCGCGGTGGCGGCGGCCAGCACGGTTCTGCCCATCGTCTTCAACATGCGTCGCTCCTTGGTGGAAGCCGCCATGCTACACCAAAAGAAAACCGCCCCGGAGGGCGGTCGTGGCAGGACGATATACAGCTAACCTCTTACCATTTGTAGTTGGCCCGCACGTAGTAGTAGCCACCGTTGATGCCGAACGGCGAGAACGACGGCAGCACCGTCACCGCCGCGTTGTCCAGCGCGGCGCGCTGGTCGGCCAGCAGCGCCGGATTGACGCCGTTCGGGTAGGTGTTGAACAGGTTGTTGGCGCCCACCGCCAGCGACCACGCCGGATTGACCTTGTAACCGACTTCCAGATCGGTGATCGCCTTGGCCTTGATCTCGGTCTTGTGATAGACCGAGCCGTCTTCGCTGCCGTAGTCGTTCGACTTGCCGTAGATCGCCTCGCGCAGGTTGATGGTCCAGTCGCCGATCTTCCACAGCGCGCCCAGGTTGACGCGCAGTTTCGGCGAGGCCGTCTCCAGGTTCGAGATGGCGGTCTTGTCGAGCAGCGTTTGCGGCAGCAGCTGCGCCGGCGCCTGGTTGATCTTGGTGACTTCAACCTTGTTGTAGTTGGCCGCGATCGACCAGTCCACGCGGCCGTAGGCGCCGTAGTTCTCGTTCAGCGTGGTGACGAACTCCAGTCCCCGGCTGCGGGTGTTGACCGCGTTCGAGAAGATGTTGATGCCGGTCTGGCTGACGGTACTGTCGAGCACATTGCCGTTGGCCAGGATCGCCGCCGTCACGGCCGGCGAGTTGACCGCGCCGCCGGAGCCGTACAAGGAGCCGGAACCGACGATGCGGTCGCGGATCTTGATCTGGTAGACGTCGAACGTGATATTCAGATTGCTGGCCGGGTTGAGCACCATGCCCAGACTCAGGTTGGTGGACGCTTCCGGTTTGAGGCCGTCGACGCCGACCAGGCGCGCGCCCGGCGAATTGGGCGCCAGCTGCACGAAGGCGCTGGTCGGGCCGACGTTGGTGGCCGAGTAGTACGATTCGGCCAGGGTCGGCGCGCGGAAGCCGTTGCTGAAGGTGCCGCGCACCGCCGCCGCCGGCGTCAGGTCGTAGCGCGAAGTGAGCTTGCCGACCCTGGCGCTGCCGAAGTCGGAGAAGTGCTCGTAGCGCCCCGCCAGATCGACCGTCAGGTCCTTGATCGGATTGCCGGCGATGTCGATGTAGGCGGCCTTGTTGGTGCGGCGGTGGCTGCCCGCGTCGGTCAGCGAGAAGCCCGGATAGGACTGCGAGCCTTCCTTGTAGCGCGAGGCCGGGTCGCCGGCCTGGATCTCGTACTTGTCGATGCGGTGCTCGATGCCGCCGGCGATGGTGAGCGGCTTGCTCCAGCCGACATCGACCTCGCGGCTCGCCTCCAGCGACGTGGTCAGCTGGCTGGCGATGAAGGCGCCGGCCTTGAACACCGCCGGCGAGTAGCCGGTGTCCTTGAACAGCGAGACGTTGGTCGAATCCTCGACGCCGATCTCGGACTTGTCGCGGCCATAGGTGGTGCTCAGGTCCAGGTTCCAGTCGGCCAGCTTGCCCTTGACGCCGCCGGTCCAGGCGAAGTCCTTCTGGTTGATCTTCTCCTTCGGCGAGAAGCCTTGCGGGTACATGACCGGGATGCGGGTCGGCAGGCGGTAGTTCTCGTAGGCGCGCGCCACCTTCTCGCCGTAGGTGGCGATGCTGTAGATCTGCGCATCCTTGGTGACGTCCCAGCCGAAGTTGGCCGCCAACACCTGCAGGTGGTACTGGGCGTCGCCCTGGATCTTGTTCAGGTACGGATAGCCGGGGATCGAGGTCATGTTCGGCGCGGCGGCCATGTTGCCCGGATCGATGACGCGCGGGTCGATGCCGCCACGGTCGCTGTAGCCGTGGTACTTCGATTCGGCCGTCACGCTCAGGAAGGCGTCCTTGAACGGCTCGAAGCCGACGTTGGCCGAGGCGCCGGCGGTCTTGCCGCCGCCGTCCCAGTAGCCGCCGCCGGTGGCCGAGGCGGTGCCGCCATGGTCGTTCGATTTGAGGATGATGTTGATCACGCCGGCGATGGCGTCGGAGCCGTATTGGGCCGCCGCGCCGTCCTGCAGCACCTCGATATGGTCGATCGCCGACACCGGGATGAAGTTCAGGTCCGCCGCCGCGCCGCCCTGGTACGGGCCGCCCAGCACGGCCAGGTTGGCGGTGCCGTGGCGCCGTTTGCCGTTGATCAGCACCAGCGTGTTGTTCGGGCTCAGGCCGCGCAGGCGGGCCGACAGCGTCAGGTTGGCGGTGTCGCCGCCGAAGGCCTGGGCGGTGAACGACGGCAGGTTCTGGGCCAGCGCCTGGATCAGGTCCGGCTGGCCGGTGCGCATCAGCGAGGCCGAGTCGAGCACCTGGATCGGCGAGGCGCTGTTCTCGGCCTTCATGCCGCTCGAGCGGGTACCGGTGACGATCACCGAGCCGGCCGAGGCGGCCGGGTTGGCGTCCGCCGGCGCGGCGGCGACGTCCTCGGCGCCGGCATCGGCCGGCGACGCAGGGCTGGCGGCATGCGCGGCGCCCATGGCCAGGGTGGACAACACGGCGGCGACGCCGATCTTGAGTGTGGCCTTATGCATATTTAAATCCCCAGTTGAATAATAAGAAAAGTAAGACCTGAACCCGAACCTGCAGCGTTTATTTTTTGGCGGCGACCACCTCGATCTCGACCAGCCAGCCCGGGTTGCTCAAGCCGGCCACCTGCACCACGGCGCGCGCCGGCAGGTTGGGCTGGGCGCCGCCGAAGTACTGGGTGTAGGCCTCCATGAAGCCCTTGGTGTCGCCCTTGCCGCCCTTGGCCGGATCGCCGACCAGGAACACGGTCATCTTGACGACGTCCGACATCTCCAGCTTCATGCCCTCGAGGATCTCCTTGATCTTCTTGAGCACCGTCTCGGACTGGGTCTTGGTGTCGCCGAAGGCGGCCAGCGAGTCCGGCGCGGCGGTCGTGTCGATCACCGCCGGCACCTGGCCGCTGATGAAGTGGATGGTGGCGGTGGGCGGCACCGTCACCGCCAGCGCGATCGGGAAGTCGGAGTTGGGAATCTTGTGGCGGACGATGTCGGCCGCCTTGGGCGCCTTGGCGGCGGCCATCGCCGACGGCGCCGCCAGCAGGCCGACGGCGGCGGGGATCAACAGCGCGCTTACTGCGTTCTTCAATGCGTGGGTCAAAGCTTTGTTCATGGTCTCGTCTCTCTTTGGTTGTGATCAGTGTTTGTTCGACATCTCGGCGCTGCCGAAATGGGCCACGCCCAGCGTGTCGCGCAGCTTGAGCACCTCGGCCTCGGTCAGCGCGTCGGCCTTGTTGCCCCAGCTCGAGCGCACATAGGTCAGGATCGCGGCCATGTCGGCGTCGCTGATGTTCTCGCTGAAGTCGGGCATGCCGCCGCGCCCCTTGAGCAGCACGGTGGCCACGTCGGCGTGCTCGCCGGTGACGAACTTGCTGCCGGCGAGCGCGGGAAACGCGCCCGGGATGCCCTTGCCGGTGGCCTGGTGGCAGGCCGCGCAGTTTTTCAGGAACAGCGCCTTGCCGTCCGGCGCCGGCGCCGGGCTTTGCGCCCGCGACGGCGCCGTGGCCGCCGCCGCGAGGCCCGCCACGATCACCATCGCGGCCTTGAGCAGCGTATCTCTCATACCTCTCATACCTCTCATTCCCCTCATGCGCTGGCCCTAGCGTGGATTTTGGCGATCTGCTGCCACGCCGATTCGATCGCGCCGGCCTGCCAGCCGGTCAGGTAGCTCAGGTGCTCGCCGGCCAGCATGACGCGGCCCTCGCCCTCGAGCAGCGTCGGATAGGCGGCCGCGCGGGTCTTGTCGGTCCATTCGGCCCAGCCGCCCAGGTTGTACTGCACGCGGTGCCACGCCACCGAGAACGCGGTCTCGTACTCGTCGCGGTACTGCGGGAAGATCTTCTGGCCGGCGGCGACGGCGAATTCGGCGCGCTCGGACGGCGTCAGCGCGCTGACCTCGATGGCGGCCGTCTGGTACTGGTAGTAGCCGAGCAAAACGCCCTTCTTCTTTTGCCAGCCGTACGACGGCATCGAGATGGTGTTGATGCCTTTGAGGTCGGTGAGCACGTGGCCGCCGTAGATATGGTCGTCCTCCTCCCAGAAGCGGCGCTTCATCTGCAGGCCGATCTTGCCGACCGGCGCGTAGGCCACGGTGGCGACGGCCTTCTTGAAACCGTCGGAGAAATCGGTGTCGATCTGGCGCAGCACCGACAGCGGGATGGTGCACAGGCAGTAGTCGGCCGTCACGCTGCCGGCCTTGCCGGTGGCGGTATCCTTGAAGGCGATGGTGACGCCCTTGTCGTTCTGGCGGATGGTCTGCACCTCGGAGCGGTAGCGGATCACCTTGCCCACGCGCTTTTCGAACGCCTTCGGGATCGCGTCCATGCCGCCCACCGGCTGGAACATCGTCGCCTGCATCGGGAAGTCCTGCACCGCGCTGTAGACGTTGCCCAGCTTGGACGCCAGCAGGTCCTTGAAGCCCAGCGGGTCGGACTGCTTGCCCGGCCCCGGCTCCATGCCGGCGCCCGGGTTGACGGCGAAGCCGCGGCCGGTGCGGCCCTTGTATTGCAGGTCGGCGCCGGCCAGTTGGCCCTCGTGCGCCAGGTAGTCGAGCAGCAGGCGCTTGTCGTCGGCCGTCAGTTCGGCGTCGAGCTGGCTGTTCTTGGCCGACTTGGCCAGCAGCTCGCTGACGTGGCCGCGCATGTCGGCCTTGATCTCCTTGATGCGCAGGCGCTTGCCGGAAAAGGGTCCGGCGTTTTCGGAGTACACATAGGAGTGGTCGTTTTCGTTGACCATCACCTCCAGCGGCACCTCGAACAGGCGCGTGTAGTGCAAGGTGGACTGGTGGTGCAGCGGGATGCGCCACGGGCCGTGGTTGATGTAGTGGCCGTCGTCGAAGGCGCAGGTCTGTTTTTCGCCGCCCAATTCGGTCAGGCTGAAGCCCTTGCGCGCGGTCTGGCAACGGCCGCCGGCGAAGGCGCGCGCCTCGAGGATCTGGCACTGGTAGCCCAGCTTGCCCAGCTCATAGGCGGCGGTCAGCCCGGCCAGGCCGGCGCCGAGGATCACCACCTTCTTGCCCTTGCCGCTGCCGCTGAGCTCCGGCGGCGCCGACGCCGTCGAGCCGATGCCCATGCCCCAGGCGTTCATGGTATTTAACAGCAATCCGGTGCCGCCGACAGCGGCCGCCCGGTACAGGAAGTCCCTTCTGGTAAACGAACTAAACGATTTAAACTGTTTTACTGTTTTGCTATCCATCTGCTTTCCTCACCAGTCTGCCTGAAATAACCCCGGGTCACTTGCTTCCCCATAGTTCCAATCTAGCAAGGCTCGTGCCACGAGATGAAACCAAAACAAACATGCTTCAACGAGAAAGTAAGCCTTATGCCACAAGGCCTCCTGACATTGAACAATGTTCTTACATGCGCGCCTTGAGCGGTATCGAAGCACGCCGGAAAGCGTCGCCGGCGACAAACTTTATTTACGCGAAACAGACTTTATTTGCGGCGCGGCGCCGAGCGCGGGCGCCGGCCGGGCGGCGTGGCGGCGAGCGCGCGGCGAGGGGGCGCACCAGCAAGTGGCACGTGTCGGAAGACGGGGTTGGGGGAATGCACGACGCTGGACCGCGCCGCCGGCGGCGGCGCGGCGGGATCAGCCGGCGAAGCTGGCGAAGGCCGGCGCGCCCGCGCGCGCCGCCGATGGCGCGGGGGTGGACGTTGGCGCCTCGCGCGGCAGGCGCGCGATTTCCTCGGCCGACAGGTGGCGCTGGGCGGCGCAGGCGTCGTCCAGGTGGCAGGCGTGGAACTGCATCGGCGCGGCCGGATCGAGCAGGTAGACCATGTCCAGATTGGACGGGTCGTAGGCGACCTTGACGCCCCACTGCCCGCGCAGGCGGGCGCGGTCGAACCAGCGCTCGTTGATGGCGCGCGCGCAGGTGTAAGTACTTTCGAACAGGCGGATGCCGTCGACGGTGACCTGCGCCGGCGCCACCGGCATCAGGCTGCAGCGGATCAGGTGCTCGGGATAGGTTTTAAGGCTGCCGCCGCGATGCTGCACGCCCCAGTCCCACAGCTGGCGCGGGGTGGCGTTGCCGGCGTGGCGCAAGGGGTGGCGGTTGTTGTAGTACAGGATGCAGTCGATGACGATGCGGCTGAACTGCTCCAGATCGAGCACGCCGTCGAGGCGGCACGGCGCGCCGTCGTCGTTGGGCGCCAGCAGGCGGAATCGTTTTTCCAGCACCGCCTTCCAGTCGGACGGGCCGTCGTCGACGGCGACGCAGCGCAGGTTGAAGTTGTTGAGCAGGGTTTGGCCCATGACCGCGGCGCCGCCGTCCCCGCCGGCCGTCAGCGCGGCGTTGGCGAACAGGGTTTCGGGCAGGTGGCGGCACGGCCACTGGGCCGCCTCGATGCGGCGGCCGAACTGCTGGCTGAAGCGCTGCTTGTCGGCGCCGCAGTTGGCCAGCGCCAGCATCGCCTGCGGCCAGCTGGCCGGGCCCATGCCGATGTAGACGCCGGTCACCAGGCGGCTGAACGAATCGAGCGCCAGATAGACGCGCGGACGGCCGATGGCCTGCTGGCGGTCGGCGCGCGAGACCAGCTGCACTTCGGCGCAGACGGCGTCCAGGTAGAAGCCGGCGCCGGGACGGCCCGGCGGCAACGACTGCGGCGACAGCGCGGGCGCCGGCGGCTCCACGCTCTCGCCGCCGCGGCGGGCCACCTCCGGCGGGCGGTCGTCGTCGTGGTCGAGCCAGTAGTTGAACTGGCCGAAGGTCGGCAGCACGGCGTTGCGGCCGGCCGGCGTGGTCAGCACGCGGCCCGATTCGGCGTCGATGCGGCGCTCGACGAAAAACTCGTCGAGCATCTGCTGGTAGGCGCCCAGGCGCGAGAACTTGGCGTGGCCGGCGGCGTAGCGCGCGGTGGCGACGCGGAAGGTGCGGCGGATTTCCTCGTCGGCGTTCAGGCCCGGCCCGGCGTCGTCGCCGTTCTTGCGCGGGCGTCCGCGCTTGATGCCGGCCGAGGCCTGGCGCACCTTGCCCTTGCCGCCCGAATTGCAGTAGTCCGGCAGCAGCGCGTTGGGGGTCTGGCCGCGCTGCCAGTAGCGGCGCAGGTAGCGGTAGATGGTCGGATGCGAGACGCCGTGGGTGCCGGTGGCGCGGGCCACCAGCTGGCCGCGCTGGCGGGCCTCGTAGATGCCCGGCTCCAGCGCCACCAGCGGTTCGATGATCTCCCAGGCGCGCGCGCGCAGTTGCAGGTGCTTGGCCGGCAGCAGGTCCTGGCTGACGACCATCAAATACGGGTCGGCCGGCAGCACGCTGGCGCGGCCGGCCCGGATGTCCGCGTGCAGCAGCGACAGTTGGACGAGTTCTACATCGGCCGAGCGGGCCGCCACGTCGAAGACATAGGCGTGGCTTTGCTCGGGAGCGATCCACAAAATGCGGACGGTGCGCGGAGACGGATGCGTATAGTGCAGCAGATCGTTCCGCAGTAGCATTAGCGCCCCTTCGAGACGGTGAACGGCCGGCTGTCGACGATGATCGCATACGGGCCGGCCTGATTATGCTCGCGCAGCATCTGCGGCTTGAGCGAATCGACAAAGGTGTTCCACAGCTTCCTGAATGATGTCATCTCAATGCTCCGATCTAAACGACTTGTCTCCAGGTGGAGGCGCCTGCGCGTGCGCGCCTTTTATAACGATGTGCTATCACATATGCAATAAGCGGGCCAGCCTTGCCAGCGGGCAGCTTCTCCTACGAGAGTCGTTCATGCGGGGTTTTTCCGGGCCGCTGTTTGCGCCCGCTCAAGCTTTGTTTTGGTGCAACGCAACAGACGTCGCGCACCTTGTCCGTGCAATAACAGGCCGGGTGGGCGCCAATGAAAACGGGGCCTCGCGGCCCCGTTGATACTGCGGAAATGGCGGGCATGGCGCCCGCGCCGCCTTAATATTTCTTGCCGGCAGGCTTTTTCTTCGGTGGCGTCGACTTGCCCGATTCCGGCGGCATACGGTCGGCATGACTGATTTTCAGCTGCGCGCCGCCGACCCACACCTTGCCCAGGTGCTTGAACAGGTCGTCGGGCATGCCGTCGGGCAGCTCCACCATGCTGTAGGTGTCGAAGATCTCGATGCGGCCGATATGCTTGGCCTCCAGTCCCGCCTCGTTGGCGATGGCGCCGACGATGTTGGACGGGGTGGCGGCGTGGTTGCTGCCCACCTCGATGCGGAAGGCGCTCATCGGCAGGGTGACCTTGCCCGGCTTTTCCTTTTTCTTCTTCGGCTTGGCGTCATCGAGTTCGGCGGCGTCGACGCGGGCCGCGCGCGCCAGCGGCGAGGCGGCCGGCTTGTCGGCGGCTGGCGCCTTGGCCGGCGCCGCGGCTGGCGCCTTGGCCGGCGCCGGACGGGCCGGCGGCGCCGATACCGGGGCCTCGTCGCCGCTGTCGCGGCTGATGCGCAGCTGCTGGCCGGCGACCTTGATGCCGGCCAGGTGATCGAGCACGTCGCCGGTCAGGTTGTCGGGCATATCGAGCACGCTGTAGTCGTCGTAGATCTCGATGCGGCCGATATGCTTGGAGTCGATGCCGCCCTCGTTGGCGATGGCGCCGACGATATTACCCGGCTTGACGCCGTGCTGGTAGCCGACCTCGATGCGGAAGGTCTGCATGCCCGGATCGGCGGCGCGCACCACGCGCTCCTTTTTGGGGAAACGGTCGCCGCGCTCCGGACGCTCGGCGCGGTCGCCGCGCTCGAAACGGTCACCGCGGTCACCCCGCTCGCCGCGGTCATGGCGCTCGAAGCCGACCTGACGGCCCGGCCGCTCGTCCCAGGTGGCGGCGGCGCTCTGCTGTTTTTTATCGAGCAGCAGCGGCACGTCGCCGCGCGCCATCTTCGCCAGCGCGGCGGCGATCTCGATGGCCGGGATGTTCTGTTCGCGCTCGAAGTCCTCGATCAGCGACTGGAACTGTTCCAGCTCGCCCTGGGCCAGCGTTTCGCTGATCTGCGACTTGAATTTGGCGATGCGCACGTCGTTGACGGCCTGGATGGTCGGCAGCTCGAGCATGCCGATCGGCTGGCGGGTGGCCCGTTCGATCGATTTGAGCAGGTTCTTCTCGCGCGGCGTGATGAACAGGATCGCCTCGCCGCTGCGGCCGGCGCGGCCGGTGCGGCCGATGCGGTGGGTGTAGCTTTCCGGATCGTGCGGCACGTCGTAGTTGACCACGTGGCTGATGCGCTCGACGTCCAGGCCGCGCGCGGCGACGTCGGTGGCCACCAGGATGTCGATCTTGCCGTCCTTGAGCTGCTGGATGGTGCGCTCGCGCTGCGCCTGCTGGATGTCGCCGTTGATGGCGGCGGCCGAGAAGCCGCGCGCCTGCAGCTTGCTGGCCAGTTCCTCGGTCCCGAGCTTGGTGCGCGAGAAGATGATCATGCCGTCGAAGTTTTCCGCCTCGAGGATGCGGGTCAGCGCGTCGAGCTTGTGCATGCCCGACACCAGCCAGTAACGCTGGCGGATGTTCTCGGCGGTGCCGGTCTTGGCGGCGACGGTGATTTCCTTGGGGCTGCGCAGATAGGTGTTGGCGATGCGGCGGATCGCCGACGGCATCGTCGCCGAGAACAGCGCGGTCTG
This sequence comes from Duganella sp. 1411, assembly GCF_017833525.1. Classification (GTDB taxonomy): domain Bacteria; phylum Pseudomonadota; class Gammaproteobacteria; order Burkholderiales; family Burkholderiaceae_D; genus Rugamonas. Next base: position 167,650 of record NZ_JAFICD010000004.1, read on the forward strand.
GCGGCTGTCGGGCGTCTCCTGCAGGATGCGCTCGACGTCGTCGATAAAGCCCATGCGCAGCATCTCGTCGGCCTCGTCGAGCACCAGCGTTTTCAGTTTGGACAGGTCGAGCGAACCCTTGTCCAGGTGGTCGATGACGCGGCCCGGCGTGCCGACGACGACGTGCACGCCGCGGCGCAACGCCGACAACTGCGGGCCGTAGCTTTGGCCGCCGTAGATCGGCAGCACGTGGAAGCCGGGGATGTGCGCGGCGTAGGTCTGGAAGGCCTCGGCCACCTGGATCGCCAGCTCGCGGGTCGGCGCCAGCACCAGCGCCTGCGGCGTGGTCTGCTTGATGTCGATGCGCGACAAGATCGGCAGCGCGAAGGCGGCGGTTTTGCCGGTGCCGGTCTGCGCCTGGCCCAGCACGTCGAGGTTATCGAGCAGCAGCGGGATGGTGGCCGCCTGGATCGGCGACGGCGACTCGTAGCCGACGTCCTTGAGGGCCTTGATCAGCGGCGCGCTCAGATTCAGATCGGTGAAAAGGGAAATGGGGGAAGTTGGGGTTGCAGACATGGCGTCACTCACAAGTATGTTCGAATCGCCTAATTGCGAAAGAAATTTGTGCGTAGTTTACTCTGTCTCGCCGGTTTCGGCCTTTTTTTGCGTGAAATCAGGGGTTTAAGGCCAAATTAAGGGCAATCGCGGGGTTGGCGGTTGCCGTCCAATCGTGCCCGCCCTATATTGGCCGCTCCCCCGCCCCTGGAGAATCCCATGCCGTCCACCCGCTCCGCCACCCTGGCCGCCTTGGCCGCGATCGGCGTCCCCGCCTTCGCCGCCACCTACGGCCCCCAGCTCGAAGGCTTCGCCTACCCGCACAAGCTGCGCTACTACGCCTTCACCTCGCAGGGCCAGAACCTGCAAATGGCGTACATGGACGTGCCGCCCACGGCCAAGGCCAACGGCAAGACGGCGGTCCTCCTGCATGGCAAAAACTTCTGCGGCGCGACCTGGGAGCAGAGTATCGCCGTCCTGGGCGCGGCGGGCTACCGCGTGGTGGCGCCCGACCAGATCGGGTTCTGCGCCTCGACCAAGCCGGATCGCTATCAGTACACCTTCCAGCAGCTGGCGGCCAACACCGACGCGCTGTTAAAGAGCATCGGCGTCAAGCAGGCAGTCATCATCGGCCACTCGACCGGCGGCATGCTGGCCACGCGCTACGCGCTGATGTATCCGGAGGCGGTGTCGCGGCTGGTGATGGTCAATCCGATCGGACTGGAAGACTGGAAGGCGCTGGGCGTGCCGGCGCGCAGCGTCGACCAATGGTACGAGCGCGAATTGAAGATGACCGCCGACAGCGTGCGCGCGTACGAGAAATCGACCTATTACGTCGGCCGCTGGAAGCCGGAATACGAGCGCTGGGTCGATATGCTGGCCGGGATGAACGCGGGGCCGGGCAAAAAGGCCGTGGCGTGGAACTCGGCGCTGATCTACGACATGATCTACACACAGCCGGTGGTCTACGAGTTCCCGCTGCTGAAGGTGCCGGCTTCGCTGATCATCGGCGACGCCGACACCACCGCCATCGGCAGCGACATCGCGCCGCCGGCCGTCAGGGCCAAAATCGGCAGGTACGAAGTCCTGGGCAAGCAGGTGATCAAGCAGATCCCGGACGGCCACCTGGTCGAATTCAAGGGCATGGGCCACGCGCCGCAGATGGAGGATCCGGCCGCGTTCCACCGCGCGCTGCTCGAAGAACTGGACCGCTAGAGGGTGCGGGGAGTGTGCCCGTCCACGGCTCCTTGTGGTAAACCTCCTCTTTCGGCGTCTCTTTTCCTCTCTTTTCCTCGCTTTTGGACTGTTCTCAAAAAAAGCGATCTAAAAAGAGGAAAAGAGAAGAAAAGAGAGGAGGAAAACGAATGTTTACCACAGTGACCGCGCGGCTCTCCCCCCACCCGGCTCCCGCTGATCGAGTATCCCTTAGGGGGCTCAGGTCCACCATTTCTACACGGGCTGGGCTTTTGGAGGTGTTGGTGGCGGCTCGGCGGTGGCGGATTACGGCGTTCCGCCTAATCCGCCCTACGTGTCTCCTCAACGGATCGTCATGCGGCTGGCCATCGGAATCACGTAGGGCGGATTAGCGCAGCGTAATCCGCCATGCACGCGTTACCGACGGCTCATACATGGCCGATTACAGCATCGCGCCGAATCCGCCCGACGCGAATCGGCCCGATTCACGGGCGACCCACAAAAAAAAGAGAGACGGGGCTATCCCGTCTCTCTCTTTTCCTGCGCCGCCCAGGCCCGGAGGTCCGGGGCGGCACGTCATGCGCTAACTGGCGATGCGCGCGGCTTGATTACTTGGCTGGCGTTGCTGGCGTGGCCGGTGCCGCTGGCGTCGCCGGAGTGGCTGGTTCCGCAGCTGCCGGCTTGGCCGCCTTTTCAGCCTTGACCTTCTTGTGATGCGTTTTCTTCGCCGCGGTGTGCTCGTGCGGTGCGGCCGGTGCCGCAGGGGCGGCGGCGGCTGCCGGAGCCGCCGGCGTGGCTGGAGCAGCCGGGGTGGCCGGAGCCTGGGCAAAAGCGGCGCTGGCGAACAAGGTGGCGATCAGGGTAGCGGTAATCTTTTTCATGATATAAATCCTTTTAACTGTATAAACTATTTAAATTATTTTAGTAAAACTGACCCTTCTTTTTACTTCTTCACTGCCACTTCTTTCGTTTCAACCTTCGCAGCGGCCACCGTGGCGGGGGCTGCGACTTTGGATTCCGTGGTTTCCTTGACGGTCTTGACCTTGTGCGCGCCGTGTTTGTCGGTTTTGACTTCGGTCTTCACTTCGGTCTTGGTCTCGGTGGACTTGGTGTCCGTTTTCGCTTCGACGTGGGCCGCGGCCGGTTTGGTTTCCGGCTTGGCGGGAGCGGCGGCTGGCGCCTGGGCGAATGCTGCGGTGGCGAACAGGCCGGCGATCAGGGAAGCGATAACTTTGGTCATGATGTGTTTCCTTTTTCTAGTTTCGGCAGCGGGACCATCCCGTGTCGCATGAGCAGAAAACGGCGCCCGCCACGGTTGAGTTGACCGCCATTACAACCTCTTACCGACTCTTACACTCGCTTACAATCGGTCGAAAATCCAGTAAGATGTCCCGCGTCCGCACCAGAACCACAAACTTAGGAGTCACCATGCGTCTTCCCCTGTTCGCCCTCGCCGCCGGCATCGCCCTCCAGGCCACGGCCCAAACCCCGCAACCCGTCATCGCCGAGGCGCCGCTGCGCGCCCACCTGTCCCTCCTGGCCGACGACCTGTTCGAGGGGCGCGGCACCGGCCAGCGCGGCGGCGACCTGGCGGTGCGCTACCTGGAGACGCAGGCCGCCGTCATCGGCCTCAAACCGCTGGCCGGCGGCGGCTACCGCCAGTCCGTCAAGATCGAGGGCACCAAGCTGCTGCCCGACAGCGCCGTGCGCTTCGACGCCGGCGGCAAGACCATCGCGCCCAAGACCGGCACCGAGATCGTCTTCGGCACCATGAGCGGCAAGCCGGAAGTGACCGTCGACGCCCCGCTGGTGTTCGTCGGCTACGGCGCCAGCGCGCCGGAGGAGAACTGGGACGACTACAAGGGCGTCGACATGAAGGGTAAGGTGCTGGTCATGATGGTCAACGACCCGCAACCGACCGCCGAGGAGCCCAACCGCTTCGCCGGCAAGGCCTACACCTACTACGGCCGCTGGCTGTACAAGTTCGAGGAGGCGGTGCGGCGCGGCGCCGCCGGCGCGCTGTTGATCCACACCACGCCGTCGGCCTCCTACCCGTGGAGCGTGCCGGCCAACGGCTTTGGCCACGAGCGCTTCCACCTGGCCGGCAAGGGCAACCCGGTCGAGGGCTGGCTGCAGGAGGACACCGCGCGCGCGCTGTTTGCCGCCGCCGGCTTCGATCTGGACGAGCTGCGCGCCAAGGCCGAACGGCGCGACTTCACGCCGGTCGACCTGAAGATCAAGGTGCACGCCGAGGTGCGCAGCGCGATCCGCCAGATCGAGCAGTTCAACGTGGCCGGCATCGTGCCCGGCACCGACGCCAGACTGAAGGAGCAGGCGGTGATCTATTCGGCCCACTGGGACCACCTGGGCATCGACGAGGGCGTGCGCCGCGACGACAAGACCGACCATACCTACAACGGCGCCATCGACAACGCCTCCGGCACCGCCGCGCTGCTGGTGATGGCCGCCGAGGCGGTCAAGCACCCGGCCAAACGCACCCAGATCTTCCTGTGGCCGGCGGCCGAGGAACAGGGCTTGCTGGGCAGCGCCGCCTACGTGCAAAACCCGGCCTGGCCGCTGGACAAGACCACGGCCGACCTCAACCTCGACAGCATGAACTTCGTCGGCAAGACCAGCGACATCGGCGTCGCCGGGGCCGAGCGCAGCAGCCTGTACGCCGCCGCCGGCGCCGTCGCCAAAAAAATGGGCTTGACGCTGGCGCCGGCCATCCCCGACCTGTCCGGCGCGTTCTTCCGCGCCGACCATTTCAATTTTGCCAAGGCCGGCGTGCCGGCGTTCAATGTCGGCTCGGCCGTGTTCTCCGGCGACGGCCACTTCACCTTCGTCAAGGACCTCGACCAGTCGCGCGCGCGCCTGGTCGCCTTCAAAAAGGATTACCACCAGGTCAGCGACGAGTACCACCCCGAGTGGGATCTGTCGGGCATGGTGCAGCAGGCGCAGTTCACGCTCAACCTGGGCTACGCGGTGGCCAACGCGCCGGCCATGCAGACCTGGAAGGCGGGCGACGCGTTCGGCAAGGTCAATCGCTAAATCCGCAGCGTCCGAAGACGCCGGACGATGTGGCCGGCGTCTGATATATGCCACAGGGCAACACCCGAAACGGCCTATAATGCCCCACAGGCATGTTCGGGTGGCGTATGACTTTCAATTTCTTCAGGCTTGTCGTTTTATTCACGACGCCCGCGCTCCGGCGCGCCGGCGCCGCCGCCGCCATGGCGCCGACGTTGTTGTTGGCCATGGCGCTGCTGCTGCCGGCCGACGCCGCCCAGGCCGCCGTCGACACCTTCAACGGCGGCGCCGTCGCCGGCTGCACGCGCAACAACACCACCTACACCTGCGCCACGCTGTCGCAGGCCAACGACATCACCATCGCCAGCGGCTACACGGTGGAGGTGGCCGGCAGCGTCTCCTTCGCCTGGGCCCAGGTGCTCAGGATGAGCGGCAGCGCCACGCTGCGCGCCGGCGCCGACCTCGATCTGCGCGGCCTGCAAACGGGTAACACGCAGGTGGCCGGCGGCACCCTAGCGGCCGGCGCCGCGTTCCGCCTGGGCTCCAACGACCAGACCGTCACGGCCGACGTCGTCGCCGCCGCAGTCGCCACCGGCGGGCCGTCGACCCGCATCAACGGCAACGTCACCGCCAGCGGCCTGGTCGACCTGGGCTCGAACTCGACCATCACGGGCGCCGTCAGCGCCGGCGCGCTCAACACCAGCTCCAACATCACGCTGGGCGGCGCGGTGACGGTCACCGGCGGCGTCAACCTGGGCTCGAGCACCACCATCGCCGGCACGCTGTCGGCGGCGACGGTGACGGCCAACTCCAGCCTGCAGGTCAACGGCGGCATCGTCGCCAGCGGCACCGTCAGCCTGAGCTCGGGCACCACGGTCAAGGGCGGCATCGCCGGCCCCAACGGCGGCAGCGCCGGCGCGGTCACCACCGGCTCGGGCTCGACCATCAGCGGCGACATCGCCGCCAGCGCCTTCACGCTGGCCTCGGGCAGCAGCCTGACCGGCGACATCAAGGCGCCGCAGGTCGAACTGAGCGCGGCCAACGCCAGCGTCACCGGCAACATCACCGCCAGCACCTCGCTGGTGGTCGGCAGCGGCGGCAGCGTCACCGGCAAGATCGACTCGCCCAAGGTCGACCTGAACCCCTCGGGCGTGACCATCAAGGGCGACATCAAGGCCGACACCTCGCTCACCATCGGCAGCGGCAACACCGTCAACGGCAACATCAGCGGCACCAGCCTGACCATCGCCTCGTCCAACGTCATCGTCAACGGCAACGTCACGATGAAGGGCGACGTCGACATCGGCTCGGGCGGCACCATCAACGGCGACCTGTCGGCCCGCAACGTCACCACCCACGCCTCGGGCGATCTCATCAACGGCAACGCCGCGGTCAACGCCATCTTCCTCGACTGGGGCTCGGCGGTGAGCAAGACCATCACCTGCACCGGCCCCGGCGCCGTGCTGTGCAGCTGCGTCACCAAGGCCGACCCCAATTACCAGCCCAGCTGCGGCGCGGCGCCGCCGTCGGGCGTGCACCACTACCACATCACCCACAACGGCAGCGCGCTGACCTGCCAGCCGCAGACGGTCACCGTCACCGCCTGCGCCAACAGCGCCTGCACCACGCCCAACTACAGCGGCAGCGTCACCGCCACGCTGCAGCCGGGCGGCAAGTCGTTCACCTTCACCGGCGGCCAGACCACCAGCGCCACCGTCGAGCAGCCCAGCGCCGGCACCGCCACGCTGTCGGCCGCCGGCGCGCTCAACGCCAGCACCTGCTTCAACACCGCCGACCCGACCTCGACGCGCCCTTGCGACATGCAGTTCGACACCACCGGCCTGCTGGTCAGCGCCAGCGACCACGTGTCGATGATGCCGGCCAGCGTCACCATCCAGGCGCTGAAGGCAACGCCGAAAAACCCCAGCTGCGTGCCGTTGGTGGCCAACCAGAAAGTCAACGTCAACCTGTCCTGCAAATTCAGCAATCCGGGCCCCGCCGCGGCCGCCAACGTCAACGTCAAGATCGACAGCGCCGCCCTCGACTGCCGCGGCGGCCCGGTCGCGGTGCCGCTCACGTTCGACGCCAACGGCATCGCCACCGCCGCGCTGCAGTACGCCGAGGTTGGAGAGGTCGCGCTCAACGCCAGCTACGCCGGCGCCAGCTTGAGCGCCGCCGGCGGCGGCAGCTTCATCGCCGCGCCCAAGTCCTTTCTGATCGAGGCGGTCAGCACGGTCACCAAGGCCAACACCTCCCGCCTGGCGGCCGGCGCCGTGTTCGCCAGGGCCAGCGAGGGCTTCACCGTCAAGGTCAGCGCCGTCAACGCCGAAGCGTCGCCGAAGGTGACCACCAACTTCGGCAAGGAAAACACGCCCGAGAGCATCACCATCACCCCCGCCCGCGCCAACCTCGACGCCAACGGCAATCCCGACCCCGCCCGCCAGAACGGCGCCATCAGCGCCGGCAAGTTCGCGCCGCCCAGCGACGGCGCCTACGCCAGCGTGATCGATGCCGCCGGCACCGGCCTGTGGAGCTTCAGCGACACCGGCGCGATCAAACTGGACGTCACGCTGTTCAACTCCACCGGCTATTACATGGGGCGTGTCAACCCGGCCTTCAAAACCGCCGGCACGCTGACCGTGGGCCGCTTCATCCCCGACCATTTCGACACGGTGCTGATGACCAACGACGAGATCAAGGCCAGCGTGCCGAGCACCATGCTCGAAGGCCGCAGCATGGACTGCGCCGCCGTGGGCGCGTCGACCCGGCCCTGCCCCGGCAGTACGGGCAGCTTTATCCACTCGGGCCAACCGTTCTTCGTCAAGGTGCTGGCCTACAACGGCGCCGCCACGCCGGCGCCCACGCTCAACCACACCGGCACGTACGCGGCGGCGGTCGCGCTGTCGGCGTTCACCGCCGCCGGCGGCGCCACCGCCACGCCCGGCGGCGCGCTCGGCTGGATCAACCCCGCCGGCGGCGGCCCCACCAGCGCCACCAACTTCAAGTTCGACAAGGGCGTCGGCACACTGGCCGACCCGGCCGGCAACCTGCCGCGCTTCCGGTTCAGCGCCGCCTATCCGGCCCAGGACGTGCTGCCGGCGACGTTCTATGTGCGCGCGACCGACGCCGACGGCGCCAGCTCGCTGCGCGCCAGCGCGGCCGCCTCGGTCGAGGCGCAACTGACCGCGGTCAGCGGCCGCCTGCTGATCGCCAACACCTACGGTTCGCCCAACAGCAGCATGCCGGTCGACGCCAGCGCGCAGTACTACATGCCGGTGGGCTACGTGTTCAATCCGCTGGTGCAGCTGACCAGCGGGCCGATCGCCGGCGCCATCATCTTCGACAACTGCCTCAAGGGGCTCGCCGGGCGCTGCCCGTCGATGGCGGCGGCCGCCTCGCCGGCCACGTTGACGCTCGCCAACGGCAAGGGCAAGTTCCGGTTGGCGCCGCCCAACCCGGTGACGACGACGATCGGCTCGGTGGACGTGTCGCTGGGCGCGCTGATTTACTACCTGCCCAGCACGATCGGCCGCGCCACCTTCGGCATCTACCGCTCCGGCCCGGTGATCTACCGCCGCGAGGCCTACTGATCGAGCGCGCTCGCGCGCGCCTGCAAAGGCGCGCGAAACAAGGTACGATGGCCGCTTTTCTGCCCCCAACAAGGAAAGCCATGGAAACCAATTCGAAGTGGATCGACATCGACGCCGCCGACGGCAAGTTTGAAGCCTATCTGTCCCTGCCGCGCTCGGGCAAGGGCCCCGGCATCGTGTTGCTGCAGGAAATCTTCGGCGTCAACCAGCACATCCGCAACGTCGCCGACCAGTACGCCGCCGACGGCTACGTGGTGCTGGCGCCGGACCTGTTCTGGCGCGCGGGCGCCCACATCGAGCTGGGCTACGACGGCGACGGCTGGAAGCGCGCCGTCGAGCTGATGAACGCCACCGACGTCGACCGGGCCCAGGCCGACATCGGCGCCACCGTCAAGGCGCTGCGCGCGCTCGACGCCGTCGGCGCCCACAAGGTCGCCTCGCTCGGCTTTTGCTTCGGCGGCAAGCTGTCGTACCACACGCTGGCCAACGGCCTGGTCGACGCCGCCGTGTGCTACTACGGCGGCGGCATCCAGAACGCGCTCGAGCGCGCCGACCAGATCACCGCGCCAATGCTGATGCACTTCGGCGGCGCCGACAGCCACATCCCGGCCGACGCCGTCAAAAGCATCGCCGAGCGCTTCGACAGCAACGACCAGGTCGAGATCCACGTCTACGAGGGCGCCGAGCACGGCTTCAACTGCAACCACCGCGACAGCTACCAGCAGCGCGCGGCCGCGCAGGCGCACGGCCACACGCTGGTGTTCCTGGGCGAACAGCTGTAAGGGACCGCGATGGCACGCCTGACGCTGGAGTTCCCCGAGGACCAGTACTATTTCGAGACCCGGATGACGGTGCGCAGCACCGACATCAACGCCGCCAACCACCTGGGCAACGACTCGATGGTGTCGATGCTGTCGGAGGCGCGCGCGCTGTTCCTGGCGCACTACGGCGCGCCGGAGATCGACGAAGACGGCCTCGGCACGATCGTCACCGACCTGGCGACCAGCTACCGCGCCGAGGCGCACGCGCGCGACGTGCTGCGCTTCGAGGTGGGGGTGATGGACTTCAACCGCTACGGCGGCGACCTCACCTTCCGCGTCACGCGCCCGGCCGACGGCAAGCTGATCGCCATGGCCAAGTACGGCTTCGTATTCTTCAACTTCCGGCAGGGCCGCGTGGCGCCGATGCCGCCGGCCTTCCTGGCCCACTTCCCCAAGGCCAACCGGATCGACTAATTGGCGCGCGGGCCTCTAGCGCCCGGCCAGCTTCGGCACGATGGTCTTGCCGAACCACTCGTCGATCATCTGCTTCTCGTAGCGCAGCGGATCGCTGTCGGAGTGGCGCCCCAGGCGCTGCTGGTAGTTCATGTTCGACAGGTGCTCGTCGCCGCTGCGCAGCACCTGGCCGTTTTGCTCCAGCGTGTAACGCAGATCCATCTGCGGCCAGTCGGCGCCGCCGCGCATGATGCGGATGTCCTCGCCGCCGCTGCGGCGCGGCCACAACTGCCCGGCCAGGTCGATGTCGAGCACCTCGATCTTCAGGTTCTGGCCGGCCGGCAACTGCTTGTTGAGCGAGGCGAAATACTGCGCGAAATCCTTTTCCAGGCGCTCGCGCTCTATGGGGCTGCGCGGCATGTCGGTGAACTCCTCCGGCTTGACGAACGTCACGCTCACGTCCGCCCACGCGGCGCCGCTGGCCAGCAACGCCAGGGCGGCGGCCAGCAAGGGTTTGGTCATCAGGCGCATGGTGCTACTCCTTCACGGGTTGATGACAAATAATATAGCCCTTTTCGCCGGCCGCCGCCCGGCCTGAATCGATTTGTTACCAAGCCTTGTTACCAAGCCCGGGCCCGGCGTGCCGGGGCGCTGCCATGTCACGCTCCTGTCATAACAGATCGCTAAGATTGCGCCCGTCGAGGCAACGCCGCCGCCTCGTATGATGCCGCGCCGCCGCCGGCACATGGAATGGCCCATATTAATAACAGGATTTATCATGACCGAGTCCCTCGATCTGTCCCGCCGCCGCCTGGTTCAACTGCTGACCGGCGCGCCGCTGCTGCCGCTGGCCGGCGGCAGCCTGGCCGCCACCCTGCTGACCGCCTGCGGCGGCAGCGACGCCGCCGCGCCGGCGCCCAAGCTGATGTCCGTCACCTTCACCGGCATGGCCGCGCCGACCCTGGCCGAGCCGGCCAAGATGGCCACCACCACGGTCGCCTCGTCGCTCAGCGCCACCTACTCCGACGGCAAGACGCAATCGTACACGCTGGCCTACCAGCCGTTCTTCATCACCGGCGCCATGGTCGCCAACGGCAGCGGCGGCACGGTGCTGGCCGGCGGCTACTACGACATCAACAACAAGCCCATCCTCGACAAGACCGACGCCGCCCAGCGCCAGTTCTTCTCCGACTGCCCGGACGGCACCTCGCTGCTCAAGCTCGACGCGCCGACCGTCGCCGGCGTCAAGGGCAACACCGTGTTCGCCGTCGTCCAGTTCGAATACACGACCCGCAACGTCAAGGGCGACTCGATGTACGGCATGCTGCCGTCGCCGATCGCCGTGCTGACGCTGGACCAGGACAAGACCACCGGCGCGCTGACCTTGGTGAAATACCACAACGTCAACACCAGCGGCGTCAACGGCCTGTGGATCACCTGCGGCGCCAGCCGCTCGCCGTGGAACACCCACCTGTCGAGCGAGGAGTACGAGCCGGACGCCAGCGCCATCGCCACCAACACCCAGTTCGCCAACTTCAGCACCAACCTGTACGGCGACGCCACCAAGGCCAACCCCTACCACTACGGCCATATGCCGGAGATCACCGTCAACCCGGACGGCACCGGCAGCGTCAAGAAGCACTACTGCATGGGCCGCATCTCGCACGAGCTGGTGCAGGTCATGCCCGACGAGCGCACCGCGCTGATGGGCGACGACGCCACCAACGGCGGCCTGTTCATGTTCGTCGCCGACCAGGCGCGCGACCTGTCGAGCGGCACCCTGTACGTCGCCAAATGGCTGCAGAAAACCGCCGACAACGGCGGCTCGGCCGACCTCAAATGGATCAAGCTGGGCAAGGCCACCAGCGCCGAGATCAAGGCCTTGGCCGACACCCTCAAGGCGGCCGACATCCTGTCGGTCAAGACCACCGACCCGGCCGACGCCAGCTACACCAAGATCCCGTTCAGCGGCAAGACCAACTGGATCAAGATCGCCCCCGGCATGGAAAAAGCGGCCGCCTTCCTGGAGACCCACCGCTACGCCGCGTTCAAGGGCGGCAGCCTGGGCTTCACCAAGATGGAAGGCACCACCGTCAACGCCAAGGACAAGATCGCCTACAGCGCGATGAGCTACATCCAGCCGGCCATGACCAACGGCTCGGGCGGCATCGCGGTCAAGGGCCCGAACGCCGGCGCCGTCTACGCGCTGAACCTGAAGGCCGGCCAGGTCGACGACACCGGCGCGGCCATCAACAGCGAATGGGTGCCGGTCGACATGGCCGCCATGCTGGTGGGCGAGGACCTGCCGGCGGCCGACGCGCTGGGCAACCTGGCCAATCCGGACAAGATCGCCAATCCGGACAACATCAAGTTCTCGGAAAAGCTGCGCACCCTGTTCATCGGCGAGGACAGCGCCCTGCACGTGAATAACTTCCTGTGGGCGTACAACGTCGACAGCAAGACCTTGACGCGGGTGCTGTCGGCGCCGTCGGGGGCGGAGTCGACCGGTTTGCACGCGGTGGACGACATCAACGGCTTCGCCTACATCATGAGCAACTTCCAGCACCCGGGCGACTGGGAGGCGGCGCTGCATGGCAAGGTGCAAGCGACGCTGGACCCGCTGATCCGCGCCAACTACCGCGACCGCTACGGCGCCGCGGTGGGTTACCTGACCGGCTTGCCGACGTTGGGCTAACGAAGGTCACCTCGGAAACACGTAGGGCGGATTAGCGCAGCGTAATCCGCCATGCATGCGCGCCAGCGGCTCGAAGATGGCGGATTACGGCGTTCCGCCTAATCCGCCCTACGTGATTCCACGATATACCCCTGCCCCCTCCCCCTCCCCGCATTAAAATCTTTCACGCCGCCGTAGCAATATTATCCAAATCAAAGTATTGTTCAGCTCATACGTAGTGTTACGTAAAATTAACACAACGCCGTCCCGCCCCGTAGTGTTGTGCAAAGCAACAGGAATTTTTATTGCCTGTTGTTAATGGCGTGGGAGACGACTACAATCAAAAATTAATCCATCGCGTCATTTAGCGGAACGTCCTCTTATGTCCTTTTTGTCATCTGCTGCGCCCAAGTTAGCACCGTGGAAAGTTCTGTTGGTCGACGACGAACCGGACATCCATGACATCACCAAGCTGACCTTGAGCCGCTTCCGGCTCGACGGCCGCGCCCTGACCTTCGTGCACGCCTATAGCGGCGCCGAGGCCAAGGAGGTGCTGGCGCGCGAAACCGACATCGCGCTGGTGTTCCTCGACGTGGTGATGGAAAAGGAGGACAGCGGCCTCGAAGTGGCGCGCTGGATGCGCCAGGACCTCGACAACCAGTTCACCCGCATCGTGCTGCGCACCGGCCAGCCCGGCCAGGCGCCCGAGGAGCGCGTGATCGTCAACTACGACATCAACGACTACAAAGAGAAGACCGAGCTCGATCGCACCAAGCTGTTCACGACGACGTTTGCCGCGCTGCGCGCCTACCGCGACATCATGAAGGTCGAGGACGCGCGCCGCGCCCAGGCCAACTACCGCGAAGGCCTCGAGCGCGTCATCGCCGCCTCGGCCCACATCTTCCAGCAACGCAACCTGAAAGACTTCGCCAACGGCCTGCTGCAGCAGGTGGTGGCGCTGCTGCGCCTCGAGCACAGCATGCTGCTGCGCCTGCGCGGCGCCACCGCGTTCGGCGGCGAGCAAGATTACGAGGTGCTGGCGCAGATCGGCGACGACGACGGCACCTTGCTCAGCGAGGCCGTGCTGGCCCAGCTCGACGTCGCCAAGAGCAACAAGATCTCGCGCGTCGAGGGCGACACCTACATCGGCTACTTCCCCAACAACAGCGGCAAGGCCTCGCTGCTGATCCTCAAGGGCGTCGAGGAGATCTCGGAGATCGACACCAAGCTGCTGGAAGTGTTCTGCTCCGGCGTCGCCATCGCCTTCGACAACATCCTGCTGACGCAGGAGATCACCGACACCCAGGCCGAGCTGATCCTGCGCCTGGGCGACGTCGTCGAATCGCGCTCGAACGAGGCGGGCAACCACGTGCGCCGCATGGCCGAGGTGTGCCACCTGCTGGCCACCGCCGCCGGCCTGCCGGAGGACGAGACGGCCGTGCTGCGCCACGCCGCGCCGATGCACGACATCGGCAAGATCGCCACGCCGGACGCGGTGCTGCTCAAGCCGGGCAAGCTCGACGCGGCCGAATGGGAGATCATGAAGCAGCACCCGGAGGTCGGCCTGTCGATCCTGGACGGCTCGCAGCGGCCGATCCTCAAGGCGGCGGCCGTCATCGCCCACCAGCACCACGAAAAGTTCGACGGCAGCGGCTACCCGCAGGGGCTCAAGGGCCACGACATCCACCTGTACGCGCGCATCGTCGCCGTCGCCGACGTGTTCGACGCCCTGATGCACAAGCGCTGCTACAAGGACGCCTGGCCGATCGACAAGGTGGTCGAACACCTGCGCGAAGTGGCCGGCCAGCACCTCGACCCGGTGTATGTGGACCTGCTGGTGCAAAATATCGACCAGGCCATCGCCATCAACGAGCGCTTCCCCGATTAAACCCAGCACCGCCAGCCTTTGGCGATACGCATGCGTCATCGCTTTGGGGTCGTACCCCATGGGGTACGACCCCGCTTGGCCGTGCGGGTTTGCCCATGCGTGAAGATAAAATAAGCATATTCGCAATCGATTGTTGTTAGAACGAATTACTTGCTCGTAAGATACTGGTCCAGAACCAAGCAAGGAATTCCACATGCCGCGCCACACCCTCCCCCCATTGCCGCTGCGCCGCGGCGTCATCGCCGCCGCATTGCTGCTCGCCGCGCTGCCCGCCGCCCGCGCGCAGCAGGCCGCCGCCGGCGAGAGCGCCGCCATCGACCAGGTCACCGTGGTCGGCTCGCGCGCCCGCAACCGCACCGTGTTCGACAGCGCCGTGCCGATCGACCGCTTCGGCCAGCGCGAGGTGGAAAACGCCCTCGCCAGCGGCGACCTCGGCGCCGCGCTGCAAAACCTGTCGCCGTCGATCAATTTCCCGCGCATCGAATCGAGCGGCGCCTCGGACTCGGTGCGCGGCATCCAGCTGCGCGGCCTGGCGCCCGACCAGGTGCTGGTGCTGATCAACGGCAAACGCCGCCACGCCAGCGCCGTGCTCGACACCGAAAGCAGCTTCGCCGGCACCGTGCCGGTCGACGTCAACGCCATTCCGCCCGGCGCCATCGACCACATCGAAATCCTGCGCGACGGCGCCGGCGCCCAATACGGCAGCGACGCCGTGGCCGGCGTCATCAACATCGTGCTGAAGAAGGCGCGCAGCGGCGGCTCGGCCGCGGTCAGCTACGGCGCCAACCACACCGACTTCAAACCGACCAACGACACCAAGACCGACGGCCAGACGAAAATCGTCAGCGCCGATTACGGCGTGCCGGTCGGCGACGCCGGCTTCGTGCGCTTCGGCGCCGAAACGCGCGACCGCAACCCGACCAACCGCGCCGGCCGCAGCGACGCCGGCTGGACCTCGTGGAACGCGACCCCGCAAGACCTGGCGCTCGACGGCCAGGTGGTGTTCAAATCCGGCGACTCGCAACAAAAGAACCACTACCTGTTCTACAACGCGCTGGTGCCGCTGGCGGCCGGCGTGGACGCCTACTCGTTCGCCACCGTCAACCGGCGCAAGTCCGACGGCAGCGCCTACTTCCGCTACCCGGGCGACCCGTCCAACGTGGCATCGATCTACCCCAACGGCTACCGCCCCAGCACCCGGGGCGACATGACCGACACCAGCGTCGTCGCCGGCCTCCGCCTGGCCGGCGGCGCCTGGAACTGGGACCTGAGCGCGCGCCACGGCGGCAACAAGTTCGAGTACGACCTGTCCAACTCGGTCAACGCCTCGCTGGGCGACGCCAGCCCGACCAGCTTCCACCTGGCCACCTTCGACTTCAAACAGAACGCCGTCAACGCCGACGTCACGCGCGAACTGGACCTCGGCATCGGCGCGCCGGTCAACCTGGCGCTGGGCGCCGAATACATGCGCGAAACCTATCGCAGCTCGCCGGGCGACCCGGCCTCGTACGCCGCCGGCCCGGTCACCGGCGCGCCGCCGGGCGCCCAGGCCGGCCCCGGCCTGCGCCCGCAAGATGTGTTCGACGGCAGCCGCGCGATCCGCTCGGTGTACGCCGACATCGAAAGCGACATCACCAGCCGCCTGCTGCTGGGCGCCGCCGCCCGCTATTCGGACTACAGCGACTTCGGCAACGCCAGCACCGGCAAGCTGTCGGCGCGCTATAAGCTGAGCGACGGTTTCCTGCTGCGCGGATCGCTGTCGAACAGCTTCCGCGCGCCGGCACTGGTGCAAACCGGCTTCCGCTTCTCGACCTTGAACTTCAACGCCGACGGCAGCGCGCTGCAAACGGCGTCGCTGCTGCCGGCCAGCGACCCGCTGGCGCGTGCCTTCGGCGCCGAGGCGCTCAAGCCCGAGAAGTCGACCAACCTGTCGCTCGGCGCGGCATGGCGTCCACGGCGCGACACCAGCGTCACCGTCGACGCCTACCGCATCAAGATCCGCGACCGCATCACCCGCACCAGCGACCTGCAAAGCGACGCCGCCAGCGCCTACCTGGCCGGCATCGGCCGCGGCGACATTCAATCGGTGGCCTACCTGGCCAACCTGCTCGACACCCGCACCACCGGCCTCGACGCGGTGGTCAACCACGAGCTGCCGTTCGCCGGCGGCAAGCTCGATCTGAACGCCGCGCTCAACCTGAACAAGACCCGCATCGACCAGGCGCGCCAGAGTTCGGCCGCGCTGGCGCGCATCGACCCGGAGCTGACCTTGTTGACCGACATGAGCCTGTTCCGCGTCCGCAACGCCTCGCCCAAGAGCAAGCTGGTGCTGAGCGCCGACTGGCAGGCCGCGCAATGGAGCCTG
Organism: Duganella sp. 1411; assembly: GCF_017833525.1. GTDB lineage: Bacteria > Pseudomonadota > Gammaproteobacteria > Burkholderiales > Burkholderiaceae_D > Rugamonas. Next base: position 184,139 of record NZ_JAFICD010000004.1, read on the forward strand.
CAGGCCAAGGCCACGCGCTTCGGTCCGTTGAAGGATTTCTCGTACGACCGGGATGCCGAGCTCATCGACGGCGTCCACGCCCAGCGCTTCGGCGCCGTCTGGACGGTGGACCTGGAGGCGCAATACAAGCTGACCAAACAACTGACCCTGGCCGTCGGCGGCGACAACATCCTCGACCGCTACCCGCAGCGCGTGCGCCAGACCGACAACGCCACCTATGGCGGCGCGCTGCCGTACAACTTTATTAATCCGATCGGCCTCAACGGCGCCTATTTCTACGGCCGCCTACGCTACACTTTCTAAGCTCAAAATCTTTCAGGAAAAACATGAAGCTCTCCAAACTGCTTGCCACCGTCTGCCTCGGCACCTTGCTGACGGCCCAGGCCTATGCCGTTAGCCCGACCTCCGCCGACGCCAAAAACGCGCTGGTGTTGATGTCCGACTTCGGCACCTCCGACGGCGCCGTCTCGGCGATGCACGGCGTCGCCTACGGGGTCGACCCGACCTTGCACGTCTCGGACCTGACCCACAACATCCCCGACTACGACATCTGGCTCGGCGGCTACCGCCTGTACCAGACCGCCAACTACTGGCCCAAGGGCAGCGTGTTCGTCTCGGTGATCGACCCCGGCGTCGGCACGGCCCGCAAATCGGTGGTGCTCAAGACCCGGGAAGGCCGCTACTTCGTCGGCCCCGACAACGGCCAGTTCACCCTGATCGCCGAGCGCGACGGCGTCGCCGAGCTGCGCGAAATCGATGAGAAGGTCAACCGCCTGGCCGGCTCGGGCGAGTCGTACACCTTCCACGGCCGCGACGTCTACGCCTACGTCGGCGCGCGCCTGGCCTCGGGCGCCATCACCTTCGAGCAGGTCGGCCCCGTGCTGCCGAGCGAATCGGTGGTCAAGATCGCGTACCAGAAGGCGGTGCGCAACGGCGCCACCATCCGCGGCATCATCCCGGTGCTGGACGTCAAATACGGCAACGTCTGGACCAACATCCCGAAATCGCTGTTCGACGAACTGAAAGTGGGCCTGCATGAACAGGTGCAAGTGCGCATCCTGCACAACGGCAAACAGGTCGACAAGGTGATCGCCCCGTTCGAGCACACCTTCGGCGGCGTCGCCAAGGGCAAGCCGCTGGTCTACCTCAACAGCCTGCTGGACGTGGCCGTGGCGATCAGCCAGGGCAACTACGCCGCCAAGCACAAGATCGAATCGGGCGTGGACTGGGAAGTGGAAATCACCAAGGTGCCGGCGAAATGAAAGCGGGCGTGCTGGGCCTCGGCTGGGCGCTGTCGGCCGGCGCGCTGGCCGCCCCCTGCCTGCCGGCGGCCGACCTGATCGAGCGCGACCGGCAGTACGAGGAAGCGCTGCGGGTCGGCGACGTCGCCTTCCTCGACCGCTGGCTGGCGGACGACTACGTCTGGGTCCACAACCTGGCCTCGCAAACCGAAGACAAGGCGGCGGTGTTGGCGCGCTCGAAGCAGCCCGCCGTCGTGCACAAATCGCGCACCACGGGCGACGTTCACGCCCACGTCAGCGGCGACACGGTGGTGCTGCGCGGCCTGAGCACGGTCGAACAATGGAACGCCGACGGCAAGACCTGGCGCGCCAACCGCTACCAGTTCATGCGCACCTACGTCAACGTCGGCGGCCAGTGCAAGCTGCTGTCGGTGCAAACGATGAAGGTGTGGTCGAGTCCGGCCGGCGAATAATCGTTGGATGACGAGGCGGCGTCAAGCCTCGACGCGTAGCGCGGCCTCGGGCGCCGCCACCGGCGCGATCCGATCGATCGTCCGCTGAACCATTTGCCGGAGCTGCTGACAATCTTCAAGCGCCACCACGGCGTCACTACCGTTCGCAACTCTACTGCGAAGCACCATCAACGCGCGCCCTTCTTCGCATTCCGCGTTGGAAATCAAACCGTTGGATTCCGCCCGGACCAGGCGCTCGTAGTCGGCATCGCCATCCCGTTCAAAGCCTTCCTGAATGGCTAGCAGCCTTAACGCAGCGATGTAGACAACCCACAACCTGGACAGAACAACCGGCCGGAGTTGGGGATCACCAGATAGCAGATCGATTTCGCGTAAATGCCGGCGCAGCCCATCGACATCGAGATCGCTTAACACACCGGATGTATTCACTTCCGTGTCCACGTGCGGCACGGTTATACCGGTTAATTTCCAGCCGGCGTGGTGCTGGATCTCGGCTACCATCCGCCAGAATGCATCAACGTCCCTGGCACCTTCCAACTTTACGTCGAAGAGCAAGTGTTCATCATCTTTGATGGCCAGCATCTCCGGTCTGTAGTTCCCCAAGAACGAGGGAATCAACGCCGCCGACGGCTCGAGTATGACCGTGTAGCCAAGCCGCCTATATTCTTCAGCAAGTTCTTGCAAAGCACGAACTTCTTGACCGGTTTTCATTTCACCTCCTCGGCAAGTTCGCGCGAGTCGGAAATTGCGACATAAACGCAGGCTTGCCCCATGTCGATAGCATGTGCCAACTTCGCTGGCAAACCATCCTTGTCGCATTTTACATCCGCAAACCGCATATGGGCCGACACGTCCCGTATCATGGAATCGTCAGCATAGATTAATGTGCATAACGCATCCTGCACGGGTTTGACGAAATTATTGATGTCACCGGGCCGTTCAACATCATATAGATAAACCATGGTGAATCTTAGCGGATAATTCATCAATGGTCGTGCCGGCCATTCGAGCCTTGCACGACCATAAATATAGTCGCTCCATGCTCTTCGCTGCGAAGCATCCTTTGTCTGGTGCGACACCGGACGGCGCGGCAAGACAAAGTCCACGATGAGTGGCATGCTGCTTTCCTCGTTTGGTCCTTGGATAGGACTGATAGTCTGTCATCGCCAGACGCACCGCGAGTGATGTGCATCAAGTGCGAATCACAGCTCGCAAAAACCCAAAGGGCTTTCACGGCTTTGGAAACTGACTCGAGGAAATGAGTTACTATCTTACCAACTCAACTTTGCCGACGTCGCCGTTCATGACCGCCAACAAAAAGCCTCGCCTCCACATCCTTCCCCTGGCGTTCGCCGCCGTTGCGGCGCCTTGCTTCGCCGCCACCGACTGGAGCGCCATCGCCCAGGCCGACATGAAGTTCGCCATCGAGAAAGTGCGGAGCGGCCACGCCGGCAGCGTCAGCGGGCAGATCGATGTCACCGCGCCGCTGGAGGCCGGGGCCCGCGCCGGCATGCTGGAAGCGGCCGACGCCAAGACCGAGCAGGACTACAACCGCGCGCTGGTGCGCTTCATCAACGGCTTCGGCGACCCGCACACCGGCATCCAGCTCAAGCTGCCGACCAGGGCCTGGACCGGCGTCGTGCTCGACCACATCGACGGCAAGTTCCGCGTGATCTGGTCGGAACCGAACTGGCCGCAACCGCTGCCGCCGCGCGGCGCCATCGTGCAGAGCTGCGACAACGTCTGGATCGGCACCTACCTCAAAAGCAATGTCGCCCCGTTCAGCAATCACAGCCTGGAGTACGACACCACGCCCAGCGACCTGGCGCGCAAAGCGATGTTCGACATCGGCCTCGGCTGGACGCCGAAGCAATGCGTGTTCCAGGTCGACGGCGGCGCCCGCCAGTACCAGCTGCCGCTGCGCGCGGTGGCCGACGGCATCGGCGAGGCGCGCATCGACGCGGTGCGCAACCGCTACCAGGCCAAGGCCAAGCCGGTCGGTCTGTACCGGCTGGCGGCCGACAAGCAATGGGTCGGCATGCCCGACTTTAACGGCGGCATTTCCGGCGACGCCTACACCGCGCTCTATCCGCAGCTGGCCGCGCTGAAGCACAGCGGCTGGATCATCTTCGACCTGCGCGGCAACGGCGGCGGCGATTCCAGCTGGGGCAACCGCGCGCTGCAGGCGTTGTACGGCGCGGCTTACGGCGAAGAGTTGGGCAACACGGCGACCTACGTCAAGTCGGTGATCGCCAACCAGCCCACCATCGACCTGTTCCGGCGGTATGCCGGCCTGCCGCAGTTCGCCGCGTCCAAGGCGGAATTCGAAGGCGTCGCCGGCAAGCTGGAGGCGGCGTTGGCCAAGGGCGAGGCGCTGGCGCCGGTCGACTACGCCAGCAGGGAGGACGCCAGCGCGCTCGCCGCCAAGGTGAGCCGGCGGCCCGGCGGTCCGCGCGTGGCGGCCGTCATCGACCGCGGCTGCTTCAGCTCCTGCATGAATTTCGTGCAGCAGATCTCGTCGATGTCCGACACGGTGATTCTGGGCGAGCCGACCATCGGCTACTCGCCCTACGGCGAGGGCAGCCAGTACAAGCTGCCCAGCGGCAGGGGCGCGATCACGGTGCCGTCGGCGATCTACACCGCGTTCCAGGCCACCCGCGAACCGTTCGCGCCGACCATGCGCTACGACGGCAACATGGCCGACGACGACCAGCTGATGGCGTGGGTCGACGCCACGCTGACGCGGCTGTCGGCCCACTAGCCTTCCCCGGAGCGTCAAGCCGCCGGGGCGATGCCGACCGCGAAATCGCGATACGAGCGCAGCGGGCGGCCCAGCAGCTTGGTCAGGCGCTCGACGTCGCCAACCTCCGGGATCATGCCGTCGCTGACATAGCGCTCGGCCATCAGGCGCATTTCGTAGGCCATCCACTTCGGCATGAAGGTGGCCAGGTTCTGCTCGAACGCGCCCGGGTCGTCGCCGCCGTAGACCACCGGTTTGCCCAGCACGTCCGACCAGATCGCGGCCACGTCGGCGCCGGTCAGCGTATCGGGGCCGACCAGGTTGATGGTCTGGAGCGGCAGCTTGCCCGGCGCCTGGTCGCGGCGGATCAGCTCAATCGCCGCGACCTCGGCGATGTCGCGGGCGTCGACCATGGCGACACCCTTGCCGCCGATCGGCATCGGATAGACACCGTGGTTGAAGATGACGTCCTTGATCATGTGCTCGTTGTCGATGAAGTAGGACGGACGCAAGATCGTCGCGCTAAAGCCCATCTGCTCGATCATCCGCTCGGCGCCCAGCTTGACCGCGAAGTGCGGCACATTCACGAAGCGGTCGCTGTGCAACACCGACAGGTAGACCAGCCGCTCGACGCCCGATTCGCGGGCGATGTTCAGCGTGACGAGCGCCTGGCTGAATTCATCGCCCGCCACCGCGTTGAGCAGAAACAGCGTGTCGATGCCCTGGAAGGCGGCGCGCAGCGAGTCGATGTCGAGCAGGTCGCCTTTGACGACCTCCACGCCCGCCGGAAAGTCAGCCTTCGCGGGGTCGCGCAAGAGGACCCGGACGCTGGCGCCACGTTGGACGAGTTGCCGGACAACCTGGCTGCCGACACGGCCGGTGGCGCCTGTAACGAGAATAGTCATGATATTTTTCCTTGGTGAGTTAAAAGACAGGTTCATGTTAGCGGTCCCGTGTATGATCCGATAGACGTCAAATCGAGACGTCCCGTCTCACTGGTGGAACACATGGACCTACTCGCACTCACCGATTTCAATCTGGTCGCCCGCCACGGCGGGTTCGGAAAGGCCGCGCGCGCCGCCGGACGCCCCAAGGCCACCTTATCGCGCCGGGTGGCCGAACTGGAGAGCAGCCTCGGCCTGCGTTTGCTCGAACGCGGGGCCGGTTCGCTCAAGCTGACCGAGGAAGGCCGGGCGCTGTATGAGCGCACGTGGGCGCTGCTGGCCGAGGTGGACGAGACGGCGGCGGCGATCGCCTCGGGCGGCGACAAACCGCAAGGCAGGTTGCGCGTCAGCGCGCCGCTGCTGTTTTCGCAGGCGGCGATGGGCAAGCTGGCAGCCGGCTTCGCGGTCAAATATCCCGACGTCCGGCTGGAGGTGACGACCGAGGACCGCCCGGTCGACATGGTCGACGAAGGTTATGACGTGGTGATCCGGGTCAATCCAGACCCGGATGAAAGTTTGGTCGGACGCATCTTTCTGCGCGATCGGCTGGTCGTCGTGGCGCATTCGGCTTTGCCACGGCCGGACGGCCAGTCACCTGTGCCGGCCATCGCGCGCGGCGCGGGCGACCGGATGGGCACGTGGAACGTCACCACCCCGACAGGGAAATCCGGGATCGCCGTCGACACCGTGCTGCGCTTGTCGTCGCACTTCATGGTGCGCGACGCGGTCCGGCTGGGCGTCGGTGCCGCGCGCCTGCCATTGTCCCTCGTGACGCATGACCTGGCCAGCGGCGCGCTGGTGGCGTGGGGCGGGATCGACGGCCCCGACATCGCGCTGTGGGCGCTGTATCCGTCGCGGCGCTTACTGAGCGCCCGCGTGGCCGCCTTCCTCGGCTATTTAAGGGAAGCCTTTCCCGAGGGAACACCGGACGAGCTGGCCGCGTTCATGTCCAGCGGCCTATCATCTCGCGGAAATCCAGCGCCGTAAAGGGCTTGCTCAGATAATCGTCCATGCCCGCGTCCAGGCAGCGCTGGCGGTCGCCGTCGACCGCGCTGGCCGTCAGCGCGATCACCGGCACCCGCGGCCAGCCGTGCCGCGCCTCGGCCGCGCGCAGCCGCACGCATGCCTCGTAGCCGTTCATGACCGGCATCATGCAGTCCATCAGCACCAGGTCGTAGCGGCGCCGCGCCAGCGCGTCGAGCGCCTGCTGCCCGTCCACCGCCAGCTCGGCGCGCCAACCCATCTTGGCCAGCAGCACGCACACCAGCTGCCGGTTCATTTCATTGTCGTCGGCCACCAGCGCGGTGCGCGCGGCACCGCCGTCTTCCGCCACCACCGGCACGGCCGGCACGGCCGGCACGGCCGGCGGCGCGGCCAGCGCAGCCGGCGCGGCCGGCGGCGCGGCCAGCGGCGCGGTCAGCTCGACCGTGAAACGGCTGCCGGCGCCGGGCGCGCTCACGCACGTGATGGTGCCGCCCATCAGCCCGATCAAACGCTTGCAGATGGCCAGGCCCAGGCCGGTGCCGCCGTAGCGCCCGCTGATGGTCTCGTCGGCCTGGGAAAACGGCTCGAACAAGCGCCGCTGCTGCGCCGCGTCCATGCCGATGCCCTGGTCGGTGACGGAGTAGCGCAGGCGCCACAGGCCGGTCGCTTGCGGATCGACGTCGACCTCGTAGTCGAGCGCGATGACCCCGGCATCGGCGAACTTGATCGCGTTGCTCAGCAGATTACCCAGCACCTGGCGCAGCCGCGCGGCGTCGCCGCCCACCCAGCGCGGCCCGTCGGCGCTGCGCAGCGCCAGTTGCAGGCCCTTGCGCGCGGCCGCGGTCTGGAACAGCGCGGCCACCTGGGCCGGCTGCGCCGCCGGGTCGAACGGCTGGTGCTCGAGCGTCATGTGGCCGGACTCGATCTTGGAGAAATCGAGCACGTCGTTGATCAGGTGGGTCAGCTCGAGCACGGCGCCGTGGACGCTGCGCGCGTAGCCGCGCTGCACCGGATCGAGCCCGCTGTCGAGCAGCAGCTCGGACATGCCGGCGATGCCGCCCATCGGCGTGCGGATCTCATGGCTCATCATGGCCAGGAAGCGCGACTTGGCCTCGCTGGCGGCGTTCGCCTCGCGCTGCAGCCGCTGCGCCAGCGCGGCGTCGCGCTGGCGCCGGGCCATCAGCCGCGCCACCATCCAGAACGCGCACAACAAGCCCAGCAGGCCGACCAGCGCCACCGCGCCCAGCAGGCGCAGGCTGCGCCACCAGCCCGCCAGCCAGACGTCCTCGGTGATGGTGGCGTTGATGATGAGCGGATAGTCGCGCACCCGCCGCACCGCCCCCATGCGCGACACCGGGCGCATGTCGTCGGCCGCGCGCGGGCCGCGCGTGAGCCGCACACCGTGGTCGAGGCCGGCCGAGATGACGGCGTAGGTGTTGCCGCTGAGGACCTGGCGGCCCATCAGCGCGTCCACGTGCGGCCAGCGCGCCAGCAGCGTGAAGTCGGCGCGGTACAGCGCGATGGCGGCGTCCTCGCCCAGCCGCATGTCCTTGAAGTAGCGGGTCAGGAAATCGGCCGACATGCCCACCAGCGCCACGCCGGCGAAGCTGCCGTCGGCGTGCTGCAGGCGCCGGCTCAGATAAAAGGTCCAGTTGCCGTTGCCCTTGTTGCGCACCGGCTTGCTCAGGAACGGCGCGTCGCCCGGCGTGTCGCGGTGGTGGATGAAATAGTCGCGCTCGGCCAGGTTGATCGGCGGCGCCGGGAAGCGGCGCGTGAAGTTGAGCACGGCGCCGTCGGCGCCGACCACGCTGACCACGTCGATGTGCGGCAGCGCGCTGATCTGGTCCTTGAGCGACTGGAACAGCGCCGCCCCGCGCAGCGCCGCCGGGCCGCCGGCGGCGGCCGTCTGCGCCGCCTCGGCCGCGCCGTCGAGCACCTGGTAGCCGGAGGCGAAGCTTTGCGCGGTGCTCTCGGCCAGCACCAGCGACAAGGTGTCGAGGTTGCGCCGCCAGTCGTCGATCTCGTGCCCGCGCAGCACCCAGCCGGCGCCGGCCGTCGTCAGCGCCAGCAACAGCGCCAGCGCGGCGCCGATCGCCACCAGCGCGCGTTCGCGCCACAGGCGCGCGGCGCGGGCGCGCCAGGGGTTCACGCGCCGTCCCCGTGGTAGTGGCGCCGGCTGTGCGCCACCTCGGCCAGCGCCGGCGCGCACGCCGCCGCCAGCGGCGCGGCCGGCGGCAGCGGCGCGCCGGCGCCGGCGGCCCGTTCGCACGCCAGCAACAGCGCGCTGAGCGCGTCGGCGCCGACCAGCTGCGCCATGCCCTTGAGCGCGTGGGCGGCCGCGCCGGCGGCCGGCGCCGCCCCCTGCGCCAGCGCCGCCTCGAGCCGCGCCAGCAACGGCGGCGCGTGCTCGACGAAGGTCTGCGCCAGCGCCGCGTAGGCGTCGCGGTCGGCGCCGCAGGCGCGCCACAGCACGCCCGGATCGATGTGCCGGTAGCGCGCGCTCATGGCGCCACCGGCACGTCCAGCGTGAACACGGCGCCGCCGCCGGGGCGCGCGTCGACGCCCAGCGTGGCGCCCATCAGCGCGGCCAGCTCGGCGGCGATGGCCAGGCCCAGGCCGCCGCCCTGCTTGGCGCGCGAGGCCGACTCGTCGGCCTGGGCGAACTTTTCAAAGATGCGCCGGCGCTGCGCCGGCGGCACCCCCGGGCCGCTGTCGCTGACGGCGCAGCGCAGCGCGCCGGCCCGGCCCGGGCCCAGCGTGAGCCGCACCGCGCCGGCCGGCGTGGCCTCGACCGCGTTGCGCAGCAGGATGTCGAGCACGCGCGCCAGCTTGGCGCGGTCGCAGCGCCAGCGCGCCGGCGTGCCCGGCTCGCACACCGCGTCCAGCGCCAGCCCCTTGGCGGCGGCCGCCGCGCGCTGCCCGGCCAGCGCCTGCGCGCACAGCTCGGCGGTCGATGCGTCGCGCAGCGCCAGCGTCTCGCGCCCCGCTTCGAGCGCGCTCAGTTCCAGCACCGCCTCGACCAGCGCCAGCAGGCGCTCGCCGCAGCCGTGGATGGTGCGCGCGAAGCCGCCGGCGCGGCCCTCGCCCAGCTCCAGCCGCAGCAGCTCGGCGTAGCCGAGGATGCCGTTGAGCGGGGTGCGCAGCTCGTGCGACATGTTGGCCAGGAAGCGCGACTTGGCCAGGTTGGCCGCCACCGCGCGCGCGCGGCTGTCGATCAGGCGCCCGGCCAGCGCCCACAGGCCGGCGCTAAACAGCAGCACCGCGGCGGTGGCCGCTGCGGCCAGCGCCAGCGCGCGCGCGCGGTGGCCGGCCTGGCGCGCCAGCCGATCCTCGATGTCGATGCCGACCAGCGCGTACAACGCAAAGCGCTCGAGCTTTTTGAACGCGTACACGCGCTGCCGGCCGTCGACCGGCCCGGCCTCGGTGAGCACGCCGTCGGCGCGCGCGCGCATGGCCGCGAACAGCGCGCTGCCGCCGATGTCCTGGCCCAGGCTCTGGTCGGCGCCGACGCGGCGCACCCGCATCACGCCGTCGGCGCCCACCAGCGCCACCGAGCCGTGGCGGCCGACGTCGATGTCGCGGTACAGGCGGGTGAAGTATTGCGGGTCCATCGACACCACCACCACGCCGCCGAAGCCGCCGTCGGCGCGGCTGATGCGGCGCGTCAGCTGCAGCGACCACTTGCCCGAGACCCGCCCCAGCACCGGGCGGCTGATGTACAGCGCCCCGCTGTCGTCGTGCTGGTGCACGCGGAAATGCTCGCGGTCGCCCAGGTTGACCGGCTTGAACGGCAGCGACGACAGGCGCAGGTCGCCGCGCTCGTCGGCAATGCTGAACTGGTGGTAGATGTCCGACGGCCCCAGGCCCTCGCGCAGTTCGCGCACGATGTCGAGCCGCGCGCCCTCGCCGTTGTAGCGGTGGCGCAGGAAGATGACGGCCTGGTCGGCCGCCTCCAGCGTGCGCGTGGCGTGCTCGCCGAACAGCAGCACCAGCGCGCGGGCGTCGCGCTCGGCGTCGTCGAGTTGCAGCCTCCGGCCTTCGCTGAGCTGGATCACGGTCAGCGTCCAGACCGCGCCGATGAGCAGCAGCGCGAAGCTGGCCAGCAGCCAGCGCACGTCCCACCTCGAGCCATTCCCGCCGCGCATCGCACCTCCCGTGATGTTGCCGGTCAGCAAAAAAAACCGGCCATCCCATGCTGCCTCAGCCCGCCATAATTGTCAAATTTAATTAATTCGTTGCGTCCTGGCTACGCACCAGCTGGGCGCAGCACGCCTTCATGTAGCCGCGCAGCTCGTCGTAGTTGACCGGCTTGGCGAAAAACACCACGCCGTCCGGCACGCCGCCGCGGCGCGCCAGGTCCGCCTCCGGCAGGCCCGACAGCATGGCGATCTGCATGCGCGCCAGCTGCGGATCGGCCAGGATGGTCTTGACCACCTCGTAGCCGTCGATGCCGTCCATGACGATGTCGGCCAACAGGATGTGCGGCTGGCTGCGGGCGATCGCCATCAGCGCCTGGTAGCCGTTTTCGCAAAAAATCAGGTGCAGCGGCAATTGCCAGGCGGCGAACTGGCGTTGGTACAGCTCCCGCTGCATCGGATTGTCCTCCACCACCAGCACCGTGGCCACGCGCCCGGCGGGGCCGCCGCGCGCCGGCGCCGCCGCCCCGGACGCCGGCCCCGGCGGCGCCTCCTTGTAGCGCAGCACGGCGCGCATCGGGATGCGGCGGTGGCCGCCGCGGGTCTTCCACGCCTCGATCACGCCGGCCTCGACCAGCTGTTGCACGGAGGATACAGAAATACCCAGCAATTCTGCCGCGCGCTGGGTGGTGCACACCTCGTCCTCGATGGCGTCGCTGCGCTTCGTCATGCCGCTCCCAATAATATCAAATAAATCGAATAAAACATATTTACTAAATTCAACAAATAATTCTATAATTCAACCATGCCGCGCCCGGTCGACTCCATTATGCCCGAGCCGCGGCGGCGACAGTGATTTTGACAAATTTATCGCGGCCGGCACGGCCGCCCTTGGAGGGCAACATGCACATCCTGATCATCGACGACGACGCGGCCAACCTGGACCTGTTCGGCCACATGCTCGAAATGCTGGACGACTGCGCGGTCACCGGCCTGCGCGACGCGCGCGAGGCGCTGTCCTGGTGCGCCGCCCACGCCCCCGACGTGGTGGTGGTCGATTATATGATGCCGGGAATGGACGGCCTGGAGTTCCTGCGCCAGTTCCGCATGCTGCCGGGAAAATTGCAAACGCCGCTGGTGATGGTCACGGCCGACACCCAGTCGCGCGTGCGGCACGAGGCGCTGCGCCTGAGCGCCAACGATTTCCTCACCAAGCCGGTCAACTTCGTCGAGCTCAACGCCCGCGTCGGCAACCTGCTGGCGCTGCGCCGCGCCCAGCTGGAGCTGGCCGGCCACGCCGCCCGCCTGGCCGACGAGGTGCGCCTGGCCACCGCCGTCATCGCCGCGCGCGAACGCGAGGCGATCTTCCGGCTGGCGCGCGCGGCCGAATTCCACAGCCCGGAAACCGGCACCCACCTGCTGCGCATGGCCGCCTACGCCGAGCTGGTGGCGCGCAACCTCGGGCTGGACCCGGCCCAGTGCGAGCTGATCCGCACGGCCGCGCCGCTGCACGACATCGGCAAGCTCGGCGTGCCCGAGGCCATCCTGCAAAAGCCCGGCCCGCTCGACGAGCGCGAGCGCGCCGCCATGCGCGAGCACGCCGGCATCGGCGCCGACATCCTGGCCGGCAGCGACTCGCCGCTGCTGCAGGCCGGCGCCGTCATCGCCGCCAGCCACCACGAGCGCTGGGACGGCGGCGGCTACCCGCTCGGCCTGGCCGGCGCCGCCATCCCGCTGCTCGGGCGCATCGTCGCCGTGGCCGACGTGTTCGACGCGCTGACCTCGCGCCGCGCCTACAAGCAGGCGTGGGACGCGGACGCGGCGCGCGCGGCGATGCGGGAAGAGTCGGGGCGACATTTCGACCCGGCCTGTGTCGACGCGCTGTTCCGCGACGGCGCCGCGCTGGCGGCGATCCACCAGCATTACGCCCAACCCGAAGTGCTGCTCAATTTTGCGGAGGCCGCATGAAATCCCCGACCATCCCCCTGACCGGCGCCGCCGGCCGCCACCCGCACCGTTTGCTGGACGCGCTGCTCGAGCGCATGGGATTGCGCAACGACGCCAGCCTGGCGCGCGCGCTGTCGGTGTCGGCGCCGTCGCTCAGCAAGGTGCGCCGCGGCCGGGTCGCCGTCAGCGCCGACCTGATCCTGCGCATCCACGAGGTCGGCGGCATGCCGGTGCGCGAACTGCGCGCGCTGCTGGCCGGGGCGCCGGCCGGCGGCGGCGCGGTCAGCGGCGCTTGACCTTGGGGAAGCGCAGCTTGTAGTGCAGGCCCATGCCCGGCGCGCTGGCGACCTTGATGGTGCCGCCCAGCGCGCCCGTCACCAGGTTGAACAGGATGTGCGCGCCCAGCCCGCTGCCGCCCGAACCGCGCTTGGTGGTGAAGAACGGGTCGAACAGCTGCGCCAAGGTGCTGGTGTCCATGCCGGCGCCGTCGTCGCTGTATTCGAACACGACGAAATCGCCGTCGAGCTTGCCGCTGATCTTGATCTTGCCCGACTGCCCGTCCTCGAAGCCGTGCACCAGCGAGTTCATCACCATGTTGGTGACGATCTGCGACACCGCGCCGGGGAAGCTGGCCATCTCGATGCGCTCCTCGCAATCGATGTCGACGGCGATCGGCTTGCCCTTGAGCTTGGGCTGCAGCGACAGCAGCACCTCGTCGAGGTACTTGCGCAGGTTGAAGCTGCGGATGTCGTCGGACGACTGGTCCACCGCCACCTGCTTGAAGCTGCGCACCAGCGCCGCCGCCCGCTGCGTGTTGGTGGTCATGATGCGCAGCGACTGGTCGACGATGTCGAGGAACTGGTTCAAGCCGTCCTCGTCGAGCGCGCCGGCCGCCAGGTCCTCGCGCGTGAGCTTGAGCTCCTCCACCAGATGGCTGGTGGCCGTCACGCAAATGCCCAGCGGCGTGTTGATCTCGTGCGCCACGCCGGCCACCAGCCGCCCCAGCGAGGCCAGCTTCTCCTGCCGCACCAGCTCGCCCTGCGCCGCCTTCAGCGACGCCAGCGCGCTCTCCAGCGCCGCGTTCTGCTCCTCGAGCGCGTCCTTGGCGCGGCGGATCTCGCGCTCGGCCTGCAGGCGCGCGATCGCCACGGCCACGTGGCTGGCCATGAAGGCGAGGATGTCGAGGTCGGCCTGGGTGTAGAGCACGGCGGCGTCGTAGCTCTGCACGACGATCACGCCGTAGGCCTGGTCGCCCAGCAGCATCGGCGCGCCCATCCAGCTGGCGATGTCGACGTTGCCCAGCGGCCGGGCGACGTCGCCGCCGGCCACCAGCGCGTCCAGGCCGGCCTTGTCGAGCAACGCGGCCTGCTTGCGCCGCAGAATATACGACGACATGCCGATGCCGAAATCGAAGCGCTTGACCGGCGCCTGGTCATCCTTTTCATCGACAAAATACGGCACGCTGATGTCCCCGGTGTCCGGATGGTAGATCGCGATCAGGAAGTTACGCGCCGGCACCAGCTCGCTGATGATCTCGTGCAGCCGCGTGTTGAGCTCGTTGCCGCCGGTGGTGGTGGCCGACAGGTTGGCCAGCTCGTACAGCGCGCGCTGGATGGCCTCGGCGCGGCGCCGCTCGGCCACCTCGTGCGCCAGCAGCGCGGTGCGCTCCTGCACCGCGCGCTCGAGCCGGTCCATGCTCTGCAGGCCGCGCAGCGCGCTCGAGACGTGGTTGGCGATCAGCGCGAACAGCGCCTGGTCCTCCTGGCTGAAGGTGTGCTGCTTGTCGTAGCTCTGAATGACGATCGCGCCCAGCACCTGGTGGTTCTGGTCCAGCAGCGGGCAACCCATCCAGTGCTCGGCGATGGTGCCGATGCCGAAGTCGGCGTTGTCCGCGCGCTTGGACACGTGCTCGGCGGCCGTCATCACCAATGGCTTGCCGCTGGTGATGACGGCCGCCGTCGGCGACTCGCCCCGCTTGAGCTCGAACAATTCGTCGCCGCTGGGCGGCGCGTCGACCTCGTCGACGTAATACACGAAGCGGACCTGGTTGACCGGCCCCTCGTGGTCGCTCAGCGCGACGAAGAAATTGGCCGCGTACATGATGCGGCCCAGCGCCGCATGGACGGCCTGCAAGAACTCGCTGATATCGGTGCAGGTGCTCGATTTCTGTCCGATTTCGAGCAACATTGTCTGAACGGCTTCAAGACGGGTGAGACGACTTTCCATCAGGTTTCCTAAGTGGGATAGATGCACATAGGAAATACTATCAGGTCGACGGCCCCCAAGGCCAGCGCTTATCGCAGAAAGCAACGACCGTTGGCGCCCCGTCACGGCTTTTTGTAACCTTTTTCGATCCACGCCGCAGCGCTCGTCACGCTCAGCTTGAACGTCGGCGGCACCCGCACCTGGGCGATCTGCTCGCCGTAGGGGTCGAACGCGGTCAAGGTGGCGTAGGCGTCGTCCTCGTCGGGCACGATGTCGAGCGCCACCTTGACCTGGCCGTCGTCGGTGCTGACGAACACGTTCTTGTGCAACTGCGCGTGCAGTTGCTGCTCGTGGCGGCGGATCACCTCGTTGGCGGTCTTGACCAGCGTGTTGAAGGCGTTGACGTCGAGCGGCTTGGGATTTTTCTTGTCGCGGCCCATGGTCCACGGACCGACCAGCGCCGGTTCCGGCTCGCCGTCCTTGATCATCGCCACGGCCCAGCCCTCGTCGTCGTCGTTCTTGATCACGCGCGCGGTCCAGCCATTGCCCTGCCACACGCGCGCCTCCTGGATCGGGGCGTCGTCGTCGGGCTGTTGGTCGGTGTCGGAATAGTCGTTGCTCATGCTTATGCTCGGGTTGAATTGGAGTCGGGGGTGGAATCATAAGCGGCCCGCACCCGAACAACAATAGCAACTCGACATGCCTGCGCGATCCGGCCGCGCCAACGCCGGCGCCGCCCTCGAAGGAGCGGTGCCGGAAACGGGTACGGCGGGAGATCGGAAACGGTTCAGCGGACGGTCAGCAGGCCGCCAGGCACGACATGCACGGCCGTGGCGGCGGCATGATCGGCGGCCGCGGCGGCGTGATGCGCGGATCGATGGCCGGCTCCGGCTTCTGGTAGCTGAACGGCGTGATGATGATCGGCGGTATGGTCGGCGGCGCCGATGGTGGGCCCTTGGGGCCGCCATCCGAGCGTTGCCGCGCGCTGCGTTGGCGCGGGGTGCGATTCAGGACCGAAGGTAGCGATTGACCCTCGCTTATTGCAAGCCATGCCATGGTAAAACCCTCCGTGCGCAAGTCAGGTTATCAGTATAGGCGGGGATATCTTTAAATCAAGGAACAAAGGGGCGTTTGTTTCCCGATCGGCCACGGGTTTGGACGCCCGCCGGGATTCCGCTCGGCGCCGCCGCAAGTCATTCCATACCGCAAATCCGCCGCTCTGTCGCAATCCGATGGCCGGCGCCGGGGCGCGCCGGTACAGTTCGACCATGCCAAAGCAAACGGCAAGCGAACAACGGATAACCAAGGGATCGAATCATGAACAGCAAAACCAGCAACACCAAAAAAGTGGTACTCGGCGTCTTCGTCCTGCTGCTGGCGGCATCGGTGTGCCAGGCCGTCTTCGGCGACGGCATGACCGTCAACGTCGACGGCGACGAGATCGGCGGCCCGTTCGGCGCGCTGCTCGGCATCGTGCTGGGGGCCGGCGGCATGCTGATCGCGGCGCTGGCCATGACGTGCGCGGCGGTGTTCGTCGGCCTGGTGTTCGCCGGCGTCGGCATCGTCCTGGTCAGCGCGCTGGTGCTGGCCGGCGTGCTGCTGGCGGCGGCCATCTCGCCGCTGCTGCTGCCGCTGCTGATCCCGATCGGCCTGTACTGGTACTTGACGGCGCGCGCGCGCAAGCAGCGCCTGCGCGCCACGATGGAACACGCGGTCTAAATACACTCCCCTTTCAACCGGAAGCGGCCGGGACCTGAACTCCCGGCCGATCCGCCTCGACATCGATCAGCACCACCCGGTTGCGCCCGCCGCGCTTGGCGGTGTACAAGGCCTGATCGGCGCGCACCAGCGCCGCGTCGCCGCCCGGCTGGGCGCCGCCCATGACCGCGATGCCGATGCTCACCGTCACCGTCAACTGCGCGCCGTCGTCGAGCCGCATCGGCGTGTCGGCGATGCGCTGGCGCAGGCGGTCGGCGAACACGGCGGCCTTGCCCAGGGTCGCGCCCGGCAGCAGGATCGCGAACTCCTCGCCGCCGATGCGCCCGCGCATGTCGATCTTGCGCTGGTCCTCCCGCATCAATTCGCTCAACTGGCGCAGCACGGCGTCGCCGGCGGCGTGGCCGTATTCATCGTTGATGCGCTTGAAGTGGTCCAGGTCCAGCAGCAGCACCGCGGTGCAGGCGCCGATGTCGCGCTGCAGCCGCTCCTGCTCCTCGGCCAGGCGGTTCATGAACTCGCGCCGGTTCGGCAGCCCGGTGAGGAAATCGGTGGTCGCCAGCACGCGCAGCTCGTCGTGCATGCGGCGCTTCTCGGTGGTGTCGAGGGTCGAGACGATGACGAAGTCGAGGCTGTCCGTGTGGCCCGGCATCACCATCAGGGTCAGCTCGTTGAGGCGGGTGACGCCGTCGAGCCGCTCGAAGCTGCCCTCGCACGAGAAGAAGCGCTCGCCGCGCACCAGCGCCGTGACCGCGCGCGCGAAGCTGGGCATGGCCTCGGCGTTGAAATTCTGCGCCAGGCCGATCGCCGCCAGGTCCTTGTGGCCCGGCTCGGCGCCGATCTGGCGCAGCGCGGCGGCGTTGACGTCGAGGATGCGCACCAGCGAGGCCAGGCGCCGCACCTGGCTGGGGTTGGCGCTCAGGTAGCGCTCCATGTCGTCGACGCCGGACTGCGCCAGCTCGGCCAGCGCGGCGCGCAGCGCCGACCAGTCCTGCTCCCACAGCGCCACCGGCGCGTGGTCGTACAGGCTGCGAAAGCGCGCCTCGCCGGCGCGCACCGCCTCGGCCGCCTGCGCCTGCTCGACGGCGATGCCGGCCAGCCGCGCGGCCTGTTCGATCAGCGCGATGTTGGCGATGCTGGGCAGGCGCGCCTCGCGGTGGAACACGGCGAAGGTGCCCAGCACGTTGCCGCCGGCGCCGAAGATCGGATCGGACCAGCACGAGCCCAGCCCCGCCTGCAACGCCAGGTCGCGGTGCTCGGCCCACGACGGCGCGTCGCGCAGATCCTCGATGACCACGCGGCTGGCGGTGCGCACCGCCTCGGCGCAGGCGCCGTGGCGGCTGTGCACCGAGGTGCCGTGCACGGCGGCGCTGAAGAAGGCCGGCAGGCTGGGCGCGGCGGCCACCAGCAGGCGCCCGCCCGTCTCGTCGAGCAGCAACACGCAGCACATCAGGTCCTCGTTGTCGGCCTCGACGCCGCGCACCACGCTCTCGAGGATCGTCCGCAGCGGCGCGCCGGTGGCCAGCAGCTCGAGCACGTGGCGCCGGGTCTGCTCGCTGCGCTCGATGTGGGTGCGCTCGGTGATGTCGCGGAACGACCAGATGCGCGCCGGCTCGCTGCCCAGTTGCAGGCCGCGCGTGTGCTGCTCGATGACCCGGCCGTCGCGCAGGCGCAGCACCTCGTGCTGCGCCTCGACCGGCACACCGCGCTCGACGCCGGGCAGCATCATCTGCTGCAAATCGTCGAGCCGCGGGCCGCCGTCCGGATGGTGCAGCTGCCCGCGCATGTGCCGCATCAGCACGGCCCCGTCGCTTTGCCAGTCGAGGCACTCGGGCACGTTCCACAGCTCGCGGAAGCGGCGGTTGGAGTTGAGCACCGCGCCTTTCAGGTTGTCGACCAGGATGCCGTCGATGGTCGAATCTAGAATGCTGCGCAACATCGCCTGGCTGCGCTGGGCGCTGTCGGCCAGCACCATCAGCGCCGCCTGGCCGTCCTTGAGCTCCCCGGCCAGGATGCGGCTGCGCGCCAGCGCCCGGTGCGCGCGCAGCCGGGCGCGCGTCAGCACCCAGGCCAGCCACGCGCCCAGCGCGCTGAGCGGCACGCCGACGCCGGCGATGGCCAGCGCGCGGTCGGCGCGCGCCGGCTGCGCGGCCGGCAGCGCCGCGATGCGCAGCGTCCAGCGGCGGCCGCCGATGGCGAGCTGCTGCACGCGCGCGCGCGCGGCGCCGGCGCCGGCGGCCGGCGCGCTGTCGTACATGCGCGCCTCCGGCGCCACCCGGTCGCCGTCGTAGATTTCCACGTCCAGCGCGGCGGTGCGGGCGTTGCCCACGCCCGCCATCAGATCGCCGACCCGGATCGGCGCGAACACCCAGCCGGTGATGGCGGCGCGCCGCTCGCTCCAGCTGCCGACCGGCTTGCCGGTGGCGTACAGGGGCAGCAGCATCAGAAAGCCGGGCTGCGGCGGCTGGTCCAGGTCCTGGATCAGGCCCACGCTGCCGCTCATGGCCGGCAGGCCGGAATCGCGCGCCAGCTCGAGCGCGGCGCGGCGCACCGGATCGGCGGCCGAGTCGAAGCCGATCGCGCGCCGGTTGCTGTCGTTGAGCGGCTCCATGTACACGGTCGGCGCGTACCACGCGCGCTGGCCGGGCGGCACGATGTGGTAATGCGGATAGTCGGTGCGCCGCACCAGCGCCTCGTGGGCGTCGCGCTGGCCGGCGTCGACCAGGCGGATGTAGCCGATCGCCTGCACGCCGGGGACCTGGCGGCCCAGGTCTTGGCCGGCCAGATAGGTATGGAATTCGTCGCGGTCGACGTCGAGCGAGCTGTAAAACAGGCCCTGCACGCCGTACAGCACCCGCACGTAGTTTTGCATGCGCTGGTCGAGCTGGTTGACCAGCTCGCGCACGCTGGCGTCGAAGTCGGTCTGCGCCTCCTGCTCGGCGTCGGCGCTGGCGCCGCACCACAACACGGCGGTCAGTCCCAGGCCGCCGGTCAGCACCAGCGCCGGCAGCACGCGCGGCGACAGCAAGTTCTGCACCAGCCGGCGCAAATGAGCCTGAATGTCGGTCATGTCCGATTAACCCGTGACCTGCAACTGGTGGAAGTACGAAATCAAAGATTTGTCCCTGGCTAAGTTGCATCCGCTAACGAACTGGTCCTTATCCTAACAGGCTCCAGCCCATATTGACAACCAAAGCGCTGTGCCGATTCGAAACACTCGGTTGGCGGACAAATAACCACGAAATCATTTATGCAACCATGGTTTTCACTCAATAATGGGTGCGCGACAAGCGCGACGACAATAGGGTCGGCGCGGGTTTGTCGTCCATAGGAATAGGAGTACTTGCAAGCGCCCCTGGGAAAACCGCGCGGCGGCGGCGCCGATTTGGACCTGGCGCCGCTGAACGGGTTGTAAAAGCGCTACGCTGCCCGTTGCGGAGGCTACCTACCTCAGAATTACACGGCGCCGCCGACAAACTGCCGATACCCGCGCGCGCGCAACTCGCACGCCGGGCAGGTGCCGCAGCCGTAACCCCAATCGTGCAGCGCGCCGCGCTCGCCGAGGTAGCAGGTGTGGGTGCCCTCGCGGATCAGGTCGACCAGCGGCTGGCCGCCCAGCTCCTGCGCCAGTTCCCAAGTCTGGCGCTTGTCGCGCCACATCAGCGGCGTCTCCAGCTTGATGCGGGTGTCCATGCCCAGGTTCAGCGCCACCTGCAGCGCCTTCATGGTGTCGTCGCGGCAGTCCGGATAGCCGGAGAAATCCGTCTCGCACATGCCGCCGACCAGCACCGTCAGGCCGCGCCGGTAGGCCACCGTGGCGGCCACCGTCATGAACAGCAGGTTGCGGCCCGGAACGAAGGTGTTCGGCAGGCCGTTGGCCTGGGTTTCGATGGCGATATCGTGCGTCATCGCCGTCTGCGAGATCTCCGAGATCAGCGAC
This sequence comes from Duganella sp. 1411, assembly GCF_017833525.1. Classification (GTDB taxonomy): domain Bacteria; phylum Pseudomonadota; class Gammaproteobacteria; order Burkholderiales; family Burkholderiaceae_D; genus Rugamonas. The sequence continues at coordinate 204,465 of NZ_JAFICD010000004.1, forward strand.
AGGTCGATCATGTGGTCCTCGCCCAGCTTGGCGTCCCACTCGGGGTGTTGGGCGCGCAGGCGCGCGATGACGTCGGGGCGGACGGTCAGTTCCACGGCGTGCCGCTGGCCGTAGTCGAAACCGATCGTTTCGACGCGGGCGTAATGTTTCAACGCCCAGGCCAGGCAGGTGGTGGAATCTTGTCCACCGCTAAAGAGCACCAGGGCGGAATCGGTAGGCAGCATGACATTTTCTTTCAGGGGTGACACGATGTTATATGTACGCCATCTTTAAGGGCGATCCGGTAACATGGCGCCTAGCGCACACCCTGATGGAGTCTCATGTTACCGGCATCGCCAGCAAAAAAATTGGCAAGATCACGAATTTTGGCACAAGTCACGCCAAAAGTATCTTGCTGCCGTGCAGCATTCACCTTGTTGTTGACCGTCGCGGCGGGCGCCGTGGCCATCGCCGGCCCGGCCTACGGCCAGACTCAGGAGTCCGCCCCGACGCCGGCCCCGGCCGAGATGCAGGCGGAGACCCAGGCCGAAACCCCGGCGCCGGTGGTCTCGACCGGGATCAAATACGAGGTCAACATCGACGCGCCCAAGGAATTGGAAGAGCTGCTGGAGAAAAACCTCGACCTGATGCGCTTTCGCGGCAACATCCGCATGGACCGCGACCAGCTGTTCCGGCTGGTGCGCACGAGCCCGGAGCAGATCCGCACCTTGGTCGCCACCGCCGGCTATTACGCGCCCGAGGTCAGCGTCAAGCTCGACCGTAACGTGACGCCGCTGGTGGTGCAAGTCAAGGTCGTCCCGGGCGAGCCGGTGCGCGTGGGAGAGGTCGAAATCGTGCTGCAGGGCTTCTCGCCCAACCCGGACCAGCGCGCCAGCAACCAGTTCAACGCCGACGCCCTCAAGGCCAGCTGGCCGCTCAAACGCGGCGCCGTGTTCCGCCAGGACGACTGGGAGGCGTCCAAGCGCGCCATCCTGCGCCAGGTGGTGCAAACCCGCTATCCGCGCGCCCAGCTGCTCGAGAGCCAGGCCACGGTCGATCCGGAGGCGCGCCAGGCCAATCTGCGCGTGGTGCTCGACAGCGGCCCGGAGCTGCGCTTCGGCGAGCTGCGCATCGAGGGCTTGAAGCGCTACCCGGCATCCGTGATCGCCAATCTGAACCAGATCGAGCCGGGCGACTACTACAGCGAGGCGGCGCTGCAATCGTACCAATCGCGCCTGCAGGACACCGGCTACTTCAGCAGCGTCGAGGTGAGCGCCGACATGAGCGCCATCCTCAACGAGCAGCTGGAGGCCGCCGCCACCCCGGCGCCGGGCGCGGAGCCCGGAACGCCGGCGGTGCCGCTGCCGCGCTCGGACAACGCGGCGACGATGGCGCCGCTGCCGCTGCTGGTGCGCGTGACCGAGAACAAGCGCAAGAACGTCAGCGCCGGTCTCGGTTACAGCACCAACACCGGCAACCGCGCCTCGCTGACTTATGACGACCTGGCGATCTTCGGCCTGCGCCTGAAAAGCGCGCTGACGCTCGAGACCAAGCGCCAGACGGCGCGCGGCGACTTCTACTTCCCCGTCACGTCGGACGGCTATAACCACAGCATCGGCGCCTCGTACGAACGCAGCGACATCGAGGGCGAGACCACCGCCGTCAGCAGCATCGCGGCCAAGCGCGCGTGGGGCACGCCGCTGCTCGAACGCAGCCTGTCGCTCGAGCTGCTGAGCGAGACCAAGACCGTGCAGGGCCAGCCCTCGGTCACCAGCAAGAGTTTGCCGCTGACGTACGCCGTCACCTGGCGCAAGGTCGACAACCTGCTAATGCCGACCAAGGGCTACGCGCTCAACGCCCAGGTGGGCGGCGCGCTGCTGCCGATCCTGACCGACGAGGCCTTCGTGCGCGCCTACACGCGCGGCATCTTCTATCTGCCGTTGAACACCACCTCCAACATCATCCTGCGCGGTGAAGTCGGCGGGCTGGGGTCGCGCGACAAGGTCGGCGTGCCGGCCGTGTACCTGTTCCGCGCCGGCGGCGACCAGTCGGTGCGCGGCTACGCCTACCAGGAGCTGGGCGTCAAACAGGGCGAGGCCACCGTCGGCGGGCGCTATCTGGCCACCGCCAGCGCCGAGTACCAGTACTGGTTCAAACCGCAGTATGGCGCGGCGGTGTTCTACGACGCCGGTAACGCCGGCGACAGCTTCAGCGCGCTGCATCCGAAGTCCGGCTACGGCGTCGGCGCGCGCTGGAAAAGCCCGGTCGGTCCGATCAACGTCGATGTCGCGTACGGACACGCGGTTCAAAAATATCGTTTGCACTTCTCGCTGGGATTCACCTTCTGATGGCCGACCATAACAACACCGAACAGCCGGGCGGCCCCGACACCGCCGTGGCCCCTGCCAGCCCTCCTCCGCGCCGCTGGCCGCGCCGCGTGCTCATCTCGCTGCTGGTGCTGGTCGCGCTGCTGGCCGGCGCCTTCTGGCTGCTGGGCCGCGAATCGACCTTGCAGCAGCTGGTCGCGCGCGTCTCCAAGGCCAGCGGCGGCCAGATCGCCGTCACCGGCGTCAGCGGCTCGCTGTACCACCGCATGCATATCGGCCAGCTGGTCTATCGAAGCAAGGACAGCGTCGTCACGGCGCGCGACATCGACATCAACTGGTCGCCGCTGCAGTATTTTTCCGAAGGCCTGGCCATCAGCGAACTGCATGTCGCCGCGCTGACGGTGCAAAGCCTGGGGCCGTCCGAGCCGGCCAAGATGCCGGAGTCGCTGGCGGCGCCGTTCCGCCTTAGCCTGTCCGACGCCCGCCTCGATAAACTGACCCTCGTCAGCGAAAGCGGCACCACCGTCATCGCCAACCTGCGCTTCGAGCTGGTTGGCGACAAGAGCAGCTGGCATCTGAAGGAAGCGTCGGCCGGCACGCCGTTCGGCCTGGCCAAGGCCGACCTGACCATCGCGGCCAACAAGCCGTTCGCGTTGCAGGGCAAGGCCTCGCTGACGCAGGCCGCCATCCCTGCCGCCGGCGCCAAGGACAAACCGCCCGCCGAGGGCGCGGCCAGCGCCGCCATCCCGGCGCAATTGAACCTGACCGCCGGCGGCAATCTGGCGCTGCTGGAGCTCAAGGCGCAGGGCGAAGCCGGACCGGCCAGCGGCAACGCCACCGTGGCGCTGGCGCCGTTCGATCCCATCATCCTGCGCGCGATCGACCTGACCGCGCGCGACCTCAATCCGGCCGGCTTCGAGGCCGGGCTGCCGGCGGCCAAGTTCAGCCTCAAGGTGACGGCGGCGATCACGCCAGAGCAGAAGCTGTCCGGCCAGTTCGCGCTGGTGAACCAGGACAAGGCCGGCCCGATCGACCGCGAGGCGCTGCCGCTGCAAATCTTCAGCGGCCGCCTGGGCGGCACCCTGACCGCGTCGCTGCTGGAAAACGTGCTGCTCGACCTGGGCCCGGCGGGCCACTTCACCGGCGGCGGCGACGTCCAGCGCAAAGGGCCGGACGCCGGCATCGACGCCGCGAACTTCAAACTGCACACCGACCGTCTGGACCTGAGCCACCTGCACACCAGCGCCAACAAGACGACCGTGGCCGGCGACATCGCGCTCGCCAGCACCCCGACCAAGCAAAGCCTGAACGCCAACCTGTCGCAGGCCGGCCTGCGGCTGGACGTGCAGGCCACGCTGGCCGACGCGCTGCTGCAGCTGCACCAGGCGCGCCTGCTGGCGAAGAAAGGCACGATCAGCGCCACCGGCCAGCTTAGCCTGAAGGACAAGCAGGCCTTCAGCGCCAAGCTGCGCGCCGAGCACTTCGACCCTTCCGCGCTGGGCGCCGGCTACCCGGTCGCCGATCTGAACGCCGACGTCAACGCCAGCGGCGCCATCGCGCCGGCGTGGCAGGTGGCGGCCGACTTCCAGATCAAGCCGAGCAAGCTGTTCGGCCAGCCGCTGACCGGCAACGGCAAACTGAACGCCGACGCCAAGCGCATCAGCGGCGTCAACGCCAAGGTGACGATGGCGCAAAACAACGCCGAGATCACCGGCGGCTTCGGCGCGCCGGGCGAGCAGCTGCGCTGGAAGGTCGACGCGCGCCAGCTGTCGGCCGTCAGCAGCGATCTGCTGGGCGCCATCAGCGCCAGCGGCGTCGTCACCGGCACCGTGCAGGCGCCGCGCAGCAGCTTCGAGGCCGACGCCAAGGGCCTGGCGCTGGCCTCGGCCAAGCGTCCGGCGCCCGATAGCCTGATCCACGCCAGCGGCAACGTGGCGCTGGCCGGCGCCAAGAAAATCCCCGAGGTCAAAATGACCGGCACCGTCCAGCGCCTCAATCCGGCCGCATTCGGCGCCGCGCAATCGGGCGCCATCAACGCCACCTTCACCGCGGACGCGCAGCTGACGGACGATTGGCGCGCGGGTCTGAACCTGACCTTGCAGCCGTCCACGCTGGCCAGCGCGCCATTGTCCGGCTACGCCAAACTGACCGCCGGCAAGGACGTCATCCGCGACGCCGATATCGATCTGCGCCTGGCCACCAACCGGCTGCTGGCCAAGGGCAGCTTCGGCAGCGCGCTCGATAAACTGGAGTGGAAGCTCGAGGCGCCGCAACTGGCCGCGCTGGGACCGCCGTTCGGCGGCGCGCTGCGCGCCAGCGGCACCTTGTCCGGCACCACCGCGCGGCCGGCGATCGCGCTCACGCTCGACGGCAGCGCCCTGCGCCTGCCGGGCCAGCAGCAAATCGGCGCCATCCGCGGCAGCGCCACCTTGGGCAACACGGTGGCCATGGCCGCCGCGCCGGGCGCCGTCGTCAATGGCGCGTCGGCCGCCGCGCGCCGCGCCGCCACCGCCGACGTTCCGCTGGTGAGCGACATCCAGATCACGCTGTACGAATCGCCATCGATCAAGATCGACAAGGCGCGCCTGCAAACCAGCGGCAGCCGCAGCGGCCACACGATCGACGTCAGCGCCAGCAATCCGCGCTTCGACGCCTCGCTGCGGGTCAAGGGCAGCTGGGCCGACGACGCCTGGACCGGCACCATCGACTCGCTGCAAAACAAGGGCCGCTTCGCCCTCAACCTCGTCGCGCCGGCGCAACTGCGCCTGGTGGCGCCGGACGGCAGCGGCGTCGCCGGCCTGGCCCGTCCCGAGAAGATCGCGCTGACCAACGCCACCATCAAGATCCGCGACGGCAGCATCCGCATCGACAACGTCGAAAAAAACGGCGGCGCGTGGCGCAGCAAGGGCCAGGCCACCGGCGTGCCGGTCAACTATCTGGGCCAGCTGTCCGACGCCTGGCGCGAGAACGTGCGCGGCAACCTGACCATCGGCGCCGACTGGGGCCTCAACCTGCAGGCGGGCACCAAGGCCGCCGCCCCGGTGCTGGGCGGCTCGCTGCACGTGTTCCGCGAACAGGGCGACCTGACCATCATCGGCGCCGACCTGTCGCAGGCGCTCGGGCTGACCAAGCTCGATGCGCGCGTCGACGTCAACGACGGCACGCTGCGCACGCGCCTCGACGTCGACGGCACCCGCGTGGGCCAGGCCCGCATCGATGGCAGCGCCCAGCTGCGCGACGGCAGGCTGGCCGACGCCAGCCCGTTCACGCTGGAAGGCAACGCCAATATGGGCTCGCTGGCCTGGCTGGCGCCGCTGGCGGGACAACCGGGGCTGGAAATCGACGGCACGTTGAAGCTGGCCATTTCCGGCGCGGGCACGCTGGGCGCGCCGCAACTGAACGGCGACATCAACGGCGACAAGCTGACGGTCAACCTGCCCGACGAGGGCATCAGGCTGCGCAACGGCGTGCTGCGGGCGCATCTGGCCGGCGACCAGCTGCAACTGCAAAAACTGGGCTTCGACGGCGCCGAGGGCCGCGCGCTGGCCGATGGCTGGATACGCTACGCCGGCAACGAGGCGACGATGGCGCTCAAGCTCACCGCCGACAAACTCGAACTGCTGTCGCGCCCCGACCGCATCCTGGTCGTCAGCGGACAAAGTTCCCTGACGCGCGACGCCAAACGCTTCCAGCTCGACGGCAAATTCCGCGCCGACCGCGCCAACATCGAGCTGGCCGGCGAAGGCGGGCCGACCATCAGCAACGACGTGGTCATCGTCGGCAAGGGCGCGCCGCCGGCCAAGTCCGCGCAGGGCATGCCGCTCAACGTCGATGTCGAAGCCGATCTTGGCGACGCGTTCAAGTTGCAAGGCAAAGGGCTCGACGCGCGGCTGGCGGGCGCGGTGCGCATCCGCATCGCCGACCGCCGTCCGCCCCGGATCAACGGCAGCATCCGCGTGGTCGACGGCACGTATGCGGCGTATGGCCAGAAGCTGGCGATCGAGCGCGGCGTGATCAACTTCACCGGCGCCTACGACAATCCAGGCCTGAACATCCTGGCTGTGCGGCGCCGTCCGGAGGGCGAGCCGCTGAGCGAGACCAACGTCGAAGCGGGCGTGGAGGTGCGCGGCACGGCGCTGGCGCCGGCGGCCAAGCTGGTGTCGACGCCGACGGTGCCCGACAGCGACAAGCTGTCATGGCTGGTGCTGGGCCACGGCATCGAGAACACGGCCGGCAACGACATGGCGCTGCTCAGCACCGCCGCCGGCGCGCTGTTCGGCGGCAGCGGCGGTGGCGGCACGGGCAAGCTGGCCGGCAAGCTGGGATTGGACGAACTGGGCGTGGGGCAGGCGTCGGGCACGTCGACGGCGGGCGCGGCGACCGGGTTGCAGAACACCGTGGTCACGATCGGCAAGCGCATCTCGTCGCGCGCCTACCTCAGTTTCGAGCAGGGCGCGGGGACGGCCACAAGTTTGGTCAAGCTGCGCTACAAGCTCAATCCGCGCATCACCTTGCAGTTCCAGACGGGGACCAACAACGCGCTGGACGTACTGTACACCTGGGCGTTCGATTGAGTGGATCCACGTAGGGCGGATTAGGCGGAACGCCGTAATCCGCCATCGATGAGCCGCCGGTCACGCACGCATTGGCGGATTACGCTGCGCTAATCCGCCCTACGTGATCCCCGATATCACATCGCGTCAGCTGGGATTGTGGTCGGGGACGGGATCGTCCTGCGGCACCGGATGCGGCACGTGCGGCGGCGACGGTGGCGCCGTATCGTCATCCGGCTGCGGATCGGGCGCGCGGTGCGAGGTGACAAATTCCATGATCTTCACTCCAGATAAAGGACGGGCGTCCATTCTACGACGCCCGCCGATTACACCGGTTTCGCCTGACGCACGTATTTATCCAGCCAGGCGTTGGTCTCATACAGCATATGCAGGATCGATTCGCGCGCGCGGTAGGCGTGCGATTCCTTGGGCAGCATCACCAGCCGCGCCGTCCCGCCCAGCCCCTTGATGGCCTGGAACATGCGCTCGCTCTGCAGCGGGAACGTGCCCGAATTGCTGTCCTCCTCGCCGTGGATCAGCAGCATCGCGTCCTTGATCTTGTCGGCGTTATTAAACGGCGACATCGCCTGGTACACGTCCTGCGCCTGCCAGAACGGCCGCTCCTCCGACTGGAAGCCGAACGGCGTCAACGTGCGGTTGTAGGCGCCGCTGCGCGCGATCCCGGCGCGGAACAGGCGCGTGTGCGCCAGCAGATTGCCGGTCATGAAGGCGCCGTACGAGTGGCCGCCGATGGCGATGCGGTGGCGCTCGGCCACGCCACGCCGCACCACTTCGTCCACCGCCGCCTGCGCGTCCGCCACCAGCTGCGGCAGATAGGTGTCGTTGGGTTCCTGCTCGCCGCTGCCGATGATGGGGAACGACGGATTATCCAGCACCGCGTAGCCCATCGCCAGGAAGGCCGCCGGCCCCCAGTAGCTGACCGAGTTGAAACGGTAAGGCGAACCGGTGGTCTGGCTGGCCGCGCCGGCCGATTTGAACTCCTGCGGATAAGCCCACATCAGCAGCGGCAACGGGCCGTCGCGCGTCTTCTCGTAACCGGGCGGCAGCATCAACGTGGCCGTCAACTCGACGCCGTCGTTGCGCGGATAGCGGATCTGCTCCTTGTGCACCTCCTTCAACTGCGGCGTCGGATGGGGATAATCGGTCAGCGCCCGCAACTGCTCGCCGGCCGGCTTGGTCAGGTCGCGCAGGTAGTAATTGGGCCGCTCGGTGGGCGACTCGCGTGTCGTCAGCAGCAAGGTGCCGTCGTCGTTGAGCACCGCCGCCACGTTCTCGAAATACGGCGCCTCGCTCTGGAACAGCCGCGTTTTCTGTTTGGTTGTCAGGCTCAGGCGGTCGATGAACGGACGGTCGCCTTCCGGCGTCGCGCCGGCGCCATCGAGCAGGATGGTGGTGCCCGGCCCGATCAGCAGCCGCGGGAAGCCGGAGACGTCGGCGCGCATCACCGGCGAGCCGGGGTTGCTGTAGCGGTCCTCGTACGATCCGGCGTAGATCAGCTCCGGCGGCGTTGACAGGTGGCCGGGGGCGATCATCCACTGCTTGTAGTGACGCGTCTTGTGCCAGCGCTCGTTGATCAGCGCGACATCGTCCCTGCCCCAGGCGATGCCGGCGTAGCGCATCGTCAAGCGCGCCAGCACCTTGGGCGGCTCGGAGAACGGCGCCGCCTGCAGATACACCAGGTCGCGGATGCCGTCGGCCACCGGACGGGCCGGGTCCCCGCCATCCTGCGCCTCGGCCCACACCAGCGAGGCCGGGGCGTCGGCGCGCCACGACACATGGCGCACGCCGACCGACACGGCGTCGTTCCCCGGCGGCAGCCCCTCCTCCAGCGGCAGGATGGCCACCGTGTGCAGCAATTCGCCATCGAGGTCGCGCACGTCGACCCGCTCGCCGAAACTGGACGCCGGCACGACGTACGAATACGGCCGCGTGATGCTTTGCGTGAGCAGATACTCGCCGCCGGGCGCGATCGAGGTGCGCGAATACTGGCCGGGCGCGCCGATCATGCGCGCCTTGCCGTGCAGGTCGAGCAGCACCATTTGCACCGTGACGTAGTGCTCGAACAGGCGGGCGTCGTCCTCGTTCTTGAGCAAATCCTGATAGGTGCGCAGCTGGCGCACGGCGCCATCGGCCTCGCTGTCCTGCTGGATCGGGCCGGACGGAATGCCGGTCGGCTGCGGCGCCTTGGCCATGCCGGTCGGACGCCAGTGCACCAGCAGCCCGGCGCTGTCGGGCAGCCAGTTGAAGCCGCGCGTGAGCACCGCCGACAGCGGCTGGGCCGACAAGCGGCTCGCCTTGCGCGCGGCGATATCGACCAGCCACAATTCGACCGCGCCACGCTCGCCCTTGAACGCCATGTGCGTGAAGGCGAGGTAGCGCTGGTCCGGCGACCAGGCCAGGTCGGACAGGCGCAGGCCGCGCGGCAGGCCGCGGATGCGGCTCTCCTTTTGCGTGGCGATGTCGAGCAGCGCCAGGTCGGTGCCGAACGAGAAGCGCGACGAGGAACAGGTGCGCGGGTTGATGCGCAGGCCGGCCAGTTTGAGCTCGGGCTGCGCCACTTCGGCGATGCCGGGCAAGGGCGGGGTTTGGACCACGGCGGCCAGGTCGCGTTGGGGACTGAGACTGAGCGCCGGCGCGCGCGGGGCGTCGACGATGGACTGCAGCGCGGCCGGCGGCAAGCGGTAGCCGCCTTCCTGCGCGCCGGCCTGCGGCGAGGCGGCCATCAAACCTAAATTCAGAGGCAGCATGGGGATCTGTTTGTTCATGGATGTCCTTTCGGTCCAGAAGCGCGAGGCTGCTCGGTACTGCTGCGGTTCAGTGTGCTTATGCTATACGCGAATGTCAATGAATGCAGGAATTGTCGTGACAATCTGTAACCCCGCGCCGCAACACCGCGCGACGGGCGGCCGCGCTGTACAATCGCAGTTCTTCGAATGACGCGGTTGGATAGACTATGGAAATGACAACGCTTACGCTGTTACTGCTGGTACCACTGGCGGTGTGGCGTATTTACTCGCGGCTCAAACGGCTGATCGTGCGCACCAAGTCCGAACTGTGGCGCCATTACGCGATGGCGAGCGTGATGTCCGTTGTGCTGCTGGTAATGTTGGGCCTGCTCATCGGCAAATGGATCGCGCTCGGCGCGCTGCTCGCCGGCGCCGCCGCCGGCGCCGCGCTGGGCCAGCGCAACCTGCGCCTGACGCGGCTCGAGAACAAACCCGATGGCTTTTTCTACACGCCCGACCGCCGTATCCCGCTGCTGGTGACGATGCTGTTCATTAGCCGGCTGATCTACCGCTTGTTCGAGGCCTATCTGCACATGCACGACGGCCTGGCGCTGGATCCGGACTTCCTCGGCAATCCCGTCACGGCGGTGCTGGTCGGGCTGCTGGCCGGGTATTACGCCACCTACAGCCTGCTGCTGGTGCGCTGGCACAAAAGCCAAAAGCCGCTGCCACGCCCGATCGACATCTTCGATATCAAATAAGTCATGCGCTGGCGGCGGCTCGCCGATGGCGGATTACGGCGTTCCGCCTAATCCGCCCTACGTGGAACCGTGGTTCGGCCGCGCCGCATGCCGCCATGCGTGGAATCGTGATTCGGCCGCGCCGCGTGTCGCCATGCGCGGAACCGTGTTCGGCCTGGGCGGGCGCAGCCCCCCTGAAACACGTAGGGCGGATTAGCGCAGCGTAATCCGCCATGCATGCGCCGCCGGGAACTTACGAAACGGCCACCTGCCCCACCGCGCCGCAGCAACAGCAACGCCGATAAAAACCATATAAAAAAGCCACGCCTTTTAAACGACAGTGCTATCGTTATGCTGCGGAGCGGGGAGCAATCGGTGATATGCTGATGTATCCGCACAGCAATAATTTACATGGCAAATGAACACTTCCATCTACGACAAGACCGCCAAGGGCAAGGAGGAGATCGCGACACGCAAGTACCAGCTTGCGACGCGTCTGCGCACCCTGCTGGTCCAGATCGACGGCCGCCGCACCGAGGAGGAACTGTTGCGCAACGTGGCGGGATTGGGCCTGGGCGCGAGCGCGCTGGCGGAGTTGGTGGAGCATGGCTATATCGTGCTGGCGACCAGCTATGCATCCCTGGCCGAGCCCGCGCCGGCCGAACCCGCGCCGGCGCAGCCACCGTTGCCGGAACCGGCGCAGATCGCCCAGTTCCAATCGATTTATGATTTCTACAACAAGACCATCAAGAACACCATCGGCCTGCGCGGCTTCACCCTGCAGCTGAAGGTGGAGAAGGCCAGCAGCGTGGCCGACCTGCGCGAGCTGCGCCAGCCCTACGTCGAGGCGGTGCAAAAGGCGCGCGGCGGCGAAACCGCCGCCGCCCTCGCCCGCCAGCTCGATCAGCTGTTGGGCGCCACCTCCGCCGATCAGGCCGACTAGGCCGCCTTGGCCGCCTTGGCGCCGTCGGTGCGGCGCTGCAGCACGAAGATCGGCTGCGCCCACTCGGTATCCTTCTTCTTTTTACTCGTGATGAGCGTCAGTTCGGAAGGATCGTAGACGTCCGTGTTGTGCGTCAGCGGGGTCGTCATCAGGTACTGGGCGTCGGTGTTCTTCAGGAACTCGCCGACCAGCTGGATGTTGCGGATGTCCAGGTGGGCGAACGGTTCGTCGATGAACACGAAGCCGCCGGAGCCGTCTTCCGACTTCAGCAAACCAATCAGCAGCACCAGCGATTTCATCACCTGCTGGCCGCCCGACGCCTCGCCGTCGTTCATGCCGATGATGCCCTTGCCGTCGAACTTGAAGCGCACGTGCAGGCCGGCCTGCGCCAGCTGCGTGTCGTCGTTCTCCAGCCGCACCGGGTCGGAGTGCACCTCGATGCCCGCCAGCTCGCCCAGCTCCTTGATGTTCTTGGAGTAGGTCTTGATGGTGTAGCGCAGCCGCTCCATGTAGGCGCCGCGCGCGTTGCCGGTGGCCTCGATGGCGCGGTTGTTCTGGTAGCGGCGCTCCTCGGTCTCGGACTGGCGGCCGCTGAGCTGCTCGTTCAGGCGCTGATACTGGTCGATGACCGTCGCATCCAGTTCCCAGTCGCTGCGCGACAGGCTCGCCTCCAGGCTGTGGATGCGCAGGTTGACCTGGTGCGCGTTCTGATGGTCGCTGACCAGGCGCAGGCGGCGCTCCGGCCGGCGCCAGCTTTTCGGCAGATGGCGCCACGCCTTGCGCAACGCCAGCAAGGCGCGCGCGTGGTCGGCGCGCTGCTCGATCTGGCGCTTGTTATTCAGGCGCATGCCCGCTTCCGCTTCCGACAAGGCGAAGCGCGCGTTCTGCCACGTCGTGTCGGCGCGCGTGCGGGTCACCACGGCGTTCTTGATCAGGTTTTGCAGCTCGCCCAGGCGGGTGCCGACTTCGGTGCGCTCTTCCTTCAGCGGCACGGCGTTGCGCGCCGCCTCGTCGAACTCCTCCTGGCGCGCGGCCAGTTCCTTGGCGGCGTCGACGCCGGCCAGGCGGGTTTTCAGCGCGCTGATTTCCGACGCCAGCTTCGAGACGATCAGCGTCAACGCGTCCTCCTGCGCCTCCAGCGCCGGCAGGGACTTCTGGATCGCTTCCATCCGCTGCGTGCGGCCGGCGGAACCGAAGCGGTAGCGCGACGCCTCGACGAACAGCGAGCGTCCGCCGCGGCGTTCGCGGTGGTAGGCGTCCGGCGTGATCCACTCTTCGTGGTTGCCAAGCTTGGCGCCGGCGTCGACGGTGTCCACGCGCGTGATGCGCGACAGCTGTTCCACCAGCCAGGCCGGAACCTTGGCCGAGAACTTCACCACCGACATCAGGCTGTCGTCCTTGACGGTCGGCGCGTGCACCAGGTCCGGCACGATGAAGTGGCGATAGCGCTCCTTCTCCGCCAGGCGGTAGGCCGCCGAGGCGTCGCTCGATTTATCCAGCAGCACCACCGACGCATAGCCGCCGAGCACACCCTCGATGGCGCCCTGCCAGCGCGCGTCCGTCACCTCGACGATGTCGGACAACATGGCGTGGCCGATGCCGGCGTCGTTCAGCGCGCGGCGCATGGTGCGCTGGGCTTCCGGTTCCGGCATCGCGGTCTTGCCCTGCAGCGCCGAGATGGTCGCCAGCTCGCCGGCGATCTTGGCGGCGATGGCGTCGCGCGCGTTGCGCTGGCGCGCCAGCTCGATTTCCTTTTCCTGCAGCGTCTGCGCCACTTCGGCCAGGTCGGCGCCGGAATCGGCGGCCAGCTTTTGCAGGCGCACCTTCTGTTCCAGCAGGCTGTCGAGCGGCTTGAGTTTGCCGTTGATGTGCGTCAGGCGCGTTTGCAGCGACGTCGATTCCTGCTCCAGCACCGTCTCGTGCTGCTGCGCGTCGCTCAGTGCCTTGGCCTGAGCGGCCAGCTGGTTGCGCTTGTCGGTGATCTGCTGGTCGGCCTGCATCAGCGGCTTGCGCGCCTCGCGCAACTGGCGGCTGACGTTGCCGTGCTTCTCGCGCGCCTCGTGGTACTCCAGCGTAGGAAGAACCTCTTCTTGTAAGTTGCGGCGTTCCTTGTTCAGGTCTTCCCACTGGTGGTAGTTGGCCACGCGCAGGCGCAGGCCTTCCAGGTTGGTCTTGGAAGCTTCCAGTTCGGTTTCGAAGCGTTTCAGTTCGACTTCGGTGTCGCGCTGGTGGCGCTTGGCCTCGTCGTACGCGTCCAGCACCTCCTTGTCGCCGAAGACCTGGAACACCAGGTCGAGCAACTGGCGCGGCGCGTATTCGCACAGCTTGTCGGTCTCGCCCTGCTCGAGCGCCAGCACTTTGGCCATCGCCGGCGACAGGCCGGCGTTGGCCAGGCGCTTGCGGTAGTTCTCGACGCCGAGCCAGTCATTGCCAACTTCGCCGATGTCCTCGATCTGCACGTTACCGGGCCGCATAAGGTACTGGCGCTTCCAGTCGCCGCCGTTCTTCTGGATCTGGCAGAACAGCGTGACCTCGTCGTCGCTGAAGAAGCCGGAGCTGCGGAACGGACGGTTCGACAGCTGCTTGCCGACGTTCTTGTTGTCGACCACGGCGCGCAGCCAGGCGGTCTGCTGGCCGCTGTGGCGCGCGTAGTGCTTGTAGGTGCGGCCCATCGAGCAATCGAGGCCGAACAAGGTGCGCAGCGCGTCGAGCAAGGTGGTCTTGCCGGAGCCGTTCTGGCCGGCGATGGTGATGATCTTGGCGTCCAGCGGGATGTTCTTGATGCGCTGCCAGTAATCCCAGTGGACCAGTTCTAACGATTTGATATGAAACATGGTTTAGTCCTTGGTGGGCAGGTCGGTGTCGTCGGGCGGGATGTCGAACGCCGGCATGGCGCCGTCTTGCGCATCGTCCTGGGCCTCGTCGGCGCCCTGCTCCGCCGCCGGTTCGTCGTCGTTGGCGGCGATCGGCGGCGTGCGGCGCGGCACCGGAATGATCTGCGCCGGCGAGCGTTTGAAGACGTCGGCCAGCGCGCCGTTGATGATGCGCTCCTTGAGCTGGTCGGTGTCCATCATCAGGTCCAGCAACGGGCCTTCGACGATGACGTCGCCGCGCCGCTCGATGAAGCCCAGCTTGGCCAGGATACCGAGGTTCATGTCGAGGCGCGTCTTCTTGCCCAACTTGTCGCCGAAGTCGGCCAGCAGCGCCTTGTAGGCGATGCCGATCGAGGTGTCCTCGGCGCGCGGCAGCGGCTTTTCGATGCCGAACATGTCGTTTTGCTCGTCGTCCGCGTGCTGGTGGGTCTCCTGGCGTTCGCGCTTGGGCAGGATGATCTGCGCCCACAGCACCACCAGCAGGGCCACGCCGTCGCGCGACAGGCCGAAGTTATTGTTTTGCCAGACGTCGCGCGCGCCGAAGATCTTCGGCTCGATGGCGCGGTGCAGCGCCAGGGTCACGTGGTCGGCGTAGACGTTGTCGAGCAGTTTGAGGCCGGTGGCCAGCAGGCGCGCGTCGACTTCGGCGCGGAACAATTCGTCCGACAGCACGCGCTTGACCAGTTTGTCGTCGCGGCGCAGGTGTTGATGCGTCAGCAGGCGCGCGATCAGGATTTGGGAATCGTCATTCATCGGACTTGTCGCCTTCCGGTTTCAAAGAAAGTGAGAGGGAGGCCAGGGACATCGCCGCCACGTGCAAATCAGGCAGCTGTACCATTTCGTCGCAGGGGTTGAAGGTGACCGGCAGGCGCGCCAGGTCGCCGGTGGCGCCCTGCAGGCGCGCCTCGTCGGCGTCGCCCAGCAGCGGCAGCAGCGAGGCGCGGTACGAGGCCACGGCGAACGTCGCCGGCAGCAGCGTATCCTGCACCGGGATCGACGGCGGCGCCTCCCCGGCCTTGGGGGCCGGCAGGTTGGCCAGCGTGGCGAAATCGGCCAGGCGCGAGAGCCACTCGTCGAGCTCCTGCTGCATCGCCGGGCCGTCGCTGATGGTGGTCGGCGCGTCCTCGCCGGACGGCAGGCCGCCGGCGACGGCGCTGACGGCGCGGTCGGCCAGCAGCTCGGTCTCGGCGACGTCGATCATCTCGGCCGGGGTGATAAACAGCGGCACCACCGGCTGGTCGATGGCGCCTTCGGCCAGCGAGGCCAGGTCCTCGTGCAGCAGCAGCCAGCGCTTGATGTCGGTGGTCGACAGGCCGGACTGGCCCAGGTGCACGCGCTGGCGCTCGATCTGGTTCAGGGCGCGCGAGAACATGCCCTGCATGTTGAGCAGCGCCGATTGCGCGCGGCCGATCGCCTGCGCCGCGCGGTGCGTGGCGCTGTCGGCGTTTTCGTCGGACAGGATGGCGCGCAGGATCTCGGAGCCCTTCTCGACCCAGTCGCAGGCCATGTGCCACTTGGCCTGCGAGGCGCGCAGGCGGAACTCGGAGCCGGAGGCGATGGCGTCGGAGAATTCCTCGGTCAGCTCCACCAGGCGGCCCAGCAAGTGCTGCAGCTGGTCGACGGTAACGCCGCCCATCACCTGGGCGCCGGCCACCTGCGACAGCAGATAGCCCATGTCGGCCGGATCTTCCTCTTTACCCATGGCCAGCAGCGCGTCGATCGCCGACAGCACGTTGCGCGCCATCGGCGTGACGCGGTAGACGGCGTGCTGCGCGTCCCAGGCGAGCAGCTGGTTGGTGCGCAGGCGCATCAGGACCGTCTCCAGGCTCTCGGGCAGCAGATAGGCCAGGCGGGTGTTGATGTCGGCGCGCGTGAAGCTGGCCGAGGCGGTGTCGGCGGCCAGCTCGCGCAGCACCAGCAGGCGCACCAGCACGCCGTCGAAACCGCCGTGGAACAGCGCCGTGAACACCTGCAGCAGCGGCTGCGCGCGTTTCAGGTGGTAGACCTGCTCGATTTCGTCGGCCGAAATGTTCGGCTTGAAGTGGGCCTGGAGGCTGTTTTGCGTATCTTGCTGGTCCAGCGCCTGCTCGGACGCGGACTCACTTGTTATAGGTTCAATCATTCTCTGCCATTCTGGTCGCAACGCGATTGCAAATCGTGCAACAAAGCATCATCATCGCGGGGGCGTCAGTATAGCAGGCGGGCGCGGGCAGGTCCGCCATTTCGGCGGGCGGGGTCAGGTCCGCCATTTCTACACGGCCTCAACGTTCCGGCGCCCGGCCGCGCCGATACGGCCCAGGCCGTGTAGAAATGGTGGACCTGACCCCGGAGTTTATTTTTTGACAACCTTGTCCAGGGTCTGGTCGACGAAGTCGCCGTCGGCGTCCTTGAACACCACCCGTACCGGGTACCAGTCCATCGACGGCGCCAGCCACAGGTCCACCTGCGAGCCCTTGTCGTCGGCCAGCGGCCCGCGCACCAGGTGCACGGCGCTGACCTCGCCGCCGCCGGTCTGCACCGGTTCGACGTTGGCCACCTTGAAGCTCCATTGCTCGGCGTCGCGCCGGCCGGCCACAAAGTACGACCATTCGCTGCCCGGCTTGAACTTGTCCGGCGTGGCCCGCGCCTGCGCGGCGATCTGCCACTGGATGCTGGCCCGGTCCTGCTCGCCACCCTTGATCGGGTAGGTCTCGTCGCCGACGCTGAAGCTGATGGTCTTGGCGTCGCGCTTGAAGCTGGTGGTGTTGGCCTCCTTGCGGAAGCGCTTTTCGTAAAACGCCACCGGCGCCAGACCGTAGTCGTCGATCAGCCCTTCGCTGCGCGTTTCGAGGATCTTGCCGAAGATGGCGGCCCGGCTTTCCACCGCCAGCGAGTATTTGCCGTCGCCGGCGCGCCATTGCACGGCGGCCGTGCCGTTGATGGTCAGCCCGTGCTGCCGGGCCGCGATGTTGTAGCTCAGGTCCGCCGACGGCGGTTCGCTGTGCGCCCGCTTGACGCTGGGATGGGGGCCGGCGGCGGCGTCGGAGGCCGCGTGCGCGCCCGCCATGGCGCCGGCGCCGAGGATTAACGCCAGTAGCACGGCGGCGCGCGGCGGACGGACGGTTCGAGTTTTTTGCATGTTATTTTCCGGATTCTGTCATCGTAATGTTGGAGACGGTTTGCGTGGTCAGCGCGCCGCTCGCTTCGGTGTTGCGCATCTGCACCGGGTACCAGTTCATCCCCGGCGCCAGCCATATGTCCAGCCGCGACGAGTACGAGCCCGGCTTGGGCGGCCGCGTCAGGTGCCAGGTGACCACCTTGCCCATCTTCGTGTCCAATTCTTCCTCGCCGACCAGCTGGAAGCGGAAGATCGTCGCTTCCTTCTCGTCGCCGACCTGCAGGTCGATATCGCCGCCGAACTGGTTGACGTCGGCGCGGCCGATGCCCCCCAGCTGGAACGGCACAGTCGCCTTGTCCTGCGCGCCCGTCAGCAACGGGTAGCTGCGCTCGGACGCCGAGAACGTGATCGTGTTCCGGTCGCGGTTGAAGTGGGTCGCGGTCTCGGCCCGGCGCGTGCGCTTTTCGGTGACCTTGAGCGGCGCGATGCCGAAGTCGTCGATGACGCCCTCGCTGCGCAGCACCAGCAGGTTGATGCGCGTCACCAGCAGGCTGATCCCGGCTTCGACCGAGGCGTCGTAACGGCTGCCGTCAGTATGCCACGTCATCGACGCGGAGCCCGTCCATTTGGTGCCGTCGGCGTCGACCCGCGCCACCGCCATGTCGAACCTGGCCGACGGCGGCAGATGGACCTTGTAGCGCCGCATGGCCTGCGCCGGCGCCGGCGACGGCGCCGGATCGGCCGGCGCGGCCGCCGGCGCCTCGGCCGCGACCGGCGGCGCGCCCGTCTGCGCCCGCCCGGCGCCGGCCTGCGCCTGGTCGGCAGCCTTGCCGCCCGTCGCGGTCCCGTCCCCGTCCGCGGCCGCGTCGCCCACCGGTACCGGCGTGGCGTTGACGGCGACCAGCACGTCGCCGGGCGGCGCCGATTCCGGCGGCGGTGGCAGCGGCTCGGGCGGCGGCGCGCGGCGGGGGCGCGGCGGCGGCGCCTCGCGCGGCGCCAACGGCTTGACGTCCACCAGCGGCGCGCTCTCGACGCGCTTGGGCAAGGTCAGGCGCAGCTGCGCCGTCATCACCGACGGCGGATGGGGCGTCGTGCGCGAGGCGGCGGACCCGAGGTGATTGCCCGCCCAGTCGATCGCCGCGAAGTGCAGGGCCAGCGTGGCCGCGCACACGGCAAGCAGGCGGCGTCGCTGAAAGAGGTAGGAAACAATCGTCATGCCGCTAGTTTAACGTGTTCGCGGCTTGCCATCGGCCCGCCCCCGCGCGGCGATGGAAATGTTGTCAAAATCTTTTTGAATGCGGCCCGGATATCTGCTACGCTGAAACCTGATCCCACAGGAGACATATATATGGCCAATACGCAGATGCCGAACATTCCAGGCGCCGGAGTGATGACGGATACTTTAGATTTTGTCAAAAACCTGTGGGGCAGCATGAGCGTTCCCGGGCTGACCGCGCCGACCCTGTCGGTGGACGAGCTGGATAAGAAAATCAACGACCTGAAGGCCGTCGAGAGTTGGCTCAACCTCAATATGAGCATGCTGCGCGGCAGCATCCAGGCGCTCGAAGTGCAGCGCGGCACCATCGCCACGCTCAAATCGGTCGGCGCCAGCCTGGCGGCGGCCGTCAACACGGGCGCCAACGACAAGTCGATCTTCGACGCCAACCCGTACGCGTCGGCCTTCTTCCACCACGCGCGCGAGGCCGACAAGGGCCCGGCCAGCACGCCATCCTGGCCGCCGGCGCATTCCGCACCGCCTGCGCCGCCTGCCCCTTCACAGCAAGCCGCGCCCAAGGCGGAAGAAGCGCCGGCCGCGAAACCCGTCCCGGACGCCGCCGCGCAAATGCCCAATCCGGCCGTGTGGTGGAATCTGCTGCAGGATCAGTTCAAGCAGGCGGTATCGACGGCGTTGGCGTCCGAGTCGATGATGGCCGATGCCGCCGCGCGCGCCACCGACACGGCGGTCAAGTTCGCGGCCGCCGCCGGCGCCAAGCCCGCCGCGGCGAACGCCGGCGCCGAGGGCGCGCAAGGCGCGGCGGCGGCCAGCGGCAATCCGGCGGCCAAGCCGGCGCCGAAAAAAGCCCCGGCCAAGACGGCGCCCGCGAAAGCCGACAAACCCGGCAAAGAAAAACCCTAGTCCGAGCCGCCGCCCGGCGCCGGCCCTAAGCCAGGCGCTGGATGCGGATGGCGTCGATCAAGCCGTCCGCCTGGCGCTGCACTTTTTCGATATCGATCAACCCCTCCTGTTCGAGCAGCTTGGCGCCGTCGTGGGCCGACTGGAAACTGTCGAGGGTATCGCCCTTGGCGGCGACCGGCCGGATCCAGGCCACGCTGCCCACCTTCATCTTCACGTACACTTCTTTTGCGATATCGCGCATATTGTTTTGCCCTTTATTTGCTCTTGTGGTGACAGCGAATCGGGCGCGGACGGGGCCGTGCCGCGATTCAGTGTAATCATTTGGTGAACCGGAAACAAGCCGGCTGTTGTGCCGCCCCCGCAATCAGCCGGGAACCGCGCCGTTGGCCGCCTCGTATTCGCTCGCGGCGGCCGCCGCCGCCACGCCGGACACCGGCGCCAGCATCGCCAACTGCTCCATCAGCTGCGCGAACCGCAGCTGCCCCGGCGCGATCGCGTCGACATGCATCAACACGCCGATCGCCTCCTCCGCCAGCTCGCGCACATAGCCAGTCTGATGCAACTGCGAGATCAGGATCTGCGCCGAATTAAACAGGATGCGCATATTGTGCGGCAAGGCCTTGCGCGCCACCCGCATCCACTCGACCGCCTCGATCAACTTGCCGGTCTTCCACAGCAGCACGCCCTTGTTCATCATGTCGGTCGCCTCCTGGCGCGAGGCCTTGATCAACTCGATGCCCTCGTCGCCCATGCGCGCCTTGTCGAAGATCTTTTGCACGTCCTCCAGCAGCGGCGCGTTGTCATGGTTGTTGCGCGCGACATAGCACAACAGCGTGACCGGCGCGTCCTTGACGCCCACCGCGAACAGCAACGTCGCCATGTCGAGGCAGGTGGTGCTGTCCGGGCGCTGTTTGGTCTCGTCGGCCAGCATCGCCTCCAGCTCGTCGCCGGACTTGCGCGCGCGCCGGTAGTCGCCGCTCTCGTGGTAGACCAGGCCCTCGGTGATCTTGGCGCGCAAGGTCACCTGGTCGCCGCCGAATTGATGGACCGCCGCGTTCAGCAGCCGGATCGCCTCCTTGGTATCGTTCTTCTGGCCGCACACGCGCGCCAGGCCGAAATAGGCGTCGACCGTCTTGGCCACCGAGTACTCGCCCATCTCTATGCATTTGCGGAAGGCTTTTTCCGCCACCGGGATGTTGCCCAGCTTGAGCGCCGTCTGGCCGAACGCGCGCTGGCGCGGCACCGAGTTGGGCGACAGCTTGGCGGCTTTTTCCAGCACGCCGAAGGCTTCCTCGTACTTGCCCTGCTGCTGGTACGACAGCGCCAGCTGGTCGAAGGCGTCGATGTAAAAGCGGTTGTCGGCGATCACCGCCTGGAACATCTGCTGCGCCGCCTCCAGGTCGCCGGCGCTCATGCGGATTTTACCGAGGCCGCAGCGCGCCCAGTTGTAGTCGCGCTCCTCGAGCACCTTCTCGTAGACGGCGCGCGCCTGTTCGGGCACGCCGCTTTTAAGCAGCAAGGTGGCCTTCATCCGCTGCAGGTCGATCTCGTGCAGCGGATTGACGGCGATCTGCTCTTCGCACAGGCGCGCCGCGCGCAGGTAGTCCTTGTCGGCGAAGGCCTGGTCGATCTCGCGGAAGATCTGCTTCTTGTTCCACACGCGGTTCAGGCGCGTCAACAGCACGCCCTCGGTGATCGGCTTGATGATGTAGGCGTCCGGCTGGTGCTCGGCCGCGCCCATCACCGACTCCACGCTCTTCTCGGCCGAGACCATCAGCCACACGCTGCTGGGCAGCATCAGGTTGCGCATCCGCGCCTCCTCCAGCACCTGCTGGCCGTTCTTGCCGTCGCCGAGGTTGTAGTCGCACATGACGACGTCGTAGCGCGTCTTCGACAGCAGCACGATCGCCTCGCCGCCGCTGGCCGCCTGGTCGATGTGCTTGGCGCCGAGGTTGCGCAGCGATTCGCGCAGCAGCTGGCGGATGCCGACGAAATCGTCGACCAGCAGATAGCGCTTCTCCGCCCAGTCGATATCGCCGCTGGCCTGGGTTTCGGCGCTCATGGCAGCCGCAGGATGAAACAGCCGCCGCCCAGCGCGCCGCCATTTTCCAGCGCGATGCCGCCGTGGCGCAGGCGGTGCCGGTGCATCCGCGCCACTTCGCTGGAAAAGTACAGTCCGAGGCCGCTGCTGTTGCTGATGAAATCGACCTTGCCGCCGCCGGCTTGCAGGGCGGCGCCGGTCTGCAGCATCGCCGGCGGGAAGCCGTCGCCGTTGTCCTCCACGCGCAGCTCCAGATAGTCGCCGTCGATGCTGGCGGTCAGCCGGATGCGGTCGCGCGTGTAGCGGATGGCGTTGTTGATGGCGTGGACCAGCACACCGATGATCAGGTCCTCGTCGAAAGTCCAGATGGCGTCGGCCGGGAAGTCGACGTCGAGCGCGATGCCGCGCGATTGCAGCAGCATGCGCGCCTGGCCCTTGACCTGGTCGATCAACTCGATGACGCGGTGGACGGCGGGGTCGAACGGATAACCGGGCTTGCCGACCTCCTTGTACAACGCAAGCAACTGGATCAGGTTGTCGTTCAGGCGGCGGGTCTGGTACAGCATCTGCCCCAGTTGCTCGTATTGGGGCTGGGCCGGTTCGGACGACGGCGGCGGCGCGCCGGCGATCAGGTGCTCCAGCGTGCCGCTGAGGACGCCGATCGAGTTCTTCATGTCGTGCACCGTCGAGGCCAGGAACATCAACAGCTCCGGCGATCCATCGTAGTGCCGCGCTTGGTCTTCATCCATTGTTCGGTGCTCGCGCCCGGTTCAAACGCTGATTATATCCCGTGGGATATAGCCGCGCCAACGCCGGCGGCGCTGCTGTGCGCACCAAATTTGCGCCAACGCAACGCCGCAACGCAACGCCCTGTGGCGGGATCACTGCGCGGCGGGATCACTGGGCGCGGCGGCGCTCCTTGAGCAGGAAGCGGCCCGGATCGAGCGCGGCCACCAGCGCCGACTCCAGCGGCGGCGGCGCATGTTCCAGCTGGCTGACCAGCAGTTCGGCCATCAGCGGCGCCCAGATCAAGCCGCGCGACGCGTAGCCCAGCAGGCCGTACAGGCCGGGATGGCGCGGCACGTCGCGCAGGCGCTCCAGACGCCCGGCGGCGGCGTAATCGGGCAAGGCGCCGCACAGCGGCAGGCGGTCCGGCGCCGCGCAGCGAAAGCCGACCCGCCCCGCCAGCGGCGCGCCGGCCGCCAGCGCGGCCACCGCATCGCCGGGGACGATCTCCGCCAGCCGCGTGAGGTTTTCCAGCTGGCTGCTGGCGCGCAGCGCCGGATCGTCGTCGTTGTCGTAGGTCGCGCCGGCGCAGACGATGCCGTTGGCGGGCGGCGTCACGTAGGCCTCGCGGCACACCACCAGCGGCAGGCGCGGCACGCCCGCCTGGTCCTGCGCCAGGTGCGTGACCTGGCCGCGCAACGCCGACAGCGGCAAGCGCGCCGCCTGCGCGATGTCGACGGCGCCGGTGCCGTTGGCCAGGATCACCGTCGGCGCCTGGGCGATCACCACGCCGTCGGCGCCAAGCACCTGCCACTCGTCCCCGGCTCGCCGCAGCTCCGGCGCCCTTGCGCCGAACACGCGGCGCAGGCGCTCGCCGCACGCGGCCAGCATGGCCTCGCACAGCGACGCCGGCCGCGCCCAGCCGCCACGTTCGAACAGCCAGCCGCCGTGCGGCGTCGCGCCGCCCAGCAGCGCGCCGGCGGCGTCGGCCGCCAGCCAGCGCGCGTATTCCGGCGGATAGTCCCACGCCGCCAGCACCTCGCGCTGCACCTTCGCGTGGGCGGCGTCGCGCGCCAGCTGCAGCACGCCGCAGTCGGCGCCGTCGAAGGCTTGGCCGACGCCGCCCAGCCGCCGCCACTCGCGCAGCGCGAACAGATAGGCGGCGCGGCTCAGGCGGGTCGGGATGTTGTCGTCCTTCGACAGCAGCGGCATGAAGATGCCGGCCAGGTTGCCCGAGGCCTCGCGCGCCGGCCCGGCGTGGCGTTCGATCAGCGTCACCTGCCAGCCGTTGGCGCACAGGCGCTGGCAGGCGGCGGAACCGGCCAGGCCGGCGCCGACGACGATCGCGCGCCGCTGCGGTGGCGGCGGCGCGGCCGGCGGCGGCTGGCGGCTTCGGTAGACCGCATTGACATCGGGCGAAGCGGCGATCGCCTGGCAGGCGAAACCGGCCGCCGTCAGCGCCCACACCAGCGCCTCGTCCGGCGCCCGCGCGTGCAGCGTCGCGCCTTGCGCCGCCAGCTTCGCCAGCGCGCGCGCCAGGCCCGGCGGACAGGCGGCAACCAAAAACTCGTCGACCCGCGCCTCGACCTGCGGCAGCACCGCGTCGAGCGCGCCGACCAGCAGATCGAGCGTCACCCGGCCGTCATCGAGCACGATCCGGTGGAAGCCCGGCACGTCGAGCGGCCACAGGGCGCGCAGCCGGGCGTCGGCGAGGTCCGCTGCCGCCGGCAGCGCCGGCGCCACGGCCAGATAGTGCAACGGCGCGCCGGCCCGCGCCGACGCCCACGCCGCCAGAAAACGCGCGCCGTCGCCGAAGTGCGTATCGAGAACGACGCGTCGCCGCGCGGATGCCGTCATCGCTTGCGCCGCTTGCTGCAAAAGCACGCCGGATCGTGGTCGTCGACCATGCCGATGCCCTGCATGTAGGCGTACACGATGGTCGAGCCGACGAACTTGAACCCCAGCTTGGCCAGGTCCTTCGAGATCCGGTCCGACAGCGCCGTCTTGCTCGCGCGCTGGTCGCCGTCACGGACGATCGGCTTGCCGCCGACATAGTCCCACAGCAGGCTATCGAGGCTGCCGCCGCCGGCGCGCAGGCGCAGGTAGGCCTGCGCGTTGGTGACCGCCGCCGCCACCTTCAGGCGGTTGCGCACGATGCCGGGATCGGCCAGCAAGGCGGCCACCTTGTCGGCGTCGTAGGCGGCGATCTTGTCCGCGTCCCACTGGTCGAAGGCGGCGCGGTAGTTCTCGCGCTTGTTGAGGATGGTCTCCCAGCTCAGCCCCGCCTGCGCGCCCTCCAGGTTGAGCATCTCGAACAGGCGCGTCTCGTCGTGGCAAGGCACGCCCCATTCGGTGTCGTGGTAGTGCAGGTACAGGGGGTTGGCCGGATTGGCCCAGCCGCAGCGGATTTTGGTCATCGCGTCGAGAACAAGGTTGTCGGGAGGGTGAGTATAGCAACCGCGGGGCGCCATCGGGAACGGGTTAGAATGGAATCCCCCACCGACAGGAGCCGATGATGCAATTCGAAGCGACACTGGAATGGAAGCGCGACGGCCAGGATTTCCTCGGGCAGCGCTATAGCCGCGCCCACACCTGGCGCTTCGACGGCGGCGCCGTGGTGCCGGCGTCGTCGTCGCCGCTGTCGGTGCCGCTGCCGATGTCGGACGCCGCCGCCGTCGATCCGGAGGAGGCGCTGGTGGCCGCCGCGTCGAGCTGCCACATGCTGTTCTTCCTGTCGATCGCCGCCAAACGCGGCCACACTGTCGACAGCTACAGCGACCGCGCCGTCGGCACCCTCGGCAAGAACGCCCAGGGCCGGATGGCGATGACCCGCATCGCGCTGCGCCCCGCCATCGTCTTCGCCGGCACCGCGCCGCCGGCCGAGGAGGAGCTGCAGGCGATCCACCACCAGGCGCACGAGCACTGCTACATCGCCAACACGCTCAATTGCGAGGTGGTGGTGGAGGCGCCGGCGCCGTAGCCGGCTCAGGTTTCCAGGTCGCTCGACAAGCCCACCCGGCGCCGCTCGCCGCCCAGCAGCAGCGGCCCGGCCAGGTTGCTGACCAGGCGCACCTCGCCGCCGGCGACCGCCTCGTCGAGGTTGTGCATCAGGCGCGGAAACAGGCCGTCGGCGCGCGCCCGCTCGGTGCCGTACAGCGCCGCCCAGGCGTCGCGGCCGGAGCGCTTGGCGATGTACAGGCCCTGGTCGGCCAGCTCCACCACCTGCGACCACGACAGCAGGCGCGGTTGCGCCGGCAGGAAGGGGAAGCAGGCGAACCCGATCGAGCAGGTCTTCGACAGCCGCACGCCGTCCGGCAGCGTGAAATCGCGCTCGGCCACCACGCGCCGCATGCGCTCGGCCAGCGCGCGCGCCTCGTCGCGGTCGGTGGCGCGCGCCAGCACCAGGAACTCCTCGCCGCCCCAGCGGATCACGTAGTCCGATTCGCGGAACACCAGCAGCAGGCGCTCCTTCATCTGCACCAGGATGGCGTCGCCGGCGGCGTGGCCGTAGCGGTCGTTGACCTCCTTGAAGTGGTCGATGTCGACCATGAAGAACACCAGGTCGCTGGCCGCCTGCGGCTCGGCGCCGCCGGGCGGGTGGCCGCGCTGCAGGCCGTCGTCGTGGCCGCGCAAACTCATCGCCACGTCGGCGTCGACATGGCGCAGGAAAAAGCGGCGGTTGCGCAGGCCGGTCAGCTGGTCGGTCAGGCTGACCTCCTCGAGCGCCCGGTAGGCGCGCTCGAGCTCCAGGTTCTTCTCCAGCAGCTGCTCCTGGGTCGCGCTCAGCGTCTTGAGCGTGGCCGCCACCTGGCGGTAGGCGCTGGCGTTGTCGAGCGCGATGGCGCCGAACGCGCACAGGCTGCGGAAGATCAGCCGTTCGCGCTCGCCGTAAGCGTTGGCGTGCGGCGACTGCACCGTCATCGCGCCGAGCACGCGCTCGCCCACGCGCAGCGGCGCGAACAGCAGGGTCGACGTCGGCAAGGTGCCGGGGATCAGGTTGGGGGTCGGCTCCTGCCCGCCCAGTTCGATCAGGATCTCGCGCCGCTCGCGCACGCAGCGCGCCGAATTGGCGTGCGGGTCCGACAGCGCGTAACGCACCGCCGGCAGCGGATGGCCGGCCTCGACGCCGAACGCGCAGGACAGCCACACGCCGTTCGACTCGAGCAGGAAGATCGAAAAATGGGTGGCGTCGAGCAGCCCGTGCACGTGGCGGTCGAGCGCGCGGAACACCGCCGCCGCGTCCAGGTGGGCGGTGATCTCCTGGCCGATCGCGCTCAGGTGCGCCAGGGTGGCGCTGGTCTGCTGCAGCACCTCGGCGCGCTGCGCCTCGGCCGCCGCCAGCTGGCGGTGGTGCTCGGCCTCGGTGTGCGCGCGCTCGGTCTGGTACTGCACCTGCATGGCGACGGCGCGGTTGGTGGCCTGCTGGCTGTGGGTCTGGTCGCGCGCCGCGCCGGCCCGCAGCGCCATCGCGTAGGCACGCGCGTGGTCGCCGATGGCCGCGTACTCGCGCGCGGCGGCGTCGAGCAGCGCGCCGGGCACCGTGTAGCCGTCGATGGTGGCGGCGATCTCCAGCGCCAGCAGCAGGTAATGCAGCACCGCGTTGGGCGCCGTCATCGGTTGCGGCGCCGGCAGCGGGTGGCGCGCGTGGATGTCGGCCAGCACGTTGAGCGCGGCGATCTGGCCGGAGGCGTCGTCATGCTCGCGCGCCAGCGCCAGCGCGCCGCTGACTGCGGCCAGCGCCTCGGCCGGACGGCCCAGGTGCGACAGCGCGTGCGCCTGGCCGCGCCGCGCGCTGCTTTGGAAATCGGTCTGCGCCAGCGCGTCGCCGCGCGCGGCCAGCCGCGTGAAGCTGTCGAGCGCGGCCGCGTGGTTGCCCAGGTCGAGCGCCAGGTCGCCCTGGTATTCCAGCGCCACCGCGTAGGCGCGCGAGCCCGACAGCGGCGTCAGCACGTGCAGCGCCTCGCGCAGCAGGGTTTGCGCGGCCTCGCGCTGGCCCAGCTGGCGCAAGGTCTCGGCGGTCTGCATCAGGCACATGCCGATGCTCAGCGGCCAGCCGGCCGGGCGCGCCAGGTCGAGCCCGCGCTGCATCCATTCCAGCGCCGCCTCGTGCGCGTTGAGGCTGGTGAAGCCGTTGCCGATGTTGGTGGCGATGATGATGGCGCGGCGGATCTGGCCACTCACCAGCGCCGTCTCGAAACTGCGCATCAGGTGGCCGATGGCGCGGCCGTACTCGCAGCGCTGGAAGGCGCAGGTGCCGAAATAGTCGCTGATCCAGCCGGCGGCGACCGGCGCGGCGTCGCCGGGGTCGGCGCCGAAGCGCGCGCTCCAGCGCAGCTGCGCGGCCCGCAGGTCGCCGAACGCGGCGCAGATGCCTGCGGCGGCGTCGATCACGTCCTGCCGCACCGGGTCGCCGCCGTCGCGCGCGGCCGCGCCGGCGCGCGCCAGCCAGGCGTCGCCGGCCGCGCTGTCGCCGCGGTCGTTGGCCACCCAGGCCAGCACCCAGCAGGCGTCGGCGCTGGCGCAGGCGGCCGCCGACGGCCCGGCCGCGGCGGCGCGGCACGGTTCGACGTCGCCGGGATCGGTGGAATGGATGGAAACAGGCGCGCCGGAGGCTTGCTCAAACAGCAATAGTGCCTGTTCGGCCTGATATTGGGCGGTGTCGAGCTGGCCGTTGAGCCAGTCGGCCTCGGCGGCGATAAGCAGCAGGCGGCCGCGCGCCAGCAGCGCCGCCGACGGCGGCAGCGTCGCCAGCAGCGGGACGATGTCGGCGGACAAGGCGCGGGCGCGCGCCGGCGCGCGCTGGCGCAGATGCCAGGCGAGCGCCACCAGCAGCGGCAGGCGCCGCGCGCCGGATGTCTCCGGCAACGCCGCCTCCCACCGCGCCAGCTCTTCATCGAGAGCAAACATGTCCACCAAGTAACATCCTTTGACTGTGTGTCGCCCGCCGGCTAGTTGCCGGAGCGCATTTAAACACGCTTCCAGCATTATTCCACAGTTTTCAGGCCGCCCGGCCGCAGCGCGTTTTCCGGCCGGGGAAGCTACCTGGGTCGGCGCTGGCGGCCACGCCGCCACCGACCGTTCGCCCGTTGGCGCGCCGCTTTACTGCTGCGTCCGGGGCGCGTCCGTCTTGCCGGCCGCCATCTGCGGCACGGACTTCATGTGCTCGTCGATGGTGGGCTGCAGCTTGGCCGCCAGCGCCTTGACGTCCGGGTCCTTGGCCTTTTGCTGGGCGTCGGCGACCAGCTTGTGCGCGGCCTTGTGGTCGTTGACGCCGGCGTTGGCGACATAGTTCTTGTCGAACTCGGCCCCGCTGAGCGCGTTGAGGCGGTCGGCCATCTTCTTGTGCTTGGCGTCGGGCTCGGTGGGCAGGGTCACGTTCTTGGCCTGCGCCACCTGCTGCACCTCCTGCAAGCCCTTGGTGTGGTCGTCCACCATTTTCTGGGCGAAGGCCTTCACTTCCGGCGCGCTGGCTTTTTGCACCGCGATGTTGCCGGCGGCGACCTCGTTGACATTGGCCTGGGCCAGGCTGGTG
Organism: Duganella sp. 1411; assembly: GCF_017833525.1. GTDB lineage: Bacteria > Pseudomonadota > Gammaproteobacteria > Burkholderiales > Burkholderiaceae_D > Rugamonas. The sequence goes on from NZ_JAFICD010000004.1 coordinate 233,160, forward strand.
AGGATGCGCTGGTCGCCCTTGCTCAAATTTTGCGCAGTGGCCGCGCCCGCGGCCAACACGGCCGCACAGGCGGCGACGGCTATCCTGATCTTGTTGTTCATGATGGATACCTCCCAATGAAATGAAGAGGAATCAATTCTACAAAGCCCGGATAATGGCGGACGCACCTTACGTTTAGGCAAGGATTAAACGGAAAGCCGGCGCCCACAACGGCAAAACGCCGGCAAGCCGGCGTTTTTTATCGGACAGCGGCGAGGCCTACGACGCGTGCTTGCTGATCTCGATCAGGCGGGTGCGCATGGTGTCGCTGGCGGCCGGTCCCGGCGCGAACATATAGTCCTCGTCGTTGATGGCCAGGCCGCTGTTGGCGTCGACCAGCACCTGGTCGGCCGGCTTGCCGGTTTCGCGGCTGACCACCAGCAGGCTGGCGCCCTCGGGGGCCAGGTGGTCGTTGCCCCAGGCGATGAAGGCCAGCAGCACCGGTTTGAAGTCGCGGCCGGCCTTGGTCAGCACGTATTCATAACGCGGCGGCCGGGCGCTGTACTGGCGGCGCTCCATCAGGCCGCCCTCGACCAGGCCCGCCAGGCGGCGCGTCAGCATGTTCGGGGCGATCTTCAGGCTCTTCTCGAACTCGTCGAAGCGCGACAGGCCGTAGAAGGCGTCGCGCAGGATCAGGATGCTCCACCATTCGCCAACTTTGCCGAGGCTGCGGGCGATGGGGCATGGCATGCGGCCGAAATCGGTATGTTTCATTTGTAACTCCTTAGTTCAGGTTGAACTGGAAAACTCGGTAATAAAGGCAGCGCGCGATCAGACCGGCCGGCGGGTGTGCGGCGGCAACGTGCGACTTGTACTCGGGAAAGCCCCTGTGACATGAATATTTTTTTTCGGTGTCAATTTTTGTCTCCTTTTTGGCCTTGCGATTGAGATATTTCCTCTATAAAAACAACACTCTCCGGCCGTTTCATCCTTCAACATAGACCATAAAGTGGCATTGAAAACTCTCCAAAATTCACCATGTTCGACAGTAAATTTCTTCGTGAAATAGGGCCGTCGTGGGGCCGCAAGCGCGCATTCGCTGGCGCGCACCCGGGTGCTGGCTGGCTAGGTGCACAGTGGCAACAATTTCACAATTGCCTTCGTCCAACACCGAAACCATTATTGATGATCTAAAAAAAGCCTGCTTTTGCTGCAAGTGACCAAGGTTCTGTAGGCGGAGAAAACTATTAAAAATTTTTAAAAGATAGGCATAATACGCAACAGGGCGTGACGAATTTATCAACCATCCAAGGTGACCCATGCCGACGGCCAGCGACAGCACCCAACGCAAAATCCTCATCGTGGACGACTCCGCGTTCGAGCAGCGTGTGCTGGTCGATCTGCTCAGCGAGCTGCCGTACAAGGTGTCGGTGGCGTTCAACGGGCTGCAGGGCTATCAATTGGCCCTGGCCAACCACCCGGACCTGATCCTGCTCGACGTGCGCATGCCGAGCATGGACGGCTACACGGCGTGTAGGTTGCTCAAAGCCAACCCTGTGACGCAGGACATCCCGGTGATCTTCCTCAGCGGCGCCGACGCCGACGAGGAGCGCATCATGGGCCTGTCGATCGGCGGCGTCGATTACGTGTCCAAGCCGTTTTCGCCGGGCGAGCTGGCCGCGCGCATCCAGGTGCACCTGGACCTGGCGCGCCGGGTCAGCGACCGCGGCCGCCAGGCCTCCAACGACGCCGAGGCCGGCGCGGCCGGCGCCAAGACCGGCGACAGCGATCCGGACGCGGTCATCGTGGCCGCCGTCAAGCGCCTGATCGCCGACAACCTGGCCACCTTGCCGGGGCTGGCCGAAATCGCCCGCAGCGTCGGCACCTACCGCGAAAAACTGTCGCAGATCTTCCGCGAGCAAACCGGCATGACGGTGTTCGCCTTCATCCGCGAGGCGCGCCTGCGCCGCGGCGAGGACTTGCTGCGCGACACAGACATGGACGTGCAGGACATCGCGCTGCTGATCGGGTTTAACAACGCCGGCAATTTCGCCACCGCCTTCCGCGAGCGCACCGGCATCACGCCCAGCGCGTTCCGCGCCTCGATCCAGCAAAGAAAAACGCCGCAGGCCTGACGTGAACTGAACCCCGAAAGTTGGACACCAACTTTCGGGGTTTTTTTATGGCGAAGTACAGCATGCAGTTCAAACTTGCAGTGGTCCAAGAATGTCTACTTGGCGAGGCGGGAGTCAGATCGATCGCCCAAAAGCACGCACTGGACCATTCAACGGTTAGGCGGTGGTCTGGTTTATATGCATCCCACGGGCAAGCTGGTTTAGTGAAGAAGTTCACCCACTATCCTTCGGAGCGAAGGCTGCAGATTTTGGAGTACATGTGGGCAAACGAGCTTTCATATCGTCAAACTGCAGCGGTCTTCAACATTCGCAGTCCCACGTGCGTCCCGGCATGGGAGCGCTGTTATCATAGCGGTGGTGTAGACGCTCTAAAGCCGCGACAGCGCGGCAAACCTAAGAAGATGCCAGATCCCCAGCCGCCCCTACCTCAGCCCCATGTGGATGATGAAACCCGTACCCGCGAAGAACTGCTCGCCGAGGTGAATTTTTTGCGGATGGAGAATGCGTACCTAAAAAAGTTGAAAGCCTTAGTTCAACAGCAGCGAGAGCAGCAGACGACAGCGCGCAAAAAGCGCAAGTAGTTAGCGAGCTAAGGCAACAATTTCCTCTGGCCGACCTGCTGAAGTTGGCCGGCTTGGCGCGCAGTACTTTTTACTATCAGCAGAAGGTCGCACAGGCCGCCGATAAGCATCAGTCGCTGAAGCTGCAAATCCAATCTATTTTCGCCCTCAACAAAGGACGTTATGGGTATCGACGCGTGACGCTCGCTCTCCGCAATCTAGGCCAGCAGGTGAACCATAAAACCGTGCAACGGCAAATGGCCAAACTGGGCCTGAAGTCGCTGGTGCGCCCCAAGAAATATCGATCCTACAAGGGAGAGGTTGGCCAAGCGGCAGCCAATGTACTACAACGCCAATTTGAGGCCAAGGCTGCCAATCAGAAATGGGTGACAGACGTGACGGAGTTTAACGTCGCAGGGGAAAAACTTTATCTGTCGCCGGTGATGGACCTCTACAACGGTGAAATCGTCGCCTTTGAAACAGCCAAGCGCCCAGTGTTTAAACTGGTGAGTTCCATGCTCCAGAAGGCCTTGTCCAAGCTAAGAACTGACGACAAACCCATGCTGCACTCCGACCAGGGCTGGCAGTATCGAATGCCTGCCTACCAACGCATCCTGCGTCAGAAAGGCATGGAACAAAGCATGTCTCGTAAGGGAAACTGTCTCGACAACGCGGCGATGGAAAGCTTCTTTGCCGTGCTCAAGACCGAGTTCTTCTACCTGAACAAATTTAGCAGCGTCGACGAATTACAAACAGGCATCAAAAAGTACATCCACTACTATAATCACGACCGTATCAAGCTCAAGTTAAAAGGGCTGAGTCCTGTGCAATACAGAACTCAGCTCTTGGCTACCTAGCAAACTAAACCGTCCAACTATTTGGGGTCAGTTCAGACGGCGTGCGGCGTTTTTATTTGCTAATTGGCCAAACCCGCCACCCGGCGAGCCCCCTCGCATAGGGGTCGTACCCCGTACGGGGTACGACGGGGACGCCGAGTCCCCATGCCGTGCGGGGTGAAGACGGCGGCGCTAGCGCAGCCGGAACACGCTGACCACGGCGGCCAGGTTGGCAGCCTGCTCCTGCAGCGAGCCGGCCGCGGCCGCCGCCTCCTCCACCAGTGCCGCGTTTTGCTGCGTCACCTCGTCCATCTGCGTGATGGCGCGGTTGACCTCCTCGATGCCGGTGCTCTGCTCGTGGCTGGCGGCGGAGATCTCGGCCACCACGTCGCTGACGCGGCGCACGCTGGCCACCACCTCGGTCATCGTGGTGCCGGCGCGCTGCACCAGCGCCGTGCCGTTGTCGACCTGGGTGACCGAATCGTCGATCAGTTGCTTGATCTCCTTGGCCGCCGCCGCGCTGCGCTGGGCCAGGTTGCGCACCTCGGACGCCACCACCGCGAAGCCGCGCCCCTGCTCGCCGGCGCGGGCCGCCTCCACGGCGGCGTTGAGCGCCAGGATGTTGGTCTGGAAGGCGATGCCGTCGATCACGCTGATGATGTCGACGATCTTGCGCGAGGCGGCGCTGATGGCCTCCATCGTCGCGATCACCTCGCCCACCACCTGGCCGCCGTCGGTGGCCGTGCCCGACGCGGACAGCGCCAGCTGGTTGGCCTGGCGCGCGTTGTCGGCGTTCTGCTTGACGGTCGAGGTCAACTCCTCCATCGCCGAGGCGGTCTCCTCGAGCGAGCTGGCCTGCTCCTCGGTACGGCTCGACAGGTCGAGGTTGCCGCTGGCGATCTCGGCCGACGCGGTGGCGATCGTGTCGGTGCCGCCGCGCACCTCGCCCACCACCCGCAGCAGGCTGTCGTTCATCGCCTTGAGCGACAACATCAATTGTCCCGTCTCGTCCTTGCCGTGGCTGACGATGTGGCCGGTGAGGTCGCCCTCGGCCACGCGGCGGGCGATCACCACCGCCTCCTCCAGCGGCCGGGCGACCGCGCGCGAGACGGTCGTCGCCAGCACCAGGCTGATGACGATCAGCGCCGCCAGTGTGCCGAGGATGAGCCTGCGCGCCAGCACGAAGGTCTGCGCGGCCGACGTGTCCGACGCCATGCTGCCGTCGTCGTTGATCTTGACCAGCGCGTCGAGCTGCTCGTTGACCTGGCGGAACACCTTGTTGGAGGCGCCGCGGAACAGCACGCGCGCCTCCTCCTTCTGCCCGGCGCGCGACAGCGCCACCAGCTTCTTGCTCTCGACCTGGTAGGCCTGCATGGTTTGCTGCAGCTCGGCGTAGATGCGTTTTTCCTCGGCCTCGGACACCAGCGCCGCGTACGACGCCTGCTGCTTGGCCAGCGTCTCGAGCCGGCTCGCCATCGATTTCTCGGTGGCCGCCATATCGGCCTCCTCGGTCACCAGGATGTGGGTCGATTCCGAGATCCGGTAGCGCGACATCGACGTCTGCATCTGCCCCAGGTAACGCACCGCCGGCATCCAGTTGGTGGCGATGTCGGTCGAGGCCTGGTTGACCTTGACCAGCTGGTTGATCGAGAACAAGCCCAGCACGCAGGTCAGCGCGATCACCACCGCGAACGCCAGAATGAGCTTTTTACCTATCTTGAGGTCATAGAACCATTGCATTATTCACTCCATATTTTTTCCGCAAGGAAATCAATGATAGAGCTTGCCCAGGACAATGTCGATGATTTCGGGACAATCGGGGGTCAAATTGTGGCCGATGTGTGGCCGAATTGTGTCCTGGCGGGATAGCCTAGCGGCCGCCCGCCGTCGCGCCCGCCACCATCTGGCGGCGCCAGAAGAACCACGAGGCCAGCGCGTTGACCCAGTAGGCCCCGTACAGCGCGGCCGTCAGGTACAGGCCGCGGCTGGCGTACAGCGGGATCGAGACGGTGTTGACCAGCAGCCAGAACGGCCAGGTCTGCAGCCGCCGCCCCATCAGCAGCAGTTGCGCGATGATGCTGAACATCAGCACCGCCGAATCGATGAACGGCGCGTAGGCGTCGGTCCACGCTTGCAGCATCAGGCCGTAGGCGGCGGTGGCCGCCAGTCCGGCCGCGCTCATCGAGCCCAGCAGTACCGGCCGCGCCAGCGAAATGGGCAGCGCCCGGCCGCCGCCGGCGGCCCAGCGGCGCCAGCCGACCAGGCAGGTGACGATGAAGAACAGCTGCAGCGCGACGTCGGCGTACAGCCGGGAACCGTAGAACAGCGCCGCGAACATGGCGCAGCCGATCACGCCCAGCCACCACGAATGCACGTTGTTGCGTCCGGCGAGCACGATGGACAGCGTCATGACGGCATTGGCGGCGAGTTCCAGCGGTGTGGTCAAAAGGCGTCCTTCGAGGCGGTGGCGCGGGGGCCCCCGCTACGGGTGGCAAGCGGCCGGCAGCAGCTTGGCCGGGATGGCCTCGCTGCCGCAGCGCCAGGCCACGCGCTTATTCTCGTCCAGGCTAGGCGTGAACGCAATAGCCTTGCCGCGATAGTTCAGGTCGGCCGGGAACACGTGCACCATGCCGTTGGCGGCGTCGACGGTGATGTTCTGCACCACGTGGTTCGGATCGTCCATCGCGTAGCCGGCCTGCTCGAGCGTCGCCGGGGCGCTGCCGTGGGCGTAGAAATAGCGTTCCACCGCCGCCGTCGCCTCCTGGCCGACGCCGACCACCTGCGCCATGCGCGCGCGCGTGGCGTAATCCTGGTAGGCCGGCACGGCCACCGCCGCCAGCGCGCCGGCCAGCGCCAGCACCGCCAGCAGCGAGCCGGCGCCGCCCACGCCCAGCCGCGGCACGCACAGCGCCAGCGCATAGGCCAGGCCGTGGCGGCCGGGCTGCTCGACCTCGCCGCCGCGCGCCAGCGCGCGCATCGCCGCCATGCGCTTGACCAGCCACGGCTGGTCGCCCACCAGTTCGTGGAACGACATCCAGAAGCCGGACGACTGCTGCGCCTGGGCCGCGTAGCCGGACGCGCTCAGCTGGCGCCAGCGCTTGCCGCCGGCCGCCAGCGCCGCCAGCCCCACCTGCGCGCTTTTGAGGTCGTCGCAGGCGTGGAAGCCGTGGCGGTCGCACGTGTACTCGCGGGCGCGGGCGTACGCCGCGCCCAGCAGCGGCAGCCACGACGCCGGCGCCAGCAGCGCCGACCAGCGCAGGTGCTGGCGTTTGAGGTGGCCGATCTCGTGGCCGATGTAGAAATTGATCGCGTCCGGATGGTCCTCGAGGGCGTCGACGACGTCCGAATACAGCACGATGAAGTTATTGCCGAGAAAGCGCGTGGCGAAGGCGTTGAGCGTGCCGCCCATCTGCAGCAGATACGCCTCCGGCGCCCGCTCCAGGCCCAGCCGGCGGCAGCAGGCGTCGATGCGCTCGCGCAGGTCGGGGAACTGCTGCGCCGTGATGCGCACCCCCGTGCCCTTGAGCCAGGACACCAGCGCCGACTGGGCGAAACAGTAGGTGACGAAGAACAGCAGCACGTACAGCAGCGCCATGCCCATGGTGGCCGCCAGCAGCGCGGCCCAGACCAGCAGCGACACCGCCAGCATCAGGCCGAACAACGCCTTTTCGTTCTTGTACACCAATTCCATATCGCTCCCGGCCGGCAAAAGTTTCCCGGGAGCTATTCTAGCGGTTTATTTACGAAAAATACAACTCTTTATGATAACGTTGCCTGCAACTCGGCGATATTGATCGGTTTGACGAGGTGGGCGGCGAAGCCGGCCTCGCGGCTGCGGTGCTTGTCGTTCTCCTGGCCGTAGCCCGACAGCGCGATCAGCTTGACGCCGTCGCCGCGCGGCAGCCGGCGCAAATGGGCCGCCAGTTCGAAGCCGTCCATGCCGGGCAGGCCGATGTCGAGGATGGCCACCTGCGGCATCGCCCTGGCCGCCTCGGCCAGGGCCTGGGCCGGATCGTAGGCCACGCTGGCGCTGTAGCCGAGCGCGCCGAGCAGGTCGGCCAGCGAATCGGCGGCGTCCTGGTTGTCGTCGACCACCAGCACCCGCGTGCCGCCGCCGGCCGCCGCCACCGGCTCGCCGAGGGCGTCCGGCGCGGCCGCCTGCTCCACCACCGAATCGGGCAGGGTCAGCGTGAAGGTGCTGCCGCGCCCCTCGCCGGCGCTGTAGGCGGCCACCTCGCCGCCGTGCATCTGCACCAGGTTGCGCACCAGCGCCAGGCCGATGCCCAGCCCGCCCTTGGCGCGGTCGACCAGGCGGTTGCCCTGCACGAACAAATCAAACACGTGCGGCAGCAGCGCGGCCGAGATGCCCGAGCCGTCGTCGGTGACCTGGATTTGCAGCGAACGGTCCTTGACGCGCGTGGCCAAGGTCACGTGGCCGCCGGCCGGGGTGTAGCGCGCCGCGTTGCTCAACAGGTTGGACACCACCTGCGCCAGCCGCGCCGGATCGCCGTGCCAGCGCACCGGCGCGACGTCGACCAGCAGCCGGTGCTGTTTTTGCTCGAGCAGCGGGCTGGCCATCTCGATCGCCTTGTTGAGCACGTCCGCCAGCGCCACCGTCTCCTTGCGCAGCTCGACCTTGCCGCTGGCGATGCGCGAGACGTCGAGCAGGTCGTCGACCAGCCGCACCAGGTGGTCGACCTGGCGCTGGATCACCTCCTGCTCGTGGACCGTCTCGCTGTGTTCGCCGCCGCGCAGCTTCATCAGCTTGAGCGCGGTGACGATAGGCGCCAGCGGATTGCGCAGCTCGTGGCCGAGCATGGCCAGGAATTCATCCTTGATGCGCGAGGACGCGTTGAGGTCGGCGTTGAGGCGCTCGCTCTCGGCCATCGCCTCGGCCAGCGCGCGGTCGCTGTCGAGCCGGCTCAGGGTGGCGCACACGGTGGCCGTGTACTGTTCCAGGAAGCGGCGGAAGGCGGCGTCGAGCGGCAGCCGCGGCGAGACGCGGAACGCCAGCGCCAGCTCGTCGCACAGCTGCAGTTCGGCGCCGCTGACGACCACCACGGACGGGTCGCCGGCGGCGCAATGGCCGATCGCGGCGCCGTCGGCGGCCGCCGCGCCCGGACCGCGTAGCAACACCACCGACAGCAGGTCGCCCGGATCGTCGGCGGCGCTGGCGGCGATGCCGGCGCGCACGTCGGCCTCGCTGCGGCAGGCCAGCAACCGGCGCGCCAGCAGGTCGAGCGCGTGGCGGCGGCGCTCGGCCAGCACCTGGGCGGTGGTCTCGGTGCACACCACCAGCACGCCGGCGACGCGGTCGTCGGCGCCGAACACCGGCGTGTAGGTGTAGCTCCAGTAGACGTCCTCGATGCGGCCGTTGCGCCAGATCGGCACCAGGTTGTCGGCGTACCAGCGCGGCTCGCCGCCGTTGCGCACCTCCTCGATCTGCGGGCCGATGATGGGCCAGATCTCGGCCCAGCATTCGCGTCCCCGGTGCCCCAGCGCGGCCGGATGCTTGCCCTCGCCGAAGCACGGCACGTAGGCGTCGTTGTAGACCTGGGTCAGTTGTTCGCCCCACCACAGGAACATCGGATGCACCGAATGCATGACGATGCCGACCGCCGTGCGCAGCGCCGCCGGCCAGTCGTCGATCGCGCCCAGCGCCGTGGTGTGCCACGGAAAATCGCGCACCATGTCGCGCATGGGCGTGCCCTGGCCGATGAAGCGGTACGCGTGCGCGTCGGCGGCGGGGAAGGACAGAGTGGTAACGGAGTGGGCCGCCATGATGACTTTGTTTGCAGAAAGCCAAAGTGTAACAAGTGTATTGTTCGGCGGCGCACAATAGGCCGGCGGACGCGCATTGTAGTTAGCAAGCAACGCCACGGCCCGCCACATCGCTTAATAAATCAACTACCTGATCGTTTCCCCGGCGCCGATTTTTCGCGCGTTGAACTCGCATATGATCGGTTTTCCCACACAGGGAGAGACATCCACACAGCAACAAAAAATACAAAAGGATACGCATGAAGAACCGGAACGCCCGCAGTCCGCTCAAACCGTCCGTCCTCGCCGTCGTCGGCGCGCTGGCCGCGCTGGCCGCCATGGCCCCCGCGCGGGCACAAACCTCCCAACCGACCGAAGCGGCGGCCGCGCCGGCCGCACCGGCTGATTCCGTGGTGGTCGTGACCGGCTTCCGCGCCAGCCTCAACAGCGCGCTCAACACCAAGCGCTCGAGCGACGGCATCATCGACGTCATCAAGGCCGAGGACATCGCCAAGTTCCCCGACGCCAACCTGGCCGAATCCTTGCAGCGGGTGCCGGGCGTGTCGCTCACGCGCGGCGACGGCGGCGAGGGCAAGCAGATCACCGTGCGCGGCCTCAACGCCGGTTTCACGCGCGTGCGCATCAACGGCATCGAGGGCGTGACGGCCACCGGCGCCTCCGACATCAACGGCAGCACCAACCGCGGCCGCGGCTTCGACTTTTCCGTGTTCGCCTCCGAACTATTCAATAGCCTCGAGGTGCGCAAGACCTCCGAGGCCAGCGTCGAGGAAGGCTCGCTCGGCGCCACCGTCGACCTGCGCACGGCGCGCCCGTTCGACTTCAAGGGCCGCACCTTCAGCCTGGGCGCGCAGGAGATGCACAATTCGCTGTCGGAAAAATACAGCCCGCGCGTGACGGCGCTGCTGTCGGACCGCTGGAAGACGCCGTACGGCCAGTTCGGCGCGCTGGTCTCGGCCGCCTACTCCAAGCGCACGGTGCAGGAGGAAGGCTACGAGGCGGTCGAGCTGCTCAGCGCCAGCAACGACGGCGGCTTTTGCTCGCCGGCCGGCTACGCGCCGCAGAACCCGGCCAACAACGCCGTCAAGGGCATCACCGCGGCCAACTGCGGCTTCGGCGTGCCGCGCACCTCCAACCCGGCCGCCTACAACGACGTCATGTCGCGCACCGACAACTACGGCGGCACCGTGGCCAACCCGCTGCCCGGCTCGGGCGCGTTCGCGCCGCGCATTCCGCGCTACCGCCGCTCGATGACGCAGTACGAGCGCTCCGGCCTGACCGGCTCGCTGCAATGGCGGCCCAACAGCGCCACCGAACTCAACCTCGACCTGCTCGGCGGCAAGTTCAACAACAAGCGCTACGACAACTACATCTCGGCCATCTCGTTCGGCCGCAGCCTGGGGCAATCAAACGGCAAGCCGCAAACGTCGATCCTGGAGAGCCACTTCAACGACGCCGGCAGCTGGGACTACGGCAAGTTCAACGCGGTCGACATCCGCAGCGAGGGCTTGCTCGACGTCTACTCGACCTTGTTCCGCCAGTACGTGGTGTCGGGCCGCCACGACGTCACCGACCGCCTGAAGATCGACTTCCTGAGCGGCCAGTCGCGCTCGGACCTGGACGAGCCGCAGCGCACCACCGTGCAATTCGATTCGCCCAACGCCAACGGCTTCTCTTACGACTTCCGCAACAACCGCAACGTGCCGTCGATGAACTTCGGCGTCGACGTCGCCAATCCGAACAGCTTCAGCTTCGCGCCGCAGGAGGCCGACGGCACCTTCCACGGCCAGTTCGTCGGCCGCTATCTGCACACGCGCAACACGCTGAAGACCAACCAGGTCAACGCCAGCTACGAGCTCAACGACAACCTGACCTTGCGCACCGGCTTGTCCAAGCGCGACAACACCTGGTCCAACGTCGAGATCGGCTCCGGCGGCAACGGCCTGACCTTGCCGGCCGGCGTCGGCATGGGCGACATCACGCGCCAGATCAGCGGCTTCGGCAAGGGCTTGGGCGGCAGCGGCGTGCCCGGCTCGTGGGCGGCGGTCGACCTCGACAAGTTCCTCAAGGTCTACAACATCGAATGCCATTGCACCGAGGTGCCCGGTTCCAGCTACAACTATCTGAACCAGGCCAACCGCGGCGTCGACGAATCGATCAAGGCGCTGTTCCTGGCGGCCGACTTCAAGTACGACGTGTTCTCGATTCCGCTGCGCGGCAACGTCGGCGTGCGCCACGCCCGCACCGACGTCGACACCTTCGCCATGCTCAACGCCAACGGCGTGCTGGAGCCGGCGCGCTTCAAGAACAGCTACCGCGACAACCTGCCGGCGCTCAACGTCTCGGCCACGCTGCCGCACGACGTCATGCTGCGCTTCTCGGCCGGCAAGACCCTGGCGCGGCCGGAGTACACCGACCTGGCGCCGTCAACCACCCTCAGCACGCAGGTGCAGACGGTGACGATCGGCAATCCGAACCTGGCGCCGATCCGCGCCAAGACCTACGACGTGCAGGCCGAGTGGTACTACGCCAAGAACGCGATGGTGTCGGTGGGCGCCTTCCACAAGGACATCGGCACCTTCATCCAGGGCGTGTCGGAGCGCGCCGTGTTCTCGTCACTGGGGCTGCCGGAATCGATATTGCTCGGCGGCGGCTGCAGCATCACCGGCGGCACGCCGGCCTGCGCCACCCTGCCCGGCACCACGGTGGTGGTCAACCGCCAGGTCAACACGCCGGGCGGGCCGCTGACCGGGTACGAGTTCAACCTGCAGGCGCCGTTCAGCTTCCTGCCGGGCATCTGGGCCAATTTCGGTTTGCTGGCCAATTACACGCACGTCGATTCGAAGATCACCTACATCACGCGGGTCGACAATCCGAACACGGCCGCCAACGAGCAACTGACGCGGCGCGCCAACTTCACCGGCTTGTCGCCCAAGGCGCACAACCTGACCTTGTTCTATGAGGATAAGAAGTTCAGCGCGCGGGTGTCGGCGGCGCACCGCTCGTCGTATCTGCTCAACGTGCTGGGTGATGTGCAGGGGCATGACTTCACCATTGTCGACGGCTCGACCAATGTCGATTTCAGCATGTCGTATAACATCACGCCGCAGTTGCGCGTCAGTCTGGAGGGGCAGAACCTGAACGACACGCCGCTGCGTTATGGCCGTGATAGCCAGCGCAACGACACGCTGTTGTATGTGCATTCCGGGCGGACGTTCGTGGTGGGGTTGAATTACAAGTATTGATCGCGGGCGCCGCCGACGGATTTTGCATGGCGGATTACGGCTATCGCCTAATCCGCCCTACGTGTTTCCGAGGTCATTCAACCTACGGTTCGCGTTGGAGACACGTAGGGCGGATTAGCGTAGCGTAATCCGCCATCTATGCTCCGCCGGAGGTCCCAACCGCTCAATGCTCGCGCCAATGGTCGAGGTTGACCGGCTCGGCGATCGCCATGCCGTTGCGCTCGGCGCGGAAACGTGCCGACGCCGCGTACACCGCGCGCCGCACCCGCATGATCGACCCCAGCGGCCGGTGCGCGGCGACACAATGCCACGGGCTGAAACTCATGCCCTCGTCCACCAGTTGCGACAGACCGTGCGTCCAGCCGGCCTGCGGCGCGGCGCTGATGCGCGCCACAGCCACCCACGGGCTGGTCCATTCAACCGTCGGGTCCTCGATCGGCATCGTCGCCAGGTCGGTGCACAGCTGCGCGCGCAACTCCCACTCGGCGCCGTGTTCGCTCATGAAGTCGACCACAGCGCCGCGCAGGCCGTTCGGCTTGTGCTCCAGATCGACCGGCTTGTCCTTCAGCGCCACCAGCTCGGGCGACACCGGCACCAGCGACAGCTTGGCCATGTAACGGCCGAACAACACCGGCACCTGGGTGAAAAAGGTCTCGCCGAGGATGTGGGTTTCCGGATGGCCGCCCAGGCTCTTGAGCGTGGCGCTCTCGCCGCCGACCGCCTCGATCGCCTTCTCCGCGCCCTGCAAGGCCGCCGAGAACGCCTTCTTCAGCGCCGGCACCTTGTCGGTGGTGGCGGCCAGCAGCTTGGCGCTGCCGAGGAACTGCTTGGCGGTCGGCGCCAGGAATACCGGCCCGTTGACCATGACAATATCCTGCGTGCTGTCGCCGACGCCGTCAGGCAGGCGCTCGCCGGGCACGCCGATGATCTTGAGCGCCATGCCGCGCGGCGTCGACACCTTGTCGTCGAGCCGGTCGCCCGGCGTGGTCGACAGCCGCATCACCACCGGATACTCGCCGGCGGTCGCGAACAAGCCCTGCGCGTAGTCGGGCGGAATGCGGTCCAGCACCCGCAGCTGGCCGCGCAGCAGGCCGTGGCTCTTGGCGTGCACGCCGCGCGGCGCGTGGCCGCTGTCCTTGTGGACGGTCTCGGCGATCCCGCGCATCGTCTCCTGCAATTCGGCGATGGTCTTCGCCTCGTCCTCCTCCTCGATCTCGTAGGAGGGATCGTAGGGCAACGGTTGATTCGGATGGCGGGTGGGGAAATCCATTTTAATATCCTGCGGGCTGGTTGGCTGACCTGCCGATGATGCCGGCATCGACCCCAGGCGTCTGTTGCGTGGCACACCGAACAACTGTGCCAAGGCGGCAATAACGCGTTTCACGCCGTCAAAACCGCCGTTCGTCGCCCGCCGTTGGCCAGGGCCGCGCACGAGTGTTACATTTCCGCCATGGTTTTTACCCACGGATACCAATGACACGCACACTTCCCTTCTCCCGCCCGGCCCTGCTGGCGCTGATCGCCATCGCGCTGTGCGGCGGCGCCCGCGCACAGCCGCAGGCCGCACCCGTTTTCACACCAGAACAGTTGCGCGCGGACCTGCGCTTCGTGCAGGACGCCGTCGCCAGCACCCATCCCGATCCCGGATTTTCAGCCGACACCGAACAATTGCGGCAAACCTACCAGCGCATCGACGCCCAGCTGAACAAACCGATGACGCGCGACGAGGCCTGGCGGCTGATGGCGACGCTCAACCCGGTGTACGCCGACGCCCACATGGCCTTGACGCAACCCGACGCCGCCGGCCAGAGCGCGGCGTTCCTCGCCGGCGGCGGCGGTTTTTTCCCTTATGAGGTGGTGGCGGACGCGCAAGGCGGCTTGACCATCCGCGCCGAGCTGGGCGGCGCCGCCTCGGCACTCGGCGGCGTGCGCATCGAGCGGATCAACGGCGTGCCGGCGCGCCGCATCGTCGCCGAGTTGCTTGAGCGCTGCCATGGCGACACGGCGGCGTTCCGCGCCGACCTGCTGTCGACGCGCTGGCCTTTCCTCTACTGGAAGATGTACGGCGACGTGCCCGCGTTCGACCTGCTGACGGCCGATGGACGCCAGCTGCGCGCGGCGGCGGGCGGCGCCATGCCAGCCTACCTGGCTGGATCATCGCAGTTCGCCCGGCAGTTCCGTTTCGAGCTGCTGCCGGGCGGCGCCGCGCTGCTGACGGTCAACACGTTTTATTGGCCCGACAAAAAGCAATTCACCGATTTCACCGAACGCGCCTTCGCCCGGCTGCGCGAGGCCAAGGTCAAGACGCTGCTGATCGACGTGCGCGCCAACGGCGGCGGCAACGACGACATGTGGATGGACGGCATTCTGCGCTACATCGCCGACAAGCCGTACCGCTGGGCGTCGACCTACAAGAAAAAGGTCGTCAAGGGGCGTGAGAGCGCCACCGAAGCGCTTGGCGACGTGATCGACGGCACGATCGACCGGTGGGTGCCGCCGCAACCGGACGATCCCTTGCATTTTGGCGGCGCCACGTACGTGTTGGTCGGGCGCAACACGTATTCCTCGGCCATATTGTTCAGCAATGTGGTGCAAGACTTCGGTTTCGCCAAAGTGGCCGGCGCGGCGGGCACGGCGCGCGCGCGGCAAAGCGGCGGCACGCAGAACTTCGTGCTCCCCGGCAGCGGGCTGACGCTGGGCGTGCCGCGCCTGATTTTCCAGCGTCCCTCCGGCGCCGCCACCCCGGCGCTGGTGCGGCCGGACCTGCTGTTGCCGGACAGTCCGTACGACAGCGGCGAACTGGTCGAGGCGGTGTTGAAGTCGCTTTGACGGACAACCGCGGAACATCAGTGGTGTCGGCATATCTTGATCTAGATCATAGTTTTTGCGGGTAGTAAGGCGGAGACTGGTCCCCATGCGCTATCACACATGAGGGAGTCCCAATGCCGTACGCCAGCATCAACCCATACACCAGCGAGCTGGTGAGATCCTTTGCCGACGCCACCGACGCCGAGGTGGCCATCGCCATCGACCAGGCCCACGCGGCGTTCCAGACGTGGAAGCACACCAGCTTTGCCGTGCGCGCCACGGTGATGCGCGCCGCCGCCGGGCTGCTGCGCAGCCAGTGCGACGACTACGCCCGCCTGCTGACCCTGGAAATGGGCAAGCTGCTGGCCGAGGCCCGCGCCGAGGTGGCGCTGGCGGCCGACATCTTCGACTATTACGCGCAGCACGCCGAGGCCTTGCTGGCGCCGCAGCCGCTGCCGGTGGCCAGCGCCGACGAGGGCCAGGCCATGCTGGTGCACGAGCCGCTCGGCGTGCTGCTGGCGATCGAGCCGTGGAACTTCCCCTACTATCAGATCGCCCGCATCATCGCGCCGCAACTGTCGGCCGGCAACACGATGCTGCTCAAGCACGCGTCCAACGTGCCGCAGAGCGCGGCCGCCTTCGAGCGCCTGATGCGCGACGCCGGCCTGCCCGCCGGCGCCTTCCAGAACCTGTACGCCACGCGCGCGCAGATCGAGGCCATCCTCAACGACCCGCGCGTGCACGGCGTGGCGCTGACCGGGTCGGAGGCGGCCGGCGCGGTCGTCGCCGCGCAGGCCGGCAAGGCGCTCAAGAAGTCGACCATGGAGCTGGGCGGCGCCGACGCCTTCGTGGTGCTGGCCGACGCCGACCTCGACAAGACGGTCAAGTGGGCCGTGTTCGGCCGCCACTGGAACGGCGGCCAGGTGTGCGTGTCGTCCAAGCGCATGATCATCGTCGACGCCGTCTACGACGCCTTCGCCGAGCGCTACGCCAGCGGCGTGGCGGCGTTGCGCGCCGGCGACCCGTTCGACGCCGCCACCACCCTGGCGCCGTTGTCGTCGCGCGCCGCCGCCGACGAGATCCGCGACAAGATCCGCCAAGCCGTCGTGTTCGGCGCCACCGCGACCGAGGTCGGGCCGCCGGTGCCGGCCGGCGGCGCGTTCGTGCAGCCGACCATCCTGTCGAACCTGGGCGCGGACAACCCGGCCCGCCATTGGGAATTCTTCGGCCCCGTCTCGATGCTGTTCCGCGCCGCCGACGAGGCCGACGCAGTGCGCATCGCCAACGACACGCCGTTCGGCCTGGGCGGCTCGGTGTTCACCGCCGACACCGCGCGCGGCGTCGAGGTGGCCAAACAAATCGCCACCGGCATGGTGTTCATCAACCATCCGACGATGGTCAAGGCCGACCTGCCGTTCGGCGGCATCGGCCGCTCCGGCTACGGCCGCGAACTGATCGGACTGGGCATCAAGGAATTCGTCAACCACAAGCTGATCGACGTGGTCGACATCGACGCGCCGTTCTAATTCCCCCACTATCAAGGAGTCACATCATGCAAAAAACCATGAAGGCGGCGGTCGTCCGCGAATTCGGCCAGCCGCTGGTGATCGAGGAGGCGCCCGTGCCGCAGGTCGGCCCCGGCCAGATCCTGGTCAAGGTCGCCGCCGCCGGCGTCTGCCACACCGACCTGCACGCCGCCGAGGGCGACTGGCCGGTCAAGCCGAAGCCGCCGTTCATCCCCGGCCACGAGGGCGTCGGTTACGTGGCCGCCGTCGGCGCCGGCGTGCGCCACGTCAAGGAGGGCGACCGCGTCGGCGTGCCATGGCTGTACACGGCCTGCGGCCACTGCGCGCACTGCCTGGGCGGCTGGGAAACCTTGTGCCACGAACAGCAAAACACTGGCTACTCGGTCAACGGCAGCTTCGCCGAATACGTGCTGGCCGACCCCAACTTCGTCGGCCACCTGCCCGCCAGCGTCGGCTTCGTCGACATCGCCCCGGTGCTGTGCGCCGGCGTCACCGTCTACAAGGGCTTGAAGGTCACCGACACCAAGCCCGGCGATTGGGTCACGATCTCCGGCATCGGCGGACTGGGCCACATGGCGGTGCAGTACGCCACGGCCATGGGCTTGAACGTGGTGGCGGTCGACATCGACGACACCAAGCTGGCGCTGGCCAGGCGGCTGGGCGCGGCGGTGACGGTCAACGCCCTCACCACCGATCCGGCCGCCTTCATCCAGAAGGAGCTCGGCGGCACCCACGGCGTGCTGGTGACGGCCGTCTCGGCCAAGGCGTTCCAGCAGGCGCTGGGCATGGTGCGGCGCGGCGGCACGGTCTCGCTCAACGGCCTGCCGCCGGGCGACTTCCCGCTGTCGATCTTTGACACGGTGCTCAACGGCATCACCGTGCGCGGCTCGATCGTCGGCACCCGGCTCGACTTGCAAGAAGCACTCGACTTCGCCGCCCTCGGCAAGGTGCGCGCGACCGTCAGCACGGACAAGCTGGAGAACATCAACGACGTGTTGTCCCGCATGCGCAAGGGCAATATCGAGGGGCGCATCGTGCTCGACCTGGAGCACTAAACGGCCCGCTTCTCCCGCCGGCAACAAATCTTTGCCGAGCCCGGCGATTTGTGGGAGCATAGTCTTCCGCTATTACCCGCGCCGCGGAGGGATTGGGGGCCGCTTGAAGCTGTTACGGCTGTTGAAATTTTGCACAGGTTTGCTGCTGACCGCGCCGGCGCTCGCCACCGAGGCGCCGGTGTTGCGTTTCGCCGCCGAGGAATGGCCGCCGTATTTCAGCCGTTCGCTGCCCGGCGACGGCGTCACCGGCGCGCTGCTCGGCGCGGTGGTCACGCGCATGGGCTACGCCGTGCGGATCGACTACTATCCGTGGAAGCGCGCGCTGGAACTGGGCCTGCACGACCGCCGCTACGCCGGCGCGGTGGCGATGTCGCGCACGCCGGAGCGCGAAAAACTGTGTTATTTCTCCAGCGCCGTCGGCAGCCGGCAAACGGTGCTGGCCTATCTGAAGGACAAACCGGTGGCCGCCGCCGCGCTGACCGATCTGCGCGGGCTGCGCATCGGCACCGTGGCCGGCTACTCCAACGGCGAGCAGTTCGACGGCCTGGCGCGCTCGGGCGCGCTCGCGGTCGAGGAAGCCACCAGCGACGAGCTCAATCTGCGCAAGCTGCTGGCGCGCCGCTTCGGCGCCATCGTCATCGAAAAACGCAGCCTGCGCTACCTGCTGGCGGCGGGCCGCTACACGCCGGCCGAGCGCGAACTGGTCGGCATCGCCGACAACCTGTTCGCCGCGCGCCAGGTGCACGTCTGCTTCCAGCACACGGCGCAAGGGCTGAAACAACAGCGGGCGTTCGACCAAGCCGCGCGCACGGTCGACCTGGCCGGGTTGGAGCGCGACTACTGGCGCGACATGCAGGAGGCCCATCCGCCGCCGGCCAGGCCGTGAGGCGGCCGGCGGTGGATGGGCCGGCGCGTCACACCGCCGGCGCCGGCGATGTGGCTTTCGCCCCGGCCACCGCCACGGGCGGGGCCGCCTTGGCCTGGGGTTTGGCCCGGCTCTTGTTCTGGTCGACGTGCGCCAGCACCACCTTGTGGATGAAGTGCAGCTTCTCCTGCACCGGCGTGGGCAGCTTGAACGGATACGAGTCCGGCGTGCCGACGCTGCGGTTCAAGCTGTTGAGCACATAGGTCAGCGCGAACCAGTCGGCGATGATTTCGTCGAAGGAATCGATTTTCAGCGGCGGCGCGGTGATCACCATTGCCGGCTCCTCCTTTTTGCGCGGCTTGAGCGACAGGCCGCAGGCGTGCGCCGTCTCCAGCGTATCGATCATGTGCAGGTAGTGCGCCCAAGTCTCGGCCCAGTCCTCCCACGGGTGCGAGCTGGCGTAGGTGCTGATGTAGTGCTGTTCCCAGTCGGCCGGCGCGCCGTTGTCGTAGTGCTTTTTCAGGCTCTCGCCGTAGTCCTGGCGCTCGTCGCCGAACAGGTCGCGGTAGCCGTCGAGCCATGCGCTGTCGGCGATCAGGCGGTCGAAATAATAGTGCCCGCTTTCGTGGCGAAAATGACCGAGCAGGGTGCGGTAGTGCTCGTGCATCTGCTCGCGCGTGCGCTCGCGCTGGGCCGGGTCGGCCTCGGCGATGTTGAGCGTGATCAGGCCGTTGTCGTGGCCGGTCATCACCCGCTCGTCGTCGCCCGGGCCGTCCTCGAGGAACTGGAAGGCCAGGCCGGTTTCCTCGTCCACCTCCTTGGACACGGGCGTCAGGTGCAGCGAATACAGCGAATACAGCAGGCGGCGCTTGGCCGATTCCAGCCGCTGCCAGAACAGGTGGTTCTTTTCGCTGCTCAGGGTGGGGATGACCACCGTCAACTGGCACGAGGCGCACAACTCGTTGGGATCGTCGGCGTCGAGCATCCAGTTGCACACGTGCTGGGTGGCGTAGTTGCTGCATTGCTTGTAGAGGCGGCCCGCGTCATTCTTGTTCAGGCTGCGCCATGTGCCCTCCCCGGCCGCCTCGAAGCTGCTGACGACGCGCTGGTCGGGCTGGTAGCCGAGCATGCTGTCGCAATTGAAGCACAGCGTGTTTTCGAAGAAGACTTGTTGCGAACACTTGTCGCAGTGGAAGGTTTTCATTTTGCCTGGAAGAGGGTTGGTGCGATCGCCGGAGGGCACGCTGGCAGACATGATAACCATCCGGCGCGTGTAGTTCAGTTAGCCAGCGCGCATAGGGGCGCCTTGTCGCGCCCACGCCGCGATCGACGAGCGGTAACCGACCGGCAGATTCGGCGGGAGCGTGCCGGGGTGAAACAGGCCGACCGATACTAGTCCGCGCCACCTGCCGCCGTCAGCGAGGCAAGTACCTTGTCGATGTCGGCATGGTAGAACCGCGTTTGCCGCTGGTAAGGCTGCTGGCATGGCGCGTCGAGTTTTCCGCCATCCCGCAAACCCAGTTCGATCCGCTGGCGTTGCGTACAGGCCGCCGCGATAGCGTCGCCGGTGGCGGCGTCGCCAAACACCGGCAAGCCCTCGATGCGCGTCACGTAGGCGTCTTTGGCGAATGTTTGGCAGCCTTCGATGCCGTCCAGGATGATCCCCTCCGGCGTTTCGGTCGTTCCGCTGCTGCCGCCGCAATTGTCCATCATTAACTTGACCATCGCACGCAACACCATCGCGTCACGCTGCGCCTGCGTGGGCGGTTGCGGCGTGGCCAGTCCGGTCGCGTCGAACAGTTCGATCCAATGTTGCGCCATGGCGCCGTCCGCGCCCAGCAACGCGCGCAGCCAGCGTGGTTCGCAAGGCGAGGTGTCGCCGCACTCGAGCGATCGGCCGAAATCAGGTTTACCGCCGTCGCCCAGCGTTTTATAGAAACCGTTGATGCGCGACATCGCCGTGCCCGCGCCCTGGCGCGCCGCCAGCACATATGTGTACACCGCCAGGCCACAGCTGTACTCCAGCCGGTTGCCAAGGATGAAACGCGGCGACATGCCACGCCAGCTTTGCCGCTCGACATACAGGCCACAGTTGCTCCACGCCTGATCGAGATCGGCGGCCGCCTCCGCAGGCGTGATCCAGCCTTGCCGCACAGAGGTCATCCAGCGCAAAAATTCGCCGCCGCCTTCGTGGATCAGGCGTGCGTCGGCATACTCGTCGACCGCGTCGCGCAGCTGGAAGCGGTGGCTGAACTCATGCGCCACAAGCACTCTCAAGCTGGCCCGTTCGGCCGGACCCGGATCGGCCGGCCAGTTGAACAACGACAAACGCAGCACGTCGCTGGCGTCGCCGCCGATGCTCGGGCCGCCCGGCCGGGTGGCGTACACCGCCGCCATGATCGGCGACTTGTACTTGGCGTCCGGCAGCGCGCCGCGCAAGTAATTTACCGTGCCGTTCGCCACAAGATTGATCTGTGCCACCGTCGCCGCGGACAGGCGGGGATCGAACCACGCCACCGCCCCGCCGTCATGTTGTGCCTGCGGTGTCTGCAACAACAGTGCCGCCGTGTCTTCGCCGGCGTTGGCCACCGCTTGGTCCCGGTGGGATCGGCCGTCCATCAAGATGCCGGGCGCGGAAAAATGGTAAGCGACCTTGCCGCAGCTATCGGCCAGGGCGTAATTGGACAGGTGGACATACGCGCCCTGCCCCAACGGGAACGCCGCCGGATACCCCGGCAGATTGGTCGCCGTCGGCACGCGGAAGCGCAGTACGGGACAAACGCCCTTGCCGCGGGTCAGTTGGTCGGCGCCGGCGGCGCCGCAGTCGTCCAGCGCTTGCCAATTGGCGCGTGTTTGCCCGCCATCCGGCCCGTTTTTGATAAAGGGCACAGCGGCGCATTGCGGTGGCAAGGTGTAGCCGACTTCAATCGCGTCCGGCTTCAGTAAGCGCAGATGGACGTCAACTCCCTGTCCGCTCGCGAGCGGCGACAAGGTCCAAACCACGGTGGACAGAACAATATGCCAGTACTTCATACGTCCTATCCTTGTCTCCGAGTGGTTTTTTGTTGCGCTATCGCCCCTGCGGTTGCCAGTTCAAGTCAGCTCCAGCGGCGTGACCGTGACATTGACCTGCAACGCCTGCTCGCCGCCGCCGAGCACGATGCCGCGCATCGGCGTGACGTCGCTGAAGTCGCGCCCCCAGCCGGTGACGATGTGCTCGTGCTGCACCAGGCAGCGGTTGGTCGGGTCGAAATCGATCCAGCCCAGCGCCGGCTCGTACACCGACACCCAGGCGTGCGAGGCGTCGGCGCCGATCATGCGCGGCTGCCCTTCCGGCGGGTGCGTCAGCAGATAGCCGCTCATGTAGCGCGCCGGCAGACCCAGGCTGCGCAGGCCGCCGATCATCAGCTGCGCGAAGTCTTGGCACACGCCACGCCGTCCGCGCAGCACCTGTTCGAGCGGCGTCGAGATGTCGGTGGCGCTGCTGTCGAATTCGAAGTCGTCGAAGATGCGCCGCGTCAGGTCGAGCGCGGCGTCGAGCAGCGGCCGGCCGGCGCCGAAGCTGGCGCGCGCGTAGTCGGCCAGCTCCGGACTCAGACTCACGTGCGGCGACGCGTACAGGTAGCGGCACGCCTCCAGCGTGGCGTCGCCGCGGTCGGTGAGCATGCGGTCGCGCACCCGCTCCCACGGCGCGCCGCCGGCGATCCGCTCCACCGTCGGACGCGGATACAGCGCCAGCGTCGATTCGACGTGCACCAGCAGGTGGCCGTGCGGCGCCGTGATGCTGAAGTGGCGCGTCAGGTTGCCGAAGTAATCGGCGCCGTCGGTGATGTCCTCGGCCGGCGGCTCGGTGACGATGCGGTGCGATTCGGTGCGCTGGTAGTCGAACGAGCGTGGCGTCATGTGCAGGTACTGCTGCGACAGCGACACCGCGCTCTGATAACCGTAGCGGGTCTGGTGCACCACCAGGTAGCGCGCGCACGCGGCCGGCGGCGGCGGCGGCGCGTCGCTGGCGGTGTTGGGCAGCGGGCTGGCGGTTTGCTGGGTTTGGGTTTGTGTCATCGCGGGTATCCCGGGGCGCGCGGCGTTTCGAACTTGTTTTGCAGGCTGCCCGTGTAGCTGAAAAACTGCAGTCCGATCTGCTCGGCCATCACCTCGCTGGCGCGCTGCACGCGCGTCAGCAAGTCGATCAGGCGCGGATTGGCGCCATACAGGTCGGCCTCCGGCGACAGCGCCAGCAACTCGGCGTGCAAGGGCGCCAGGTCATGTTCGCCGCACGGGCCGTACACCTTGGCGATCTTCCTCAGCCCTTCGAGCACGCCGTGCAGCTGGTGGCTGATCGAGCGCGGATTGCTGTCGTCGAGGATCAGCAGGTCGAGCACCGGCAGCCACTCGGGCTGGGCGCGGTAGCGCGCGCGGTAGGTGACGATGCTGTCGGACAGCTCCAGCACCCAGTCCAGGTTGCCCTCCGGGTCCATGCCCAGCGCCGCCCGCAGCACCATGCTCTGGAATTGCAGCCGCTCCAGGCGCCGTCCCAGCGACAGGAAGCGCCAGCCCATGTCGCGCGTCATGCCATCGAGGCCGAAACCGGTCAACGTCATCAGCGAGGCGGCGGCGTCGTCGAGGATGGTCATCGCCTCCGATTGCGACGGCGGCGCGCCGCAGCCGGCGCGTTCGACCAGCCGGTTCAGCGCGCGCCAGTTGTCGACCGACAGCCGCTCGCGCAGCTGGCTGGCCGTGTTGTAGAGCTGCTGCTGCTGGCGCGCCAGCCCCGGCACGTCCGGCGACACCACCGCCAGCAGCAAGGCCGCCTCGATCAGCGCGTCGTGCGCCACCGGCGCAGGTTCCGGCGCCGTCTCGGGCGACGCGCCCTGGTCCTGGCTCTGACCTTGCCCCTGGCTCTGGCTTTGGGTCTGGGTTTGCTGGTCCTGGCTTTGGCTTTGCTGGTCCTGGCTCTGGCTTTGCTGGCCGGGGTTGCGCGGCGGCTCAGGTTCCGGCACGGTGGTCAGCTGGAACCACGCGCACAGCGATTCGACGGTCGGCCATTCGGCGCCCGGATAACCGGCGCGCACGTTGAACAGGATGTTGAGCGCCACCCGCAGCAGGCGCGCGATGTCGTCGCAGCGCTCGGTGTGGCGGCCCAGCCAGAACAGGTTCTCGGCCATGCGGCTCGACAGGTGGGTGTCGTCGCGCACCAGGTCCTGCGCCGTCATGCTGCGCGGGACCGGCTGGTGGTGGCGCGCCTGCGAGCTGGCCTGCACCCAGGTGTCCTTGCTGGCGCCGCCGTGCTGCATCGTGATGACGCGCGCGTCCGGCCCCGTTGCCACGCGCGTCAGCCCGCCCGGCATGACGACGTAGCCGCCCGGCGTGGCGCAGGCGAACACGCGCAGGCCGATCGAGTGCGCGCTCAGGCGCCCGGTGGCCGGCTGGTACACCGGTCCCTGCGACAGCCGCACCAGCTCGTGCGCGACGTAGTTGTTCGGATTGGCGCGCATCTGCGCGATCAGCGCGGCGCGCGCGCCGTCCTTGAGGTCGCGCCCGAACACCGGCGCCTGGCGCAGCTGCGGGAAGGCCGGCATGATCACCAGCTGGTCGAGCTTTTCGATCGCCTCCTCCAGCGCGGCCGGCTCGCCGCACCACCAGGTGGCCACAGACGGCATCCGCAGCGGCTGGCCCAGCAGGCGTTCGCTGAGCGCCGGCAGGAAGCCGAGCAAGGCGCCCGATTCGAGCAGGTTCGAACCCAGGCTGTTGGCCACCAGCACGTTGCCGCGGCGCGCGGCCTCGGTCAGGCCGGCCACGCCCAGCGCCGAATCGGAACGCAGCTCCAGCGGGTCGCAGAAGTCGTCGTCGACGCGGCGCATGATGACGTGCACCCGCCGCAGCCCGGACAGGGTTTTCATGAACACGATGCCGGCGCGCACCGTCAGGTCGCCCGCCTCCACCAGCGGCAGGCCGAGGTGGCGCGCCAGGTAGGCTTGTTCATAATAGGTTTCGTTGTAGGGACCGGGCGTGAGCAGCACGATCAGCGGCGCCTCGCCGGCGCGCAGCGGATGGGCGTCGCCGTTGGCCGCGCAGCGCCGGCCCCAGTGCGCCAGGCTGTCGCGCATGGTGCCGAAGAAGCCCTCGAGCGGACGCACCTTCATGTCGCGCAGCAGCGCCGGGAAGCCGCGCCCGATGATGGAGCGGTTCTCCAGCGCGTAGCCGGCGCCGGACGGCGACTGCGTGCGGTCGGCGGTGGCCCACCAGCGGCCGTTGGGCGCGCGCGCCAGGTCGACCGCGTAGAAATGCAGCGCGATGTCGTCCGGATGGCGCATGCCGTGGGCAGCGCGCAGGAAGCCGGCGTGGCCGTGGATCAGCGCCGGCGGCAGCAAACCTTCCTTGAGCATGGTTTGCGGACCGTAGACGTCGCCCAGCACGCGATTGAGCAAGGTGGCGCGCTGGATCACGGCCGCCTCGATGCCCTCCCATTCCTGGCGCGGCAGGATCAGCGGCAGCAAATTGAGGTCCCACGGCCGGTGCGTGCCCTTGGTGTCGCCGTAGACGGTGTAGGTGACGCCGTTCTGGCGCACCTCGCGCTGCACCGTTTCGAGGCGTTGACGCATCAAATCGGGCGCTTCGGCGCGCAGGCCGTCCAACATGGCGCGCCAATGCGGACGCGGCTCTTTCGAGGCGTCCAGCATTTCGTCGAAACTATCCGGTGCGGCCAGATATTTGGATAGCAGTTGCTTAGGCATCGCGGTCGATCGGTTTTAATTCTTCTTCTATAGTGCGCTCAATCGGGCTGCCAGCGCAAATCGAGCGTCATCGGCAGGCTCGGATTGAGGGCTTCCTTGTAAACGTACATCTGCCCCGGCGTGTGCCCGTGCGCCCAGAACCGGGCGAAGCGGCGCGCCTCGGCGGCGTTGGCGTTGACCGGCGAACTGTCCTCGCTGCGCCCGCCCGGGTGCACCACGTGGTAGGTGCAGCCGCCGATGGCGCGCCCGCTCCAGGTGTCGACCAGGTCGAACACCAGCGGCGCCTGCACCTTGATACTCGGGTGCAGCGCGGACCACGGGCTCCACGCGCGGAAGCGCACCCCGGCCACGTATTCGCCCGGCACGCCGGTCGGGTGCAGCGGCAGCATGCGGCCGTTGCAGGCGACCACGTGGCGGCCGTCGGTCAGGCCGCGCACCAGCAGTTGCATGCGCTCGACCGACGAATCGACGTAGCGCGCGGTGCCGCCGCCGGTCATTTCCTCGCCCAAGACGTTCCACGGCTCGATCGCCTGGCGCAGCTCCATCTCCACGCCCTCGTACACCACGGTGCCGAAGCGCGGGAAGCGGAATTCGATGAACGGATCGAACCAATGCTCCTCGAACTGGTAGCCGGCCGCGCGCAGATCGCGCGCGACGTCGCGGATATCCTGCGCCACGAAGTGCGGCAGCATCCAGCGGTCGTGCAGCGCCGTGCCCCAGTGGACCAGCTTGGCCTGGTAGGGCTGGCGCCAGAAACGCGCCACCAACGCCCGCAGCAACAGCATCTGCAGAAGGCTCATACGCTCGTGCGGCGGCATCTCGAAGGCACGGAATTCTACCAGACCGAGACGGCCGGTCGGCCCGTCGGGGGAATACAGCTTATCGATCGAGAACTCGGAGCGGTGCGTGTTGCCGGTCAAATCGACCAGCAGGTTGCGCAGCAGGCGGTCGACCATCCACGGCTTGTCGCCCTCGTGCAGCGTCGGCAGCACCTTGTCCATCTGCTGGAAGGCGATCGCCAGCTCGTACAGGTTGTCGTCGCGCGCCTCGTCCACGCGCGGCGCCTGGCTGGTCGGGCCGATGAAGGTGCCGGAGAACAAGTACGACAGCGCCGGGTGGTTTTGCCAGTAGGTGATCAGGCTTTTGAGCAGGTCCGGACGGCGCAGCATCGGGCTGTCGGCGACCGTCGCCCCGCCCAGGGTGGCGTGGTTGCCGCCGCCGGTGCCGGTGTGGCGGCCGTCGTTCATGAATTTTTCTGTGCCCAGGCGGGTCTTGCGGGCCTCCTCGTACAAGGTGGTCATGTTGTGCACCAGCTCTTTCCAGCTGGCCGCCGGCTGCACGTTGACTTCGATGACGCCCGGGTCCGGGGTCACGCTGAGCAGCTTGACGCGCGGGTCGCGCGGCGGCGCGTAGCCCTCGAGCCACAGCTTCATGTTCAGGTGGGCGGCCGTGGTTTCGACCGCCGTCACCAGCGCCAGGTAGTCCTCGATGCGCTTGAGCGGCGGCAGGAACACATGCAGGCGGCCGCTCCGCACCTCGACGCACAGCGCGGTGTGGATCACTTCGCGCGGCGCCGGGGCCGGATCGACTTTCTTGGCGGCCGATTTGCGGGCGGCCAGGTCGATCTCGGCGTGCGAAGGCACGCCATCGCCTTTCGCCGCGGGCGCCAGCGGTCCGCGCGGTTCGAACGGATCGCGGTCGAATTCCGGTTCCTCCTCGTCCGGATGGACCCACGGCAGCGCGTTCAATGGCAGCCGCAAGCCGAGCGGCGATTCGCCCTCGATCAGATACAGGTGCTCGCGCTTGAGCGGCCAGGCCGATGTCTTCCAGGTGGTCGGCACGGCGATCGACAGGCGCGCCCTGGCGTCCTCGGGCAGCTCCTCCGGTTTGAGCGGCAGCACGTAGCCGGCCACCGCGCCGAGGCCATTTTCCAGCAGGCGCGCCAGCCGGCGGCGTTCCTCCGGCGCCTTCAGGTCGGCCTTGAGCGGATCGAGGTTGACCGGCAGGCCCTGCTCGACGCGGGCCTGCGCGTGGACGTCCTCGTAAGCCGGGATCGGGCTGTCGGCCGGCAGGCCCAGCGTGCTGACCAACGCCGCCGTGAAGCGTTTGGCGTGGTCGGCGCCGTAGCCGTCGGCCTTCTTCTCGTCCGAGAACAGCGCCGGATTGCGCCAGATCGGCTGGCCGTCGGTGCGCCAGAAGATGTTGAGCGCCCAGCGCGGCATCGGCTCGCCCGGATACCACTTGCCCTGGCCGTAGTGCAGCATGCCGCCCGGCGCGAAGTGGCCCTTCAGGCGCAGCATCAGCTCCCCGGCCAGTTCGCGCTTCTTGTCGCCGTGCGCCAGGGTGTTCCACTCGGCGCCGTCCATGTCGTCGATCGAAACGAAGGTCGGCTCGCCGCCCTGGGTCAGGCGCACGTCCATCGCTTGCAGGTCGGCGTCGACCTGCTGGCCGAGGGCGTCGATGCGGTGCCAGTCGGCGTCGGCGTAGGGTTTGGTCACGCGCGGGTCTTCGTGGATGCGGGTGACCGTCATCACGTGGTGGAATTCGACCTCGGCGACGTCGGTGAAGCCGCTGACCGGCGCCGCCGACGACGGGATCGCCGTGCAGGCCAACGGAATGTGGCCCTCGCCGGCCAGCATGCCGGAGGTCGGATCGAGCCCGATCCAGCCAGCGCCGGGGATGTAGACCTCGGCCCACGCGTGCAGGTCGGTGAAGTCGACCTCGGTGCCGCTGGGGCCGTCGAGCGCCTGCTGGTCGGCCTTCAATTGAATCAGGTAGCCGGACACGAAACGCGCCGCCAGCCCCATTCCGCGCAGGATCTGCACCAGCAGCCAACCGCTGTCGCGGCACGAGCCGGAGCGCTTTTCCAAGGTCTCGGCGGGGGTTTGCACGCCCGGCTCCATGCGCACCAGATAGCCGATGTCGCCCTGCAGGCGCTGGTTGACCGCGACCAGGAAGTCATTGGTCATCAGGTCTTTCTTGAGGATGTCGCGGCGCGCCATGGCGATCCACTCGACGACCTCGGGATCTTCCTCGAAGTGCAGATAGCTGCCCAGTTCGAGCTTGAGGGCGTCCGGATAGGCGAACGGGAAGTGCTGGGCGTAGTCCTCGAGGAAGAAGTCGAACGGGTTGATGACCGTCATGTCGGCGACCAGATCGACCGTGAAGTCGAGTTCCCTGGTGGCCTCCGGGAACACCGCGCGGCCGATATAGTTGCCGTACGGATCTTGCTGCCAGTTGAGGAAATGCTGCGCCGGCGTGATGCTCAGCGAATACGACAGGATGGGCGTGCGCGCGTGCGGCGCCGGGCGCAGGCGCACCTCGTGCGGCGACAGGGTGACCAGGCGGTCGAATTTGTAGCTGGTCTTGTGGTGCAGGGCGACGCGGATGGCCATTCGGTAGTGCCTTTCGGTAAGTATTGCACGGGACGAAGGCAGCAACACTGCCGAGGCGCCGGAGATGATCTATTGTCTCGATGATAAAGCAGGATCCGTACCCGCAGCCCTCGGGGCCGGCGGAACGCGTTGATTAGACGTCAACTTGCGTGAGCTTGGTCATAGTAGCTGAAACCGCATTAAATCCCGGCTCCCGACGCCAGTCCCGATGCGGCGAACCCGCCGCCGCCCCCGGCGTGTCAGTGCGAAATCGATTCCAGCGCGACGTTACGGGTGCGCGGGCCGAATATGCCGATCGACAGCATCACCATCCCCATCGCGCCGCTGATCAGCAGGAACGCGGCCTGGACGCCGAAATGCTCCAGCACGCCGGCCATGATGAAGGCGGTGAAGATGGCCGAGAAGCGGCTCCACGAATAGACGAAGCCGACGGCGCGCGCGCGTATGCCGGTCGGAAACAGCTCGCTTTGGTAGGCGTGGTAGCTGTAGGAAATAATATTGCCGGCCAAGGTCAGGCAGATGCCCATGCCGATCAGCAGCACGGTGCCGGCGGCCTGGCTGAAGATCAGCCCGCAAACGATGTTGACGGCGGCCATGCAGACGATCACATGCTTGCGTTCGAAGCGGTCGGCGATGACCAAGCCGATCAGCGGGCCGAGCGGCGCGGCGAGCGCGATCAAGCTCGAATACAGCAGGCTGGACGTCACGGTGATGCCTTGCTTGATCAGCAGCGACGGCACCCAGTTGGCAAAGCCATAAAAGCCGACGGTCTGGCAGATATTGAACACGGCCATCATCGCGATCCGCTTGCCGTAAGGGCGCGCCCACAGATCGCGGAAGCGGCCACGGGCGATGACCGGCTCGGGCGCGGCGGGCGGCGGCAAGTCGCGGCCATATTCCTTGCGCACGGCGGCCTCCAGCGCGCACATCACGCGGTCCGCCTCCGCGTGGCGGCCTTTCATGGCCAGCCAGCGCGGGCTTTCGGGCAAGCGGCGGCGGATCCACCAGACCAGCAGCGCGCCATGGCATCCGATCACGACGACGATACGCCAGCCGTCGACGCCGAACACGGTGCGCGGCACCAGTTGATAGGAGAGGAAGGCGACGGTCGGCACGGCGCAGAAGCCGACCATCTGGGCCAGCGCGAACGCGCGCCCGCGTATGTGCTTGGGCACGATCTCGGACAGGTAGGTGGCCATCGTCACCATCTCGACGCCCAGGCCGACGCCGACGACGAAGCGCCAAAAGTTCAGCCCGAAGGCCGTGGTCTGGGTCGCCATGATCAGGTTGGCGGCCGCGTACCAGATCAGCGACCACGTGAAGACCGCGCGCCGGCCGTAGCGATCGGCCAGAAAGCCGCAGCACATGGTGCCGATGAACAGGCCGCCGAACAGCGCGGCGATGAAGCTGGCGACGCCGGTCATGCCGAACAGCCCGACGGTGGTCGGCGTGAGGATGCCGCTTTTGACCAGGCCGGGCGCCACGTAGCCCGTGTAGAGCAGATCGTACAGCTCGAAGAAATAGCCGAGCGCCAGCAGCGCGACCAGTTGCCACACGCTGCGGGTGGCGGGCAGGCGGTCGAGCCGCGCGGCGATGGTGCCGGCGTCGTGAACGGGCGTGGGCGCGTTGTCCGCGGACAGCGATTGCGACGGGGTGCTTGGCATGGATGGCATCCTGAAAAGTCGTTCGGCGCGGGCCGGCGGGGTTGTCCCGCCAGCCTCGGCATCGATAGTACGGGATTCTAGTCCGGCGACGAAATTCTTTCGCAATAGAAAAAGACTCCGTCCGGATGCGCCGAAAGACGCGAGGCGCGAGGCGCTCAGGATCTCGGGCTTCGAACGCGTTATTGACCTTTATCGCGTTTGTGATAAATTTATCCGGGCCGGGATAAAGCGGGATAAACATGAATCCGTTCTACTATGCGAGACCTGGACTGACCGAAGCACTCGTGCGTGACTTGACGGGTGGGAACTTGTTCAGCGACGCGGCCAACGGCCTCTTCCTCGCCGCGCCGCGGCGGACCGGCAAATCCACGTTTCTTCGCAACGAGCTGGAACCTGCGCTGGCACACACCGGCCGCGTCGTGGTGTATGTCGACCTGTGGAGCGACAGGAATCGCGACCCCGGCGCGCTCATCGCCGAGGCCATCGGCAAAGAGCTTGGCAAGCACTTGGGGATTGTCGCGAAGACGGCCAAGGCGGCTGGCGTCGAACATGTGGGCTTGGGCACCTGGCTCAAGGTGGACCCGGCGAAAATTGGCAAGACCGATGGCTTGACCTTGGCCGAGGCGGTGCGCGCGCTGCGCGAGACATCGGGCAAAGCGGTCGCGCTGATTATCGATGAAGCGCAACACGCGCTCACCAGTTCCCAAGGCGAGAGCGCCATGACCGCGCTGAAATCGGCACGCGATCAGCTCAACACGCCCGATGTGGCGAACCTGCTGCTCATCATGTCCGGCTCAGACCGGGACAAGCTTCTACGGCTGTTAAACACCAATGCCGCGCCTTTTTTCGGCTCGGCGATCTCGATGATGCCGCCGTTGGGTGAGGACTTCATTCACCATATCGCGGAGATGATCAGCCGTACCTATCCTCAGTTGGCGCCGGTTGACGTCGCGCAGTTGTGGGAGGCGTTTCAAAGGTTCGCGCACAGGCCACAACCATTTGTGCGCGCGCTGGGACAGATCCTCAATCCCATCCATCCGCCGGAGCGGGGCTTCGAGCGGCACGTCCTCGACATGGCGGATCTGCAAAGAGCGGACGAGGAGCGGGCAATGGAATCCGCGTACCTCGCGTTACGTCCGATAGAGCAGGCCGTGATCTGGCGCATGCTTGAGCAGGGCGACCGATTCCGTCCCTACGATGCTGACGCGCTTACCTTTTATCGGGAAAAAACCGGGGAGAAGATCAGCGCGCAGAAAGCCCAAAATGCCATTGAGGCGTTGCGCATGCAGACCCCTTCCCTCATCTGGAAATCCGCGAAAGGCGAATACGCGTTGGATGATGCGGGAATGAAAAAATGGTTCAAAAACCGCAGCGACGAAGGCATTTGGCCGCCACAGTCACCGGAGTCAGGTGCGGCTTAGGCCTGGGCCGTTGGCCACACAACAATATCGCCGCCGTCTACATCGGGTCGGTCGACGGTGTAGGCGATGGGCGCACCGAAACGCTGTCGAATACAGAGATAAAAAGAGGAAACGTATGCGCTTCGAATGCTTGAAAATGACGAATCAGCTGTCGGCTGAAAAAACCGCGCAGATACGTTACACGCTCAAACATCCGCTCAAGGCCGATTTCAACTTGATGAAAAATGTTGATGCCGAACTGATTACCTTCGCGAAGAATCTACAAAAACAATGCCGTGGAAGCATAGGTTTGGAATTGGACCGCCCGGATCAAGAGATCCGTATCCTTGGCTTACGGGCAGAGTCGCGGATTAGCAATTTTCCCTTAGTCCGACCTTTGAAGCTCGACACCAGCGCACTGCTCAAGCGACAGGGTTTTATTGAAATGATCTACGAAGACCTGCACCATCAAAAAATCCCCATGGAGCGCATTGGCGAGAGCCACCTGGATTTGCTGGTTGCGTTCTACCTGACGACGGAAGCACTGGTGCTGGTCGAGTGCGGGGCGTATTCGGTGAGTAAGACCATTAATACGATCACCCTAAACAAATCCGCCGCCTACGAGCGCGCACTTTACGCAGGCTGGTTCTGCGGCATGATGAACCAGATGAGCAAGCGGGCCGACCTGCTTGAGAATCTCAAAGTGGTGCAGGAAGCTGGCAATCGTGGCCTGCCTGTTCTAGCGTTTTGCGGACAGCGGCCTGAGCTAATCGATCGCTTGACCGATTCGCAGCTCGACAAGGCCCTATCCCTGAACGTGCGCTTTGTGCATCGGCTCGAACCTGTTGCCCAGCAAGCCTTCGAGATCGTCTATGAACGGGCGCGGGTCGCCACGATATTGCAGTTGCTTTGGGTGGAATCCCAACAGCGACATCCGCATGCGCGCCAACTGCCGCGGCCGGTCGCCAATTTATCACCGGCGTTGCTGGTCCAGCTACGGATTCCGTATTTCGTGTGGAAAGAAATGACTGAGCTCAGCGCATACAAACCACAACATGACAAATTATTTGACCCCTTGGGCAGTGACATGTACCGGCTGGGAGACCTGTCCCTGGAGCAAGTCATGCTGCAATATTGCAGCACTGCGCTGCAAACAGTACACAGTCACTATGGGAAATGGTTTGAAGAAGAATATCTTTACACCCTCATCAACGACGAGATCCCGACGTCGCGTTACCGCGTTTTCGAGGGCGGCAAGGCTAAGGGAAGTTCCCAGGAAAAATTTGACGTCGATTTGATCATCGAAGATGTCGAAGCGGACCGGCTATTCTTTTGCCAAGTGAAATATCGTCATCGCGCGAATCTGCCATTCTTCCGCAGCGAGTGGGATGAATTCTTTTTTGGGAATATCTTCAGCAAAGGAATCGCGCAACTGAAGGGATTCGAAGCGCGGTTCGGCGACGACAAGGTCATTGACCTCGTTAAGACCCGTACGGGTCGCCGCGACATCACCGCCGACTACCTGCGCCGTCGCACATCGCTGCTGTTTGTGCACAACCTCAACGCTTTCGATTTTAGCCGCTACGATGGCATCCAGTTCTACGAGTGGAATACGCTACGAAATTTATTGCGGCGGCAGATAGGTCAGACGTACCGCGAAGAAAACGTCCGACGGACCGTCACCTATAAAGAGCGCGTGCCGCTGGAGGATATGGAGAAGGCGATGGCATATCTGCGCGATCAATTGGTAAGTCAGCCGGGCACGCTGGACATGGACAGCGAATGGCGGGTGTTCAGCCGAGCAAAGTTCCAGCTGGCGTGGCAACCTGTACACACACCGTCTCGTCGCTGGATGACCCGCCCAAAACGGCTGGTCATCCCCTTCGACTAATGCCAGCCGACTAAGCGAACTGGCTAAAATCCGGCTTGCGCTTCTGGAAGAACGCCGTGAACGCTTCCTTCGCTTCCGGCGCCGTCAGCATTGCGCTGAACAGCTTGTTCTCGGCGGCGATGGTCTCGCTGATCAGGCCCTTGCGGCTGGCCTTCATCAGCTGCTTGGTGGCGCGGATCGAGCTGGCCGGCAAGGCCACCAGCTTGGCCGCCTGGCCTTGCGCGAACGCCAGCAACTCGGCGGCCGGCAGCACGCGCGACACCAGCCCCATCTCCAGCGCTTCCTGCGCCAGGAAGGCTTCGCCCAGCATCAGCTTTTCGGCCGCGCGCGGGTAGCCGGCGATTTGCGTCAGCAACACGCTCGACGCGAATTCCGGGCACAGGCCCAGCTGCGAGAACGGCATCGAGAATTTCGCGGTATCGGCGGCGTAGACCAGGTCGCAGTGCATCAGCAAGGTGGTGCCGATGCCCACGGCCGCGCCGGCCACGGCGGCCACCACCGGCTTGCTGGCGCCGCTCAAGGCCAGCATGAACTTGTACACCGAACGGTCTTCGACGGCGCCGGTCGATGGCGCGGTTTTCATGAAATCTTCCAGGTCGTTGCCGGCGGTGAAGATCTCCGGCTTGCCGACGATCAGGATGGCGCGCACGGCGGCGTCCTGCTCCGCTTCGTTGATGGCGTCGGCCATGGACTGGTACATCGCGGCGGTGATCGCGTTCTTGCGTTCCGGACGGTTGAATTCCAGCGTCAGTACGCCGTTTTCCTTGCTGCTGAGGATATCCATTTGATCTCCAAATAATTTAGGGCGCCTTGGCGCCCTTTTTAACCCGCGACCCCATGCGGGGTCGTACCCCGTGCCGGGGTACGACCCCTAAGTGGTTACGCGTGCGTATCGCTAAAGGGATGCGGGTTACACGCGCTCGATGATGCCGGCCGCGCCCATGCCGGCGCCGACGCACATCGTCACCATGCCGTACTTGAGGTTGTTACGGCGCAGCGCGTGCACGACGGTGGCGGCGCGGATGGCGCCGGTCGCGCCCAGCGGGTGGCCCAGGGCGATCGCGCCGCCCATCGGGTTTACTTTCGCCGGGTCGAGGCCCAGGTCGCCGATGACGGCCAGCGCTTGCGCGGCGAACGCTTCGTTCAGCTCGATCCAGTCGAGCTGGTCCTGGGTGATGCCGGCGGCCTTGCAGGCGTCGGGAATGGCGAACTTCGGTCCGATGCCCATGATTTCCGGCGGCACGCCCTTGACGGCGAACGACGAGAACTTGGCCAGCGGCGTCAGGTTGTGCTCGCGCAGGAACTTCTCCGACACGACCAGCAGCGCGCCGGCGCCGTCGGACATCTGCGAGCTGTTGGCGGCGGTGACCGAACCCTTGGCCGCGAACACCGGCTTCAGCTTGGCCAGCGATTCCATTGTCGAGTCGGCGCGCGCGCCTTCGTCGGTGTCGACGGTGCGGGTCTTGACCTTGATCTCGCCGCTGGCCAGGTCCGGCGTGCGGGTGATGATCTCGACCGGCGTGGTCTCGTCCTTGAAGAAACCGGCCTGCTGCGCGGCGATGGCGCGGCGGTGCGATTCGACGGCGAACGCGTCCTGCGCCTCGCGCGACACTTTCCATTGCGTCGCCACTTTTTCGGCGGTCAAACCCATGCCGTAGGCCATGCCGACGTTGTCGTCGGTGAACATGTTCAGGTTCATCGATGGGTGGTGGCCCATCATCGGCACCATCGACATCGATTCGACGCCGCCGGCGATCATGGCGTCGGCCTCACCGACGCGGATGCGGTCGGCGGCCATGGCCAGCGCCGTGATGCCCGAAGCGCAGTAACGGTTGATGGTGACGCCGCCGACGGTCTTCGGCAGGCCGGCCAGCAGCACCGATTGACGGGCGATGTTGAAGCCCTGCTCCGCTTCCGGGAACGAGCAGCCGATGATGGCGTCGGTGATCAAGGCCGGGTCCAGGCCGGGGGCCTGCGCCAGCGCCGATTGCAGCACGCGCACCAGCAGGTCGTCCGGGCGGGTCTTGTTGAACATGCCGCGCGGCGCCTTGCCGATCGGGGTGCGGGTGGCGGAGACGATGTATGCGTCTTGAATTTGTTTGCTCATTATGTTCTTCCTGTTCAGTGTCGGTCGGCGGTTAGTTGCGGACCGGCTTACCGGTTTGCATCATGCCCATGATCCGCTCTTGCGTCTTCGGATGGTTCAGCAGTTCCAGGAAGGCTTTACGCTCCATGTCGAGGATCCACTGCTCGCTGACGAACGAACCTTGGTCGATGTCGCCGCCCGAGACGATCTCGGCGATCATGTCGCCCAGCTTGAAGTCGTGCGCGGAGATGAAGCCGCCGTCGCGCATGTTGACCAGTTGCGCCTTGATGGTGCCCCAGCCGTAGCGGCCGGTGACCTGGATCGGCGTGCGCAGCGGCGGACGGTAGCCCTTGTCGAACATGGCGCGCGCTTCGACTTTGGCGACGTGCAGCAGCTCGTACGGGTTGAAGACGATGACGTCGTCTTCCTTCAGGTAGCCCATGGCCTGCGCTTCCAGCGCCGACTTCGACACGTTGGCGGTGGCCGCGTTGGTGAAGCCCGTCTTCAGGAATTGCAGGATGTCGTTGCCCTTGGCTTCCTTGAAGGCGCGCGATGCCGCTTCCTTCAGGCCGCCGCCGGCCGGGATCAGGCCGACGCCCACTTCGACCAGGCCGATGTACGACTCGATCGAGGCCACGCGCTTGGACGCGTGCAGCGCCATTTCGCAACCGCCGCCCAGCGCCAGCCCGGCCACCGCAGCGACCACCGGCACGTTCGAGTATTTCATCGCCATGAAGGTGTCTTGCAGTTCCTTGACGATCGGGTCGACCGCTTTGGCGCCACCCTGCATGAACGCAGGCAACGCTGATTGCAGGTCGGCGCCGGCCGAGAACGCGCCGCCCTCGGCCGCGTCGCTGTTCCAGATGACCAAGCCCTTGAAGTTCTTCTCGGCTTCGGCCAAGGCCTTGCGGTAGCCGGCGATGACGCCCGGGCTGATGACGTGCATCTTGGTCTTGAGCGAGATGATCAGCACGTCGTCGCCGGTGTGCCACAGGCGCACGTCGTCGTCCTCGTGCACGGTGGTGCCGGCTTTCTTGCCGTCGACTTCGCCGCTGCCGAACACCGGCGCGCGGAACACCTGGCGGTCGTAGACCGACAAGGTCGAGCGCGGCACGAACGATTTCGACACGGCCGAGTACGAACCTTCCGGCGTGTGCACGCCGCCTTTTTCAGCGACCGGGCCTTCGAACACCCAGGCCGGCAGCGGCGCGGAGCACAGCGCATGGCCGGCGTCGATGTCTTCCTTGACCCACTGGGCGACTTGCGTCCAGCCGGCCGCCTGCCACGTCTCGAACGGGCCGGCGGTCCAGCCGAAGCCCCAGCGCATGGCGAAGTCGATGTCGCGCGCGTTGTCGGCGACGGTGTCGAGGTGCACGGCGATGTAGTGGAAGGCGTCGCGGAAGATCGCCCACAGGAACTGGCCCTGTGGATTGGTCGATTCGCGCAGCGCTTTCATTTTCTTGACCGGATCTTTTTCCTTCAGGATGCGGGCGATGATGTCGGCGGCCTTGCCGCCGCCGGCGACGTATTCACCGGTGGCGAAGTCCAGCCGTTGGATGTCCTTGCCGACCTTTTTATAGAAACCGGCGCCGGACTTTTGGCCCAGGGCGCCTTTTTCAACCAGTTTCGCCAGTACTTCCGGCGTCTTGTAGACGGCGGCGAAGGGGTCGTTCGGCAGGTTGTCCTGCATCGTTTTGATCACATGGCCCATCGTGTCCAGGCCGACCACGTCGGCGGTGCGGAAGGTGCCCGACTTGGCGCGGCCCAGCTTGGCGCCGGTCAGGTCGTCGACCACGTCCACGCTCAGGCCGAACTTCTCGGCTTCGTGCACGATCGCCAGGATGCCGAACACGCCGACGCGGTTGGCGATGAAGTTAGGCGTATCTTTTGCACGAACCACGCCCTTGCCGAGGGTCGTGGTCAGGAAGCCTTCCAGCTGGTCGGCGATTTCCGGCTTGGTGAACTCGGTCGGGATGATCTCGACCAGGTGCATGTAGCGCGGCGGGTTGAAGAAGTGCACGCCGCAGTAGCGCGATTTCAGGTCGGCATCGAAGCCTTCGGACAGCTTGGTGATCGACAGGCCCGAGGTGTTCGAGGCGAAGATGGCGTTGGCGCCGATGTGCGGCGCGACCTTCTTGTACAGGTCGTGCTTCCAGTCCATGCGCTCGGCGATCGCTTCGATGATCAGGTCGCACTCGGCCAGCTTGGCCAGGTCGTCCTCGTAGTTGGCCACTTCGATCAGCGCGGCGTGGTCCTTGTTGCCCAGCGGCGCAGGCGACAGTTTCTTCAGGTTCTCGATGGCTTTCAGAACGATACCGTTCTTCGGACCTTCCTTGGCCGGCAGGTCGAACAGCACGACGGGCACTTTGGCGTTGACGCAGTGGGCGGCGATTTGCGCGCCCATCACGCCGGCGCCCAGCACGGCTACTTTTTTAACGATGAAATTGGTCATGTCGTTTCCTCTAGTCTCTTAGAACAGGTCGGCGTCGAGTGCCATCAGGTTGGCGGAGCCCGAACGTGCCTGGCGGATCAGGGTTGCGGTTTCCGGCTGCAGGCGGGCGAAGTAGAAGCGCGCGGTCGCCAGCTTGGCCTTGTAGAAATTGTCGCCGCTGTCTTCCTTGGCCAGCGCGATCTTCGCCATCTGCGCGAAGAAATAGCTGTATACCATATGGCCGACAACACGCAGGTACGGTACGCAGGCGGCGCCCACTTCGTCCGGGTTCTGGAAGGCTTTCATGCCGATTTCCATGGTCAGCTTGGTGACCTTGTCGCCCAAGTCGCCCAGCGGGGTGATGAATTCGCTCATCGCCTCGTCGGTGCCGTTGTCTTCCACGAAGGCCTTGATCTTCTCGCCGAACTTGCGCAGCTTGGCGCCGTTGTCGCCCAGAATCTTACGACCCAGCAGGTCGAGCGACTGGATGGTGTTGGTGCCTTCGTAGATCAGGTTGATGCGGGCGTCGCGCACGTACTGCTCCATGCCCCATTCCGAGATGTAGCCGTGGCCGCCGAACACTTGCATCGCTTCCGAGGTGGCGATCCAGCCGTTGTCGGTGATGAAGGCCTTGACGATCGGGGTCAGCAGCGCGACCTCGTCGGCCGCCTCCTTGCGCACATCCTCGTCCGGGTGGTGCAGTTCGCGGTCGATCTGCAGCGCCACGTACGAGGTGAAGGCGCGCGCGCCCTCGGCGTAGGCCTTGGCGGTCAGCAGCATGCGGCGCACGTCCGGGTGCACGATGATCGGATCGGCTGGCTTGTCCGGCGCCTTCACGCCCGACAGCGAGCGCATCTGGATGCGGTCCTTGGCGTAGATCAGCGCGTTCTGGTAGGCCACTTCGGTCAGGCCCAGCGACTGCATGCCCACGCCCAGGCGGGCCGCGTTCATGAATACGAACATGGCGTTCAAGCCCTTGTTCGGCTGGCCGATGATCCAGCCCTTGGCGCCGTCCAGGTTCATCTGGCAGGTCGAGTTGCCGTGGATGCCCATTTTTTCCTCGATGGCGCCGCAGGTGATCGGATTGCGTTCGCCGATCGAGCCGTCTTCCTTCGGCAGGAACTTCGGCACCAGGAACAGCGAGATGCCTTTCGAGCCTTCCGGCGCGTCCGGCACGCG
The DNA here is from genome assembly GCF_017833525.1 of Duganella sp. 1411. Taxonomy (GTDB): domain Bacteria; phylum Pseudomonadota; class Gammaproteobacteria; order Burkholderiales; family Burkholderiaceae_D; genus Rugamonas. Next base: position 272,727 of record NZ_JAFICD010000004.1, read on the forward strand.
GGCCAGCACCAGGTGCAGGATGTTTTCAGCCATGTCGTGCTCGCCGGCCGAGATGAAGATCTTGTTGCCGGTGATGGTCCACGAGCCGTCGGCCTGCGGCAGCGCCTTCGAGCGCAGCATGCCGAGGTCGGTGCCGCAGTGCGGCTCGGTCAGGCACATGGTGCCGGTCCATTCGCCCGAGACCAGCTTCGGCAGGTAGGTTTTCTTTTGTTCGTCGGTGCCGTGTTCCTTCAGGCACTCGTAGGCGCCGTGCGACAGGCCCGGGTACATGGTCCAGGCCTGGTTGGCCGAGTTCAGCATTTCGTAGAACGAATTGTTCAGCAGCACCGGCAGGCCCTGGCCGCCGTATTCCGGATCGCACGCCAGCGCGGCCCAGCCGCCTTCGACGTATTGCTTGTACGCTTCCTTGAAACCTTTCGGCGTCGTCACGGAGTTGGTCGCCACGTCCAGCTTGCAGCCTTCGCGGTCGCCCGAATGGTTCAGCGGGAACAGCACTTCCGACGTGAACTTGCCACCTTCTTCCAGCACCTGGTTGATGATGTCGGCATCGATTTCGGCGTAGTCCGGCAGTGCCTTCAATTCCTCTTGCACATTGAGCAGCTCGTGCAGCACGAATTGCATATCCCGGATTGGCGCGACGTATTGACCCATGTTTTTTCTCCTGATGACTACTTAATTGATTTGATTGAATGCGTTGTTTTAATGAGGCACTGCTTCATTACGGTAGGATACGATCAAGCGTTCGAAGCCGACGCCGGCGCGCTCCAGGCTGCCCGGGATGCGCAGGAAGCGCGCATCGTGGTGCAGGGCCAGGATCAGGCCGTACATCTCGTAGACCAGCTGCTGCGGATCGGTATCCGCCTGCAGGTCGCCGCACTCGATGGCTTGCTTCACGCAACGCAGCAAAGCGCCCTGCCAGGCACCGACCATCGCCATCAATTCCTCGCGGATCGGACCCGGACGGTCGTCGTACTCGACCGCGCCGCTGATGTAGATGCAACCCGAGGCCACTTCCACGCTGACACGCTTGACCCAGCGCGCGAACATCGAGCGCAGCCGCGGCAAGCCGCGCGGTTCTTTGACGCTGGGGAAAAACACTTCCTGCTCAAAACGATGGTGATACAGCTTCAGCACTTCCAACTGCAAATCTTCACGCGATCCGAAGTGCGCGAACACACCGGATTTGCTCATGTTCATCTTATCCGCGAGCAATCCAATGGTCAGGCCTTCGAGGCCGTCCCGGCTGGCCAGGTCCAGCGCCACATCCAGGATCGCCGCGCGAGTCAGCTCGCCCTTGCGCATAAATTTAGTTGAGGTATTAATAACTGGCATCCCAAGGTGTAGTTACATGGAGAAAAGAACATTTTGCTCCACTTCGTTTACTCCGTGTGAAAAAATTGCGAACGCTCGTACTATTATCCACTGGGGGATAAAAGTCAAACAGTACATTTAGAGGTGGGGGTCTATTGCTGCGGCGCAGCAATGCTTGGAGTCGTGGCGGAGGCACGTAGGGCGGATTAGCGGAGCGTAATCCGCCACGAGCCGCCATCGGCTGGCGATGTGGCCACGGGCGGCTCGTGGCGGATTACGGCGTTCCGCCTAATCCGCCCTACGTGTTTCCGTGATTTTCGACGTACAACGCGGCGGCGTTACGACAACTTGCCCATCTGCCGACGGTCGCGCTTGGTCGGTCGGCCCTTGAAATCGGCGGTCGGCTCGCGGAACATCCTGCGGTTCTCGGCCACGTTGGCGCGCCGCTCGACGCTTTCGTCGGTCTCTTCATACAGGTTGCGCGCGATCGGCGCCGCCTGCCGCACGTCCGACAAATTCATCACATCGATCTCCCAACGGTCCGAGCCGTTATCGATGTCGAGCTTGTCGCCGATGCGCACGGTGCGCGCCGGCTTGACCTTGTCGCCGTTGACCTTGACCTTGCCGGCGTCCACGGCGTCCGTTGCCAGCGAGCGCGTCTTGAAAAAGCGCGCCGCCCACAACCATTTATCCAGTCTGACAGTATCGCTCAAGCGTATTTCCCCACGGAGAACAGCCGCATCACGGTCCGATAAAACACAAACGCGATCTCGTAACCGATGCGGCGGAAGCGCCCGACGTGCTCGAAGTCGTCATAACTGATGACCACGCCGTCGGCGATGGCGGCCTCGATGTGACTGCGCAGGTTTTGCGCGAAGGCCGCATCCTTGATGATCACGTTCGCTTCCTGATTCAAAAACAGGCTCAAGCCGTCGACATTGCTCGAGCCCACCGTCGCCCAGTCGTCGTCGATGACGGCCACCTTGGCGTGCAACTGGGTCTTGTGATATTCCACCACTTTGACGCCGGCCGCAAGCAGCTTGGGATAGAACGAGTGCGCCACCGCGTCCTGCAGCCAGATCTCGCCCACGCCGATCAGCAACACCACCTCGACCCCGCGCTCGGCGGCGGCGGCCAGCGCATGGCGGAATTTGCGTCCCGGCGCGAAATACGGGTTGGCCAGCAACACGCTCTTGCGCGCGCGCCCCAGCGCCTGCAGGTAGGCGCGCTGGATGGTGCGCCGGTTGCGCAGGTTGTCGCGCACCACGAAGCCGGCGTGCACCATGTTGGCGGTGGCGATCTTGTTGACCTTGCGCGCGTCGCGATACAGGCTGATGCGCTTCATCAGGCCCATCTTGCCCAGCCGCTGCCACTGCGTCTGCGCCTCCAGGTGGATGGACGCCACCAGCGGCCCGCGCACCTGCACCGCGAAGTCCCAGCGCGGCGCCGACAGGCTGATGGCGTGGTTGTAATCGCAAAACATGTCATCGTTGATGTTGATGCCGCCCACCAGCGCGATCTCGCGGTCGACCACGCAGATCTTGCGGTGCGTGCGCGTGATGCCGCGCTTGAACCAGGGATTGAAGATGCGGTGTTCGACGCCGGCGGCCACCAGCTTCTCGTGCATGCAGTTGACCTGGCGGCGGCCGGTGCCCCACCAGTCGGTGATCATGCGCACCTCCACGCCGCGCCGGGCGGCGTTCGTCAGCGCGGCCAGCACCGCCTGGCCGGTGTCGTCGTCGGCGAAGATGTAGGTCTCGAAATAGACTTCGTACCGGGCGGCGTCGATGGCGCCGATCAGCGCCGGAAAAAACTCGGTGCCGGTGTGCAGCAGTTTGACTTCGTTATCGGCCAGCAGTTTGACGGAGCCCATGGCCTCACCTACCCCAGCGACAGCGACGCCACGATCGGCGCGTGGTCGGACAGCTTGGCCCACAGGCTGCCGTGCATCACCTCCGCCGACTCGACCTTGAAGCCGCGCACATAGATGCGGTCGAGCCGGAAGAACGGCAGCGCCGACGGGAAGGTGCGCGCCGGGCTGATGGTGGTCTTCAGGCTGGCCTTGCGGCGCAAGGTGCGCATGATGCCGTCCAGCGAGGCGTTCGTGCCCAGCTCGTCGAACGCCTCGACCACGCCCAGCGCGTTGCGCAGCTCGCCGCTGAGGGTGTTGCGCCAGTCGTTGAAGTCGCCGGCGATGATGACCGGCTCGCCGTCCGGCGCCGATTCGCGCACGGCCGAGATCAGCGCCTGCGTCTGCCGCCGGCGGCCCGCCTCGAACAGGCCCAGGTGCACCACGTAGCAATGCACCGGCCCGTGCTCGGTGTTGAGCACGCAGTGCAGGATGCCGCGCTGCTCGTAGGCGTGGTCGGAGACGTCGTGATTGGCCGTGTTGGCGATCGGGAAAGCGCTCAGCAGCGCGTTGCCATGGTGGCCGTGGTCGTAGACCGCGTTCATGCCGTAGGCGGCGTGCAGGTGGCGCGACTCGCCGGCGAAATACTCATGCTGCGCCGCAGCGGGCCAATGCTTCTGACCCAGCTGTTCGGCGCCGTATTTGGCGGCCTTGAGGTCGTGCTTGCCCTGCACCTCTTGCAAAAAAACCACATCGGCATTGAACAGGCCGATCGCCTGTTTGAGCGCCAGCACCCGCGGCTCGGCGCGGATGGAGGACACTCCCTTGTGGATATTGTAGGTGGCAACTCGGATTTTCATGGAGACCATTCTAACCCCGAGTACGCCTTCGCGTGCGTTCGGCGCCGCACTTAGCGATCCGGATTCGGGCCGGGCGGCCGGCTTGGCGCCGGCCGCGCCGATCTCAGGCGAAGGCGAACCCGTGCCCGACGTCGGCCACGCCGACCAGCACCACCTCCGGCGCGCCTTCGGCCACGCCGGCGGCCAGCTTGCTGGTGGTGCTCAGCACCGTGCTTTGGTAGGCGATCACGCTGGTGTTCTGGTCGACCGCGTCGAGCATCGCGCGCGCGGTGGCGGCGGCGGCGGCGCCCGCATAGCCGGCCACCTCGCGCGGCTGGTCGAGGCTGGCGGTGAAGTTGGCGGCGATGGTGATGCGGTTGGCCACCAGCCCGGCATCGATCTGCCCCTGGACGCTGGTGTTGGCCTCGGCGCCGGCCATGATGTTGAGCGCGGCCACGCCGCGCGCCACGCCGTTGGGCGCGTCCAGCGCGGCGGTCCAGAAGGCCAGGCCGCCGGCGTCCGGCGCGCGGCCGAACAGATGCGAGTAGATCGCCGTGACGAAGTCGGCGGAGCCGCCGTGGTACAGCGCGACCGACTCGTCGCTGTTGCCGAAGCTGTCGATCAGCGCCTTGACGGTGGCGTTGGTCCGGTAGGCGTCGACGAACTCGGCGGTCGTGGTGGGCACCTTGGCGGCGGCGAACTGCGCCACCATGGCCGCCAGGCCGCCGGCGTCGGCCGGACGTCCGAAATAGCCCACATAGAATTTTTGCGCCAGGGCCACATATTTCGCCTGCAGCGGATCGTCGGCCAGGCTGTTGATGCCCAGCGAGATGGTGCCGTCGGCCAGCGCCAGGCGCTCGATGTTGGTCAGCGTGTCGCTCTGGAAAACGTTAGCGCGCGTGGTCACGGTGTAGCCGCCGCCGGCGTTGGCGGTGATGTTGTAGGCGCTCAGGTTGCCGGTGAAGACGGCCGTGTCGATGCCGTCGCCGCCGTCGAGGCTGTTGCTGCCGCCATTGCCCTGCAGCCGGTTGGCGGCGCTGTTGCCGATCAGCGTATCGTCGCCGCTGCCGCCGACGGCGTTCTCGATCACCACGTCCCAGGCGATGGTCAGGTTGGCCGTGCCGTCGTAGACGACCGCCGGCGGCGGTTTGGTCCAGTTGTAGCCGTCGGTATTGTCCGAGGGGATATGGATCGACGAAAAATGCCCATCCTGCAAGTCGATCTTGCTGCCCGCGCTGAAATTGGCGATGGAGATGGTGTCGTTGCCGCCGGCGTCCCAGATCGTGCGCAGAAACGGCGTCGACGGATCGAAAGTGTAGACGTCGTCGCCGGTGTGGTAGGTCATGTTGGCGCCGTACATATACTGCATCGCGGCGATGTCAAACAACATGGGGGTCTCGGGCACGACTTCGTGGACCGAGTACGCATGCCCGGTCGGGGTGGCCGTGACGTCGACGAACTGGCTGAAGATGGCGCTATCGTAGTCCATGACCGAGTACAGACGGTTGGCAAACTCGGGGTCGACCACCGTGCCGTTCTCGAATGGATGCTTGAGGCCCAGCGCGTGGCCCATCTCGTGGATCAGGGACATGTAGTTATAGCTGCCCACCGACCAGTTGCTGTCGGTCGCGCCCGACTCCTTGGTGCTGAGCCAGATATCGCCGCCGCTCGGGTACGTCGAATTCGGCCAGTACGCCCAGCCCCAGGCCTCCGAGCCGTCGCTGACCGTTTCGGTCGCCGAGGTCCAGGCCACCCGGATGTCGCCGACGGCGGTGCTGCTTTCCTGGATCCTGGCGGTGGTGATGTTGGCCACGCTGGACCAGGCCCCCAGGGCCGCGATGGCGGCCGCTTGCTGAACCGCGTTCAAGCCGTAATGCTGGGTGCCTGCCGGCTCATTGAGCTTGGAGTAGACGCCGCCGTCGATGCCGCTGTAGGTGGCGTTGGTGGCGGTGGTCCATGGGAAGCTGTAGGTGACGGTGGCGCCGGTGCCGACCGCGCCGCCCCACTTCAAGCCGGACAACAGGGAATCGACGAAATTGAAGTCCCAGGCGGGGACGTGAGAGACGGGACTGGACGTGCTGGGCGTGCTCATGAATGACTCCGTTGACGGGCCGCGGCCCTGTCGAAGGAGTGTAATCAGTGTCTTGCCAAAAAGCAATGATCAGGCACGCAAATTAATTCATTTCGCTATGATTTGTTGTGGAAGTTGCAAAATCGCCTCGGCGTTGGAGAAAGAAAAACATTTATCGGCCGCCTCCAGATGCGGCATCCACGCGTAGTTCAGGTGCTCACGCGGGCTGAGCGTGATCGCGATGTCGCGCGGCACCTCGACGCTGAAGACATGCTCGGTGTTTTCCGTCACGCCCGGCGCGTAGCGGTGGCGCCACACCGGGTAGATCGTGTAGATGTTGGACAGGTGCCAGTCGCGCAGCACGATGCGCTCGCCGTCGGCGACGATGCCGGTTTCCTCGAACAGCTCGCGCGCGGCCGTCTCCAGCAGCGGCTCGTCGACGGCGTCGAGCGAGCCGGTCACCGATTGCCAGTAGCCGGGCTTGTCGGCGCGTTCGATCAGCAGCACTTGCAGGTCGGCGGTGTGGATCACCACCAGCACGGATTCAGGTATCTTGTATGGCATACAATCAAACAAAATGTAAACCCGGGACGGATTAGGCGGCACGCCGTAATCGGCCTTGCGTGCGCCGTCGCGACGCATGCATGGCCGATTACGCTGCGCTAATCCGCCCTACTTAGCTGGCCACCTTCGGCTCGACGGCGCGCAGGCGGATGTGCAGTTCCTTCAACTGCTTCTCGTCCACTTCCGACGGCGCCTGGGTCAGCAGATCCTGCGCGCGCTGGGTTTTCGGGAAGGCGATCACGTCGCGGATCGAATCGGACTTGGTCATCAAGGTGACGATGCGGTCCAGGCCGAACGCCAGGCCACCGTGCGGCGGCGCGCCGTATTGCAGCGCGTCGAGCAGGAAGCCGAACTTCAGGCGCGCCTCGTCGGCGTCGATCTTCAACGCGCGGAACACCTTCGACTGCACTTCCTCGCGGTGGATACGGATCGAGCCGCCGCCCAGTTCCCAGCCGTTCAAGACCATGTCGTAAGCCTTGGCGATGCAGGCGCCCGGATTGGTTTCCAGCATGTCCTCGTGGCCGTCCTTCGGCGCCGTGAACGGATGGTGGGTCGCGGTCCAGCGGTCGTTTTCCTCGTCGTGCTCGAACATCGGGAAGTCCACCACCCACAGCGGCGACCAGACGTCGTCGAACAGGCCGGCGTTCTTGCCGAACTCGCTGTGGCCGATCTTCACGCGCAGCGCGCCGATGGCGTCGTTGACGACCTTGGCCTTGTCGGCGCCGAAGAAGATCAGGTCGCCGTCCTCGGCGCCGGTCATCTCGATCACCTTGGCCAGCGCGGCGTCGTGCAGGTTCTTGACGATCGGCGATTGCAAGCCGTCGCGGCCCTTGGCCTTCTCGTTGACCTTGATGTAGGCCAGGCCGCGCGCGCCGTAGATGGCGACGAACTGGGTGTAGGCGTCGATTTCCGAACGGGGCATCTCGCCGCCCTTCGGCACGCGCAGGCCGACCACGCGGCCGTTAGGCATGTTGGCCGCGCCCGAGAAGACCTTGAAGTCGACGTCCTTCATCACTTCGGTCAGGTCGGTGAACGACAGCTTGACGCGCATGTCCGGCTTGTCCGAACCGTATTTGCCCATGGCCTCGGCGAAGTCCATCACCGGGAACGGGTTCGGCAGGTCGACGTCCATGGTGTTCTTGAAGACGATGCGGATCATGTCCTCGAACAGGTCGCGGATCTCCTGCTCGGTCAGGAACGAGGTTTCGCAGTCGATCTGGGTGAATTCCGGCTGGCGGTCGGCGCGCAGGTCCTCGTCGCGGAAGCACTTGGTGATCTGGTAGTAACGGTCGAAGTTGGCCACCATCAGCAGTTGCTTGAACAGCTGCGGCGACTGCGGCAGCGCGAAGAAGCTGCCGGCGTTCACGCGCGACGGCACCAGGTAGTCGCGCGCGCCTTCCGGGGTCGACTTGGTCAGCATCGGCGTTTCGATATCGATGAAGCCCAGGTTGTCGAGGTACTTGCGCACTTCCATCGTCACCTTGTAGCGCAGGCGCAGGTTGTTCTGCATCTGCGGACGGCGCAGGTCCAGCACGCGGTGGGTCAGGCGGGTGGTTTCGGACAGGTTGTCGTCGTCCAGCTGGAACGGCACGGCCACGGATGGGTTCAGCACTTCCAGCTGCGTGCACACGACTTCGATCTTGCCCGATTTCAGGTTGGCATTGACGGTGCCGGCCAGGCGGTCCTTGACCACGCCGGTGACGCGCAGGCAGAACTCGTTGCGCACGTGCTCGGCGGCCTTGAAGACTTCGGCCTGTTCCGGATTGCAAACGATCTGCACCAGGCCTTCGCGGTCGCGCAGGTCGATGAAGATCACACCGCCGTGGTCGCGGCGACGATGTACCCAGCCGCACAGGCTGACGGTTTGGCCAAGCAGCGCTTCAGTGGTGAGGCCGCAGTAGTGAGTACGCATTGAGGACATGTTTATTTCTCGGTTCAGGTTAGATTGCTCGTGAATTCGGGGTGTACTACTTTACTTGCTGACGACTTCGATGGCCTGGGGCACGGTTTCCGGCGCCACCACGCCCATCGAGACGATGTACTTCAGGGCCGCGTCGACCGACATGTCGAGTTCGACCACATCCTTGCGCGCCAGCATCAGGAAAAAGCCCGACGTCGGATTCGGCGTGGTCGGCACGTAGACGCTGACATAGTCGCCCACCAGATGGTTCTTGACGTCGCCGCCGGGCGTGCCGGTCAGGAAGGCGATGGTGTACGAGTTCTGGTGCGGATACGGGATCAAGACCGCCTTGCGGAAGGCGTTGCCGGACGACGAGAACAAGGTGTCCGACACTTGCTTGACGCTCGAATAGAGCGAGTTCACCAGCGGGATGCGCTTGAGCAGCTTTTCCCACATGCGCACCACGTAGTTGCCGACCAGGTTGTTGGTCAGCAGGCCGGTCAGGAAGACGATCACCACCGTCAGCAGGGTGCCCAGGCCGGGGATGTCGAAGCCGAACATCGTGCGCGGCTGCCAGCGCTCCGGCACGAACAGCAGCGACTGGTCCATCGTGCTGATGACCAGGTTCAGCACCCAGGCGGTGATGGCCAGCGGCACCAGGATCAGCAGGCCGGTAATAAAATATTTACGCATCGAAGACTCTTATATGGGTGCTCATGTGGGTGGAATGACGGATGGCGGCGGCACGGCCGCCGCCATCGTTCAGGCCGACCCCGTGCCGCCCGCCGGCTTGGCCGCCGGCGCAGTGGACGCCGCGCCGTCGGTCTTGGGGGCGTCGGCCTTGGCCGCGCCCTCCACCGGACCGGTCGACACGCCCGTCGCCGGCGGCGTGCCGCCACGGAAATCGGTCGCGTACCAGCCGGTACCCTTGAGCTGGAAGCCAGCGGCGGTCAGTTGTTTCTTAAACGACTCCTTGCCGCACGACAGGCAAACAGTCAGCTGCGGGTCGGAAATCTTCTGCAAGACATCCTTGGCAAAACCACATGCCTCGCAGCGGTAAGCGTAGATCGGCATCTATTACTCCGCAAAAATCATCAAAACCCTGAATTATAAAGCTTTTTACTCGGCGCTAGCCTGTTTCCTGTCGCCAAGGTCCGAATGGTGGTGCCCAAGCTAACGATTCCATTAAAAAAATTCACTCGTAAATTATTTGCACGCATGCTTAAATGGCGAGCTCTAGCGTTGATTTCCCAATCCCCGAATCGCCGCCACGATGTTGTCCAGACTCTCGACGCACCGGATTCACCACTGATTGGGATATATGATGAAGAAATATCTGTTTGCGGGCCTGCTGGCCGCCACGCTGTCCGCCCCCGCCTTCGCGCAAAGTAAATTTATCCGGGAATCGCCGGAACAACCGCTTCCTCGCCGCACCGTGGTCGCCAGTATGGCACTACTGGTGGTGCTCGGCTTGGCCAAGCCACGGTTGATGCGTCCATCTAAAACACGTAACACGTAACACGTAGGGCGGATTAGCGCAGCGTAATCCGCCATGCATGCGCCGCCGGCGGCTCAAAGATGGCGGATTACGGCGTTCCGCCTAATCCGCCCTACGTGATTCCCCGGTGTATTTTGTCACCAGTCCACCGGCGCCAGATCATCCAGCGCTCCTTGCCTTCGAACACCGGTATCGAATCCGCAACGGCTTCGTCGGCGATGCATTCGAAGTCGTCGCACAGCAACGCATCCAGTTGCTCGCGGACTATGCCGAACGGCGGGCCCTTGGCCGCGTCATCAAAAAAGAAGTATCCCGCCAGCAGCGCGCCGGCGGGCAGCAACTCGGCCCAGCGCGCCGCCACCCTCGGCCACATCGCCCGCGGCATCGCGCACAGGAAGGCGCGCTCGTAAATCAGCTGCAGCGGCCGCGCCGGCTGCCAGGCGAAGAAATCCGCCTCCACCACCCGCTCCGCATGCTCGCCGACGGCGCGCTTGCCGGCCTGCACCGCCTGCGGCGAAAAATCGATGGCGGTCGCGTCCCACCCCGCCCCGGCCAGGAACGCCAGCTCGTACGCCGAGCCGCAACCGGGTATCAAGGTGACCAGCGGCCCGTTGGCGGCGGCAAACTCGCGCAGCGCCTGCGGCACGCCGCCCCGGTCCCAGGGCGTGAAGCCGCGCCCGAAGCGCTCGTCCCAGAACGCCGGCGACATCGGATCGCGTTGCTGGAAGTCCGCCATGATCAGAGCAGGTGGTGCCAGCGCAGATACAGCTGGAATCCGGCCACGCCCAGCCCGAAGGCGCCGGCGAAATAAATCACAAAACTCAGCAAGCGATTGGTGCGCTGCTGTTCGTGGATCAGCACCTTGATCAACTCGCCATTGTCGGCCGGCTTCTCGCCCTGCTGCTCCAGCGCCCTGTACACCAGGCGCGGCAGCTGCGGCAGGATTTGCGTGTAGCGCGGCGCTTCGGCCTTGAGCCGCTGCAACAGGCCCTGCCAGCCGACCTGCTCGCCCATCCAGTTTTCCAGATATGGCTTGGCCGTCTTCCACAGGTCGAGGTCGGGGTCGAGCTGGCGGCCCAGGCCTTCGATATTGAGCAGCGTCTTTTGCAGCAGCACCAGTTGCGGCTGCACTTCGACGTTGAAGCGGCGCGAGGTCTGGAACAGCCGCAGCAGGATCTGGCCGAAGGAGATGTCCTTCAGCGGCCGGTCGAAGATCGGCTCGCAGCAGGCGCGCACGGCCGACTCGAGCTCGTCGACGCGGGTTTCCTTCGGCGCCCAGCCCGATTCGATGTGGGCCTCGGCCACGCGCTTGTAGTCGCGGCGGAAGAAGGCCAGGAAATTTTGCGACAGGTAATCCTTGTCGTAATCGTTGAGGGTGCCGACGATGCCGAAGTCGAGCGCGATGTAGCGGCCGAAGGTTTCCGGCTCGATCGACACCAGGATGTTCCCCGGGTGCATGTCCGCGTGGAAGAAGCCGTCGCGGAACACCTGCGTGAAGAAAATTTCGACGCCGTCGCTCGACAGTTTTTTCAGGTCGACGCCGGCCGCCTCCAGCTTGTCGATCTGCGACACCGGAATGCCGTGCATGCGCTCCATGACGATGACGCTGCTGGAGCAATAGTCCCAATACATTTCCGGCACCATCAGCAGCTTGGAGTCGGCGAAGTTGCGGCGCAGCTGGCTGGCGTTGGCCGCCTCGCGCATCAGGTCGAGCTCGTCGTGCAGGTATTTGTCGAACTCGGCGACGACCTCCTTCGGCTTCAGGCGCTTGCTATCGGCCCAGACGCGGCCGATCCACTCGGCGGCGATGTGCATCAGCGCCACGTCCTCGTCGATCGATTTCTTCATGCCCGGACGCAGCACCTTGACCGCGACCTGCTTGCCGTCCTTCAAGGTGGCGAAGTGCACCTGCGCGATCGACGCCGACGCCACCGGCGTGCGCTCGAACGAGGCGAACAGCTGGTCCGGGTGCGCGCCCAGCGATTTGCGGATCTGCGCGATGGCCAGGTCGGAGTCGAACGGCGGCACCCGGTCCTGCAGGCGCGACAGCTCGATCACCAGGTCGGCCGGAATCAGGTCGCTGCGGGTCGACAACACCTGGCCGAACTTGACGAAGATCGGCCCCAGGTCCTCCAGCGCCATGCGCAGGCGCACGCCGCGCGGAGCCGAGATGTCGCGCCAGAAAATGATGGTGTCGATGAGTTTGGCGGTGCGCGGCACTTTGAGGCCGGAAATGGCGATTTCGTCGAGGCCGTAACGAATCGCAACCCGCAGGATTTTCAGCAGGCGTAAAAATTTCAAAATCATTGGATTCCCAGTTTCTGTTCCAGTTTGGCCAAACGCTTGGCGGCCCGTTCCACGTCATCGCGCAGGCGCACCACGTCGGCCGAGAATTCCGCCACCGCTTGCGGCCTCACCAGCACCTGCTTTTCCTCCAGCAGGAATTCGGCGACGTTTTCGGCCAGCTTCTGGTGGCCGGTCCTGGCCGCCTCGAACGCCGCCTTCGCGCCGGACACCATGCGCACCGCCGCCACCGGGCCGACCACTTTTTCCAGGTCCGCTTCCGCCTCCCAGCGCAGCGACGTGCTCAGGCTCGAGATGGCGTTGGCGAAATCGGCGTCGCCCTCGATTTGCACGTAGGAAAACGCGCGCTCGCGGTTTTGCGCGATCAGCGGCAGGTCCGACAGTTTGACGCGGATCGTGACGCGGGCCGGCTCGTCGGCCGGCGCCGGCTCCAGCATGCCGTCGGCGGTCACGCGCAGGCGCAGCGCGACGGCGCCGGTGTCGATGCAAGCGACCTTGCCGGCATGGCGTCGCAACTGCTCGCGGGCCCAAGGCTCCTGCGCCAGCAGATGGTTGATGGCGGCGCTGGCCGGCGTCGCGGAGAAGTTACTGGGGTTTAAGAAAATCATGTTCTCGCCGTTAAAACAAAACCGCCCGGGAATACGGGCGGTTTTGATCTTACAACATATCGGGCTTTACCCCTTAACCGCAGCGCCGACGCCGGGGTCGTACCCCGCACGGGGTACGACCCCTACCCGGCCCTGCGGGGTTCAAGCCAACTGTTGAATACCAGCAAGCAACCAGCCCGACGCGCCGGACACCGGCTTGGCCAAGTTCCAGACCTCGTTGAACGGCTCGGCCAGCGCGTCCGGCGCGGGCTTGATCATGCCGGTGAACTTGACGCTGGCCAGGTACTCGGTCTCGCTGGTCTCGATGCCCAGCAGCTCGGCCTCGATGCTGACGACGTCGGTGTAATCCTTCTGCGCGCCGCGTTCGTTGATCTGCATTTTCATTTCGGCGAACACCTCGGGCGTGGTGAACTCGCGGATGTCGGCCGTATCGCCCTTGTCCCAGGCCGCTTGCAGGCGGATGAAATTGCTCTTGGCAACGCGCAGGAACGACACCGCGTCGAAATCGCCCGGCACGCCCCAAGGGGTGTGCGGCGCAGGCGCCGCTGGCACCGGCTGATACGGCTGCTCGGGCTGCAGGCGCGAGCCGATTTCCGGCGTGCCACCGCCAGCCGGCGGGGCGTAGGCGGACGCGTTGTTATTACCGTTGAAGCCGCCGCCGAAGGCCGATGGCGCCACCGCCGGCTGCGACTTGCGGCGGAACATGCGGAAGATGAAGTACGCGGCGCCGGCCAGCAGCGCCAGCATCAACATCGTGCTGAGGATGCCGGCCATCGCGCCGCCGATGCCCAGGTGCGAGAACAGCGCGCCCAGGCCGAGGCCCAGCAGCGCGCCACCCAGGATACCTTTCCACATGCTGGGGCGTTTGGCCGGCATGGCGTTTGGCGCGGCCGGGGCCGGTGCGGGGGCGGCCTGGCGCGGCGCAGGCGCTGGCGCGGGAGCCGGCGGCATGCGGCTGACGTTTTGCGACTGGCGGCCGATCGAACGGTTGCCGCCGGCGGGACGCGCGGTCGCCTCGGCCAGCATCGTCAAGGCCGACACGGCGACAACAGCGCCGATCATCAGTTTTTTGAAATTCATGGTCATTTCCTACGGTAATTACAGTTTGATACCGGTGTGTAAAGCGGCCACACCTGCCGTCAAGTTGTAATACGTTACCCGTTCCAGCCCCGCCTCCTCCATCATGGTCTTGAGCGTGTCCTGGTCCGGATGCATGCGGATCGACTCGGCCAGATAGCGGTAGCTTTCGGCGTCGCCGGCGATTTTCTGGCCCATCCAAGGCAGCACCTTGAACGAATAAATATCGTAGGGCTTCTGCAGCGGCGCCGCCACCTTCGAGAACTCCAGCACCAGCAACTTGCCGCCCGGCTTGAGCACGCGGCGCATTTCCGCCAGCGCCTGGTCCTTGTGCGTCATGTTGCGCAGGCCGAAAGCGACGCTGACGCGGTCGAAATAGTTGTCCGGGAACGGCAGTTTTTCCGCGTCACACAACAAGGTGGGGGTCAACAGGCCGCGATTCAAGAGGCGGTCCCGCCCCACGCGCAACATCGACTCGTTGATGTCGGTCAGCCAGACCTCGCCGGTGGGGCCGGCCTGCTTGGCGAACACCTTGGCCAGGTCGCCGGTGCCGCCGGCGATGTCGAGGCACTTGAAACCGGGGCGCACGGCCGCGTTGGCGATGGTGAAGGTCTTCCACAGACGGTGCAGGCCACCCGACATGACGTCGTTCATGATGTCGTACTTGGCGGCGACGGAATGGAAAACCTTGGCGACTTCGCGGACTTTGTCGTCTTCCGCGACGGTTTTATAGCCGAAATGGGTGGTATTTGTCATGGTAGCGGGCCTGTTAGTTTGGCTGCATTATACAAGCTGCCCGTATTGAGGGCGCCGCGGAACCATGTCAGAATCGGCAACCCTTTTAACCGAGATATTCAAAAATGAACAAAATCATCGCAACATTGCTGTTTTGCGCGTCCGGCGCCGCCTTTGCCAATTCGGCCTGCGACGTGCCGAAGAACGATTTCGACGGCCTGTACTGCCTCAACAAGGTCTATCAGGAGGCGGACAAGGAGCTCAACACCAATTACCAGGCCCTGAACGGCAAACTGGACGCCGACGGCAAGAAGGCCTTGAAAGCCGGCCAACTGGCCTGGATTCAAAGCCGCAACAACAGCTGCTCCAAGCGCGAGTCGACCGGCTTCTACGTCAATCTCGATTGCGCGACCAATACCACGATCAAGCGTTCGCAGTTCCTGCAGGACCGGGTGCGCGAGTGCGCCAGCTCCGGCTGCCAGAACAGCAAGCTGAAGGACTAATTCGCCTGGCGCTACCGCGCCGGCAGGTGGCGCCATGCCAGCCCGAGCGCGGTGCGCTTGCGGAAGCCCTTCCACAGGCCCGGATCGGGCGCGATGGTGCCGTCGGCCGTCAGCGGCGGCAGCTCCAGGTAGGCCTGCAGCGGCTGCGCCTTGAGCTGGATGCCGAGGAACGCCGTCACAAAATGCTGGTTGATGTTGTTGATGCGGCGGCTGTCCCACACCGGCTCGGAATAGGACATGAAATCGTCGAAGTTGGCCAGCATCGCCGGTGACGGCGGATTCGGCGCCGAGTTGTGGCGCCCGCCCTGGTACGTCAGCAGATACCGGTCGGCGCGCACGGCGCCTTCGAAGATGCGCACCACGCCATCCTTGTAGCCGGCCACGTCGTCCTGGTCGCCGCTGACGAACAGCGTCGGCGTGCGCACGTTGGCCAGGCCCTCCGCATCCCACACCTTGTGCGCCCCGCCCCATGGCGCGAACGCCACCACGGCCTTGATGCGCGCATCGCGGCGCGATTCATAGTCCGCGTTGCCCTGCTGGTTCACGGCCAGCTTGCCACCGGGAACGTACGCGGCGGCCGCCGCGCTCACGCCAGCGCCGACGGTGTTCAAGGCGCCGTACGCGCCCATCGAATAGCCGATCAACGCCGTGTTGCCGGCGTCGACCAAGCCGGCCAGGAAATGGCCGCTGCCCGGCTTGGCCCACGCCGCCACGCTGTCGAGCACAAACAGATCGTCCAGGCGGCGGTTCAGCAGGGTGCTGGCAAAGCCGGCCTTGTCCGCGCGGGTGGACTCGGGATGGTCGATCGCCACCACGACGTAGCCCTTCGACGCCAGGTTCTCGGTCAGGTAGCTCATTTGCAGGCGCGAGCCCGGATAGCCGTGCGAGACGATCACCAGCGGATAGCGTCCGGCGGCCGGCGCCGCGTCGCGCGCCGCGCGGCCGATGAACTGGAACGGCGTGTTGGGGCGGGCGGGATCGTTGGCGCCCGATCCCAGCACATCGGTATAAACCGTATGTTCCTTTTGTCCGGCTGCGAGCGTGGCGGGATACCAGACTTCGAGCGTGAGCTTGCGGGTGTAGCGCGGGTTTTGATTCGCTTCACTGTAACGCAGCACGTCCACCTGGTCCGCGTGCTCGGCGACCAGGGTGCGCACGCCGACCTGCAAAGCGCCGCGCGCCGCCAGCTCTGGCGCGTCGGGACGGGCGTCGCCGAAGTATTCCTGCGCGTGCAATGGTGCGATGAACGCCGATACGGCCAGCGCCGCGATCACTATCCTGCCAACTGCCTTCATACTCTCATCCTATTCAGAACAAAACCAACCACGGAGACACGTAGGGCGGATTAGCGCAGCGTAATCCGCCATGCTCCGTCGGCGGCTCACACATTGGCGGATTACGGCGTTCCGCCTAATCCGCCCTACGTGTTAGCACGATTTATCAGAGGCATTAAGCCCCAGATGCTCCCTCAACGTGGTGCCCTGGTACGCGGTGCGGAACAAACCGCGCCGCTGCAATTCCGGCACCACCAGCGACAGAAAATCATCCAACCCGCCCGGCAGCGCCGGCGCCATGAAATTGAACCCGTCCGCCGCCTCCTGCTCGAACCACGCCTGCATCTGATCGGCCACCGCCGCCGCCGTGCCGACCACCGTGAAGTGACCTCGCCCTCCGGCGATGCGCTCGTACAGCTGGCGTATCGTCAAATTCTCGCCCTGCGCCAGATCGGTCAGCAATTGCTGGCGGCTGCGCTGACCGTCCTGCGTCGGCGGCAGCTCCGGCAGCGGCCCATCCAACGGATAACCCGACAGGTCGAAGTTGCCGATCATACGCCCGAGCAGCGCCAGCCCCGCCTTCGGCTCGATCAACTGCTGCAATTGGCCGAACTTGTCGTCCGCCTCGCCCTGCGACTCCCCCACCACCGCGAACAAGCCGGGCATCACCTTCAGCGACGCCGGCGCGCGGCCATATGCCACTACGCGGCGCTTCATGTCACGGTAAAAATCCCGCGCCTTCGCCAGCGACGGCTGCGCCGTGAACACCACTTCGGCCGTGGCGGCAGCCAGCTCGCGTCCCGCCTCCGAGCCGCCGGCCTGCACCACTACCGGCCGCCCCTGCGGGCTGCGCGACACATTCAGCGGCCCGGCGACGGCGAAATGCGGGCCGCGATGATTGAGCTTGCGCAGCCTGGCCGGATCGATCAGCTGTCCGCCGGCCTTGTCGTTAATAAGCGCCCCATCTTCCCAACTATCCCACAGTCCCGTGACAACCTGATGAAATTCCCGCGCCCGTTCATAGCGCGCCGCGTGCGCCACATGCCGATCGCGGCCGAAATTGGCCGCCTCGGCCGCGTTATCGGACGTGACCAGGTTCCAGCCCGCCCTGCCGTCCGATATCTGATCGAGCGACGCGAACTGGCGCGCCACCGTGTACGGCTCGTTGTAGGTGGTGGTGGCGGTGCCGATCAAGCCTATCTTCCCGGTGCAAGCCGCCAGCGCCGACAACAACGTCAACGGCTCGAGCGCCGGCACCCCGCCGGTCAGCGCCAGGCTGTCGGCGAAGAACACCGCGTCCAGGCAGGCCCGTTCCGCGCTTTGCACCTGCCGCCGGAACACCTTGAACGGATTCGACTCCAGATCCGTTTGCGGATGCCGCCATGCGGCCACGTGGTGCCCGTGCCGCATCATGAAGGCGGCGATGCTTAATTGACGTGTCATTAAAACTCCTTGCGCGCGGTGATGCCGAAGTAGCGTTCATCATCACGCGGCACCGCGCGCGTGACGTAGCCGGTCGAGGTGACCAGGTTGGTGGCATAGGACTTGTTGGCCAGGTTCTTGCCAACCAGCGCGACGCGCCAGCCGCCCGGCGTCGACGACAAGGCAATACCGGCGTTGACGACGCCATACGCGCCCTGGATCGCGTCCGGCGACTGGAACAGGTCGAATTGCGTCTTCGCCTGATAGGTATAGTCGGCCGAGAAGTCGACGATCAAACCGTTCTGCAGCGGCAGCGCGTAGTTGGCGCGGGTGTAGGATTTCCACTTCGGCGAGAACGGCAACGGCCGGCCATTCAGGTTGCACGACGCCGTGGCCGCCGGCGGGCAGTTGAAGTTGTCGATGCTGGTGTCGGTGTAGGCCAGCGATGCGGTCAACGTCAGCTGGCGTGTTGGCCGCGCGTTGATGTCCAGCTCAACGCCCTTGGTCGATACATCACCGGCGTTGATCAGACGGGTGATGACTGTGCCGGCGACCGTGTCGAAGAAGTTGGCCTGGTAGTTGGCGTATTTGGTGTTGAAAACGGCGACGTTGGCCGTGAGCCGGCGATCGAAGGCGCTGGCCTTCAATCCCAGCTCGAACGAGTCGGAGGTTTCCGGCTTGAGCGCCAGGGTGTCGCGGCCAAGCATGTTGAAGAAGACGTTGTAGGCCGGCCCCTTGTAGCCACGCGAATAGGTCGCGTAGGCGTTGACGTCGCGCGACAGCTGGTACTGCAGGCCGAGACGCCCGGAATAGCCATCCTCTCTGGTCGAGCCGCTGTTGCTTACGCCGGGCTGCACGCCGGGAAAAGCGGTCGTCGAGGTCGAGGTGCGGACATGGTCGTAGGACAGTTCATCCCTGGTCCAGCG
Organism: Duganella sp. 1411; assembly: GCF_017833525.1. Classification (GTDB taxonomy): domain Bacteria; phylum Pseudomonadota; class Gammaproteobacteria; order Burkholderiales; family Burkholderiaceae_D; genus Rugamonas. The sequence continues at coordinate 291,608 of NZ_JAFICD010000004.1, forward strand.
AGCACCGGCGATGGCGCGCCAATCCGGCGACAGATTGAGCGTGCTCTCGCCGAACAGCGAGTAGCTGTCGTTCTTGACGCCATAGTCGGCGCGGCCCGAGTTGAGCGCCGTCGTGGTGACGATGCGTTGATAGGTTTCGCGGTCCTTGCCGTGCAGGTAGAACGCGCCGACGACATATTCGAGGAACTGGTCCTTCGGCGACGCCACCCGCAACTCCTGCGACACCTGGCGGAAATCGACGGTGCCGATATCGCGCGTGGCCGGATAAGCGGCCGTGATGCGCGCCGCTTCCGCCGCGTTGCCGATGGCCGAGGTGCTGGTGTACTGCGCATTGTCCCAGTCGCGCACCGCCGTGATCGACGTCAGCGTGTAGCCGCCGTTGCGCCAGTCGACCTGCGCCGACAAGCCCTTATTGGTGTCGCGGATATCGCTTGGAATATCCGTGTTGATCTGGCGGTTATCCCGCGTAGCCGCCACCGGCGCGATCGCCTGCGAGAACGGCGCGCTGGTGGACTTGTAAGCGGTGAAGGACGGCGACGCGTTCGAGCGCAGGTAGTCGGCGATCAGGCTCACGTCCAAATCCTTGTTCGGCGTGATGTCGACGCGGGCGCGCACGCCTTTGCGGTCGTAGCCATTGACCTTGCCGCCACCGGCGTGCACGTTATCGACGTTGCCGTCATAGTCCGCATACAGCGCGGTGACGGCGGCGGTGACCACGCCTGGCTGGATCGTGCCGGACAAGCCGGCCCGCACGCGCTTCTCATTGCCCTTGTACCAGGAGGCGTCGACAAAGCCGCTAGTCTGCTCCGACGGCTTGCGGCCGATCACATTGAGCACGCCGGACGACGCGTTCTTGCCGAACAGCGTGCCTTGCGGACCACGCAGGATCTCGATATGTTCGATGTCCAGCAAATCCAGCGTGGCCTGGCCGGGACGCGCGTACACCACGCCGTCGATCACCGTCGACACGGTCGGTTCCACGCCGGGCGACGTCGAGATGGTACCGATACCGCGCACGAAGATCGTCGAGTCCTTGTTGCCGCCCTGCTGGCGGAACGTCACGCTCGGCACTTCCTGCACGATGGTGTCGATGCTGGTGCGGTTGGCCTGGGCCAGATCGTCGCCGTTCAGCACCGACACGGCCACCGGCACCGATTGCAGCGACGCGTTGCGGCGCGTCGCGCTGACCGTCACGCTGGGAACGGCGGTGCCGTCGGCGCGGTCCAGAATCGGCGCACTGGCCGCGTCGGCAGCCGCGTCCACCCCACCCGCCCAAGCCGAGCCGACAAGCAAAGCGCCCAACGTCAGCGCACCGATTTTTCTACTGTTGTTCCTCATTGCCGATCCCTTGATTTGAAAGCGCCCCTTGCGCCATATGCGGAAAATCCACTTTCATCATCGAAGAACCAACTTAGTTCCCCGCCTGACGTTTGCTAGACTTTGAATGGTACCGATACCCTTTTTTTAGTGTCGATGCCGGCCGATTTGAAGTCAAAGAATTTAAAAACCCATCGATATGTCTTTTCTAAATATGCGCGGACAAAGCAAATGAACGAACCGGGAAGCACGCGCAAACGCCGTGGCTCCGGCCGCGCGACCATCCACGACGTGGCGCGGCTGGCGGAAGTCGGCTCGATCACCGTGTCGCGCTACTTCACCGAGCCGGGACGGGTCGCGGCCACGCGCAGCGCGCGCATCGCCGCCGCCGTCAAGCAGCTGGGCTATGTGCCGAACCTGATGGCTGGCAGCCTGGCGTCGTCGCACAGCCGCATCATCGGCATGGTGATCCCGAACATCTCCGGGCCGATTTTCGCCAGCACCATACAGAGCTTCAGCGATACGCTCAGCCGCCATGGCTACCAGCTGCTGCTGGCGTCGAGCTACTTCTCGGCGAAGCAGGAGGAAAGCGCGGTGCGCGCCTTCCTCGGCTGGAAGCCGGCGGCGCTGGTGGTGACGGGACGGTTCCACAACCGCGCCACGGAAAAGCTGCTGTCGGGGGCCGGGATTCCGGTGGTCGAGACGTGGGACTACGATCCGCGCCGCAAGCCGATACAAGTGGGCTACTCCAACACCGCCGTCGGCGAGCAAGCGGCGCGCTATCTGTACGCGAAGGGATATCGACGCATCGCCTTCGTGCAAAACAGCCTGGCGGGCGACTTGAGCGCGGTGGACCGCAGCGACGGCTACGCGGCGGTGATGCGCGAGCACGGCCTGCAACCAAACATCCATGTGCCGACGGCGGAGGCGCCTTTCGACGCCGGCAAAGAGGCCATCGAAGCGCTGGCGCTGAAACCGGCGCGGCGCGGCGACCAGCGTGCCGAGGCGATCATTTTCGCCAACGACAATCTGGCGGCGGGCGCCCTGCTGGCGGGGCAGCGCGCGGGGTTGGAGATACCCGGGCAGTGCGCCATCGTCGGCTTTGGCGACTACCCGTTCTCGCCGTTGCTGCTACCCAGCTTGACCACCATCCGCCCACCGGGACGCGAGATCGGCGAAATCGCCGCGCTGCGCATTCTGGAGCAGTTGGGGGCGTTGCCGGCATCCGACCGGGACACACGCCTCAATCTGCTGGCCTGCGAACTTATCGAGCGCGAAAGCGCGTAAAGGAAAATCATGAAGAACATCGCCGCCGGCTTGCTGCTGGCCCTCCCCCTGCTGGCGCACAGCGCGCCGGCGATCACCATCGGCTTCCAGAAAAGCAGTGGATTGCTGGGCATACTGAAAAATCAGGGAACGCTGGAGAAGGCCTTCGCCGGCCAGCAGATCAAGTGGATCGAGTTTCCGGCCGGCCCGCAGATGCTGGAGGCGCTCAACGCCGGCAGCATCGATTTCGGCAGCACCGGCGCGCCGCCGCCGGTGTTCGGGCAGGCGGCCGGCATCGACCTGCTGTACGTGGCGGCCGAACCGGCACCGGTCAACAGCGAGGCGATCTTCGTGCCCAAGGATTCGCCGGCGCGCACGGTGGCCGATTTGAAGGGTAAGAAGGTGGCGTTCCAGAAGGGCTCCGGCTCGCACTTCTTGCTGGCGTCCGCGCTGCAAAAGGCGGGACTGACGCTGGGCGATATCAAGCCGGTGTACTTGTCGCCATCGGATGCGCGGGCGGCGTTCGTCAGCGGCGGCATCGACGCGTGGGTGGTGTGGGATCCGTATTTCGCCTCGGCGCAGAAGTCGTACCAGGTGCGGGTGCTGAGCGACTACACCGGGCTGCCGCAGGCGAATGGCTTTTATCTGGCGTCGCGCAATTTTGTCGGAAGGTCGCCGAAGATGTTATCGGCGCTGCTCGAGCAGGTTGCGAAGACCGGCCAGTGGGCCAATACGCATCCAAAAGAAGTGAGCGCCATGCTGGCGCCGCAAATGGGTCTGCCGGTGAATATCGTTGAAACTTGGCAGAGCCGCACACGCTATGGCGCGGTGCCGGTCAGTCCCGCGATCGCCGCCAGCCAGCAGCGCGTGGCGGATGTGTTCTATCAGCAGAAACTGATACCGAAACCGATCAGCGTAGCTAGCAAGGTATGGGCTTGGCAACCAGCAACCGTCAAATAGATCGGCGTAGTAATGTCGCACCAGGAAGTTTTCCAGCCTGCCGGTCAAAGGTCATCATCGCCGTACAGCCCAGCGCGCGGCTGGACGCCAAAATAAGACAATTTGCAAAATGCGCCTTACCTTGAGCCCAGATTTCCAGCGCCTCCACCAGGACGGCTTCCCGCTCGATCTGTACTTCGCCAGCGGCTCGCAACGCAGAAAAAGTGGTGATGATTTCGCTCTTTGAATATCGATACGCGCTGCGTAGCACCCACTCGCACTCAAGCACGACCAACAACATCACAATCGCCCGCTGTTGCGATTCCTTAGCGCGCTGGATGAGTTCACATGCTAGTCGATATTGAGAGGGCTCATCGCGAACGATAAATCGAATCATGACATTGGTATCGAGCGAGATCATCGCTCAGCGGGAAAGCTTCTCGATGGGAAGAGGCTTCTGGCCTTCCCGATATAACATACCGCCCAAATCGCAAATGCTGCGATTTTTGGGATAGATGATCGCGGCACCGGTCGTCGATATCGTGAATCGCACCAAATCGCCAGGCTTGATGTTGAGCTGTTCCAGTACATCTTTGGGCAACGCGACGTTGCCGTTCTCATCCGCTATGACATCACTCATGATCGCCTCCGCTTTTTTCTAGCTTAGCGAAGAAAACCGAAAGCGCAAGTGCGTTGGATCAGCCTCAGTGCTTGTGCCCGCAGGACGGGCCGTGCACGTGCGGCGCCGGCGCCGGGGCCTTGGCGGGATCGCGTCCGCTGTCGCCTTCCAGGCCCGCGGCGTGCAGGCGGTCCATATAGTCCTGCCACAGCTTGTCCTTCTCGTTGCCCAGCTTGTACAGGTAATCCCACGTGAACAAACCCGTGTTGTGGCCGTCCGTGAAGGTCGGCTGCACCGCGTAGTTGCCGACCGGGTCCATCGCGGCGATGCCGACGTCGCGCTTGCCGATCTGCAGCACTTCCTGCCCCGGGCCGTGGCCCATCACCTCGGCCGACGGCGAGTACACGCGCAGCAGCTCGAACGGAATCGAGAACGAGGCGCCGTCGTCAAACTCGATGTCCAACACCTTGGATTTGTTATGGACGGTCAACGCGGTCGGATTCTTGGTGCTCATATCAGGCTTTCAAACGTTCAACGATCGCCGCATGCAGCGCCGGCACCAGCGCGCGGCGTGCGGCCAGCGCCTCCGGCGCGCCGCTACGGACGGCCGTGGCGAAACTCGAGTTGGGGAAATGCGCGTCGTCCAGATAACGCGGAATCACATGCCAGTGCACATGTGGCGTCATGTTGCCGAAGCTGGCCAGGTTGATCTTCTCCGGCGCCATCACGGCACGCTGCGCCGCCTCCACCGCGAAGACCACGTCCATCACGCGGTGGCGGTCGGCGGCATCCAGGTCCGTCATCTCCTTGACGTGCGCGTTCCACACCACGCGCGTGAAGCCCGGGTACTCGGCATCGTCGACGGCGACCACCGACAAGCGCTCGTCGCTCCAGATGACGACGCCCTCGGGCGGCGCCGCCAGCAGCTTGCACAGGTCGCAGGCCGCCGTCACACCAGCACCCGCTCGATGCCGCCGTCGTTGGCGCGCTTGACGTAGTCGGCCATCCAGTTCTCGCCCAGCAGGTGCTTGGCGATCTCGACGACGATGTAGTCGGCCGTGGTGCCGGCGTCCTCGCCGTAGCGCGACACGCCGCCCAGGCAGGCCGGGCAGCTGGTCAGGATCTTGACCTCGCCATCGAAGCCGTCGGCGCGCAGCTTGTCGGCGCCTTTGATGACTTCCTCTTCCTTGCGGAAGCGCACCTGCGTCGAGATGTCCGGACGCGCGATCATCAACGTGCCCGAGTCGCCGCAGCAGCGGTCGTTCTTCTCGATCTTGACGTTGTCGTGGGTGGCGATCAGGCCGTTGACGGTCTTGGTGGCCTCCTGCAGCTTCATCGGCGTGTGGCACGGCTCGTGGTACATATAGCGTGTGCCGGTCACGCCTTCGAGGCGCACCTGCTTCTCCAGCAGATACTCGTGGATGTCCATGATGCGGCAGCCCGGGAAGATCTTCTCGAACTCGTACGTGGCCAGCTGGTCGTAGCAGGTGCCGCACGACACCAGCACCGTCTTGATGTCCAGATAGTTGAGCGTGTTGGCCATGCGGTGGAACAGCACGCGGTTATCGGTCATCATCTTCTCGGCCTTGTCGTACTCGCCCGAGCCGCGCTGCGGATAGCCGCAGCACAGGTAGCCCGGCGGCAGCACGGTCTGCACGCCCACTTCCCACAACATCGCCTGGGTCGCCAGGCCGACCTGCGAGAACAGCCGCTCCGAGCCGCAGCCCGGGAAGTAGAACACCGCCTCGGTATCGGCCGTGGTCTTCTTCGGATTGCGGATGATCGGGATGACCTTGTCGTCCTCGATGTCGAGCAGCGCGCGCGCGGTCTTCTTCGGCAGGCCGCCCGGCATTTTCTTGTTGATGAAGTGGATCACCTGCTCGCGCACCGGCGGCTTGCCGACCGTCGGCGGCGGCGCCTTGGTCTGCTTCTTGGCGAATTTCTTCAGCAAATCATTACCCAGGCGCTGGGCCTTGTAGCCGATGCCGACCATCGCCGCGCGGGTGGCGTTGATGGTGGCCGGATCGGTGGCGTTGAGGAAGAACATCGCCGCCGACTTGCCCGGATTGAAGGACTTCTTGTCCATCTTGCGCAGCAGATTGCGCATGTTCATCGACACGTCGCCGAAGTCGATGTTGACCGGGCATGGCGTCACGCATTTATGGCAGACCGTGCAGTGGTCGGCCACGTCCTCGAACTCTTCCCAGTGCTTGATCGAGATGCCGCGCCGGGTTTGCTCCTCGTACAGGAAGGCCTCGATCAGCGACGACGTCGCCAGGATCTTGTCGCGCGGCGAGTACAGCAAGTTGGCGCGCGGCACGTGGGTCGAGCACACCGGCTTGCACTTGCCGCAACGCAGGCAGTCCTTGACGCTGTTGGCGATCTCGCCGATGTCGCTTTGCTGCATGATCAGCGATTCGTGGCCCATCAGGCCGAACGACGGCGTATAGGCGTTGGACAGGTCCGCTTCCATGCCGGGCAGGTTCAGCAGCTTGCCCTTGTTGAAGCGGCCTTCCGGATCGACGCGCAGCTTGTAGTCGCGGAACGGGCCGATCTCTTCCTCGGTGAGGAACTCGAGCTTGGTGATGCCGATGCCGTGCTCGCCCGAGATGACGCCGTTGAGCGAACGGGCCAGCACCATGATGCGCGCCACGGCGGCGTGCGCCAGTTGCAGCATCTCGTAGTGGTCCGAGTTGACCGGCAGGTTGGTGTGGACGTTGCCGTCGCCGGCGTGCATGTGCAGCGCCACGAACACGCGCCCGCGCAGCACGCGCTTGTGGATGGCGGTGGCCTCGTCGAGGATCAGCTTGTAGGCCGCGCCGCTGAAGATCTGGCGCAGCTGGGCGCGGATTTCCTGCTTCCACGTCACGCGGATGGTGCGGTCCTGGACGACGTCGAACAGGGTCGCGTCCGGCTGCGTCTTCAGGCGCTCGTCGAACACGGCCAGCAGGCGATCCAGGCCCAGCGCGGCCAGCTCGCCGGTGACGGCGTTCAGCGGCTTGTCGAGCTCGGCCAGCAGGAAGGTCCAGCGGTCGCGCACCTGCGCCAGCAAGGCCTCGGCCTGCTGCACGCGGTCGCCCAGCATTTCCTCGTCGCCCACGGCGTCGTCGGCGTCGTCGCTCTTGCCGATCGGCAGATTGCCGGCGGCGAAGAACTCGCGCAGCTCGTCGACCAGTTGCAGCTTGTTCTTGATCGACAGCTCGATGTTGATGCGCTCGATGCCGTCGGTGTACTCGCCCATGCGGTTGAGCGGAATGACCACGTCCTCGTTGATCTTGAAGGCGTTGGTGTGCTTGGCGATGGCGGCGGTGCGGGCGCGGTCGAGCCAGAACTTCTTGCGCGCCTCGGCGCTGACGGCGACAAAGCCTTCGCCGACCCGGGTGTTGGCGATGCGCACCACTTCCGAGGCGGCCATGGCGACCGCGTTCTCGTCGTCGCCGACGATGTCGCCGAACAGCGCCATCTTCGGCAGCACGCCGCGCTTCGATTTGGTGGCGTAGCCGACCGCGCGCAGGTAGCGCTCGTCCAGATGCTCCAGGCCGGCCAGGCGCAAGGTGGCGAACTGCTCGCCCTTGGCCGGCAGGCCGTCGAGGTAATCCTTGATCTCGACGATCGACGGAATGGCGTCGCGCGCCTGGCCGAAGAACTCCAGGCAGACGGTGCGCGCGAACTTCGGCATCTTGTGCAGGATCCAGCGGCCCGAGGTGATCAGGCCGTCGGTACCCTCCTTCTGGATGCCCGGCAGGCCGGACAGGAACTTGTCGGTCACGTCCTTGCCCAGGCCCTCCTTGCGGAAGGTGCGGCCGGCGATCTCCAGGATCTCGGTCTTGAACGGCGCGCCTTTCGCTTCGCCGCGCGCGCTCGGATGGGTCCACTCCAGCTGGAAGCGGGCCAGCGGCGTGTCGTGGATCTTCGACAGGTTGTGGTCCAGGCGCGTGACCTCGAGCCAGTCGCCGTTGGGGTCGACCATGCGCCACGAGGCCAGGTTGTCGAGCGCGGTGCCCCACAACACGGCCTTCTTGCCGCCCGCGTTCATGGCGATGTTGCCGCCGATGCAGGACGCGTGCGCCGACGTCGGGTCGACGGCGAACACGAAGCCGGCCTTCTCGGCCGCCTCGGACACCTTGTTGGTGATCACGCCGGCGCCGGTGTAGATGGTCGCGTATTCCTTGTCGAGGCCGGGCAGCACCTTCATCTCGACCGGGCCCATGTTGAGCAGCTTCTCGGTGTTGATGACGGCCGACATCGGCGTCAGCGGGATGGCGCCGCCGGTGTAGCCGGTGCCGCCGCCGCGCGGGATGATGGTCAGCCCCAGCTCGATGCAGCCCTTGACCAGGCCGGCCATCTCCTCCTCGTTGTCGGGCGTGAGCACGACGAACGGATACTCGACGCGCCAGTCGGTGGCGTCGGTCACGTGCGAGATGCGCTTCATGCCGTCGAAGCAGATGTTGTGCTTGTCGGTGTAACGGCCCAGCACCTTGTAGGTGCGCTTGCGCAAGTCGTAGACCTGCTTGAATTCCTCGCCGAAGTCGGCCACGGCCTTGCCGGCCGCGCGCAGCAGCTTGACCACGTTGGCGCTGCGCTGCTTGGCGGCGTCGGAGTCGCTGCCGTCGTCGTCGATGGTCAGGCGGCGCTTGTCGACCTCGGCCAGGCGGTGGTGCAGCGCGTTGATCAGCTCCTGGCGCCGCTTCGGGTTGTCCAGCATGTCGTCCTGCAGGTACGGATTGCGGCGCACGGCCCAGATGTCGCCGAGCACCTCGTACAGCATGCGGGCCGAGCGGCCGGTCTGGCGGGCGCAGCGGAGGGCATCGAGCAAGCTCCACGATTCCTCGCCCAGCAGCCGGATGACGATCTCGCGATCGGAAAACGACGTGTAGTTATAAGGAATTTCGCGGAGACGCTGGGTCTCCGGTCCGTGGGGCGTTTCCGCCAGCAGAGCTTGGATTTGTGCAGGGGCATTCATTATGCGATTGGACTTGTAAACTGAACCCGGGAGGATCATTCTAGCGTATTGCGACGCACCATGTCGGAACAGCCTTAGATGGCCGGGGGATACTCCGGTTCGCCGTAGCGCGCTATTAATTTGCGGATGAGCCCGATTACTGGCAATAAAATTCAACTTCCCCCGGAAAAACTGAATGAAATTCCGGGTCTGGTGCGGTCGACAATACGATCGCTCGCACCAATTCAGCCCAGCATTTGCCCGATCCGGTGCCAAACGCCGTCCGGCACATACAACAGCAAGGCGGTCATGGTCATGTAGCGCAACAGTTTGCCGACGGCCATGTAGGCCACGCTGGGCCAGAAAGGCAGCTTGAGCCAGCCGCCCAAGGTGCACAGCGGATCGCCGATGCCGGGCAACCAGGCCAGCAGCATGGTCTTGGCGCCGTAGCGCTCGAGCCAGTGGAACCAGCGGCTCTTGCGTTCCTTGGCGAAGGTGGTCTTGGCCTGGTAGCCGATCCAGTAATCGACGGCGCCGCCGAGGGTATTGCCGACGGTGGCCACGGCGATGGCGCTCCAGAACAGCTCCGGGTTGGCCTTGATCACCGCAAACACCGCCGGTTCCGAGCCCAGCGGCACCAGGGTGGCGGACACAAAACTGATGAGGAAGACCGATGTCAGGCCCACTTCCGGCGCGGCGAGCACGTTGAGCAGCCAGGCGATTGCAGATTCGATCATCGGTTTCTTTAGCGGGACGAAAGGTGTCCATTATAATGATCCGCACACCGCACGATTGAACAGCCCGGTCCTTGCCCACCGGCATCGGACCCGCGCCCCTGCCCGACCCGGTCACCCGCCGGATAGTTAGCATCGAACAACCGCGGAACCCTCCGGGGTCAAGTCTAACATTCATACACGGGCTGTGCCCTAGCCGCAGCGACGGCACAGCCCGTGTTGGAATGTTAGACTTGACCCCAACGGTTCCGGCCCTCTGGAATCACTGTTTGCAGACTATGACTATCGACTATCTGAAGAAAATCCTGACCGCGCGCGTCTATGACGTCGCTGATGAAACCCCGCTGGAACTCGCGCCGACCTTGTCGCAGCGCTACGAGAACCGAATTTATTTCAAGCGCGAGGACATGCAGAGCGTGTTCAGCTTCAAGATTCGCGGCGCCTACAACAAGATGGCCCACCTGAGCGACGCCCAGCGCAAACGCGGCGTCATCTGCGCCTCGGCCGGCAACCACGCCCAGGGCGTGGCGCTGTCGGCAGCCAAGCTGGGCTGCCGCGCGCTGATCGTCATGCCGACCACCACCCCGCAGGTCAAGATCGACGCCGTCAAGGCGCGCGGCGGCGCCGACGTCGAGGTGGTGCTGCACGGCGAGTCCTATACCGATGCCTACAACCACGCGCTGACGCTGGAGCAGGAACAGAAGCTGACCTTCGTCCATCCGTTCGACGATCCGGACGTCATCGCCGGCCAGGGCACCATCGGCATGGAGATCCTGCGCCAGCATTCCGGCCCCATCCACGCGATCTTCGTGGCCATCGGCGGCGGCGGACTGATCGCGGGCGTGGCGTCGTACGTCAAGGCGATCCGCCCCGATATCAAGATCATCGGCGTGCAGACCATCGATTCGGACGCCATGGCCCGCAGCATCAAGGCCGGCGAACGCGTGACCCTGGCCGATGTCGGCCTGTTCTCCGACGGCACCGCCGTGCGCCTGGTGGGCGAGGAGACCTTCCGCATCGCCCGCGAGCTGGTCGACGACATCATCATCGTCGACACCGACGCCATCAGCGCCGCCATCAAGGACGTGTTCACCGACACGCGCAGCATCCTGGAGCCGGCCGGCGCGCTGGCCATCGCCGGCGCCAAGGCCTACATCGAACGCGCGGCCATGACCAAGGAGCCGATCAAGAACGAGACGCTGGTCACCATCGCCTGCGGCGCCAACATGAATTTCGACCGCCTGCGCTTTGTTGCCGAGCGCGCTGAACTGGGCGAGGCGCGCGAGGCGGTGTTCGCCGTCACCTTGCCCGAGCAGCGCGGCAGCTTCAAGCGCTTCTGCTCGCTGGTGGGGCCGCGCAATGTGACCGAGTTCAACTACCGCATCAGCGACAAGGACGAGGCCCACGTGTTCGTCGGCGTGCAGATCGCCGATCGCGGCGAGTCCGGCGGCCTGGCGCGCAAGTTCGAGGAGCACGGCTTCAGGACCTTGGACCTGACCCACGACGAGCTGGCCAAGGCCCACATCCGCCACCTGGTCGGCGGCAAGAGCGGGCTGGCCAAGGACGAGCTGCTGTACCGCTTCGAGTTCCCGGAGCGCCCGGGCGCGCTGATGCGCTTCCTCGACAGCATGGCGCCGAACTGGAACATCTCGCTGTGCCATTACCGCAGCCAGGGCGGCGACGTCGGCCGCATCCTGATCGGCCTGCAGGTGCCGGCCGGGGAGATGGACGCGTTCGCGCAGTTCCTCACCACGCTCGGCTACCGCTATTGGGATGAGAGCGCCAATCCGGTGTACAAGCTGTTCCTGGGCTAGGCACCCCGCAATCACCCGACCACGGAGACACGTAGGGCGGATTAGCGTAGCGTAATCCGCCATTGCATGCGTCACCGACGGCTCATGCAATGGTGGATTACGGCGTTCCGCCTAATCCGCCCTACGTGCCTCCGTGGCCATGCCCCGGGCACTCCGCAGTGAATTAGGCTACCATTTCACCTTTGCCGATTCAAAGCCCGCCATGACCAACTCCGCCGACCTGTCCCCGCTGGGAAAAACCTCCGCCTACCGCACCGATTACGCGCCGGAGCTGCTGTTTCCCATCCCGCGCCAGGGCAAGCGCGACGAGCTGGGCCTGAGCGGCACCCTGCCCTTCTTCGGCGTCGACATTTGGAACGCCTACGAGATCTCCTGGCTCAACCAGCGCGGCAAGCCGCAGGTGGCGATCGCGCGCGTGACCTTCCCGGCCGATTCGCCCAACATCATCGAATCGAAATCCTTCAAGCTCTACCTGAACTCGTTCAACCAGACCCGCCTCGACAACGTGGCGGCGCTCAAGGCGCTGCTGCAGCAGGATTTGACCGAGGCGGCCGGCGCCAGCGTCCACATCGCCATCACCCAGCCGGAGGAATTTGGCATGATCGCGATGGGCGAACTCGACGGCCTGCTGCTGGACCGCCTCGACATCGAGGTCGACAACTACAGCCCGTCGCCGCAACTGCTCAAGGCCGCCCACGACGAGGAGCCGGTCGAGGAAAAGCTGGTGTCGCACCTGCTCAAGTCGAACTGCCTGGTCACCGGCCAGCCCGACTGGGCCAGCGTGCAGATCCACTACGCCGGCCCGCAAATCGACCAGGAAAGCTTGCTGAAATACCTGATCGGTTTCCGCGAGCACAACGAGTTCCACGAGCAATGCGTCGAACGCATCTTCGTCGACATCCTGCGCCAGTGCGCGCCGCAACAGCTGGCGGTGTACGCGCGCTACACGCGGCGCGGCGGGCTCGACATCAATCCCTGGCGCAGCAATTTCAGCACGGCACAGAGACCGCCCAACCTGCGCGGCGCGCGTCAGTAGCGCGAATCAGGCGTATGATGTGACCAATGGTGCGACTTTCACAAGAAACTAGCTCATCTGTTGAAAAACGCGAAAAATCGGAAAAACGCATCGGTTTGCGGCAAAAAACCGGCGTTTCCCGGCTTTTTTGCGCATAAATAGCAAATGCTTTCTGCGGTGCATTTCTAATAACACCCGGGACGCCGCGGCGCGCCCGGCGCCGGGCCAGAATGCAACGCCGGGACGAGCGATTTCATGTTACATAGCGCACAAACAAGCCTATAATTCGGCGGCGTCCCGCGTTTCTCGCAACACCTTATGTCGTCTTATGAATAACCTGAGCAAAATACTCTCCCTCGAAAACGTCCTCCTTGACCTGGAAGTGTCCAGCAAGAAGCGGGCATTCGAGCAGGCCGGCCTGATCTTCGAAAACAATTGCGGCATCGCCCGCTCCACCGTCTCGGACAACCTGTTCGCGCGCGAGCGCCTCGGTTCCACCGGGCTCGGTCATGGCGTGGCCGTGCCGCACGGCCGCATCAAGGGCATGAAGAGCCTGAAGTCGCCGCTGGCCGCGTTCGTCCGCCTGGCCGAGCCGATCCCGTTCGAGTCGCCCGACGGCAAGCCGGTCAATCTGCTGTTCTTCCTGCTGATCCCGGACCACGTCACCCAGCAGCACCTCGAGATCCTCTCGGAGATCGCCGAGATGTTCTCCGACGACGCCTTCCGCACCGCGCTGAGCACCGACCCGGACCCGAAATCGGTGCACTCGCGCATCATCAATTGGATGCCGAGCCTGCAGGCCGCCGGCTGACCGTTCCGACGCGAAGTGGCTGGCGAGCATGGGTTGCCGGACAATAGGTTAAACTAAGGGCGTAGCCCCACCTTAGTCCAACCTCTAGATAAGACGACCCATGCTGCAAACGCCGCTGACGATACAAAGGCTTTACGACGACAATCGCGAGAGTTTGCAGCTCGGCTGGTTCGCCGGTTTCCCCGGCGGCGAGCGCCTCATTTCCGGCGACGTGGCGTCGGCCGCCGACCAGGTCGGCCACCTCAACACCATCCACCCGGGCCGCATCCAGGTCTTCGGACACCAGGAAATCAATTACTACCAGCGGCTCAAGGCGCTCACGCGCGCCCACGTCATCGGCGAGCTGATCGCTGGCGGGCCGCCGGCGCTGATCATCGCCCAGGGACTGGAAACGCCGCCCGACATCCTCGCCATCTGCGACGAGAAAAACATCCCGCTGTTCTCCACGCCGTTACCCGCCGCACAGGTGATCGACTTCCTGCGCGTGTATCTTTCCAAGAAGCTGGCGCAACGCATCATCATGCACGGCGTGTTCATGGACGTGCTGGGCGTGGGCGTGCTGATCACCGGCGACTCCGGCCTCGGCAAGAGCGAGCTGGGCCTGGAGCTGATTTCCCGCTCGCACGGGCTGGTGGCCGACGACGCGGTCGAGTTCTCGCGCATCGCGCCGAACATGATCGAGGGCCGCTGCCCGGCCCTGCTGCAGAACCTGCTGGAGGTGCGCGGGCTGGGCCTGCTGGACATCAAGGCGATCTTCGGCGAGACGGCGGTGCGCCGCAAGATGCGCCTGAAACTGATCGTGCATCTGGTGCGCCGTGGCGCGCTGGAGGAGGAAGTGGAGCGGCTGCCGTTCCAGTTCCCGACCGAGGACGTGCTGGGCCTGCCGATCCGCAAGGTGGTGATCCCGGTGGCGGCCGGCCGCAACATCGCCGTGCTGCTGGAGGCCGCCGTGCGCAACACGATCCTGCAATTGCGCGGCATCGACACACTCCAGGAGTTCATGGAGCGGCAACGGCAAGCCATGAGCGGAGACTAATATGCGTATCGTCCTCATCACCGGCATCTCGGGCTCCGGCAAATCGGTGGCCTTGAACGTGCTCGAAGACACCGGCCACTATTGCGTCGACAACCTGCCGCCGGCGCTGCTGTCGAACCTGGTCGCAACCCTGGCCGAGGAAGGCTTGCAGGCGCTGGCGGTGGCGGTCGACGCCCGCAGCGCCGAATCGCTGGCCTCGCTGCCGGCCGACGTCAAGCGGCTGCGCGAAGAGGGGCACGACGTCAAGGTCATGTTCCTGACCGCGAACACGCACTCGCTGGTGGCGCGCTTCTCGGAAACGCGCCGCAGCCATCCGCTGTCGCACGAGCTGCGTCCGGGGCAGAACCCGGCCGCGCGCCGCACCTTGATCGAATGCATCATGGAGGAGCGCGAGCGGCTGTCGGCGATCGAACAGCTGGGCCACGTGGTCGACACGTCGGAGCTGAGCGCCAACAAGCTGCGCGCCTGGGTCAAGGATCTGGTGGCCAGCGAGGGCGCGCCGCTGACCTTGTTCTTCGAATCGTTCGCCTTCAAGCTGGGCGTGCCGATGGACGCCGATTTCGTGTTCGACGTGCGGGCGCTGCCGAATCCGTACTACGATTTGACGTTGCGCCCGCTCACGGGCCGCGACGCGCCGGTGATCGATTTCCTCGACGCCCAGCCGAGCGCCATCGAGATGCTGGGCGATATCCGCGCGTTCGTCGAGAAGTGGCTGCCGTTCTTTAAGACCGATAATCGCAGTTATCTGACCGTGGCGCTGGGTTGTACGGGCGGGCAACACCGCTCGGTGTATATGGCGGAGAAGCTGGCGGCGTATTTCCATCCCAACGAACGCGTGGTGCTGCGGCACCGCGAACAATGACCGTAACATAGGGCACGTGGAAACACGTGGAAACACGTAGGGCGGATTAGGCGGAACGCCGTAATCCGCCATGGTTGAGCCGTCGACGGCGCATGCATGGCGGATTACGCTTCGCTAATCCGCCCTACGTGTTTCCGTGGTTTCCCTGGTTTCTGTGTTTCCAAGATGCCGCAGCGGATGCGCGTAATCCGGCCACACCGGCTCGAACAAACTCCGCACCATCTCCCCGCTCACCTGCTCCAACGACGGCGGCTGCCATTTCGGCGCGCCATCCTTGTCGATGACCAGCGCGCGCACACCTTCGATCACCTCGCCGTGCTCGAAGACACGGCGCACCAGCGCGCGCTCCATGCGCAGGCAGCCGGCCATGTCCAGCCCCGCGCCGCGCTGGATCAACTCGTGCGTGACGCACATCATCAACGGCGAACGGGTCGCCATCATCGCCACCGTGGCGCGCGCGAACTCGCCGCCGTCCGCCTCCAGCGAGGCGACGATGGCCGGCACCGATCCGGCGCCGAAGTGGCGGTCGATGTCGGCGCGCCGCGCCTTCAGCTTGCCCGCCCCGGCGGCGTCCCTGAACGGCTGCGCGAAGGCCGCCAGCGCCTCGACCAGCTCCGCGCCCGCTGTCGACTCCAGTATCGCGTCCAGCAACTCGAGCTCGTCGGTGGGCACGTAGTGGTCGGCCAGGCCGGCGTACAGCGCGTCGGCCGCGCCCATCGTCGCCCCGGTCACGCCCAGATACAGCCCCAGCCCGCCCGGCGCGCGCGACAGGAAATAGCTGCCGCCGACATCCGGGAACAGGCCGATGTTCACCTCCGGCATCGCCATCTTCGTGCGCCCGGTGACGATGCGCACCCGGCTGTCCGGGCCGCTCTGCGCGATGCCCATGCCGCCGCCCATCACCACCCCGTCCATCAGCGCGATGTAGGGCTTGGGATAGCGGTGCACCAGGTGGTTGAGCGCGTATTCCTCGGTGAAGAAATCCTCGATCAGCGCGCTGCCGCCCTGTGGCGTGGCGCGGCCGGCCTCATAAAAAAAACGGATGTCGCCGCCGGCGCAGAACGCCTTCTCGCCGCTGCTGCGGATGACCACGGCGGCGACGTCGGCATCGTCGCGCCACGCCAGCAGCGCGGCCGTGATGGCGCGCAGCATCGGCAACGACAGCGAGTTCAACGCCTCGGGCCGGTCCAGTGTGATGAAGCCGGTGCCGTTGATGATGCCGGTGTGGACCAATTCGCTCATGATGCCGCCTTACGTGAAAACCAATCAACCCCGCGTGCTTGCAGCGAGACGCTCGCCGCACCTCATTGGGGTCGGACCCTCCTGGGTCCGACCCCGCCTGGCCGTGCGGGTCAACGCCTATTCTACCGCCACTTGGGCGCGCCCCGGCGCGCCGGCGAAACGGCATAAATTGTTTTCATCGTATCGGCGGCGGACACAAAAAAGGGCGCCCTTGCGCCCTTTGTTGGGTGGTGCCGGTGGCCGTTGTTATAGGGCGGCGGCAGCGGGTTCGTAGCTATCCGGGAGATGCTTGATCGCATCGTGGCCGTGCTGCTGAACTTTGGATTTGTATTTCATGACCTGGCGGTCAAGCTTGTCGACCAGGGTGTCGATGGCGGCGTACAGGTCTTGCGAGAGGCTTTCCACGTACACGGTTTTACCCGACATGCGCAGATTGATTTCAGCCTTTTGGCGCTTGGATTTCTCTTTAAGGTTATCTACAGTCAGGATGACAGCAATATCAATAACTTGATCGAAGTGACGAGTGACACGTTCCAGTTTGCTCTGTACGTATTCGCGGATGGCCGCGGTCACTTCGAGATGATGTCCACTGATGGTCAGATTCATACACGCTCCTAAAGATAAATGTCGCTTACGGTCAGTGCCGCGCCCATTGCTGCCGGGCGCACAGTGACCAAGTCACTACAAAGACTTGCGGAGACTGACGGGAGGGATTTTCAACGCTTCGCGATATTTGGCAACAGTCCGTCGCGCAATCACCATGCCTTGTTCTCCCAGCATGTCCGCAATCTTACTGTCGGATAAAGGATTTTTAGGGTCTTCAGCTCCTGTCAATTGCACTATCAAGGCCCGTATCGCCGTCGAACTTGCTTCACCGCCCGCTTCGGTGGCGACATGGCTACCAAAGAAATATTTCAACTCAAACATGCCGTGCGGCGTCAGCATGTACTTTTGAGTCGTCACCCGAGAAATAGTGCTCTCGTGTAAACCCAGTGTATCAGCAATTTCGCGAAGCACAAGGGGCCGCATCGCGACGGCGCCGTGCGAGAAAAAGTTCTTTTGTCTTTCTACTATCGCTTGCGCCACGCGCAGGATGGTGTCGAAGCGCTGGCGCATGTTCTTGATCAGCCACTTGGCCTCCTGCAGCTGGGCGCCCATCGCGCCCTCGCCCTTGCCCTGCTTGAGCAGGTTGGCGTACATGGCGTTGACGCGCAGGCGCGGCATGACGTCGTTGTTGAGGCTGACCTGCCAGCCGTTGCGCGCCTTCTTGACGATCACGTCCGGCACCACGTAGTCGGACACGTCCGACGCGAACGCCGAGCCCGGATGCGGATTGCACAGCCGGATCACCGCCTGCGCCTCGCGCAGGTCCTCGTCGTCGCACACCAGCGCTTTCTTCAGCTTGTTGAAATCGCGCTGGGCGAACCAGGTCAGATGGTTTTCGACGATGGTCAGCGCCATGCGCCGCGTCACCA
The DNA here is from genome assembly GCF_017833525.1 of Duganella sp. 1411. Classification (GTDB taxonomy): domain Bacteria; phylum Pseudomonadota; class Gammaproteobacteria; order Burkholderiales; family Burkholderiaceae_D; genus Rugamonas. The sequence goes on from NZ_JAFICD010000004.1 coordinate 309,680, forward strand.
GGGCGATGCCGGGCAGGCGCTTGATCTGCAGCGCCAGGCACTCGGCGGCGTTGCGCGCGCCCACGCCCATCGGATCAAAGCTCTGCAGCATCGACAGGGCCGTGCGCAGTTCGTCGAGCTCGACTTCCAGTTCCTCCGGCAGGCGCGCGTGGATCTCCTCCAGCGGCTCCTCCAGGTAGCCGTTCTCGTCGAGCGCGTCGATGATCAGCTCGACGAGCGCGCGGTCGCGCATCTCCAGCACCGTCACCCGCATCTGCTCCATCAGGTGTTCGCGCAGGGTGCAGTGGTTGGCCTCCAGCTGCGGACGGGCGTCCTCGTCGTCGGGGGCCTTGCTGCGGCCGGCGTCGCTCCAGTCGACATCGGTCTCGCCGCTGCTGCTTTCGGTATCGGCGGCCGGGCCGTCGTAGGTGTCGGCCTCGGCCGGGGCGGCGCCGTCCTGCTGGGTCGGCGGGCCCTCGGGCGGCGCCTCGCCGGCCGGCGCCTGCTGGCTGATGGCGCCGTCCGACAGCAGGCGCAGCGAACGGTCGAGCGGGTCGTCGAGGCGCTCGAGCAAGGGGTTATCGGTGAGCAGCTGCTCCAGTTCCTGGTGCAGTTCCAGCGTGGACAGCTGCAGCAGGCGGATCGACTGCTGCAGCTGGGGTGTCAGCGCGAGGTGCTGCGACGTGCGCAGTTGCAATGACTGTTTCATGGGCCTATTTACATCCGGAAGTGTTCACCCAGGTACACGCGGCGCACCGACTCGTCGGCGATGATGTCGTCCGGCCGGCCCGAGGCGAGCACCGAGCCCTGGTTGATGATGTATGCGCGGTCGCAAATGCCCAGCGTCTCGCGCACATTGTGGTCGGTAATGAGGACGCCGATATTGCGTTCCTTGAGGAAGCGCACGATGCGCTGGATCTCAATCACGGCAATCGGGTCGACCCCGGCGAAAGGTTCGTCGAGCAGCACGAAGCGCGGGTTGGTGGCCAGCGCGCGGGCGATCTCCACGCGGCGGCGCTCGCCGCCGGACAGCGACAGCGCCTGGTTCTCGCGCAGCTTTTCGATTTGCAGATCGGCCAGCAGGGTATCGAGCCGTTCATCAATGGCAGCCTTGGATAAAGACTTGCCGTCCACCTTCTGGATTTCGAGGACGGCGCGGATATTCTCCTCCACGGTCAGCTTGCGGAACACCGAAGCCTCCTGTGGCAGGTACGACAGGCCGAGCGAGGCGCGGCGGTGGATCGGCAGCGAGGAGATGTCGACGCCGCTGATGTCGATGGTGCCGGCGTCCGACGGCACCAGGCCGACGATCATGTAGAACGAGGTGGTCTTGCCGGCGCCGTTGGGGCCGAGCAGGCCGACCACTTCGCCGCATTCGACCTGCAACGAGACGTCGTGCACGACCTGGCGCTTGCCGTAGGTCTTTTGCAGGCCGCGCACGATCAGGGTGCTACCGCATGTTGGCTCCATGCTTATTTCCCCGCCGCCGGATTGGTGGCCGGCGCCGGCGCGGGCGCCGGTTTGATGGTCGGCTGGATCACCATGGTGCTGCGGCCCGCGCCAGGCTTGCTCTCGCCGGTCGGGGTGTTCTTGACGGCGAAGAATTCGCGCCGGCTGTCATACGAGATGAACTCGCCGTCGACCTGGCTGGCGGTCTTGCTGCCTTCGAGCTTTTTGATCTGCGCCTTCGAGAACAGCTTGACCAGCTCGGTCCGGCCGTCGTACTCGATGCGGTCGGCGCGGCCCTCGACCCACTGGTCGCCGGCGCCGTCGAGCTTTTGGCGGAAGCTCGCCTGGGTGCCGCCGCCGGCCGTCAGCACCACGAACGAATAGCCTTCCGGGTCCTCGGTGACGACCGCCTTGGGCGACTTCATCAGCAGGGTGCCGCGGGTCAGCACGACGTTGCCGGTGAAGGTCTTGATCTGCTTGACGTCGTCGGCGTCCAGGTTATCGAAGGAAATCTCGGTCGGCTTGTTGGAGTCGGCCTTCTCGGCGTGGGCCGCGCCCAGCGCGGCCAGCAGCAGCGCCGCCGACAGTATCAGTCTTTTCATCATCGTGTCCTTCATGTTTTGTTGGTTCAACGCGGCGCCCGCGGCGGTATCGTGATGGTGCCGCGCCCGCCCAGCTGCAGCTGGCGCGTGGCGTTGTTGGTTTTCATGCCGGTGCCGCTGGAGGTCGCGTTGCCCAGCTTCATCTGCACCGGCGCGTCGGTTTCCATGCGCTCCTCGTCGGGGAACACGGTCAAGGTGCTGGTCTGCAGGCGCATCGCCTCGGCCTGCGGCGTGGCCGGCCGCACCACGTCGACGTTGCCGTTGAGCTTGACGCGCGTGTTGCCCTGGTCGACCCGCGCGGTCTGCGCGTGGATCGTCATCGGCGGCTGCTGGCCCGACAGGCTGTTGAGGAACGGCTTGTCGATGTCGGAGGCGTCGTCGACCGGCCGGTGGGTCAGCTTGTCGCCGGAGATGATGTAGGCGGGCTTGCCCTCCTTGGTCATGCGCACCAGGCTGAAGCGGTCGATGATGTAGTCCGGCTCGTTGGCGAACTGGTCGGCCTGCTGCTCCTGGCCGGACTGGTTGACCACCTGCACCAGCCAAAAGCTGCCGACGGCGACAAACACGCCGATCAGCATGGTCAGCGTCAGTTGCCAGCGATGGGCGGTTCGTTTACGCATGGTTCACTCCGTCACACCATGAATTGCGCCAGCACGCGCTCGTACGTGCCCTGCGCGTGCAGCAACAGCTCGCACACCTCGCGCACCGCGCCGCGCCCGCCGTGCGCCACCGTCACGTGGTGCGCCCGTTCGAGCACTTCCTTGCGCCCGCCCGGCACCGCCACCGCGAAGCCGACCCGCGTCAGGATCGGCAGGTCGACGATGTCGTCGCCGATGAAGCCGACCTGCCCGGCCGTCAGCCCGGTCTTTTCCAGCAGCGCGTGGAACGGCGTTAGCTTGTCGTGGCCGCCCTGGTGCAGGAAGCCGATGCCGAGGTCGGCCGCGCGCTTGACCACCTGCGGCGACGTGCGCGCGCTGATGATGGCCGTTTGCACGCCGGACTCCTGCAACAGCTTGATGCCCAGGCCGTCGTAGACGTTGAACGTCTTCAGGGCCTCGCCGTCGGCGCCGTAATGCAGGCTGCCGTCGGTGAGCACGCCGTCGACGTCGAAGATCATCAGTTTGACGCGCGCGGCGCGTTCCACGTAGGTCGGATCGGCCATCAAATCACCTTTGCGCGGGTCAGGTCGTGGATGTGCAGCGCGCCGACCAGCTTGCCGTCGGCGTCGGTCACCAGCATCTGGTTGATGCGGTGCTGTTCCATCACGGCCACGGCGTCGACCGCCAGTTTGTCCGGCGAGATGCTGCGCGGGTTCGGGTGCATGACGTCGCGGATCACCACCTGCGTGAAGTCCTGCACCTTCTCGATCATGCGGCGCAGGTCGCCGTCGGTGAACACGCCGATCGGCTTGTCGCCGGCGTCGACGATGGCGGTCATGCCCATGCCTTTTTGCGTAATCTCCAGCAACGCGTCCGTCAGTTTCACGTCGGCGCCGACTTTCGGTACGTCCGCGCCGCTGCGCATGACGTCGCGCACGTGCGTCAGCAGCCGCCGGCCCAGCGCGCCGCCCGGATGGGAGCGCGCGAAATCCTCCTCGCGGAAGCCGCGCAGGTCCAGCAGCGCCACGGCCAGCGCGTCGCCCAGCGCCAGCGTGACGGTGGTCGAGGTGGTCGGCGCCAGGTTCATCGGGCAGGCCTCCTTGGCCACGGCCACGTTCAGGTGGACGTCGGCGATGCCCGCCAAGCTCGAGCCGGGCTTGCCGGTCATCGCGATGACCTTGCTGCCCATGCGCTTGACCACCGGCAGGATCGTCATCAGCTCGGCGCTCTCGCCGGAGTACGAGATGGCGATGAAGGCGTCGTCGGCGGTGACCATGCCGAGGTCGCCGTGCGCGGCCTCGGCCGGATGCACGAACAGCGCCGGCGTGCCGGTCGAGGCCAGGGTGGCGGCGATCTTGCGGGCGATGTGGCCGGACTTGCCGATGCCGGACACCACCACCCTACCCTTGCAATTTAGCAACAGTTCAATCGCCTTCGTCACGCTGTCGTCGTCGCCCAGGCGGGCGTTGAGCGCGGCGATGGCGTCGGCCTCGTTTTGCAACGTTTCACGGGCCAGCCGCAAGGCGTGCCCGGCCATTTTTGCGTCGAAAGCTATCAGCATTGTTTTTTCATGGGTTACACTCATACCCAAGTATAGCCGAATTGAGAAAGCAAAAAACCTGCCAGTCAAAACATAACGCCCGACGCCGGCGGCAAACAACTAAATATTATTTTACTGGCTATGTTGAAATGACGTTTTCACCGCTGGAATTAACCCTGATACTGCTGGGCAGCGCCGTGCTGGGCGTGGTCGCCTTCCGCATGATGCACCTGCCGCCGATGCTCGGCTACCTGGCCGTCGGCATCCTGATCGGCCCCCACGCGCTGGGCTGGGCCGAGCAGAGCGAAGCCACCCACGGCCTGGCCGAGTTCGGCGTGGTGTTCCTGATGTTCTCGATCGGCCTCGAATTCTCGCTGCCCAAGCTGATGGCCATGCGCGGCATCGTCTTCGGGCTCGGCCTGGCGCAGGTGGTGCTCACCATCGTCGCCACCATGCTGTTCGGCTGGACCATCGCCACCCAGCTGCCGCCGTCGATCCAGATCGGCTGGCAGGCCTCGTTCGCGCTGGGCGGCGCGCTGGCGATGTCGTCGACCGCCATCGTGGTCAAGCTGCTGACCGAGCGGCTCGAACTGGAAAGCGAACACGGCCGCAAGATCATCGGCATCCTGCTGTTCCAGGATTTGGCCGTGGTGCCGCTGCTGATCCTGATCCCGTCGCTGGGCCAGCGCCCCGACGCGCTGGTCGAGACGCTGGCCTGGGCCGGCGGCAAGGCGGTCATCGTGCTGGCGCTGCTGCTGTTCGTCGGCCACCGGCTGATGCGCGGCTGGTTCACCATCGTCGTCAAGCGCCGCTCGCAGGAGCTGTTCATGCTCAACCTGCTCTTGGTGACCTTGGGCGCGGCGTGGATCACCGAGAAAGCCGGCCTGTCGCTCGCGCTGGGCGCCTTCGTGGCCGGCATGCTCATTTCCGAGACCGAATACAAGCACCAGGTGGAAGAGGACATCAAGCCGTTCCGCGACGTGCTGCTGGGGCTGTTCTTCATCACCGTCGGCATGCTGCTCAACGTCCGCCTGGTGCTGGAGAACTGGTGGCTGGTGCTGGTGTTGCTGGGCGGCCCGGTGCTGCTCAAGTTCGCGCTGATCGCCGGCCTGGCCAAGCTGTTCGGCTCGTCCGACGGCGTCTCGATCCGCACCGGCCTGGCGTTGGCGCAGGCGGGCGAGTTCGGCTTCGTGCTGCTCAACCTGGCCGGCGGCAGCAAGCTGATGGACCCGTTCATCATCCAGGTGGTGCTGGCGTCGATGGTGCTGTCGATGCTGGTGGCGCCGTTCATCATCGCCAAGTCGGACCGGATCGTCATGAAGCTGTCGAGCAACGAGTGGATGATGCAATCCCTGGCGCTAACCAAGATCGCCAGCCGCACCATGGCCACCAGCAAGCACGTGATCGTGGCCGGCTTCGGGCGCAGCGGCCAGAGCCTGGCGACCCTGCTGGGCGAGGAAAACATCGAATACCACGCGCTCGACCTCGACCCGGAGCGGGTGCAGGAGGCGCAGGCGGCCGGCCGGCAAGTGTCGTACGGCGACGCCGCGCGCCGCGAGAGCCTGATCGCGGCCGGCATCTACCGCGCCAGCGCGGTGGTGATCACCTACGCCAGCACGCCGTCGGCGCTCAAGGTGCTGCACCTGGTGCACGAACTGGCGCCGACCCTGCCGGTGATCGTGCGCTCGCACGACGACACCGACCTCGACCGGCTGAAGGCGGCCGGCGCCGCCGAGGTGGTGCCGGAACTGATGGAAGGCAGCCTGATGCTCGCCTCGCACGCGCTGGTGATGCTGGGCGTGCCGCTGCGGCGCGTGGTGCACCGGGTGCAGGCGGCGCGCGAGGAGCGTTACGCGTCGCTGCGCGGCTATTTCCACGGCGCCAGCGACGCCGGCGAGGATTCCGATCTGGAGCGCCTGCACTCGGTCACGTTGAACGGCGGCGCCACCGCCGTCGGCCGCCAGCTCGGCGAGGTCGACCTGGCCGGCGCCGGCGCCGAGGTGACCACCATCCGGCGCGGCAAGGCGCGGCTGGAAGTCGGCCCCGGCACCGTGCTCGAAGAGGGCGACGTGGTGGTGGTGCGCGGCGTGGCCGACGCCGTCGCGCGGGCGGAAAACCGGCTGCTGCGCTAGACAACAGAAGGTTTAACCACCCGCGCTACCCGGCTCAGGGACGCCAGATCAGCGTGCTCCTGGGGTTGATGTCGGTGGCCGAACCGACGGTCGAGGCGGCATCGACGAAGCCGGAGCGGTTGCCGCCGCCCAGGTTCAGGCCGGCGCCGCGGTACTCGACGTCGCCGTACAGGTTCAAGCTGCCGGAGGCGCCCTGGTTCGGCTCGAAGAAGCCCAGCGGGTAGAAGCTGGTGCGCACCTGGGCCGAGCCCGACACGTTGAAGCTGTTATTGCCCCAGTCGCTGCCGGTCGCGCCGACCACGCTCAAGCCGCCCACCGTGCCGCCGGTGACCGCGCCGTTGGCGATGATGGCCTGGTCCTCGATGCGCGCCGTGCCGCTGGCCCGGCCGCCGGGCAGGATGGTGGCGTAGGGCCCGACGTACACGGTCGACGGCGTGCCGGACGGCGCGCAGCCGGCGCCGTTGGGGTGGCGCACGGTGCCGGACGGGCAGGCGTCGCGCTGGCCGTTCTGGAAGCCCTGCGGCCAGGCGTTGGACAGCTCGATCATGTACGGATAGCGCCAGATCGAGTTGTAGTCCTGGTCCCAGACGATGGTCTTGAACACCGACGGCGTGGCCGCCACCACCAGGAACAAGGGCTCGCCCGGATTGACGGCGAACGTCAGGTCGGCGCTCAGGCCCTTCTGCAATTCGCTGCGGCGCGCCGACGTGAACTGCGGGTTGGCCGCCACCAGCGCCCAGCGGAAGTCGGCGTCCGAGCCGGCCTGGTTGACGCCCCGGAACTTGACCGTCACCGTGGTCGCCCCGCTGACCGGATACAGCCGCACGACGTTGTAGCCGAAGCGCTGCGGCGCGCCGTAGAACGGCGAGGCGAAGCGGCGGTTGGTGGCCCAGTTGCCGTCCAGCGCCTCGAGCGGCATCAGCCGGCGCATGCGCTCGGCCTTGTCGGTCAGCGTGATGTTGCCGTAGCTGCTGCGGAAGGCGCCTGGCGTGGCCTTGTAATCCCACACCACGTTGTGCGTGGCCCAGTCGCCGATGAAGTCGTTGAGCTGGGACACGCTCCAGCCGCGCGCGGTCTGGATATTGGTGAACGGGTCCGCCCCCGCCGTGGTCCAGATCTGCGTGACGGCGTCGGCACCGTGCTTGTCCTTCAGGTACTCCATGAACTGCCAGTTGCAGTAGCGGTCGCGCGTCGAACCGAGGTACAAGTGCGGCGCGTTGGGCAGCATCTCGGAGCAATGCACATTGGTTTGGTACTCGGGCAGCTGGTGCGGCGTGAAATTGGCGTGGCTCTCGAAGATCCAGCCGCAAGTGTTCGACCGGTTGCAGGCCATGCCGCCGTTGTAGTTGCTCCACGATTGCCAGCCGTGCGTGAACTCGTGGGTCAGGCCCCAGCGGTCCCGCAGCGCGTCCGGCGCGATCCACATGCCCATGTGCAGCAATCCCTGGTTGTCCACCCACGCGCCGCCGGTCAGCCCCCAGCCGGAGTGGATGTGGATCGCCGGCTTGATCTTGTCGGTGCGGTTGAAGAACGGCTCGGGCATCAGCAGGTTGGCGTTGAACAGGTTTTGCCAGACGGTGTTTTCCAGCGTGTCGGCGGCCAGGGTCAGGTCGGCGGCCGACAACGTTTCATCGGAATAGAAGGCGAAGTGGGCCGATTCCTTGACCAGCCGGAAGCCGGATTGCTCGGGATTGGGCCCGGCGGCGCGCCAGGTGCCGGGCGTGACGGCCGACGCCCGCACGGTCGGGGCCGGGGCCCAGGTGGTGGCGGTGGTGCCGCGGTCGACCGTCGGCGCCTGCGCCCATGCGGTCGTCGGCGGCAAAACACCGATCAGCGCGGCGGCCAGGGTTAAAAAGTGCGGCAAGGTGGACAGCGGGGCATGCTTGGCGCCGGCGGCGCTCGGGCGGATCGTCATGAGCTCATCTCCTGTTATGGGGTGTATGCATCTCAAGCTACCAACAATCATTGGCAACACGATACTAACTAGGAGCACGAGGTTTCCGCAAGTAAACTTTAAGTAAATCGCAATCTTGCCACAACTATCATTTAGGTAGGCAGTCGACGGCGCCGCGGCGCCGATCGGTGGGGAGGGAGCGGGGATGGAGGCGGACGCCGGGCGCCGCCCGGGTCCGGAACGGTGTGATTGCTAGGCGGGCTGGGCCGGCGCCAGGCTGACCACGCGGTTGCGGCCGGCCTCCTTGGCCGCGTACAGCAAGGTGTCGGCCTGGGCCACCCAGGCGCGCGCCACGGCCAGCGGATCGCCCTCGGCGTCGCCGGGGTTGAGGCAGGCCACGCCGATCGACACCGTCACCGACAATTGCAGTTCCGGCGACAGCGCGATCATCGTGCCGGCCACGCTCGAGCGGATGCGCTCGGCCACGAAGGCGGCGCTCTCGAGGTTGGCGTCGATCAGCAGCACGACGAACTCCTCGCCGCCGAAGCGGGCCACCGCGTCCGAGGCGCGCAGCTCGTTCTTGATGCGCGCGGCCACCTCGCGCAGCACCTCGTCGCCGCCGCCGTGGCCGACCGTGTCGTTGACGCGCTTGAAGTGGTCGATGTCGATGTACATGAACGAGATCGGGTACGACTGGCGCCGCGCGCGCGCGATCTCCTCGAGCAGCCGGCGGTCGATGTAGCGGCGGTTGTAGACGCCGGTCAGCGAGTCGGTCAGGCCGATGTACTTGAGCATCTCGTTGCTTATGACGTTTTCCAGGCAGATGGCGATGATCGACGCCATGTGCTCGACGAAGTCGGTGCCGAGGCTGGGCGTGAAGCGGGTCGGGTCGCGGCTGCCCAGGTTCAGGCTGCCGATGATGCGTTTGTTACGCAGCAGCGGCACCAGGGCCACACTTTGCAGCCCGGCCGGCGCGTTCGGAAACGATGGCGCGTGGCGCGCCGCGTGGTACATGCCCAACAGCGGCTTGGGCGGCGCCGCCGCCGGGCCGCGCTGGCCCAGCTCGAGGCCGAGACCGTCGAGGTCCTCGACAAAGATCAGGTCGGGGAAGTCGGCGAACACCACGTCGAGCTTGAGCATGACCTCGCGGATGTCGGCGCCCTCGTCGACCAGCGACAGGGTCACGCTGTCGAGCTCGGAGATCACCGGCAGCACGCGGAAGATGGTGCCGACCAGCTCGGGGAAGTTGGCGGCGCCCACGATGTTCAGGTCGAACGCCTGGTGGCGCGTCATGATCGAGTGGTTGCGCTCGGCCTGCTCCAGCAAATACGCCATGCGCGCGCGCAGCGCCTGGTTTTCGGCCGCCAGATCGCTCGCGCGCGCGGCGTGGTCGGTCTGCGTCGGAACTTTGCCAGTTGCGGTTTGCGTCATAATTGCCCTTACTCTTCACCCGGTTTCATGTCATTGCAACATTACGCCAAGTTGTGCCGCTTGGGAATGCCCCAGGCCGGCTCAAGTGCATTAAAACGCCAGCGTGACGACGATTTCCTGGCCGACCCGCACGCGTTGGCCGTCGCCGGTGATCAGGATGCTGTTCATGCCGAAGCAAATGGCGCCGTCCAGTTCCGGCTTGGCGCGGTAGCCTTGCATCAGGTCGAGCGGGTTGGGGCCGAACACGCCGGTGGCCTGGTCGATCGACGGCATCGGGCAGCGCGGGCACGGCTTGACCGGTTTGAGCAACGCGTCGCCCATCTGGAACGACTCGGCGTAGTCTTCCTCGAAGGCCTCGATGCCGCCGATGACCAGGTTGGGCCGGAAGCGGTTCATCGGAATGGCCTCGCGGCCGGCGCCGCGCAGCTTGTCGTTGAGGTCGTCCAGCGACGACTCGCCCACCACCAGGATCGGGTAGCCGTCCGAGAACAGCGTGGTGGCCGGCACGCCCTTGGTCCAGGTCTCGCTGACGGCGCGGGTGGCGTTGGCGTGGAAGCGCGCCAGCCGGCACGGCACGCCGATCGCCTTGGTGAACCAGTCGGCGGTCAGGTCGTCGCAGTCGTAGGCCAGGATGGTGTGGTCCCAGATTTGCGTCGACAGGGTCGGCGCCAGGTCGGGGTCGGGCAGGCCGAGCGGGATTTCCAGGCGCAGCATGCCGGGCGCGCGCAGCTCCAGCGTGTTGGCTTTCAGCGTGGGAGTGATGAGCGCCATGCGCGGGTGTTCGCGTTGCGTCATGCACACGCCGTCGCCGTCGACGACCATCCATTCGCGGTCGTAAATCTGCTCGGTCATCAGCCCCGCCGTGGTCAGCGTGGCCTCCTGCAGCGACAGGCCGGCGCAGGATTTGATCGGATAGAGCGTGAGGGCGGAAAGGATGGGCATGGGGCGGCACCTCCGTTGGCGGCATCGCCGCGCTGGTTAATAAGATCGTAATGTTGTCATTATACGATCCGGCGCCGCCCCTTGCCCGGCTTACTTGTTCACTCGTCCGACTCGGCCGCCGCCTTGGCCGCGCGCGGCGCGCGGGTGGACGGCTTGCGCGGCGCCCTGGCCTTGGCCGGCTTGGCCGGAGCGGACTCGGCTGGAACGGACTCCGCCACGACGGCCTCGACCACCACCGGCGCGGCCGGTTCCACCGCCACCGGCGCGGCGGCGGCGTTGCGGCCCTTGCCGCCCTTGGCCGGCTTGCCCTCTTCGGCCGCCGGCTTGGCCGCGGCCTTCAGCTTGCGCGCGGGCGGCTTCGGACCGCTTTTCTTTTTGGCCGGCGCCGGCGCCTCGTCCGCCACCGCCTGGACCACTTCGCCAAACGCTTCGGCGACCGGCGGCTGGAGCGGCAGGTCGACCGCCAGCTCCGTCACCACCGGCGCCTCGGCGGCGGCCACGGCGCCATGGCCGCCCTGGCGCTCGCCCTGCTTGCGGCCGCCACGGTTGCCGCGTCCGCGGCCACGGTTGCGGTCCGATTCCGGCGGCGCTTCGGGCTGCGCTTCGGACTGTTCCTGCGCCGGTTCAGGCTCGGCCTGCCAAGCCGCGTAGGCCTCGACCACCGGCGCGGCCTCGTCGGCGTCGTCGCGCTGGTCGTCGGCGTGCTGCTCGTCGGCGTCCGGTTCCGCGCGCGCCTGCTGCGCCAGGCGTTCGGCCTGGCGCTCGGCGAAGCGTTCGGCGGCGGTGCGGCCACGGCCACGGCTGCGGCGCGATTCCTGCTTGCCGCCTTCCTGCGCCTCGGCGCCGGCGTTTTCGGCGACCTGCGCCTCGCCCGCCCCCTGGCTGGACGCGCCGCTGCTGCGGTAAACATAGGCGCCGGATTTTTCATCGCGGCCGAATTCGAGCAGGCCGCGCGCCTTGCATTCCTCGATCAGGTTGCCGAAGGTGCGGAAGCCATAATAGGACTCGCTGAAGTCCGGCTTGCGGCGCTTGATCGCCTCCTTCAGCACGGAGGCCCAGATCTTGCCGCTGTCGCCGCGTTCGAGCACCAGCGCCTCGAACGTGTTGACGGCGATCTCGACCGCCTGGTTGCGGCGCTTGTCCATCTCTTCGCGGCGGCCGCGCTCCTCTTCCGGCGAGCGCTTGACGGCCGGCTTGTTGGCCTCGCCGGCGTCGCGCTTGGCGCGGCGGCTCTCGCGCACCAGGTCGTCGTAGAAGATGAATTCGTCGCAGTTGGCCACCAGCAGGTCGGAGGTCGATTGCTTGACGCCGACGCCGATCACCTTCTTGGCGTTCTCGCGCAGCTTCGACACCAGCGGCGAGAAATCGGAATCGCCCGAGATGATGACGAAGGTATCGACATGCGACTTGGTGTAGCACAAGTCGAGCGCGTCGACGACCATGCGGATGTCGGCCGAGTTCTTGCCCGACTGGCGCACGTGCGGGATCTCGATCAGCTCGAAGTTGGCCTCGTGCATGGGCGCCTTGAACGCCTTGTAGCGGTCCCAGTCGCAATACGCCTTCTTGACCACGATGCTGCCCTTGAGCAGCAGGCGCTCCAGCACCGGCTTGATGTCGAACTTGTCGTAGTTGGCGTCGCGCACACCGAGCGCCACGTTTTCAAAATCGCAGAACAGCGCCATGCTGACGTTATCGTTGGAAGAAGCCATGAAGAGTAATTTTTCTAGTGAGGAGTGAGGCGGTGCGAGAGGCAAACGCGGAGGTCCGGCGGTCCGGCAATCCGACGATTATACCCAACAACGGCCGCCGCACCCTATCGGCACAGCTTGCAAGATATACTTGTGGCGGATTACCACCCGCCACAGGCCCAGAATTGCGCGCACAACATAAATATCTCTTCATCCACCAGAACTTTCCCGGCCAGTTCAAGCATCTGGCGCCGCTGCTGGCGGCCCAGGGCCACGAGGTGGTCGGCCTCGGCATGAACCAGCCCGCCGAGCCGCTGCCCGGCGTGCGCTACTTCCGCCACGCGGTGGCGGCGCAGCCGCACGGCCAACGGCCTTCGCCGCAACTGCGCGACCTGCACGGCAAGGTGCTGCGCGGCGAATCGGCGGCGGCGCGGCTGGCATGGCTCAAGGAGCAGGGCTACACCCCGGACGTCATATTCGTGCATCCGGGCTGGGGCGAGGCGCTGTTCGTCAAGGACGTGTTTCCCGAGGCGAAGTTGCTGGTGTATGCGGAGTACTACTACGGCGCCGAAGGGGGCGACTCCTTCTTCGATCCGGAATTTTCGACCCCCAGCCCGGCCGCGCTGCAGCGGCTGCGGCTGCGCAACACCCATCTGCTGCACGCGATGTCGGTGGCCGACGGCGCGCTGTCGCCGACCACCTTCCAGCGCGACCGCCACCCGGCCTGGTTCCGCGACCGCATCACCGTCATCCACGACGGCATCGACACCGCGCGCTTCCGCCCGGAACCGTCGGCCTATGTCCAACTGCGGGCGGCCGGCGTCACGCTGCGGCCCGGCGACGAGGTGGTGGTGTTCGTGGCCCGCCAGCTGGAGCCGTACCGCGGCTACCACATCTTCATGCGGGCGCTGCCGGCATTGATGCAAGCCCGGCCCCACGCGCGCGTGGTGATCGTCGGTGGCGACGGCGTCAGCTACGGCGCCAGCCCGCCCGAGGGCAAGAGCTGGAAACAAATCTTCCTCGACGAGGTGAAGGACCAGCTCGACATGGGGCGCATCCACTTCGTCGGCAAGGTGCCGCACACGGTGTTGACGCAGCTGATGCAGGTGGCGGCCGTCTACACCTACCTGACCTATCCGTTCGTGCTGTCTTGGTCGCTGATGGAGGCGATGAGCTGCGGTTGCCTGATCGTTGCCTCGCGCACCGCCCCGGTGCAGGAGGTGATCGAGCACGGCCGCAACGGCCTGCTGGTCGACTTCTTCGACCACCAGGCGCTGGCGGCCACCGTGGCCGACGCGCTGGAGCGGCGCGCGCAACTACAGCCCCTGCGCGACGCCGCCCGCCAGACCATCGTCGAAGGCTACGACATGCGCCGGCATTGCATGCCGGCGCTGCTGCGTTTTGTTGGCGCGCCCATCAACCAATGAACTGGAAATCCGCCTTGGTGACGCTCGGCGTTCCCGTCAATATGGCGATCTGGGTGAGCTCCGAGGTGGAGACGACCTCGTCGCCAGCCCTCGAAGTGAACCGATACACCGCCGTATCGGCGGTGGTGGAGAACACACAGAACATCTGCTCGCCGTCATCGTACAAGCCCTTGTTGCTGTTGATGAGCTTTGCCGCGTTGAACGCAGACAGGCCGTCCAGCTTCTGGTTGAAAATGACCAGATTCCCATAGATGTCGGAGCCAGGCGCGGAAACCACCTGCGCCTGCATGAACATCGCGTCTTTGATGTCCCGCTGGTGGAGCATGATGCGGTCGCTACCGGAGACCATATCGGTGATGGTCGTCATGCCCTGCGCCGGGATGACGAAGGCATCCGCCCCGCCGCCGCCGGTCAGCGTATCGTTGCCGCCGGCGCCGTTGATCCAGTCATTGCCGGCGGTCCCGACCAGATTGTCGGCCCCGCCTGTGCCGAGGATGTTGTGGCTATATGCAATCACATCAGCGGAAGTGCCGACGCCATGCAGGTTCTGCGTGAGGTTTTCCAGCGTGAGCGTGATATCGCTGAAGACAAAATGTTCCACACCGCGCACCGTGGCAGAGTAGCCATTGGCATCGGTCAGCTGGATATCGCTGGCGCTGATTTGTTTCACCTTGAAGGATGAGGCGGCACCCAGCGGGTAGCCGAGAACCAGGGTGTCGGAGCCGCTGCCCCCATCCACGATAGAGTGGCCAGCACCCGTCTCGAAGCGGTCGTCGCCCTCCCCGCCAAGCAAGGTGTTGTTGCCGCTCCCACCGATCAGCGTGTCGTTGCCGGCGCCGCCGTCCAGCTTGGCGCTGCTGGTGTTGGTCGCGTTCAGCACATTGTCGAGCGCATTGCCCGTCCCGGTGAAGTTGAGGGTGCCGCTCGAGTTGCGCGCGGACAGGTTTTCGACATTGTCCGGCAGCTTGTAGGATGACAGATTGGTCGCGACCCGGTCGATGCCGTCGCCAGCGTTTTCCACCACGACGGTCTGGCTGGCGGCACCGTCAATGATATAGAGATCGTCGCCGACGCCGCCGACCAACGTATCGGCGCCACCCAAGCCTTGCAAGGTATCGTTGCCGTCACCACCGATGAGGATATTGGCGGCGCCATTGCCCGTGATCCAGTTGGCCAGTTCGTTGCCGGTGACGTTCACGGCGACGCTGTCGGCGGCCACCACCGTGGCGTTTTCGACATTGGGTGTCAGGGTATAGGTGGCGGCCTTGGTAAAGGCCAGGCTGACCGAGTCCGTGCCTGCTTTGGCCGCTTCGATCACCACGTCGTCGACACCGGACAGCACGTAGACGTCATTTCCCAGCCCGCCTTCCATCGTGTCGGCGCCGGCGCCGCCGTCGAGCACATCGGCATTGGCCGAGCCGCGCAGGTGGTCGTTGCCGGCACTGACGGTGTTCTCCTGAACCTCCTCGATCGTCCGGGTTCCGTCGGCAAAGACTACATACTCGGCGTTGCGTAGGGTCAGCTTGAAGCCGTACTTGTCAGCGAGCACCGTGTCGGTCGCGTTCGGGCGCGTGACCGCGTAGCTACCATAGTCGCCAGCCACTTGCACCACATCGATGCCGTCGCCACCGTCTATGGTGTCATTGCCATAGCCCGCGGCGATGGTGTCGTTGCCGAGACCTCCCGCCAGGCTGTCCGCGCCGCCGCCGCCGGTGATGCTGTCATTTCCGGCGCCGCCATCGATCTTGTTGCCGGCGCTGCCGCCGGCGATGACATTATCCAGCACATTGCCGGTGGCGGTGAACGCGCCCGCGCCGGTGTACACCAGCGTTTCGACGTTGGCCGCCAGCGTGTAGGAGGCCAACGAGGTGCGCACCGTGTCGCTGCCCTCGTTCTGGGCTTCGGTCACCACGTCGCCCGCGTTGTCGACGATGTAGAGGTCGTTGCCGGCGCCGCCGGTCAGTTTGTCGGCGCCGGCGCCACCGTCGAGCGTATCGTTGCCGTCGCCGCCGGCCAGCGAATTGGCCGCCGCGTTACCGGTCAGGAAATTGTCCAGGCCGTTGCCGATCAGGTTGACCGCCACCGCCGCCGCCGCGATGACCGTCGCGTTCTCGACGTTGTCGCCCAGCGTGTAGGTGCCGGCGGTGGCCAGCGCCACCAGCGCCACATCGGTGCCGGAGTTCTGGCCCTCGTCGATGACATCGCCGACGTTATCGATGCGGTAGGTATCGTTGCCGCCACCGCCATGCATGGTGTCGGCGCCGATGCCGCCGTCCAGCGTGTCGTTGCCGTTACCAGCGTACAGCTTGTCATTACCCACACTGACGAGGTTGTACTGCACGTCATCGATCGACTTCGTGCCATCGGCAAAGACGAAACTTTCGACATTGCGCACAGTCAGCACGACGCCATTCTGGCCGGTCAGCACCGTGTCGGTCGCGTTCGGGCGGGTGACCGTGTAGCTGGCGAAATCGCCCGCCACGTGCACCACATCGATGCCGTCGCCGCCGTCTATGGTGTCCTTGCCCGCGCCGGCGGCCAGGGTGTCGTCGCCAAGACCGCCCACCAGGCTGTCCGCGCCGTTGCCGCCGGTGATGCTGTCATTGCCCGCACCGCCATCGATCTTGTTGCCAGCGCTGCCGCCGATAATGACATTGTCCAGCGCATTGCCGGTGGCGGTGAACGCGCCCGCGCCGGTGTACACCAGCGTTTCAACGTTGGCCGCCAGCGTGTGGGTGGCCAACGAGGTGCGCACCGTGTCGCTGCCTTCGTTCTGCGCTTCGGTCACGACGTCGCCCGCGCTGTCGACGATGTAGAGGTCGTCGCCATTGCCGCCGATCAGTTTGTCGGCGCCGGCGCCACCATCGAGCGTATCGTTGCCGTCACCGCCCGTCAGCGAATTGGCCGCCGCGTTACCGGTCAGGAAGTTATCCAGACCGTTGCCGATCAGGTTGACGACCACCGCCGCCGCCGCGGTGACCGTCGCGTTCTCGACGTTGTCGCCCAGCGTGTAGGTGCCGGCGGTGGCCAGCGCCACCAGCGCCACATCGGTGCCGGAGTTCTGGCCCTCGTCGATGACATCGCCGACGTTGTCGATGAAGTAGGTATCGTTGCCGTCACCGCCATGCATGGTATCGGCGCCGGCGCCGCCGTCCAGCGTGTCGTTGCCGACGGTACCGTACAGCTTGTCGTTGCCCACGCTGGCGAAGTTATATTGCACGTCGTCGAGCGACTTCGTGCCATCGGTAAAGACGAAACTTTCGACATTGCGCACAGTCAGCACAACGCCATTCTGGCCGGTCAGCACCGTGTCGGTCGCGGTCGGCCGGGTGACCTTGTAGCTGGCGAAATTGCCCGCTATTTGCACCACATCATTGCCGTCGCCACCGTCAATCGTGTCCTTGCCCGCGCCAGCAGCGATGGTGTCGTCGCCAAGACCGCCCGCCAGGCTGTCCGCGCCGTTGCCGCCGGTGATGCTGTCATTGCCTGCGCCGCCATCGATCTTGTTGCCGGCGTTGCCGCCGGTGATGACATTGTCCAGCGCATTGCCGGTGGCGGTGAACGCGGCCGCGCCGGTGTACACCAGCGTTTCGACGTTGGCCGCCAGCGTGTAGGTGGCCAACGAGGTGCGCACCGTGTCGCTGCCCTCGTTCTGCGCTTCGGTCACCACGTCCCTCGCGCTGTCGACGATGTAGAGGTCGTCGCCATTGCCGCCGGTCAGTTTGTCGGCGCCGGCGCCACCGTCGAGCGTATCGTTGCCATCGCCGCCCGTCAGCGTATTGGCCGCCGCGTTACCGGTCAGGAAGTTATCCAGGCCGTTGCCAACCAGGTTGACCGCCACCGCCGCGGTGACCGTCGCGTTCTCGACGTCGTCGCCCAGCGTGTAGGTGCCGGCGATGGCCAGCGCCACCAGCGCCACATCGGTGCCCGAGTTCTGGCCTTCGTCGATGACATCGCCGACGTTGTCGACGAAGTAGGTATCGTTGCCGTCACCGCCATGCATGGTGTCGGCACCGGCGCCGCCATCCAGCGTGTCGGCGCCGGCGGTACCGAACAATTGATCGTTGCCAATGCTGGGCACGTTGTACAGCACGCTGTCGAGCTGCTGCGGACCGTCGGAAAATTCGAACTCTTCCACGCCGCGCACGGTGAGGACGTTGCCCGCCTTGTCGGTGAGCACGACGTCGGCCGCGTTCGGACGGGTGATGGCGTAGTCGGCGAATTTTCCGGTGATCCGCACCTGATCGTCGCCGGCGCCGCCGTCGATGGTGTCCTTGCCGGCGGTGCCGATGAAGGTGTCGTTGCCCAGGCCGCCGATCAGATTGTCCGCGCCATTGCCGCCGGTGAGCTGGTCGTTGCCGGCCCCGCCGTCGAGCTTGTTGCCGGCGTTGCCGCCGTTGATGACGTTGTCGAGCGCGTTGCCGGTGCCGGTGAAGGTGGCCGCGCCGGTGTAGGCCAGGTTCTCGACGTTGGCCGTCAGCGTGTAGCTCGCCAGCGACGTGCGCACGATATCCGTGCCCTCGCCCGCCAACTCGGTGACGGTGTCGCCCGCGTCGGCCACCACGTAGGTGTCGTCGCCGCTGCCGCCGGCCAGCTTGTCGGCGCCGGCAGCGCCATCGAGCGTGTCGTTGCCGGCGCCACCCGCCAGCGTGTTGGCCGCCGCGTTGCCGGTCAGGACGTTGTCGAGGTCATTGCCGGTGAGGTTGACCACCAGCGAGGCGGCCGCCGTCACGGTGGCGTTTTCCACATTCGCCGCCAGCACGTACGTGCCGGCCGCCGTCAGAGCCACCTGGACCAGGTCGACGCCTTCGCCGGGGTTTTCCACCACCACGTCGGCCGCGTTGAGGATCACGTAGGTGTCGTCGCCCGTGCCGCCGCTGAGCGTGTCGACCCCGAGCCCGCCGTTGAGCACGTCGTTGCCGGCGGTGCCGCGCAGATTGTCGTTGCCGCCGCTGGCGATGTTGTCCTGCACCTGCGCCAGCGTCTTGTCGCCGTCGGCGAAGGCGAAGTTTTCCACGCCGCGCACGGTGATCACGTTGCCCGCCCCATCGGTCAGCACAGTGTCGGCCAGGGTCGGCCGCGTGACGACATAATCACCGAACTTGCCCAGGCCCCGCAGCAGATCGGTGCCGGCGCCGCCGTCGACGGTGTCCTTGCCGGCGGTGCCGATGAAGGTGTCGTCGCCCAGACCACCGATCAGGCTGTCCGCGGCCGTACCGCCGATGAGTTGATCGTTGCCAGCACCGCCGTCAAGCTTGTTGCCGGCGTTGCCGCCGGTGATGACGTTGTCGAGCGCGTTGCCGGCGCCGGTGAAGGCGGCCGCGCCGGTATAGGCCAGGTTCTCGACGTTGGCCGTCAGCGTGTAGGTCGCCAGCGATGCGCGCACGGTGTCCGTGCCCTCGCCCGCCAACTCGGTGACAACATCACCAGCCACATCAACGACATAGGTATCGTCGCCGCTGCCGCCGGCCAGCTTGTCGGCGCCGGCAGCGCCATCGAGCGTGTCGTTACCAGCGCCGCCGGTCAGCGTGTTGGCCGCCGCGTTGCCGGTCAGGACGTTGTCGAGGTCATTGCCGGTGAGGTTGACCGCCAGCGAGGCGGCCGCCGTCACGGTGGCGTTTTCCACGTTCCCCGCCAGCACGTAGGTGCCGGCGGCCGTCAACGCCACCTGGACCAGGTCGACGCCTTCGCCGGCGTTTTCCAGCACCACGTCGGCCGCGTTGAGGAGCAGATAGGTGTCGTCGCCCGTGCCGCCGCTCAGCGTGTCGATGCCGAGGCCGCCATTAAGCACGTCGTTGCCAGCGGTGCCATGCAGGCTGTCATTGCCGATACTGGCGATGTTATCCTGCACCTGCGCCAGCGTTTTGTCGCCATCGGCGAAGGCGAAGTTTTCCACGCCGCGCACGGTGATCACGTTGCCCGCGCCGTCGGTCAGCACCGTGTCGGCCAGGGTCGGCCGCGTGACAACATAATCACCAAACTTGCCCAGGCCTCGCAGCAAGTCGGTGCCGGCGCTGCCGTCGATGGTGTCCTTGCCGGTCGCGCCAATGAAGGTGTCGTCGCCCAGGCCGCCGATCAGGCTGTCCGCGCCATTGCCGCCGGTGAGTTGGTCGTTACCGGCGCCGCCGTCGAGCTTGTTGCCGGCATTGCCGCCGGTGATGACGTTGTCGAGCGCGTTGCCGGTGCCGGTGAGGGCGGCCGTGCCGGTGTAGCCCAGGTTCTCGACGTTGGCCGTCAGCGTGTAGGTCGCCAGCGATGTGCGCACGGTGTCCGTGCCCTCGCCCGCCAGTTCGGTGACGGTGTCGCCGGCATCGGCCACCACGTAGGTGTCGTCGCCGGTGCCGCCCTTGAGGACATCGCTGCCGGCGGCGCCATCGAGCGTGTCGTTGCCGGCGCCGCCGGTCAGCGTGTTGGCCGCCGCGTTGCCGGTCAGGATGTTGTCGAGGTCATTGCCGTTGAGGTTGACCGCCAGCGAGGCGGCCGCCGTCACGGTGGCGTTTTCCACGTTGGCCGCCAGCGCGTAGGTGCCGGCCGCCGTCAACGCCACCTGGACCAGGTCGACGCCTTCGCCGGCGTTTTCCACCACGACGTCGGCCGCGTTGAGGATCACGTAGGTGTCGTCGCCCGTGCCGCCGCTCAGCGTATCGACGCCGAGGCCGCCATTGAGCACGTCGTTGCCAGCGGTGCCATGCAGGCTGTCGTTGCCGATACTGGCGATGTTATCCTGCACCTGCGCCAGCGTTTTGTCGCCATCGGCGAAGGCGAAGTTTTCCACGCCGCGCACGGTGATCACGTTGCCCGCGCTATCGGTCAATACCGTGTCGGCCAGGGTCGGCCGCGTGACGACATAGCTGGCGAAGTTGCCCAGGCCTTGCAGCCGGTCGGTGCCGGCCCCGCCGTCGATGGTGTCCTTGCCGGTCGCGCCAATGAAGGTGTCGTCGCCCAGGCCGCCGATCAGACTGTCCGCGCCATTGCCGCCGGTGAGTTGATCGTTGCCGGCGCCGCCGTCGAGCTTGTTGCCGGCGTTGCCGCCGGTGATGACGTTGTCGAGCGCGTTGCCGGTGCCGGTGAAGCCGACCGTGCCGGTGTAGGCCAGGTTCTCGACATTGGCCGTCAGCGTGTAGCTCGCCAGCGCGGTGCTCACGATGTCGGTGCCCTCGCCCGCCAACTCGGTGACGGTGTCGCCCGCGTCTGCCACCATGTAGGTGTCGTCGCCGGTGCCGCCCTTGAGGACATCGCTGCCGGCGCCGCCGATCAGCGCATCGTTGCCTGCGCCGCCGGTCAGCGTATTGGCCGCCGCGTTGCCGGTCAGGATGTTGTCGAGCTCATTGCCGGTCAGGCCGACGGCGATCGAGGGTCCGGCGGTGACCGTGGCATTCTCCACGTTGGCGCCCAGCATATAGGTGCCGGCCGTCGCCAGCGCGACATTCAGGCTGTCGGTGCCGCCGTCCGCGTTTTCAACGATGACGTCGCCCACCGCGTCCACGGCGTAGACATCGTCTCCGTTACCACCGGCCATGGTGTCATTGCCTTTGGCGCCGTCGAGGACGTTGGCGCCGCCGTCACCGGCCAGCACGTCGTCGAAACCAGTGACCAGGTTGGTGAGGACTTGCGCCATCGTCTTGACGCCGTCGGCGAACATAACGCTCTCGACATTGCGCAGGGTGATCGTTTCGCCGGTCGCGGCATTGGTCAGCAGGGTGTCGGTGGCGCTGACACGCGTGCGCGCATAGTCGGCAAAGTTGCCCAATACGGTCAGCGTATCGATGCCGGCGCCGCCATCGGCCAGGTCGATGCCGGTGCCGACGTTCAGGGCATCGTTGTCGGCGCCGCCGAGCAGCGTGTCGTTGCCGGCGCCGCCGGCCAGCACGTCATCGCCGGCGCCGCCGTCAAGCTTGTCCGCGCCGGCGTTGCCCAGCAGGGTATCCTTGCCCGCAGCGCCCAGCAAGACGTCGTTGCCGCCGCCGCCCTCGATGACGTTGTCCAGTTCGTTGCCGCCGCCGGAAAACGCGGCGCCGCCGGTGTAGCGCAGGTTCTCGACGTTGGCGCCGAGCGTGTAGGCGGCCAATCCGGTGTCCACGCGGTCGACGCCGGCATTGACGCCTTCGTTGACCACATCGCCCGCGGCATCGACGACGTAGACATCATCGCCCGCGCCGCCGCTCATGGTGTCGTTGCCGGCCAGGCCGTCGAGCGTGTCGGCGCCGCCGGTGCCGGTCAACAGGTCCGCGCCGGTGCTGGCCAAGCCCGCCACGACCTGGGCCAGCGTCTTGGCGCCATCGGCGAAGATCACGGTTTCGATATTGCGCATCAAGATGTACTCGCCGGTGGCTTGGTTGATCAGCCGGGTGTCGGTCGCGCTTGGCCGCTTAAACTGGTAGTCGTTAAAGTTGCCCAGCACGGTCAGCGTATCGTTGTCCGCGCCGCCGTCGGCGACATCGACGCCGACGCCGGCGTCGAGCCGGTCCGCACCGGCGCCGCCCAGCAGCGTGTCGTCGCCGGTACCACCCAGCAGCAGGTTGTCGCCCACGCCGCCGTCGAGCACATCATTGCCACCGGCGCCGCTCAGTGTGTCGGCGCCGAAGCCGCCGTACAAGGTATTGTCGGCGGTCCCGCCCTGCAGCAAGTGCGCCAGCCAGTTGGCCTGCGTGAGTTGGTTGACATTGACGTTTTGCAGGACGAGCACCGTGACAAACTTTTGGGTGCCGCCGATGCCATCAATATCGTGCTGTACCAGGGTGTCCGCGCCGGACTGCACCAGTCGCACAAAACCGCTGCTGGCCGCCCATGGATTCGTCTTGAACTTGAGGGTCTCATAGCTGAGCAGTCCTTCTGCATCGATGCGGTCGCCACCGGCACCGGCCTTGAAATCGGTGACCTGGAACAAGCTATCGCTCGACATGTACGAGCTCCTCGTGCCAAAGGTGTCGCTGCCGCTGCCGCCGGTAAGGATGCCGCTGACGGCGCCGAAACCAGCCCCGCTCCATGCATCGATCACGTCGTCGCCGGCGCCGCCGTTGAGAATTACCGGTGCGCCGTTGTAGTAGAGTCCACTGAACGCCAAGGTATCGTTGCCGTCGCCGCCGATCAGAGTATCCACGCCGTTGCCACCGTCGCCGTCAACCCCGCCGCTGATCAGATAGTCGTCGCCGGCGCCGCCGTCGACGTAATCGCTCCCTTTATCCCCGCGCAGGGTGTCATTGCCCGCGCCGCCAATGAGCGTGTCCTTGCCTTCGCCGCCGGCCATGTCGTCGCCGGTCTGGCCGTCCGGCTGGTTCCCACCTTGCAAAAGATCATTGCCGTAACCGCCCTTTAGGGTATTCGTGCCCGTGCCCCCGGTGATGGTGTCGTTGTAAAAACCGCCTTGTAGCACGCCCAGGCCGTTCGGCACGGTGACCACCTGGCCGCCGACCTTGCCGCCATCCAGCGGCACGAGATCGGTGAAGTTCTCCTTGGTCAAGCTGCTCGCATTGACGTTTTTAAGTACCAGCACAGTCTGGTACCCATGAGCACTGGCGTTGATGCCGTCAGCGTCGTACTGCAACAAAGTGTTGGCCCCGTCCTGAACCAAGCGCAGATAGCCATATGACGCATTAAACGGGTTGATTGCCGTGGTCATGCCCAAATAGGTGCTGTTGACCAGCAGCTTGGACACATCGATATGGTCGCCACCGGGCCCCACGCTGAAGTCCGTAACGGCACTGTGACCGCCAGCATCATTCTCACCAACAACAAAAGTATCGCTACCAGAACCGCCTGTTGCCAGCATTTCCGCGTCGAGCCAAGAAGCGGAAAACATGTGGATGGTATCGTCGCCAGCACCGCCATCGACCCGCAGCAGGCCTGAAGGGTCATCCGACGGATTACAATAAATCAGGTCGTTGCCGTCGCCTCCGATCACGGTGTCATTGCGGTCAGCGCAGATGGTATCGTTGCCGGCGCCACCGTCAGTCAATTGGTCACTGTACCAGGAGTGCATGTTAATAAGGTCATCGCCGTCCCCCCCCTGTATCGTATCATCGCCCTTACCGCTCTCCAAGGTGTCGTTGCCAGCGCCGCCGATGACCATGTCGCTCTCGTAAGTGCCATATATGCTGTCATTGCCGTTCCCACCATCGAGCCAATCGCCGATGTCCGTGCTGGGATAATATTTGCCGGCGATATAGTCATCGCCATCCCCGCCCAAAATGGTATCGCCGGCATCCACGCCATAAAGCGTGTCATTGCCCGAGGTTCCCGTGTACAGGCCGAGCGCGCCGTCGGTCGCCACGCTCAGCGCCGCCGTCTCGACCGTCCCGGTTGCCGCTTCCAGCGTCCAGTTTCCGCCGAGCCCGGCGGGACCGCTCAGGTCGGTCGACGCGGCCACGTCGGCGCCGGTTGCCAGCGCCAGCGCATCGATGAAATGCTGGCCACCCACCCCGTGCGCGACATCGCAACCATACAGCAGCAAATCGCCGCCGCCGGCCAGGCTGGCGCCGATCTGCCGCAGTTGCACCTGATAGCTGGCCAAGTTATCACTGGTCAGCAGCGTGTTACCCAGCAGCAAGGCGCCAGCGGCGCCGTGCGAAATCAATTGGACCGAGTCCAGACCGGTGCGCCCGGCCAGCTCCCGCGCCATCTGCTGCAGGCCGTCCTGTGTGCCATCGAGGATGATAATTTCGCTATCCGGCCCGATCTGGCCGCTGACGAGGGAGGCGCCGCCGACGCGGCTGTCGATGAAGATAACGTCTTTACTCACAGGAACTCTTTCTGATTATTTTGGTAACGCGACATGTTATCACGATTGCAAATCAGAAATAATGCCCTTGGTCACATTTTGATACAAATAACTGCGTTGGATTTACAAGAAACCCGAAATTGGCCGGGCATGGTCAGCTTCAGCGCCGCGCTCAGCGTTCCAGAAGGTCGAGGTCGCCCTGGGCGTAGCGCGCGCCGTGCACGCTGCCGGCGCCGAAGACGGCGTCGATGGCGGCCAGGTCCGCCGCGCCCAAGGTCACCGCCGCCGCGGCCACGTTCTCCTCGAGATGGCCGATTTGGCGGGCGCCGGGGATCGGCACGATCCGCCCATCCTGGTGCAGCAGCCACCCCAGCGCCAGTTGCGCCACGGTGACGCCGTGGCCGGCTGCCACCGGGCAAGGGCGTCGCCGTCGGCGTCGACGGTCCGCTGGTGCGCGACGACGACGAGATGATGGTGGACGCGGCGCGCGACGGGGTGGGCATCGCCTTCGGGCACGAGTTCCACGCCCGCGAGCACCTGCGCCAGCGCGCGCTGGTGCGGCTGCTGGAGGAATGGTGCCCGGCGATTCCCGGATTCCACCTGTACTACCCCAGCCGCAAGCACATGTCGGCCGCGTTGCGCGGCTTTGTCGACTGGTGCGTCAAGCATCGGCGCGACAAGCAAGCCATCAATATCGACTTTCCAGATGTCAGACCGGGAGATTCAAGATAATTTACAACGAAACGTTGTACAACCAATTGATTGCGCTACGCTTTTTCGATCAGATTCAAGATAGCTTTTGACGATCCAATTCATAAACGGCCCGCTTATATGAAGCCCCCCCAGGTTTGAACACTTTGATCTCAGTTGCACAACCCATCATTCGACTCCCCCTGGTTGATGTGGTGACTGAACTTGAACATCTTCGACGCCTGCAACTGGGAGGGACGACTCCGTCAGGCGTATTCTTCCAGTTAAAGCAAATCTTTCATTTGTTGGAAAGTTTGGGATCTGCCCGCATTGAAGGCAACCACACAACGCTAGCCGACCTGATTGAGACAACGGTCCAAGGGGAAACCGATACTGGTGACCAGATGAAGGAAATCACCAACATCGAAGAAGCAATGAAATATGTGGAAGATGCGATGGCGCCAGGCGCCCCGCTCACGGAAGCATCTATCCGCGATCTACCTAGCATGGCTGTCAGCGGCTTGGAACGCGAAGGGGACAAAACTCCCGGCGCGTACAGGGAGGCTCCGGTACAAATAGCGATGCCTGCTGCCGTCCCGGTGTCTTCGCGGAATCATCAAAGCACTGACCGACGAAGGATTTGTTCCCAAAACCCTTGAAATATAACGGCAAGCGGGAAAGAGGGCATTAGGGTCAGGCATTAGGGTCAGGTCCACGATTTCGCCA
This sequence comes from Duganella sp. 1411, assembly GCF_017833525.1. Taxonomy (GTDB): domain Bacteria; phylum Pseudomonadota; class Gammaproteobacteria; order Burkholderiales; family Burkholderiaceae_D; genus Rugamonas. Next base: position 335,496 of record NZ_JAFICD010000004.1, read on the forward strand.
CGGGCTGGGCCTTATCGGGCCGCATGCGCCCTTTTGCGAGCAAATCAGCAGACCAGCGCTCAGTTCGTGTAGAAATGGTGGACCTGACCCCGGATGTAAAAAAGCCCCGGGAGGGGCTTTTTAAGTGGGCGCGGCAACCGCGCTTAGACGTTGAACAGGAAGTTCAGCACGTCGCCATCCTTGACCACGTATTCCTTGCCCTCGGCGCGCATCTTGCCCGCCTCCTTGGCGCCGCCCTCGCCCTTGTACTGGATGAAATCGTCGTAGGCGATGGTCTGCGCGCGGATGAAGCCGCGTTCGAAGTCGGTGTGGATGACGCCGGCCGCCTGCGGCGCGGTGTCGCCGATGTGGATGGTCCAGGCGCGCACTTCCTTGACGCCGGCGGTGAAGTAGGTCTGCAGGCCCAGCAGGTTGTAGGCGGCGCGGATCAGACGGTCCAGGCCCGGCTCCTCCATGCCCATGTCGGCCAGGAAGGCGCCCTTGTCGGCGTCGTCGAGGTCGGCGATCTCCGCTTCGATGGCGGCGCAGATGGCGACGATCGGCGCGTTCTGGGTGGCGGCGTAGGCGGTCAGCTGGTCGAGCAGCGGGTTGTCCTTGAAACCGCTGTCGGAGACATTGGCGACGTACATGGCCGGCTTGGCGGTGATCAGGCACAGCGGCTTGATCAGCGCCATCTCGTCGGCGTCCAGGCCCATCGCGCGCACCGGCTTGGCTTCGTTCAGGTGCGGCACGATGCGCTCCATGATGGCCAGCAGCTTGGCGGCGTCCTTGTCGCCCGAGCGCGCTTTCTTGTTTTCGCGGTGGATGGCTTTTTCGACGGTGCCGAGGTCGGCCAGCGCCAGCTCGGTTTGAATCACTTCGATGTCGTCCAGCGGGCTGACCTTGCCGGCCACGTGGATCACGTTGTCGTCCTCGAAGCAGCGCACGACGTTGACGATGGCGTCGGTTTCGCGGATGTGCGACAGGAACTGGTTGCCCAGGCCCTCGCCCTGCGACGCGCCCGCGACCAGGCCGGCGATGTCGACGAATTCGACGATGGCGTTGACCATGCGCTCCGGCTTGACGATCTCGGCCAGCGCGGCCATGCGCGGGTCAGGCACTTCGACGACGCCGACGTTGGGCTCGATGGTGCAGAACGGATAGTTCTCGGCCGGAATGCCGGCCTTGGTCAGGGCGTTGAAGAGAGTGGACTTGCCGACGTTGGGCAGGCCGACGATGCCGCATTGGAGACTCATGGAAAACCTTTAATAATCAATTTCGCCGGCAAGCGGCTGGTGAAAAACGGCCGACTCGGGCGTTTTTTAAATATTCGTGCTGTTTAAAGCGTTCAGGGATCAATTGTACCTCCCTCGCCCCCACTCTTCAAAAAAACCGCCCCAACCCCGGTGACCTGCATGCCATTTAGGAACAATTGCTTACATTTGATACGAAATCTGCGTCACCTGGATTTGTCACCGCCGCGTTAGTTGCTTGTAGTCATATAAGCCATTCCACACATAAAAGGTAGAAAAATGAATAACAACACATCCAATTCCAAGCTGCATCCGATGATCATGGCCGCCGCGGCCGCAGTTGTGCTAGTCAGTGGCGTGGGCGTGGCCGCCATCATGGGCTGGCTGCCTTCCTCCAATTCGCAGAACCAGGACCCGTCGCTGGCCCCCAACGGCCAACCGCTGGCGGCGCAATCGGCGCCGGCGCCGGCGCGCGAGCAGGTGCGCGAGCCGGTGCGCGAAGCGGTGCGCGACAAGCCCGTCGTCAAACACACCCCGGTCAAGAGCGCGCCGGCCGTCTGCCATAGCTGCGGCGTGGTCGAAGCCGTCAACGAGATCGAAACCCGCGCCGAAGGCAGCGGCGTGGGCGCGGTCGGCGGCGCGCTGGTCGGCGGCCTGCTGGGCAACCAGGTGGGCGCCGGCAACGGCCGCAAACTGGCCACCGTGGCCGGCGCCATCGGCGGCGCGGTCGCCGGCAACCAGATCGAAGGCCGGGTCAAGGCCAACAAGAGCTACGACATCACCGTGCGCATGAACGACGGCTCGGTCCGCAAATTCCATCAGACCGAACAGCCATCGTGGCACCAGGGCGACGACGTGCGTGTCGTCGACGGCGGACTGCGCCCGATCGACTAAGCTGGCAAACCAGCAGACAATTTCCTGGTGGATTGTTTAGTGCTAGACTCGCTGGCGAACTATCGTCCAACAAGCCGTTAAGATGAGCCGCCCGCGTTGGCGGCTTATCCACCACCAGGAAACGTCCATGCCCTACACTCGCTGCCGCGCCACGCTGCGGACTTCCGCGCTGATCACCAGCCTCCTTTTCATCGGCGTCGGCGCCCCGCCGGCGCAGGCCGCGCCCGCCGCCGCCGTCCAGGCCGCCCAGGCGCAAAAGCAACTGGCGAAACTGGCGGCGGCGTTCCACACGGCGCGCTGCAAGTTCGATCCGCTGCTGTTCGCCACCGCCAACGGCGACAGCCGCTACAACGATCAGATCGGGCTGAGCATTTCGCCGTCCGTGCGCGCGGCCCAGTTCGCGCTGTACCGGCAGATGCAAAAGCAGCTGATGGGCGTGCGGCGCGACCGCCTCGGCGAACCGGACCAGCTGACCTACGATCTGCTGTCCTACGAACTCAATAACGCCATGCAGCTGGAGTCCTTCCCGGAACACCTGCTGCCGCTCAACCAGTTCGACAACGTCCCCAGCACCTTGGCCAACTACGCCGACGGCACCGGCTCCCAGCCGCTGGGCACGGTCGCGCAGTACCAGGCTTACCTGAGCCGCCTGAACCAGTTGCCGGCGTGGATAGACCAGGCCATCGCGAACATGAAGCAAGGCATCCGCGCCGGCATCGTGCAGCCGCGCGCGATCACGGTGGCGATGCTGCCGCAGTTCCAGAACCTGCGCGCGGCCACGCCGGAGACGAGCGTCTACTATTCGCCGGTCACGCGCATGCCGGCGCAATTTTCCGCCGCCGACAAACAACGGCTGACGGCGGCCTACCTGGCCACGGTGGACAAGAAGATCGCGCCGGCGCTGACCCGCCTGGTGGGCTTCCTGGAAAACGAATACTTGCCGGCCAGCCGCGCCAGCGCCGGCTGGAGCGCGCTGCCGAACGGCACCGCCTGGTATGCCGCGCGCATCAAGGACAGCACCAACCTGCCGCTGACGCCGGACGCGGTGCACGCGCTGGGCCTGAAGGAAGTGGCGCGCATCCAGCAGCAGTTGACGGCGCTGGGGCCCAAGCTGGGCTACGACGGCCCCGAAAAGCAGTTGCCGCAATGGATGGCGGCGCAGGACAAGTTCAAGATCTTCACCACCGACGAGCAGGTGCTCGACGCCTACCGCGCGATCTACGCGACGGTGCAGGCCAAGCTGCCGACCTACTTCAGCCTGGTTCCGAAGGCCAAACTGGAGTTGCACCTGGAGCCGGAGTTGACGCGCGCGACCGCCTCCGACCACTACACGCCGCCGGCGGCGGACGGCTCGCATCCGGGCGTGTTCTGGCCGGTGGTCAACGATCCCAAGCAATACAGCCGGGTCGACATGGTCAGCCTGTTCCTGCACGAGGGCGTGCCGGGCCACCACCTGCACGCGGCGCTGCTCAAGGAGCTCGATCTGCCGGACTTCCGCAAGTTCAGCACCGAGAATCCCAACAGCGCGGCCTACACCGAGGGCTGGGCGCTGTATTCAGAGACGCTGGGCCGCGAGCTGGGCCTGTATGACGATCCGGTCGCCTACTTCGGCCACCTGAACGCGGAGATGCTGCGCGCCGCGCGGCTGGTGGTCGACACCGGCATGCACGCGAAAGGCTGGAGCCGCGAGCAGGCGATCGCCTATCTGGTCGAGACGCTGGGCTGGAGCGAGGCGCGCGCGAAAAACCAGATCGAGCGCTACATGGTGTGGCCGGCGCAGGCGCTGAGCTACAAGATCGGCTCGCTGAAGATCCTGGAGCTGCGCGCGCGGGCGCAGCAAGCCCTGGGCGAGAAGTTCAGCTACCAGAAATTCCACCAGGTGGTGATCGGCGACGGCACGCTGCCGCTGCCGATCCTGGAGGCGCGCGTCGACAAATGGATCGCCGCGAGCAAATGAGCAGGTGGCGCCGCGATCAGCGCGGCGCCGGCATCATTTCGATAACACGTTGAGCACCGCCAGGGTCATCGCCTGCGCCGCCGTCTTGATCGACGGCTCCGGCACCGGCGCGTAGTACGGCGAGTGGTTGAAGGCGATCGGCTTGCCGCCCGGCTTGTCCGCCTCGGCCACCGCCGCCGGATCGTAGACGCCGGTGAAGAAGAACATCGACGGTATGCCCTCGTTGGCGTACACCGAGAAATCCTCGCTGGCCGTCATGGCCGGCATGCGCGCCACGTTGGCGTCGCCGAAGGCTTGCTTGAGCACGCCCTCGGTGCGCGTGACCAGCGCGTCGTTGTTGACGATGGCCGCGCCGCCGGTGATGAGCTCGACATCGGGCGCCGGCGCGTCCGCCATCGCGGCCGAGGCGTTGGCGACGCGCCGCACGCCGGCCAGGATCTTGGCGCGCACCTGCGGGTTGTAGGTGCGGATGGTGCCGCGCACCTTGACCGAATCGGGGATGATGTTGCCGACGCTGCCGCCGTTGATGGCGCCGATCGTGACCACGCCGAATTCCTTCGGATCCTTTTCGCGGCTGATGACCGTTTGCACGTCGACCACGAAGCGGGCGGCGATGGTGATCGGGTCGAGCGCCTTGTCCGGCGCCGAGCCGTGCCCGCCGCGTCCCTTGAAGGTGATTTCGATGGCGTCGGAGTTGGACGACACCGGGCCGCTGTTGTAGCCGATGGTGCCGTAGGCCAGCGGCCACGAATGCAGCGCGAACGCGTAGTCGGGCTTGGGGAAGCGCTTGAACAGGCCGTCGTCGAGCATGGCCTTGGCGCCGGCGACGATTTCCTCGGCCGGCTGGCCGATGAACATCAAGGTGCCCTGCCACTGCGATTTCATCGCCACCAGGGTGCGCGCGGCGGCCAGCCAGGCGGTCATGTGGACGTCGTGGCCGCAGCTGTGGGCCACCATCGTGTCCTTGCCGTCCAGCGTCGCGTGGGCCTTGCTGGCGTAGGCGAAGCCGGATTTCTCCTCCATCGGCAGGCCGTCCATCTCGGTGCGCACCAGCACCGTCGGGCCGGCGCCGTTCTTGTAGAGGGCGACGATGCCGGTCTTGCCGACCTTCTCGGTTACGTCGAAGCCGATGGCGCGCATCTCGGCGGCCAGCTTGGCGGCGGTGCGCGTTTCCTGGAATGCCACCTCCGGATGCGCGTGCAAATCCTTGTAGATGACGTCGAGCTTGGGATACATGCCGTCGATCTGCTTGGCGACGGCGCCGGCGTCCCCGGCTTGTGCCGAGGCGGCCAACAATAATGATGTTACGAGTGCGGCGATCGGCAAGCGTGTCATTGATGGCATCCTTAGTCTGAGGGAAATAGTTCCTTCAGCATACCATCGACGCGCGTCAGGCCGTGTGCAGTTTCATCGTCGCCGCCTCGAACTTGCCGTCGACGATCTGCGGCATCACCAGCAGCGCCTTGTCGATGGCCTGCCCGATCAGGTCCTGGTCCTCGCGGCGCGGCCGGTGCAGCACGAAGTCGGCCACCTGCTGCTGCAGGCTGAGCGTGCGTGGATGGCCGATGCCCAGGCGCAGGCGCCAGTAGTCCTGCGTGCCGAGCGCGGCGGTGATGTCCTTCAGGCCGTTGTGGCCGCCCGACGAGCCGCCCTTTTTCAGGCGCGCCGTGCCGGGCATCAGATCGAGCTCGTCGTGCACCACCAGCACCTCGTCCGGGTTGATCTTGAAAAAGCGGCACAGGCCGCCGACCGATTGCCCGGAGCGGTTCATATACGTCTGCGGTTCCAGCAGCCACACCTCGTGGCCGGCGATGACGCTTTTGGCGGCCAGCGCGTTGTACTTGGTCTCGCGCTGCAGGCGCGCGCCGACGTCGTTGGCGAGGTTGTCGACCAGCCAGAAGCCGGCGTTGTGGCGGGTTTGTTCGTATTCGGCGCCGGGATTGCCGAGGCCGACGATGAGACGTATGGGCATGGGATGCTCAGTCAAATAAACAATATTATCGGTCAAACGTAAAAAAACCCCCGGCGGCACTGGGCTAGCGGGGGTCTTCTGCTGGCGCCGCGTCGCCGCGGCGGTCAGGATTACTTCTTGGCTTTGGCGGCTGGCTTGGCGTCGGCTGCTGGAGCTTCGGCGGCGGTGGCTTCGGCCGACACGTGACCGGCTGGCACCGAAGCGGTGGCGATGGTCAGGTTGGTGCCGGCGGCAACAGCGGTAACACCGGCTGGCAGGGTCAGTTCGTCGATGTGCAGCGAGTGGCCGACGTCGATGTTCGACAGGTCGACGGTGATGAACTCAGGCAGATCTTTCGGCAGGCACGACACTTCGATTTCGTTGGCGACGTGGCTGATGGTGGCGCCGTGCAGCTTGACCGCTGGCGAAACGTCGGCGTTGGCGAAGTGCAGCGCGACTTTCATGTGCACTTTCTTCGATGCGTCGACGCGCTGGAAGTCAGCGTGCAGAACCAGTTGCTTGAACGCGTGGACTTGGAAGTCGCGCAGCAGCACTTGCTGGGTCTTGCCGTCGATTTCCAGATCCAGGATCGACGAGTGGAAGGCTTCTTTTTTCAGCGCGTGGTACAGCGCGTTGTGGTCCAGCGAGATGGTCACTGGCGCTTCGGTACCGCCGTAGATGATGCCTGGGGTTTGGCCCGAATTGCGCAGGCGGCGGCTCGCTCCGGAACCTTGCAATTCGCGTTTGAATGCAACAACTTTCATGTGTAACTCCAAAAATAACAAGGCTCGCGCCTCGTGTTATGAAGCCCCCGCGACCAGGGTGCTTCGAAAATGAGCTGACTGCGCCCATGAAACCGGGAAGTACAACGGCGCGCGGGGCAGATTTGCCACGCGCGCCGCTAAAAAACAGTAGCGTCGTTTATCGCTTACTTATCGATCAGTCGATAAACAGGGAGATCACGGAATCGCCCTTGATAATGCGTTTGAACGTCTCGGCCAGCAGCGGCGCGCAGGTCAGCTGGCGGATCTTGCCGCAAGCCTTGGCCGCGTCCGACAACGGGATCGTGTCGGTCACGACCAGCTCGTCCAGCGACGAATTGGCGATGCGCTCGATGGCCGGGCCCGACAGAACCGCGTGGGTGCAATACGCGACCACCTTGGTGGCGCCGCGCTCTTTCAGCACTTCGGCCGCCTTGACCAAGGTGCCGGCGGTATCGACCATGTCATCCATGATGACGCAGTTGCGGCCTTCGACTTCACCGATGATGTTCATCACTTCGGAAACGTTGGCTTTCGGACGGCGCTTGTCGATGATGGCCAGGTCGCACCCGAGGCGCTTGGCCAGGGCGCGCGCGCGCACCACGCCGCCGACGTCCGGCGACACCACCAGCAGGTCCTGGTAGTTCTTCTTTTGCAGATCGCTCAGCAGGATCGGCGAAGCGTAAATATTGTCGACCGGGATATCGAAGAAGCCCTGGATCTGGTCCGCGTGCAGGTCCATGATCAGGACGCGCTCGACGCCGGCGCTTTCCAGCATGTTGGCCACCACCTTGGCCGAGATCGCGACGCGCGCCGAACGCGGGCGGCGGTCTTGACGGGCGTAACCGAAGTAAGGGATGGCGGCGGTGATGCGGCCTGCCGATGCCCGTTTCAAGGCGTCGACCATCAGGATCAACTCCATCAGGCTGTCGTTGGTTGGTGCGCAAGTCGATTGCAGAACGAAGACGTCTTTACCGCGGACGTTCTCGTTAATCTCGACCATCACTTCGCCGTCCGAGAATTTCGAAACGTTTGCCTTGCCGAGTGGAATGCCGAGATTTTTTGCGACTCCTTCTGCCAACGCAGGATTAGCGTTGCCGGTAAAAACCATCAGGTTTTCGTAAGCCATGGGAGTCCCAGAGATAGTCGATGAAATTTTTGATGTCGCCAGCGGAAGCCGCGTGGCGCTGAACTTAGAATGATCCGCGCCGGGGCGCGGACATTGGTGCTTGCCTTGGCCGGAGACTAATGCCTCGACGGTGTCGCAAGGAAAACGAATGGCAGGGGAACAAGGATTCGAACCTTGGTATGCTGGAATCAAAATCCAGTGCCTTAACCAGCTTGGCGATTCCCCTACGCAACTGACTGCTTGTCGCTACAACGGCGAGTATTTTATCGCCAATTTCACGCTAAGCCAAATCTTTTTTTACCCGACTACAACATTTTAGTGAGCGGATGCCGTGTCAGCGCCTGGGCTTTCCAGGCTTTCCACTTGGCGGGTACTTGTTGAAGTACCGCGTCGGCGTCGGCCTGGGTTGCCACTGCACAAAATACACAAGCACCGGAACCAGTCATCCTGGCATCACCGTGAGCACTGAGCCATTCTATCGCCTCTGCCACCGGCGGGAACAAACTCGTTGCCACTTGCTGTAAATCGTTCCTTCCGTACCCCTTCAAATCAGTTTGATTTTCGTGGTAGCTGGAAAAGTCCGTTATTATGACGGGCGGTGTGTCCCTTGTCAAATGTTCTGAACAAAAAATTGCCGCCGTCGGCACCGCGACCCCGGGTTCGATGACGACATACCAACAATCGGGCGCCGTCACCAGCTGCAGCGCCTCGCCCACGCCCTCGGCGAACGCGGTTTCGCCAAAGATGAAGAACGGGATGTCCGCGCCCAGCGGCAGGCCGAGCGCCATCAACTCTTCCCTCGTTAGACCGGCGCGCCACAAATGGTTCAACGCCATCAAGGTGGTGGCGGCGTCGGACGATCCGCCGCCCAGGCCGCCGCCCATCGGCAGGATTTTGTCGATGGCGATATCCACGCCGGGCGGCAGCGCGCCGCTGCGGCGCAGCACTTCGGCCTGCAGCAGCCGGGCGGCGCGGATGATCAGGTCGCCCTCCTCCGGCACCCCGTCGATCGCCGTCACGCGGCGCAGCAGGTGGTCGTCGCGCAGGGTGAAGTGCAAGGTGTCGCCGTGGTCGACCAGCTGGAAAACGGTTTGCAGCAGGTGGTAGCCGTCGGCGCGGCGGCCGTTGACGTGCAGGAACAGGTTCAGTTTGGCCGGGGCCGGGCAATTTTTTAGACTGGTCATGAGGATGCGTTGGTGGGACATTGCGGAACCCGGAAGTTCGGGGTCGGACGGGGACGCCGAGTCCCCAGGGAGTCCGACCCCAAGCCGTGGCTTGGGGTTATGGCGCGGGCGAATCGATAACGATGCGGATCGACATATCGTCGACCTGCTGTCCCAGCGCGATGCGGGTGGCGTCGATGCGCTTCGGCAGGGGCACGGCGGCCGCGTCATCCTGCCACGACACGTAGTCGAGCTTCCAGCCGTCGCGGGTGACGACGGTGTCGCTGGCCGGCGAGGCGCTGAAGCGGCTGCCGTCGGCGGCGATCGCGTAGCCCTGCAGCCAGTCGCGCAGGCCGGAAACGGGCAGCGTCCAGCCCAGGGTCTGGCGGGTCAGGCTGTCGAGGTCGGGCGCGGTGCGGGTCGGCTCGCCGCTGCGCTTCAAGCTGGCCGAGCCCGGCGCGACGTTGATCACGGCGACCGTCTGCCCGGTCGGCGAGATCAGGGTGACGTCGGTGTTGGCCGCCGTTTGCCGCCAAGTGAACTTGCCGCTCAGCGACTCCTGCTTGCCATCCCGGCTGTAGTTGATGGCGATGCGGCCGGCCAGGTCGAGCGTGTCGCGGTACGGCGCGACGGCGGTGGTCGAGCGCGGCGCGGAGGTGGTGGCGCAGCCGCCGAGCGCGGCCAACGCGCCGGCCAGCGCCAGCGCGCCGGCCGCGCGGCGGAAAATGGAAATCGTCATCGTGTGGGCTTGTCGGTTAATTCGCGGGTTGATTCAGGCGCGCCAGTGTACTCCTGAGCGCGTCGTTTTTCGGGTCCTTGCTGCGGGCTTCCTGCCACATTTTTTGGGCGCCGGCGGTGTCGCCCTTGACGAACAGCACCTCGCCCAGATGCACGGCGATCTCCGGATCGGCGCGCAGCGTGTAGGCGCGGCGCAGCAACGCCTCGGCCTCGTCCAGCTTACCCATGCGGAATTGCACCCAGCCCATACTGTCCATGATGAACGGGTCGCCCGGCGCCATCTTCATCGCCTGCTCGATCAGCGCGTAGGCTTCCGGCAGGCGCTCGTTGCGCTCGGCCAGCGAATAGCCCAGCGCGTTGTAGGCGTGCTGGTTGTCCGGCGCGGCGATCATCACCTGGCGCAGCAGTTTTTCCATCAATTCCACGTTGCCCAGTTTTTCCGCCACCAGCGCGAAGTCGTAAAGCAGGTCCGGATTGTCCGGATAGCGCTTGATGGCGTTCTCCAGCACCGTGTAGGCGGCGCGGGTGTCGCCGGCATCGCGCAGCAACTGGGCGTCGGTCTGGAAGATTTGCGCCTGGTCGGCGGGATCGGCCGGCGTCAGCGCGGCCAGTTGCTTGCGGGCGCCGTCGACGTCGCCCTTGCGCGCGGTCAGGGTCGCCATTTTCATGCGCGCGGCCAGGTACAGCTTGGGATCGTCGCCTTCGATCTTCTCCAGCCAGCCGTAGGCGGCGTCGACGTCGCCGCGCTGCTCGGCGATCTGCGACAGGATCATCAGCACCTTGGACGGGTCGCGCTCGTCGTCCGGATGGTCGTTCAGGACGTTGATGAAACGGGTGAAGTATTTCTCCGCCTCGGGCAAATCGTTGGTCTGCATGGCCATCACGCCCAGCGCGTACAGCGTGGCGATGTTGTCCGGCTGGTCCTTGAGCAGGGTCAGGAATTCCTTGCGGGCCGGCTCCAGCTGCTTGGAATCGACCAGGATGCGGGCGTAGGCGGCGCGCACCTCGCGCGCGTTCGGATATTTCGCCAGGAAGCCGGCCAGCACCTTGCCGGCGGCGTCGACGTCGGGCGACACCTGCGCCATCGTCATCACCGCCAGCTCCGAATCGGGCTTGATGGCCTGCGCTTTTTCCGCCTCGGCGCGGGCGCGCGCGATGTCGTTGATGGCGAAGGCGCCCTGGGCCAGGATCAAATGGCTTTCGAGCGTGTCGTCGTACGGCGCCAGCACCCGCTCCTGCATCGCGAACGCGGCGGCCTTGTCCTTGGCCCGCAGCATGAATTGCTGCATCTGCAACATCGCCATGCCGCGCTGGGCCGGCGGCGCCGCCTTCAGGCGCTGGGCGAACAGCGCCTCGGCCTCGCCCAGGTCGTCGTTGACGACGGCGAAACCGAGGAAATACTGGACCGCCTCGTCCGAATCGGGCGCCAGCTCGCGCCACAGGCGGATCGCCGCCAGCGCCTCCTGGCCCTGTTTGGCGGCCAGCGCCATCTCGGCGGCGCGGCGCGCCAGGCGCGGATCGCGGGTCTGCTGGGCCAGCGCCAGCATCGTGATGTACGGGCCTTGCCACTGGCCCTGCTTGAATTCGAGCTCGGCCTTGGTGATGCGGTACAACATGTCGCCGGTCAGGGCGTTGTTGGGCAGTGCTTCCGGGACGGGCGCGGGCGCCTCCGCCACGGCGTTGGCGCTGTCGGGGGCGGCAGGCTCCGGCGCGGCGCTGGACTCGGCCTGTTTTTGCGGCGCGATGGCGCACGCCGACAGCAAGGCGGAGAGGGTTACAATGGCGAAAGCGTTTTTCAAGGGAAGATCCTGGTCAGCAATGGTCAGCAAGTTTGGCGGTGATTTTACGCGCAACGCATTGGTCGTGTGTTTTGACTAGTGTAACCAAATATTTTGCCAGGGCCAGGTTGCGGCCGCTTCCAGCGCCCCGATATACCCGGTTCGGCCTGCGAATGCCGCGGCAATCTATCTCACGTAGGGCGGATTAGGCGGAACGCCGTAATCCGCCATGCATGAGCCGTCGGCGGCGCCTGGCGGATTACGCTGCGCTAATCCGCCCTACGTGTTTCCCATATTTCCATACATTTAACACCCGGTTGCCACCCACATGCCAGAATTACCCGAAGTTGAAGTGACCCGGCGCGGCGTCGCGCCCCATATCGAAGGCCGCACCGTGCACGACGTGGTGCTGCGCCGCGACGGCCTGCGCTGGCCCTTCCCCGCCCAGCTGCGGCAACGGCTGGCCGGACGCCTGGTCGTGCGCACCGGCCGGCGCGGAAAGTACCTGCTGGTGCACTTCGAGCACGGCACCTTGATCATCCACCTGGGCATGTCCGGCCACCTGCGGGTGCTGGCGCCCGGCATCGAGCCGGAAAAACACGACCATTTCGACCTGGTGGTCGACGGTCCGCAGGGGCGCCAGGTGCTGCGCATGAAGGACCCGCGCCGCTTCGGCGCCGTGCTGTGGCACGACGACGCCGACGGCCTGCTCGAGCACCACGTGCTGCTGCGCGAGCTGGGCGTGGAGCCGCTGGAAACGGGTTTCTCCGGCAAATTGTTGTACGATCAGACCCGTCAGCGCAGCGCGCCCGTCAAGCAGGTGCTGCTGGCCGGCGACATCGTGGTCGGCGTTGGTAATATTTATGCGTCGGAAAGTTTGTTCCGTGCCGGCATCAATCCCAAGACGCCGGCCAAGCGCATCAGCCTGGCGCGCTACGAAAAACTGGCGCAGGCGATCCGCGAGATCCTGGCCGAGGCGATCATTCAGGGCGGCAGCACCTTGCGCGATTTTATTAGCGTCAACGGCCAGTCGGGTTATTTCCAGCAGACGTATTTCGTCTATGATCGTGCTGGCGTGCCCTGCCGCGTTTGCGCGGCGCCGGTGCGCCAGATCAAGCAGGGACAGCGGTCCACTTTTTACTGTGTCAATTGTCAGAAGTGATTTCTCGAGTGACTAAGCAAACAAGGGCGGAAAGCATGATGGCCAGGGATTTCGAGCAGTACAGCGCCTGGCGGCAGGGCGTGGTGACGGCGCTGAAAAACTACCAGTCCTGGGTGGCCGCCGCCGCGCTGGGCGACGCCGCCACCGACCAGCGCATCGCCCGCACCCTGGCGCGGCTGGCCGACGACAAGTTGTCGGTGGCGTTCGTGGCCGAGTTCTCGCGCGGCAAATCGGAGCTGATCAACGCCATTTTCTTCGCCGACTACGGCCAGCGCATCCTGCCGTCGGCCGCCGGCCGCACCACCATGTGCCCGACCGAGCTGATGTACGACCCCAGCTTCGCGCCGTCGATCCGCCTGCTGCCGATCGAGACGCGGGCCGACAACCTGTCGACCAGCGATTACCGCGAGCAGCCATCGGCCTGGACCGTGCTGCCGCTGAACCTGGAGGTCGGCGCCGACATGCACGAGGTCTTCAAGCAGGTCAGCATGACGCGCCGCGTACCGGTCGAGGAGGCCAAGCGCTACGGCCTGTACGACGAGGACGACCCCGACATGCCGGTCACGCTGGGCGACGACGGCAAGGTCGAGATCTCGCTGTGGCGCCACGCCATCATCAACTTCCCGCATCCGCTGCTCAAACAGGGGCTGGTGATCCTCGACACGCCCGGCCTGAACGCCATCGGCACCGAGCCGGAGCTGACGTTGAACCTGATCCCGAACGCGCACGCGGTGCTGTTCATCCTGGCCGCCGACACCGGCGTGACCAAGAGCGATATCGAGGTTTGGCGCAACCACATCGGCGCCGGCGCCGGCCGCCTCGTCGTGCTCAACAAGATCGACAGCATGTGGGACGAGCTGCGCAGCGAGGCCGAGGTCGACGTCGAGATCGAGCGCCAGCAAGCCAACGTCGCGCACGTGCTGGCGCTGGAGCCGCGCCAGGTGTTTCCGGTGTCGGCGCAGAAGGCGCTGGTGGGCAAGATCACGCGCGACGACGCCCTGCTCGCCCGCAGCCGCCTGCAGGCGCTCGAAGCGGCGCTGTTCGACGAGCTGATCCCGGCCAAGAAGGACATCGTGCGCAGGCAATTGAGCGCCGAGCTGCGGGCGCTGAGCGCGGCGCAAATGGCGCTGGTCAACGCGCGCGCGCGCGGCATCGTCGAGCAGCTGCATGAACTGAAAAGCTTGCGCGGCAAGAACCGCACCGTGATCGCGCACATGATGCGCCGCATCGACGTCGAGAAGAAGGAGTTTGACACCAGCCTGTTCAAGCTGCAGGCCACGCGCGCCGTGTTCACGCGGCTGTCGACCGAGCTCTACACCAGCATCGGCATGGACATCGTGCGCGACGACATCGACCTGGTGCGCGACCAGATGCAGCGCAGCCGCTTCTTCACCGGCGTGCGCGAGGCGGTGCGCAACTACTTCGAGCGCATCCGCGCCAACCTCGACGCGTCCGAACGCAAGACCGTCGAGATCAGCGAAATGATGGGCGTGATGTACCGCCGCTTCGCCAGCGAGCACGGCTTGACGCTGGCGCTGCCGCTGCCGTTTTCGCTGGGCCCGTACCGCGACGAGATCGCCGCCATCGAGGCGATCTACTACAAACAATTCGGCACCGCGACGTTGATCACGACCAGCCGCGTGGTGTTGATGGAGAAGTTTTTCGACACCATCGCCTCGCGCGTGCGCGGCTGCTTCAAGTCGGCCAACAACGACGCCGACGCCTGGCTGAAGGTGGTCATGGCGCCGCTGGAGGCGCAGATCCGCCAGCACAAGGACCAACTGAAGCACCGGCTGGCGTCGATCCAGCGCATCCACGACGCCACCGACAGCCTGGAGCAGAAGATCGAGGCCTTCGAGAGCGGCCAGCAACAACTGGAGGCGCAGAAGCTGCGCCTGGGCGAACTGGCGGCCGCCATCGGCAGCGCCATCGACGCGGAATTCGAGGCGCTCGACGCCGCCGCCTGACCAAGGACTTCGTAGGGCGGATTAGCGCGCAGCGCGTAATCGGCCAAGCTCCGTCGGCGACTCATGGCGGATTACGCTGCGCTAATCCGCCCTACGTGTTTAATTTAGGAATCAAATGAAGGTTGACGTTGTAGAGAATTTTACCGATCCGAGTTTTTCATCGGACCTGATCGGCTGGCAGAAACAGCACGGACGCCATGCGCTGCCGTGGCAAAACACCACCGACGCGTATCGGATCTGGCTGTCGGAAATCATGCTGCAGCAAACGCAGGTGTCGGCCGTGCTCGGCTATTACGCGCGCTTCCTGGAGCGCTTCCCCACGTTGCGCGACCTGGCGGCGGCGCCGGTCGAGGACGTGATGGCGCAGTGGAGCGGCCTGGGCTACTACACCCGCGCGCGCAACCTGCACAAGTGCGCGCAGCGCGTGGTGGCCGAATACGACGGCGTGTTCCCGTCCGATCCGGCGATGCTGGCCGAGTTGCCGGGCATCGGCCGGTCGACGGCGGCGGCGATCTCGGCGTTTTCCAGCGGCACGCGCGCGGCCATCATGGACGGCAACGTCAAGCGCGTGTTCGCGCGCGTGTTCGGCATCGATGCCTATCCGGGCGAGCGCAAGACCGAGGAGATGCTGTGGCGCCGCGCCGAGGCGCTGCTGCCGGAGCACGGCATCGAGTCGTACACGCAGGGCTTGATGGACATGGGCGCGACCCTGTGCACACGCAGCAGCCCGTCGTGCGAACGCTGCCCGATGCAGCCGCGCTGCGTGGCCTACGCCACCAACCGCACCAAGGACCTGCCGGTGCGCAAGCCGAAGAAGACCTCGCCGGAGAAGCATTCGGTGATGCTGGCGATCGTCGACAATGGCCAGGTGTTGCTGGAGCAGCGGCCGCCGACCGGCATCTGGGGCGGCCTGCTGTCGCTGCCGGAGCTCGACGGCCACGTGCCGGCCGAGGACGACGATATCCCGGCGGCCGACGACGACGCGCTGATGCTGGCGGTCGGCAAGTTCGGCGAGATGGAATCGCACGAGCGGCTGTCGACGGTCACGCACGTGTTCACGCACTACAAGCTGCACATCGCGCCGTACCGCGTGACGCTGGCGCGGCGCGTGACGATGGCGGCCGAGGCCGGCCACGTCTGGTACGACGCCGCCAGGCTGGCCGACGCGGCGCTGCCGGCGCCGATCAAGAAGCTGCTGCTGGAGTTGATGGGCGACGCCCGCGACGCCCAGGCGCGGATGTTTTAGACGGCGAACTTGACGAAGGCCATGAACACGCCGGTCAGCGTGATCATGGTGCCGACGCACCAGCGCATCATGCGACTTTCAAGCTGCGAGAGTTTGCACTCCAATTTGTGCTCCAAAGCCGCCAGATCGGCTTTTGTCGCATAGTTGGACTGGATAGCAGCAACCCGTTCTTCAAGTCTGGCGAAGTCCTGTTTGGTCACATAATGCTCCCGCGCAAATGCCGCCTCGGCCTTTAACGCGGCAACGTCTTTTTCCACCGCGGTCAGCCGCTTATCGAGTTCGACGATTTGCTCATCCATAGCCACCTCACGGGAATGTTCGAACGATGGCTAGCACGATACCTGCGACGGCGACTATGGCTCCGACGGTCCAGCGCAAATGTCGGTTTTCCATACTGAGAACTTTGCCTTCCAAATCGGCGATTTTCGTAGTCAGCCTCAGCTCGACCGCACCAATTTCCGTGCGCAGCTCCGCCACGTCCTCTTTCGTCGCGTAGTTAGACTGGATAACGGCCACGCGTCCCTCGACCCGTGCCAGGTCCTCCTTGGTGGCATAGTGCAGGCGCGCATGTTCCGACTCCGCAGTCAAAGTCGCCACGTCCTTCTCCACCGAGATCAGGCGTCTATCGAGTTGGGTGATTTGGTCGTCCATCACCCATGATCATCCCAACTGCGTTGATGATCAAGGGTGCACGTTTGATTGGACTCAAAGCTCGTCGAGCGAGAACAAACGCCTGTGTTCGCGGATGGCGTAGCGGTCGGTCATGCCGGCGATGTAGTCGGCGATCTTGCGCGCCTGCTTGCCGACGTCGCCCGATTTGTCCTGGTAATCCGGCGGCAGCAACACCGGCTCGGCCATGAACGACTCGTACAGCTCGCGCACGATGCGGCTGGCCTTCACGCGCATGCGGTTGACCTTGTAGTGGCGGTACAGGTTCTCGCGCAGGAAGCGCTTGAGCTCGGTCGCGTCCTTGCGCATCGGATCGGAAAAACGGATCAGCGGCGGCGCCGCCCGCACCTCGTCGATGCTCCTGGGCGCGGCGTCGGCCAGCAAGGCGCCGGAGGTGACGATCAGGTCGTCGGCCAGCGCCGTGATCAAGCGGCGCAACGTCTCGTAGATCGCGCGCCGGCCCGACAATCCCGGGAAGGTGTGCTGCACGTCGCGCCACAGCCGCGCGAAGAAATCGACCTGCTCGAGCTGCCCGATGGTGATCAGGCCGGAGCGCAGGCCGTCGTCGATGTCGTGGCTGTTGTAGGCGATCTCGTCGGCCAGGTTGGTCAGCTGCGCCTCCAAGGACGGCTGGGTGCGGTCGATGAAGCGCACCGCGACCGGCCCCAGCAGGCGGGCGTTGGTCAGCGAGCAGTGCTTGAGGATGCCCTCGCGCGTCTCGAACATCAGGTTCAGGCCGTTGTAGGCGCCGTAGTGCTCCTCCAGCTCGTCGACCACGCGCAGGCTCTGCAGGTTGTGCTCGAAGCCGCCGTGCGCCTGCATGCACTCGTTGAGCACGTCCTGGCCGACGTGGCCGAACGGCGTGTGGCCGAGGTCGTGCGCCAAGGAGATCGCCTCGACCAGGTCCTCGTTCAGGCGCAGGTTGCGCGCCAGCGAGCGGCCCACCTGCGCCACCTCCAGGCTGTGCGTCAGCCGGGTACGGAACAGGTCGCCCTCGTGGTTGAGGAACACCTGGGTCTTGTATTCGAGCCGGCGGAACGCCGACGAGTGGATGATGCGGTCGCGGTCGCGCTGGAACTGGCTGCGCGACGAATGCGCCGCCTCCGGATAGCGGCGCCCGGCGCCGCCGGTCGAATGGGCGGCGTACGGGGCCAGGTACTCTTCGGGCAGCATGCTCGCCCCCGCCTACACGCAGGCGGCCAGGGTGGCCAGCAGCAGCTCGCGCGGCGCGTTGGTGATGCTCGGCGCGCCCAGCGGCTTGAGCAGGATGAACTTGATGGCGCCGCCCTCGTTCTTCTTGTCGACCTCCATCAGCTCGATCCAGCGCTCGGCGCCCAGGTCCGGCGCCTTGACCGGCAGCCCGGCCGCCGCCACCAGCGCGCGCACGCGCGCCACGGTCGCCTCGTCGACCAGCCCCATGCGATGCGACAGGTCGGCCGCCATCACCATGCCGCAGCCGACCGCCTCGCCGTGCAGCCACTCGCCGTAGCCCAGGCCGTTCTCGATGGCGTGGCCGAAGGTGTGGCCGAAGTTGAGGATGGCGCGCAGGCCGCCCTCGCGCTCGTCCTGGCGCACCACGTCGGCCTTGATCTCGCACGAGCGGGCGATCGCGTACGCCAGCGCGCCCTTGTCGCGCGCCACCAGCTTGCCGATGTTGGCCTCGATCCAGTCGAAGAAGGCGGCGTCGATGATGGCGCCGTGCTTGATCACCTCGGCCAGGCCGGCCGACAGCTCGCGCGCCGGCAACGTTTCCAGGGTCGACGTGTCGGCGATCACCGCGCGCGGCTGGTAGAACGCGCCGATCATGTTCTTGCCCAGCGGGTGGTTGATGCCGGTCTTGCCGCCGACCGAGGAGTCGACCTGCGACAACAACGTGGTCGGCACCTGGATGAAGTCGACGCCGCGCATGTAGCTGGCCGCCGCGTAGCCGGTCAGGTCGCCGATGACGCCGCCGCCGAGCGCGACCAGGGTGGTCTTGCGGTCGGCCTTGTTGGCCAGCAGCGCGTCGAAGATCTGCATCAGGCTGGTCCAGTTCTTGTGCTCCTCGCCGTCCGGCAGCACGACGGTCATTACTTGCTTGCCGGCACTACGCAATCCGGCCTCGACGCGCGCCAGGTACAGCGGCGCGACGGTGGTGTTGGTGACGATGGCGACCTTGTCGCCGTGGACGTGGCGCGCCAGCAGCGCGCCGTCGGCCAGCAGCGCCGGGCCGATCGAGATCGGGTAGCTGCGCTCGCCGAGGTCGACATTTAACAGGATGGTGGATTCTTCGTTCATCGATGGTTCCGCTTGGGTGACGCAGTTGGGCGCGGCCTCGCAGGCCAGTCTTTCCAGCTGGGTCAAAATGGATTGGACCATCGATTGTACGTTAGGTCGGCCGGTATCGATGACGACATCGGCGATCTCCATGTACAGCGGATCGCGCGCGGCCATCAATTCCTCGAGTTTTTTGCGCGGGTCGGCCGTCTGCAGCAGCGGCCGGTTCTTGTCGTGGGCGGTGCGCTGCAGGATGCTGTGCACGGTCGTGCGCAGGTAGATGACGGTGCCGCGCGCCTTCAGGTGGGCGCGGCTTTCCGGATCGAGCACGGCGCCGCCGCCGGTGGCCAGCACCAGGTCCTGTTGGCCGGTCAGGTCGCGGATGACGTCCGCTTCGCGCCGGCGAAAGCTCGGTTCACCCTCGATTTCGAAGATCCACGGGATCGAGGCGCCGGTGCGGGCCTCGATCTCGTGGTCCGAATCCATGAACCGCAGACCCAGTTTGCGGGCCAGAATGCGGCCGATGGTGGTTTTCCCTGCCCCCATCAGGCCGACTAAAAACACGTTTTGCATGCACGATCCAACTAAATGCGGGCGGCGCCACCGGCTCCCCCGCGCGCGGATCGCGGCCGATGACGGCCGATCACTGCGGGTTGCTGCACGATGTCGCCACCCCGTAAGGGCTGACTACGCCTGGTGGCGAGATGGTTTGATTGCCGTAATCGGCGCTCAAGCCCATCAAGTGTACCAGAGAGGTGTAGGTCGCCTCGGTGCCATTTGCCTGGCCGCGGATGGTCAGGTTGACGTCGAGCCAGTAGACGCGGTCGCGCGGGTACACCAGCGACACCGTCGCCTGGCCCCTGGCGTCGGTGGTCACGCTGGGGGTGACGGTGAGCGGAATGCCCGGCTCGAGCCGGCCGTTGTTGTTGAAATCCTCGCCGCTGTCGAGGATGCCGTTGTTGTTGAGGTCCTCGTTGGCGCACGGCGTGTACGACACCGGCTCCCACGGCCCCTGCGGCAGGGTGTAGCCCAGCCGGCCCTTGTAATAGCTGGCCGGCAGCACCGAGGCCGTCAGCCGCACGCCCGGCACCGCGTTGCCGGCGGCGTCGCTGACGATGACCGCGTAGTCCTGCTGGTAGGTCGAGGTGTTCGGCACGCCCACCACGTTGCCGGTGCCGGCGCTGATGAACAGCGACTTCTGCGCCACGGTCAGGCTGGCCACGGCGGCCGCGCCCGAGCCGCCGATCAGGCGCGCCTGGATCTGCACGCCGTTCAGCGGCGTGGCCGCGGTGCCGGCGATGAAGCTGGCGGTGGCGGCGCCGTCGGCGCCGGTGGTGACCACAGACGGCTGCGTCAACACGCCGCCGCTCGGATCGGACAGGATCGAGAAGGCCACCGTGGCGTTCTTGACCAGGTTGTTCTGCGCGGTGCCGTCGCGCACCACCGCGCGCAAGGTCGACTGCTGGGTGGTGCCGCCGGCGGTGTTGACGCCGATGACGGCCGGGTCGGCCTGCACGGTGATGGTGGCCAGCGTGGTCAGCGGCGCGACGAATTCCAGGTCGGTCTGCGTGGTCAGGCCGGCGGCGCTGGCCGTCAAGGTCGCCACGCCCGGGCCGGTGGCGTTGACGTAGGCGCTGGCCGCGCCCGACGACAGCGGCAGCGGCGCGGCCAGCACGCTGGTGCAAGTGGCGTTGCTGTAGACGGTGCCGCGCGAGGTGCTGACGGTCACGCTGCCCGAGGCCGGACCGCCGGTCACCGCCACGTTCTGGCAGCCGCCGATGGCGGCCGTGGTGGCGACGTTGCCGTTGGCGTCGAGCACGCGGATGCCGAACGACGACGAGTTGATGGCGATACCGGCCGAGGCCGTCTCGCCCAAGGCGCGCACCGTGACCACGTCGGCGCTGCCGCCGCTGGCCGCGTAGGTTAGGATCAGCTGGCCGGCGGCGTTGGTGACGGCCGCGCCGCCGCCCTTGACGGTGAGCGCGTTGGCGTTGGAGCTGAACGCCACCGGCTTGCCGACCAGCGCGTTGCCGGCCGAGTCGACCAGCTTGACGGTGATGTCGGCGCTGGCGCCGACGTTGATGGTCGGCGCGGCGTTGATGGTCAGGCGGTTGCCGGTGACGGCGACCAGCGCGGTGACCGGCGCCGCCCCGGCCACGGTGGCGGTGACCTTGATGGTGCGCGAGGTCGGATCGCCGCCGGTGCCCAGCTTCTCGGTGACGATGCCCTGGGCGTTGGTGGTGCGGGTGGTCAAGGTCAGGCTGCCGGAGTCGGCCTTCAGGTCGACCGCCACGCCGGGCATGACGGTGTTGTTGGCGTCGCGCACCAGCGCCACGATGTTGACCTCGTTGCCGGCGGTGCCGGCCGAGGCCAGCGTGCCGGCGTCGGTGGTCAGCGACAGGCTCGGCACGGAACTGACGACGTCGATCGTCACCGGCTCGGACGTCTTGCCGCCGGCGCTGGCCGTCACGGTGATCTTGCGCAGCGAGGCGTCGCCCTTGACGCTGAGCTTTTCGACCACCTGGCCGGAGGCGTTGCTGACGCGGTTGGTGCTGGTGACGGTGCCCGAGCTGGCCGAGAAGCTGACCGTCTCGTTGGCCAGCGCGTTGCCGCCGCTATCCTTGACGATGGCCGTCAACGTCACCTCGGTGCCGTCGGCGCCGGACGAGGCGATGGTCGCCGCGCCGGCCGTCAGCACCACGGTGGCCGCCTTCGACGGCGCCACGCCGTTGCTGTTGGTCCCCGGCGACCCGCCGCCGCCGCCGCACGCCGCCAGCAGGCCCGCGCACACCACCATCCCCAGCCATCCCGCGAATTTTTTCATGACCGTGTTTCCCGTAACTAGAATAAGTGAATCGTTCAAAAACAATCGTGTCAGCGCGTCGACAAGCGCTCGGCAACGATCTTCGGCGTGATGAACACCAGCAGCTCCGTCTTGTCGTTGGTGCGCGAGTTGGTGCGGAACAGATAGCCCAGCACCGGCACGTCGCCCAGCAGCGGCACCTTGCTGGTGGTGTTGCGCTCGGTCTGCTGGTAGATGCCGCCCAGCACCACGGTGCCGCCGTTCTCGACCATCACCTGGGTCTTGACGTGCTTGGTGTCGATGGCGAAGCCGGCGCGCGTCTCCTGGCCCACGCTGTCCTTGTTGACGTCGACGTCGATGACGACGTTGCCGTCCGGCGTGATCTGCGGCGTCACCTCCAGCCGCAGGTTGGCCTTGCGGAACTGGATCGATGTCGCGCCGCTGCTGGTGGCGACCTGGTAGGGCAGCTCGATGCCCTGCTCGATCAGCGCGATGGCCTTGTCGGCGGTGATTACGCGCGGGCTGGAGATGATCTTGCCGGTGCCGTCGGCCTCCAGCGCCGACAGTTCCAGGTTGAGGAAGCGGTTGGCCGCCGACGAGAACAGGCTGACGGCCAGGCTGCCCGCCTGCACGCCGTTGATGTTGCCCGCCGGCAGGTTGACGAACTGGGTGTTGTCGAAGCTGCCGTCGGTGACCTTGACCTGGCCGGTGGTCTGGCCGACGCCGGTCATGTTGCCGCCGATGCCGATGCGGGTGTTGCCGTTGCCGATCTGGTAGCCGGCGTCGCCGCCGCGGATGGTGCGCATGTCGGCGAAGCCGAGCTTGGCGCCGAGGTTGCGCGTGAAGGTGTCGCTGGCCTCGACGATGCGGGCCTCGATCAGCACCTGCTTGGTGGCGATGTCGGTCTTGGCGATCAGGCGGCGCACGTCCTCGAGCTTGGAGGCGATGTCGGTGACGAACAGCTGGTTGGTGCGCGGCTCGATGATGGCGCTGCCGCGCTTGGACAGGATGCGGTTCTTGGCGTCGCCCTCGAGCCCGAACACCATCTTGAAGGCCTCGGCCTTCTGGTAGTTGAGCTGGAAGATCTCCGACTTGAGCGGCTCGAGGTCGGCGATCTGGGCGCGCTGCTCGAGCTCGAGCTTCTCCTTGGTCAGCAACTCCTCCTTGGGGGCGATCCACAGCACGTTGCCGTTCTTGCGCATGTCCAGGCCCTTGGCCTGCAGCACCACGTCGAGCGCCTGGTCCCACGGCACCTCCTTCAGGCGCAAGGTCAGGTTGCCGCTGACGCTGTCGCTGGTGATGATGTTCAGGCCGGAGATGTCGGCGATCGCCTGCAGCGCCGCGCGCACCTCGACGTTCTGGAAGTTGAACGACAGCTTCTCGCCGCGGTAGCCCTGCGAACCCTGGGTCAGCTTGTTGGGGTCTTCCTTGATCGGCTTGACGTCGATCACCAGCTGGGTGTCGCTCTGGTACACGGTCTGCTCCCACAGCCCGCGCGCCTCGATCGTCAGGCGCGTGTTCTCGCCGTGCGGCACGCTGGTGACCAGCGCCACCGGGGTGCCGAAGTCGCCGACGTCGAGCCGGCGGCGCAAGGTCTCGGGCAAGCCCGTCTTGAGGAAGTCGACCACCACGCCGGTCGGCGTCTGGCGCACGTCGACCGCCACCTGGTTGTTGGGCAGGTCGACCACGACGCGGCCCTCGCCGTTGGCGCCGCGGCGGAAATCGAGGTCGCGCAGCAGTTGGCGGCCACCGGCGGCCGGCTGCGCGCCGGCCGCCACCGGCAGGCCGCTGGCGTCGACCGCCGTCGCCAGGCCGCCGGAACCGTCGATGGTCAGGATGATGGCCTTGCCGTCGATGGCGGTGGCGTAGTTGAGGCTGCGCTTGAGGTTGAACACCAGGCGCGAGCGCGCTCCCGCCTGCACCACGTTGACGCTGCGCAAGTCGCCGATGTTGAGTTCCTGGGTGGTCTTGCCGGTATGGTTGACGGTGGCGCCGAGGTCGAGCGCGACGCGCGGCGGATTGGTGATGGCGAAGCCGATCGGCAGTTTGTCGGGGGCGTTGCTGAGGGCGATCTTGACGATGACGTTGGCGCCCTGCTGGTTGGCGCTGATCGACTCGATGGCGTTGGCGCTGGCGCCGGGGCTGGCGGCGTCGGCGCCGGACTGGGCGCGCGCCGCGCCGTGCGGCTGCAAGGCCAGCGCCAGGGCCAAGGCCAGCGATGCCCACGGGGCGGCCGGCGCGCGCCGGGCCGGGATGGGAGCGGTCATTTGATATTCTCCTTGCTTTCCTGCAGTTCCAACTTCGACAGGCGCTCGACCCAGTCGCCGGTGGCGTCCTGGACGATTTCCCTGATGCTGACCGTGTCCTCGGTGATGCCGGTGATCACGCCGTAGTTCTGGCCCAGGTGCTGGCCCTTGACGACCTGGTGCACCGAACGGTCGATCTGCAGCACCGCGTGCATCACGCCCTTCTTCTCGATGGTGCCGACCATCTTGATGGTGTCGAGCGGATAACTCTCGAGCAACTCCTTGCGGCGCTCGACGTCCGGCCGCAGGCCGCCGCCGCCGTTGCGCGCATTGAGCTTGGCCAGCTCGGCGATCAGCTTGTTCGGATTGAATGGATCGACCTGGTCCTTTTGGGCGTAGGCGAACGGGATGAAGGTCTTGGGCTCGGCCAGCGGCGGCACCGCCACCTTGGCCTGGGCGTCGACCTCGCGCATCCACGCGCGCACCTGCTGGGCGTCGTCGTCGCCGCAGGCCGACAGCAGCAACGTCGAGAGCAGGAAGGTGGTCGCTTTGAACGGGCTCATGATTTCTTCGCCGCCTTTTTCTTGTCGGCCGCCGCCTTGCGCTGCGCCTGCACCTCTTCCGGGTCCAGGTAGCGGAAGGTCTTGGCCACCGCCTCCAGGGTCAGCACGCCGTCCTTGCCGGTGCTCAGCGCCATGTTGTTGAGCGTGACGATGCGCGGCAGGTTGGCCATGTCGCCGGCGAAGGCGCCGATGTCGTGGTAGCTGCCGGTCACCTTGATATCGATCGGCAACTCGGCGTAGTAATCCTTGACCACCACCTGGGCCGGCTTGAACAGTTCGAACTGCAGCCCGCGCCCGGAGCCGGCCTGGTTGATGTCGGTCAGCAGCGCGGCCATCTCGGCCTTGCTGGGCAGCTGTTTCTGCAGCCGCTCGACATACTGGTCGACCTGCACCTTTTGCGCCCGCAGCGCCTCCAGGTTGACCGCCTGGCCGGTCTTGAAGCGGTATTCGTCGCGCAGCTTGAGCTCGGCCTGGGCGCCGGCCTGCTGCTCCTCGAACTGCGAGCTCCAGTAGCCGAAGTAGCCGGCCACCATCACCGCCGCCGCCACGCCGACGGCGCACAGCACGCGCGGCGCCAGCGGCCACTGGCCCGGATGGCGGTCGTTGAGGTTGCGGAACTGGCCGGCCAGGCGCGCGCCCAGCTGGTTCAGGTCGAGGTTCGTTGCCATCGCCGGCGCTCCTAGGGCTGGGCCGGCGGCAGGCCGGTGGTGGGGACGGCGGCGGACGACGGCGGCATCGCCGCGAACGCCGGGCCGGCCGGGCGGAGGGACGCGGCGGCCGACGCCGGCGCGGCGCCGCCCTTGGGCGCGCCCTTGCCGGCGGGCGACTGGTCCTTGTCGCGCGGGCGCTTGATGTTGACCATCAAGTTGAATTCCACCACTTTCTTGCTGGTCTTGCCCAAGCCAAGCGCGGTGGACTTGACCTCGATCAAATCCGGGCGCTCCAGCCACGGCGACACGCCGGCCAGGTTGCGCAGCAGCTCGGAGACGCGCTCCTGCGACTGCGCATAGCCGAGCACGGACACCTTCTGCCCCTCCTGCTTGAAACTCTTCAGATACACGCCGGGCGGGGTCTGCTTGACGAGCTCGTCGAGCAGATACACCGGCTGGTTGCGGTCGCCCTGCAAGTCCTCGACCGCCTGCTGGCGCGCCTTGAGCGCCTCGATCTCCTGCTTCAACGTGGCGATCTCGGCGATCTTCTTGTCGAGTCCGCTGATGGCGGTCTTCAGCACCTGGTTGCGCTCGCCCTGGATGGAGAGCGCGCGGGCGTTGTAGGCGCCCACCAGCAGCACCACGCCGACGCCGACGACGCCGCCCAGCGCCAGCAGCGCGAAGAAGGCCGACTTCTTCTGCTTGCGTTTTTCCTCGCGGTGCGGCAGCAGGTTAATCCGTATCATCAGCCGAACCTCCGCAGCGCCAGTCCGCAGGCGACCAGGTAGGCCGGCGCCTCGGCGCGCAATTGCGCCTCGCGCACCGCCGCCCCCAGCTGCATGCCCTTGAACGGCGAGATGATGGCGCTGGCGATGCGGGTGCGGCCGGCGACCAGCTCGAGCAGGCCGGGGATGACCGCGCAGCCGCCGGCCAGGAACAGCTGGTCGACCCGGGTGTAGGGGGTGGAGGTGTAGAAGAACTGGATCGCGCGCGTCACCTCCATGGCCGCGCTCTCGAGGAAGGGCGCGAGCAGGTCGGCGCCGTAGTTGTCGGGCAGGTCGCCGCTTTTCTTGCGCGCCTCGGCCTCGTCGAAGGCCATGCCGTAGGCGCGCACGATGTCCTGGGTCAGCGCGTTGCCGCCGAACGGCTGCTCGCGCTCGTAGACGGTGGCGCCGTCGAGCATGACGGAAATATGGGTGACCTGGGCGCCGATCTGGAACAGCGCCACCACCTGGCCGGCGCCGGCCTCGGGCAACTGCGCGGTGACGCGGTCGAGCGCGGCGCGGGCGGCGTACGATTCGATGTCCATCACGGTCGCCTTCAGGCCGGAGGCCTCGGCGATGGCGACCCGGTCCTCGACCTTTTCGCGGCGCGAGGCGGCCAGCATGACCTCGATGTCCTCGGGCGAATTGGCGACCGGGCCGATGACGTCGAAATCGAGGCTGACCTCGTCGAGCGCGAACGGGATGTACTGGCTGGCCTCGGACTCGACCTGCACCTCGAGCTGGTCCTCCGACAGGCCGGCCGGCAAAATGATTTTTTTGGTGATGACCGACGCCGGCGGCATGCCCAGCGCGGCCAGTTTGGCCTTGCTGCCGCTTTTTTTCCACACGCGCCGCACCACCTCGACCACCTGGTCCATGTTTTCGATGTTGCCGTCGACCACGGCGCCGCGCGGCAGCGGCTCGGCGGCGTAGCGCTCGAGGCGGATCTCGCCCTTGGCGCCCTGCGCCAGCTCGACCACGCGCACGCTGGAGGTGCTGATGTCGAGCCCCATCAAGGGCGGACTGCCCTGCCCGAACAACATCTTGAAGTCCATCATGCGAGTGTCTCCGGCGCCTGGATCTGGGCCAGGCGGAAAAGGCCGGGCCAAGCTGATTCGTGCCTAAGTCCGGCTTAAGCAAGCCCCCACATTAAATCGTGCCTATATAAGTGTAAAGATATTTCTACTGTGCACGATTGTTACAGTGTGAGGGTTTCGCCACACTTATTCTTGCGCGCGTGGCAGCAAACACAACTCAGTTGTTTTGTTGATTACGGGCAAATATTTCTGTCGCAGGGCACAGCGCGCCGCGGCGCTAGTCGCTCGCTTATAATGCTTCGCACTCATTACCAGAAAGATCGCACCGCATGGCATCCTCCAATACGACACCACCACCGTCCTCCGACAAACCGGCCAAGGGGCCGGCCAAGGGCTCGGGCAAAAAACCGGGCGCCTCGCCGTCGCGCTGGCTGCTGATGGCCGGGCTGTCGGTGCTCGGCCTGGGCGTGGGCGCGGTGCTGCTGGTCGTGTTCGGCCTGGCGATGGCCTACCCCAACCTGCCCGAGCTCGACACGCTGACCGATTACCGCCCCAAAATGCCGCTGCGCATCTTCTCGGCCGATAACGTGCTGATCGGCGAGTTCGGCGAGGAGCGCCGCAACCTGGTGCGCATCAAGGACATCCCGGACGTGATGAAAAAAGCCGTGCTGGCGATCGAGGACGACCGCTTCTACCAGCACGGCGGCATCGACTACACCGGCATCCTGCGCGCGGCCGTGCACAACGCCACCGGCGGCGCCAAGCAGGGCGCCTCGACCATCACCCAGCAGGTGGCCCGCAACTTCTTCCTGTCGAGCGAGCAGACGCTCAAGCGCAAGGCCTACGAGGTGCTGCTGGCGTGGAAGATCGAAAAAAACCTCACCAAGGACCAGATCCTCGAGGTCTACATGAACCAGATCTACCTGGGCCAGCGCGCCTACGGCTTCTCGTCGGCCGCGCAGATCTACTTCGGCAAGAACCTGCGCGACATCACCGTGGCCGAGGCGGCCATGCTGGCCGGCCTGCCGAAGGCGCCGTCGGCCTACAACCCGGTGGTCAACCCGAAGCGCGCCAAAACCCGCCAACAATACATCCTGCAGCGCATGCACGACCTGGGCTACATCACCGACGCCCAGTTCGAGACCGCCAAGGCCGAGCCGCTGAAGGTCAAGACCGACAGCAGCGAGTTCGGCGTGCACGCCGAGTACGTGGCCGAGATGGCGCGCCAGCTGGTCTACGAGCAGTTCAAGGAGGACACCTACACGCGCGGCCTGAACGTGTTCACCACCATCACCAAGGCCGACCAGGACGCCGCCTACCTGGCGCTGCGCAAGGGCGTCATGGACTACGAGCGGCGCCACGCCTACCGCGGCCCCGAAGCCTACATCGACATCCCGCAAAGCAAGGAGGAGGCCGACGACGCCATCGAGACCGAGCTGGCCGACCATCCGGACAGCGACGACATCGTCGCCGCCATGGTGCTCAAGGCCACGCCGCAGCAGATCGTCGCCGTCACCGCGTCCGGCGAGGAAATCAAGATCGCCGGCCCGGGGCTGGAGATGGGCCGCTCGTGGCTGTCCGACAAGGCGCCGCCGAACAAGCGCATCCGCCGTGGCGCGGTGATCCGCGTCATGCAGGAAGCCAAGGACTGGGAATTGACGCAGATGCCGCAGATCGAGTCGGCCTTCATCGCGGCCGACACCGAGGACGGCGCGATCAAGGCCATGGTCGGCGGCTTCGACTACAACCGCAACAAGTTCAACCACGTCACCCAGGCCTGGCGCCAGCCCGGCTCGTCGTTCAAGCCGTTTATCTACTCGGCCTCGCTCGAGCGCGGCCTGTCGCCGTCGACCATCATCAACGACGCGCCGATCTCGTTCGACGCCGGCCAGACCGGCGGCCAAGCGTGGGAGCCGAAGAACTACGACGGCAAGTACGAGGGCCCGATGACGATGCGCCGCGGCCTGACCAAGTCCAAGAACATGATCTCGATCCGCATCCTGCACAAGATCGGCGCCAAGTACGGCCAGGAATACACCACCCGCTTCGGCTTCGACGCCGACAAGAACCCGCCCTACCTGACCCTGGCGCTGGGCGCCGGCAACGTCACGCCGTTGCAGATGGCCGGCGCGTATTCGGTGTTCGCCAACGGCGGCTACAAGGTCAGCCCGTATCTGATCTCCAAGGTGACCGACGCCGACGGCAAGATCCTGTCCCAGGCCAACCCGGACAAGGCCGGCGACGAGAAGAACCGCGTCATCGACGAGCGCAACGCCTTCCTGATGGACAGCATGCTCAAGGACGTGGTGCGCTACGGCACGGCGGCCAAGGCGCTGGTGCTCAAGCGGCCCGACATCTCCGGCAAGACCGGCACCACCAACGATTCGATCGACGCCTGGTTCGCCGGCTACCAGCCGAAGCTGGTGGGCATCGCCTGGATCGGCTACGACCAGCCGAAA
Source organism: Duganella sp. 1411 (assembly GCF_017833525.1). Lineage (GTDB taxonomy): Bacteria > Pseudomonadota > Gammaproteobacteria > Burkholderiales > Burkholderiaceae_D > Rugamonas. The sequence continues at coordinate 364,921 of NZ_JAFICD010000004.1, forward strand.
AACCTGGGCAACCGCGAGACCGGCGGCGGCCTGGCGCTGCCGATCTGGATCAATTTCATGCAAAAGGCGCTGAAGAACATCCCGATCGAGGAGCGGGCCGTGCCGGAGGGGGTCATGCTGGTCGGCGACGAGTACTACTACACGGAGAATCCGCCGGGCACCGGCGTGCACAACATCGACGGCGCCACGCAGGGCACGCCGGCCGAGGAGAAGGCCAAGGACGCCGTCAAGAACGAGCTGTTCTGACGGCAAATGAACCGCCCCAGACCCGCACGGCGAACCGTCGCGGGGTCGTACCCCGTACGGGGTACGACCCCTCCGGTCCGGGTCAGGGTTCTCAGCCCCCCGGCGCCAGCACCACCGGGCTGCCGCCCTGGGCGGTGACGATCTCCGACAGCGCCGCGAACAGCTCGGAGCCGTCGCGGGTGTTGAGCCACTTGCCGTCGTTCTGGCGGTAGTGGAAGCCGCCCGAGCGCGCCGCCACCCACAGTTCGCGCATCGCCGCCTGGCTGTTGACGATGATCTTGGAACCGTTGTCGATGAACTCGATTTCCAGCACGTTGCCGCTGCGGCTGCACTCGACGTCGAGCATGTCGTCGTCGTTCAATTGGTCCAAGGCGGCCTCGATCGCGTCGAGGGTCGCTTCGGCCTGCGCCAGGAATTCTGATTCGCCCATGCTACACTCCAATATCTATAGTCAATCCATGATTTTATCGTGAAGTCCTCTTTCCGTTTGTTTATCGGCGCCAGTACCCTGGGGCTGACCGTGTTGTTGAGCGGTTGCGGCCAAACCGGCCCGCTATACCTGCCCAAAACGCCCGCCAAGACCGCCAAGAGCGGCGCGGCCAAGGCGACGCCTTCCACCGGCGCGACGGCCCCCGCCGCGACGATCGATACCGTGCCCGGCGCGCCGGCCACGCCGGTTCCCGTGACGCCGTCCCCGGTGCCGTCCACTCCTCCAGCATCCCAACAATAATTACTATGTCGCAATTTTCGTATCAAGACGGCGTGCTGCACGCCGAAGGCGTCTCGCTGAGCGCCATCGCCGACCAGTTCGGCACGCCGACCTATGTCTACTCGAAGGCGGCGCTGCTGGCCAACTTCGCCGCGTACGCCGACGCCTGCGCCGGGCGCGACGCGCTGGTGTGCTACGCCATGAAGGCCAACTCCAACCTGGCCATCCTCGACCTGCTGGCGCGCCAGGGCGCCGGCTTCGACATCGTCTCCGGCGGCGAGCTGCAGCGCGTGCTGGCGGCCGGCGGCGACCCGCGCAAGGTGATCTTCTCCGGCGTCGGCAAGAGCGCCGACGAGATGCGCCTGGCGCTGTCGCACGACATCCTGTGCTTCAACGTCGAATCGATCCCCGAGCTGCACCGCCTCAACGAGGTGGCCGGCGCCATGGGCAAGACCGCGCGCGTGTCGCTGCGGGTCAACCCCAACGTCGACCCCAAGACCCATCCGTACATCGCCACCGGCCTCAAGGCGAGCAAGTTCGGCGTCGCCTTCGACGACGCGCTGGCCACCTACCGCACCGCCGCCACCCTGCCGCACCTGGAAGTGGCCGGCATCGACTGCCACATCGGCTCGCAGCTGCTGGACGACGCCCCGCTGCTGGAGGCGCTCGACCGCTTGATCGAGCTGATCGACAAACTGGGCGACGAGGGCATCGTGCTGCATCACGTCGACATCGGCGGCGGCATCGGCATCGACTACCGCGAGGCGGGCGAGGCCGCGCCGGTGCCGGTGGGCGACTACCTGGGCCGCCTGTTCGCCAAGATCGACGCCTGGCGCGCGGCGCGCCACGACGGCCGGCCGATCAAGGTGATCTTCGAGCCGGGCCGCTCCATCGTCGGCGACACCGGCGTGCTGCTGACGCGGGTCGAGTTCCTCAAGCATGGCGAGGAAAAGAACTTCTGCGTGGTCGACGCCGCCATGAACGACATGGCCCGCCCGGCGCTGTACCAGGCCTGGATGGACATGCAGCCGGTGGCGCGCGGCAACGCCGAGGCGCTGACCTACGACGTGGTCGGCCCGATCTGCGAATCGGGCGACTGGCTGGCGCGCGACCGCGAACTGGCGGTCGCGCCCGGCGACCTGCTGGTGATGCACACGGCCGGCGCCTATGGCATGACGATGGCGTCGAACTACAACACGCGCGGCCGCGCGGCCGAGATCATCGTCGACGGCACCGTCAGCCACGAGGTGCGCAAGCGCGAGCAGCCGGCCGACCTGTTCGCGCTCGAATCGCTGATCAAGTAAGCCACCCGGCACAGCCGCCGGCCGCCGCGCCGGCGGCTTGCCGTCCAACACCCCGTCCACGCGCCGATGCAGGAATTCTATAAAAAGACCGTCTACGGCTTGCTGATGCTGCTGGCCGCCAGCGCGCTCGCCAGCTACGTTTGCGTCAGCCTGAGCTATCTGAGCGCGCCGCTGCTGCCCGCCGGCGACAGCGCGCTGCCGTGGCGGCCCGAAGCCGACTCCAACATGCCGCAGCCGCGCATCCGCATCGGCGAGGACCGGCGCCGCCTGAGCTTTGATTTCAACCTCTCGGCGCACACGCCGTACGCGTTCGCCGCCGTCGGCCTGTTCTTCGCCAACCGCGACGGCACGCCGGCGCACGTGGATTTATCGCGCTACACCTCGATCACGCTGCAGGCGAGGTGCGCGCCGGCCAACACGCTGACCCTGAGCGCCTCCACCTTGGAAAGCAAGGTGTCCAAGCGCGGCAACTGGCTGACCTACCGTTCGCCGTCGGCGTTTTTCGCCTGCGGCCCGGCCGGCACGCCGGTGGAACTGGACCTGACCCGGATGGAGACGCCGCAATGGTGGTTCGACATGTTCAAGCTCGACCTGTCGCACCAGCATTACAAGCTGGACCAGGTGCCGAAAATCTCCATCGGCACCACCTTTCAAAGCCCGAAGAACATCGATTCCCGCATCGACATCGACAGCCTGGTGCTGACCGGCAGGGACTACCGCTACCTGACGCTGTTGGCGGTGTTGCTGGGCGTGTCCTGGACGGGATTCGGCCTGTGGACGTTGCGGCGCCACACGCGCGCGCTGATCGCGGACCTGAAGGAAAAACTGCGCAAGGACCTGCCGCTGGTGGCCTACCAGCAGCTGTCGATCGAGCCGCACCGCGACAAGGAAAAGGCCGTCATCCTGCGTTTCATCGCCAACGGTTATGCCAACGCCGAATTGGACCTGGAGCGGATCGTCACGCAAACCGGCGTCAATCGAAATAAAATCAACGAGATATTAAAATCCGAATTCGGCTATACCTTCAGCAGCTATTTAAATAAATTGCGGCTCACCGAGGCGGCGCGGCTGCTGGCGGAAAAGGAGACGGCGGCGGTCGCCGAAATCGCCTATTCGGTCGGCTATAGCAACGTCTCGTACTTCAACAAGCTGTTCAAAGAGGAATACGGCTGCACGCCCAAGGCGTTCCGCAGCGTGTGCGGCCAGCCGGCCGGCGACTGAGCGGCAAGGCGTCGCCGCCGGGCTAACATTTCGCGTCAAATTTCTACCAAAATCCGCATTCCAATGGTAATTTCACGGGGGGACGCTAGCCAATCCGGCAACGAGCGACTACGCTTGCGTGTCCTGACGGGCCGCCCACGCGGCCGTGTTTGTCCACCTTACGAAAGCCGAACGAATGAATCTTAATTCCGTCGCAGCGATTTTTCTCAGCGCCGCCCTGTTGGCCCCCGCCGCAGTCCAGGCCCAGGAACGCGTAGTCGATTTGAATGTCAGCCAGGTCCAGGGGAAACTGAATAAAACCTTTAATTTCACCATCGGCGCCGGGCGCGCGAACGAGGGGCTGCGCGCAGATTGGCAACAGCAACTGGCGGAAATAAAACGCGACGCCGGATTTAAATATATCCGCATGCACGGTTTGCTCACCGACGACATGGCGGTGTATAAGATCGACAGCAAAGGCAACGACGAATATAACTTCCAATATATCGACTCGCTGTTCGATTATCTGGTGGGCATCGGCGTCAAACCGTTTGTCGAACTGGGCTTCATGCCATCGGCGCTGGCCAGCGGCAACAAGACCATCTTCTGGTGGCGCGGCAACGTCACGCCCCCGAACAGCTACGAGCGCTGGGAAAAACTGGTACAGACCCTGACCCGGCACTGGACCGAGCGCTACGGGCGCGCCGAGGTGGCGTCGTGGTACTTCGAAGTGTGGAACGAACCCAACCTGGACGGCTTCTGGGCCGGCACCCAGGCCGACTATTTCAAGCTGTACGCGCACGCCGCGCGCGGCGTCAAGAGCGTCGACGCGGCCTACAAGGTGGGCGGCCCGGCCACCGCCGGCGCGGCCTGGATTCCTGAGATGATCGCCTACTGCGCCAAGAACAATGTTCCGCTCGACTTCGTCAGCACGCACACCTACGGCGTCGGCGAAGGCTATCTGGACGAATTCGGCACCAAGGGCACCGTGCTCAGCAAGGACGAGGGCGCGATCAGCGGCGACGTACAGCGCAACCGCAAGGAAATCGAAGCGTCGGCGATGCCCAAGCTCGAGCTGCACTACACCGAATGGAGCTCCTCGTACACGCCGTCCGATCCGACGCACGACAGCTACCACCAGGCCGCCTACATCCTGCAAAAGCTCAAGCAGGTCGGCAACGCCGCGCAATCGATGTCGTACTGGGTCTTCACCGACATCTTTGAAGAGCCGGGCCCGCGCTTCGAGGCCTTCCACGGCGGGTTCGGCCTGATGAACACGCAGGGCATCAAGAAGCCGGCCTATTTCGCCTACCAGTTCCTCAACCAGCTGGCCGACACCGAGCTGAAGAACAAAGACGCCCACTCGCTGGCGACGGTCAACGCCAAGGGCGAGGTGCAGGTGCTGCTGTGGGACTACACCCACACGCTGCCGGACGGCATCAACAACCAGCAATACTTCATCAAGGACCTGCCGCCCAAGGACAAGGGCAAGGTCGACGTCAAACTGCAGGGCTTGAAGCCGGGCGTCTACAACCTGAGCATCGCGCAGGTCGGCTACCGGAAGAACGACGCCTACACCGCGTTCATCGACATGGGCTCGCCGAAGCAGCTGACCCGGCCGCAAGTGGACGCATTGAAGTCGGAAGCCACCGGCAAGCCGTCCCAGCGCCGCACGGTGCGCGTGGGCGCCGACGGCCGCGCCAGCGTGTCGCTGCCGCTGCGTGAAAACGACGTCTACTTGCTCAAGCTGACCACCGGCAAATAAGTCCGGCCTCCAACTCCGGGGTCAGGTCCACCATTTCTACACGGGCGGGGCCGTAAGGCCTTCGCCCACCTGTTTATTTTGAATGGAGACATCGGGTGACCAATCAATCGCGCAGAGACGCGTTCAAAACGCTGGTGGCCGGCGCCGGGCTCGGCATCGCGCCGGGCCTCGCGCCGGCAGCGGAATGCACCACCGGCCCCGCCACCAACGCCGCGCGCCAGTGGCGCCGCGGCGTCGAGGGACAGCGCCAGGCCGACCAGGGCGACGGCACCTATCTCAACCCGATCATCGCCGGCGACCATCCCGACCCGACCATTCTCAAGGACGGCGGCGACTACTATCTGACCTACTCGTCGTTCTACTCCTACCCCGGCCTGGTCATCTGGCATTCGACCGACCTGGTGAACTGGCGGCCGATCGGCCCGGCACTGTCGAAGCCGCTGGGCACGATCTGGGCCGTCGGCCTGTGCAAGCACGGCGGCAAATATTTCATCTACATCCCGGCGGCGCCCGACGGCAACACCTGGTCGATCTACGCCATCTGGGCCGACCGCATCGAGGGGCCATGGAGCGATCCGGTCGACCTGAAGATCGGCGGCTGCATCGACCCCGGCCACATCGTCGGCGAGGACGGCAAGCGCTACCTGTTCGTCAACGGCATCCGCAAGATCCGCCTGCGCGACGACGGCCTGGCCACCGACGGCCAGCTGGAGCAAGCCTATCAGCCGTGGCGCTATCCCGACGACTGGGTGGTGGAGAATTTCGCGCCCGAGGGCCCCAAGCTGCTTCGGCGCGGCAAGTGGTTCTACCTGGTGACGGCGGTCGGCGGCACGGCCGGACCGGTGACCGGGCACATGGTCATCGCCGCGCGCTCGACGTCGATCCACGGGCCGTGGGAGCATTGCCCGCACAACCCGCTGGTGCGCACGCTGGGCACGGCCGAGCCGTGGTGGTCGCGCGGCCACGCCACGCTGGTCGAGGGTCCGGCCGGCGACTGGTGGATGGTGTACCACGGCTACGAGAACGGTTACCGCACCTTGGGCCGCCAGACCCTGCTCGAACCGATGGAATGGACCGACGACGGCTGGTTCCGCGCGCTCGGCGGCGATCTGTCCAAGCCGCTGGCCAAACCGAAGGGCGGCAAGGCCGGGCCGTCCGGGCGGGCGCTGTCGGACGATTTCAAGCGCGACCGCTTCGGCGTGCAATGGGCGTTCCACGATCCGGCGCCGGACGAGATGCGGCGGGCGCGCTACACCGCGCAGGGCTTGCGGATCGCCGGCCGCGGCACGTCGCCGGCGGACAGCCATCCGCTGACCTGCGGCGTGGGCGACCGCAACTACGAAGTCGAGCTGAGCATGGACCTGGAAGGCCCGGCCGAGGCCGGCCTGCTGCTGTTCTACAACCACAAGGCCTTCGTCGGGCTGGGCTTCACGCCGGAGCTGGTCAAGACCTTCGAGTACGCCGAGGAGCAGTCGTGGATGCGCGCCAAGCGGGCGACGTCGTCGGTGCGGGTGCGCATGACCAATGACGAGCACATCGTCACGTTCCGCTATTCGCACGACAATGGCAAGACGTGGGTGCTGCACGGGCTGCGCATGGAGGTGTCCGGCATCCACCACAATGTGTTCGGCGGCTTCCTGAGCTTGAAGGTGGGGATCTACAGCGCGGGCGGCGGCAGTGTGGTGCTGCGTGATTTCAGGTATCGGGCGCTGGCTTAGCGCGGGCCAGCGATGCAGACGCGGCTACGGCCGCGGCTCACGCTGGTTGCTTATCGGCGAAGACTTGCCGCACCGATTTGGCGTCGAGCAGGCGATCGAACCATCGGTCCAGATCATCCATTTCGGCATAAGTGATGCGTCTGTTGAGCCGGGCCGACAACGGACCGAAACGTTTGATCAGCATTTTTTTCAGCCGCTCGCGATGACCATCGAGCAGGGCCTCGTACCGCAGCGCATCATCGAGACTAGAGAAAATTGGAACGCTCATCGCTTCGACCTCCTTGCTGGCACCAGTCAAACCAATGATACGCCGCTGCCCCCTGCGGCGCAAACGATGCGCAGCCCAGCGCGTGATCGCTTGATGTACGGTCGATGTCGATACCAACGGTGTCGACCGCCGCCATTCTTCAAGTTCATCGGAAATTTCCCGCGTAGTCTCCAGTCTGTCCACCCTGAATGCGGTCGCTGCATAATTGTCGAACCGCGCTAACGCGTCACGTTTCAATCTCCGCTGATCGACAAGTATGTAGCGCTGTGCCGCTTGCAGCGGTTGCAGATCCTGTGGCAATGGCGCGATCAGATCGGCCAGGCTGGTACCCAGGTGCCGGGAACGAAGCCGAGCAGCAAGTCGCGCACCATTTCCGGATGCGCGAACAGTTGCTTGTATGCGGTGTCGTCTTCGTTCGCCATCGGGCGATTGTAGCGATGGCCGGACGCGCGGCCTTTGGGGACGCGCAAGCTGTCGGCGGCTCGACGGGTTGGCGGATTACGCTGCGCTAATCCGCCCTACGTGATCATCCGGCCATGTGATCAGGTGGCGGCCCTCGCCTTCATGCGCGCCCAGTAGACCCTCATCAGCAACAGCACGCCGAGGATCGTGCCGTAGATGATGGGCTGGGTGAAGTTGTGCTTGCCAGCCTTCATCCACCAGAAGTGCAGGATCGCCAGCGGCGCGATCACGTAGATCAGCCGGTGCAGCCACTGCCAGCGCTTGCCGCCCAGCCGTCGCACCATGGCGTTGGTGCTGGTCACCGCCAACGGTATCAGCAGCACGAAGGCGATGAAGCCGACCGTGATGAACGGCCGCTTGAGCACGTCCTTCCACATCTCCGCGAAGTCGAAGAAGTGGTCGAACCACAGGAACGTCATGAAGTGCAGGCAGCCGTAGAAAAACATATACAAGCCCAGCATGCGGCGCAGCTTGATCAGCCAGTTCCACTTGGTCAGCCGCCGCAGCGGCGTCACCGCCAGCGTGAAGCACAGGAAGTACAAGGTCCAGTCGCCGGTGCCGCGCGTGATGAACTCCAGCGGCTCGACCAGTTGCCCGGTCAGCGTCAGGTACACCATGCGCAGCAAGGGCATCAGCGCCAGCACGAAGACGGCGGCCTTGATCAGGCTCGCCTGCCGCGCGGTTGGATTGAAAACCATGTTTAGAAGAACTTCTTCAGATCCATGCCGGCATACAGCGGCGCGACGTCGTTATAACCATTGAACATCAAGGTCTTGCGCTTGCGGGCCAGGAAGCCGTCCTCGCCGATGCGGCGCTCGGACGCCTGCGACCAGCGCGGGTGATCGACTTCCGGATTGACGTTGGAGTAGAAGCCGTACTCGCGCGGCGCCGAGATGTTCCACGAGGTGCGCGGCTGCTCCTTGACGAAGCGGATCTTGACGATCGACTTGGCCGATTTGAAGCCGTACTTCCACGGCAGCACCATGCGCACCGGCGCGCCGTTCTGGTTGGTCAGGGTTTCGCCGTACATGCCCAGGGTCAGCAGCGCCAGCGGATGATTGGCCTCGTCGATGCGCAGCCCCTCGGTGTACGGCCAGTCCAGCACCCGGCTGCCGACGCCCGGCATCTGCTTCTTGTCGGCCAGCGAGATGAATTCGACGTACTTGGCGTTGCCGGTCGGCTCGACCTTCTTGATGATCTCGGAGAACGAATAGCCGATCCACGGGATCACCATCGACCACCCCTCCACGCAACGCAGCCGGTAGACGCGCTCCTCGAGCGGCGCCAGCTTCAGCAGCGCGTCGATGTCGAGCGTCATCGGCTTCTTGACCTCGCCCTCGATGGCGACGGTCCACGGACGGGTTTTCAAGGTGCCGGCGTTTTGCGCCGGGTCGCTTTTGTCGGTGCCGAACTCGTAGAAGTTGTTGTAGGTGGTGGCGTCCTTGTACGGCGTCTGCTTGTCGAGCGCCGAGTAGGCCGGATTGAGCTTGGCGGCCAACTTGGGATTGGTGCCCTGCGCGAAGGCTTCGCGGTTGGCCATCTCCAGCAACGCGGCGCCGCCGACGGCGCCGAGGGCGATCTGCTTCATGAAACCGCGGCGCGATTCGTACAGTTCGCGCGGCGTGATTTCCGACGAAAACGGCAGCTCGATACCGTTGGGGCTACGCTTGATCAGCATGTTGACTCCAGAAAGGTGCAAGGTTGAGACTTGGTCTTGGCATAGCCAGAACATTACACCAATCGAAGCAAGCCGCCGATTACATTGCGATTACATTTTATTGTCAACCACACAACCCGCACGGCCACCAGGGGTCGTACCCCCAGGGGTACGACCCCATCGTTGCGGGGTTGCGGGTTTACAGCTTGCCGTAGGAATGCAGACCCGACAGGAACATGTTCACGCCCAGGAAGGCGAACGTCGTCACCAGCAAGCCCACCAGCGCCCACCACGCCGCCGGACGGCCGCGCAGCCCCGTCATCAGCCGCATGTGCAGCCAGGCCGCGTAGTTGAGCCAAACGATCAGCGCCCAGGTCTCCTTCGGGTCCCACGACCAGTAGCCGCCCCACGCCTCGGCCGCCCACAGCGCGCCGAGGATGGTGGCGATGGTGAAGAAGGCGAAGCCGGCCGAGATGGCCTTGTACATGACGTCGTCGAGCACCTCGGCCGACGGCAGCCGGTCCTGCAGGTAGCCCGAAGTCTTCAGCAGGTAGGCCGCCGCGACCATCGCCGCCAGCGCGAAGTTGCCGTAGCCGATGAAGTTGGCCGGCACGTGGATCTTCATCCACCAGCTTTGCAGCGCCGGCAACAGCGGCTGGATGTCGGCGGCGTCGCGCGAGGTGGTGTACCAGAACAGGAAGCCGATCGCGGCGCTGATGACCAGCAGCACGAACGGACCCATCTGGCGGGTGGCGTAGCGCTGCTCGAAATACAGGTAGAACATCGCGGTGATCAGCGAGAACAGGATGAACACCTCGTACAGGTTCGACACCGGAATGTGGCCGACGTCGGCGCCGATCAGGTAGGACTCGTACCAGCGCACCATCATGCCGGTCAGGCCCAGCACCACGGCGGCCCAGCTCAGCTTGGAGCCGAGGCTGGAGATGGCGTCGGAGCGGCCGGCGAAGCCTATCCAGTAGAACAAGGTCGACAGGCAGAACATCACGCTCATCCACAGGATCGCCGACTGGCTCGACAGCATGTAGCGCAGCCAGAATTTGGTGCCGGCCATGTCGAGCTGGCCGGCGTACATCGAGATCGCCCACAACGACAGCAGCGCCACCAGCGGCATCAGCCAGCGCACCGGCTTCCAATGCCAGCCGAGCGCGGCGAAGGTGGGCGCGGCCAGCAGCAAGATGGCCTTTTCGTAGATGTCCATGTAGTGGCCGTAGCGGTTCAGGCCGAACACCGACCCGGCCAGCAGCGCCAGCGCGAAAATCCAGTCGACCGCCGTCAATCGCTGGAAGTAGCCGGGCGCCTGAATATAGGTTTGCTGAGTTTTAGTGAGTTCCATTGTGTTCTCCGGTGCCGCTTGGTTTGCCGCTTGGTTTGCCGCTTCGTTGCTACTTCGTTGCTACTTCGTTGCCATAGTCTACTCCGATCGCCACGCCGGCGGGCGTGGCGATCCTTAAGCCGACTGCGGCAGCTTTTCCTTCAAAGTCTCGAATTCGCGTTCGAAGTCGAGCGTCTTGCGCTGCGTGCTCATGGCCATCAGCGCCTCGGCGCCATCGGCCTCGTCCTTGATCCACACCCACAGGCGGCGCTCGCGGATGTAGAACATCGAAAACACGCCCAGCACCAGCAGCGCGCAGCCGAGGTAGACCACGTTCTTGCCCGGCGAGCGCGTCACCTGGAACACCGACGCCTTGACCTCGACGAACTCGTCGAGCTGCAAATACACCGGCGCGCCGTAGAAGAACGCGTCCGACAGCGCGTTGGTGGCCAGCATCAGCCAGCGGCCGTGGTTCTCGTCGGCGCTCACGTCCGCCAGGCCGGCCTTGGCGCGCGCGGCCTGCCACAGCTCCCACATGCTGCCGTTGAGGATCTTCATGAACACCTCGGCGGTCTTCCGGCGGCCCTCCTCCGGCACTTTTTCCAGGAATTGCGAAATGGCCAGGAAGCCGGCCGCCTTGCTGTCGCCGGCGAACAGGGTCAGGCTTTTCTGCGCCGACGCCTCGATCTGCGCGCGCAAGGTGGCCGCGTTCGGCCCGTTGGGCGCGGCGCGTTCGGCGTAGCGCTTGGCGGCGGCGTCGCGCAGCGCCGGGTCGGTCAGCGCGGCGCGCAGGCGCATCCACTCGTTGACGGTGTGGGCGTCGTCGGCCGGGATGCGCAGGAAGCTGAAGGCGTCGGCCGGATTGGCGCGCACGCCGGCCAGGAACACGGTGGCGCCGTCGATCGTGACCGGCTGCATGTAGTTCTGGAATTCGCGCGCCTGGCCGGTCTTGTCGCGCAGCTTGTACTGCACGCTGGGGCCGACGTTCTTCAAATCCTTGTTGTTGGCGTTGCGCCCGGCCGAGCCGGTGTGCTTGTCGAAGCCCTGCGCGAACTGTTCCTGCAGGCTCTTGCCCTGGGTGACGGCGCGCGCGTCCTGGCCGGCCAGGTTCTCGACGTTGAACGGACGGAAGCCCGACCACTCGACCGTGTATTCCTTGCCCAGCGCCGTGTTGCCGCCGACCTCGCCGGCGATGGCGAACGGCGTGGTGTCGGCGCCGGTCATCGGGAAGCCGGTCAGCTTGAGCTTGCTGCCGCCGTCCTCAAAGCTGGACTGGTAGATCGCCAGGCCCTTGTACAGCAACGGCTTGTTGACCTCGATGACGGCCTTGACCACCTCGCCGCTGGCGTGGTCCTTGACCTCGACCTCGCTGGCGAACAGCTTGGGCATGCCGGTGCTGTAGAAATCGATGGTGAATTTCTTCAGGTGGATGGTCACCGGCAGTTCCTGGATCAGCACGCCGTCGGCGCGCTGCAGCAGCGCGCTGTCGCTCGAGGCGCCCTCGGGGATCAGCGTGTTGCCGCGGAAGGTGGGGTTGGCCGTGCTCAGGCGGTGCTGCGGCGGCACCGCCGAGATCAGGCCGCTGCCGCTGAACGGCGTCTTGCCGAGGAACCATTCCTGGAAGCGGATCGGCATGTCCGAATCGAACAAGGCGCCGACGCAAATGATCACGATGGCCGAGTGCGCGAAGATGTAGCCGAACTTGTTGGCCGCGCCCCGCTTGGCCGCCAGCAAGGTGCCGTGGCCCTTGTCGACCAGCTTGACCCGGTAGCCGGCGTCGGCCAGGCGGGCGGCGGTTTGTTGCGCCAGCGCCGCGCGCGCCAGCGGCGCACGCCACTGCATCTTGTGGTGGAAGTTCAGCAGCGACTGCTCGCGCACGTTCTCGCGCCAGCTGCGCATGTCCTTGATCATCTTGGGCGCGTTGCGCGCGATGCACAGCGAGGTCGACGTCACCAGCATGCCCATCAGCAGCAGGAACCACCACGCCGAGTACACCGCGTACAGGCCAATCTTGCCGAACACCTCGAACCAGAACGGCCCGAACTGGTTGATGTAGTTCGACGTCGCCTCGTTCTGCTTCATCACCGTGCCGATGACGGCGGCGATGGCGATCATCGCCAGCAGCGCGATGGCGAAGCGCATGGAGGAAATCAGTTCAACGATCTCGCCGACGAGGGGGCGGCGTGTCTTCAGTTCGATACCGGTGGTGCTGGGGCTGCTCATGCGTGGGACGTCTCAAAAAAAATGCGGCTACCGAGTGTATCACCCGGCATCAACAAAAAGGGCGGCCCGCTCGCGCGGCCGCCCCTGTTTCCAACCCGCGTCACCGGCCGCGCGGTGACCGCGGGTTTATTTCAAGCCGGCGACGTAATCGGCGACCGCCTTCATCTCGTCGTCCGACATGCGCTGGGCGATCGTGGTCATCTGCGCGCTGTTCTTGCGGGCCCCGCTCTTGAACAGGCCCAGCTGGGCGACCGTGTAATCCTGGTGCTGGCCGGCCAGGCGCGGATACTGGACCGGAATGCCGTTGCCGCTGGCGCCGTGACAGCTGGCGCAGGCCGGCACGTTCTTCTCGGCGATGCCGCCGCGATAGATCTTCTTGCCCAGATCGATGGTGTCCTTGTTCTTGGCGGCGCCCGGCTTGACGGCCTGGGCCGACAGCCAGGCCGCGACGTTGTGCTTTTCCTCGTCCGTCAGCATCTTGGCGTAGGTCGTCATCACCGGTTGATTCCGCTCGGCGGTGGTAAAGTTCACCAACTGCTTGTAAATATAGCTTTGGTGCTGGGCCGACAGCTTGGGATTGACCGCGATGGTCGAATTGCCGTTGGCGCCATGACAGGAAACGCAGGCCGGCAGGCCGCGCGCGTTGTCGCCGTCGGTGTACAGGGCACCACCCTTGGCCGCGTCGATCTTCGGCGCGGCGGCGGTTTTTTTCTCTTCGGCGGAGGCGGAGGCAGACACTGCCAGCAGAGCGATGAGCAAGGATTTTACAAATGGTGAAAACACACGATTCATTCAAGCACCCTGAGACGAGTCTAAAAAGATTATTCGAAACTGTCGCCCACGCTAGCACGAAATATGCATGGCAACACTTCGTAACCACTCATTGTACAATAGCTTTCCAGCATATTTGCTCCCTTTTGTTGCATTTTTCCCCATCCCATGTCCAAACTCTGGCAAGCCCGCTTCTTTACGACCGTCAACCAATTGCGTGATCTGCCCGATACCACGGTGCCTGAGATCGCCTTTGCGGGTCGCTCCAACGCCGGCAAATCGACCGCCATCAACATCCTGTGCAACCAGAAAGGGCTGGCGTTCGCCTCCAAGACCCCGGGCCGCACCCAGCACATCAACTACTTCTCGATCGGCGGCGCGCACGTCGCCCAGCACCGCAAGGACCCGACCATCGTCGAGGAAATCGAATGCCTGTTGGTCGACCTGCCCGGCTACGGCTACGCGGAGGTGTCCGGTTCGGCCAAGCTGCACTGGCAGCGCCTGCTGGGCGACTACGTGCAGCGGCGCGAACAGCTGGCCGCGCTGATCCTGATCATGGATTCGCGCCGCCCGTTCACCGAGCTCGACATTCAGATGCTCGAATGGTTCGCGCCGACCGGCAAGCCGATCCATTGCATCCTGACCAAGGTTGACAAGTTGAACCGCAACGAATCGGTCAACGTGCTGCGCCAGGCCAAGGCCAAGCTCGACAGCTATGTCGACGAGGACGGCGAAGGCTTCCCGTTCACGGTGCAACTGTTCTCCGCGCTCAAGCGCATCGGCATCGACGAGGCCAACGACAAGATCCTGGAGCTGGCCGGCGTCACCGACGACGAGGCGGCAGCGCAGGTCGCGCTGATCGAGATGGAAGACGACGTCGACGCGGACGCGGAGCAGCCGCACGCCAAGCAGGACGAAAAGCCGGACGCGCAGTAATCCCGTCACCACATTAGGAAAGTTTTCACGATGCACACGCCCCACGTTCCCGCCCAATTCCCCGGTATCCGCATGCGCCGCATGCGCCGCGACCCGTTCTCCCGCGCGCTGATGCGCGAGAACGCGGTCAGCGCGTCGGACCTGATCTACCCGGTGTTCATCCTCGAAGGCACGCACCAGCGCGAGCCGGTGCTGTCGATGCCGGGCGTGGAGCGGGTCTCGGTCGACCTGCTGCTGAAGGTGGCCGAGGAATGCGTGGCGCTGGGCGTGCCGGTGCTGGCGCTGTTCCCGGTCATCGACGTGGCCAAAAAGACGCCGGACGGCGCCGAGGCCGCCAACCCGGACGGGCTGGTGCCGCGCGCGGTGCGCACCCTGAAGCAGGCGTTCCCGGAGCTGGGCATCCTGACCGACATCGCGCTCGACCCGTACACCAGCCACGGCCAGGACGGCCTGATCGACGAGCACGGCTACGTGATCAACGACGTCACCACCGACATGCTGATCCGCCAGGCGCTGTGCCACGCGGACGCCGGCGTCGACGTGGTGGCGCCGTCGGACATGATGGACGGGCGCATCGGCGCGATCCGCGCCGCGCTCGAGGAAAAGGGCCACATCCACACGCGCATCATGGCGTATTCGGCCAAGTACGCGTCGGCGTTCTACGGTCCGTTCCGCGACGCGGTCGGCTCGGCCGCCAACCTGGGCAAGGGCGACAAGAACACCTACCAGATGGACCCGGCCAATTCCGACGAGGCGCTGCGCGAAGTGGGCCTGGACCTGGCCGAGGGCGCCGACATGGTGATGGTCAAGCCGGGCATGCCGTACCTGGACATCGTGCGCCGCGTCAAGGACGAGTTCAAGGTGCCGACCTTCGCCTACCAGGTTAGCGGCGAGTACGCGATGATCAAGGCGGCCGCGCAAAACGGCTGGCTCGACCACGACAAGGTGATGATGGAATCGATGCTGGCGTTCAAGCGCGCCGGCGCCGACGCCGTGCTGACCTACTTCGCGCTGGACGTGGCGCGGCTGCTCAAGGCCGCCAAGTAGGCGCGACGAGCGGGACGAACATGGCCGGGCGCGATCCCGGCCATTTTTATTTGCGGGCCGGGCCGGCGCCTTGCTTGACGGCCATCCTACCAGAAGGTAGGATGCGTGCATGAACAAACTGTCCAACACCGCCGAGCAGATTCTGTCCTGCGCGCGCACCCTCATCGTCGCCGGCGGCTACAACGGCTTCAGCTATGCCGATATCGCCGACGTGGTCGGCATCCGCAAGGCGAGCATTCATCACCACTTCCCGAACAAGGTCGACTTGGTCAGGGCGCTGGTGGTGCTACATCGCCAGGCGACGGAGGAAGGGATAGCGAAGCTGCAGCAAGCCATTGCCGATCCGGTGGAGCAGTTACGCGCTTATGTGCAGTACTGGGCGAAATGCATCGAGGACATGAGCGCGCCGTTTTGTGTCTGCGCGCTGCTGGCGGGGGAGCTGCCGATATTGCCGGAGGAAGTGGCGGTCGAAGTGCGTTCCTACTTCCGTTTTCTGTCGGCGTGGATGGCGTCGGTGCTGGAGCGGGGAATGCAACACGGAACGATCCAGCGGATGTATGCGCCACACACGGAGGCCGAGATATTCATGGCCACGATACATGGCGCCATGCTCTCGGCCCGCGCATATGGCGATGCAACAATGTTCGGCACGATAGCGAACAGCCAGTTGAGCCGCTACCTGGCGCGACCATAGTTCAAATAGACCAGCTGCTTTGCGATAGCGGTGAATTTTTCAACCGAAAGCCTACCAACTAGTAGGATGCCACATAAAATGGAGAAGTATATGACCACATCAATCGATGCCAGCGGGCGCGCCGCGCAGGAAAGCTGGCTGCAGCGCTATTATTTCGTCCGCGCCGGATTCTCGGCCATATGGGTGGTGGCGGCCCTGACCGTCGGCAAAGGGTCGGCGCTGGCCAGTGCGATACTGTTGGTCGGCTATCCGGCATGGGATGCCTTATCGAACTTCATAGACAGCAAGCGTAGCGGCGGCCTGGCGAAGAACGGCACGCAATTGTTCAATTTCCTTGCCAGCCTGGCCGTCGCGCTAGCACTGATTATCAGCCTGCCCGACATGCACCGGGTGCTGGGCGTCTTCGGCGGCTGGGCGATTGTGTCCGGTCTGCTCCAGCTTGGCACGGCGCTGCGCCGCTGGAAGGCCAACGGCGCGCAGTGGGCGATGATACTAAGCGGCGGGCAATCGGCGCTGGCTGGCGCGTTCTTCATCTCCCAGGCGCAGATGCCCGCGATGCCATCAATCGCAACGGTCGCCGGCTATGCGGGTTTTGGCGCGTTCTACTTCCTGGTGTCGGCGCTGTCCTTGAGTTTTGCCGCATGGCGCCGCCGAGGCCAAAACCCTCGGGGTCAAGTCTAACAATCCAACACGAGCTCGGCCCTAGAACGTCGTTATTAGCGAACTCATGTACGAATGTTAGACTTGACCCCATTGATACTCGCCGCGTCGGTGCTGATGATTTGATCCGCCGGCACGCGTGGTCGCGTTTCCAGTTTGGTCGACAGCACGATTGAAGTGGCCGTCTTGCCGATCTTCGATAGCGACATGAGCAGTGCCTCAAGGTGTTCCGGCGCGCCGACGGCGATCCGCAGCAACGCGCAGTCGGAGCCGGTGGTCGAGTGCAGCGCAAGCACTTCGGGATGGGCAAGCGCCCACGCGTCGAGCAGCTCGTGCGAGTCGACGGTGATTCTGACGAATGTCTCGAAGCTATATCCGAGTTCCCTAAGGTTGACGCGCGCGCAATAGCCTTGAATGACGTTGGCCTCCTCAAGTCTGCGTATGCGCTCTGTCACCGCCGGTGGGGTCAAGTGGATTCGGCGCCCTATTTCGGAATACGACAATCGCGCATCCTCCTGTAACAGGGCCAGGATCTTGCGGTCGTAACCATCCAAATCGAAAGACAAAGCAAACTCCTTAAAAAACCTTCAATTCTCCAGAATCGCGCTTGAAATTCCTTGGGTCGCTCATGGTTCATCCCTGCGCGCCCGCGTACCATGGGCGGCTCTGGCAAAGGAAAAACATGAATACGATCATAGAAATCAGGAGCTACCAACTTAAAGCCGGATCGGCGGCGCGCTTCGACCATCTGATGCGGGAGCAGTCCTTGCCGTTATTGGATCGCGCCGGAATGGCGGTCTTGGCCGCGGTTCCGTCACTGCACTGTGAAAATGCATACCTGCTCATGCGCGGCTATAAGGATTTACACCATCGCGCCGAAAGCCAGGATGAATTTTACCGCAGTCAGGCATGGCTTCGCGGCCCTCGGGACGCGATCATGGATTGCATCGAGACCTACAACACGGTGGTCGTTCCCGCCCACCTACTCAAATAACGGAAAGAGCGATCGATGAATAACAGTAACGGCAGCAGCTTCGACTTCCTGCTGGGCGACTGGAAGGTGCGCAATCGCCGCCTCGTCGAAAGATTAAGTGGCTGCGACGAGTGGGAAGAATTCGACGCCTGGCAGACCAATCGCGCGCTGCCGGGCGGCATAGGCAATTACGACGATTTTGTGGCGGACGCGTGGCGCCCCGGATACGTCGGACTATCGCTGCGCCTGTTTAATCCAGAAACCGGGCTATGGAGCATTTACTGGCTGGACAATAAGAACGGCGGACTCGAACGATCGGGCACGTTGCTGCCGCCGGTGGTCGGCAAATTCGACAACGGGATCGGTCTTTTCGAGGGCGAAGACACATTCAATGGACGAGCTGTACGGGTACGCTACACGTGGTCCGATGTCGAGGGTGACCGGCCTCGATGGGAACAGTCCATGTCGGAAGACCACGGCAGAACCTGGGAGATGAACTGGTCCATGGTCTTCGAGAAACGAAGCCGGCGGCAATAGCAAGGCCGCGAAGCAAGCCGCCGCCGACGGGAAAAATGACCGGGCGCGATCCCGGCCATTTCCAAAGCAGCCTACTCCTGCGGCGTCAACGCCAGCGCCGCGCTGAAGTCGCCCATCGGCTTGGCGCCGTTGGCCGCCAGCGCCTTGTCGCGCACCGTCAGGCCGTCGAGCACCGGCAGGTTGAAGCGGTGGGTGATGGCGCGCAGGATGGACGCCGAGTCGTACTGCGTGTGGTCGACCGAACCCTTCTTAACGAACGGCGACACGATGATGGCCGGCACGCGCGTGCCCGGCCCCCAGCTGTCGCCCTTCGGCGGCGCGGCGTGGTCGTAGAAGCCGCCGTTCTCGTCGTAGGTGACGATGACCAGCATGTTCTTCCACTGCGGGCTCTGCTTGAGCCTGGCGATGACGTCGGCGATGTGGGCGTCGCCGTCGGCCACCGAGGCGTAGCCGGCGTGCTGGTTCAGGTTGCCCTGCGGCTTGTAGAAGGCCACCGGCGGCAGCGTGCCGGCGGCGACGTCGGCCACGAATTGGGTGTCGTAGTCCTTCAGGTGCGCCGCGCGGTAGGCCGCGTTCTTCACCGGATCCATGTTGGCGTAGTAGTTGAACGGCTGGTGGTGGAACTGGAAGTTGGGCGGATTGGCGAAGGCGCCGCGCGTGGCCGAGGTGGCGTTGGCGGTGGTGCTGTTCCAGGCGCCGGCGTACCAGGCCCAGTCGACGTTTTTGCTGGTCAGCATGTCACCGATGTTTTTCTGCGTCTGCGGCGGCAGCGTGTTGGCCTTGGCCGTGTCGGCGAACAGGTGGCTGGCGTCGGCGCCGGCCGGGGCGTTGCTGCTCGGCTGGTACGGCGGCTGCATGGTGTTGACCGCGTAGAACATGCCGCTGGCGTCGGCCGGCGTCAGCGCGCCGTCGTTGGCGTAGGTCTGCGCGCCGTTCAGCACGCTGCCGGGCGACGTGGCCGACGGCGTCAGGCGCACGAAGTTGCCCTTGGCGTCGACATCGATCTTCGAGATCGCGCCGGCCGCCACCGACTTGTCGGCGTTCGGGTATTGCGGCGCGCAGGCGCAGATCAGGTACTGGTGGGTCAGGAAGGAGCCGCCGAAGGCGCCGATGAACAGGTTGTCGGCCAGCGCGTACTGCCTGGCGATGTCCCACATCTTCATCTTGCTGCCGTCGTAGTAGCCCATGCTCAGGCCGCCGGCATCCGAATACAGCGCGAACTTGTCGTTGGCGCCGCCGTTGATCTGCATCTGGTTGTTGTAGAAGCGGTGCACCAGGTCGCGCGTGATGACCGACTGCGGCAGCCCGATCGGGCTGTTGGCGTCGTCGATCTGGAACGGCTTGTTGGGCAGGCCGGCCGACTGCGCCTGCGTCACCACCACGCTCTGGCCGGCGGCGGTCATGCCGCCCCAGGTCGGCGGCAGCACCGGCAGCGTGCTGTTGTCGACGTCCTTCTGCGGCACGTAGCCGCCGGTCGAGGTCGGATTGACGCCGGGTACGCCGTTGGCGCCGGGGAACAGGCCGTACAGATTGTCGAAGCCGCGGTTCTCGGCGTAGATGACGACGATGTTCTTGATGTTGCCCAGCGCGGCGCCGGCGCTGATGGCGGCGGCCACGTCGGCGCTGGCGGCCTGCGTGGCGGCGGCGGCGATGACAGCGGTGAAGTTGTCGTTTTCCGCTTTCAGCCTGGCCTGGTCGTCGCCGCTAACCTTGTTGACGTCGGCCAGCAGATTGCTTTCGGCCACGCCGATGCGCGCCGCCAGTTGCGCACTGGCCTTGGCGAAGTCGCCGCCGTTGGCGTCCATGATGGCGCTCAGCTCGGTGCTGATGGCGTCGATGATGCCGGTGTGGCCGTTGGGCGCGCGGAACACCAGCTTTTGCGTAACCTTGGTGCCGGCGTCGCCGGGCGCGTCGTGGCGGATGGCGTCGGTGTCGACGGTGACCAGCAGCGCGCCGCTGCCGGCGCCGGTCACTTTGAAGCCGCCGTCGGCGCCGGTGCGCGCGCTGCCCGAGTTGCTGTCGCAGGTCAGCTTGACGCTGCTGCTTTCCAGGCAGACCGAGGCATTTTCGTAATAACTGCCAACCACCTGGCCGGACAGGGTCGGTACGTCGCCGGACGAGCTGCCGCAGGCGATCAGTCCGGCGCCGAGGCCGGCCGCCAGCAGCAGCAACGGCAGTGGGCGCAGCACCGTTTTCAGTTTGGATGTCATGTTCTTGCCTTGTGGGTGGATGAAAGCGGCTCATGCTAGGCGGCGAATATGTCAGGACGATGAAATGGCAGGGCTGGAAACGTATCGTTTTGTATCGTTTTCTAACAGTCATGTAGTCGTCATGTCATATTGCTAGGATGGACGCATGAAAATTATTTATGCGATCCTGCTGGCCACGCTGCTGGCCGCCTGCCAGCGCGCCACGCCTGCTGCCGCTCCAGCCGCTCCAGCCGCCCCTGCCGCGACGGCGACCGATGCCGCCTACGCGCCGCCGGCCGGACGGCGGCCGACGGTGCCCGAATTGACCGCGCTCGGGCGCGCCATGTTCAACGACACCAGCCTGTCGGCGTCGGGCAAGCTGGCCTGCGCCAGCTGCCACAGTCCCGACAACGCCTACAGCCCCGCCAACAAGCTGGCGGCGCAGCTGGGCGGCGCCGACGGCAGCACCGAGGGCACGCGCGCGGCGCCGTCGCTGCGCTACCTGCAGAACGCGCCCGCCTTCAGCGAGCACTACCATGATGACGACGGCGACGACAGCACCGACGCCGGCCCCACCGGCGGCCACGACTGGGATGGCCGCGCGCGCTCGGCGCACGAGCAGGCGCTGGGGCCGCTGCTGTCGGCGCGCGAGATGGGCAACCAGGACGAGGCGGCGGTGCTGGCCAGGCTGCGCGCCGGTCCGCTGGCGGCGCAATTCCGCCAGGTGTACGGCGACGACATCTTCGCGCGGCCGGACGCGGCCCTGCGGGGGGCGCTGATGGCGCTGGAAGTGTTCCAGGAAAGCCCGGCCGATTTTTATCCGTACACCAGCAAGTACGACGCGTTCCTGCGCAAGCAGGCCACGCTGTCGGCGCCGGAACTGCGCGGGCTGCGGCTGTTCAACGACGAAACCAAGGGCAACTGCGCGTCCTGCCACATCAGCCGGATCTCGCCGGGCGGCGTGTTCCCGCAGTTCACCGACTACGGCCTGATCAACATCGGCGTGCCGCGCAACCGCAAGCTGCAGGTCAACGCCGACCCGCGCCACTACGACCTGGGCCTGTGCGGCCCGGACCGCACCGACCTCAAGGACCATAAGGAATATTGCGGCCGCTTCAAGACGCCGTCGCTGCGCAACGTCGCGCTGCGCAAGGTCTACTTCCACAACGGCGGCTTCGACCGGCTGGAGGACGTCGTGCGTTTCTACGCCACGCGCGACACGGCGCCGATGCAGTGGTACCGGGAGCGCAAGTTCGACGACCAGCCGGCCGGGCTGGAGGCCAACGTCAACATGGACGCGCCGTTCGGCGGCCGTCCCGGCGGCAAGCCGGCGCTGAGCGAACGCGAAATCGCCGATGTGGTGGCCTTCCTCAAGACTTTGACCGACGGCTATCGGCCACCGGGGGCCGCCGTTTCAAAACCGGCCGCCGCCGGCCTATAAATATGAATCAAGCTCGTTGAAGCCGTCGAAGGTGAGCATCGGGATGTGCGCGGTCAAGCCGGGTTTTCCTTACCAACGACGGCGCTAACGGCAGGCGCGGCGAATTCAAATTCGACCAGCGTATCATCCGGCCAGCTCTTGTCATGCAGCGGCGGCGCATAACGCGTGGGGTCTTTCGCGGAAAGGCGGTCTGCCGGCAACTTTTCGCGGAGGGAACTCGACACCAGCGTCACGGCCGTGATCGGGGCGGCGGTCGTGTAGAACACCCGGCCCCTCGAGGTGTGACAAGCCCCGCCCAACGGAACCAGGTAAGCCAGTTGCAGAAACGACGCGTCAAACCTATCGACCGCCCAGCGCACTTCGCATTCCAGACGCAGATCGCCGAGCCGGCGCGTTCCAGCGGGAAGGCCCGCGGTATGGATATCCGGGCGCCAACGGAACAACCCCTTCTTGCTGCTGAGCCGCAAGTCGGCGTCGTCCTGCGCAGCCGCCGGGTCGCGCGGCAGCGAGAAGGTATAGTCGCCCGCGATCGGGATGCCGATGTTGACGCTGTCGCCGACGATGCGCAGCGTGAGATCGGCCAAGGTCAAATTGGGCTGTTGCGGGCGCAGGATGAATTTCAGTTCCGCGTTGGGCGCCAGCGAATGGTAGCGCTCGAACGCGTCCATGCCGTCCAACATTTTCCGGTACGGTTTCCAGTCGGGGTCCTTGGTGCCCGCCACCGTCACTTGCTGGGTGACTTCGGCCGGGGTTTGTTCAGTGCCAGGGCTTGCCGCAACAGCGCCCGATACGAACAACAGCAGGACAATCGGGAGAGCAACACGCATGGATCAGTTATACCTTCCATTCAAAGTTAATGTGGTATTTTTTAGCCGTCGCTACGCAGCGCGGCGATCGGGTCCAGCGCGGCCGCCTGGCGCGCCGGGAACACGCCGAACGCCAGCCCCACCGCGACGCACAGCAGCACCGCCGCGATCAGGCTGAACGGCGACCACGCCACCGACCACCCGGCCAGCGCGGCGATGCTGTAGGCCGCCACCGCGCCCAGCACCACGCCCAGCAGCGCGCCGCTGACGGCGATCACCAGCGCCTCGGCCAGGAATTGCTCGACCACGTCGCGCCGGCGCGCGCCCAGCGCCCGCTTCAGGCCGACCTCGCGGCGCCGCTCCAGCACGTTGGCCAGCATGATGTTCATGATGCCGATGCCGCCCACCAGCAGCGACACCGCCGCGATCGAACTCATGACGATGGCGAAGATCCGCTGCGTCTGCTGGTTCTGGCGGTACAGCCCCATCGGCACGATCAGGTTGGTGTCGTCGGCACCGCCGTGGCGCTGGACGATCAGCGCCTGCAGCACGCGCGCGGCCTGGTCCGGCGCGACCTGGCCGTCCAGCCGCACGCTGATGCCGTCGACCTCGTCCTCGATGCGCTTGAAGTTGAAGCGCGCCCTGCCCGTCTCCCAGGCCACGAACAGGCGCTCGTCGTCCAGCCCCAATTTCACGCCCTCGAAGTCGGACTTGCTTTGCGCGCGGTCCTGCAGCACGCCGACCACCTCCAGCCACACGTGGTTGAGCTTGAGTTGGCGGCCGAGCGCGGGCGCGTCGCCGAACAGGGTGCGCGCCAGCCGCGCGCCCAGCACGCACACCGGCGCCAGCGTGGCGCTGTCGGCCGGCGCCAGCCAGCGGCCGGCCGCCAGGCGCAGGCCGCCATGCTCGGCGTACGCCGGCGAGACCGCGTAGGCGCGCGCCGGCACCACGCGCTGGCCCAGCACCAGCTGGTCGACCTTGATTTCCTTTTTCATCGACACCGAGACCGCGCCCGGCACCACCGACAACGCCGCCGCGCCATCGGCCGCCGACAGGCCCAGCGAACGGGTGCGGATGTCCTTGAGCTTTTCCGGGTCGATGGCCTTGCTCTCGACCAGCACGTTGTCGAGCCCCAGCTCGGCAACCAGCCGCAGCGCCTCGCGCTTGCTGCCCTCGCCCACCGCCAGCATGGCGACGATGGCGGCCACGCCGAACACCATGCCCAGCAACGTCAGCCCGGTGCGCAGCTTGCGGCGCCGCAGTTCGGTCACCGCCTCACGGATCAAGGCCAGGTTCATGATTTCTCCGTCGGCGCCGGCGGCAGCAGCACGACGCGCGCGCCGGCCGCCACGCCGCTTTTCAGTTCGCTGCGCACTGGGCCGCGCTGGCCCAGTTCGACCTTGTGGCGGGTCTGCTTGCCGTGCTCCTCGGTGTAGACGACGTAGCCGGCGCCGTCCCGCACCAGCGCGATGTTGGGCACCGTCAGCGCGGCCGGCCTGGACACCAGTTGCACCACGCCGCGCAGCGCCTGGCCCGGCTTGAGGCCGAGCTTGCGCGCGGTGGCGCTGTCGATGGCGGCGTCGAAATCGCTGTACTTGACGGGCGACTCCTGCGAGATGGTGCTGGCATTGCTGCCGACGCGCGTCACCTTGAGCTCGAGCTCGGTGCCGGTGCCGGCCAGGCGCACCCGCACCGGCAGCCCGGCCTTCAGCCCGAAGGCCTGGCCTTCCGCCACGCTGAAGTGGGCCACCAGTTGCTCCAGGTCCGGCAGCGCGCCGAACTCCTGCCCGGCCGCCTGGTTCGAGCCGATCTCCGGCTTGGTGCCGTCCCACTTGGCCGCCAGCAGGAACACGCCGTCGTGCGGCGCCACCAGTTCCAGCGCGGACAGGCTATCGCGTTTTTGCGCGGCGGTGCGCACCACGCTGTCGCGCTGCGAATGCAGCACGGCGTCCTGCGCGGCCGTGCGCGCCTGCGCCTGGCCGCCCTTCCAGTCCAGATAGGTGCGCTTGGTGGTCAGGAAGCCGACATCGGCCAGCGCGTCGAGGATGGTGTTGCGGGCGAAGATGCTCAGGTCGACGTCGGCGTAGCGCCGGCTCAGGTTCAGGTCGTCCTCGACCTTGGCGCGATCGCCGACCAGCGTGTCGTGCTCGACGGCGGCGGTGCTGGCGTTGGCCTGCTCGGCCAGCGTCTTGCGCAGCAATTCCAGATCGGCCTGCGACAGCTCCATGCGCGATTGCGGGGCGTCGAAGCGCGCCACCACCTGGCCCTTTTGCACGGCGCTGCCGTCGGCCACCATGTCGACCAGCACGCGCTGGCTCCAGCCGCTGCCCGGCACATTGAGCGGCGTGCTGGCGGCGGCCTTGATTTCACCGTCGACGGCCAAGGTCTCCAGCCACGGACGCGGCGCCAGCGTCTCGGCGGCGGCGCCGGCGGACGGCGCATCGCCGTCGCAGGCGCTCAAGGCCAGCGCCACGCCAAGGCCGAGCAACAACGCCGGGCCCCACGCCGGCATCCGCGCGGCCGTTTTCCGGGGCGCGTTCGTCATCGTTTTTTCTCCGCTGGACGGGCGGCGTCGGCGACCAGCTCGGCCTGCACCGCGGCGCCCGGTTTGAGTCCGCTGGTGCCGCCGTCGAACTGCAATTCGACATCGCGCACGATCGCCGGCTGCGCGCTCGATTTGCCATGGAAGGCGCGGCCCAGCGCGACCACGCGCGCGCCGAGCGTCTGGTTGCTGCCCGGTACCGTCACGCGCGCCAGCTGCCCCACGCGCACCCGCGACGACTGCGCCTCGGGCACGCTGGCGGCGATGTACAGCTGGTCGGGATCGGCCAGCGTCGCCACCGACAAGCCCATCCACACCTGGCTGCCGGCGCTGAATTTTTCGCCGTTGAAGCTGGTGCGGTAGACCACCAGCCCCTTGCGCGGCGCCACCACCTTCAGCGCCGCCTGGCCCTTGGCCAGCGCGGCGATCTGCGTTTGCAGCTGGGCGATCTCGGCCTCCAGGCCGGCGCGCTCGGCGTGGCGGGCGCGTATCTGCGCCTGGTGTTGCGTCGCGGCCAGCTTGGCCAGCTGGTTTTTCTCGATGCGGTCGATCACCAGCTTGTCGTAGTCGACGCGGCGTATCAGTTCCTTCGGCATGGTGGCCTTGCGGTCGGCCTTGTCGGCGTTGCTGCGCGCCTCGGCCACGGCCAGTTCGCCGGCGCGGTCGGCCTCGGTCTGGTCGATGCGCAGCTTGTCGAGCGCGCGCTGTTTCTCGTTCAGCGCGCCCTGCTGCGCCATCAACTGGGTGGTGACCTCGGACGATTCGAACTGCGCGATCGCTTGTCCGGCCTCGATCATCATGCCTTCCGGCGCCAGCTGCGCCAGCTTGTATTGCCACACGTAGGCGATGGTCGGCGGCGCCACCGGCAAGGCGCCGCGCGAGGCGATCTCACCCTCGATGGCGAGGGCGTCGTCCGCGCGCGCCTGCGCCGCTGCGGGCGCCGGCGCCGCGCCCGGTTCGACCAGCACGCTCATGCCCGCCACCAGCGGCAGGCCATGCCCGGCCGGCAGCGCGACCTTGACGCGGAAGTAGCGGCCCAGGCCCCAACTGGCGCGCGCTTCCGGCGCGCTGGTGATGGACTTGATCTTGCCGGTGACGGCGGCGGCGCCCGGCAGGGCGTCGAAGCGCAGGCTGACCGGCGCCCCTTCGGACAGGTAGGGCCGGTCCGCCTCCAGCGCCCAGGCGGTGACGGCCATCTCGCCGTTGCCCAGCACCACGCCGGCGGCGTTGCCCGGCCAGGCCGAGGAACCCTCCTCGAAACGCTGGCCCTGCCACGGGCTGTAGCCGTGCACGACCACGCCGTCGCGCTGGGCGCGCACTTCGGACTGCGCCAGCTGGGCCATCTGGAAGGCCAGGTTGATCTGCAGCTTCCTGGCCTCGAGCGCGCCGTCCTCGCGGCGGCGGCCGATCGCCGCGCGTGCGCTGGCATCGGCGTCGCGCTTGATGGCCAGGTCGCGCGTGGCGCGCTCGAGTTCGCCCTGATGGCGGTCGTAGTCCAGCGCCGAGATCTGCCGCTTGGGCAGCGCCGCGTCGACCTTGGCCTTGTCCAGCGCGGCCTGGGCGCTGACCAGCGCCTTCTCGGTCTCGACGGCGGCCACTTCGAGCGTGGCGGTTTCCTTTTCGGCGCGCGCGCGTGCCTGCTCCAGGTCGGTTTTGAGGCGGTCGATGTTGGCGGCGCCGCCGGTCTCGATGCGCAGCACCACGTCGCCGGCTTTGACGTGGCTGCCCTCGGCGACGAAATTGCGCAAGGTCAGCGGCGACGAGTTCGACGGCGGCACCACGATGGTTTGCGAGTCCAGCGCCTCGACCTCGCCGGTCAGCAGCACCGGACGGGGCGTCGGCGCCACGGTGGCGTCGGCGGCGTGTTGGGCCGCGCCGGCGTCGCCCGGGGCGGAAGCGGACGCCTTGCCGGCGCCCATCGCCCCCAGGCCCAGC
The DNA here is from genome assembly GCF_017833525.1 of Duganella sp. 1411. Classification (GTDB taxonomy): domain Bacteria; phylum Pseudomonadota; class Gammaproteobacteria; order Burkholderiales; family Burkholderiaceae_D; genus Rugamonas. The sequence goes on from NZ_JAFICD010000004.1 coordinate 392,337, forward strand.
GCGGCGGCGCCGGCCAGCGCCAGCAGTGCCACGCCCGACAGCGCCAGCGTGGCGCGCCTCACGCCCCGCCTTCGGCGATGCGGCCGTCGCGCAAATGGATGGTGCGCTGCGCCCCGGCGGCGATGGCCGGATCGTGGGTGACCAGCACCAAGGTCTGGCCGCCGGCGTGCAATTCGCGCAGCAGTTCGAGCACGTCGGCCGCGCTGCGCGAGTCGAGGTTGCCGGTGGGCTCGTCGGCCAGCAACAACGCCGGCTGGTTGAGCAGGGCGCGGGCGATGGCGGCGCGCTGCAGCTGGCCGCCGGACAGCTGGCCCGGCAGGTGGCCGATGCGCTGGCCCAGGCCGATGCGCTCGAGCAAGGCGACGGCGCGTTCGGCGGCGCCGGCGTCGGCGTGGCGGGCGTAGCGCTGCGGCAGCAGCACGTTCTCGAGCACGGTCAGGCGCGGCAGCAAATGGAACGACTGGAACACGAAGCCGATGCGGCGGTTGCGCACATCGGAGGCGGCGTCGTCGTCGAGGGCGCTGATCTCGTCCTGGGCCAGGCGATAGCGGCCGGTGTCCGGACGATCGAGCGCGCCGAGCACGTTGAGCAAGGTCGACTTGCCGGAACCGGACGGCCCCATGATGGCGACGAACTCGCCCGGCGCCACGCGCAAGTCGATGCCATCCAACGCGTGGATCTCGTTACCGCCCTGGCGGTAGGTCTTGCGTATATTGCTGAGCTCGATCATGCCGGGAAGTATCCCGGCGCCGCCATCTTTTGTCAATTCCTTAACTTGTCATAATTTGTAAGCTCCGGGGTCAGGTCCACCATTTCTACACGGGCCCGGCCGTATGGCGCCGGCGGCGCGGGTTTCAGCCGGCCTCGCGCGTGGCCAGCACACGGTCGATCAGGCCGTATTCGGCCGACTCCGCGGCCGACATGTAATGGTCGCGGTCCGAGTCCTTGTCGATCCGCGCCGGCGTTTGCCCGGTGCGTTCGGCATAGATGGCGTTGAGGCGCTGGCGCAGGTACAACACTTCGCGCGCCTGGATCTCGATGTCGGACGCCACGCCCTGGGAGCCGCCGTGCGGCTGGTGGATCATGATGCGGGCGTTGGGCAAGGCGTAGCGCTTACCGATGGCGCCCGCCGCCAGCAGGAAGGAGCCCATGCTGGCGGCGAAGCCGGTGCACAGGGTCGACACGTCCGGCTGGATGAACTGCATCGTGTCGTAGACCGCCAGGCCCGCGTACACCGAACCGCCCGGCGAATTGATGTACAGCGAGATATCCTTGTGCGGGTCTTCCGACTCCAGGAACAGCAGCTGCGCGAGGATCAGGTTGGCCGACTGCTCGGTCACCTCGCCGACCAGGAAGACGACGCGCTCTTTCAGCAGGCGCGAGTAGATGTCGAAGGCGCGTTCGCCGCGTCCCGTCTGTTCGACGACGGTGGGAACCAGGCCGAGGCCTCGGGGGAAATTGGCGGTCATGATCGTCCTTTCGCGGTAGCGTTGAATCACCAGGTTGATGATTTCGCGCTTGACGTATGCCGGCCCGCGCCGTGTGACGGCAAAAAAATATATAGTTGGCTTGTCACATCCGGGCCCTGCCGGGCGTCATGTGGCACCCGCCCCATCACAGGAGATTGCCGATGCCACCCACCACCGATACCGACGGCGCGCTGTTCGAACAACTGCGGCCGCGCCTGCAAGCGATCAGCCGCCGCATCGTCGGCAGCGAGGCGGACGCCGAGGACGTCGTCCAGGATTGTTTTCTCAAATGGCAAGGGGCCGAACAGGCGGCGCTGGCGACACCGGCGGCCTGGCTGACCACCGTGGTACGGCACCAGTCGATCGACCGTCTGCGCCGGCGCGCCCGGGACATGGCGGCGGCGCGCAACGCCATGGAGCTGACGCCGGAGGTGGCGCCGGCGCCGGCGGAGGACGGCCTGCTGCGGCGCGCCGAACTGGGCGAGGCGCTGGCCCGGCTGCTGGCGCGCCTGTCGCCGTCGGAGCGGGTGGCGCTGGTGCTGCACGAGGTGTTTGAATGCGAACATGCCGACATTGCCGCCGCGCTGGGCACGAAAGCGGTGAACGCGCGCCAGCACCTGGCGCGCGCGCGGCGCCGGCTGCGTGATGTCGCGGGCGAGGCGCCGGCCAGCGAGAAGCTGTGCCGCGAGCTGGTACGCCGCTTCCAGGCCGCGATCAACGGCGTGGACGTGGCGGGGATGGTGACACTGCTCGGCGCCGACCAGCCGGTGTCCGTCAGCATCGCGCCACCGGCCCGGCTGGGTGCCGCCAACGACGCCTCATACAGCCCCGCCTTGGCGGCGTAGGGCGGATTAGGCGGAACGCCGTAATCGGCCATGCATGCGCCGCCGGCGGCGCATGCATGGCCGATTACGCTGCGCTAATCCGCCCTACGTGATTCCGATGTCAGCCTAACTTAGCGGGAATTTTGGCGATGGCCTTGATCTCGAACTGAAAGCCATACAGCCACGTGACACCCACCGCGGTGACGTTCGGATAGGGCGCCTCGCCCCAGTATTCCTGCGCCGCGCTCCAGATCAGTTCAAACCGCGATTCCGGATCGACCATGAATATCGTCACGTCCACCACGTCGTCAAACGTGCAGCCTGCGGCGCGCAATACGGCGTTGAGGTTGTCGAACGCCAGCCGCACCTGCGCGGTCAGCTCCGGCTCCGGCGAGCCGTCCTCGCGGCTGCCCACCTGCCCCGACACGAACAGCAAGCCGTCGGCGCGCACCGCCGGCGAGTAGCGGTTTTTTTCATACAGGGCTTGCCGCCCCGGGGGAAACACCACGTCACGAACTGTCATCGACTTATCTCCTTAAAGTTCCGCGCCCGGCTCGGGCTTGGCATCGATGCACTGTAACGCCGCGCATTGGATCGATAAACGGGCAAGCCCGATCAGGACTGTTTGTATAATCCAAACAATTACTGGGAGGTGGATGTGGACAAATTCGATGCCATGCGCGCGTTCGTCCGGATTGTCGAGGCGGGCAGCTTCACGAAGGCGGCGCAAACGCTGGGCATGAACCGGGCCAGCATCACGTTATTGATGCAGCAACTCGAGGCCGGCCTGCGCGTGAAGTTGCTCAACCGCACCACGCGCAAGGTCAACGTCACCGAGGACGGCGCCGTCTATTACGAGCGCGTGGTGCGCCTGCTCGGCGAGCTGGAGGACCTGGAAACCAGCCTTCCCGGCGCGCTGACGGCGCCCCGGGGACAGCTGCGCGTCGACGTGCCGAGTCCGTTCGCCACGATGATTCTGGTGCCGGCGCTGCCGCGATTCCACGCCAGGTTTCCGGATATCGAGTTCGACCTGGGCGCCAGCGACCGCAAGGTCGATCTGATCGGCGAAAACGTCGATTGTGTCGTGCGGGGCGGCGAGATCACCGACCAGTCGCTGGTGGCCCGGCGCGTGGGCGAATTGCAAATGCGCGTGTACGCGGCGCCCGGTTATCTGGCGCGCTCGGGCACGCCCGCGCACCCTGCGGAGCTGGAAGATACCCATCACCGCCTGATCCGGTATCAAGGCGCGCGCGGCGGTGATGGCCTGCCTTACGTCATGCGCAGCGGCGCCGAAACGGTGGCACTGCGCGGCCGCCACATCCTGGCGATCGACGACGGCAACGCGTATCTGGCCGCCGGCCTGGCCGGCTTGGGCGTGTTGTGGCTGCCCGACTACATGGCCGGACCGCATGTCGGCAGCGGCGCGCTGGTGCCGCTGTTCGACGGCTGGCATAGCGATGTCATGCCAATGTATATCGCGTATCCGCCGAACCGGCATGTGAGCAAGAAGCTGCGCGTGTTTATCGATTGGATCGTGGAACTGATGGCCGAGCACGCGCCAATCCGGGGTCAGGTCCACCACGATGCATGAGCTCGTGTAGAAATGGTGGACCTGACCCCGGAGTTCGGAGTTCAGTCGATCGTCACTTCCTTGCGGTTGTCGCGCGAGACGCGGTCGATCATCTTGTTGTACGGGTCGACGCCGACGTCGAACGGCCGCTCCTTGACCGTGACCGTGACCACCGGGTCGCCGCCCACCAGCAGCCGCTTGTCGGTGAACAACACCCGCTCCTCGCTTTCCTTGGCCCCCGCCGCGCGCGCGAACACGGCGATCTCGACCGGCTCGTCGTAGGCGCGCGGCGTTTCCTTGCCCTTGCCGTCCGCTTCCATCTTGGCAAGGTGCAGCGTCATCGTCACGTCCCATCGTCCGTCGGCGCGCTGCTTCGCCTTCGCTTCAGTCACGCGGTTGTCGTAGAACACGATCTTCTCGAACAGGTCGGTGATCAGCGCCTGCTTGTCTTTCGGCGCTTCGGCCCGGATGTAGGCCAGCAAGTCGCGGCTGGTGGGGTACGGCGCGCCGTGATACGCGTTGTCTTGCAGGAAGCGCTTGAGCGCGCGGTTGAGCGCGTCCTCGCCGATCTCGTCGCGCAGGCGGTAGAACACCAGGCTGCCCTTGCGGTAGTGGATGTATTGCTGGTTCTCGACCCGGAACAACGGCTGTTCCTCGATCAGCTCGCCACCACGGTCGCGCAGGTAGCTGTCGAGCTCGAAGCGCAGGAAGCGGCGCAGCTTGCTACGCCCGTATTCCTTTTCCATCACCATCAGCGCCGAGTATTGCGCCAGCGATTCGATCAGCATCGTCGAGCCCTGCACGTTGGCGCCGAACACCTGGTGCCCCCACCACTGGTGCGCCATCTCGTGCGCGGTGACGTAGAACACATAGTCGATGTCCTCCTTGTCGCGCAGGTCGGCGATGAAGCCCAGCGATTCCGAATACGGGATCGTGTTGGCGAACGATTGCGCGAAGCCCTGGTAGTTCGGGAACTCCAAAATACGCGCCTGCTTGTGCTGGTACGGCGTGTAGTGGGCGTCGAAATAGTCGAGCGACTTTTGCGTCGAGGCGATCATGCGGTCGACGTTGTAGGCGTGCTTGCTGTCGTAGTAGACCTCGATCGGCACGCCGCGCCATTCGCCCTTCCTGACGTTCCAGCGCGCCGACAGGTAGGCGAAGAAGCCGACCATCGGCCGGTCCATCTTGTAGTGGAAATAGCGGCGCCCGCCCTGCTCCCAGCTCTTTTGCAGGTAGCCGGGGGCGATGGCGATCTGGTCGGCGCTGGTCGAGACGGTGGTGTCGAAATCGATCCAGTCCGCTTCGCCGCCGAAGACGCCATTGGCGCGCGCCTTCTCGTCCTCCAGCTTGGCCATGCGCTGCGGCTCGCCCAGGCCGCGCTTGCGGCGTTCGTTGCGGTCGGTCAGCTCGCGCGCGCTCTGGTAGCCGAAGTGCGGGAAGAACTCGCCGTTGTTGAAGAAGGTGCCGTTCAGGTTGACGCTGTCGGCCGCGCCGCTGTTGGTGAAGCCCTGGTGGTGGACGTCGACGGTGAACGCCAGGTCGACCCGCGCGCCCGGCGCCATCGGCTGCGCCAACTTTATGACGCGGAAGCCGGCGATCTTGTCGTCGAGCACGACCTGGTGCGGCGGCAGGTTGTCGAAGCGCATGTCGACGTCCGGATTGAACTGCAGCCGCAGTTCGGACAGCGGCGCGCCGGTCTTGTTTTCCAGCAGGTAGTGGCCGCGGATCGCCACCCGGCGCTCGGCCGGATAGATGTCGACATCGGCGCGCACGCCGGTGATGCGCGGCTGCGGCAAGTCCTTGTACTTGCGGTAGCGCTTCTCGTAGTCGGCCTGCCGGTCCATGGCGACGTCCGACGGCACGTACTCGTTGAGCACGTTGGTGTTGTAGAAGATCCAGGCGCCGGTGGCGATGCAGCCGGCCACGCTCAGCGCCAGCGCCACGCCGGCGCCGCCCTTCAGGCGCGCGCCGGCCAGGCCCGCGCGGGCGCGCCATGGCCGCGCCAGCCCGCGCACCCAGAACGCCTGCGCCAGCATCAGCGCCGACACCGTGAACAAGCTCCAGTACAGCGCGTACCACGACCAGCCCTTGAGGAAGTGGCCGTAGCCGTTCATGTCCGAATAGCGCAGGCCGGGCATCGCGCCGAAGTTGTACAGGTTGTGGTCGAAGTGCATCACGCCCAGCACGATCTGCGACACCATCAGCAGGATCACCAGCAAATAGCCGATGAACTTGTTATTGGTGAGCACCTGCAGCGCCACGGCGAACAAGCCCATCAAAACGAAGAAGGCCGAGTCCAGCAGCAGGCCCTTGACGTACAGGCCGACCTCGATCGGCGCGCCGCCCCTGACCAGCTGGAAGCCGGCCGCCGCCACCGCGCCGGTCAGCAGGAAGCCGAAGATGACGCCGACCAGCGCGACGCACTTGGCCAGCAGCGGCGCCCAGTCCGGCACCGGCATGGCGTCGCCGACGTCGGCGATCTTGACCTGGCGTTCCTTGAAGATCAGTTCGCCCGCGTAGAAGGTCAGCACGATGATCAGCATGAAGTTGAAGGTGCCGTTCAGCGTTTGCAGCATCAGGTGCGTGACCGGGTAGACGGCGGTGCCGAAGATGCTGTTGGCCTGGCTGGCCGCGCCCAGGAAGTTGAGCACGCCGAACAGCAGCATCACCAGGAAGGGCACGCTCTTGAACACCGCCCTGGCGTCGAAGGCAAGGATGTGCCAGCACTGGATCCAGCCGGTGGCGCCGCCGAAGCGCGGCAAAATGCGCGGCAGCGCGGCAGCCGGCGGCACCGGCGCGACGGCGGCGGCGGCCTTGGCCTTGCCGAACAGGCGGCGGCCGGTGCCGACGCGCTGCGGCTTGAACAGGATCAAGGTGGCGATGAAGAACAGCGCCGCCACGCCCAGCCACAGCACGCGGTTGGCCAGCAGGTAGCCGGTGAACGGCGGCAGGCCGGCGTTGGCCTCGGCCGCCGAGAAGTAGCGGGTGGCGCGGCTGAAGGCGCGCACGCCGAACGGATCGACCAGCACGGCGATCCATTCGTTGTTGATGTCGCGCGTGAAGGCGCCGGCGACGGCCCACAACACGAAAAAGCCCAGCACGCCGACGTAGACCAGCATCATCGAGCGGGTGGTGGCCGCCAGCAGCATCAACAGCGCGCCGACGAACAGCAGGTTGGGGATGACGAAGAAGGCGAAGCTCCACAGGTAGGCCGCGCCCGGCAGCGGGCCGACGCGGGCCGTGTCCACCCACGGCATCAGCGGGCCGAGCAGCATGCCGACGGCGACCAGCACGAAGATCGCCAGGCAGGCCACCAGGCCGGCGCTGAAGCGGCCGAGCAGGTATTGGTACTTGCGCATCGGCGTGGCGAACAGCATGTCGGAGATGCCGACCTCGCTGTCGCGCAGCACGGTGCCGGCGATGAAGATGGTGACGATGAACATCGAGATGACGGTGAACGTGCCCAGGATCTGCGCCACGACGGTCGGCGCGTTGCGGTGCACGTTGCCGATCGCGCCGCCGACCTGGATGGCGTCGCTGGTGGTGGCGCCGAACGCCATCAAGCCGAGGATCAGGCCGCTGACCCACAGCAGCGGCTGGCGCAGCTGGTAGCGCAGGTCGAATTTGAAAAATTCAAGCAACATGGCGCCTCCTCAGGCTGCGACCGGCGCGGCGGCCGGCGCGGCGCGCGCGGCGTTGCGCACGTGCAGGAAGTAGACGTCCTCCAGGTCCGGCTCGACGGCGATGAAGCCGTCGTCGGGCTGGCTGTCGGCGTAGACGTTGATCTGCGGCTTGCCGCCCACCAGGCGCGTGTGCAGCACGTTGAAGCGCTGCTGGTAGTCGGCCAGCGCCTCGGCGCTGACGCTGCGGCGCCAGACCTTGCTGCGCAGCGTGTCGATCGCGGCCAGCGGCTCGCCCTGGCTCAGCACCTCGCCCTTGACGATGATGGCCATGCGCGGGCACAGGTCGGTGACGTCGGCCACGATGTGGGTCGACAGGATCACCACCACCTGCTCGCCGATCTTGGCCAGCAGGTTGAGGAAGCGGTTGCGCTCGTCCGGGTCGAGGCCGGCGGTCGGCTCGTCGACGATCACCAGCCGGGGCGAGCCGAGCAGCGCCTGGGCGATGCCGAAGCGCTGGCGCATGCCGCCCGAGTAGGTGCCCAGGTTGCGCTTGCGCGCCTCCCACAGGTTGGTTTGCTGCAGCAGCGCCTCGACCGCCTCCTTGCGCTCGCCGCGCGCGGTCAGGCCCTTGAGCACGGCGAAGTGGTTGAGCAGGGTTTCGGCGCTGACTTTCGGGTAGACGCCGAAGTCCTGCGGCAGGTAGCCGAGCTGGCGGCGCAGCGCCTCCGGCCGGGCCAGCACGTCGAGGCCGTCGAAGTCGATGCTGCCGCTATCGGGATCTTGCAGCGTGGCGATGGTGCGCATCAACGAGGATTTGCCGGCGCCGTTCGGGCCGAGCAGGCCGAACATGCCGTTGGGGATGTCCAGGCTGACGTCGTTGATCGCTTTGACCCCGTTGGCGTAGGTCTTGCTCAGCTGTTTGATCGATAGCATGAAACGAGTTCTCCTGATAAGGCGGACCAGGTCCGCGGCAACCTTACTATAAGGTAAAGTTGCAAACTTAGCAGGGGTTTGCGATTGGCGGCAAGTTTCGGGGATGGACGGCGGGATTTCGGCGCTGGGCGGTGTCGGGCCCCCCCGCCCAACCCGCACGGCCAGGCGGGGACGTACCCTCGGGGGTACGTCCCCTTAAGCGGCGCGGCGGGTGGCGTGGCGAAAGGGGACCGGGGTTGTCGTGACGCCAGGCCGATCTACGGCCGGTATTCGGGGAACATCTCTTTCAACAGGAACGCCATCAATTCCTTCTCGTCCTCCTTGCGCGCGCTCATGTGCACGGTCTTGCCCAGGCGGCGCGATTCCCACTCGAAGTCGCCCGGCTTTTCCTTGCGGATGATCTTGATCATTTCCTTGACCACGGCCGTTTCGATGTCCTTCTCGCCGCCCTGGTCGACGTGGATCTGCTGCAACCAGTTGCGCTTGAAGTTGGTGTTCCAGCCACGGAACTTGACGTCGGCGCTGTTGGAACGCTTGTCGACCGAGAACACGCCGCCCGTGTCGTCGCGGTCGACGCCGCTGGAGCGGCCCTGGGCGCCGGCGATGTTGGCCTTGGCGATGCGCAGCGCGCGGTCGTTGGCGCTCTCCTCCGGCGCCGGCGGCGCCGGCTGCGGATTGTTGGCTTCGCGCGCGGCGCGCCGCTTGGCGATCATTTCCGACATGTCCGCTTCCGGCGGCGGCGTCATCGTCGCCTGCACCGGCGGCACATAGGTTTCCAGCTTCGGCTTGACGGCCGACGGCGTGTCGCGCGAGGCGCTCTGCTTGCGCGGCGGCGGCGGCTTGCTGGCCTTGGCCACCTCGGTCTTGGGCTGCGGCTTGGGCTGGGGCTTGGTCGGCGTGATCGGCAGCGGCTGGATGTAGACCATCTCGCCGCGCTTGGGCGGCGACGAGGTCCGGGTCTTTTCCGGCGCCGGGGCGATGAAATAATACAACACCGCCAGCAGGTGCAGGCCGATCGAGATGCCGATGCCTATCCGGTTGGACTTGGGCTTGCGGTCCCACGTGGCATACCCTTCCCCGGCCTGCGGCAGGGGCTGGCCGCAGGTTTCGCAATATCCGGTTGCGGAAAGTATATGGGAGTCGTGGTGCAAGATACCAAACCTTGTGCGTGAAAATGCGGCCATAGTGCCAGAGTCCCGGTGGTTTGGAAACATCTGTTCAGGACCATCATACCGCGCCCGTCAAATCGGTGCGCGTATCCCAAGTAGCCACTTTACAATTTTCACGTCTTCACGGGTGTTACCGTATGTATCCAAGGCTTTACAAAATAACATGCGTGGCATCGTTCACCGCCGGCGCCAGCGCGGTCGCGGCCGCCCGCCCGGGGTTGCGGCGGGGATAATCGGCCATCTGCGCGAACATGGCGGTCACGCAACGGTCGGCGTCCAGCACCTGGCGCGAGCGCAGCAGCGGACGCGGCAACGCGTGGGTGTAGTAGTGGCAGCCCTCGACCGGATAGCCGAGCGCCCAGATGTTGCGCGCCGGTTCGCCCTGCAGGTTGAGCGGCTGGCTGGCGTCGTCGATCTCGATGCCGCCGGGGTGGAACACGCCGTTGTAATACGGTCGCACCAGGCCGCGTTTTAACACATTACGAATCAGTAAGGATTCGTCCGTTTCGGGGAAAAAGCCGTCCAGCCGGGCCACGACCAGCACGTCGACCGGCCGGCGCTCGGTGCCGTCGGCGAATTTCGTGCTGAGCACATAGGTGGCGTCGTTCTCGTCGGTCTCGACCACGCAATTGGGGCCGGAGACGAGTTCGATGACGCCGGCGTCCAGCAGCGCCAGCAACTCCTCGTTGCGGCGCAGCGGCGGGCCGAAGGCGACGCGGTTGATGGCCGGGTGGTAGACGTTGAGGAATTTGCGGTGCGAGGCCGGCGTCAGGCCGCCGTGCTCGATGGCCGCCTGCAAGGTGGCGCGCACGTCGCGCAGCACGTCGGTGGCGGCCTTGGTCGCGCTGTCGACATTGCCCAGCCGGGCCTCTTGCAGGTCGGCGCGCAGCCAGTCGACGAAAAAGCCGCGGAACGCGTCGAGGTTGGCGAACTGGCGCTCTTGCAGCGGAAACAGCAGGCTGTCGATCAGCGCCTCGTCGTCGGCGTCCGGCACGAAGGTGAGCGGGTCCGGCACCAGGGCGGCCGCCGACGCGGCGTGCTCGGCCGGACGGGCGTTGGCCGGCAGCGCGCCGGTGCGCGCCAGCGTGTTGCGGTAGACCCAGGCCATTTCGCGTTTGAGCAGCGGCAGCAGGTCGCGGTCGAAATCGAGCTGGCGGCTGCCGCGCGTGGCCAGCGCCATGCGCCGCAGCGCCTCGACCGCGTCGGGCGTGAAGTAATGCGGGTGGTGGCGGCCGTCCAGGCCCTTCTGGTTGATGCCGCGCGCGGCGTAGGGCAGGCAGTTGCGCGAGCACAAGGTCAGCTTAGGCTCGCGCCCGGAGCGTTGATAACGTAAACCCGGCAGGCCCTGCCCGCCCGGCAGCCGCACGAAGCTGCCGCCGCGCCCCACCGTGAGTTCGGCGATGACGTCGTGCGCGCTCAGGCCCAGGCCCTGGATCGCCACGCGCGCCTCGGGGCCGAGGCGGTCCAGCTGGTCGAGCGGGTAGACGTGGCGCACGAACGCCAGGCGGCTGTTGTAGCGCGCGTGGTCGCGCGCGAACCGGGCCAGCGAGGCGTCCAGGTCGCTGGGCAGGTTGCGGCCGTGGCCGGTGGTCAGGAAGACGAAATCGGTATGGAAGATGAAACCGCTTTCAAGTTCGATCGCGGTGCGCCCGCCCTGCTGCGGCCACAGGTCGGTGGCGCGCAGGCGGTGGTGCGTGAGCGTGACGCCGGCCGGCAACGCGGCGGCCACCTGCTGGTAGGCCCAGGCCAGGTATTCGCCGAGCATGCTGCGCGGCAGGTAGTCGGCCTCGGTGATCTCGGCGCCGCCTTCGATGCGGTGGTAGGCGTCGCCGAAGCGGCGGTAGCCGCTCTGGCGCGCCCATGCCGTCAGCGACGGCGTCGCGCACAGCGGCGCGTGCTGCACCGCGCCGGCGGCCGGGAACATGGTGACCTGGCTGGCCACCGTGTTGATCAACAGGTGCCGCGGCTGGCGGGGGCTGTGCACGCCGGGCCCGCACTCGCCGGGCTCGACCAGCACGATGTCGAGCAGCAGCTGGCGGCTGCCGGCAATGGCGGCGATGCGTTCGAGCACGCTCAGTCCGCGCGGCCCCATTCCCACGATGGTAACAGTATAGCGTTTCATATCAGATCGCCTTTCCTCATAGCCAACTTGCCTATGATAAATAAACGACCCTCAAATTAACTTGTCACCGCTCAATGCTTGACTATGTTCACCGCCTTCAGTGGCACGGCGTGCACACTTTCGGCCGGCGCCGCCGCGTCTTCCCCGGCCAGCTCGGCGTCGCCCATCGGGCCGCTGCCGCTGTACTTATCGAGGAACAAATAAATCACCGGCGTGATGTACAAGGTGATCACTTGCGAGAAGATCAAGCCGCCCACCACCGCCAGCCCCAGCGGCTGGCGCAGCTCGGCGCCGGCGCCCAGGCCCAGCGCGATCGGCAGCGCGCCCATCAGGGCGGCCAAGGTGGTCATCATGATCGGCCGGAAGCGCAGGATGCAGGCCTCGCGGATCGCCTCGGCCGGCGTGCGGCCCTCGTTGCGCTGCACGTGCAGGGCGAAGTCGATCATCATGATGGCGTTTTTCTTGACGATGCCGATCAACATCAGGATGCCGATGATGGCGATCATCGTCAGGTCCAGGTTGAACAGGCGCAAGGTCAGCAAGGCGCCGACGGCCGCCGACGGCAGGCCGGCCAGGATGGTCAGCGGGTGGATATAGCTTTCGTACAGCACGCCCAGCAGCACGTAGATGACGCCCAGCGCGGCCAGGATCAGGATCAGCTGGCTGCCCTGCGAACTCTGGAACACCGCCGCGTCGCCGCCGTAGTTGGTGATGATCGAAGGCGGCAGGCTCATGTCGGCGCCCATGCGGTCGATCTTGGCGGTGGCCGTGCCCAGCGGCACGTCCGGCGCCAGGTTGAACGACAAGGTGATCGCCTGCAGCTGGCCCTGGTGATTGACGGCGGTCGGGCCGATGGTGCGCTCGACGCTGGCAAAGCTCGACAGCTTGACCAGCTGGCCGGTCTTGTTGCGCACCGAGATCCTGGTCAGCGCGCTGTCGAACTGGCGGTCGGCGTCGGCCGCCTCGAGGATCACGTAATAGCTGGCCGCCGGGGAGTAAATCGTCGAGACCTGGCGCTCGCCGAAGGCCAGGTACAGCGCGGTGCGGATGTCGCCGATCGCCACGCCGAGGTGGTTGGCCTTGTCGCGGTCTATCCTCAGCGACGCCTGCAGGCCCTTGTTCTGAGAATCGCTGGTGACGTCGCGGAAGTCGGGGTCGGCGCGCATCTGGTCGAGGAACTTCTGGGCCCAGTCGTTGAGCGCGCCGGGGCTGACCGACTGCAAGGTGTACTGGTAGCGGCTCTTGGACTGGCGTCCGCCCAGCTGCAGGTTTTGCACCGGGCTCAGATACACGGCGATGCCCGGCACGGCCTTGGTGGCCTTGCGCAGGCTGTCTAGCACCTGCGGCATCTTCTGGCGCTGGTTGCGCGGCTTGAGCACCAGGAACATGCGCCCGCCGTTGCCGCCGCTCACGAACGAGGTCACGTCCTGCACGTTGGGATCGGCGCGGATGACGTCGACCACGCGGTCCTGCAGCGCCATCAGCGCGGCCGACGAGATGTCCTCGGAGGCCTCGGTGTTGACGCGGATCTGGCCCAGGTCTTCCTCGGGGAAGAAACCTTTCGGGATTGTCATGTACAGCACCACCGTCAGCGCGAACGTGCCCAGCGCGGCCAGCAGCACCACCGGCCGGTGGCGCAGCGCCACGTCCAGGGTGCGGGCGTAGCCGTTGCGCAGCGCCGTGAAGCCGGCCTCGAACCAGCGGCCGATGAAGTTGCCCTGGTCGTGCTCGGGATCGATGGTGTCGGCCGGCAGCAGGCGGCTGGCCAGCATCGGCACCAGCATCAGCGACACCGCCGCCGACACCAGCACCGACAGCGCCACGACGACGGCGAATTCATGGAACATCAGCCCGATCACGCCGGGCATGAAGAAGATCGGGATGAACACGGCCACCAGCGAGACCGAGATCGAGATGATGGTGAAGCCCATCTCCCTGGCGCCGACCAGCGACGCCTGCAGCGGCTTCTTGCCCATCTCGATGTGGCGCACGATGTTTTCCAGCACCACGATGGCGTCGTCGACCACCAGGCCGACGGCCAGCGTGATGCCCAGCAGCGAAACGTTGTCGAGGCTGTAACCGAAGGCATACAGCAAGGCCAGCGCGCCCAGCAGCGAAATCGGCATCGTGATCGCCGGAATAAACGTCGCGGCGGCGCGGCGCAGGAACAGGAAGATCACCAGCACCACCAGGAAGATCGTCAGCAGCAGGGTCAGGTTGACGTCGTGGATGGCCTCGCGGATCGACACCGAGCGGTCGTTGACCAGGTTGATGCTGATCGACTCCGGCAACTGGTTCTTGAAGCGCGGCAGCAGCCGGCGCACGCCGTCGACCACCTGCACGGTGTTGGCGTCGGGCTGGCGCTGCACCAGCAGCACGATCGAGCGCTCGCCGTTGTAGCTGCCGGCGGTCTTGACCGACTGGAAGCTGTCCTCGACGGTGGCGACGTCCTTCAGGCGCACCGGCTGGCCGTTGCGCATGGCCACGATCAGCTCGGCGAACTCGGACGCCTTCATCAGCTGGGCGTTGCCCTGGATCGTCAAGGTCTGGCTGGGGCCGTCCAGGATGCCCAGCGGCGTGTTGGCGTTGGCCGACTTGATCGCCTGCTGCAGCTCGTCGAGGGTCAGGTCGCGCGCGTTCATCAGGTCCGACTTGGCGCGCACCCGCACGGCGAAGCGCTTCTGGCCGTTGACGGTCACCTGCGCCACGCCGGGCAGGGTCGACAGGCTGGGCGCGATCAGGTTCTCGGCGTAGTCGTTCAGCTCGGCCAGGGTCATCGACGGCGACGTCATCGTCATGAACAGCACCGGCGCGTCGGCCGGATTGACCTTGCGGTAGGACGGCAGGTCGGTCATCTCGACCGGCAACTGGCGCTGGGCGCGCAGCAGCGCCGCCTGGACGTCGACCGCCGCCTCGTTGACGTTGATGCTGGGGTCGAACTCCAGGGTCAGCGAGGTGTTGCCCAGGGTGTTGGTGGAGGTGATCAGCGACAGGCCGGCGATGGTGGAGAACTGCTTTTCCAGCGGCAGCGCGACCGACGAGGCCATCGTGTCGGGCGAGGCGCCCGGCAGGTCGGCCGAGACGTTGATGACCGGCGTGTTATAGCTGGGCAGCGCCGCCACCGGGATGTAGAAATACGCCAGCACGCCCGCCAGCACCAGGCTCAGCGACAGCAGCACCACCATCACCGGACGCCGGATGCATAACTCGGAAAGGTTCATCGCTCAGCCCTTCTGTTTGGTGCCATCGACCCGCGTATCGGCCGGCTTGTCGGCCCCGGCGATGCGCACCTTGCCGCCCGGCCGCAGGTTTTGCTTGCCGTCGACGATGATTTGTTCGCCGCCGCTCAGGCCGGACACGGCGGCCAGGTCGCCGAACGCGTGCAGCCGCTTGATGTTGACCACCTTGGCCGACTGGTCGACATCGACCGCGTAGACGAAGGTGCCGCGGGTATTGCTGATGATAGCGTTTTGCGGGATCACCGTCGCGTCTTTCAGCACGTGGGAGATCAGCTCGGCGTTGACGTACTGGCCCGGCCACAGGCTGGCGTTCCTGTTGTCGAACTGGGCCTTGACGCGGATCACGCCGGCCACCGGGTCGACCGTGTTGTCGATGAAGCTGAGCACGCCGCTGACTTGCTTGTCCGAGTTGCCCGGCACCACCTTGACCGGCACCGCGCCGCGCTGCTTGGCCTCCAGCAGCGCGCCCAGCGCCGATTCCGGCAGCGTGAAGGCGACGTTGATCGGATCGAGCTGGGTGACGGTCGCCAGCGACGTCTCCAGCTGCACCAGGCTGCCCGGATAGACGTTGATGGCGCCGACCCGGCCCGTCATCGGCGCGCGGATCGTCGTGTAGCTGGCGTCGACGCCAACGGCGCGGGCGGCGGCGATGTCGGCGTCGAGCAGCGCGCGGGCCGAGTCGACCTGGCTCTTGAGCGTGTCGACGGCGCCCTGGGCGACGAATTTCTGCGCCAGCAGTTCCATCGAGCGCTGGTACTGGCGCTCGGCGTCGGCCAAGGTGGCGCGGTCGCGCGCGACCTGGGCTTGCGCCTTCTGCACATTGGCGCGCTGGCTGCGGTCGTCCAGCGTAAACATCAGCTCGCCGGATTTGACGAACTGCCCCTCCTTGATGTGGACCTTGGCGATGGTGCTGGTGGTTTGCGGATGCAGGTCGACGGTGCTGACCGGCGTGACCGTGCCGTTGGCCTGCAGCACGACGGCGACGTCGCGGCGCGTGGGCGCGACGACGCTGACGGTGGTCGGCCCCTGCGGACCGTTCTTCGACGGCGCGCCGGCCTGCTGGCCCGACGCCCCGTGCGTGGCGTACCAGACGCCGCCGACGACGATGACGAGGGCGCCCACCAAATATGCTACCGAAGATTTTTTCATGTGTTTGAGCCAGTTTTACTGCTGAAATTGTTGCTTGATTAGTTGCTGGATTAGTTGCTTGATTAGTTGCCGGATTTATTGCTCTGGTGCACAAGGGCGAAGCATTGTCGCACGGTTTTATGCGCAAAACCGGGCCGTCCGGGCCGGTGTGGCTTTTTTGCCCGGACGCGGAAAGCCGCGCGCGCTCAACGTCCGGCGTAGTATTCGGGCACCACCAGGGTCACCTCCAGCCCGCCGTCGGCGTGGTTGGCCAGCACCACGTTGGCGCCGTGCTGCTCGGCGATATTGCGGGCGATGGTCAGGCCCAGGCCGGTGCCGCCGGACTCGCGCGAGCGCGACGTCTCGATGCGGTAGAACGGTTCGAACACACGCGCCATCTGGTCGTCGGCGATGCCGGGGCCGCCGTCGCGGATGCGGATGCGCGCCGCGCCCACCAGCCGCTCGACGGTAACGTTGGCGTGATGGCCATACTTGACGGCGTTGTCGATCAGGTTGACCAGGCAGCGGCGGATCGCCAGCGGCCGGCCCATCAGCGCCATGCCGGCCTTGCCGCTCAATTCGACCGGCTGGCCGCTGTCGGTGGCGTCGCTGCACACACTGTCGAGCAGCGAATCGAGGTCGAGCGCCTGCATGGTCTCGGTGGTGTCCATGCTGCGCGCCAGGTCCAGGCCCTCCTTGACCATCTGCTGCATGGCCGACAGGTCGTCGATCAGGCGCTGCTGCAGGTCCGGGTTGTCGACCTTTTCCAGCCGCAGGCGCAGGCGCGTGAGCGGCGTTTGCAGGTCGTGCGTGATGGCCGCCAGCATCTGCGTGCGCTGCATGATGTGCTGGCGGATGCGCGCCTGCATGGCGTTGAAGGCGGCGCTGGCCTGGCGGATCTCGGCCGCGCCGCTGAGCGCCACCGGCGGATGGTTGATGTCGTTGCCCAGGTCCTTGGCGGCCTGCGCCAACCGCTTGAGCGGGCGCATCGTCATGCGCGTGACCAGATAGGCCAGCGCCGCCACGCTGAACAGGAAAGGCAGCAGCGCCAGCAGTTCGCTGTACTCGGTGGCCGGTTTCTCCGGCGGCGGCAGGATCGACAGCTTGAGCAGGGCGCCGTCGCTCAGGCGCACGCGCATCGCCTCGCAGGCGCCGCCCCATTGCGACGGCGCGAAGATGTAGCTCTGGCGCGGCTGGTAGCATTCCGGCGGGCGCACCGCCAGCGGCAGCAGCGCGATGCCCTTGCCCAGGCGCCGCTGCAGGCGGACCGAGAACTCGGTCGGCCCGGTGGTGGCGGCCAACGGTTGGTCCGGGCGCTGCAGCAGGATGGTGCCGCGCGTGGCCATGCGCAGATAGGTCGAGCGCGACGGCTCGGCCAATGCCTCGGCGGTCGAGATCAACTGCTCGGCGCGCTCCATCGCGTGGAAGTCGCGGTAGCGTTCGAAGGCGCGGGTGCGCTCGCCGACGGACAGCCATTGCGTCAGCGCCGCCGAGGCGATGATGCCGAACAGCAGCACGGCAAACACGCGCCCGGTCATCGAGCCGAGGAAGGCTTTCAAGGCAGCGGCTCCACCGTGACCTGGCCGGCCAGCACGTAGCCGCCGTTGCGCACGGTCTTGATAATTTGCGGCACGCGCGCGTCCTCGCCGAGCTTCTGGCGCAGGCGGCTGATCTGGATGTCGATCGAGCGGTCGAACGGATCGGCGTCGCGGCCCTGCGTCAGGTTCAGCAGCTGGTCGCGGTTGAGCACGCGGTTCGGGTGTTCGAGGAAGACCTTGAGCAGGCGGAATTCGGCGCCCGACAGCATGATGACGATGCCGTCCGGATTGAGCAGGTGGCGCGCGGTCAGGTCCAAGGTCCAGTTGGAAAAGCGCATCTGCTGCGCCTTGTCGGCGCCGCCGCTGGGCATGGCGTTGCTGCGGCGCAGGACGCTGCGGATGCGCGCCAGCAGCTCGCGCGGCTCGAACGGCTTGGGCAGGTAGTCGTCGGCGCCCATCTCCAGGCCGAGGATGCGGTCGAGCGGCTCGCCGCGCGCGGTCAGCATGATGACCGGCAAGGTCGATTGCGAGCGCAGCTTGCGGCACAAGGTCAGGCCGTCGTCGCCGGGCAGGTTCAGGTCGAGCACGACCAGGTCGGGTTTGGCTTCGTCGAGCATCTTCCACATGGCCAGGCCGTCGGCGGCGCACAGCGCCCGGTAGCTGTTCGATTCCAGGTAGTCGGCCAGCAAGGTGCGGATGTCGCGATCGTCGTCGACGATCAGAATTGTAGATGTGGGTTCCATGCCTTAATTATCCTTAGTTCGGCGGCGCCTGACCAATCACCAATTGTATCGTCTTGTATATGGCAGTTGAGGCGAAACATCTGGATACAAAGACCAGGATTCGGGAAACGTCATGGCAATCTTCGGCTGCGAAGATGGCTTCAAGCGCGGAAACAAAGCACCGCGATATTGGATGAATCCCTGAACTACTCATCGATAAAGGAAATGATCATGAACCTCTTCCGCAAAAGCATACTGGTCGGTTTCACGGTGCTGGGCATGGCCGCCGCGCACGCGCAGGACACGGCGCCGGCCACCGGCCACGACAAGGCAGCCAACATGGAGCAGCACCGCGCCAAGATGTCGGAGATGTACGCCAAGCGCCAGGCCAGGCTGCACGATCAGCTGAAGCTGACGGCGCAGCAGGAATCGGCCTGGGCCGCTTATCAGGCGGCGATCAAGCCGGCGATGCCGGACGGACCGCGGCCGCAGCGCGGCGCGTTCGCCAAGCTGTCGGCGCCCGAACGTTTAAGCAAGATGATCGAAATGACCAAGCAGCACGAAGCGAAAATGGAAGCGCATCTGACCGCGCTGACGGCGTTCTACGGGCAGCTGACGCCGGAGCAGAAGGCGGTGTTCGACGACCACGCGATGGGCGGCAAGCACGGCGGCCACGGCTGGCGCGGCGGCTGGCGTCATCACGGCTGATCTGGATCGACGCAAACCCGCACGGCCATGCGGGGTCGTACCCCGCCGGGTACGACCCCTAAGTGGTACGGCATGCGTATTGGCAAACGCGTACGGGTTTATGGAAACGCCCGCGACAGCGAAGCGTGAAACTGGCCGGCGTTCTGATACCCGATCACGCGCGCCCCAGGCACCTCCGTGCCCTTGCCATCGAACAGGATAATCCCCGGCGGCCCGAACAACCCAAACCGCTTCAGCATCGCCTTGTCGTCGGCATCGTTGGCCGTCACGTCGACCTGCAGCAGCACGGTGTTGGCCAGCTTGTCGCGCACCTTGGCGTCGACGAAGGTCAGCTTCTCCATCTCCTTGCACGACACACACCAGTCCGCGTAGAAATCCAGCATGGCGGTCTTGCCGTCGGTTTGCGCCAGCACCGCGTCGAGCTGCGCCACGGTCTTGATGCGCTGGAACGCCAGCGGCGCATGCTGCTTGCCGGTCAAATGCGCCAGCGGCGCCAGCGGATCGCGGCCGCCGCTGACCACGCCGACCAGCTGCGTCAGCCCCAGCACGGCGACCACCACGCCCACCATCCTGCCGACCCAGCGCCCCGAATTGAGCAGCACATACATGCCGTAGCCAACCAGCAGCGCGGCCCAGCCCATCATCTGCACGGCCGCCGGCAACACCGGCGACACCAGCCACCACGCCATCGCCAGCATCAGCACGCCGAAGAAGCGCTTGACCGCATCCATCCACTTGCCGGCCTTCGGCAGCAAGGCGCCGGCCGACACGCCCACCAGGATCAGCGGCACGCTCATGCCGGCCGCCATCGCGAACAGCGCGGCGCCGCCGATGACGACGTCGCGCGTCTGGCTGATGTAGACCAGCGCGGCGGCCAGCGGCGCGGCCACGCACGGTCCCACGATCAGCGCCGAGATCGCGCCCATGATGAACACGCCGGCCAGCTTGCCCGACGACTGGCGGTTGGAGACGCCGCTCAATCTGGACTGCAGCGCGGCCGGCACCTGCAGGTCGTAGTAGCCGAACATCGACAGCGACAGCACCGCCATCAGCACGGCGAAGGAGCCCAGCACCCACGGGTTTTGCAGCGCGGCGGACAAGCCCTCGCCGGCCAGGCCGGCGGCCACGCCGAGCGCGGTGTAGACGATGGCCATGCCCAATGAATAAGTGACGGACAGCAGCAGGCCGCGGCCGCGGCTGCCGCGATCGCCCTCGCCGACGATGATCGACGACAGGATGGGCACCATCGGCAGCACGCACGGCGTGAACGCCAGGCCCAGCCCGAGCAGCGCGAACAGCGGCAGGATGACCAGCATGCTGCCGGTCTTGAGGGCGGCCTCCAGCCGGCCCGACTCGCTGGCCGGCGCGGCCACGACGGCGGCGGCCGGCGCCGGCGGCGCGACGATGTCCTCGGCGGTCGGCTTGGGGATGGTGTAGATGCTGACGCCGGGGCTGACGGCGGCCGGCTTGCCTTCGCCGACGGCCGGGGCCGGGCTGGCGGCGGCGGGCGGCGTCGCGGCGGCGGGCTTGGCGGCGGATTGGGCGGCGGCGGGCGGCGCCGGCAACGGCACCGAGCCGCTGCCGGTCAGCTGGACCTTGTAGTCTTGCGGCGAATAGCACAGGCCTTTTTCCGAGCAGCCCTGGCCGCTGGCCAGCAGCGTGAACGGGCCGTCGACGTCGACCGGGATCGTGATGGTGACGTTCTGGCGGTAGGTTTCGACGTCTTTCTCGAAGGTGGCGTCGTAATGGACTTTGCCCGGCGGGATGGCCGGCGTGCCGAGCTTGGCGCCCGCCGCGCTGAACTTGAACTGCTCGCGGTACATATAGTAACCGTCGGCGATCTGGAAATTGACGGCGACCGTATGGCCGTCGACCATGCGCGCGGAAAACTTGAACGCCTGCGCGGGCTCGAGGAAGTCCTGGGCGCGGACTTGCGCGCTCAACAGCACGGCGATCAGGGACAACAGCGTGGCAATAAGACGGGCGAAACGGAACATGAAAACCTTCTATCGGCGGAGGGGTCGTTGGAGCAAGTGGGATAGTACACCGAGCCGTGGTTTCACGCCCGCGCCCGGCCGGGGCGGCAAGCGCTCCGTGCCGCCAGCATGCCGGCCTGCGCGTTTTGTGCGAAACTCAACTTTTACCGATCCGGAGCCCGCACCGATGTCTACGTTACGCCCCCTGCTGTTTTCCGCCCTGGCGCTGGCCGCCGTTCCGACACTGGCGCAGGCGCCGGCCAAGGCGCTGGCCGCCGTGTCGGCCGACGATTTGCTCGAGCATATCAAAGTCCTGGCGTCCGACGACTTCGAGGGCCGCGCGCCCGGTTCGGCCGGCGAGGCCAAGACGGTGGCGTATCTGGAGCGGGAATTCAAGAAGCTGGGCCTGAAACCGGGCAATCCGAACGGCACGTGGGTGCAGCCGGTGCCGATGCGCGGCATGACGCCGACGCCCGCCTTTAGCTACGACATCGGCGGCAAGACGGTGGCGCTGAACTTCCCGGACGATTATGTCGCCCATTCGACCAGCGAGCCGACCACCGTCACTGTCGATAAATCCGAGCTGGTGTTCGTCGGCTACGGCGTGCAGGCGCCGGAATACGGCTGGGACGATTACAAGGGCGTCGACGTGCGCGGCAAAACCATCTTGATGCTGATCAACGATCCGGCCGTGCCCGATCCGAAGCATCCCGCCGAGCTGGACCCGGCCATGTTCAAGGGCAAGGCGATGACTTACTACGGCCGCTGGACCTACAAATACGAGATCGCCGCCAAGCTGGGCGCGGCGGCGGCCATCATCATCCACGAGACCAAGCCGGCGGCCTATCCGTGGGACGTGGTGCGCAGCGGCGGCAACGGCGAGAACTTCAGCCTGCTGCGCGACGGCCCCGATCCGGACGCGCCGGCCGTGCCGGCCTGGATGCAGCTGGACCAGGCCAAGGCGATGATGGCCGCCGCCGGCTACGATTTCGACACCCTCAAGCGGCAGGCGCTGACCAGGGGCTTCCGGCCGGTCAGCCTGAAGGGCACGGCCAGCTTCAAGATCGACAACACGGCGCGCACCGTCAACTCGAACAACGTGGTGGCGATGATCCCGGGCAGCGATCCCAAGTTGAAGGATGAATTCGTCATCTACAGCGCGCACTGGGACCACCTGGGCGTCGACGAGCGGCTGCCGGGCGGGCGCAGCAAACAGATCTATCACGGCGCGCTCGACAACGCCTCGGGTGTGGCGGCGCTGATGGAGATCGCCAAGGCCTACCAGGCCTTGCCCAAGGCGCCGAAGCGCTCGATCCTGTTCCTGGCCACCACCGCCGAGGAGCGCGGCTTGCTGGGCGCGAAATACTACGCCAGCCATCCGTTGTATCCGCTCAAGAAGACGGTGGCCAATATCAATATCGACGGCATCAACGCCTGGGGCAAGACGGCGCAGATCGAGAACGTGACGTCCGGGCATTCGAGCATCGACACGCTGCTGGCCAAGTACGCCAAGGCGCAGGGCCGGGTGATGGACGGCGATTCGCGCTCCGAGCTGGGCAGCTTCTACCGCGCCGACCAGCTGGAGTTCGCGCGGGCCGGGGTGCCGGTGCTGTACACCAAGGCGCGCAGCCGCTATTTGAACCAGCCGGACAATTATGCGCGGGAGAAGGTGGATTATTACTTCGCCAAGGATTATCACCAGGTGAGCGACGACGTGCGCACCGATTGGGATTTCAGCGGCGGCGTACAGGACATCCAGTTGCTGTTCCAGGTGGGGCTCGACATCGCGCAGGGCGTGACGCCGACGTGGAATCCCGGGTCGGAGTTCAAGGCGGCTGGCGATCAGCGCCTCAGGTAACGCGGGCCGCCAACCCGGCATGCGTATTGCGATACGCATGCGTCGCTGTTCAGGGGTCGTACCCCGCGGGGTACGACCCCGGTTGGCCGTGCGGGTTAACAAAAAAAGCCAGGCTGAGCCTGGCTTTTTTCTTAGACACTACAACAACTGCGAAGATTACTCTTCAGCGGTTGGAGCGGCGTCGATGTCGGTGACTTCTGGACGGTCCATCAGCTCAACGTAAGCCATTGGAGCGTTGTCGCCAACACGGAAACCCATTTTCAGGATGCGCAGGTAGCCGCCGTTGCGGTTTGCGTAGCGTGGGCCCAGTTCCGCGAACAGCTTCAGAACCATTTCACGATCGCGCAGACGGGAGAACGCCAGACGCTTGTTTGCCAGGGTGTCGGTCTTGCCCAGGGTCAGGATCGGCTCGATCACGCGACGCAGTTCTTTCGCTTTTGGCAGCGTGGTTTTGATGGCTTCATGACGCAGCAGGGAAACGGTCATGTTGCGCAGCATTGCCAGACGGTGGGACGAGGTACGATTCAGTTTACGGAGGCCGTGACGGTGACGCATGGTACTTCCTTTCAGGTGTTTAAATCCGAGTTCTTCGATCGCTCACGGTTGAAGTTGAGCGCGGACCGGTTCTAGGGATAACGCCCGGCACAACATGTGCCGGGCGGGTGCTACAAAATGCAAATCAGTTGGCAACAGGGCAGAACATCGCTGCGCGATGTCCAGCGCTGTCGCCCAATTTGTTACTTTTCCAGGCCGGCAGGCGGCCAGTTTTCCAGCTTCATGCCCAGGGTCAGGCCACGGGAAGCCAGCACTTCCTTGATTTCGTTCAGGGACTTGCGGCCCAGGTTCGGCGTCTTGAGCAGTTCGTTTTCCGAACGCTGGATCAGGTCGCCGATGTAGTAGATGTTTTCCGCTTTCAGGCAGTTGGCCGAACGCACGGTCAGTTCCAGATCGTCCACTGGACGCAGCAGGATCGGATCGACCAGCGGTGCGCGCGATGGCGCTTCGGCGGCGGCTTCGGTGCCTTCCAGCGCGGCGAACACGTTCAGCTGGTCGACCAGCACGCGTGCCGACTGGCGGATCGCTTCTTCCGGCGAGATGACGCCGTTGGTTTCGATGTTGATGATCAGCTTGTCCAGGTCGGTACGCTGTTCCACGCGAGCGGACTCGACGAAGTAGGAAACGCGGCGCACCGGCGAGAACGACGCATCCAGAATGATGCGGCCGATGGTTTTGTTGGTGTCTTCGGACAGGCGACGGACGTTGCCCGGCACATAGCCGCGGCCTTTTTCAACCTTGATCTGCATGTCCAGTTTGCCGCCGGCGGTCAGGTGGGCGATCACGTGGTCCGGATTGATCAGTTCCACGTCGTGTGGCAGATCGATGTCCGAGGCCAGGATGGCGCCTTCGCCTTCTTTTTTCAGGGTCAGGGTGACGGAGTCACGGTTGTGGACTTTGAAGACCACGCCCTTGAGGTTCAGCAGCAGGTCGACGACGTCTTCTTGCACGCCGTCGAGCGACGAGTATTCGTGCACGACGCCGGCGATCGTCACTTCGGTTGGCGCGTAGCCGACCATCGACGACAGCAGTACGCGACGCAGCGCATTACCCAATGTATGGCCATAGCCGCGTTCGAACGGCTCCATCACTACTTTAGCGTGGCCGGCGCCCAGCGCCTCTACATCGATAATACGTGGCTTCAACAGACTGTTTTGCATGAAATGTCCTTTTCAATACCCTCGGCGCGTTAGGCCGATAAGGCTGATGGCATTAGTGAAAACGCCCGCTGGTCACAGCGGGCGGGTTTTTTTACGGCTAGACTACAGATTAACGCGAGTACAGTTCGACGATCAGCGATTCGTTGACGTCGTTGGCGATCTCGTTGCGCTCTGGCAGGGACTTGAAGGTGCCTTCCATTTTCTTGGCATCGACCGACACCCAGCTTGGCATGCCGACTTGTTCAGCCAGCGACAGCGCTTCCACGATACGCACTTGCTTCTTCGACTTTTCGCGCACGGCGATGACGTCGCCGATCTTGACCGAGTACGAAGCGATGTTGACCACTTGGCCGTTCACGGTGAACGCCTTGTGCGATACCAGCTGACGCGCTTCGGCGCGAGTCGAGCCGAAGCCCATGCGGTATGCAACGTTGTCCAGGCGGGTTTCCAGCAGCTTCAGCAGGGTTTCGCCGGTGTTACCCTTGCGACGGTCCGCTTCGGCGAAGTAGCGACGGAACTGACGTTCCAGCACGCCGTACATACGCTTGACTTTTTGCTTTTCGCGCAGTTGGTTGCCGTAGTCCGAGGTGCGGGCACCCGACTTGACGCCGTGCTGGCCTGGTTTGACGTCCAGTTTGCACTTGCTGTCGAGCGAGCGGCGTGCGCTCTTCAGGAACAGGTCAGTACCTTCACGGCGGGAGAGTTTTGCTTTAGGTCCGATATAACGTGCCACGATGCTTCCTTTTTATAAATAATAACGCCCCAGCCACATCGAAACATGGTTAGGCGCTAGTCTGATCCTCAGGGTGGGCCAGACGGTGGCTTAAATACGAATAACCCGCCGAAGATGTTCGACAGGCGACAACAGCCGGGCAGTATAACCGTTTCCGGCTTTCTGCTCCAGCGATTTCTAACAGCGGGAAGGAGGCGAAGCGAACTTCGCCGCCGACCGCGCGATTAGATACGACGACGTTTTGGAGGACGGCAGCCGTTGTGTGGCACTGGGGTCACGTCCTGGATCTCGGTGATCTTGATGCCCAGGTTGTTCAGTGCGCGCACCGCGGATTCGCGACCAGGACCTGGGCCCTTGATACGCACTTCCAGGTTCTTCACGCCGCATTCCACCGCGACTTTACCAGCTGCTTCGGCCGCAACCTGCGCTGCGAACGGGGTCGATTTACGCGAACCCTTGAAGCCAGCGCCACCGGAGGTCGCCCACGACAGAGCGTTGCCCTGGCGGTCGGTGATGGTGATGATGGTGTTGTTGAAGGAAGCGTGAACGTGCGCGATACCTTCGGCGACGTTCTTCTTGACCTTCTTGCGGACGCGCGCTGCTGCTGCGCTGCTTTGTTGCTTAGCCATGTGATTTCCCTAGATTATTTCTTGAGCGATTGAGCGGCTTTGCGCGGGCCCTTGCGGGTACGTGCATTGGTGCGGGTGCGCTGGCCGCGGACCGGCAGGCCCTTACGGTGACGCATACCACGGTAGCAACCCAGATCCATCAAACGCTTGATGTTCATGGACAATTCGCGGCGCAGATCGCCCTCGACGATGAATTTTGCTACTTCATCGCGCAGCTTTTCCAGTTCGCTGTCGTCCAGATCCTTGACCTTTTTATCGGTCGCAATACCCGTCGCGGCGCAGATGAACTTTGCGCGTGGGCGGCCTACACCGTAGATGGCCGTCAGGCCGATTACGGTGTGCTGATGATTGGGGATATTAACCCCTGCGATACGTGCCATTCGTTATTCCTCGATAAATAACGGTTATTAACCTTGACGCTGCTTGTGACGCGGTTCGACGCAGATTACGCGAACGACGCCCTTGCGCTTGATGATCTTGCAGTTGCGGCAGATCCGCTTGACTGAGGCGTTAACTTTCATTTTGCTCTCTCTTTGGTTAGTTACTTGGTCCGGAACACGATGCGTGCTCGGCTCAGATCGTAAGGTGTCAGTTCGACCGTCACCTTGTCGCCAGGAAGAATGCGGATATAGTTCATCCGCATTTTACCCGAAATATGCCCGAGCACCACGTGTCCGTTTTCCAGCTTTACTCGAAATGTTGCATTGGGGAGATTCTCAAGAATCTCGCCCTGCATCTGTATGACGTCGTCTTTTGCCATTCGGTATGTTTACCGCGCTTATCGCGTCGGAATTCCGCCTTTGAAATTTGCTTTGCGCAGCAGCGATTCATATTGCTGCGACATCACGTAGTTTTGTACCTGGGCCATGAAATCCATGGTCACAACCACAATAATCAACAGAGAAGTACCACCAAAATAAAACGGTACCTTCCACTCGGCTTGCATGAATTCCGGCAACAAACACACCAAAGTGATGTAGATGGCGCCAGCCAGTGTCAAACGTGTCAGGATCTTGTCGATGTAACGGGCAGTCTGCTCACCGGGACGGATCCCTGGCACAAAGGCCCCGCTCTTCTTCAAGTTATCCGCTGTTTCCTTGCTGTTGAAGACCAGCGCTGTATAGAAGAAACAGAAAAACACGATCGCAATGGCATACAACAGTGCGTGGATGGGCTCGCCTGGCCCCATCGATGCTGCCAAATCTTTCAGGAACCGGACGACAGGGTTGGCCGTGTCGGCGCCCTGCGTGAACCAGCCCACGATCGTTGCCGGGAACAAGATAATCGACGAAGCGAAAATCGGTGGGATCACGCCGGCCATGTTCAACTTCAATGGCAGGTGCGACGTTTGTCCACCGTAGATCTTGTTACCCACTTGGCGTTTCGCGTAGTTCACCAGAATCTTGCGTTGGCCACGTTCGACAAACACCACGAAGAACGTCACCGCCACCACCAGGATCATGATGATGATCGCCGAGAACGCGCCGATCGATCCGTTGCTCACCGAGGCGCCGAGGCCACCCAGTGCGTTCGGCAGACCGGCCGCGATGCCCGCGAAGATGATGATCGAGATGCCGTTACCGAGACCGCGCTCGGTAATCTGCTCGCCCAACCACATCACGAACATGGTTCCGGTCAACAGCGTAACGACCGTCACGAAACGGAATGCATAGCCCGGATCCAGCACCAGACCTGCCTGCGACTCCAGCGCGACTGCGATGGACAACGCCTGGAACAGCGCCAGCAACACCGTGAAATAGCGGGTGTACTGGGTGATCTTGCGACGGCCGGACTCGCCTTCTTTCTTGAGCGCTTCCATCTGCGGCGAGACGATCGACACCAGCTGCATGATGATCGAGGCCGAGATGTAAGGCGTGATACCCAGCGCAAAGACTGTGAAGCGCGCGAGCGCGCCACCGCTGAACATGTTCAACATGCCCAGGATGCCGCCCTCTTGCGACTTGAACAGCGCGGCCAATTGTACCGGATCGATCCCGGGAACCGGGATGTGAGCGCCGATACGATAAACCACCAATGCACCAAGCAAGAACCAGAGCCGGTTCCAAGGGAACCCGGCTGCCGCACTTTTAGCCAATTGTGGATTAGTCGCCAATTTTCGCTCCGATCAAGCTGTTAGCGGTCAACTCAGGCTACCGAGCCGCCGGCTGCTTCGATGGCCGCTTTCGCGCCAGCGGTCACTTTCAGGCCTTTGAGGTTCACCGCCTTGGTGATCTCGCCGGACAGAATGACGCGCACGTCGCGGGCCAGCACGGCCAGCACGCCGGCTTGCTTGAGCACCAGGATGTCGACGTCGCCGACCGGCAGGTTGTTCAGGTCGGACAGGCGCACTTCAGCTTTGAAGGTGGCGTTGAGCGACTTGAAACCGCGCTTAGGCAGACGGCGTTGCAGAGGCATCTGACCGCCTTCGAAACCGACTTTGTGGAAGCCGCCCGAACGCGATTTTTGACCCTTGTGACCACGGCCCGAGGTTTTACCCAGACCGGAGCCGATACCGCGGCCGACGCGACGCTTGTAGTGCTTGGCGCCATCGGCTGGTTGAATGGTATTCAGTTCCATGATTTCTCCGTGTGTAAGCCCGGGGGCTTACGCAACTACTTTAACGAGGTACGATACTTTGTTGATCATGCCGCGCACGGATGGGGTGTCTTGCAGCTCGGAGACCGAGTTGACACGACGCAGGCCCAGACCGCGGACGGTGGCACGGTGGTCTTCACGCGTGCCGATCAAGCCCTTGACCAATTGTACTTTGACGGTTTTGGTTGTCATAACGTTCACCTTAGCCCAGGATTTCTTCTACCGACTTGCCGCGTTTCGCAGCAATTTCAGCAGGAGTACTCATTTTTGCCAGACCATCCAGCGTGGCGCGGACCAGGTTGTAAGGGTTGCTCGAGCCGGTGGATTTCGCCACCACGTCGGTCACGCCCATTACTTCGAAGATCGCGCGCATTGCGCCGCCAGCGATAACGCCGGTACCTGGTTTCGCAGGCGACATCATCACTTTCGATGCGCCGTGACGGCCGGTAACGGTGTGCTGCAGGGTGCCGTTTTTCAGGTTGACCTTGATCAGGTTGCGACGGGCTTCTTCCATTGCCTTCTGCACACCGACCGGTACCTCTTTCGACTTGCCCTTGCCCATGCCGATGCGGCCATCGCCGTCACCAACCACGGTCAGCGCGGCGAAACCCATGATACGACCACCCTTGACCACTTTAGTCACGCGGTTGATCGCGATCATTTTTTCGCGCATGCCGTCATCCGGCTTGTCGCTTGCCATTTTTGCTTGCATTTTTGCCATGATCGTTCCTTAGAACTTCAGACCGGCTTCGCGCGCGGCTTCTGCCAGCGCCTTCACACGGCCGTGGTAACGGAAACCGGAGCGGTCGAACGCGACTTCGGTAATCCCTGCTTTCAGTGCTTTCTCTGCGACGCGCTTGCCGACGATCGCGGCAGCGGCAGCGTTGCCGCCCTTGCCCGATTTGCCAGCCAGTTCGTTGCGCACTTCGACTTCTGCCGTGGAGGCCGATACCAGTACTTTGGCATCCGGCGAGATCAGGTTCGCGTAGATATGCAGGTTAGTGCGGTGTACCGACAGGCGGTTCACTTTCTGTTGCGCGATCTTGATCCGGGTTTGGCGTCCGCGGCGCAGACGTGATTCTTTCTTGTCCATCGTCAGCCCCTAGTTACTTCTTCTTGGTTTCTTTGATCTTAACCACTTCGTCCGCATAGCGAACGCCCTTGCCCTTGTAAGGCTCTGGGGAGCGGTAAGCGCGAACTTCAGCAGCCACTTGGCCCACTTGCTGACGGTCGATCCCTTTGATGATGATCTCCGTCGGCGTTGCGGTAGCGCAGGTGACGCCGGCTGGCATCGAGTGCACGACAGGGTGCGAGAAGCCCAGCGACAGATTCAGCTTGTCGCCCTGCGCCTGCGCCTTGTAACCCACACCGACCAGGTTCAGCTTTTTCTCGAAACCCTTGGTGACGCCGGTGACCATGTTGTTGACCAGGGCGCGCAGCGTGCCGGACATGGCATTGGCTTCGCGGCTGTCGTCGGCCGGCACGAAATTGAGGGTTCCCTCTTTGTTTTCCACTTTGACCTGGCCGTTGAGGACCTGGGTCAAGACGCCCAGCGGGCCCTTGACAGTGATCGCTTGCGCGGAGATGGCGACATCAGCGCCAGCTGGCACAGCGATTGGCATTTTAGCTACACGAGACATGTCTAACTCCTTATGCGACGTAGCAAATAACTTCGCCGCCGACACCGGTAGCGCGTGCTTTGCGGTCCGTCATGACGCCTTGCGGAGTCGACACGATCGCCACACCCAAGCCATTCATCACAGTAGGGATCTCGTCCTTGCCCTTGTAGACGCGCAGGCCCGGACGGGACACGCGCTCAAGGCGCTCGATGACGGGACGGCCAACATAATACTTCAAACCGATTTTCAGTTCCGCCTTGCCACCAGCTTCGGCCACGGCGAAATCTTCAATGTAACCCTCGTCCTTGAGGACGTTGGCAATCGCAATTTTGACTTTCGACGATGGCATGGCCACGGTCGTTTTTTGCACGCCCTGGGCGTTACGAATGCGGGTCAGCATATCGGCGATAGGATCGCTCATACTCATTGCATATTCTCCTATTACCAGCTTGCTTTAGTCATACCCGGAATCTCACCACGCATGGCGAATTCACGGAGCTTGATACGGCCCAGACCGAATTTACGGAAAGTGCCGCGAGGACGACCGGTGACGGCGCAGCGGTTACGCTGGCGGGTCGGAGCCGAGTTACGTGGCAGCGCTTGCAGCTTCAGGCGCGCTTCGTAACGTTCTTCTTCCGACTTCGACTGGTCATCAATGATGGCCTTCAGCGAAGCGCGCTTGGCGGCGAATTTGTTCGCCAGGTCCACACGCTTTTGCTCACGGTTAATCAGTGCGAGTTTTGCCATGATCTTCTTAGTTCCTGAACGGGAATTTAAAGGCGGCGAGCAAAGCTTTGGCTTCGTCGTCGGTCTTGGCGGTGGTGGTGATCGAAATGTTCATACCACGCAGCGCATCGATCTTGTCGTACTCGATCTCAGGGAAGATGATCTGCTCTTTAACGCCGATGTTATAGTTGCCGCGGCCGTCGAACGAACGACCATTGACACCACGGAAATCGCGCACGCGCGGCAGGGCCACGGTGATGAAGCGATCGAGGAACTCGTACATGCGAGCGCCACGCAGGGTGACCATGGTACCGATCGGGTAGCCTTCACGGATCTTGAAACCCGCGATAGCTTTGCGCGACTTGGTCGTCACTGGCTTTTGGCCAGCGATCTTGGTCAGGTCGCCGACGGCGTGTTCGAGGACTTTCTTGTCCGCGATGGCCTCACCGACACCCATGTTCAGGGTGATCTTGGTCAGGCGTGGAACTTCCATCACCGACTTGTAACCGAATTTCGCGGTCAGGTCGGCGACGACTTTTTCTTTATAGAATTCTTGGAGACGTGCCATGATTTCTTAAGCCTTCACTACTTCGCCGGACGATTTGAAGACGCGGACTTTTTTGCCATCCACTTCCTTGAAACCGACACGGTCTGCCTTGCCACTAGCCGCGTTGAACAACGCGACGTTGGACACGTGAATCGGCATAGTCTTGTCGACGATACCACCTTGTACGCCAGTCATTGGGTTAGGCTTGGTCGCTTTTTTCGCGACGTTGACGCCTTCAACCACGACATGCTCCGCATCTACACGACGCGAAACGACGCCACGTTTGCCCTTGTCTTTCCCGGTCAGAACGATGACTTCGTCGTTTTTACGAATCTTATCCATTACGACTCCTTACAGGACTTCCGGTGCCAGGGACACGATCTTCATGAACTTTTCAGTGCGCAGTTCGCGCGTCACTGGTCCAAAAATACGGGTACCGATCGGTTCCAGCTTGGCGTTCAACAGAACGGCGGCGTTGCCGTCGAACTTCACCAGGGAACCGTCTTGGCGGCGAACACCTTTAGCGGTGCGCACAACCACGGCGTTATAAATTTCACCTTTTTTGACACGGCCACGTGGCGCGGCGACTTTGACAGTCACTTTGATCACATCGCCAATGCCAGCATAACGGCGCTTGGAACCGCCCAATACCTTGATGCACATAACTTCTTTGGCACCGGTATTGTCGGCCACTTCGAGCCGGCTTTCAGTTTGAATCATAGTATTCTCTTTCCCAACTTAAGCCGAAGAATCCACACAATGCGGACCTGCGGTCAGTCTTGGTCCCGCCAGCGCGCCCATGCAGGGCCCGATGTTTGGGTGCTTGACCTTCGTACTGCGACCGACCGCACGGTTCTGCGTCTGTGGCCAGACACTTTGCGGCGTTACATGAACGAAGCCCGCAAGTATGTCATACAACTCGCGGGCTTGCAAGAACTAATTGAAAACCGCCCCCGGCCCGTGTGGACCGGAGGCGACGGCTTCAATTAAACGATTTGCGCGGCTTGCACCACGCGCGTCACGGTCCATGCCTTCGTTTTGGAGATCGGACGACCTTCCACGATTTCCACCGTGTCACCGGCTTTCACCTGGTTGGTCTCGTCGTGCGCGTGATACTTGTTCGAGCGCACGATGATCTTGCCGTACAAAGGATGCTTGACGTGACGTTCGATCAGAACGGTAACGGTCTTGTCCATCTTGTCGGACACCACTTTACCGATCAGGGTGCGCTTGAGCGACTTTACTGGTTCGGTCATTTGGCTTCCTTCGTGTTCATTACCGTTTTTACACGTGCGATATCGCGACGTACCTTCTTGAGCTGCGAAGTGTTGCTCAGCTGCTGCGTGGCGATTTGCATGCGCAGGCCGAACTGTGCCTTCAACAGGTCATTCAGCTCTTTTTGCAGAGCTACCTGGTCTTTGCCGCGGAGTTCAGATGCTTTCATATTTCACTCCTGTTATTGGCCGACTTGGCGGACCACGAAGGTCGTCGCCAGTGGCAGTTTGGCAGCGGCCAGGCGGAATGCTTCGCGCGCCAAGGTTTCGTCGACGCCGTCCATTTCGTACAGGACTTTGCCCGGACGGATTTCAGCGACGTAGTACTCCGGATTACCCTTACCGTTACCCATACGAACTTCGGCTGGCTTGTTCGAAATCGGCTTGTCCGGGAAGATGCGGATCCAGATACGGCCACCCCGTTTGATGTGACGGGTCATGGCGCGACGGGCGGCTTCGATCTGGCGTGCCGTGATACGACCACGGGCGACCGCTTTCAGACCGAACTCGCCGAACGACACCGAAGTGCCGGTGCCATGCGAAATGCCGGTGTTACGGCCTTTCTGCTCTTTACGATACTTCCTGCGTGCTGGTTGCAGCATGATTATTCTCCTGCTTTCTCGGCCGGCTTGGCGGCAGCGCTACGCACGCGGGCGCCTGGAGCGGCTGGTTTAGCACCGGCGCCGGCGCCGGCTGGACGCGGACGGCCAGCTGGTTTGCCGTCGTCACGACGTGGGCCACGTGGCTTCTTCTCGTCCGGCGGGGTATCGATGACTGGTGCGTCGCCGTTCGGCGCGCGGTCACCCTTGTAGACCCAGACCTTGACACCGATGATGCCGTAGGTGGTCGAAGCTTCGCTGGTGCCGTAGTCGATATCGGCGCGCAGCGTGTGCAGTGGCACACGGCCTTCGCGATACCACTCTTTACGAGCGATTTCGATACCGTTCAAGCGGCCCGACGACATGATCTTGATGCCCAGGGCACCCAGACGCATGGCGTTTTGCATGGCGCGCTTCATCGCGCGGCGGAACATGATGCGCTTTTCCAGCTGCTGGGCGATCGAATCGGCGATCAGCTGCGAGTCGATTTCCGGCTTGCGGATTTCTTCGATGTTCACGTGGACAGGTACGCCCATGATCTTGGTCAGCGCCGACTTCAGCACTTCGATGTCTTCGCCTTTTTTACCGATGACCACGCCCGGACGCGAGCTGTAGATCGTGAAACGCGCGTTCTTGGCTGGACGCTCGATGACGATGCGGCCGACCGAAGCGTTCTTCAGCTTGGTCTTCAGGTAGGCGCGCGCCTTCAAGTCTTCGTTCAGCATCGAGGCGAAGTTGCTGTTGCCAGCGTACCAACGCGATGCCCAGTTACGGGTAACCGACAGGCGGAAGCCGGTTGGGTGGATTTTTTGACCCATGCTATAGCTCCTTAGTTGCCGACGGTCACGTAAATGTGACACGATTGTTTCGAAATGCGATCACCCCGGCCCTTAGCGCGTGCGGTGAAGCGCTTGAGGATCGGACCCTTTTCGACGTAGATCGTTTTCACGAACAATTCGTCGATGTCGGCGCCATCGTTGTGCTCGGCGTTGGCGATGGCCGACTCCAGCACTTTCTTGATGATGGTCGCGCCCTTTTTCGGGCTGAATTGCAGAATGTTGAGTGCAGCGTCAACTTTCTTGCCGCGGATCTGGTCGGCCACGAGGCGACCTTTCTGATCCGACAAGCGCACACCCTTGAGGATTGCTTTGGTTTCCATTATTTCTTCGCCTTCTTGTCAGCGGCATGGCCCTTGAACGTGCGGGTCAGCGCGAATTCACCGAGCTTGTGACCGACCATGTTCTCGGAGACGTACACCGGCACGTGCAGCTTGCCATTGTGGACGGCGATCGTCAGGCCGATGAAGTCAGGCATGATGGTCGAACGACGGGACCAGGTTTTGATTGGCTTTTTGTCTTTGGCGGCTTGCGCGGCTTCGACTTTTTTCACCAGGTGGGCGTCACAGAACGGCCCTTTTTTCAATGAACGAGTCATGTGCTACCCCTTATTTCTTGCCGCGGCGCGAGACGATCATGGAAGAAGTGCGCTTGTTGCTGCGGGTCTTCTTACCCTTCGTCTGTTGGCCCCAAGGCGACACTGGATGACGACCAGCTGCGGTTTTACCTTCACCACCACCGTGCGGGTGATCGACCGGGTTCATGACCACACCGCGAACGGTAGGACGAACACCGCGCCAGCGCATCGCGCCAGCCTTACCGATCTTGCGCAGGCTGTGTTCGGCGTTGCCGACTTCACCCACGGTGGCACGGCACTCGATGTGCACGCGACGCACTTCACCCGAGCGCAGGCGAACCTGGGCGTAGGTGCCGTCGCGGGCCATCAGGACGACGCCGGCGCCGGCGGAACGGGCCATCTGGGCACCCTTACCTGGCAGCATTTCGACGCAGTGCATGACGGTACCGACCGGGATGTTGCGGATCGGCAGGCAGTTACCCGACTTGATCGGCGCTTCCGAGCCGTTCATGACGGTGTCGCCCACGCTCATGCCCTTGGTGGCGATGATGTAGTGACGCTCGCCGTCGGCGTAGCACAGCAGGGCGATATTCGCGGTGCGGTTCGGATCGTATTCGATACGTTCCACTTTCGCTGGAATGCCATCCTTCTGACGCTTGAAGTCGATCAGGCGATAGTGTTGCTTGTGACCACCACCGATGTGACGGGTGGTGATGTGGCCGTTGTTGTTACGGCCGGCGGTCTTCGATTTTTTCTCAACCAGGGCGGCGAACGGACGACCTTTGTACAGGTCCGGGTTCACCACCTTCACCATGCCGCGACGGCCTGGCGAGGTTGGCTTCATCTTAACGAGTGCCATTATTTAGCCTCCTCGGAGAAATTGATTTCCTGGCCAGGCTTCAGGCACACGAAAGCACGCTTGGTATGGTTACGGCGGCCGGTGTGGGCACCGGAACGCTTCTGCTTACCTTCGCGGTTGACGGTCTGCACCGATTCCACTTCCACTTTGAACAGCAGTTCAACAGCGGCTTTGATTTCTGGCTTGGTCGCGTCCGTGGTGACACGGAAAACGATCTGCTCGTTCTTTTCCGCGACCATGGTGGCCTTCTCGGAAATGACTGGAGCAACCAGCACCTTCATCAGGCGCTCTTCGCTAAATTTCAATGCGCTCATGCCAGCATCTCCTCAATCTTGGCCAATGCGGCCTTGGTCACTACAATCTTCTTGTAGAACACCAGCGACATTGGATCTGCGTGACGTGGTTCAACGACCAGGACGTTCGGCAGATTGCGCGAAGCCAGTTCCAGGTTTTCGTTGGCGACGTCGGTGATGATCAGAACCGAGTCAAAGCCCATGCCGGTCAGCTTTTGCGACAGCAGCTTGGTCTTTGGCGCTTCGATCGCGAAGTCTTCGACCACAACCAGGCGCTCTTCGCGGGCCAGTTGCGACAGAATCGAGCAGATACCTGCGCGGTACATCTTCTTGTTCACTTTGTGGGTGAAGTTCTCGTCGGGCGAGTTCGGGAAGATGCGACCACCGCCGCGCCACAGTGGCGACGACGACATACCAGCACGTGCGCGGCCGGTGCCTTTTTGGCGCCATGGCTTCTTGGTCGTGTGGTGGACTTCTTCACGGTCTTTTTGTTTACGGTTGCCGCTGCGTGCATTGGCTTGGTAAGCAACGACGATCTGGTGGATCAGGGCTTCGTTGTAGTCGCGGCCGAAGATGGCGTCGGCGGCAGCTACGTTAGAGGCGGCTTGACCTTGAGCGTTCAAGAGCTTGAGTTCCATCGTTTAAGCTCCCTTCTTTGCTTTAACTTTGACAGCAGGCGAAACGACGACCTGGCCATTTTTCGCACCTGGGATCGCGCCCTTGACCAGCAGCAGCTGACGGTCGGCGTCGATACGGGCGATTTCGAGGTTCTGCACGGTGCGGGTGACGTCACCGAGGTGACCGGTCATGCGCTTACCTGGGAACACGCGGCCTGGATCCTGCGCCATACCGATGGAGCCTGGAACGTTGTGCGAACGCGAGTTACCGTGGGTGGCACGGCCCGAAGCAAAGTGGTGACGCTTGATGGTACCGGCGTAGCCTTTACCGATCGTGACACCTTGAACGTCGATCTTTTGACCGACTTCGAACAGCGAAGCGGCAACGACATCGCCGGCTTTCAGTTCTGCTGCCTTGGTGGCGTCGACGCGGAACTCTTTCAACAGAGTACCGGCTTCAACACCAGCTTTAGCGTGGTGACCAGCAACAGCCTTCGTTACGCGGGAAGCGCGACGTTGACCGAATGCGACCTGAACTGCGGAATAACCATCAGTTTCAGGAGTTTTGATTTGCGCAACACGGTTGTTCGATACGTCCAACACGGTGACTGGGATCGAGTCCCCATCATCCGTGAAGATGCGCATCATACCAACCTTGCGACCGAGGAGGCCAAGGCTCATTTTTTCTCCAATTCCCACCTACGATTGGGCGGGGATATGTTGAACTACAAAATTAGTACGGACCAATAAAAGGTCGAATCCATACCGAAGCCGGCTAGTGTAACGTGAAAAAGGGGTTGACGCAACAACTTAGTACGAGGTATGTCGGGTTTACGGGGATTTATTTCGCGGCCGTGGCCGGGCGGGCCAAAGCGAGGCGGCATGCGGGTTGCGGCGGCGGGCTAGCGGCGAGGGCGAGGCTTCGGCCACTGCCTGGCGGTATGCAAAATTCGCAAGATATACACCTGGTCGCCGACGACCTTATATATCAGCGCGTAATGGCGATGGACGACAAGTTCGCGCGTCCCGCCCCACCCTGCCGATATGCGGATGGATGGCAAGGAGAGCCGCCTGCGCGGCAATGGTGCGCAGCAGTTTTTCAGCGCCACGACGGCTTCCTGCGGAAATTTTACCGACGATCGTCTGCGCGTCGCCGAGTGCCCTGGCCCTCCACACGACGGCGGGCACCGCGACCTCAGCTTAATTTCAATGCGGCGCGGATTTGACGCATTGCCTCCTCGTGCGGAATAGGCGGGCTAGGGTCATTCAATGCCTCTTGCACCTGGGCTCGGAACCAAGCGTCATATTCCGGGTCGGTCTCCGTTACCGGCGCGTCCGCGCAGCTATCGGCACGGCTGGCCGCCACTTCAAAATGCAACACGCCTAGTTCTCGTAATTCCAGTTCGACGTCCGATAGCGTGGCTAACACCACGGGCAAGCCTCCGGATACGTCGCTCAGCGCGCGCACATCAGAGCGCGCGTGAATGAACACACGCCATTCCCCGTTGGTGCCGACTACCGATACGTCGTACTCTTCCTCCGAGTTCACCAACGCGCGCACGTCGACGTAATCAAAAGTACCCGCATTCATGACGATTCCCCCAGGGTTTTTTGAGCCGCCACACATGTGACATCAAAAAAAACCATTATAGGCCCGCGCCCCGCACGCGCGATCAACCTTCAGGGATGTGGATTCGGGCCTTGATATGCTTCAAATGAGCGACGATGGTGAAGGTCATCACCACCAGCAGCGACCACGAGCTCCATTTGCTGACGTGAACCGCCGACCAAGCGCCCAACTGATTGGGATAGCGCCAGACGCCCCGGAAAGTACTGATGTTTTCAGCCAGCCAGATGAAGAACCCGACCAGCACGAACCCCAGCAGCAGCGGCATGCGGCGCTCGCGGTCGAGCGGCCGGAACACCACCGTGGTGCGGGCGTACAGGCCCAGCGCGCAGGCGGCCAGATACCAGCGGTAGTCGCCGATGTAGTGGTGGGTGAAGAAGTTGACATAGATAAGCAGCGCGACCAGCACCGCCATCCAGTACGGCGGATGATGACGAATCCGCAAGTCCAGCAGCCGCCACGCCTGGATGATGTAGCTGCCGACGGCGGCGTACATGAAGCCGGAGAACAGCGGCACGCCCAACACCTTGGTGTAAGCGAAGTCGGGATAGCTCCACGACTGGATCGCTCCGGACACCTTGAACACCTCCAGCGCGAAACCGACCGCATGGAACAGGCAGACCGCCTTGAGCTCGTCCCACGTCTCCAGCCCGGCCCAGGCCATCCACACCTGGATCGCCAGCGCGGCGACCAGCAACACGTCATAGCGCGGCAGACCGAGGATGCCGGCGCGCGGCACCAGGAACACCGCGGCGAAGAACAACGCCACGAACAGGCACGCCCTCGCCTCCTTGACGCCGAAATACAGGAACTCGACCAGCAGGCGGGTGCCGCCGCGCAGGCCACCGCGAACGGAATTGTCGAGCAGATGCTGGTCTAGCGTGGCGAGCATGGCGGTTCCGGTTGGGCAATTGGCAACAGCCTACCGGCGCCGGCGGGTTGTGTCCAGAACTGATGCCTGGGCTCACAGCAAGTTACGGAACCGCTCCACACTCAACCCGGCGCCGCGCACAATCGTGCCGAGCGCAAACGCGTTCACTGGGTTGTGGCGAGGGATGGTGACGACGCGATGGCCATCCGTCATGACGATATGTTTGCCCTGCCGCGCGACGTGAAAGCCGGCCTTCTGGAGCGCCTTGACCACATCCAGGTGATTGACGCCCGGAATACGCACCATGGCTAGATCGCCACATCCACTTCGCGCATGATGGCGCCGTGAAGATTCTCTTCCACGACTGAAAGATATTCGGCATGGCGATCTTGATATTTTCAATCGCCTCTTCCTCGCTCGCCCCCTGCGAACAGCAGCCCGGCAGCCCTGGAACGGAGACGCTGTAGCCCTCGTCCGATTTATGAAGCGCAACGCGGTATTTCATGTCGCCTCCTTCTAAAGAGACCAATTATAGTCCTCGCCCGCTCCCACTGCCCCTGTATACCCTAAATAGCCGCCGAAGGTTTTCATCGCGCGGTCGTCGCGCCGCACATTAAAAAACCTCCGCCGCGAACGCCCGCGGCGGAGGTCGTCACTGTGGCGCCGGTCAGAACGCGTAACGCGCGTTGACGTAGGCGTAGCGGCCGACGACGTCGTTCAAGCCCTGCACATAGGTGTCGTTGTAGACACTGTTGGAATACACCATCGCCTTATCGAACACGTTGTTGACACCGACATTCACGCTCAACTGCTTGCTGGCCTTGAGCGAATAGTTCAGGTCCCACAC
The DNA here is from genome assembly GCF_017833525.1 of Duganella sp. 1411. GTDB lineage: Bacteria > Pseudomonadota > Gammaproteobacteria > Burkholderiales > Burkholderiaceae_D > Rugamonas. The sequence continues at coordinate 432,180 of NZ_JAFICD010000004.1, forward strand.
GGTGTACGACGGAATGCGCGCGTTGGTGACCGCCGCGTCCTGCGTGTAGGTCGGATCGGTGATGTTGAGCGTGCCGGCGGCGGTGCGCGCCGTCAGGCCGATCTCGTGAGCGCCAAACTCATACGCGGTCAGCAACGAGTTGTTCCAGCGCGGATGATAGGTGCCGCCCAGCCGGCTTTTCGGTTCCTCGCCCGGCGCGATGCTCTGGTCGTACTTGAACGTGTGGTTGTTGACTTCGTGGAAGTGCAGCTTGCCGTAGCCGCCCAGCGACACGTCGTACTTCAGATCAAGGTCGGCGCCGGAGATCTTGGTCTTGCCAAGATTGCTGAATGGCGTCGTGATGCTCTTGATGCGGCCCTTGTTGAGGCCTGGATGGGTGGCCTCCAGCGCGGGGTTGCGCGGGTCGCGGCCAATCAGCGCGGCGTAGCCCGGGATGGTGTCCTCGTGGTCCAGGATGTACTGCGCGTCGAGCGGCTGGATGGTGTCGCGCTGGTCGATGCCGTACCAGTCGAGCGACATCGACAAGTTCTTCAGCGGCTGCAGCACGATGCCAAGCGAGTAATTCTTGGCCTTCTCCGCCTTCAGGTCCGGGTTGCCCTGCAGGTAGACTTTCGGGCTGTAAGAACAGGTCGCGCCGACATAGCCGAGCGGGCCGCAGCGGGCGTAATCGGCCACCGTGGTGTAGGCGGTGGTGACGGAGCCAATCTCCGGCAGCGTCGGCGCCTTGAACGAGGTGGTGGCCGAGCCGCGCAGCAGCACCGCGTCGACCGGACGCCAGGCCAGCGCCAGTTTCGGATTCCAGCTGTTGCCGAAGTCGCTGTAATGGTCGCCGCGCAACGCCAGCTGGGCGTCGAGCGTCGGCAGCACCGGCACCGCCAGTTCGCCGTACACGGAATACAGGCTGCGCGAGGCCTTGCTGCTGGTGGCGCCGTAGTCGACCACGTTGCCCAGCACGGTCTGCGGGTCGGCGACGTCGTCGATCGACTCGTGGCTGGCCTGCGCGCCCCAGGCGAAACCGACCGGGCGGCCCTGCAGCGCGAACAATTCCGACTTGCTCATCTTCCATTCGGCCGTCTCCAGCTTGGAGGTCGCGGTGTGGTGCATGCCATACAGCATCGGCGAGACCACGCTCATCGGATTGGCCGGATTGAACGGATCATAGCCGCCGACACCCATGACGCCGTCGTTGAGCAACTTGGTCGAGGCGTCGAGCAGCACGGTGTTGCTGGTGTCGTCGTTGAGCTTGCTGCGGTTCAGATTGACGGCGAATTCGCTGTCCCAGCCCCGGACGCTGCCGCGCCAGCCGGCCACCACCCGTGCCGTGTCGTTTTTGACGGTTTCCATCTGACGGCCGGCCTCGGTGATCGCGTGGAACACCTGCAGCCGGTCGCCCGGCGTGAAGCCGTAGGTGGTGTCGGTCGGGCCGGGCAGGCCCAGCACGCCCGGATTGGTGGTGCCGTCCGTCGGCACCAGCTGCGCGCTGCTGAAGATCGGATATCGCTGCTGGTAGGTCGTCTTGTTGTGGTTCAGGCCCAGCTCGGCGAACAATTCGTCGCCGCCGCCCAGACGCTTGGTGACGATGGTCGAGACGCCCACGCGTTCGACGCGCGGCGTCAGCTGGCGGTCGGGGTTGGTGAAGCACACCTGGTCGAGCGTGCCGGTGGCGATGCCGACCGTGCCCTTGCAACCGGGGATGGCGTAGCCCGGCTCGCCGTTGTCGTAGTCGCGCACATAACCCTGGAACTGGTTTTGCGTGCGCTGGTCGGTGCCGCCGAAGCGCCGGTAGTCCGGATCGGCCAGCGCCGCGTGTTCGCTACTGCGCAGCGAGTTGCGCTTGAGCGCGTCAAGCGTCATCAGGACGTTGTAGCCGTCGTTGTCGAGGTCGCCCCAACCCTTGGTCAGGCTGGCGTTGAAGGTCGAGCCGTCGCCCTTGACGTTGGCGCCGAGGTTGCCGCTCACCTCCATGCCCTGGTAATTGGCGCGGGTCTTGAAGTTGATCACGCCGGCCACGGCGTCGGAACCATAGATGGCCGAGGCGCCGTCGCGCAGGATCTCGACGCTCTCCAGCGCCGCCAGCGGAATATTGTTGAGGTCGACGAAACTGTTCTCGGCGCCGTTGGCAAAGCCGTAATTGGCCAGGCGGCGTCCGTTGAGCAGGATCAGCGTATATTTGGCGTCCAGTCCGCGCAGGGCCACCGAGCTGGCGCCGCCGGCGAACGTGTTATAGCTATTGCCGTCGAGCGCGACGCCGACCGACGGCAGCTTGCCCAGCATTTCCACCACCGTGGCGGCGCCGCTTTTCTCGATGTCGGCGCGGGTGATGATCTCCACCGGGGTCGCGCCCTCGCCGGCGATGCGGGCGATGTTGGACCCGGTGATGATGACCTTGGGCGGCTCGGCGGCGGCGCCCTGCACGGCGGTTTGCGCCTGGGCGGTCGACAACAGCACCGTGGCGCCGGCCAACGCGCCCAGTGCCAGACGAACAGACAATACTCCCTGCTTTTCTTTTAAGCTCATTCAGTTGCTCCCAATTTGCTAAGCGACAGTCGTGGTTCGACTGCATGAAGGTCACCGGCCTGCCTGTCGCAGGCCGATGAGCCAGTCTCGCATGGGTGCGTTTCATGAGTGAAGCGTGGGGCGGCGCCGATTTGTATCAAATTTTACAAATCGAACTTTTTACAACAGTGAGCGGTTACTAACCTTTCCTATTTGTTAGGAAGAGGTACCTTCTTCGTGAAGCTGGGTTTTCACGGCCTTCATTTTTTCGAATGTAAAAGACTCCGCTCACGGTCCAGCTCCGCCCGCAGTTCCTCTTCGCTTGGCAGGAACAGTTTGTATTTAGTGGCAAACAGGTGTTCATTACCGTGTAAAACGGAATAGCGCACAACAGAAGCATCTTTTTGTGTGCATAAAATAATACCCACGGTAGGGTTGTCGTCGGGTTCGCGCTTGAACTCGTCGTACATACGGACATACATGTCCATCTGACCGATGTCCTGATGGGTTAGCTCGCCGCGTTTCAAATCGAAGATGACGAAGCACTTCAGCAGGAAATTGTAGAACACCAGGTCGATGTAGAAGTCCTTGCTATCCGTGCTGATACGCTGCTGCCTGGAGACAAATGCGAATCCCTTGCCCAATTCGAGCAGAAACGCTTGTAGCTGGGTCATTAGGGCCTGTTCGAGTTCGCTCTCCAACACGGTCCCTGCATTGGGCAGGCCAAGAAATTCGAGCACCACGGGGTCGCGCACGAATTCTCGGGGATTGGCTCCCAAGGCCAACAACTCGGTGCCCGCCTCCCGCTCAAGCGCAGCACGATCTTGACTGGCAAGCAATCGTTCGTAGTAAAGCGTACCTATCTGACGCTCCAGGGCGCGGGAACTCCAGTTCTGCGCGACCGCTTCGTCCATGTACCACTGTCGTGCGGCGCAACTGTCCACCCGCAACAAAGTACGATAGTGGGTCCAGCTCAATTCGTGACGCAGTGCGTCACACTTTGGAAACGCTTGATAAAACAGGCGCATGTAGCGCAGATTTGAAGCGTCGAAGCCCTTGCCGAACTCGGCGCTCAGCGCCTTGGCCAGTTCGGCCAAGAGTCGCTTTCCATAGGCGGCGCGCACGGCTCCGCCCTGCTCGAATTCAATGATATGCCGGCCCAGCTCCCAACAGGTTCTCACTTGGATGGTATCGACGGCATGTAGCGCGCGCCCGCGTCCCTGGCGTATCAGTTCACCGAGTTTCGCCAACAATACCCCGACGCTAGCTTCGGAGGCGATACTCGACGTTGGTTTGCTCATTTGGCGATTTCCCACGATGGTCAGCTAACGACGATATCGGCCCCATGCAAACCGATTTGCGGCATTGCGCCGCACCTTCGTCGTCAAGCTTATGGCGAATCGGGCGGCCCCGTTTGACTGTCATCAAAGGTTGGGGAGGGGCGCTCGCGGCACCCTCAGCGGTTCAACCGCCTGAGAATCTGCGCCCGCAGCATGCGCGCGCCGTTGTCGTCGAGCGGCGCCAGCGCGTGGCGCGCGGCCGGCGGGATGTGCGCCGCCTCGCCGCCGTCGCTGTCGAACACATAATGGCGGAAGATCTCCTTCCACGCGGCGCGCTGGGCCGGCGGCAGGTCGCGCAAGGTCATCAGCGCCAGCGACAAGGTGCTGGCCGGCGTGTCCATCCAGTCCGGCGACTGCCGCCACCAGTAGTTGATCAGGATGTTGAAAGGCTCGAGCCCCTCGACGTGGTGCCACCACATGCTGGGGATGAACAGCGCGTCGCCCGGCCCCAACTCGGCCGTTTGCGCGTGCCGCAGCGCCTCGGCGAACCGCGGAAAGCGGTCGAAGTCCGGCCGCGCGAAGTCGACCAGGCTGACCGATTGCCCGGCCGGCGTGAAGTCGAGCGGACCGACATACAGGTTCTTCAACTGCTCCGGCGGGAACAAGGTGAAGCGCCGGCGCCCGGCCGCCACGCAGGCCAGGTTGTCCGGCACGTCGTAGTGGGCCGGGATGCGCGTGCGGTTGCCGATCCAGATGCTGGCCAGCGCGTCGCGCGCGCCGAGGTCGACATCGTTGTCGGCGCGCAGGCCCGGCAGGCAGGTGTCGACCGTGGTCGAGCCGACGTACAGGGTGGGCGGATCGGCCGCGTCCAGGTGCGCGGCCAGCGCGTCGAGCACCTGGTCGAAGCGCACCATCTGCGAACTGAAATTGAAGCCGCTCAGATCGTCGTTGTAGAAGATGCGCCCGCCCGTGCCCGGCGGGCTGTGGCTCGCCAGCACGGTGGCGTCGCGGTAAAAGCGGCGCAGGTAGGCGTCGGCCTGCGCCGCCGAGGCGCGCGCGGCGCGCACCAGCGGCCAATCGGCCACCAGGCCGCGCAGCACCAGCGGCACCGGCGAGGCCAGGACCGCGTCGGACAGCGACGCGCCGCCGTCCACTTCCACTATCGCTTGCATGGACTTCCCCAATGAAAAAGGCCGTCGCATCGCGACGGCCCGTGGCTATTCGCTACCGTTCAGCCATCAGAACTTGTAGCGCGCGCCCAGCATGTAACGCGGACCGGCCTGCGTCACGTTCAACGTCGAGCGCTCGGTGCGGCCGAACTGGCGCTGCGTGGCGTTGGTCAGGTTGATGACCTCGGCCTGCAGGCTGAGCTTCTCGGTGACATTGTACCCAATGCTGACGTCGGTCTGGCCGTACTTGTCGGTATACACCGGCGCCGGGCGGCCGCCGCCGGCGTCGATGGTCGAGGCCAGGAAGCTGTCGCGCCAGTTGTAGGCCACCCGCACCGACCATTTCTGGTCCTCGTAGATGCCCACCAGGTTGGCCGAATTGCTCAGCCCCAGGATCGCGAACTGATCCTGCGTGTTGGCGTCGTCGTACTTGGTCGGCGAGGTCACGTACGTGTAGTTGGCCTGCACGCCGAAACCGCTGCGGCCGAACATGTGCTGCACGTTGATCTCGGCGCCCTTGACCGTGGCCGACTTCTGGTTGGCATACGAGGTCAGCAGGAAAGGCATCAGCGGATCGGTCGCCAGGCCGGTGATCTTGCCGTCGAGGTTGCCGTCCGACTTGACGCCGATGTATTGCACGCCCGGCTGGCCGCGGAAGTTGGTCAGGATGTAGTTGCGCAGGCAGTTGGTGTCGGCCGCCGAGCAGCCGGCGTTGCGCGCGGCGGTGTAATACGCCCCGCCGACCGGCGTGTGCAGGTTGTAGAGCGACGTCGACGTCGCCGTCTGGCCGGCGTAGTTGTCCATCTTCTTGTGGAAGCCGGCGATCGACAGCACGCTTTGCTGGTCGTAATACCATTCCCACGACAAGTCCAGGTTCTTCGACTTGACCGGTTTCAGCGCCGGGTTGCCGACCGAGGCGGTGCCGCCGGTGAACACGTTGCCAATGGTGCCCAGGGTCAGGCCGCCCTGCATCTGGTCGTAGCGCGGCCGGCCGATGGTGCTGCCGGCGCTGGCGCGCAGCTTCATGTCCGACCGCAGGTCGAAGTCGAAGTTCAGGCTCGGCAGCACGTTGTTGTAGCTGGCGTCCTGGGTGCTGTACGACTTGTCGGCGAATTTGAGCGGCAATTCATTCTGCGATTCCCACACCACGTCGGTGCCCACCAGCACTTGCGCCACCGAGGTGACCTTGGTGCGCTCCATGCGCAGGCCGACCGACGAGTGGAACGGGATGGCGGTATCCCAGTCGGTGCCGAACGACACGTAGCCGGAGGTGGTTTTTTCCTTCAGCTCGCGGTCGGTGTCGGCGCCGGCGAAATTCGGCAGGTAGGTCGACAGCCCGGTGGCCTGGGCCGTGGCGGCGCGCACCTTGCCGAAGTCGAAGGTGTAGAGCGAACCGAACAGCTCCGGCGCGTTGTGGCCGCCGAACTCCTTGAAGAACGAGCCGAGCGGATTGGCCTGGAACAGGCTGCCCGGATAGTCGGACGCCTTGGAGGCGCCGCCCCAGCTGTTGTTCTGCACGTTCGAATAGGTCGAGCGGTTGGTCGAGTCGGTGTAGCCGACGCCGAAGTTCAGCTCGGACGCCTCGAACAGCTTCAGGCTGCCCTTGGTCTGGGCCTGGTTGATGGTGGCCTTCTGCCAGCTGTTGTGGAACCACGAACCGGTGGCCTGGATCGGCGCGGCGGCCAGGTTGGCCGCCGGCATGCTCACCACCGGCAACTCCTTGGTGAAGTCGACCATCGTGTTGCCGCGGCTGTAGCTGGCGTTCGACAGGTTGTTCTCGGTGCCCCATGGGCTGTCGGCGCCGGATTCGGCGTTCGAATGGTGCAGGTCGAGCTCCAGGCGCAGGTCGTTGCTGGCCTTCCACACGGTGTTGAAGCCGATCGACTTGTTCTTGGTCTTGGTCGCGTAGTCGCCGCCGACCACCGAGATGTCCTGCGGCGTGTTGTACGTCTCCATGTAGGTCAGCGGCGTCTGCACCTTGCCGCCCGGCCAGCTGCTGGTCGACGTCGGGGTCTGGCCGAACCACACGCTCAGCTCGTTGCGCTTGGTCTGGATCTTCTGCTCCGAATACGTCAGGTCCAAGGTCGTCGTCAGTTCCTTGACCGGACGGAATTGCAGCACCAGCTGGCCGTTGGTACGCTGGCGCGAGATGGCGTTGACGCCGTAGCCGAAGTTCTGCGGGATCAAGTACAGATCGGTCGGACCGGGACGGTTGGTGATCTTCTCCGAGCCCGGCTGGCCCGGCTGCGGCAGCGTCGAGCCCTCGGGCAGGGTCGCCGACCCCAGGTACGGGCCCTGGTAGCCGTTGGCCAGGCCGGCGCGGTTGAAGCCGGAGTCGCGGCGCTGGTGGCTGGCGCTGACGGCGATGCCGAAGCGGCCGTCCTCACTGGTGTTGCTGTAGATGCCGGAGAACTCCGGCGTGACGCTGCTGCCCTTGATCGAGCCGGGCAGTTCGTTGTTGGAGTCGTCCTTGACGGCCTTGGCGCCGATGCTCGCGCGCATGCCCGGATTGTCGAGCGGGCGCGCGGTCATGACGTTGATGGTGGCGCCGATGCCGCCGGTGGGGCTGTCGGCACGGCCGGTCTTGTAGACCTGCAGCTGCGAGATCGCTTCCGAGGCCAGGTTGGAGAAGTCGAACGAGCGGCCCGACAGGTCGCTCAGGTCGGTGGTCGGCATCTGGCGGCCGTTCAGCAGCACCAGGTTGAAGTCGGGGCCGAGGCCGCGCACGGTGACCTTCTGGCCCTCGCCGTTGCTGCGGTCGATCGACACGCCGGAGATGCGCTGCAGCGATTCGGCCAGGTTGGTGTCGGGGAATTTGCCGATGTCGTCGGCGACGATGCCGTCGACGATGCCGTCGGCGTTGCGCTTCATGTTCATGGTCGACTGCATGCTGGCGCGGATGCCGGTCACGACCACTTTCGGGCCGTCGGCGCCGTCGCCCGGCACCCCGGCGGTCTGGGCGTAGGCCGGCGCGAAGCCGGCGCAAACGCCCGCCACGGCCAGGCTGATCAACCGGCGCTTGCTCGGCGACTGTGAAAACGTTTTCAAATTTTTGTGCACTTACATCTCCTTATTTATATTTTTCTCCGACACTGATCGAGCAGGGTCAAGGCAACGTCGGAAGTGATGACACCACAAACAACCGCAACAACTGTCGACTTCGTTCAATCGAATAGCAAATGAATAAGGCCTCAGCCAGAATAAGAGTAAAAAAACCATTAGTCAATTGATCGAACGAATTACCGCGCCAAATCCGGGCGTTGTTGTAAAGAAGCACCAAACGGGTGCGCCAAAACGGGGCGAAAGCCGCGCGCGCCGGCGCCGGCCGGCGTATGATCGCCCGCAGCCCCACTCCCAGGATCCCCCATGATCGTCGCCGGCGACCAGCAGTTACTCAAGCAAATCAACCGCATGGCCCTGGTGCGCCAGCTGTGCGGCGCGCCCGGCCTGTCGCGCGCGGCGCTGGCCGAGGCGGTCGGCCTGACCAAGTCCACCGTCAGCCTGCTGGTGCGCGAGCTGATGGACGAGGGCTGGCTGGCCGAGAGCGAACTGGTGGCCACGGGCGCGCTGGGCCGGCGCGCCACGCCGCTGCACCTCGACACCGCCCGCCTGGCGCTGCTGGGGGCCGACCTGGGCGTGGGCGCGGCGCGCCTGGTGGCCACCGATTTGCTGGGCAACGTGCTGGCCGAGCGCGCCCTGCCCTACGCCGACATCGCCGACCCGGCCGCCTGCGTCGGGCTGATCGCCGACGAACTGCTGGCCATGACGGCCGCCGGCGGCGCGCTCGACGGGCGCGCCATGCTGGGCCTGGGCATCGGCGTGCCCGGCGTGGTCGACGACGCCAGCGGCGTATTGCGCTACGCGCCGCACCTGGGCTGGCGCGACGTCGACGTCGCCGCCGGACTGCGCGCCCGCTTCGCCGCCGGCGCGCTGGCCGGGCTGCCGCTATTCATCCAGAACGAGGCCAACGTCGCCGCGCTGGCCGAGCTGGAGTTCTCCGGCCAGGCCGGCGTCGATCCGCTGATCTACCTGAGCATCGGCTACGGCGTCGGCGCCGGCATCGTCGTCAACGGCCGCCTGCTGACCGGCCTGTCCGGCTTCGCGGGCGAGGTCGGCCACACCATCCTGCAACAGGGCGGGCCGCGCTGCACCTGCGGCCGGCGCGGCTGCGCCGACGCGCTGATCGGCCTGCGCGCGCTGATGGACCAAGTCGACGGCGGGTCCGGCGCCGGGCCCGAGCGGCTCGAGCGCCTGTTCGCGCGCACCGCCGACGGCGACGCCGCCGCCTGCCGGGCGGTGGCGGACGCCGGCCGCCACCTCGGCGTGCTGTTGAACAATCTGTGGGTGGCGTTCGACCCGATGTGCATCGTCGTCGGCGGCGCCGCGCTGCGCCTGGGCGAGCGCCTGCTGGGACCGGGGCGCGCGGTGCTGCGCGACTGCGCCGCCGCCACCCGGCTGCCGGCGCCGGTCATCCGCACGCCCGGCTTCGGCGACAACGGCACCGCCATCGGCGGCGCGGCGATGGCGCGCCACCACCTGATGCGCCCGTTCGGCGGCCAGGGCGCCGACGTGGCGCCGCCAAAACCCGCCCGCTTTTAGCGGTACGCCCGCCGCGCCGCTCGGGGGTCGTACCCCCGGGGATACGACCCCGCATGGCCGTGCGGGTTTGCCGGCGTTCCGGAACCCAAGCAACAAAAAGGCCGGGCGTGCTCGCGTTGGCGAACCGGCCCGGCCTTTCCGAACCGGCGCGGGGACAACCCCGCGCCGGTTTATAAACGATTACTGCAGTTTGATTTCGACATCGACGCCAGCTGGCAGGTCCAGCTTCATCAGCGCGTCAACGGTCTTGTCGGTTGGGTCGACGATGTCCATCAGGCGCTGGTGGGTGCGGATCTCGAACTGGTCGCGCGAGGTCTTGTTGACGTGCGGCGAACGCAGGACGTCGAAACGCTGGATGCGGGTTGGCAGCGGGACTGGACCCTTGACCACGGCGCCGGTGCGCTTCGCGGTGTCAACGATTTCCAGTGCGGACTGGTCGATCAGCTTGTAGTCGAAAGCCTTCAGGCGGATACGGATTTTCTGGTTTGGTGCGGACATGATTTTTCCTTGAAAAGAGCGAACTGGCAACTATGTAGCGCCAGCAATTTAAAAAGAACGGATTTGGTACAACAGGGCCGACATGGTAGCACACCATGCCGGCCCTGTTTCAATCACGCAAAATTAATTAGGCGATGATCTTGGCAACAACACCCGCGCCGACGGTACGGCCACCTTCGCGGATTGCGAAGCGCAGACCTTCTTCCATCGCGATCGGGTTGATCAGCTTGACGGTGATCGACACGTTGTCGCCTGGCATAACCATTTCTTTGTCCGCTGGCAGTTCGATCGAACCGGTCACGTCAGTCGTACGGAAGTAGAACTGTGGACGATAGTTGTTGAAGAACGGGGTGTGACGGCCGCCTTCGTCTTTCGACAGGACATAGATCTCGCCGGTGAAGTGGTTGTGCGGCTTGATCGAACCCGGCTTGGCCAGCACCTGGCCACGCTCGACGTCTTCACGCTTGGTGCCGCGCAGCAGCAGACCGACGTTGTCGCCGGCTTGACCCTGGTCCAGCAGCTTGCGGAACATTTCCACGCCGGTGCAGGTGGTCTTGACGGTGTCTTTGATGCCGACGATTTCGATCTCTTCGCCGACCTTGATGATGCCGCGCTCGATACGACCGGTCACCACGGTGCCGCGACCCGAGATCGAGAACACGTCTTCGACTGGCATCAGGAAGGCGCCGTCCACTGCGCGCTCTGGCGTAGGGATGTAGCTGTCCAGTGCGTCGGCCAGGCGCATGATCGAGTCAACGCCCATTTCGCCTTCTTTGCCGTCCAGCGCCATACGGGCCGAACCTTTGATGATCGGCACGTCGTCGCCTGGGAATTCGTATTTCGACAACAATTCACGAACTTCCATTTCGACCAGTTCCAGCAGTTCCGCGTCGTCGACCAGGTCGCACTTGTTCAGGAACACGATGATGTATGGAACGCCAACTTGACGGGCCAGCAGGATGTGCTCGCGGGTCTGTGGCATTGGGCCGTCGGCGGCCGAGCACACCAGGATCGCGCCGTCCATCTGGGCCGCGCCGGTGATCATGTTTTTGATGTAGTCGGCGTGGCCTGGGCAGTCAACGTGGGCGTAGTGACGGCCGGCGGTTTCGTACTCGACGTGGGCGGTGTTGATGGTGATGCCGCGCGCTTTTTCTTCCGGTGCCGCGTCGATCTGGTCGTAGGCTTTAGCTTCGCCGCCGAATTTCTTCGACAGAACGGTAGCGATCGCAGCGGTCAGGGTGGTCTTGCCGTGGTCGACGTGGCCGATGGTGCCGACGTTGACGTGCGGCTTGGTCCGTTCGAATTTCTCTTTTGCCATTTTATTCTTCCTTAGAACAATGTTTTAAATATGCGGCCGGGGATCTCCCGGGCCGCAAATACACAATTACTTAGCTTTAGCGGTAACGATCGCGTCGATAACGTGCTTAGGCGCTTCCGAGTAGTGCTTGAATTCCATCGTGTACGTTGCACGACCTTGCGTTGCGGAACGCAGCGTGGTCGAGTAACCGAACATTTCGGACAGCGGCACTTCGGCTTTGATGATCTTGCCACCGCCGCCTGGGATCTCGTCCATGCCCTGCACCATGCCGCGGCGGGACGACAGGTCGCCCATCACGGTACCGGCGTAGTCTTCCGGCGTTTCCACTTCCACAGCCATCATCGGCTCCAGAATGACTGGCGACGCTTTGCGGCAGCCTTCCTTGAACGCCATCGAAGCGGCCATCTGGAACGCGTTTTCGTTCGAGTCCACATCGTGGTACGAACCGAAGAACAACGTGACCTTGACGTCGACCACTGGGTAGCCGGCCAGAACACCGGTGTTCAAGGTGCCGCGCACACCCTTTTCAACCGCAGGGATGTATTCGCGTGGAACCGTGCCGCCTTTGATGGCGTCAACGAATTCGAAGCCCTTGCCCGGCTCTTGCGGCTCGATCTTCAGCACCACGTGACCGTATTGACCACGACCACCCGACTGCTTGACGAACTTGCCTTCGGATTCTTCGCAGGTCTTGCGGATCGTTTCGCGGTAGGCAACCTGTGGCTTGCCGACGGTCGCTTCCACGCCGAATTCGCGCTTCATGCGGTCGACGATAATTTCCAGGTGCAGCTCGCCCATACCACCGATGATGGTCTGGCCCGATTCTTCGTCGGTCTTGACGCGGAACGACGGATCTTCCTGTGCCAGGCGGTTCAGTGCCAGACCCATTTTTTCCTGGTCGGCCTTGGTTTTTGGTTCCACGGCCTGTTGGATCACCGGCTCGGGGAAGACCATTTTTTCCAGCGTGATGATGGCGGTCGGATCGCACAGGGTTTCGCCCGTGGTCACGTCTTTCAGGCCAACGGCGGCGGCGATGTCGCCGGCGCGCACTTCCTTGATCTCTTCGCGCTGGTTCGCGTGCATCTGCAGAATACGGCCCAGACGCTCTTTACGACCCTTGACCGAGTTGTACACGGTGTCGCCCGAATTGACGGCGCCCGAGTACACGCGGAAGAAGGCCAGCTGGCCGACGAACGGGTCGGTCATGATCTTGAAGGCCAGCGCCGAGAATTTCTCGTCGTCCGATGCTTTACGGGTGGTCGGCTGGTCGTCCTCGTCGGTACCGCCGACGTCTTCGATGTCCAGTGGCGACGGCAGGTATTCGATGACCGCGTCCAACATGGCCTGAACGCCCTTGTTCTTGAAAGCGGTACCGCACATCATCGGCACGATTTCCGAAGCGATGGTGCGATCGCGCAGCGCTTTCTTGATCTCGGCTTCGGACAGGTCGCCCTCTTCCAGGTACTTGTTCATCAGTTCTTCGGTCGCTTCGGCGGCGACTTCCACCATCTTCTCGCGCCACTCGGCGGCCGACGCTGCCAGCTCGGCTGGAATGTCGACGTAGTCGAACTTCATGCCCTGCGACGCTTCGTCCCACAGGATGGCTTTCATCTTGACCAGGTCGATCACGCCCTTGAAGTTTTCTTCGGCGCCGATCGGGATCTGGATCAGGACCGGGTTCGCCTTCAGGCGAGCGCGCATCTGCTCGTAGACCTTGAAGAAGTTGGCGCCGGTACGGTCCATCTTGTTGACGAAGGCCAGACGCGGCACCTTGTACTTGTTAGCCTGGCGCCACACGGTTTCCGACTGTGGCTGCACGCCGCCGACCGCGCAGTAAACCATGCAGGCGCCGTCGAGCACGCGCATCGAGCGTTCCACTTCGATGGTGAAGTCGACGTGGCCCGGGGTGTCGATGATGTTGATGTGGTGCTCAGGGAAATTGTTAGCCATCCCTTTCCAGAAACAGGTCGTCGCGGCCGACGTAATCGTGATGCCGCGCTCTTGTTCCTGCTCCATCCAGTCCATGGTGGCGGCGCCATCGTGGACTTCACCGATCTTGTGGTTCACGCCCGTGTAGAACAGGACGCGCTCGGTGGTGGTGGTCTTACCTGCATCGATGTGAGCGGAGATACCGATATTGCGGTAGCGCTCGATGGGGGTCTTGCGGGCCATAGTTATTCCTAAATCTTTGAATGGACAAAACCGAGCACCATTTTTTGGGTAAAAAATGAGCCCGGCCTCGAACAACAGATAACAGCCAGACCATGAAGGATCCGGCCGATTTTATTAGAAGCGGAAGTGCGAGAACGCCTTGTTCGCTTCAGCCATGCGGTGCACTTCATCGCGACGCTTCATCGCACCGCCACGGCCTTCGGCCGCTTCCATCAGCTCACCGCCGAGGCGTTGTGGCATGGATTTTTCGCTGCGCTTGTTCGCGGCTTCGCGCAACCAACGCATCGACAGGGCCATACGGCGCACTGGGCGTACTTCGACCGGCACCTGGTAGTTTGCACCACCGACGCGACGGGATTTGACTTCAACCAGCGGCTTGGCGTTGTTGATCGCGGTAGCGAACACTTCCAGCGGGTCTTTGCCGGATTTAGCGGCGATGTGCTCGAAGGCACCGTAGATGATGTTTTCTGCGACCGATTTTTTACCGGACAGCATCAGAACGTTCACGAACTTGGCGACATCCGTGTTGCCGAATTTTGGATCCGGCAGAATTTCGCGCTTGGGTACTTCACGACGACGTGGCATATCAATTCCTTTCAATCTTCAGTTGAGGTGCGCAGATATGGGATTCGCACTCTCGCGGAGGGCCATCATAGCCATCCACTTACTCGACCAGTTGCGGTCGATTACATTCACTTAGCTAGCTGCCACCGAGCGAAAACTTTTGTTTTTAATGCAGATTACTTCTTACCAGCCTTGGCGCGCTTGGTACCGTATTTCGAGCGGGCTTGCTTACGGTCTTTGACGCCCTGGGTATCCAGTGCACCGCGAACCATGTGGTAACGCACACCCGGCAAATCTTTTACGCGGCCGCCGCGCAGCAGGACAACGCTGTGCTCTTGCAGGTTGTGGCCTTCACCGCCGATGTACGAAATGACTTCGAAACCGTTGGTCAGACGCACTTTGGCGACTTTACGCAAAGCCGAGTTAGGCTTCTTAGGAGTGGTGGTGTACACACGGGTGCAAACACCACGCTTTTGCGGGCTGTTTTCCAGCGCCGGCGATTTGCTTTTCACGGTCAGGGCGACGCGTGGATTGCGAATCAGTTGATTGATGGTTGGCATCGTTCTAAACCCAACTAAATAACAACGTTGAACACCCGGACAACATGTCCGGGGACTAAAACCTAGTCTCTTCTAAATGTGCAGCGGAGGCGCGAATAGCCACTCGCGGGGAGCGGCCTGAAACAGCGTATACGATGCGCAGACTAAATAGAGAACTCGCGAGTATAGACGTGATCGGATGACCCGTCAAACTTTTTCGCGGCGGCGGGCGCCGTCGCCGGGCCGTAAAAACTGGCCCAGAGGCAAGGAAACGCTTGATAATGGCAAACATTAACACAAATTGCTTCTGGAATGCGCCGCCTCTTCCCCGTACCGTCCCCGTCCCCGCCCGCCGCCCCGCTGTTCGTGCTCGCCAGCTACCTGCTGCTGTCGCTGGTGCCGTGCCTGCCGCTGTTGCTGGGACGGCAAGTGCCGGACCTGTGGCGCGTGCTCGCCGCCGAACTGCTGGCCTGGGTGGCGGTGTGGGCCGTGTTCCAGCGCCCGGCCTGGTTCCACTGGCTGCTGCTGCCGGCGCTGCTGGCCTTGCCGACCGAGCTCTACCTGATCCTGTACTACGGCCAGGGCATCTCCACCCACCACCTGGGCATCATCGCCGAAAGCAGCCCCAAGGAGGCGATGGAGTTTCTCGGCAACAAGATCTGGCTGATGGCGGCCGTCATGCTGGGCGTGCTCGGCTGGTGGCTGGCGCTCTGGCTGGCGGCGCGCCGCAGTCCGCAACTGGCCTGGCGCGGAAAAAGCCGCTGGATCGCGCTCTGTATATTAGGGGTGCTGGCGGGACTGGCGGCGAACGGGCGCGCGCCGCTCGGCTTGGGCGACTTCGCCGCGTCGTGGCCGCTCGGGCTGCCGGCGCGCGGGCTGGACTTCTACAAGGAGCGGCTCTACCTGGCGCGGCTGGGGCAGCGCAGCAGCGCCTTCCACTTCCACGCGCACCAGCCGGAGCCGAACGGCCGGCCGGAGATCGTCGTCATGGTGCTGGGCGAATCGTCGCGCTACGACCGCTGGGGCGTCAACGGCTACGCGCGCGACACCACGCCGCTGCTGCGCCGGGAGCCCAACCTCGTGACGCTGAGCGACGTCATCACGGCGGTCTCGGCGACGCGGCTATCGATCCCGGTCATCGTCTCGCGCAAGCCGGCGATGCAAAGCCTGAAGGAAGGGTTCTCGGAGAAATCCTTCCTCACCGCCTACAAGGAGGCCGGCTTCAAGACCTGGTGGTTGTCGAACCAGATCTCGTTCGGCCAATTCGACACGCCGGTATCGGTGTTCGCCAAGGAGGCCGACGTGATCCAGTTCATGAACCTGGGCGGCTACAACGAGCGCTCCAACCTCGACCAGATTTTGCTCGAACCGCTGCGGCGCGCGATCGCCGACCCGGCGCCGAAAAAGCTGATCGTGCTGCACACCTTGGGCAGCCACTGGAACTACGGCCAGCGCTATCCCAAGGAGTTCGACCAATGGCAGCCTTCGCTGTACGGCGTCGACAAGCCGGTGCACACCGACATCCGGATCAAGCCGGAGATGAACAACAGCTACGACAACTCGATCCTGTACACGGACTGGTTCCTGTCGCAGGTAATCGGGCAGCTCAAGGACACGGCGGAGCTGACATCGATGATGTACGTGGCCGACCACGGCCAGACCCTGTACGACGGCAGCTGCCGCCTCGCCTTCCACGGTCACAACACGCAGTTCGAATTCCACGTGCCGGCGCTGGTGTGGTATTCGGACGCGTACCGGGAGCGCTACCCGGACAAGGTCAAACAGCTGCTGCGCCACCGCAAGGCCAGGCTGGCGACGGAAAACATCTTCCACACCTTGCTCGACCTGGGCGACATCGGCTACGCCGACGAGCGGCTCGAATGGAGCTTCATCAGCAAGCGCTTCAAGCCGCACCAGCGCCACGTCGACAGCTACGGCTGGAGCAACTACGACAACGCCAGCTTCAAGGGCGACTGCCGCGAAGTGATCGACAAGGGCAAGCCGCTGACGCAGGAGAAATAAACTCCGGGGTCAGGTCCACCATTTCTACACGAGCTAGGCTGTAAAGGCGCGGTATCGCCGAGCACGTGTAGCATTGCCGGACCTGACCCCGGGTTGATTTTAGAAAGGGAAAAATAATCATGGCTATTTGCATCGCCGCGGCGCAATCGCCATCGGTCGCCGGCGACCTGCGGGCGAACGTCCGCATCCACCTGCGATTCATCGACGCGGCGCGCGCGCACGGCGCCGAACTGCTGGTGTTTCCCGAGTTGTCGCTGAGCGGATATGAATTGCCGTTGCTGCGCGACCTTGCGCTCGCGCCGGACGACGACCGGCTGGCGCCGATCCGCGAGGCCGCCATCGCCGCCGGCATGACCGTGGTGGTCGGCGCGCCGCTGGCCGGCGGTGGCGAGGCGCCGCCTTACATCGCCGCCTTCGCCTACCGGCCGGACGGCACGTCCGCCGTCTACCGCAAACAATATCTGCACGCCGGCGAAGAGCGATACGTCCAGGCCGGCCCGATCGAGGCGCATGGCGACGCGATCAACGGCCGCCGCTACGCGCTGGCGATCTGCGCCGACACCACGCACCGCGCCCACGCCGCGGCGGCGGCCGAAGCGGGAGCATCGCTGTACCTGGCCGGCGTGCTGATCTCCAGGGGCGGCTACGAGCGCGACGCCGCGCTGCTGCAACAGTACGCGGCCGACTTCGGCATGGGCGTCCTGATGGCCAATCACGCCGCGCCGTCCGGCGGCTACGATGTCGCCGGGGGCAGCGCCGTGTGGGCGGCCGGCGGCCCGCTGCTGGCGCGGGCCGACGGCCCAGGCGAATATCTGGTCATCGCCCGCGACGACGACGGCTGGCTGGGCACGGTCGTGCCGCTATAGCGACCGCCCACGTCTAGAAGTCGGGGTCAAGTCTAACATTGCTACACGTGCCCGGCCGTATCGCGCCTTTACAGCCCAGCCCGTGTAGAAATGTTAGACCTGACCCCGGAGTTTAAGCAGGCTTGTGCACCATCAGCCAGTACACCACCAGCAACCCGATGAAGGCCGGGAAGCCGAGCGCGGTCCAGATTTTCTCGTAGCGCCAGTAGCGCGCCGGCAGTTGCGCGCCGTTGGCGGCGGCATGCGCTGCCATGTCACGCATCTTCAGTTGCAGCCACACCACCGGCAGCCAGCAGGCGCCGGCCAGCAAGTACAGCGCGAACGACCAGACAATCCAGCGCGACGACAGCGCGAAGCCGCCCAGGTGGATCATCCAGAAACCCGACAGCGGCTGCACGATCACCGACGGCGTGGTGAACCACCAGTCGGCCCTGGCCACCAGCCGCGTGACCACCGCGATCGCCTGCACATTGCGCGTGCGGTTGACGAAGAACATATAAAACGCCGTGCCGAAACCGGTGCCGAACATCAGCGTGGCCGACAGGATGTGCGCCCATTTGATTGCCAGGTATTCCATGATTTCAATCCTTCCTGGCGCTCAGGCGCCACATTACCGCCATCATCGCCAGCAGCGGCAGGTTCTTGCTGAGCGGGCCGAACGGATGCAGCCAGAAATGCGGCAGACACACGCTCATCACCGTCGTATAGCCGCCCACCAGCGCCAGCTGCAACGCCCACAGCCAGCGGCGCGGGCGCAGTAGCAGCAGCACGCCGACGGCGGCATCGGTCAGACTGGCCGCCAGCAGCATCGGTTCCCGCCAGACGGGCGGCACGCCGCACGCGCCCAGCCATCCCGTGCTCTCGGCGTGCGGCCAGGCGAACCAAGACACATACGCGGTCACCAGCCACAGTATCGCCATCGCCACCGCGACCAGTCGCGCGCCCCACGACCACACGGCGACGATGCGCTGGGCCGGCCGCGTGAAGCGGGCCGGGTCGCGCGGGGTCCGGCCCAGCAGCGCGGCGACGGGGCCGGCGTCGGCGCTGTTGCCGCCGTCGGCGCTGCGCTCGAGCATCAGCAACGATTCCGGCGTCAGCGCGCTCGATGGCATCGCGCCGGCCACCCGCGCCACCAGCCGCGCGACCGGCATCGGCAAATCCAGCACCAGCGCCGATGGCGCCTCCATGCCGTCGCGCAGCGCGTCGAGGTAGTCCGCCATCGTCAGCGCGCGCGGGCCGACTGCGGCCAGCTCGCGGGGCGTTTCGCCCTCATGCATGACCAGCCGCACCAGCAGCGCCGCCAGATCGTCGACATGGATCGGCTGCACCCGGGCGCCGTGCGCCATCGGCATCGCCAGCAGCGGCAGCGTGGCCAGCATGCGGAACATGACGCTGCTGGCGCCATCGTCGCCGTACACCAGCGACGGCCGGACGACGGTGGCGTCGAGCCGGCGCGCCAGCAGGTCGGCGTCGGCCGCGCCCTTGCTGCGCCAGTAGGCGGTGGCCGCGTCGGGATGGCTACCCAGCGCCGACACCTGCACCACGCGCCGCACGCCGAGCCGCTCGCAGGCGGCGAACAGCGTCACCGGCGCGGCGCGGTGCAGGCGGTCGAAATCGCCCTCGCGCGCCTCGCGGAGGATGCCGACGCAGTTGACGACGGCGTCCACGCCGGCCAGCAGCGGCAGCCAGTCGCGCTCCCGCGTCATGGCGCCGAAGTCCAGCTCCAGCCAATCGTCGGCGCGCGCGCCGGGCGGACGGCGGCGGCTCGCGCCGACGGCCGCGCAACCGGCCGCGCGCAAGGCACGCAGCACATGGCCGCCGATCAATCCCGTCGCACCGATCACCAGCACTTTCATACAGCCTCCATATTCCGGGGTTAAGTCCTAGTGCCGCAAAGTTAAGCGGACATCGGAATCACGTAGGGCGGATTAGCGCAGCGTAATCCGCCATGCGCCGTCGGCGGCTCATCGATGGCCGATTACGGCGTTCCGCCTAATCCGCCCTACGAAAATCGGCTTAACGCACGGTTAGACCAGGCTGCGCAGCGCGCCGTCCAGGGTCGGATGGCGGAACGCGTAGCCTTCGCGCAGCAGCCGCTGCGGCGCCACGCGCTGCCCCTCCAGCAACAGATCGGCCTGCTCGCCCAGCGCCAGCCGCATCGGCCAGCCCGGCGTCGGGAACCCGTACGGCCGCCCCAGCACCGACGCGGCCACCCGGCTGAACCCCGCCTGGCGCACGCTTTCCGGCGCCGTGAAGTTGTAGGCGCCGCTGCCGCTGCCGCCGGCGCGGCACAGGTGGGCGATGCCGCCAATCAGGTCGTCGACGTGGATCCACGACAACCACTGCGCGCCGCCGCCCAGCGGCCCGCCCAGCCCCAGCTTGACCGGCAACAGCATCATCGGCAGCGCGCCCTGCGTGCCCAGCACCAGCCCGAAGCGCATGCACGCGACGCGCACGCCGTGCGCCGCCGCCCCTTGCGCGGCCTCTTCCCATTCGCGGCACAGGTCGGACATGAACATCGGTTGCGGTCCGTCCGCCTCGGTCAGCACCGTGTCGTCGCCGCGCCGCTGGATGCCGTAGTAGCCGATGGCCGACGCCGACAACAGCAGCGCCGGCTTGTGCTCGGCCGCGCCGATCCAGTCGACCACCTTGCGCGTCAAGTCGATACGGCTCTTGCGCAGCGCGGCGCGCCGCTTGGCCGTCCAGCGCCAGCCCAGGATGCGCGCGCCGGCCAGGTTGACGACCACGTCGATCCGCCGCGACGACGGCAAGCGGTCCATGCTCTCCACGCACTCGACCCGGCCCTCGAACAGCCACGCCGCCTGGCGCGGCTGGCGGCTCAGCACCGTGACGCGGTGGCCGTCGCGCAGCAAGGCGCGCACCAGGCGCTGGCCGATGAAGCCCGTGGCGCCGGTCACCAGGAAACCGCGCTCGCCGTCCGCGAAGCGCGTGGCTGGCGCCCCGGCCTCCCGCAGCGCCAGCTTGCCGATGGCGCGCGCGGCCCAGGCGTCGCGCAGGCCGGACAAGCCCACGCCGACCCCGCACAGCGCGAGGAAAACGCTCAACGCGCCCTGCGGCTGCCACACCAGCGCCGTCGGCAGCGCCAGCAGGGCCGGGGTGTTCAACGCCAGCAGCGCGATGAAGGCGCCGCCGTTCATCGCCAGCACCGTGTGCGTGACGCGCTCGGTCGCCGGCAGCAGGCGGGTACGGTCCTCGACCACGAAGTCCCACAACGTCAGCACGATTTCGACCGCGAACACCAGCAGCAGCGCCGCCGCCCACGCGCCTTGAAACGACCACGCGGACAGCCCGATGAACATCGCGCTATATATCAGCGCGCGCGTCGCGTGGATCGACAGTTCGCGCCGCGCGCTGGGTCGCCCCGGCAGCGCTTCGGTCAATTCGTGGTGGTAGAGCGTGTCGAAGGCGCCGAGGCAGCCCTGGAAGGCCATCAGTTGCAACGCCAGTAAATGGGTGTTCATGCGGTCACCTCCCTGAATACGCCCGCCTGGGTGAATGTGGTGCCGAACAGCGCATGCCGTATCTCGATGCGGATGTCGAACTGGTTGGCGTTGTTATTGCGATGGCACAGGAAGGTCTTGCCCGGCGTGAGCCAAGCGGGCAGCGGAACGCGAACGCCGAACAGCTCCCAGAAATAACCGTCGCTTTCGAAGTGCAGATTGCCGTCCCGGACATCGAGCACCAGCTTCATGCCCAGTCCCGCGCCGACGTATTCCAGCACCTCCCCTTGCTGACTTTCGGCCATGTAGGAGGTGAACATCACCGGCTTGCGGGCGTTGAGGCGGTAGGTGCGCTGCTTGAAGATCCAGGCGCAATCGCGCTTCGAGTAGACTTCGATATCGACCGGGAAGTCGGCGTCGTTATACGGCATCAGCGCGCCCTTAACGAAGGGCATGCTCAGATACCCGAGCACGCGGCCGAGCCGCGAACAAGTCAGCTCGGACAAATGGCCCGTGTAATACAGCGACTTGCCGGGCAAGGGGTTCTTGTCGAAGCGGGCCTGGATATCCGGATGCAGCTTGCCCCATTCCCGGCCCAGGATCTTTTTAAACAGTTCGCCTTCGGACGGGATCATCATTTGCCCGCCTCCGCCTTGTCGTCGCCGCCGAGCAGGCGGGCGACCTTGCCGCCCATCTTCAGGAAGCGCCGCAGGGTCGCCGGCGGCAGGTGCTTGTAGTCGCCGTAGGTGGCGGTGAGCATTTCGAGGAAGTCCAGCACCTGCTCCATCTTGACCTTGGTGGCCGGCTCCAGCGCCGGGTCGTGCTCCGCCTCGAGCGCGCATTCGCGCAGCACCGTCAGGGTCGGGTCGATCTCGCGCTTCTTGCGCTCCTCGACGATGACGCGGAACACCTCCCACACGTCCTGCAGCGCGACGAAGTGGTCGCGGCGGTCGCCGGCCAGGTGGGTGATGCGCACCAGGCCCCAGCTTTGCAGCTCCTTGAGGCTGTTGCTGACGTTGGAGCGCGCCACGGCCAGCGTCTCGGCGATCTCCTCGGCCGGCAGCGGCTGGTTCGACAGGAACAGCAGCGCGTGGATCTGCGCCACCGTGCGGTTGACGCCCCAGCGCGTGCCCATCTCGCCCCAGTGCAGGATGTATTTTTGGATGGTCGGCGCGAGGATCATGGATTTCTTTCATTTCTGTCGTTACAGAAATAATAGAATTCCCCGCCCCCGATGTCAAGCGAACATTGGTGAACCGGGCCTCAGGCCAGCGCCAGCCGCCGGGTGGCCGCGCCGGCCGCCGCGCGCGCCTCGTCGATCTTGAAGATGCTCACCGTTTGCGCCAGTTCGCCGGCCTGGTCCTGCAGCGATTGCGTGGCGGCGGCCGCCTCCTCCACCAGCGCCGCGTTTTGCTGCGTGACCTGGTCCATCTGCGCGATCGCCTGGTTGACCTGGTCGATGCCCTCGCTCTGCTCGCGGCTGGCGATGGCGATCTCGCCGACGATCTGCGTGACCTGGTGCACGTTGCCCACCAAGGTGTTCATCGTCGTGCCGGCGCGCTCGACCAACGTGGTGCCGAGCTGGATCTTCTCCACCGATTTGTCGATCAACAGCTTGATTTCCTTGGCGGCGGCGGCCGAGCGCTGCGCCAGGTTGCGCACCTCGCTGGCGACCACGGCGAAGCCGCGTCCCTGTTCGCCGGCGCGCGCCGCCTCGACCGCCGCGTTCAGCGCCAGGATGTTGGTCTGGAAGGCGATGCCGTCGATGACGCCGGTGATGTCGACGATCTTGCGCGACGACTCGTTGATGTCGTTCATCGTCGTCACCACCTCGTGCATCACCTCGCCGCCCTGGGCGGCGGTGCTCGAGGCGCCCTCGACCAGCGTGCGCGCGTGCTGGGCGTTCTCCGAGTTCTGCTTGACGGTGCTGGTCAGCTCCTCGATCGACGCGGCCGTCTCCTCGAGCGAGCTGGCCTGCGTCTCGGTGCGCGACGACAGTTCCATGTTGCCCGCCGCCAGCTCCTGCGAGCCGATGTTGATCACCTCGGCGCCGCGCCGCACGCGCGACACCGTCGACAGCAGATCCTGCTGCATGCGCCCGATCGCCACCAGCAGGCGCTTGATCTCGTTCTCGCCGCTGTCGTTGATGTGGGCGGTCAGGTCGCCGCGCGCCACCTGGTCGAGCAGCGCCACGGCGCGTTCGAGCGGGTGCAGCACGATGGACTTGAGCAGCAGGTGCACGCCGACCACCAGCGCCAGCGCCACGATCAGGCCCAGCGCGACGAGCCATTTGACCAGCGTGTATTCGCGCGCGCCGCCGTCCATCAGTTCAGTGATCTGTTCGTCGCTGAGCTTTTGGTATTTCTCCAGCTGGGCCGAGAAGGCGGCGCCGGTCGGCGTCAGCTCCTTGGTGTTGATGGTGGTGTAGGTATCGGTGTCGTCGCGCGTCAGCGCGGCGGAGGCGCGCTCGAGCACGCGGGACAGCGCCCGGCCCGACTCGATCAGGGCGGCCTTCAGCTGCGCGTCCTGGCCCGGATAGGCGGGCGCCTTCTCGTACTTGTCGAGGAAGTCCAGCGTGCGCTGGTACGACTTGGCGGCGCTGGCCAGCGCGGAGTCGCGGTTGTCCTTGCCGCCGCTGTCCTTGACAATGGTGTAGGCGCGCGTCAGGGCCGAGCGGGTGCGCGTGGTGTCCTTGTAGGCGTCGTTGATGGTGATGACCTGCGAGCCGATCTGGTGCACCGTGGCGATCGCCTGGTTGGACTGCTTCAACGCGTACAGGCCCAGCCCCGCGCCGACCACCAGCATGCCGGCAAACAGCAACAGCACCCCCAACAAACTCGCCCGCACAGTCACATTGTTCATCGCTTCCCCCGCATAGATCAGTTACCATTGCCATTTGGCAATAATGTGAAGGTCGAATATACCAAGAAATTGACATTCGGGCGATGAAAAATGCGTTTTACTTAGCTTCGCGTGTATTAGACACGACGCCGGGCGACGGGTTGGGCGGCGCGGCGCGCCGGCGGCTAACAGTTCTTGTATTTCCAGTTAGGTTGCTGGCCGTCGGCGATTCATTCATTTGACGAAAAGCGGTTTAATAATGATAACGGCAGGCCGCGACGTAAATGATGCCGTCAACTACCGCGTAGACCAAACGGTGCTCGCGGTCGATGCGGCGCGACCACAGCCCTGCCAAATTGCCCCTGAGCGGCTCCGGCTTACCGATGCCTTTGAAAGGATCGGCGATGCAAGCATCAATGAGGTCGTTAATTTTGTCGCTTAGCTTCGGGTCTTCCCTTTGCCAGTATTGGTAATCCTCCCATCCGATGTCGGTAAAAGCGACAACGGCATTCCTAGCCTGTTCTTTGTTGCTTGCTTTTGTTTTTTTCATTCCGGCCCAGCTCCCTAATTTGGACCTTGCCGGCCTTCAGCTGTTCAAACGATTCAAGCAAGCGGCTGGCGTTTTTCGGGGAACCAAGTAAATACAGGGTTTCCTCGATGCTGTTGAAATCCGCCAGCGACAACATCACGACCGGTTCCCCGCTCTGGCGGGTGATGACTGTCGGGCTGTGGTCGTTGCATACATCGTCCATCACAGCTTTCAGTCCGGCCCTGGCCTCGCTAAAAGTTAGAATGTTCATAAAAATGGCCTTTCTTAAACTCCAGGAAATGTCAGCAGGTACAAAAAAACATTGTACAGAAATTCGTACAATGTTCAACTTTTAGCACTCCTTGCGCGTACTTTTCATCCCAACACCGTCTCGCAGTCGGCCGGATGGGCCATGTACTCGCTCAGCCAGCCGTGGACGCGGTTGGCCTTGGCCGAGATGGCGGCGTCGAAGCCGCGCGAGGCCAGCAGCGCGATGCCGTTGGTTTCCTTCAGCACCCCGGGCCCCAGCCGCAGTTGTCCGTCCACCCGGCCGACGCACCACGGCGCCAGCGCATCGGCCAGCAAAGGCGCCAACACCAGGTTGTGCGACGACACCAGCACCCGCCCGGAAGCCGACAGCGTATGCAGCACGGCGGCGGCGGCCGATATCGATTCCAGATGGTTAGTGCCGCGGAAGATCTCGTCGATGATGAAGATCGCCGGCGCCCGCGCGGCCAGCGCCAGCAGCTCCCTGGCGCGCCGCAGCTCGGCGATGTACAGGCTCTCGCCGCCTTCCAGCGCATCCTCGTTCTGCATGCTGGAGTAGACCGGCAGCGCCGGTGTGACGGCGTGGTCGGCATAGCTGAAGCCAAAGGCGCGGGCGACGATCAGATTCAGCCCCACCGTGCGCAGCAAGGTGCTCTTGCCGATGCCGTTCTGCCCCGAGATGAAAGCGCCCCGCCGTTCGAACGCGAACGACAGCGGCGCCGGTTCGGCCAGCAGCGGATGCACGGCGTTGGTCATCGCCACGTCCGGTCCCTGCTGCGCCCAGCAATAACGCGGCGCGTCGGCCAAATGCCGCGCCAGCGCCAGATCGGCCTCCAGCGCCGCGATCCGCCGGAAACTGGCGCGCAGCAGATCGAGGTTGGCCCGCACCACCTCGCGGCTGTTGAAGTAGTGGCGGATGTTCATCAACCAAAGCCAGTCGGCGTATTCGCGCGCGCCCGGCAGATCGGCCATCGGCGAGCGGCCGATGCCCCGATTGACCTTGCCGGCGCGCGCCGCGTCGTCGCGCAAGCCGGCCGTCAACGCGCTGTCGATTTTGGACAGCAGCGTGTGCGCGCGCAGCATCTGCTGCAGCGTCTTGAGGATGCGCCCCCATTCCGACGCCGCCTCGCCAAAGCGCATCTGCACCAGCGACAGCGACAACCACAATCCCAGCGTCACGCCCCACAGCGGCAAGAAGCCGCTGACCAGCGCCAGCACGGCCGACAGCAGAAACGCCACCGGCAGCCACGCCAGGTACGGCGCCCAGCGCGGCACCGGCGCCGGCGCCGCGCCGAACAGGGTCTCGCTGACCTCGCGGTCGGCGCGGCGCAGGCCCTCGCAGGCCGTCAGCAAAAGCGCCCGCTGTCCGGCGTCGTCCAGCAACGTCCGCACCCGCGCGGCGGACGCGGCGACCTCCACGCCGCCATCGGCCGGCGCGTGCAGGCGGCGGTGCAGCTCCTGCTGCCCGAGGATGCTGGTGCCGCGCGCCAGTTGCGCGCTGTATTGCGGCAGCAGCATGTCGTCCCACGTTTGCGCGTCGAGCGCGCCGCCGCCACCGTGCAACGTGCGGTGGTACAGCGCGACGTCGCTGGCGACAAACGGATAATCGGCGATGTCGCCGGCCGGCATGGCGGGAAGCAGAAACCGGGTAAGCCTGTCGATCAAAGTCATAAACAAAAAGATAAAAGGTTAAGTCACCCGCATATCGTTCCAATTGGCAAAATATCAACCGGAGCGGACGCGGCCTCGGACAAACCGGACACTCCGGACAGCGGACGGAGCGGCAAATCCCTGCCGATTCAAGCACTTAGGGATTGGCACGAATCCTGCAAAGCATGCCGTATCTTTTTCTCAATGACCACCATGATCCGCGACACCTCCAGCCAAGACGCCGTCATCGCCGCCCCCAGGGGCCACGCGGCCAAGCGCCGCCTCGCCATCGCCGCCGGCGCCATCGCCCTGCTGGCGGTGGCGTACTGGCTGTTCCACACCTGGCGCGGCAGCGAACAGTCGGTCAGCATGTCGCGCCTGCGCATCGCCGAGGTCACGCGCGGCACCCTGATCCGCGACGCCGCCGTCAACGGCCGCATCGTCGCCGCCATCAGCCCCACCTTGTACTCGACGTCCGCCGCCACCGTCACGCTGAAGGCCGCCGCCGGCGACACCGTTAAAAAGGGCGACGTGCTGGCGGTGCTCGAATCGCCCGACCTGTCGGACGCGCTCAAACGCGAACAATCGGCCTACGCGCAGATCGAGGCCGACGTCGAACGCCAGAAGATCCTGGCGCGCAAACAAAAGCTGCTGGCGCGGCGCGACGCCGACACCGCCGAAATCGAGCGCCTGTCCGCCCAGCGCACGCTGGAGCGCTACGACGCCGTGGCCAACGACGGCATCGTCGCCAAGATCGACTACCAGAAGGCCAAGGACGCGCTCAATTCGGCCGAGATCCGCGCCCGCCACGCCCGCCAGGCGGCCGAACTGGAAAGCGACAACGTGGCGCTGGAGCTGACCTCCAAGATCAAACAGCTCGAGCAGCAGCGCATGGTGCTGTCGAACGCCCAGCGCCGCGTCGACGAGTTGACGGTGCGCGCGCCGGTCGACGGTTTCATCGGCACGCTGTCGGTGGCCAACCGCAGCGTGGTGCCGCTCAACACGCCCTTGATGACGCTGGTCGACCTGTCCAAGCTGGAGGTGGAGCTGGAAGTGCCCGAGACCTACGTGGCCGACATCGGCCTGGGCATGGGCGCCGAGATCAACGTCGGCACCGGCATCGCCAGCGGCAAGCTGTCGGCGCTGTCGCCAGAGGTGGTCAAGAACCAGGTGCTGGCGCGGGTGCGCTTCAACGGCGCCCAGCCGGCCGGCCTGCGCCAGAACCAGCGCGTCACCGCGCGCCTGCTGATCGACGAAAAACCCAACACGCTGATGGTGCAGCGCGGCCCGTTCGTCGAATCCGAGGGCGGCCGCTTCGCCTACGTGGTGCGCGACGGCATCGCCATCCGCACCCCGATCAAGATGGGCGCCACCAGCGTCTCCGCCGTGGAGATCCTCGGCGGCCTGAAACAAGGCGACAAGATCGTCATCGCCGGCAGCGAAACGTTCGAGAACGCGGCGCGCGTCTCGATTAACAACTAATTTACTCGACACCAGTCCGAAGGAATCCATTATGCTGCGCATGCAAAACCTGAGCAAAGTCTATCGCACCCACATGATCGAAACGCACGCGCTGCGCGGCTTCGAGATCAACGTCAAGCAGGGCGAGTTCGTCACCGTCACCGGCCCTTCCGGCTCCGGCAAGACCAGCTTCCTCAACATCGCCGGCCTGCTGGAGGAGTTCACCGACGGCGAGTACATCCTCGACGGCATCAACGTCAAGGGCATGGACGACAACGCCCGCTCGCGCCTGCGCAACGAGAAGCTGGGCTTCATCTTCCAGGGCTTCAACCTGATCCCGGACCTGTCCTTGTTCGACAACGTCGACGTGCCGCTGCGCTACCGCGGCTTCAACGCCGCCGAGCGCAAGGAGCGCATCGAGGACGCGCTGTCCAAGGTCGGCCTGGCCTCGCGCATGAAGCACTATCCGGCCGAGCTGTCCGGCGGCCAGCAGCAGCGCGTGGCGATCGCGCGCGCGCTGGCCGGCTCGCCCAAGCTGCTGCTGGCCGACGAACCGACCGGCAACCTCGATACGCAGATGGCGCGCGGCGTCATGGAGCTGCTCGAGGAGATCAACGCCCAGGGCACCACCATCCTGATGGTCACCCACGATCCCGAGCTGGCGGTGCGCTCGCAGCGCAACGTCCACATCATCGACGGCCAGGTGTCGGACCTGATGCGCAAGGCGCCGTCGCTGTTCGATGCCAATGCCAATGCCGGCGACGGCAAGTCGCATGTCGCCTGAGGGGACCCGCATGTTCCAATACTACTTCCTGCTTGGCCTGCGCAGCTTGCGCCGCAATCCGGCACTGACCGCGCTGATGGTGCTGACCCTGGCCATCGGCGTCGCCGCCAGCATCGCCACCTTGACCATCCTGCACGTGATGTCGGGCGATCCGATCCCCGGCAAGAGCGACCGCCTGTTCGTGCCGCTGATCGACAACGGCCCGCTCGAGGGCTGGTCGCCGGCCGACGGCCCCAACGACAAGCAGATCAGCTATCGCGACGCCGCCAATCTGCTGGGCAGCAAGGCCGGCGAGCGCCGCACCGCCATCTACGGCATCGCCGTCTCGGTCGAGCCGGCGCGCAAGGACATCGGCGTGTTCACCGCGGGCGGCATCGCGCCGGGCGGCGATTTCTTCAACATGTTCGAGGCCCCCTTCCTGCACGGCCAGGGCTGGAGTCCGGCCGACGACAAGGCCGGCGCCGACGTCGTCGTGTTGAGCCGCAAGCTGTCCGAAAAACTGTACGGCGACACCGACCCGGTCGGACAGCGCGTGACCATGGGCGGCTTCCAGTACCAGATCGTCGGCGTGCTCGATACGTGGAACGTGGTGCCGCGCTTCCACCGCGTCATCGGCAACGACAGTGCCTTCGGCGAGGAGGAGGATCTGTACATCCCGTTCGCCAACGCCATCCGCCACGAGATGCAGCGCAACGGCAGCACCAGCTGCAGCAGCGACTACGGCCCCGGCTTCCAGGCCTTCCTCGACTCCGAATGCACGTGGATCCAGTTCTGGTTCGAGACGCGCAGCGGCGCCGATCGCGCCGAACTGCAAAGCTTCCTCGATAGCTACGCCATCGAACAGCGCAAGCTGGGACGGCTCAAGCGCAACGCCCCCAACATGCTGTACGACGTGCGCGAATGGCTCGATTACCTGAAGGTGGTCGCCAACGACAGCAAGCTGTCGGCCTGGCTGGCGTTCGGCTTCCTGATCCTGTGCCTGGTCAACACGATCGGCCTGCTGCTGGCCAAGTTCTCCGTGCGCGCCGCCGAAGTGGGCATCCGCCGCGCGCTGGGCGCCTCGCGCCGCGAGATCTTCCACCAGTTCCTGATCGAGACCACGGTGGTCGGCCTGGCCGGCGGCGCGCTCGGGCTGCTGCTGGCGTTCGGCGCGCTGGCGCTGATCGCCATGCAGTCGAAGGCGCTTACGGTGGTCGCGCACATGGACTGGATCATGCTGCTGACGACCTTCGCGCTGGCCGTGCTGTCGGCGGTGCTGGCCGGGCTGCTGCCAACCTGGCGCGCCTGCCAGGTCACGCCGGCGCTGCAGCTCAAATCCCAATAAGCGAAAAACCAGAGACCCGATCATGGAAATCCGTCCCATCCTCTCCGCGCTATTGCGCAACAAGACCGGCCCTATTCTAGTGGCCGTGCAGGTGGCGCTGAGCCTCGCCATCCTGTCCAACGCGCTGCACATCGTGCAGGTGCGCCAGGCCGTGTCGGCGCGCGCCAGCGGCATCGCCAACGAACAGGACGTCCTGAGCCTGCAGATCCGCCACCTCAAATACGGCGGCCACGCCGACCAGCTGGCGGTGCAGCGCGCCGAGACGGCCACGCTGCGCGCGGTGCCGGGCGTGATGTCGGTGGCCGGCACCAGCCAGATGCCGCTGTCCCGCTCCGGCAACTACAGCAGCCTGTCGATCGACCGCAAGCAGCTCAAGACCATCACCCAGACCACAACCTACTTCGGCGGCGATTCCCTGATCAAGACCTGGGGCCTGCAACTGGTCGAGGGGCGCGATTTCGTGCCGAGCGAAGTGCCAGAGATCGACCAGAACACCAGCAACGATTTCGCCAAGATCGTCATCATCACGCGGGCGCTGGGCGAGAAGCTGTGGCCTGGACAGAGCAGTTTCGTCGGCAAGACCTTCTTCTTCGGGTCCGGCAACGACGCCAAGGACGTGCGCGTGGTCGGCGTGGTCGAGAAGCTGCAAACGCCGGGCGCGGAGATCAAGGAAAGCGGCGAGTACTCGACCCTGGTGCCGGTGCGCCTGACCGGAGAAGACGTCAACGCCTATACCGTGCGCGCCGAGCCGGGACAGCTCGACCGCGTGATCAAGGAGGTCAAGGCGGCGCTGACGGCCGCCTCGCCGACGCCGGTGATCGTCAAGGTCAAGACCATGACCGAACTGCGCACCACCCGCTACCGCGCCGACAAGGCCATGTCGTGGATGCTGGTGACGGTCAGCGTGCTGCTGTTGCTGATCACCGCCAGCGGCATCGTCGGCATGGCCAGCCTGTGGGTGACGCAGCGGCGCAAGCAAATCGGCGTGCGGCGCGCGCTGGGCGCGCGGCGGATCGACATCCTGCGCTACTTCGTCACCGAGAACGTGATGATCACCGGCGTCGGCGTGGCCGGCGGCGTGCTGCTGGCGCTGGGCCTGAACCAGCTCCTGGTCAGCAAGCTGGAAATGGCGCGCCTGCCGGCCGGCTACCTGCTGGCCGGCGCCGGCGTGTTCCTGGCGCTGGGCGTGGCCGCCGTGTACGGGCCGGCGTGGCGCGCCGCCACCATCTCGCCGGCCACCGCCACCCGCAGCGCGTGACCTCCACCCCGGACCTGCGCACGAGACGCACGACGCGCGTAGTCGCGGGGTCGTACCCCGTGCGGGGTACGACCCCTGGCTCGGTTCCGGGTTGGAACACGCATACAATGTTATGCTAGCGTCATGCCTACCGTACTGATAATCGACGACAACGCCGCCGTCGCCATCGCCCTTGAAGTGCTGTTTTCGCTGCACGACATCGACGCGGTGCGCGCCGCCTCGCCCGAAGCCGGCCTGGCGCTGCTGGCGCGCCAGCCGGTCGACCTGGTGATCCAGGACATGAACTTCAGCGCCGACACCACCTCCGGCGAGGAGGGCACGGCGCTGTTCCGCGCCATCCGCCAGCGCCACCCGGACCTGCCGGTGATCCTGCTGACCGCCTGGACCCATCTGGACGCGGCGGTCGACCTGGTCAAGGCCGGCGCCGCCGACTATCTGGCCAAGCCGTGGGACGACAACCGCCTGATCGCCACCGTCAACAACCTGATTGAACTGGGTCTGACCAAGCGCGCGCTGCACCAGCGGCTGCAAACGGAGCTGCGCCAGCGGCGCGAGCTCGAACGCGGCTACGACCTGCGCGGCATGGTGTGGCAGGACCCGGCCACCGAGCGCGTGGTGCACCTGGCCTGCCAGGTCGCGCGCGCCGACGTGCCGGTGCTGATCTCGGGCCCCAACGGCACCGGCAAGGAATGCATCGCCAACATCATCCAGGCCAATTCCTCGGTGCGCGACGGCCCGTTCGTGGTGCTCAATTGCGGCGCGCTGCCGTCCGAATTGATCGAGGCCGAGTTGTTCGGCGCCGAGGCGGGCGCCTACACCGGCGCCTCCAAGGCGCGCGAGGGCAAGTTCGAGGCGGCCGACGGCGGCACCCTGTTCCTCGACGAAATCGGCAACCTGCCGCTGGCCGGCCAAATGAAGCTGCTGCGCGTGCTGGAGACGGGCCGCTTCGAGCGCCTCGGCTCGAACCGCGAACGCCAGGTCAAGGTGCGCGTGGTCAGCGCCACCAACGCCGACCTGCAGGCGATGATCAAGGCCGGCAGCTTCCGCGAGGACCTGTTCTACCGCCTCAACGTGATCGAGCTGCGGCTGCCGCCGCTGGCCGGGCGCCCGGCCGACATCCTGCCGCTGGCGCGCCATTTCCTCGGCGCGCAGCGCCCGCTGCAGCTGCATCCGTCGGCGCAGGCGGCGCTGTTGGCGCACCCGTGGCCGGGCAATGTGCGCGAGCTAAAAAACGTCATGGCGCGCGCCGGCCTGCTGGCCCAGGGCGACACCATCAAGGTCGGCGACCTCGGTCTGCCGGCGGCCGCCGCGGCGGCCATCGAGGACGGCACGCGCGAACCTGACCGCGACGCCATCGGCCTGGCCCTGAGCCGCGCCGGCGGCGTGGTGGCGCAGGCGGCGGCCGAACTGGGGCTGTCGCGCCAGGCGCTGTACCGCCGCATGGAGCGGCTGGGCATCGCCCGCTCCTGATGGCGGCGCCAACGACCGAAGCGCGCGGCCTGCGCCTTTCGCTGCTGACGCGCTGGACGGCGCTGATCGGCACCCTGCTCACCGTCGGCACCCTGATCGCGCTGGCCCTGACCCACTTTTTCCCCGACAAGCCCGGCATGGTGCTGGCGGTGTGCCTGCTGTGCGTGCTGCCGATCTCGATCATCACGATCCGCTCGCAGCTCGGCCACATGCTCTCGCTGTTCCGCGCGCTGACCGGCACCGTCACCAGCTACCAGGACGGCGATTTTTCATTCAGCCTGCACTGGCCGCAGAACGATGAACTGAGCGACCTGGTGGCCGCGCACAACGCGCTCGGCGACGTGCTGCGCCGGCAGCGCCTCGACCTGGTCCAGCGCGAGCTGCTGCTCGACACGATGGTGCAGAACACGCCGGTGGCGATGCTGCTGGTGAGCGAGGCCGGCCCCGTGGTGTACGCCAACATCGCCGCGCGCCAGCTGCTCAACGAGGGCCGCAAGCTCGAAGGCCACCGCCTCGACGAGGTGCTGGCCAAGGCCTCGCCGGCGCTGGTGGAGGCGATGGCGCGCGGCGGCGACGGCCTGTTCACCACCCGCGCCGGCGGCGACCAGGCCGACGACGTCGACGGCGAGGAGGTCTACCATCTGGCGCGCCGCAGCTTTAATCTGAACGGGCGGCGCCACGAGCTGCTGCTGCTGCGCCAACTGACGATGGAGCTGCGCCGGCAGGAGGTGCAGACGTGGAAAAAAGTCATCCGCGTGATCAGCCACGAGTTGAACAACTCGCTCGCGCCGCTGACGTCACTGGCCCACTCCGGCGCGGA
This sequence comes from Duganella sp. 1411, assembly GCF_017833525.1. Lineage (GTDB taxonomy): Bacteria > Pseudomonadota > Gammaproteobacteria > Burkholderiales > Burkholderiaceae_D > Rugamonas. The sequence goes on from NZ_JAFICD010000004.1 coordinate 465,568, forward strand.
GCTGGTGCGGCGCGGCCAGACCGAACGCCTGCCGCAGATCCTGGCCACGATCGAGGAGCGCACCCGCCATCTGGAGAGCTTCATCCTCGGCTACGCGCGCTTCGCCAAGCTGCCGGCGCCGCGGCTGGAACCGCGGCACTGGCCGGCGTTCCTGGCGCAGTTGGCCGAGCAGGTGGAATTCACGCTGGCCGGGGAGCCGCCGGCCGAGCCGTGCGCGTTCGACGCGGCGCAGCTGGAACAGGCGCTGCTCAACCTCCTCAAGAACGCCCACGAATCGGGTTCGCCCGCCGGCCAGGTGGGCCTGGAGGTGCGCCGCCTGCACGGGGCGGTGCGCATCGACGTCCACGACCGCGGCCCGGGCATGAGCGACGCCGTGCTGACCAACGCGCTGGTGCCGTTCTACTCCACCAAGCGCAGCGGCACCGGCCTGGGCCTGGCGCTGGCGCGCGAGATCGCCGAGGCCCACGGCGGGCGCATCACCCTGGCCAACCGCGACGGCGGCGGGCTGGCGGTGACCATCATCCTGCCGCTGGCCTGCTAGTTGACCTGTTAAACTGGCGGGATGTCTTCCAAGTCCGCCCCCAACACCACCCGCTACGACCAGCCCGGCCATCCGCCGGCCACCATCACCGAATTCGAGGGCGTGCGCAGCCTGCACCTGGGCACCTCCTGGGTGCAGGGCGCGATGCGCCTGTCCAAACCCGACAACATCGAGCTCGAATACGTGCAGATGATGATGATGTGGTTACTGTTTAACGACAGCCCGCGCCACATCGTCCAACTGGGGCTGGGCAGCGCGGCGCTGACCAAGTTCTGCTACCGCCGCCTGCCCAAGGCGCGCGTGACGGCGGTCGAGCTCAATCCCAACGTCATCGCCATCTGCGGCGCGCAATTCGGCCTGCCGCCGAACGACGAGCGCCTCAACGTGATGGAGATGAACGCGCTGGACTTCGTGCTCGACCCGGCCAACCACGGCACGGTCGACGTGCTGCAGGTCGACCTGTACGACGAGGAGGCGCGCGGGCCGGTGCTCGACTCGCCCGAGTTCTACCAGGCCTGCCACGACTGCCTGGGCGACGGCGGCGTCATGACCACCAACGTGTTCGGCGACTTCTCCAACTACGACAAGAATTTGCAGGCGATGGAGGCGGTGTTCGACGCCGTGGTGTGGCTGCCCGAGGTCCACGACGCCAATATCGTCGTGATCGCGTTCAAGCAGTCGCCGGTGATCGATTTCGCGGTGCTGTACGAGCGCGCCGGCGCCATCAAAAAGAGCCTGAACCTGCCCGCCAAGTCGTGGGTCAACGGCCTCAAAGGCTGGATGCTGGACCAGCAATAACCCGGACGGCCAAGCGGGGTCGGACCCCGCACGGGGTCCGACCCCAAGCGGCGCGGCATGCTTCCAGGTGAATGCTGGCGGGGTTGGATTGGTGCGGATCGAACGCACCGGCGACGCGCGTTTTTCCGCCTATCGATATGCAAGCGCCACATACCGATGCAGGCGCGCCACAGTTTCGCACCGTTTTGTGGCGCGCGCCGCGCGGGCCGTCGGCCAGATTACGCCACATCCTTGCATAACGCGAGCAATATTAGCAATCGTACACATTCCGCAACAAGTTGGTGCATGCCGCGTTGCGGCCGTGCGACGCCTCAAGATAGTATTTTCTCAACGACCGCTACCCGCGGCGTCCCCACAAAACCAAGAGAGAAATACATGACAAGAGCACCTCAATTCAAGCGCACGCTGTTGGCCAGCGCGATCCTGCTGCTGGTGGCCGGTCCGGGCCTGGCGCAAACCCAGGCCGCCGCCGACGAGCAGCTGGCCAAGGAGCAGCAGGTCGTCGTCCTCGGCTCGCGCACGGTCGCCAAAACGGCGCTCGACACGTCGGCCCCGGTCGGCCTGATCAGCCTGAAGGACATGCAAACGGCCGGCCCGCTGGAACTGGGCAAGCTGCTGCAAACGCTGGACCCGTCGTTCAACTTCTCGAGCACCTTCGTTAGCGACGGCACCGACAGCATCCGTCCGGCCACCCTGCGCTCGCTCGGGCCGGACCAGGTGCTGGTGCTCATCAACGGCAAACGCCGCCACCAGCAAGCGCTGGTCAACGTCCAGCAAACCGTCGGACGCGGCTCGGCCGGCACCGACATCAACGCCATTCCGCTGGCGGCGATCCAGCGCATCGAGGTGCTGCGCGACGGCGCCGCCGCCCAATACGGCTCCGACGCCATCGCCGGCGTGATCAACATCGTGCTCAAGTCGCAGGTCAGCGAAACCTCGCTCAGCGGCACCTACGGCACCACCTCCGAGGGCGACGGCGACCTGTACTCGGCCAGCGCCAACACCGGCTTCGCGCTGGGCCAGGACGGCGGCTTCCTCAATCTGACCGCCGAGGCGCGCAAGCGCGGCGAAACCAACCGCGCCGGCCCGGACTCGCTGCGCGCCAGCCCGCCGCGCGTGACCCAGCACCTGGGCGACAGCGACACCCGCGACACCTACTTCTGGTGGAACGGCGCCATCCCGATCGACAAGAGCAGCGAGTTCTATGCCTTCGGCGGCCTGTCCAAGCGCAAGAGCGACTCGTTCGGCTTCTTCCGCTCGGCCGGCGACGACCGCACCGTCTCGGCGGTCTACCCGAACGGCTTCCTGCCCGCCATCCACACCGACATCAAGGACGCCTCGTTCGCGTTCGGCTACCGGCGCGACCTGGCCAACGACTGGAAGGCCGACATCAGCATCAACCACGGCGCCAGCGAACTGGCGTTCCACGAGTCCGACAGCCTGAACACCAGCTACTGGTACGAGCCGAAACCGGGCGGCGGCATCTACGCCGACTCGCCGCGCCAGGCCGACACCGGCACGCTCAAATTCGACCAGACCACCATCAACGCCGACGTCAAGGGCCCGGTCAAATTCGGCGACAGCAGCGTCTTCATCGCCACCGGCTTCGAATACCGCCGCGACAACTACCAGATCGTCGCCGGCGACCCGGTCTCCTACCAGTACGGCCGCACCAACAACCCGGCCATCGCCATCACCACGCCGAGCGGCGCGACGGCGGCGGCGGGCATTCAGGGCTTCCCCGGCTACACGCCCGCCACCGCCGTCGATTCGGGCCGCCACAACATCGCCCTGTTCCTCGACGCCGAACACAAGCCGCTCGATAGCCTGACGCTGGCCGGCGCCGTGCGCTATGAGAAGTACTCGGACTTCGGCAGCACCGTCACCGGTAAGCTCAGCGCCCGCTACGACCCGACCAAGACCGTCGGCTTCCGCGGCAGTGTCTCGACCGGCTTCCGCGCGCCGAGCGTGCAGCAGGAGTTCTACAGCTCCGTGTCGACCAACCTGAATAACGGCGTGCTGACCGAAACCCTGACCGCGCGCCAGGGCAGCGCCGTCACGCAAGCCTTCGGCATCGCCCCGCTGAAAGAGGAAACCTCGACCAGCGGCAGCGTCGGCATGGTGCTGCGCCCGGCCAAGAATATGTCGCTGACGGTGGACGCCTACCAGATCAAGATCAAGGACCGCATCGTCTTCTCCAGCGAGATCGCGCCGGAGGCCGGCGGCGGCCCGATCACCAACATCCTGCGTCCGCTGGGCGTGGGCCAGGCGCAGTTCTTCACCAACGCGGTCGACACCCGCACGCGCGGGCTGGACATCGTCGCCGAGCACACCACCAAGTTCGACGCGTCGTCGCTGGTGCTGTCCGGTCAACTGGGCTTCAACAAGACCGAGGTGACCAAGCGCCATTCGACATCGACGGTGCTGACCGGCGAGCAGCTGTTCGACCAGGCGCAGGTCACGTTGATCGAGCGCGGCCAGCCGCGCAAGCACCACGTGGTGGCGGCCGACTACACGGCTGGCCCATGGAACATCAACACCCGCGCCAATTACTATGGCGAAGTGCAGGCGCAAAGCTTCAGCCCCCTGCAGACGTGGGACGCCAAATGGCTGGTTGACGCGTCGGTGCGGTATGGCTTCACCAAGCGCACGTTCCTCAGCGTCGGCGTGAACAACGTGTTCAACGAACTGCCGTCGGAATGGACCAACGGCGGCGACTTCCCGAAACTGGGCTTCACCCGCTGCTGGGAAACCTGCCCGATCGGCATGAACGGCCGCTCGATGTACGTGCGCGTGGACACCGCGTTTTAATAGCGGGCCACGCCAATCTCCCAACCTGGGAGGCACGTAGGGCGGATTAGCTGTGATGTTTCAAGAGGTTGTTGCGTGAAAACTTGAGCCTAGACATCGGAGCCTTTCCATCGACACCGTGATGCGGGCGATGCCAGTTGTAGTGG
>NZ_JAFICD010000005.1 GCF_017833525.1 Duganella sp. 1411
ATTGGGGGTTTGGCGATTTCCAAGTTCTCAAGTCTAGTCCGAATGAACCACAACAACCTATTGAAACATCACAATTAGCGCAGCGTAATCCGCCAAGGCCAAGCGCCGCCAGCGGCTAATAGGCCAGCTTATAGCGCCGATACAGAAACCCCAGCACGAATAGCGGCCCGATCAGCAGAAACCGCAGGTCCTCGAAGAACGACGGCTTCTTGCCCTCGATCTTATGGCCGATGAACTGGCCGATCCACGCCAGCACGAACACCGCCAGCGACAGCGGCAGCACCGCCTGTTGCGGCAGGGCGGCCAGCACGGCGAGCATGACGGCGGCCATCAGCAGCATGCCCACCGCGAAGGGCCTGGACAGCGTGAAGTAATAGCCCAGCGCCGCCAGGGTCACCGCGATGGCGGCCAGCGGATGGATGGCCCACACCAGTCCCAGCAGGGTGAACACGATGACTGGCACGCAGATGAAGTGGATCACTTCGTTGGTCGGATGCAGATGGCTCGCGCTGTACTGGGCGAGCAGCAAATCGATGGTGCGCGGTTGCGGCATGGTGGTCTCCGGCGATTGTTGTTATGTCGCGGTCTGGCCGCCGGTAAATTCTACACCCGATTTTTAGGGTTAGTCGGGCCTATCAATACTGAGTTATAGAGTGATATGGAGATCATGAGAGTGCGGAACGAAGTCCAAGGTAGGTGACGAATGGATCGAAATCCCGGTCGCTGTACAGCAAATGATAGTTGTCCGTGATGCAACGGGTGGCAATCATCGTGTCGATGGTTTTTCGTACCGTGACGCCGAGTGACCGCAATGCACGAAAATTGCTGGCTGCCTGAATCGCCATTGCTCGTCCTCCTAGATCAACCACGATCAGCGAAGTCAGCAGTTTCCTTGCTTGCTTGAAATCACGGTCTGTCCGGAAACCTTGCAGCACCTCAGTCAAAATCAGATCGCCGGTGGCAATAGGTTCGTTGCCCAGTAATGCATTTAGCATATTGGTCTGAGGCGTCGCAATGCCTCTGAAATAGTCAATCCAGACGCTCGAATCAACCAGAATCACTTGTCGATCCGCATTGTATCGAGGTCGCCGTCCCAAGCCAGCTTACCGCGAAATTGGCGTATCTTCTCCTGCTTCTTAAGACGAAGTAAGGTGCGCAATCCAAGCTCTACGACTTCTCGCTTGGTTGTAAGGCCAGTCGCTCGGAGCGTATCTTCAATTAATTTGTCGTCGATCACAATATTGGTTCGCATGATGTGTACAACCAAAGTTAGATCTACACATACTAGTCGCCGCAGACTGGGCATGCAATCGGATTTCTTTCCGGTCTGATGGGTGTCAATTGACCAAAAAAAAATCAATTTGTTGTGGTAGATCCTGTCGGGGCTGATCGGCAAGCCCTCCGCGCTGTCGTATGCTGAACGCTTGCCGCATCTACCGGCGCTCATATTGTGTGCGCAATAGCTGAAACAGGCACGCGGTAAAATACTGGCATGCCCGACGACACTGATTTGACTTCCTCCGCCTTGACCGGCCTCGCGCCCGTGGTCGACGCACGCACGCGCATCCTGGTGTTGGGCAGCTTTCCCGGCGCCGCCTCGCTGGCCGCGCAGCAATACTACGCGCATCCGCGCAATTTGCTGTGGCCGATTTTATCGGCGCTGACCGGCGAGCCGCTCGCCGCGCTGCCGTATGCCGAGCGCTTGCCGCGCCTGCTGGCGCATGGTTTCGGGCTGTGGGATGTGCTGGGCGCCTGCGAGCGCGAGGGGAGTCTGGACTCGGCCATCCGCAAGCCCGCCGCCAACGATTTCGCGCGCCTGCGCGAGTTGTGCCCATCGTTGGAAACGGTCGGCTTCAACGGCCAGACTTCGGGCAAGTTCGCGCCGCAATTCGCGGCCGAAGGCTATCGCACCGTGGTGCTGCCATCGACGTCGCCGGCGCATGCTTCGCTCACTCTGGCACAAAAACTCGAACGCTGGAAAATGCTGTTATAGGCCATTAAGACTCAGTGAAGGTTCCTTCGGCTTGGGCTTTTGGGGTCACGGGCAATCGCAAGCACACGCTCGCGTATGCGCTCTTGCGGCACGATCCCCATCGCAATCGGTTTCATCGGTTTTTTACCTTTGGCAGTCCGCGGGTCAACAGCTGCAAAGAAATCCCCATCAGTTGCTGAGCATCCTTGAATTCGTACGACATGTTAACCGCTCACATATTTTGGCCGTGGAAGCCCGCTTCCCTTTGGTGCCGGATGGCGAGCACCATGATGGTATCGTGTTCCACCTCGTAGGCATAGAGCGCGACATAACCGGTTTTTCCTTGCGAAATTACGAGCTCGCGCAGCCCGGATTCAACCTGCCGGCCGACCAAAGGATGACGGACCAGGATGCCGATGGCTTCATCGATTAAATCTAGTGTCTCAAGCGCATTTATGTTGTTCTTGGAAAGAAAGTCGCTGATGTGTTCGAGATCGGTAAGTGCCTGGTTCGCGTAGATCACTTGCGCCATGGCTTGGCGTCAGGCCTGGTTGTTTGATCGTTGGCCAGGCGTTCGCGCAGATAGGCGCGAACCTCGTTCGCATCGTGTCCCAGCCCGCTCTGCAGCATTTCGGCGCGCGCCGCCTGGGCCTGGGCGATAAATTGTGAGCGCTGCTCGACGGCGTCGGCGGCTTGTCGGATGGCGCCGACCATGAAGGCATGCGTGCTTATCCCTAATTCTTGGGCAGCGGTCGTGGCCCGCTGTTTGAGCTCATCAGGAAGTTTTAGTGATGTAGTTGCCATGGTAGGGCTGCCGTAAAGAGTGAGGTGCTACTAGGGTAGCACTTTTTCAGTTTTTTCCTCAAGCAGTGTTTAAATGGAGGCGTACGTTGACCAGATATCCATCTCCGGCAATGCGCGTCTAATCCGCCGCCGCGAAATGCGCCATCTGGTCCGCATGGGCCTTGACGAACGATGGCCGGGCGGTGGCGCGCGCGACGTAGGCGCCGCAGGCCGGATAGGCCGCCAGGCCGTCGAAACGATCCACCAGGCGCAGCACGTCGGCCATGACGATGTCGGCGATGGAGAACGGCCCGGCCAGCCATTCGCGTCCCGCCAGCACCGACTCCAGATGCTTGAGCCGGAGGTTGAGGAAGCCGTCCAGAAACTCCCAGCCCGGGGAGTCGCCGCCGAAACCCGAGAACTTGAACAGCCCCCACGGCAGGCTCGCCATCTCGACCGAATTGAGGGCGGCGAACAGCCACTCCAGCGTCTGGGCGCGGCCGCCCGGATCGGCGGGCAGTAGCGCGCCGCCACTGCGCTCGCCCAAGTGCAGCACGATGGCGCCGCTCTCGAAGATCGACAGGTCGCCGTCGGTGAGCCACGGCACCTGGCCGAACGGTTGGTGCGAGAAATGCTCGGCGTTGCGGTCGCGGAACGGCACGCTTTGTACGCGGTAGGGCAGCCCGGCTTCTTCCAGCGCCCAGCGCACGCGCAGGTCGCGCACAAAGCCCCTCGGCATGTCGGGCACCCAATCGAAGGTGAACAGGGTCAGCGGCTTGCCCACGGTCAGCTGCTCCAGCAGGTCGAACGCCAAGGTCCAGCCCTGGGCGTGGGCGTCGGCGGCCGCGCGGTCGGGCATGCGCTCGTGCGTGAGCACGATCTCGGTGCCGGCGCTGGCGATGTGGAACTCTACCGTGACCAGCGTTTCGGTGTGGTGCGTGGCGTCGGAGCACCAGGTGAAGACGAGCTTTTTGTTGCGCTCGATGTGGCGGTAGACGCCGTGGTGGCGCAGAGGATTGTTCGGATAGTGCATCACCACCTCGAAGGCGCCGCCCACGCGCGCGTCGACGCTGGCGGTGCTGGGCGCGGTCGTGCCGGGGTGCATCCACTGCGCCAGGCTGTCCGCGTCCAGCCAGGCGTCGAACAGCTCGTCGACGGTCGCCGCGATGGTGCGCTTGACCAAGATGGTGCCGTCGTTTTTTGCCTGTGTCATTGTTTGCTCCCGGGTTTGTCCGTCTTGCGTTTTTTGAGTACGAAGTCTTCCAGCGCCGCCAGGCGGTCGTCCCAGAAGCGGCTGTAGAACGCCATCCATTCTGCCGCTTGCGCCATCGGCGCAGCATTCAGCGATAGCACGTGTTCGCGCCCGTGCACGGTGCGCGTGACCAGTCCCGCGCGCTCGAGGATGCGGATGTGCTTGGAGGTGGAGTTGAGCGAGATCGGAAACGCGCTTGCCAGCTCCGTCACCCGCGCGTCGGACTGCGCCAGCCGCGCCAGGATCGCGCGCCGAGTGCCGTCGGACACCGCCGCGAACAGGTCATCGAGCTGCGTGTTTTTATATTCATCCATAAGGGTGAATATAGGGTGGAGAAAACTCTGAGTCAAGCAGTTCTTACTGAAATGTCTTCAAGCACGGGTCATCAGACGGGCCGCCATTCCCGCAACGCCACGCCTTCCTCTTCCACCAAGCTGTTGTAGGCGGCGAGGAAGTTCGCATGTTGCTCATTCCATTGTTGCTCTTTTCTCGTTCGTATCTCGTCACGCAACCGCTCTTCGCAAAATTGCGAAATATCGATGCCGAATTTTTTTGCATCGAGGTACACATCCATGGCCAGGCTGATACCGGTGGATTTCTTGGAAGGAGTTTTCGCTGTGGACGATACGTAGTTTGCCCGCTTCATGTTGATCTAATGCGCGTCATGAATGTGGGATGTGAGATGAATTATACGCCGCATGAGGCGATCCTCCGTTCAGCCGCCGCTACTTGGATCACCTTCCCGCACCACCACCCGCACCACCGATTCCAGATAATCCTCGAAGCCCATGTCCAGATACAACTGATGCGCCGGGTTGGCGCGCATCACGTGCAGGAACGAGGTGTCGCCGCGCGCCATGTGGCGCCGGATCAGCTTGCCGATCAGTTGCTTGGCCAGCCCGCGGCCCTGGTAGTCCGGGTGCGTGCACACACCGCTGATCTCGCATAGCCCCGGCGCGCGCAGGCGCTCGCCCGCCATCGCCATCAGCCGCTCGCCGTCGAAGTAGCCGAAGTAGTCGCCCAGTTCGATCGTGCGGATGCCGAACGGCCCGGGCTTGCACAAGGTGGCCAGCTCCAGCGCCTGTGGCGCGTGGCGGGCCTGCAGCGGCAGCGCCGCCGGCGCCGGATCGGCGGCCGGCATGGCGCCGCCCCAGACCATGCGGTACATGGTCGTCTCGGCGTCGACGCGCCAGCCGGGCGGGGCGGCGCCGGTCCAGTTTTCGCAGTAGAAGTGCTCGCCCGGCGCGCAGTACGGCAGCAGCGCGTCGAAGTCGGGCGCGGCGCTGTCGGCGAAGGCGAGGATGGGCGAGAAGCCGCTGGTGTAGCGGCGCGCGCCGCCGGCGCCGCTGGCGTGGGCCGCGTGCGCGCCGGTCAGCGTATGCCAGAAAATACGGTCGAGTAGTTCATTGTTTCGCATTGCCGCAAGGGTAGCATCATTTCAGCACCTTGGCCTCGTAGGCGCGGATACGGTCGAGCTTGGCGGCGTACAGGTCGTGGTGGCCGCGCGTGGTGCTGTTCTCCAGCGCCTGCCGCATGTGCTTGTCGGCCTCGCGCAGGTTGCCCAGCTGGTACTGGCTCACCGCCAGCCAATAGTGGAATTCGTGGTAGTCGGGCGCCCGTTCCAGCTCGCGCTCGAACATCCGGCGTGCGCGCACGTAGTCGCCCAGCTTGACGGCCTCCAGCCCCAGGTGGAAGAAGTGGAACGGCGGGTAGGGCTCGAGCTGCGCCAGCCGCGCGCGCACCGTGGCCGCCTCGGCCGGGCGTTGCTGGGTCTCCAGCGTCTGCGCCAGGTTCGACAGGAAGATGGTGTTGTTGGGCGCCTGCCGCAGCGCGTAGCGCAGCGCCTGTTCCGCCTGCGCCGTGTCGCCGTGGTTCTGGTAGATGACGGCCAGCGTGTTGTAGCCGTTCAGGAAGGACGGGTCCGCCTCGACCGACTGCCGCGCGGCCCAGTAGGCGTCGTCGATGCTGCCGGCCGACAGCAGCTCGGCGGCGCGGTTGTTGAGATACATGGCGACGATGGTGTTTTCCTCGAGCAGGCGGGCGCTCTCGCGCGCCTTGGGCGGAATCGGGATGAAGTCCACCGTCAGCGCGTTGGCGTTGTCGATCTGGTAGCCGTCGAGGTAGGAGGTGCGCTTCTTGCCCAGCACCAGGTTGACGTGGTTGCTGGCGAAATACAGGCTGCCGGCGCGGCTCCAGCTTTCCTCCATCTGGATCTGCTGGAACTGCACGGTGAAGTTGAGCTCGCGCGCCAGCGCCGCCGTCATGATCACCAGCGACAGGCAGTTGCCGGCGCGCGCCTCGAAGGTCTGGGCGGCGTTGCGCGTCATGGCCGAATCGTATTCGAGCTTGAGCTGGTCGCGCCGGTACAGCGCGTCGAACAGCGCGCGGCGCGCGTCCGGCTCGCCGCCGCGGCGGGGCAGGTCGTGCTTGAGGTAGTCGCGCATGCGCTCGTTGAGCGCGAAGATGGTGGACGTGTCGATCGGCGCGGCCGGGGCCTTGAACAGCTGGTCGTGGAACAGTTCGGACATCGGCGCGCGCTGCGCCGGCGGTGGGGTGGCGCAGCCGCCGAGCAACAACGCGAGCGCGCACCAGAGCATGGCCCATGGCTTCATGACATGTCTCCCTTTGCTGCGGAGCACAAGGCCGGCGCCGCACCAGGCTGCGGACTCTGTGTTCCGCCTGGGGAAAGTATCTGCCGCTAACCGGGCGCTGTCAACGAGTATCCATGTTGCGTCGCGGGCGGCGCGGTGGCGGATTACGCTGCGCTAATCCGCCCTACGTGGATCCGTGGTTACGCGTTGGACAGTGGCCCCATCCGCCACGCGCCAACGTGGATCCGTCGTTACGCGGCGGACAGCGGCCCCTTCTCGCGCGCGGAGACACGCGGAGACACGTAGGGCGGATTAGGCGGCACGCCGTAATCCGCCACAGGCGCATGAAAACTATGCCAGCGGCCGCACGTCCACCGGCCGCCCTTCGCCGTCGAAGCGCAGCGCCACCGACACCGCCTCGATGCCGATGCTGGCCAGCGCGTCGCGCAGGTCGTCGACTTCCAGCTCGAGGTCGGCGGTGATGTCGAGCGGCTTGTCGCACGTGGCCAGCACCTCCGCGCCGGCCGACAGTTGTACCCGCAGCACCATTTCATCGTCGACATCGCCCGGCGCGATGATGGCGCTGACCTGTTCCGGCGCGTGCGAGGCCAGCGCCTCGTTCAGCTCGGACAGGATGCGCAGCATGTCGTATTCGGCCTGGCCCTGCGCCCGGGCGCCGAAGAACAGGTCCTGGTACAGGAAATTGAGCGTGAGCGCAGCCTCGGCGCCGCGCCCGCGGCCCAGGCAGCGCGCCACCAGCGGCGCGTATTGCTGCGTCCATTTCTGGTAGCGCTCGGCGCGCTGGGCGAAGTGGGCGTCGGCCGCCTTCTCGCCCGCCGGCACTTGGTAGAAGGCGTCGTCGGCGCGCTTGAGCGCGAAGCCGAGCAAAAAGCGCAGCTCGACGGCGCTGTCGTCCGGGCCGAAGCTGGTCGGCGTCCAGCCGCCCGCCATGCTGCGCTCGAGCGCCGGCGCGGCGGCGATCTTTTTCTCGGTCAGCGACTGCGCCGCCTCGCGCACCATGCTGTGCAGCTGGCCGTAGGTGACCCGCTCGAACTCGGTCAAGTCGTAGGCGTGGCTGACCAGCACCACCTTGGCCTTCGGGCTTTCCAGGCCGGCGCCTGTGAAGCTGGCCAGCAGCGCGTCGTAGGCGTCGCCGTCCTGGAAGTCGGCGGCCGGATCGAGGCCGCCGCGGCTGTGCACGAACACCGGAATGGCGAAGGCGTCGATCTCCATCTCGGGTGCGCCCTCGCGCCGCAGCAGCAGGCTGGCGGCGCCTTCCTCGACGGCGTTGCGCAGGTAGCGGTAGCCGTCGACCGATTCGTCGCGCGCCAGTTCGATGGCGCCGTACAGTACCTCGTCCTTGCCCTGGTTGAGCAGCTTGCGCAGTAGGCGCTGGAACTCGAGCGCCTTTTGCGCCAGTTCGGCGCGGGTGCTGTCGGCCACGATGTCGTTATTGAATTCGCCATCCGACAGGTCCAGCGCCAGCGCGCACAGTTCGGTGGTTTGCTGCTCGTCCTTGAGTTCCGGGGAGTTGGCGGATTTGCGCGGTACGGGGCGCTTGTTCTTGGGCATGTAGGTCGGTCTTATCGTTCGTGGTGGAAGGCTTCGTGCAGTTCGTCGAGCAGGTCGGCGGTGTCGTCCTCGGTCAGGCCGAGGTGCTGGCAGGCCAGCGCGCCGCCTTTTTCCCATTCGTAGGACATGGCGCGGCCGTGGAAGCGCTGGATGCCTTTTTCGGCCAGCAGCGACAGCGCCACCAGCGAGCGCACGGCGTCGTCGGTGGCCGGGTCGTCGAGCACGCGGTAGTCGTGGTGCAGCAGGATGGCCCAGGAGACGTCCGGCGACAGCCCCCAGTTGCGCGCCAGCAGGCAGCCGATGGCGGCGTGGTTGGTGCTGTAGCGTTGGTCCTCGACGGCGGTGAACGGGCGCTCGGCGTCGTGGCAGGCGTCGGCGTAGGTGTCGGCGTAGTCGGCGAAGCGGTTCATCAGCAGCGGCACGCCGATGTCGCAGAACAGGCCGAAGGTGTGGGCGATGTCGGGCGGGGCGATGCGCAGCTTGCGCGAGGTGAACACCAGCGCCTGGGCCCGTCGCGCCGACACTTCCCAGAAGGCGTTCAGGTCGGCCTCCTTGCCCTCGATGGCCTGGCGCGCCAGCAGCCCGGTCAGCAGCGCGGCGCACTGGTCGACGCCGAGGAAGTTGATGCCCTGTTCGACCGACTTGGCCTTGCGGGCGGCGCCGAAGAACGGCGAGTTGGCCAGCTTGAGCAGGGCGCCGGACATGCCGACGTCGTTGCCGATGATGCGGGCGATGCGGCGCGGCGACGGGTCGGCCTGGGCCAGCTCGCGCTGCAGGTCGACGAGCAGGCTGGGCCGGGGAGGAATCCGGATGGAGCGCATCAGCGCTTCTTCCACCGCGTTTTCTACTGGCATGGCTGGGGCTGCTACTGTCGTCATGTTATCTTCAGGGGTAAAGGCGGCGCGCGGCAACGGTGACCGCCCGGCGCTGGCAAATGTCGAGGGTATGCATACCCGTCATTATCGCCGCAAGCGCGCGCCGGTAGCGCGAATTTCTCCGGATTTTATTGCTTTCAAGCTACACGGGTGGCGATTTTGTCGTTAAATTTCTGCGCGGGTGACACTTTGATGGCGCTTTGATAACGATTCGCTAGCCCGTCCGTGGTCGCGCGGTCCAGATTGGCATTTACAATATCGCCCATGGACAAGCTTATCGCAGGGATCAATTTCGCCGCGCCGTCGCACGAGGTGGCGCGCCAGCTCATCGGTGTGACGGTGCTGGTCGACGGCGTCGGCGGGCGCATCGTCGAGACCGAGGCCTACGACCGCGAGGAGCCGGCGTCGCATTGCTACATCGGCCGCACGGAACGCAATTTCTCCATGTTCGGCCCGCCCGGACGCAGCTATGTGTACCGCTCGCACGGGCTGCACTGGTGCCTCAACTTCGTCTGCCGCGAGGACGGCCACGGCGCCGGGGTGCTGATCCGCGCGCTCGAGCCGGTGGCCGGGCTCGACATCATGCGCGCGCGCCGCGGCCTGGACGACGAGCGCCTGCTGTGCGCCGGGCCGGGCCGGCTGTGCCAGGCGCTTGGCGTCACGCGCGCGCACAACAACCTGCCGCTCGACGCCGCGCCGTTCCAGCTGTTGCCGGCCGATCAGCCGTTGCCGGGGCGCGAGCCGATCGTGGTGTCAGCCGGCCCGCGCATTGGCATTTCGAAAGCCGTGGAGCTGCCGTGGCGTTTCGGCGTGGCCGGCTCGCGCTTTCTGAGCAAGCCCCTGCGGGCCTGACGGCGCGCCGGCCGCCGCCGTCGGCGGCTCGACCGTGAACACCGACACCGCCTGCGACAGCTGCACCGCCTGTTCTTGCAGGCTCTCGGCGGCGGCCGCCGCCTGCTCGACCAGCGCGGCGTTCTGCTGGGTGACGTCGTCCATCTGGCCGACCGCCTGGTTGACCTCGGCGATGCCCTGCGCCTGCTCTGCGCTGGCGTCGCTGATGCGGGCGATGATGTCGTTGACCTCGCGCACCGAGTCGACGATGGCGCCCATGCGTTCGCCGGCTTGGTGCACCGAGGCGCTGCCGCTGTCGATGGTGGCCACCGAGGCCGCGATCAAGGTCTTGATTTCCTTGGCGGCCGCCGCCGAGCGCTGCGCCAAGGTGCGCACCTCCGACGCCACCACCGCGAAGCCGCGGCCCTGCTCGCCGGCGCGCGCGGCCTCGACGGCGGCGTTCAGCGCCAGGATGTTGGTCTGGAACGAGATGCCGTCGATGACGCCGATGATGTCGACGATCTGGCGCGAGCTGGCGCGGATCGACGTCATCGTCCGCACCGCCTGCTGCACGGCGTCGCCGCCGCGCTGGGCCATCTCGCTGGCGCCGGCGGCCAGCTTGCAGGCCTGCTGGGCGTTGGCGGCGTTTTGCTGCACCGCGTGGGTCAGGCTGTCCATCGCGCTGGCGGTCTGCTCGAGCGAGCTGGCCTGCATCTCGGTGCGGGTCGACAGGTCGAGGTTGCCGCTGGCGATCTCGTGGGCGGCGGTGTCGATCGAGCGCACCGCCGTCAGGATCGTGCCCAGGGTCTGGGTCAGGTTGCTCATGGTCTGGTCGAGCATGCGGGCGGTGTCGGCGATCTCGTCGCGCCCGTCGTTGCGCCGGCCCGCGCCCAGTTTGCCGGCCGCCAGCGCCACGACGACGTCGGCGATGCCGCGGATGTCGCGCAGCATGGCGCCGCGCACGGCCATCGTCACGCCCAGCGACAGCGCGATCGACAGCAACACCACCACGCCCATGGTGGCGCTCATGGCGGCGAAGTCGCCCTTGGCGCGCGCGTGCGCGTCCATGCTGAGCTGCTTTTGCAGCGCCGACAATTGTTCCAGCTCCTCGTTGAGCAGCAGGAACTGCTTCTCGGCCTTGGCCATCGAATTGGTGGCGATGCTCTGGTCCATTTGCGCCAGGTCCATCGTTTCGAGCACGGCCTTGCGGTAGGCCGTCAGCGACACCAGCGCGCGCTCGACGATCTTGCGCTCGGCGGCGTCGCCGCCGGCGTCGGCGGCCAGCCGGCGCAGCTGCGCCTCGATGGCGGCGTGGCGCGCCTTGATCTGCTGGCCCAGCGCGTCGAGCCGGGCCTGCGCGAAGCTGCCGTTGACCCAGGCCAGCAACTGGTAGATGTGGGCGTGCGCGTAGCGCGCCTCGCCGGAGACGTCGGCCGCCGCCTTGAGGCGCGCGGCGCGCACCTGCACCAGGTTTTCCATCGACGCGTTTTGGCGCACCATGCCGTAGTAGCCGGCGGCGGCGGTGACGATCAGCAGCACCAGCACCAGGCCGGGCGCGAGCAGCAATTTGGGTCCAATACGTAATTTCTTCAGCATGTTGCTCTCCAGCTCGGGTGCGCGGACGGCGTGTGGCGGGGTGTGCCGCGATTACTTTTTATAGATGCCCGCTTCCAGCACGGCGTCGCCGACGCGCAGGATGTAGGTGGTCTTCGGCTCGATCTTGCCGGAGGTGGGGTTCTTGTACTGGTAGTCGACCCAGCCGCTGCCCTTTTTGGCGGCCAGCTCGATGATCTCGCGGCGGTATTTCTTGCCGCTGGCGTCGGGCACGTCGGTCAGGTCCTTGCCGACGATGGACGGGTTGATCGGATGCGCCAGCACGATGCCGGTGTTGATGTCGCGCATGTCGACGTACAGCGAACCCTGGACGAAGTCGGGGTCCTTGTCGGTGATCTTCTTCATCATCGCCTCCTTGCCGTTGGCCTTCATGAAGGCGGCGCCTTTTTCGGCCATGGCGATGGCGTCCTTCTGGGTCGGCTCCGAGGCGGCGGCGGGCAGGTGGAGCAGGGCGGCGGCAATGGCGGCCAGGGCGTAGTGTTGTTTCATGGCGGATCCTTGTCAGGTGGGTGGGCTTGCTCCTATGCACTTTACGCCGGCGGCGGTGCCCGGGATTGCGCTGCCGCAAAGTGTGGCCGTATGGAAATGGCGAGCGTGGTTTTATTGCCGCGTGCACCCAGTCCCCAAAAATTTCCATTGGTCACTTGATTTTGGGCAATTTGAATTGCCTGTTGGAGGCCTAGCATGCAGTTTCCGCCACCTCACAAGCGATAGGAAACCGCCATGACCACCGATCTGAATCCGTCCGGGACCCCCAGCGCCGCGCAGGCGCCCAAGTTCAAACCCTTCATCCGCCAGACCATCGCCAACGCGCGCCAATGGGACAGGCTGTCGCCCGATTTGCAGGAGGCGGTGCAGGTGGTGTCGCACGTGCTGCCGTTCCGCACCAACGAATACGTGCTCGACCACCTGATCGACTGGAACAACATCCCCGACGACCCGATCTACCGCCTGGTGTTCCCGCACAAGGACATGCTGCAGGCCGACGACTACGCCCAGCTGCGCGACATGGTGCTGGGCAAGGCCAACCCGGCCGCGATGGCCGAGCTGGTGCGCAAGATCCGCCTGCGCATGAACCCCCATCCGGCCGGGCAGATGACGCACAACGTGCCGCGCGTGAACGACGCGCCGGTCAAGGGCCTGCAGCACAAGTACAAGGAGACGGTGCTGTTCTTCCCCAGCGCCGGCCAGACCTGCCACGCCTATTGCACCTTCTGCTTCCGCTGGCCGCAGTTCGTCGGCATGGACGACATGAAGTTCGACGCCCGCGAGTCGCACGAGCTGGCGGCCTACCTGAAGCTGCATCCGGAGGTGACCGATGTGCTGATCACCGGCGGCGATCCGCTGATCATGAACACCCGTTCGCTCGAGGCCTATATCGAACCGCTGCTGGTGCCCGAGCTGGCGCATATCCAGAACATCCGCATCGGCACCAAGTCGGTGGCCTACTGGCCGCAGCGCTTCGTCACCGACCGCGACGCCGACGATTTATTGCGCCTGTTCGAGCGGGTGGTCGCCAGCGGCAAGAACATGGCCATCATGGGCCACTACAACCACGCGGTGGAGCTGCGCCCGGAGATCGCCCAGCACGCCGTCAAGCGCATCGTCGGCACCGGCGCCACGCTGCGCATGCAAGGCCCGCTGATCCGCCACATCAACGAGGACCCGAAAAGCTGGGCCGAGTTGTGGCAGACCGGCGTGCGCCTGGGGGCGATTCCGTACTATATGTTCGTCGAGCGCGACACCGGCCCGCGCGAGTACTTCGAGCTGCCGCTGGCGCGCGCGCACGAGATCTTCCAGGAGGCTTACCAGATGGTGTCGGGCCTGGCGCGCACCGTGCGCGGGCCGTCGATGAGCGCCTTCCCCGGCAAGGTGGTGATCGACGGCGTGGTCAACATCGCCGGCGAGAAGCTGTTCGCGCTGCAGTTCCTGCAGGCGCGCAATCCGAACTGGGTGCGCCGCCCGTTCTACGCCAAGTACGATCCCAAGGCGACCTGGATGGATCATTTGAAACCGGCCTTCGGCAAGGACAAGTTCTTCTTCGAGGAGGAGGGCGGCAGCCGCAGCGAGTACGGCGCCGAGGCGCCCGGCCAGCGCAAGGTGATTCCGTTGATCTCGGCGCGGCAGGAGGCGGCCGCCGCCGCCGCGGCCTCCGGCTGCACCGAACCGAACGCCGCATAGGGGTACGCCATGCTGACCAGGGAACGGACGCGGACGGGCGCGCGCGTGGCGCCATCCTTGACCCGCACCGCGGCCACAGGGGGCGGACCCCGTGCGGCGTCCGACCCCGCGCATTCGGGGTGCGGGGTGGGCGCGCCGGCGCCGTCCATGTCGCGCGGCGCGGTGTTCGTGCTGGTGTTCCTGCCGTTCGCGCTGGGGCACTATCTGTCGAGCCTGATGCGCACCGTGAACGCCACCCTGGCGCCGCAACTGGTGGCGACGCTGGCGCTGACGCCGGGCCAACTGGGGCTGCTCACCAGCGCCTTCTTCTTTTCGTTCGCGCTGGTGCAGCTGCCGGTGGGGATCGCGCTCGATCGCTGGGGGCCGGCCAAGGTGCAGCTGCCGATGCTGATGGTGGCGGCGCTGGGCGCGCTGGCCTTCTCGGGCGGCACCAACTTCACCGAGCTGCTGGTGGCGCGCGCCGTCATCGGCCTGGGCGTGGGCGGCTGCTTCATGTCGGCGGTGAAGGCGATATCGACCTGGATCGCGCCGTCGCGCATGCCGTCGGTGCAGGGCTACCTGATCGCCGTCGGCGGCCTGGGGGCGGCGTCGGCCACCTTGCCGGTGCGCCTGGCGCTGCACTACACCGACTGGCGCGGCCTGTTCATCGGCCTGGCCGTGGCGGCGCTGGGCACCGGCCTGCTGATCCGCGCGCTGGCGCCGCCGCATCCGCGGCCGTCGTCCGCGCCGCGCGCGCCGGTGTTGACGGCCATGCGCGAGGTGTACCGCCATCCGGCCTTCCGCGAGGTCGCTTCGCTGGTGCTGATACCGCACACGGTGTTCTTCGGCATGCAGGGCCTGTGGATCAGCCGCTGGCTGACCGACGTCGCGCGCTTTTCGGAGGAGGCGGTCGCCTACCTGCTGTACCTGGGCATGGCGGCTATCATCTTTGGAGCCATCGCCGTCGGCATGATCACCGAATGGGCCGGGCGCCGCGGCGTGGCGCCGATCAACGTGGCGGCGGCCGGCGTGGGGCTGTTCATCCTGGTGCAGCTGGGCTTCGTGTGCAACTGGTCGCCCAGCTTCCAGACCTTGTCGGTGCTGTTTACGCTGGTCGGCACGGTGACCGGCATCGAGTACGCGATCGTCGCGCAAAACCTGCCCGGCACCCTGACCGGACGCGCGGCCACCTGCCTGAACCTGCTCATTTTCCTGGGCGCGTTCGCGGTGCAGGCGGGCTTCGGCATGCTGGTCGGCTGCTGGCGGCCCAACCTGCTGCAGCAGTATCCGGCCCAGGCCTACCAGGCCGGCTTCGCGGCGCTGGTGTTGTTGCAGGCGCCGGGATTGTTGTGGTTCGTGTGGCGGCGCTGGAGACGGCCGGCCGGTTCCGGTAGAATGGACCTCCATTCCGGCAACCCGGCGACCAGCCTTCCATGACGCGATGACCAAAGTTCAACCGGCCAAAAACGACCTTAACGTTTTCACATCCCTGCCGAAGACCTGGCAGGATTGGATCAACGAGAACCTGGCGCGCGCCTGCAGCCCGCTGGACATGGCCAACAGCATGGCGCGCTCCGGCCAGCACAGCATGGCCGTGGCGCGCGCCGCCATCGACGAGGCGCTGCGCATGCGGGCGGCGGCCGACGGCGGCGCGGCCGCCGAGCCGGCGGACAGCGTGTTCGTGGCGCCGCAGCAGATGCCCTACATCGATATCGAGCGTAATCGCGTGGCCGCACCGGACCGCGAGGTGGAGCTGTTGTTCGTGCTCAAACAGCCGCAGGTCATCTTGCTGGGCAATGTGCTGAGCATGGAGGAGTGCGACGCCATCGTCGCCCACTGCGGCACGCGCTACACCCGCTCGACGGTCACCGGCGAGGCCGACGGCGCCAGCGTGGTGCACGAGGGCCGCACCAGCGAGATGGCCTTCATCCAGCGCGGCGAGGCCGAGGTGGCCGAGCGCATCGAGCGCCGGCTGGCGGCGCTGGCGCACTGGCCGGCCGAATGCGGCGAGCCGTTCCAGCTGCAGAAGTACGGCAGCACGCAGGAGTACCGGCCGCACTTCGACTGGCTCGATCCGGACAGCGGCGGCCACCGCAGCCACCTGCAGCGCGGCGGCCAGCGCCTGGCCACCTTCATCCTCTACCTGAGCGACGTCGAGCAGGGCGGCGGCACCGTCTTCCCCGGCATCGGCCTGGAGGTGTTCCCGAAAAAGGGCAACGCGCTGTGGTTCCTCAACACCGACGCCAACCACCAGCCGGACCGCCAGACCTTGCACGGCGGCGCGCCGGTGGTCAGCGGCACCAAGATCATCGCCAACAAATGGTTGAGGCAGGGCCGCTACGGTTAGAATGTCGCGGACATCTTAACCAAGGAACTGTATGAGACTTGTGCGTTACGGCCGTCCCGGCAAAGAA
Source organism: Duganella sp. 1411 (assembly GCF_017833525.1). Classification (GTDB taxonomy): domain Bacteria; phylum Pseudomonadota; class Gammaproteobacteria; order Burkholderiales; family Burkholderiaceae_D; genus Rugamonas. The sequence continues at coordinate 16,065 of NZ_JAFICD010000005.1, forward strand.
AAACCTGGCCTGATCGACGACGAAGGCAAGCTGCGCGACCTGTCCGGCGTGATCGACGATATCGGCGCCGAGCAGCTGTCGCCCAAGGCGCTGCGCAAACTGGAAAAGATCGCGCAGGCGTCGCTGCCGCTGGTGCGCGGCAATCCGCGCTACGGCGTGCCGCTCGCGCGGGTGGGCAAATTCATCGGCATCGGCCTCAATTATTCGGACCACGCGGCCGAAATCGGCATGCAGCCGCCCAGGGAGCCGGTGGTGTTCATGAAGGCCGTCACCTGCATCAACGGCCCGGACGATCCGGTGATGCTGCCGCAGGGGTCGAAGAAGACCGACTGGGAGGTGGAGCTGGGCGTGGTGATCGGCACGCGCGCGCAGTACGTCAGCGAGCAGGACGCGCTCAAATACGTGGCCGGCTATTGCGTGGTCAACGACGTCTCGGAGCGGGCCTTCCAGCTGGAGATGGGCACGCAGTGGGACAAGGGCAAGGGCTGCGACACCTTCGGCCCGATCGGCCCGTGGCTGGTGACGCCGGAGGATATCTACGACGTGCAAAAGCTCGACCTGTACCTGGATTTGAACGGCAAGCGCATGCAGACGGGCAGCACCGGGACGATGATCTTCCCGGTCGCGCAAATCATCAGCTATCTGTCGAAGTTCATGACGCTGGAACCGGGCGACGTAATCGCGACCGGCACGCCGCCGGGCGTGGGCCAGGCGCGCAAGCCGCAGCGCTTCCTGAAGAAAGGCGACACGCTGCGGCTGGGCATCGCCGGCCTGGGCGAGCAGCAGCAGGATGTTATCGCCTGGCAGGCGCGGTAGGCCGTTGTCGCATCGCGTTGGCGGCGCTTGGCGGATTACGCCGTTCCGGCTAATCCGCCCTACGTGGATATCCGGCCACGTCGAGATGGTGGCCGATACATAGGCCGCCGATGGCCGACACGTGCGCGTAACCGTGGAAACACGTAGGGCGGATTAGCGCAGCGTAATCCGCCACGGCGCCGCCGGCGGCGCGTGACGGAATGCGCCGCCGCACCGTCACAACACGCTGGTGAACGCCCGCTTGACGGCCTCGCCGAGACGGCTGGTGATTTCGGCCAGCTCCGCCTCGGTGCTGGTGAACGGCGGCGCCAGCAGGATATGGTCGCCCAGCCGGCCGTCGATGGTGCCGCCCATCGGATAGACCATCAAGCCGACCGCCATCGCCTGGTCCTTGATGGCCGCGTGCAGCTTGAGCTGCGGATCGAACGGCTCCTTGCTCTCTCGGTCCTTGACCAGTTCCATGCCGATGAACAGGCCGCGGCCGCGGATGTCGCCCACGTACGGATGCTCGCCGAAGGCCTCGCGCAGCATGCGCCGGAAGCTGGCGCCGCGCACCGTGACGGCGCCCAGCAGGTTATCGCGCTGTATCACCTTCTGCACCGCCAGCGCGGCGGCGGCGGCGATCGGGTGGCCCATGTAGGTGTGGCCGTGCTGGAAGGCGCCGCTGCCCTCACGCAGGCGGGTGACGATGTGTTCGCGCGCCAGCACCGCGCCGATCGGCTGGTAGCCGGCGCCCAGGCCCTTGCCCAGCACCACCAGGTCCGGCAGCGCGCCCTCCTGCTCGAACGCGTACAAGGTGCCGGTGCGGCCCATACCGCACATGACCTCGTCGGCGATCCACAGGATGCCGTACTGGTCGCACAGCTGGCGCACGCCGCGGAAGTAGCCGGGCGTGGGCGGCACCGCGCCGGCGGTGGCGCCGACCACCGTCTCGGCGCAGAAGGCGATCACGCGCGACGGCCCGGTCTCCAGGATGCGCGCCTCGAGTTCGCGCAGCAGGCTATCGGTATAGTCGTCGACGCTCTGGTCCTTGGGGCGGTGGCGGTATTCGTAGCAGGGCGACACGCGCGGCACGTTCATCAACAGCGGCTCGAATGGCCGGCGGCGCCACTCGTTGCCGCCGATGGCCAGCGCGCCGAGCGTGTTGCCGTGGTAGCTCTGGCGGCGGGCGATGAAGACGCTGCGCTCGGTGTCGCCGGCCTCGACGAAGTACTGGCGCGCCAGCTTGAGCGCCGTCTCCATCGCCTCCGAGCCGCCGGAGACGAGGTAGACGTGATCGAGGTCGCCGGGGGCGTCGTTGGCCAGGCGCGTGGCCAGTTCCTCGGCCGGTTCGCAGGTGAAGAAGGCGGTGTGGGCGTAGGCGTTGCGGTCGATCTGGGCGTGCATGGCGGCCAGCACGTCGGGGTGGCCGTGGCCCAGCGACGAGACGGCGGCGCCGCCGCTGGCGTCGAGATAGCTGTTGCCCGCGCTGTCGCGCACGGTCAGGCCGGAGGCGCTAACGGCCAGCGGCGGCGGGCGGCGCAGATTGCGGTGGATGATGTTGCTCATGGCGTCCTTTCTGGCGGGGGGAAGAGTGTGACCGACAGCAGAAGATAGCGCCGATCGGCTTGTATTCCCTTGATAAATGCCGGAACATAAGTAAATAGTTTCCCAAAGCCACAAGGACAATGATATGGACGATCGACTGGGACCGATTCCCTTTGCACAGATGAGCGCCAGCCAGCAGGTGGCGGCGCAGGCGGTGATCGACGGCCCGCGCGGCGCGCTGTACGGGCCGTTCGTGCCGCTGATCCGCAGCCCGGAGCTGATGGCGGCGGCGCAGCGCATGGGCGAGTACCTGCGCTACCGCAGCGCGATCGGCACGCGGCTCACGGAGTTGGCGATCCTGGTGACGGCGCGCCAATGGAGCCAGCAGGTGGAATGGGCGATCCACGAGCCGATCGCGCGCTACCACGGCATCGCCGACGAGGTGATCGCGGCGATCGCGGCGCGGCGGCGGCCCGAGGGCATGGCGCCGGACGAGGCGCTGGTGCACGACTTCTGCGTGATGCTGCACCAGCGCCAGCGCATCGACGACGACACGTATGCGGCGGCGCTGGCGATGTTCGGCGAGCACGGCGTAGTCGATTTGATGGGGATCAACGGCTACTACACATTTCTGGCCATGGTGATGAACGCTTCGCAGACCGAGGTGCCGGCGTCGGCGGCCGTGCCGCTGCCGGAGTAACTCCGGGGTCAGGTCCACCATTTCTACACGAGCCCGGCCGTATGGGGCATGGGCAGCGTGCGGGTCGTCCAGGTTCGTTATTTGGAGGTATCCGTTGTGGGGTGCTATCCCAATTTCGCGGAGTCCGGCCGAGGCACGCATCAGCTCGTGTAGAAATGGTGGACCTGACCCTAATGCCGTGTGACCCTAATGCCGTGACCCTAATGCCGCTAAGTTAAGCGGGGATCGGAATCACGTAGGGCGGATTAGCGCAGCGTAATCCGCCAAGCGCCGTCGGCGGCTCATGGCGGATTACGGCGTTCCGCCTAATCCGCCCTACGCAAATCGTCTTAACTTAGCGGCATTAGGACCTGACCCCGGAGTTGCTTTAGAGGATGCGCTTGAGCCAGGCGCTGATGTCGACGATTTCTTGCTGGCACAGCGAGTGCTGCATCGGGTACTCGTGCCATTCGACGTCGTAGCCGAGCTGCTTTAACGCGTCGCGCGATTGTTCGGCGCGCGCCAGCGGTACCACCGGGTCCATGCGGCCGTGCCCCATGAAGATCGGCGTGGCCAGGCTTTCCCTGGTGTGCTCGGCGCCGGCCTTGGCGGCGATCGGCAGGTAGCCCGACAGGCACATCATGCCGGCCAGCTTGTCCTTCTGCCGCAATCCCGTTTGCAACGTCATCGCCGAGCCTTGCGAGAAGCCGGCCAGCACGATGCGCGAGGTCGGGATGCCGCGCGCGTTCTCGCGCGCGATCAACGCTTCGACCTTCAGCTGCGAGGCGCGCAGCCCCGCTTCGTCCTCCTGCCGGCCAAGGTCGCTGGCGACGATGTCGTACCACGAGCGCATCACGTAGCCGCCGTTGACCGTCACCGGCATCGTGTCGGCGTTGGGGAACACGAAGCGGATCGGCGGCAGCCCGCGCAAATCGAGCTCCTGCGGCATCGGCGCGAAGTCGTTGGCGTCGGCGCCCAGGCCGTGCATCCAGATGATGGCGACGCTCGGATTGGCGCCGGTTTCTTTTTCGATCGTTTGCAGCAGCGTGCTCATGGGGCTCCTCGGGGATGCGGATAGTCGTTGGCAGAAATATAGCAGGCCGGCCGCGCCGGCGCCGCCCAGCAAACGGCGGCGCGTGCGCGCGGTGGCCATGGCGATGGGCGTATGGCGTCAGGCCGCCGGCTGCGGACGCAGCGCGGATTTGGGGCGGAACGCCTTGCACACGGCCGGATCGGTTTCCATGTACGGACCGCCGATCAGGTCGACGCAGTAGGGCACGGCGGCGAAGATGCCGCCCACCAAGGTGGCGCCGTCGGCGTCTTTCAGCCCGCCCAGCGTTTCGGCGATGGCCTTCGGCTGGCCCGGCAGGTTCATGATCAGCGCCGCGTGGTCGGGCGTCTCGCGGATCACCGCCGTCTGCCGCGACAGGATCGCGGTCGGCACGAAGCGCAGGCTGATTTGACGCATTTGTTCGCCGAAACCGGGCATTTCCCTGGTGCCGACGGCCAAGGTGGCCTCCGGCGTGACGTCGCGCCGCGCCGGGCCGGTGCCGCCGGTGGTGAGCACCAGGTGGCAGCGGTCGATGTCGACCAGGTCGGTCAGGGTGGCTTCGATCAGCGCCCGCTCGTCGGCGATCAGGCGGGTTTCAAGGCGGTAGGGAGTGGTCAGCGCGCGCGCCAGCCATTCCTCCAGCGCCGGAATGCCCAGGTCTTGATACACGCCGCCGCTGGCGCGGTCCGAGACCGACACCAGCCCGATCACCAGCAACTGGCCCGGGTCGACGCTGACGTCAATGTCCTTACTCGTCATCTTGCTCGCTGTCGTCTTCGTCGCCGTCATCGGCGGCCGGTTTTTTCTTCTTGCCCTCGATCTGCTTGAGGATCTGGAAGATCTCGCGGTAGGCCTTCGGCGGCTTGTTCTCGGCCTGCTCCTTGCGGGCGTTGCGGATCAGGGTGCGCAGCTGCTGCACGTCCAGTTCCGGGTTCTCCTCCAGCAGCACGGTCAGCGCCTTGTCATCGGCAAGCAGCTTGTCGCGGCGCCGTTCCAGCGCGTGCATGGCGGCCGTCTCCGACTTGGAGGCGCCCTTCCAGCTGTCGATGGCCTTCTGGATCTCGGCCACTTCGGCCTCGTCGAGGGTGCGCATCTTCTTGCCGACGAATTGCATCTGGCGGCGGCGGCCCTCGTGGTTGGTGATCTGCTGGCACTCGAGGATGGCGTCGCGCACGTCCTCGGGCATCGGCACGCGCTTGACGCGGTCACGCGCCGCCTCGACCAGCGTTTCGCCCATTTTCTGCAGGGCGTCGGACTGGCGCTTCATCTCGGATTTGGAAGGGCGTTCGTATTCTTGCTCGAATTCGGTGGAGCTGAAGCCGACCGCGCCGCGATTTGGATTTACCATAATATCAACTTTCGGTGGGGCGTGTACCTGCCCCTGTAAACTGTAAACGACTGCTATGATAACTGTTTTAGCGGCCACCCGAAGAAAACAGCCCATGAGCGATCCCCATTTCACCCACACCCAGGACCAGTTGCAGCAGCTCGCCCGCGATGTGCTGGCCTTCGCCAAGGCGCAGGGCGGCACCGATTGCGCCGTCGAGATCAGCGAAGGCAGTGGGCTGTCGGTGTCCGTCCGCAAGAGCGAGATCGAGACGATCGAGCAAAACAAGGACAAGGGCATGGGCGTGACGGTGTTCATCGGCCAGCGCCGCGGCAACGCCAGCACCTCCGATTTTTCGCCGGCGGCGCTGAAGGCGACCGTGGAGGCGGCCTACAACATCGCCCGCTTCACGGCCGACGACGATTGCGCCGGCCTGGCCGACGAGGACATGCTGGAGCTGGCGCCGCGCGACCTGAAGCTGTTCTATCCGTGGGACCTGAGCACCGAGGGCGCGGTGGCGCTGGCCCGGCGCGCCGAGGCGGCGGCGTTCGACGTCGATCCGCGCGTGACCAATTCCGAGGGCGCCAACGTGCATGTGCAGCAGTCGCATTTCGTGTCGGCCAATTCGCGCGGCTTCATCGGCGGCTATCCGTTCTCGCGCCATACGCTGTCGGTGGCGCCGATCGCCGGCAAGGGCGCCGGCATGCAGCGCGACGACTGGTATTCGTCGGTGCGCGACGCCAGCAAGATGGCGTCGCCGGAGGCCATCGGCCGGTACGCGGCCGAACGCGCGCTGGCGCGCCTGAACGCGCGCACCATCGCCACGCGCACTTGTCCGGTGCTGTTCGAGGCGCCGCTGGCGGCCGGTTTGCTGGGCGCGTTCGTGCAGGCGACGTCCGGCGGGGCGCTGTACCGCAAGTCGAGCTTTTTGATCGATTCGCTGGGCAAGCAGGTGCTGCCCAAGCACGTGCAGATCACCGAGGATCCGCACATCATCGGCGGCGTCGGCTCGGCGCCGTTCGACGAGGAGGGCGTGCGCACCGTCAAGCGCGACGTCGTCAAGGACGGCGTGGTGCAGGGCTACTTCCTGTCGACCTACACGGGGCGCAAGCTGGGCATGAAGACCACCGGCAACGCCGGCGGCTCGCACAACCTGGCGCTGACGTCGACCCTGACCAGGAACAGCGACGACTTCGTGGCCATGCTCAAAAAGCTGGGCACCGGCCTGCTGGTGACCGAGTTGATGGGCCAAGGGACCAACTACGTGACCGGCGACTATTCGCGCGGGGCGTCCGGCTTCTGGGTCGAGAACGGCGTGATCCAGTATCCGGTCGAGGAGATCACCATCGCCGGCAACATGAAGGACATGCTGGCGCAGATCGTCGCCGTCGGCGCCGACACGCTGGTGCGCGGCACCAAGGAAACCGGCTCGATCCTGATCGAGAGCATGGTGGTGGCGGGCGGCTGAGCCATACGCCGAAGCGCCCGCCGCCCCGCGCGGCGGTGCTATTCCCGCTTGCAGTGCGCGCTGGCCGGCCGGCCGCAGGCGATCAGGCGGCCGACGTCCGGATTGTCCAGATAGTCCAGGTGGGCCTGGTCCGGGCGTGCGAGCAAGCCCAGCCATGTGGGCGCGTTGGATACCATAATGTTATACACCGCCACGTCGTCGCCCGCGTAGCGCTCGGCCGGCAGCGTGTACGACAACAAATCGTTGGGATCGGTGAACGCCACCAGGGTCAGCCCCGGCCCGGCGACGGGCAGCCGCTTGCCGGCGCTGCGCTTTTGCAGCAGCAGCTGCAAACTGTCCGGCGGCGACGGCACCAGGCGGCGGGCGGTGTCGGCGTCGCCGATCTGCTGGTCGGCCAGCGACAGCAGCGGAATCTGATTGCCCGCCATTACCAGAAAGCGCAGGCGCTCGACCGCCCGCAGCGCCAGCCGCGACGCCCGGGCGCCGGGCTCCTCCTCGGTCATGCGCAGCAGCGTGTCGAACAGGATTTTGCTGCCCAGGCTGCTAGAGACCACCATCAGCGGCTGATCGGACGGCCCGTCGCTGGCCGTCAGCACCTGCAAAATCGCCTCGCGCATGCGGCGCTGGATGGCGTCGCGCGAGACGCCCTGATACACCACCGCGTCCGCCAGGCAATCGTCGACCAGCACGTCCTTCAGGCGGGCGTTGAGGCGCGCGCGGGTGAACGGGTAGGGCGGCTCGCCGGCGCAGATGGCCAATTTGTTGGTCTGGTCGTAGCATAGCTGGCGCTTGAGCGGCACCGTCAGCGGCGACCAGATCATCGCGGCGAAGCGCAGCGTGCCGGCCGGCGTGCGCACCGTGGACGGCACGATTTGCACCCGCGGGACCTCCCCGGCCGCGCCGGCGGCGGGGCCGGCTTCGGGGGACGTCGTGGCGGCCGTAAGCGCTTGCGTCATCTGCGCCACCGCCTTGGGCGCCCACTTGGCGTCGTGCGTGCACATGCCGTGCACCAGCAGCACGTCGGCGCCCTTGCCGTCGGCCCGGGCGGCCAGGTCGATCAGGCCGGGGAAGACGGGGTCGGGCTCGACGAACAGCGGCGGTCGGTAGGGGGTGTTGCAGGCGCCCAGCAGCAAGGCGGTGGCCGACATGGCGGCGCAAACGAGCGCGCGGCGCGCGCAAAACAGGGTAATCATGCTGAACCTCCCGGGGCGGCGCGGGGATGCGCCGTGTGAGGCCCAGTGTATTTTTCCCTGCGGCGAACACATTGTCGCGCCGCAGGGAACCTTCTCAGGCGCTTGCCATGGTCACTGCTGCGCGAGCAGCGATTGCAGCACCGGCTGCAACACCGCCCGGCCCAGCTCGGCGCTGCGGGCGCCGTTCCAGCCGGTGTCCGGGTCCGGATCGTTGGCGTTGTCCTTGAACGGCATCTCCAGGGTCAGCGACAGGCAGCCGAACGCGTGGGTGATGTGCGGCGAACCCATCGTCAGCGTTTCCGGCGTGTACGGCGTCTCGCCGTAGCCGTATTCGTCCTGGAAGTCCGGGCTGGCGATCAGGAAGTTGTCGATGAAATACTGTTGCGCCTCGGCCTGTTCGGGCGTGAAATTCGGCAACGACTCGCTGCCGGCCACGAACACGTACGGCAAGCCCTCGTCGCCGTGGATGTCGAGGCACAGGTCGCAGCCGATCTCGAGCATCTTGTTCTTGACCAGGAACACCTCCGGGCTGCGCTCCATCGTCGGATTGAGCCACTCGCGGTTCAGGTTGGCGCCGGCGGCGTTGGTGCGCAGGTTGCCGCGCACCGAGCCGTCCGGATTCATGTTCGGCACCACATAGAACACCGCCTCCTTGAGGCACTGGCGGCCGAACGGATTGGCCGGGTCGAGCAGGGCGTCGACCATGCCCTCGACGAACCACTCGGCCATCGTCTCGCCCGGATGCTGGCGCGCGATGACCCACACCTTTTGTTCGGCCTCGGGGTCGCCGATGACCAGCATGTTGAGGTCGCGGCCGTCGATGGTGCTGCCCAGGTCGACCTGCTTGACCAGCGGCGACAGTTGCGCGTTGTCCAGCAGCGCCAGGTGGCGTTCCCACGAGTACGGCTCGAAGTAGGCGTAGTAGACGCTGTCGTATTCCGGCGTGTGACTGATCGTCATCACCTGGCCGTCATAGGTGGTCGGCACGCGGAACCAGCTGTCGCGGTCGTAGCTGGCGACGGCCTGGTAATCTTTCCAGCCGTCCGGGTAGGCGGCCGCGCCGGCGTTGAGGAAGCGCAGGTTCAACGGCGTCGCCGCGGCGCCCTGGACGCGGAAATAAAACCATTGCGTGATGTCGGCGTGGGAATCCTTGCGGATGTTCAGGTCGATGGCGGCCGGGTCGTCGGCGCGCACGACTTCGATGGCGCCGGCGTCGAATTGCTGGCTGATTTTGATAGACATTGCGTAAGTCCTGGTGGATTCAGTGTAAAGAGGATGTTTGCACTTTTGGCGCAGTGCCGACATCATACAGGCTGGCGCGGCGGCCGGGCGCTCTGCGCCAGCGCAAGCCGGCCGGCGGCGGGTTTGCTAAGTTGAGGTGACCGCCACGCCGCGCAGGAGCCCGCCATGAATCCGCCGCTATTCCAGGTCGACGATTACCGCTACTATTTTTTCGCCCGTGGCGACAAGCGCATGCACATCCACGTCTCGCACCCGGACGGCACGGCCAAGTTCTGGCTGGAGCCCGAGGTGGCGCTGGCGTGGCACACCGGGTTATCGGAGAGGCAACTGCGCGAAGCCGAGCAATTCATCGTCGACCATGTTGCGCAAATGCGGCAAATCTGGCGCACGTGGTTGCGTAGGGCGGATTAGCGGGCGATGCCCGCCAATCCGCCCCGGGGGCACATCGAACGAGCGTCCTCCTGCCGGAGGACTTGAGAGGCGGAACGCCGTAATCGGCCATCGATGAGCCGTCGGCGGCGCATCAAGCCAATCCACCAAACCGCTCGAAAAACGCCGGCTCGGCCGCTGGCGCGGCCTCGTCCTCGCGGCGCAGCACCGCCTCCACATGCCGCTCGGCGTCCGCGAACACCGCCCGATAGATACCGCGCGCCAGCTCATAGGCCAGCGCGCCCGGCCACGGCGTGGGCAGCAGCTCCACCGGCAGTTGCGGATCGTGCAACTGCACCCGCCGGTACGCGTGGATCAGCAGCGTGCGGATCACAAACGCCTGCTCCGGCGTCAACGCCGCCGCCGCGCCCGGCGCCCGCAACGCCGCCAGCAACGGCTCGAAGCGCGCGATAAAGCCGCCATAGCCCAGCGCCACGCCGTCCACATCCCAGCCGCCGGCCACCAGATCGCTCAACGGCCGGCCCGCGACCCGCTCCACCGACTTGGCCTGCACCACGAACAACTTCCCCGCCACGCCCAGCCGCTTGAGCAACTCGTCGAGCGCGGCGGCGTCGGCCGCCGGATGCCCCATGATGCCGGGCGCGATCACGCTGTAGCCCTCCCACAACAGTTCCTTGCGCACGGCGCCGCGCTCGGCCGCGTTGAGCCCGCCGTCACCGTTGAGCACCAAAGTCCAGCTGCCGTCCCAATGCACGTTGAGCGGCGCGTAGATGCGGCGGTAGGCGTGCACGAAGCGCGCCATCGCGTCCGGCGTGATCGCGTACGAGCTGCGCCGGCCGTCGCGCTGGGCGCCCAGCCAGCCCTCCTGCGCCAGCCGGAACACCGACGTGCGCAACAGCCGGTCGTTGACCCCGAACGGCGCCAACAGCTCGATCAGACTGCCCAGCCAGACCATCCCCCCGTGCGGCACGATGGCGTCGCCGAAAATCGTCACCACCAGCGACTTCGAGCGCGGCGGCTCGCCGGCGAGGAACTGCGCTATCCAATCGGAATAATTCATAGGCGGACGTCTCTGTACATGGAAACAATAGTTTACTTTGCCCCGACTGCGGCGCAGCATTTATTTCTGGGCGGTTTCTGTTTGGATGCTCTATTTTAATATGATTCGAAATAGTCGTAGCAAAATCAGATTGTGTATCGTAATATGGCGTGACACGAGGAGACAGCTATGTACGCACAAATGGTGGAGACCGGCCTGAGCACCGTCCGCACGGCCGACGACATGGCCGCCGACGAACGCGCCTTCCAGGCCCGCATCGACGACGGCGTCAAGATCGAGGCCAAGGACTGGATGCCGGACGCCTACCGCAAAACCCTGATCCGCCAGATCTCGCAGCACGCGCACTCGGAGATCGTCGGCCAGCTGCCGGAAGGGAACTGGGTCACGCGCGCGCCCACGCTCAAGCGCAAATCCATCCTGCTGGCCAAGATCCAGGACGAAGCGGGCCACGGACTGTATTTATATAGCGCCGCCGAAACGCTGGGCGTGTCGCGCGACGAGCTGCTGGCCGCCCTGCACAGCGGCAAAGCCAAATACTCGAGCATCTTCAACTACCCGACCTTGTCGTGGGCCGACATGGGCGCCATCGGCTGGCTGGTCGACGGTTCGGCCATCATCAACCAGATCCCGCTGTGCCGCTGCTCGTACGGTCCGTACGCGCGCGCCATGATCCGCGTCTGCAAGGAGGAGTCGTTCCACGCGCGCCAGGGCTACGACATCATGCTGTCGCTGGCGCGCGGCACGCCCGAGCAAAAAGCCATGGCGCAGGATGCGCTCAACCGCTGGTGGTGGCCGTCGCTGATGATGTTCGGCCCCTCGGACGCGGAATCGGTCAACAGCGCGCAGTCGGCGCAATGGCGCATCAAGCTGTTCTCCAACGACGAACTGCGCCAGCGCATGGTCGACCAGACCGTGCCCCAGGCCGAATTCCTCGGCCTGACGGTGCCCGACCCGGATCTCAAATTCAACGCCGACACCGGCCACTACGAATTCGGCGCCATCGACTGGAGCGAATTCCACAACGTCTTGAAGGGCAACGGCCCGTGCAACCGCGAACGGCTGCGCACCCGCGTCAAGGCCTGGGAGGACGGCGCCTGGTTCCGCGAGGCGCTGGTGGTCCACGCCGATAAACACGCTAAATCGAGGAGAACGGCATGAGCAAGGAATGGCCCCTGTGGGAAGTGTTCATCCGCAGCCAGCACGGTCTGGCGCACAAGCATGTCGGCAGCCTGCACGCGCCGGACGCCGAAATGGCCGTCAACAACGCGCGCGACGTCTACACGCGCCGCAATGAGGGCGTCAGCATCTGGGTGGTGCGCGCGGCCGACATCGTCGCCAGCAGCCCTGGCGACAAGGGCGCGCTGTTCGAGCCGGCCAACAGCAAGGTCTATCGCCATCCGACCTTCTTCCCGATGCCGGCCGAAGTCAAGAACCTGTAGGCGGAGCGCATCGTGGACACCAAAGTCAATTACCTGCTTCGCCTGGGCGACAATGCGCTGATCCTCAGCCAGCAGCTCTCGCAATTGTGCGGCAAAGGGCCGGCGCTGGAAGAGGACATGGCGCTGACCAACGTCGCGCTGGATCTGCTGGGCCAGACCCGCCTGTGGTACGAATACGCCGCCGAACTCGAAGGCGCCGGCCGCGACGAGGACAAGCTGGCCTACCACCGCGACGCCCACGATTTCAAGAACTGCCTGCTGCTCGAACAGCCGAACGGCAACTACGCCGATACGATGATGCGGCAGTTTTACTTCGACACCTGGCACTACTTCCTGATCGAAGGCCTGACGCGCAGCGCCGACCCGCGCATCGCCGCCATCGCCGAGAAGTCGCTCAAGGAGGTGACCTACCACCTGCGCCGCAGCGGCGACTTGATCGTGCGCCTGGGCGACAGCACCGAGCTGGCGCACGCGCGCACGCAGGCCGCCGCCGACGAGCTGTGGATGTACAGCGGCGAAGTGTTCGCCTACGACGCCGTCGACGACGCCATGGTCGCCGAAGGCATCGCGCCGCCGGCCGACGCACTGCGCGCGCAATGGCTGGCGCACGTGGCCGAGATCTTCGCCGAGGCGACGCTGACCATGCCGCCGGCCGACGCCTGGATGCAAAAGGGCGGCAAGCAGGGGCGCCACACCGAGCACCTGGGCTATATCCTGGCCGAGATGCAGTTCCTGCAGCGCGCCTATCCCGGCGCCCAGTGGTGAGGGGGCAGCGATGAACGCCGCCGCCATCGACGCCCGCGCCGTCAGTCCCGGGCAGGTCTGGTCCTGGCTGGGCGAGGTGGCGGACCCCGAAATCCCGGTCATCTCGATCGTCGATCTGGGCATCGTGCGCGACGTGCGGATCGACGACGACGGCGCCTGCACGGTCACCATCACGCCCACCTACTCCGGCTGCCCGGCGATGCAGGTCATCGCCGACGCCATCACCGGGGCGCTGCACGCGCGCGGCGTGGCCGAGGTGCGCTTGCAAAACCAGTTGTCGCCCGCCTGGACCACCGACTGGATGAGCGAGGAGGGCAAGGCCAAGCTGTCCGGCTACGGCATCGCGCCGCCGGCCGAAAAGGTGATCGATGTCAGCCGCCTGCGCAGCGGCGCGCTGGCCGCCATCTCGCGCCGCGCACCGGCGGCGCCGTCCATCGCCTGTCCCAACTGCGGCTCCCGCCACACCGAAATCACCAGCCAGTTCGGCTCCACGCCCTGCAAGGCGCTGTACAAATGCCTGGACTGCCGCGAGCCTTTCGACTACTTCAAGTGCCACTAACGACCATGAGCAAATTCCACCCGCTGACCGTCTCGCAAGTGCGCAACGAAACGCGCGACACCATCGCCGTCACCTTCGCCGTGCCGCCCGAGCTGAGGGACAGCTTCCGCTTTCAGCAGGGCCAGCACCTGACCCTGCGCGCGCACATCGACGACGAGGACGTGCGCCGCTCGTATTCGATCTGCTCGGCCGTGCAGGACGGCGCGCTGCGCGTGGCCATCAAGCGCACCCAGGGCGGGCTGTTCTCCAGCTGGGCCAACGACACCATCAAGCCCGGCGTCACGCTCGACGTGATGCCGCCGATGGGCCACTTCAACGTGCCGCTGGACGCCGCCAACCATAAGCACTACCTGGCCTTCGCCGCCGGCAGCGGCATCACGCCCATCCTGTCGATCATCAAGACCACGCTGGCCGCCGAACCGCACAGCCGCTTCACGCTTTTCTACGGCAACCGGGCCTCGTCGTCGGTGATCTTCAGGGACGAACTGTCGGACTTGAAGGACACCTATATGGACCGCCTCAAGCTGGCCTACGTGATGAGCCGCGAGCAGCAGGACATCGAATTGTTCAACGGCCGCATCACCAAGGATAAATGCGCGCAGTTCCTGCGCCACTGGGTGCGGGTGGAGGACGTCGACGTCGCCTTCATCTGCGGGCCGGAGGACATGATGCTGGGCGTGTCCGAGGCGCTGCAGGAGGCCGGCATGCCGAAGTCGAACATCAAGATCGAACTGTTCGCCGCCAGCATTCCCAAGCACCAGCACAAGCCGCGCGCCCTCGATCCGGCAGCGGGGCGCCACGAAACCGAAGTCACCGTCATCATGGACGGCAACGCGAGCAGCTTCACCATGGACCAGGACAAGGAGTCATTGCTCGACGCCGGCCTGCGCGCCGGCATCGACATGCGCTATTCCTGCAAGGGTGGCGTGTGCTCCACCTGCCGCTGCAAACTGATCGAAGGTAAGGTCGACATGGACGTCAACTACGCGCTGGAAGACTACGAGATCGCGCGCGGCTATGTCCTGAGCTGCCAGAGCTTCCCCATCACGGACAAAGTCGTCATCGACTTCGACCAGGCTGAATAGAATAAAACGGAGACGCCATGAACTACGAGAACATCCTTTTTGAGATCAACGACGGCATCGCCCGGTTGACGCTGAACCGCCCCGATAAACTCAATAGCTTCACGCAGGCGATGCACGACGAGGTGCGCCACGCCGTCCACAAGGTCGGCACCGACAAGAGCGTGCGCGTGTTCGTCCTCACCGGCGCCGGGCGCGGCTTCTGCGCCGGCCAGGATTTGAACGACCGCGCGGTGGAACCGGGCGCGCGGGCGGTCGACCTGGGCGACTCGGTCGAGAAAAACTACGCGCCGCTGGTGCTGGCGCTGCGCGCCTTGCCGATGCCCGTCATCTGCGCCGTCAACGGCGTGGCCGCCGGCGCCGGCGCCAACCTCGCGCTGGCGTGCGACATCGTCCTCGCGGCCAAATCGGCATCGTTCGTCGAGATGTTCTGCAAGCTGGGACTGATCCCGGACACCGGCGGCACCTATTTCCTGCCACGCCTGATCGGCAGCGCCCGCGCCATGGGCCTGGCCATGCTGGGTGAAAAACTCAGCGCCGAGAAAGCCGAGGCCTGGGGCCTGATCTGGAAGGCCGTGCCGGACGAGGACCTGGCCGCCGAAACCATGGCCCTGGCGCGCCACTTCGCCAGCGCGCCGACCAAGGGACTGGCCTTCACCAAGCAGGCGCTGTACGCCAGCGCCCACAACACGCTGCAGCAGCAACTGACGCTCGAATGCGGCATGATGAGCGAACTGGGTCGCAGCGAGGACTATCGCGAGGGCGTCGCCGCCTTCATGGAAAAACGCGCACCGCAATTCCAGGGGAAATAAGCATGGCAGCTCTGGGCAAGGACCGTCTGGTCGCCGTTATCGGCAGCGGGGCGATGGGCGCCGGCATCGCGCAGGTGGCCGCCGTCGCCGGCTACACCGTCAAGTTGTACGACACCCGCCCCGAAGTGGTGGCCAAGGCCATCTCCGACATCGCGCTGGTGTTCAACAAGCTGGTGGCCAAGGAGCGCATGAGCGCCGTCGCCGCCGCCGCCGCCATCGCCCGCCTGCGGGCCGCCGTCACGCTCGACGAGGTGGCCGGCGCCGGGCTGGTGGTGGAGGCGATCGTCGAAAACCTGGACGCCAAGCGTGGCCTGTTCGCCGAACTGGAATCCATCGTCGGCGACGATTGCGTCCTCGCCACCAACACCTCGTCGATCTCGGTCACCGCCATCGCCGCCAAACTGCGCAAGCCGGAACGCCTGGTCGGCATGCACTTCTTCAATCCGGTGCCGTTGATGGCGCTGGTCGAGGTGATCAGCGGCCTGGCCACCGACGCCGCCGTCGCGCAAACGGTGTGCGACACCGCCGCCGCCTGGGGCAAGAACCCGGTGCACGCCAAATCGACGCCGGGCTTCATCGTCAACCGCGTCGCGCGGCCTTTTTACGCCGAGGGCTGGCGCCTGCTCGGCGAGCGGGCCGCCGATGCCGCCACCATCGACGCCGTCATGCGCGAGGCCGGCGGCTTCCGCATGGGACCCTTCGAGTTGATGGACCTGATCGGGCACGACGTCAATTTCTCGGTCACGCAGTCGGTGTTCAACGCCTATTTCAACGATCCGCGCTTCACGCCGTCGGTGCTGCAGCAGGAGATGGTCAATGCCGGGTTCCTGGGGCGCAAATCCGGCCGTGGTTTTTATGCGTACGGCGATGGCGCCGCCGTCGCGCCGCAGCCGCACACGGAGGCCGCGCAACCGATGCCGGAATTCGTTAGCTACACCGTCGAGCAGGGCGCCAAGGCTGGCGCGCCGCGCGTGGCCGGCAGCGTGGTCGCCGATGCGCTGGCCGGGCGTTTGCGCGCGGCGGGTGTCAATGTCACCCATCGGCAGTCTCCCGAGGCGCGTGGCCACGCCGCCGGCGCCGACGGCGCTCCAGCGTTCCATTGCAATGGCGCGGCGGTGTACCTCACCGACGGCCGCAGCGCCACCGAGCGCGCGCGCGACAACCAGCACCCGGATACGGTATTGTTCGACCTGGCGCTGGACTACGCCAGCGCCACGCGTATCGCCGTCAGCTGCTCCGACCAGTGCTCGCCGGCCGCGTATCAATCGGTGGTGGGACTGTTCCAGGCCGCCGGTTTCGCCGTCACGCGGCTGGACGACGTCCCCGGCATGGCCGTCATGCGCACCGTGGCGATGCTCGTCAACGAAGCGGCGGACGCCGTCAACCAGGGCGTCTGCAGCGCCGAGGCGGCGGACATCGCCATGCAAAAGGGCGTCAACTATCCGCGTGGGCCGCTGGCCTGGGCCGACGCCATCGGCATCGGCCAGGTCGTTACCGTGCTGACCAACCTGGCCGCAAGCTACGGCGAGGACCGCTACCGGGTCTCGCCGCTGCTGCGCCGCAAACATGCCAGCGGCGCGGGGTTTTATGCATAAGCCATTGAAAATTTCCGGCGCCAATGACGACGCCGACGCCGACGCCGACGCCCAAGCCCTGGCGGAATCCGTCGCCGCCGGGATGTTCGCGCGCGACCCCGCCTCGCAAGGCCTGGGCATGACCATCAACGCCGTCGGCCCGGGCTACGCCAGCATGTCGATGACCATCCGCGCCGACATGTTGAACGGCCACCAAAGCTGCCACGGCGGCTTTATCTTCACGCTGGCCGACAGCGCCTTCGCCTTCGCCTGCAACAGCTACAACCTGAACACCGTCGGCGCGGCCTGCACGATCGACTATCTGGCGCCCGGCCGGCTGGGCGACGTGCTCACCGCCGAGGCGGTGGAGCAGGCGCTCAACGGCAAGAGCGGCGTCTATGACGTCAAGGTGAGCAATCAGGAAGGCCGAACGATCGCCCTGTTTCGTGGCAAATCGCTGCGGGTCGGCGGCGAAGTCATATAAAGCACCGAGGAGACACCGATGGTCCAACGCATTCCCGAGCCGGCCGATCTGGAGCCGATCGAACGCGCCAGCAAGGATGAACTTCAAGCCTTGCAACTGCAGCGCATGCGCTGGTCGCTCAAGCACGCCTACGACAACGTGCCGCACTACCGCGCCGCCTTCGACGCGGCGGGCGTGCATCCCGATGATTTGCGCTCGCTGGCCGATACCGCCAAATTCCCGTTCACGGGCAAGAAGGAACTGCGCGAAAACTACCCGTTCGGCATGTTCGCCGTCCCGCGCGACCAGGTGGTGCGGGTGCACGCGTCGAGCGGCACCACCGGCAAGCCGACGGTGGTCGGCTACACGCAAAACGACATCGACACCTGGGCCGCCGTGGTGGCCCGGTCGATCCGCGCGGCGGGCGGGCGGCGCGGCGACATGGTGCATATCTCCTACGGCTATGGCTTGTTCACCGGCGGCCTTGGCGCGCATTATGGCGCCGAGCGCCTTGGCTGCACGGTCATCCCGATGTCGGGCGGCCAGACCGAAAAGCAGGTGCAGCTGATCGAGGACTTCAAACCATCGATCATCATGGTCACGCCGTCGTATATGCTCAACATCATCGAGGAGTACCAGCGCCAGGGCCTCGACCCCGCCGCCAGCCCGCTCAAGGTCGGCATCTTCGGCGCCGAGCCTTGGACCGACGCCATGCGCGCCGAGATCGAACGGCGCGCCGGCATCGACGCCGTCGACATCTACGGCCTGTCCGAGGTGATGGGCCCCGGCGTCGCCAGCGAATGCATCGAGAGCAAGGACGGTCCGGTGATCTGGGAAGACCACTTCTACCCGGAGATCATCGATCCCGAAACCGGCGAGGTGCTGCCCGATGGCGAGGAGGGCGAACTGGTATTCACCTCGCTGAGCAAGGAGGCGCTGCCCATCATCCGCTACCGCACGCGCGATCTCACGCGGCTGCTGCCGGCCACCTCGCGCTCGATGCGCCGCATCGGCAAGATCACCGGCCGTTCGGACGATATGCTGATCATCAGGGGCGTCAACGTCTTCCCGTCACAGATCGAAGAACTGATCCTCAAGATGCCGAAACTGGCGCCGCAATACCAGTTGATCATTTCCCGCGACGGCCATCTCGATCGCTTGGAGGTGCTGGCCGAGCTGCGTATGGAAGCCGGCGATGTGCTGGCCACCGAAGTCGAAGCGCTGGGCCGCGAACTGGAACAACGCATCAAGACCAACGTCGGCGTCAGCACCAAGGTGCGGCTGGTGGCGCCCAACGGCATCGAACGCACATTGACCGGCAAGGCGCGCCGCGTGGTCGACCAGCGGCCGCGCGAGCGGGCATAAGGGGCGAACATGGTCAAAGTCTATGAGATCAATGGCGTCACCCCCGTGGTCCATCCGACCGCGTACGTGCATCCGAGCGCGGTGCTGATCGGCGACGTCATTGTCGGACCGCGCTGTTACGTCGGTCCGCTGGCGTCGCTGCGCGGCGACTTCGGGCGCTTGATACTGGAGGAGGGCGCCAATCTGCAGGACACCTGCGTCATGCACGCCTTCCCGGGCGCCGACACCGTCGTCGAACGCGACGGCCATATCGGCCATGGCGCGGTGCTGCACGGCTGCCGCATCGGCCGCAACGCGCTGGTCGGCATGAACAGCGTCATCATGGACAACGCCATCATCGGCGCCGACAGCATCGTCGCCGCCATGACCTTCGTCCGCGCCGGCATGGAGGTGCCGGCCCGCAGCCTGGTGGTCGGCACGCCGGCCAAGGTGGTGCGCGAACTGCGCGACGACGAGATTCAATGGAAGACCGCCGGCACCGGCCAATACCAGGAGCTGGCCGTGCGGTCCATGCGAACCATGCGCGAGGTCGACGCGCTGACCGAAGTGGAAGCGGACCGCAAGCGCATCGAGTGGGAAAGCTCGCTGCCGCTGCACCTGCACAAGAACGCCTCGGCATAAATCACGGAGAACACACCATGGCACAAGTAGCAACCCTGCAAAGCCTGATCGGCGGCCGCTGGATCGGCCGCGAAGCCTCGACGCCGTTGCACAACGCGTTGAACAATTCGCTGATCTATCACACCCACGCCGAACGGATCGACTTCGACGAAGCGGTGACCTACGCCCGCAAGACCGGCGTGCCGGCGCTGATGGAACTCGACTTCCAGCAGCGCGCCGCGCGCTTGAAGGCGCTGGCGCTGTATCTGATCGGCCGCAAGGAAGAGTTGTACGCGATCTCGCACCTGACCGGCGCCACCCGCGCCGACAGCTGGGTCGACATCGAAGGCGGCACCGGCACCTTGTTCGCCTACGCCAGCATGGGCGGGCGCGAGCTGCCGTCGTCGAACGTGCTGCACGAAGGCCCGGCCATGGCGCTGGGTAAAAACGGCGGCTTTTGCGGCACCCACATCCTGGTGCCGCGCGGCGGCCTGGCGGTGCACATCAACGCCTTCAACTTTCCGATCTGGGGCTTGCTGGAGAAATTCGCCCCCAGCTTCCTGGCGGCGATGCCGTGCATCGGCAAGCCTGCCACCGCCACCAGCTACCTGACCGAGGCGGCGGTGCGCATGATGCACGAATCCGGCCTGCTGCCGGAAGGCGCGCTGCAGCTGGTCATCGGCAGCACCGGCGATCTGCTGGACCGCCTGGGCGGCGCCGACGTCGTCACCTTCACCGGCTCGGCCGACACCGCGGCCAGGCTGCGCGTCAATCCCAACCTGATCGCCAACTCGGTGCCGTTCACCGCCGAAGCGGATTCGCTCAACTGCGCCATCCTGGCGCCGGACGTCACGCCGGACGACGTCGAGTTCGACCTGTTCGTCAAGGAGGTCACGCGCGAAATGACCGGCAAGGCCGGCCAGAAATGCACCGCCATCCGCCGCATCATCGTCCCCGAGAACATGGTCGACGCGGTCGGCACGCGCTTGCGCGAACGGCTGGCCAAGGTCAGCGTCGGCGATCCGTCGGTCGAGGGCGTGCGCATGGGCGCCCTGGCGTCCAGGGACCAGCAACGCGACGTCGCCGAGCGGGTGGAGACGCTCGCGCGCGGCAACGAGGTGCTGTTCGGGGAACGCGACGGCTTTAAATTGGTGGGCGACGGTGTCGCCGACGGCGCCTTCTTCGCGCCGACCTTGCTGCTGTGCCGCGACGGCATGGGCAACGACGCGGTGCACGACGTCGAAGCCTTCGGCCCGGTCAGCACCATCATCAGCTACAACGGCATCGACGAAGCGCTGGCGCTGGCCGCGCGCGGCAAGGGCAGCCTGGTGTCGACCTTGGTGACCAAGGAGCCGGCCATCGCCGCCTACGCCGTGCCGGTGGCCGCCGCCTCGCACGGCCGCGTGCTGGTATTGGAGCGCGAGGCGTCGGTCGACTCGACCGGCCACGGCTCGCCGCTGCCGCAGCTCAAGCACGGCGGCCCGGGACGCGCCGGCGGCGGCGAGGAGCTGGGCGGCATTCGCGCGGTGCGCCACTTCCTGCAGCGCGCGGCGGTGCAGGGTTCGCCGACGATGCTGGCCGCCGTCACCGGCGAGTACGTGCGCGGCGCCCGGGTGCAGGAAAGCGACGTGCACCCGTTCCGCAGGCACTTCGAGGAGCTTAAGATCGGCGACTCGCTGCTCACGCACCGGCGCACCGTCAGCGAGGCGGACATCGTCAACTTCGGCGGCGTCTCGGGCGACTACTTCTACATGCACTTCGACGACATCGCCGCCAAGGACACGCAGTTCGGCAAGCGCATCGCCCACGGCTACTTCGTGCTGTCGGCCGCCGCCGGCCTGTTCGTCTCGCCGGCGCCGGGGCCGGTGCTGGCCAATTATGGGCTGGACAACCTGCGCTTCATCACGCCGGTGGCCATCGGCGACACCATCCGCGCGCGCCTGACGTGCAAGCGCAAGGTGGACCGCAACCGCACCGACGACAAGGGCGTCGGCCAGGGTGTGGTCGCATGGGACGTGCAGGTCACCAACCAGCGGGAAGAACTGGTGGCCAGCTACGACATCCTCACGCTGGTGATGAAGCGCGCCTAAGGGCGGGTGGGGAAGGGTGCTTTCCTTTTTTATCGCCGCCGGTCACAATAGCGCTTTATTTTTAAGCAGGCGGCAGTCATGGCGAGCACCATCACCCAACACAAAATCGTACTCAATCCGCTGGAAAATCCCCGCACCTGGGTCACCATCGCGGTAGCGGTGCTATGTTTGGCCGTGGTGACGCAAATGCCGCGCGGGTGGGATCTGGTGGGCGTGCTGCGCATAGTGCTACTGGGTTGCGCCGGCTATATCGGCTCGGCGGCGATCGAGCACCTGCCTGTGCGCGGCATGGTGTCGGCCGAGGGCAGAGCCGCCTTCCTCGGCCGGATCGCGCAGTTCGGCTACGTGCCGGCGGAGGAGACGGCGCAAGGCCGCACCTTCGTGCGCAAGAGCGCGTCGCCGCTGCGCGCGATGTTCGGTCCGATCATCGTCGGCCGGCCTGTGGGCAGCGAATTCCCGGTGACGGTCCCGCTGCGCTTTTATCGCGCGCTCAAGCGCATCCAGGCCTGAATGTCGGCTCCACTCTAAACCGCGCAAACCACGAAAACACGTAGGGCGGATTAGCGTAGCGTAATCCGCCATTGCATGCGCCGCTGGCGGCTCATGCAATGGCGGATTACGGCGTTCCGCCTAATCCGCCCTACGTGATCAAATCGGTTAGCTCAGGACGACTTTTCTAAAGATCTCGTAGGCCACCAGGGCGAAAAAGGCGTAGGCGCACCACGGGATCACAAATGCCGGCACCGCCGCGATGTGGATCGCCTTGTCTAATATCGTGTAGATCGTGGAAAAGGCGAAGGCCGCCGCCAGCACCCAGTTCTTCTGCTTCGTGAAAAGGCCGACACACGTTACCGAGGCGGCCAGGCTGAGGATCGTCGCAATCTGCATGCCGCCCCTCAGCGCGCGAGACCGAACGGATCGTCGATGCTGTGCGCCGGTTCGGTGAACCATTTCGGACCGTTTTCCGTCATGTAGAAATGGTCCTCGTGGCGCACGCCGAATTCGCCGGGGATGCAGATCATCGGCTCGTTCGAGAAGCACATGCCCACATCCAGCGGTGTCTTGTTGCCGCCGACCAGATACGGCCACTCGTGGATATCGAGGCCGATGCCATGACCGGTGCGGTGCGGCAGGCCTGGCAGCTTGTAGCCGGGACCGAAACCGTCGGCCTCCAGCGAACGGCGCGCGGCCTGGTCGACTTCCTCGCACGGTACGCCCAGTTGCGCCGCGTTGAAGGCTGCCAGTTGCGCCGCCTTCTCGCTGTTCCACACCGAACGCTGACGCTCGCTGATCTCGCCGTACACATAGGTGCGCGTGATGTCGGAGATGTAGTTGTGCAGCTTGCAGCCGGTGTCGATCAATACCGTGTCGCCCGGCTTGAGCGTCTGCACGTAACTCACGCCGTGCGGATACGCGGTCGCTTCGCCAAACAGCACGATGACGAAATACGATCCCGACGCGCCGACCTTGCGGTGCGCGCGGTCGATGAATTCCTCCACTTCGACGGTGGTGATGCCTTCGCGCAGAATGCTGGCGGCGGCCACGTGGACTGCCAGCGTCATGTCCTTGGCGCGCTGCATCAGGGCGATTTCGTTCGCCGATTTGCGGCTGCGGCAGTGCGCGGTCACGGTGCTGGCGTTCTCCAGCGCGTAGCCTTCGGCCAGCGGACGGATGCCGTCGTAGATGAAGAAGGCGGCGCTTTCGCAAATGCCGATGCGCGGCGCGGCCGCACCGGCGGCGGGCGCGATGCCCATGCGCTTGAGCGTGTCGACGAATAACTGGTACGGGCTTTCATGCTCGTGCCAGCAATTGACCGGGCCGTCGACCAGCATGAAGTCCTTCAGCGTGCTTTCCTCGAACGCCGGGGCGATGTATTCGACCGCGCCGCTGGCGGGAATGATGGCGCCGACCATGCGTTCGCTGGCGTGCCACTTGGTGCCGGTGAAGTAGGTCATGTTGGCGCCGGCGTTCACATAGATCGCCGCGATGCCCTGTTCGCGCATGAAGGCCTGGGCGCGGGCGACACGCTGCAGATGTTCCTCCTTGCCGATCGGGACCGCGCCCGCCGTCATATCGGATAACGTCGACAAAGCCTGCTCTATGGTCTTTCCGCCAATAGTCATTTTTTTAACATCCCTGTGAGAGTTTTCGAACGTGCGCGGAGCCGGTCCGCGACAGCCCCCGATGATAGCAGTTTTGCGTGCGCCGCCCCGCCGGCCGGTCATCGGCCCGTAACAATCAAATGCTAGTGTGCCGACTTCTCCGCACTCACTTTCAGGACAATAGTATGCAGCGCACCAAAGCCTTCTCCACCCGTCTCCTGCTGATTCCAACCGCGGCCGCCATCGTCGTGGCGGCCGTCGCCTGCGGCGGCAGCGACCAGCCGGTCAACAGCAACGTGCCGCCTTTGCCGAGCGGCCGCTGGATCGCCGGCGACCTGCATACCCATACCACGCAATCGGCCGACACGGACGTCAGCCAGACCCTGGACAAGGTGCTGGGCAAGGCTTTCACCACTTTTGGCCTGGACTGGATGGCGGTGTCCAACCACCTGCGCGTATCGACGCGCGATGAGAAGGGCGCGACCCTGGATTCGTCGATACCGCTGTCGGTCGGCGTCGAGCGCTACGAGATTCCGCACGTGCAGGCCTTGCAGGCGGCGGGAACCTACGCCGACAAGCTCATTTTCAGCGGCTTCGAATGGGACATGCCGACTCACGACCATCTCGGCGTCGGCCTGTTCCAGGGCACCGACAAGCTCACCTCCAGCACCAAGGGCATGAAGGAATTCGAATACCTGTTCACCACCCGCGACCCGGCCATGTTCGACGCCGCCGACGTCGCCGCGTGGAAGGCGAAGTACGGCGAGACCCGCTACAACAAGACCGCCGACGACGCGCTCAAGGCGGTCAGCTGGTTGAAGGACAACTACCCGGACACCAGCTACGCGGTGATCAACCACCCATCCCGCAACAAGGGCAGCTACACGGTCGATGACTTCCGCCGCTTTAACGACATCGCGCCGAACATCATGTTCGCCATCGAAGGCATGGTCGGCAACCAGATGGAACCGGATCGCGGCGGCTACACCGCCGCCTACACGCCTGAAAACGCGCCCCTGCGTGCCTATGGCGGCGTCGATTACGTGGTGGCCAAGGTCGGCGGCGTGTGGGACGCGCTGCTGGGCGAGGGGCGCCGGATCTGGAACCTGACCGATTCGGACACCCACTTCAAGATCGTCAACGGCAACAGCAGCGGCTACTTCCCCGGCGAGTACGCGAAGAACTACGTCTTCAACGGCGCGCAGGGCGTGCCGACCGCGAAGGACCTGCTGCAAGGTCTGCGCTCGGGCAAAATGTTCTCGGTCTACGGCGATTTGATCAACGCGCTGGACTTCAACCTGGCCGGCAAGGATGACCGCAAGGAGATGGGCGGGGAACTGAAGGTCGCCAGCGGCGAGAAGGTGATCGTCACGATCCGCTTCAAGAGCCCCGCCAAGAACAACTACGAGAAACCGGTCGACAGCGGCACCGCCGCCAACGTCAAGCCGGTGGTCGATCACGTCGACCTGATCGTCGGCGATGTCGGACCAAAAGCGGCGCAGGGCAGCGCAGCCTACAGCGTGGCCACCAACGCCAGCACCAGGGTGGTCAAGCGCTTCACCAGCGCCGATTGGAAGGTCGATGCGGACGGCTACTTCAGCATCAGCTACGAGACCACCGCCACCAAGAACCAGTACTACCGCCTGCGCGGCACCAACCTGGGCACCGATGTCGCCGGCCTGACGCAGGGCGGCGAACCGCTGGCCGACCAGCGCACCGGCACCACCGACAACATCCAGCGCTTCAACGACATCAACGACCGTAACTACCGCAGCCTGTGGTTCTATTCGAACCCGGTGTTCGTCACGCTGCGGTAACCGGCGCTCGCCGCTACTTGGCGAGCAGGCTGACCTTGTCGAGGACGAAGGAGGTTTTCAGCGACGCGTCCTCGCGCATGGCGAAGTGCAGCGTCACCTTCTTGCCTTTGAACTCGCTGAGGTCGAAGCTGCGCACCTGGTAGCCGTCGGCCGCACCGGCATTGGAGTAGGTGGCCAGCGTGCGCAGCACCATGCCGAAGCTGTTTCGGACGGTGGCCACCAGCGTGTCGTGGGCGACGCTGGTCTTGTCGGCGCTATCGGTATGCAGCGCGAAGCTGAGCTGCGCGCTGGCCGACGTCGCCGGTATCGTCACCGCCTGGGTCAGCGTTTGCGTGGTCTTTTTGCCTTTGCCGCCCATCCAGGCGAACCGGGTGCCTTCGTACGCGGCCTGGCCGGCCATGCTGCCGATGGCGCTGGTGGTGCCGCGCCAGCCGGTGGTGCCGGCCTCGAAGCCGCCATTGACCACCAGTTCGGTGCCGCCATCGCCGCCGCCAACACCGTCTTCGTCGATATCGGCGCCGACGTTGATGGCCGCGTAGGCGCGCTGCACGGCGATGGCCTCCTTGGAGCTGGCGCCGTACAGTTCCCGCGCCGCCGCCAACACCTTGTCACGCGCGTCCGCGTAGTTGGTCGTCGACGTGAACTTGGTGGTCAGTGCCTTGAACCAGATGCGATAGGCCTTGTCGTTGCCGATGCCGGTCATCGCAGCCGGCTGCTTGACCAGGTATTTGCTGTAATAGTCGCTGGCGGGATCCGCCTTCGAGCCCTGCGACAGGAAGTAGAACATGCGGTTATTGGGGCCGCTCGAATAATGCACGTCCAGGCGCTTGAGGGAGCTGCTCCACGCGTCCGGGCTGTGACCGTCCTTGCTCGGCTTGTACATCCAGCGCAGCGGCTCGCCGCTCTTGCTGATCTCCTTGCCCGTCATCCAATCGTTGCCGGTCGCCGGCACCACGTCGCCGGTGCCGCCGGCGCGCGCGTAGGCTTCCACCATGTCGCCGCCGATGTCGGAGTTCGACTCGTTCAAGCCGCCCGGTTCGCCCGCGTACACCAGGTCCGCCGTGGACGCGGTCACGCCGTGCGACATCTCATGGCCGATCACGTCGATCGATCCCAGGCTGTAGAAAAAGGAGCCGTCGCCGATGTACATGCACTTGCAGCTGTCGTCGTAAAAGGCGTTGTCGTAGTCGCGGTCGACGTGGACGGCGATGTAGGTGGCGGTGTTGTTGCCGTCGAGTGAATGCCATCCTAGCACGTTCTTGTTGGTGTCGTAGGTGTTCATCAGGCCCCATAGCGCGTTGACCGCCGCCGTTTGGCCGTTGGCGTCGGTGGTGCCGCCGCCGTTGTACTGCAGCCCGTCGCCCCACTTGTTGGTGCTGTTGGCGTAGATGCTGCCGGGACTAGGATTGTTGGACGAGCTGTGATCGGCGTTGGTGATGGCCATGCCGCCGAATTTTCCGCCGGTGCCGCGCGTCGCGTCCAGCATCTGGAACGTGCCTCCGGATTGCGATGTACTGATCGGCACCACGCCGTTGTACTGGCTCTTGCCCTCGCCGATGACGGTTTGCAGCGCCTGCCATTGGGCGATGATCGCGCCGGTCTTGGCGTTGACCACGATGTCGTAGTAGAACGGCTTGCCGCCGCTCGCCATGCGGATCTTCACGTAGTAGGCCAGTTCGTGGTGGTCGACCACCTCCTGGACATCGAGCGCATTGAGTTCGGCCTCGGATTTGTTGACGGCGGAGGCCACGCGCACGGTTTTCATCACAGGATAGAGCAGCAGCTCGGCGCTCGGCGCCCAGCGGTGCACGGCGCCCGGCGTAACCGACTTCACGGCGACATCGATGGCCTGTGCGGACGTCAGCGCGGGCGTCAAGTCCATCGGCGTGGCAACCGCGCTGGGGACCAGGCCCGGACGGCGGTCCGACACCGAGGAGCTGACGATCTCGCCGGCGTTGTTGGTGACCACCACCGACTCGGAGCCGAACACCCGCAAGCCTTTGAAGGTGTGCTGCGCGCGCGTGATCTTCTGGCCGACGACGCCGGGATGCTGGCTGCTGACGCGGAAGCTGTAGTCCGAAGGGATGCCGCGCGATCGTTCGAGCGCCGTCAGCTTCGATACCAGTCCCGCGCTCTCCTGCGGGGACGGGGGCGCGACCGGCGCCGCCATCAATTGAATGCCCGCTTGCGCGGTGCCGGCCACGGCGATGCATGCGGCTAGTAAAGGGGTGTGCAAATTCATCTCGTCCTCCCGAATCCGTTCCGGCGGGCATCGATTGATGGCGCCGATTCCGCAAAAAGCGGATGAACCACGCTAGATCGTCGGCGCACGGGTCGTTATGTCGCAGATCAAAATATTATGAACTATGCACTACTTTTTGTCGCCGCCCGGCGAGGCGGTGAACAGGTCGTGGGGATACGTGAAAATCCAGTCGGCGTAGCGCGATTTCCTGGCCAGGCCGGCGTCGTCGTCGTCGAAGTTATCCTGTTTGATCGGCCGCATCGTCGACGTCGAGCGCACGCCGACGATGCGGCCCTGCTGCAGCACCAGGGCCCATTCGGCCTTGCCGGTGACCGGGTCGGCGTACAGGCGGCGCAGGTGCCGGCGGGGACTCGGGAAGCGCGGGTCCTTCAGCAAGTCCTCGAGCGTCAGCGGATACTGGTTCTGGCCCGCCGCGCCGGCGTTGTAGTAGCGCTCCAGCGCGTGGCGGAACTCGTGGCCGATGAAGAGCAGCTCGCGCTCCTTGTCGCGCCGCGCCGCCGTCGCGTACAGGTCCGCGCCGATGGTCAGGCCGACGCCCATGAAGGCCACCAGCATCAGCGTCCACAGATAGGCGAAGCCGCGCTGGCGACGCCGGCTACAGCTGTTGATACGGCGTGCCATCGCGGGTCTTTCCTTTGGCGCCGCTGCGGATGTCGGCCACGCCGGGTTTTTCGGCGTCGGCCGACGGCAGCAACTGCCAGGTCGATGCCGATTCCGTCACCGGATCCAGCGGGATTTTTCGGAAGTAGTGGTGGTTCACCAGATCGGCCAGCGCGGCCGGGTATTCGCCCTTGTCGGCGTAGTACTTGTCGATGCCGCTGCGCAGGACCTGCAGGTTCTCCTTCAACGCGATTTCCTTCGATTTGTCGACCGAGCTGAAATAGCGGGGCAGGGCGACCGTCAGCAGCAGCGATATGATCGCCAGCACCACCAGCAGTTCGACCAGCGTGAATCCCTTGGGTTTTTGGATCATGGCGTCACCATTGTCGCAGCGGGATGCCGTTCAATCCCGTTTTAGTGGAGCGTGAACTGATGTCGAAGACGTCCTCGCCCTCGGTCGGATTGTCCGGCGGGGACGCGTAGGAGCGCAGCGCCCAGCCGCCGCCGGCGCCGCCGCTGGCGAAGCCGTTGCCGTTGCCTTCCGGCGGCGCGAAGGGATCGCGCGGCAGGCGGCGCAGGAAGTACATATTCTGCTTGCGCGGACTGCGTATGTCCGGCACCCCGTTGACCAGGTCCTCCAGCTTCTTCGGATAGCCGGAGTCGCCGATCGCCAGTTTGATGCGGCCGTTGTCGGCGGCGCGCTTGTAGGCGTCGATGGCTTCGCGGATCTCGATCAGCGCGGTGCGCAGCTGGCGTTCCTGCTCGCGCTGCACCGCCACCTGCGCCATCGGCGCGGCCACCATCGCCAGCGTGGCGAGGATGGCCAGCGTGATCATCAGCTCGATGAAGGTGAAACCGCGCGCGTTCTTGCCATGCATGGCTATTTTCCCTTCCCTGGCGAATACGGCGTTTGGCCGGCGGGTTCCGGTTTTGCCGCCTGCGGCGCCGGCGCGCTATCCGATCCGGTCATGCCGGAACCGCCGAACGCGCCGCCCGGCGCCGGGCTGTCGGCCTGCGGCTGCGTTGGCGCGCTGTCGGCGGCCATTTGGGGGACGTCGCCGGCGGAGGCCAGCGTCACGCCGGATTGACCGCGTCCGCCGGCATCGGATTCGGTGCCGGAGTAGAATTCCGCCGCCGGCAGCTCCGGACGCTGGATCGAGCGCAGGATGCGCGGCGTGATCGACAGCACGATCTCGCTGCGGGTCGAATCGTCCTTCTGGCTGCCGAACAGGCGGCTCATCATCGGCAAGTCGCCGATGCCGGGCACCTTGTTGGCGGTGGTGCGGTCCTCGTCGCTGATCAGCCCCGCCAGCACCTGGGTCTCGCCGTCCTTCAGGCGCAGCACCGTGGCCGCGCTGCGGGTGCCGATCTGGTAGGCCTGGGTGCCGGATTTGCTGATGATCTCCTTGACCACGCTGCTGACCTCCAGGTTGATCTTGATGGCCACTTCGTCGTCCAGATACACATTCGGTTCGACATCGAGCTTCAGGCCCACGTCCACGTAATTGACGCTGTCGGCGCTGACGCCGTTATTGGTCGTCACCGTGATCACCGGCACGCGGTCGCCGATCAGCACCTTGGCCTTGTCCTTGTTACGCACGCGGATGCGCGGATTGGCCAGGATATTGCTGTCCGAATCGGTCTTGTTGGCGTTCAGTTTGACCGAGCCCAGTTCGAGGCCGATCTTGCTGCCGTTGATATGCCGCAGGTCACCCACATTGAGCGCGCCGAACTCGCCGCTGCCGAGCAGCGTCAGGCCGGCCGAATCGGGCCAGCGTATGCCCAGCTCCTGGCCGCGCGTGCGCTTCACCTCCAGCACCTCCACCTCCAGCATCACCTCCGGGTCGGCGACGTCCTGCATCGAGATGATCCGTTCGGCCATGCGTATCATGGCCGGCGTGTCGCGCATGATGATGCTGCCGATACGGTCGTCGGTGACGATGTCCCTGGCCTTGAGCAGCGTCTTGAGCGAGAATGCCACCGTCTTGACGTCGGCGTTCGCCAGCAGGAAGTTACGCACCACCAGCTGCTGGTAGTCCTTCACCTTTTGCGGATTGTTCGGATAGATGGTGATGGAGCGGTCGCCCGTGACGGTTTGCTCCAGCTGGTTGGCGCTCAACAGCATGCCGATGGCCTCCTCGATGCTGGTGTCGCGCACCGAGATCGTGGCCCGCAGCGCCGGATCGACATCGCGGTCGAAGACGAAATTCAGGCCGGACACCTTGCCGATGAAATCGAACACGGCGCGCACCGGCGCGTCGCGGAACTCCAGCGTGACCGGTTTTCTGTAGGCTGCGGCCAGCCGTCCGCTGGCCGGCCGCAGGCGGGTTTGCGCGTCGTTCAGCCGCGCCTTCAGCCGCAGCAGGTCGCGCTGGCCGGGCCGCTGCGCCAGCAGGGGGCGCAGCAGCTCCTGGGCCTGGACCAGCTCCGCCTCGCCGCCGCGCTGGTAAAGCGCCTCGGCATCGGCCATCACCTGCTGGTTGCGCTGGTCCTGGGTCAGCGCCGACAGGCCCTGGCGCGCGACCTGGTTCGCCGGATCGATCGCCAGCGCCTGCTCATACAGTTTGGCCGCGTCGGCGCCCTGGCCCTTGAGGCGCAGTGCGTCGGCGCGGCTGTTCATGGCGTTGACCAGCTTAAGCTTGCGGTTCAGCAGGACGATGCGGTATTCGGCGTTATGCGGATCTTCCTGGGCCGCCTGTTCCAGCTTGGCCAGGCCTTGATCGATCTGGCCGGCGTCCAGCAGCGCGTTGCCTTCCTTGAAGGTCTGGTTGCCGGCGCAGGCGCACAGCAGCAGACTGGCGGCGGCGATGTGCAGACGCGTGACGATGGTCTTGTTCAATTGGTGTCCCCTACGACGAGAGATTGTTTCTGGTTGAGCGGCAGGTAGACGAAATTCATCGTGTCGCCGCTGACGCTGTCGAGCAGGTAGCTGTCGTTGACTTTTTCGCCGGGGCGGGCGACCACGTTCTGGCCGTCGATCTGCAGGAAGTAGGCGGTCTTGCCGTCGTCCGTGAAGCGCCCCATGAACTGGAACGGCAGCGGCGGCGGGCCCGATGGCGCCGCGGCCTGATGCTGTTGCGGCGCTTGTTCCGCCATCACCTTGAGCGGCGACCGTGGCGCCCAGCTTTGTTTGGCGAAGACATTGCCCGGTTCATCGTCTTCCACCCGGGAGTGGATTTGCAGATCGATCGCGGATGGCGGCGCGGTCTCCATGGCGGGGAGTGCGGCGGCAGGCGCCTCCAATTGCGGGTTGCCTGCGGGCGCGGACGCCTCGCGCGTGGTGGCCGCCGCCGGGCCGACCACGCCCCCGTCCTGATCCGGCGCGAACCACGCCGCCAGCAAGGTCGCCACGGCCGCCGTGCCAAGTACGATTTTCCTCATCGCCGTTCCTCCTGCCGACGCACCAGCAAAACGAACTGGATACGGGCTTCGACCTCGCCGGCCTCGATCTGCTCCCGCTTGAAGGCGACCGATTCCAGCGTCAGCGTCGGCAGCGTTTGAAGCGCCGTGATCAAAAAGCTTTGCACGTTGGCGAAATCGGCCTTGACCGGCAGCGTGATCCGGTAGCGGAGAAATCCCGCGTTGCCGTCCTGTTCCGGCTTGTATTCGGCCTTGGCCAGCGGGATATTGCTCTGTTGTGCCACCCGCACCAGTTCCTTGAGCTGGTCGGGGATCGCGTCGTGCGCAGGCAGATGGTCGAAGAACGCGGCGACACCGCTGGCGGTGGTCACCACGGGCGCCTGCGGAGCCGCCGCCGTGCGCGCGGCGATGTTCAATTGCGCGGCCAACGCGGTGCGCCGTTGCTCCAGTTGCGTCGCATGCCACTGGGCCAGCAGCGCAAGCAGGGCGCAGCCGATGCCGACGACCGCACCGGTGCCGGTGAGTCGGATCGTGCGGCGTGCTTCCCAGGCCAGCCGGTGCGGGAGGTTAGGAGCGACCTTCAGTTTTAAAACCTCGCTGGTCTTTATTGCCGCCATTGCGCCTCCAGCTGGAATTGATAGGGGCGCTCGCCGGTGCCGGTCGCCGCGCCCGTCATCTCATGTTTGAGCAGATACACCGACCGGAACATCCGCTGCTGATTAAGGAAGGCCAGGTAGTTGATCATGTCCTGCGCGGTTTCCGCCTCGGCGCTGATTTTCAGCGTGCCGGCCGGCGTCGACGGGGCGGCCGCCTGGCCGTCCTGGGCCGGCTCGCCATTCAGGTCCAGGCCGAGCAGCGCGATGCGCATATCCTCCCGCGCCTCGATCGTCTTGAGCAGGCGGGTGACGGGCAGGTTCAATTGACGCACCGCCTCGGCCACCGCCTTCACCTGCAGATCCAGTTGCTGCTGCTGCGCCGGCGCCAGCGCGGGGCGGGTCAGGCGCCGTGGTTGCAGCGCGGCCGACTGCGCGTCCAGGCGGGCTTGCAACCGGCCGACGGTTTGCCACTGCGCCATCCAGTTGACGGCCGCCGGCAGCAGCATCAGCACCCCTATGGCAAGCACCGCCAGGCGCCAGCCGGCCAGCGGCGTGGCGCGCCGCACAAAGTCAAGCCGGGTCATGCCGCCGCTCCCGATGGCGTTGCGCCGGCCTGTTTCGCCGGCTCCTTCGCTGGCGACGCGCCGATGGAGCCGAATGGATGGGGAACCATGCGGAAGCGCGGCGGCAGCGCCTCCGCGACCAGTTGCACGATGGCGCCAGGCGCGGTGGCGGGTGCGGCGCTCAAATCCACCACGGCGACATGCTCGATGGCGGCCAGCTCCGGCACGCGCAGGGTCCAGCGCTGCCAGGCCTGGGGCAGCTCCTGCCGCCAGCCGCCGCCGGCCGGCTGCGACTGCAGCGCCGCCACGCGTCCGCGATCCAGGGCCGCCATGGTGATGCGACCGGGTTCGATCAACGCCAGCGCGGCGGCTGGCGCGCGCAACTCGTCCGCCGCCAGGGAGCGCAGCGCGGTGCACAGCAGCGGTTCGATGGCCCGGCACGGGTGGCCGCATTCGCCGGCCAGCTCCTTGATCGCGTGCAGCAGCGTGGCATCGACGCCGCAGACGGTGCGCGCCTGTCCGTAAGGCGCGTCGTCGCCGGCGATATGCCAGCCGCGCGCGGCGTCGCCGTAAAGGGCGGTCAGTTGCGATTGCAAAAAGTGGGCGGCGGCCGGCTCCGACAGCAGCGCGTCGCTCCACGGCGCCACCACCATGTGGCTCCAGCGGCCGGACAGGCTGACCTCCAGCGGCAGACCGGCCCACGCGGCCGGGGCTTCCATCAGCAGCGCGCGCAGCGCATCCAGGCTGGCTTGCCAATGGCCGCCGGGATTGGCGAAAGCTATCCGCCGCGCGCCATCGTCGACGGGGCGCCGTCCCTGGCGCACCACGCACGACAGCTGCCCCGGCGCCAGCAGGATGGCCAGGCTGCGCGGCCTTGCCGGCTGGAGCGGCCGGATCAGACGTTCAATAAGTGACACGATTGAGCTCCAGTAAAGTGGTTTCCCCCTGCCGCACCAGATCCAGCCCGGCGCTGCGCGCCAGCCGGAATCCCATCGTCGCGGCTTCCTCCTTCATGCGCGAAACCGGCGCGCGGGTGCAGATCATTTCGCGCATGGCGTCGTTCAAGATCAATACCTCCGCCACGGCCTTGCGGCCCTTGTAGCCGGTGCCGCGGCAATGCCCGCAGCCGGCGCCCGCCTTGAAGCGCCATTCGCCGACCTGATCCGGCGTCAGGCCGCTGTCCTTCAAGTCCTGCGGATCGGGTTCGATATCGACCGCGCAATGCTCGCAATTGAGCCGCAGCAGCCGCTGCGCGACGATGCCGTTCAGCGCGGCGGCAAAGCTGTACGGGTCCACGCCCATGTGCAGGAAGCGGCCGACCACGTCGAACACGTTGTTGGCGTGGACGGTCGTAAAGACAAGGTGGCCCGTCAGCGAGGCCTGCACCGCGATCTGCGCCGTTTCGTCGTCGCGGATTTCGCCGATCATGATCTTGTCCGGATCGTGCCGCAGGATGGAGCGCAGGCCGCGCGCGAAGGTCAGGCCCTTCTTTTCGTTGACGGGAATTTGCAGCACGCGCGGCAGGCGGTACTCCACCGGATCCTCGATGGTGACGATCTTGTCGCGTCCCGTGTTGATCTCGGTGATGGCCGCGTACAGCGTGGTGGTCTTGCCGGAGCCGGTCGGCCCGGTCACCAGCAGCATGCCGTGCGGCTTGGCGGCCAGGCGCCGGATCTGCACGATGGCGTCGCTGTTGAGGCCCAGGCTTTCCAGCCGCAGCGCCTGCGCGGCCTCGGTCAGCGCGCGTCGGTCCAGCAGCCGCAGCACCGCGTCCTCGCCGAAGATGTTGGGCATGATCGAGACGCGGAAATCGATCTCGCTGCCCTTGACGCGCACCTTGAAGCGGCCGTCCTGCGGCACGCGGCGCTCGGCGATGTCCAGTTCCGCCAGCACCTTGATGCGGGAGATGATCTGCTCCGCCATCTGCAGGCCCTGCACCTGGCCGGCCTGCACCAGCACCCCGTCGACGCGGTATTTGATGACCAGGCTGGCCGCGTCGCATTCGAGGTGGATATCGCTGGCCTGGAATTTGAGGGCGTCGTAGATGGTCGAGTTGACCAGCTTGACGACCGGGCTGCTGTCTTCGCTGATGCGTATCAGCGAGATGTCCTCGATGCTCTGATCGAGGCCGGCCAGCTCGCCGTGGCTGCCGTCCTCCATCATGTCCTGCATGGCCTGCTGCACGTTCTCCTGCTGCGCCAGATAGGCCGTCAGGTCGTCCGGATGCGCCAGCGCCACCGTGTAGCCGGCGCCGATCGCGTAGTCGGCCCACTGCAAGGTGTCGTCCGCGAACGGATTGCCGATGACGAGCACCGGCGGGCCGCCCTCCGCGCGCAGCAGCACGCATTCGCGCTGGGCGCAATCGGTGAAGGGCAGCAGGTCGAAAGCGGGCATCGCCGCCTGCAGTCTGGCCATCGGCCAGGCCGGATAGCAGAACAACTGCGCCAGCTGGCGCGTGAATTCCTCCGGCGTCAGGCCCGATGCCTCCTCCATCACCGTCATCGGCGGGCGGCCCTGCGCCAGCGCGGCGGCGCGCGCGTTGTGCAGCATCTCGGGGCCGAGGACGGCCGGTTCGCGTGCATTCATGACAAACTCCCCGCCAACTCGAAGATCGGCATGTACATCAACACCACCACGCCGCCGATCACCACCCCGATCAGCGTCATCAACACCGGCTCGAGCAGGCGCGAAGCCCAATCGACCCAGCGCGCGAATTCCTCGTCGTGGAACTTGGCCGAGCGTTCCAGCATGTCGCCCAGGCGGCCGGTGTTCTCGCCCACCTTGAGCAGCGATTGCGCCACCGGCGTGGCGAGCGCGTTCTGTTCCAGCGCGGTGGAAAAGGGCAGCCCCTGTTCGACCGCACGCCGTGTCTGCACCAGCTGCTGTTGTTGCGCGGGCAGCAGCATGGCGTTGGTCATCGCCAGCGCCCTGGCCAGCGGTATGCCCGCGTGCAGCAGCAGGCTGAGGGCGCGGTAAAAACGCGCCAGCCGGAATTCGGCCGCCTTGGCCGACAACACCGGCAGCCGCAGCACCGCCAGCACCAGCCGCTGGCGCAGCGCGGCGTTGGCCAGGCCGACCACCACGGCCAGGCAGATGGCGCCCAGCGCGCCGGCGCACAGCCACGGGTGGGCCGCCAGCGTTTGGCCGAAGCCGAGCAGCATCCGCGACGCCCAGGGGATGTCACGGCCGGAGCTTTCGTACACCACGCTGAATTTGGGCACCACGTACCCCATCAAGAACAGCGTGACCAGCGTGCCGACCACCAGCAGCATGGCCGGATAGATCGCCGCCGAGACGAGTTTTTTGCGGATGGCGTCGAACTGCAGCTGGTAGCCGACGAAGCGCGCCAGCGCCTCGGGCAGGTTGCCGGAGCGTTCGGCCGCGCGCACGGTGGCGACGTACAGTTCGGGGAAGACGGCCGGGAAGTCGGCCAGGGTGTCGGAAAAGCTTTTGCCTTGCTGGAGCGAGCGCTGGATCGCCGTCAGCGTGGCGCGCGCGCCAGCGCGGCTTTCCTTGTTGAGCAGCGTGGCGGTGGCCTCGCTCAGATTGAGTCCCGCTTCAAGCAGCGCCAGTAGCTCCTGGCTGAATTGCAGCAGCGGGAACGGCTGCTTGCTGATACCGGAGCGTACACGCTCCCCCGCACCCGTGTTGCCGGTGCCGTCGATGGCCAGCACGCGCCAGCCGTTGCGCGCCGCCTGCCGGATCGCCTCCGCCTCGCTGGCGGCGTCGATCGCTATGGTTTGCCGGCCGCCAGGCCCGCCCTGCACTTGTAATCGAAACTGCATCGCATTCTTTGGCTTCCTGGTCAAAAACAGGGCGGCGACCGATGTGCCGGCGCCGCCCCCTTTACCCTTATTGCGTGATCAGGCTGACCTTATCGACCACGAACGAGGTTTGCAGCGACGAATCCTCCGTCATCGCGAACGACAGCGTCACCGTCTGGCCCTTGTAGGAGACCAGGTTGAAGCTGCGGGTCTGGTAGCCGCTGGCCGCGTTGGCATTCGAGTACGTGGCCAGGGTTCCCAGCACGGTGCCCGCGCTGTTTTTCACGGTCACGACCAGTTTGTCGTAGGCGGTGCTGCCGCTTTCGGCGGTGTCGATATGCAGCGCGAACGTCAGCGTGGCGGCGGTGGCGGTCGACGGAATCGCCACGCTCTGGGTCAGCGTTTCGGTCGCCGTTGCGCCGTTGCCGCCCAACCAGGCGTAACGCGTGCCCTCGAACGCCGTCTGGCCGGTGAAGGTGCCGATCACGCCGGTGGTGCCGGCCCAACCGGTGGTGCCGGACTCGAAGCCGCCGTTGACGATCTTCTCGGACGAGCTGCTGCTGCCGACGGTCAGCGTGGCGTTGCCCGAGGTCGCGGTCTTGACCGGCGACGACGAATCGCTGACGACGGCGTTGAACACCGCGCCGTTGTCGGCCGTTTGCGCCGTCAACGAATAGGTGGCCGAGGTGGCGCCGCTGATCACCGCGCCGTTGCGGTACCACTTGTAGGTGTACGGCGAGGTGCCGCCGCTGGCGCCCACGCTGAACGAGGCGGTGGCGCCGGCGGCCACGGTCACGCTGGCCGGCTGGGTCGTGATCGAGACGCCGGAGCCGCCGGCCACTTCGTCGACGTCGGCGCCCACGTTGATGGCCGCGTAGGCGCGCTGCACGGCGATGGCTTCCTTCGAGCCGGTGCCGTACAGCTCCTGCGCCGCCAGCAGCACCTTGGCGCGGGCGTCGGCGTAGTTGGTCGACGACGTGAACTTGGTGGTCAGCGCCTTGAACCAGATGCGATAGGCCTTGTCGTTGCCGATACCGGTCATCGCGGCCGGGCTCTTGGTCAGATACTGGCTGTAGTAGTCGCTGCTGGAGGTGGCGTTCGATCCCTGCGACAGGAAGTAGAACATGCGGTTGTTAGGACCGCTCGACAGGTGGACGTCGAGGTTCTTGATCGTGCTGCTCCACGCGTTCGGGCTGGCGCCGTCCTTGCTCGGTTTGTACAGCCAGCGCAGCGGCTGGCCGCTCTTGGAGATCTCCTTGCCGGTCATCCAGTCGTTGCCGGCCGGGACGACGGTGCCGGTGCCGCCGGCGCGGGCGTAGGCTTCGACCATCTCGCCGCCGATGTCGGAGTTCGATTCGTTCAAGCCGCCCGACTCGCCGGCATAGGTCAGGTTGGAGGTGGCGTCGGTGATCCCGTGCGACATCTCGTGGCCGATCACGTCGATCGAACCCAGGTTGTTGAAGCTGCTGCCGCCGTCGCCGATGTACATGCATTTGCAGCTCGGATCGAAGAAGGCGTTGTCGTAGGCGGTATCGACGTGGGCGGCGATGTAGGTCGCCGTGTTGTTGCCGTCGAGGGACTGCCAACCCAGCACGTTCTTGTTGGTGTCGTAGGTGTTCATCAGGCCCCACAGCGCGTTGACGGCGGCGGTCTGGCCGTTGGCGTTGGTGGTGCTGCCGCCGGCGATGTACTGCTTGCCGTCGCCCCAGGTGTTGGTGCTGTTGGTGTAGATGGTGCCCGGGCTCGGGCTGTCGGCCGATGCGTGGTTGGCGTTGGTGATGGCCATGCCGCCGAACTTGCCGCCGGTGCCGCGCGTGGAGTCGAGCATCTGGAAGGTGCTGCCCGATTGCGAGGTGTTGATCGGGACCGCGCCGTTGTACTGGCTGTTGCCGGTGCCGACCACGGTTTGCAGCGCTTTCCATTGCGCGACGACGGCGCCGGTCTTGGCGTCGAGGATGGTGTCGTAGTAGACCGGCTTGCGGTCCTGCGACATGCGCGTTTGCACATAGTAGGCCAGCACGTAGCGGTCGACCACTTCCTCCAGATCCGTCGCGTTGAGCGCGGCCTCGGATTTGTTGAGGGCCGACGGCACGCGCACCGATTTCATCACCGGATAGATCAGCAGCTCGGCGCTTGGCGCCCAGCGGTGCACGGCGCGCGGCGAAACCACCTTGACCACCTTGTCGATCGCCTCGGTGGCGCTCAGCGCCGGCGTCAGGTCCGCCACCGCGGCGGCCAGCGGACGGCCGGAGTCCGCGCCGGCGTTGGCGCCGTTCGCGTTCAATCCGGCGCGGCGGTCGGCCACCGATTCGCTGACGATGTCGCCGGCGCTGTTGGTCACCACCACCGATTCGGAACCGAACACGCGCAGGCCTTTGTAGGTGTGCTGCGCGCGGGTGATCTTCTGGCCGACGACGCCGGGGTGCTGGCTTGCGATGCGGAAGCCGTTGTCGCCGCCGACGCCGCGCTGGGCGTCGAGGGCGGTCAGTTTGGCGACCAGTCCCGCGCTCTCTTGTGGAGAGGCGAGGTTGACTGGCGCCGCCATCAGCGGGCCGGCCGCGTGCGCGGCGTTGGTGGCCAGGATCGGCAATGCGGCGACGACGGATGCGGTAAGTAGGGTCTTACGTAGGTTCATCTCTTCTCCAGGATAGGTGTGTGCGCGAAGGTTTGCCTGGCCATGGTGGCGGCCAACTCGGCGT
The DNA here is from genome assembly GCF_017833525.1 of Duganella sp. 1411. Taxonomy (GTDB): domain Bacteria; phylum Pseudomonadota; class Gammaproteobacteria; order Burkholderiales; family Burkholderiaceae_D; genus Rugamonas. The sequence continues at coordinate 55,331 of NZ_JAFICD010000005.1, forward strand.
CTCCGATGCCGCGCTGGCGGATGGCTGTGCGGCGATTTTTGTGCGTCAAAACGGCGAGTAGAGGGGACACTATTCTTTTCAAGATCGCGATGTCAAAAAATTTAGAAAATTGGTCGCGGATGAAAAAAATGTCTCAAATGAGACATTTCGCGGGCGTGGCTATCACTTTGGAGGGGCTTGGCGCTAACACGGAAGACGCATTAGCACGCGCACGATTGGCGCAATTTGTCGCAAATCAATCAGGAAGTTGATCGTTGACATAAGTTTCGGTTGCTACGCAACACTATGCTCATCTTTTCAGCAAGGCTGTTGCAAATTTTTAATCTTGCGAATTAAACTAGGTCAAACCGGCCGTGGCTAGTCGCCGCGAGCGGGTGCATAAAAAGCGCAGGGGCACGATCCCGCAAGCGCGACCCGGGAACTTCAGGAAAAGAGAAAATGATCACACACCCTCAACACGTTTGCATGTCCGCCCACGCGCTGCGCGCCAACCGCACCGGCCTGCCTCCCCCCACCTAGCGCGTCGCGCGTTTGGTCACGTTAGCTGCGTATCGGCCGCCGGCCAGTCCCTATCCGGGACGCCGGGGCGGATATCGTATCGTCCCGCGGACGCCGATCACGGTGGGCCGCCGGACGCGGCGCCAGCTAGTTGTTCAGGTTTTGTCCGCCGGCGCGCGGACAGGGGGATCTTTTATGCAGTCGATTGCCACCAAAGTAGAACGCATCGTCATGGAGTCGTCCTTCCTGATCGAGGGACTGAGACGGGGGTTGATCAATTTATCGGAGCTGGCGCGCCAGCTGCAGCCGCAGATCGAGAGCGATCTGTGGAAGCCGGTGGGCCAGGCGGCGGTGGTGATGGCGCTGCGGCGCGTCGCCGAACGGCTGCCCGAGCAGCCCAGCAGGGGGATCTCGCTGGTGCACAAGACCGGCGAACTGACCACGCGCACGGAGCTGACCGAATATACGTTCCGCCACTCCGACAGCATCCACGACTGCCATCGCGAGCTGCTGGCCAAGGCCGAGCCGCTGCGCGGCGCGTTCGTGACGGTCACGCGCGGCGTCAACGAGGTGATGGTGATCTGCAGCCGGGTGCTGGCGCAGGTGGTGGAAGAGGTGTTCGCCGGCGAGCGGCTGCTCGCGCGGCAGGACGATCTGAACGCCGTGACCCTGCACCTCAATCCCGACACCAGCCGCGAGCCGGGCATCTATCACGCGATACTCAAGCAGCTGGCGTGGGACAAGATCAACCTGGTCAACATGATCTGCACCTACACCGAGCTGACCATCCTGCTCAAGCAGGAGCAGACCGGCGCGGCGTTCTCGGTGCTGTCACGGCTGGCGATGCACTAGCGCGGTCAGTTATTTAGCCAGTTGTTCGCGCACGCGGGCGATGGCCTTGCGCACCTGGTTCGGCGCGGTGCCGCCGACGTGGTCGCGCGCCGCCACCGAGCCCTCGAGCGTGAGCACGGCGAACACGTCGTCCTCGATCAGCGTCGAGTAGGCGCGCAGCTGGTCGAGCGTCATCTCGGCCAGGTCGATCCTCAGGTCGTCGCAGGCGCGCACGGCGTGGGCCACCGCCTCGTGGGCGTCGCGGAACGGCAGGCCTTTCTTGACCAGGTAGTCGGCCAGGTCGGTCGCGGTGGCGTAGCCCTGCAGCGCGGCGGCGCGCATCGCCTCCGGCTTGACGCTGATGCCGCCGGCCATGTCGGCGAAGATGCGCAAGGTGTCGACCACGGTGTCGACGGTGTCGAACAGCGGTTCCTTGTCTTCCTGGTTGTCCTTGTTGTAGGCCAGCGGCTGGCCCTTCATCAAGGTCAGAAGGCCCATCAGGTGGCCGTAAACGCGGCCCGTTTTGCCACGCGCCAGTTCCGGCACGTCCGGGTTTTTCTTTTGCGGCATGATCGACGAGCCGGTGCAGAAGCGGTCGGCGATGTCGATGAAGCCCACGCGTGGGCTCATCCAGATCACCAGCTCCTCGGACATGCGCGACACGTGCGTCATGATCAGCGAGGCGGCGGCGGTGAATTCGATCGCGAAGTCGCGGTCGGAGACGGCGTCCAGCGAGTTGTGGCACACGTCGTCGAAGCCGAGCGTTTTGGCCACGCGCACGCGGTCGATCGGGAAGGTGGTGCCGGCCAGCGCGGCGGCGCCCAGCGGCAGGCGGTTGACGCGCTTGCGGCAATCGAGCATGCGCTCGGCGTCGCGGCCGAACATTTCGACATAGGCCAGCATGTGGTGGCCGAAGGTGATCGGCTGCGCCACCTGCATGTGGGTGAAGCCGGGCATGATGGTGTCGGCGTTTTTCTCGGCCAGGTCGGTCAGCGCGCCGCGCAGGGCGCCGATCAGTTCGACCACGTCGTCGATGGCGCTGCGCACGTACAGGCGGATGTCGGTGGCCACCTGGTCGTTGCGGGAGCGGCCGGTGTGCAGGCGCTTGCCGGCGTCGCCAACCAGTTCGGTCAGGCGTTTTTCGATATTCAGGTGGACGTCTTCCAGGTCGAGCAGCCACTCGAACTGGCCGGCCTCGATCTCGGACGAGATCTGCGCCATGCCGCGCTCGATCTCGGCGCGGTCGGCGGCGCTGATGATGCCCTGCGCGGCCAGCATCTCGGCGTGCGCCAGCGAGCCCTGGATGTCGGCTTTGGCCAGGCGCTTGTCGAAGAATACGGAGGCGGTATAGCGTTTAACGAGGTCGGAAACGGGTTCGTTGAAGCGGGCCGACCAGGCTTCGCTCTTTTTGGAAAGTTGTGCGGTCATAGTGGTGGGGATGGTTTTCGCGGTATTGGTGTGACGGATTATAAACCGTCAAGTGCTCAAAAATATGTCATTATTGCTATTTTGGCCACGTAAAACATGACGACTCTGCAGATCAGCACCGACAAGGGGCAACTGGACGTGCCCCTGATTTATCAATTCCTCAGCGAGCAATCGACGTGGGCGATCGGCATGCCGCGCGCGGTGCTGGAGCGGGCGATCGCCAATTCGCTGTGTTTCGGCGCCTATCTGGACGGGCGGCAGGTCGGTTTCGCGCGCGTGGTGACCGACCGCGCCACGTTCGCCAACCTGGTCGACGTGTTCGTGCTGCCGGCGCAGCGGGGGCACGGCTACAGCAAGCGCTTGGTGGAGGCGATCGTCGCGCATCCGGAGCTGCAGGGATTGCGGCGCTTTACGCTGGCGACGGCCGATGCGCACGGCCTGTATGCGCAGTTCGGGTTCACGCCGCCGGTGCGGCCGGCCACGCTGATGGAGCGCTACTGCCCCGACGTTTACCGCCAGTAGGGCGGATTAGCCGGAACGCCGTAATCGGCCATGTTTGCGTCGTTGGCGGCGCATGCATGGCCGATTACGCTGCGCTAATCCGCCCTACGTGTTTTAGATGGACGCTCTGGGTTATTGCCAGTTCATTAGCACCGGCGGCACCAGCAGCGACAGCGCCATCACCGCGTAGATCAGCTGCAGTGGAATCATCCACTTGGCCCAGGTGATCCACGGTACCCGCGCCAGCGCCAGCACGCCCACCGTGATGCCGGAGGTCGGGATCATCGGCGTGGTCAGCTCGCCGAACTGGAACGCCAGGATCGCCGTCTGCCGCGTCACGCCCACCAGGTCCGCCAGCGGCGCCATGATCGGCATCGTCAGCGCGGCCTGCCCGGTGCCGGAGTGGATGAAGAAGTTGATCACCGTCTGGATGCCGAACATCTTCCACGCCGTGAAGATCGGGCTGGAGGACTGCACCAGCGGCGTCAACGCGTGCAGCATGGTGTCGATGATCTGGGCGTCGCGCGCCAAAATCATCGTGCCGCGCGCCAGCGCGATCACCAGCGCCGTGCCCACCAGGTCGCGCGCGCCCTGGATGAAGCCTTCGACGATCTGCCCCGAGTCGAGCTTGCCCACCAGGCCGATCACCACGCCCATCGTCAGGAACAGCGCGGCGATTTCGTCGATGTACCAGCCGTAGTGCACCACGCCCGCCACCATGATGGCCAGCGACGCGGCGAAGATCCACAGCACCCGCTTGTGGCGCGCGGTCATACCGTCGAATTCGCCCAGGCCGTGCGGCTGCTCCTTGCGCTTTTCCAGATCGAGCGCGTAGGTGGGGCTGAGCTGCGGATTTTTCTTCACGCGCGCCGCGTACCACATCAGGAAGCCGGCCGTGATGGCGGTGGCGATGGTCCAGGCGATCAGCCGGTAGCCCCACCCCGAGAACACCGGCACGCCGGCGATGCCCTGCGCGATGCCGACGTTGAAGGGGTTGAGGAAGGCGGCGCCGAAGCCGACCTGCGAGCCGAGGAAGGGGATCGAGACGCCGGTGATGGTGTCATACCCCAGCGCCAGCGCCAGCGGCACGAAAATCAATATAAACGGTATGGCCTCCTCGTTCATGCCGAAGGTGGCGCCGCCGATCGAGAACAAAGTGACGAACACCGGGATCAGCGCCTTCTGGATGAAGGCCGAATCCTTGTGCGCGCGCGCCAGCGCCTTGATCATCGAATCGACCGCCTCGGTCTTTTGCAGCACCGCGAAGGCGCCGCCGACGATCAGCACGAAGCCGATGATCTGCGCCGCCTCGACGAAGCCCTTGATCGGCGCCTTGAGCAGCGCCACCACGCCCTGCGGCGCGCTGTCCACGTAATGGAAGCTGTCCGGCACGATCAGTTGCTTGCCGTTGACCAGGTGGGTGTCGTATTTGCCGCCCGGGACCAGCCAGGTGGCCGTGGCGATCAGCGCCAGGATAATAAAGAGCAGGACGAAGGTGTGCGGCAGCTTGAATTTTTTCGTGGTCATGGGGACGTCGTTATTGTTGTCGTTATCCGGTGCTGAATGGCGCTTAACGGCGCGCTTATTGGCTCAGCAGATCGCCCGCGCGATAGGCCTGGGCGCCGGCCACTTTGCCGACGTTCATGCCGCGCAGGACGTGGCGGTGGGCGCTGCGGGCGAAGAAGACGCCGGCCACGCCGGCGCGCAGCACGGTCGTCTCGCCGCTGACCGGGTCGATCAGGTCGGCGATGGCGTCGCCGGGCGCCACGCGCTCTCCGAGCTCGCGCGTGTAGACCAGCACACCGGCGTGCGGCGCGTAGAGCGGCTCGACCCCTTCGAGCGGCGTGGCCTCGCACAGCGGCACCGGCAGCGGCGCGGCGGCGATGGCGGCTGCGCCGGCGCCGCTACCGTCGTCGAGCAGCACGCCGCTCAAGGCCAGGAAGCGCAGCAGGCCGGCGGCGTCCTTTTCGGCCAGGTCGTAGCTCACCTCCATCTCGCCGCGCAGCTCCACGGTGGTCGACAGGCAGGCCGGCGGAATCGGATATTTGCCTTCGAAGTGGCGCTCCAGATCCCACCACAGGCGGCTGCACGCCTCGTCGAACGGTTCGCCGCCGGCCTGGTAGGCCAGCAGCAGCGCGTGCGCGCCCATGATGGCCGACAGCGGCGCGACGGCGTCGGCCAGCGGCGTGCCGGCGTAGATGTGCATCACGGCCTCGTTGTCGCAGTGCAGATCGAGCACGATGTCGGCGTCGACGGCCATCGTCATCAGCGCTTTTTTGAGCGTGTCGGCGTCGGTGGACGGGCGCCATTCGGCGATCGAGGCGCGCGCGTGCTCGCGGATCAGGCGCACGTTGGCCTGGGCGTCCTGGCCGAGCAGGCCGTCCAGCGATTTTTTCAGGTCGTCGAACACGTGCTTGTAGTTGCGGTTGAAATTGACGCCGGTGGTCAGGTCGAAGCGGCCGAAGGCGGCGCCGTGGATCGCCTGCGCCAGGCCGATCGGGTTCGCCGCCGGCACCAGGATGATCTCACCGGCGATCTGGCCGGCCGCCTCCAGCGCGGCCAGGCGCTTGCGCAGGAACTGCGCCACCAGCATGCCCGGCACCTCGTCGGCGTGCAGCGAGGCCTGGATGTAGACCTTCTTGCCGGCGCCCGGGGTGCCGAAATGGAGGCTGGTCAGCTCGAACGCGGTGCTGCTGTGGGGGCCGGAAAGGGTGTGTTTTTGTGCGTGCATGATGATCTGGCAGGGAGGGTTGACGGTTCGACGCGGGGCGTGGCCCGGGCGTCGGCCATGGTTTAGCGCTTGAGTATGTAGCACTATTTTCACAAAGTAAATCGTTCGGCGCGAATCGGGCGCCGCTTTCTTGAGTTTTCCGCTCGATATGCGTACAGTTAGTTGATTGGAATTATTTATATTTAACTTTACTTATAACATCACCACCCGCAGAGAGAAAACTATGGCTGAATTGGACGGCATGCGAATTTCCACGATGGCGCGCTCGGTGCGCCGCGCGCTGGGCTTGGGGGCGGTGCTCGGCGTCCTCGGTCACACCGGCGTGGCGCTGGCGCAGGAGGCGGCCGACGCCGTCGCCGCCAAGCCGATGCCGAAGGTGGAGATCACCGGCTCGGCGATCAAGCGCATCGAATCGGAAACCGCGCTGCCGGTGCAGGTCATCACCCGCGAGGAGATCGACAAGGTCGGCGTGACCACCGCCTCGGAGATCCTGGCGCGGCTGTCGGCCAACGTCGGCGGCCTGACCGACAGTGCCAGCATCACCGACGGCAAGGACCAGCGGGGCTTCAACAGCGCCAACCTGCGCGGCATCGGCACCTCGTCGACGCTGGTGCTGCTCAACGGCCGCCGCATGGCCAACTTCGCCTCGCCCGGCGACGATACCGGCGTCGACCTGAATAACATCCCGGCCGCCGCGATCCAGCGCGTCGAGGTGCTGCTCGACGGCGCCTCGGCGCTGTACGGCACCGACGCCATCGGCGGCGTGATCAACTTCATCACCCGCAAGGACTTCCAGGGCCTGGAGCTCAACGCCTACGGTTTGAAGACCGAGGAGGGCGGCGCCGGCAAGCGCACCGCCAGCCTGACCGTCGGCCACGGCGACCTGGCCAAGGACGGCTACAACGTGTTCGCCGTGGTCGACGTCCAGCGCACCGACGCGCTGAGCACCTCGCAGCGCGATTTCATCGGCGACCTGCGCATCGCCGAGCGCCTGCCGCATCTGCTGTCGGGCTACACCTCGCCGGCCAACATCCGCCTGTCGGGCGACCAGCGCGACTACCTGGCGGCCAACGGCTTCACCATCAACGGCAAGCCGATCACCAGCCGCTTGATCAATCCATCGGTGCCCAACTGCTCGCCGCCGGCCAATCTGCACCTGCCCACCGGCACCGGCGGTCCCGAGGCCTGCACCTATAATTACATGGGCGACACCGAGCTGTATCCGAAGTCGGAGAAGTCCAATTTCCTGTCGCGCGGCGTGTTGCAGCTCAACGCCGACAACCAGCTGTACGCGGAGGTGGCGCTGAGCCGCTCCAAGACCTGGTACGCGGCGTCGTCGGCGCGGGTGCGCGCCAACGTCGATTATTCGGCCGTGCCGGCGCTGGCCGGCTACGACCTGGCGTCGGAGGAGGCCGGCGGCGACGGCGAGGTCGAACTGCGCATCCGCCTGAACGAGGCGGGCCGCCGCACCAGCGAGTTGACCAGCGAGAGCCAGCGCTACGTGGTCGGCCTGACCGGCAGCCGCAATGGCTGGGACTACGACGTCGGCCTCAATCACAGCGTCAACGTCGTGCGCGACCGCGACACCCACGGCTATGTGCTGTACAACGAGCTGGTACAGGGCATCACCGATGGCCTGATCAACCCCTTCGGCCCGTCCAGCGCGGCCGGCCGCAAGCTGCTCGACAGCCTGCAGGTCAACGACGAGGTGCGCCACGCGCGCGGCACCATGGATTCGATCGACTTCAAGCTCTCGCACGCGGTCGGCCAGCTGGCCGGCGGCGAGGCGGCGCTGGCCGTCGGTGGCGAGGTGCGGCGCGAGAAGACCGACTACAACCCGTCGGCGCTGCTGCTGAGCGATAACATCAACAACGACGCCGCGCCGGAGGGCGGCCAGGCCACCAGCTACGCGCGCAACGTCAAGGCCATCTACGGCGAACTGCTGCTGCCGTTCACCAAGCAGTGGGAGGCGCAGGTGTCGGCGCGCTACGACCACTACCAGGTGGTGGGCGGCGCGGCCAGCCCGAAGGTGGGCGTGAGCTACACGCCGACCAAGACCATGCTGTTCCGCGCCTCGGCCGGCCGCGGCTTCCGCGCGCCGTCGATGACGGACCTGTACCGGCCGATGCAGACCGGCGCCACCGCCACCTTGCCGGACCCGGTCTACTGCGCCACGGTGGACAACAACTACGCCGAGTGCGCCGACGCCTGGAACACCCGCCGCCATTCGAACCCGAACCTGAAGCCGGAGCGCAGCCGCCAGCTGTCGGCCGGCATGGTGCTGCAACCGAGCAGCAAGGTGATGCTGACCCTGGACTATTGGAACATCAAGCGCACCGACCTGATTTCCGAGATCGGCGACGACATCATCCTGGCCAACCAGGGCAAGTACGGCAGCCTGGTACACCGCGACGAAGACGGTTATATCGATTACATCGACATGAACAAGGAAAACCGCGGCGCGCAGAAGGCGTCGGGCCTCGACCTGACGATCGACTACAAAGGCGTGCAGACCTGGGCCGGCCGCTTCGGCGGGCGCCTGTCGGGCACCTACGTGATGAATTCGAAGATCCAGAACGCGCCGGGCGACCCGTACGTCAGCAACCTGGGACGATTCGTCACCGACGGCGTGGTGCAACGCTGGCGCCATACCATCACCTTCGACTGGGACCAGGGTCCGTTCGCGGCCAGCCTGTCGAACACCTTCTCGGGCGCCTACGAGGACCAGAACTCGGCCATCAACACCGACGACGGCAGCGTGGTGGCGGCCAACCGGGTGGCCTCGTACTCGCTGTGGGACCTGTCGGGCGCCTGGCAGGTGAGCAAGGCGTTCAAGCTGCGCGCCGGCATCCAGAACCTGTTCGACAAGGCGCCGCCTTACTCGAACCAAGCCTACTTCTTCCTGTCCGGGTATGATCCCACCTATACCGATCCGCGTGGCCGGCGCTTCTACGCCAGCGCCAATTACGCGTTCAAATGAAAGCCCTCCACAATGTAATACATGCTTAAGTAATTGATTGGTATCATCTGCATTACCACGGCGCCGCGCGTAAGCCCCCGGCGCCGGTTTCATCATTGGAAGGGCAACATGAAATTTACAGGTTCTACGTTCCAGCGCCTTTGCATGCTTTGGCTGCTGGTGTTCGCCGGCGCCAGCGCGCACGCGGCCCAGGGAGCGGCCGTGACGTCGTCGGCCAAGGCGCAGACGAGCACCAAGGCCAGCAAGCCGGCCAAGGCGGTGCCGCCGCCCAAGCCCGTGCTGGCGCCGCCGGCGGGCAACCTGGTCATCATCGGCGGCGGCCTGCGCGCCGACAACGCCGAAGTCTGGCAGCGCATCGTGCAGCTGGCCGGCGGCCGCGGCGCGCGCATCGGCGTGTTCGGCTCGGCCTCGATCAATCCCGAGAAGTCGGCCCAGAACACGGTCAACAAACTCAATCAATATGGCGCCCAGGCGTTCTTCATCCCGCTCGGCGTGACCCTGCCCAACAGCGACTACCGCAAGGCGGCAGAGGACCCGGAGGTGGTGGCCCTGATCCATTCGGCCACCGGCATCTACTTCACCGGCGGCGACCAGGCCCGCATCACCAAGGCGCTGGTGCGCCCGGACGGCTCGCGCACCCTGGCGCTGGAGGCGGTGTGGGACGTGTACCGCGACGGCGGCGTGGTAGCCGGCTCCAGCGCCGGCGCCGCGATCATGAGCACGACCATGTTCTACGACGCCAAGGCGACCTTGGACATGCTCAAACAGGGCGTCACCGACGGCAACGAGATCGCCCCGGGCCTGGGCTTCATCGGCGACGACGTCTTCGTCGACCAGCATCTGCTGGTGCGCGGCCGCTTCGCCCGCATGATCCCGGTGATGTTGAAAAAAGGTTATCAGATCGGCCTGGGCATCGACGAGAACAGCGCGATGGTGGTCAACGCCCGCCGCGACGTCGAGATCATCGGCTACAGCGGCGCGCTGCTGCTCGACCTGTCGGCGGCGATCACCGACCGCGGCATCAAGGGTTTTAATATCAGTAACGCCACCATCAGTTATCTGGACCGGGGCGACAAATTCAATCTGGTGACGCGCGAGTTCACGCCGTCGGCGGACAAGGCGGACAACAAGCTCGATCCGAACCAGCCGGACACGCGCGGCACCGTCTACACCAACGACATCCTGGGCAACAACGCGGTGCTGGACCTGATGGTGAACCTGATCGACAACGCCCAGCAGGAGGCTATCGGCATCGCCTTCGGCAATCCGCGCGACTCGTCGCCGGACCTGGGCTTCGAATTCCGGTTCAGTAAAACCATCAACAGCGTCGGTTACAGCTCCACCGAGGTGGAGGCCTATTCGGTGCTCAAACTAAGGATGGACATCCGGCCGATCCAGCTGCAGCAGCCGCTTTACCGATACCGGTAGCGCACACGCACCGCCATCCGGGGTCGTACCCCTGGGGTACGACCCCTAAGCGGCGCTGCACGCGTATCGGCAAAAGCTCGCCGGGTTTTCCGTGGCTTTTTTGGGGGAGTCGGTCATCATGCGCACACGAGGCAACTTGCTGAAGCACCTGATCGGGGCCGTTTTTATGCTGGCCGTTCCTCTGGAAGGCGCGGTGGCGGCGCCGGACTCCCCCAAAGGCTCGCTGGTGATCATCGGCGGCGCCCTGCGCGGCGACAACGCCGACGTCTGGCAGCGCATCGTGGCGCTGGCCGGCGGGCCGGGCGCGCGCATCGCCGTGCTGCCGTCGGCGGCGGCCGACCCGGAGCGGGTGGGCGAGGCCATCGTCGCCCGTCTTAACGGGTACGGCGCGGCCGCCTTCGTGGTGCCGCTGGCGGTGCGCCTGGCCGGCAGCGATTACCGCCGGGTGGCCGAGGATGGCGAACTGGCGGAGGCCGTGCGCGGCGCCGGCGGCGTGTTCTTCGCCGGCGGCGACCAGGCCCGCATCACGCAGGCGCTGGTGCGCGAGGACGGCAGCCGCAGCGCGGTGCTGCAGGCGGTGTGGGACGTCTACCGCGACGGCGGCGTGGTGGCCGGCGACAGCGCCGGCGCCGCCATCATGAGCAGCACGATGTTTTACTCGCCCAATTCGGTGTTCGGCACCTTGCGCGGGGGCGTCAGCGACGGCCGCGAGATCGCGCCCGGCCTGGGCTTCATCGGCGACGACGTCTTCGTCGACCAGCATCTGCTGGTGCGCGGACGCTTCGCCCGCATGATCCCGGCGATGCTCAAGAAGGGCTACAAGATCGGGCTGGGCATCGACGAGAACACGGCCATGGTGGTCGACAGCCGCCGCCATGTGGAAATCGTCGGCCACAAGGGCGCGCTGCTGATCGACCTGTCGCGCGCCACCACGGACGCCGCCAGCGCCGGCTTCAACGTCTCCAACGCGGTGATCAGCTATCTGGACCGGGGCGACCGCTACGACCTGGCCTCGCACACCTTCACGCCGTCGGAGGCCAAGGCCGGCGGGCGGTTGCTGGCGGCCGACGCGATGCTGCACCAGCCGGTGTTCTCGCCCGATATCCTGGGCCGCAACGCGGTGGTGGAGCTGATGGAAAGCCTGATCGTCAACCGCCGCGTCGAGGCGATCGGCATCGCGACCAGCGGCCCGCAATCGCTGCTGCCGGAGCTGGGCTTCCAGTTCACCTTCAGCAAAACACGCGACAGCGTCGGCTACATGTCGGCGGCGGCGCAAAGCTACTCGATCCTCAACGTCCGGCTCGATATCCGCCCGCTCGACATCGGCCAGTCGCTGACGAACCCGAAAAACTAGGCCGGTCCTGGCCGCGACGGGATTAAAATAGCGGGCACGTTTTCAACCGACCGCCAGGACCCCCATGACTCTCTTCGCACACCCCCGTGGCTTCGTCGCCGCGCTGATGCTGGCGCTGGCCGCCTGCGCCGCTCCCGCATTCGCCGCGCCGCCCGCGCAACCGGCCACCGTCCGTCTCGACTATATCCACAGCGGCAACGCCCTCAACGAGCAGTACGCGATGGAGCGGGTGGTCATCGAGCCGCTGCCGTGGCCCGGCGACATGCGCCGCACCATCGACAACACCAATCGCGGCAACAACCTGGTGGAGGTGGTCGACGCCGCATCGGGCGCGCTGCTGTACTCGCGCGGTTTTTCGACCGTGTTCGCCGAATGGGCCAGCACCGAGGAGGCGGGCAAGGCCAATCGCGGCTTCCAGGAGTCTGTGCGCTTCCCGAAACCGGACAAGCCGGTGAAGGTGCGCATCCTCAAGCGCGACGAGCGTGGCGCCTTCTCCGTGGTGTGGACGGCCAGCGTCGACACCGACGCCATGGACGTGGTGCGCAAGTCGGCGCCGGCGCCGGTCAAGCCGATCGGCATCCGCGTCAACGGCCCGTCGAAGGACAAGGTCGATCTGCTGATCCTGGGCGACGGCTACACGGCGGGCGAGATGAAAAAGTTCGAGGCGACCGCCCGCCGCCTGGCCGACCATCTGTTCGACACCTCGCCGTTCAAGGAGCGCGCCAAGGACTTCAACGTCTGGGCGCTGGCGCTGCCGACCCAGGAATCGGGCGTGTCGCGCCCGTCGACCGGCGTGCATCACGCCTCGCCGCTGGGCACGCGCTACGACATCTTCGGCAGCGAGCGTTATGTGCTCACCACCGACAACCGCGCGTTGCGCGAACTGGCGCAGAACGCGCCGTATGAATTCATCGAAATCCTGGTCAACAACGACACCTACGGCGGTGGCGGCATCTTCGGCCAGTTCAGCACCGCCGCCGCCAGCAACGACTGGGCCAACTACCTGTTCGTCCACGAATTCGGCCACCACTTCGCCGGGCTGGCGGACGAGTATTACACCTCGCCGGTGGCCTACGCCACGGGCGGCGAGCGGCGGGAACCATGGGAGCCGAATGCGACGGCGCTGCGCGACCCGGCCAATGTGAAGTGGAAGAAGTTCGTCAAGGACGGCACGGCGCTGCCGACGCCGTGGAAGAAGGAAGAATACGAGACGGCGTCGCGCGCCTACCAGAAGGAGCGCGTGGCGCTGCGCCAGGCCAACCGCCCCGAATCGGAGATGAGCGCCTTGTTCCATAGGGATCTGGAGCAGACCAACCAATTGTTCTCGCGCGATCCGAACCGCCACGTGGTGGGCGCGTTCGAGGGCGCGAACTACGAGGCCAAGGGGTATTACCGGCCCGAGATGCAGTGCATCATGTTCGACCGCAGCGACAAGTTCTGCTCCGTGTGCGCTGACGCGATCGGCGCGATCATCGACCTGTACTCGGGGCCCGCGCAGGAATAATCGGGTTTAGTACGGTACCGTACAGAGCTCATCCGTCCCCGGGGGTATTCTGGATACGTGATCTGGCGCTTCTAAACAAGAGCGCAACGCAGGCAAGGCCCAAGGCCTTGCTTTAATAAGATAAGAACGCATCCAAATTAAACTTGAGAGGAATTATCATGAGCAAAATCATCGCTACCCTGATCGCCGGCCTGTTCGCAACCGCTGCCTTCGCACAAACGCCTGAAGTCACCAAGGCGCAGCAAGAAGCCAACAAAGACGTCGCCAAGGCGGAACAGAAGGAAATGAAGGTTGACGCCAAAGCCGACAAGAAAGCCAACAAGGCCGTCGCCAAAGCCAACCAGACCCACGATGAAGCCCAGGCTAAAGTAAACGTGGAAGCCGCCAAAGCGAACGAAAAAATCGCCAAGGCCGATCCAGAAGACAAAAACAAAGCTGCCGCCAAAGGCGAAAAAAACATCGCCAAGGCTGAAGAAAAAGCCAACAAGAAGGCTGTGAAAGCCGACGCCAAAGCCATCAAGGCAACCGTTGACGCCACCGAAGACAAAGCGCTGGCCGCCAACAAGACCGACGCCGTCAAAGCCAAATCGGCAGCCGAAGTCAAAGAAGCCGCCGCCAAGCATTAATTAGCCGCGCATAAAAAAAGACGGGTTCGCCCGTCTTTTTTTTCGTCCAGAAATTCCTAAATCCGGGGTCAGGTCCACCAATTCTACACGGCCCGGACAGTAGCCGGATAAGTCATCCGCCTACAGCCGAGTTCGTGTAGAAATGGTGGACCTGACCCTGGAGTTAAACGATCGGAGTCAGCGAGGTTGGCTTGATCTTCGTCGCCAGCGCCTTGCCTTTGCGGGCGCGTTTGCCGAAGTGGACCGCCAGCGCCGATGCCGACAGCCGCTCTTCCTGCGCCTTGCCGCCACGTCCGATGCCCGAGACGATCACGCCTTTTTGGCTGATCGGCTTGGCCGCGATCAGGGTCTCCTTGTCGTCCAGCTCCATCAGGATGACGCCGCGGCCGCCGTTGGTCAGCACCTTCATTTCGTCCATGCCGAACACCAGCACCCGCGCGTTGGCCGACAATACCGCCACCGCGCTGGCACCGTCGCCAACCACCGCCGGCGGCAGCGGTACGTCGCCTTCGTCCAGCGTGACGAAGGCCTTGCCGCCCTTGATGCGGCTGACCATGTCGCCGGCCTTGGCGATGAAGCCGAAGCCCGCGCTGGTGGCCATCATCAGCTGCGTCGCGGCGGGACCGGCGAAGTAGTGCTGGATGCGGGCACCGCTGGCCAGGTCGATCAGGGTGGTGATCGGCACGCCGTCGCCGCGCGCGTTCGGCAGCGCGGCCACGGGCACCGAGTACACCTTGCCGTTGCTGCCGAAGGCGAGCAGGTTGTCCACCGTGCGGCATTCGAACGCGCCGTACAGCGTGTCGCCAGCCTTGAACGTGAATTGCGTGGCGTCGTGGCCGATGCCGGTGCGCGCGCGTATCCAGCCTTTTTCCGAGATGATGACGGTGACCGGTTCATCCACCACCTTCTGCTCGACCACCGCTTTCTGCGCTTCTTCGATCAGCGTGCGGCGGGCGTCGCCGTATTGCTTGGTGTCGGCTTCGATTTCCTTGATGATGGCGCGCTTCATCGACGATGGGTTGTCGAGCAGGTCCTGCAGCAGCTGCTTTTCTTTGCGCAGTTCGGCCAGTTCCTGCTGGATCTTAATCGCTTCCAGGCGTGCCAGCTGGCGCAGGCGGATTTCCAGGATGTCTTCGGCCTGGATGTCCGACAGGCGGAAACGCTCCATCAGCGCCGCTTTCGGTTCGTCCGAGTTGCGGATGATGTGGATCACTTCATCGATGTTCAGCAGGATGGTTTCGCGGCCTTCCAGGATATGGATGCGCGCGTCGACCTTGCCCAGCTTGAACTTGGTGCGGCGGGTGACGGTGACGAAGCGGAACTCGATCCATTCCTGCAGAATCTCGCCCAGCCCCTTTTGCCGCGGACGGCCGTCGCCGCCGATCATCACCAGGTTGATCGACGCCGACGATTCGAGCGAGGTGTGCGCCAGCAGCATCAGCATGAATTCCGTCTGATCCTGGTTCTTCGACTTCGGTTCGAACACCAGGCGCACCGGCGCGGCGCGGCCCGATTCGTCGCGGATGGTGTCGAGCGAGTTGAGGATCAGCGATTTGAGCGCCAGCTGTTCCGGCGACAGCGCCTTCTTGCCCATCTTGATCTTCGGATTGGTCAGCTCCTCGATCTCCTCGAGCACCTTCTGCGACGAGGTGCCCGGCGGCAGTTCGGTGACCACCGCCTGCCACTGGCCGCGCGCCAGCTCTTCGATCTTCCAGCGCGCGCGCACCTTCATGCTGCCACGCCCGTTGGCGTACATTTCGCTGATCTGCGCCGCCGGCGTGATGATCTGGCCACCGCCCGGGAAGTCCGGGCCCGGCACCAGCGCCATCAACTCGCTGTGCGAGATCTTCGGATTGCGGATCATGGCGACGGCCGCCTGCGTGACCTCGCCCAGGTTGTGCGACGGGATTTCCGTCGCCAGGCCGACCGCGATGCCCGAGGCGCCGTTCAACAGCACCATCGGCAGGCGCGCCGGCAGCAGGCACGGTTCCTCGGTCGAGCCGTCGTAGTTGGCCTGGAATTCCACGGTGCCGAGGTTGATCTCGTCGAGCAGCACCTTGGCGATCGGCGTGAGCCGCGCCTCGGTGTATCGCATCGCCGCCGCGCCGTCGCCGTCGCGCGAGCCGAAGTTACCCTGGCCGTCGACCAGCGGATAGCGCAGCGAGAAGTCCTGCGCCATGCGCACCATGGCGTCGTACACCGACTGGTCGCCGTGCGGGTGCAATTTACCCAGCACGTCGCCGACCACGGTGGCCGATTTGCGCGGCTTGGCGGTCGGGTTCAGGCCCATTTCGTTCATCGCGTACAGGATGCGGCGCTGCACCGGCTTCTGGCCGTCGCAGACGTCCGGCAGCGCGCGGCCCTTGACCACCGAGATGGCGTAATCGAGGTAGGCGCGTTCGGCGAAGGTGGACAGGGTCAGCGTTTCGCCGCCGTCGCCACCATCGCCGCCGCCGATCGGGCCGTCGCCGTCGCCGCCTTGCGGCGGAACGGGAGGCACTGGGGGCTGCGGCGGCTGGCCGGCTTGGGCCGGCGCCGGCGTGGATTCGTCAAAGAGATTTGCTTGAGTCATAGTCGTTCAAAATTAAATATCGGCTTCGGCTTCGTTGCCGTGTTCTTCGATCCACGCGCGGCGGGCGGCGGCTTCGCCTTTACCCATCAGCATATTGAAGCGCGCGGCCGATTCGCCGTGCGCGAAGGCGCCCAGCGACACCGGCAGCAGGCGGCGGGTGTCCGGATTCATCGTGGTTTCCCACAGCTGTTCGGCGTTCATCTCGCCCAGGCCCTTGAAGCGCGAGATCGACCAGGCGCCTTCCTTCAGGCCGTCCTTGCGCAGCTTGTCCTCGATGGCCACCAGCTCGCCCGGGTCGAGCGCGTACAGCTTCTGGATCGGCTTCTTGCCGCGCGCCGGCGCGTCGACGCGGTACAGCGGCGGACGGGCGATGCAGATGTTACCGTTGGCGATCAGGCCGGGGAAGTGCTTGAAGAAGAGCGTCAGCAGCAGCACCTGGATGTGCGAGCCGTCGACGTCCGCATCGGAGAGGATGCAGATTTTGCCATAGCGCAGACCGGAGAGATCCGGCGTGCTGTCGGCCGTGTGCGGATCGACGCCGATGGCCACCGAGATGTCGTGGATCTCGTTGTTGGCGAACAGGCGGTCGCGGTCCGTCTCCCACGAGTTGAGCACCTTGCCGCGCAGCGGCAGGATGGCCTGGAATTCCTTGTCGCGGCCCATCTTGGCCGAACCGCCCGCCGAGTCGCCCTCGACCAGGAACAATTCGGTGCGCGTCGCGTCGTTCGATTCGCAGTCGGTCAGCTTGCCCGGCAAGACGGCCACGCCGGAGGACTTCTTCTTCTCGACTTTTTGCAGGGAGCGCAGGCGCGATTGCGCCTGTTTGATGACCAGCTCCGCCAGCTTCTTGCCGTAGTCGACGTGGTGGTTGAGCCACAGCTCGAGCGCCGGCTTGGAGTAGGTCGACACCAGGCGCACGGCGTCGCGCGAGTTGAGGCGCTCCTTGATCTGGCCCTGGAACTGCGGGTCCAGCACCTTGGCCGACAGCACGAACGAGACGCGCGCGAATACGTCCTCCGGCAGCAGCTTGACGCCCTTCGGCAGCAGCGAGTGCATTTCGACGAAGTTTTTCACCGCGCCGTACAAACCGTCGCGCAGGCCCGATTCGTGGGTGCCGCCGTTCGGCGTTGGAATCAGGTTGACGTAGGATTCGCGCACCACGGCGCCTTGCTCGGTCCACGCCACCACCCAGGCCGCGCCCTCGCCCTCGGCGAAGCCCTCGGCGTCCGGGCCGGCGAACTGCGCGCCCTCGAACAGCGGGATCAGGGTCTCGCCGTCGGTCGATTGCGCCAGCGCCTCGGTCAGGTAGCCGCGCAGGCCGTCGTTGTACTGCCAGGTTTGCGATTCGCCGGTCTTGGCGTTGGTCAGCGTGACGGACACGCCGGGCAGCAGCACCGCCTTGGAGCGCAGCAGGCGCTGAAGTTCGGTTTGCGAGATGACCGGCGAGTCGAAGTATTTGGCGTCCGGCCAGGCCGTGACGCGGGTACCGGATTTTTTGCCGTCGCGCGGCGCGACCACGGAGGACAGCGGCTCGACCACGTCGCCGTGTTCGAAGGCCAGCTTGTGCAGGCCGGTGCCGTCGGGTTCCTTGCGCCAGACGGTGATCTCCAGGCGCTTCGACAGCGCGTTGGTGACCGACACGCCGACGCCGTGCAGACCGCCCGAGAAGGCGTACGCGCCGCCCGAGCCCTTGTCGAACTTACCGCCCGCGTGCAGGCGGGTGAAGACGATTTCCACCGTCGGCACGCCTTCCTCGGGGTGCAGGCCGACCGGGATGCCGCGGCCGTCGTCTTCGACGGTGACGCTGCCGTCGGCGTTTTGCGTGACGATGATGTTCTTGCAATGGCCGCCCAGCGCCTCGTCGGAGGCATTGTCGATGACTTCCTGGATGATGTGCAGCGGATTTTCGGTGCGGGTGTACATGCCCGGACGTTGCTTGACTGGTTCCAGGCCCTTGAGGACCCGGATGGATGATTCGCTGTAGTCGGAAACTGGTTTTTTAGTGGCCATACGTTCAAGCTTGTGATTTTAATACTGGGTTTATGTACAGTTTTAGGCGTTCGTTTGCGTATTCTATCCTCAACCGGACGCCATCGAGGCCTAAAACTGGACAAAAAATAGCTGCGGGCCAATTTATACACGATGTTTACAACGGGGGCGTGACTTTTTAGACCGTTTTTACGGTCGCGTGGATAAGCTGTTTTGTCTCACAACCACCGGAAAGAACCGCTTTATGAACAAATTAATGCTCGCCGCTGCCGCCAGCGCGGCCTTCGCGTGCGCCCACGCGTATGCGGGGGACGACGCGCCCAAACCGGACAACGAGACCAGCTTCAACGTCGCCGCCGTTTCGGACTACCGCTATCGCGGCATCTCGCAGACCCGCCTGAAGCCCGCGCTGCAGGGTGGTGTCGATTATGTGAACAACCCGACCGGCTTATATGCGGGCACCTGGCTGTCGACCATCAAATGGACCAGGGACGCGGGAGGTGATGGGGAGGTCGAGGTGGACATTTACGCCGGCAAGCGCGGGCAGGTCGGCGAGGTTGTCTCGTACGACGTCGGCGTGCTGACCTACGTGTACCCGTCCAACGACCTGAAAAACGTCCGTGGCTTCGCCAATGCCGATACCACCGAGATTTACGGGCAGCTCGGTTATGGACCCGCCTATATTAAGTACTCGCACTCGGTGACCAATCTGTTCGGCTTCGTCGACAGCAAAAACAGCGGTTATGTGGATGTCGGCGCGAATATCGACGCGGGCGATGGTTTTATGGTCAACCTGCACGCCGGACATCAGAAGGTGAAGCACAACGACGCTTCCAGCTATACCGATTGGAAGATCGGCGCGACCAAGGACTTCGGCTTGGTGACCGGGGCGCTGGCGGTGATCGGCACGAATGCCGGCAAGACGGCCTACGCTTCGCCGGCCAATGGAAAATTCCTGGGCAGGACGGCTTTGCAGCTAACGGTCAGCAAAGTCTTTTGATCTTTTTTTAGCACCCAACCCGCAGGTCCGGGCAGGGGGCGTACCCCATGGGGTACGACCCCGCAACGGTTCGGGGTGCGGCGGTGAACGACACCATTATTGCGCGATTTTTACGGTTTGTTTACACCGCCCCTCCAAGTCTTTACAAAATCTTTAGACCCTTCCCGCTAACCTTCTCAGTATCAAAACAAGACCTGTGAGGGTGTGATGGACATAGTATTTATCGGTGCGATGGTGGTGTTCTTTGCCGTGACCGTGGCATTTGCCGCCGGTTGCGACAAGCTGGGAGGCCAGCCATGAACCTGTTCTACGTGATCGGCGCGGTGGCCGCCACCGGCCTGCTGGTGTATCTGATCGTGGCGCTGCTGAAAGCGGAGGAGCTGTGATGACCCTGCAATCGACCATTCTGCTGGTGGTGTTCCTGGCCGCCGTCTTCGCGCTGGCCTACCCGCTTGGCATCCTGCTGGCGCGCGTCGGCGATGGCGGCGCCATCCCCGGCATGGGCTGGATCGGCAAGATCGAGGCGCTGCTGTACCGCGCCGCCGGCATCGCCGGCAAGGACGGCAAGCCCGCAGGCCAGAACTGGAAAGCCTACGCCATCGCGCTGCTGGCCTTTAACGGCATCGGCGCGCTGGCCGTCTACGCGCTGCAACGCCTGCAGGCCTTCCTGCCGCTTAATCCCCAGGGCCTGGCCAACGTCAGTCCCGACTCGTCGTTCAACACCGCCGTCAGCTTTGTCGCCAACACCAACTGGCAGGGCTACAGCGGCGAACAGACCATGAGCTACCTGACCCAGATGCTGGTGCTGACGGGCCAGAACTTCTTCTCCGCCGCCACCGGCATGGCAGTCGCCTATGCGCTGATCCGGGGCTTTTCCTCGCGCTCGGCCAAGTCGATCGGCAACTTCTGGGTCGACGCCACCCGTTCGACCTTGTATGTGCTGCTGCCGCTGTCGCTGGTCTTCGCCGTGTTCCTGATGGGGCAGGGCGTGATCCAGAACTTCTCCGCCTATCAAGAGGTGACCCTGCTCGATCCGGTCACCTACACCCAGCCCAAAGTGGGCGCGGACGGCCAACCGCTGAAGGACGCCAAGGGCGAGCCGGTCACCGAAACGCTGACCGCGACCACGCAGACCATCGCCATGGGACCGGTCGCGTCGCAGGAGGCGATCAAGATGCTGGGGACGAACGGCGGCGGCTTCTTCAACGCCAATTCGGCGCACCCGTATGAGAATCCAACGCCACTGGCGAACATCATGCAGATGCTGGCCATCTTCCTGATCCCGGCCGGTTTGTGCTTCGCGTTCGGCCGCATGGTGGGCGATCCACGCCAGGGCTGGGCGGTGCTGGGGGCGATGACGTTGCTGTTCGTCGTCACCACCGTCGTCGTGCTGGGCGCCGAGCAGCAGGCGCACCCCGCGCTGCAGGCGCTGCACGTCGACCAGGCCATGAGCGCGATGCAATCGGGCGGCAACATGGAAGGCAAGGAGACCCGCTTCGGCATCAGCGCCTCCGCCTTGTTCGCCGCCGTGACGACGGCCGCCTCCTGCGGCGCGGTCAACGCCATGCACGATTCGTTCATGCCGATCGGCGGCATGATCCCGATGCTGCTGATCCAGTTCGGCGAGGTGATTTTCGGTGGCGTCGGCTCCGGCCTGTACGGCATGCTGATCTTCGCGATCATGGCCGTCTTCATCGCCGGTCTGATGATCGGCCGCACGCCGGAATACCTGGGCAAGAAGATCCAGGCCTACGAGATGAAGATGACCTCCATCGCCATCCTGGTGACGCCGACCCTGGTGCTGGTGGGGACGGCCATCGCCGTCCTGACGGAAGCCGGCAAGGCGGGCATCGCCAATCCCGGCGCGCACGGCTTCTCCGAGATCCTGTATGCGTTCAGCTCCGCCGCCAATAACAACGGCAGCGCCTTCGCCGGACTGTCCGCCAACACGCCGTTCTATAACAGCATGCTGGCGGTGGCGATGTGGTTCGGCCGCTTCGCGATGATCGTGCCTATCCTGGCCATCGCCGGTTCGCTGGCCGGCAAAAACAGGCTGCAAGCGAATGCCGGCACGATGCCGACCCACGGCCCGATGTTCATCGCGCTGCTGTGCGGCGTGGTGGCGCTGGTCGGCGTGCTCAATTACGTTCCGGCGCTCGCGCTCGGCCCGGTGGTCGACCACCTGCAGCTGTTTGCCAAATAAGGAATCACCATGTCGCAGACAATTCAAAAAGAGATGACGATCTTTACCAATCCACCCGTCAAAAGGCAGGGGATGTTCGATACCGAGCTGCTAATGCCGGCCATCGCCGATTCGTTCCGCAAGCTCAGTCCCGCCACGCAGCTGCGCAGCCCCGTGATGTTCGTGGTCTACGTCGGCAGCATCATCACCACGCTGCTGTACGCGCAGGCGCTGTTGGGCAAGGGCGAGACCAGCCCCGGTTTCATCCTGGCGATCACGGTCTGGCTGTGGTTCACGGTGCTGTTCGCGAACTTCGCCGAGGCGATGGCCGAGGGCCGCAGCAAGGCGCAGGCGGCGTCGCTGCGCAGCCTGAAGCAAACCGTGGTCGCCAAGAAGCTGGCCACGCCGAAGCACGGCACCACCTGGCTGCCGCAGCCGGCGCTCGATCTGCGCAAGGGGCATTACATCCTGGTGGAGGCGGGCGACGTGATCCCGATCGACGGCGAAGTGATCGAAGGCGTGGCCTCGGTCGACGAAAGCGCGATCACCGGCGAATCGGCGCCGGTGATCCGCGAATCCGGCGGCGACTTCTCGTCCGTCACCGGCGGCACGCGCGTGCTGTCGGATTGGCTGGTGGTCAAAGTCACCGCCAACCCGGGCGAGACCTTCCTCGACCGCATGATCTCGATGGTCGAAGGCGCCAAGCGCCAGAAAACCCCGAACGAGATCGCGCTGACGATCCTGCTGGTGGCGCTGACCATCGTGTTCTTGATCGTCACCGTGACCTTGCTGCCGTTTTCGCTGTTCTCCGTGGCCGCCAGCGGCAGCGGCACGCCGGTCACCATCACGGTGCTGATCGCGCTGCTGGTGTGCCTGATCCCGACCACCATCGGCGGCCTGCTGTCCGCCATCGGGGTGGCCGGCATGAGCCGCATGATGCAGGCCAACGTGATCGCCACCTCCGGCCGCGCGGTGGAGGCGGCCGGCGACGTCGACGTGCTGCTGCTCGATAAAACCGGCACCATCACCCTCGGCAACCGCCAGGCGTCGTCGTTCGTGCCGGCGCCCGGCGTGACCGAGCAGCAGCTGGCCGACATCGCGCAACTGGCCTCGCTGGCCGACGAGACGCCGGAAGGGCGCAGCATCGTGGTGCTGGCGAAGCAGAAGTTCAACCTGCGCGAGCGCGGGATGGCGTCGCTGAACGCGGTGTTCGTGCCGTTCACCGCGCAAACCCGCATGAGCGGCGTCGATATCGGCGAGCGCGCGATCCGCAAGGGCGCGGCCGACACCGTGCGCAAGTACGTCGAGGCCCTGGGCCTGCCATATCCGGCCGAGGTGACCCGCGCGGTCGACGATATCTCGCGTCGCGGCAGCACCCCGCTGGTGGTGGTCGACGCCGGCCGCGTGATGGGCGTGGTCGAGTTGAAGGACATCGTCAAGGGCGGCATCAAGGAGCGCTTCGCGGAATTGCGCCGCATGGGCATCAAGACCGTCATGATCACCGGCGACAACAAGCTGACCGCCGCCGCCATCGCCGCCGAGGCGGGTGTCGACGACTTCCTGGCCGAGGCGACGCCGGAGGACAAGCTCAAACTGATACGCAGCTACCAGTCCGAGGGCCGGCTGGTGGCGATGACCGGCGACGGCACCAACGACGCGCCGGCGCTGGCGCAGGCCGATGTGGCCGTGGCGATGAACTCCGGCACGCAGGCGGCCAAGGAGGCCGGCAACATGGTCGACCTGGATTCGAATCCGACCAAGCTGCTGGAGATCGTCGAAATCGGCAAGCAGATGCTGATGACGCGCGGCTCGCTGACGACGTTCTCGATCTCCAACGACATCGCCAAGTACTTCGCCATCATCCCGGCGGCCTTCGTCGGCACCTATCCGCAACTGAAGGCGCTCGACGTCATGCACCTGGCCAGCCCGTCGTCGGCCATCATGTCTGCGGTGATCTTCAATGCGCTGATCATCGTCGCGCTGATTCCGCTGGCGCTCAAGGGCGTGCGCTACCGCGCCATCGGCGCCGTCGCGCTGTTGCGCCGCAACCTGCTGCTGTACGGCGTGGGCGGCATCATCCTGCCGTTCGTCGGCATCAAGGCCATCGACCTGCTGCTGTCGGCGCTTAACCTGGTTTAAGGAGTTCATCATGTCGTTTTCCGCAATTCGTCCCGCCGTCGTCGTCTTCGGCGCCTTGACCCTGATCTGCGGCGTGGTCTATCCGCTCGCCGTCACCGGCATCGGTGCCGCCGCGTTTTCGGCCAAGGCGGCCGGCAGCCTGGTGGAAGTGGGCGGCAAGCAGGTCGGCTCCGCGCTGATCGGCCAGTCGTTCTCGTCGCCGAAGTATTTCTGGGGCCGTCCATCGGCCACCGGGCCGATGCCAAACAACGCGGCCGGTTCCAGCGGCTCCAACCTGGGACCGAACCATCCGGCGCTGCTGGACGCGGTCAAGGGGCGTATCGACGCGCTCAAGGCGGCCGATCCATCCAACACCGCAGCCATACCGGTCGATCTGGTGACGGCGTCGGCCAGCGGGCTCGATCCCGAGATCAGCGTGGCCGCCGCGCGCTATCAGGCCGGCCGCATCGCCGCCGCCCGCAAGCTGCCGGCCAAGGAGGTGCTGGCGTTGATCGAGCGTCATCAGATCGCCCAGGTGTTTGGTTTCTTCGGCGAGCCGAGGGTCAATGTGCTGGCGTTGAATCTGGCTCTGGATCGGGCGGCAAGCCCGGACAAGGGGTAAAATCTGCGCATGTCCATGTTCCCCAACGAGAGCCAACGGCCCGACCCCGATGCGCTGCTGGCGCAGGTGCAGGCGCAGGAGCGCAAGGCCGCGCGCGGCAAGCTGCGCATCTACTTCGGCGCCTCGGCCGGCGTCGGCAAGACCTACGCGATGCTGGCCGCCGCCCGCAAGCTGCGGGCCGAAGGGCAGGCGGTGCTGGTCGGCGTGGTCGAGACCCACGGGCGTAGCGAAACGGCCGCCATGCTGGGGGAGCTGGACGTGCTGCCGCTCAAGCGCATCGATTATCGCGGCAAAAGCCTCGCCGAATTCGATCTGGACGCGGCGCTGGAGCGGCGCCCGCCGCTGATCCTCATGGACGAACTGGCGCACTCCAACGCGCCCGGCTCGCGCCACCCCAAGCGCTGGCAGGACATCGAGGAGCTGCTCGACGCCGGCATCGACGTGCTCACCACCGTCAATGTGCAGCACCTGGAAAGCCTCAACGACGTCGTCGGCGGCATCACCGGCATCCGCGTCGGCGAGACGGTGCCAGACACCGTGTTCGACCAGGCCGACGAGGTGGTGCTGGTCGATATTCCGGCCGACGAGCTGCTGGCGCGCCTCAGGAGCGGCAAGGTCTATCAGGAGCAGCAAGCCGAGCGCGCGTCGAAAAACTTCTTCCGCAAAGGGAATCTGATCGCGCTGCGCGAGCTGGCGCTGCGCCGCACCGCCGACCGGGTCGAGGACGACGTGCGCGCCTACCGCGTCGAGCAATCGATCGCCGACATCTGGAAGACCGGCGCCGCGCTGCTGGCCTGCGTCGGCCCGCGCCCTGGCGGCGAGCACACGGTGCGCAGCACGGCGCGCTTGGCCGGCCAGCTCGGCACCGGCTGGCACGCGATCTATGTCGAGACGCCCTCGCTGCACCGGTTGCCGGCCGCGCGGCGCGAGCATATCCTCAAAACCCTCAAGCTGGCCGAGAGCCTGGGCGCGACCACGGCGGTCATTTCCGGGCGCGACATCGCGTTGGCGACCGTGGATTATGCGCGTGGCCACAATCTGTCGAAGATCGTGGTTGGCCGCGCCCATCCGACCTGGACGTGGCGAACACCGCACATCAAGCGCCTGGCGCTGTACGCGCCGGACCTGGACCTGATCGAAATCGGCCGGGCCAGCAAGGAACCGGAGACGGCGTCGCCGGTCGCCTGGGATGGCCGCGCCGGCGCAAGGGGCGCGGAGCTGGACGGGGACATGCCCGGCGGCGACGACACCAGCGTGCCGGGACAAGCCGGCGCCAAAGTGCCATGGCTGCGCAGCCGCGCCGCCGGCTACCTGATCGCGGCGACGTCCAGCGTGGCTACCGCGCTGGTGGCGACGCCGCTGGCGGCGTGGCTCGACCTGGCCAACATCGCCATGCTGTTTTTGCTGATGGTGGTGCTGGTGGCGGTGCGCTTCGGTCGCGGGCCGTCGGTGCTGGGCACGTGTGTCAGCGTGGCCTGCTTCGATTTTTTCTTCGTGCCGCCGCGCTTCACCTTCGCCGTCACCGACTTCCAGTACGTGATCACGTTCGTGGTCATGCTGGCGGTGGGGCTGATCACCGGCCATTTGACCGCCGGCCTGCGCTTCGAGGCGCGCATCGCCTCGCAGCGCGAAAAGCGTTCGCGCGCGCTGTACGAGTTCGCCCGCGAACTGTCCGGGGCGCTGCAGGCCGAGCAAATCTTCGAGACCACGCAGGCGGCGGTCCAGCGCGCCTTCCGCGCCCGCTCCACCTTGATGGTGCCGGACGACGCGGGCCGGCTGCGGATGCCGCCGCCCGGCGCCGGCGGCGCGTCCGGCATCGACGCCGCCTACATCGCGCACCGCTCGGCGCTCGACATGGGCATCGCCCAATGGTCGTTCGACCACGCCGAAAGCGCGGGCCTGGGCACCGGCACCTTGCCGGCCAGCCGCATTTTCTACCTGCCGCTGGAGGCGCCGATGCGCACGCGCGGGGTGCTGGCGATCGAACCGGCGAACGCGCGCTGGATACTGATACCCGAGCAGCGGCAGCAGCTCGACACCTTCGCCGCGCTGGCCGCCATCGCGCTGGAACGGGTGCACTACATCGAAGTGGCGCAAAACGCGCTGGTCAACATGGAGTCGGAACGGTTGCGCAACTCGCTGCTGGCGGCGCTGTCGCACGACTTGCGCACGCCGCTGACGTCACTGGTCGGCCTGTCAGAATCGCTGGCCGGGTCGAAGCCGGCGCTGGCGCCGTCGCAGTTGGATATGGCGGCCGCCCTGCACGACGAGGCGCTGCGCATGAGCACCCTGGTATCGAATCTGCTCGACATGGCGCGCATCCAGAGCGGGGAGGTTAAATTCAACCTGCAATGGCAGCCGCTGGAGGAGGTGGTGGGCAGCGCGCTGCGCGCCAGCGGCTCCCAGCTCCGGGGTCACGTCGTGGGTACGCGGCTGCCGTCCGACCTGCCGCTGCTGCGCTACGACGCCGTGCTGATCGAACGGGTGCTGTGCAACCTGGTCGAAAACGCCGCCAAGTACACGCCGCTTGGCTCGCAGATCGTCGTCGCCGCCGCGCTGCACGGGGCATGGATCGATATCATGGTCTATGATGACGGTCCGGGACTGCCGGCCGGGCGCGAGGAAGCCATTTTCGAGAAGTTCACGCGCGGCGAGCGGGAATCGGCCAAGCCGGGCGTCGGGTTGGGGCTGGCGATTTGCCGGGCCATCGTCGAGGCGCACGGAGGCCGCATCGCGGCGGCGCCGTCGCCGTTGGGCGGTGCGGGCTTCACGATCTCGCTGCCGCTTGGCGCGCCGCCGGAAATGCCGGAGATGCCGGAGCTGGAACAGGATAGCTAACATGAATGATGTCACCGTCGCCCCCATCGCCTTGCTGGTCGAGGACGAGCCGCAGATCCGCCGTTTCGTGCGCGCCGCGCTGGAGGAGGAGGGCTGGCAGGTGCACGAGGCCGAGACCTTGAAGCGTGGCCTGATCGACGCCGGCACCCGCAAGCCGGACCTCGTCGTGCTCGATCTCGGCCTGCCCGATGGCGACGGCATCGATTTTGTGACGGATTTGCGCAAATGGTCGGCGGTGCCGGTGATCGTGCTGTCGGCGCGGGTTAACGAGGCGGACAAGATCCGCGCGCTCGATGCCGGGGCGGATGATTATCTGACCAAGCCGTTCGGGGTGGGGGAGTTGCTGGCGCGGGTGCGGGCCACGTTGCGGCGGCAGCGCCAGCCGGCAGTCGATCATGACGGGTTGATTGAGTTCGGCGACGTCGTGGTGGATTTGAAGAACCGGCGGGTCACGCGGGGCGGGGAGAATGTGCATCTGACGCCGACCGAGTATCGGCTGCTGGCGGTTTTGGTCGGTAACGCGGGGCGGGTGATGACCAATCCGCAGTTGCTGCGCGCCGTGTGGGGGCCGTCGCAGGCGGAGAACGGGCATTATCTGCGCATCTATATGGGGCACTTGCGGCATAAGCTGGAGGAAGATCCGACCCAGCCGCGTCATTTGTTGACCGAAACGGCGGTTGGTTATCGTTTGCAGTTGGCCGAATCTTCGCGATTTTCGTAGGGCGGATTAGGCGGAACGCCGTAATCGGCCATGTATGCGCCGCCAACGGCTCATACATGGCCGATTACGCGCTTCGCGCTAATCCGCCCTACGTGGTTTAGAATATTTAGCAGATTTTGACAGCCGCGGTCATTTGCTCAGCGTGCGCATGGCGCGTTCCAGGCCGTCCATCGTCAGCGGGAACATGCGGTTGTTCATCAGCTGGCGGATGATGCCGATCGATTGCCGGTACTGCCAGATCCCTTCCGGCTCCGGATTAAGCCAGGCGAATTTCGGAAACGCGCTGGTGAAGCGCGCCAGCCATGCGCTGCCCGCTTCGGCGTTGTTGTATTCGACCGATCCGCCAGGCTGCAGCACCTCGTATGGACTCATGGTGGCGTCGCCGACGAATATCAGCTTGGTGTCGGCCGGGTATTTGCGCAGGATGTCCCAAGTCGGAAAACGCTCCGAATGGCGCCGCCGGTTGTTCTTCCACATGTAGTCGTACACGCAGTTGTGGAAGTAGAAGAACTCCATGTTCTTGAACTCCGTCTTCGAGGCCGAGAACAGTTCCTCCGTGCGTTCGATGTGGTCGTCCATCGTGCCGCCGACGTCGAACAGCATCAGCACCTTGATGTTGTTCTTGCGCTCGGGCCGCATCTTGATGTCCAGGTAGCCGGCGTTGTTGGCCGTGGCGCGGATGGTGGCGTCGAGCGCCAGTTCCTCCTCTGCGCCCTGGCGCGCGAACTTGCGCAGGCGCCGCAGCGCGACTTTGATGTTGCGCGTGCCGATTTCCTTGTCGCCGTCGTAGTCCTTGTAGGCGCGCGCTTCCCACACCTTGACCGCCGTGCGGTTGCCGCCCTTGCCGCCGATGCGCACGCCCTCCGGATTGGTGCCGCCGTTGCCGAACGGGGAGGTGCCGCCCGTGCCTATCCATTTGCTGCCGCCTTCGTGGCGCTCCTTCTGCTCCTTGAGCAGTTCCTGCAGGCGGTCCATCAGCTTGTCGTAGCCGAACTTCTCCAGTTCGGCCCTTTGTTCGTCGCTGAGCTCACGCTTCATGCGCTGCAGCAGCCAGTCGAGCGGAATCGCGCTGTTGGTCTCGAAAACGTCGTTGACGCCCTTGAAGTACATGCCGAAGGCGCGGTCGAATTTGTCGAAGTGGGCCTCGTCCTTGACCAGCGTGAGGCGCGACAGGTAATAGAAGTCGTCGAGCGAGGCGTCGATGACGTTTTTTTGCATCGCCTCGAGCAGCGTCAGGAACTCCTTGATCGTGACCGGGATCTTGGCGTCTTTCAGCGTGAAGAAGAAATCGATCAGCATCTCAGGCCTTCCCGTGCCGTTCCAGCCGATAGCGCAGCTGCGCCTTGATCTCCGGCCATTCGCCGGCGGTGATGCTGTACATGACGGTGTCGCGCACGGTGCCGTCGCGCCGCAGCCCGTGGTGGCGCAGCACGCCGTCCTTGCGCGCGCCGAGCCGCTCGATGGCCGCCTGCGAGGCGTGGTTGAAGTTATCGGTGCGCAGGCCGACCAGCGCCGCGCCCAGTTTTTCGAACGCGTGCGTCATCAGCAGCAGCTTGCAGGTGGTGTTGACGTGGCTGCGCTGACGGCTTTTGGCGTACCAGGTGTAGCCGATTTCGATGCGGCCAAGCTCCGGCAAGATGTCGTGGTAGCTGGTCGAGCCGATGACGGCGCCGCTGGCCGCGTCGACGACGGCGAAGGCCAGGCGGGTGGGGCGCATCTCCAGCGCCTTGTCGATGTAGGCGTCCACTTCGTTCGGCGCCGGCACGGAGGTGACGCGCAGGTTCCACAGTTCGCCGTCCTGCGCGGCGGCCAGCAGGCCATCGGCGTGCTGGGGCCCCAGCGGCTCGAGGCGCACGCCGTTCAATTCCAGGGTGAGCGGGGCGGGGGACTTCATCAGCGGTTGGTCCTCGACATGAATACCAGCCGCTCGAACAGATGGACGTCCTGCTCGTTCTTGAGCAGCGCGCCGTGCAGCGGTGGCACGATGGCCTTGGCGTCCTGGCTGCGCAGCGCCTCGGCCGGGATGTCCTCGGCCATCAACAGCTTGAGCCAGTCCAGGAACTCCGACGTCGACGGCTTTTTCTTCAGACCCGGCACGTCGCGCACCTCGTAGAAGCTTTGCAGCGCCTGCGCCAGCAGATCCTTTTTCAGTTGCGGATAGTGCACGGCGACGATCTGCTCCATCGTGTCGCGGTCCGGGAATTTAATATAGTGGAAGAAGCAGCGGCGCAGGAAGGCGTCCGGCAGCTCTTTCTCGTTGTTGGAGGTGATGATCACCAGCGGCCGGTGCACCGCGCGCACCATTTCGCGCGTCTCGTAGACGTAGAACTCCATCCGATCGAGCTCGCGCAGCAGGTCGTTGGGGAACTCGATGTCGGCCTTGTCGATTTCGTCGATCAGCAGCACCACCGGCGCCGGCGCCGTGAACGCCTGCCACAGCACGCCCTTGACGATGTAGTTCTGGATGTCGCGCACGCGCTCGTCGCCGAGCTGGGAGTCGCGCAAACGCGACACCGCGTCGTACTCGTACAAGCCCTGTTGCGCCTTGGTGGTGGACTTGATATGCCACTGCATCAGCGGCATGCCCAGCGCGGCGGCCACCTCCTCGGCCAGCATGGTCTTGCCGGTGCCCGGCTCGCCCTTGATCAGCAGCGGGCGTTGCAGCGTCAGGGCCGCATTCACGGCCAGTTTCAGGTCATTGGTCGCGACGTACTGGTCGGAACCTTCAAAGCGGGGAGTGGCTTGCATGCGTGGTGTCTCGGTGAAAATGGGATTTGAAGAGTATAGGGGAGAATCGCCCGCGTGGTTGGCCGGCTGCCGGCCTCTTCAATGTGTTGTTCTGGCAATGATTCCGTGTAGCTTAGAATAATTTCTTGAGTTAGAATCGCAGGCTAATAGTGCAAAAGTCAAGTTTTGCATCCGCGGTAGTATCCGATTACTTACCTTGCAAACACCATGAAAAAAATCACCGCACTTCTCGTGCTCGCAGGCCTCGCCCAGACCGCCCAGGTCGCCGCTGCGGCCGACATCGTGGGCAATGCCCAGAACGCCAAGGCAAAGGTTGAAATGTGTATTGGTTGTCATGGAATTCCGGGCTACAAAGCCACTTTCCCGGAAGTGTTTCAAGTGCCGATGATCGGCGGACAGTCGGTCAAGTATATTGAAAACGCGCTGCAAGCCTATAAGAAGGGCGATCGCAAGCACCCATCCATGAAGGGTATCGCCGCCAGCCTGTCGGACCAGGACATCGCCGATGTCGCCGCCTTCTACTCGCAGCAGACGCGCACGGCCGCGAAATGAGGACCGCCACCATGAAAAAACTGATCGCCGCACTGTTCTGTTCCGCACTGTCGTTCTCCGCCGTCGCCGGCGGCAATGTCGCCGCCGGCAAGGCCGTGGCCGACAAGTACAGCTGCTTCACCTGTCATGGCAAGGATTACAACACCCCGATCGACCCCAGCTATCCGAAGCTGGCCGGCCAGCACAAGGATTACCTGCAGCATGCGCTGACCGCCTACAAGCGCGGCGACGGCGCCAACGGCCGCAACAACGCCATCATGACCGGCCAGGTCAAGCCGCTGACCGACCAGGACATCAAGGACGTGGCGGCCTATCTGCACAGTCTGCCGGGCAGCCTGGCGGTGCACCGCTGACACCCGCACGGCCATACGCGGCGCGCGCGTATCGCCAAAAGTTGACGGGTTAGCACTATGAAAAGCCACGCCTTGCGTGGCTTTTTTTGCATCTTTCCTCCGTTTTTCTTGCGCCGTCTACGTAGTTTCTTCCGCTTTCCTTAAGTGTTATCCCTCATCTGCGGCCAAGCCCGCGCTGCTAAAATTCTCTTTCTTGATATTATCTATGGACACTTGCGCAATTTTGTGCTGGCGGTTGTCGCCGCAGGCATGAATTGAGCGGGCCCGGCAGCCGTCACCCTCTTCGTCCGCGCAGGTCACCGCCACGGCCGACCAGTCACCTTCGAATGCCACTTCCCGCCGCCCCGGCGCGGGATGGCCGGCATTGCCAGTCCGGAATCCAGTCAGTACCTAAGGAATGGAGTTACGTATGCGTAAGTCACTTGTAATTTTAATGTCGTGCCTGATCCTGGCGGCATGTAGCAAAACGCCGCCGGCGTCGTCCGACAAACCGGTCGACGTGCTGCTGATCGGCGCCGGCACCATGAGCGCCACCTTGGGCACCATGCTCAAGGAAATGGACCCGAGCTTGACCATGGCCATCTATGAGCGCATGGATTCGGTCGCCGCCGAAAGCTCGGACGCGATGAACAACGCCGGCACCGGCCACTCGGCGTTCGCCGAGCTGAACTACACCCCGGAAGCGGCCGACGGCCACATCGAGACCAAGAAAGCCGTTGAAATCAACGAGCAGTTCGAAGTGTCGAAGCAATTCTGGGCCTACCAGGTCAAGAACAAATACATCGGCGCGCCGCAAACGTTCATCAACAACGTGCCGCACATGGCCTTTGTCTGGGGCGACGACAACATCAACTTCCTGCGCAAGCGCTACGCGGCGCTGCAGAAGGAAAACCTGTTCAAGGGCATGTTGTACTCGGAAGATCCGGCCGTCATCGCGCAATGGGCGCCGCTGATCATGACCGGCCGCGACAAGCACCAGAAAGTGGCCGCCACCCGCATGGAGATCGGCACCGACGTCAATTTCGGCAACCTCACGCGGGCGCTGGTCAAGCACCTGACCGACACCCACGGCACCACCTTGAACCTGCGCCACCAGGTCGAGGACATCAAGCGCGGCAGCGACGGCACCTGGAACGTCACCGTCAAGAACCTGGCCGACGACTCGGTCAAGACCGTGCGCGCCAAGTTCGTGTTCATCGGCGCCGGCGGCGGTTCGCTGCCGCTGCTGGAAAAATCGGGCATTCCGGAAGCCAGGGGCTACGGCGGCGTGCCGGTCGGCGGCCAATGGCTGGTGACCACCAACCAGGCGCTGATCGACCAGCACGCGGCCAAGGTGTACGGCAAGGCGTCGGTCGGCTCGCCGCCGATGTCGGTGCCGCACCTGGACACGCGCATCATCGACGGCAAGAAGGCGCTGCTGTTCGGTCCGTTCGCCACGTTCTCGACCAAGTTTCTGAAGAACGGCTCGTGGATCGACCTGCCGGCCTCGATCGACAGCCACAACGTGCGTCCGATGCTGCAAGCGGGCTACGACAACATCCCGCTGACCAAGTACCTGATCGGCCAGGTGATGAATTCGCCGCAGGACCGTCTGGCGGCGCTGAAGGAATACCTGCCGATGGCCAAGCTGGAGGACTGGACCTTGCAAAACGCCGGCCAGCGCGTGCAGATCGTCAAGGACGACCCTGAAAAAGGCGGCCTGCTGCAGTTCGGCACGGAAGTGGTGGGTTCGGCCGACGGCAGCATCGTCGCCTTGCTGGGTGCCTCGCCGGGCGCCTCGACCGCGCCGCCGATCATGATCAAGGTGCTGCAGACTGCGTTCAAGGCCAAGCTGGCCACGCCGGAATGGGACGCGAAAATGAAGGCCATGGTGCCGTCGTACGGCCTCAAGCTCAACAGCGATCCGGTGCTGGCCAACAAGATCCGCCACTACAGCAGCGACATCCTGGGCCTGAAGGCGTTCACGCTGGACGAGTCGACGGCGGCCGCCACGGCTGCCGCCGCACCCGCTGCGGCTAAAGCGGAAGTCAACACCGGCGAGTAAGCCGCCGGCGCAAAACCAAAAGCCACGCATCGCGTGGCTTTTTTCATCCGGGGTCAGGTCCACCATTTCTACACGGCCTGGACAATGGCGGGCCGAATCACCGCCTTACGGCCGCGTTCGTGTAGAAATGGTGGACCTGACCCCGGAGTTTAGAGGCGGCGCTTGACCGCTTCGATGTAGGCGTCGCCGTCCGGCGGCGTGCCGGTGCGCTGGGCGTTCCAGATCATCTCGCCCAGGCATTCCATGATCTGGTGCTGCGCTTCGTGCGCGGAGTCGAGCTTGAGCGTGAGCGCGGTGGCGGCGTCGCGGATGCCGCGCGGCTGGTCGATCGAGATCTGCTCGTCGATCGACAGGTGCATCGACAGGTGCAGGAACGGGTTCGCTTGCGCGCCCTCGACCGAGTAGTCGCGCGCCAGCGCGGCGTCGACGTCGGCCAGCACGTCGTGGTATTCGGGGTGGTGGCGGGCCCAGTCGGCGGCCATCGCCTCGAGCGGGGTCAGGATTTCGTTGGCGCGCTGCTTGCGGTAGGCTTCGCAAAAGAAGCGGCGCACGTCGTCGGAGGATGGATTGAACATGCCGCCATTGTACCTCCGGCGAAAAAAAAGCGGGACAGTGTGCCTGTCCCGCTGGTCTTAACCGTCGCTCTTGACCGGCTCGGCCGGCCCGGCCGCGACGGCGCCCGCGGACGTTGCCGCGCCGTCGGCGGTTGCGCACGTCGACCCCGGCGGTTCCGGGTTCGGCCGCGGCGGATGCGGCTGGCGCAGGTAGCGCGAGCCGTGCTGGCGCCGGTCGTGGCCGTTGGCCGGCCATGTCAGGAAGCGCGACAGCTCCTGCAGCGCGCGCTGGTACACGTCGCGCTTGAATTCAATCACGACATCGAGCGGCACCCAGTATTCGTGCCAGCGCCAGGCGTCGAATTCCGGATGGTCGGTCAGCCGCAGGTTGACGTCGTTGTCGCGCGCACACATGCGCAGCAGGAACCAAATCTGCTTTTGCCCGCGGTAGTGGCCGCGGATTTCCCGCTTGATGAAATGATCCGGCACCTCATAGCGCAGCCAGTCGCGCGTGCGGCCGACGATTTTCACGTGCTCGGCCCGCAGGCCGATCTCTTCCTCCAACTCCCGGTACATCGCCTGCTCCGGCGTTTCTCCGTATTTGATGCCGCCTTGCGGAAACTGCCACGAGTGCTCGCGCACGCGCTTGCCCCACCACACCTCGTTCTGGGCGTTGAGCAGGATGATGCCGACGTTGGGCCGAAACCCCTCCCGATCGAGCATATTGCACCTCAAACTTTCTGCGACTGAGCTCCCTGCTTATATTTTTGCCCATAAAAAGACGCTACGGCTGGGTTTTCGGGGTACGAAAACGGTCGAAGGGCCATCTATTGAACGCATTTGTATAAAGTATGGACGCATCAGCCAGCTAATCCTTTAAAATTAGGTTGATTATAACTCTCTCTTTTTAAAAAGAATTCACCGTATGCGCGCCTCACGATTTTTTATTTCCACGCTTAAAGAAGCGCCTTCCGACGCCGAGATCGTCAGTCACCAGTTAATGATGCGCGCGGGCATGATCAAGCGCCTCGGCTCGGGCATCTACACCTACATGCCGATGGGCCTGCGCGTGATCCGCAAGGTCGAGGCCATCGTGCGCGAAGAGATGAACAAGTCGGCCGCCATCGAGCTGCTGATGCCGCTGATCCAGCCGGCCGAGCTGTGGCAGGAAACGGGCCGCTGGGACAAGATGGGCGCCGAGTTGCTGCGTATCAAGGACCGCCACGGCCGCGAGTTCGCCTTCCAGCCGACCGCCGAGGAAGTCATCACCGATGTTGTCCGTTCGGAAATTAAATCGTACCGTCAACTTCCGTTGAATTTTTACCACATCCAGACCAAGTTCCGCGACGAGCGCCGCCCGCGCTTCGGCCTGATGCGCGGACGCGAGTTCACGATGAAGGACGCCTACTCGTTCGACCGCGACCTGGCCGGCATGCAGGCTTCCTACCAAATCATGTATGACGCCTACGTGCGCATCTTCAACCGCTTCGGCCTGAAGTTCCGCGCGGTGGCGGCCGACAACGGCGCCATCGGCGGTACCGGCTCGCACGAATTCCACGTCATCGCCAGCACCGGCGAGGACGCGGTCGTCTACTGCCCGACGTCGGACTACGCGGCCAACATGGAGGCGGCCGAGGCCTTGCCGCTGAACGCCAGCCGTCCGGCCGCCACCCAGGCGCTGACCAAGGTCGCCACGCCGGACGCCACCAAGTGCGAGCTGGTGGCCGAGCAGCTCAAGCTGCCGCTGGCGCACACTGTCAAGACCTTGGCGCTGACCGTCGAGACCGAAAAAGACGGTAAAACAGCTAAACAGTATTTCATGTTGCTGCTGCGCGGCGACCACGAGCTCAACGAGGTCAAGCTGGGCAAGGTGGCCGGCCTGGCCGCGCACCGCTTCTCGACCGAGGCGGAAATCCTGGAAGTGTACGGCTGCGTGCCGGGCTACCTGGGCCCTGTCGGGACCAAGGCCCCGGTCACCGTGGTTGCCGACCGCACCGTCGCCAACATGGCCGACTTCGTTTGCGGCGCGAACGACGCCGGCTTCCACTACACCGGCGCCAACTGGGGCCGCGACGTGGCCGAGCCGGCCATCGTCGCCGACCTGCGCAACGTCGTCGAAGGCGACGCCTCGCCGGACGGCAAGGGCGTGCTGGCGATCGAGCGCGGCATCGAAGTGGGCCACGTGTTCCAGCTGGGCACCGCGTACTCGGAAGCGATGAAGGCCACCTTCCTCGACGAGAACGGCAAACCGGCGCCGCTGCAGATGGGTTGCTACGGCATCGGCATCACCCGCATCCTGGGCGCGGCGATCGAGCAGAACTTCGACGACAAGGGCATCATCTGGCCGGCGTCGCTGGCGCCGTTCGAACTGGTGCTGTGCCCGATGGGCATGGACCGCAGCGAGGCCGTCAAGGAGGCGGCCGAGAAGCTGTACGCCGAGGCGCAGGCGGCCGGCATCGACGTCATCCTCGACGACCGCGGCCTGCGTCCGGGCGGCATGTTCGCCGACTGGGAGTTGATCGGCGTGCCGCACCGCGTGGTCATCGGCGACCGCGGCCTCAAGGAAGGCAACCTGGAATACCAGGGCCGCCGCGACAGCGAGGCCACCGCCGTGCCGGTGGCCGATGTGATCGGCTTCATCCAGGGCAAAATGTCGCAGTGAACAAACGTGGTCTAGCCGGCCTGCTGCTGGCGCTGTCGGTGGTGACGGCGCCGGCCGCGCAGGCCGGCAATCAGAAGGAGGAGGCGCTGGCCGATTCGGTCCGCGTCGCCCTCGCCAACAGCATCAAGGACGCGACGCCGCCGCGCATCATCTTCCGCAGCGAGGCCGAACGGCTGCGCTACGAGGGCTGGCTGGCGCAGATGTCGGCGCGCCTGCAGCGCAAGCTGCCCGACCAGCAAACCCGCCACGAGTTCCTCGCCACCGTCTGGTACGAGGCGCGCCGGGCCGGGCTCGAGCCGGGCATGGTGCTCGGCCTGATCCAGGTCGAATCGGCCTACCGCAAGTACGCGGTGTCGCTGGTGGGCGCGCGCGGCTACATGCAGGTCATGCCGTTCTGGACCAACGTGATCGGCGACCGCGACCGCAGCGCGCTGTTCAATATGCAAACCAATTTGCGCTACGGCTGCGCGATCCTGCGCATGTACATCGACATGGAGGGCGGCAACCTCTACCTCGCGCTGGGCCGCTACAACGGCAGCCGGGGACGCCCCCAATACCCGAACGCCGTGCTGACGGCGTGGAACAACTGGAAATAATCCGGGGTCAGGTCCACCATTTCTACACGGGTTCATCCGCAATGCCCGTCTACGGCCGGGTTTGTGTAGAAATGGTGGACCTGACCCCGGAGTGACAGGCGAAAAAAATGCCTCCGTCGCGTGGCGAGGGAGGCATCCCGGCGCGGCCAGGAGGATGGCCGCCGCGCTGATTATTTCAGGTGGTCGGAAATGAGCTTGGTCATCTCGAACATCGATACTTGGGCTTTGCCGCCGAATACCGCTTTCAGCTTGTCGTCGGCGTTGATCATGCGGCGGTTGGCCGGATCTTGCAGGTCGAGCTTTTTGATGTAGTCCCAGACTTTCTTGGTCACTTCGGTGCGGGGCAGCGGGGTGGCGCCCACGACGGCTGCGAGCACGGTCGATGGCGTCATCGCTTTCATGAATGCGGCGTTCGGCTTGCGTGCGGCGGCTGGGGCCGCGGCTTTTTTCACTGCGGGTTTGGCTGCTGCTTCTTTTGCTGGTGCTGCTTTTTTCGCGGCTGCCGGTTTAGCGGCCGCGGCCTTCTTGGCTGGCGCTGCTGCTGGGGTTTTTTTGGCTGTTGCCATTCTCGAGCCTCCTTAACGAACACATGGAAAATTGCGCAATTGATCGCACCGGCTAATATTGGTGGGGATTTAAGCCTTATGCAAGTGTTTTTCGCGTTTTTGTCTGGAAACACCACGTAATTCCCGGGCTACGTGGGCCGTTGCACCTTCCGGGGGCGCCAAGCCGCATATTTCCATGTGTCCGCGCCGTTTTGGCGCGCGCCGCCCCCGCCGCCCGGAGGCGCCGCCGCCGGCGTTAGCGCATGCCCGGCATCATGCCCTTCATCGAGCGCATCATCTTCATCATGCCGCCGCCGGAGAGCTTTTTCATCATCGATTGCATCTGCTCGAACTGGGTCAGCATGCGGTTGACCTCCTGCACCTGCACGCCGGCGCCGGCGGCGATGCGGCGCTTGCGGGTGGCCTTGATCAGCTCCGGCTTGGCCCGTTCCTGCGGCGTCATCGAGTCGATGATGCCGACCATGCGCCGCACCTGCTTGTCGGCCTGGTCCATGTTGGCGCCGCCGGCGGCCTGCTGGAACTGCGCCGGCAGCTTGTCGACCAGGCTGGCCATGCCGCCCATCTTTTTCATTTGCCCCAGCTGCGCCTTGAAGTCGTTCATGTCGAACTTGCCGCCGACCTTCATCTTCTGCGCCAGGTCGGCCGCCGCCTTGCTGTCGACGCCCTTGCGGGCCTCCTCGACCAGCGCCATGATGTCGCCCATGCCCAGCACGCGGTTGGCCATGCGCGCCGGGTCGAACGCCTCGAGGCCGTCGAGCTTTTCGGACACGCCGGCGAACTTGATCGGCTTGCCGGTGATGTGGCGCACCGACAGCGCCGCGCCGCCGCGCGAGTCGCCGTCGAGCTTGGTGAGCACGATGCCGGTCAGCGGCAGCGCGTCGTTGAAGGCCTTGGCGGTGTTGATGGCGTCCTGGCCGAGCATGGCGTCGACCACGAACAAGGTTTCGATCGGCTTGACGGCCGCGTGCACGGCGGCGATCTCGGTCATCATCGCCTCGTCGATGCCCAGGCGGCCGGCGGTGTCGATGATCAGCACGTCGTGGTAGTGCTTCTTGGCCCAGTCGAGCGCGGCCAGGGCGATGTCGACCGGCTTGTCCTGCGCCGTCGACGGGAAGAAGTCGGCGCCGACCTGGGCGGTGACCGATTGCAGCTGCGCGATCGCGGCCGGACGGTAGACGTCGGCCGACACCGTCAGCACCTTCTTCTTCTTTTCTTCCTTGAGGTACTTGGCCAGCTTGCCGACGGTGGTGGTTTTACCGACCCCCTGCAAACCGGCCATCAGGATGATCGCCGGCGGCTGCTGGGCAAAGCTCAGCTGCGCCGCCTCGGGGCCGAGGTCGGCGCCCATGATGGCGGCCAGCTCGCGCTGCACCACGCCGACCAGCGCCTGGCCGGGCGTGAGCGAGGAGATCACTTCCTCGCCGAGAGCTTTTTCCTTGACCCGGGCGATGAATTCGCGCACGGCCGGCAGGGCGACGTCGGCCTCGAGCAGCGCCATGCGCACCTCGCGCAGCATCTCGGCGGTGTTGGCTTCGGTCAGACGGGCCTCGCCGCGCATCGTTTTGACGACCTTGGCAAGGCGTTGGGTAAGATTATCTAGCATGTTCGGACCTGCGAAACGGTGGGGTGGGCCGGCGCGGGGCCGGACAATGGCCGCCATTTTACCGCATCGCGCGCCGGCGGCGGCCCCGCCCGGACGGGCGGCGGCCGGTCGACCGGCCGCCGCCGCGCCGCCGCCCCGGCTAGTGCGGCACGTCCAGGCGCACGATGGCCGAGCCCGAGATCAGGGCGAAGCTGTAAGGCCCCAGTTTCACCGGCTGGCGCGGATGGTCCAGCAGGCCGGTCAGGTTGCCGGTCTGGCCGGGCACGCCCGCCACGATCGTGCCGTCGTCCCTGCGCACGGTCGATACCGGGTCGTCGTCGGCGGCGTAGGCGATGGTGTAGGCGCGCCCGGCGTCGTCGCGCACCGGCGCCGGCGTGAAGGCGTTCAACGTGGTGGTCGTCACCACGCCCTGCGGCGTGATCTTGTAGTTGCGGAACACCGACGAGCCATGGCCGACGATAGGGTCGGCGACGTAGAGATTGCCGTCGCTGTCGGCGCCGTTAAGGACCGGCAGGTCGAAGCGCGCGGCCGCGCCCGAGCTGTCCGGCGCCTGCTGCGGATCGCGCGGCGCACAGCGTGATGCCGGCCGCCGACTTGGACGGCGTATCGGCGCCGCCGCCGCCGCAGGCGCTGAGCGTGGCGCGGAATAGATGTCCAACGATGTTGTGCTGCATGCAGACCTCTTGGTTTGAGTGGGGGGGCCGGGAAGGGCAGTTGTGATATGCACATCATTGTGACATAAACAAGCTCCAAATAAGCGCGCGGCATGACATTGCGCAAAATTTCGCTGTATCTGAAGATGCGTCTTGGTATGATTTGCACATAATAGGAAGGGTTCAGCCCGGCCTAAACTCAGGAGACAAATCGCATGAAATTGACACCCTTCGGCAAGATAATAATAGCGGCCGCGGCCATGATGACGGCCGCCGGCGCCCAGGCGCAGGACGTGGTCCGCCTTGGCAACCTGAAGTTCGCCCACTACGGCGCCGTCGCCTAT
Organism: Duganella sp. 1411; assembly: GCF_017833525.1. Classification (GTDB taxonomy): domain Bacteria; phylum Pseudomonadota; class Gammaproteobacteria; order Burkholderiales; family Burkholderiaceae_D; genus Rugamonas. The sequence continues at coordinate 95,929 of NZ_JAFICD010000005.1, forward strand.
ATCAAGGAGATCGCCCCCAAGTGCGGCATCAAGGTCGAGGAGCACATCTTCGCCAAGGGGCTGGACGTGATGCAGGCCATCATCGCAGGCGAGCTCGACGTGGGGACCACGGCGTCCGAGGCGGCCATCTCCGGCCGCGCCGGCGGCGCGCCGATCTTCGTCGTGGCCGGCTTCGCCAAGGGCGGCGCGCGGCTGGTCGGGCGCACCGACCTCAACCTGAAAACCGTCAAGGACCTCAAGGGCAAGCGCGTCGGCGTCACCCGCGGCGGCATCCAGGAGGTGCTGCTGCTGGCCGAGCTGCAACGCAACGGCATGACCTTCTCCGACCAGCCGGGCAAGGACGTGCAACTGGTGTTCCTCGCCTACGCCGACCTCAACCAGGCGCTGCTGGGCAAGAACATCGACGCCATGATGCAGTCCGAGCCGCAGTCGTCGCAGGCCATCAACAAGGGCTTCGGCGCCGAGATCATCAAGCCCTACGACACCCCGATCGGCGAGCCGGTGCGCACCATGGTCATGACCGAGAAGTTCTACAAGGAGAAGCGGCCGGTGGCCGAGAAGTTCATGAACTGCTTCGTGCAGGCCACCAAGACCTTCATCGAGAACCGCGCGCTGGCCGAGAAGTATGTGCGCGAGGTGGTGTTCAAGGGCCAGATCACCAAGGACGATTTCGACGACGCCATCGGCAACTCGCCGTACAGCTACGACATCACGCCCGAGCATATCCAGACCACCACCGACGTCATGGTCAAGACCGGCGTCGGCCGCATGGGCAAGCCGCCGCTGGCCAAGGACTGGGTCAAGACCGACCTGCTCGACGCGGCCAAGAAAAACCTGGGCGTGAAGTAAATGGCCGCCAACTCCTCGTGGCGGCAGGCCGCCGTCGGCATGATCGTGCCGGCCCTGGTCATCGCGCTGTGGCAGGCGGTGGCGATGCTGGGCTGGGTCAATCCGCAGGTGCTGCCGTCGCCGCTGGCGGTGGTGGAGAAGTGGATCGCCTACCTGCTGCCGCTGCAGCCGTACGACCCGGCCGCCGGCGGCTGGCTGAGCTGGGCCGTCTCCGGCGAATTGATCACCGATTCGATCGGCAGCCTGTATCGGGTGGTGGTCGGCTTCGTCATCGGCGCCGGGCTGGCGCTGCCGATCGGGCTGGCCATGGGCGCCAAGCCCAGGGTCTACGACTGGCTCAATCCGCTGGTGCAGCTGCTGCGGCCGATCCCGCCGATCGCCTACATCCCGCTGTCGATCCTGTGGTTCGGGCTCGGTAATCCGCCGGCCGTGTTCCTGATCGCGCTGGGCGCCTTCTTCCCGGTGCTGATGAACACCATCGCCGGCGTGCGCCAGGTCGACGGCATCTACCTGCGCGCGGCCCGCAACCTGGGCGCCACCGGCAGCACCATGTTCATCCGCGTGATCCTGCCGGCCGCCGTGCCGTATATCTTGTCCGGGGTGCGCATCGGCATCGGCACCGCCTTCATCGTGGTGATCGTCTCGGAGATGATCGCGGTGAACAACGGCCTCGGTTTCCGCATCCTCGAGGCGCGCGAGTACTTCTGGTCCGACAAGATCATCGCCGGCATGATCAGCATCGGCTTGATCGGCCTGGCCATCGACGTCGGCATGAACAAGCTGAATAACCACCTGCTGCGCTGGCACCGCGGCCTGGAAAACTAGGAGCGGCCATGAGCGCCACCCATATCGTCGTATCGAATGTCAGCAAGGTGTTCCAGACCGCCGACCGCGAACTGGTGGCGCTCAAGGAGATCAACCTGGAGATCCCGCAGGGCCAGTTCGTCTGCCTGCTGGGGCCCTCCGGCTGCGGCAAGTCGACCCTGCTCAACGCGGTGGCCGGCTTCGCGCCGCCGTCGTCGGGCTCCATCACCGCCGACGGCAAGCTGGTGACGGGGCCGGGCCCCGAGCGCGGCATGGTGTTCCAGGAGTACGCGCTGTTCCCGTGGATGACGGTGGCCGACAACGTCGCCTTCGGCCTGGAGATCAAGGGCATGGCCAGGGCGCAGATCGACGCCATCGTCGACAAGCTGCTCGGCATGCTGTCCTTGAACGACTTCCGCCAGCGCTTTCCGAAGGACCTGTCGGGCGGCATGCGCCAGCGGGTGGCGATCGCCCGCGTGCTGGCGCTGGACTCGCCGATCATGCTGATGGACGAGCCGTTCGGCGCCCTCGACGCGCTCACCCGGCGCAACCTGCAGGACGAGCTGCTGCGCATCTGGGCCGAGCTGAAAAAGACCATCATCTTCGTCACCCACAGTATAGAAGAGGCGATCTACCTGGCCGACCGCATCGTCGTCATGACCTACCGGCCCGGCACCGTCAAGCGCGACCTGCTGGTCGAGCTGCCGCGCCTGCGCGATCCGGCGGACGCCCAATTCAACGCCCTGAAGCGCGAACTGGGCCAGCTGGTCATGGAGGAACAGCAGCGCCACCACAATGACGAATTGCGGCTGGCGGCCGTCGACTGAGCGCGGCCGGTTTCAACGTCGCCGGCCCCTAGAAGGCCAAGCGCAAGCTGACCTCGCCCTTGAAACCGTAGCTCTTGCCGAAATCCCTGACGGCGGTGTTGGCCGCCACCTCGGCGTACAGGAAGCAGCGCTCGTCCACCATCGTGCTGGCGCCCATGCCGAGCTCGCCCCACAGGCGGTGGTTGCGGCGTGCTATCGGCGTGCCCGAGACGTCGGCGACGGTGCCGGCGCGCCATTCCCGGCGCAGGTTGGCGATGCCGTACAGATGGCCGGCGCCGGTCTGCCGGTCGAGCGCGAGTCCGGCGCGGGTGGTCAGGCTGTCGTCGCGGCCGGCCCGCACCGCCACCCCGGCCGGGCCGGTGAAGCGGCTGAAACCGACCTTCGAATACACCAGCTGGACCTGCGGCGTGAGCGACAGCGCCGCGCCGGCCGGCCAGCGCCGGCCCGCCTCGACGCTGTAAGCCTGGCCGTGGCCGTCGTTGCCGTCGGCCAGCGTGCCGAGCACCGACGAGGTCAGTTTGCTGTCGAACCAGCTCGCCTGGGCGCGGGCGTCGACGTAGCCGCCGTCCGCCCCCAGCCAGCTGAGCGTGGCGCCGGCGCCGTAGGCCTTGGTGTCGATGGCGCCGTTGCCGAAGACCGAGCCGACGTCGGCGTTGGCCTGGCCGACGCTGCCGAGCAGACCGAGCACGAGCGTGTTGTCGCCATGCCCGCCGAGCTGGCGCTCGACGCCCACTTCGAGCTTGCTGGTGTCGACCCGCAGGCCGGCGCCGCTGGCCGAGAACGCGGCGTTCGGGCGCGCGCGCTCGGATTGCACGCGGCCCCAGGCCGCTGACGGCCGGCCGCCGGCGGCAGCCGGCCACTGGCGGTTGCCGACGCGCTGGCGCATGGTGCCGACATCGTTCAGCGCAAGCAGCGTCTGGCCGTACGCTTCGTAGACCGGCACGCCCGGCTGGTAGAGCGGGGCGCCCGCCGGTTCGGCCGGGCCCGGCGCGACGGCCGGGTCCGGCACGACAACCTGGACCGGCGCATCGATCAGGCTCGAGCGCAGGTACCAGTCGCCGTCGGCCGGCGTGGCCACGCCGTTCTGGCGCAGCCGGTAGCCGTAGGCGCCGGCGATCAGCGCCGGTTCGCCGCGGAATGTGTAGTTGCCGTCGAGGGTGAAGCTGCCGGCCGACGCGCCGGCCACGTCGATGATCTTGATGCCGTTCACCGTGGCCGCGCCGAGGCCGCCGAGGTTGCGCACGCCGACGACGGTGGCGCCGGCGGTGGCGCCGGTGACGGCCAGCAGGTCGGCGCGCGAGTTGTCGCCGCCCAGCTCGGCCTTGATCTCGAGGCGTCCGCCCGCGCCCGTGTAGCCGGCGGCCGTCAAGGTGCCGAAGCGCTCGCCGCCGGGGGCGACGACGCCGGCGTTGGCCAGCGCGCCGACCACGCCGCCGCCCTCGAGGCGGGCGCCGGCGGCGACCGCCAGCGAGCCGCCGAGCCTGCCGTCGACCGCCAGCGTGCCGGCGGCCAGCGTGGCCGCGCCGGTGTAGCGGCCGCCGTCGCCGGTGAGCCGCAGCGTGCCGGCGCCGGCCTTGGTCAGGGCGCCGGCGCCGTCGATCGCGCCGGAGAGGGTGAGGCTGGTCCCGGCCGCGGGGGCGATGGCGCCGGCGCCGGCCACCGTGACGGCGCGCCCGCTCGCCAGCGTCGCGGCGGTCGCCAGCGTGCCGCCGTCCAGGGTCAGGCGGCCGCCGGCGGCGCCGAGGTTGGCGTCGGCCGCGATGCGCAACTGCCCTTGCCGGATCAGCGTGCCGCCCGTGTAGCTGTTGTTGCCGGTGAGCGCGAGCGTGCCCAGGTCGAGCTTGACCAGTTGCGCGCCGCCGGCCAGCTCGGCGTCGACGCTGGCGGTGTAGCCGGCGCCGGCCGCCGTGCCGTCGCCGACGCGGATCGCCGCCTGCGCGCCGGCCAGCGTCAGCGCGCCGCCGCCGAGCGCGTAGCCGTCGCGGGCGAATTGCAGGCCCGAGGCGGCGACCGCGCCGCGGCTGTTGTCGATGGTGACGCTGCCGGCCGCGCCGGTGAAGATGGCGAAGCCGCCGTCGCGGTAGCCGGCGTTGACCGCGCCGGCCGCGTCGGTCCAGTGGGTGTTGCCGGCGCCGCTTTGCCACACGCCGGCGCCGCCGTCGATGGCGCCGTTGGCGCCCGGCTTGGCCGCGCCGTCCCAGAACTCGAGCCCGCCGGCGCCCGGCGCCGCCGGGGTGGACGGCGGCGCGGCGTTGACCAGGTTGACCTGGTGGGCGACCGCCGTCTGCACCGACACCAGCGCGCCGGCCGGCAGGGCGCCCAGCGCCAGGCCGTTGTCGGTGAGCGTGCCGCCGTAGTTGGCCAACCGGTAGATGCCGACGCCGAAGGCGCCGCCGGGCGTGACCGCGACGTCCAGGGTGCCGCCCAGCGTCAGGTCGCCGCCGACGTCGATCAAGTCGTTGAGCGCGCCGCCGACCGTGTTGGCGGCGCCGGCGTCGTAGGCGATGCGCGCGCCCGCCCCGAGCACCAGGTTGCCGCCGACGGTCAGCGTGCCGGCGCCGCCGGCGCCGGGCGCCAGCACGCCGCCGGTCAGGTTGACGTTGCCGGCCAGGGTGCCGGTGCCGCCCAGCGTGCCGCCGGCCACCACGCCGGTGGCGCCGCCGAGCTTGCCGTTTACCAGCAGCGTGCCGCCGGCGACCGACGTCGCGCCGGCGAACGAGGCGCCGTCGCCGGCCAGCACCAGGGTGCCGGCGCCGCGCTTGGTCAGCGCGCCGGCGCCGGCCAGCGCGCCGGTCAGGGTCAAGGTGGTGCCGGCATCGGTGGCGATGGCGCCGGCGCCGGTGAGCGCGACCGCCCGCCCGCTGCCGAAGTCGGCCGTGGTCTCGAGCGCGCCGCCGTTGAAGGCCAGCGCGCCGGCCGCCGCGCCGAGGTTGGCGTCGCGGGCCACGCGCAGCGCGCCCTGTTCGAGCGCGGTGCCGCCGGCGTAGGTGTTGGCGCCGGTGAGCGTGAGCGTGCCGCCGTCGGCCTTGGCCAGCCCGCCCGCGCCGGTGAGCGCGGCGTCGATGGTGGCGCGGTAGGCGGCGCCGGCGGCGGTGCCGTCGCCGACGCGGATGACCGAGCGCGGCGCGGTCAGCGCCACGCTGGCGCCGGCGACGCGGTAGCCGTCGCTGGCGAATTGCAGGCCCGACGCCGTGACGGCGCCCGCGCCGGCGTCGACGGTGACGACGCCGGGCGCGCCGCCGAAGATGGCGAAGGCGGCGTCCTGGTAGGCGCCGTTGGCCGCGCCGGTCGATCCGGTCCAGTTGGCGTTGCCGGCGCCGCTTTGCCACACGCCGGCGCCGCCGTCGATGGCGCCGTTGGCGTGGCCGGCCGCGCCGTCCCAGAAGTTGAGCGGCGCCGGCGGCACCGCCGGGGTGGCCGGGCCGGTGTTGACCAGGTTGACCTGCTGGGCGACCGAGGTCTGGATATAGCCCTCGTTGGCGCCGGGCAGGGAGGCGACCTGCAGGCCGTTGTTGGTGAGCGCGCCGCCATAGTTGAACAGGCGGTAGACGCCCGGATCGAAACTGCCGCCGGCCGCGCGCGTCACCGCCAGCGTGCCGTCGAGCACCAGGTTGCCGCCGACGTTGACCAGGTCGTTGAGCGCCCCGCCGGCGACATTGGCCTGGCCGAGCTCGAAGCGCGAGACCGCCGCCGGCGCCAGGGTCAGATTGCCGTTGATGGTGAGCGTGCCGGGGCTGTTGCCGGGGGCCAGGACGGCGCCGTTGGCGACGCCGACGTTGCCGCCGAGCGTGCCGGACCCGCCCAGCGTGGCGCCGGCGCGCACGGCCACCGTCGAGCTGGCGTCGCCGAGGACGCCGTTGACCCGCAGCGTGCCGGCCAGCACGTCGACGGCGCCGCTGTAGGCGGCGCTGTTGGCCGTCAGCGTCAGCGTTCCGGTCCCGCTTTTGGCCAGCGCGCCGGCGCCCGTGATGGCGCCGTCGACGGTGTGGGTGGTGGCGGCGGCGCTGTCGAGCGTGGCCGCGCCGGCCAGCACCAGCGCGCGCGCCGACGTCGTGCTGGCGGTGGTGGCGAGCGCGCCGCCGTTGATGGTCAGCGCGCCGGCCGCGTCGCCGAGGCTGGCGTCGTCGGCCACCGCCAGCGTGCCGCCCCCGATGGTCCAGCCGGTGGTGGCCGTGGTGGCGCCGGTAAGCGTCCAGGTGCTGGCGCCGGTCTTTTCGAACTGGTCGAAATTGCGGTACTGCGCGGCGGCGCCGATGGCGGCGGCGTCGAAGCTGGCGTTGGCGGTGCCGCCCAGCCGCAGCATGTCGTTGGGCTGGGCGGCGTTGCCGACGACATTGCCCGCGATGACGGAGCCGGCGCGCAGCTCGAGCGTCAGCGCCGAGGCCGCGCCGGGCGTGGTGAAGCCGATCGCGTTGGCCTGGCCGGCGCCGGCGCGGATGGTGCCGCTGTTGACCAGGTCGATCGGGGCGGCGTTGCTGGAGACCGCGACGCCGCCGTTGCCGCCTTCGACGGTGCCGGCGTTGATGATTTGCCCGACGCCGGCGCGCACGTCGATGCCCGTGCCGCCGAGCACGGTGCCGGTGCCGCCGCGGATGATGCCGCCGGCGTTGTTGGTCAGCACGGACGGCCCGCCGGGCGCGCGGAACAGCACGCCCGGGCCGCCGTTGCCCGACGCGCTGTCGCCGCCGCGGATGATGCCGTCGTTGGTCAGCGCGCCCGAGCTGAGCTGCGCGCCCTGGCCGCCGCCGCCGGCCAGGCCCTGGCCGCCGGCGATGGTGCCGCTGTTGACCAGGGTCGAATTGTTCAGCAGCCGCGCGCCGGCGCCGCCGCTCCCGCCGGCCCCGCCGCCGGCACCGCCGACGATGGTGGTGGCGTTGACGAGCGCCGCGCTCGTGTTCAGGAACAGGCCGATGCCGCCGTTGGTGGCGGCGGCCGGGCCGGCGTCGGCGCCCCGGATGGCGCCGGCGCCCGACAGCGTCAGCAGGCCGGCTCCCGCGGGGCCGGTCAAGGTGATCGTGCCGCTGGTGGTGAGCGTGCCCGGCGTGTAGGTGCCGGTCATCGAGAAGCCGTGGAGGTCGAAGGTGATCGGCTTGGCGACCGCCGGTATGCCCTGTCCCGTGAAGCCGCCGGTCAGATTGATCGTGGCGCTGGCGCCGGCACTGGCGTTGGCCGCCTGGACGGCCGCGCCCAGTTCCGTTTCATTGGCGACGTCGTAGCTCTGGGCCATGCCCGGCGGGGGGATCAGCGCCGCCAGCGCCAGTGCGCCGGAACCGGCGGCGTGGAGCTTGCTCATCCTTTTATTCGTTCTTTTCTTCATCCCGCCGGTGTTGGCGCGGCCCGGCTTTGCGGTCGAAACAGGTCCCATACGTTCGCTTTCTGAGGTTGCCCACAGCATCGCAAAGTGCGCCGGCGCCGCTGCGGGGAGGTGAAGGAATAGTGATTCGATGCAACTTTTTGGGAGAATAGCATACCAATAGTCAATAAAGTTAGCGCTATCTTGAGTCCATGGCAATTACGCAACAGCGCCGTCCGGCGGCCGCGTTCGGGGAAGAATGGCGCCGGCGGCGGCGTCGCCAGCGGCGCCGGGCCGCGATGGCGGGCGATGGTGTAAACTGCCGGTCATGCAGACCTACTTGTTCATCGCAGCCATCGCGCTGTACATCCTGTGCGCCGCGCTGCCATCGCGCCGCGCCGGCTTGATTTCGGCCGTGACGGTGGCCGCCTGGGCGCTGCACGGCGCCGGCCTGTGGCTGGAGGTGGCCGCCGCCGGCTCGCTGCGGATCGGCTTCGCGGCCATGCTGTCGTCGGCGCTATGGGTGTCGGTGGCGGCCTACTGGCTGGAAAACCGCAACTTCAGCCTGGACGGCATGCGCCGCCTGGTCATGCCCAGCGCCGCAGTCGCCGCCGCGCTGCAGGCCATCTTCCCCGGCAACCTGATCCCGCTGGAGGGCAAAAGCTCGCTGTTCGGCTGGCACATCGCCATCGCCACGATGGCCTACAGCACCCTGACCATCGCCGCCTTCCACGCCGTGCTGATGGCACTGCAGGAGGCGCGGCTGCACGCGGCCACCGACCGCAAAAGCTTCCTGTCCGGCGCGCTGGACCAGCTGCCGGCGCTGCTGACGATGGAGAAGCTGCTGTTCCGCATGATAGGCTTCGGTTTCGCGCTGCTGAGTTTGACGGTGTTGTCGGGCATCGTGTTTTCGGAACAGCTGTTCGGCCAGGCGCTCAAATGGGACCACAAGTCGGCCTTCACGCTGCTGTCGTGGATGCTGTTCGCCGCGCTGCTGGCCGGCCGCCGCTTCCGCGGCTGGCGCGGCAAGACGGCGCTGAGCTTCACGCTGGCCGGATTCGCGACGTTGTTGCTGGCGTATGTCGGCAGCCGTTTTGTGTTTGAGGTGGTTTTGCATAAAGGATGGGCATGAGCCGTATCGTATTTTGGCTGGCATTGATTTTCCTGGTGTTCTTCGCGGTCCGCAGCAAGATCCGCGGCGCCCAGAAGCGCAACGAGCAGCAGTTCCGTCAAGCGCCGCCGCACCAGGAGGTGCCGCCCGGCCAGGGCGGCGGGGCGGCCGGCTACCGCGCGCGCGGCACCGAAAAAGCGCTGGCCGACGCCGAGACGATGCTCGAATGCGCCAAGTGCGGCATCTTCTTCCCCGCCTCCGAGGCGGTCCACGCCCACGGCCGCGATTACTGCTGCGCGGCGCACGCCGCCGCGCCGGCGGCGTAGGGCCCGGGCCGGCCGATGGTGGCGCGCCTGCAAGCCCTGTCGGCTGAATCGCGCGCCACCTTCTGGCGCTCGCTGCAAACGTTCGGCGCCACCCGCGTCGTCATCGCGCTGGTGCTGCTGGTTTACCTGAGCTTCGACAGCCGGGGACTGCGCGTCGTCGGCGAATATCCCTACCTGCCCGTTTGCCTGGCCTATCTGGGCCTGGCCGTCGCCTTCGCGCTGTCGGCGCTGTACTGGCGGCGCCGCTTCCTGCCGCAGCTGCTGGCGCAGATCGCCTGCGACCTGGCCGTCATCTCGCTGCTGTACATCGCCGGCGGCGGCGTGCGCAGCGGCCTGGCCATCCTGTATCTGTTCCCGCTGGCCGGTTCGGCCATCCTGTCGCCGCTGGTGCTGGCGCTGTTCTGCGCCGCGCTGGTGGCGCTGTTCATGCTGGGCGAAAGCATGTGGCAGCTGCTGGCGATGGAGAGCCAGCACGGCCTGCTGCAATCGGGCCTGTACGGCGCCGCCTTCTTCGCCGCCGTGTTCATGGTCAACCGCATGGCCGGCAAATTGATCGGGCAGGAGGAGCTGGCGATCCTGCGCGGCGTGGAAATCAACGTGCAGCAGGCGGTCAACCGCCTGGTCATGGCCAACATCGGCGACGGCATCCTGGTGGTCGATCCGGACGGGCAGGTCACGGCCGGCAACCCGGCGGCGCGCCAGATGCTCGGCCTGGCCGGGCCGGAGCTGAACTTCAAGCTGTCGGCGGCCGCGCCGCTGGCGCCGCTGGCGCAGGTGTACGGCGAATGGCGCGCCGACCCCGCGCGCAGCACGGTGTTCATCACCATCAAGCCGTTCAGCGACGCCGCGCTGCAAGGGCTGACCGCCGCCTGGAGCGCGCGCCGCGACCTGTCGGCCCATCTGAAGGTGCGCTTCGCGGCGGTCGACACCTCCGGCCCGGGGCTGGAGCGCAGCGTGATCTTCCTGCAGGACGTGACGGGCATCGAAAACCAGGCGCAGCAACTCAAGCTGGCGTCGATGGGGCGCCTGACGGCCAGCATCGCGCACGAGGTGCGCAACCCGCTGTCGGCCATCGGCCACGCCACCGCGCTGCTGGGGGAGGACCTGGACAGCACCGTGCATCTGCGGCTGCTCAAGATCGTCGGCGACAACGTGGCGCGCGTCAACCGCATGGTGGAGGATATCCTGCAGCTGTCGCGCAAGGTGCAGCCCAACAACGAGCCGCTGGCGCTGGACGGCTTTCTGGCCGAGCTGATGACCGAATTCGTCGACACCCACGGCCTGCCGGCCGATATCGTCGGCCTGTCGGTGGCGCCGGGGACGATGGTGCGCTTCGACCCGCTGCACCTGCGCGAGGTGGTGCTGAACCTTTTAAACAACGCCGTGCGCTACGCCAGCGGCGCGCCGCGCTCGATCCGGGTCGACCTGCTTACCCATCCGCACCACGCGCAGCGCATGGAGCTGCACGTGCAGGACGACGGCCCGGGCATCTCGCCGGAGGTGCGGGCCCACCTGTTCGAGCCGTTTTACACCACATCGAGCAAAGGCACCGGCCTGGGGCTGTATCTGGCGCGCGAATTGTGTTTGAATAACGAGGCGCGGCTCGATTATGAATACCGTTTCGATAGCCGCGACAGCGCCGATGGCGGCCGCCGCTCCAGCGGGCGCTTTGTGATCACCTTCGCCCAACCGGCGCAAAAATAAGAAGAGGCGGTTCCATGAGCGTACGTTCTCCTCGCGTGCTGGTGGTCGACGATGAAGCCGACCTGCGCGAACTGCTGGAACTGACCCTGCTGAAAATGGGGCTGGACGTCGACAGCGCGGCGACCCTGGCGCAGGCGCGCGCGCTGCTGGCCGGCGCCGAGCGCGGCGAACAGCGCGAATATCAGCTGGTGCTGACCGACATGCGCCTGCCCGACGGCCTGGGTCTGGAGCTGGTGCGCGAAGTGTGCGCCACCCACAAGAACACGCCGATCGCGGTGGTGACAGCCTTCGGCAGCGCCGACAACGCCGTCGTCGCGCTCAAGGCCGGCGCCTTCGACTACATCTCCAAGCCGGTGGCGCTGGACCAGTTGCGCCTGATGGTGCAGTCGGCCCTGCGGCTGAACGCCGAACCGGCGGCCGGTCCGGCGGCCAGCGGCGCGCCCGTCGCCAGCCGCCTGAAGGGCGATTCGGCCGTGATCCAGTCGCTGCGGGCGCAGATCGCCCGGCTGGCGCGCTCGATGGCGCCGATCGCCATCAATGGCGAATCGGGCAGCGGCAAGGAGCTGGCCGCGCGCGAAATCCATGCGCAAAGTTCGCGCGCCGGCAAGCCCTTCATCGCCGTCAACTGCGGCGCCATCCCCGAGGCGTTGATGGAGGCGGAGTTCTTCGGCTACCGCAAGGGCGCCTTCACCGGCGCCGCCGACGAGCGGGATGGCTTCTTCCAGGCGGCCAACGGCGGCACCCTGATGCTCGACGAGGTGGCCGACCTGCCGCTGGCGATGCAGGTCAAGCTGCTGCGCGCGATCCAGGAGCGGCGCGTGCGCAAGATCGGCGCCACCGCCGAGGAGCCGGTCGACGTGCGTATTATTAGCGCGACCCATAAAAACCTGGCGCAATGCGTGGAGCAGGGCAGCTTCCGCCAGGACCTGTTCTACCGGCTCAACGTGATCGAACTGGCGCTGCCGCCGCTGCGCGAACGGCTCGACGACCTGCCCGTGCTGACCGAGGCGATCCTGGCGCGGCTCGGCACCTTCGAGCACAAGGCGGTGCTGGGGCCCGGCGTGCTCGACGCCCTGCGCGGCTATTCCTTCCCCGGCAACGTGCGCGAGCTGGAAAACATCCTGGAGCGGGCGCTGGCCTTCGCCAACGACGGCGTGATCGAGGTGGCCGACCTGGCGCTCAAGGGGGCGCGGGTGGCCGAGGCGCCCGCGCCGTCGCCGCCGCCGGCGCCGATGTGGATACCGCTGCCGAACGCGCTGCCGCCACCGGAGCCCGGAATGGAGGCGCCGGCGCCGTCGCCGGTGCCGCCGTCGCCGGAGCCGCTGCCGGCCAGCCTGCCCGATTACCTGAACCAGGTGGAGCGCGACATCATCCTGCGCGCGCTGGCGCAAACGCAGTTCAACCGCACGCAGGCCGCGCAGCTGCTGGGCATCAGCTTCCGCCAGCTGCGCTATCAGATGCAGAAATTGAACATCCAGGAGCCGGACGCATGAACCACCGCATAGGCGCGGATGGCTGGTGGCCGCCGGCGGTGCGCTACGACAGCCCCAACTTCGACAGCCGTCCCGACCCGGACGACATCACGCTGCTGGTGATCCACAATATCAGCCTGCCGGGCGGCTGTTTCGGCGGTCCCCACGTCTCCGACCTGTTTACCTGCCGGGTGGACTATAATGCTGACCCTTCGCTCGCGGACCTGCGCGGGCTGAGGGTGTCGACCCACTTCTTCATCCGCCGCGGCGGCGCGGTGATCCAGTACGTCTCGGCCAACGAGCGCGCCTGGCACGCCGGCGTGTCGTCGTTTCGCGGCCGCGAAAAATGTAACGACTACTCGATCGGCATCGAGCTCGAAGGCACCGACGACACGCCGTTCGAACCGGCGCAGTACGCGGCGCTGGCTGCGCTGACCGAGGCGCTGCGGCGGCGCTACCGGCTGACCGACGTCCAGGGCCACGAGGACATCGCGCCGGGCCGCAAAACCGACCCCGGACCGTTGTTTGATTGGAACTTTTATGTTAAAAGTTGGCTGGGATTCTGTGAAGAAACTAGAAAGTTTGCACCGGAGTTAGTGAACGCTACCGCCGTATTGCGCTTTGTCAAAGGGCTTCCTTAAAGTCAATAGTGCAAGCCTAATTATTTCTTCTTTTTTCAATAGGGTAGAGCTTGATATACCCGCCTTCGGCTACTACAATCAGTGTATTGAATCTTCGCAATCACTAGATATAGTAGTTCTCATGACACTGGTTCTTCATCTACATCATGCCCTCGGGGCCAGGTCCCACTCCTTTTTGTTGCAGTTAAACCAGCCAGGCAGGTGTGGCTGATCGCTTCATTTTGGCCTTTTTATTTACAAACATAGCCGCGCAGCACTGACTGCACGCCGTTATCGGGGAGCTTAAATGCAATCTACTCAAGACATCACCATCAATCCAGCGCTGGTACCAGCGGCCGCTGCGAGCACCGCCAGCAGCCCGACGACGGCCGCCAGCGACCTCGGTGACTACCGCATCATCCGCCGCAACGGCGCGGTCGTCGCGTTTGAACCGTCGAAAATCGCGATCGCCGTCACCAAGGCCTTCCTGGCCGTGAACGGCGGCCAGGGCGCCGCCTCGGCGCGCATCCGCGAACTGGTAGAACAGCTGACCTCCAGCGTGGTGACGGCGCTGGTGCGCCGCCAGCCGTCCGGCGGCACCTTCCACATCGAAGACGTGCAAGACCAGGTCGAGCTGGCGCTGATGCGCTCCGGCGAACACGATGTCGCGCGCGCCTATGTCCTGTACCGCGCCAAGCACATGGAAGAGCGCCGCGCGCTCAAGGAAGCGCAAGGCGCCACCGCCAAGATCGCCGCGCCGCAAATCCACGTGCTGGAAAACGGCGAGCGCAAGCCGCTGGAGATGGACCGCGTCACGGGCCTGATCAACGCCGCCTGCATCGGCCTGGAAAAGCACGTCGACGCCGACGCCATCGTCGCCGAGACCTTGAAGAACCTGTACGACGGCGTGCCGGTCGAAGAGCTGCACAAATCCGCCATCCTGGCCGCCCGCGCGCTGATGGAAAAGGACCCTGCCTACTCGCAGGTGACGGCCCGCATCCTGCTGCACACCATTCGCAAGGAAGTCTTCGGCAAGGAAGTCGCGCAGGGCGCCGCCGCCGCCGAGTACATCACTTACTTCCCGCAATACGTCGCCAAGGGTATCGAGAACGAACTGCTGGACCCCAAGCTGGCCGAATTCGACCTGGCCCGCTTGGCCAAGGCGCTGGTCGCCGACCGCGATCTGCAGTTCGGCTACATCGGCCTGCAAACCCTGTACGACCGCTACTTCCTGCATGTGCGTGACGTGCGCATCGAAATGCCGCAGGCGTTCTACATGCGCGTGGCGATGGGCCTGGCGCTGAACGAAAGCGACCGCGAAGCGCGCGCCATCGAGTTCTACCAGCTGCTGTCGTCGTTCGACTTCATGTCGTCGACGCCGACGCTGTTCAACTCGGGCACCCTGCGTTCGCAGCTGTCGTCGTGCTACCTGACCACGGTCTCGGACGACCTGGAAGGCATCTACGACGCCATCAAGGAAAACGCGCTGCTGGCCAAGTTCGCCGGCGGCCTGGGTAACGACTGGACCCCGGTGCGCGCGCTGGGCGCCCACATCAAGGGCACCAACGGCAAATCGCAAGGCGTGGTGCCGTTCCTGAAAGTGGTCAACGACACCGCCGTCGCGGTCAACCAGGGCGGCAAGCGCAAAGGCGCGGTGTGCGCCTACCTGGAAACCTGGCACATGGACATCGAAGAGTTCCTGGACCTGCGCAAGAACACCGGCGACGACCGCCGCCGCACCCACGACATGAACACCGCCAACTGGATTCCGGACCTGTTCATGAAGCGCGTGATGGAAAAAGGCGACTGGACGCTGTTCTCGCCGTCCGACTGCCCGGACCTGCACGACCTGGTCGGCAAGGCCTTCGAAAAAGCCTACCTGGGCTACGAAGCCAAGGCCGCCGCCGGCGAAATCCGCGTGTTCAAGAAGATCGCCGCGCTGGACCTGTGGCGCAAGATGCTGTCGATGCTGTTCGAAACCGGCCACCCATGGATCACCTTCAAGGACCCATGCAACATCCGTTCGCCGCAGTCGCACGTGGGCATGGTCCACAGCTCGAACCTGTGCACCGAGATCACGCTGAACACCGGCCCGGACGAAATCGCCGTCTGCAACCTCGGCTCGGTCAACATGCCGGCCCATATGAAAGAGGGCAAGCTCGATCACGTCAAGCTGCAAAAGACCATCCGCACCGCGATGCGCATGCTCGATAACGTCATCGACATCAACTACTACGCGGTCGACAAGGCCCGCAACGCCAACATGCGCCACCGTCCGGTGGGCCTGGGCGTGATGGGCTTCCAGGACTGCCTGCACATGATGCGCGTGCCGTTCTCGTCGGACGCCTGCGTGGCCTTCGCCGACACCTCGATGGAAGCGGTGTGCTACTACGCCTACCTGGCCTCGACCGAGCTGGCGGAAGAGCGCGGCCATTATCAATCGTACAAAGGTTCGCTGTGGGACCGCGGCATCCTGCCACAGGATTCCGTCAAGCTGCTGGCCGAAGAACGCGGCGGCTACCTGGAGCAGGACCTGTCGTCGGCGATGGACTGGACCCCGGTGCGCGAGCGCATCAAGAAGTTCGGCATGCGTAACTCGAACTGCGTGGCGATCGCCCCGACCGCGACCATCTCGAACATCATCGGCGTGTCGGCCTGTATCGAGCCGACCTTCCAGAACCTGTACGTGAAGTCCAACCTGTCGGGCGAGTTCACCGAGATCAACTCCTACCTGGTGCGCGACCTGAAGGCGCGCGACCTGTGGGACGAGGTCATGATCGCCGACTTGAAGTACTTCGACGGTTCGCTGGCCAAGATCGACCGCATCCCGAACGACCTGCGTGACATTTATGCAACCGCGTTCGAAGTGTCGCCGACCTGGCTGGTGGAAGCGGCGTCGCGTCGCCAGAAGTGGATCGACCAGGCCCAATCGCTGAACATCTACATGGCCGGCGCCTCGGGCAAGAAGCTCGACGAGACCTACAAGCTGGCCTGGCTGCGCGGCCTGAAGACCACCTACTACCTGCGCACCACTTCGGCCACCCACACCGAGAAGTCGACCTCCAAGACCGGCGCGCTGAACGCGGTGGCGGTGGACGGCGGCATGTCGGCCAGCGCGATGGCCTCGGCCGCCGCGGCGGCCCCGGCACCGGTAGCGGCGGCCCCGGCCGTCACGGCCGAAGCGGATGGCGAAGCCTGCTACCTGCGTCCGGGCGACGACGGCTTCGAGGAATGCGAAGCTTGCCAATAAGCCGGCGCTGACTAATATATATAGAGAGAGAACCGTCCCGGCCCGTCCGGGCGGTTCGCTTTACACCGAACACACCGAATTCTGAAGGAAACACACTATGTCGCTGTCCTGGGACGAAGAAGCCGCACCAGCGGTACCACAAGCTGTCAACGAAGCCGCGCTGGCCACCGGCGAAGCCAACGCCGAACAAGTCTCGCGTCGCGTCAACGCCGACGACAAGCGCATCATCAACGGCAAAACCGACGTCAATCAGCTGGTGCCGTTCAAGTACAAGTGGGCATGGGACAAATACCTGGCCGGCTGCGCCAACCACTGGATGCCGCAGGAAGTGAACATGCAGCGCGACATCGAGCTGTGGAAGAACCCGAACGGCCTGACCGAGGACGAGCGCCGCCTGGTCAAGCGCAACCTCGGCTTCTTCGTCACCGCCGACTCGCTGGCCGCCAACAACATCGTGCTGGGCACCTACCGCCACATCACGGCGCCGGAGTGCCGCCAGTACCTGCTGCGCCAGGCGTTCGAGGAAGCGATCCATACCCACGCCTACCAGTACATCGTCGAGTCGCTGGGCCTGGACGAGGCGGAGATCTTCAACGCCTACAACGAAGTCAAATCGATCCGCGACAAGGACGAGTTCCTGATCCCGTTCATCGACACCTTGACCGATCCGGCCTTCACCACCGGCACCGTGGAAAACGACCAGAAGCTGCTCAAGTCCCTGATCGTGTTCGCCTGCCTGATGGAAGGGCTGTTCTTCTACGTCGGCTTCACCCAGATCC
This sequence comes from Duganella sp. 1411, assembly GCF_017833525.1. Taxonomy (GTDB): domain Bacteria; phylum Pseudomonadota; class Gammaproteobacteria; order Burkholderiales; family Burkholderiaceae_D; genus Rugamonas. The sequence goes on from NZ_JAFICD010000005.1 coordinate 112,964, forward strand.
TGGCGCTGGGCCGCCAGAACAAGATGATGGGCGCGGCCGAACAGTATCAGTACATCCTGCGCGACGAATCGATGCATTGCAATTTCGGTATCGATTTGATCAACACGATCAAGATGGAAAATCCGCTGCTGTGGACCCCGGCGTTCAAGGAGGAGATCAAGCAGCTGTTCCTGAAGGCCGTCGATCTGGAATACGCGTACGCCGAAGACACCATGCCGCGCGGCGTGCTCGGTCTGAACGCGACCATGTTCAAGGGCTACCTGCGCTTCATCGCCAACCGCCGCGCCACGCAGATCGGTTTGGAGACCTTGTTCGACCAGGAAGATAATCCATTCCCATGGATGAGCGAGATGATCGACTTGAAGAAGGAGCGCAACTTCTTCGAGACGCGCGTGATCGAGTACCAGACCGGCGGCGCGCTGAACTGGGATTGATCGCCGCATCGCATGGGTTGTGGAACGGGTCCGGGAGGGCCCGTTTTTTTTTTGCGGCGGGTGGACGCCGGCGCTCAACCCGCAGGGCCGGGCGGGGTCGGACCCCGTGGGGTCCGACCCCTTGTGCGCGGGCTTTGCGGGTTAAATCAGCGAGTTCGCAATATATGTGTTCAATGCCGGACCGCGCTCGTCGCTCGCCAGCGCCCCGATGTAGCCATCCGGCCGTATCAGCGCCACCTCCCCCGGCGCGAAGCCGTACGCCGTCCGCAGATGCCCGCCGTCGTCGCGCAGCTCGCCGTCCATTCCAACCGTCACTATTCTCAGCCCCTTGCGCGGCGCGACCACGCCGGCGCCGTCCGGTTCATACCGCAGCAAGGTCCAGCCGCCGGCCGCCAGCAACGTAAATAAACGTAAAGGCTGCCCGGCCGCGCCCCGGCACGGCGCGTCCGGCGCGCGATCGCCGGCGCGCACGATCGCATCGTCGCCGCGCGCATCGCACGCCAGCGGCGACGTCCGATACCCCAGGTCCAGCTGCTGCGTCTCGCGCCCGCGACGCAGGTCGCCGCGCGTGCGCGCCGCCTCCAGCAGCTTGCCCGCCAGTCCCAGCATCGCGGCCGCCACCTCGCGCCGCTCCGCCTCGTAGGTGTCGAGCAGCGCGTCCGGCGCGCCGTCCACCACCGCCGCCAGCTTCCATCCCAGGTTCCACGCATCCTGCACACTGGTGTTCAAGCCCTGGCCGCCGGTCGGCGGGTGGACGTGGGCGGCGTCGCCGGCGATGAACACGCGGCCGACCCGGTAGCGGTCGGCCAGCCGGGAGCTCATCTCGTACACCGAACGCCAATGCACCGCGTGCAGCGCGATGTCGGCGCGGCCGGTGCGCGCGGCGATGACCGCCGCCAGCGCCGCGTCCGAGGTGTCGATGTCGCCCTCGAGCGGAACCGGCATCTGCAGCTGGAACAGGTCGGTGCCCATCAGCGGACACAAACTGATTTGTCCGGGACCGTCGCCCCAGCGATGCCACGCGCCGCGATCCAGTCCGGTCAGGGACAGGTCGGCCACCATCGCCCGCATCTTCATCGACTCGCCGGGGAAGTCGATCGCCAGCGCCTTGCGCACGAAGCTGCGGCCGCCGTCGGCGCCGACCAGGTAGCGCGCCCGCACCGTGGTCGTGGTGCCGTCGGCCCGCGCCAGCCGCGCGGTGACGCCGTCGGCGTGCTGTTCGAAGCCGGTCAGCTCTTGGCCGAAGCGCGGCGCGTGTCCGAGTTCGGCGAGTCTGTCGCGCAGGATGCCTTCGGTCAGATACTGCGGCAGCATCAGCGGCAGGTTGTACGGCTCGGCCGGCGAGGGCGCCAAGCCTTCGGTCGAGGGCTGTTCGTCGTAGCCGCCGTCGGCGCGGTATTTGCGCTGCGGCGGATAGGCGCCGCCGGCGGCCACCATGCGATCGACCACGCCCATCGCTTCGAAGATTTCGAGGGTGCGCGGCTGGATGCCCTTGCCGCGCGAGCCGCTGAACGGCCCGTCGATTTTGTCGACCAGCATGAAGTCGACGTGGCGGCGCGCCAGCTCGATCGCCAAGGTCAGTCCGGCGGCGCCGGCGCCGCAAATCAAAATGTCGGTGTTGATAGTGTCCATGGAACCCTCCTAGATATGTGTATGATGCACATATTATTCCGGCCCGAAAAAGCTGTCAATAACTATGTGTATAATGCACATATGAATAAAGATCTCCTCGATACCCACAACGCGCTGCTCGACATCATCGGTTTCATGAGCAGGCCGGAGCCCGACATCGCGCTGATGTCGGAGATGTCGATGCCGCTCGAACGCGCGCTGCTGCCGCTGCTCGTGCGCATCGAACGGCGCGGTCCGATCGGCGTGGTGGAGCTGGCCGACATGGTCGGCCGCGACTACACGACGGTGAGCCGGCAGGTGGCGCGGCTCGATGAACTCGGCCTGGTGGCGCGACGCGCCGGCGCGCGCGACAAGCGCGTGCGCGAAGCGGAGGTGACCAAGGCCGGGCGCGAGGTCGTCGCCGTCATCGATCAAACGCGCGAGACGCAGGTCGGCGAATTGATGGCCGATTGGACCGCCGCCGAGCGGCGCGATCTGGCGCGGCTGATGAAGCGCCTCGCCGCCGACATGAACGCCTGGGTGCAGCGCCACAAGCATCCCGAGCACGAGGAAGATTCCGAATAGTCCTACGCGCCGTCGCCACGCGACGCGCGCCGGCACTGCACGAACGCTCGACGAACACGCGTCGGACACCTCGCCCACCACCTCGTCGAACATCCCGGCGAACACTTCGCCGAACACCTCGCCGCCGCGCGCCGAGTACTTCACCAGCATCGCCGACACACATCGACGCTCGCGCCGAACGCAGGCGCGCCGCGGCGCGTCGCAGTATTCCGCTTGCCATTCGTCGCACTCTGTCTCATAATCGCGACGAATTTAAAAACAGTGAGCAGCGACAGCGCGCATGCGATGCGCAAGCGCTCTCGGATTCGGAAGATGGTGGCGCGGAACGCGCGGCGATGCTGGCGACATCGCAGACACCCAGGCGGCAATTGGCTCGCTTTGAAGCGCGATTTTTTTGCGCGGCGCGGCAAGCGCATTTTCGAACTCGATTGAGCGCGCACATCGCACCACGATGTCGCAAGCGAGCAAGCGCGAAGCGCCACGCGTATGTGAAATGGCGAGCATAAGACGAAAAAAAGCGGGCGAATACTTCTCGTGCCGGTTGCGTACCGACAAGGTTTTCGTGTACTTTACGAGATTGAAAATGTGTGTTTATAAAAGTGCGTTTTTTTTGAAGTGCGCACACCGCAGAAATGATCGCGATCACGGGATACAGATTCACAAAGATATGCACAAGACCACACCGTTTTTGTTCAACCGTCTTTCCTGATTCGGTTCAGGTTGGGCGGTTTTTTGTTTGAAAACGAAAACGACGATGTGGCTGCGACGTAGGTCCCTGGAGCTGAGCACACGCCCGACCACCCGCAAAACGTCGCAACAAGATTTGTATCTGCACGCCGCGCCGGCCACGGACGGCGGACAGATAGATGGCTGAAGTGCTGCACTCGTGAGGGGTTGCAGCAGTTCAGCTGGTGCCGAATTCATTAGCGCAAACCGTATTCTGTTTGTGCCGATGAATAATTCGCCTGGCCCAATCCGGGGCCGGACGGGTTTAAATCTTGTATGTGAATTTTCCCATCCCCGATGAAGGAGAACTAAAAATGGCAACTGCCGCAAAGAAACCAGCAGCAAAAAAGCCGGCCGCTACTAAAGCCGCCGCCCCAGCGAAAAAGCCTGTCGCAGCGAAAGCAGCCGCCAAGCCAGCAGCGAAAGCCGCCGCCAAACCAGCCGCTAAACCAGCCGCCAAAGCCGCTGCCAAGCCAGCTGCAAAACCAGCCGTGAAAAAAGCAGCCGCCAAGCCAGCAGCCAAGCCAGCAGCGAAAGCAGCAGCGAAGCCAGCAGCTAAGCCAGCAGTGAAAAAAGCCGCTGCCAAGCCAGTCGCTAAAAAAGCGGCAGCCAAGCCAGCAGCCAAAGCAGCAGCGAAGCCAGCAGCAAAAGCAGCAGCCAAGCCAGCAGTGAAAAAAGCAGCGGCCAAGCCAGCAGCAAAGCCAGCAGCTAAAAAAGCCGCAGCCAAGCCAGCAGCAAAGCCAGCCGCTAAAAAAGCAGCTGCCAAGCCAGCGGCAAAGCCAGCAGCGAAAGCGGCAGCCAAGCCAGCGGCAAAAAAAGTAGCCGCCAAGCCGGCAGCGAAAAAAGCGGCCGCCAAGCCAGCCGCTAAACCTGCCGCCAAAGCAGCAGCTAAACCAGCAGCCAAAAAAGCTGTCGCCGCTAAACCAGCCGCCAAGGCAAAAACAGCAGCCAAGCCAGCTGCAAAGGCAGCGGCTAAGCCAGCAGCAAAAAAGCCGGTTAAGGCAGCCGCCAAGCCGGTAGCTGCCAAGAAGCCAGCCGTCAAGGCTGCGGCCAAGCCAGCAGCAGCCAAGCCAGCGGCAGCCAAGCCGGCCGCCGCTCCAGCACCGGCAGCCGCTCCAGTTGCCGCGGCGGCACCTGCTCCGGCAGCCAAGCCAGCCGTGAAAAAAGCCGCCCCTAAAGCGGCCGCACCGAAGAAGGAAGCTGTCGCCAAGCCAGCCGCTCCTGCCGCCGCGCCTGCGGCAAAAACCGTGTTGGCACCGGCGGCCGCATGGCCGTTCCCAACCAGCACGCGTCCATCCTAAGCTAAATACTTAGGTGCCTGCTGAGGCAACCGGCCGCTGTGTGAGACAATCACACAGCGGCTTTTTTTTGGAGGGACCGTGCTTAGTATTGTTATGTTGATTGTCGATGCCATCGCCACCTTGTTGGGCGGGGCCTTGCTGTTGCGTTTCTGGATGCAGGCGATCCGCGTACGTCCGCCGCAATCGGTGGCGCAATTCACGTTCCAGTTATCGGACTGGCTGGTGCGGCCGTTGCGGCGCATCGTGCCGGGCATGGGCGGCTACGACTGGGCCAGTCTGATCGGCGCCTTCCTGATCGTGCTGCTGGCGACGTCGGTGCTGTTCTTCGCTGGCTGGCCGGCGCAGGCGGTGCTGTTGGCCGCGTTCGAGCGCTTCCTCAAATGGATACTGTACGGCTTCATGGCGCTGCTGGTGGTCGAAGCGATCTTCAGCTGGGTCAATCCGCACGCGCCGCTGGCGCCGTTCGTGCGCGCGCTCAACGAGCCGCTGCTGCGGCCGATCCGCCGCGTCGTGCCACTGGTGGGCAATCTGGATTTATCGCTGCTGGTGGCGCTGATCGCGCTGCAGATCGCCCAGATCCTGCTGGGCATGGCCTTCAACGGCCGTTAAAAAAAACTCCGGGGTCAGGTCCACCATTTCTACACGAACTCGTGTGTAATGGCGGACCCGACCCCGGATTTGCTTTGTGCGGCGGCCAAAATCGGCCACCACACATCAGCTCGTGTAGAAATGGTGGACCTGACCCCGGAGTTTAGAAGCGGTAGCCGAAGGCGGCTTCGAAGCGGTCCGCGATCTCGGCGGCGCTGAACTTGTGGTTCTGGCCGCCCTTGCTGGCGATCTTGATCGCGCCCATCAGGCTGGCCAGACGGCCGGTCGTTTCCCATTTCCAGCCTTGCGTGATGCCGTGCAGCAGGCCGGCGCGGTAGGCGTCGCCGCAGCCGGTCGGGTCCAGCACGTCGGCGACCTTGACCGCCGGAATCTCGATCCGCTGACCCTTGGTGTAAATCTCCGAACCCTGCTCGCCGCGCGTGACGATCAGCGCTTCCAGGCGGCTGGCGATCTCCGGCAAGGTCAGCCCGGTGCGGTCCATCAGCAGTTCGATCTCGTAGTCGTTGGCGGTGACGTAGGTGGCCTTGTCGATGAAGGCGATCAGCTCGGCGCCGTTGAACATCGGCAGCTGCTGGCCCGGGTCGAAGATGAACGGGATCTGCAGCTTGGCCAGGTCGGCCGCGTGCTTTTGCATGCCCAGGTGGCCGTCCGGCGAGATGATGGCGATCGCGGCCGCGCCCGCCTTGGCGACGTCGTTCTCGTGCGCATACGACATCGCGCCCGGGTGGAAGGCGTTGATCTGGTTGTTGTCCTCGTCGGCCGTGACGAAGCATTGGGCGTTGTACGCCTCCGGCTTGATCAGGATGTTGTCGGTCGAGATGTCGAGCTTGTGCAGGCGCTCGATGTAGGCGGCGTTGTCCTGGCCCATGACGCCGACGATGCGCGGCTCGCCGCCCAGCATCTTGAGGTTGTAGGCGATGTTGCCGGCGCAGCCGCCGTATTCGGTGCGCATGGTCGGCGCCAGGAACGACACGTTCACTTTGTGCAGCTGGTCGGCCAGCAGGATGCTGTCGAAGCGGCCGGGGAATTGCAGGATGGTGTCGATCGCGATCGAGCCGCAGATGATGGAGGTCTGAGTCATGATAGTTCTTTATGGATAGAAGACTGCGATGTGATAGCCGGATGCTTTCAGCTGTTTCAATTCAAAGTACAGTTTGACAGATTGCTCGCTGCGCGGGGCGAAACCTTTCTCCAGCGCGGCGTCGGCGCCCAGATAGTCGCGCGGCGTGAACACCCGGCGCAGGATGGCCTTGTCGTTGGCGTCGTCGAGCACCAGTTCGATGTGCGGCCAGGCTTGCGCGCTGGCGCTTTGGTTGCGCAGCAAGGTGGTGAACGAGAACGTGGTCTCGCTCAGGGTTTGCAGTTCGCCTTGCTCGATGACGAGCTCGTCGATCTGGGTCGGTAGTTCGATCTTGCAACCCACGCTGGCGCAGATGCCCTGCAGCGTCGGCTTAAGCGACGGATAGCCGGCGGCGAGCTGGTTGCGGAAGGTGGTCAAGCCCTGCACCGCCAGCGCGCCCACCAGCAGCAGCGAGCCTACGCCCATGGCGACATTGATGGTTTTGCCGTAGCGCTCGCGGCGGCGGTCGCGCTTGAGGAAGCCGGGCTCGTTCGGGTCGTCCGCGTCCTCTTCCTCCACCTCCGGTTCGGGCGGCTGCACGCTGTGGATTTCCGCCGGCGGTTCGTAACGGTCCTGTGGCGGCGCCGACGCCGCTCGCAGCAGCGTGGGGAGTTGCGGCGCGGTGTCGCGTTCCCGGGCGGCGGCGAGCTGCACCAGCGCTTCCTCGTCGGCCTCGTCGAGGTCGTAGCGGGAGTCGGGGGCCAGCGTCGGCTCGCGGCGCTCGCCGGCGGCGCTCGATGGCGCGGCCGGGGTCTCCGGTTCGGCCTCGGCCGCGATGCTTTGTTCCATCAGGGCCAGCTCGGCGGCCAGCGCCGCTTCCAGCTCCTCGTGCGTCATCGGTTTGATGTCGAGCGGATCTTCCGGCGCGGGTTCGGTCGCGGCCGGCTGTTCGTCTTCAGCGGGTTCGGGTTCCGGAGCGGGCTCCAACTCGGGCTCGGGCGCGATCACCGGTTCCGGTTCGATTCCGGGTTCCGGCACGGGCTCGGCTTCAGGCTTCCATTCAGGCGCGGATTCCGGTTCGGAGTTTAATTCGAACGGATCGGACTCCGGCTCCGATACCGGCTCTGGTGCGACAGCTACCTCTTCAACGGCCGCCGCCGCCGGCTCGTCGAACCGCCCGCTATCGGCCTGGTCCACGGCCGAGTCGAGCTCCAGCGTGAAGATCGGTTCGTCGCTTGCCGGGTCGTCGACGCGCGCATCGGGCGCGGCTACGGCGACCTCATCGAGAGGGGGAGTTGGCTGGGGGGAGGGGGTAAGATCAGGCTTGGCCGGCGCAAAGACCGGCTGCGGCACGGCCAGCGGCTCAAGCAGCGCCGCGTTGCCGTCGAAAACTTCATTGCAGGAGCCACAGCGCACTATGCCCCCACGTAATTTCAACTGGTCATGGGCGACCCGAAATATCGTGCTGCAGTGGGGGCATTTAGTGGCGAGCGCCATCGCGGCCGTTAGCGCGGGGCGGGTACCGCATCACTGCCGAGGCGGCCATGCAGGGCGACCCAGCCGTCCTGCTCCGCCCAGACGCCGAGCTTGATGAACGGCGCGTAGGCGGCGGCGACTTCCTCGGCCTGGCGCGCCAGCACGCCCGACAGGATCAGCGCGCCGCCGGGGGCGACGCGGCCCGACAGCATCGGCGCCATCAACTTCAACGGGCTCGACAGGATATTGGCGACGACGATGTCGAATTTCTGCTCGGCGTGCTTCGATTGGGCGAAGGTGTCGGGCAGGAAGTATTCGATGTCGCACTTGTTGCGCTCGGCGTTGTCGGCGGCCGATTCGATCGCCTGCGGATCGATGTCGACACCCACCACCTCGCCGGCGCCGACCTTCTTGGCGACCATCGCCAGGATGCCGGAGCCGCAACCGTAGTCGAGCACGGTCTTGGAAGGCGCCGGGTTGGCCTCCAGCCACTCCATGCACAGGCGGGTGGTTGGATGGCTGCCGGTGCCGAAGGCCAGGCCGGGGTCCAGTTCCAGGATCAGGCCGTCAGGATCGGGCGCCTCGTGCCAGCTCGGCACGACCCAGATGTTCTTGCCGATGTGAATCGGCGCGAACTGCGACTGCGTCAGGCGCACCCAGTCCTGTTCCTCGACCTTGCGGGTGGTGAACTTCGGCAGGGCGGCCAGCTTGATCTGTTCGGCGGCGGCGGCCACGATGGCGGCCTGGTCGTCATCCTGGTTGGTCAGGGCCACCACGCGGCTGTGGTCCCATGCCGCCTCGGTCGGCTCCATGCCCGGCTCGCCGAACAGCGGACGTTCCTGGTCGGTGCCCTCGTCGGCGTCCTCCACGGAAACCGACAGCGCGCCCACTTCCATCAGCGCGTCCGACAGGGCTTCGGCGTGGTCGCGCGCGATTTCGATGACGATTTCAGTCCAGCTCATTATTGTGGCGCCTTGTTACTCAAACTCAGTTTGTGCAGGTCCGGCATGTCGGCCAGTTTCTGCTCCAGGTAATGGATGTTGGTGCCGCCCTCGATGAAGCGGGCGTCGATCATCAGTTCGCGGTGCAGCGGGATGTTGGTCGAGATGCCCTCGACCACCATTTCCGACAGCGCGATCTGCATGCGGCGGATCGCCTGTTCGCGGGTGGCGCCGTACGAGATGACCTTGCCGATCATCGAATCGTAGTGCGGCGGCACGTAGTAGCCGGCGTAGGCGTGCGAATCGACGCGCACGCCCGGGCCGCCCGGCACGTGCCAGGAGGTGATGCGGCCCGGCGACGGCGTGAACTTGAACGGGTCCTCGGCGTTGATGCGGCACTCGATGGCGTGGCCCGACAGCATCACGTCGCGCTGGCGGAAGCGCAGCTTCTCGCCGGCGGCGATGCGGATCTGCTCCTGCACGATGTCGATGCCGGTGATCATTTCGGTCACTGGATGCTCGACCTGCACGCGGGTGTTCATCTCGATGAAGTAGAACTCGCCGTTTTCATACAGGAACTCGAAGGTGCCGGCGCCACGGTAGCCGATCTTGCGGCAGGCCTCGGCGCAGCGGTCGCCGATCTTTTCGATCAGCTTGCGCGGGATGCCCGGCGCCGGCGCTTCCTCGATGACCTTCTGGTGGCGGCGCTGCATCGAGCAGTCGCGCTCGCCCAGCCAGACGGCGTTTTTGTGTTCGTCGGCCAGGATCTGGATTTCCACGTGGCGCGGATTTTCCAGATACTTCTCCATATACACTTCCGGATTGCCGAAGGCGGTGCCGGCCTCGGTCTTGGTCATGGCCACCGCGTTGATCAGCGCCGCCTCGGTGTGCACCACGCGCATGCCGCGCCCGCCGCCGCCGCCGGCCGCCTTGATGATGACTGGGTAGCCGACCTTGCGGGCGATCTGCACGATCGCCTTCGGGTCGTCCGGCAGCGCGCCGTCGGAACCGGGCACGCACGGCACGCCGGCCTTGATCATGGTTTGCTTGGCCGAGACCTTGTCGCCCATCAAACGGATCGATTCGGAGCGCGGGCCGATGAAGACGAAGCCGGATTTCTCCACGCGTTCGGCGAAGTCGGCGTTCTCCGACAGGAAGCCGTAGCCGGGGTGGATCGCTTCGGCGTCCGTCACCTCGGCGGCGCTGATGATGGCCGGCATGTTCAGGTAGCTCAGCGTCGAAGGCGCCGGGCCGATACACACCGACTCATCGGCCAGCTTGACGTACTTGGCGTCTTTGTCCGCTTCCGAGTGGACCACGACCGTCTTGATGCCCATTTCGCGGCAGGCGCGCTGGATGCGGAGGGCGATTTCGCCACGGTTGGCAATGAGGATTTTTTCAAACATGATAGGTTCGCGTATGTCTGTGAGTACCGGAAACCGGCAACGTCAGGTAGAGGAGGGAATGCGGAACAAAGCCGGCGCGCCCGTCACCGGAGGGGAGGGCGCGAACCGAACTTAGCCTATCACAAACAGCGGTTGGCCGAATTCGACCGGTTGGCCGTTCTCGACCAGGATCTGGGTGATCGTGCCGGATTTGTCGGCGTCGATTTCGTTGAGCAGCTTCATCGCTTCGATGATGCACAGGGTGTCGCCTTCCTTGACGACGGCGCCCACTTCGACGTACGCGGCCGAACCCGGCGCCGACGAACGGTAGAAGGTGCCGACCATCGGCGATTTGACGATGTGGCCGGTTGGCTCGGCGGCGACGGCCGGGGCCGGCGCTGCGGCGGGCGCGGCGGCCGGTGCCGGGGCGGCGTGGTACTGCGGCTGCATGCCTTGCGGCTGCATCATCACCATCTGGTTTTGCGGCATGGCCGACGATTTGACGATGCGGACTTTGCTCTCGCCTTCGGTCACTTCGAGCTCGGCGATGTCCGACTCCGCGACCAAATCAATCAAGGTCTTCAGCTTGCGTAGATCCATGTAACCCCCTGGGATGTCTTGTTATTTAAGTGTGAGCGGCGCCGCCTCGTGGGCGAAAACCGCGCTAAGTTCGTTATGAGTTGCGCGCAGATCGCGTAGATTAACGCCTTTTAAGGACGAAGTCGATGGCAAACCGATATCCTTCGATACCCAGTCCGCAGATCGTCCCCAACGCGATCGCGCTCAGGAATGAGTGGTGGCGAAACGCCTCGCGCTGATAAATATTGGAAATATGTACTTCAACAAACGGAATCGCCACGCCCGCCAGCGCGTCGCGCAGGGCGACGCTGGTGTGGGTCAGGCCGCCCGGGTTGATGATGATGGCGTCCACGCGCTCGGTGCGGGCGGCGTGGATGCGGTCGATCAGCGCCCCCTCATGGTTGCTCTGAAAACAAGACAGGGTGGCGCCGGCCGCCGTGGCCTGGGCCTGGGCCGCCTGTTCGACGTCGGCCAAGGTGCTGGCGCCGTAGACTTCCGGCTCCCGGGTGCCCAGTAAATTGAGGTTGGGGCCGTTGAGCAATAGAAGGTTTTTTGCCATGGTTCTAGACCGTTTTCCGCGAAAGTTCCGCATTTTGCCGCCAACTGCCGGCATTGGCAAGAGAAAAAAACTCGCGTGCCGTGTGAGGCCGTCCGTTAAAGCGTGGCCAGGTCCTTGCGCAGCTCGTCGAACTTCAGGCGTCCCAGATAGGTCTTTTTAACCTGGCCGTCGGCGCCGATGAGCACGGTGTAGGGCAGGCCGCCGCCGGTATTGCCGAACTGACGCGACAGGTCGGTGCCGCTCATGCCGGCCACCAGCACCGGATAGGTGATTTTGTATTTGTCGCTAAAAGCGGCGATATTCGACGGCGAATCGATGCCGATTCCGATAACTTGCAGCTTCTTACCTGCTTCTCCGGCGGCCAGCTCGGACAGCTCCGGCATCTCCTGCACGCACGGCGCGCACCACGGGGCCCAGAAATTGACCAGCATCGCCTTGCCTTTATATTGGGCCAGCACGGTCGGCGCGCCCTTGGCATCCGGCAGCGTTTGCGCGTACAAGGCGCCGACCGGACCGGTCACGCCGGCCGGCGCGGTGGTGGTGACCGGCGCGGCGTTTTGTTTGTTGAACCCGACCCAGGCGCCGGACGCGGCGAACAGGACAGCGACGCCGGCATAGGCGGCAAGATGTTTTTTATTCATGATCAGGCTTGTCGTTGGTGTTGTCGTGAGTACTGTTAACTAGTAGGGCGCGCACGGCGGCGATGTCGGCGCGCACCGGCTTGCCGTCGCCGCGGGCTTTGACGGCGCCGCGCAAATCGTCGAGCTCATACAAGGCGGCGTGCACGCCTTCCTTGTGCCACATGAAGCTGACCGTCTCGACCGGGTCGTAGCGGGGGCCCTTGAAATGCGGCGTCTCGGAGATGTCGATTTGCAAATTGCGGTTCAGCAGGAAGATCTCCACCTCCTTGGCGCTGTCGGCGAACAGCTGCAGATGGATGTCGTCGTGCGGGCCGGCCGTGCCGTTCAGCACGGCGCCGGTCAGGAACGGGTGGAACGCGGCCAGGCCTTCCATGATGTCGACCGCCAGCGTGCGCAGCCGGAACAGCCGGGCCGGCTGGCTGTCCGCGTGGAACAGCGATTGATAGATGCGCACTTCCGCTTCGATCTGGGCGTTGTCCGGCAGCAGGTTCAGCGGCGGCTGGGTGTCGCCCAGGATTTGCCTGGCGGCCTTGCGCTTGGCGGTGTTGTAGTCGGCGCCGTCCTGGGCGATCAGGCGCGCGGCCGCCGCGGCGATCTCGGCGCGCAGCAGCAGGACTTCTTCGATTACATTCGGCGTCATGGACCAGATAATACTCTGAACCGGGAAATCGGCGGCGGCTCAGGTAAAATCGCGTATTCACTTGCGCGGATCGATCCTGTTACACACTATGCATATTCATATTCTCGGTATTTGCGGCACCTTCATGGGCGGCTTGGCGGTCCTGGCGAAAGAGGCGGGCCACCGCGTGACCGGCTGCGACGCCAACGTTTATCCGCCGATGAGCACCCAGCTGGAAGCCCAGGGCATAGAACTGATACAGGGTTTCGGCCCGGAGCAGACCGCGCTCAACCCCGACCTGTACGTGATCGGCAACGTGGTCTCGCGCGGCAATCCGCTGATCGAGGAGATACTTAACCGTGGCCTGCCGTACGTGTCCGGCCCGCAGTGGATGGGCGAACATATATTAAGGGGCCGCTGGGTGCTGGCCGTGGCCGGCACGCACGGCAAGACCACCACCTCGGCCATGCTGACCTGGATACTGGAAGACGCCGGCTACGCGCCCGGCTTCCTGATCGGCGGCGTGCCGCTGAACTTCGGCGTGTCGGCCCGCATGCAAGGTCGCAGTGACAACAACCTGGATTCGATCTTCTTCGTCATCGAGGCCGACGAGTACGACACCGCCTTCTTCGACAAGCGCAGCAAGTTCGTCCACTACCACGCCAAGACCGCGATCCTCAACAACCTGGAATACGATCACGCCGATATCTTCCCCGACCTGGGCGCCATCGAGACGCAATTCCATCATCTGGTGCGCACGGTGCCTGGCATCGGGCGCGTCATTTATAACGGCGACGAAGCCTCGCTGCAGCGCGTGCTCAAGCGCGGCTGCTGGAGCGAGAAGGAAAGCTTCGGCCACACCGAAGGCGCCGATTGGACGATGAAAGAATACGATGACGGCAGTTTCGACGTCATTTTCGGCGGTGAGCCGGCCGGCAAGGTCGAGTGGAGCCTGACCGGCAAGCACAACCGCGCCAACGCGCTGGCCGCGATCGCCGCCGCCCGCCACGTCGGCGTGCCGGTGGCGCAGGCGGCCAAGTCGCTGGCGACGTTCGAAAACGTCAAGCGCCGCATGGAGGTGCGCGGCACCGTCAATGGCATCACCGTGTTCGACGACTTCGCCCACCATCCGACCGCGATCGCCACCACCGTCGGGGGCCTGCGCCAGAAGATCGGCAAGGCCACCCGCATCCTGGCCGTGCTCGAGCCGCGCTCGAACACGATGAAACTGGGCGCGATGAAGGACGCCTTGCCGGGCAGCCTGAGCGACGCCGACCTGGTGTTCGGCTTCGGCAGTGAAAAGTCGCTGGGCTGGAGCCTGGGCGATGCGCTGGCGCCGCTGGGCGGCATCGCCAGCGCCTACGAGGACATCGACGCGCTGGTGGCAGCCATCGTCAAGGCGGCCCGTCCGGGCGACCAGATCATTGTGATGAGCAACGGCGGCTTCGGCGGCGTGCACGACAAAATCCTGGAAGCGCTGGCGCGATGATTCTTTATCTGCACGGATTCCGCTCGTCGCCGCAGTCGATGAAGGCGCGCGTGATCAGCGAGCGCATGGCCGCGCTGGGATTGTCGGACCAGCTGGTGTGCCCGCAGCTGCCGGCGTCGCCGAAGCTGGCGATGGAATTGGCGCTCTCTTTAATAGAGGGCGTGCCGGCGGAACAGTTGAGCATCGTCGGTTCGTCGCTGGGCGGCTACTACGCCACCTGGCTGGCCGAGCGCGCCGGCTGCCGCGCCGTGCTGCTCAATCCGGCCATCGTGCCGCTGCAAGACCTGGACAAGCATGTCGGCGTGACAACGCAATTCCATTCCGACGAGCCGTTCGAGTTCAAGCGTGAATATATCGACGAGCTGCGCGCGCTGGCGGTCGACCCGATCACCCGCCCCGGGCGCTACTTCCTGATCGCCGCCACCGGCGACGAAGTGCTGGACTATCGCGACATGGTCAAGCATTATGCGGGCGCGCGCCAGCACGTGATCGACGGCAGCGACCATGGCATTTCCGAATTCCCCGACTATCTGGACGCGGTGCTGGCGTTTTGCGGCATCGGGGCCGCCCGTTGAGGGCGCAGCCCGTGTCCACCCGTGGCGCGTCGCTGCGGCAGACCCAGTGGCAACCGCATGTGCTGGCGCTGAACGCGCCGCCGCCGTTGCGCCCGTGGCTGACGGCCGGCGGTTCGCTGACCGCCCGGCTGAAGGCGCACAGCCAGACTTTCCGCGTGCAGTGCCTGCATCAGCGCGTCGCCCGCTGTTTGTCGGACGAGGCCGCCGCGATCGGCCTGCGCCGGCCCGGCCGCGTGTGGGAGAGGGAAGTGTTGCTGCGGTGTGATAATACGCCGGTGGTGTTCGCGCACACGGTGGTGCCGATGTCGGCCACGGCTGCCGATTGGCCTTTATTTAGCGCGCTGGGCGAGCGCTCGCTGGGGACGACCTTGTTTGGCGACCCGCGCGTGCGGCGCGGCGTGTTGGAATTTGCAAGATTGCGCCAGGAGCATCCGCTGGCGCGGCGCGCGGCGGCGGCCCTGGGGCTGGAGGATGAAGATCAACTTCGCGAGGCGCGTCCGCAAGAGCGCATATTATATGCACGGCGCTGTTTATATCGGCGCCGTCAGGGTACTCTGCTGGTCACGGAAGTGTTTCTGCCTTCCGTGCTGGACCTGAAACAACAGCGCAGTCATAACGAATAAACAACGAACAGAAGCGAGCAATGAATCTATTTTTCGAAGAATCCGGCGATTTCAAGGTCGGTACCATGATGTCGCAAGCGGGCGAGGCCTACCAGGTGGAGATGGCCAGCGGCAAGCGCACCAAGGTCAAGATCAAGGACGTGCTGCTGCAGTACGAGAAGCCGTCGCCGACGGATTTGATGGAACAGGCCAAGGCGGTCGCCGCCGAGATCGACCTCGACTTCCTGTGGGAAGTGGCGGGCGAGGAGGAATTCGGCTTCGCCGAGCTGGGCGCCGAGTACTTCGGCCACGCGCCGCTGCCGGCCGAGGCCGCCGGCCTGATCCTGAGCCTGCACTCGGCGCCGATCTATTTCTACAAGAAGGGCCGGGGCCGCTACAAGGCCGCGCCGGAGCAATCGTTGCGCGCCGCCCAGGCCGGTATCGAGAAAAAGAAACAGCAGGCGCTGGTCCAGGCGCAGTACGTCGAGGAACTGAAGGCCAACAAGTTGCCGGAGTCGATGAAGAACATCGTCATGCAACTGTTGTTCAAGCCGGACAAGAACTCGATCGAATACAAGGCGATGGAAGCGGCTTGCAATGAATTGCACACCAATCCGCAGCGTTTGATGCTGGCGGCCGGCGGCGTGGCGTCGCCCAAGGCGCTGCACATGGCCAAGTTCCTGTTCGAGAGCTTCCCGCGCGGCGCCGGTTTCCCGGACGTGCCGGTGCCGGTGGCGCCGACCAATCTGCCGCTGGCCGACGTCAAGGCGTTCTCGATCGACGACGTCACCACCACCGAGATCGACGACGCCTTCTCGGTCACCAAGCTGGCCGACGGCAACGTCAAGATCGGTATCCACATCGCCGCGCCGGGCCTGGGCATCAAGCCGGACGACGCGGTCGACAAGATGGCGCGCGCGCGCATGTCCACCGTCTACATGCCTGGCGACAAGATCACCATGCTGCCGGATGCCATCGTCGACGCCTTCACCTTGGCCGAGGGCAAGACCTGCCCGGCGCTGTCGCTGTACGCGACCCTGAACCCGGCCGACTGGTCGGTGATCGCCACCGAGACGCGCGCCGAGATGGTGCCGATCGAAAGCAATCTGCGCCACAACGACCTGGACGATCTGGTCAACGAGGAAACCCTGGCCAGCGGCGAGGGCGACTACGCCCACAAGGAAGAGCTGGGCCTGATCTGGCAATGGGCGCAGGTGCTGGAGGCGGCGCGCATGGTCAAGCGCGAAGGTTTCGGCTTGAAGCCCGAGCAGAATAACCGCGTCGATTTCAACTTCTATGTCGAGAACGATGTCGTCACCGTCAGCCGCCGCAAGCGTGGCGCGCCGCTGGACAAGATCGTCGCCGAGCTGATGATCTTCGCCAACAGCACCTGGGGCAAGCTGATGCACGACCACGGCGTGCCGGGCATTTACCGCAGCCAGGGCCAGGGCGTCGGCGGCTGGGCCGCCAAGATGCAGGTGCGCATGGTCACGCACGCCGCGCCGCACCAGGGGCTGGGCGTGGACCAGTACGCGTGGAGCACGTCGCCGCTGCGCCGCTATACCGATCTGGTCAATCAATGGCAGATCCTGGCGTGCGCCGAGCACGGCGTGACGGCGCCGCTGGTGGCGCCGTTCAAGCCCAAGGATGCCGAGCTGTTCGCCATCGTGTCGCAGTTCGACGCGGCGTACGCGGCGTATGGCGACCATCAATCGAACATGGAGCGCTACTGGTGCCTGCGCTGGCTGGGGCAGGAAAACGCCCGCCAGGTCGAGGCGGTGGTGCTCAAGGACGAGGTGCTGCGGCTGGTCGACATTCCGCTGATCATCCGTCTGCCGGGCATGCCGTCGGTGGCGCGCGGCGCGCAGGTCAAGATCGACATCCTGCGGTGGGACGAGGTCGACCTGTCGATCGAAGCGCGCATCCTGGAGATTCCGACCACCGAGGCGGTGGCCGCCGATGCCGAGCTCGATTACGAGGACGAAATCGTCGATGCGCCGGAAGAGGCGGTAGAAGCGCCGGAGGTGGCTGTGGAAGTAGCCGCTGAAGCACCAGCGCCGGAATAACAAGCGATGGCCCGAAACATCTGAAACATCTAAACCACGTAGGGCGGATTAGCGCAGCGTAATCCGCCATGCGTGCGTCACCAGCGACGCATGCAGGGCCGATCCCGAAAACCCGCCGGTAGCCGCCGGGTTTTCTTTAAAGTAAAATCACCCCACCCATTTTGAACCCCGGCCCCGCGTGAAGTCTTTCCAAGAAAATCGCTTCCTGTACATCGCCATCGGCGTCTCGCTGATCGCGCACGCCGCCATGCTGATGGTGCACTTCGTCGCGCCCACGCCGGCGCCGGTCAAGCCGACCGACCCCGGCCTGGAAGTCATCCTCGTCAACGCCAAGCACAGCAAGGCGCCGCTGAAGGCCGACGCGCTGGCCCAGGCCAACCTCGACGGCGGCGGCAATGTCGACCAGGGCCGCTCCAAGTCGCCGCTGCCGGACATGCGCAAGACGGAAGACGGCGAGAGCATCAAAGCCTCCAAGCGCCGCATCGCCGAGCTCGAGGAGCGCCAGCGCAATCTGCTCACGCGCGTGGCCAAGCCGACCCCGTTCGCCGCGCCGCCGGTGACCGAGAAGACCGCGCCCGATCCGCTGCCGAGCGGTGCCGACCTGCTCGATTCGAGCAAGGCGATCGCCCGCCGCGCCGCCGAGATCAGCGAAACCATCGAAGACCAGAACAAGCGTCCGAAGAAAACCTTCATCACGCCGAGCACGCGCGGCGTTGGCTACGCGATGTACTATAAAACGCTGCAGAAGCGGATCGAAGACATCGGTACGCTGAACTTCCCCCAGAAAAACGGCCGCAAGCTGTACGGCCAGCTGGTGCTGTCGATCCCCGTCTTCCAGGACGGCACGATTTACGAGAAGGAAGGCGGCATCAAGGTCGACCGCAGTTCCGGCAACGCCGCGCTGGACGACGCCGCCATCAACATCGTGCGGCGCGCGGCGCCGTTCGGCAAATTCCCGCCGAACATGCTGTCTGCCGACAAGGACGATCTGTGGGTGATCGTCACGACGTTTAAATTTACCCGCGAAGACAAATTACAAGCCGACATGAGCGGCGGAGGACAATGACGATGGATCGCTACTGCGTGTTCGGCAACCCGATTGCCCATAGTAAATCGCCCGAGATCCACGCCGCCTACGCGGCGCAGACCGGCCAGGAGTTGCGCTACGAAAAACGGCTGGCGCCGCTGGACGGTTTCGCGGCGGCCGTGCACGCGTTCATCGCCGAGGGCGGCCTTGGGGCCAACGTCACCGTGCCGTTCAAGCTGGAGGCGGTCAAGGTCGCCAACGCGCTGACGATACGCGCGCAGGCGGCCGGCGCCGTCAACACCTTGCATTTCACGGAAGACGGCATCATCGGCGATAACACCGACGGCGCCGGCCTGGTGGCCGACATCGTCGGCAATGCCGGCGTGGCGATCACCGGCAAGCGCGTGCTGCTGCTGGGCGCGGGCGGGGCGGCGCGCGGCGTCGTGCTGCCGATCCTGGAGCATCGTCCGGCGCAACTGGTCATCGCCAACCGCACCGTGGCCACGGCCGTGGCGCTGGCCGAACAGTTCGCCGCGCTGGGCGGCGAGGGCGTGGTGTCCGGCTGCGGTTTCGCCGATATCGAAGGCGGCTTCGACATCGTCATCAACGCGACGTCGGCCAGCCTGGGCGCCGAGGTGCCGCCGGTGTCGCCTTCGGTGTTCGCGCCGGGCGCGCTGGCTTTGGACATGATGTACTCGAAGTCCCCCACCGTATTTTTGCAGTTCGCGGCCCAACACGGCGCACGGCTGCGCGATGGCCTCGGCATGCTGGTGGAGCAGGCGGCCGAGGCGTTCAGCGTCTGGCGCGGCGTGCGTCCGGTCACCGGCGAGGTGTTGCAGCAGTTGCGTGACCAGCTATGAGCGCCGCCAAGGGAGGGCGCAAGTGGGCCTGGGTGAAGTGGATCTTCATTCTGCCGGTGCTGTTGTTCGCGGCCGTGCAGCTGTATTTCTTCCTGCAGATCTGGTGGTGGGTCGACCATAATCCGTCGCGCACCAGCTTCATGCGCCAGCAGGAGGCGGCCTTGCGCGAGAAAAATCCCAAGGCCGAGATCCAGCAGATCTGGGTGCCGTACGAGCGCATCTCGAAGAACCTCAAACGCGCCATCATCGCGTCCGAAGACGCCAATTTCTCCGAACATGAGGGCGTGGACTGGGAGGCGCTGCAAAAAGCCTACGAGAAGAACAACAAGAAGCACAAGGTGGTGTCGGGCGGCTCGACCATCACGCAGCAGTTGGCCAAGAATTTGTTCCTGTCCGGTTCGCGCAGCTATCTGCGCAAGGGGCAGGAGCTGATCATCACGTACATGCTGGAGACGCTGATGGACAAGGAACGCATCTTCGAGATCTACCTGAACGTGGTGGAGTTCGGCACCGGCACCTTCGGCGCGGAGGCGGCGGCGCGGCATTATTACGGCGTGAGCGCGGCCAACCTGGGCGCGGCGCAGGCGGCCAAACTGGCCGTGATGCTGCCCAATCCGCGCTTCTTCGACAAGCATCGCGATTCGGGCTATCTGGCGCGGCGCACCGGCGTCATCCTGCGCCGCATGGGCTCGGCGGAGCTGCCATGATGATCAAGCGGCAACGCGGGTTCGGCCTGATCCAAGTGGCCATCGTCATGGCCGCGCTGGCGGCGGTGGCGATGGCGTTTTTGATGTCGGCCCGGCACGAGCGCAATTTCTTCACCGAAGGCCTGGCGCGGCTGGCCGGCAAGCCACCGGCGGCGGCGGCATCGAGCTCGGCCGGCGTCGCGCCGCCAACGCCCGCCAACGTGCTGCGCAAATGCGTCATCGACGGCAAAACCGTGGTCTCCGATGTCGACTGCAAGGACGGCAAGGTGGTCAAGCCCATCGATACGCGCGGCATCGAGGCGCCGACAGCGCCCAAGCCGGACCCGGCCGAGTCCGCCCCGCGGTCGGCGACCGATCAAATGATCGAAAAAGCCACCCGATAGGGCGAAAAACCGCGTGGCAGGCTGGCCTCGGCAGGGGCTTTCCGAGTACACTTGCGCTGTTTCCAGAAGGCTCGCGTACCCATGATTAATGTTTTCGTTCTCCAGAATGGCCGGCTCAACCAGGTGCCCATCGACACGCGCGCCGACCTGGAAAAGGTCGAGCCGGTCTGGGTCGACCTGACCGACCCGACGGACGACGAACGCGCGTGGGTCAAGGCCATCTACGGCGTGACCTTGCCGGGCGAGGACGAGGTCAAGGACATCGAGGCGTCGGCCCGCTATTACGAGGCGGAAAACGGCGACTTGCACCTGCGCACCGACTTCCTGCTGGAAGAGGAGGACGGCCCGTCGCGCATCGTCACGGTCGCGTTCATCCTGGCGCGCAAGATGCTGTTCTCGGTGCACACCGACGATTTGCCGGTGTTCCGGCTGGTGCGCATGCGCGCGCGTTCGCGCCCGGGCTCGATCGCCGACTATATGGATGTGCTGCTGGACCTGTACGCCACCGACGCCGAATATTCGGCCGACGCGCTCGAGGGCATTTACCAGAACCTGGAAGAGGTCAGCGGCCGCGTGCTGCAGGAACAGTTCACCGACCAGGACGCGGCGGCCGCGCTGAATTCGATCGCCCACGAGGAAGACTTGAACGGCCGCATCCGCCGCAACATGATGGACACGCGGCGCGCGGTCAGCTTCCTGATGCGCGGACGCTTGCTCAACGCCGAGCAGTTCGAGGAGGCGCGCCAGATTCTGCGCGACATCGAATCGCTGGACGGCCACACGTCCTTCCTGTTCGACAAGATCAACTTCCTGATGGACGCCACGGTCGGTTTCATCAACATCAACCAAAACAAGATCATCAAGATTTTCTCGGTGGCCAGCGTGGCGTTCCTGCCGCCGACGTTGATCGCGTCGATCTACGGCATGAACTTCAAGTGGCTGCCGGAACTGGAGTGGCAGCTCGGCTATCCGTTCGCCATCGTGCTGATGGTCACCAGCGCCATCGCGCCGTTCTGGTATTTCCGCCGGCGCGGCTGGCTGAAGTAAGCCGGCCTCGCCGACGCCGTGCCACTGGCGGCGGCGCTTGGCGGATTACGCTACGCTAATCCGCCCTACGTGATTCAGATGCACTTACGCGCCATGGCCTCACCGAGCCGCCCCGGATCCACGTAGGGCGGATTAGGCGGCACGCCGTAATCCGCCATGAGCCGCCGACAGCGCCTACCGTCCACCCCGTGTAGCAATGTTAGACTTGACCCCCGACTAGGCGCCGGATCCACGTAGGGCGGATTAGGCGGCACGCCGTAATCCGCCATGAGCCGCCGACAGCGCCTACCGTCCACCCCGTGTAGAAATGGTGGACCTGACCCCGGATCAGGCGCGCGCCAGGCGCAGGCCTGGACGGGCGATCGCCTTGCCCGGCTTGGCCGCCGGCTGCACCGCCGCCACCCGTCCGCGTTCCGCCTCCAGCTTGAACTGCCCCACCAGCCCGGCCAGGCCCGCGGCCTGTCCCTGCAGCTCCTGCGCGGCGGCCGAGGCTTCCTCCACCAGCGCCATGTTTTGCTGCGTCATGCCGTCCATGTCGCCGAGGGCGCTGCTGACCTCGCCGATGCCCTGGCTCTGCTCGGCACTGGCGACGCTGATCTCGCCCATGATCTCGGTCACCCGCTTGACGCTGTCGACCACCGCGTGCATCGTCGTGCCGGCCTTTTGCACCAGCTCCGAACCGGTGCCGACCTTGGTGACGGAGTCGTCGATCAGCGCCTTGATTTCCTTGGCGGCCGCCGCCGAGCGCTGCGCCAGGTTGCGCACCTCGGTGGCGACCACGGCGAAACCGCGCCCTTGCTCACCGGCGCGGGCCGCTTCCACGGCGGCGTTCAACGCCAGGATGTTGGTCTGGAACGCGATGCCGTCGATGACGGAAATGATGTCGACGATCTTCTTCGACGAGTCGTTGATCGAGGCCATGGTGTCGGTCACTTGCTGCATGACCTCGCCGCCTTGCTCCGACACCGCCGAGGCCGATTGGGCCAGGGTGTTGGCTTGCTGCGCGTTGCTGGCGTTTTGTTGCACGGTCGACGTCAGCTCTTCCATCGCCGTGGCGACCTTTTCCAGCGACGACGCTTGCGTGGCGGTGCGCGACGACAGGTCTTCGTTGCCGCTGGCGATCTCGGCCGAGGCGCTGGCGATCGCGTCCGTGCCCTGGCGCACCTGGCCGACGATCGACGCCAGGCTGTCGCGCATGGTCTTGATGGCAAACAGCAGGCTGGCGTGGTCTTCCGCCTTGACGTCGACTTCGATGGCCAGGTCGCCCTGGGCGATCTTGTTGGCGATGTCGGCCGCGTAGGCCGGTTCGCCGCCGAGCTGCTTGAGCAGCAGGTGCTTGATCAGGCCGGCGATCAGCACGCTCAACAGGAAGGCGGCAATGGTCAGCGTGAGCGTCCAGTTGCGCGCGGTGGCGGCGCGGTTTTCGGACAAGTCGCTGGCGGCGTCCGCGTCCTTCTGCGCGTGGGTCAACAGCACGGCCATGTCGGCCACGATCTGGCGGCGCAGCGGGCTGCATTCCTTGACCAGGAAGGTGCCGAATTCCTCCATCTGTTTCGCCTCGCGCATTTTGCGCGGACGCGTGAGCTCGTTGGCCATCGCCAGCAGGCCGGTCTTGACCTTGGCGAACTGGGCGTCGCCGCCGAAGGCCGGGCCCATCTTGTCCACGGCGGCCAGGTAGATGGCCTTTTGCTCGTCGACGATCGCCAGTTCCTTGGCCGCCTCGGCGTCGTCGGTGAAGACGTAGGCGTTGCGCGCGGCCAGGCCGGTCTGCGCCAGCGCCTCGCGCGCCACATACAGCGGCGCCAGGCGCTCGTCGGTGATGCGGTTTTGTTCGCGGAAGGCGGCGCCGATGGACGACACGCCGAGGATGGAGACGGCGGCCAGGACCAGCATGAAGATGGTCAGCATGCCGAAGCCCAGGGTCAACTGGGTGCCGATTTTAAGTTTTTTAAACGCGTTCATAATATATTCCCGGAAACGTTGGAGTTCCCACAAAATCCTGCAATCAGGCCGATTAAGGGAAACGGAACCGCTAGGCGGCGACAGTGATTTTTTTGGCCGTCGCGAGAGCTGGGGGAGGCCGGTAGGAGTTGCTGATACTGGACTTGCTAAAACGGTGGGGCGCGCCGACGGGTGGGGGGCGGCGTGCCCGGACGCGCTCCCTAACGTGGGGCGCGCCGCTGAATTTCTTCCGACGCCAACGCCGCCAGTTCGCGCAGGGAGCGCACTTCGCGGTCCCTCAGTTTGCGCGGCTCGCGGTCCAGGATGCACAACGTGCCCAACGGATGGTTGTGGCGGTCGAGCAGCGGGAAGGCGGCGTAAAAACGGATATACGGTTCGCCGACGACCAGCGGATTGTCCTGGAAGCGCGGATCGCGTGCGGCGTCCTCGACCATGAACAGGCCGTTTTGCAGGATCGCGTGGCTGCAGAACGCCCAGTCGCGCGGCGTTTCGGTCACTTCCACGCCGATGCGCGACTTGAACCATTGGCGGCGCGCGGTCAGCAAACTGATCAGTGCCATCGGCGAATCGGTGACCTGGCTCGCCAGCCACGTCAGGCGGTCGAACACCGACTCCGGCGCGGTGTCGACGATGCGCGCGGCGTCGAGCGCCAGCAGGCGCTGGGCCTCGTCGTTGGCGACCGGGTACTGTGGCGCCGGCGCCGGCACGAACTCGATGCTGCTCGGCGCCTTCGCCGCGGCGGCGGCCGGCGTGGCCGCGCCGTCGCGCTGCTCCATCAGGCGCCGGACCGCGCTCAGGCGCACGCGGCGGTGGCCGCCGGGCGTCTTCCACGAAGGGATCGCGCCGTTTTCGATCCACAGCTGGGCGGTGCTGACGGCGACGCCGAGCAACTTGGCGGTCGCGCTGGTTGTCAGTACTGTATCTTTGCTATGGGGCATTTGTTAGCTCGCTGGGTTGGATCGACACGTCTTTGGTGATCTTTGGTGACATTGTACGTATTTTCCGTAAGGAAATATATAGAATTGACGAAAATGATTTAGGGGTTGGCTTTTGGCAACAAAATATTGCCGAATTATGACGATGGTGATGAACGCATCGTTAGCATCGGTGAATTCGTCAAATCGTGGCGCGGGCGTGTGGCGGTTTCCACCCGGATGCGGGATCAACTTTCGCAACCGTAATAAACCGGACACGTGTTTCCTTTAGAATGGCCGCCAGTCTCCACACCCATCGGCCATAAGTCATGAACAAAAAACGCCAATTTTTCCCGCGCCAGGTGGTCGAAGCCGGCGGCAACCGCTGGGACTGGGCGCTGCTGCCCATCGTGCTGGCCGTGTTCGTGCTGCTGGCGTACGGCGGCCAGCAGATGGCGCGCCCGTATGAACTCGGCCAGGCGCTGCCGCTGTCGCTCGATCCGGCCAACCTGCCTTACTACCTGCTGCGCACCACCTTGCGCATGTTCATCGCGCTGGGCGCGTCGGTGATCTTCGCCTGCGTGTTCGCGGCGCTGACCACCAAATACAAGCTGGCCGAAAAAGTGCTGGTGCCGCTGCTCGACATCCTGCAGTCGATTCCCATCCTCGGCTTCCTGTCGATCACGGTGACGGCCTTCATCGCGCTATTCCCCGGCAACCTGCTGGGCGTGGAGTGTGCGGCGATCTTCGCCATCTTCACGTCGCAGGCGTGGAACATGGCCTTCTCGGCCTACCAGGGCTTTCGCAACGTGCCGGCCGAATTGTCGGAGGCGGCCAGCGTGTTCCAGCTCTCGGGTTGGCAGCGCTTCTGGCGCCTGGAGCTGCCGTTCGCCATGCCCGGCCTGTTGTGGAACATGATGATGTCGATGTCCGGCGGCTGGTTCTTCGTGGTCGCCTCGGAGGCGATCTCGGTCTCCAACCAGAACATCAAACTGCCCGGCATCGGCTCGTACATCGCGCTGGCGATCGAACGCAGCGACCTTGGCGCGATGGGCTGGGCGGTGTTCGCCATGCTGATCGCGGTGCTGATGTACGACCAGCTGTTCTTCCGGCCCTTGCTGGCGTGGGCCGACAAGTTCCGCTTCGAGGAGACCGGCAGCGACACGGCCCAGCAATCGTGGCTGCTCACGTGGCTGCGCCGCACCGAGCGCACGCAGGCGCTGGTGGCGTGGTGCGGCGACCTGCTGTCGCGCTCCATCGCGCTGTTCCGCCTCGGCCACGACGGCACCTCGATCCGCGCGCGCCGGCACACGCAGGCGCGCGGCGCGCAGCGGGTGTGGGACGCGGTCATCGCCGCCGTCGTCTTCTACGCCCTGTGGACGCTCGGCCATTTCATCAGCACGGAGGTCGGCTGGGGCGAGGTCGGACATGTGTTGGTGCTCGGGCTGTACACGCTGATGCGGGTGGTCGTGTTGCTGCTGCTGGCGGCCCTGATCTGGGTGCCGGTGGGCGTGTGGATCGGCATGAATCCGCGCTGGGCCTCGCGCACGCAGGCGGTGGCGCAGTTCCTGGCCGCGTTCCCGGCCAACCTGGTGTTCCCGGTGGCGGTGATCCTGATCATGCGCTTCCATCTGAATCCGGATATCTGGCTGTCGCCGCTGATGATACTGGGCACCCAGTGGTATCTGCTGTTTAACGTGATCGCCGGCGCCTCGACGATACCGACCGAGCTGCGTCACGCGGCGCAGAACTTCGGGCTGACCGGCTGGCTCAAATGGCGGCGCTATCTGCTGCCGGCCATCTTCCCCAGCTTCGTCACCGGCGCCATCACCGCGTCCGGCGGCTCGTGGAACGCCAGCATCGTGGCCGAATACGTCAGCTGGGGCGCGACCACCGTCAAGGCGCATGGACTGGGCAGCTACATCGCCGAGATGACCGCCGCCGGCGACTTCCCGCGCATCGCGCTGGGCATCGGCGTGATGTGCATCTTCGTCATGGGCTTCAACCACTTCGTCTGGCGCCGCCTGTACACGCTGGCCGAGAGCCGGCTGCATTTTTAGGATCGAGGGCATCATGAGCACACCTATCGTTGAATTGAAATCGGTCGGCAAACACTTCCGCGCCGCCGACGGCTCCGCGCGCGCGGTGCTGCAGGGTGTCGACTTCACCCTGCACGAGGGCGAGATCGTCGCGTTGCTGGGGCAGTCCGGCTCCGGCAAGTCGACCATGCTGCGCATCATGGCGGGCTTGATCCCGGCCGACGACGGCCAGGTGCTGTATCGCGGCATGCCGCTGTACGGCACGGCGCGCGGCATCCGCATGGTGTTCCAGTCGTTCGCGCTGTTCCCGTGGCTGACGGTGCAGAAGAATATCGAGCTGGGTCTGGAGGCGCAGGGCATGCCGGCGGCGGAGCGGGCGCAGCGCGCCGAGAAGGTGATCGACTTGATCGGCCTGTCCGGCTTCGAGGGCGCGCTGCCGCGCGAGCTGTCGGGCGGCATGCGCCAGCGGGTCGGCATCGCGCGCGCGCTGGTGATGGAGCCGGAAGTGCTGCTGATGGACGAGGCGTTTTCCGCCCTGGACGTGCTGACCGGCGAGCGTCTGCGCGAGGAGATCTTGGAGCTGTGGCAGTCGGGCCGGATTCCGACCAAGGCGATTCTGGTGGTCTCGCACAACATCGAGGAGGCGGTCATGATGGCCGACCGCGTGCTGATCTTCGCCAGCGATCCGGGACGGGTGCGCGCCGAGCTGCCGATCTCGCTGCCGCAGCCGCGCAAGGCCGAGGGGCCGGAGGTGCGCCAGCTGATCGACAAGGTGTACGAGTTGATGACGGCGGGGGCGGGCCGGCGCGGCTTGATCAGCGAGAAGGAGGTCAAGCTGCAGCTGGGCGACCGACTGCCGCAGGCCAATATCGCGCACATGGAGGGGATTTTGGAGTTGCTGGCCGAGGAGCCGTTCTCGGGCCGCGCCGATCTGCCGCAGCTGGCGGAGGAGACGGAATTGACCGACGCCGAGCTGCTGGAGGTGCTTAACGCGTTGATTTTGCTGGGATTCGCTTATTTGACCAACGGCGATATCCTGTTGACGGAGCTGGGCGGGCGCTACGCGGCGGCGGCCAATACCGAGCGGCAGGCGATGTTCGGGGCGCAGTTGTTGGAGCATGTGCCGCTGGTGGCCTACATCTGCCACGGGCTGGCGCAGGACAAGTCGGGCGATTTGCCGGAGGAGCTGTTCCTCAAGCTGCTCAGGTTCACGCTCAGCGACGAGGAGGCCGAGCGGGCGCTGCGCGTGGCGATCGAGTGGGGACGCTATGGCGATTTGTTCGAGTACAACTTCAATACCGGGGTGATTGAAACGTGATGCGTTGTCGGCGGCTCGGCGATGGCGGATTACGCGCTGCGCGCTAATCCGCCCTACGTGTCTCCGTGGTGTCCTTAGGTCGACGTGATATGCCACGCAAACACGTAGGGCGGATTAGCGAAGCGTAATCCGCCATGTGTGCGCCGCCACCGGCTTCCTTACGCGCCGAGGCGCTTGAACACCCGGCCCGCCGCCGCGATGGTCTCGTCGATCACCGCGTCGCTGTGCTGGGCCGAGACGAAGCCCGCCTCGAACGCGGCCGGCGCGAAATACACGCCTTCGTCGAGCATCGCGTGGAAGAAGGTGTTAAAGCGCGCGCGGTCGCCGGCCATCATCTCCGCGTAATTGTTCGGCGGCGTCTCGCTGAAATACAGCCCGAACATCCCGCCCACCGAATCGGCGCAGAACACCACGCCGGCCTCCCTGGCCGCCGCCGTCAAACCGGCCGCCAGACGCGCCGCCGTGGCGCTCAACTTGTCGTAGAACCCCGGCTCCTGCACGATCTTCAACGTCGCCATGCCGGCCGCCACCGCCACCGGATTGCCCGACAGGGTGCCCGCCTGGTACACGGCGCCCAGCGGCGCCATCTTGGCCATCAATTCGGCGCCGCCGCCGAACGCCGCCACCGGCAAGCCGCCGCCGATCACCTTGCCCAGCGCCGTCAGATCGGGCTTGATGCCGTACAGCTGCTGCGCGCCGCCCAGCGCCACGCGGAAGCCGCACATCACTTCGTCGAAGATCAGCACCGCGCCGTGCTTGGTGCACAGCGCCCGCATCGCCTTCAGGAACGCTTCGCTGGCCTTGATCAAATTCATATTGCCGGCCACCGGCTCGACGATGACGCAGGCGATTTCGTCGCCGAACGAGGCGAACGCCTCCTCCAGCTGCCCGACGTCGTTATAGTCCAGCACCAGCGTGTGCTTGACGAAGTCCTCCGGCACCCCGGCCGACGTCGGATTGCCGAACGTGAGCAGGCCGCTGCCGGCCTTGACCAGCAGCGAGTCGGCGTGGCCGTGGTAGCAGCCCTCGAATTTGACGATCTTGTCGCGGCCCGTGGCGCCGCGCGCCAGGCGCAGCGCGCTCATGGTCGCCTCGGTGCCCGACGACACCAGGCGCACCTGCTCGATCGACGGCACCAGCCGGCAGATTTCTTCCGCCATCAGCACTTCGCCCTCGGTCGGCGCGCCGAACGACAGGCCGCGCGCGGCCGCCTCCTGCACCGCCTTGACCACCACCGGATGCGCGTGGCCGACGATCGCCGGACCCCAGGAGCCGATGTAGTCGATATAGCGCTTGTCGTCGGCGTCCCAGAAGTACGGGCCTTCGGCGCGGGTGATGAAGCGCGGCGTGCCGCCGACCGAACGGAAGGCGCGCACCGGCGAGTTGACGCCGCCCGGGGTGGTTTTCTGGGCGCGGGTGAACAGGGTATCGTTTTTCGAGGTGTTGATCGAGTTCGTGGTCATGTTGGCATCTTCGGTGTCAAGTGTGTAAGCCGCGGTGGTGCGCGGCACGGTTACTGCATGTCGGCGGCCGTGGTGAGCAAATGGAAAAAACGGTTGGGCACGAACTTGCCCATGCCGTAGCGCTGCGCGTGCGCCAGCGCGCCGACCGTGTATTCCTGCGCCGCCGCCACCGCCTCGGGCACGTCGGCGCCGCGCGCCATGAAGGCGGTGATCGCCGCCGACAAAGTGCCGCCGGCGCCCAGGAAGGGCCCCGGCAGGTGCTGCCAGGCGTCGTGGCTGATCATGCCGTCGGCGCCGAACAGGGTGTTGGCCAGCGTGTTGGGCGCCGCCGCGTCGCCCTGCGGCGAGCCCGCCGCGGTGCCGGTGACGAGCACGAATTCGCAGCCCAACGCCAGCAGGTGTTCGACGTCCGATTCGAGCGTGTCGTCGGCGCCTTCGCGCCAGGTTTCGGCCAGCCGCCCCAGTTCCACCTGCGACAGCATCAGCAGCGTGGCCTGCGGCACCAGCAGCTGGCGCACGGCCGTGAGCAGTTCCTCGGCGTCGTCGTCGGGCAGGTCGGGCAGGCGGGAACTGAACGGATCGAGGATCAGCGGCGCGTCCGGATAGTCGGACAGGATCTCGGCGATCGCCGCCACCTGCTCGATGTTGGTCAGCGCGCCGACCTTGAAGGCGGCCATGGTCATGTCCTCCAGCACCACGCGGGCCTGGTCGGAGACCCAGTCGGGATCGATTTCCTGCACGTCCTCGACGCGCGCGCTGTCGCCGATCAGCAACGCGGTGGTGACCGCCAGGCCGGTGCAGGAGAGGGCCGAAAAAGCCGCCAGGTCGGCCTGGACGCCCATCGCGCCGGCCGGATCGGCAGCGCCGAAGCTTAATATGAGAGGAGAAGTTTGGTTTTGCACGGCTGGTAGATTAAGATACCTAATTCAGCATTTTACTTGATTGAAGGGTGGCAGAACGTGAGTAGCAATGAAACAACGCAGGAGTTCCAGACCTGGATGTGCCTGATCTGTGGCTGGATCTACGACGAACAAGCCGGCCTGCCGGACGAAGGCATCGCCCCCGGCACCCGCTGGGCCGACGTGCCGATGAACTGGAGCTGCCCGGAATGCGGCGCCCGCAAGGACGATTTCGAGATGGTCGCCATCTGAGGCCTTGTTTTCCGGCCGGGAGCCGGGCCGCGCCAGGACGGCGCGCCGGCCGCTCCGCCTATGCTATCGTGTAGCATCATCCCAGCGATTCGATTATGACGACCACGCCGCAAGCCAATGTGACCGATTCGGCCCTGAAAATCATGGTGATCGACGACAGCAGCACGATCCGCCGATCGGCCGAGATCTTCCTGACCCAGGCCGGCTACCAGGTGGTGCTGGCCGAAGACGGCTTCGACGCGCTGGCCAAGATCAACGACCACCACCCGGCGCTGGTCTTTTGCGACATCCTGATGCCGCGCCTGGACGGCTACCAGACCTGCGCGCTGATTAAAAAAAGCGCAAAATTCCATGCCACGCCGGTGCTGATGCTGTCCTCCAAGGACGGCCTGTTCGACCGCGCGCGCGGCGCGATGGTCGGCTCGGCCGCCTATCTGACCAAACCTTTTACCAAGGACAGCCTGCTGGCGGCCGTGCGCGAGCACACCGGCGGCGCCTCTGTCCCGTCACCAGAATAAGAAAGCCGCAGGGGGAAATATGGCCATACAACGCATTTTGATCGTCGACGATTCGCCCACCGAACGTTACTACCTGACCGATATCCTGGTGCGTAACGGCTTTTCGGTGTCCGTGGCCGAAAGCGGCGAGGAGGCGCTGGTCAAGATCAAGGCCGACAAGCCGCAGCTGATCCTGATGGACGTGGTCATGCCCGGCGCGAACGGCTTCCAGGTCACCCGCTCGATCGCCCGCGATCCGGAGCTGCAGGACGTGCCGGTGATTATCTGCTCCAGCAAAAACCAGGAGACCGACCGTATCTGGGGCCTGCGCCAGGGCGCGCGCGACTACCTTGTCAAGCCGGTCGACGCCGCCGATCTGCTGGCCAAAATCGCCGCCCTCGGCTAAGCGGCGGCCCAGCGATGAGCATCCCGACCACGCCGCCCGCCCCGGAACGCCGCAGCCGCCTGCGCCAGTATCAGGTGCAGCTGCTCGAGCGCATGCAGGCCGCCAAGACCGGCGCCAACGTCGGCGGGCGCGAACTGGGCGTGCAGATCGGCGACCGCCTATGCCTGCTGGACCTGACCCAGATCGGCGAGATCGTGCCGCTGCAGCCGGTGACGCCGGTGCCGCTGACGCGCGACTGGTATCTGGGACTGGCCAATATCCGCGGCAATCTGACCGGCGTGATCGACCTGGCGCGCTACCAGGGCCGCGCCGCCGACGACACCGCGGCGTCGGAACGCCGCCTCATCACCTTCGCGCCGGGGCTGGGCTTCAACTGCGCGTTGCTGGCCGGGCGCGTGCTGGGCCTGCGCAAGCTGGCCGACATGCGGGCCGTCGAGGATGACGCGGCCGACGCGCAAGGCGCGCCCGCCTGGTGCGGCCAGCGCTTCGACGACGCCGAAGGCCGGCATTGGACCCGGATCGATCTGGCGCAGCTGGTGCGCGAAGCTCGTTTTCTGCAAGTCGGCCTGTGATGCACGTACACTGAGGGTGACGGGGACGACGCGACGCCGGTCGCATCGCGGTTCGCCCACGCAGCTCGCATCGCAGTTCGAATAATTAAATCCGGAGAGGGTGTAATGGCTTTCAAGATGGGTAGTTTCTCGAATGGCAACCGGAATGCCGACCAGGACCTGGCAGCGGATACGCAATTCGGCGAGGCCGGCGATTCGCGCTTCATGCACGCCGAGTCGACCGACACCGACGCCGCCGACGGCGGCGCGCCGTTGCGCTTGCGCGATGCGCTGGGCCGTCTGGGCACGCGCACGGCGCCCGCCGAAACCGGCGCCGGTTTCAAGCTGCCGCTGATCGGCCATCTGCCGGCGCAGCGCCAATTGAGTATTTTGTCGACCGCGCTGGCCGTCAGCCTGGGCGCGAGCGCCGTCTTCGTCGCGCTCAACACCATCCACGGCGCCAACCGCTCGGCCCAGACCCAGGTCGCCAGCGACGCGCTGATGCACTCCCAGCGCATCGGCAAGGCGGCGCCGAACGCCGTGCAAGGCAGCGCCGAAGGCTTCCGCCAGCTCGAGGAAAGCCGCAAGGAACTCAATAACGACATCACGCTGATGACGCGCGGCGGCACCTACCAGGGACGTGAAATCGGCGAGCCGCGCGCCGAACTGGCGCCGGTGGTGGCGGCGGCGCGCAAGCAGTGGACCGCGACCGACGCCGCCGCCGGCACCATCCTCACCCTCAAGGCCGACCTGAGCGGCGTCGACAAGACGCTGCAGAAGCTGAACACGATGTCGCCCGACCTGCTGGCGCGCACCGAGGAAATCACCGCCATCAAGCTGCAGCGCGGCGGCTCCGGGCGCGAGCTCGCGGCCCTGGGCGCGCTGTCGATGCTGACCCAGCGCATGAGCCGGGGCGCCAGCGAATTCCTCACCGCAGGCGGCATCAGCTCGGAGACCGCGTTCCAGCTGGGGCGCGACACCACGGTGTTCCGCAACACGGTCGACGCCTTCCTCAACGGCGGCGCGCCGATGGGCATCGCCGCCGTGCGCGAGCCGGACCTGCGCGAGAAGTTCACGGCGCTCAAGGGCGATTTCGAGGAATATCAAAAGCTGGTGACGGCGATCCTCGACAAGCTCGATAAATTCAGCGCCGCCAAAACCGCCGAGCAGCTGATCTTCAACGACAACGAGGCGCTGCGCCAGCGGCTGTCGGTGCTGCAGCAGGCCTACCGCGAAGACCAGGATTCGCTGGGCCCGACCTTTTGGCTGATGGTGGCCGGCGGCTTGCTGACGCTGATCGCGGCGGCGGCGATCGGCCGCGTGCTGCTGATGGACTCCCACAACCGCACGCGCGGGGCCGACCGCCGCCGCCAGGAGGCGGAGGCGATGCGCCTGCAGTCGCAGCGCAAGGAGGAGGAGGCCAAGGCGATGAACGACCAAAACCAGGCCGCGATTCTGCGCCTGATGAACGAGCTGCAGGAGGTGGCCGACGGCGACCTGACGGTGCAGGCCACCGTCTCCGAGGACATCACCGGCGCCATCGCCGACTCGGTCAACTACACGGTGGAGGAGCTGCGCGGGCTGGTCGGCCGCGTGACGGCGACCGCCGAACAGGTGACCAAGGCCTCCACCCACGCGCAAAGCATCGCCAGCAACCTGCTGCAGGCGTCGCAACAGCAGTCGCGCGAGATCCAGGACGCCAGCGCCACGGTGGCCAAGATGGCCGGCGAGATCACCGACGTTTCGCGTTCGGCCAGCGAATCGGCCGACGTCGCGCGCCAGTCGGTGGCGGCGGCGCAGCAGGGCTCGACGGCGGTGGAAAACGCCATCAAGGGCATGCACGAGAT
The DNA here is from genome assembly GCF_017833525.1 of Duganella sp. 1411. Lineage (GTDB taxonomy): Bacteria > Pseudomonadota > Gammaproteobacteria > Burkholderiales > Burkholderiaceae_D > Rugamonas. Next base: position 146,394 of record NZ_JAFICD010000005.1, read on the forward strand.
CCGCGACCAGATCCAGGACACGTCCAAGCGCATCAAGCGGCTGGGCGAATCGTCGCAGGAGATCGGCGAGATCACCGAGCTCATTTCCGACATCACCGAACAGACCAACGTGCTGGCGCTGAACGCGGCGATCCAGGCCGCGTCGGCCGGCGAGGCGGGGCGCGGCTTCTCGGTGGTGGCGGAGGAGGTGCAGCGGCTGGCGGAACGCTCGGCCGAGGCGGCCAAGCAGATCGGCGCTCTGGTGCGCACGATTCAGACGGACACGCACGACGCGGTGGCGGCGATGGAAAAATCCACCCAGGGCGTGGTCGAGGGCGCGCGCCTGTCCGACGCGGCCGGCGCGGCGCTGAACGACATTTCGCAGGTGTCGAACCGGTTGGCCGAGCTCATTTCCGGCATCTCGCTGGCGACCGGGCACCAGGCGACATCGGCCAACGGCGTGGCCCGCAACATCGAGCATATCTTGACGGTGACCGAGCAGACCCAGGACGGCACCCAGCAAACCGCGCAATCGATCCACAAACTGTCAGTGCTGGCGCAGGAACTGAAAAACTCGGTGGCGCGATTCCGCATCGCGTCCTGAACGCACGTCGCGCACTTCATTGAAAGGCCTAGGCAAGCATGACCAAAACTGATAATCCGACACCACCGCAACCGCAACTGGACACCGGACCCTTGTCTTGGGTGATGGTTGAAATCCGGGAGTCGCTGGCGCGCTCCAGGACCGCGCTGATCGAGGCGGGCGGCAGGGCGGCGGAGGATCAGGCGACGCAGCTGCAGCATGCGAAATCGCATTTGCATCAGGCCCACGGCGCGCTGCAGATGGTCGACATCGACGGCGTGAGCCAGATGACCAGCGTGGCCGAGGCGGCGCTGGACCGCTTCAAGACCGGCGCGGTCAAGTGCAGCACCGATCATGTGGAGGCGGTCTCGCAGTTGTATCAGGCGCTGGTCGAGTATCTGGAGGAGCTGCTGGAGGGCGCGCCGTCGCAGCCGGCCAGGCTGTTCCCGTACTACCGCGCGGTGCAGGAGATGATCGGCGCCGACCGGATACACCCGGCCGATCTGTTCTTTCCGGATTTGTCGCTCACGCCGGAGCTGGAGCCTGCCGCCGATGGCGCCGATCCGGTGGCCGATCCGGTGGCCCACTACACGGCCTGTCGCCAGCGTTTCGAACGCGCGCTGCTGCCTTACCTGAAAAGCACGGAGCCGGCGCAGCAGAAGGAGCACGCCGCCACGCTGCTCGACGCCGTCAAGCTGGTCGCCGACGCGCAGCGCGACGGCAAGGCGCGCGCCTTCTGGCTGGCGATGCAGGGCTTCGCCGAATTGGTGGCCAGCGGCGAGCTGGCCGGCGGCTTGTACGTCAAGCAGCTGTTCGGATTGATCAATCTGCAAATCCGCCGTTTGAGCCAGGGCACCGCCGCGCTGCCCGATACGATGCTGCGCGACGCGCTGTTCTTCATCGCGGCCGCCGGCGCGGACACCGCGGCGCCGACGGCGCGGCAAATGCGCGCCGCCTTCGCGCTCGACGGCTTGGTGCCGGCCGATTACGAGAGCCGGCGCTACGGCCAGATCGACGGCGAGGCGTTGGCCCGCGCCAAGGCCGGCGTGGCGCAGGCTAAAGCCAGCTGGGACAGGCTGGCCGGGGCCGAGATCGATCCCGATCTGGACGCGGCCTTCGACACCGCGCTCGCCGACGTCGCGCGCGAGTGCGACAAATTGAATATTCCGGCCCTGGGCGCGCTGATGCGCCAGTTGGCCGACGTGGCGCGCACCGCCGTCTCGGCCGGCCGCAGCGAGGAGCTGGCGCTGGAAATGGCGACCGCCTTGTTGTTCGCCGAGCATGGGCTGGAACAGATCCGCCATCTGCCGACCGATTTCGCGGCCAACGCCGATACGATAGGCGCGCGCCTGCTGGCGCTGGTGTCCGGCGACACGCCGCCGGAGCCGGCGCAGTGGCAGAGCGGCCTGGCGCGGCAGATGCGGCAGGACGACACCGTCATCGCGTTGTCGCAGGAGATGAAAACCGGCCTGCGCCAGGTGGAGAAGGTGCTCGATGAGTACTACGTCGATCCGGCCAGGCGTCCGTCGCTGGCGGAACTCGATCCGGTGCTGCATCAGTTGCAGGGCGCGCTGTCGGTGCTCGACCAGGAAGATGCGATGAAGGCGGCGCAGCACGTCAAGGCCGCGGTGCAGTCGCTGGCGGCCGGCGGCGGCGATCCGGCGCTGGAGCCGAAGACGCTCGACGACATCGCGCAGAATGTCGGTGCGCTCGGCTTCTTTGTCGATATGCTGGCGCAGAACGCGGCCGGCGCGCGCGAGCGCTTCGCCTTCGACGCCCAGCAGGGAACCTTCCGTTCCGTGCCGTTCAAGAAGATGGCGGAGTCGGAGTCGATCCCGGTGCTCGACGAGGAGGTGCCCGCGCCGCCGCCGTCGGTGATGCCGGCCGCCGCGCCGCCGCCCGCCGCCACCGATGCCGCGGTGGAGGCGGAGCTGCTGGAGATCTTCATCTCCGAGGCGCGCGAGGTGCTGGACTTTGTCGACCAGACGCTGGACAAGCCGCGTTCCGAGTCCGGCGGCGAGCAGTATCTGATCATGTTGCGCCGCTCCTTCCACACGCTCAAGGGAAGCGGGCGGATGGTGGGGTTGAACCAGTTCGCCGACGCCGCGCATGCGGTCGAACGGGTGATGAACACCTGGCTGGCCGAAGAGCGGTCTGCTTCCGACGCCTTGTTCGCGCTGCTGGCCGCCGCCGCGCGCGAGTTGAGTGACTGGGTGGCGGAGCTGGCGTCGGCCGGCGTCTCGGCCCGCAATGCCGATGCGCTGGTGGCCGCCGCCGCCCGCGTCCAGGAAGGCGAAGGGTTCTTCCTCGACCAGCCGGCGCCGGTTTCCGTCGACGCACCGCCCGCCGACGTGCCGGCGGCGGATGAGGCCGACGTGCTAACCGAACCGGCGGCGCCCGCCACCGCCGCCGGCAACGTCATCGAGTTCCCCACCGTCGCACCGCCGCTGGCGCCGCGCGACGACAACGTCAAACATATCGGCGCGCTGGATATCCCGCTGCCGCTGTATAACATCTATTTGCACGAGACGGACGAACTGGTTCGCCTGTTGCAGCGCGACTTCGGCGAGTGGCGTCATGAGCCGCGCCGTCCGGTCAATGCCGAGGCGCTGCAGGCGTCGCACACCCTGGCCGGCACCTCGGGCACGGTCGGCTTCAAGGTGCTGCGCGAGCTGGCGCTGGCGCTGGAGGCCACCTTGCGGTCGTTGCTGCCGCCGGCGCCGCATCTGGACCAGGTGCAGCACGATCTGCTGGACTTCGCGATAGAGCGCATCCGCCAGATGCTGCAGAGTTTTGCGCAGGGCGAGATGCCCGCCGCGCAACCGGAGCTGATCGCCGCCTTGCAGCAGTTGCGCGAGGAGTTGGCCGCCACACCGCCCGGCGCCGGCCAGGATATCGAGGCGCGTCTGGATGACCTGGTGGCGGAGACGATGGAGAACATCGCCGTGCCGCCGCAGCCGCCGGAGGTGGAGGAGTCGCCGCTGGATCGGCTGTTCAGGGATGTCTACAACGAGATCAGCGGAAGCGTGCCGGAGACGGAAGCCATTGCGCTCGCGCCGGCGCCGAAAAAAGCCGAAGCGCACGCCGACGACAATATCGACGACCTGTTCAACGCGGCCTTCGACGACGCCTTCGCCGATCCGCCGCTGAATATCGCCGCGCCGCCATACCAGGCGCCCGCGCCGGCCGCCGCCGCCGAGCCGCTGCCCGAGGCGGCGCCGGTGGTGGAGCCGGAAGTCGAAGCGGAACCGGAACCGGAACCGGAGGCGATGCCCGCACCCGCGCCGGAACCGCTGGCCGAGCCGGAGCCCGATCTGGAATCCTTGTTGGATGCGACTCCCTTGCCGGACACCGAAATCATCGAACTGGCCCCGGCCGAGGATGAGATCCTGGGCGCCGCGCCGGCGCTCTTCAACGACGAGCTGGATGCCGATTTGCTGCCGGTGTTTTTGGAGGAGGGCGCCGATCTGCTGCCGCAAGTGGGCGAAGCGCTGCGCGCCTGGCAGCACCGTCCCGCCGACACGTCGCACGCGCAAGGCCTGCTTCGCCTGCTGCACACGGTCAAGGGCAGCGCGCGCATGGCCGGCGCGATGCGCCTTGGCCAGCACGCGCATGAAATCGAAACCCATATCGAAAACATGGTGCACGCCGGATCCGCGACGCCGCAAGCGTTCGACGAACTGCTCGCGCACTACGACCATGCCTTGCTGCTGTTCGAGCAGCTGCAGCATCCGGACGCGCTCAAACCCGTCCCGGTGGAGACCGGCGTCGCCGGCCTGGCCGCCGATGTCGAGAGCATGGACGCCGATGCCCCGGCGACGGCGGGCGGCGGCGCGCTCGACGCCGATATCGCCGCCGACGAGGCGCCCGGCATCGAGGCCGCCGTGCCGCCGGCCGACGATTTGCGGGCCGGCGCCAAATCGCCGCTGGTGCGCGTTCGGGCCGATATCCTGGACCGCCTTGTCAACCAGGCGGGCGAGGTGTCGATCTCGCGCTCCAAGCTGGAAAACGAGGTCGGCACCTTGCGCTCGTCGCTGCTCGACTTCTCCGAGAACCTGGCCCGCTTGCGCCGCCAGCTGCGCGAGGTCGAAATGCAGGCCGAATCGCAGATCGCCTCCCGCATGTCGGTCTCCAGCGACCGCGAATTCGATCCGCTCGAATTCGACCGCTTCACCCGGCTGCAGGAGTTGACCCGCATGATGGCCGAAAGCGTCAACGACGTCGCCTCGTTCCACGAAAGCCTGACCCGTGGCGTCGACGCCGCCAGCAACGATCTGGTGCTGCAGGCGCGCCTGACGCGCGATCTGCAGCGGGACCTGATGCGGGTGCGCATGGTGCCGTTCGCCAGCATCTCCGAGCGCCTGTTCCGCGTGGCGCGGCAAAGCGCCAAGGAAGTCGACAAGCGCGTCAACCTGGACATTCGCGGCAGCGCGGTGGAAATCGACCGCAGCGTGCTGGAACGCATGGCCGCGCCGTTCGAGCACCTGCTGCGCAACGCCATCGCCCATGGCGTGGAATCGCGCGCCGCCCGGGGCGCGGCGGGCAAGAACGAAACCGGCGAGCTGCTGGTGCAGGTCACCCAGCAGGGCAACGAAGTCGTCATCGAATTTTCCGACGACGGCGGCGGACTCGATCTGGAACGCATCCGCGCCAAGGCGATCAGCAGCGGCCTGCTGCTGGAGGACGACGACGTCTCCGAGGCGCAGGTCGCCGACCTGATTTTCGAGCCGGGTTTCTCCACCGCCGAGGCGCTGACCGAGCTGTCGGGGCGCGGCGTCGGCATGGACGTGGTGCAGTCGGAGGCGCAAGCGCTGGGCGGCCGGGTCGACCTGTTCTCCGAGCGCGGAAAGGGTACGCGGTTCACCATCCGCCTGCCGTTGACATTGGCCGTGACGCAGGTGGTGCTGGTCGACGCCGGCGGCAAGACCTATGCCTTCCCGGCTATCCTGGTGGAGCAGGTGCTGCAGATGAAGGACGCGGCGCTGGCCGAGGCCCATCAAAACGGCTTCGTGCCGATCCAGGGGCATCAGGCGGCGCTGCATTATCTGCCGGCTTTGCTGGGCGACGCCGCTGCGCAGGCGCTGGCGCAGCGCTCGGCGCCGGTGATGATGCTCAAGAACGGCAACGAGCGGCTGGCGGTGCGGGTCGACGAGGTGCTGGGCAACCGCGAGGTGGTGATCAAGAATATCGGTCCGCAGCTGTCGCGCATGGCCGGTATCGCCGGGGCGACGGTGCTGGGGACGGGCGATATCGTGCTGATTTTGAATCCGGTGGCGCTGGCGCAGCATCTGGCGCACCAGCCGGAGGCCAGGCGGCAGACCGCGCGGGCGGCCGATCCGGCGCCGGCGCGCCCGGACGCGCGCTCGATCATGGTGGTGGACGATTCGATGACGGTGCGGCGCGTGACGCAGCGCTTGCTGGAGCGCGAAGGCTACAATGTGTTGCTGGCCAAGGACGGGGTCGACGCGCTGGAGCAGTTGCAGGGTATGACGCCGGATTTGATGCTGGTCGATATCGAGATGCCGCGCATGGATGGTTTTGATTTGACCAGGAATGTGCGCGGGGACGAGCGGACCAGGGATATTCCGATCATTATGATCACCTCGCGCAGCGCCGATAAGCACCGCAATTACGCGTTGCAGCTGGGGGTGAACGCGTATTTCGGCAAACCGTTCCAGGAACCGGTGTTGTTGGAGGCGATCACCGGGTTGTTGAAATAACCGGTGTCACGCGGGTGGGCGATTGACCTTCACCACCTCGTAACGCTCCAGCGTGCGTTTGCGCGCTTCGTCGTGCATGACGATCGGCGCCGGATAATCCAGCGGCTGCATACGCGGGCTTTGCCACGGCGCGTGGATCTCCTTGTCGCCCAAATCCTTTAGCTGCGGCAGATAGCGCCGGATGAATTTACCGCCGGCGTCGAATTTCTCCGACTGCGTGATCGGATTGAAAATGCGGAAATACGGCTGCGCGTCGCATCCCGACGACGACGCCCATTGCCAGCCGCCGTTGTTCGACGCCAGGTCGAAGTCGTTCAACTGCAGCGCGAAATACGCCTCGCCGCGCCGCCAGTCGATGCCCAGGTCCTTGATCAGGAAGCACGCCGTCACCATGCGCAGCCGGTTGTGCATATAGCCGGTCTGGTTGAGCTGCGCCATCGCCGCGTCCACCAGCGGATAGCCGGTGCGGCCCTCGCACCAGGCCGCGAACAGTTGGTCCGCCTCCGGCCCGCTCTCCCATTGGATGGCGTCGTAGGCCGGTTTATAGGCGCCGCCCACCACGTGCGGGTTGTGGAACAAGATCATCGCGTAGAACTCGCGCCAGATCAGCTCGGCCAGCCAGACCGGCGCGCCTTCGCCGCCGGCGCCGCGCGCCATCAGGTCCACCACCGTGCGCACCAGGTGGCGCACCGACAGCGTGCCGAAGCGGAAATGCAGCGACAGGTAGGACGGCCCCTTGACCGCCGGATAGTCGCGCGCGGTCTTGTAGTCGGCGATGCGCGGGAGGAAATCGTCGAACAGCGCCGCCGCGCCGGACATGCCGGTCGGGATCTTCAGCTCGGCCAGGTTGCTCGGCTCGAAGCCCAGCTCGGCTAGGGTCGGCAGCGCCGGCGCCGGCGAAGGTGGCGGCGCCAGCCGCGCGGCGTGCGCTTCGACGTGGTACGGCGCCAGCACCGACGGGTCGGCCGCCAGCTTTTTCAGCCACGCGTTCTTGTACGGCGTGAACACCGAGAACACGCCGCCCGTCTGCGACAGCACTTCGCTTTTTTCAAAGACCACCTGGTCTTTGTAGCTGAGGAACTGGCGGCCGGCGTCCTTCAGGGCGTCGGCCACGGCGGCATCGCGGGCGATCGCCTGCGGTTCGTAATCGTGGTTGCAGAACACGGCGTCGACGCCCAGCTCGGCCGCCAGCGCGGGGATGGCGTCGACCGGATCGGCGTGGCGCACGATCAGGTGGCCGCCCAGTTGCCGCAGTTCCTCGGCCACCTCGGCCAGGCTGGCGTGGATGAAGTCGACGCGGCGGTCGCGCCGCGCCAGCGCGTCCAGGATGGTCGTATCGTAGACAAAAACGCAATACACGGTGGCGCTGTTTTGCAGCGCCTGGTTGAGCGCGACATGGTCGAACACGCGCAGATCGCGGCGCAGCCATACCAGGGACGATTTCAGTTTCATTCGGTCTATGTCAATCTCGTGGAGGAACGCAATCATGGCCGCGCCCTCAATTCAGTGTAAACTATCGGTGAGGGAGATACGGCTGCTAGCGGCGCGATGTTACAGCATTTGTCCAGGACATAGCGGCGGCACGGTAAGATCATGCATCCAGCACAGAGAGAGCAACGCGTATGAAGAAGAGCAAAATCGGCAAAACTCTACCTGCAGCCGGCCTGAGAGAGGGCGAACCACAGGATCGAGCACAGGACCAGCACCACGGTGACGTCGATGAGCTGGGCGCCATCGGCGGCACGGCGCCGGTCCTGAACCTGGCCAATCATTTCCTAATTGCAATGCCTTCCATGCAAGATCCGGTCTTCGGCGGCACCGTGGTGTATGTCTGCGAACACAATGAGAACGGCGTATTGGGCGTGGTGATCAACAAACCGACCGATATGACGATGCAAGTGTTGTTCGAACGGATAGATTTGACGCCCGACGCCGGCTTCGAATCGCATGTGGACGAGCCCATCATGTTTGGCGGCCCGGTGCAGGACGACCGCGGCTTCGTGCTGCACACGCCGGGCAACCGCTATTCGTCGTCGCTGACGGTGACCAAGGACATCGCCTTCACCACGTCGATCGACGTGCTCGAGGCCGTTGCCGCCGGCGACGGGCCGCCGCGCATGCTGGTGTCGATCGGCTACTCGGGCTGGAGCCCGGGCCAGCTGGAGGAGGAGATCGGCCGCAACGGCTGGCTCACGGTCGGCGCCGACCCGGAAATCCTGTTCAACCTGCCCATCGAGGAACGCTACACGGCCGCCATGCGCCTGCTGGGCATCGATCCGCTGATGCTCACCTCCGAGGCCGGCCATGCGTGAGTCCGGTCAACCGTGAGCGTCGAAACCGTCTTTGCTTTCGATTTCGGCGTCAAACGTATCGGCGTGGCCATGGGTAACACCATGATCCGCCAGGCCCAGCCAGTCAAAGTCATCTCCGCCATCGACAACGCCACGCGCTTTGCCGACATCGGCGCCTTGCTCGACGAATGGAAACCCGCCCGCCTCGTGGTCGGCCTGCCCATGCATCCCGATGGCGCCGAGCACGAGATGACGGCGCGCGCGCGCAAGTTCGCCAACCAGTTGCACGGCCGCTTCAACCTGCCGGTCGAGCTGGTCGACGAACGCTATTCGTCGGCGGTCATCTCCGCCAAGCGCGGCGAGGTCATCGACGACCGCGCCGCCGCCATCATTTTGCAACAATATTTCGACGCCACCTAGCGAACCACCATGTCCACACTGAACCCCACCCAACTCGACGCCGAGGCGCTGTACGCGGCCTTGCTGGCCGACGTCAAGGCCGGCCTGGCCGGCGTCGCCGATGTCGCCATCGTCGGCATCCACTCCGGCGGCGCCTGGATCGCCGAACGGCTCGCGGCCGACCTCGGCCTGTCGGCCCGCTGCGGCGTGCTCGACGTCTCCTTCTACCGCGACGACTACGCCAAGAAGGGCTTGCCGGCCGAGGTCAAGCCGACCAACATCACGTTCGACGTCGCCGCCGCCAACATCCTGCTGGTCGACGACGTGCTCTACACCGGCCGCACCACGCGCGCCGCGATCAACGAGCTGTTCGACTACGGCCGCCCGGCCCGCATCATGCTCGCCGCGCTGGTCGACCGCGGCGAGCGCCAGTTGCCGGTGGCCGCCGATTTCGTCGCCGCGCACGTGGCCGTGCCGCCGGGGCAGGCGCTGGTGCTCAAGCGCGCCGACGATGGACGATTCACGCTCACCCTAGACCACGCATAATCATCACGACCCCCACCACCATGCTCAATCCGCAACTGAATAAAAACGGCGAACTCCAGCACCTGCTGTCGATCGAGGGACTGCCCAAATCCATCCTCAATCACATCCTGGACACCGCCTCGTCGTTCGTCGGCATCTCGGACCGCGACGTCAAGAAAGTGCCGCTGATGCGCGGCAAGTCGGTGTTCAACCTGTTCTTCGAGAACTCGACCCGCACCCGCACCACCTTCGAGATCGCCTCCAAGCGCCTGTCGGCCGACGTCATCAACCTCAACATCCAGGCCTCGTCGGCCAGCAAGGGCGAGTCCTTGCTCGACACCATCGACAACCTGTCGGCGATGCACGCCGATATGTTCGTCGTGCGCCACGCGCAGTCGGGCGCGCCGTACCTGATCGCCAAGCACCTGCACGACACCAAGCAGTCGCACGTGCACGTGGTCAACGCCGGCGACGGCCGCCACGCGCACCCGACGCAGGGCCTGCTGGACATGTACACCATCCGCCACTACAAGAAGGACTTCACCAACCTGACGGTGGCCATCGTCGGCGACATCCTGCACAGCCGCGTGGCGCGCTCGGACATCCACGCGCTGACCACCTTGGGCGTGCCGGAAGTGCGCGCGATCGGCCCGCACACCCTGCTGCCGGGCGGGCTGGAGCAGATGGGCGTGCGCACCTTCACCAACATGGAAGAGGGCTTGAAGGGCGTCGACGTGATCATCATGCTGCGCCTGCAAAACGAGCGCATGAGCGGCGCGCTGCTGCCGTCGGCGCAGGAATACTTCAAGAGCTACGGCCTGACGCCGGAGCGGCTGGCGCTGGCCAAGCCGGACGCCATCGTCATGCATCCGGGGCCGATGAACCGCGGCGTGGAAATCGACTCGGCGGTGGCGGACGGTCCGCAGGCGGTGATCTTGCCGCAGGTGACGTTCGGCATCGCGGTACGGATGGCGGTGATGAGCATTGTGGCGGGAACGCAAGGATGAAAGCAGGAATGAACTCGAATAAAACTCTCCATATCAAGAACGGCCACCTGATCGACCCGGCCAACGGCATCGACGCCCAGCAGGACCTGTATATCGCCGACGGCAAGGTGGTGGCGGTGGGTGCGGCACCCGCCGGCTTCAGCGCCGACCAGACCCTCGACGCGGCCGGCATGATCGTCGCGCCCGGCTTCGTCGACCTGTCGGCGCGCCTGCGCGAGCCGGGCTACGAATACAAGGCCACGCTGGAATCGGAATTGCAGGCGGCGATGCAGGGCGGCGTGACCAGCCTGGTGTGCCCGCCGGACACCGATCCCGTCCTCGACGAGCCCGGCCTGGTGGAGATGCTCAAGTACCGCGCCAAGACCCTGAACCAGGCCCACGTGCACCCGCTGGGCGCGCTGACCGTCGGCCTCAAGGGCAAGGCGCTGACCGAGATGGCCGAGCTGACCGAGGCCGGCTGCATCGGGTTCGCCCAGGCCGAGGAGCCGGTCGAGGACACCAACGTGCTGCTGCGCGCGATGCAGTACGCCAAGACCTTCAACTACACCGTTTGGCTGCGGCCGCAGGATGCGCACATCGGCCGCGGCGGCATCGCCGCCAGCGGTCCGCTGGCTTCGCGCCTGGGCCTGTCGGGCGTGCCGGTGATGTCGGAAACGATCGCGCTGCACACGATTTTCGAACTGATGCGCTCGACCGGCGCGCGCGTGCACCTGTGCCGCATGTCGTCGGCCGCCGGCCTCGAGCTGGTGCGCAACGCCAAGAAGGAAGGCTTGCCGGTCACCTGCGACGTCGGCGCCCACCACGTCCACCTGACCGACGCCGACATCGGCTTCTTCGACTCGAACGCGCGCCTGACGCCGCCGCTGCGCAGCCAGCGCGACCGCGACGCCATCCGCCTCGGCCTGCTCGACGGCACCGTCGACGCGCTGTGCTCGGACCACACGCCGGTCGACGACGACGAGAAACTGCTGCCGTTCGGCGAGGCCTCGCCCGGCGCCACCGGACTGGAGCTGCTGCTGTCGCTGACCCTGAAATGGGCCGACGACTACGCCGCCGGCCAGCACCACGGCGCCGACCAGGCCGCCACGCGTCCGCTGGCGCGGGCGATTTCGCGCATCACCGCCGACGCCGCCCGCGTTGCCGGCTTGAGCAGCGGCACCTTGTCGGTCGGCGCGGTGGCCGACGTCTGCGTCTTCGATCCGCAGGCCACCTGGACGGTGGAAGCGTCGGCGCTGGCCAGCCAGGGCAAGCACACGCCTTTCCTCGGGTACAACCTGACGGGGCAGGTGCGCGCCACCATCGTGGCCGGCCACATCGCCTACCAGCGCGGCTGATTTTCCGGATGAAGATTTCAGTGATCTGGCGCCTGGCGCGGGTGACGGCGCACGTGCTGCTGGGGATGGCGATCTGCGCCACGGTGTTTCCGTGGATCGCCCAGGACAAGCGCAACGGCCACATCCGCCGCTGGTCGACCCGGCTGCTCAAGATGTGCAACGTCAGCGTCGAGCAGCACGCGGCCGCGCCGATGCTGGAGCGGGCGGTGGTGGTGGCCAACCACGTGTCGTGGCTGGATATTTTCGTCGTCCACAGCCTGCATCCGAGCCACTTTGTCGCCAAGGCCGAGATCCGCTCGTGGCCGCTGGCCGGCTGGCTGGCGGAGAAGGCCGGCACCGTGTTCATTTCGCGCGGCAACCGGCGCGATTTGCGGCATATCTTCAAGGGATTGGTGAGCACCCTGGAGCGGGGCGAGCGCGTGGCTTTCTTCCCGGAAGGCACTACTTCGTCGCAGGGCCAGCTGTTGCCGTTCCACGCCAATTTGTTCGAGGCGGCGATCGACGCCGGGGTGCCGGTGCAGCCGGTGGCGTTGTCGTATGTGGCCCCAAACGGCGCCTCGCATCCGTCGGTGGATTTTATCGGCGAGATGACGTTTGCCGAGAGCATCATCGCGATTCTCGGCGGCCCGCCGGTGAAGGCGAAATTGATGGTGCTGGCGCCGATCGAGACGGCCGGCGCGCATCGGCGCGAATTGGCGGAGGTCACGCACAAGGCGGTGGCCGAAGCGTTGGGCGTGACGGTCGAAAGCCACCCCCACCCGTGACGCGGATGCGGGGTCGGACCCGTTGGGTCCGACCCCTTCCCGGTGCGGGTTGACGCCGGAATACCTAGGCTTTTTTCTTGTTGCTCGGCTCCTGGAACTCCGGGCACTGCACCTGCAACAAGCTACGATCCTCCAGGCACACGGCCGACAACTGGCCGCCCCACACGCAGCCGCTGTCGAGGCCGATCAAGTTCGGTTTCAACGTCAGCCCCAGCGCCGACCAGTGGCCGAACACCACCGTGTCGCGCGCGCTGCGCCGTCCCGGCACCTCGAACCACGGCATCAGGCCCGAGCCTTCCTCGGCCTTGCCGCTTTCCTTCATCTTGAAATCCATCACGCCGTCGGCGGTGCAGAAGCGCAGCCGCGTCATGGCGTTGATGATGCAGCGCAGCCGGTCGGCGCCCTGCAGGTCTTCCGACCATTGATCGGGCAGGTTGCCGTACATCTCGGCCAGGAAATCGGCGAAGGTTTCATCCGGCCCGCGCAGCATGTCCTGCACCTCGCCGGCCAGCGCCATGGCCTGGTCGGCGCTCCACTGCGGCAGCAGGCCGGCGTGCACCAGCACGTGGCCCGGGGTCTGGATCGCCAGCGGCCGGCGCCGCACCCAGTCGATCAGCTCGTCGCGGTCGGGCGCGTGCAGGATGTCGGCCAAGGTGTCGGACTTGTGCTCGGCCCGGATGCCGTAGGCCACCGCCAGCAGGTGCAGGTCGTGGTTGCCCAGCACGCTGTCGATCAGGCCGCCGCTGGCCATGGCCAGCTTGCGCACGTGGCGCAAGGTGGCCAGCGAGTCCGGGCCCCGGTTGATCAGGTCGCCGGCGAACAGGATCGCCGGCTCGGCCACGCCGGCCGCGGCCGCGTGCGCGCGTATGCGCTCGAGCATGGACAGGGCCTGCTCGTGGCAGCCTTGTAAATCCCCGATTACATAGGTTTTCATATGGTTGCTCTCTGGTTCGTTGCTTTGGAATCGGAATTACCCTGAAATCAGAGTGCGAGTGTTGATTTTTGCCCGTGGGCAGCGCAGTTTCACATAAAATCACTCTTACGACTGTTTTGACTCTTGCTGCGGGATACTAAATGATTTTTGTTACGGGTGGTGCCGGTTTTATCGGTTCAAACTTTGTCCTCGACTGGCTGGCCCAGTCCGACGAGCCTGTTGTTAATTATGACAAGCTGACCTACGCCGGCAATCTGAATAATCTGGCGTCGCTGAAAAACGACCCGCGCCACATCTTCGTGCGCGGCGACATCTGCGACCAGGCCCAGGTGCTGGAACTGTTCCAGCGGCACCAGCCGCGCGCCGTCGTCCACTTCGCCGCCGAAAGCCACGTCGACCGATCGATCCTCGGTCCCGGCGAATTCATCAACACCAACATCAACGGCACGTTCAGCCTGCTGGAGGCCGCGCGCGCCTACTGGTCGGCGCTGCCGGCGGCGGAGCAGGCGGCGTTCCGCTTCCTGCACGTGTCCACCGACGAGGTCTACGGCACGCTCGGCCCGGACGACGCGCCGTTCAGCGAAACGACCGCGTTCGCGCCGAACAGCCCGTACTCGGCGTCGAAGGCCGCGTCCGACCACTTGGTGCGTTCCTATCATCATACCTACGGTTTGCCGACGCTGACGACCAACTGCTCGAACAATTACGGCCCGTACCACTTCCCGGAAAAGCTGATCCCGCTGATCATCGCCAACGCGCAGGCCGGCAAGCCGCTGCCGATCTACGGCGACGGCCAGCAGGTGCGCGACTGGCTGTATGTCAGCGACCATTGCGCGGCGATCCGCCGTGTGCTCGAGGCCGGCCGCCTGGGCGAGACCTACAACGTCGGCGGCTGGAACGAGATGGCCAACCTGGACGTCGTGCACACCTTGTGCGACATGCTCGACAAGGTCGCCCCGAAGGCCGACGGCGCCAGTTACCGCGCGCAGATCACCTACGTCAAGGACCGTCCCGGCCACGACCGCCGCTACGCCATCGACGCCCGCAAGCTGGAGCGTGAACTGGGCTGGAAACCGGCCGAGACCTTCCAGACCGGCATCGCCAAGACCGTGCAGTGGTATCTGGACAACCAGGCCTGGGTCGCCGACGTGCAGTCGGGCAGCTACGCCAAATGGGTGGAAACCAACTACTTTAATCGCGAAGGCCAATAAGAATGAGCACTACGGGCACAACCAACGGCAACCGCCGCAAGGGCATTATTCTGGCCGGCGGCTCCGGCACCCGTCTGTATCCGGTGACGATGAGCGTATCGAAGCAATTGCTGCCGATCTACGACAAGCCGATGATCTACCACCCGCTGACGGTGCTGATGCTCGCCGGCATGACCGAGATCCTGCTGATCTCGACGCCGCAGGACACGCCGCGTTTCCAGGACCTGCTGGGCGACGGCAGCCAGTGGGGCATCCATATCAGCTACGCGGTGCAGCCGTCGCCGGACGGCCTGGCGCAGGCCTTCATCATCGGCAAGGAGTTCGTCGGCGACGCGCCGTCGGCGCTGATCCTGGGCGATAACATCTATTACGGCAACGATCTGGACGCGCTGCTCAACCACGCCAGCGAGCAGGCCGACGGCGCCACCGTGTTCGCCTACCACGTGCAGGACCCGGAGCGCTACGGCGTGGTCGAGTTCGACGGCGGCCGCCAAGCCGTGTCGATCGAGGAAAAACCCAAACAGCCCAAATCCAATTACGCGGTCACCGGCCTGTATTTCTACGATAATCAGGTGTGCGACATCGCCGCCAGCATCAAGCCGTCCGCGCGCGGCGAGCTCGAGATCACCGACGTCAACCGCGTCTACCTGGAAAAGCAGCAGCTCAACGTCGAGGTGATGGGGCGCGGCATGGCCTGGCTCGACACCGGCACCCACGAGTCGCTGCTGGAGGCGGGCCAGTTCATCGCCACCATCGAAAAGCGCCAGGGCCTGAAGGTGGCCTGTCCGGAGGAGATCGCCTATCGCAAGGGCTATATCGACGCGGCCCAGCTGCGCAAGCTGGCCGAGCCGCTCAAAAAGAACAATTACGGCCAATACCTGTTGCAGATACTGGAAGACAAGGTCGTGCCGCGATGAAGGTTGTTACCACACCGCTGGAAGGTTTGCTGGTGCTCGAGCCGCGCGTGTTCGGCGACGAGCGCGGTTTTTTCTACGAAAGCTACAACGCCCGCCAATTCGCCGAGGCCACCGGCGTGACTGCCGGCTTCGTGCAGGACAACCATTCGCGCTCGCGCCGGGGCGTGCTGCGCGGCCTGCATTACCAGATCCAGCAGCCGCAGGGCAAGCTGGTGCGCGTGACCGCCGGCGCCGTGTTCGACGTGGCGGTCGACATCCGCCGGAGCTCGCCCACGTTCGGCCAGTGGTACGGCGTCGAGCTCAGCGCTGAAAACATGCGCCAGATGTGGATACCGGCCGGCTTCGCGCACGGCTTCGTGGTCACCAGCGACAACGCCGAGTTCCTCTATAAAACCACCGACTACTGGGCGCCCGAGCACGAGCGCGCCATCCTGTGGAACGACCCGGCCATCGGCATCGTCTGGCCGCTGGACCTGACGCCGACCTTGTCGCACAAGGACCAGGCAGCCGGACCGCTGGCCGCCGCCGAGGTGTTCGCGTGAAGATTTTGCTCACCGGCAGCACCGGCCAGGTGGGATACGAGCTGGCGCGCAGCCTGCAGGGCGTGGGCGAGGTGGTGGCGGTGGACCGGGGCGTCATGGACCTGTCCGACCTCGACCAGGTGCGCGACGTCATCCGCCAGGTCAAGCCGGGGCTGATCGTCAACCCGGCCGCCTACACGGCGGTCGACAAGGCCGAGAGCGAGCCGGACCTGGCGCACCGCGTCAACGCCGAGGCGCCCGGGCTGATGGCGCGCGAGGCCAAACTGCTGGGCGCGGCGATGGTGCATTATTCGACCGACTACGTATTCGACGGCGCCGACCCGGCGCCGCGGGTGGAGGACGACCCGACCGGGCCGCTGAACGTCTACGGCGCCAGCAAGCTGGCCGGCGAGCGCGCCATCGCCGAGGCCGGCATTCCGCACCTGATCTTCCGCACCAGCTGGGTGTATGGCATGCGCGGTAAGAATTTCCTGTTGACGATGCTGCGCCTGGCCAGGGAGCGCGACGAGCTGCGCGTGGTGGCCGACCAGCACGGCGCGCCGACCTGGAGCCGCACCATCGCCGACACCACGGCGCAGGTGCTGGCGCAGGCGCGCGCCGGCGGTGA
Organism: Duganella sp. 1411; assembly: GCF_017833525.1. Lineage (GTDB taxonomy): Bacteria > Pseudomonadota > Gammaproteobacteria > Burkholderiales > Burkholderiaceae_D > Rugamonas. The sequence continues at coordinate 163,207 of NZ_JAFICD010000005.1, forward strand.
CGACTGGTGGGCGCGCAACAGCGGCGTCTATCACCTGAGTGCGCAGGGCCGCACCACCTGGTTCGAGTTCACCCAGGCGATCGTCGAGGCGGCCGGGCTCGAGTGCCGCGTGCTGCCGATCGGCAGCGCCGACTATCCGACGCCGGCGAGGCGGCCGCGGTATTCGGTAATGTCCTCCGAGCGCCTGATGACGCGCTTTTGCCATCTGCCGGAGTGGAAAGAGGCGCTGCGGCTGTGCATGGAGTGATACACGGTCCAGCCCGTGTAGAAATGTTGGACCTGACCCCGGCGTTGACCCCGGCGTTATCAATTCAGGATTGCCTTGGCCAATCCGGTACAATCGCGGGCTAGCGTGCCGATCACCCCTCGGCGGACCTGGACTCGCCTCTGTACCGGTAAGCGCATCCGGCAATTTTGTATAGATAAAATATGTTTTCCTTTTTACTGAGCTTTATCGCTTCCGCGCTGCTTACCCTGTTGGTCATAAAAGAATCCAGATTGCACGGTCCGGCGCTGGATTCCGATTTCCTCGGCGTCCAGAAGGTGCATGCCCACCATGTGGCGCGGATAGGCGGCTTGTCGATCTTTCTGTCGGTCGCGCTCAGTTCCACCATTTCCGTCTGGCGCGTGCCGGCCTTGGGCAACTGGCTGTTCTCGCTGCTGGCCTGTTCCACCGTCGCCTTCGTCGGCGGCATCGTCGAGGATTACACGGGCCGCGTCAGCGCCACGCGCCGGCTGCTGCTGACCATGGCCGCCGCCGCCCTCGGCTATTTCCTGCTCGACGCCCGCATCGACCGCATCGACTTCCCCTTCGCCGCCTGGCCCATCGAATATATGTGGATCACGCTGCCGCTGACGGTGCTGGCGGTGGCCGGCGTGGCCAACGCCGTCAATATCATCGACGGCTTCAACGGCCTGGCCAGCGTGGTGTGTATTTGCATGCTGCTGTCGCTCGGTTATGTCGCGCTGCAGGTCAACGATATGTTCGTGCTGATCGCCGCGCTGATGGTGGCCGGCGCCACCGCCGGTTTCCTGATCTGGAATTACCCGGTCGGCATGATATTCCTGGGCGACGGCGGCGCTTATTTCATCGGCTTTATGCTGGGCGAGCTGGCGTTGCTGCTGGTAATGCGCAATCCGCAAGTTTCCACTTGGTACGCGGCGTTGTTGTTAATATATCCAACATTTGAAACCTTGTTTTCCGTTTATCGGCGCATGTTTGTTCGCGGCAAATCTCCCGCCATGCCCGACGGTATCCACTTGCATAGCCTGATCTTCCGCCGCATCGTGCAATGGGCGGTGGGCCGCAAGGAGGCGCGCGCGCTGATCCGCCGCAATTCGCTCACGTCCCCGTATTTGTGGATGTTTTCGCTGATGGCGGTGATACCGGCCACGGTATTCTGGCGCCATACCTGGGTATTAATGGTGTTTTGTATTTTGTTTATCAGCAGTTACATCTGGATTTATGTGCGCATCGTCCGCTTTAAGGCGCCGCGCTGGATGATACGCCATAAGAAAATGTGATTTTTCCGGCTTGATGTAATATATTCGCGCAGCGCTTTTATTATCATCACTGGAAGGAAAGCCCAATGGACCTGTCGAATATGTCTTCCGCCGATTTGCGGAATTTGCAAGAACAAGTTAAACGCGAATTGAAACAGCGCGAAGGCCAGGACCTGGCCAAGGCGCGCGAACAGATATTGGCCATCGCCCAGAGCGTCGGCCTGCCGGTGAAGGATCTGGTCGGCGGCGCCGTCACCGCCCGCGGCGGCAAAAAGACCGGCTCGGTGGCGCCGCGCTACCGCAATCCGGCCGACGCCTCCCAGCAATGGACCGGCCGCGGCCGCCAGCCGAAATGGGTCAAGGAATGGCTCGACGCCGGCAACGACATCGCCGGCCTGAAGGTTTAAGCGGTTTTAGCGCGGTCGCGGGCCGGCGGGGCTTGCCTGCCGCCGGTATCGGACTTACACTGCGCACTTGTATATGGTGTCATGTTGCCGACAACGCTCTGGCGGCACCTGCTTTTCCCTCTAATCCGCGTCCACGGCAAGGCAGTGCGCTGGGCTAGCCCCGCACCGCCTCGCCGTGGCACGCACACGCTCAATCCAGTATGGTCTCCTTATCCAAAACGATCTTCAAAGCTTACGACATTCGCGGCATCATCGATAAAACCCTGGATGCGGGCGTCGCGCGCCAGATCGGGCAGGCGTTCGGCCAGGCCGCGCTGGCCAAGGGCGAGACCAGGGTGGTGATCGGCCGCGACGGCCGCTTGTCCGGCCCGTCGCTGGCGGCGGCGCTGGCCGAGGGCCTGCAGGCGGCCGGCGTCGACGTCATCGACCTGGGCGTGGTGGCCACGCCGATGGTCTACTTCGGCACCCACGTGCTGGGCGCGGCGTCGGGCATCATGGTCACCGGCAGCCACAATCCGCCGGACTACAACGGCTTCAAGATGGTGCTGGCCGGCGAGGCGATCCACGGCGAGGCCATCACCGCGCTGTACCAGCGCATCGTCGACCATGACGGCGCGCCGGCGCCGACCAAGGGTTCCTACAGCACCCACGACATCCGCGCCCAGTACCTCGAGCGCATCATCGGCGACGTCAAGCTGGCGCGCCCGATCAAGATCGCGGTCGACTGCGGCAACGGCGTGGCCGGCGCCTTCGCCGGCGACCTGTATCGCGGCATGGGCTGCGAGGTGGTCGAGCTGTTCTGCGAAGTGGACGGCAACTTCCCCAACCACCACCCCGATCCGGCGCATCCGGAAAACCTGCAGGACCTGATCCGCGCGCTGCAAGAGACCGACGCCGAAATCGGCATCGCCTTCGACGGCGACGGCGACCGCCTGGGCGTGGTGACCAAGGACGGCCAGATCATTTATCCGGACCGCCAGATGATGCTGTTCGCGGCCGACGTGCTGACCCGCCATCCGGGCGAACAGATTCTGTACGACGTCAAATGCACCCGCCACCTGGCGCCGTACATCACCAAAAGCGGCGGCGTGCCGCTGATGTACAAGACCGGCCACTCGCTGGTCAAGGCCAAGCTGCGCGAGACCGGCGCCCCGCTCGGCGGCGAAATGAGCGGCCATATCTTCTTCAAGGACCGCTGGTACGGTTTTGACGACGGCCTGTACTCGGGCGCGCGCCTGCTGGAGATCCTGACCCGCGAGGCCGATCCGTCGGCGCTGCTCAATTCCCTGCCGCAGTCGGACAGCACCCCCGAGCTGCACCTGCACCTGAGCGAAGGCGAAAACGTCATCGTCATGGACAAGCTGCGCGCGGACGCGGAATTCCCGGGCAACGTGCAGATCATCACCATCGACGGCCTGCGCGTGGAATACGAGGACGGCTTCGGCCTGGCGCGTTCGTCCAACACCACGCCGGTGATCGTGATGCGCTTCGAAGCGGAAACGCCGGCGGCGCTGGCGCGCATCCAGGGCCAGTTCAAGAGCGTGATCCTGGCCGCCAAGCCGGACGCGCAACTGCCTTTCTAAGCGATGTCCCCGCGCCCGGGCGATGGCAAGCCGTTGAACATCCTGCTGGTGCGCGTCTCCTCGCTGGGGGACGTGCTGCACAACCTGCCGATGGTGGCCGATATCGCCCGCCACTTCCCCGACGCGAACATCGACTGGGTGGTGGAGGAGGGCTATGTCAGTCTGGTGCGGCTCAACGCCCGCGTGCGCACCATCATTCCGTTCGCGCTGCGGCGCTGGCGCAAAAGCCTGGGCAAGCCGGAAACGCGCGCCGAGATCAAGGCATTCTTCCACGCCCTGCGCCAGCAGCGGTACGATTACGTGTTCGATACCCAGGGGCTGCTCAAGACCGGCATCATCATGGGCGCCGCGCGGGTGGTCAAGGGCGGCCGCAAGGTCGGCCTGGCCAACGGCAGCGAGGGCTCGGGCTACGAGGGCGTCTCGCGCATTTTCCATAACCTGAGCATCCCGACCGACCCGCGCACGCATGCGGTGGCGCGCGGCCGGGTGGTGGCCGCCGCCGCGCTGGGCTACCGGGTCGACACGCCGGCCGATTTCGGCCTGCCGGCGGTATCGGCCGGCGAGCCGCGTCCGGCGTGGATGCCGGCCGAGCCTTACGTGGTGTACTTCCACGGCACGGCGCGCGATCCGAAGAAGTGGGCGCCGGAGAACTGGATCGCCCTGGGGCGCGAACTGGCGCCGATGCCTATCCTGCTGCCATGGGGCTCGCCGAAGGAGCAGGCCGAGGCCGAGCATCTGGCGGCGAGCCTGCCGAACGCGCGCGTGCTGCCCAAGCTGTCGATGGCCGACGCCATGCTGCTGGCGCGCCATGCGGGGCTGGTGATCGGCGTCGACACCGGCTTGACGCATATCGCCGCCGCCTTCGTGCGGCCGACGGTGGAAATCTACGCCGATTCGCCGCGCTGGAAGACCGAGGGCAACTGGTCGCCGCGCATCATCAACCTGGGCGATCGCGGCGCGCCGCCTTCCGTGTCCGAGGTGCTGGCCGCGGCCAGGACTTTGCTGGGCTGAGTCGCATGCGTCTCTTTTATTCCGTGATGTGGTGGCTGGCCATGCCGCTGGTGCTGGCGCGTTTGTGGCTGCGCGGCCGCAAGGAGCCGGGCTATCGCGGGCATTGGGGCGAGCGGCTGGGGTTTTACGGCACCGGTTCGGCCTTGTCGCCGGCTTCGCCGGTGTTGTGGGTGCACGCGGTGTCCGTCGGCGAAACGCGCGCCGCCGAGCCGTTGATCGACGCGCTGCTGGCCGGGTATCCGAATGGCCGCGTGATCCTGACCCACATGACGCCGACCGGCCGCGCCACCGGCAAGTCGCTGTTCGCCAAACATGGCGCGCGGCTGGCGCAGTCCTATCTGCCGTACGACACCGGCGCCATGGTGGGGCGCTTCATCAAGCATTTCAAACCGGCGGTCTGCATCCTGATGGAGACCGAAGTGTGGCCGAACCTGATCGCCACGTGCGGCGCGCGCGGCGTGCCGGTGGTGCTGGCCAACGCGCGCCTGTCCGAGCGCTCGCTGCGCAAGGCCGGGCGTCTCGGCTCGCTGATCCTGGACGCGGCGCACGGCATCTCGCTGGTCGCCGCGCAGACCGAGGCCGACGCCCAGCGCGTGCGCTCGCTCGGCGTCAAGCAGGTGGAGGTCACCGGCAGCATCAAGTTCGACGTCGTGGTGCCGGATGCGGCGCTGGCCACCGGCGCGGCGCTGCGCAGGGCGATCGGCGCGCGTCCCGTGCTGCTGTTCGCCAGCACGCGCGAAGGCGAGGAGGCGCTGATACTGCAGGCGGTGCGCGAGGCGCGTTCCGAACTGCCCGTCAATGTGCTGCTGCTGATCGTGCCGCGCCATCCGCAGCGTTTCGACGAGGTGGCCAAAATGGTCGGCGAGGCCGGGCTCAATGTGCAGCGCCGCAGCCAGCTGGCGCTGGACGGCGCCGGCGAAGCATCGATTCCGGCGTATATCGACGTGGTGCTGGGCGATTCGATGGGGGAGATGTTCGCCTATTACGCGGCGTGCGACTGCGCTTTCGTTGGCGGCAGCCTGCTGCCGCTGGGCGGACAAAATCTGATCGAACCGGCGGCCCTGGGCAAGCCGGTGCTGATTGGTCCGCATACGTTTAATTTCGCCGAATCGACCGAGGACGCGCTGGCAGCCGGCGGCGCGCAACGCGTGGCCGATGCCGCTGAATTGGTTGCCGCCGCAGCGCGCCTGCTGCGCGACGACGAGGCGCGCGCGGCGATGGGGCGCGGGGCGTTGGCGTTCGCCAACCGGTATCGTGGCGCCACCCGGCGCACCCTGGCGTTGCTGGCGCCGTTGATCGGGCGCTGACCCGACTGCGGTCAGACGCCGCCTAGCCGCCGCCGATGCCTTCGGTGATGATGCCGGTGCCGCCGCAGTTTCCACAAGGGATGGTGTCATCCTCGTCCAGGATGCGGCCGGTGCCGTGACAGATCGGGCAGACGTCGTCGCCGGTGCCGGGCGTGCCGGGCGCCGCTTCGTCGCCGGGATTGGTTGGTGCGTTCTCGCTCATGCTCGCCTCCGAAATAGTGGTCTGATCATTGTAAGCTTGTCGTTGCCGCACCCCGATCCAATTGAATCCAGGCAAGGGAAGCCTGATCCCCTGTCGAGCCACGTAGGGCGGATTAGCGGGCTAGGCCCGCTAACCGCCCGGGGGCCTACCGAAGGAAAGTCCTCCTGCCGGAGGACTTGAGAGGCGGAACGCCGTAATCCGCCACTCGATGAGCCGCCGATACGCATGCATGGCCGATTACGCTGCGCTAATCCGCCCTACGTGGTTTAACTTTGACCAAACTTCACCGAAGTAAGATCGGCCCTAGCCAACCACTTCCGTTTCCTCCGCAAAGCGCAGCACGTCGGCGTTTTGACGGCAGAAGCGGGTCGCGGTCTTGTAGCCCACGTCGAACAGCAATTGCATGTTCGACGTCGACCAGTCCATCGTGTATGGAATATGCTGTTCCGGCACGGCGGCCATCAGCTCCAGCTTCAGCATTTGACGCTTCGGCTCGCCCGTCTTGTGGTCGGTGTTGTGCTCCAGCTCGAACAAGCGCAGCTGCTGGTTCGAGATGTTGACCAGCGGCGTGATCATCTGGCCGACCCACGCGTCGTACAGGTTGCGCGGCTTGCGCAGCAGGCGCTCGTCGCCGAGGATGTCGAGCACCACCAGCACATCGGTGTCCGCGTGCTCGCCCTTGCCTTCGATGAACGGATCGAAGTTCAGCGTCTCCAGCGCCGCGCCCTCGATATAGTCCTCGCCGTCGATCTCGGTGGGCGCGTACAGGAACGGGAACGACAGCGCGGCGCGCACGTGCTCGGCCTGGATCTCGCGCTTGTCCCAGATCTTCATGCGGTGCTGGTTCAGGTTGTAGGCGTTGATGTAGAACTCCGGCTTCATCTTGGCGATGGCGGAGAAGTCGATCGAGCCTTCCAGGAACGGCGCGTGCGCGCACAAACCGAGGCTCTTGGACGACAAGTTAGACGGCGACATCGTCGACATCATCAGCTGGGTCCAGTCGGCCCAGGGCACCGAGCCGCCCATCACGCTTTGCAGGCCGGGGAACACCGGATTGCCGACCTGCGGCGAGAACACGCCGCGGAAGGCGTCCGCCTCCTTGCCCGGCTTGTGGAAAATCTTGTAGTTGACAGGCATCATCTTGTAGATGCTGTCGGCCACGCCGGCGTCGGCCCAGCGCTTGAGCGCCTCGCGCGGCGATCCGTCCAGCGGCGCCGTGTACAGCAGCCCCATCAGCACGCCCGCGCCCGAGGCGGATATCACGTCGAACTCGACCTCCTGATCGAGGAATGCAGCCAGCGCCCCCGCTATCAATGGAGAATTCGGCGCACCGCCACCCAGCACCAAACCCATTTTTTTGGTTGCACTTACCTGACCCATATAACCCCCGTTTTAGTGAAACAATTTGCCATTTATTTAACTCAGATCAAGTCAAACATGAGACAAAATATCACACATAGTTCCGTACGGCAATTAAATTGTGCAATGCAATATTAAAGTCACTACTGAGGCGAACTCAGCAGTAAGGTGGGAAATGGGGGAGGAAGAACGCTAAATAGAGATATTTCAGGCAAACAGCACCGGCAGCTCCTGCGCCCGTTTGCGCAGCAGGTTCTTGGCCTCGTCGTACTCGGGGTAGATGCGCCCGACGGTGTTCCAGAAGTCGGCGCTGTGGTTCATTTCCAGCGTGTGGGCCAGTTCGTGGGCCACCACGTAATCGATCAGCGGCAACGAGAAGTGGATCAATTTCCAGTTCAGGCGGATCTTGCGGTCGACCGTGCACGAGCCCCAGCGCGTGCCGGCCGACGACAACCCGAACGAGTGGTAGCTGACCCCCAGGCGCGCCGCGTACAAGTCCAGGCGCTGCTCGAACAGTACCTTGGCCTCCTGCTGGTACCAGGACTTGACGCGCTCCTTGAGCAGCGTCTCGGTGGCGCCGGGCACCAGCACCATCGACAGCTCGCGCGTGGCCGGGTTGTAGCTGGTGCGATTGCGTCCGCCCACCAGCAGCCGCAAGGTGATGTCGGCGCCCAGGTACGGAAGCTGCGCGCCGTCGATCCATTCCACCGGCGGCTTTTGCAGCCGCGCGGCGCGGCGCTCGCGCCGTTCCTTGAGCTTGCTCAGTATCCAGTGCTGCTTGGTGCGGATGGCGTTGTCGATTTCGGCGATGCTGATGCGCTTCGGCGCCGTCACGCGCAGGCCGTCGTCGTCGATCATGAAGCCGATCGAGCGGCGCGTCGAGCGGCGCAAATCATATTCGAGGATGAATTCACCGACCATCAGCTGGCGCTTGGCCGTGGTCGGATCGGACGGCGGCGGCGCGACCTGGCGCGGCTTGACCGGGACCGCGGTTTCGGGCGGCGCGACGTACGGGGAAACGGGAGGGGGCTTGCTGGAAGAGGGAGGAACCGACCATACCGGCGACGTGTAGACCGGCTTGGGAGACGACTGCGCCTCCCGTCCAAACAGGTCAAGCTGGCTGGCGTCGTCTTTCGGCGACGCCGGCTTCACCAAGGTGGCTAAATCGTCTAGCCAGCGTTGTAGGCGTGGGGCGAAATGACGCGCATTTCTGATTCTATCCAAGTTTCCACCTGTTGCATCATGCCGTCCGGAGTTTGTCCTTCTGGCGAAATTGGCTTACCTATCGATACTGTAACAAGGCCGGGCCGTTTGATGAAAGAGTTTTTTGGCCAGCACTCGCCGGAGTTGTGCGCGATCGGCACGACCACGGCGCCGGTCTCGATGGCCAGGCGCGTGCCGCCGCTTTTGTACTTGCCGGCCTGGCCGACCGGAATCCGCGTCCCCTCCGGGAACATGATAATCCATTGGCCGTCGGCGAGCCGGCGCTTGCCGTGGCGGACCACGTGCTTGAACGCGTTCTTGCCCTGCTTGCGGTCGATCGGAATCATGCGCAGCAACGCCATCGCCCAGCCGAAGAACGGAATATAAAGGATTTCCTTCTTGAACACGAACACCAGTGGGCGCGGCAGGTTAGGCAGCAGGAAGATGGTTTCCCACGCCGACTGGTGCTTCGACAGCACCACCGCCGGCGCGTCCGGGAAGTTCTCGGCGCCCTTGATCTGGTAGCGGATGCCGCAAATAACCTTGGCGCACCAGACGATGAACACGTTCCAGCGCGCGGTGACCCAGAAGCGCTTGTTGTACGGCAGCGGCGCAGCCAGGAAGCACACCAGCGCCCAGACGATGGTCGATATCACCATGATGATGGTGAAAATCAGGGAACGCAAAAACAATACGGGATGACCCAATGCAGACTCCAAAAACTTGTTAGCTAACGACGTGCAGCGCCGGCGGCGCGCTGGTTTTGAGCAGGTGGACCACCATCGCCGCCAAGTCGGGGAACACCAGGGTGCCGGGCGGCAGGCCGCCGGTTTCCCGGGTTTTCTCGCCCTTGCCGGTCAGGACCAGGTAGGGCACGCAGCCGGTGACGTAGCCGGCCTGCAGGTCGCGCAGCGAGTCGCCCACCACCGGCACGCCTTTGAGGCTGATCTTGTAGCGCTGCGAGATCTCGTTGAACATGCCCGGTTTCGGCTTGCGGCAATCGCAGTTGTCGGCCGCCGCGTGGGGGCAGAAGAACACGGCGTCGATGTCGGCGCCGACCTGCTGCGCCAGATTGTGCATCTTGGCGTGGATCGCGTTGAGCGTCGACATGTCGAAGAACTCGCGCGCGATGCCCGATTGGTTCGACGCCACCACCACCCGGTAGCCGGCCTGGTTCAGGCGGGCGATCGCCTCGAGCGAACCGGGGACCGGTATCCACTCGGCCGGCGATTTGATGAAGTCGGGCGAATCATGGTTGATGACGCCGTCGCGATCGAGGATGATCAGTTTCATGGACGGCGTACCCATTTAGGCCGCCAGCTTCGAAATGTCGGCCACGCGGTTCATCATGCCATGCAGCGATGACAGCAGCGCCAGACGATTATTGCGCAGGGCGACGTCTTCGGCCATGACCATGACGTCGTTGAAGAAGGCGTCGACCGCGTCGCGCAGCTGCGCCAGCGTCTTGAGGGCGTCGCTGAAATCGCCGCGGATGAAGGCGGCGTCGATGTCTGGCTGCACGCGGGTGACGGCGGCGGCCAGGTTCTTCTCGGCCTCGTCCTGCAGCAGCGCCGGGTCGACGGCGCTGGTGCCGGCGGCGGCCAGCGCCTCCTCGTTCTTCTTTAGGATGTTGGTGATGCGCTTGTTGGCGGCGGCCAGCGAGGCCGCTTCCGGCAGCGCGGCGAAGGCCTTGACCGCCTCCAGGCGCTGCACGATGTCGTCCAGGCGGTCCGGGTTTTGTGCGACCACCGCTTCGATCTCGTTCGGCGAGAATCCGCGCTCGCGCAGGATGCCGCGCAGGCGGTCCAGCATGAAGGCGGTGACCTCGGCGACCGGATCCTTGAAGCCGGCGATGCCGGTGAACTGCTGCGCGGCCGAATCGAGCAGGCCGTGGATCGACAGCATCAGGCGTTTTTCGATCAGCATGCGCAGCACGCCCAGCGCGTGGCGGCGCAGCGCGAACGGATCCTTGTCGCCGGTCGGCTGCAGGCCGATCGACCAAATGCCGACCAGGGTTTCGAGCTTGTCGGCCAGCGCCACGGCGGTGCCGGTGACGGTCGACGGCAGCGCGTCGCCGGCGAAGCGCGGCTGGTAGTGCTCGGAGGCGGCCAGCGCCACGTCTTCCGGCTCGCCGTCGTTGCGGGCGTAGTAGGTGCCCATGATGCCTTGCAGCTCGGGGAACTCGCCGACCATGTCGGTCAGCAGGTCGGCCTTGGACAGCTTGGCGGCGCGGGTGGCCAGCGCGGAGTCGCCGCCGATTTGCGTGGCGACGAAGCCGGCCAGCGCGCTGACACGCTCGCTGCGCTCGGCCTGGGTGCCCAGTTTGTTGTGGTAGACCACGTTCTTGAGCAGCGGCAGGCGCGATTCCAGCGTCTTCTTCTTATCCTGCTCGAAGAAGAACTTGGCGTCCGACAGGCGCGGACGCACCACGCGCTCGTTGCCGCCGATGATGGCTTCGGGTGTTGGGGTTTCGATGTTGGAGACGATCAGGAAGCGTGAACGCAGCTTGCCGTCGGCGTCCGTCAGCGCGAAGTATTTCTGGTTGGTCTGCATGGTCAGGATCAGGCATTCCTGCGGCACTGCCAGGAATTCCTCTTCGAAGCGGCACTCGTAGACCACCGGCCATTCGACCAGCGCGGTCACTTCGTCGAGCAGCGCTTCGGGCATCAGCACCTGGTCGGCGCCGGCCTTGGCCAGCAGTTCGGCGCGGATCTGTTCCTTGCGCTGTTCGACGCTGGCCAGCACCTTGCCCTTGGCTTTCAGCGTTTCGGCGTAGCTGTCGGCGTCGGCGATGGCGACTTCGCGCTGGCCGGGAGCGGTCAGGAAGCGGTGGCCTTCGGTGACGTTCGACGCGGTCAGTCCCAGCAAGGTCAGTGGCAGCACGGTGGCGCCGTGCAGCGCGACCAGGCTGTGGGCCGGACGCACGAATTGCACGGTGGCGCCGTCCGGACGCTGGTAGCTCATCACTTTAGGGATCGGCAGCTTGGCGACCGATTCCTCCAGCGCCGCCTGCAGGCCCGATTGCAGCGCGCTGCCGGCCGCCGTGTAGGTGTAGAAGAAGCTCTCGGCCTTGCCGTCCTGCGCGCGTTCCAGATCGGCCACGGTCAGGTTCGGGAAGCCCAGCGCGGCCAGTTTCTTGGCCAGCGGCGGCGTGCCGTTGCCGGCGGCGTCCAGCGCGACCGACACCGGCAGCACTTTTTCGCGGATCGACTTGTCCGGCGAGGTGGCGCGCACCTTGGTGATGGAAACGGCCAGGCGGCGCGGCGAGGCGAACGAGGTGGCGACGCTGTCGGCGTCGAGGAAGTCGCGTACTTTCAGGCCGTTGACGATGCCGGCGGCGAAGGCCGCGCCCAGTTTGGCGAGCGCCTTCGGTGGCAGTTCTTCGGTCAGCAGTTCGATGAGGAGGGTCTGGGTCATATTATTTATACAGTTTGTTCAGCAGCGGCGGGAGCCAGGCCGGGAGCCATCGGGAAGCCCAGGCGCTCGCGCGACTCGTAGTAGGCCTGCGCCACAAGGCGCGACAACGCGCGCACGCGGCCGATGTAGGCGGCGCGCTCGGTCACCGAAATGGCGCCGCGCGCGTCCAGCAGGTTGAAGCTGTGCGAGGCCTTCATGATCTGCTCATAGGCCGGCAGCGTCAGTTGCGCCTCGATCAGGCGCTTGGCTTCTGATTCGTGGTTGTTGAACTGGGCGAACAGCAGTTCGGCGTTCGAGTGCTCGAAGTTATAGGCCGATTGTTCGACCTCGTTTTGATGGAACACGTCACCGTATTTCAGCGTTTTGGTGACGCCGTTTTCTTCCCACGTGGTCCATACCAGGTCGTACATGTTCTCGACGCCCTGCAGGTACATCGCCAGGCGCTCGATGCCGTAGGTGATCTCTCCCAGCACCGGCTTGCAATCGAGGCCGCCGACCTGCTGGAAGTAGGTGAACTGCGTCACCTCCATCCCGTTCAGCCACACTTCCCAGCCGAGGCCCCAGGCGCCCAGGGTCGGCGACTCCCAGTCGTCTTCGACGAAGCGCACGTCATTCTGTTTCAGGTCCAGGCCCAGCGCTTCGAGCGAACCGAGATACAGGTCGAGGATGTTTTCCGGCGCCGGCTTCATCACCACCTGATACTGGTAGTAGTGCTGGCCGCGGTTCGGGTTCTCGCCATAACGGCCGTCCTTCGGGCGGCGCGACGGCTGCACGTAGGCCGCGCGCCATGGCTCCGGGCCGATCGCGCGCAGGAAGGTCCCGGTGTGGAAGGTGCCGGCGCCGACTTCCATGTCGTATGGCTGGAGCAGGGCGCAGCCTTGCTTGTCCCAGTAGGTTTGCAAGGTCAGAATGATTTGTTGAAATGTCAGCATCTTGTGTGGTCGATGGCGCGCCTCGCGGGGCGGGGAACGCGCGGTTGCGGTTATGCTAAAGGGGCAATTTTAGCGGGTTTTGCCGGGAGCCTGTAGAGATTAAGCGGCTTGGGCGCGGTTTTTTGCGCGCCGCGCCCAAAACCAGGCGCCGCCCAGCGCCAGCGCCGCCAGCAGCAGAAAGAGCTTATTACCCCAGAGGATATACGGCGTGCTGCCGGCCATGCCCTGGACGTTGGCGGCCAAGGTGCCGAAGGTGTTCACCGGCAGCTGTTGAACCAACTTGCCATGGCCGTCGATGATGGCGGTGGCGCCGGTGTTGGTCGCCCGCAGCATCGGCCGGCCCGTCTCCAGCGTGCGCATTTGCGAGATCTGCAAATGCTGCGGAATGGCGATGGTGTCGCCGAACCAGGCCAGGTTGGACACGTTGAGCAGCATCGTGGCCGGCTTCTGGCCCTGCGCCGGATGGTTCAACTGCGCGGCGATCTCCTCGCCGAACAAGTCCTCGTAGCAGATGTTGGGCAGTACGCGCTGGTCCTTGATCGGAAAGGCCGGCTGGATGTCGGCGCCGCTGGTCTGGTCGCCCAGCGGGATCGACATCAGGTTGACGAACCAGCGGAAGCCGAGCGGAATGAATTCGCCGAACGGCACCAGATGGTGCTTGTCGTAGCGGTAGTAGCTGCTGGCCTGGCGCGGCGTCAGGCCGATCACGCTGTTGAAATAGGCGCTCTGGCTGTCGGCCAGCGGGATGCCCAGTATCAGGTTGCTGTTGGTCTGGTTGAGGAACTGGGCGATGCCGGGCAGGTAGTCCGGCGGCAGCTGCTGCGGCAGCATGACGATGGCCGTCTCCGGCGTGGCGATCAAGTCGGCCGGCGCGGCGGTGATGGCGTCGTGGTACAGCTTCATCGTCCCGAGCACGCGGGCGCCGTCGAATTTTTCGCTTTGCGGGATATTCCCCTGCAGCAGACGCACCGAGATCGGTTTGCCTTCCGGGTAGGTCCACTGCGCGTAGGTCAGGCCGACGCCGATGGCCAAGATGGCGACGACCAGCGCGGCGGCCTTGACGCGGGTGCGGTGCAACAGCAGCAGCAGGGCGCCGGCGATGACGGCCGCCAGCCACCCGAGGCCGTAGACGCCGACGAGCGGCGCGTAGCCGGCCAGCGGACTGTGATTGTGGGCGTAGCCGGCCGACATCCACGGAAAGCCCGTGAACAGCCAGGCGCGCACCCATTCGAACAGGGCCCACATGGCCGGCAGCACCAGCAGGTTGGCGGCCGGCAGCGGCAGCGCCCAGCGCTTGCGCAGCCAGGCCGCGCCGCCCATCGCCAGCGCCACGTAGAAGCCCATGCCCCACGCCAGCAGCAGCACGGCGGCGACGGCGACCGGCGCCGGCATGGCGCCGTAGTCGTGCATCGACACGTACAGCCAATGGGTGCCGGCGGCGGTCCAGCCGAAGCCGAAGGCCCAGCCGATCAGCCCCGCGCTTTTGACGTCGGCGCTGCGCAGCACCTGGTAGAAGAGGGTCGCCAGGCCGAGGATCTCGAGCGGCCACCAGCCGAACGGCGCGAAGGCGAACACGCACATCGCGCCGGCCAGCAGGGTGATGATCATCCGACCTTTGGTGCTGCGTTGCGGCTTGGGCGGATCGTTCGGATTGGCGCGGCGAAAGCGCATTATTGGGTGTCGCCGGCGTCGGGGGCGGGCGGCAGTTTTTCCACCAGCAGCACGTGGATTTGGCGGGCGTCGGCGCGCAGCACTTCAAAGCGCATGCCCTGGTAGTCGAAGATGTCGCCCTTGTGCGGCATGCGCGCCAGGTGCTTGGCCACCAGGCCGCCGATGGTGTCGACGTCGTCGTCCGGCAGCGCGGTGTCGAGTTCCTCGTTGAACTGTTCGATCTCGGTCAGCGCCTTGATGCGCCAGCGCGGGCCGTGCACGCCCTCTTTGATCGAGAGGATGTTGTCCTCTTCCTCGTCGAAGTCGTACTCGTCCTCGATGTCGCCGACGATCTGTTCGAGCACGTCCTCGATGGTGATCAGGCCGGCCACGCCGCTGTACTCGTCGACCACGATGGCCATGTGGTTGTGGTTGGCGCGGAAGTCGCGCAGCAGCACGTTCAGGCGCTTCGATTCGGGGATGAAGATGGCCGGGCGCAGCATGTCGCGCACGTCGAACGATTCCTCGGCGTAGTAGCGCAGCAGGTCCTTGGCCAGCAGGATGCCGATCACCTTGTCGCGCTCGCCCTCGATGGCGGGGAAGCGCGAGTGGGCCGTGGCCAGCACCTGCGGCATCCATTCTTCGATCGGCTTGGAGATGTCGATGACGTCCATCTGCGAGCGCGGGATCATGATGTCGCGCGCCGACAGGTCGGAGACCTGGAACACGCCTTCGATCATCGACAGGGCGTCGGCGTCGATCAGGTTGCGTTCGTGGGCGTCGTGCAGGACTTCGAGCAGTTCCGCTCGGTTCTCTGGCTCGGGGGAAATCAGCGCGGTCAGCCGTTCAAACAGCGACCGATGGGGTTTGGCGTCAGTTTTGACGCCACTAGAGTGCTCTTGCATAGTAGGCGTGAGCCGTTGTTACGAAGGGGTATAGGATACACCAAAAGCTCAAGATAGCAGGTTTTTGTCAAAAAAGCAGCGTATTTGATCGGGGAATGGAGCCAGGCATCGTTTGATTATTCTCAGCGCATCGGCCTGTGGTCGGGGGCATGCTGGACAGATTTCCTCGACGACGGTGGTATGGCGATGAGTTTCTTGGCAGGCACAGTGCGACGTATTAATCCTGGTCAGAGCAAGACGAACTGCGTTAATTGCGTCATTGCAACGGAGGCGATGCTCGCAGGCCGTCCTGCTTCGGCGCTGCCGGGTGGCCCCGATAGCATCGCTATACTTGAACGAATATTTGGCGCAAAATTTAGTGGGGTTGGCCATCTTGGCGAGGTGGCGCAGGCTCTGCTGGCCGCAGGCAGCGGAAGTCGCGGGATCGTCTACGGTAGCCGCGGCGGCGGAGTAGGCCATGTCTTCAACGCCGTGAATCAATACGGTGTTATCCGCTTCCTCGATGGCCAAACCGGCACGGCTGCCGTGGTCGGTGGTTACACCGCGCTTCGTTTTTTAAGGACCAAATAATGGATACGCTCAATCGCGCCGCTGCTTTGGAAATCGCTCGAGCCAAGGTCGATGAACTGGGCCGGATGGCGGGCGATGCCTTCGACATTGTGACGGCCGAAACACAAGAGGTGAAGCAAGGCTGGCTGTTTTTCTACAATTCAGCCGATTTTATCCGGACCGGCGACCCCATGTTCGCGCTGGCGGGCAATGGGCCGCTGCTGGTTCTACGGGACGGACAGGTCGTCACGCTGCCGACAGCGGTGCCTTGGCAGGACGCAATAGACCAATGTGCGATTCCGGAGCCGACGGGCGGTTGAGTCATTCCGCGTAGGGGTCGGCGTAACCGAGTTCGGCCAGCAGCTCGGTCTCGATGCCCTCCATCTCGGCCGCTTCCTCGTCGTCCTCGTGGTCGTAACCCTGCGCGTGCAGCACGCCGTGCACGACCAGGTGGGCGGTGTGCTCCTCGACCGATTTGTGTTGCTCGGCAGCTTCCCTTTCCAGCACGTCGGTGCACAGGATGATGTCGGCGCGGGTCGGGGCGTCGTCCGGCAGCTCCTCCTCGCCCTCGTTGTAGGCGAACGTCAACACGTTGGTGGCGTAGTCCTTGCCGCGGTATTGCTGGTTGAGCGCGCGGCCTTCCTCGGCGTCGACGAAACGGATGGTCAGCTCGGCCGGCGCGAACAGCGCGGCCTGGATCCACTTGCGGATCGCCGGCCGGGTGATGACTTCTTTGAGGCGGGCGTCGGGATACTGCACCGACAAGGTCAGTTTATTTTTTACGGACATTTTTCAGGGCGGTGGCTTTGAGTAACGGGGCGATCTCGGCTTCGTGGTTGTGCGCCGTCTCGTAGGCGTCGACGATGCGCGCGACCAGCGGATGGCGCACCACGTCCTCGCTGTTGAAGTGGCTGAAGGCGATGCCGCGCACATCCTTCAACACCTGAACCGCGTCGACCAGGCCGCTCTTCTGGCTTTTGTGCAAGTCCACCTGCGTGACGTCACCCGTGATGACGGCCTTGCTGCCGAAACCGATGCGCGTCAGGAACATCTTCATCTGCTCGACGGTGGTGTTTTGCGCCTCGTCCAAGATCACGAACGCGTGGTTGAGCGTGCGCCCGCGCATATAGGCCAGCGGGGCGATCTCGATGACTTGCTTCTCGAACATTTTCTGCGTGCGGTCGAAGCCCAGCAGGTCGTACAGCGCGTCGTACAGCGGGCGCAGGTAGGGATCGACCTTTTGCGCCAGGTCGCCCGGCAGGAAGCCCAGCCTCTCGCCGGCCTCGACGGCCGGCCGGGTCAGGATGATGCGCTTGACGGCGTCGCGCTCGAGCGCGTCGACCGCGCAGGCCACGGCCAGGTAGGTCTTGCCGGTCCCGGCCGGGCCGACGCCGAAGCTGATGTCGTGTTCGAGGATATTGCGCAGGTAACGGATCTGGTGCGGGGTGCGCCCGCGCAGGTCGGCGCGGCGCGTTTTGAGCACCGGGCTGTTGATCTCCGGCTCGACGAACGGCGCCGCGGCCACCGCGTGCGGCTTGGCGTCGGCGCCGGCCGGGGCGGCGTTGGCGGCGGCGGCCAGCCCGGCGCGCTGTTCGACCAGCGCCAGTTGCACTTCCTCGATCGGCACGACCTTGTTGGCGACGGCGTAGAACTGGTCGAGGATTTGCACCGCGCGCTCGGCATTGTGGCCGCTGACGATGAATTTCTCGCCGCGACGGAAAATGGTGACGTCCAGCGCGGCCGAGATCTGCCGCAGGTTTTCGTCGAGCGGGCCGCACAAATGCGCCAGGCGCGCGTTATCGAGCGGCTCCGGAACAAAGTAATGCGGCTGAACGGGGGTTTTGGTTTTCAATGGAATGCTTTATCAGAGGGGGGCGCACTGCGCACAGGCGCTAGTTTAACGTAATTTGCCGCCGCCAACCGCGCCCGGCGCGTATTTCAGGGCGGGTGGGCGGCACCGCCGCGCGCCCGGCAACCGGCCCCCGGCCGCCACCCGATGTTGCACAGGCCGCGACACAGTTGCCACAGGGTAGTATCGGCGCCGGCCCTCTGCATGAACTTGCTTCATGTAACAATTTCCTACAGGTTCTTGCGTGCGACACCCTCCGGCCCCATGTGATGAAATAGCATAGTTGTTAAGTTTTCTAGCCGGCGGTTGATGTCAAACAATCTTCACGCACCGCGCGCCGGCTGGAGCAGTCCCTTTAAGCATAGAATTCTCTTGCGCGAAAGGCAATTCAGGAGGGCGGAATGACCGGACAACTTTAATTACTAAATTCTAAGTTGTCCTTAAGTTCCAACCAGCACTATCTCTTCACCCAACCAACGAGGAAAATCATGGCACATCACGCTCTTGCTTCCCAAGAAAGCTACAACCCGAACCATCTGCTCGACATCCTGCTGGGCAAGATGCAACTGAAAAACGACGCCGCGCTGTCGCGCCTGCTGGAGGTCGCTCCGCCGGTCATCAGCAAAATCCGTCACCACCGCCTGCCGGTCGGCGCTTCGCTGCTGATCCGCATGCACGAGGTGACCGGCATGAGCATCCGCGACCTGCGTGATTTGATGGGCGACCGCCGCACCAAGTACCGCCTGTCCGACGCCCAGGGCCGTCCGAAGCCAGAAGAGCGTCCAGAAAAGGCCGAGGCCGGAAACTACGCGCGTCATTAATGCGCCCGCAGCTTCCGCACTTGCCGCGCCCGGGTTGAGCGTTGCACACGCGCAGCCCGGCCGGCAGGTAGCCTTTCGTGCAGGCAGCCGGTTAGCTCAGTAGCACCATCGAAATTTCTTCATATTGCAGTTCGGTTTCGCGGAACAGTTGTAGATAGACTTCTTCATCCAGACCCAGCGCGGTCCAGGCCACGGTTGACACGGGCGGCACCAAGTCGTCCCGCACCTGCGCCAGATCGAGCGCGTGGACGATGGCGTCGGCCACATGAATGATGGCCGCAAGGAAACCCGCGCCCGGCGCCTCCGGGTCGTGGTGGCCGCCGATGGCCAGCCGCATCGTATCGGAAAAATTCCAGTGTTCGGCCAGCGCCATGCCGGCGTCGACATGATCGACGCCCAGCACCTTGCGTTCGGCCTCCAGCAAATAACAGTCGTGCTGCTCGCGGTAGGCGAGCGTCTCCGAATATTGGTTGGGGAAGCACGCCACCAGCACCAGCCGGCCGATGTCGTGCAGCAGGCCGGCCGTGAACGCGTAATCCTGGTTGAAGCGCATCTGCCGCGCCAGCACCTTGGCGCAGGCGGCCGTGGCGATCGAGTGGCGCCAGAACGCCTTGTGGTCGAAGCCCGGGCAGTGGCCCTCGGCGAAGCAGCCGGTGACGGCCGCCGCCGTGATCAGGTTGCGCGTGGTCTGGAAGCCCAGGTAGGTGATGGCCTGCTGGATGGTGGTGACCTTGACCTGCAGCCCGTACAGCGAGGAGTTGGCCAGCCGCAAGGTCTTGGCCGTCAGCGCCTGGTCGTGCGAGACCTTCTTGGCCAGCACCGAGATGTCGACGTCGTCCTGGTCTATGCTGTTGAGCAATTCCATGACCACCGCCGGCAGCGACGGCAGGTCGTCGAGGTTGCGCACCACGTCGTCGTAGCTGAGGGTGTTACTCATGCTCGGGGTGCTCCTGCGGGGTGGCCCGGTTCAGCCGGAAATCGGTGACGAAGCGGCGCAGCAGCGCGGTGGCCCAGTCGCTGTCGCTGTCGGCGTCGTTTTTGCGGAACAGCTGGTCGATGCGCGCCTGATGATGGGCCAGCGCCGCCTGCGCCTGCTCGGGCGCCACGTCCTCGCGCACGATCGGCAGCACCGCGATGCCGTGGCGCGGCATCAGCGCCAGCATCGTGTCGGTCAGCACGGTGCCCTGCGCCAGCAGCACATGGCCCTGGACGTCGAGCAGCTCGTCCGACAGCACCATGCCCGGCCGCACCTCGGCCAGCGCCAGTTGATGATAATTGCCCGCCATGCTGCCTCCGGTGATTGTCGGTTGGTGTGTCCGCCTGACTATGTTGCACAATATTACCATCGCGCGCGGGCGAAGTCTGCCCGGCCGCCGCCCCAAATTCTTGCCAAGATGCAGCCCATACCGTACATTGGGACGTTGCCGTCAAATACGTGGTCGGGGGAGGTTGTTCGATGTCTGGTATTCAAGGCCGTCTGACGCTGTTGTTCGTGGTCATCGTGACCCTGGTGCTGGGCATTTCCGGCACCTACGCGCAGTACAGCCTCGGTCACGAACTCGAAGTGAGCAGCCAGCGCCTGCGCCAGGGCGTGCTGACCCGGCTTCAAACCAGTTTGCCGTCGGCGTTGTGGGACCTCGACAAGGCCAAGGTCGACAACATCGTCGCCGCCGAGATGATGCCGCCCGAGCTGGTGTCGATCCGCGTCTACGACACCTCGGTCGGCCTGTTTTCCGGCCGCCTGCGCCACGAGGACGGCAAGATCAGCGCGATCGAGAACGACGCCGCCGTCGGCGGCACGCCGGTGGTGGCCGACCTGGCCTACCGCGACTCGGGCGCGGCCGGCGCCGCGCTCAAGCCGGTCATCGTCGGCCGCGTGGTGGTCAATTTCAGCCGCGCCCAGATCGACGCCACCTTGGCGGCCGAGGTGCGCCGCAAGGTGATCGAGGTGCTGCTGCTCGATTTGATCCTGGTGGCGGCGCTGGCGTTGTCGCTGCGCATAGTGTTCGACCCGCTCAAGCGCCTGCGCGACGGCCTGTTCGACCTGGCCACGCGCGGCAGCGACGAAGTCGAGGAGCTGGCCGACAGCCGCCACGACGAGCTCGGCGAGGTGATCCGCGGCTTCAACGCCATCCAGCGCAAGGTCAAATCGAACATCCAGCGCATCCGCGAGGCCGAGGACGACGCCCGCAAATCGGCCCAGGCCACCGCCAAGGCGATGGCCGACCTGCGCCGCACGCAGGAGTCGCTGCTGCAGGCCGAGCGGCTGGCCTCGCTGGGCGGCCTGGTGGCCGGCGTTGCCCACGAGATCAACACGCCGGTCGGCATCGCCCTCACCAGCGCCTCGGTGCTGATGGAGGCCACCGAGAAGGTGCAGGTGGCCGTCGAGGGCGGCAACATCAAGAAATCCGACATCATGCGCTACCTCGACACGGCCGCCGAGAGCACGCGCCTGATCATGAACAACGCCTACCGCGCCGCCCACCTGATCCACAGCTTCAAGCAGATCGCCGTCGACCAGGTCAGCGAGGCGCGCCGCCGCTTCGAATTGCGCGACTATATCAACGAGGTGGTGTCCAGCCTCCAGCCCAAGCTCAAGAAAACGCACATCGCCGTCAACATCGACTGCCCGCCCGACATCATGCTCGACAGCTATCCGGGCGCGCTGGCGCAGGTGATCACCAACCTGACGCTCAACTGCGTCGACCACGCGTTCGAGCCGGACGACGAGGGCCGCATCGTCATCGGCGTGGTGCGCCAGGGCGACTGGATCGAGATGCAGGTCAGCGACAACGGCAAGGGCATCGCGCCGGAAATGCTGGACAAGGTGTTCGACCCGTTCGTGACCACGCGGCGCGGGCAGGGCGGCACCGGGCTCGGGCTGAACATCGTGTTCAACCTGATGGCCAAACAATTCGGCGGCACGATCACGGTTGCCAGCGTGCTGGGCCACGGCGCCAGCTTCACGCTGCGCATGCCGTGCGTGACGCCGGTCGACGACACCAGCGGGCAGGCCGAAGCGCGCTTGCACGCATGAAAGGAGCGGTGATGAGCAAGGTTACAGGGGAATTTAGCGTCACGATGCAACCGGAGCCGGCCTCGGCGGTCGCGGCCGACACCGGCGTCGGCCGCATGTCGCTCGACAAGCAATACCACGGCGCGCTGCAGGCCACCGGCAAGGGCGAGATGCTGGCCTATATGGACAGCGCGCTGGGTTCGGGCGCGTACGTGGCGATCGAGCGGGTCGAGGGCACGCTCGACGGCCGGCGCGGCGACTTTCTGCTGCACCATCGCGGCCTGATGGAACGGGGCGCGCCCAGCCTGGTGGTGGCGGTGGTGCCCGATTCCGGCCGCGGCGAGCTCGCAGGGATCAGCGGCACCCTGCAGATCCGCAAAGAAGGCGGCAAGCACTACTACGATTTCGACTACCAACTGGCGGACTCCGCCTGACACCCCTCCCGGCCGCATGAACAGGGACGCCATCCAGGGCTTGCTGATCGTGATCGCCATCGCGCTGGCGCTGGCGCTGGGCGCGGTCATGCTGACCGACGACGGCTGGCACAAGCTCGGCTGCGCGATGCGCGCCATCGCCCACGGCGTCACCCTCAGCAATATCCGCGCGCTGTGCTACTGACAACGGCCGAAAAAAATCCCGCCGGGGCGGGATTGGGTGGCCGGGCGCGGCGCGCTCAGTTTTCGAACTTGTCCGACGGCTGGCGGCGGCGCGAGGCGAAACCGAGCAGGGCCAGGCCGAGCGCCATCATGGCGAAGGTTTGCGGCTCCGGCACCGGCGTGGCGGCGGCGTCGACCGGCTGCTCGGCGTTGGCTTTCGCCAGCGGCGCCAGCTCGTCGCGCTCGTCGTCCGACGCCGCGGTTTCGGCGGCCATCGGGCACGGGGCGGCGGCGCTGGAGGCGCATTTTTCGGCTTCAATTATTGCATGTGCGGTAGGCGCGCTTGGCGCCGCATGGACGCTTGCCTGAGCCGCGCCGGCGAGGCCCAGCGCGAACAACGTGGATGCTAAAAGCGGTAATATTTTCATAATGTACTCCTAAGACGGTGCAGCGGTGACCGGGCGTTAACAGCAATTTAATGCAGACACCTTAGACTTGCGGTCGCAAAAAGCATTGCGCTCATTGCACAACGGCTATTAAACCACAACTCATAGCAAATTGCTATCTGTGTTTAGATCAAAGAAAGTTATTATTGCGCTGCAACAATAGTCAGTTTCACCGGGAAAACATTGTCGATTTCTTACAAACTCGACGTTAGGAGCAGGATGATATCCACATCTCAAAAAATCTGGCGGACAATAGGAATCGCGATGGCGGCGGCATCGGCGTTGGCCCTGGCCGGGTGCGCCGGCGGCGGGCGTGGCGCGCAGCCGGAGTCCGCCGCCGCGCCCGTCGGCCCCAACCCGCAAGTGCTGTTGCTGGGCGAGGTGCACGACAACGCCCAGGGGCAGCGGCTGCGCTACGATCTGCTGCGCCAACGGGTGGAGGGCGGCTGGCGGCCGGCCCTCGTCATGGAGCAGTTCGACCGCGAGGACCAGGATCTGCTCAACAAGGCGCAAAAGGGCTGCCTCGACGCGCAATGCGTGATCCGCGTGGTCAACGGCGCGCGCTGGGACTGGCAACTGTATTACCCGCTGATCCAGCTGGCGCTGGACTACCATCTGCCGCTGGTGGCCGGCAACCTGTCGCGCGCCGACGCCTCGCGCGTGGTGCGCGACGGGGTCGCCGCCACGTTCGATCCGCAAAGCGTCCGGGATTACCGCCTGGACCAGCCGCTGCCGGCCGACGTGCGCGCCGGGCAACGGCGCGAGATCGCCGCCGGGCACTGCGATATGACGCCGGAGATGATGATCGACGGCATGGTCAACGCCCAGGTCGCGCGCGACATCTGGATGGCCAAGATCGTGCGCGACCAGCGCCCGCGCGATGTGGTGCTGATCGCCGGCAACGGCCACGTGCGCAAGGACATCGGTGTCGCGCGCTGGCTCAACCAGATTACGCCTATACTGACGGTGCGCAGCGAGGGCTTCGTGGAAGGCGGCGACAACGCCGGCCGCTACGACGTGGCCCACCAGCTCAAGCGGCCGCAGCGCGACGATCCATGTGCCAAGTTCAAGACCAAATGAAAACTGTTTATATCCCCGAGGCGCCGGCGCGCGCCGAGATCGACACGATGCCGGGCGCCACGTTGCTGGAGTTCGGCGCCAACTGGTGCGGCCACTGCATGGCCGCGCAGGCGCCGCTGGCGCAGGCCATGGCCGGGCACGACGGCGTGGTTCACTACAAGGTGGAGGACGGACCGGGCCGGGCGCTGGGCCGCTCCTACCGCGTCAAGCTGTGGCCGACGTTGATCTTCCTGCGCGACGGCCAGGAGGTGGCGCGCGTGGTGCGTCCGCTCGACGCGGCCGGGATCGCCGCCGGATTGACGCAAATCGACCACTAGCGTCATCCGCAGTCATTCGCCGTTGATGAGCCGCCGGCGGCGCATGCATGGCCGATTACGCTACGCTAATCCGCCCTACGCCTCCTGGGCAAACATATCTGCTTGGCAAGCTGCGGAGGTCGTGTGTATGATGAGGCGCACCATCCATCCGCAGGAGCCTCACGCATGAGCCAGTCTCAACCGGTATCGACCAAGACCAATTCGCCGGCCACCGTGCTATTTGCCAGCCTGATCGGCACCACCATCGAATTCTTCGACTTCTATATCTACGCCACTGCCGCCGTGCTGGTGTTCCCCAAGCTGTTCTTCCCCGCCAGCGATCCGGCCGCCGCCACCTTGCAGTCGCTGGCCACGTTCGCCATCGCCTTCTTCGCGCGCCCGGTCGGCTCGGCCGTGTTCGGCCACTTCGGCGACCGCATCGGCCGCAAGGCCACCTTGGTGGCGGCGCTGTTGATGATGGGCATCTCGACCGTGGTGATCGGCATGCTGCCGACCTACGCGCAGATCGGCACCCTGGCGCCGGCGCTGCTGGCGCTGTGCCGCTTCGGCCAGGGCCTGGGCCTGGGCGGCGAGTGGGGCGGCGCGGTGCTGCTGGCGACCGAGAACGCGCCGCCGGGCAAGCGCGCCTGGTACGGCATGTTCCCGCAGCTGGGCGCGCCGATCGGCTTCTTCCTGTCGGGCGGCATCTTCCTGCTGCTGAGCGAAACCCTGACCGACGCCGAATTCTTCAGCTACGGCTGGCGCATTCCGTTCCTGGCCAGCTCGCTGCTGGTGGTGGTCGGCCTGTACATCCGCCTCAAGATCCACGAGACGCCGGACTTCCAGAAGGTGCTCGACAAGAACGAGCGGGTCAAGGTGCCGGTGGTGACGGTGTTCCGCAACCACGGCCGCGTGCTGGTGCTGGGCACCTTGATCGCGCTGGCCACCTTCGTGCTGTTCTACCTGATGACGGTGTTCGCGCTCAGCTGGGGCACCACGGCGCTCAAGTTCACCCGCAAGGACTTCCTGATCCAGCAATTGATCGCCGTGCTGTTCTTCGGCCTGACCATCCCGGTCGCCGCGCTGTGGGCCGACCGCTTCGGCCGCCGCACGACGCTGATCTGGGTTTCGGCCGCGATCGCCGCGTTCGGGCTGGCGCTGGCGCCGCTGTTCGGCTCGGGCAGCGTGGTGCAGATCACCGTGTTCCTGTCGCTCGGGCTGGGGCTGATGGGCATGACCTACGGCCCGCTGGGCACCATCCTGTCCGAACTGTTCCCGCCCGAGGTGCGCTACACCGGCGCCTCGCTGACGTTCAACCTGGCCGGCATCCTCGGCGCCTCGCTGGCGCCGTACATCGCCACCTGGCTGGCGACCAACTACGGCCTGCAGTACGTGGGCTACTATTTGTCGGGCGCCGCGCTGATCAGCCTGGTCGCGCTGTTGCTGGTCAAGACCGGCGACGCCCGCACGGCGCAGGCGGCGTGAGTCGTCCTACAACTGGCCGGGGCGGCGCCCCGTAACCCGCGGGGCGGCCACATGGGGTCGTACCCCGCATACCGGGGTCGTACCCCGTGCGGGGTACGACCCCGGTATGCGGGGTGCGGGTTTCGCCATCTTTGTGCTTGCTTATCAAGTTTTATAGTTGTACGATGACATACGACTAAAGTGATCTCGTGGAGACCGAGAGATCATCACCAAAAACCAAAACATAAGTGATGCCATGAACCTGAGCGAGCCAGTAACTCCGCACGTGGTGGGCCAAACCGTCGGTAAATACCGATGGACCATCTGTGCACTGTTGTTTTTTGCCACCACCGTCAACTACCTGGACCGCCAGGTATTGAGCCTGCTGGCGCCGGACCTGTCCAAGGAATTCGGCTGGAGCAACACCGACTACGCCAACATCGCCGCCGCCTTCCAGTTCGTCTACGCGGTCTCGATGCTGTTCGCCGGCCGCGTGGTCGACAAGATCGGCACCAAGGCCGCCTACGTGGTGGCGATCGTCATCTGGTCGCTCGGCGCCATCCTGCACGCGTTCTCGGTGCCGCTGGGCGAGGGCGTGGCCGTCCTCGGCGCCGCCTTCGGCGTGGTGCTGGTGCCCTCGATCGCCGGCTTCATGATCTCGCGCGCGGTGCTGGCGGTCGGCGAGGCGGGCAACTTCCCGGCCGCGATCAAGGCCACCGCCGAATACTTCCCGAAAAAAGAGCGCTCCTTCGCCACCGGCATCTTCAACTCCGGCGCCAACGTCGGCGCCATCCTGGCGCCGATCACGGTGCCGGTCATCGCCGCGATCTGGGGCTGGCAGTCGGCCTTCATCATGATTGGCATGCTGGGCTTTATCTGGATGAGCGTCTGGTTGTGGCTGTACGAGAAGCCGGAACAGCAGCCCCGCCTGTCGAAGGCGGAACTGGCCTACATCCGCAGCGACAGCGTGCAGCCGGTCGAGAAGAGCGAGCAGGCGTCGGCCGCTGCCGCCAAGAAGGTCTCGTGGTTCCAGCTGCTGAAGTATCGCCAGACCTGGGCCTTCGCCTTCGGCAAGTTCATGACCGACGGCGTCTGGTGGTTCTTCCTGTTCTGGCTGCCGACCTACCTGTCGGCCCAATACGGCATGAAGGGCGACGCCATCATCGTGCCGCTGGCCGTGTTGTACAGCATGACGATGATCGGCTCGATCGGCGGCGGCTGGTTCCCCAGCTACTTCATGTCGCGCGGTTACGCGCCGTACGACGGCCGCATGAAGGCCATGCTGGTCATCGCCTTCTTCCCGCTGGTGGTGCTGCTGGCGCAACCGCTCGGCGCGATCAGCTTCTGGGTGCCGGTGCTGCTGATCGGCGTGGGCGCCTCGGCGCACCAGGCCTGGTCGGCCAACATCTTCACCACCGTCTCGGACATGTTCCCGCAAAAATCGGTGGCCTCGGTGATCGGCATCGGCGGCATGGCCGGCGGCATCGGCGGCGTGGCGCTGACCAAATTGGGCGGCTGGGTGTTCGACTACTACAAATCGGTCAACGACATCCGCACCGGCTACATGATCATGTTCGCCATCTGCGCGCTGGCCTACCTGGTGGCGTGGTGCGTGATGAAGGCGCTGGTGCCGCGCCATAAGGAAATCACGGACCTGTAGGCGGGGCGGGTTCGGCCCGGGGGCGGCGGGGCGGCGTGATAAGATCGTCGCTTTGGCGCCGCGCCGGGGTGAACGACGTTGGCGGCCATGCCAACCC
Source organism: Duganella sp. 1411 (assembly GCF_017833525.1). GTDB lineage: Bacteria > Pseudomonadota > Gammaproteobacteria > Burkholderiales > Burkholderiaceae_D > Rugamonas. The sequence continues at coordinate 190,560 of NZ_JAFICD010000005.1, forward strand.
ACAGCCCGATCATGAAAAAAAACGTAGCAACCATCCGCGACGTGGCGGCGGCGGCCGGCGTGTCGACGGCCACCGTCTCCAAGTTCGTCAACGGCGCGCAGCGCTTCTCGCCGGCGGTCGAGGCGACGATCAAGGAAGTCATCGCGCGCCTGGGCTACCGTTCCAACCCGCTGGCGCAATCGATGATCACCGGGCGCACCAAGAGCATCGGCCTGTCGGTGCTGGACGTGGGCAATCCGCACTTCACCAGCATCGTCAAGGGCGCCAACCGGGTCGCGCTGGCGCACGGCTACACGCTGCTGCTGGTCGACACCGAGGAAAACCCCGACCGCGAGCGGCCGTTGCTGGAGGCGCTGAGCCGGCGCGTGGACGGCTTGATCATCTTCTCGCGCATGCTCGAATCGGAGATGGACTGGGTCATGGACCTGGGCAAGCCGCTGGTGTATTTCGGCCGTCCGGCGCGGCTCAACCTGCCGTGGGTCAGCAGCGACGACCAGCGCGGCGCCGGCATGCTGGTGCGGCACCTGGTCGCGCTGGGGCACAAGCGGATCGCCTACCTGCGCTTTCCGCGCTCGCGGCGCGACGAGGAACGGTTAAGCGCGATCGCCGAGTGCCTGAAGGGTTATGGGCAGGAGCTGACGGTCTACGAGGGCGGCGCGCCGACGTCGGCCGAAGGGGAGCGGCTCTGTTCGGCGATCATGCTGGGCGGCGAGCATCCGGACGCGCTGATCTGCTACAACGACCTGATCGCGCTCGGCTTCATGAAAGCGGCGCAGACGCTGGGGTTCAATCTGCCGGCGGACATCTCGGTGGCCGGCTTCGACAACATCCAGTACGGCCAATACACGTCGCCGGCGTTGACGACGGTCGACCTGCAAAGCGAGCGCATGGGCGTCGCCGCGATGGAAAAGCTGATCGCCGCCATCGACGGCAAGGCCACGTCGGACACGACGATCGAACCGCAACTGGTGCTGCGCACCTCGATCGCCAAGCGCAACTAAAAATCCGGGGGCAGGTCCTAATGCCGCTAAGTTAAGCGGACATCGGAACCACGTAGGGCGGATTAGCGCAGCGTAATCCGCCAAGCGCCGTCGGCGGCTCATGGCGGATTACGGCGTTCGCCTAATCCGCCCTACGAAAATCGCTTTAACTTAACGGCATCAGGGTCAGGCGATCAGGGTGTCGATCCGGGTCGGCGAGATCGGCAGGCGCACCGTGTCCGGACGCCAGCCGTACAGCACTTCGGTGGCGCCGCCGCAGATGCGGCCCTGGCACGGCCCCATGCCGCAGCGCGTCTGCAGCTTAGCGGCATTAGGGTCAGGTCCACCATTTCTACACGAGCTCGACCCTAGAGCCTTGCAACGGCAGCGGCCGTGTAGAAATGGTGGACCTGACCCCGGAGTGAATCAGGCGATCAGGGTGTCGATGCGGGCCGGCGAGATCGGCAGGCGCACCGTGTCCGGACGCCAGCCGTACAGCACTTCGGTGGCGCCGCCGCAGATGCGGCCCTGGCACGGCCCCATGCCGCAGCGCGTCTGCAGCTTGGCGCAGCGCCACGTGGTGTGCGTGCGCAGCTCGCCGTGGCTGACGTCCTCGCAGCGGCAGACGATGGTGTCGTCGCCGGCCAGCGTGGCCAGCTCCGGCCGCGGCGCGAAGGCGCGCGCCAGCGATGCCGCGAATTTGCGCCAGCGATCGCGCCGGCCGAAATCGGCGTGCGCCTGCAGGATCTGGCCGCTGGCGCACAGGCCGGCGATGCGGCCCTCCACCAGCGCCAGGTCGACCCCGCCCACGCCCGTGCCTTCGCCGGCGCAGTAGATGCCGGGCACCGAGGTTTGCTGCCAGTGGTCCGCCGCGACCACCGTCTGCGCCCCCACCGTCGCGGTGTCGCAGCCGAGCGCCTGCGCCAGTTCCACATTCGGCATCAGGCCGTAGCCGCAGGCCAGGTAGTCGCATTGCAGCGTCTCCAGTTCGCGGCCCTTGCCGCGCTGGACCAGCACCGATTGCAGCGTGCCGTCGCCATGCGCCGAGCGCACGTAGCTGTCGCGCAGATAGGGCACGCCCCTGAGCCGCGCCGCCAGTCCCAGCGCCTGCGATATCTTGGACGGAGTAGCCATCAGGCCAAGGGCGAAGCGCGCCAGCGCCGGCGTTCCCGCCTGCTCGACGATGGCGACGATGTGCGCCCCCTTGAGCTTGAGCGTGGCCGCCACCGCCAGCAGCAGCGGGCCGCTGCCGGCCACCACCACCCGCTTGCCCTGTAGCGGATAGCCGCCCTTGGACAGCGCCTGCAGGCCGCCGGCGCCGGTCACGCCGGGCAGGGTCCAGCCGGGGAAGGGCAGCAGCCGCTCGCGCGCGCCGGTGGCCAGGATCAGGTGCCCGAAGCGCAGCGTGTCGGCAGCGGTCGGCGTTTGCACCCGCAACTGGCCCGGCTCCGGCGAGTACAGCACCCGCGTTTGCGGCAAAAACGTGACGTTGGGCGCCTCGCGCAGCGCGTTCCACAGTGCGCGGGCGCGCGGGTCGGCCTGCTGATCGGGGCCGCCGCGCCAGATCTGGCCGCCGGCCAGCGGATTGTCGTCGACGATGCCGACCTTGACGCCGCTGACGCAGGCGGCATGCGCGGCCGCCAGGCCGGCCGGGCCGGCGCCGATCACCAGGATGTCGTGGTAGCTCATGCCGCGCGCTCCGCTTCGCCGGTCTGCACGTGCATGCCGTCGGCGCACAAGGTCTGGCACGAGAGCTGGTGCGCGCGGCCGTCGATCGTCACGCGGCATTCCTGGCACACGCCCATGCCGCACAGCGGCGCGCGGGCGGCGCCGCCGACCGAGCGGCGGGTGACGGCGCTGCCGGCCATCGCGATCGCCGCGGCCACGCTGACGCCCGGCGCGACGCTGATGGCGCGGGCATTGATGCTGAGGGTGATGCGATCGCCTCTGTTGGCGGAACCGTGGGCCAAATCGTTGGCGGCGAAGTTAATCATGGAAGCGGCGGGGCAGGTAGGGATTGTAGGGGATGCGCGTGCTTTCGCCCTGCATCTGGCCGGCCAGCAGCTGCGCGGTCGCCAGCGAGGTGGTGATGCCCAGGCCTTCGTGGCCGGTGGCGAGCCACAGGCCGCGCCGCGCCGGGTGCGGTCCGATCAGCGGCAGGCCGTCGGGCGTGGCGGCGCGCAGGCCGGTCCAGCAGCGCAGCACGTTGAGCTGCGCCAGCGCCGGCGTGAAGGTGGTGGCGTGCCTGAGCATCCGTTGCAGCATGGCCGGCTCCACCGCCGGGTCGATTGTGTCGAACTGGCGGGAGGAGCCGATCAATACCTGTCCGGTGGGACGCGGCTGCAAATTGAACGCGACCGAATCGCCGCTGGCGGCGTGGGCGCTTTTGATATAGCCCAGTTCCACCAGTTGATGCCGGACGAAGCCGGGATAGCGGTCGGTGATGGCGATGTGTCCTTTCTTGGGCTGCACCGGTAGCTCCGGCAGCAGCGCCGACGAGCGCGAACCGGCGGCCAGCACGATGTGCTGCGCCTGATGGCGGGTGCCGTCGGCCAGCACCACCCCGTGGTCCTCGATCGCGGTGACGGCGGCGCGCTGGGTGACGGCGCCGCGCCGCATGGCGCGGTCGAGCAGGATGCGCGCGCTCTTGGGCGGGTAGACCAGGCCGTCGCCTTTGACCAGCAGGCCGCCGGCCAGCCCGGCGCGCAACTGCGGCTCGCGCGCGTACAGCGCCGCCGGCGACAGCAGCTCGCAGGTGATGCCGTAGCCCGACAGCGTCTGCGCCTTGACGCGCGCGGCGTCCATTTCCTCCTCGTCGGCGGCGACCCAGATGGTGCCGCAGCCGCTGTATTCGTGGCGCTGGGGGCGTTCGCCCACCAGATCGTTCCACAGCGAGACCGAGTACGCCGACAGCGCCAGTTCGGCCGCGTTGTCGTCCATGACCACCAGGTGGCCCATGCCGGCCGCCGTGGCGCCGCCGCCGGCGATATCCTGCTCGATGACGGCCACCCGCAGCCCACGCTCGCTGAGCGCGTCGGCACAGGCGGCGCCGACGATGCCGGCGCCGATGACGATCACGTCGGTGTTGGTCACCGGATGCCCCACACGAAGGGGTCGGTGGGGTCGAGGATCAGCTGCGCGCGGGCGTTGACCCACGCCTTGCCGCGGATGCTGGGGATCAGCTGTTCGCCGCGATAGCGGTACGAGCCCTCGAATACGCTGCCGATGACGCTTTCCTGCTTCCACAACGCGCCCTCGGCCAGCTTGCCGTCGGCCGCCAGGCAGGCCAGCTTGGCGCTGGTGCCGGTGCCGCAGGGCGAGCGGTCGTAGGCTTTGCCGGGGCACAGCACGAAGCTTTGGCTATCGGCGCCGGTGCGCGATGGCGCGAACAGTTCGATATGGTCGATCAGCGCGCCGAAGTCGCCGGTGACGCCGGAGCGCTCCAGCGCCGTGCCCACGGCCACGCTGTAGGCGGTCAGCGCCTCGACGTTGGCCACGTTCAGCTCCAGCCCGTGGCCGGAGACCAGGAAGAACCAGTTGCCACCATAGGCGACGTCGCCGGTGACCCGGCCGTAGCCCGGCACGTCCACCGCGACCTGCGCGCGGCTGCGGTAGGAGGGGACGTTGTCGACGGTGACGCTGCCGTCTTCATGCAGCTGCGCCTCGACCACGCCGACCGGCGTATCGATGCGGTGGCGGCCCGGCCCGATGCGGCCCATGTGGGCCAGCGAGGCGACCAGGCCGATGGTGCCGTGGCCGCACATGCCCAGGTAGCCGACATTGTTGAAGAAGATGACGCCCGCCGCGCAATCGGCGCTGTGCGGCTCGCACAGCAGCGCGCCGACCAGCACGTCGGAGCCGCGCGGCTCGCACACCACGGCGGAGCGGAAGCTGTCATGTTCACGCTTGAGCAGCGCCAGGCGCTCGCTCAGGGGACCGGTGCCCAGATCGGGGCCGCCGTCGGTGACCAGCCGCGTAGGTTCGCCGCCGGTGTGGGAATCGATGATGGAGATGGTTTTCATGCTTAAATTTTAGGCGTTGGCGGCCGCGCTGTCTTGCACCGCCTACGCACGATGAATGACGAAATCGGCATAATCGCGAAAAAACAGCAGACTGCCGCGCGCGCCGCTGGCACAATCGGGGGTATGGACAATTCACCTCCCCTCGACGACCCCGCGCGCCGCGCGCTGGGCGCAGGCATAGCCGATCCCTTCTTCGCCGAGGCGTTGTTCGACGCCTTGCCGGATGTGGTTTTCTTCGTCAAGGACGTGCAGGGACGGTATGTGGTGGTCAACCAGACGCTGGTGCAGCGTTGCGGCCGACGGCACAAATCGGCGCTGATCGGACGCACCCCGGCCGAAGTGTTCGCCCATCCGTTCGGCCAGAGCTACGTGGCCCAGGACATGGCGGTGCTGGGCGGCGGCCACGATATCGAGGACCAGCTGGAGCTGCATTTGTATCCCAGCCGCGATCCCGGCTGGTGCCTGACGCGCAAGACGGCGCTGCGCGACGCCGGCGGCCGCATCGTCGGCCTGACCGGCATCTCGCGCGATCTGGCGATGGCGGACAAGAAGAATCCCGCCTACCGCAAGGTGGCGGCGGCGGTGAACCTGATACAGGAACAGTATGGCCAGCCGCTGCATCTGGCCGAGTTGGCGCGCACGGCCAATATGTCGGTGGCGCAGATCGAGCGCTATTTCCTGCGTATTTTCCATCTGACGCCGCGCCAGATGATTATTCAGACCCGCGTCGAGGCGGCGTCGCGCATGCTGGGCGGCGGCGCCAGCGTGGCGGAGATCGCCCAGGCCTGCGGCTACGGCGACCATTCGGCGTTCACGCGCCAGTTCAAGGCCACCACAGGCGTGACGCCGAGCCAGTACCGCCAGCTGGCGGGCAAGGCGCCGGGCCATCCGGCCGGCCCGGAACCATCTAAATCATCTGAAACACGTAGGGCGGATTAGCGCAGCGTAATCCGCCATTGCGTGCGCCTCGACGGCTCAAAGATGGCGGATTACGTCGTCCCACCCAATCCACCCCACGTGTCACCGCGGCCTGTCAGCCGGGTTTGACCAACTGCTCGCCGACATACACGCGGTAATGACGGATACGCCCCGTCACCCCGTCCTCGCCCTGGCGCGGCGTGTAGCGCATGCCGGCCACCGTGTCGGTCTTGCCCAGATCGATGATGAGGCGATGCGGATGGACCGGGTGCGGCGCCTTGCCGCTATACGCGCTGTGCCAGAAGTCCGTCGCCTGGCCGTTGATGGCGTTGAGCGCCGAACCGTCCTCCTTGCTCCTTTCCTCGCTGCTGACATAGGCGATGGTCCAATTGGATTGGTTCAGCGTCTTGCCGTCCGGGCCGAGCAGCGCCAGTTCCGCCACCGCCGCGAACTGCTTGCCGTCGAAGGCGTCCAGCGACTCCAGGCACACCTGGCGCCCGCTGGCGCTCTGCGCGAACTTGACGTCCTGCGTCGCGGCGCCGTTCTGGAACTCGCCCTCGTGCACCGGCTTGACGCCGTCCAGCGCCGGCTTGTCGTTGTTGGGCGGCCGGACCAGATCGAGCTCGGGACGCAGCTTGTCGAGGATCGGCGCCTTCAAGCCGGCGATGCGCGCGCTGCGCGGTCCGGTCAGGTCCAGCACCACCACCTCGTTGCGCCCACGCTTGATCCAGGGACCCGGCAGATACATGGTCTGCGTCGGCCCGATGCTCCAGTAACGCCCCAGGCAGCGGCCGTTGATCCACACCACGCCCTGGCCCCAGCCCGACATGTCGAGGAAGGTGTCGCCGGTCTGCTGCGCGTCGAAGCCGCCGCGCCAGAAGGCCGGGCCCTTGGCGCGGCCGGTTTTCCAGGTCAGCGGCGGCAGCACGCCGTCGGCGTCGAAGTCGATGGCGCGGATTTCCCAGTTTTCCAGCGGCTGTCCGGCGAAGCGCACCGGCCCGTGCAAGCCCTTGCGGTCGTGGATCTCGACGCCGAAGTTGACGCGGGCGATGGTGTACAGCAGGATCTCCAAGGTCACCGGCCGGCTGCGCGCCGGCAGGTCGACCTTGAAGCGGCGGTAGCGCGTGTCCAGCGTGCCGACCTCCTTGCCGTCGACGTAGACCCAAGCCAGGTCGCGCACCTTGGCCGCTTCCAGCGTGCCGGCCGGGCCGGCGGGCAGGGTGACGCGGTAGGAGACCAGGCCCCGGCTGATGTCGTAGCGTTCGATCGGCTCGGGCGATACGGCCTTGATGGCGTCGGCCGGCAGCGCAGAGGACACCGATGCCGACTGCTTCAGCGCGAACGGCGCGATGGCAATCAGCGGATTTTGCGGCGGTGGCGGCGGCAGCGTTTCGCCGGCCATCAGGTAGGGCTTCATGCCGTCGCGGTAGGCGTGGAACTTTTCGCCGGTCCATCCGGCTTCGCTGATCGGGGCGTCGTAGTCGTAGCTGGTGGTGTCGGGACGGAAGGGGCGGTCGCAGCCGCCCCACAGGCCGAAGGTGGTGCCGCCGTGCGCCATGTACAGGCTGAACGAGCCGTTCGCCTTGAGCATGGTCTGGATGTCGGCCACCGCGCCGGCGGCCGAGCCGCGGCGGTGCGGCGCGCCCCAGGTGTCGAACCAGCCGGAGTAGTATTCGCCGCACATGCGCGGCCCTTTCTGCACCTGGTCCAGCACCTTGAAGCCGGCCGCCGGATCGCTGCCGAAGTTCGCCACCGAGAACAGCTCCTTCATATGCGTCTTGGCGACGGCGTTGGTCGGATTGCACTGGAACAGGGGGACGTCGAAGCCGGCGTCGAGCAACCCCTGGCGCATGTCGCGCATGTAGTCGAGGTCCTCGCCGAAGAAGCCGTACTCGTTCTCGACCTGCACCATCAGGATCGGGCCGCCCTTGGTGATCTGCTGCGCGCCGAGCGCGCGCCCGACTTCCTTCATCCAGCGTTTGGCCGGCGTCATGTAGGCGGCGTCGCGCGTGCGCAGGAAGCTGTCGCCGGGGCTTTTCAGCAGCCACCATGGCAGGCCGCCCATTTCCCACTCGGCGCAGGCGTACGGGCCGGGACGCAGGATGACCCACAAGCCCTCGGCCTGCGCCAGGCGGCAGAACTCGGCGGCGTCGCGCTGTCCCTGCCAGTCGTATTTACCTTCGCGCCATTCGTGGTAGTTCCAGAACAGGTAGGCGCAAACGGTGTTAAGGCCCATGGCCTTGATGGCCTTCAGGCGGTGCGTCCAGTACTCGCGCGGGACGCGGGCGAAGTGCATTTCGCCGCACCGGATCTGCAGGCGCTGGCCATCGAGAAGGAAATCGCTGTCGCCGATGGCGAAGCGCGCGGAGGTGGCGCCCCATACCTGGGCGGTGACGGGCAACAGCATGCTGCCCATGGCGGCGCTGGCGCCGCGCAGGACGCCGCGGCGTGAAATCGAATGTGAGGTCATGGTAATCAGTAATTGACTGGGTAATCTTTAGGGAACCTGGCGCCCGCGAAGGCTTTTTTCTGCGTCCAGTCCTGCGACGCCGAGGTCCAGTAGGTGTCGCTTTCCGGCAGGCCCAATGGCAGCAGGCTGGCCGAGGCGATGTACATGCTGCCGTTGTTGGAGTACCAGTCGCCCAGCTCCGGCTGATGGCCGACGAAGCCGATGGTCAGGTAGCCGTCCCTGGTGAAGTTGCCGGGAGCGGTCCACACGGCCTTGTGCACCGCCTGCAGCGCGGCGCGGATCTGGCCTTCCGGCAGGCTGGCCGGCAGCTGCTTGCGCAACGCCAGCAGCGCCAGCGGCTGGAACGCCGCCGTGCGGTAGGTCAGCGAGCGGCCGATCGGCGGGAAGCTGCCGTCGGTGGAGATGAAGCGTTCCAGGTGCTCGCTGTAGCGCTGCATGCGCTTGACCGCCTGTGCGCGCAGCTCCTCCGGTTTGCCGTTCCAGAACGCGCCTTTTTTCTGATCGAGCACGTCGAGTATCTCCACCAGCATCGGGTGCATGACGAAGGCGTTGTAGTAGTCGAAGTGGAAGGCGTCGCCGTCCTTGATCCAGCCGTCGCCCACGTACCATTCGTTGATCTTGCGGATCGCGACGTTCATGCGAAGCGGGTCGAACTCCTCGCCGATCGACATCAGCCAGGCTTCGTTCATGGCGGCGAACAGCATCCAGTTGATGTACGGCGGCTCGATGCGGCGCAGCGACTTGATCTCGGCGATGATGCGCTGCTTGGTCTTGGCGTCGAGCGGCTCCCACAACGCTTTCGGCGCGCGGATCAGGGCATTGGTGAAGTAGGCCGAGTCGACCAGCGTCTGGCCCGGGCCTTTCCACAGCAGGTAATCGGGATTGGCCGGATCGACCGAGTTGGTGTAGCTTTGCAGTGCCAGTTGATGCAGGCGCTTGCGGGTGCGGCCCTCCGGCGTGCCGTCGTCCTCCAACGCCAGCCACGGCGCGATGCCGGCGATCAGCCGGCCGAAGCACTCCAGGTAGGCCACGCCCTTGTCGCGGCCATCCCAGGTCGGGCTGACCTCCAGCGCGAAATTCTTCTTCAGCGTGCCGGCCGCCATGTTGGCCAGCACCGGCTCGGACATCTTGTGCGCCAGCGCCGCCAGTTGCGCGCGGGCGCTCTTGCCGTCGGTGCCGATAGCGCTCGCGCCGGTGGCCGTCGCCGCCACCGCGTTGTGCGCGCCGGCGACGGCGCCCGCGGCGGAACCGGCCATCACGGCCTGTATGAAATTGCGTCGTTCCATCGAGTCTCCGTTGTTATTTTTTCAGCAGCCGCACCATCTCGGAGGAGGCCAGCAGATACGCGCCCACCCCGAACGGCGTGGTCGAATTCTGGTCGACCACCTGTCCCGGCACCGCGCGGTCGCCAATCGGCTGGATGTAGCCGATCTTGCCGTCCGGTTGCAGGGCCACCTTGCTCAGGTAATGCCAGCCTTTGCGCACCGTCGGCAGGTACTCGTCGCGATCGAGCACGCCGTTGTTGATGCCCCACAGGTAGCCGTAGACGAAAAAGGCGGTGCCGCTGGTCTCCGGTCCCGGCGCGTGCTCGGGATCGAGCAGGCTGCGGGTCCAGTAGCCGTCGGCCGATTGCGCCTTCTTCAGCGCGCCCGCCATGCCCCGGAACTTGGCCAGGTAGTCGGCGCGGTGCGGGTCGTCCTGCGGCAGGTCCGCGAGCACCTTGGCCAGGCCGGCGAACACCCAGCCGTCGCCGCGCGACCAGAAGTCCTTCTTGCCGTTGACGCTTTTGTGCTTCGGATAGACGTAGCGCGCGTCGCGGTAGTACAGACCTTCGTCGCCGTCGTACATGATGCTGTTCGAATAGTCGAAGTACTCGTGCAGCTTGTCGAGGTATTTGCGCTCGCCCGTGATGGTATACAGCTTGGTCATCACCGGCATCACCATGTACAAGCCGTCGGACCACCACCAGTAGTCCTTTTGCGCGGTGCTCATCTGGTATTCCATCACCGCGCGCGCGCGCGCGATTTTCTTCGGGTCCTTGACCGCGTCGAACTGGTACAAATCGGCGTAGGTCTGGAAGCAGATCTGCCAGTCGCCGAACATCACGTGTTCGTCGGTCTCGCCGTACTGGTACTTCCATTTGGTCTTGTCGGTCGACTTGGCGCCCTGCCACTGGTTGTGGACGGCCCAGTCCTCGGAGTACTGGCGGTAGCGCGGATTGCCGGTGATCCGGTACGCTTCCATATTGCCGGTGTGGTAGGCGGCGATGTCCCAGAACGCCCATTTTTGCGGCGACTCGCGCTGCTGCCAGTAGTCGTTGACCTTGTTGATAATCGCGACCACCTCCTGTTGGGAGGTGTCGACCGCCGGCTGCGTGGTGGCGCAGCCGGCCAATCCCAGCGCGAGCGCGCCGGTTGCCAGGAGTCGTTTCATCATAGGTTGAAGCTTATTCCTTAGAGTTTTCCGCGGATGCCGAATTTGATGGTACGGCCATCATACTTCGCATAGTCCATCCGTGTCTTCTTGCCGCTGCCGTAGCGGCCACTCGCGTCCTCGAAATAATCGTAGGCCAGCGTGTTGCTCAGGTTGAGCGCGTCGATGCGGAACTCCAGCTTCTCGCTGATCTTGTAGCTGATGTTGGCGTCCAGGTAGCCGCGGCCGGCGCGCCAGCGTATCAAGTCGTCGCCCAGGTTGCGCGGATTATCGCCGTGCAGCGACTTGCCCTTGTAGTTATAGGACATGCGCATCGCGATCGGGCCGTTCTCGAAATACAGCGTGGTGCTGTAGGCGTACTTCGGCACCGAGTTGACCTCGATCTCCTTGCCCGCGTTGGTGATCCACTTGGCGCTGTTGAACGGATCGATATGCGTGTAGCTGGCCAGCGCGCCCATGCCGTTGAAGGGCGCCGGCAGGAAGCTGAACGCCTGCTGGTAGGCCAGCTCGTAGCCCTTGAGCGTCTGCTGGCCGGCGTTGGTGTAGCTGCGCAGCGTCATCGCCAGGTTCGGATCCACATGTCCGCTGGCGTCCTGGAACAACGGGCCGAGCGCGGTGTCGGGCAGGCCCAGGGAACCGAAGGTGACCACCTGCGTGTTGGCGACGGTGGCGTCGGTCAGCTCCTTCTTGAAGTAGGCCGCCGACAGCAGGCTGCCGGGCGAGAAGTACCATTCCAGGCTGGTGTCCAGGTTCTTCGACTGCTGTGGACGCAGGTTCGGATTGCCCGACGTGGCGGTGTTGTCGAACTGGTTGGGGATCACGGTTTGCGCGGCGATCACGGACAGCGAGGCGCGCGTGATGGTCTTGCCCCACGAGGCGCGCCACATCAGGTTCTCGGTCAGGTCGAACGCGCTGCTGATGGCCGGCAGCACGTTGCTGTACGAGCCATTCTCGTGATTGGGCGAGTACACCAGGCTCGCGCCCTGCTGCTTGAAGTTGTCGATCTTGGTATCGGTGCCGGAGAAGCGCACGCCGGCGTTGATGCGCAGTTCGTGGTCGGCGATCGTGCCCTTGAAGTCGGACTGCACGAAGGCGGTCTTGACATCCTCCTGCGCGGTGAAGCTTTGCGAGGGCGTGAACGCCGACTGCGGATTGTAGGTGTTCGGATCGAACTGCGAATAGAAGTAGTTGCTGTCCCAGGTGCTCCACGCATGCGGCCAGCCGGCGCCGAAGTCCAGGTTATCGATCGGCAGGTTGCTGGTCATGCCGTTGCGCATGCCGGCGGCGCCGATGCTGTTCAACTTGGCCGTCGCCAGCGAGGTGCCGTTACGTTTGTTGACGCCCTTGGTGGTCGAGACGAACGTCAGGCCGGCCTTCAGGTGGCCGGTCCATTCGCCCGGCAGGTCGTAGTCCCAGTCGGCGACCACGCGCGCCTGCTTGCCCTTGTCGGTTTCCTTGGTCCAGCCGGTGCTGACGGCGAAACCGCTCCAGTTGTTTGGATCGGTGTAGCTGGTCGGCGACGAGATCGACGGGTAGACATGGTCGTCGCCATAGTCGATGGTCGACTGCGCGCCGTAGATAAAGCCGGACAATTGGCCGGTCGCGCTGGTGGCGGTGCTCTGGTTCAAACTGGCCTGGCCGGTCAGCGTGAATTTGTCGCTGACCTTCCAGCTGCCGTTCAAGGCGCCGTAACCGAATTCGGTTTCGTCCTTGGTGTAGCCGGCGCCGGCGTTGTAGGTGGTGTTGGCGAAGGTGCCGGTCAACAGATTGGTGGCCGGATCGATATGCACGTTGACCGGAATCAGGCCGTTGTTGCCGCTCGCGCCGGCGGGCGCCGCGCGGTTGGTGGTCTTGGTGCTGCGCACCAGGATGCCGAACAGCGTCTCCTCGCGGGTGTTCTTCAGCTTCGAGTACATCGTATCGAGGCTGACGTTGACGGTCGGTGTCTTCCACTGCAGCGACGACACCAGGCCGTCGCGCGTGCGCTCGTTCTGCGAGCCGTAGAAGCGGTAGATACGCGGCAGCAGCGCCTTGTCGATCTGGTCGCGCGTGTAGCCGGACAGATTGGCGCGCGGATCGTCATAGTCCAAGGTCAGCGCGAAATTGCCTTTCACGGGACTCTGGCTGCCGTTGAAGGAGCTGTTGTAGCCGCCCGTGGCCTCGAAGCCGGAGCGCGTGTTGACGCTGCCCGAGTGCGAGGCGCCGATCAGGAAGCCCAGCTTGTCCCAGGTGTTCGAGTACAGCACGAAGCCGTTCGGGTCGTTGTGCTTGGAGGCGGTGTTGTAGGTGTCGGTCAGGCCGTAGCGGATGGTGCGCTTCGGGTTGTCGAACGGGCGCGGGGTCTGCAGATCGACCACGCCACCGAGGCCGCCCTCGGTCAGTTCGGCCAGCGGCGATTTGTAGAAGTCGACGCGGCCGAACAGTTCGGACGCGAACACGTCGTAGTTGAAGCCGCGCGCCGCGCTGCCGATGGTGGACGTCGACGTGGTGTTGACCGGCGCGCCGTTCAGGGTGGTGACCGAGTAGTCGGTCGGCAGGCCGCGGATGGAGATGCGCTGGCCTTCGCCGGACGATTCGTCGCGGTTCAGGATCACACCCGGCACGCGCTGCAGCGATTCGGCGACGTTCGCCTCCGGGAATTTGCCGATGTCCTCGGCGACGATCGAATCGCGCACGCCGATGGCCTGGGCCTTGAGATTGAGCGCCTTCTGGAGGCTGGAGCGGAAACCGGTGACGACCACCGTTTCGACTTTGTCCTGGGCCGCGGCGGGGGCGGCCGCGGGTGGTGTGGCGACTGCCGGTTCGCCGCTGGCCGCCGCCGGCGTCTCCTGTGCCAGTGCCCCCGGGGTGTACATGGCGGCCAGCGCCAGCGCCACCATCGTCTCCAATGTTTTCTTTTTCATTTTTATCCTCAGTGTTTGATTTCTGGGTCGCCTAAGCCGTCTCTTGCCTGGCAGAGTCAAGACTAGTCACTTAGCAAACAGTGAGCAACTAGCGGTAGGGAGCCGGGGGACCGCAAGTTAAACGGTTTCCGTGGAGGAAGAATCGGGCGGCGGTGGCAGGCTTTCCCTCTCAGCGGGCGGGGTCGGGCGGCCGGGGTGGCTGGCGGCGCGATACTGGGAATTGTCATAAAAGTCACAAATAATCACCGATATGATTATTTTTGCGCGCAGCTATTCCCACTTCGTATAGGCGGACGCAATTTTTCTATACGAATTGTGGAAAAAAAGTAACGCTCGCGCCGCCGTCGTGGCCCGGCCCGTGCGGGACCGGAATCGGCGGCGCGAAATTTCAGTCCATTGTTTGGTGATTTTCACACTTGCGACAGCGTTGCAACGGATACAAAATTATCGACCTGCAATTACAGGATCTTCCCCCATGAAACTGCTTTCACTCCGCGCCGCCTCGACGGTGCTCGCCTCGGCGCTGGCCGCCACAGCGGTCCACGCCGCGCCGCTCGCCACCCTGGACCGCAATGGCGCCTGGGTCTCGGTGCAGGCCTATGGTCCGAACATCGTCCACGTCTCGATCGCCGCCGACAAGGCCGAGGCGCTCAAGGCGCCGGGCTACGGCATCATCGCCGAGCACGCGGACGGCGGCGCCTTCCAGCACAAGGCCGGCGCCGACGGCGACACCTTCTCCTCGTCCGCGCTGACCTTGCACATCAACGCCGCGCCGCCGCCGCGCGTGCCGAGCACCGGCGAGAAGTACTTCGCGCCGCAACTGGCGCCGGTCGGCCTGCAAGTGAAAAACGCCAGGGGCGAGACCCTCCTGAGCATGAACGGCTGGGAGATGTCGCCGCAGACCGTCAACACCGAAAAGACCTACCAGGTGGGAGCCTCGTTCGCCGCGCCGGCCGACGAGCATTACTACGGCATGGGGCAGAACCAGGAATCGACCGGCGCGTTGGACCTGCGCGGCCGCACCATCGACTGCGCGCACTGGTACGACGCGCCGGCCGGCGAGACGGTGTGCGTGCCGTTCATGGTCAGCTCCAAGTCCTACGGCATCGTCTGGGACAACCCGTCGGCCACGCGCTTTGTCGCCGCCATCAACGGCCGCACCTCGTTCCAATCCAAGGTGGGGGAGCGCGTCAGCTTCTTCATCATCACCGGCGACAAGCCGGAGGCGCTGTACTCGGGCTATGCGCGGCTGACCGGCAAGACGCCGATTCCACCGAAGGCGGCGTTTGGCCTGATCCAGTCGAAGGCGCGCTACGACAGCCAGGACCTGATGCTGCGCGTGGCCAAGACCTACCGCGAGAAGAAGTATCCGCTGGACGTGATGGTGCTGGACTGGTTCTACTGGACGCGCATGGGCCAGATGGACATCAACCCGGCCGAGTTCCCGGACCCGGACGGCATGAACAAGCAGCTGCACGACATGGGCATGCAGTCGATCATCTCGATCTGGCCACGCTACGAAACGTCGGGCCGCTACTTCAACGAGCTCGATGCCAAGGGCTATCTGCTCAAGGACAAGGACGGCAAGACCGTCGACGGCCTGCCGTTCCGTTCCGACCGCACCGGCGGCTTGATCGACCCGACCAATCCGGCCGCGCGCGCGTGGTTCTGGCAGAAGGCGCGCGACAATATCCTGTCGCACGGCTTCGACTATCCGTGGCTCGACGAGACCGAGCCCGATCTGGTGCCGGACGGTTTCTTCTACTCGATCGGCTCGGGCGACCGCTATCACAACCTGTTCCCGCTGCTGCACGTGGAAGGCGTGGCGCAGGGCATGCGCGCGTGGAAGCCGAACAAGCGCGTGCTGATCCTGTCGCGCGCCGCGTACCTCGGTTCGCAGCGCACCGGCGCGCTGTTCTGGTCCTCGGACATCCACCCAAGCTGGGAAGCACTGGCGCGCCAGATCCCGACCGGCTTGAACATGACCGCCTCCGGCATCGCCTACTGGGGTAACGACATCGGCGGCTGGCAGGGACTGCCGCAGGTCACCAGCGCCACCAAGGCGCCGCTGCTCGATCCATCCGACGCGCGCGACGTGATCGGCCAGTACCACGACTATCCGGAGCTGTTCACACGCTGGTTCCAGTACGGGACCTTCCTGCCGACGCTGCGCGTGCACGGCGACCGCAAGGCCACCGAGTTGTGGTCCTTCGGCCGCGCCGCCGAAACCATCCTGGCCGACTACGACCGCCTGCGTTATCGTTTGATCCCGTACCTGTATTCGAGCGCCAAGACCACCTACGACACCGGCGCGCCATTCATGCGGCCGTTGTGGATGGACTTCGCCGGCGATCCGAACGTCGCCAACATCGGCACCGAATACATGTTCGGCCCGGCCTTCCTGGTGGCGCCGGTGACCGAGCAGGGGCAGACGCAGAAGGATGTCTACCTGCCGGCGGGTGCCGACTGGTACAACTACTGGACCAACGAGAAATTCAGCGGCGGCCAGTGGGTCAAGGTGGCGGCGCCGATCGAGCGCATACCGGTGTTCGTCAAGGCCGGATCGATCGTGCCGGTCGGCGCGGATATTCAGTCGACGGCGACCAAACAGGCGATCGTCGCCATCCATGTCTATCCGGGCAAGGACGGCGAGTTCAACCTGTATGACGACGACGGCGCCAGCTACGACTACGAAAAAGGCAAGGGCGCCACCACCACCACGCTGCGCTGGAACGACGCCACGCAGAGCCTGAGCGCCAACGACAAGGCGCTGGCCAAGCTGGTCAAGGTGATCGGTAAATAGACCGCGCCGTTAACACGCAATACACGTAGGGCGGATTAGGCGGAACGCCGTAATCGGCCATGCATGCGCCGGTGGCGGCGCATGCATGGCCGATTACGCTGCGCTAATCCGCCCTACGTGTTTCAAAGGCTCGCTGTCGTCCGGGGCCTCCTCCAGCCCTCCAGCACCCGCTCCAACGTCCCCCCCCGATATCTCCGTCGTGCCCCGGCTGCCAAATGCGTCCGGCCCGATCCGTGCAGAAAATCTTGATAAATCTCAATAAGCTGCCCCGCCTGGATCAGACAATACTGTTTCTACGCGGCCATGGCGCATCGGCCGGTCCACCCACATAAACAGGAGGCGCGATGGTCGCAAACACAGACGCGGATATTGTTCAACTCGGATCGTACGGAGCGTCGAAAAGCAATAATTCGATCTCCGGCCTGTCGTCGGGGGCCTTCATGACGGTGCAGCTGCACCTGGCCCGTTCGGCCAGCTTCGCGGGGGCGGGCATTATCGCCGGGGGACCGTTCCGCTGCGCCCAGACATATCGTTCCCGCAAGACGGTGGCGGCGGAGGACGCCTACATCGAGAACGCCCTGTATATCTGTATGAGCCCGTTGATCCCGCAAACCGCGCCCGATCCCCGGCAACTGGCCGATATGACGCGGGACACGGCCAGGGCGGGCTTGATCGACGATCTTTCCAATCTGGCCGATGACCGGCTCTACATCTTCACCGGCAGCCGGGACCAGGTCGTGTATTCCGACGTGGTCGCGAAAACCCGCCAGTTCTACGAAATGCTGGGTGTAAAAGGGGAGAATATCGCTTACCACGACAACGTGCCGGCGGGCCATTCCATCATCACGGACAATCCGGAGGATTCGGCATTGGCGGCCAATCAGCCGCCATACATCAACAACGGCGGCTTCATGCAATCCCACCATATCCTGGAACATATTTATGGCGCGCTGAAGCCGGCCTCCGAGCGTCTGGCCGGGCGTTTGCTGCGTTTCGACCAGACGGAGTTTCTCGGCAAGGACGCGCAGTGGACCAGCATGAGCCGATTCGGCTACGCCTACATCCCGTCGCAGGTGCTGGCCGGCGCCGTGGCCGCGCCGCGCGTGCATATCGCCCTGCATGGC
This sequence comes from Duganella sp. 1411, assembly GCF_017833525.1. Taxonomy (GTDB): domain Bacteria; phylum Pseudomonadota; class Gammaproteobacteria; order Burkholderiales; family Burkholderiaceae_D; genus Rugamonas. The sequence goes on from NZ_JAFICD010000005.1 coordinate 208,213, forward strand.
TGCAAGCAGGGCTACAACTTCACGGACTGCGTCAGCGGCCGCCCCGACACGGCCAACCGTCCGCCCTACGGCAACCGCTATATCACCACCACCGGCTATAACAATATCGCCGAAAGCAACGACATCATCGTGCTGTACCCGCAAGCCGAGGGCACGGACAACGGCCACCTCCAAAACCCGGACGGGTGCTGGGACTGGTGGGGATACAGCTGCAAGGATGCGAAGTCGCTTTACTATTCCCGTGATGCCGTGCAGATCAAGGCCATTCACGCCATGCTGGACCGCCTTTGCGCTTGAAGGCCTATGGAGGATGTCATGAGTATATTTCCCTTCGCAGTCGACTTGAAATCGAACGAGCAACCAAACCTCGCCGCCGAAGCCGGGGCGCTTGCTTCGAGCGCGACGACCCATCTGGCGCAGGCGCTGACCACGCAGAGGCTGACGCAAAAATACGCCACCAGCATGGCCAACAACAGCGCTTTGTCGCTCACGCTGGCGACGCGGCTGTGGGATCCGACCGTCTGGAGCGAGGCGATGCAGCTGGAGGCGGCCATCTTGCGGCGCTTGCATACGCAGGGGCTCAATTGGCGCAAGGGTTGCACGATACTGCTCGAAGATTACGAGCAACTGCGCCAGGCCAACACCATGTCCAAGCTGATGGAGAAACAGGGCAATCTGATTTCGCAATTCTCCCAACTGCTGACCAGCCAGACGACGGATTTCATCGCGCTGCTGGAGAACATCGATGTCGATTATGGCTATTGGGCCAGCCAGAAGCAGAGTGAGCCGCCGGCGGCTCAGGCATAAATAGATTGCGCCGCCGAGGTTAAGCCTTGCTTCAGAGCGTGTGTTGACCTGCCACGTCGGTATAAAGATGGTAGTAATAATTAGTCTACCAAATGTCAAAAACATTTAAATATTAATTAATAATATGATATTGTTAACAAGCAAATCGTGACCTGGCAACAGGGGGTTGCCACGGTTTTTTTGGCGATTGACCAATACGGGAGACCTTCATGCATAGTCGAGGCACATTGGGATATGGCCTGCGCCAGCTAGAGACGAGCCGCTTGGCTCGGCTGGTTGGCGTCGGGGCACTCTGCTTGTTCGGAGTTTTAGGTTTGGCTGTGAACGACGCCAAAGCCGACACCAAGGGCAAGGTGTTGTACGGAAAGTTGACATACGACCGGGTACCGTCGACGCTGGAGAACGGGCTTAACTACAGCGCGGTCGTGCCAAAGCCCATCCGCAACGTGCGGGTGGTGCTGGTTGAATACAACAAAGAGAGCCCCACGAACCGGGAACTCGCGGTCACCACCTCAGGGGAAGACGGCAGCTACAGCTTCGCGGTTCCCGATCTGGTAACCCGGGTCAGGGTTCGGGCGTACGCCGAGACGGCCAATCCGCCATTGTTCGTTCAGGACAACACCAACGGCAACGCCCTATACACGCTGGAGTCTGCTGCAATTACGACGACCGCGGCGGCCACCGTCAAGGACTTGAACGCCGGCAGCGGCTGGGGAGGGGCGTCCTACACGGGCGCGCGCACGGCCGCACCGTTTGCCAGCCTCGACACGCTCTACTCGACGGCGCGCGCTTTCATGGCGGTGCGACCCCAGCTGAATTTTCCCGCGTTGCCCATTAACTGGAGCGTCAACAATCGTCCGGAATCTGGCGATATCGCTTCGGGCCAGATCGACACTTCGCACTACAACAGTGGCACGGGCGGCATCTACATCCTCGGCAAGGCGGATGTGGATACCGACGAATACGATGCCCATGTCATGGTGCATGAATGGGGACACTACTTTGAAGACAAGCTGGGTCGCTCGGACAGCATCGGTGGGACTCACGGCGCCGGCGACATCATCGATCCACGGCTTGCCTTTGGCGAGGGGTGGGGAAATGCGCTGAGCGCGATGATACTTTTTCCGGACGCGAAGTACCGGGATACCGGAGGCGTCGGCCAGGGCAACACAACGCTCATCATCGACATGGAAACCAACGACTCCAACGATCCGACGCCGGGCTGGTTCTCCGAGGCTTCGGTGCAATCCGTGCTGTATGACCTCTTCGACCCGGCGAACGAGTCGTTTGATAGGGTGGCGCTTGGACTGGGACCGATCTACGACATCATGACGGGGGGGCAGAAGAGTACCCCGGCGGTGACTTCCATTTTTTCGTTCATCAACGCCTTGAAAACAGTCCCCGGCACCTCGGCCTCCACGATTGCGGCAATCGACAGCGTGACGTCGAAGTCGGGTATCAGCCCCGTTCAAGACGAGTTTGGGACCGGCGAAACCAACAACGGCGGCAATGCGGCGAACCTGCCGGTGTTCCGGCAGATGACGGTGGACGGCGAGAGCCAGACCCTGACGTTCCTGGCGGATGTGAACCGCAATAACAAGCTTGGAGCGAACCGCTTCATCAGGTTCACCAGCCCTGCCGCAGGTCCGCTCCAGGTCATCGGGACCTCGAGCGGCGACATCGGGCTCAAGCTGTTCGAAGACGGCAAGCTGATCGCCGCTGCTGACAGTTACATCAGTGGAACCGAGCAGTTTTCGTTCGCCGCCAAGGCCAACAAGTTGTACGTCCTCGCGGTCCAAGGCTTCAATGTCAACGGGAGCGGCCAATACACCGCGTCGATGCGCATCGCAAGCGGTGAGATCGCGGGCAAAGGCATGATAGTCAATCAAAAAACCAAAACGGTCCGCTAAAGCGTTCCCCACCTCCTTAAGGATGCCATCATGCAAGTGAAAATTTCAACACTGGCGGCGGCGCTCGCCGTCGGACTGATCACCTCATTCACGGCCGCGGCCGTCCACGCCAAGCCCAATGCGCCCGTGGAAATCTCCGGAACGGTGCAAGCTCAACAAGCCACGCTGAAGATCGCCTTCGAGTCGGCCGCGCAGCAGGTCAATGTTCGGGTCTACGGCGTGGATGGCCTGACCGTGGTTGGAGCGAAGTCTCCCGTTATCGGCGGGACTTTCGCCGCCGGCCAAGTGATGACGCTGCTGGTCAACTACACGCCCCCGCCGGGCACGAGCAATCTGGCGGTGCAGGTCGATGGCCAGTTTGACGGCAAACGAGGTTCGAAGATTTCGTCGTTCACCGTGCAAAACGGCCCGGCCGCCAAATCCAGCGTTGCCAGCAGCACCGCGCCGACCATTTCGGTCGACGGTCGCGGCCGGCGGATTGCCATCCTGCCAGCGCAAACCAAATAGCAACGGGTGCCGGCAAGACCCGCGCTCTTTACGGGCGCGGCGCTCTTGCCTGGGCTTTCGCCTACCAGCCTATGACTTAGCCATTATTGAAAAGGAATAAACCATGTTTCTGAAATCGACACTGCTCGCCCTGGCCTTTTTTGCCTTTGCATCGACCGCCCAGGCTGATTCCATCCACACCATCACCGGCGACACGACTGGCGCCGCCATCTTTAATCGACCGGTCGAGGACCTTTCCGGCTTGTCGGCAATCGGCACGGATGTGAGCTTCAACCAATTCAGCTTCACGGTTTCCGCAGCGGGCGATTACTCGTTCTTGACGACGGCGACTTTCGACTCGCTCGTTTTCCTGTACAGCCCGCGCTTCGATTCCCACTCGTCACTGACGAACGCCCTGATCGGTAACGACGATCTTCTTGGTACGACCACTTCGGGCTTCGTGACCCACCTGGACGCCAACACGGCTTACGTACTGGTGATTACCGGTTATGAAGGCTTCGAGTATGGCCAGTACAGCACGACCATTGGCGGGCCCGGCACCGTCGACGTCGCCGTCCGCGCCGTTCCCGAACCCGAGACCTATGCGCTGATGGCAGCTGGCCTGGGCGTCGTGGGCTTGGCACGCCGTCGTCGTGCGCAGTCCTTGAAGATGGCCTGACCAGGCATCGGGGCGGCACCGTTCGGCTGAGCCGTCCCGATCGGCGAGGACATGGCGGCGGCGCGTTTGCCGCCGTGTCGGCACCGGCAAACAGGTAGTTGCCACGGGCGGTGGCGACTCCACGTCATCGCCGGTCGTGCTGTTGGGTTGGATAGCTTGGCAAGCAGGCGAGCGGTACGTCGCGCCGTGCTGCTTCCTGTTTTTGGCATGTGGGCAGACGATGGCACCAAGCCCAAAGATGACGTCGCCTATCAGAAAGCGATACGCGCGGAATGTGGTATTCCCGAAGCCAAGGAGACCAATGTGAGACGTTACATCATCACCGAAGGTGCCAAAACTACGGCTGGCGGCGTTGTGATAAAGGCTAGTAGCCACGGCTCAATTCAAGGCGCACGTATCGCCGTGGAGAATGACCCTATCATATGCAACAGCTGCGGCGGCACAGGTTATATTTTGTGCGTGGGTCCTCGGCTAGTCGAGCTATGGAACGATATTGCGGTCGCTCTTGAAAATGACATTTGTATCTGTGGCTGCACGCCTCACCCTCGCTTAATCGCCAGTCAGACTTTGCGGAGCCAAGTGATCGACGGCACCACAGCGACGTCCTATGCTGCGGAAATCGCGGAAAATAACGGCGTCGTAGCGGACGCTGGTGAATCCTCGCCCGATCCGCAATCCTATGATCTGGATTTTCTGATTACAAACGAAATCACTGGGCGACCGGCAATCGACCATCCCTACGTCCTCGAACTTGCTAGCGGCGTGCGCCTGGAAGGCAGGACGGACCAGGACGGGAAACCCAAAGAATTTCCGCGAAGCAGGCAGACCATGTGACGCTCCAAGTATATGAGTCGGATCCCACACCGATCAATCCGCATTGGGACCGCTAAAATGCCTAAGAAGAAAAGCATTAAAACTCATACGGCGCGACTGACCCCGGTATCCGACAATGAACCTGGCGCTGTCAAAATTGACGACTCTGTGCGGCTCCGTGAGATCAGGACATTGGTTGAGGCGAACAATCAATCAGACATAGGTACAGACCTGATCATCTGTCAGATCTACATGGAATCCCGATTCGACGCGAATGCCAACGCCCAAGGCAGCAGCGCGCGAGGCCTGATGCAGTTGCTGAAGGCACCGATCCGCGAACTCTATCGTCTTGAAAACCTTAAGAAGCCGCGTAAGGAAAGACGTCCCGAGGCGGACCTGTACCGTGATGCGGATGCATTCCACAGTGGCACCGAACTCGTCGACGAAGCCGTTAATATTCGAACTGGCACGGCCTACTTAAAAGCGCTCATCGATAAGCGTACTGCGGATGGTTCTGATGATCCTGTCGCAGAGGCATACAAGGACTACCGAGGTCTCCGTAACGGCATCTATTACGCAAAGATCAAGGCGGCTAGCGAAAAGCTGAAAGCTCATCCGGAATCCATGGAAGTGCTCAGGGAGATGGTGAAAAAATGAAGATGTGTTTTAGTCTTGCGCTCATGTTTTTAGCGTCCTCGGCCGGTGCCTCAGAACCGGTGTCAAGCTGCGATGTTGGCGCTAAAAGAGGGAAGCGAGTCGAGGTTGTTCGCGACTCGGAGATCGGCGATACGCATATTTACTATGTGCGGCAGGAAGGAGAGGTTAAAGCGCTTTTTGGTAATCCGGATGATTCGCGCGGCTCAGACGTTCATATCGCGTGTGCCGGGCAAAAGCGGCACGCGCTTATTGTTTCCGGAATGTTCACCTCCAATTTTTTGCAGGGTTTCGTTCTGACTCAGAATCCAGCCACAGGCAAGATTGAACGATTGGACTTTGCTGAAAAAAATCGGCCTGCACGGCTATATATTGGAGCACGACAAACATTGATCGTGGTGCCGACCAACGGCTACGGGGAGACCAACAAGAAATACATTATGTATCGTCATGTCGCTGGGTCGACCACGGACCTAGAGCCTGTAGGCATAGATAAGCTGCCTCCTGTTGGTCGATTCGAGGTAATCCAGTTGGAGCAATCGATGGTGTCGAAATGAGCTGAATTTATCCGTAGACCTCCTAAGTAAGTAGCCCAGGACAATCGCTAGTCCACCGCTCCCAATGAGATCAACTTTATTGAGGCTCGTTGCGGATTGTTATCGCGCCGTCGTAGAGCGACGTCACCGAGTAAAACGTCGACACCCCGCTGCGTGCGCCTTTCGGGTCGAAGACAATGCTGAGCTCCCGAGGGCCAGACCACCGCAATTGCGGTCCGTTCGGCATGGTGGGGTGACCATTAATCACAGTCATCTTCAACGAATGGCAACCGCCGACATCGGCGCGGCTGCTGGCGGGATATCTACCCGACGATAGCTCTTTGCTTGGAACAACGACGATGGTGTCGATACATGAGGAGCTGGGCATTTCACTGCCAACTTCGGTAATCTGTACGGCGACGTAGGCTTGATCCGGCGACGCGATGGCACGGGAAGTCTGTCCGCCGCCGGAATCGCATGATGCAAAAAAGATGGTCGCAGTCGCAGCCAACAGTCTTCCAATGCTAGCTTTCATAATTTCCCCTCCAAGAACGTGCCCGACGTCCACAAACAAAAAACCCGCCGTCTCACTGGGAGAACGGCGGGTTATTGAACTGAGCCATATAGACTCAGGAAAATTCTTGGTGGTGATAGGTGGACTTGAACCACCGACCCCAGCATTATGAATGCTGTGCTCTAACCAACTGAGCTATATCACCTGCAACGCCCAGCATTATCGGGGTTGGGCTTTGGACTGTCAAGGGTGACCCAAAGATTTTTCTAAAAAAGTGCGTGCACGCGCGTGGTGGTCGCTAAAACGTTAGCATATTGGTATCCTGATGTCCGGGCTATCAGCATATAACCAAACGGAGATGGTATGGCCACCAATATTTTTGTGAATTTGCCTGTGCGCGACTTGCCGAAATCGGTGGAGTTCTTTACCCACCTGGGCTATTCCTTCAACCAGCATTACACCGACGAGGGCGCCACGTGCATGATCGTGGCCGAGAACATCTTCGTCATGCTGCTGACCGAGGAGCGCTTCAAGACCTTCACCCCCAAGCCGGTGAGCGACGCCCACGCGTCGACCGAGGTGCTGGTGTGCCTGCAGGTGGAGTCGCGCGACCAGGTGACGGCGCTGGTCGACAAGGCGATCGAGGCCGGCGGCAGCGCCTACAAGGAGCCGCAGGACCATGGCTTCATGTACGGCCACGGTTTCCAGGACCTCGACGGCCATCTGTGGGAAATCATTTATATGGATTCGGCGCCGCCGACCACGTAACGATTACCCCAGCTTTTCGGCGATTTGCGCCAGCATCGCGCCGGCCGGATCGGGCCCCAGGCAGTCCAGCGCCACGCGCCCGGGCATGGAGCGCAGCCACGTCAATTGGCGCTTGGCCAGCTGGCGGGTGGCGATGATGCCGGTCTCGCGCATGGTCGCGTAGTCGATGGCCCCGTCCAGATATTCCCACGCCTGCCGGTAGCCGACGCAGCGCATCGACGGCAGCCCCGGATGCAGGTCGCCGCGCCGGCGCAGCACCTCCACCTCGGTGATCAGATTGCCGTCCCCGGATTCCTCCAGCATGATGTCGAAGCGGCGCGCGATGCGCTGGTGGAGCACCGCGCGGTCCGACGGCTCCAGCGCGAACGACAGCACCTCGAACGGCAGCTCGGTTTTCTCCCGCAGCGCCAGCAGCTCCGACATCGGCTTGCCGCTCAACGCGCAGATCTCCAGCGCGCGCTGGATGCGCTGGGCGTCGTTGGGCGCCAGACGGGCCGCCGTTTCCGGGTCGAGCGCCGCCAGTTTGGCGTGCATCGCCGGCCAGCTTACGCGCGCCGCTTCCTCTTCCAGTTCCGCGCGCAGCGCCGGATCGGCGCCGGGCAGGTCGTCGAGTCCCTCGGCCAGGCCTTTGAAATACAGCATGGTGCCGCCGACCAGCAACGGCAGGTTGCCGCGCGCGACAATCTCGTCGACCAGCCGCAGCGTATCGGCGCGGAACTGCGCCACCGAATACGAATCGAGCGGGTCGAGGATGTCGATCAGGTGGTGCGGCGCGGCGGCCCGTTCCGCGCGCGTGGGCTTGGCGGTGCCGATGTCCATGCCGCGATACACCAGCGCCGAGTCGACCGAGATGATCTCCGACGGGATGCGCTGGGCGATCGCCAGCGCCGCCGCCGTCTTGCCGGACGCCGTCGGTCCCATGATGGCCACCGCCAACGGTTTTGAAACGGTTGCGTTCATCTTATTGGCCGCGCAGGAAAAGCTTGTCGAGCGCGCCGATTTCCACCTGCACCCAGGTCGGGCGGCCGTGGTTGCACTGGTCGGCGCGTTCGGTGGTTTCCATCTGGCGCAGCAGGGCGTTCATTTCCTGGGTCGACAGGATGCGGTTGGCGCGCACCGCCGTGTGGCAGGCGAGGGTGCCGAGCAGTTCGTTCTGCCGTTCGATCAGCACCCGCGAGCCGCCGAATTCGCGCACGTCGCGCAGCACGTCGCGCGCCAGCGTTTGGGCGTCGGCGTTCTTCAGCAGCACCGGCACGGAGCGCACCGCCAGCGTCGTCGGCGACAGCGCGGCGATGTCGAAGCCCAGCGCCTTCAAGGTCTCGCGGTGCTCCTGCGCGGTGCCCACCTCCACCGCGTCGGCGTAGAAGGTGACGGGGATCAGCAGCGGCTGCACCTGCATCTCCTCGCCGGCGACGCGGCTCTCCAGCGCGTTCTTCAACTGTTCGTACAGGATGCGTTCGTGGGCGGCGTGCATGTCGACCAGCACCAGGCCCTTGGTGTTCTGCGCCAGGATGTAGATGCCGTGCAGCTGCGCCAGCGCGAAGCCGAGCGGGAACTCCTCCTGCGCCATCGCGGCGGCGGATACCGTGAACGGACTCGCTTGCGGCAGCGCCATGTCGGCTTCGGCGCGATAGCCGTCGATGCGGCCGGCGCCGCCGAACAGCGCGCCATACTTCTCGGTGCTCTGGGCGACGCCGCCCTCGCCGGCGCCAAAGCGCGTCGCGCCGTAGCCCGCGCCCACGCCGCCGCCGGCATCGCCATTGCGCGATCCGAACGGCGACGGCGAGAACGTCGGGGCGTAATCAGGGGCCAGCAACGGGCCGAACGAGGTCTGCTCGCCGCGCCAGGTGGCGCTGCCCAGGCTTTCGGCCGCCGGCAGTGGCGACGGCACGCTGCCGTGCGAGGTGGCCGACGTCGCCGCCAGCGCGCGCTGCACCGCGTGGAACACGAATTGGTGCACCGCGCGGCTGTCGCGGAAGCGCACCTCGATCTTGGACGGGTGGACGTTGACGTCGACCAGCGCCGGGTCGAGTTCGAGCGCCAGCACATAGCACGGGAAGCGGTCGCCGTGCAGCACGTCCTGGTAGGCGGCTTTGACCGCGTGCACCAGCACCTTGTCGCGCACGAAGCGGCCGTTCACGTAGAAGAACTGGCCGTCGGCGCGCGCCTTGGAGGCGGTCGGCAGGCCGGCGTAGCCGTGCAGGCGCAGCGCGCCGGCCCGTTCGTCGATCGGCAGGCGCGCCTCGGCGAAGCCGTCGCCGAGGATGTGGGCGCTGCGCTTGGCCATTTCGCTGACGTTCCAGTGGTCGATGGTGCGGCCGTTGTGACTCAGCGAGAACGACACGTCCGGCCGCGCCAGCGCGATGCGGCGCACAACCTCGGCGCAGTGGCCGAATTCGGTCTGCTCGGACTTGAGGAATTTGCGCCGCGCCGGCGTATTGAAGTACAGGTCCTGCACGTCGATCGTGGTGCCCAGGGCGCCGGACGACGGCGCCACGGTGCCGTTGTGCGAGCCGACGATTTCCCACGCGTGCGCGGCGTCGGCGGTGCGCGAGGTCAAGGTGACGGCGGCCACCGAGGCGATCGACGCCAGCGCCTCGCCGCGAAAACCCAGCGTGCCGACGTTTTCGAGGTCGTTCAGCGAGGCGATCTTCGAGGTCGCGTGGCGGGCCAGCGCCAGCGGCATCTGCTCGGGCGGGATGCCGCGGCCGTTGTCGGTGATGGCGATGCGTTTGACGCCGCCTTCCTCCAGCCGCACGGTGATCTGCGTGGCGCCCGCGTCGAGCGCGTTTTCCAGCAGCTCCTTGACGACGGCGGACGGCCGCTCGACCACCTCGCCGGCGGCGATCTGCGAAATCAGCTGGTCGGGCAGGGCCTGGATCGGACGGGGGGAGCGGGGGGAGGTGTCGGGCGCGTTCATCCGGTGGATTATAACGCGGGGCGCTCGCGCACCGGCATCGGCGCGTTGCACAGCTCCACGTAGTTGGGCGAGAACTTGTTCCACGGCCCGCCGCGGTTGCGCTGCGCCTCGACGACCTCCTTGTAGATCGGCGCCTCGCTGCGCATCACCTCCAGGTGGCTGCGCTCGGCCTCCGGCACGTCGGCCGCCAGGCGCACCGATTTGATCGGCGTCCTGGCCTCGTTCGCACCATAGAAGCCCATCTCCTGGCCGCCGCGCGGCTGCGTCGTCAGCAGCGCCATACCCGAGACCACCCGTCCCACCGCCGTGATGTTGCGGTCCAGGTGGCGCGGCGCGTGGCCGTTGACCGCATACAGTTCGGCGCCGTTGCCGCTGTCGGTGGCCATGTCGCGGCCGACGCCGACCGTGGCGTAGCAGTGCGCCAGCCAGGTGGTCTTGGTCTTCGGATCGCGTCCCACCGGGAAGCCGTTGGAGTGGCCGATTTGCGGCGCGTAGCCGTCGAAGTCCATCTGGCGCACAAAATGCTTGTCGTTGGCCATGGGGACGGTGAATTCGCCCGCCACCTTGGCTTTTGCCGTGCCGAGCGGCTTGGGATTCTTTTCGGCGTCCGGATCGCCCCACTGCGCCACGTAGTTGTCCTGCGAGCGCAGCACCGCCAGGCCGTCGAAGTATTTTTCCCGCACCAGGGTCTTGAGGTTGGCGATGTTCTCGGGCGCGAAGTCCGGCGCCAGTTCGATCACCACGCGGCCGCCCGGCAATTCCATGTACAGGGTGTTGTTCGGGTCCAGCGGGCGCCAGTCGGCGGGTTGGGATTGTTTGACCAGTTCGCCGGCGGTGGGCTTGACCGGCAGATCGGCGGCGCCGGCCGTCGCGGCGAGCGCGGCGAGCGCGGCGAGCGGCAGGGAGTAAGTACAAGTACGTAGGAATCGGGTCGGGGACATCCAGAATCTCCTTGGTTGGACGCGTCCGCTTGCTGCGGGCACGCGGACGATTGTAAACTGGTTAACAGCGTTGGGAGAAGAGGCGGGAAACTTCGACCCCTGGCGGCATTGCTGGTGTATGATTCCGGCGCACACTTTATGGGAAGAATATGGATTTTATGCAATTCTTTGACATGATCCTTCATGTCGACAAAACATTGGACGTGATAATTAAGCAATACGGTACGCTCGTGTATGCTGTGTTGTTCGCCATTATTTTTTGCGAAACCGGACTGGTGGTGCTGTTTTTCTTCCCGGGTGACACTTTGCTGTTCATCGCCGGCGCGTTCTGCGCGGTGGGCGAGATGAACCTGGCGCTGTTGATGTTCCTGCTCATTACGGCGGCCGTCACCGGCAACACGCTCAATTACTGGATCGGCGAGGCCATCGGCCAGAAAGTGTTCACGCACGATTACCGCTGGCTCAACAAGGACGCCCTGCGCCGCACCCACGAGTTCTTCGAGAAGCACGGCGGCAAGACCATCGTGCTGGCGCGTTTCGTGCCGGTGGTGCGCACCTTCGCGCCATTCGTGGCCGGCGTGTCGGACATGACGCACGCGCGCTTCCAACTGTACAACATCACCGGCGCGGCGCTGTGGGTTGCGCTGCTGACCACGGCCGGCTATTTCTTCGGCAACATCCCGGTCGTGCGCGACCACTTGACCGAGATCGTCATGGTCGGCGTCGGCGTGGCCGTGGTGCCGATGCTGCTGGGCGGCGCCTGGAAGCTGGGCCGCCGCGTGATGGGCCGCTAAGCGCTCCTCCCGACTGCCTTCAAGCACGCCGCGCGGGCCACGCGGCGTGTCTCTACAGAAATAATTCTCCCTTGCCCGGCCGGCACGTCTCAAGTTTTGCCCAAATGCATCCGTAAACCAGTATGTAATTCTTTTACTTCTGGAAACTCATGCGTACTCTTCTCACCCTGATTGCCTGCTGCTGCGTCGTCATGAGCGCCGGCGCCGCAACCGATCCGCTCATTTCGCCGTCGGCGAAATCGCCGGTGGCGGGTGTGGGAGGCGCGCGCGCCGGATTCGCCGGCGCGTCGACGGCCGCCGCCGGCGCGTCGAGCGCGCCGGCGGCCCGCAAGCCGACCGAGGCCGAAGCCGAGGCCGAGCTGTCGGCCAAGATCGCGGCCCGCCTGGCCATCATGCGGGCCAACCAGCAGGCCCGCGCCGAGGCGGCCGCCAAGGCCAAGAAGGCCGCCGCGGCGGCGGCCGCCGCGCCGCCGCCGGCGCCCAAATTCTTCAGCAACACCTGGTCCTATGAGGGCGAAACCGGCCCCGCCAACTGGGGCAAGATCAATCCCGCCTGGGCCAAGTGCGGCAGCGGCAACCGCCAGTCGCCGATCGATATCCGCGACGGCATGAAGGTGGAACTCGAGCAGATCTCGTTCGACTACCATCCGTCCACCTTCAACGTCACCGACAACGGCCACACGGTGCAGGTGATGGTCGGCGGCGGTAACTTCCTGACGGTGCAGAACCGCATGTATGAACTGATCCAGTTCCACTTCCACCGGCCGTCGGAGGAGCGCATCAACGGCAAGGGCTACGAGATGGTGGTGCACCTGGTGCACAAGGACGGGGAGGGGCGCATCGCCATGCTGGCGCTGCTGCTCGAGCGCGGCAAGCCGCAGCCGGTGATCCAGACCGTGTGGAACAACCTGCCGCTGGAAAAGCTGGAGACCTTGGCGCCGTCGGTGGTGCTCGATCCGATGGAGCTGCTGCCGGCGCGCCGCGACTACTTCACTTTCATGGGATCGATGACGACGCCGCCCTGCCAGGAGGGCGTGTTATGGCTGGTGATGAAGGAGCCGGTGCAGGCCTCGCCGGCCCAGATGGCGCTGTTCAGCCGCCTCTATCCATTGAATTCGCGGCCGATCCAGCCCAGTTCCGGCCGCATCATCAAAGAGTCCAACTGATACGAGTCGAACCGATTCAGTCGGCGCAGATGCGGTGCTTGCCGGTCCAGGCGGCGCCGGCGTCGAGCGGCTTCTGGTCCACGCGCGCCGGCTCGATGCAGACGAAGCGCAGATACTCGTCGTCGGCCAGGTCGACCAGCGCGGCGGCGTCGGCCTGACCCGGATTCCACACCACCCATTCGCTGAATTCGTGCTGGTCCAGCCGCAAGGTGGCGTTGGCCGTGTTCAGTGTCAGCGACGGCGTCGATTGGTACAGGCGGTCGTGCTTTTCGGTGAAGTGCAGCGCCGGATGCTCCTGCGTGGCGGTGTTCAGATGGTGGTCGGTGTAGCGCTGGTGCTGCAGGCCGCTGATGCTGGTCGCGCTCAGGTGGCCGACGTCGTAGTAGGTGTGCAGCGCCACGCCGAACGGGAACGCCGTCTGGCCGTTGTTCCGCACCGTGAACGCGAAGTCGAGCGCGTCGCCGTGCAGCGTGAAGCGCAGCGTCAGCGCGAAGGCGTGCGGCCACGCCTGCGCGTGTTCGGCTGCCAGATCGTCCTGATCGAGGCTGAACTCGAGGAAGGACTGGCCGCCATCGCCGCCGCTGTCGGTCAGGCGCCAGGTGCTGACGCGGGCGAAGCCGTGGCGCAGGCCGGGGCCGCGCATATTAAACTGCGGGAAGATGACCGGCACGCCGCCGCGTATCGCCTTGCTGCCGTCGAGCGGGGTGCGCGAACTGACGAACAGGCGCTCCTTGCCATCGCCGGTTTTCCAGGACAGCAGATGGGCGCCGAACGGCGACACCGTCACCTGCGCGCCATCGGCGGCGGTCAGTCGCACCGCCGGCAGGGCGCCGTATTCTGTCATCGTCACTACAGCCATGGTTCTTCCGTAAAATAAATGAGTTGTTCGATAGGGTTCACGTCAGCCGGTTCTTCGCCAGCGGCGGGTTCTTGGCGAAATAACGCCGTATGCCTTTGACGATGGCGTCGGCCAATTGATTCTGGTAGCCGTCGTCGAGCAGCTTGGCCTCCTCCTCCGGGTTGGAGATGAAGGCCGTCTCGATCAGGATCGACGGGATGTCGGGCGCCTTGAGCACCGCGAAGCCGGCCTGCTCGACCGAGCCTTTGTGCAGGCGGTTGATGCCGCCGATCTCGCCCAGCACCGATTTGCCCAGCTTGAGGCTATCGTTGATCTGCGCCGTGGTCGACAGGTCGAACAGCACGCCGGCCAGCTGGCGGTCGTGGTTCTTGACGTTGACGCCGCCGATGGTGTCGGCCTCGTTCTCCTTGTCCGCCAGCCAGCGCGCCGCCGTCGAGCTGGCGCCTTTTTCCGACAGCACGAACACCGACGAGCCGCGCGCGGTCGGCTGCACGAAGGCGTCCGCGTGGATCGACACGAACAGGTCGGCCTGCACCTTGCGCGCCTTTTCCACGCGTTTTCCGAGCGGGACGAAGTAGTCGCCGTCGCGCGTGAGCATCACGCGCATGTTGGGGTGGTCCTCCAGCTTGGCCTTGAGCCGTTTGGCGATGGCCAGCACGATGTCCTTTTCCCTGCTGCCGTTCTTGCCGGAGGCGCCGGGGTCCTCGCCGCCGTGGCCGGGATCGAGCGCGATGGTGATCATCCGCACCATGTTGTTTTTCTCCGCCTTCTCGGCGGCTTTGGCCTGCGCCTCGGCGGTCTTGACCTGGTTGCGCAGTTCCGCGCGCGGCTCGGCCTTGATGTCCGGCTTGAGCGCCTCCATTTGCGCTTGCGGTGTTTGCGGCGCGTTGGCGGCGATCTCCGCCTCGCCCGGTTTGAGCGGCGGCATGTCGGCCTTCGGCGCGGCGCCGGCGGCGTCAGGCGGCGGCTTGCCGTCGCTCGACCAATTACCTTTTTCGATCATCGCGGCGATCGGGTCGGCCTCCTTGACGGGGTACAGGTCGAAGATCAGGCGGTCCTTGTAGTGGCCCGCCGGCGGCAGCGTGAACACCTGCGGCCGCACCTCCTCCTTCAGGTCGAACACCAGGCGCACCACGTTGGGCCGGTTCTGGCCCACGCGCACCTGCTTGATGTACGGGTCGTTGGACTGGATCTTGGCGACCAGGCTTTTGAGCGTCGGATTGAGCTCCAGCCCTTCGATGTCGACCACCATGCGTTCCGGGTCCTTGACGATGAAGTGGGTGGCCTTGAGGACGGCGTCGTTCTCCAGCGTGACGCGGGTGTAGTCGTCGGCCGGCCACACGCGCACGGCCAGGATCTGTGCCGCGCTGGCGCGCAGCGGCGCGGCGAGGGACGTTACCGACAGCATCAGGGTGGCGCCGGCCTTCAGGACGGTGCGCCGCGAGACGGCCGGAGTGGACTCCGCGCTCACATATTGGGAGCGAATTTGAGGCTTTGAAGGCATGAGTTACCCAGGGCGGTGGACGCCTGCAATTCTACATCACGGCCGTTGCCGGCCACGGTCAGATACAGGTCGATATCGGGCGGCGGCAGCACGCGGTCGGCTTTTTCGGGCCATTCGACGATGCAGATGTTGTCCCCGTTGAAGTCTTCACGGAAGCCGGCGTCGAGGAATTCCTCGGCGCTGCCCATGCGGTACAGGTCGAAATGGATGACGTCCACGGCGCGGCCGCCGAGTTGTATCCGGTATGGTTCCGACAAGGTGTAGGTCGGGCTTTTGACGGTGCCGACGTGGCCCGCCGCGTGCAGCAGCGCGCGGGTGAGGGCGGTTTTGCCGGCGCCCAGATCGCCGTGCAGGTGGATCGCCAGGCCGGGCGCCAGCGCCCGCGCCAGCGCCGCGCCCAGTGCCGCGGTGCCGGCTTCGTCGTGGAGATGGGCTTTGAAGTGCTGCATCGAATAGAATGTCATGTTGGTTGAATCGCCAGCCATTGTAACCGCCCGCGTCCCTGTCAAACCACTGATGTCCTTGCCAGAATCCAATTTAGCCGAACTCGCCCTCAGCATCAAGCGTTGGGGTGTGGAGCTGGGCTTTGCCGAAATCCGCATCACCGACATCGACCTCAGTCACGCCGAGGCGGGCCTGCGGGCGTGGCTGGACGCCGGCATGCATGGTGAAATGGACTACATGGCCGCCCACGGCATGCTGCGCGCCCGCCCGGCCGAACTGGTGCCCGGCACGGTGCGGGTGATCAGCGCGCGCATGAACTATCTGCCGAGGGAGGCCGAAAGCGGGGAGGATGACTGGCGCGGGCGCGAGTTGCGCCGGCTGGCCGATCCCGGCGCCGCCGTCATCTCGGTCTACGCGCGCGGCAGGGACTACCACAAGGTGCTGCGCGCGCGGCTGCAGCAGCTGGCCGACAAGGTCAAGGCGGAAATCGGCGAATTCGGCTACCGCGTGTTCACCGACTCGGCGCCGCTGATGGAGCTGCCGCTGGCGGAAAAGGCGGGCCTGGGCTGGCGCGGCAAGCACACCTTGCTGCTCAGCCGGACCGCCGGCTCGATGTTCTTCATGGGCGAATTCCTGGTCGATTTGCCGCTGCCGGTGGACCCGCCGACCGGCGCCCACTGCGGCCAGTGCTCGGCGTGCATCGACGTCTGCCCCACCCAGGCAATCCTGGGGCCGGGCCGGCTCGACGCGCGGCGCTGCGTGTCCTACCTGACGATCGAGCTGAAAAGCGCCATCCCACTCGACATGCGGCCGTTGATCGGCAATCGCGTGTACGGCTGCGACGACTGCCAGACCGCCTGCCCGTGGAACAAGTTCGCCCAGCGCGCGGTGCTGCCCGATTTCGACGAGCGCCATGGGCTGGGCGACGCCTCGATGGTGGAGCTGTTCGCGTGGAGCGAGGAGGAATTCAACCGCAAGATGGAGGGCAGCCCGATACGGCGCATCGGCCACGAGCGTTGGCTGCGCAATCTGGCGGTCGGCCTGGGCAACGCGGCGGCGGCCGGCGCCAGGGGCGACGCGGCGATCGTCGCCGCGCTCACGGCGCGCCTGGAGCACCCATCGGCGCTGGTGCGCGAGCATGTCGAATGGGCGCTGGCCTGTCATGCCGAGGGGCCGGCGACCGGGGCTTGAGCGCTGGTTCGCGTGGCGCGATTGGGCTACACTCGTGTGCTTATCCTCCTTAAAAGGCCCATGTCCATGCAAACTTCAACCAGGTTCATAGCGCTGCTGGCCGGCGCCTCCTTTTCCATCGCCGCGCAGGCGGTCAGCTTCGACGCATGGGCCGACAAGGTCGCCGACGCCAAGGTGCGCAGCGATCCGGAGCAGGCCACGCAGAAGCAGTATTTCAGCGGCAAGGAGCAGGACCGGTTGGACCGCGCGCTCACGCCCAACACCCCGGAATACCGCAAGGCCGAAGTGGCCAAGGCCAAGGCCGCGCTGACGCAGCTGGCGGCGATCGATCAAAAGTCGCTGACGCCGCAGCAGCGCGCCAGCGCCGCCGCCATCGCGTGGAACCTGCAGGGCGCGGTCGACGCGGAGGCGTTCGAGGATCACCAGTTCGTGTTCAACCAGTTCACCGGCCTGCATGTGCAGATCGTGAACTTCCTGTCGCAGCAGCATCCGATCCGCAACCAGCGCGACGTCGAAAACTATCTGGCGCGCTTGAAGGCCGTCGGCGGCAAGATCGACGCCGGCATCGCGCGCGCCCGGGGCGCCGCCGGCCGGGGCTTCCTGATGCCGACCTTTATCACGCAATCGTCGATCGGGCAGCTGGACCGCTTCCTCGACGGCGGCGCCGAAAAGAACGTGTTGGTCGCCTCGCTGACGCAGCGCATGGGCGCCCTGAAGGACGTCCCGGCCGAGCGGCAGGCCAGGTTCACCGCGGAGGCCACGGCCACCGTCAAGCAGTCGGTTCTGCCGGCGTTCGAGCGCACCCGCAAGCTGTTGCAGGAGCAGCTGCCGCGCACCACCGACGACGCCGGCCTGTGGCGCCTGCCGAACGGCGACAAGGCCTACGCGCTGGCGCTGCGCCGCATGACGACCACCGACTACACGCCGGCACAGATCCACGACATCGGTCTGAAGGAGGTGGCGCGCATCGAGAAGGAGATGGACGGTTTGCTGGCGTCGCTGGGGTACAAGGACGGCGGTATCAAGGAGCGCATGATCAAGCTGGAAGCCGATTCGCAGCCGAAGGAAGCGGACCCGCGTCCGGCGATGCTGGCGCGCTACGACGCGCTGATGCGCGACGCCGAGGCCAGGGCCAGGGATTTGTTCGACGTCACGCCGAAGGCGCCGGTGGTGGTCAAGCGCGAGCCGGCGTTTACCGAGAAGACGGCCGCCGCGCATTATTCGGCGCCGGCGAAGGACGGCACGCTGCCTGGCGTCTTCTGGGCGCCGATGCCGGGGCCGGATTACCGCATTGTCGGCATGCGCACGCTGGTGTACCACGAGGCGGTGCCGGGTCATCACTTCCAGATCGCGCTGCAACAGGAGAACACCGGGTTGCCGCGTTATCGCCGCGACCGCGTGTTCGGTTCCGGTTCGGCGTATGTCGAGGGCTGGGCGCTGTATGCGGAGCAGCTGGCGTCGGAGAACAAGTGGTATGACGGCGATACCGTGGGTCGTTTGGGGCAGCTCGACGCGGAGCTGTTCCGCGCCAAGCGGCTGGTGGTCGATACCGGCCTGCACGCGATGAAGTGGACGCGCCAGCAGGGCATCGACTACGGCATTCCGGCGTCGGAGGTGGAGCGTTATGTGGTGATGCCGGGGCAGGCGTGCGCTTACAAGATCGGCATGATCCGCATCCTTGACCTGCGGGAGAAGGCGCGGCTGGCGCTGGGCGACAAGTTCTCGATCAAGGCGTTCCACAACACGGTGCTGCAGACGGGCGACGTGCCGTTGTCGGTGCTGGAGAAGGTGGTCGATGAGTGGATCGCCACGCAGAAGGGGTGATGCGTGTCAGGTGCCCGTTTTCTTGGGAGGTTTTTGGAACGGGTGTTCGCCTGGCAGGGTGATCTTGGCCTTCGACCAGTAGGCCTCTACCGCTGCTTCATCATTTGGATCGTAAGGCGAATCCGGATCATCAACCCAATCGGGCGCCCTGGCAATTGCCGCGTCAATCTGCTCTGGGGTGAAATAGGCTTCTGAAATACTTTTGCGTTTCATGTTTGCCACCGTGTTTTTCACATGTTAGGCGGCGATATGAGGCAAATCAAGCAAGTTGATGCGGTTTTACTTCAGCAACCCCGCCAGCTCGACCGCCGTCTTGACCTGCATCTTGTCGAAGATGTGCGCGCGGTGCACTTCCACCGTGCGCATGCTGATGCCCAACTGATCGGCCACCACCTTGTTCATCTTGCCGGCCAGGATCAGGTCCAGCACCTCGCGCTCGCGCACCGACAGCGTCGCCAGGCGCGCGTGCACGGCCGCCATCTCGCCGGCCTGGCGCGACCCGGCCAGCCCCTCCTGCACCCGGTCCATCAACTGGTTGTCGTTGAACGGCTTCTCGAAGAAATCGAAGGCGCCGCGCTTCAAGGTGTCGACCGCCATCGGCACGTCGCCGTGGCCGGTCAGGAAAATCACCGGCATGCGCTGCGTCAGCCCGCGCGCGGCCAGCTGGTCGAACACCGCCACGCCGTTCATGTCCGGCATGCGCACGTCGAGCAGCACGCAGTCGCCGTCGGCGTCGAATTCGCCCATCTCCGCCTGCTGCAGAAACTGCAGCGCGCCCTCGTAGGCGCGCGACGCTATCCCGCGCGAAGTGGCCAGCCAGGTCAGCGAGTCGCGTACGACCGCTTCGTCATCGACGATGTGCAGCATTTTCTTAGGTCTCCTGTTCCGCGGCCACCGGCACCGCCGGCAGCACGAACGTAAATATGGTTCCGCCCTGCGGATTGGCGCTGTGGGTGAGCGAGCCGCCGTGGAATTCTATCGCAGTCCGGCAAATGTTCAATCCCATGCCCATGCCCTCGGCCTTGGTCGAGAAAAACGGCGAGAACAAACGCTCGGCCACGTCGTCCGGAATGCCGTGCCCCTGGTCGATCACCGCCACGCTCACCTGCGCGGTGGCCGCATCATACTCCGCCACCACGTTGAGCATGCGCCGCTGCGGCGGGATGTGCTGCATCGCCTCGATGGCGTTGCGGGTCAGGTTCAGCAGCACCTGCTCGATCATCACGCGGTCGGCGCGCACCGCCGGCAGGTCGGCCGGGATGTCGGTCTGGTACGAGACGTAGCTTTGCCGCGCCTGCAGTTCGATCAGCGCCTGGATGCCGTCGAGCAGCGACTGGATGCCGACCGCCTGGCGCAGCGGCTCGCGCTTCTTGACGAATTCGTGCACGCTGCGGATGATCTGGCCGGCCCGCTGCGCCTGCGCGCTGGCCTGCTCCAGCGCGGGCTTGAGCAGCGCCGCGTCGACCGCGCCGCCCTTGTCCTGCGCCCGTCCCAGCACATTGAGCGCGCCGGTGGTGTAGCTGGAGATGGCGGCCAGCGGCTGGTTCAGTTCATGCGCCAGCATCGAGGCGATTTCGCCCATCGTCGCCAGGCGCGCGCTGGCCTGCAGCTTTTCCTCCTGCTGGCGGTTCAGTTCCTCGACGCGCTTGCGGTCCGAGATGTCGAGGATGGAGCCCATCCAGCCGGTCTGCTGGCCGTTGTTGTCCACCAGCGGCGCCTCGAACACCAGCACCGGCACGCGCTGGCCGTCGGGGCGCTGGAAGAAGGTCTCGAACTGCGGCGTGACCTTGCCCGCCAGGACCGAGGCGAAGCGGGTCTGGTATTCCTCCATCGCTTCCGGCGCCCAGTAGGGCATGGGCGGCAGGCGGCCGACGATGTCCTCGGCCGGGTAGCCGACGATCTGGCAGAACGCCGGGTTGACGTAGGTGATGCGCCCTTCGAGGTCGCGCGCGCGCAGGCCCGTCACCAGCGAGTTCTCCATCGCGGTGCGGAACGACATCTGCTGGCGCAGCGCACCCTCGGCCTCGAGCCGGCGCGAGATGTGGCCCCACAGCGCCACCAGGCTCCATAACAATCCGAGCGAGAGCACGATGACCGAGCCGACCAGCAAATTGGGCAGCAGCTTGGGCGCGCTCTTGACGCTGTCCGTCACCAGCCTGACCGAGGCCCCGGGCAGGTCGAGCGCGCGCTTGTGGGTGTAGACACCGTGCCCGGGACCGGCCGCCGCGCGCCGCGCCAACACCTTGTCGTCGCGGTCCACCAAGGTGACCTGGTTGTCCTGGGCGAACCACCACGGCACCATCTCGTCGAGCAGCGCGCTGGTTTTGTAGGTGGCGATCAAATCGCCGATGTAGTCGGCGCCGCGGAACAGCGGCACGTGGTAATCCATCAGCACCTCGGAGGGGGCGGCCGTCAACGTCGACGCCTGCACCTCGGGCTGGGTGTACATCGAGGTGCGCGTCTTGCGCGTCAGCTCCATGGTGGCCTTGGACGCCGGCGTCAGCTCGACCGGGGTCGCTTGCGGATCGCTACTGGCCACCAGCCGGCCGTCCGCGCCGAGCCAGACCACGCGCAGCACCTCGTGGCCGTTCCTGAGCACCCGGGCCAGGCGCTCGTGCATCTGCTCCGCCGTCAGGCGCCCGATGCTGATCTCCTGCGCCAGCGCGCGCAGGCTTTCCTCGTCGCGGCCCATTTGAAAACGTATCGTTTGCTCAACCCACAGCGTGTCGGCGATCAGCTGCTCCTGGCGCTCGTTGCTTTCCATCTGGCGCGCCTGCCACGGCAGCCAGATCAAAATCGCCAGAAAAAACAACACCAGCACGATCGGCAATAGCCAGCGCAGCGCCGAGTTCGCGTGCTGTCGTCGGGCCGGAAGCGGCTGGGAATGCGGGTTTGTCATGGGCGCTCAGGGTATAGCGTTGGCGGGTGGGAGTCATTGTGGTTTTCCACAATTGATTAGTGCGACGTTGTCCTAAAGAATCTATCAAACTACAATAATAGTGTACTTTCGAAACCCCCCAGGAGACTTCATGAAACTGAAACACGTATTGCTCGTGCTGAGCGCGGCACTGAGCTTTAACGCCTACGCGCAAGCTCCTATCGTCATTAAATTCAGCCACGTGGTGGCGACCGACACCCCCAAGGGCCAGGCGGCTGAACGTTTTAAACAACTTGCCGAGAAGGCCACCAACGGCCGCGTCAAGGTCGAGGTGTATCCGAACAGCCAGCTGTACAAGGACAAGGAAGAGCTCGAAGCGCTGCAACTGGGCGCGGTGCAGATGCTGGCGCCGTCGCTGGCCAAGTTCGGCCCGCTGGGCGTGAAGGAGTTCGAGGCCTTCGACCTGCCGTACGTGTTCCCGTCCAAGACCGCGCTGTACAACGTCACCGAGGGCGAGATCGGCAAGGGCCTGATGAAAAAGCTCGAGCCGAAGGGCATCACCGGCCTGGCGTTCTGGGACAACGGCTTCAAGGTCATGTCGGCCAACAAGCCGCTGCGCGCGCCGGCCGACTTCAAGGGCCTGAAGATGCGCATCCAGTCGTCCAAGGTGCTCGACGCGCAGATGCGCGCGCTGGGCGCCAACCCGCAGGTGCTGGCGTTCTCCGAGGTCTACCAGGCCTTGCAGACGGGCGTGGTCGACGGCACCGAGAATCCGCCGTCGAACATGTACACCCAGAAGATGCATGAGGTGCAGAAGTACGTGACCGTGTCCAACCACGGCTACCTGGGCTACGCCGTGATCGTCAACAAGAAGTTCTGGGACGGCTTGCCGGCCGACATTCGCACCGCGCTCGACAAGGCGATGAAGGAAGCGACCACGTTCGAGAAGGCCATCGCCCAGCGCGACAACGACCTGGCGCTCGAGGCGATCAAGAAGACCGGCAAGACCGAGATCTACACCTTGAGCGTGAAAGAACAGGCGGAGTGGCGCAAGGCCCTGCTGCCGGTGCAGCAATCGATGGAAAGCCGGATCGGCAAAGACCTGATCTCGGCCATCAATAAAGAAGCGGCAAAATAAAAGCCTGCCTGGCGGGGCGGCGCTCGTCGCCCCGTCCACCATTCCTCACTGAAGGATCCCCCTATGAAATTCCTCGATCGACTCGAAGAATGGCTGATCGCGACCCTGATGGGCGCGGCCACCATCCTGATCTTCGTCGCGGTGCTGCACCGCTACCTGTCCGGCCTGCCGATTCCCGGCCTGCAGGACTTCCTCATCCAGGTCAACACCAGCTGGGCGCAGGAGGCGTGCATCTACATGTTCGTCTGGATGGCCAAGTTCGGCGCCGCGTATGGCGTGCGCACCGGCATTCACGTCGGCGTCGACGTCATCATCAACCGCATGAGCACGCCTTGGCGCAACAAGTTCGTCGTCTTCGGCCTGCTGGCCGGCGCGCTGTTCACCGGCATCATCGGCACCCTGGGCGCCAACTTCGTCCACCACATGGCGCAGACCGACCAGACCTCGGCCGACCTCGAGATCCCGATGTGGATCGTCTACCTGGCCGTGCCGCTGGGATCGTACCTGATGTGCTTCCGCTTCCTGCAGGTGCTGGTGGCGTTCGTCAAAACCGGCGAGCTGCCCAAACACGACCACTCGCACGTCGAGGGCCTGGATGAAGAACTGGACCAAGGAGCCAAAGCATGAACGCCCTGATTATCTTCGTGCTGCTGCTGGCGCTGATGTTGACCGGCATGCCGATCTCCATCTCGCTCGGCCTGACGGTGCTGACCTTCCTGTTCACGATGACCCAGGTGCCGATCGACACGGTGGCGCTCAAGCTGTTCACCGGCATCGAGAAATTCGAGATCATGGCCATCCCGTTCTTCATCCTGGCCGGTAACTTCCTGACGCACGGCGGGGTGGCGCGGCGCATGATCAACTTCGCCAGCTCGATGGTCGGCCACTGGCACGGCGGCCTGGCGCTGGCCGGCGTGCTGGCCTGCGCGCTGTTTGCGGCCGTGTCCGGCTCGTCGCCGGCCACGGTGGTGGCGATCGGCTCGATCATCCTGCCGGCCATGGTGCGCCAGGGCTATCCGAAAAGCTTCGGCGCCGGCGTCATCACCACCTCGGGCGCGCTCGGCATCCTGATCCCGCCGTCGATCGTGATGGTGATGTATTCGGTCACCACCAACACCTCGGTCGGCCAGCTGTTCATGGCCGGCGTGGTGCCGGGCATCATGCTGGCGTTCCTGCTGGGCCTGACCACCTGGTACCTGGCGCGCAAGAAGGGCTATCCGCGCATGCCCAAGGCAAGCTGGGGCGAGCGTTGGGCGACCTTCCGCAAGAGCGCCTGGGGCCTGCTGCTGATCGTCATCGTCATGGGCGGCATCTACAGCGGCAGCTTCACGCCGACCGAGGCGGCGGCGATGGCGGCGGTGTACGCGTTCTTCATCGCCGTGTTCGTCTACAAGGATCTCAAGCTCAAGCAGGTGGGCAAGGTGCTGCTGGACTCGGCGGCGATGTCGGCCATGCTGCTCTACATCATCACCAACGCCATCCTGTTCTCGTTCCTGATGACCAGCGAAAACATCCCGCAGGCGATGGCCGAGTGGATCACCGGCCAGGGCCTGGGCGTGATCAGCTTCCTGCTGGTGGTGAACATCCTGCTGCTGTTGGCGGGCAACGTGATGGAGCCGTCGTCGATCGTGCTGATCATGGCGCCCATCCTGTTCCCGGTGGCGATGAAACTGGGCATTGATCCGGTCCACTTCGGAATCTTGATCGTCGTCAACATGGAAGTGGGGATGTGCCATCCGCCGGTCGGCCTGAACCTGTACGTGGCCTCGGGGATTACCAAGATGGGCATCACCGAACTGACCGTTGCCGTATGGCCATGGTTGTTGACGATGCTGGGCTTCTTGATCTTGATCACATATGTACCACAAATTTCTCTGTGGCTCCCAAGATTAATTTACTCTTAAAGTAACGCTGCGCTGCAACCTGAAAAAAACGGGAAAAACCGAAAAAGATACGTTATGATGGCGTCGCTCTCAGGGATTCACGAATAAGCAAATTTGGTGAAGTAGCAAAGAGCACGGAATAGTAGGTGGGGAGTGTGAAAGAAACGGTACTTGATACCGGCAATCGATCGAGGAGACACACGTTTTACAGAATGTCGTTGTGATAGTCGCTGCAGGCCGCCACAAGCGCGCTACGGGGACACGCAAACGACCGGGAACGTGAAGCAGGTTTAAAAACGCACCGTCAGGTGCGTTTTTTTTCGCCCCGGCGTTTTACAATGCGGGGGTGGCGCGACACGTTTGCGTCACCGTTGTACAACTTGTGCAACGCAAGGCTGTCGCTAGCACGCAACAAGATGGTGCGTTGCGAAAAACGGCCCGGATCAACGAAGACCTTTTTTGGTGCACCAACTGTGACGAATATACAACAACAGCGTGAAATTTTTTCCGCCATCGCGGACTTGCCATTCGGAAAAATCGGAGTGCGCACCGCAAGTGGTCTGATCACCGAGCTGTGTTACCTGCCGCCCCATTTTGATGCGAAGGACGCCGAGGACGCGGCGGCCGAGCTGGCGCTGAGCCAGCTGCAAGCCTACTGCGAGGACGCCGATTACCGCTTCGACCTGCCGCTCAAGCAGGCCGGCACCGAGTTCCAGAAGACCGTGTGGGGCGCCATCAGTTCCATCCCGCGCGGCAGCGTGCGCACCTACGGCGAGCTGGCCAGGCACATCGGCTCGGCGCCGCGCGCGGTGGGGCAGGCCTGCGGCGCCAACTGGTTCCCGATCGTGGTGCCGTGCCACCGCGTCACCTCCGCCGCCGGCCTGGGCGGCTTTGCCAACAGCGACGATCCCAACGGCTACCTGCTGGGCATCAAGCGCTGGCTGCTGGCCCACGAAGGTTCGAGCGAATACGCATGGCAACAGACAACGCTGCTCTGATCGACGAGTTTTGCGACAGCCTGTGGCTCGAGGACGGCCTGTCGAAAAACACGCTCGACGCCTACCGGCGCGACATGCGCCTGTTCGCCCGCTGGCTGGAGTCGCAGCGGCCCGGCGTGGCCGGCCTGGCGGCCGTGGCCACGCACGATATCCAGGGCTATATCGCGGCGCGCCACGAGGACAGCGGCAAGGCGACGTCCTCCAACCGGCGGCTGTCGGTGATCAAGCGGTTTTACCAGTTGCTGCTGCGCCAGCGCCGCATCACGGACGATCCCAGCCTCAAACTGGTATCGGCCAGGCAGCCGCACCGCTTCGTCCACACCTTGAGCGAAATTCAAGTTGAAGCCCTGCTGGCGGCGCCCGACGTCAACACGCCGCTGGGCCTGCGCGAACGCACCATGCTGGAGCTGATGTACGCCAGCGGCCTGCGCGTGTCGGAGCTGGTGGAGCTCAAGATGCTGGAGCTGAGCCTGAACGACGGCGTGCTGCGCGTGACCGGCAAGGGCGCCAAGACGCGGCTGGTGCCGTTCGGCCAGCAGGCCAGGGTGTGGATCGAGCGCTACGTCAGGGAGGCGCGCGGCGTGATCCTCAACGGCCAGGTCGACGACGCGCTGTTCGTGACCGGGCGCGGCGGGCCGATGACGCGGCAAATGTTCTGGGTGGTGATCAAGAAGCATGCGCTCAAGGCCGGCATCACGGCGCCGCTGTCGCCGCACACCTTGCGCCACGCGTTCGCCACGCATTTGCTCAACCACGGCGCCGACCTGCGCGTGGTGCAGTTATTGCTTGGTCATTCGGACATCTCTACTACACAAATCTACACCCATGTCGCGCGGGAACGTTTGAAGCACCTGCATGCGCAACATCATCCGCGAGGCTGAAAAACTTGCGTCGGCCGTAACTGCGTCATAATGTGAGCAGGTAATCCACCGGATAGAGAAGAGGTAGCAAATGGCGAAGACAAACTTCCAGTACGAAAAACGTCAGCGCGAGCTGGAGAAGAAGAAAAAGGCGGAAGAAAAAGCCCGGCGCAAGGCCGAGCTTAAGGCCAACCCGGGCCTGGCCGAGGAGGGCGAGGTCGTCGAGGACGACGAAGAGGGCGGCGAGACCGCCGAAGCACCCAAAGAGTAATGCAATCGGCGGCCGTCGGGTGAGCCGCGCGGCAACCCGAAAAGGTCGGGGTCGTACCCCGTCCGGGGTACGACCCCAGTGCGCCGCCGTGCGGGTTGAACGGGTTTCCGCCCGCGCCGCCGCGATCGATCAGGCCGCGTCGACCTCGCGCAGGTGCTCCACGGTGTCCTCGTGCTCCTCGTGCTGCCGGCGTTTGAAATACCGCACGCAGCGCTTGCCCAGGTTGTCCAGATACGTATAGGCAACCGGCACCACCACCAAGGTCAGGATCGTCGACGTGATCACCCCGCCGATCACCGCGCGGCCCATCGGCGCCTGCGTCTCGCCGCCGTCGCCCAGCCCTATCGCCATCGGCAACATGCCGAACACCATCGCCAAGGTCGTCATCAGGATCGGACGCAGCCGCACCTGGCCGGCGCTCATGATGGCGTCGAACTGCGTCGCGCCTTCGCGCTGCGCCTGGTTGGTGAAGTCCACCAGCAAAATCGCGTTCTTGGTCACCAGCCCCATCAGCATGATGAAACCGATCACCGAGAAGATGTTCAGGGTGCTGCCCGTCACCAGCAGCGCCACCAGTACGCCGATCAGCGACAGCGGCAGCGACATCATGATCGCCACCGGCTGCAGGAAGCTGCCGAACTGCGACGCCAGCACCAGGTAGATGAAGATCACCGCGATGCCGAGCGCGATCATGGCCGAGGTCATGCTTTCGGCCATCTCCTGGGCGTTGCCGCCGACGTCGAAGCGCACGCCGTCGGGCAGCTCGATCTCCTTCATCGCCTTGCGCACGTCGGCGTCGACGTCGCCGCCGGGACGGCCGTCGGTGTTGGCGTAGATCGCCACCCGCCGCTGCAGCGCCTGGCGCTTGAGCACCTGCGGGCTGAACGACGGCACGAAGTCGACCACCTGGCGCAGCGGCACCATCACCGGCCGGCCGTCCGGGCCCAGCTTGCTCGACGCCAGCGACAGGTCGGCCAGGTCGGCCACCTTTTGCCGGCCCGACTTGGGCAGCTGCACGTTGACGTCGTAGTTCTGGCCGTCCGAGGCGAGGAAGTGGCTGGTCGTGTCGCCGGCCACGAACGGCCGCAGCGCGGTGCCGATCTGCTGCACCGTCAGGCCCAGGTCGCTGGCCAGCTCGTTGTTGATCTTGACCGTGGTCGACGGGTTGGCGCCCTCCTGGCTGTACTCCAGGTCGACCAGGCCGCGGATGGTGCGCATCTTGTCCATCAGGCGGTGGGCAACGCTGTCGAGCTTGCCTTCGTCGGTGCCCAGGATGGCGATGAAGATCGGCTTCCAGCCGACCGACAGCGTGATGCCGGCGATCTTGCCCAGGCGCTCGCGGATCTTGCCTTCCATGACCTTCTGCGACGGCCGCTTGTGCAGCTTGCGGTCGACCAGCTTCATGTCGATGCGGGCGGTGTTGCGGCCGTCCTCGGTGCCGACCACGGCGATGACGCTGGCGATCTCGGGGAACTCCTTGAGCGCCGCCTCGACCTGCCGCACCTTGTTGTCGTTGTACTCGAGGCTGGAGCCGACCGGCGTCTTCATCTGCAGGTTGACCCAGCCGTTGTCCTGCTCCGGCATCATCTCGCCGCCGATCATCGGCACCAGCATGATGCTGCCGGCGAACAGCGCGAAGGCGAACGCCAGGGTCAGCTTGCGCCAGCGCAGCGCCAGGCCCAGGATCTTGCCGTAGACCACGTGCAGCCGCTCGACGCCGCCCTCCAGCCAATGCATCAGGCGGCCCAGCCACGGCACGTATTTGAAGCGGTCCTGGACCGGATCGGGCCACACCGACGACAGCATCGGGTCGAGCGTGAAGCTGACGAACAGCGACACCATCACCGCCACCGCCACCGTGATGCCGAACTGCAGGAAGAAGCGGCCGATGATGCCCTGCATGAACGCCACCGGGATGAACACGGCGACGATGGCGAAGGTGGTGGCCATGACGGCCAGGCCGATCTCGTTGGTGCCGTCCTCGGCCGCCTTGCGGTGGTTCTTGCCCATGCCCAGGTGGCGCACGATGTTCTCGCGCACCACGATGGCGTCGTCGATCAACAGGCCGATGCACAAGGACAGCGCCATCAGGGTCAGGAAGTTCAAGGTGAAGCCGAACACCTTCATGGCGATGAAGCTGGCCATGACCGAGATCGGCAAGGTCAGGCCGGTGATGATGGTCGAGCGCCACGAATGCAGGAAGAAGAACACGATGACCATGGTCAGCACGGCGCCCTCGATGATGGTGCGCTTGACGTTGTCGAGCTGGCTCTTCACCTTGACCGACTCGTCGTTGAGCAGGGTCAGCGTGATGTCGGCCGGCAGCGACTTCTGCAGCTCGGCCACCACCTTCTGGATGCGCGTGCCGACCTCGACCACGTTGGCGTCCTGCACCTTGGTGATGTCGATGGTGACGGCGCGCTGGCCGCTCAGGCGCGAGATCGACATCTCCTCCTGGGCGCCGTCGATCACCGTGGCCACCTGCTCCAGGTAGACCGGGCCGTTGGCGCGGCGGGCGACGATGATCTTGTTGAAGTCGCGCGCCTCCTTCATCTTGTTTTCCACGCGCACCAGCTGCTCGTTGCCGGCAAAGCTGATCGAGCCGGCCGGCAGGTTGGTGTTGGTGGCGGCGATCGCGGCGATCACCTCGTCGACGCCGATGGCTTGCGCGGTCAGGTCGCTGGGGCGCAGGCTGATCAGGATCTGGCGCGCGGCCATGCCGTTCAGGCGCACCTGGCCGACGCCGGCCACGCCCTGGAAGCGCTTGCCGATGACCTGGTCGGCCATGGTCGACAGCTCGCGCAGCGTGTGGGCGGTGGCGGTCAGGCCGATCTGGGCGATGGGGCGGCTGTTCTCGCCCTCGAAGCGGACGATGAACGGGTCCTTGGCCTCGCGCGGGAAGCGCGGGCGCACCTGCGCGATCTTGTCGCGCAAGTCCTGCATCGCCTTGTCCATATTGGTCGACAGCTCGAAGTCGACATACACGCCGGCGCGGCCCTCCCACGAGTTGGCGCGCAAGGTCTTGATGCCGCTGACGGTGTTGACCACTTCCTCGATCGGCCGCGTGATGTCGTTTTCGACCGCCTCCGGCGACGCGCCCGGATAGTTGACTTCGATCATCGCGCCGGGAATGTCGACGTTGGGCATCGCTTCCATGCCCAGCTCGCGGTAGGAGAACATGCCCAGCACCACGAGCGCCACCATCACCATGGTGGCGAACACCGGGTTTTGGATACTGGTTTTAGTGATCCACATGATCAGCCCTTCGCCAGCATGGCCGATTTGGCCGGCACAGCGGGTGTGGCGCCGGCGGGCAGCTTGACCTGCGCGCCCGGCTTGACCGCGTTCAATTTCGAGACGATGACGTTGGCGCCCTTGTCGAGGCCGTCGGTGACCTCGACGTAGCCCTCGTCGTCGTTGCGCAATCCCAGGGTGACCGGCTGCGCCACCACCTTGCCGTTCTCAATCTTGTAGACCACCTGCTTGCCCTGGTCGTCGCGCAGCGCCGTCATCGGCACGATGGGCGCGACGGCCGAGCGCGCGGTGACGATGCTGCCCTTGGCGAACATGCCGGCGCGCAGCGCGCCGTCGTCGTTGCGCACCGCGATATAGACCAGCATCGCGCGCGAACCGGCCTCGGTGGCCGGATTGATGCGCGCCACCTTGCCCTCGAACTCGCGCTTCTGGAAACCGTCGACCTTGAAGCGGACGTCCTGGCCGACCTTCACGCGCGGGATCTCCGAGGCCGGCACCTGCGCCTCCAGGGTCAGCTCCGACAGGTTGACGATGCTGTAGACCGGCATGTCCGGCGCCAGCTTCTCGCCGGCCTGCACGTGGCGCTTGCTGACGATGCCGCTGATCGGCGCCTTGATGACGCCGTCGTTGAGCGCGATACGGGCGATCTCGACCATCGCGGCGGCCGACTTGACGTTGGCGCGCGCCAGCGCCACCGTGTTCTGGGTCGAATCGAAGGCGTTTTGCGAAATGTATTTTTGCGACAGCAGCGCCTGGCTGTTGGCTTCGTTCTTGGTGGCCATCGACAGCTTGGCCTGGGCTTCGTCGAGCATGGCCTGCTGCTGTTGCAGGCGCGCGCGCAGGTCGGCCTGGTCGATGCGCGCCAGCACCTGGCCGGCGCTGACGGCCATGCCTTCCTGCACCGTGGTGGCCTCCACCACGCCCGAGATCTTGGACTTGATGGTGGCCGAACTCAGGGGCGCCAGCGAGCCCGACAAGGGCAAGCTGACCGCCAATGATCTGGCATCGATGGCCGCGATGTCGCCGCTGGCCAGTTCGAACACTTCCTGTTTGGTTTCCTTCTTGCCCTGCGCCTGGGCCGGCGGCGGCGCCGTGCCCGGAGCGGACTGGTTGCCGCGCATGACGGTCCAGCCGCCGGCGGCCAGGCCCAGCACGATCAGCACGGCCACCGGCTTGCGCCAGCTTTTGCGGACGGTGGGTGTGGAGGCGAGTGGCAAGGTTTCAATTTTCATATCGTTCTTCTGCGAATGTTTGTCGGCGCTGGAAGGACCGCGCATGTTGGCACTTTATGAATTTGCAAGGGCCGGCGCCATCGAAATGCGACGGGTGGCGCAAAAGCGTGGCTGAAATGCGCAAAACCGGGATCAAACGCGTTTGAGACACGTCAAGGGCGGATTTGACAAAAGGGCAAGAATGGCGAAGGCCCGCGAAGGCGCCACGAAAGGGCCATGTGTCTGTCGACTTCCATCTGATGTACGAAAAGACCAGCGACGCCGTCGCGCTGATACGGGACGGGCGCATCGTCGGCGTCAATCCGGCCGCGCTGGCGATGTTCGAGTGCGCCGATGCGGCCGACATGCTGGACCGCGAGCTGGCGGAGTTCTCGCCGCCGCAGCAGGCCGAGGGCGTGCCGTCGGCGCCGCTGCTGCGCGAGCTGGCCGCGCGCGCCCACGGCGACGGCAACCAGCGCTTCGAATGGTGCTGCGTCGGCCGCGCGGGCCGCCAGTTCTGGACCGAGATACTGATGACCTCGGTAGCGCACGAGGACGGCGCGCTGCTGTACACGGCGATCCGCGACATCTCCGCGCGCCGCGACGAGCAGTTGAGCATGTATCTGGCGCTGATGGCCGACCTGGCCGACCGCCGCCGCACCGAGGCGCGCACCCGCCACCTGGCCGAGCACGATTTCCTGACCGACCTGCCGAACCGCGTGCTGCTGCTCGACCGCATGAGCCTGGCACTGGCGGCGGCGCGCCGCAACCAGCGCATGGCTGCCATCCTGTTCCTCGACCTCGACCGCTTCAAGTACATCAACGACACGCTCGGCCACCACGTCGGCGACCAGCTGCTCAAGGAGGTGGCGGCGCGGCTGGTCAAGTGCGTGCGCGGCGTCGACACCGTCAGCCGCCAGGGCGGCGACGAGTTCGTCGTCATCCTGGCCGACATCGGCAGCATCGCCCAGGCCGCCCACGTGGCCGCCACGATCCAGCAAGCCATCGCCCAGGAGTTCGTGCTCGAGCCGCACCGGCTGCACGTGAGCACGTCGATCGGCGTCAGCATCTTCCCCGACGACGGCGCCGACATCGAGACCCTGATGAAAAACGCCGACCTGGCCATGTACCACGTCAAGGAAAGCGGCAGGAACGGCTATCAGTTCTTCAGCCCGGAGATGAACGCGCAGATCGTCGAGCGCGTGGCGTTCGAGAACGACCTGCGGCGGGCGCTGGCGGAGCGGCAGTTCACGCTGGAGTACGAGCCCGAGATCGACATCGAAAGCGGCCTGCCGCTGGCGGCCGAGGCGCTGATCCGCTGGCGCCACCCGACCCTGGGGCTGCTGCTGCCGGAGCGCTTCATCGGCGTGGCCGAGGACAGCGGGCTGATGGTGCGGATCGGGCAGTGGGTGCTGGAGCAGGCCTGCCTGGCGGCGCGGCGCTGGCACGACGCCGGCCATCCGCTGGTGGTGGGCGTCAATCTGTCGCAGACGCAGTTCCTGCAAAAGAACCTGGTCGACAAGGTGCGCGCGGCGCTGGAGGCGTCCGGCCTGCCGCCGGCGCTGCTGCAGCTGGAGTTGACCGAGGCGATGCTGATGCGGCACAGCGCCGGCGCGGCCGCCACCTTGGGTGCGCTGCGGGCGCTGGGGGTGCGGCTGGCGCTGGACGATTTCGGCACCGGCTACACGCGGGTGGGGGATTTGAAGGAGTACCCGCTCGACAAGCTCAAGATCGACGTCTCGTTCGTCGGCGGCATCGGCGATCCCGACGATGATGCCGTGGTGCACGCGCCGGTGGTCAACGCCATCATCGCGATGGCGCACAGCCTGGGGCTGACGGTGCTGGCCGAGGGCGTGGAGAGCGAGGCGCAGCTGCGGTTTCTGCGCGAGCATGGCTGCGACCAGTACCAGGGCCGCCACGCGCGCCTGAACGGCAGCCTGGACAGCCTGGGCGGGCTGCTGGATGGTTGAAGCGCGCCGGCGGGCGCGGCGGCTGAATCACTCTGAATCACTCTAAACCACGTAGGGCGGATTAGCGCAGCGTAATCGGCCATATATGAGCCGCCAACGGCGCAAGCATGGCCGATTACGGCGTTCCGCCTAATCCGCCCTACGTGTCACCTTGGCGCCTTGGTTACATCTCATTGCCGCGCTCGCGGCCACGCCGCTCGTCATACATCCGCACCCGCACCAGCACCTGGCCATGATCCGACGCCTCCGGCTTAGCCTGCAACAAATGGTCGTTCAGATAAGTCACATCGAGCACCTCGCCGACGGCGAAACGCGAGGCCGGATTGAATTCCTCCGACACCAGCACATGATCAATGGTCATGTAGTGCCCCTCATGGATGTTGGTGTAGCCCACATGGCGCAGGCGGTCGCGGCCGCGCTGGATCTGGTTGCTGTCGAACAGCCGGCCGCTGAGCTCCTCGTCGTCCAGCCCCACGCAGCCCGAGCCCATGACGATGGTCGTCGTGACGGCGTCGGCCGTGTCGTTGAAGTCGCCCAGCACGATGCGCGGGCGGCGGCCGTCGCGGTCCATCTGGCTCAGCAGCGCGCGCAGCGCCACCGCCTCGGTGCCGCGCCGTATCAGCGAGCGCAAATTGGCGTGCGCGTACAGCATGGCCTCGTCGCCCGGGTCGCCGTGGCGGTAGTCGGGCCGCTTGGACTTGAGGTGGATCACCAGCACGTCGATGACGCGCTCGTCGGGCAGCAGCACCTGCGCGTGCAAGGGCGCGCGGGCGAAGCGGTCGGGGTCGCGATTGCCCTCGGGCATGGCGACGCCGTCCGGGAACAGCTGGTAGGCGTGGGCCGGCGCGGCCAGCGGCAGGCGCGAGATCAGCGCCACCTGCGGCGTCAGGCGCGGCTCGCCGGTATTCGGATCGGGGGCCGGATCGAAGCCGGCCAGCGTGGCGTTGTTGTAGCGGCGGCTGTGGGCCAGCACGTCGCGCAGCGCCGCCATCGAAAACACTTCCTGCAAACCGATGACGTCGGCGTCGAGCTGGTCGAGCTGCTGGGCGGTCCACAGCACTTTGGCCTGGTAGTCGTCCGGCGTGAGCGGCGCCAAGTTGTCGTACAATTTCGCCCCAGGCTGGGAAAGATTGCATACATTGAAAGTGGCAAAGCGGATTTCCTGCTGCATAATGAGAAACTCCTGTAGACGACAACCTTCACGAACAGCGTATCACGCATGGCCAAAAAAGAGCATATCTCCGAGACCCCCGCCACGCAGTTTCTGCGTAAACACAAGGTCCCCTTCACGGAGCACCCCTACGACTACGAGGAGCACGGCGGCACCAGCGTGTCCTCGCGCGAGCTGGGCGTCGACGAACACCACGTCGTCAAGACCCTGGTAATGCAGGACGAGGCCGCCAAGCCGTTGATCGTGCTGATGCACGGCGACTGCAAGGTCTCGACCAAGAACCTGGCGCGCGGCATTGGCTGCAAGTCGGTCGAGCCTTGCAAACCGGACGTGGCCACGCGCCACAGCGGCTATCAGATCGGCGGCACCTCGCCGTTCGGCACCCGCAAGGCGCTGCCGGTGTACGTCGAGGATAGCATCCTTGGGTTGGAAACCATTTATATCAATGGCGGCAGGCGCGGATACCTGGTCGGCATCGCGCCGCAAGTGCTGGTGGATTTGCTGGGCGCCAAGGCCGTGCACTGCGCGCTGGCCGACTGAGGCTTGGCAGTGTATATTCCCGGGTCCGCGCCATTGGCATGCGCCGTCGGCGGCTCGTGGCGGATTACGGCGTGCCGCCTAATCCGCCCTACTTGTTTTGTGGTTTGAGCGTCCAGCGGGCACGTCACTTTTTGAGGAAACAATGAATACAGTTTGGATGACCGTCGCCGCCTATCTGCTCGGTTCGATCTCGTTTGCCGTTATTTCGAGCAAGTTGTTCGGCATCGCCGATCCCCGCACCTACGGTTCCAAAAACCCCGGCGCCACCAATGTGTTGCGCAGCGGTAACAAGGCGGCCGCCGTCGTCACGCTGATCGGCGACTGCGTCAAAGGCTGGCTGGCGGTGTGGCTGGCCGTGCGCTTCCAGGAACAGTTGCAGATCGGCGACGGCACCATCGCGCTGGTGGCGATCGCGGTGTTCCTCGGCCATCTGTGGCCGGTGTTCTTCCGCTTTGTCGGCGGCAAGGGCGTGGCGACCGCGCTGGGCGTGCTGCTGGGCCTGAACCCCTGGCTGGGCCTGGCGACCCTGGTGACGTGGCTGGCGGTGGCGTTCGCGTTCCGCTACTCGTCGCTGGCGGCGCTGGTGGCGGCGCTGTTCGCGCCGTTCTACTACGGCCTGCTGTTCGGCTTCGAGCCGCAGCTGGCGGCCGTGTTCATCATGTGCGTGCTGTTGATTTTCCGTCACCGTAAAAACATCTCGAACTTGATCGCCGGCAAGGAAAGCCGCATCGGCAGCAAGAGCAAAGACGCCGCCAAAGCCAAAAAATAAGGCTGGCGAGGGCACCGGCGCTTGAATTCGCGCCGGACGCCGCTATATGCTGACTTATCACTTTCAGCAAAGGCCCCCGCATGAGCACTCCCGTCAAAATCGATTTCGTCTCCGATGTTTCCTGCCCGTGGTGCGCGATCGGCCTCAAGTCGCTGGAACAGGCGCTCGACAACATCGGCGACGAGGCCGACGTCAGCCTGCATTTCCAGCCGTTCGAGCTCAATCCCAAGATGGGCCCCGAGGGCCAGAACATCGACGAACACCTGACCGAGAAATACGGCTCCTCGCCCGAGCAGCAGGACCAGGCACGCGCCATGATCCGCGCGCGCGGCGCCGAGGTGGGCTTCGATTTCGCCATGCACAAGCGCAGCCGCATCTACAACACCTTCGACGCCCACCGCCTGCTGCATTGGGCCGAGGGCGAAGGCAAGCAGCGCGCGCTCAAGGAGGCGTTGTTCGCCGCTTATTTCACGCTGGGCGACGACCCCAGCTCGCACGAGGTGTTGCTGCGCGTGGCCGGCGAGGCGGGCCTGGACACGGCGGTCGCCGCCGAGGTGCTGGAATCGGACCGTTACGCGGCCGAGGTGCGCGAGCGCGAGCAGTTCTTCCAGCGCCACGGCATCAACTCGGTGCCGGCGGTGATCATCAACGAACGCCATTTGATCTCCGGCGGCCAGCCTGCCGCGGTGTTCGAAAAGGCGCTGCGCGAGATCATGGCACAGGCATAAATAATTTGCGGGTCGGCGGCGGGGCGGATGGTTGGGCGCCCCGGTTTTGTTATAAAATTAACTGGTGGCATCCACCTATAATAAAACGACGTCGCTACACGGGGACCCTATGTTGGCCGCAGACAACGTACACACGCTGACCACCTCGCGCCCGCCGGCTGACCAGTTCAGGCTGGCCGCGCTGCACCGCTACGATATCCTCGACTCCCCCGCCTGCGAAGACTTCAGCTTTCTCACCGAGCTGGCCGCGCGCATCTGCGACGTTCCCTACGCCTTCGTGTCGCTGGTCGACGCCGACCGGGTGTGGATCAAGTCCTGCGCCGGCATGCACATGGGCGAACTGCCGCGTGGCGAGAGCTATTGCTCGCTGGCGGTGCTGGGCGACGCTTCCACCGAGATCGCCGACCTGACCGAGGACTACCGCACCGCCCGCATGACGCTGACCGTCAATCCGCCATATATGCGCATGTACAGCAGCGTGGCGCTGACGTCGTCGGACGGCTTCGCCATCGGCACCTTGTGCGTGATGGACACCAAACCGGGCGGCCTGGACACGACCCAGCGTTCGATGCTGACGCGGCTGGCGCGCCAGGTGATGGCGCTGATCGAACTGCGCGCCAGCGAGCGCACGCTGGGCGACACCGTGCGCGAACTGGAGCTGCTGGCCACCACCGACGAGCTGACCGGCCTGCACAACCGCCGTTCGCTGTTGCAGCGGCTGCGCTTCGAGGCGGCGCGCGCCAAGCGTTTCCGCTCGCCGCTGTCGGCGGTGATGATCGACCTGGACCACTTCAAGCGCATCAACGACGAGCACGGCCACGCGGTCGGCGACCAGGTGCTGGCCGGCGTCGGCCGCCTGCTGCGCGAGAGCGTGCGCGTGATCGACATCGCCGGCCGCTACGGCGGCGAGGAACTGTGCGTGATCCTGCCCAACACGCCGCTCGACGGCGCGCTGAAATTCGCCGAAACCTTGCGCTGCAAGATCGAGGCGCAGCTGCATTACGCCGGCGCGCGGGCGTTGCCGGTGACGGCCAGCCTCGGCGTGGGATCGTTCGACCACATGGACATTGCCGACGCCGAAAGCCTGCTGCGCCAGGCCGACGCCGCGCTCTACCGCGCCAAGCACGCGGGCCGCAACCGCGTCGAGGGCGCGCTTACCGAACGACATTGAAAGGAAATCCGTCATGCCCACCGCCAGCTGGAACGGCGTCGTCATCGCCCAAGCGAACGACGACGAAGTCGAAATCGTCGAAAACAACGTGTATTTCCCGCCATCGGCTGTGAAGTCCGAGTATCTGCAGCCCAGCGACCACACCAGCCGCTGCCCGTGGAAGGGACTGGCCAGCTACTACAGCGTCAGCGTCGACGGCAAGGTCAACGAAAACGCCGCCTGGTACTATCCTCAGCCGTCCGAGAAAGCCGCGCAGATCAAGGACCACATCGCGTTCTGGCGCGGCGTGGACGTGCGGCGCTAGCGATGGCGTTATCGGCCAAGCCGTACCTGCAAAGGATCACGGCGCAGTTCGGCGACGGCGTCGACTGGGACCGTCATCCTTACAACGTGCCGGCGGTGCGGGAGCTCGAATCGATCAGCTTTCATGCGGACGTGACGTTTTTCATCGGCGAAAACGGCGCCGGCAAGTCGACCCTGCTCGAATCGATCGCGCTGGCGCTGGGTTTCAGCATGGAGGGCGGCACCAAATCGGTCCGCCTCAACACCGCCGGCGAAGCGGCGCCGCTGTATCAATCGCTGCGCCTTTCCAAAAGCTTCATGAAGCCGCGCGACGAATATTTCTTCCGCGCCGAGAGTTTTCACAACGTCGCCACCTACATGGAGGAAGTCGGCTACCTCGATGGTTACGGCGGTTCGCTGCATTCGCGCTCGCACGGCGAGGCGTTCATGGCGGTGTTGCTCAATAAATTCAAAGGCAACGGCCTGTACCTGCTGGACGAACCGGAGGCGGCGCTGTCGCCGAACCGCCAGCTGGCGGCGCTGAGCGCGATCCATCAACTGGTGCAGCAGGATTCGCAATTCATCATCGCCACGCATTCGCCGATCCTGCTGGCCTATCCGAACGCGAAGATCCTGCTGTTCGACGGCGCCGGCATCACCGAAGTGGCGTACGAGGACACTGAGCATTTCGCCATCACGCGCGACTTCCTCAACCACTACCCGCGCCGGCTGCAGCAGCTGCTCGAACTCGATTAGGTACATGGATAATATTACCCACAGCATTATCGGTTTCGGCGTTGGGGAATTGGTGCATCGCAGTCTGCCGGGGGAGGCGGACGACATTTCGCAACGGGTGCGCCACCGCTTGCTGCTGGTCTCGTGCGCGCTGGCCAGCAACTTCCCCGACCTCGACCTGTTTCTCACGGGGTTGCTGCCCGATCCGCTGGGCTATCTGCTGAACCATCGCGGGCATACGCACACCGCCTTGCTGGCGTTGCCGCAGGCCTTGCTGCTGGCGGCGCTGCTGTGGCTATGCTGGCCGGCGGCGCGGGCGCTGCTCAAGGCCAGTGGCCCGGCGCGGCGCGGACTGTCGGCCAGCATCGCGGCGGGTTTCGCGCTGCACCTGTTGATGGATTACACCAACTCCTACGGCTTGCATCCATGGTATCCGTTCGACGGCCGTTGGTTCTTCGGCGACATGGTGTTCATCGTCGAGCCGCTGTTCTGGGTGGCGATCGGCGTGCCGCTAGCGCTGATCATGCGCTGGCGCACCGCGCGCTGGCTGGGGTTCGCGGGCTTGTTGGCCGCGCTGCTGTTGTTTGCCTTGAAGGGCTATCTGAGCTGGCCGTCGTTTGCCGCGCTGTTGCTGATCGGGCTGGCGTGCGGCGCGGCGCAATGGCGCGCCGGGGCCGGTGGCCGGGGCGGATTGCTGCTGGCGCTGGGCGTCTGCGTCGGCTTCATCGCGGTGCAGGGCGCCGCCTCGCACGCGGGGCGGGAGCGGATCGACGCCGCGCTGCGACAGGCCGATCCGTCGTCGCGCGTGCTCGATGTGGTGATGACGGCGTTTCCGTCGCAGCCTTTGTGCTGGAGTTACGTCAGCGTTGAAAGCAACGAGGCGGCGGGGAGTTATCGCCTGCGGCGCGGGTTGGCCAGTGTCGCGCCGGCGTGGCTGGCGCCGCTGGCTTGTCCGGCCGCGCTGGCCGAGTCGCGAACGGCGCAGTCGTTGTCCGCCTCGGTGGTGCAGTTCGAGTCGGGGCAGGGTAGCCTGGCGCGGTTGCGGGCGCTTAAGCATGACAACTGCCAGGTCGACGCCTGGCTGCGTTTCGGCCGCGCGCCGTTGCTGGACATGGTCAAGGGGGAACTGTCGGATTACCGCTTCGCGCTTACGCCGCGCGGCAACTTCACAACGTTGCATATGGTGCCGGCGGCGGCGTGTCCCGACGGCGTGCCGGGGTGGGGCTACCCGCGCGAGGACTTGCTCGCACCACCACACTAAAATTCCACGTGCTCCACGTGTAATCCGCCCCACGTGTCTCCGAGGTATTCCCGCCGTGTCGCCCACAATAATGGCGTCATTGCACGCTTTTAGTGCTTGCCCAGCCGTATCGTGTGGTGTGATTGATACAAAAATCTCTAGAATAGGTCGATTAGGACAAACTTTGTCCAATCTTCTTGGCACGACAATTGCATTGCTATTGAGAAAGGAAGAAGATCGAATCTAAAGGAGGACGTTATGAACGCAACTGAAGACAAAGCAAAATCGGCTCCGGTCCACGAATCGTCGGCGGATGAACACCGTCTGCGCAGCGAGCGCATCGCCGCACGTGGCGTGCACTTGGGTAAAGCCAAGGGCAAGTACCTGATTCCCCTGGTCGGTCTGGCGGTTCTGGCCTCGATGGCCTTCGCCCAGGCTTAAACCACCTTGATTTCGTCCAGCGGCCAGCGCGGCCGGACGTTGAACGAATAATCGCGTTTGGCCGCGTTCGGGTTGATCATCAACCGCATCGCGCCCGCGAAGGCGATCATTGCGCCGTTATCGGTGCAAAATTCCAGTTCGGGGTAATACACCTTGAACTTCTTCTTGGCTGCGGCGTCGTTCAGCGATGCCCGCAGCTGGGAATTGGCCCCGACCCCGCCAGCGATCACCAACCGCTTCAACCCCGTGTGCTTGAGTGCCGACACGCACTTGGCCGTCAGCACCTCCACGATCGCGTCGACGAACCCGCGCGCGATGTTGGCCTTGTCCTGCTCGCAGATATTGGCGATGACCTTCTCG
Organism: Duganella sp. 1411; assembly: GCF_017833525.1. Taxonomy (GTDB): domain Bacteria; phylum Pseudomonadota; class Gammaproteobacteria; order Burkholderiales; family Burkholderiaceae_D; genus Rugamonas. Next base: position 248,924 of record NZ_JAFICD010000005.1, read on the forward strand.
TCGTGGTTCTTCACGACCGTCAGCACCGCCGTCTTCAGGCCGGAGAAGCTGAAGTTGAAATCCTTGGTGTGCAGCATAGGACGCGGCAGCTTGTACGCCGTCGGATCGCCGAACTCGGCCAGGCGCGAGATCGCCGGTCCGCCCGGATAGCCCAGGCCCAGCAGCTTGGCCGACTTGTCGAACGCCTCGCCGGCGGCGTCGTCCAGCGTTTCGCCCAGCAGGGTGTATTGGCCGACGCCGTCCACGCGCATCAGCTGGGTGTGGCCGCCCGACACCAGCAGCGCGATGAACGGAAATTCGGGCGGCTGCGACGCCAGCAGCGGCGACAGCAAATGCCCTTCCAGGTGATGCACGCCCAGCACCGGCTTATCCAACGCCAGGCCGAGGCTGCACGCGACCGACGAGCCGACCAGCAGCGCGCCGGCCAGCCCGGGGCCTTGCGTGTAGGCGATGGCGTCGATGTCGGCCAGCGACTTGCCGGCGCCTTCCAGCGTTTGTTTCAGCAGCGGAATGGCGCGGCGGATGTGATCGCGCGAGGCCAGTTCCGGCACCACGCCGCCGTATTCCTCGTGCATCGTCACCTGCGAATACAGGGCGTGGGACAGCAGGCCGTGTTGCGTGTCGTACAGCGCAAGGCCGGTTTCGTCACAGGAAGATTCGACGCCGAGAACGATCATGAAAGGGCTGCAAGGTGAAAGGGTAATCCGCCATTGTAATGGAAAGCGCGCTCGTTGACCTTGCACCGCCGCACCAGCCGATGCCGTCCCCGCACCGGCCGGGTGCGAAATTTTGCCATTAGGACAGGGTTTTACACGGATTTAACCTATTTGCCCTGTGGCACTGGTTTTGCTAGGAGGGTAGGGGTCACTTGACTGCCGGAGGGCGCGATGTCGGAACAATGGAAGCTGATTTGCAAAGTGAAGGATGTGCCGCTGAGCGGCGCGCGCCTTGTGCCGCGCGGACTGGCCTGGCAGGAGTTGCCGGGCGTGGCGTTGTTCCGCACCGATGAGGAAAGCGTGTTCGCTGTGCTCGAGACGGTCGACGTCGAGCCGCGCGCGAGCGGGGCGCGCAAGTATTCGGTCAAGGTCGAGGATTGCAAGGTCTATCTGGACCTGGAGGAGTTGAGCGAGCCGGCCAGCAGGGCCGAGGCGGCGCTGGCGGGGTCGTTCGGGGTCGCCACCAGGTTGGCGTTTGGCTAGCGCTGGCCCGCACCCCGCACGGCGGCATGCAGGGGTCGTACCCCATGGGGTACGACCCCGGGTGGCCCTGCGGGGTTGACGTCAACGCTTTTTATGGGCGCTTCAACAACTGCTGATGCGCTTCGCGCAGCATCGTTTCGGTGGTTTCCCAATCGATGCAACCGTCCGTGACCGAGCAGCCGTACTTCAGCTGGCTCAAATCGGCCGGGATCTTCTGGTTGCCGCCGACGATGTTCGATTCGATCATCACGCCCACCAGCGACTGGTTGCCCTGCACGATCTGGTGGATGACGTCGGCCATCACCAGCGGTTGCAGTTCCGGCTTTTTGTAGCTGTTGGCGTGCGAGCAATCGACCACCAGGTTGGCCGGCAGCTTGGCCTTGGCCAGCGCCTGCTCGGCGATCGCGATCGACACCGAATCGTAGTTCGGACGGCCGTCGCCGCCGCGCAACACCACGTGGCCGTAAGCGTTGCCGCGCGTGCGCACGATCGATACATTGCCTTGCGCGTTGATACCCAGGAACGAGTGCGGATGCGCCGACGACAAAATGGCGTTGATGGCGATGCTGATGTCGCCGTCGGTGCCGTTCTTGAAGCCGACCGGCGTCGACAGGCCCGACGACATCTCGCGGTGGGTCTGCGATTCGGTGGTGCGCGCGCCGATCGCGGTCCAGGCGATCAGGTCGCCCAGGTATTGCGGCGAGATCGGGTCCAGCGCCTCGGTCGCGGTCGGCAGGCCCATTTCGCAGACGTCGAGCAGGAACTGGCGCGCCTTCTCCATGCCGACGTTGACGCGGAACGAGTCGTCCATGTCCGGATCGTTGATATAGCCCTTCCAGCCGGTGGTGGTGCGCGGCTTTTCGAAATACACGCGCATCACCAGCAGCATGGTGTCGGCCACCTCGGCCTGCAGCGCCTTGAGGCGGCGGGCGTAGTCCAGGCCGGCGACCGGGTCGTGGATCGAGCACGGGCCGACCACCACGAACAGGCGCTTGTCCTTGCGGTCGATGATGCGGCGCAGCGCCTCGCGGCCTTTCATCACGGTCTCGGACGCGCTGTCGGTCAGCGGCAGCTTGCCATGCAAGGCTTCCGGCGACGGCATCGCCCCGAATGAGGTGACGTTGATATTTTCGATGTCTGGGGAAATCATGATTGGACTGTATTTCTTTTCTGGGGGATACATAGTGTAGCCGAAAACGGCGCCGAACCCCGCAGGGCCGGGCAGGGGTCGTACCCCGCACGGGGTACGACCCCAGTTGCGGCGCCCCGGTTCGGGTTTAAGAATGCTATGCTTGATGTCATGACGATATCGCACAACGAACCCTTCCTCGCCGCCCGACTCATCAAGGAGATCGGCCGCGGCAAAAACGGCGCCCGCAGCATGACGCGCGACGACGCCCACGACCTCTACCAAGCCATGCTCGACGGCCGCGTGTCCGACCTCGAGCTGGGCGGCATCTTGCTGTCGATGCGCATCAAGGGCGAATCGGTGGAGGAGATCGCCGGCTTCCTCGACGCGGCCGAGGGCTCGTTCGAGCCGCTGACCGCGCCGCCGGGGCAGTTCGCGCCGGTGTGCATTCCCAGCTACAACGGCGCCCGCAAGATGGCCAACCTGACGCCGCTGCTGGCCATGCTGCTGGCGCGCGAAGGCGTGCCGGTGCTGGTGCACGGCGTGGCGCACGACCTCGGCCGCGTCGCCAGCGCCGAGGTGTTCGAGGCGCTGGGCGTGCCATCGGTGCGCCACCGCGCCGAGGCCGAAGAGGAGATGGCCAAGGGCCACGTCGCCTTCATCACCATCGACGCGCTGGCGCCCAAGCTGGCGTACATGCTGTCGCTGCGGCGCCGCCTGGGTGTGCGTAACTCGACCCACACGCTGGTCAAGATCATGCAGCCGTTCGCCGGACCGGCGCTGCGGCTGGTGTCCTACACCCATCCCGAATACCTGGAAATGCTGGGCGAATACTTCACCACAAGCGCGCCGCACGAGCGCGGCGACGCCTTCCTGATGCGCGGCACCGAGGGCGAAACGGTGGCCAACGCCAACAAGGCGCAGCAGATCGACTGGTTCCACGGCGGCCTGCGCACGACCTTGGTGCCCAAGCAAACCCAGGTCGGCGAGTTGCCGTTGCTGCCGGAGGACAAGAGCGCGGCGGCCACGGCCGAGTGGATCGCGTCGGTGCTCAGCGGCGATGTGCCGGTGCCGCCGTCGATCGCCGAGCAGGTGGCGCAGTGCCTGCTGGTATCGCGCACCTTGCAGTCGCGCCAGCGGGTCAGCGAGCCGATCGAGTAAGCGGGCAGAGTAGGGGCAAGCAGGGGGCGGGCTGCGCGACTCGCGTACAATACCGCCCCTTATCTGATGGGAATCCAAAATGGCAAAGTTTGATGTGGCAGTAATCGGCGCGGGCGCGGCCGGCATGATGTGCGCGGCGACCGCGGCCCAGCGCGGCAAGCGCGTGGTGCTGGTCGACCACGCCACCAAGCTGGCCGAGAAGATCCGCATCTCCGGCGGCGGACGCTGCAACTTCACCAACATCAACGCCGGTCCGGCCAATTTCCTGTCCGAGAATCCCCATTTCTGCAAGAGCGCCTTGTCGCGCTACACGGCCGCCGACTTCGTGGCGCTGGTCAAGAAACACCGCATCGGCTACCACGAGAAGCATCGCGGCCAGCTGTTCTGCGACGACTCGGCCGAACAGATCATCGACATGCTCAAGGACGAATGCGCCGCCGGCGACGTCCACTGGTGGATGCCGTGCAAGGTCGGCAGCGTCGAGCGCGGCACTGAAGGTGGCTTCGTGTTGCAGACCGATAGCGGCGTGATCGAGGCCGACAGCGTGGTGATCGCCACCGGCGGCCTGTCGATCCCGAAGATCGGCGCGACCGACTTCGGCTACCGCATCGCCCAGCAGTTCGAACTGCGCATGGTCGAGCCGCGCCCGGCGCTGGTGCCGCTGACCTTCGACCCGCAGGCATGGGCGCCGTTCGTCGAAATGGCCGGCATCGCGCTGGAAGTCGATGTCGAGACCGGTTCGTTCAAGGGGCGCAACCCGACCGGCGGACGCTTCCGCGAAGACTTGCTGTTCACGCACCGTGGCCTGTCCGGTCCGGCGATCCTGCAGATTTCCAGCTATTGGACGCCGGGCACGCCGATCGTCATCAACCTGATCCCGGAGCTGGACCTGGCCGCCACCTTGATCGAAGGCAAGGGCACCATCAAGAAGCAGCTGGGCAATGTGCTGGCGCAGTGGCTGCCGGCGCGGCTGGCCGAGGGCTTGCTCTTGGCGCACGGTTTCGCGCTGGACGCGCGCCTGGCGGACCTGCCCGACGCGCAGCTGCGCAAGCTGGGCGCCGCCATCAACCAGTGGACGCTGACGCCCAACGGTTCGGAAGGCTACAAGAAGGCCGAAGTGACGCGCGGCGGCGTCGATACCCGCGAGCTGTCGCAGCAGAGCATGATGGCCAGCAAGGTGCCGGGCCTGTACTTCATCGGCGAGGCGGTCGACGTCACCGGCTGGCTGGGCGGCTACAATTTCCAGTGGGCATGGGCATCCGGTGTGGCGGCGGGGCAGTCCGTCTGATATACTGGTCGTTCCTGCTGTAGCGGCGCTAGTGCAATCGTTGAAGTTATAGAAAGATTGCCTCAGGTTGTGCCACTGATGCCGCATTGTTTTTGCAGGGAAAACCACACGACGGGCCGGTGATACGGCCTGTGGGGTTCCATTTTGCTGCAAAAGCTGCTATAGTCTCTTTCTCCCTATAACCTCAAACGGTTTGAATTTTTACATGACCACTATTCGCCTTAAAGAAAACGAGCCGTTCGAAGTCGCAATGCGTCGCTTCAAACGCACCATCGAAAAAACCGGTCTGCTGACCGAGCTGCGCGCACGCGAGTTCTACGAAAAGCCAACGGCTGAGCGTAAGCGTAAGCTGGCCGCCGCAGTGAAGCGTCACTACAAGCGCATCCGCAGCCAGCAGCTGCCGAAAAAACTGTTCTAATTCTGCTTTACGCAGATTCAACCCGGCAACATGGCGCTTGCGCCGCGGGTTGAGTTAGAAAGATACCCGCTCCGGTCGCCCGCAGCGGGTTTTCGCATTTCTACACCGTTAATTTACCAAGGGAAATCCACATGGGCCTGAGAGAACAAATCACCGAAGACATGAAAAACGCGATGCGCGCCAAGGAAGCATCGCGCCTGGCCACCATCCGTCTGATCCTGGCTGAAATCAAGCGCAAGGAAGTCGACGAGCGCATCGAGGTCAACGACGACCAGACCGTCGCCATCGTGGAAAAAATGATCAAGCAGCGCAAGGACTCGATCACCCAGTTCGAAGCCGGCGGCCGCCAGGACCTGGCCGACATCGAAAAAGCCGAGCTGGCGATTTTGACCACCTACATGCCGGCCGGCCTGTCGGACGACGAGATCGCCGCCGAGGTGACCGCCGCCGTGGCCGCCTCGGGCGCCGCCGGTCCGCAGGACATGGGCAAGGTCATGGCCATCGTCAAGCCCAAGCTGGCCGGCCGCGCCGACATGACTGTTGTGTCGGCACTGGTCAAAAAGGCGCTGTCCCCGGCATAATCGACGTGGCGCCGATGGCGCCGTTGTACAGTTGTTTTACCTCCGCCGTGCCTTGATTCGCGTCAAAACCGGATCGGCGCGGCGGTATAGTCTGAAAAATTACCAAGACCGCTCAGCCCTGTGATCCCACAATCTTTTATCTCCGATTTGTTGAACCGCGTCGACATCGTCGACGTTGTCGGACGTTACGTGCAGCTGAAAAAAGGCGGTGCGAACTTCATGGGCCTGTGCCCGTTCCACAGCGAAAAATCGCCCAGTTTCACGGTCAGCCCGACCAAGCAGTTTTACCACTGCTTCGGCTGCGGCGCCCACGGCACCTCGATCGGCTTCCTGATCGAATACTCGGGCATGGGCTTTGTCGACGCCGTCAAGGACCTGGCGCAGAACGTCGGCATGGTGGTGCCCGAACAGGACGACAAGATTCCGCCGGCCCAGCGCGCGCAGATGCAGGCGCAAAGCCTGGCGCTGTCGGACGCGATGACGCAGGCGTGCGACTTTTACCGCGCCCAGCTGCGCGGCGCCTCCGACGCCATCGCCTACCTGAAAAACCGCGGACTGACCGGCGAGATCGCCGCCCGCTTCGGCCTCGGCTATGCGCCGGCCGGCTGGGACGGCCTCAAAAGCATCTTCCCCGACTACGAGGCGGTGGCCTTGGCCGAGGCCGGCCTGGTGATCGACAAGGTCGACGAGGACGGCGGCAACCGCAAGCGTTACGACCGCTTCCGCGAGCGGATCATGTTTCCTATTAAAAACACCAAAGGCCAGGTCATCGCCTTTGGCGGCCGGGTGCTCGACCACGGCGAACCAAAGTACTTGAATTCTCCCGAAACGCCTTTATTTTCAAAGGGCTTCGAATTGTATGGCTTGTTCGAGGCGCGCCAGGCGATCCGCGACGCGGGTTACGTGCTGGTGACGGAAGGCTATATGGATGTGGTGGCGCTGGCGCAGATGGGTTTCCCGCAGGCCGTGGCGACCCTGGGCACCGCATGCACCACCCATCATGTGCAGAAACTGTTGCGTCAGACCGACATGGTGATTTTCAGCTTCGACGGCGACAAGGCCGGCCGCCGCGCCGCGCGGCGCGCGCTGGAGGCCTGTCTGCCGCACGTGACGGACAACAAGACCATCAAGTTTCTGTTCCTGCCGACCGAGCACGATCCGGACAGCTATGTCCGCGCGCACGGCAAGGAAGCGTTCGAGCAAGAGATCCACGAGGCGATGCCGCTGTCGCAGTTCCTGATCAAGGAAGTGGTCGGCGAGCATGATTTGCAAAGCCCGGAGGGCAGGGCGCGCGCGCAGTTCGACGCCAAGCCCTTGCTGCAGTCGATGACGCCGACGGCGTTGCGCCTGCAGATCGTGCGCGGCCTGGCGCAGTTGACGCAGACCACGCCGTCCGAGATCGAGGTGCTGTTCGAGCTGGCCAAGCCGGTCGCGGTGGCGCGCAAGGCCCCGCCCCGCACCGGGCGTCCGGTGCCGGTCGGGCTGGAGTTGCAGATCGTGCGGCTGCTGGTGGCGCATCCGCCATTGGCGCTGGAGATCGACGCGTCGGCGCTGGCGGCGTTCCAGTTCTTCGGCGCCGAGCCGGCCGAGCGGCTGGCGCAACTGGTGGCGGCGGCGCAATCGCTGGGGCCGAACGGCAGTTTCGCGGCGTTCGCGCAACATCTGAAGTCGCAGGGCGACGAGTACGACGGCATCATCGCCGAAGTGGTGCAGGAGTCCGAGTCCGATTTTGATGCAGTGCGGTTGTTCCTGCGCGGCGCCATCCGGCAGGTGAAAAATGATGCTTTGAAGCAGGAATTGAGTCAGTTGTTCGCCGCCGGCCTGTCGTCCGACGAGATTGGCGTGCGTTACCGGGAATTGACTTCGCAGCAAGATCAGCTGTTGCGCGAGGCGCAAGCGGAGTTGGCGAACCGATAATGTTGCGGTGCGGCGGCGCAGGGTGGCGGAGCGTTTTGGGATGTCATGTTTCGGTCATGTTTCCAGAGGGGGACGTGGGGTTCTTCCCTCTGGATATTGAAAAGTGGCGTGCTATAATAAAACGCTAAGTGTTGTATCTTTTGGCATCGTTTTTGTGTTCAGAGTATGTTTGTTTTCAGTAAGTTAGGCTCTTGATCGACACGGAAAGACGTGGTGTCGGCGGCCAGGGCCAGCGCGGGTTAAGACGCGGGAACGCTATCGGCGGATCTTCTGTTTGTTGTCTAACCTAGTCATGGTTTCTTGCCCCCACGCACGTCTCCGGATGCAGTAGAATTTTGCCGAAGGCGGTGGAATTCTGTTGCGGTCGGTCGGTCTGACTGGGTGTAAGTGGGTGTAAGTAAGTCGTAGTATTGTCGAACCTGGGTCGGCAAGGTCGAAGACGCAGGTTCCAAGCAAATCGAACCGCAAGAAACTTTATCCTAAATAAGCAAGTCGTTGTGTAATCGAAAGCGCCTGTGCCAATCAAGAAACCTGAATCCAAAGCGGCTGCAAAGCCGAGCAAAGTGACCGCCCAATCCGCCAAAACCGCGGACAAGTCGGAAACGCGCGTCGCCAGCAGCAACCCGCCCGCGGTCAGCCAGACCACGGACGCCGCCACGCTGGCCGCCATCGACACCTCGGGCTACGTGTTGCCGTCGGTCAAAGTGCCGGGCCGGCGCGGGCGCAAGCCGAAAGAATTCCAGCCAGAAAACGACGAAGTCGCCGCGCTGAACGCGGTCGAACGCGCCGAGCTCAAGGCCGTGGACAAGGCCAAGGCCAAGGACCGCAAGGCCAAGGAAAAGGCCTTGCTCAAGGACGCGTTCTCGTCGGACACCGAGGCCACCGAGGAAGAGCTCGAGCGGCGCCGCCAGAAACTCAAGACCCTGATCAAGTTCGGCAAGGAGCGCGGCTTCCTCACGTACGCCGAGATCAACGACCACCTGCCGGAAAACATCGTCGATCCCGAGGCGATCGAAGGCATCATCGGCACCTTCAACGACATGGGCATCGCCGTCTACGAGCACGCGCCGGACGCCGAGACCTTGCTGCTGTCGGATAACGTGGCCACCGTCACCAGCGACGACGAAGCCGAGGCCGCCGCCGAGGCGGCGCTGTCGACGGTCGACTCCGACTTCGGCCGCACCACCGACCCGGTGCGCATGTACATGCGCGAGATGGGCTCGGTCGAGCTGCTCACGCGCGAGGGCGAGATCGAAATCGCCAAGCGCATCGAGGACGGCCTCAAGGACATGATCCAGGCCATCTCCGCCTGTCCGGTGACGATCGCCGAGATCATCGCCGCGTCCGACCGCATCCGCGCCGACGAAATCAAGATCGATGAAATCGTCGACGGCCTGGTCGACGACAGCGAAGAGGTCGCCGCGCCGGTCGCCGCCGCCCCGGCCGAAGAGGAAGACGACGAAGAGGAAGAGGAAGAAGAGGAAGAAGAGGAAGAGGAAGAAGCGAGCGCCTCCGGTGCCGCCGGCTTCTCGGCCGAACAGCTCGAAGCGTTGAAAAACGCCGCGCTGGAAAAATTCGACGTCATCTCCACCCAGTTCGACAAGATGCGCCGCGCCTTCGAAAAGGAAGGCTACAACTCCAAGGCCTACATCAAGGCCCAGGAAGCGATCTCGTACGAACTGCTGGGCATCCGCTTCACCGCCAAGGTCGTCGAAAAGCTGTGCGACACGCTGCGCGGCCAGGTCGACGAAGTGCGCCACATCGAGAAGCAGATCCTCGACGTCGCGGTCAACAAGTGCGGCATGCCGCGCGCCCACTTCATCAAAGTCTTCCCGGGCAACGAAACCAATCTGGACTGGGTCGACGGCGAAGTCAACGCCGGCCACGCCTACAGCGCCATCCTCGGCCGCAACATTCCGACGATCAAGGAGCTGCAGCAACGCCTGATCGACTTGCAAGCGCGCGTCGTGCTGCCGCTGCCGGACCTGCGCAACATCAACCGCCAGATGGCGGCCGGTGAAATGAAGGCGCGCAAGGCCAAGCGCGAAATGACCGAAGCCAACTTGCGTCTGGTGATCTCGATCGCCAAGAAGTACACCAATCGCGGCCTGCAATTCCTCGACTTGATCCAGGAAGGCAACATCGGCCTGATGAAGGCGGTGGACAAGTTCGAATACCGTCGCGGCTACAAGTTCTCGACGTATGCGACGTGGTGGATCCGCCAGGCCATCACGCGCTCGATCGCCGACCAGGCGCGCACCATCCGGATTCCGGTGCACATGATCGAAACCATCAACAAGATGAACCGGATCTCGCGCCAGATCCTGCAGGAAACCGGCGCCGAGCCCGATCCGGCGACCCTGGCGATCAAGATGGAAATGCCGGAAGACAAGATCCGCAAGATCATGAAGATCGCCAAGGAACCGATTTCGATGGAGACGCCGATCGGCGACGACGACGACTCCCACCTGGGCGACTTCATCGAGGACAACAACACACTGGCGCCGTCGGACGCGGCGCTGCACGCGTCGATGCGCGGCGTCGTCAAGGATGTGCTCGACTCGTTGACGCCGCGCGAAGCCAAGGTGCTACGCATGCGCTTCGGCATCGAAATGTCGACCGACCACACGTTGGAAGAGGTCGGCAAGCAATTCGACGTCACGCGCGAGCGTATCCGTCAGATCGAAGCCAAGGCCCTGCGCAAGCTGCGCCATCCTAGCCGCTCCGACAAGCTGAAAAGCTTCTTAGAAGGCAACTAAGGCTTGACTGCCTGCTGTGCTAGCCCTTATGCTCGCGAGTTCGTTTTAAAAGCGAGCGCGCGTCAGAGGGGCTAGCCGGTTCCCAGCGCATCTGCAACACCCTGGGCCTCTAGCTCATGCTTGGTTAGAGCAGCGGACTCATAATCCGTTGGTGCCGTGTTCGACTCACGGGAGGCCCACCATCTTTTCGTAGCTGCTCTTGGGCAGTTGTGACCCCCACAGCTTCATCGGCTGAAATCCCCTCATCCCCAATGATCTTAATGTCGGCTTGAAGTCGAAGTATTCGCTGGTTTTGGGCCAGAAGCCAATCCTGAAACTCGTTTGAGGGCAGCTTCGATATCTTGACGTATTTGGACTGATGTGGGGAAGTCGCGATATCTGATAGTTTGGTAGCCAGCATTGTTGAGCATCGCGTCTCTATCTGCATCCCTCGCGGCCTTGTGGTTGTGTGATGCGTCGTCTAACTCGATCACAACAATTGGAGTGAGCGTTTTGGTGCAGATAAGGAAGTCGGCAATTTTGCGGTCGAAGCGATTGCGGTCCTGCCGGTGCTGCGTTGTCAGAAGCGCGGCAAGTGGCATTTGGGCAAAAACTGTGCAGTCAGTGAGCGTTTCGGTGAGCCTGAAGAACATTTGCTGCTCTCTTGCCGTGAGCGGTCTGCGTGGCTGGAGCTTTAGCTGACTAAGTGGTTTTAATTTGCTTTGCTTTTTTGATAGCAAAGATGCAGCCAGAAGGACCACAGTTATTGCGATGGCGACTAGGACGGTGTTGTTCATTATGGTCTTCATTGTTGGCCTGCGGCAATTTTACCCTTCGACCAGCTACTGAATTGTCGCGCTTTGTAACATGATTCTTTACTGTCCCTGCTAGTGACAACGTATCAGTCCGCACCGTGTCCAACTCGCAGAAGATTTAGTTCCGTTGGAGAGTTTGTTTTTGATCGCGATCCGGGCGGCTGGCACACCTTAAAATCTGGTTATGGCAATGACGTCGTTGCTAAAAAACGCCACTTCCCTCAATGCATCATTTATCGGACCGAGCCGCCATGCCTATGACTCACGAAGCCCGTCCACCGTCTCCACCGATTGACAACGTATCAGGCAGCGGGGATGATGGGCGAATGGAAAAGCGCATTGAAAAAATTGAAACCGAGATGGCGCGATCAAGTTGGACCTTGGAATCATCAAGGCCACTTGCGCGACCAAGGCCGACCTCGCCGAGCTCAGGGCAAGTCTGGCAGAGGTCAAGACCACTATTATTTTGTGGGTTGTCACGACCGTAGTGCTTGGACAAATACTCCCTGGTCTGTTGAAGAAGTTTGGACTTATGTAACAACTAGCCCGCTGCCAGCGGGCTTTTTTATTGCTCAGGCGGTCCGTGACCGGCATCATTTGGCCACCTTGATCTACCTCGCAAGTGCCGCACGGTTCTCGCGCATGGGAAGGGCCACCTGACTCAGCTTCCTCACTGCGTTTTCTCAAAGCCGGATACATCCTCCACGTCATCATCTTTACTCTCTTTCGTCTTTGATCGAGGGCGTCTCATGTCAATCTTCCGTTTAGCTGTGTCAATCGTCGTGATGGCGATGTTCGCTTACGGCGCTGTTAGCGTCGTCAGCGCTCCCGTGCCCGCCGCCGCAAAATCAGCTAAGCGAACAGCCGCAACCTGTCCTGTCGAAAAGCAAATTCCCGGCGGAGGCTGTGCATGCGATGGACAGACAAATTGGTCGTCAACACCTTGCGTCCCACGGCCGCCAACGGTGTCGCGCCGTGTTGGGACGGTGATGTTGGGTCGGGAACTTCACTCGGACAATTGCGTCTTTTTCGTTCGGGACCGCGTGCCGTCGCTGCCGTACGGCCTTGGTACGTGGACCGGCAAACTTGCCATCATCAATGCCCACACGCCGCTGCCTGGCGATGTCGCCATCATCAACGTCGGCAGTGGCGTGTACAAGGACGTTGGGCATGTGGCGATCATTGAAGAGGTTACCGACAGTACGATCACTATCCTCGAGGGGAACTTTTATGCTGGCCACGTCAGCCGACGCACCGCGACCGGCGCAAACGCAGGGGAGGCGGCTGGTTTGTTGGGCATCGTGGGCTATTTTAGGCCCGGCAAAAAATCAGGTGGAACACCGTAATCCGTTCTGAGCCGTCGACGGCATTTGGCGGATTACGCTGCGCTAATCCGCCCTACGTGATTCCGGTGTCCGCTTGGTTTAGCGGCATTGGGACCTGCCCCTCCTAATTGTCCTTCAGCGCGCGGGTATGATTTCTTTCCTGAACCAGTCATCGAGCATCTGTTTCTCGTGCCCGTACAGGTCTTGGTTGTAGCTGCGCGAACCCATCAGGTAGTTCGGATCGGCCAGTTCCCGGTCGCCGCTGCGCAGTACTTTGCCGTCCTGTTCGATGCTGTAGCGCAGATGCATCCGAGGCCAGTCCGCCTGGCCCTTCATCACGCGGATGTCCCGCACCGGTACTCTCGGAAATACATCGCCGGCCAGGTCGATATCGAGAAACTCGACCTTCAATTCCTGGCCCGCAGGCAGCTTGGCTGCCAGCTCATTCAGGTGTTCGCGGAAAATCATTTCCATCGATTCGCGGTCGGAGGCGAAGCGCGGCACGTCGGTCATTTTTTCTGGATTGATATAGGTGACCGTGGCGGCGGCCGAAGCGCTGGCGGCAGCAACCAAGCCTGCGATGACCAGGCCTGCCTTGCCGATGAACTTGCTCATGAATGTCTTCCTTTTGTGCGGTGTTATACCCGGTGACTCATAAATATACGCTCATTCGCGGCGGATGCCATCCGACGCATATTTCGCTGGGCATCCCCTTGCATACATGCCAAAATTGCAGCCGAAAAAACATACTAACAAGGATAACCGAATGTATTTCCCGTCCCTGTCGCAGTTGGCTCCGCACGGCACCACGTTGATGGCGCTGACCATCACCGCCGTTTTGTTGACGCCCGGGCCGACCAATACGCTGCTGTTCCTGGCCGGCAGCCGCGATGGTTTCCGCCGTTCGTTGCGCCTGATCGCGGCGGAGTGGATCGGCTACATGATCGCCATCGGCATCTGGTGCGCCTTCCTGGCGCTGGCCGCCGCCATCGCGCCCTGGGCGCCGACGGTGGCGCGCGCCTGCGCGGCGACCTACATCGCGTACTCGGCCATCAAATTGTGGCGCACCGCAGCCACCGCCGGCGCGGCCGGCAGCGCCGCCATCGGTCCGCGCGCGCTGTTCTTCGTCACGCTGCTCAATCCCAAGGCCTTCTTCTTCGCCACGGTGGTGTTTCCGCCCTTGGCCGATGGCGCGGCGGCGCTGTCGCAGGCGTATCTGCTGTTCAGCAGCCTGCTGCTGCCGATCGCCGCGCTGTGGATCGCGATGGGCGCGGCCTTGCTGGCCTACCCGGGCGCCACGCCGCGCCAGCCGCTGGTGCATCGCATCGCGGCGGGCGTGTTGCTGGCGTTCTCGGGTTCGATGTTTGTTTCGCTACTGGCGTCGGCCCGCTAAGGGACGAGAGGATTTTTCCCGCCGCATCCAATCGCGCGCGTTGCTTCTATACTAAAATTATCACTCGCAATGAATACTAACCAGGAGAACTCGGGATGATAGATTTGGATCGGCGTAGTCTGATGATTGCCGCTGGGGGCGCCCTGGCGGCGACGGCGGTCGGCACTCCCGTTTGGGCGGCGACGCCCGAACGCAAACTCGGGTATGCGATCGTCGGCCTCGGTGGTTACGGTCTCGGCGTGATCATTCCGCAGTTCAAAAACTGCCAGCACAGCAAGCTGGTCGCGCTGGTCAGCGGCGATCCGGCCAAGGCCAAGCGCGTGGCGGCCGAGTATGGCGTGCCGGAGTCCGGCATCTACGACTACAAGAGCTACGACAAGCTGAAGGACAATCCCGACGTCGACGTCATCTATATCTGCCTGCCCGTATTCATGCATGCGGAATATACGGTCCGTGGCGCCGCCGCCGGCAAACACATCCTGTGCGAGAAGCCGATGGCCTTGTCCTCCGCCGAGTGCGAGACCATGATCGCGGCCTGCAAGAAGGCCGGGAAGAAATTGATGATCGGCTATCGCTGCCACTTCGAGCCTTATAATCTGGAGGCGATACGTCGCGCCCGCGCCGGCGAGATCGGCAAGCTGCGCTATTTCCGCTCGGAGCATGGTTTCACGGCGGGCGGGTCGTCGTCGTGGCGCTTGAAGAAGGCGATGTCGGGCGGCGGTTCGCTGATGGACATCGGTATTTATGCGCTGCAAGCTGCGCGCTACATGACCGGCGAGGAGCCAATCGCCGTGTACGCCAAGGAGACCACCGACCGCTCCGATCCCCGCTTCCGCGAGGTCGAGGACATGATCGAGTTCCAGCTGGAGTTTCCTTCGGGCGTCATCGGTTCGTGCATGTCGATGTACAGCGCCAACCAGAACCATATCTTGCTGATGGGCGACAAGGGCCGTATCGAGCTCGAGCCCGGTACGTCGTATGCCGGTCAGCGTTTGTGGGTGGGTAACGGCCGTAGCAACGAAATCACGCCGCCGCCGGGCCCGGGCGCGACCCAGTGGGCGGGGCAGCTCGACCACATGTCGAAGTGCGTGATCGACAACCGCGAGCCCATCGTGCCTGGCGAGGAAGGCTTGCGCGACATGCGCATCATCGAGGCGATCTACAAATCGGCGCGCGAGCAGAAGCGGATCGTGTTGTAACGCGGCGACCCGCCGGCGCCGGCGCCGGGTTCACGCCTTGCGCTGGTGCTGGCCGGCTTCCTCGGCGATCTTGATGTCCAGCATAGAGATGACGAGGTCGTCCTCGGTCAGCAGTTCTTTCAGCGGAAAGCCGTCCTCCATGGCGATCACGGCGCCGGCCGTGACCTTTTCCACCACGTCGGCGCCGGGCGGCGTGTGCGGCATGAAGGCAAATTGCGGGAAGCGGGTTTTGCCGTGCTCGGCGAGCTCGCTGAGCGTGCGCGGCGCCGCGCGCAGCAGGCCGTTGCGCACGTGGTGTTGGCGCGCTTCGTCGCGTTGCTTGAGCAGCGCGGTCAGCCGCACGATTTCCTCTGTCAAGCGATCCGACTCCGCCTGCTGATTGCTCAGTTCGTCGTCGCTGAGCGCCTCCTCCCACTGCGTCAATTTCAGCAGCCCGCGCTTGTGCAGCGTCTGCCGTTGCAGGTCGATCTCGATGGCGGCGGCGCGGCTCTGGTGCGAGTCGAGGTCCTGCGCGATGCTGGCGTCGCCGTTGGCGCGGTGCCATTTGTCGCCGAAGTTGAACACCAGGCCGTCAAAGTAAAAATACATCGGCAAGCCGTTCGCCGGCGCGTAGGCCAGCACTTGCTTGGTCGTCATATTCCAGCGGGCAGCCAGTTCCGCCAAGGTCAGTGTCAGGGGTTCGATCGTGGGCATGATGGGCGGTCAAATCGTCAAATATTGGGCGTCATTTTCTCACAGTCGCTTGCATCCCGCGTCCATTTGTTGTGCCGGCGATTACGTTTTTGACGTTTTGACCTGCTGTTTTTTCCCAGCAAGGCTATTGTTGGCAAAGTCGTTGCTATACTTTCCTGCGAGACAGCGCTCGACTGTCCATAGCGAGGAGACGAAATGACGGACCGCAGGTTAAGGAAGATAGTGATCGTGGGCGGCGGCACCGCCGGATGGATGACGGCCGCGCCCCTGGTTCAACGGCTGGGCAAGGGCTGCGAGATCGTGCTGATCGAGTCGCCCGACATCGCCACCGTCGGCGTCGGCGAGGCGACCTTGCCGACCATTCGCTATTACAACGCGGCGCTCGGGCTGGACCACGCCGACTTCCTCAGGAAAACGCAGGCCTCGTTCAAGCTGGGGATCGAATTCAAGGATTGGGGCTACCTCGGCAACCGTTTCTTTCACGGCTTCGGCGACTTCGGGCCGAAGATCGAGGGTCGCTCGCCGCACATGCACTGGCTGCATCTGGCGCGCGTCGACAAAAACATTCCGTCCTACGAAAACTGGTCGATGTCGACCTTGATGGCGCGCAATCACCGCTTCGCGCCGGCCACCCCCGACGACCCGTATTCCTACGGCTTCCATTTCGACGCCAGCCTGTATGCGATCTACCTGCGCGACTACGCGGTGCAGCGCGGCGTGACGCGGATCGAGGCGACCATCAACGATGTCGAGTTGCGCCCGGAGGATGGTTTTATCGCGGCCGTGAAGCTCAAGGACGGCCGCCGCATCGACGGCGATCTGTTCATCGATTGCTCGGGCTTCCGCGGCTTGCTGATCGAGGGCGCGCTCAAGGCCGGCTATGACGACTGGAGCGACAAGCTGCCGTGCAACAGCGCGCTGGCCATGCTGTGCGCCAAGGCCGAGAAGCTGGAGCCGTTCACCACCGCCACCGCCAAGGGCGCCGGCTGGCAGTGGCGCATTCCGTTGCAGCACCGCACCGGCAACGGCCATGTCTACAGCAACGCCTTCACCACCGACGACGAGGCCGCGCGCGTGCTGATCGAGGGCCTGGACGGCGCGCCGCTCGACGAACCCCGGCAGCTGCGCTTTGTCACCGGACGCCGCCGCAAGTCGTGGCTGAAGAACTGCGTGGCGATCGGACTGGCCGCCGGTTTTATCGAGCCGCTGGAATCGACCAGCATCAACTTGATCGAGAACGCCGTGGGCAAGTTGATCGAGCTGTTCCCGGATCGCGATTTCGCTCCCGAATCGACTTTCGAGTTCAACCGCTACATGGCGTATCGCTACGAGTCGGTGCGCGACTTCATCATCATGCATTACAAGCTGACCACGCGCACCGACACCGAGTTCTGGCGCTACTGCGCCAATTTGCCGATTCCGGACAGCCTGAACCACCAGATCGAGTTGTTCCGCGAAACCGGCAGGGTGGTCATCTACGATCAGGAAGGCTTCGGCGACCCGTCGTTCATCTCGATGTTGCTGGGGTTGGGCGTGGTGCCCAAGGCCGACGATCCCTTTGTTGCCGCCTTGGATCGCGATGCCTTGCAAGCCCACATGGCGAGCGTGCGGGCGGGCATCATTCAAAAGGTGGCCGGCATGCCGTACGTCGCCGACTACCTGGCGCGCGCCGTCGCCCAGTGAGCCGGCGCGGGCGGCCGTTCAAGCCAGCCGCTTGCGCATGAAGATGGTGGCCTGCGGATTGTCGTTGTAGCGTTCGCAGCGTTCGTAACCGAGGTTGTCGTACAGCCGGATGGCCGCGCGCAGGTCGTCCTTGGTGTCGAGATACACGGCGCTGTGGCCGGCCTCGGCCGCGTGGTCCTCCAGCGCCCGCATCAGCGCCTGCGACAGGCCGCGCCCGCGGTGGCGCTCGGCCACGTAAAGGCGCTTGCATTCGACCGCGCCGGCGATGCCGGGCAGCGGACGCATCGCCACGCAGGCGGCCGGCGCGCCATCCACATACGCGATCCACATGGCCGAGTTGGTATCGTCAAGGAAGGCGCGGATGGCGTCGTCGTCGTCGCGCAGCACCACGCCGATGACGTCGAAATATTCGTACAGCAAATGCCGCGCGTCGTTCAACTGCGCGGTCGTGGCGCGCATGATCCGCGTCGACGGCTGCGACAGGATCTCCCGCACCTTGCTCATCGCCTCCAGCAACTGCGCGCGCTGCGCCTCGCCCAGCTGGTCGAGCATGCGCAGCGTTTCCGCCGAGGCGCGGTGGTTGATGTCGGCGATCACGCCATGGCCGGTCGCCGTCAGACTCAGCAGGGTGGCGCGCTTGTCCTGCTCGGAGCGCACGCCCTCGATCAGTCCGCGTTCGGTCAGCGAGCGCACCATGCGGCTCATGTAGCCGGCGTCCAGCCCGAGCGTGGTGCGCAGATGGTTGGCGGTGCAGCCGGGATGTTGCGACAGTTCGTACATCATCCGGCCTTCGCTGAGCGAATAGTCGGTGTCGAGGTAGCGGCCGCGCAGCAAGCCCAAATGTACGGTGTAAAAACGATTGAATTGCCGTACCACCTCGGCCTGTTCGTGCATCTGCTGATCCATCCGGCGCCCCTTCATTGTCGCAATTGGTTGCTTTTGGCAAGTAATTTTGCCGACTATAGCGCCATTGCGCCGCGCGGTCAACATGGCGCCCATGGCAGGCGGTAAAATGGCGGCTTCCCCATAGCGGAGTATCGACGATGATGTTTCTTAAAGTTCCGTTTGCGGAAAAAGACGAGGCCAAGGCGCTGGGCGCCCGCTGGAACGGCGAACGCAAATCGTGGTACGTGCCCGACGGTAAGCCGACCGAGGCGTTCGAACGCTGGCTGCCGCCCGGCGGCACCGATTTCGTTCCGGCCAAGGCCGCCGCCGCGCCCAAGGCCAAGCCGGCCTCGGTGGATTCGTATGTCGGCAAATCGGTGATCGGCAAGCTGTATCAGGAATTGCCGCACGACTGCAATCCCTTCGAGGCGTGCCCGGTGTGCGCGCCGGCGCTGGTCACGTCCGGCTGGCAGGCCGCGCACGAGGACGTGGCGAAGTTGCTGGTCGCGCTGCGGGGCTGATGCCGCTCCCATGCGGAGGCACCCCGAAGACAGTTGAGTTATCGGCCACACATCGCATCGATCTGATCTAGAATACGGATGAGATACCCCACGAGAAGCCTGCCGATGAACAGTCACACGATGCCGCCAGTTTTTCGCACTGAAGACGGGCCGGTCACACCGGTCGCCAGCTTCAACCAACCCGCCGATGTCTTTGAAGCGCTGTTTCAAAGCATACAGGGCGGCGAAAAGCATGTGCGGCCGTTGCTGGACCTGGTCCCCGATTCCCACTTTCTTGGATTTATAGAAGTCGGCTACGCGCTGCGCGCCTGCCTCGAGGACAAGTCACGCCGCGACTATCTGCTGCGGCGGCTGCGTCCGCATCTGGACGTGATCATCGGCACTTTGCCGGCGAGCATACAGCCGCACGGCATGCTGCCCAAGCAAGCGGCGCCGTCCGGCTTTCGCGACCTGGAACAGATCACCGACGCCGAAGTGCGCGCCTGGCTGGTCGAGGACGGCGGCCTGATCTACGGCGAATTCGCGCGGTATGAGCTCGACAATCTGTTCGACGCCATCGCCCCGTCCATCCGTCCCGGCGGCGTCATGGTCGATCTTGGCAGCGGGCTGGGCAAGGTAGTGATGTCGGCCGCGCTGGCGTTTCCGTTCCAGCGCTGCATCGGTGTCGAATGCATGGGCTACCGCCACCGCATGGCCTTGCAGCGCCTGCACAATCTGCTGGTGCTGGCCGAGCGCGGCGTGGCGCATCTGCCGGCGCCGCTCAGGCCCGACTCTCCGCTGACCTTGCCTTTCGGCGAGGCGACCACCGGCCGTCACCTGCTCGATCTGGGTTCGCGGGTGACCTTCATCGAAAGCGACATGTTCAAGGTGGACGTGCGCGGGGCCAGCCTGGTGTTCTTGTACAGCACCTGTTTCGGCCCGCAGATGGACGCGCTGGCCGACAAGCTGGCCCGCGAGCTGCAGGAGGGCGCGCTGGTGATCACCACCACCTATGCGCTCAAGCATCCCGCGTTCACCTTGCTGCATTACTACCCGGCGGGCACGGTCGCCTGGACCAATGTGATGCTGTACAAACGCACCGGCGCGCTGGAGTCGCTGCCGCCGGCGGACATCACCCGTCCGCACCAGCCGGATCCGGCGGAGTGGGAGGCGCGCGCGCGCCAGGAATTCGACGCCATCGATGCGCGGGCCGGCGCGGCCTAGACCTGCAGCGGGACCCGCTATTGCAGCAGCCACTTGCGCGCCGTCGTGATGATGCCGTTCGACAGCGTACGGGTGAACGGGGTCTGGATATCCCACATATGCCACGTCAACGGCACGTCCAGCACGTGGCCCGGCGCCAGATCGACCAATTTCCCCGCCTCCAACAGCGCCGCGCATTGCAGCAGCGGCAGCATGCCGTACGCGTATCCCGCCTCCAGAAAACGCACATAGCCCTCCGAGCTCGACAATGAATGATGGGGAACCCGGCCCGTATGGCCGGTGCGCTGCGCGATAAAGCGCGTTTGCAGCGCGTCCTTGCGGTCGAAATTGAGCGTGGGAGCGTGCTGGACGGCCGCCGCCGTGAAACCGTCGGGGAAGTGGCGCGCCGCGAAAGCCGGACTGGCGACGCACGCGTACCGCATCGCCCCCAGCGGCGTGGCCGAAGTTCCCGCTACTTGCGCCGTTTCGCTGGTAACGCAGCCGAACACGCGGCCTTCACGCAGCATCGTCATTGTGTGGTCCTGGTCGTCGAGGCGGATATGCAGCATGCAGTCGCCGCTGGCCAACAGGGGCGCGACGGCCTCCTGCAGCCAGGTGGCGGCGCTGTCGGCGTTGATGGCGATGGCGATTTCCGGTCGCGCCGGCGCGCCCGGCCCGGCATGGGGAAACGCCGTCAGCGCAGCCTCCAGCAGTTGAACCTGGCGATAATGGGCGATCAGCCGCTGGCCGGCCTCGGTCGCCGCCGGCGGCTGGCTGCGTACGATGAGCAGTTCGCCGGCGCTGTTTTCCAGCATGCGGATGCGCTGGGACACGGCCGACTGGGTGATCGCCAGCGCGGCGGCGGCCTTGTCAAAGCTGCCATATTCGATCACGGCGTCCAGCGCCGCCAGTCCCCGGTAGTCGACTCGGCTCATTAGCTTTCCTAATATTTGGTCAGTAATATTAATTATACTTATCTTTCGGCCTGCCCTAAGCTGGCGTCTTTTGCACACGGGAGGACGCATGGAAGCGACCGCATTTTTGAAGGGCATGGGCTTGGGCGGAGGATTGATCGTCGCCATCGGATCGCAGAACGCTTATTTATTGCGGCAGGCGTTAAAGCGCGAATATGTGCTCACTTGTATCGCCATTTGCATCGTCTGCGATATCGCGCTGATCGGCGCGGGCGTCGCCGGAATGGGCGGATTAATCAGCGGAGCGCCGGCGCTACTGTTTTGGATAAAACTCGCGGGAGCCGGTTTTTTATTCTGGTACGGTTTGCGGGCGGCGCGTTCCGCTTTGAATCCCGGCGTGATGGCGACCGGTGGCGATAAACCGGCCGCGAGCCGTTATGCGGTGGTCGCGGCGATGCTGGCTTTCAGTTTGTTGAATCCGCATGTTTATCTCGATACCGTGGTTTTATTGGGTTCGATAGGCGGACAGCAAATTGGCGACGGACGGATTTATTTCGCGCTGGGTGCGATGGCGGCGTCGATCATCTGGTTTTCCAGCCTGGGGTTAGGCGCGCGGTTTCTGATACCGATATTCGCCAACCCGCGCGCCTGGCAAATATTGGATGGGGTGATCGCGGTGGTGATGTGGGCGTTGGCGGTGACCTTGTTTCTTTAAACAGGCGTCCATGCCGCTATCGCCGTGTCGCGTTCCCGCCACGGCCAAACAGGCGGGCGTCCCCGGCGGGCCAAGCTGAAAAATGGCGGGTATATGCCAATTCCTGGCATGAAAGTGGCGTAAAAACGCCAAAAAAGATTGCCGTTTGCCCCTTCAGCTAAATGTGGTTGAAAATATATTTCTTTTGAGAACTAATCTGGGACCCACTTGGCATACAATGCTGAAAGTAGCGTGGATATGGCGCGCCGTTTGAGTGGGCATAAATGAGCATCGAACCCGGCAATTACGTGAGTTATTCGACCATGGCGGCGGCGTTCGCGTCGGATGCCATTCTGAGTACCTTGCTGATATTTCTGTGGCTGACGCAGCGTAAAGAGAAACACGCCTTGTTCTGGGGCGTGGGCCAATTGGCCGTCATGACCGGCGTGATGGTCTGGTTTATCGGTGCTCAGGCTATACCGCTTCAGTTGCGGTTGTTTATATGCGCGTTGATGCTCACCGTTGGAATGATCGGTTATTGGGGCGGAACGCAATATTTTCTCGGAGATTTACGACGCCGCCAGACGCGTTCTATATTATTCGCGGCTGCCGGCTTAACCGCCTTATTTTATATCCTGTGGAACGCCTATTATGATCTGGTGGCGCCCGGCAGCGCCGCCATACTCGGGCTGGTCATGCTATGGATGGGCGCGCGGCTGGTGCGCGCGCAAAAGCGCTATCGCTGGCTGGGATATACGCTGGTGGCGCGCGGCGCATTCAACGTCCTCAGTTCGCTGACCCTCGGACCGGAACTGTATCTGCTGTGGTTCGCCGGCACCTCGATACTCAAAACGCTGTCGATGCTGGGACTGATTTATTCGGTGCAGGACGAGATCCAGCAACGCTACGTGCGCACCATCGACAGCCTCAGTCATGGCTTTTTGATACGGGACCGGCTCGGCTATGTCCACGTGGCCAACGAGCGCTGCGCCCGCCTGCTGGGCTTCGACAGCGCCGCCGACCTGGTCGGCAAGCACGTGTGCGAGCTGCTGCCCCACCTGACCCCGGCGATGGCCGACGAGTATTTCCGCCGCTTCGAGGCGCCGGGCGTCCACTACCCGATGACCGAAACGGCAATGTTTGCATTACACAATGGCACGCGGCTGCCGGTGGAGATGATGGGCTCGCCGTACATCGAGCGCGGACGCCTGTACTGCCTGGTCCAACTGCTCGACATCAGCGAGCGCAAGAAGAAGGACGACCTGTTGTACCAGGCCGCCCGCATCGACCCGGTGACCGGCTTTTTCAACCGCCACGCGCTGTCGGCCTTGCTGACCCAGGAAGTGGCGCGCGCGGCGGCGGTCGGCCGCGAATGCGCGGTGCTGTTCCTCGACCTGGACAAATTCAAGCGCATCAACGATTCGTTCGGGCACGCCATCGGCGACGAGTTGCTGCGCCAGACCGCGCGCCGCCTGCACGCCGTGCTGCGCCCGAACGACGCGCTGGCCCGTTTCGGCGGCGACGAGTTCATCATCGTCGTTGCCGACCTCGAGCCGGGCACGGCCGAGCGCATGGCGCGCCTTTGCGCCGAGCGCGTCATCGGCGCGATGGCCGGCCGCTTCGACCTGTCGCACCACGCGATCGGCGTGTCCGCCAGCGTCGGCATGGCGTGCTATCCGCTGCACGGCAGCGATAGCGATATGCTGATACGCAACGCCGACATCGCCATGTACGAGGCCAAGAAGGCCGGACGGGGCGAACTGCGCTTTTTCAATGACGCCATGAACGCCGCCGCCAAGGACGCGCTGGTGATCGACACCGCCCTGCGCGGCGCCATCGAGGCCGGCGAGTTCAGCCTGCTGTACCAGGCCATCGTCGACGCCCGCGGCGGCAAGCTGGCCAAGGTGGAGGCGTTGCTGCGCTGGGACAGCCCCGGGCTGGGGCCGATGCGTCCGGACCGCTTCATCCCGGTCGCCGAGGACAGCGGCATGATCGTTCCCATCGGCACCTGGGTGCTGAACGAGGCCTGCCGCCAGATGGCGTCGTGGCGCCACGGGCCGCTCGACGGCCTGACGGTCAGCATCAACGTCTCGGCCTGGCAGTTGGCGGACCCGGCCTTTGTGGCGCTGGTCGAGCGGGCGCTCGCCGACAACGGCCTGGGCGGCCATCGGCTGGAGCTGGAATTGACCGAGCGGGTGCTGATCGACGACGGCGGCCACGTGCACGCGGTGCTGCAGCGCCTGCGCGCCTTGGGCGTGGGCCTGTCGCTCGACGACTTCGGCACCGGTTACTCCTCGCTCAGCTACCTGACCCGGTTCCAGTTGAACACGCTCAAGATCGACCGCGCCTTCGTCATGGACATCGAGCACAGCGAGCGCAGCAACAGTCTGGTGAACGCCATCATCGCCATGGGACACAGCCTGGGGCTGCAACTGGTGGCCGAGGGCGTCGAGACGGCGGGCCAGGCGGCGATCCTGGAAAAGATGGGCTGCCATTATCTGCAGGGCTATTACTTCTCGCGGCCGATCGCGGCGGACGCGCTGTCACGTTTCGCCGGCGAAGGGCAACTGTCGGCGTCGTGATACATGTCACCCAGATGTCATAACGTCGTCATCGCGATGTCATATGCAGTTCCTACAATCTTGCGAGTTGATCATCCCACTAACCGCAAGAAAGAAAAAAACTCATGCAACCGCGCTTCCCTCTGAAACCTTTGTGCCTGGTGGTGCTGCAAGCACTGGCCTTCCATGCGTACGCGGCCGACGCCGCCGACGCCGCCGATAGCGCCGCCACGGCCGGCGCGCTGGCCGGTCCGATGCAGTCGGTGGAAATCACCGGCCGCGGCCAGTCGCGCCAGGTGCAGAACATCAACAAGGCCGATCTGGCCGAGGCGTTGCCGGGGACCAGCCCGCTGAAGGTGTTGGACAAACTGCCGGGCGTGAATTTCCAGTCGGCCGATCCGTTCGGCGCCTATGAATGGTCGACCTCGTTCAGCATCCGCGGCTTCAACCAGAACCAGCTGGGCTTCACCCTGGACGGCGTGCCGCTGGGCGACATGAGCTACGGTAACAACAACGGCCTGCACATCAGCCGCGCGGTCTCGTCGGAAAACATCGGCAGCGTCCAGGTGTCGCAGGGCGCCGGCGCGCTGGGCACCGCCTCCACCAGCAACCTCGGCGGCACCGTGCAGTTCTTCACGCTGGCGCCGACCGACGAGTTCGGCGTGACCGCCTCGCAAACCCTGGGCAGCGATTCGACCTCGCGCACCTTCGTCCGCGTCGACACCGGCCTGATCAACGGCGCCGTCAAGGCCTTCATCAGCGGCACCCGCCAGCGCACCGACAAGACCAAGGGCGAGGGCGCCCAGGACCAGGACCAGATCAATTCGCGCTTCGTGTTCAACTTCGGCGACAACAGCCTGACCGGCTTCCTGAATCACTCGGACCGCAAGGAAGTCGACTACCAGGATATGTCGAAGGAAATGATCAACCGTCTCGGCTACTCGTGGGACAACTACCAGCCCGACTGGCAGCGCGCGGTCAACGCCGCCAAAGGCCAGTACAGCGGCGCCGTCAACAGCCTCGACGACGCCTACTACTCGGCCGGCGGCCTGCGCAAGGACACCCTCGGCGGCCTGACCCTGGACCTGAACTTCTCGCCGACCCTGGAACTCAAGACCACGCTCTACAACCACGAGAACGAAGGCCAGGGCCACTGGTACACGCCGTACGTCGCCACGGACGCCGCCAACCCGATCTCGCTGCGCACCACCGAGTACCAGATCAAGCGCCACGGCGCGACGGCCGAGCTGACCTGGGACCTGGGCAGCCACACGATCACCGCCGGCGCCTGGGGCGAGCGCTCCGACCACACGGGCAGCCGCAACTACTACGCCGTCACCGGCCCGGCCGACACGATGGTCTACCTGAGCAATCCGTTCCGCACCGACTGGGCGCAGAACTTCATCACCACCACCGCCCAGTACCACCTGCAGGACAGCCTGAGCCTGATGGACGGCAAGCTCAAGATCAACGCCGGCTTCAAGAGCATGAGCGTCGACATCGCCGCCCGCAACATCGTCGGCACCCGCGCCGCCGGCAAGCTGTCGGCCGAGAAGAATTTCCTGCCGCAGGCCGGCGTCAACTACGCGCTCAGCGCCGACGACGAGGTGTTCGCCTCGGCATCGAAGAACATGCGCGCGTTCCAACCGGGCGTCAGCGGCCCGTTCTCGCAGACCCAGGCCGCGTACAACGCCGGCAGCGCCAACCTGAAGCCGGAAACCTCCGCCAACGTCGACCTCGGCTACCGCTTCAAGCGCGCCGCGATCCAGGGTTCGCTGGCCGTCTACAGCGCCCGCTTCGACGACCGCCAACTGAGCGTGGCCACCTGCGCCGGCATCGTCGGTTGCCCGTCGACCTTCGTCAACGTCGGCAAGGTCGACACCAAGGGCGTGGAGGCGATCGCCGTGTGGAAGCTGAACCGCGAAATCAGCTGGTTCAACTCGTACACCTTCAACGATTCCAAGTACAAGTCGGATTACCTGGACAACAACGTGCTGGTGCCCGTCAACGGCAAGACCGTGGTCAACGCGCCGCGCAACCTGTTCAGCACCGAGGCCTCGTACGAGACCGGCAGCTGGTTCGCGCGCGTCGGCGGCAAGCTGACCGGCAAGCGCTACTACACCTACACCAACGACAACGGCGTGCCGTCGTTCTGGCTGGCGAACCTGTCGGCCGGCTACAAGATGAAGTCGCTGGGCCTGCTCAAGGACCTGTCGCTGCAGGTCAACGTGACCAACCTGTTCGACAAGGAATACATCAGCACGATCGGCACCAACGGCTTCCAGGCCCGCGATCCGAACGGCACCGCGCAGACCCTGCTGACCGGCGCGCCGCGGCAAGTGTTCGTCACGCTGAACGGCAAGCTGTAACCGCGATCGCAAGGCCTCCGCCGGCGGCGGAGCTGGGCGTTCCACTCGATAAATTTTGCGTTTCGCGCAAAGTTTAGAGGATGGAACGCCTTTGTTGCTTATGGGATACAGCTACGGTGTGGCGCTGGCAACGCGGCTTGCGTCGTCGCATACTGAGCGGCTTTCGTCCCTCAGGAGTCCGCCGTGAAATGGTTTTATGATCTGAAAATCGCTACCAAACTGATAGCCTCCTTCTCGGTCGTGCTGCTGCTGACCCTGTTGCTGGGGGTGGCCGCGATGTGGTCGACGCAGCGCGTCAACGAGGCTTCGGACGACCTGGCGCAGAACTGGATGCCCAGCGTGCGCGCGGTGCTCGAGCTGCGGGCCGATCTGGGCGACATGCGGCGCTGGGAGCTGTCGCACGTGCTCAGCGACGAGGCCACCGGCTACGCCACCTACGACGCCCGCATGGCGACCGCGCTGGCGGCGATGAAGGCCCATCGCGCCACTTATGACAAGCTGATCAGTAGTCCCGAGGAAAAGGCCATCGCGGCCGAGTTCGACCGCGCGTGGGAGGCCTTCATGGCCGATCACGCCAACATCATCCGCCTGTCGGCGGCCGGGCAGAAAGCCGAGGCGCGGGAGTTGCTGAAGGGCTCGTCGGCCACCAACCTGGGGCAGCTGAACGCGCTGGCCAACAAGCTGGTCAAGATGAATATCGACGGCGGCGACGCCGCCAGCGCGGCCGCCACCACCACCTATGAAAACGCGCGCCTGACATCGATCCTGCTGCTGGTCACGAACATCGTGCTCGGCATCGGGCTGGCGCTGTGGGTCGCGCGCGTGGTCTCGGCGCCGCTGCGGCAGGCGGTGTCGGTGGCCACGGCCGTGGCCGGCGGCGACCTGACCCGCGTGATCGAGGTCGACAGCGCCTGCGAAACGGGCCAGCTGATGGGCGCGCTGCGCGACATGACCGGCCATCTGCAGCACCTGGTCAGCCAGGTGCGCGGCGGCACCGACACCATCGCCACGGCGTCGGCCGAGATCGCGGCCGGCAACCAGGACCTGTCGTCGCGCACCGAGCAGCAGGCCTCGAGCCTGGAGGAGACCGCCTCGTCGATGGAAGAACTCACCAGCACCGTCAAGCAGAACGCCGACAACGCGCGCCAGGCCAACCAGCTGGCGCAGTCGGCCTCGGGCATCGCCATCAAGGGCGGCGACGTGGTGGGGCAGGTGGTCGGCACCATGTCGTCCATCAACGAATCGTCGCGCAAGATCGTCGACATTATTTCGGTGATCGACGGCATCGCCTTCCAGACCAATATCCTGGCCTTGAACGCGGCGGTCGAGGCCGCGCGCGCCGGCGAGCAGGGCCGCGGCTTCGCGGTGGTCGCCAGCGAGGTGCGCAACCTGGCGCAGCGCTCGGCGGCGGCGGCCAAGGACATCAAGTCGCTGATCAACGATTCGGTCGAAAAAGTCGAGGCCGGTTCGCACCTGGTCAACGAGGCCGGCGCGACGATGAACGAGATCGTCTCGAGCATCACCCGCGTGACCGACATCATGAGCGAGATCACCTCGGCCAGCGCCGAGCAGAGCGAAGGCATCGAGCAGGTCAACACGGCGATCGCGCAGATGGACCAGGTGACGCAGCAGAACGCGGCGCTGGTGGAGCAGGCCGCCGCCGCGGCCGAGGCCATGCAGGAGCAGGCGGCGCGCCTGAGCGAGGTGGTCGGCGTCTTCAAGCTGAGCGGGGCGCCGGCCCGTGCGGTGAAACAGCTCGCTGCCACGTAGGGCGGATTAGGCGGCACGCCGTAATCCGCCATTGCATGAGCCGTCGACACGCATGCATGGCGGATTACGCTGCGCTAATCCGCCCTACGTGTTTTCGTGGTTTTCGTGGGTCACGCAGGCGGCATCGCCAGCAACGCCATGTTGCGGCCCTTTTCCTTGGCGCGGTACAGCGCCCGGTCGGCCATCTCCACCAGCACCTCCGGCGACATGTCCTCGGTCGGCACGATCACGGCCACGCCGATGCTGATGGTCATGATGCCGAACGGCGACTGCTCGTGCGGCATCCGCGCCCGCACCAGCTGCGCGCAGATCTCCTCGGCCGCGCCAAAAGCGTCGGTGGCGTCGGTGGCCGCCGCCAGCAGCGCGAACTCCTCGCCGCCGTAGCGCGCCACGATGTCGGTGGTGCGCCGTCCGTGCGAGGTGATCAGCTCGGCCACGCTGCGCAGCGCGGCGTCGCCGGCCTGGTGGCCGTAGTGGTCGTTGTACTTCTTGAAGTAGTCGACGTCGAGCATCGACAGCGCCAAGGTCTGGCCGGTGCGGGCGGCGCGCCGCCACTCGGCTTCCAGCGCCAGGTCGAAGCCGCGGCGGTTGCTCACGCCGGTCAGGCCGTCGGTGGTGCTGAGCGCGGCGAGCTTGCGGTTCGATTGCTCCAGCTCGCCCGTGCGCGCGGCCACCAGCGCCTCCAGCTCGAGCTGGTGCCGGGTCAGCCGGTGGATGCGCACCTTGTACGCCAGCAGCAGCGAGCCGACGATCAGCAGCGCCATGCCCAGCCGGAACCACCAGCGCTGCCAGAACGGCGGCGTGATGGTGATCTTCAGCGTGGCCGGCTCCTCGTTCCACACGCCCAGGTGGTTGGCGGCCTTGACGCGGAACAGGTAGTGGCCCGGGTTGAGGTTGGTGTAGCTGGCGCTGCGGTGCGAGGCGTCCGTTTCCACCCAGTCGCGGTCGAAGCCTTGCAACTGGTAGGCGTAGCGGTTCTCGGACGGCTCGGTGTAGTGCAGCGCCGAGAACTCGATCGAGAACACCGAGGCCCCGGCCGACAGGGTCAGCGCCGTGGGCGACGTCACCGGCCCCTCGGCCTTGACGTTCTCGCGCGGCTTGCCGTTCTGCAGCGAGTGGTTGAAGACGGTGATGTCGGTGATCGCCACCTGCGGCGGCACCGAGCTGGTGCGCACGGCCGCCGGCGCCACGGCCGTCATGCCGTGCACGCCGCCGAAGTACAGCACGCCGTCGGCCGAGGTGGCCGACGAGTTGACCGTGAAGCCCTCGGTCAGGCCGTCCGACGCGGTGAAGTGGTCGACCTTGCCGGTGTCCGGGTCGAGGCGGTACAGGCCGCCGATGGTGCTGCACCAGATCTTGCCGTCGAGGTCGTGCTCGATGGCCAGGATCTTGTGCGCGCGCATCGCCGCCGCGTACGACTGGAAGCCGATCTTGCCGTCGGCGCCCGTGCGCAGCAGGTTCAAGCCCTTGCTGGTGCCGACCCAGATCCGGCCCTTGGCGTCCTCGTGCAGGCTGACGATGTTGTCGTCGGACAGGCTGGCCGGGTCGCCGTTGGCGTGGCGGAAGTGGGTGAACTTGCCGCTGGCCTGGTCCAGCAGGTCGAGCCCGCCGCCGTTCCACTCGGAGCCGGCCCACACCCGCCCGCTGCGGTCCTCCAGCACCGCCGAGGTGCCGTTGACGCTGCGGCTGCTGATGTTCTGCGGATCGTTGTAATAGAAGACGCGGGCGTCGGTGCGCGGGTCGTAGCGGATCAGGCTGTTGCCGGTGGCCAGCCACAGCGCGCCGCCGCTGGCCGGCGCGATGGCGTTGATGTAGTCGCTGGCGGTGTTGCCGAAGTGGATGGCCTGGAACGGGCTGTCGGGCGTGTCGAGCCGGTTCAGGCCGTTCGAGGTGCCCAGCCACAGCGGCTTCTTGCCGTTCTGGTCGGCGCGCGTGTCCTGGAACATGCTGTAGACGATCGAGTGCGACAGCCGGCCCGGGGTCTTGTCGTCGGCGTGGTAGCTCTTGACGACGGTGCTGGTGGCCGGATCGTACAGGCTCATGCCGACGTTGCCGCCCATCCACAGGCGGCCGTCCGGCGCCCGCGCCAGGCTCAGCAGCGCGTTGCTGGCCGGCGCCGAGCGCCGGTCGATGCGGAACGGCACGTGGCGGGTGAAGCCCTCGCTCGACAGGTTGGCCAGGGCGATGCCGTCGGTGAACGAGGCGATCCACAACATGCCGCCGCGGTCCTGCATCACCGCGCGCAGGTTGTCGCCCGGCAGGCTGTACGGATCGTCGGCGGCGTGCACGAACTGGTCGAACTCGCCGTTGGCGGCGTTCCAGCGCAGCAGCCCGGCCGACAAGGTGGTGCACCACAGCACGCCCTTGTGGTCGACGTCGAAATTGGTGATGCGGCTGTACGGCGACGGGATCGCCCGGCGCGTGCTCCAGTCGCTCTTGCCGTCCCAGCGGATCACGCCCGACTCGGTGCCGATCCACAGCGCGCCGTCGCGGTCGAACTGCAGCGCGCGCACGATGTTGACGCGCGCGTCCGGCACCGGCGCCGGGTCGACCTGGTGGTGGCGGAACACCTTGGCGCCGGGCGCCAGGTAGTCCAGGCCGCCGGGCCAGGTGCCGATCCACACGCCGCCGGCCGCGTCCAGCGCCAGCGCGTTGAGGTCGTTGCTGGCCAGGCTGTCGGGATCGTTGTCGTCGTGCGCGTAGACGGTGAACTTGCCGGTGTTGGGGTTGTAGTGCTGCAGGCCGCCCCAGCTGCCGATCCACATGCCGTCCTTGCCGTCGGAAATGATGTTCTTGACGATGCGGTGGTTCTTGGGCGCCTTGGGCGGCGCCACCACGGTGAAATCGTTGCTTTCCGGGTTGAAGCGCGCCAGCCCGGCCTGGGTGCCGGCGAAGATGCGGCCCTGCTTGTCCTCGTAGATGGCCGAGACGCGGTCGTGCGGCAGGCTGGTCGGGTCGTTGGGGAGGTTGGTGTACTTGACGGCGTGGTAGCCGTTGTAGCGGTACAGGCCGTTGGTGTGGGTGCCGACCCAGATATAGCCCTTCCTGTCCTGCATCATCGACAGCATCGACGGTTCGTCGCCGCCCAGCGGGCCGAGCTTCTTGAAGCGCAGCGACGGCGCCGGCGCCGCGCCGGCGTGGGCGGCGGCCAGCCCGGCCAGCAGCAGCGCCAGCAGCAGCGCCGGCAACATCGCCGGCAGCGCGGCGGGAAACAGGGACAGCAATAGGCGATGGCCGCGGCGTATAACCGGTGGTAGCACGAACATGGTGGAGTATCCGATGGCGTAACGGGTGCGCGTCAGCGAGCGATGTCAGGCTCGATTAAGATGGATTCTGCATAGAAACCCTATTATACATGCCAATGATGCAATGGTTTCACTATAAAAGCTGAGCCTTTTAGCGTATTTGCCGTAATTAGGGTATAGTTTACGGCGCCCATTGTGTCCCGCTCGTTGTATTTGCCGCCCCGGCGCTGCCACCGCATCATCCTTTTCGCACTGCCGGTCCCGCTTGCGGCTCCGCTTGCGCCATGCGGCGCGCCATCCGGGCGGGCAGCGCAGAATTTGTCGTTAATTGAAGAAAGCTTGGTTGTCCGCCGCAGGACCGCCGCCCACACTATGTCCGAAACCGAGATCACCACCCCGTCCGTCACCGAACCGGCCGCCGCCGCGTCCGAACCCGCCGGCCAGCCGGCCGCGGTCGCGCCGCAGGAAACGCAGCAGGCAGCGCAGCAGGCAGCGCCGCAGGAAACGCAGCAGGCAGCGCCGCAGGAAATGCAGCAGGCCGCGCCGCAGGCAGCGCCGGCCGCGCCGCCGCCGCAAGTGCAGCAAGTGCGTTTCGCCGATTTCGGCCTGTCGCCGCACATCCTGCGCGCGCTCAACGACCAGGGCTATGTGCACCCGACCCCGATCCAGGCCGAGGCGATCCCCGTGCTGCTCAAGGGGCGCGACGTCATGGGCGCGGCCCAGACCGGCACCGGCAAGACCGCCGGCTTCGCGCTGCCGATCATCCAGATGCTGCTGGCCCACGCCAGCACCAGCACCTCGCCGGCGCGCCACCCGGTGCGCGCGCTGATCCTGACGCCGACCCGCGAACTGGCGGTGCAGGTGGCCGAAAACGTCAAGGCCTACGCCCAGCACACGCCGCTGCGCTCGACCGTCGTGTTCGGCGGCATGGACATGAAGGGCCAGACCGTCATCCTCAAGGCCGGCGTCGAGATCGTCATCGCCACGCCGGGCCGGCTGCTGGACCACATCGAACAGAAAAACATCAGCCTGGGCCAGGTGCAGATGCTCGTCATGGACGAGGCCGACCGCATGCTCGACATGGGCTTCCTGCCGGACCTGCAGCGCATCATCAACCTGCTGCCCAAGCAGCGCCAGAACCTGATGTTCTCGGCCACGTTCTCGCCGGAGATCAAAAAGCTGGCCAACACCTTCCTGACCGACCCGGTCACGATCGAGGTCGCGCGCAGCAACCAGACCGCCGACAAGGTCACCCAGGTGGTCTACAAGGTGGCCGAGAACCAGAAGCACGCGCTGACGGCGCACCTGCTGCGCCAGCGCGCGCTCAAGCAGGTGATCATCTTCTCCAACACCAAGATCGGCGCCTCGCGCCTGGCCAAGGGGCTGGAGCAGGAGGGCATGAGCGCGGTCGCCATCCACGGCGACAAGACGCAGCAGGAACGCATGGCCGCGCTCGAATCGTTCAAGAAGGGCGAGATCGACATCCTGGTCGCCACCGACGTCGCCGCGCGCGGCCTCGACATCACCGACCTGCCGTGCGTGATCAACTACGACCTGCCGTACAACGCCGAGGATTATGTGCACCGCATCGGCCGCACCGGCCGCGCCGGCGCCTCCGGCGACGCGCTGTCGATCTATTCGGACAAGGACGAGCGCCTGCTGGCCGACATCGAAAAACTGATCAAGCAAACCATCCGCCGCGGCGAGCTGACCGGCTTCAACCCGGCGCCGGCGTATGGCGACGGCGCCGAGCGCCGTCCGCGCCGCGACGAGGGCGGCCGCGCGCCGGCCGGCCGTCCGGCCGAACGGTCGGAGCGCAGCGAGCGGTCCGACCGTGGCGAGCGCGCCCCGCGCGGCGCCGGCGCGTCGCCTTACAGCGCGGGCGGGCGCCGCGACAAGGTCGATCCATGGTTCCTCAAGCCGTACGAGCCGGCCAAGTCGGCCGCGCCGGCGCCAAGCGCCACCCTGGGCGGCGCCAGCGCCAAGCCGAAGCCGAAGCTGGCCTTCCTGCTGGGCGGCGCGCCGAAGTGAGCGGTTCCCCGGGCGCCGGCGGCGCCCCGGGGGACGGCCGATTCAACGGTCGGCGACCGCCTTCAGCGTCACCTTATCCTTATCCTCCACCGGGCGCGCAGCGCGCTCCGGCACCAGCTTGAGCAGCCGCTCGCGGCACCACGTGGCCAGTCCCAGTTCCAGGTAGCGGTGCGACAGCGCCGCCACCGACAGCGCCAGCGCGGTCGACATGAACAGCGACGGCCAGCTCTGCGACAGCTGCGCGATGCCCAGTTTCACCAGCGTGTCGCCGAACAGGCTTTGCGACAGTAAATGGGTCAGATACAGCGAGTACGAGATCGATCCCAGCCACATCCACAACGCCGGCACGCGGATCGGCACCGTCTTGCTGGCCAGCGCCATGCACAGCAGCATCAACGCCAGCGGCCAGCCATAGCCGGCCGGTCCGGACTTGAGGACCACGCCGCCGTAGATGGCCCAGACCGCGAACGCCGTGCCCAATCCCAGCACATGGCGGGCCAGCGCGCCGTTGCGCAGCCGCGCCCAGTCCTGCAGGTATAGCCAGCCGATCGCCGCCCCGGCCGCGAACTCAAGCACGTAGGGGCTGCTGACGATGGTCATGTAGCCGAGCCGGTAGCCCAGATCGCGGCCGACGTCGAGGCCGGCCGCGCCGCGCAGCTGCGGCAGCGCGACCACCGTCACCAGCACCCAGGTCGCCAGCGCCACCCAGCGCCAGCGCCGGAACAGCAGGCTGGCGGCGAACAGCAGGTAGAAATACATCTCGAATTCCAGCGTCCAGGCGACCGGCAAGGTGAGCGAGAAATACGGCGCCGCCCGCGGATCGGCCGGCAGCATGGCCAGCGTATGCCAGAATGTCCAGCGGTTGGCCGCCGAGTGGAAGTGGCCGGCGCCGCCGTACAGCACGAACACCGACAGCAGCGTGGCCACGGCGTACACCGGCCACACCCGCGTCACGCGCTTGATCAGGAAGCGGGCCGTCGCGGCCGGACCGCCGCCGTCGCCGGCGGTCGAATAACACATGATGAAACCGCTGATGATGAAAAACAGGTCGACCCCCATGCCGCCTTGCCCCAGCAGCTGGTCGGCGAGCGGGTAGGCCGGCGAGCCGAGCAGGGCGTAGCGGCCGTGGGCCAGCACCACCAGCAGCGCGGCGACGCCGCGCAACAGTTGCACCCACTCGAGGTTGTTGGTTCGATTCATTGAGATTGTTACTTTCGGCAAAGCGCGGGCGAAGGCGCAATTCTACCCGCGGCCGGGCCCGCGCGCGCCCCCCCGTCGCGGCGGCGCGCCCGGGCGCGCTTCAGGCCGGCCGCTTGCGGTAGGCGCACACCACGATATCGCTGGGGAAGGCGCGCAGCACCGGCAGCGCCAGCATGACGGCCGCGTAGTTGGCGTACAGCGCCGGCGCGCTCGTTGTGCCGGCGCAGCGCAACCGGGCCATCAAGCCGTCGGCGCGCACGGCCGGCAGCTCCGCGCTCAGTGCCAGCGCGAAGCCCTCGCTCTCGGCCAGGGTCGTCAGATTGCTGGGCCGGAAATAGTGCACGTGCGGCGACGGCAAGCCTTTTTGCCACAGCCGCTCGAACGGCGCGCGCCAGCCGGCGCGCGCGAACAGCTTGGCGAGCCGGTAGAACAGGCCGGCGCTGCTGGGCAGGTTCAGGATCAGCACGCCGTCCGGGTTGAGCCGCTCGCGGCACGCGGCCAGCGCCGCGCGGATGTCCGGGATATGCTCTATGACGTCGTTGAACACGATCACGTCGAAGCGCTCGCCGTCGCGCAGCGCGCCGGGGAAGTAGCCGTTGCGCACCGGCAGCCCGCGGGCCGCGGCGCCGGCCGCCACGGCCGTGTCGGGCTCGAGGCCGAGCGCCTGGAAGCGCGCCGCGGCCGCCTCCAGGAACCAGCCGTGCGCGCTGCCGACGTCGAGCAGGGTGGTGGCGGCCGGCGCCAGCCGCGCCGCGTGGCCGACGATGGTGCGGAAGTTTTCCTGCCGTATCGCCTTGAGGCCGGCCTCGCGGTCGGCCTCGTTGAGGCGCGTGTGCGCGTCGGCCTCGTTGATGGTCGGTTGCAGGGCCGCGCCCTCGTAGCCGCAGGCCGGACAGATCGAGTGCCAGGCCGACAGTCCGGCCACGGTCGGGGTGCCGCACACTACACATCTCATCATGGTTCCTTGCTTGCGCTCGCGCGAAGGGCTTAAATTTATGGCAATATAGGTATCATTGGCAAGACATATTTTTTTGCCACCGCGCAGTACGGCGCGCAGCATGTAAAATTGCCGTTTCTATAGTTGAGCTCAATGCCAGTGACCCCTTCTTTTGCCACGCCGTCCGGCGCACCGCCGCTACCATTATTCTTCCCACTTTCGCGCGGCACCGCCGCCACACCGCCGACCGGGGCGCGTCGATGACCCGCCCGCAGGAGGTCGGTGTCGCCCGCGCCATGCTGGCGCGCGGCTGGGATTGGCTCGACGGCGGGGTGGTTCAACGCCTGGCCTGGTTGCTGCCGCTGGCGTTCGGCCTGATGTCGGTGTCGCTGGGCCAGGATGACAACTGGGACTTGCGCAACTACCACCTCTACAACCCTTACGCGCTGCTCAACGGCAAGGTCGGCCTGGACCTGGCGCCGGCCCAGTTTCAAAGCTATTTCAATCCCGTCCTCGATCTGTTGTATTACGGGCTGATCAAACTGATGCCGGCGCGGCCGGCCGGCTTCGTCATGGGCGCGCTGCAGGGCCTCAATATACTGCTGGTGCTGGCGATCGGGCGCGCGCTGGCGGCCCATGCGCCGTCGATGTCGGCCAACCGCGCGCCGATGCTGCTGGCGCTGGCCGGTTGCATGGGGTGCGCCTTCTTCAGTCAGCTGGGCAACACGATGGGCGACAACATCACCGCGCTCGGCGTGCTGGGCAGCTTGCTGCTGCTGGTGCGCCACTGGCAGGCGCTGGCCGCCGGCGGCCGCCGCGGCCTGGTGCTGGCGGCGCTGGCCGGACTGCTGATGGGCGCCGCCACCGGGCTCAAACTGACCAACGCGCCCTACGCGCTGGCCGCCTGCCTGGCGCTGTTCGCGCTGCCGGGCGGTTTGTCGCGCGGCATCGGGCGCGCGTTCGCGTTCGGCGTCGGCGTCGTCGCGGCCATCGCGGCGACGGCCGGCCACTGGTTCTGGCGCATGTGGGAGCTGTTCGGCAACCCCTTGTTCCCGCAGTTTAACGACCTGTTCCAGGGCCCGCTGGCGGCGCCGATCGGCATCGGCGACACGCGCTGGCTGCCCAAAGGCCTGGCCGAGCACGTGTTGTGGCCGTTCATCTTCACGCTCGACCCGCACCGCGTCACGGAAATCAAGATGCGTCTGCTGTTGTGGCCGGTGCTGTACGTGGCCTTGCTGGCGCTGGCCGTGCACGTCGTGCTGACCCTGGCCAGGCGCCCGCCGGCGGTGGCCGCGCTGGCGCCGCCGGTGCGCCTGGTGCTGGCGTTTTTTGTGTTGTCGTATCTGGGCTGGCAAGCACTGTTCAGCATTTACCGCTATCTGGTGCCGCTCGAATTGCTGGCGCCGCTGGTGCTGTGGCTGCTGCTGCACCGCCTGCTGGCGCCGGTGCGCGCCCGTCTGCTGGCCGTGCCATTGATCGTGCTGGCCGTCGCGCTGGCGCTGCCGACGCCGCATTGGGGCCGGACCAGCTGGGCCGCCGAGGCGTTCCGCGTGCAGGTGCCGCCGCTGCCCCATCCCGAGCGCAGCGTCGCGCTGACCACCCAGGTGCCGATCGGCTGGTACACGGCCGGGTTCCCGTCGTCGCTGGCGTTCGTCTCGATCAGCGGCGGCTTCCCGCAATCGCCCCGCTACAACGAGCGCTTGGCGGCCATGATGGCCGAACGCGGCGGTCCGTTCTACGTGCTGATGATGTCGCAACAGCCCGATCCGTCCGAGGTGGCGGACCCGGCGCGCCAGCGCGCCGCCGACCAGGCCGACGCCGCCGCGCGCGCCGACGCCGCCGTGATCCTGGCCCGTTACGGCTTGCGCTGGGACGACGCCGCCGGCTGCGCCGTCTACCGCGCCTATATCGGCGTCAATTACCTGCCCTACCAATGGTGCGCGGTCCTGCGTGACGGCGACCGCGCCGCGGCGGCCGCCGCGCCAGCCGCGCCGGCAACTCCTTAGCGGCGGCGCCTAGGGCCGCCGCGCGGCCGCGTCGATCACTTCCATGCGGTACAGGCCGATGCCGAGCTTGCGCCGGTCGGCGCCGAAGCCCAGCTCCTGCGGCGAGGTCGGGCGCGGGACGGCGATGTGGATGCGGCGCGCCGCGCCGCTGGTGTCCATGCGCAGTTCCACCACGCCGTGCTCGGCGCGCACGCGCAACGGCAGCGTCTTGCCGTCGATGGTGACTTGGAAATCCTGTTCCGCGTTGGGCCCGTAGGCCGCCGCGTCGAGCCGCAGCAGCAGCCGGCGCGGCAGCGGGCGGGCGAACTCGAACACCGCCTCCGGCCCCTCCGACCAGCGGCCCCAGTGCTCGACGACCGACAGCCCGGTGCTGCGCATGTCGTCGCGCTCGGCCTCGGCGAAGCTGTAGATGTTGGCCTGCTCCGGCGGCACCACGCGCAGCAGCGTGTAGCCGCGGTTGCCGCTGTGGCGGGTGGCCCCGGTCGGCAACTGGTAATCGCCGATCGTCAGCAGCCAGCCGTTGGGGTAGTCCAGCGACGCCGTCGTGATCGCCGCCCCCTGCGGCAGACGCAGCAGGCGGACGTCGGTGTTGTCGAGGAAGAAGCGGGTCTTGAACAGGTTGGCGATGTCGGCGCCGACGATGGTCAGGCGCGACGCCTCCTTGGGCTCCAGGTATTGGTGGGCGTACAGGCCGGCCTTGACGTAGTCGTCCGGGCGCTGCGCCGTGCGCGCGTACAGGTTGACGAGCACGCCGCCGACCAGCAGCGCGGCCGGCATGAAGCCGAACAGGAACAGGCGCGTGCCCAGGCGCGCGTGGAAGATCCAGACCAGCACGCACAGCAGGCCCAGGATCGCCGGCGCCTGGCGCAGCGGCAGGTAGTGGACCACGCCGAACAGCGCCGGGCTGTCGATGTGGTTCGGGGTGTAGGCCGGCAGCAGGTACTGGCTGGCGAGCGCCAGCAGCAGCACCAGCGGCGCGGCCGCCAGCAGCCGGCGCGCGCGCGGCGCCTCGCCGCTGCGCGAGAGCTGGGCGCCGGCCAGCATCAGCAGCAGCGGCAGCGCGAAATCGTAGTAGCGCATGTGCAGCCGCGCGCCGCTCTCGGCGCCGCTGCCGGCCACCACGGCCGTAAACAGCGCCGTCACCGCCACCAGCGCCGGGATCGTCAGCGCCGAATACACCAGCAGCGCGGTGGCGCCGGGCGCCAGCTGGGCGCGCGCGCGCGCGCTGGCGCCCTGCAGCGCGGCGGCCGCCAGCGGCAGGCCGAACAGCAGCGTCAGCGCCATCAGGTGGCCCCGCAGGTTTTTCTGCGCCAGGTCGAGCAGCACCGCCAGCGCCGGACGGGTCTGCGCCTGGTCGGCGTACATCGTGCCCAGCAGATGCAGGCCCTTGCCGCCGGCGTACAGGTAGCCGACCCCGTAGCGCGCGGCGGCGGCGCACGCCAGCGCCAGCGCCAGCAGCCGCGCCGCCGGGCCGAGCCAGGCGCCGCCGGTGGCGGCGCGCTGGGCGTAGGCGCGGTAGACCAGGTACAGCAGGTACGGCGGCAGCAGGAACAAGGCGTGCACCTTGACCATCGCGAGCAGGCCCAGCAGCACCGAGCTGAGCGCCACCGCGCGCGCGTCGGCGTGGCCGCGGCGGCGCAGCACACTCCAGCTGAACAGCCAGAAACCGCAGTAGTACATCGCTTCGGGCATGAAGTAGCCGGTGTAGGTGT
Source organism: Duganella sp. 1411 (assembly GCF_017833525.1). GTDB lineage: Bacteria > Pseudomonadota > Gammaproteobacteria > Burkholderiales > Burkholderiaceae_D > Rugamonas. The sequence goes on from NZ_JAFICD010000005.1 coordinate 288,490, forward strand.
TGCCCGGCGAGAGCACGGCCAGCAGCGCCACCGCGGCCGCCACCGGCGCCGTCATGTACTGGCGCGCGACCAGGTAGATCAACGGCGCGGCCGCCACCATGAAGCCGGCGTTGAGCAGGCGCGCGCATTCGAGGAAGCCGTCGCCGCAGACGCTGGTGGCGCCGAACACCGTGTAGTACAGGTAGTTGGGGATCTGGGCGTCGGCCCACGGCGTCAGGCGCGCGGCGCTGCTGTAGGTCCATTCGTCGCCGAACACGCTGGGATACAGGCCGACGTTGCGCAGCGCGATGTAGGCGAACGCCAGCATCAGGGCGGCGGTGAACAGGGCCGGCGTCGACCAGCGGCGGGCGTAGCGGTGGAATAGGTTCATGCTTGTGCTTTATTGGGGTTTGAAGATCCAGTGCTTGCCGGCCACGTAGCCGACCGCGGCCACCAGCGGCAGCGCCAGCAGCTTGCCCGCCAGCGGCAGGCTGGCCAGCGCCTGGGCGGCGCCGACGCAGGCCAGGGTCAGCAGGTAGTTGCCGGCGACCACGCACAGATAGCGCGCCAGCGCGCCGCCGCTGCCGCCGTGGCCGAAGGTCAGCCGCGCGTGGTATGCGTAGTTGACCATGAGCCCGGCCACGAAGCCGCAGCTGGTGGCCGTCCACAGGCCGGCGCCGGCGCCCAGCAGCAGCCGCATCAGGCCGACGTCGACCAGCGCCGACAGTACGCCGCCGCCGACATACAACAGGAACTGGCGCGTCAGGAAGGTGCGCCTAAACATCGCGGGCCAGCCGCGGCGCGCGCTTGTGCAGCGGGCGCCGCGGCACCGAGGCGATGTCGTAGGCCAGGAAGGCCAGCAGCAACTGCATGCCCATCAGCACCGGCATGGCCGACAGCATCACCGTGCCGGCCGTGGTCGCCACGCCGGTGCGCGCCGACGCCACCCAGTGCCAGATGCCGAAGCCGGCGCCAAAGCCGAGCAGCAGGGCGCCCAGCGGCAGCTCGATCGAGGCCAGCGACATGTTGCGCAGGTAGTAGTTGTAGAACACCCGCTTGCCGAAGTTGCGCACGTGCTTGGCCAGGAACTCGGTGACGATCTTGGAGATCTTCAGGTTGCTGACCTCGTCGCCGTAGACGGCGTCCATCGGCACGTCCTGGACCACGGCGTTGAGCGTGTTGAGGCGGAACAGCATGTCCGTCTCGAAGAAATAGCGCCGGCTGATCTTGTTGAACGGCAGGTGGCGCGCGGCGTCGCGGTGGATCGCCGTGTAGCCGTTGGTCGGATCGAACAAGTCCCAGTAGCCCGACGACAGCTTGGTCAGCAGCGACAGCATGGCGTTGCCGAACAGGCGCAGCGGCGGCATGCTGTGGATTTGCTCGAGGTCGAAGAAGCGGTTGCCCTTGGTGTAGTCGGCCTCGCCGGCCAGGATGGGCGCGACGAAGGCCGGAATCAGCGCCGGGTCCATCTGGCCGTCGCCGTCGACCTTGACGATGACGGTGGCGCCGGCGGCGACGGCGGCCTGGTAGCCGGTCATGACGGCGCCGCCGACGCCCTGGTTCTCGGCGTGGCGCAGCACCACCACGCGCGGGTCGCGGTTGTGGGCCTCGACATGGTCGCCCGAGTGGTCGGGGCAGCGGTCGTCGACCACGTAGATGCGGTCGACCTCGGGGCCGATGGCGGCCAGCACGCCGAGGATGTGGCGGGTCACCTTATAGCAGGGGATGACCACGGCGACGGGAAAGTCGTGTGTGTGCAGCATAAAATCCGATAGTGAAAGGGGCGGACGCCGGGGCCGGCCCGACGCGCGCCGTTGCGCGTAACATCTCGTTACATTTAAGGCAAGCAATCCGGACGTGATTATACGGCAGCCACCCCCGGTTCCCGGCCGGCGCCGCAAATTTTTCCCCCGGGCGCCTTGGCCGCGGCCGATTTGGTTTATCATGGGCGCCCATTACAAAAACACTATTGACCGACCGCCGCGGCGCGCCGCCGGTCCCCTTGAGGGTCTTCATGGTTTTCAGTTCCGCCACGTTCCTATTTTATTTTTTCCCGCTGTTCCTGCTCCTGTATTACGTGCTGCCGTGGAAGAACGGCGTGCTGCTGGTCGGCAGCCTGTTGTTCTACGCGTGGGGCGAGCCGCGCTTCGTGCCGCTGCTGCTGCTGTCGGCGCTGCTCAACTACGGCTTCGGCGCGGCCATCGCCGCCGCCGCCGGCCGCCGCCGCCGGCTGCTGCTGGCGCTGGGCGTGGCGGCCAACCTGCTGTTTCTGATGTATTACAAGTACATCGGCTTTTTCGCCACCGTGCTCAACGAGGCCATCGGCCCGTTCGGCCACACCGTGCCGGTGCCGGCCGTCGTGCTGCCGCTGGGGATCTCGTTCTTCACGTTCCAGGGCATCTCCTACCTGATCGACCTGCACCGGCGCGACATCGAGGTGCAAAGCAGCTTCTGGCGCTTCGCCATGTACAAATCGATGTTCCCGCAACTGATCGCCGGCCCCATCGTGCGCTACCGCCAGATCGCCCACGAGATCGAGCACCGCGACCTGCCCAACGCCCGCGTCTGGGCCGGCTTCCGCCAGTTCGTCGTCGGCCTCGCGCAGAAGATGCTTATCGCCAACACCGTGGCGGTGACGGCCGACCGCCTGTTCGCCCAGGACCCGGCGCAGCTGGGCGCGACCGGCGCCTGGATCGGCATCGCCTGCTACACGGTGCAGATCCTGTTCGACTTCGGCGGCTACTCGAACATGGCGATCGGCATCGGCCACATGCTCGGCTTTAGCTACCCGCCCAACTTCCAGCGGCCGTACGCGTCGCTGTCGATGACCGAGTTCTGGCGCCGCTGGCACATCAGCCTGTCGTCGTGGTTCCGCGACTACCTGTACATTCCGCTGGGCGGCAACCGCCACGGCCCGCTGCGCACCTACGTCAACCTCGGCCTGGTGTTCCTGCTGTGCGGCCTGTGGCACGGCGCCGCCTGGACCTTCGTCATCTGGGGCCTGTGGCACGGCGCGCTGCTGGTGCTCGAGCGGCTCGGCCTGGGCGCGGCGCTGGCGCGCGCGCCGGCGCCGCTGGCGCACGCCTACACCTTGTTGATGGTCATGCTCGGCTGGGTGTTCTTCCGCGCCGACAACGTGCCGTACGCGCTGTCCTACCTGCGCGCCATGGCCGGCCTGCACCCGGCGGCGGCCGCGCCGCACGCCTGGCAGAGCGATTTCAGCGCCTCCGCGGCCACCGCGCTGGTGCTCGGCGCGCTGATCGCCACCGTGCGCCTGGCGCCCGGCGCGCCGGCGCGCGCCGCCGCCGCGCTCGGGCGCCTGCGCCTGCCGCTGCAAACGCTGGCGCTGGCGGCCGCCTTCATGCTGTGCGTGCTCAACATGGCCGCCGGCACCTACAACCCGTTCATTTATTTCCGTTTCTGATGACCACGTCCCCCTCCCAAGGCCCGCTGCGGCGCCACGCCGCCAAGATCGCGCTGGTCGCGCTGTTGTCCCTGCCCGCGCTGGTGGGCGCCTGGCGCTCGGGCCAGCACGGCGGCGAAAACCGCACCATGGCGGCGCTGCCGGCGGTGCCGACCGACTGGGCCGGCGCGCTGGCGCTGCCGGCCAAGACCGACGCCTGGATCAACGACCACTTCGGCTTCCGCGACGCGCTGCTGCTGGCCCACAACCGGCTGCGCTACAGCGTGTTCGACGAATTCCCGTCGGTGCAGGTCACGCGCGGGCGCCACGGCCGCTTCTTCCTGACCTCGCACAACGCCAGCTCGCCGCCGTTTTCGGCCGTCACGTCGGTGTGCCGCGGCGGCCAGTTCAAGCCGGGCACGCCGGAGTACATCAACCGCCTGTTCCGCGACTTCCACGCCATGGGCCTGGACCCGCGCATGCTGATCGTGCCGTCGGCGCCGGTGGTGATGTACGAGGACCTGCCGCGCTGGCTCGAGGCCGGCTGCGCGTCGAGCGCGACGCCGTTCACCGAACTGCTGGCCGGCGACCGGCTCGACCCCGAGGTGCGGCGCGCCACGCTCTATCCGCTGGCGCAGATGCGCGAGATCAAGCAGCGCGCGACCCTGTTCCCGAAGAACTGGTTCCACTGGAACGGTCCCGGCCTGGACGAGGTGGCGCAACTGACCTTGCCGATGTGGGGCCACCCGCTGGGCACGCCCGCGCCGGCGTTCCCGATCGCCCGGCGCGAGGGCGCGTCCGACGTCGCCAACCTGTTCGAGGGCATCGGCATCATGGCCACGATGGAGGAGGCCGACTTCGCCGCCGCCGGCGTGGCCTCGTGCTACGGCGGGCGCTGCTTCCCGGAATTCGAGGAATACGCCGAGACGCTGTACGACATCTCGCGCTTCCACAATCCGAAGGCGCCCAAGCGCCGCCTGGTCATGCTGACCGACTCGTTCGGCTCGAAGATCTCCGGCTGGTACGCCCGCTATTACGACGAGGTCGAGCAGGTGGCCACCAACAATATCTCGCAACTGAGCGCCGGCCAGATCGCCCGCCTGAAGGCCTATCTGTTCCGCGACCGCGAGAACATGGACCTGCTGATCCTGTACCACGACGGCGGCGCCAGCACCGGTACCTTGCAGTACGGGCTGGAACGCTTCCACGAAAAGCCGTAAGTCTTGTTAGAAGGCGCGGGGCCGGCCGCTAGTCGCGCCGGCCCTGCAGCACCTGCAGCAGTTCGGCCGCGTTGTCGGCCCAGGTCAGCCGCGGCATGCCGGCCGACGGTGGCGCCGCGCCGTCGGCGTCGAGCGCCAGCCAGGCGCGCACGGCGGCGGCCAGCGCCACCCCGTCCAGGCCGCTGAAGTAGTAGGCGTGGGCGCCGGCCACCTCGCGGAACACCGGCAGGTCGCGCGCCAGCACCGGCAGGCCCTGGCGCGCCGCCTCGATCAGCGGCAGGCCGAAACCCTCACCCTCGCTCGGCACCAGCAGGCAGGCGCAGTCGCGGTACAGCTGCTGCAGCGCGTGGTCGTCCAGGTCCTGCAGCCAGAACAGGCGCCGCCCCAGCTCGGGGTGCTCGCGCAGCCGCCGCACGATCTGCGGAATGGTGCGCCGCGCCGGTCCCGGCAGCGGCTTCCAGCCCTCGGCGCCGACGATCACCAGGTTGGCCTCGACGCCGTCGGCCCACAGCTTCTCGAACGCGTCGAGCGCCTGCAGATGGCCCTTGCGCGGTTCGATGGTGCCGACCATCAGGAAACTGGGCAGCTCGGCGAAGCGCGCCAGCGCCGGGTCGTCCGGCGCCGGCGCCGCCGGCTGGCCGGCGCCGATGTCGGCGCCGTGGTGCAGCACCGCCAGCCGCGGCGTGGGCACGCCGTCGCGCCGCGCCAGCCACTGGCGCAGTTCGTCGCGCACGGCGCCCGAGATCGCGATCAGGCGGTCGCCGCTGGCGGCCACGCAGTCGAGGAAGCCGCCGTGCGTGAGCGCGGCGCCGTCCGGGAAGAACTCCGGCCGCAGCACCGGCAACAGGTCGTGCACCAGGAAATTGACTTGCACGCCGCGGGCGCGCCAGTGCGCGTACAGGCCGGCGCCGGCCGCCGCCATGACGGCGCCGGGCGCGTAGTCGGCGCTGTAGAAGACGTCGCCGGCGGCGCTGTCGGCGGCCGGATCGGCGAACTCGCCGGCGATGCCCAGCAGCGATGCCGTGTAGCGGCGCGCGTAGCGGTAGTGCCAGCGGCCGCCCTCGTCGCTCAGGTAGACCGGTTCGACCCGCCAGCCCGGCAGCGCCGCGCGCAGCAGCTCGCGCGCCTGGTTGCGCACCACGCGCTCGATGCCGGTCTTGAGGTCGTGGCGGGCGATGGCGGTGACGTCGAGCAGCAGCTGGCGCGGCTGGGTCGGGTCGGGCGCGCGCGCCACGCAGGCGGCCAGCTGTTGCAGGCTGGCGTCGTCGGCGGGCAGGTCGTCGCGCGCGGCGAGCGCGCGCAGCAGCGCCGGCCGGTCCTGGCGGGCGTCGCGCGCGGCGCGCGCCAGCGCCGCCGCGTACAGCGCCGCGCCGTGCTCGGGACTGTGTTCGGTGTGCAGCAGCGTGGCCGCCGCCGCGCCCAGCGCGGCGCGCCGCGCCGGCTCGCCGTGCAGCGCCTCGAGCGCGGCGGTCAGCTGGGCCGGCGCGAAGCGGTCCGGCAGCGGCCACACGGCGTCGGCCGGCAGCGCCGCCATCGAGCCGTTGGCGTTGACGATGGTGGCCAGGCCGTAGTTCATGCAGTCGAGCACGGCCGCCGAGGTCTCGCCGCGCGACACGCTGCGCAGCTGCACGCCGGCGTCGGCCGCCTGCAGGTATTGGTGGTAGACCGCCTCGTCGGTCCAGCCGGCGATGCGGATGCGTTCGCCGCCGGCGGCGGCGATCGCGGCGTCGACCTCGACGCCGTAGTCGCCGCCGTGGTTGGCGCCGACCAGCACCAGCACGCAGCGCGGATCGGCATGCAGGCGCGAGGCGCGCCACGCGGCCACCAGCTCCAGGGTCAGCTTGGTCGGCGCGATGAAGCCGAAGCTGCACACCAGGAAGGCGTCGTCGGCGATGCCGAGCGCGCGCCGGGCGCCGTCGCGGTCGTGGCGCGCCGGCCGCGCGCGCGGCAGCGGCACCACGTCCCAGTTGGCCGCCGCCTGTTCGCCGTACCAGTGGCGCGCCAGCGTGCGCGCGTGCTCGGAGTGGACGATCACGCGGGTGGCGTCCTGCAGCACCGCCAGGTTGCACGGATACAGGTCGCGCGCGGCCTCGAAGTGGTCGGCGCGCTGGCCGGCCAGCAGCGCCGGATAGCCGTGGCTGTCGAACAGCGCGCGCGCCCAGGCGCCCGGCGCGGCGCCGGTCATCTGGTCGTAGGCCAGCACGCTGCTGAGGAAGAAGTCGTGCAGCACCACCACGCCCGGATGGCGGCGCAGCAGCTCGAACATGTGGCTGTGGAACGGGCTGTTGCCGAACTGGTAGAGGATCTGGTCGAACTCGCCGGCGTGGGCGTCGAACCAGGCGACGTCGCGCCGCGGCAGCGCGGCCAGTTCGGCCGGCAAGGCCAGCTGCTCCTGGCGCAGCACCAGCTCGATGTCGAAGTGGCGCGCCAGCGCCGGCAGCAATTGCACCGCGTAGTCGGCGATGCCGGTGCGCTCCGGCGGCAGCGGCGACACGAACGCCAGCCGCGGCCGCGCCGGCGCGGCGGCCGCGTCGGGATTGGTGGCGCTGCCCGGGGCGATGTCACTGCCGGCGCCGGCCGGCGCCTGCCAGCGTTCGAGCGCGCGCAGCGCCCGTTGCGCCGTCGCGTCCCACGAGAAGCGCGCCGCCTGCGCGCGGCCGTGCGCGCGCAGCCGCTCGCGCAGCGCGGCGTCGCCCAGCACCTCGGCGATCTTGGCGGCGATGGCGGCCGGCGAGGCGGCGTCGAACAGCGCCTCGGCGCAGCCGATCACCTCGGGAATGCTGGTGTTGTCGGCGCCGATCACCAGCGCGCCGCAGGCCATCGCCTCGAGCGCCGGCAGGCCGAAGCCCTCGTGGCGCGACGGGAACACGAACAGCGCGGCGTTGCGGTAGAGCTCGATCAAATCGTCGTCGCTGACGTAGCCCGTCAGGATCAGTTCGTCCGCCGCCAGGCCGGCGCGCGCCGCGTGCGCCAGCAGGCGCGCCCGGTCCTCCGCGCCCAGCTTGCTGGCCACGAGCAGCTGGTGGCCGGCCCGCAGCGCCGGCGCCAGCAGCCCGTAGGCGGTGATCAGGCCGTCGATGTTCTTGCGCGCGTCGAAGCCGCCCGGCGCGTACATCACCGGCGCGCGGGTGACGCCGAGGCGCGCCCGCAGCGCCGCCCAGCGCGCCGCGTCGGGCGCGTCCGGCCGGAAGCTGTCGTCGACGGCGGTGGAGATGGCCGCCACCGACTCCGGCGCCAGCCCCAGCGCCTCGATCGCCTCCTGGCGCGAGTAGTCGGAAATGGCCAGCAGCAGGCCGGCGCTGCGCAGCGAGGCGATCTTGCGCGCGTAATAGTCGCGCTGCGCCGGCGTGCCCAGGTAGGCGTCCGGATTGAGGAACGGGATCAGGTCGTACAGCACGACGGCGGTGCGCTCGGCGCCGGCGAAGCGGCCCACCGAGACCACGGCGTCGTCGACGAAGCCCTCGAACAGGCTGGTGACGAGCACCGCGTCCGGCTGCAGCCGGGCCAGCGCGTATTCGCGCACCAGCTCGGCCGCGCGGGCGCGCCCGCCGTGGCCGGGGTCGCGCTCGGCCAGCCCGGCCGGCACGTCGAACACGCAGATGCGCTCGGGCGGCACCAGGCCGGCGAAGGCGTGCCGCAGCTCGCCGATGGCGTCGCCCAGCGCGCCGTTGAGCAGCAGCCAGATTTCATGCCCGCCGGCGTTGCGCGCCACGCCCAGCGCCAGCGCCAGCGAATAGCGGCCGATGCCGCGGAAGCGGCTCTCGGACTGCGCCCCCTGCAAATCGATGACGATACGCATCAATGTTTCCTTCGTTTGAGCGCGGTTTGAAGATCGTGGTAGACGCGCGCGGCGCGCGGCGTCATGTCGCCCAGCGGCGCCGGCGGTTCCGGCGGCAAGGTCTGCGACTGCGCCGCGTGGTGCAGCATGGCTTGCAGGCGCGCGCGCAGCGACGGCACCCGCGCCAGCAGCGCGACGGCGGCGCGTTTGGCGCGCGGACGGCGCAGCGCCGCGCGCGCCAGCGCCAGCAGCGCGCCCTTGAGGCCCGGCTTGACGGCCGCGCGCGCGCCCTTGGCCCAGCGCCCGGCCAGGCGCCACGGCGCCGTCATGCGCCACGAGCTGCTCGCCAGCAGCGCCGCGATGTGTTGTTCGGCCGCGTGGCGCTGGGCGCTGGCCTGCTGGGCGAAGGCCTCGGCCGCGTCCAGCCGCGCCGCCTGCGCCTGCACCGTCTGCGCCAGCCCCTGCAGCCCCTGCGCCTGCCCTTGCAACGCCTGCGCCAGTTCGTGCAGCGCCGATTCGGCGCCGGCCACGCGCACCTTGCTGTCGATGGTGTGGGTCTCCAGTTGCGCCAGCGCGTGGCGCAGCGCGGCGTCGCGGTCGAGCAGGCGCTGCTCGAAGCGCTGCGCCATGGTCCCCAGCGCCAGGCCGTAGTCGGCCGCGAAGGCCGCCTCGAACGGCGCCAGCACGGGCGCCGGCGCGTCCTTCTGCGCCACCACCGCGTAGTCGGGGCTGACGCCGTCGAGCACGTTGATCAGGCCGATCGGGGCGTCGCCGCGCAGCGCCGCGTCCTCCTGCAGCCGCACCACCTTGTGGCGCGGGAAGCCGCCGTATTCGGTGACGAAGGCGAGCAGCTGCGGCGGCAGCGGGCGCAGGTGGGTGGGGTCGAGGTAGAAGCTGGTCGCGCCCACCACCAGGTTCTCGGCGTTGGGCGTTTCCATGATCAGCAGGCCGCCCGGCAGCAGCACCCGGCGCGCCTCGGCCACCAGCGTCTGTAGCAGCTCGAACGGGATGTGCTCGACCAGGTGGAAGGCCGACACCAGCGTCAGGCTGGCGTCGGGCAGGCGCCGCAGGCAGTCGATGGCGTCGCCCAGCTCGACGTCGAGGCCGCGCTCGCGGCAGGCCGCCAGCATGCCGTCGTCGAGGTCGACGCCGTGGGCGGCGAAGCCCTGTTCGCCCAGCAGCTCGAGCCACTCGCCGCGGCCGCAGCCGACGTCGAGCGCGCGCGGCCGCGTCTGCAGGCCGGCCAGCGGCGCGATGAACGGCTCATAGGCGCGCAGGCGCTGCTTGATGGTCTCGCGCGAGCCGCGGTAGCGGTCCTCGAAGGCGCGGTAGAAGCCGGCGCTCATCGGGCGATCTCGATCGCCGGCTCCATCCAGCTGGTGCCGACGAATTCATTGCGGTTCATATTCATGACGATAAACAGCAGCGCCAGGTCGCGCCACTCGTAGTTGTCGGCCAGGTGCGTCTCGCTGCTGGTGAGCGCGGTGGTCACCGAATAGCTGCCCGGGCCGAGGTTGAGCGGGAAGTGGAAGCGGTACTCGACCCGCTCGCCGGCGCGCAACTGCTCCAGCGGGCGGCCCATGTGGTGGGTGTTGGTGCCGTAGATCTGCTGGCCGAGGCGGTCCTTGATCATGTAGCCGAGCACCAGCCGCGGCAGGTCGGCGTGCACCGCCACCGTCACCCGCAAGGTCACCGGCGCGCCGACGTTGACCACCTCGAGCGGGGCGCCGTCGGCGTTCTCGATGGCGATCGCCGTCACCGTGGCCAGGCCGTTGCCCGAGCTGGTCTGGGTGCGGCCGTCGGCGGCCGTGGTCTGCTCGACGTTGGCGCCGTCGCGCTCGGCGATGAGGGCGTTGTAGTAGTCCATCACCGCCTCCGGCGCGCCCTGGTAGGCCAGGCGGCCGCGGTCGAGCAGCAGCGCGCGGTCGCAGATCGACTGGATCGCGGCGCGGTCGTGGCTGACGATGAGCAGGGTGGTGCCCTGCTTGCGGAAGGCGCGGATGCGCTCGAAGCTCTTGTGCTGGAAATAGGCGTCGCCCACCGACAGCGCCTCGTCGACGATCAGCACGTCCGGGCGGCGCACCGTGGCCACGCTGAAGGCCAGGCGCATCTGCATGCCCGACGAGTACACCCGCACCGGCTGGTCGATGTAGTCGCCGATGTCGGCGAAGGCCTCGATCTCGGGCATGTACGCGCCGATCTCCTCGACCGACAGGCCCAGCAGCTGGCCGGCCATGTAGGCGTTCTGGCGCCCGGTGAAGTCGGGGTGGAAGCCCATGCCCAGCTCCAGCAGCGCGGCCACGCGCCCGGTGATGTGGACGCTGCCCGTGGTGGGCTGGGCGGTGCCGGTGATGAGCTTGAGCAGGGTGCTCTTGCCGGCGCCGTTGACGCCGATGATGCCGACCGCCTCGCCCGGCGCCAGCTGGAAGTTGATGTCCTCGATCACCCACTTGAGGCGGTGGCGCGGCCCGAGCGCGGGCAGCACCCACTCGGCCAGGCGGCCCCAGCGGTTCGTGTATTGTTTGTAGGCCTTGCCCAGTTGTTTGACGCTTATGCTGCCCATGCTGTGCCCGTGGTGAAGTGCGTGGTGTGCTTACAGTTCATCGACCATCTCGCCGGCGCGCTTGCGGAACAGGCGCAGGCCCAGCGCGCACAGCGCCAGCGCCAGCACCGCGGCCGGCAGCAGCGAGCCCCAGGCCGGCCACTGGCCGTTGACCAGCACCTGCTGGTAGGCGCCGATCACCGCCGCCATCGGGTTGTAGACCAGCGCCGCGCGCACCGGCGCCGGCAGCGCGCTGGCCGGGTAGACGATCGGCGTGAACCAGAACCAGAACTGCAGCACGATGCCGAAGAACTGGCCGACGTCGCGGAAGAAGACGTTGAGCACGCCGAGCACCATGCCCAGCCCGATGGCGAAGGCGACCTGCAGCGCCAGCACCGGGAACACCGCCAGGTAGACCCAGCCGGGGAAGGTGCCCGACAGCGCCATGAAGGCGGTGAACAGGCCGAAGATGATGGCGAAGTTGACCAGCGCGTTGAGCACCACGATGATGGGCAGGCACACGCGCGGGAACTGCATCTTCTTGATCAGGTTGGCGTGGTCGATGAACACCGACTGGCTGCGCCCGGTGATCTCGGCGAACAGGCCCCAGGTCAGCGCGCCGGCGCACAGGTAGATGCTGTAGGCGAAGGTGCCGCTGCTGCCCTGCAGGCGGCTGCCCATGACCTGCGAGAAGATCACCGTGTAGACCACGATCATGGCCAGCGGATTGAGCACCGTCCAGGCCGCGCCGAGCAGCGAGTTGCGGTAGCGCGCCTGGAATTCGCGCTTGACGCTGCCCAGCACGAAACCGCGGTAGCGCCACAGGCCGCTGAACATCGCGCGCGAGATCACCGCGCCGCTCCGGTCGGGCGGGTGGGCCGGCGCGGGGCGCGGCGGAGGGGCGGGCGGGTGGTCGTGGTCATGTCGCGGTGGCGCGCGGGCCGGGTGGCAAAGCGGCGGATTATAGCATGCCGCCCCGGCGCCGGCGGCCCCCCGGCGGCTGCCGCGCGGCCCCGCCGCGGCCGGCGCCGGCCTAGCTCTGGATCAGTTTTTGCAGCGCCTCGGGGTCGACGATCACCAGCCGGTGCGTGCCCTTTTCGATGACGCCCTGCTGCACCAGCCCGAGCAAGGTGCGCGTGACCGTCTCGCGGCTGGTGTTGATCATGTTGGCGATGTCCTGGTGGGTCGGCAGGTTCTCCACCACCAGCAGGTCGCCCTTTTTTTCCTTGAGCAGGTCGAGGAAGGTGTAGATGCGCTTGCCGGTGTTGCCGATGCTCAGCAGCGCGCGGAACTCCGAATCGCGCTGCACCTTGTTGGCCAGGAAGCGCAGCATCTGGTTGGCCACCGACGGCGAGTGCGAGAACAGGTGCAGCGCCGTGGCGCGCGGCAGCAGCGCCACCAGCACCGGGCTGAGCGCGACCACCGAGGCCGAGCGCATGGAACCGTTGATGACGGCGATCTCGCCGAAGAAGTCGCCCGGCGCCAGCATGCGCAGGCCGATCGCGCGCCCGTCCTCGGTGATGTCGACCACCTGCAGCTGGCCCTGCAGCAGGAACAGCAGGCTGTCGCCGCTGGCGCCCTTTTGCAGCACCACCTCGCGCTTGGCGTACTGGCGCACGCGCAGGTCGGCCCGCACCCGGGCGATCTCGTCGTCGGTGAGCTCGGCCAGCAGCGGGATCTTGCGCAGGTGGATGTGCACGTCCACCTGCAGCCCGGCCTGCAGCGCCTCGAGCGCCACCGCGCCCGAGACCTTGGCCCGCTGGGGCAGGTCGGCCTTGCTCATGGCCGTGCCGTCCGGTGATAAAGGGGGTGTAGCGCCATGTCGGTGTCGTCCGTGGCCGGAGGTTAAAAGTTGTCCCAGCGCCAATTTAGCTGGATGAGGCGGCTATTATATTGAAACAGCGAAATGTTTTCCTTGTTGCGCACGCCGCGCCACTCGAGCTGCACGCTCTGGTTGGCCGTCAGCGCCCACTGCAGCGCCGCGCGCAGCTGCACCGTGTCCTGGTGGCGCGCGATGTCGATCTGGTCCGGCGCGTAGACGTCGCTGCTGCGCCACACCTGGCGCGTCAGGCCGAGGTCGGCGCGCAGCCGGTCCGTCAGCGGCTCGTTCAGTTGCAGCGCGCCGTACCAGCCGTGGCGGTTGCCGCCCAGGCGGCCGTTCTCGCCGCGGTCGGCCAGCCCGCTGAGCGAGAACGTCACCTGGCGCCGGCCGCGCCACGACAGGCTCGAGCCCAGTTCCACGGTGTTCGAATCGTAGTTGGTGCGGGTCGGATAGCGCACGTGGCTCAGGCTGCCCAGCAGCGACCATTGCAGCTTCTCGCCCAGCTCGACCGGCGGCGTGGCGCGCAGCTGCAGCTGCCCCTGGCGCTGGTACAGCTGGTTCTCCAGGCGCAGCGCGCTCAGCGCCACGGTGCCGAAGCCGCGCCAAGCGCCCCATTGCCACGGCCGCTCGTAGCCGACCAGCAGCGAGGCGTAGTCCTGCTCGTGGACATGGTCGTTGTGGCGCATGCGCACCTGCGCCAGCAGCAGCGCGCCGTTCTCGTCGAGCTGCTGCATGTAGTCGAGGCCGGCCGAGGTCTGGCTGTCGCCCTTGGGCAGGAAGTCCGGGTCCAGTTCCCACTGGGTCAGGTTGCTGCCGCTGCCGGTGCTGAACAGCGCGTTGCTGGCGCCCTGGTTGACGTTGTCGTCGTGGCCGCGGCCGAGCGTGGCCACCCACAGCGCCTTCCACGACGGCTTGGTGTCGCAGCCGCGCGCGCGGTGCTGGGCGATCAGCTCGCGGATGCCGGGCGGTGGATCGAAGCGCGTCTCGACCTCGCGGAACAGGCGCTCGGCCTCGTCGGCGTGGCCCAGCGCGCACTGGCTCAGCGCCAGGTCGAGCCAGGCGCCGGCGTGGCGCGGCTCGTGCTCGAGAAAGCGCAGCAGCAGGGCGGCGGCCCGCTCCGGCTGGTCGCTGGTGAGCGCGCGCATCGCCTCGCGGTACAGGTCCTCGTCGGGCGCGCGCGGCGCGGCGTCGTCGGCGGCCGCCTCGCTGGCGACGATGGCCGCCACCACGGCGGCGTCGGCGGCCGGCGCGCGCTCGCCGCCGCGCGCGTGGGCACCGGCGCCGGCCAGGCACAGCGTCAGCAGCAGGGCCGTCAGTCGGCGCATGGCAAGTCCTTGAGCGTGTACAGGTTGACCGGCCGCTCCTTGCCGCGCAAGGTGCGCTGGCCCAGCGGCAGGAACGCGTGGCGGTCGGCGCGCGCCACCGTGCCCTCGCCGATGATGATGTCGTAGGGGAAGTCGCGGGCGGCCTGCTCGAGGCGGGCGGCGGTGTTGACGCTGTCGCCGACGGCCGTGTAGATGCTGCGCGCGGCCGTGCCGAAGTCGCCGGCCATGGCCAATCCGCTTTCGACGCCGATGCGCACCCGCACCGGCGCCAGGCCGGCGTCGGCGCGGCGCCGGTTGAAGCGCGCCACCGCCGCCAGCATGGCGCGCGCCGCGTCCAGCGCCAGGTTGGCGTGGTCGGTGTTGGGCAGCGGCGCGCCCCAGAACGCCACCATGCCGTCGCCGGTGTATTTGTCGAGCGTGCCGCGCAGCGCCAGCACCGGGCGCGTCAGGCAGTCGAGGAACTCGGTGGTCAGGCGCGCGGCCTGCTCCACCGGCAGCGCCTCGACGTGGCTGGTGTAGCCCTCCATGTCGGCGATCAAGGTGGTCACCTGCAGCTGGCGCGGCGCCAGCGGGTCCTCGAGGTTGCTGCGCAACAGTTCGTCGACGACGTCGCCGGCCACGTACTGGCGCAGCGTGTCGAGCAGGCGGCGCGAGCGCTGCTGCGCCAGCTGCCACTGGAACGGCACCGCCACGGTCAGCAGGAACAGCGCCGACAGCAGCGGCCCGGCCGGGCCGAAGCGCTCGTCGTGGGGCACGATCGCGTACGCCAGCGCCAGCCACAGCGCCGCCCCGGCCGTCAGCAGGGCGACGTTGACGGCGGCCGTCTTGCGCGGCAGCGTGTAGGTGGCCAGCAGCGCCACGGCGGCGCAGTACAGCACCGCCGCCAGCCGGCCCGGCCACGGCGCCGGCGCCAGCCCGGCCTGGCGGTCGAGCAGGCCGGTGAGCATCGATGCGTGCACCAGCAGGCCGGCCGTGAGCGGCTCGAGCGGGGTGGGGACGCGGTCGCCGATGCTCAGCGCCGACGAGCCCACCAGCACCAGGCGGCCGGCGATCAGTTCCGGCGGCACCCGGCCGTCGAGCAGGTCGGCCGCCCGCGCCCAGGTGTAGGCGCCCCAGTCGCGCGCGTACGGCACCCGCGTCAGGCCGGCGCCGGTGGGCGCCAGCGCGCGCCCGCCGGCGCAGCAGTCGAACAGCGCGCGCGCCAGGGTCGGATAGTCGCGCCCGCCGAAGCGGGTGTACATCGGCACCTGGCGCAGCACGCCGTCGGCGTCGGGCGCCACGCCGATGTTGCCGAAGTGGGCGGCCCCGGCCAGGCCGGCGTGGTTGGCGATATAGCCGTGCGCCGGCACCGCGCCGGCGTGGCTGGCGGGGGCGCCGCCGGCCAGCGCGCCGATGCGCAGCGGCTCCTCGCGCAGCCCGAAGTCGAACAGCTGGGCCATGACCAGCGGCGCGTGGCGCGCCAGCATGGCCATGCGGGCGTCGCCGGCGGCGTCGGCCGGTTTTTCCTGCAGGATGTCGAGTCCGATGCCGCGCGCGCCGTCGGCCACCAGCGCCTCGATCAGGTCGGCCATGCGGCTGCGCGGCCACGGCCACGGGTAGCGCGCCAGGCTGCCCTCGTCGATGTCGACCAGCAGGATGCGCGACTCCGGGCGCCGCTCGGCCTGCAGCTGCAGGTAGCGGTCGCGCAGCCAGTCATTGCCGCGCCCGGCCACGCCGGTCTGGTCCCATTGGAACCAGACGGTGATCAGCACGGCGGCGAGGGCCAGGCCGCTGCGCGCCAGGGCGTTGTGTAAGGGCGGGGTGGGCAAAATAAGGCTGGTCGTGTTCTGGAAAAGAGCCCAAGCGTGGGAGGCTATTGCTCTCAGGTAAAATCGTCGTCAAGTATAGCGTTTAGTTGCCGCAGTGGACAGGTTAAATTACTTTTTTTACATCTTTATTACGCGCAACGGCTGAAACTGTGGATGGCGGCGCCGGCAAATTGTATCCAAATGAAAGAATGTGACCGGTATCACATACTTTAACGCAGGATGGCGGAAAATGCGATACTGAAGGGGAATATCCACATGCGCAAACAACTAAGCAACATGCTGATCGCCGCCGGGCTGCTGGCCGGCGCGCTGTCGGCCGCCTGCGCCGCCGAGGCCGGCAAAATCGTGTTCGTCACCGGCCAGGTCCGCGTCGCCGACCACGCGGCCGCGCTGGACGGGACGGTGCGCGAGGGCGACGAACTGAGCACCGGCGCCGACGGCTATATCTATGTCAAGACCGTCGACCAGGGTTTCTTGGTGTTGCGTCCGAGCAGCAAGGCGCGCATCGTCACCTACCACATCGATGACAAGAACCCGGCCAACACGCGGGTCAAGCTGGAGTTGCTCAACGGCGTGGCGCGCAGCATTTCCGGCACCGGCGTCAAGCGGGCGCGCCAGAACTTCCGCTTCAACACCCCGGTGGCGGCGATCGGCGTGCGCGGCACCGATTTCGTCGTCTACACCGACGACAAGACCTCGCGCGTGACGGTCGTCTCCGGCGGCGTGGTGGTCAGCGGTTTCGCCGGCGGCTGCGGTCCCGAGGGCGGCGGCCCGTGCGAGGGCGGCGGCAGCCGCGAGCTGTTCGCCGGCCAGGCCGGCATGATGCTGCAGGTCGAGCGCGGCCAGACCAATCCGCAACTGATGCGCGGCCAGACGCTGTCGCCGTCGGAGCACGGGGCGCCGGCCCGCCCGGATGAGCCCATCGGCAAGATCGGTCCTTCGGGCAATGCCGGCACCGAGGTCAACCTGGACGCCCAGAAATCGGTCAACGTTCTCACTGGTAACAAACAGGTCAACCAGTCGCTCACGCCGCCGCCGCCGGATATGAAACCGCCGCCGGAGGTGGTGGTGGTGCCGCCGCTGGTCGATCCAGTGGTGCCGGCCGGGCCGGCGCCGTTGCCGCCGGTGGTCACGCCCGGGCCGAAGGAGGTGATCTGGGGCCGTTACGCCGCCATCGCCGGCGCCGGCGTCGATACCAAGGTGCGCGACGAGCTGGCCACGGGCAAGTATGACAACCCCACCTTGCTGGGCGGCTACCAGATCGCGCGCCTGAGCTCGACCGCCTACGTGGCGCCGCGCGAGGGCACCGCCGCGTTCGTGCTCACCGGCAGCGACGCCACGCTGCAGCGCAGCGGCCGTTCGCTGGTGCCGGCGGCGGTGCAGGACGCCAAGCTGACCGTCGATTTCGGCGCCCGCACGTTCCAGACCGGATTGACCGTGGTCGGCGACGGCGTCAGCGTGCCGTTCAATGTCAGCGGCAACGTCACCAAGCTGGGCGAGCTGGTCAATACCACGCTGTTGACCGATACGCGCATCAAGGGGTATCTCGGCGGGGCCAATGTCGAGGAGGCCGCCTATCTGTTCCAATATAAAGGCACCAGCGTGACGATCAACGGCGCCACCACCTGGCGCCGCTGATGGGCGCGGGCGCCGGCCCGTAGCGATAGTTAGTGATAGTTAGGCAAAAAGATGGGCAACGTTACCTCGGTAATGTTGCCCATTTTTGTTTAGGGCGCGGGCGGCGGGCGCGCCGCGCGCAATGGCGACGGGGCGGCGCTGGCTATCTCCGGCGGCAAGTGATGATTTGTCGCAAGTATTCAGTCGCTAACTAACAACTAGTTGTAAATTCTTTTGAAAAACCTTTTGAATTGTGATGCCCGTCACAATCCCCATTGTGATGTATGTCAAGATACTCCCACCTGCGCTAGAAGGGCCCGGTGTCATCAAGTGCTGTCGGCTCTGAGCTGCGGATTCATGGTTCTACCCAAAAACTTTTTAAGGAAAAATCATCATGGCGGCTACTGATTACACTGCATTGGTACAACAACTCTACATTTCGTACTTCGGTCGTCCGGCGGACACCTATGGCCTGCAAGCGTTCTCGGCCCAACTGGACTCGCTGGGCGCGCCGACCACCGTCGCCGCGCTGGACACGCTGGTGCAGTCGCAGCCTACCGGTGCTTTGGCGCAACTGGTCAACAGCTTCAGCTCCTCGCCGGAATCGATCGCCCTGTACGGTTCGGGCACCTCGATCCTGGATATCTCCAAGTTCGTCAACGCCATCTATAACAACGTCCTGCACCGCGACGCCGACGTCGGCGGCGGCACCTTCTGGATCAACGCCATCATGTCCGGCGCCCTGACCAAGGCCAACGCCGCCATGGCCATCACCAACGGCGCGCTGGCCAACACCAGCGAGCAGGGGCTGCGCGACGCCGCCACCGTGAAGAACACGCTGGCGGTCTCCACCCAGTTCACCGATTCGCTCGATTCCATCCCCAAGATTAACGCCTATTCGGGCGACGCCGCCGCCGCCCTGGCGCGCGGCCTGCTGCTGGGCGTGACCGACACCACCGTGGTGGCCGACTACATGAGCCACATCAACGACACGATCAGCACGCTGACCGCGCCACCGTCGGTGGTCGCCACGCTGACCGACGCCGCTGACACCTTCGTCGGCACCGCCGCCAACGACGTGATCAACGCCACCGACAAGACCTTCACCGCACTGGACAACATCAACGGCGGCACCGGCGTCAACACGCTGAACATTGTTGACGTCGCCGGCGCCACGGTCGATCTGTCGGTTGCCACCGTGACCAACATCCAGAAGCTGAACATCACCTCGTCGGCCGGCCTGAAGTCCGACGCCGCCGACGTCTCGGCATGGACCAGCCTGACCTCGGCCAGCTTCACGGTGAAGGGCGCTGCTGACCAGACCGTTACCGCAGCCGACACCACCGCTGTCACCGTGACCAACACCGGCGCCGGTGGCGTCATCGTTGCGGGCGGTTCGTCGATCAACGTGACCGCCAACGTGGCTGGCGACGTGACCGCGACCACCAATGCCGCCCTGGCGAGCGCCATGGTCAAAGGCGGCAAAGTCATCACCATCACCGACGCGTCGACCTCGGGCACCGTGCTCAAATCGGTCTCGCTCGATGGCAACGCCGGCGCCGCCACGCTGACCGGTGACGGCATCACCACCGTGTCGCTGGCCAACACCAGCAAATCGACCACCATCGCCAACAGCGTCGCCCACGCCGAGACCGTCACCCTGAACAAAGTCACCGGCGGCACCATCACCGACGCCGGCGCGACCTCGCTGACCCTGAACGCGGTCGGCACCAAGAGCTCGGGCATCACCGTGGTTGCCGCCGAGGCGACCACCGTCGCCATCAACGCCAGCGTCAACCTGACCCTGACCGACCTGACCGTCGCCAAGGCGACCAGCATCGCCGTGACCGGCGCCGGCGCCACCACCATCAGCGCCCTGACCACGCCGACCGCGCTGACCTCGATCGACACGACCGCCGCCACCGGCAGCGTGACCATCACCCCGGCTCTGGCGGTCGGCGTCACCTTCACCGGCGGCGCGGCCAAGGACGCCATCACCATTGGCGCGACCACCAAGGCCATCACCACCGGCGCCGGCGACGACACCGTGACCGCTTCGGTGGCCGTGGGCACCGGCGGCTCGGTCAACGCCGGCGACGGCGTCGATACGCTGGCGGTCTTGACCGCCGATGTGGCCACCGTGGCCGCCGGCGGCGCCAAGTTCACCAACTTCGAGACCCTGAAAGTGACCGATGTGCTGACCAACGGCGCCTCGTTCGATGTGTCCGCTATCGTTGGCATCACCAACTTCGTCGCCGGCGATGGCGTGGCTGCCGCTGGCACGGCCACCGCTACCGGCCTGGGCGCCAACGCCAACGTCACCGTGACCGGCGACCTGGCCACCAACAGCGGTACCCTGGCGCTGGCCTTGAAGACCGACACCGCGGCCGACGTCGTCAACGTGACCCTGGCCCACAACTACACGGACAACAACGACACCACCGCCGATCCGGTGGCCGTGGCCGTTGGCATCACCGCCTCCAACATCGAAACCGTGAACGTGGTCAGCTCGGCCAATAACCAGCAGACCGCCGATGCGGTCGCCGGCTACAAGGCCGACGTCGTCACCAACACGCTGACGCTGACCGATGTTCAACTGGTTAACCTGAACATCACCGGCGACCGCGCACTGGTGTACGCCACCGCCGGCACCGAAACCAAACTGGCATCGATCGACGCCTCGGCCAACACCGCCGGCGTGACCATCGACGCTACCTTGGCTGCCAGTGGTTCGGTTGCGCTGTCGATCAAGGGCTCGGCGACCGCCGCCAACATCCTGACCGGTGGCGCGACCGTCGACACCATCGTCGGCGGCGCCAAGGCCGACACCATCACCGGCGGCGCCAACGGCGACACCCTGACCGGCGGCGCGGGCAACGACAGCTTCGTGTTCGTCGCTGGCGATTCGCAAATCGGTACCGGCAAGTTCGACACCATCACCGACTTCACCGCCAACACCTACGGCACCGGCACCAGCGGCGCCGCCGGCATCGGCGCTGCGGTGGATACGACCAAGTGGACTGGCGACATCCTGCAGTTCGCTAAATTCGGTTCGGGTGCCGGTGGCGTGATCGTCGACGTGCTGACTTCGGCCGCCGACGCCTCGACCTACCTGGCCAACCACGCTGGTACCGCCAACACCGTGGTCGCCGCGCTGGATGCGACCAATCACAACCTGTATGTCGACAACACCGGCGACGGCGTTGCCGACTTCTATATCCACCTGACCGGCGTGAGCACCATCACCGCCGCCGCCTTCACCGTTGCCTAATTAACGGCAGGCGGTCCGGCAAGACCCCGCCCCGGCGGGGTCCTGCCGGCAGGAAATAACCGCGGTAACCCGAGCCAGGCGAAAGCCTGGCTTTTTTTATATTCCAGGGAAACATTGTCGATTTTGTTTTACGTTGCCGCTGTGATATAAAGGGCGCCGGATGGGATATCTAACAGCTATGGGGCATTCGATCGTGATATTTGGTGAGTATTGGCGATTTTTTCACAAATATTCATTCTCGAATTAACGATTGATAAAAATTATTTTGATAAATCTTCTCGATTGTGATGCCCGTCACAACAATTGTCGTGCGGTATGGCAAGATACGTCCACCTCTGCAATAAGGGCCCGGTGTCATAGGCGCCAGGGACTCTGAGCTGCGGATTTATGGTTCAAACCAAAACTTTTTAAGGAAACATCATTATGGCGGCAACTGATTACACTGCACTGGTACAACAACTGTACGTTTCGTACTTCGGTCGTCCTGCGGACACCTATGGTCTGCAAGCGTTCTCGGCACAACTGGACTCGCTGGGCGCGCCAACCACCATCGCCGCGCTGGACACGCTGGTTCAATCGCAGCCTACCGGTGCTCTGGCTCAACTGGTCAACAGCTTCAGCGCCTCGCCGGAATCGGTCGCCCTGTACGGTTCGGGCAACTCGATCCTGGAAATCTCCAAGTTCGTCAACGCCATCTACAACAACGTCCTGCACCGCGACGCCGACACCGGCGGCGGCACGTTCTGGATCAACGCCATCATGTCCGGCAACCTGACCAAGGCTAACGCTGCCATGGCCATCACCAACGGCGCCCTGGCTAACACCAGCGAGCAAGGCCTGAAAGACGCTGCCACCGTTAAGAACACCCTGGCGGTCGCCACCGAGTTCACCAGCTCGCTGGATTCGATCCCTAAGATCAATGCCTACGCTGGTAACGACGCCGCCGCCCTGGCGCGTGGTCTGCTGCTGGGCGTGAGCGACACCACCGTGGTCGCCGACTACCAAGTCAAGATCAACGACACGATCACCACCCTGACCGCGCCACCGTCGGTTGTTTCCGTGCTGACGGACGCCGCTGACACCTTCGTCGGCACCGCCGCCAACGACGTGATCAACGCCACCGACAAGACCTTCACCGCGCTCGACAACATCAACGGCGGCACCGGCGTCAACACGCTGAACATCGTTGACGTCACCGGCGCCAGTGTCGATCTGTCGATCGCCACTGTGACCAACATCCAGAAGCTGAACATCACCTCGTCGGCCGGCCTCAAGTCCGACGCCGCCGACGTCTCGGCATGGACCAGCCTGACCTCGGCCGGCTTCACGGTGAAGGGTGCTGTTGACCAGACCGTTACCGCTGCCGACACCACCGCTGTCACCGTGACCAACACCGGCGCCGGTGGCGTCATCGTTGAAGGCGGTTCGTCGATCAACGTGACCGCTAACGTCGCTGGCGACGTGACCGCGACCACCAACGCCGCCCTGGCAAGCGCCGTGGTCAAAGGCGGTAAGGTCATCACCATCACCGACGGTTCGACCTCGGGCACCGTGCTGAAATCGGTGTCGTTGAATGGCAACGCTGGCGCCGCTACCCTGACCGGTAAAGGCATCACCACCGTGTCGCTGGCCAACACCAACCAGTCGACCACCATCGCCAACAGCGCCGCCCACGCCGAGACCGTCACGCTGAACAAAGTCACCGGCGGCACGATCACCGATGCCGGCGCGACTTCGCTGACCCTGAACGCCGTCGCCACCAAGAGCGCCGGCGTGAGCGTCGCCGCCGCCGCCGCGACCTCGGTCGTCATCAACGCCGGCGTCGACCTGACCCTGACCGACCTGGCCGTCAACAAGGCGACCTCCATCGCCCTGACCGGCGCCGGTGTCACCACCATCAACGGCCTGAGCGCTGTTGCCGCGCTGACCGCGATCGACGCGACCGCCGCAGCCGGTGGCGTGGTGATCACCCCAGCCCTGGCTAACGCCGTTGTCTTCACCGGCGGTGCTGGTAACGACACCGTCAGCGTTGCTGCAACCACCAAAGCCATCGCCCTGGGCGCTGGCGACGACACCATTGTTGCCACCTCGGCTCTGGGTACCGGTGGTTCGGTCAACGGCGGCGACGGCGTCGACACGATCGCCTTCGCGGCAGCCGCTCTGGGCGCTGTGACCAGCTCGGCCACCAAGTTCACCAACTTCGAAACCCTGAAAATCACCGACGTGATGGGCAATGGTCCGACCGACGTTTCGGGCTTCGCTGGCGTGGTGAACTTCGTCGCTGGCGACGGCGTGACTGCCGCCGCGACCGCAACCGTCACCGGCCTGGGCGCCAACACCAACGTCACCCTGACCGGCGATCTGGCTACCAACACCGGTACCCTGGCTGTCGCGCTGAAAACCGACACCGCGGCCGACACCGTCAACCTGACCCTGGCGCACGCCTACACGGACGACAACAATACGACCGCTGCCGCGATCGCCGTCACCGAGACCGTCACTGCGGCCAACGTTGAGACCCTGAACGTGACCAGCACCAGCATCGACTTGCAGACCGCTGATCATGTTGCTGGCTACAAAGCCGATGTCGTCACCAACACCCTGGTGCTGAGCGATGACCAACTGGTCACCCTGAACATCACCGGCGACAAGGCACTGGTATACGCCACCGCCGGTACCGAAACCAAACTGGCAACGATCGACGCGTCGGCTAACACCGCTGGTGTGGACATCAACGCTTCGGCCGCTGTGGCTGGTTCGGCTGCCCTGACGATCAAAGGTTCGGCCACCGCTGGCAACGCCAATCTGACCGGCGGCGCGACCGTCGACACCATCATTGGTGGCGCCAAGGCTGACAACATCACCGGCGGCGCCAACGGCGACACCCTGACCGGTGGCGCAGGCAACGATATCTTCCACTACGCAACTGGTGATTCGCAAATCGGTACCGGCAAGTTCGACACCATCACCGACTTCAGCGCGAACACCGTTGGTAACGGCACCAGCGGCGCTGCGGACAAGACTGGCGCGGTCACCGACCTGACCAAGCTGACCGGCGACGCCTTGGCGTTCGTGCACGCAGGTAATGGTACGGGCGGCATTGTTGTTGACGTCCAGACCTCGGCCGCTGACGCGACCACCTTCCTGGCTAACAACAAAAATGCGAACACCGTTGTTGCATCGCTGGATGCCGCCAACCACAACCTGTATGTCGACAACACCGGCGACGGCGTTGCTGACTTCTACATCCACCTGACGGGCGTGAGCACCATCACCTCGACTGCCTTCATCCTGGTGTAATCAGGAGCGGGTACTCCGGCAAGGCCCCGCCCCGGCGGGGTCCTGTCGGCAGGAAATAACTTCGGTTATGAAAGCCAGGCGCGAGCCTGGCTTTTTTTCGTTTACGCGACCCGTGGCGCGACCGAAAGTGTGGCGCGGCGGCCCGCCGCCGCATTTTTTTGCCTGAAAACACCCAAAATTTGTGACGGAGATCACATTTTTCAAGCGATTTGGGGGATAATGTCCGTACTCTCGGGAAATCTCTCCTTATTGACTTGAGCGCGTCCGCGCGTATCCACATGAAAAACAAACTATTCGATCAAGGCAGCGAGCTGGCGCAGGTGCTGCGCACGTTCAAGAGCACCTTCGTCACGGTCGGCACCTTCAGCGCCATCACCAACCTGCTGATGCTGGCGCCGTCGCTGTACATGCTGCAGGTCTACGACCGCGTGCTGGGCAGCAAGAACGAAATCACCCTGCTGATGCTGACCATGATGGTGCTGGGCGCCTACATGCTGATGAGCGCGCTCGAACTGATCCGCAGCTTCGTGCTGGTGCGCGTCGGCGCCCGCTTCGACATGCAGCTCAACAAGCGGGTCTACACCGCCGCCTTCGAGCAAAACCTCAAGCGCGTCGGCGGCAACGCCGGCCAGGCGCTGCAGGACCTGACCAACGTCCGCCAGTTCTTGACCGGCAACGCGCTGTTCGCCTTCTTCGACGCGCCGTGGTTCCCGGTCTACCTGATCGTCATCTTCGTCTTCGAGCCCTCGCTGGGCCTGTTCGCGCTGTGCGGCACCGCCTTGCTGGTGCTGTGCGCCTACGTCAACGAGCGCGTCTCGCACAAGCCGCTGGCCGAGGCCAACGCGATGGCGATCAGCTCCAACACCTTGGCCACCAACAACCTGCGCAACGCCGAGGTGATCGAATCGATGGGTATGCTGCCGAACCTGATGGCGCGCTGGTACAAGCTGCACGGCAAGTTCCTGCGCCTGCAGGCCGAGGCCAGCGAGAAGGCCGGCATGGTCGGCGCGGTGACCAAATTCGTCCAGACCTCGCTGCAGTCGCTGGTGCTCGGCTTCGGCGCGCTGCTGGTGCTGGAAAACAAAATCACGGCCGGCATGATGATCGCCGCCTCGATCCTGGTGGGCCGCGCGCTGGCGCCGGTGCAGCAGCTGATCGGTGTGTGGAAGTCGGTGGCCAGCACCCGCAGCGCCTACGAGCGCCTCAACGAACTGCTGGAACGCAACCCCGCGCGCGCGGCCGGCATGCCGCTGCCCAAGCCGGTCGGCGACCTGGCGGTCGAGGGCGTGACCGCCGGCCCGCCCGGCACCCAGGTGCCGGTGCTGCGCGGCGTCAACTTCGCCATCAAGGCCGGCGACGTGCTCGGCGTGATCGGCCCCAGCGGCTCGGGCAAGTCGACCTTGGCGCGCCTGCTGGTGGGCGTGTGGCCGGCGGCGATGGGCAAGGTGCGGCTCGACAACGCCGACATCTACAGCTGGAACAAGGCCGAACTCGGTCCGCACATCGGCTACCTGCCGCAGGATATCGAACTGTTCGGCGGCACCATCAGCGAAAACATCGCCCGCTTCGGCGACATCGATCCCGAAAAAGTGGTGCAGGCGGCCAAGCGCGCCGGCGTGCACGAGCTGATCCTGCACTTCCCGAACGGCTACAACACGGTGCTCGGCGACGGCGGCGCCGGCCTGTCCGGCGGCCAGCGCCAGCGCATCGGCCTGGCCCGCGCGATGTACGACGATCCGGCGCTGCTGGTGCTCGACGAACCCAATTCCAACCTCGACGACGTCGGCGAGGCGGCGCTGGTGCAAGCCATCAACGACCTGCGCGCGCGCGGCAAGACCATCATCCTGATCACCCACCGCACCAACGTCATCAGCGCCACCAGCAAGCTGTTGCTGCTGCGCGACGGCGTGGTGTCGATGTTCGGCCCGACCAACCAGGTGCTGGCGGCGCTGCAGGAAGCGAATCAAAAACAATTGGAAGCGAATCAGCAGGCGGCGCAGCGCGCGGCCGAGGCCGATGCGCAGCAGGTCGTCCAGCGACAGCAGCAACAGGCGGCGGCCGCGGCCGCGGCAGCAGCGGCGGAACAGGAGTAAGCATGAACATCGTGAACAAACAGGAACCGGCGGTCGAGGTCATCAGCCACGACGTCACGCCGCTGACGGTCAACACCGACGCCCGCGCCTACGCCCGGATGGGCTGGATCATCGTCGCCGTCGGCTTCCTCGGCTTCGTGCTGTGGGCAACGCTGGCGCCGCTCGACAAGGGCGTGCCGCTGGTGGGCACGGTGGCCAAGGAAGGCAACCGCAAGGCGGTGCAGATGCAGCAGGGCGGCATCGTCAAGGACATCCTGGTGGCCGACGGCGCCCAGGTCAAGGCCGGCCAGGTGCTGGTGCGCATGAACGACACCCAGGCCCGCTCGACCCTGGAAGTGTCGGTGCCGCAGTACATCACCACGCGCGCGGTCGAGGCGCGGGTGCTGGCCGAACTGGCCGGCAAGACCAGCATCCCGTTCCCCGCCAAGCTCGAGCAGTACAAGAACGATCCGCGCGTGGCCGCCACGCTGGCCCAGCAGGAGCAGTTGATGCTCGCGCGCCAGTCGGCGCTGCGCAACGAGCTGGCCGGCGTGGACGAGAACATCGCCGGCATCACGATCCAGGCCAAGGGGCTGGAGGAGTCGCGCGACGCCAAGAAGGAACAGCTGGCCATCATGAAGGAGCAGGTCGACAACACGCGCGACCTGGCCAAGGACGGCTACATCGCCCGCAACCGCTTCCTCGACATCCAGCGCACCTATGCGCAGATCGCCGGTTCGATCGCCGAGGACGTCGGCAACATCGGCCGCGCCCGGCGCCAGGTGCTGGAGATGACGCTGCGCAAGTCGCAGCGGCTGCAGGACTATCAGAAGGAGTTGCGCACCGTGCTGTCGGACACCCAGAAGGAGGCCGAGGCGCTCGAGGGCCGCATGCAGGGCCAGGAATTCGACCTGGCCAACCTGGAGGTGCGCGCGCCGGCCGACGGCGTGGTGATCGGCTCGAGCGTGTTCACCCGCGGCGGCGTGGTCGCGCCCGGCGCCAAGATGATGGAGATCGTGCCGACCGACGACGGCCTGGTGGTCGAGGGCCAGCTGGCGGTCAACCTGGTCGACAAGGTCCACGTCGGCCTGCCGGTGGAGCTGATCTTCGCCGCCTTCAACGCCAACAAGACGCCGCACATCAAGGGCGTCATCACCCAGGTCGGCGCCGACCGCATCGTCGAGGAGCGCACCGGCAACCCGTACTACAAGGTGCGCGCCAAGGTCACGCCGGAGGGCATGAAAATGATCGCCGCCAAGAAGATGGACGTGATCCCCGGCATGCCGGTGGAGATCTTCGTGCGCACCGGCGAGCGCACCATGATGAGCTACCTGCTCAAGCCGGTGTTCGACCGCGCCAAAACCTCGATGACGGAGGAATGATGGCGGTGTTCAAGTTGAATGCGACGTTGCAGTGCCCGCCGCGCCTGGTCGCGGCCGCCGTCGGCGCCGCGCTGTCGCTGCTGTGCGGCCAGCCGGCGCGGGCGATCGGCCTGGTGCAGGCCTACGAGGCGGCGCTGCAGAACGACCCGGCCTACCGCGCGGCGTATTATTCGAACGAGGCGGGCAAGGAGAACCGCAAGCTGGGCCTGTCGAACCTGCTGCCCAACGTCTCGGGCAGCTGGAACGGCAGCCAGAACCGCACCACCTTGACCGAAGCGACGCGGCAGGGCGATGTCTCGGTGCCGCGCGACTATATCTCGCGCTCGGCCACGGTGCAGGTGCGCCAGCCGCTGCTGAACCTGGACGGCTGGGCGCGCTACAAGCAGGGCGTGGCGCAGACCAATTACGCCGCCGCCCAGTTCGACAGCCAGAAGCAGGAGGTCATCTTCCGCGTCGTCAACGCCTATCTGGACGTGCTGTACAAGCGCGACCTGCTGGAGCTGGCCAAGGTCCAGCGCGACATGTACGCCGAACAGCGCAAGGTCAACGACCGCATGTTCGACAAGGGCGAGGGCACCCGCACCGACATGCTGGAAACCCAGGCCCGGCTCGACGTGTCCGAGGCCCAGGTGCTCGAGTCCGAGGACGCGCTGACGGCCTCGCGCGACACGCTGGGCACCATCATCGGCGGCGAGGTCGACGGCGTCGACGACCTGGTGCCGGAGTTCCGCGTGCGCCCCGCCGACGGCCAGCCGTTCGAGTACTGGAAAAAGGTGGCGATCGAACAAAACCCGGACATCAAGGCGCTGGCCTACGGCGTCGACATCGCCGACAGCGAAGTCAAGAAGGCCTACGCCGGCCACGCACCGCGCGTCGACATCGTCGGCACCTACGGCAAGACGGCGTCGGACTCGATCAACACCTACAACCAGGACCAGACCATCCGCAGCATCGGCCTGCAGGTCAACATTCCGCTGTACGCCGGCGGCCAGGTCAACGCGCAGGCGCGCCAGGCGGTGGCCAACCGCGAAAAGGCCAAGGCCGACCTGCAGGCGCAGATCGACAAGATCGTGCTGGAACTGCGCAAGGATTACAGCGTGATGGCCAGCAGCGTCAAGCGCGTGGACGCGCTGCTCAAGTCGGTCGCGTCGTCGGAGACGCTGATCGTC
The DNA here is from genome assembly GCF_017833525.1 of Duganella sp. 1411. GTDB lineage: Bacteria > Pseudomonadota > Gammaproteobacteria > Burkholderiales > Burkholderiaceae_D > Rugamonas. The sequence goes on from NZ_JAFICD010000005.1 coordinate 317,178, forward strand.
GCCACCGAGCGCAGCATCAAGGGCGGCGTGCGCATCAACCTCGACGCGCTCAACGCCAAGCAGCAGCTGTTCACCGCCAAGCGCGACCTGGCCCAGGCGCGCTACAACTATCTGCTGACCTCGCTGCGCATGCGGGCCTCGGTCGGCACCCTCGGCGAGAGCGACGTGCGCGAAATGGCGGCCAACTTCCGTTGAGCGCACGGCCTGCTGTGGCCGTTTGGTTCATGTTGCATGAAATGTTAAAAGGGTGCGATACTTCCTGCGGTCATTTTTAACGCGCTTGGGGAGAGCAAATGGACTGGACAGCGGGATATGCGTCGGACGTCGAATACACGGCCGGGTTCTACATGGAGCAGGGGCCCAGCTACCTGAACCTGGTGTGCGCGCTGAACGGCTACGAGCCGCCGGTGCTGTCCGGTCCGTTCACCTATTTCGAGCTGGGCTTCGGCCGCGGCTTGACCGCCAACGTGCTGGCGGCCGGCAATCCGCAGGGCACCTTCTACGCGGCCGATTTCAATCCGGCCCACGTCGCCGGCGCCCGCGCGCTGGCGGCCAGCGCCCAGCTGTCCAACCTGACCTTACTGGAAAACAGTTTCGAGGAGCTGGCGCAGGGCAAGGTCGGCGACCTGCCGCAGTTCGACTACATCACGCTGCACGGCATCTACACCTGGGTGACGGCCGAAAACCGCCGGCATATCGTCGATTTCATCGGCCGCTACCTGAAACCGGGCGGCGCCGTCTATATCAGCTACAACGCCATGCCCGGCTGGGCCGGCGCGCAGCCGCTGCAGCGTCTGCTGGTCGAGTACGGCGACGCCTTCCCCAACCGCAGCAACGCCGAGATGGCCGGCGCCGTCCAGTTCGTCGAGCGCCTGGCCGGGGCCCAGTCGGCCTATATCGAAGCGCATCCGTCGCTCAAGCCGCGGCTGGAGACGCTCAAATCGGGCAACCGCAATTATCTGGTGCACGAATACATGCACAAGCACTGGCAGCCGCTGTACCACGCCGACGTGGCGCGCGACCTGGCCGACGCCAAGATGGAGTACGCCGGTTCGGCGGTGCTGCCGATGGCCTATCCGAGCCTGTACCTGTCGCCCGAGCGCAGGGCGGTGGTCGAGACCTTCCCCGACTCCGTGATGCAGGAAACGCTGAAGGACTACGTGCTCGACAACGCCTTCCGCAAGGACGTGTTCGTGCGCGGGCTTCGCAGGATGAGCCCGCTGCGGCACGCCGAGGTGCTGTCGCAGGTCGGCGTGGCGTTGACGGTGCCGCGCGCCGCCTGCACCGTGACGCTGAAGACGGCGGTGGGCACCTTCAACGGTGATGTGAATCTGTATGGCGCCGTGTGCGACGCGCTGGCGACGCGTCCGCACACGCTGGGGGAATTGATGGCGTTGCCCTCGCTGGCCGGGCGGCCCGTCACCAGCCTGATGGAGGTGGCCACGCTGCTGGCCAGCAGCGGCCAGGCGGCGGTGTATCTGCATGCGGGCGGCAAGACCGAGGCTGCAACGCGGATGAACGCGGCGCTGGTGCGGCTGTTGCGCTACAGCGACGAGTATCAGGTGCTGTGCTCGCCTCTGACGGGCAATGGCGTCGGCGCCGACGTGATCGACCGCCTGGTCTACAGCGTGCTGTCGCAGCGCAAGGGCACGGTGTACGTCGACGCCGTCACGCGGCAGGTGTGGGAAAGGCTGGAAGCGCTGGGGCGGCGCATGGCCAAGGAAGGCGTGCCGCTGGAGGGCGAGGACGCCAACCTGGCCGAGCTGCGCCCGCGCGTCGAGGCCATCCTGCGCGACAAGGTGCCGGTCTGGCAGCAGCTCAAGTTGCTGTAACGCTACGCGGACATCGGAACCACGTAGGGCGGATTAGCGCAGCGTAATCCGCCCTGCGTGCGTTATCGGCGGCTCATCGATGGCCGATTACGGCGTTCCGCCTAATCCGCCCTACGAAAATCGTTTTACGCCTGTTTCTTGCCGTAGCAATGCGGGCACGATTTCTCGTACACGTATTCCGGCGACAACTGCTGGCGCGGCGTGACCACGGCGCGGCAGACGAAGCACTGCACGGTCTCGGTCGGCTCCAGCTTGGGGTTGAGCGCGGTGCGGTAGTCGAACACGAAGCAATCGCCCGTGTAGTGGGCGCCGCCGACCTCCTCGAAGTATTTCAGGATGCCCCCCTCCAACTGGTAGACGTCCTGGTAGCCGATGTTCTGCATGTGGATCGCCGCCTTTTCGCAGCGGATGCCGCCGGTGCAGAAGGTGACCACGGTCTTGCCGTCGAAGTCGGGCTTGTGCGCGGCGATCACCTCGGGGAACTCGGTGAACTTGGTGATGCGGTAGTCGACCGTGTTGTCGAAGGTGCCGACGTCGACCTCGAAATCGTTGCGGGTGTCGACCATGACCACCGGCTTGCCGTGGTCGTCGACGCCGTTGTCGAGCCAGCGCTTGAGCGTGTGGGCGTCGACGAACGGCGCGCGGCCCTCCTCGGGCTTGATCAGCGGCATGCGCATGGTGATGATTTCTTTTTTGATCTTGACCAGCATGCGCTTGTGCGACTGCTCGACCGAATAGCTTTCCTTCACTTCCAGGTCGGCGAAGCGGGCGTCGTCGCGCACCCAGGCCAGGTACTCGTCGATGCGCGCGCGCGGGCCGGACAGGAACATGTTGATGCCCTCGGGCGTGAGCAGGATGGTGCCCTTGAGGCCGAGCCGCTGGCAAATGTCCTGGTACAGCGGACGCATCTCCTCGGTGTTGTCGAAGGTGACGAACTTGTAGGCGGCGATGTTGACGTGGGCGGCAGCGGCGGCGATGGCGGCGGCATGCGCTTCAGCTTGTAAAGCGGTATTAGCGGGCATGATGGATGGGATCAAAAAAACGGGAAAGGCGACATTATACGCGTTTTTCTGCCCAAAAAAACGGCGGCCGCTAGCGCCCCGGGGACGGCCCCGGCGCTTGTAGCACGGTGACCTCGTGGCCCGGCAGCGCCGCCCTGGCCAGGTCGCGCTGGGCTTCGAGCTGCAGGAACAGCGCGCGCCAGCGCTCGTCGTCGCAGCGCGGCGCCGGCAGGATGCCGCCGCTGGTGCAAAGTACGCGCTCCGGAGCGCCGTCGTACAACGCGCCGCCGGCGCCGTCCGAGCAGGCGCGCGCCACGCGCCGGCTGTACACCAGGCGCTGGTCGACCAGCAGCAGCGTGGTGCTGAACTGGCAGTTGGCGTCCCCCGGCGACGGGCCGAAGGCCGCCAGCAGTTGCGCGCGCGACGGCGCCGGCTGCCGGGATTGCGCGGTGGCGCAACCTAGCAGGACCAGCAGCGCCACGCCCCCCGCGGCGGCGCCGATGCGGGCGGATCGATGTCGGCTCATGATGTCCTCCTTGGTAATGAGCGCGGCCCGGGGCGACAACTCGCCCCGGGCCGCGCAGTTCACTTATACCCGATTAATTGAACCTGAACGCGATCGTGAACGGCACCAGTTCGTACGCCGCGCCGCCCCGGTAGGTGCGGAAATACACCGTCGTCGGCGTCGTCCCCGTGTTTTTGTACGACTGCACGATGCGGGTGTTGGAATAGCTGCTGTACTTCGAAGGCACGACATCCGTGTTGGCGTTGCTGACGACGAACAGGCCCCAGTAGGCGTACTCGCTCGACAGCCAGGAGCCGACGAAGTCGCCGGTCACGGTCTGTCCCGGCGACAGCGTCACCTGATAGTAACGGTTGGTGGCCGGGTCGGCGTTGCCGATGAAGCCGGTTTTGCCGGCGGCCAGGACTTCGGACGTGGCGATCGAGGTGTTGCCGGCGCCGGTCGCCTGCAGCGGCGTGGCCGCCGGCGGCACCGCGTACCACACCGGCAGGCCGTTGGGGCTGGTGACGATCATGTTGCCGTCGTCGCGGATCGCGGCGGTGGCGCCCGGCGAGCTAAAGGTGCCGGCGTTCCACAGCGGCGTCTTGCTGCTGTTCTGGTAGACCACCAGGTTGCCGTCGGCCTGCAGCAGCGCGGTCGCGTTCGGGTTGTTGTAGGTGTTGGCGTTCCACACCGGCGTCAGCGGCGAGACCTTGTACAGCACCAGGTTGCCGTCCGCTTGCATCACCAGTTTATATTGCCCGTTGCACGAAGGAATGGCCTCGTCCCTGGACATGACCCGTCCGGCGTCGAGCGCGCCGCAGGCGGCGGCGCTCCACGCGGCGCCGACGTTGATGCCGCGGAAGGCGTTCCATACCGCCTTTTCCTCGGCTGAACCGTTGCCGTACAGGTCGCGCGCGGCGGTGATGGCGGCCGAGCGCGCCGACACGTAGTTGGTGGTGTTGGTCATGTAGACGGTCAGCGCGCGGTACCAGATGCGCCCGGCGCGGTCGTTGCCGATGCCGGTCATGCCCGACGGCAGATACGTCGACGAGGTGTCGCCGGAGGTGGTCGCGCCCTGGCTCAGGAAGTAGAACGCGCGGTTCATCGGGCCGCTGCTGTAGTGCACGTCCGCCTCGGCGATGGCCAGGGTCCAGGCGTCGAAGCTTCCGCCGTCCAGGCTCGGCTTGTACATATAGCGGAACGGCGAGGGGCCGATGCCCTCGCCGATGGTCCAATTGCCGCCGGTGGCCGGAATCGTCGAGGTGCCGCCGCCGCGCTTGTAGAACTCGACCAGGGAGCCGAAGATGTCCGAGGTGGCCTCGTTCAGGCCGCCCGATTCGCCGATGTAGTACAGGCCCGCCGTTTTGGCCGTGACGCCGTGGGTCAGCTCGTGCCCGGTCACGTCGAGCGACGTGACGTTTTTGTAGGTGGCGTTGCCGTCGCCGTAGTGCATGCAGAAGCAGGTGTCGGACCAGTAGGCGTTGACGCCGCTGGACTGCGGCAGCGGATCGTGCACCACGGCATAGGTGGCCTTGCCGGCGCCGTCGATGCCGTTGCGGCCGAAGATGTTCTTGTAGAAGTCCCAGGTCGCGCCGATGCCGTAGGCGACGTCGACGGCCGGGGTCTGGTAGGAGTCGCTGGTGGTGCCGCTGCCGGGCGTGTAGTTCTGGCCGTCGCCCCAGGTGTTGGTGGGGTCGGTGAAGATGTCGCCGATGACCGGGGTCGCGGTATTGTATTTGAGCACGACGTTGTTGCCGAAGCTGCCGCCGGTGCCGCGCAGCATGTCGCGCAGCTCGTAGCCGCTGGCGGTGCTGTTGGTGTTGAGCGAGACGGTGCCGTTGTAGTAGCCGCGGGCGCCGGTGGCCACGGTGTGCGCGGTCTGCAGGCTGTTCCATTGCTTGACGATGGCGCCGGTGTTGGCGTCGATCAGGAAGTCGACATGCTTGACGCCGTCGTTCTTGTTGTTCAGTTCGACGTGGACATGGTAGGTCAGCAGGTGGCCCAGCACGCGCTCCCCGACCATGGTGGCGTCCAGCTCCTCGTTGGCCACGCCGCGCGGCAGCACCGGTTCGGTTTGCGGATAAATCACCAGCTCGAACACCGGCTCGGCGGAGAATTTTCCTTTCGGCAGCAGGGTTTTGCGGACCACCGCCAGCGCCTCGTCGGTCGACAGGCGCGGGGTGGTGCCGACGCTGATCTCGGTCTTGAGCGCGTTGGTCAGCGCCAGTTGCTGGCCGCCGGCGTCGGCGTGGGTGATGACCTCGCCGCCCCAGATCTTGACGCCCTGGTAGCGCTGCTGGAAGCGCGTGTGGCTGTGCGCGAACTCGTCGACCACCGTGCTGACCGGGGTCAATTGGTCGTTGCCGGTCAGTCCCAGTTCCCCGCGCATGGCGTTGAGGTGCTCGCTGGCGGCCGCGACGCGGGCCTGCACGGCGGCCGGCTGGCTCGCTTGCCTGGCCAGTTCGACACCTACCGGAGCGATCTGCGCCATGGCAGGGCTCACGGTCAGCAGTGGACATAACAGAAGAATCGCCTGCTTAATCGCTTTTAATTGACTAATTTTCATGTATTCCCTCGTGGTGGATGGACGGACGCGCCAAGGAAATCGGCTGGCTGACCCTTGACTCCGGGAAATAATAACCAACAAAAATTGTCAAAAATATTTATTTTTATTTTTTGTTAATATTTGCGGGATTGTGAGATTCGTAGAGTTTTGCCGGGGCAAATGCCGGGTAAACTCGCCGGGAGGGTCGCTGCGGTCCGGCCGGGCGGCGCAAATCAGATCATCGGGATCGACGCCCGCACGGTAAAATAGCTGGTTATTGATCAGCGGTGGGCAGCGTATGAACATGGTAGCAAACGAACAAGTGGTGGCGCCGGACGAGGGCATCGCGGCGCCGGTCGGGCCGGCCTTCGTCCACCTGCGGGTGCACTCGGAGTATTCGATCGTCGACGGCCTGGTGCGCATCGACGACCTGGTCGGCGCCGCCGCCAAGGACAAGCAGGCGGCGCTGGCCGTCACCGACCTGTCCAACATGTTCGGCATGGTCAAGTTCTACAAGAGCGCGCGCGGCAAGGGCATCAAGCCGGTGGTCGGCGTCGACGTCTGGATCACCAACGACGACAACCGCGACAAGCCGTCGCGCCTGATGCTGTTCGCCAAAAACCGCATGGGCTACCTGCAGCTGTGCGAGCTGCTGTCGACCGCCTGGCTGACCAACCAGTACAAGGGCCGCGCCGAGCTGCGCACCGAGTGGCTGGCCGAGCTGGCGTCGAAAACCTACGACCTGCTGCCCGACGATAATCCGGCCAACGGCCTGATCGCGCTGTCGGGCGCCCACTTCGGCGACGTCGGCATCGCCATCGAAAACGGCAACCCGGCGCTGGCCGAGAAGAACGCGCAGAAGTGGGCGGCGATCTTCCCCGGCCATTTCTACATCGAGATCCAGCGCGCCGGCCAGGCCAACCAGGAGACGCAGGTGCGCCACTCGGTCGCGCTGGCGGCCAAACTGGGGCTGCCGGTGGTGGCCACCCATCCGGTGCAGTTCATCTCCGGCGACGAGTACATCGCCCACGAGGCGCGCACCTGCATCGCCGAGGGCGAGATGCTGGCCAATAACAAGCGGGTGCGCAAGTTCAACGAGAACATGCGCTTCCTGTCGCAGGCCGAGATGCGCGCGCTGTTCGCCGACCTGCCGGCGGCGCTGCAAAACTCGGTGGAAATCGCCAAGCGCTGCAACCTGACGCTCACGCTGGGCAAGCCGCAGCTGCCGAACTTCCCGACCCCGCCGGGCATGACGATCGACGAATTCCTGGTGGCCGAGTCGAAGGCCGGCCTGGAAAAGCGCCTGCTCCACCTGTACCCGGACCCGGAGCGGCGCGAAAAGGAGCGCCCGCGCTACGAGGCGCGCCTGAAGTTCGAGACCGATACCATCTGCAACATGAAGTTCCCCGGCTACTTCCTGATCGTGGCGGAGTTCATCCAGTGGGCCAAGGAGAACGGCGTGCCGGTCGGACCGGGCCGCGGTTCGGGCGCCGGCTCGCTGGTGGCCTATTCGCTGCTGATCACCGATCTGGACCCGCTCAAATACAACCTGCTGTTCGAGCGCTTCCTGAACCCGGAACGGGTGTCGATGCCCGACTTCGACATCGACTTTTGCCAGGAGGGGCGCGACCGCGTCATCCAGCACGTCAAGGATTTGTACGGCAAGGAGGCGGTCTCGCAGATCGCCACCTTCGGCACCATGGCGGCCAAGGGCGCGATCCGCGACGTCGGCCGCGTGATGGACTTCGGCTACAACTTCTGCGACGGCGTCTCCAAGCTGATTCCGTTCAAGCCGGGCAAGCCGGTGTCGATCGCCGAGGCGATCGAGGAGGAGCCGATGCTCAAGGAGCGCCAGCAGAACGAGGAGGAGGTGGCGCAGCTGCTCGATCTGGCGCAGCAGGTCGAGGGCATCACCCGCAACATCGGCATGCACGCCGGCGGCGTGTTGATCGCGCCGGGCAAGCTGACCGACTTCTGCCCGCTGTACACGCAGGGCGGCGATTCGGGCGTGGTGTCGCAGTACGACAAGGACGACGTCGAGGCCGTGGGCCTGGTCAAGTTCGACTTCTTGGGCCTGACCACGCTGACCATCCTGGACCGCGCGGTGCGCTACATCAAGGCGCTCGACCCGAAGGAGGCCGAGTTCGACCTGGCCAAGCTGCCGCTCAACGACCGGCCGTCGTACGAGCTGCTGACCAAGGCGAAAACCGTCGCCGTCTTCCAGCTGGAGTCGCGCGGCATGCAGGGCATGCTGAAGGACGCGCGGCCCGACCGCTTCGAGGACATCATCGCGCTGGTCGCCTTGTACCGCCCGGGCCCGATGGACCTGATCCCAGACTTCTGCAAACGCAAACACGGCGAGAAGTTCGACTATCCCGATCCGCGCACCGAATCGATTCTGTCCGAAACCTACGGCATCATGGTGTATCAGGAGCAGGTGATGCAGATGGCGCAGATCGTCGGCGGCTACTCGCTGGGCGGCGCCGACATGCTGCGCCGCGCGATGGGTAAGAAAAAAGCCGAGGAGATGGCCGAGCACCGCGAGATCTTCCGCGCCGGCGCCGCCAAGGACGGCCTGACCGCGCAGAAGGCCGACGAGATCTTCGACTTGATGGAAAAGTTCGCCGGCTACGGCTTTAACAAGTCGCACGCCGCCGCCTACGCGCTGCTGTCGTACCACACCGCCTACCTGAAGGCGCACCACCCGGCCGCGTTCATGGCGGCCAACATGTCGCTGGCGATGGACGACACCGAGAAGGTCAAGATCCTGGTCGAGGACGCGATCGACATCTGCGGCCTGACCATCCTGCCGCCGGACATCAACAAGTCCGACTACCGCTTCACGCCGGACGGCCCGCCGCCATCGGTCACCGGCAAGAAGGTCACGCAGATCCGCTACGGCCTCGGTGCCGTCAAGGGCTCGGGCCAGAACGCGATCGAGGCGATCATCGCCGCGCGCACCGCCGGCGGTCCGTTCACCAGCCTGTTCGACTTCTGCAAGCGGGTCGACAAGAAGCAGATCAACCGCCGCACCATCGAATCGCTGATCCGCTCGGGCGCCTTCGATTGCCTCGACGTCGACCGCGCGATCCTGCTGGCATCGGTCGGCTTCGCGATGGAGTGCGCCGACCAGGAAGCCAAGGCGGCCAACCAGGTCAGCCTGTTCGGCGGCGACGACAGCGACCTGGTGGCCCCGCCCGAGTATGTCAAATGCGCGCCGTTCACCGACCGCCAGAAGCTGGCCGAGGAAAAGATCGCGCTCGGCTTCTACCTGTCGGGCCACATGTTCGACTCGTTCGCGCCCGAGGCGCGCCGCTTCGCCCGCACCAAGCTGGCCGAGTTGGAGCCGTCGCGCGAGCCGCGCATGCTGTGCGGCGTGATCACCGGCATCCGGCCGCAGATGACGCAGCGCGGCAAGATCCTGATCGTCACCCTGGACGACAAGACGGCGGTGGTCGAGGTGACCGTGTATTCCGAGGTGTTCGAGGAGAACAAGCGCATGTTCAAGGACGACGAGTTCCTCGCCGTCGTCGGCAAGGTGTCGGAGGACCGCTTCTCGGGCGGGCTGCGGATCTCGGCCGAGCGGGTGTTCGACATCGTCACCGCGCGCGTCAACTACGGCAAGCAGCTGGCGCTGTCGCTGCCGGCCAATGTGGACGCCAAGAAGATGGCCGAGCTGCTGGCGCCGCACCGCATGGCCGACGGCCTGCCGGTGGCGATGCGGGTGGCGCCGCAGGGCGTCAAATGCGTGCTGCAGCTGGGGGAGGGCTGGCGCGTGGCGCCGTCGGACGACCTGCAGCTGGCGTTGAAGCAGGGCCTGGGCGCCAGCGAAGTCGAGATCGAGTACTAAGAGTACCCGTGTTCGACGTAGGGCGGATTAGGCGGAACGCCGTAATCCGCCATTGCACGCGCCGCCGGGACGCACGCAATGGCGGATTACGCTGCGCTAATCCGCCCTACGTGTTTCCAGTGTTTCCGGAGTTTCCGGTGTGTGCAGTGGCCGTGGCCGGCGCGGGCCGAAGATCACACGCCCGCCCTGAGCGCCGCGCACACTGCGTCCCCCAGCTGCGTCAACATCTCATGCCGCTTGCGCACCTCCGAGCGCTTCTTGGACGGCACCAGCGCCAGATCCGGCTCGGCCGGCGCCGCGCACGGCAGCGTATGGTCGCCATCGGCGCGCCGCTCGGCCCCCAGCTCCGCCCACAGCGCGTCGTAATCGGCGTGCACCTTGCCGCGCCGCGCCGCGCGCCAGGCCGCGCGGTTGTCGTTGCCGACCAGACGCAGCTCGCCGCAGCCCTGCTCATGGGCGATGCGCGCCAGCAGCCGTATCATCAGATTCTTCGGCCGCAGCCCATGCAGCTCGCGCGTGGCCTCCTTGATCAGCTCAAGCCCGCGCGCGTCCCGCGGCCCCTGCATGCAGCCGACGAACAGCCCCATGCCGGAGCGCCCCGGGGCGTCGGCGGCCAGCGCGAAGAACGAGAACGCGCAGGTGTACACCGCCGCGCCGCCCTGCAGCAGTTGCAGCGCCAGGTCGCCCTCGCGCTCCATGTGGTCGACCGCGCTCAGGCGGATCACGTACGGCAGGCCGGACTTGCCCGTCACGCCGCCGATCGCCACGCTGGCGCGCGCGGCGCGCACCGTCAGCGCGGCCATTCCCTGGCGCAGGATGAAACGGTAGTGCGCGCCCAGCAGCTCGACGCGCTGGTCGCAGCTGAATTTCTTGCTCAGGTAGGGGCGGTAGATCTTGTAGACCAGCTGCGGCTTAGCCTTGACCAGCTCGGTGAACATCGGGTGCGAGTTCAGCAACTGCAGCCAGCGGCTGCTGGCCGAGCGCGCCAGCAGCGCGCGCAACGCCAGCTTGGCGCTGGCGCCGAGCCGCTTGAGTCCCGTGCGGGCGGCGGTGCCGGAATGGAGGGTGATCAACTGCGACATGGGGCGTCTTTCAAGAATGCCGCCGCCCGGGTCGGGCGGCAATGACGGCCGACGGCGCCGGGACGCGGGCCGTCGCGGGGGTGCGGGGGCGGCCGACAGCGGGTAAGCTGTTGTCTCGATGCAATTAAATTGCCGTCAGGGTAAGGCGATGGTAGACTCCGTGTAACGCAATGTAAATTCGTGTAAATCCCTACGCGTTTCCCTTAATAATTGCGCGCAAGAAAACACGGCCGCCGCTGGCGCGCCGGCGCCCAGTAAGGGTTTCCCTTAGCGCCGCGCCGGCGGCGGCCCTCCGCACACGGACCGCATCGATGGCTTTGCCCCCGCTCACCACGCGCCACTGGCGCTTCCCGGCCTTCATCGCGCTGTACCTGCTGCTCGACTGGAGCACCTACCTCGATCCGCTGTACGGCTTGAACATCACGCCGTGGAACCCGGATCCGGCGCTCGGCCTGGTGCTGTGGCTGCGCTACGGCTGGCGCCTGGCGCCGGCCTGGTTCATCGCGCTGGCCGCCGGCGAGGTGCTGGTGCGCGGCATGCCGGCCGGCCCGGCGCTGACGGTGCTGATGTCGCTGTGGCTGATGTTCGGCTACGGCATGATCGGCGAGGCGCTGCGGCGCCGCTTCGCCGACGGCGCCATCTTCGACGACCGCCGCGGCCTGTTCGACTGGGTCGCCATCCTCGCCGCCGGCACCGCGCTCAACGACCTGGTCTACATCGCGCTGCTGTCGCTGGGCGGCCTGATCCCCGCGGGGCAGTGGGGCGCGGCCGTGCTGCGCTTCGGCATCGGCGACCTGGTCGGCGCGCTGGTGTCGATGCCGCTGATCTGGATGCTGGCCTGCCCGGCGCGCCGCCGCCAGTTGCGCGCGGCCGTCTGGCGGCTCGAAACGCTGGGCTACCTGGCGCTGGCCGCCGGCGTGCTGTACCTGGTGTTCGGCAGCATCGCCACGTCCGAATTCAAGGAGTTCTATTTCCTGTTCCTGCCGGTGATCTGGGCCGCCTCGCGCCAGGGCCTGCGCGGCGCGGCGCTGATGGTGTGCCTGCTGCAGGCCGGCATCGGCGCGCTGGTCAAGTGGAACCACGCGGTCGACATCGCCGTGCACGAGCTGCAGATGCTCGACGCCGCGCTGGCGCTGGTGGGCTTTTCGATCGGCATCGTGGTCGACGAGCTGCGCCAGGTGTCGACCGAGCTGAAACGCTCGCTGCGGCTGGCGGCGGCCGGCGAGATGGCCGCCGCGCTGGCGCACGAGTTGAACCAGCCGCTGACGGCGCTCGGCGCCTACGGCAAGGCCTGCGAACTGCTGCTCGAGCGCGGCGACAGCGGCCCCCTGCTCAAGGACGCGGTGCGCCACATGATCGCCGAGTCGGGGCGGGCGGCCGAGGTGGTGCGGCGCCTGCGCGATTTTTTCCGCAGCGGCGCGCTGCGGCTCGAGGCGGTCGCGCCGGCGCCGCTGGTGCGCGAGGTGGCGCGCCAGTTCGCCGCCGCGCTGCGCGAGCACGGCGTCGAGCTGGTCATCGGCGAGATCCCGGCGCCGGCGGTGCTGGCCGACCGCGTGCAGCTGGCGCTGGTGCTGCGCAACCTGGTGGCCAACGCGCTCGAGGCGGCGCAGGAGCGCCCGCCCGGCGCGCGCCGCGTGACGCTGTCGGCGCGCCTCCTCGGCGGCGGGCGCGGCGGCGATGGCTGCCTGCAGCTGACGGTCGAGGACAGCGGCCACGGCGTGACCGAGGCGCTGGCGGCGGGCCTGTTCGAACCGTTCGTGTCGACCAAGGCCAGCGGGCTGGGGCTGGGCCTGGTGCTCAGCCGCGCTATCATGGAGGCGCACGGCGGCTCGTTGTGGGCCGAGGCGGGCGGGCATGGGGTATTCAGACTGGCGCTGCCGCTGGCGCGCGCGGGACAAGCGGAACAGGAACAGGAACAGGAGCGGGGTGGCGATGGGCACAAATGAGGCGGGCGGGCGCGAGGCGGGCGGGCGCGATCTGGCGGTGATGATCGTCGACGACGACGCGGCGGTGCGCGACGCGCTGGGATTGCTGCTGGGCGTGCGCGGCTACCGCACGGCGGTGTTCGCCAGCGGCGAGGCCTTCCTGCAGGCGTGGCGGCCGGACTGGAACGGTTGCCTGCTGGTCGATATCCGCATGGCCGGCATGGACGGCCTGGCGCTGCAAGGCGAGCTGGCCGCGCGCGGCTGCCGCATCCCGGTGGTCGTCATGAGCGGCCACGGCGACGTCGGCACGGCGCGCGCGGCGTTCCGCGCCGACGCCGTCGATTTCCTGGAAAAGCCGTTCGACGACGACAAGCTGATCGCCGCCATCGACGAGGGGCTGGCGCGCGCGCGCCAGGTCGGCGGCGAGCAGCGCCGGCGCGGCGCCGGCGCCGACCGGTTGGCCTGCCTGACGCCGCGCGAGCGGGAGGTGTTGCAACTGGTGGTCAGCGGTTGCCACAACCGCCAGATCGGTCCGGCGCTGGGGATCAGCGTGCGCACGGTGGAGGTGCACAAGGCGCGCCTGATGAGCAAGCTGGGGGTGGACAACGTCGCCGACCTGGTGCGGCTGAGCATGCTGGAGGCGGGCGACGCGCCGTAGCGGCGCGCCGTGATAACGCGCCGCCGGCGTTACAGTTGCTCGTTCAAGCTGGTGATCGCGTAGCCCTTGGCGCCGATCTGCTCGAGCGGATGGACGATGTGATAGCGCGGCAAGTCATCGCTGTCGTCGTCGACCTCGACCTGCCGGGCCTCCGGCTGCCAATCGGTGTTGGTCGCTTCCTCGGGGATTGGCTTTCCTTCCGGAACCGCCAGATAACTGTGCTTCCCCTGTGCTTCATCTCGGCAATAAATATCCACGCGCATGACATTTCCTCCTTGGACGAAAAAATCATAGTACCGGATTTTCGTTGGCCGGCGCGCACGGCCGCTCAGGCGGCGGCCGGGGCCGCCTCCGCGCACCATAGCCGCACCAGCCCATGCACCTGCGCCGGGGTGATCGCCAGCATGCAGGTGCAGCGGGCCGGGTCGGCGCAATGGCCGCAGGCCGGCGCCGTGACCAGGTTGTGCGCGCGCGGCCCCACCGCCGCCCAGCGCGTGGGGTCGATCGGTTTGAGCGGTGGGAACAGGCCCACCACCGGGCGTCCCAGCGCGGCGGCCAGGTGCAGCGGCCCGGTGCCGCTGGCGATCAGGCCGTCGCAGCCGCCGACCAGCGCGGTGAACGCCTCCAGGTCGAGCCGTCCGCACAGGTTCTCGACGTTGGGCAGCGCCAGCAGGGCCGGCGCCTGCGTGGCCAGCAGTTCGCCCTCGGCGGCGCTGCCGGTGATCAGCACCCGCACGCCGTCGGCGTCGGCGCCGAGCAGGCGCGCCAGCGTGGTGTAGTGTTCGAGCGGCCATTCGCGGCCGTTGCCGTTGGATTTGGGATGCAGGATCAGCTTGAAGCCGGGGCCGGCCAGCACGGCGTCGGCGGCCGGGTGGCGCGGCACCGTCAGCCCGTACAGCTTCGACACCTGCTCGAGCGAGGGCACGTAGTCGACGCCGAGCGGCAGCAGCAGCTTGAAGCTGAGCTGGGCCTCGTGCAGCGGGGTTTTCTTGGCGCTGATGTTGATCAGGCGGTTGCAGGTGAACCAGTGGTAGACCCGGCGGCTGCTGCCGACGCGGCGGGCGATGCCGGCGCGGCGCGCGGCGATCGCCAGGTTGCGCCGAGGAAAGGCGAACAACACCGTGTCGCAGCCGCTGCGCGCCATGCCGCCGGCCAGGTCGTCGCCCAGTTCCTCGAGCGTGAGCACGCGGTCGACGTGGCGGCACTGGGCCACCACGGCGGCGGCGTAGCGGCGGCAGACGAACACGATCTCGCAGTGCGGATACAGCTGCTTGAGGTAGCCGGCCAGCGGCAGGGTCAGCACGACGTCGCCGATGTTGTCGGTGCGGGTGATCATGATGCGGCGCGGCGGCGGCACGTGCTGGCTGGCCAGGCACATGCCGCTCAGGCTGCCCACCATCATCACGTAGAACGCCTCGGGCGCGAGCGGGCCCGGCATGGCGCCGCCGAGGGCGAGGCCGACGAACGCGGCCACCAGCACCAGGCCGGCCAGCGCCAGCGCGTGCTGGCCGCGGTCCGGACGGCGCAGCTGGCCGGCGAAGTGGAACAACGGCGCCAGGTACAGCAACAGCATCAGGCCGGCGCCCAACGGGTCGGCGCCGGCGACGTGGCGGCGCGCCTCGTCGATGGCGCCGCCGAGGCGCGCGGCCAGGCCGCCGGCCGGCAGCGCGCAGGCCAGCGCCAGCGCCAGGCCGCACAGCGCCAGCAGGCCGCGCCGCGGCAGGGCGCGGCCGTAGACGAGCAGCGGAATCAGCGCCAGCGCCATGGCCGGCCAGCCGCGCGCGCCCGACAGCAGGGAAGCGGCTATGCCGCACAGCAACGCGACAACCGGCAGCCAGGCTTGGCGCGTGGTGCGCAGGGCGCCCAGGCCGCACAGGCCCGTCAGGCCGCACACCAGCGCCAGGTCGGCGAAGCTCAGCGCCTGGGAGGGCAGGCCGGGCGCGTGGGCGCCGCCGAAGGCCTGGTACATCGCCAGCAACGCCGCCGCGATGCCGGCGGCGCACAGGCCGGTCCAGAGTTGCTGGGCGCGCGGGCGCAGGTGGTACATGGCGCCGATGGCGCCCAGGCCGAGCAGCGCCAGCGCCGGCGCGGCCAGCGCCGCCGGCCCGGCCGGCGGCAGCGCGCGCGCCAGCGCCACGGCGAACCAGGCGCCGAAGGCGGCGATCACGCCGGCCAGCTCGAACCAGTATTGCTGGTAGACCTTCCACACCGGCCGCAGGCGCGAGATGAACAGCAGCAGGACCGCCAGCTGCAGCGCGCCCACGCCGGCCGCGCCCGCCAGCGCCAGCGCGGGCAGCGCGAACAGCAAGGCGGAAGCAAACGGGCTGCCGGTCTCGGGCAGCGGCAGCGAGTTAACGGCAGTCTTCATGGGCGAGAGAGAGGGGGCGGAGGGTCCGGGGTGGCCGCAACGCAATATGCCGATTATAGCAGTTCATTGCGGCACTATCTGGGCGGCGGCCACGTCCGCCGGCTGTTGTTGCTGCAGTCCCCTAACGGCCCGCGTGCAGCGGTCGATGGCGCGCTGGCGCACCACGGCGCGGTTGCTGCCGGCCTGGTCGCGCTTGGTTTCCTTGTGCCACAGGTGGAACACCTCGGTGGCGAAGGCGCCATCCTTGCGCATCACGCCGGCGTTGAACAGGCGCACCACCAGGTCGGCGTCCTCGTGGCCCCAGCCGACGAAGCTCTCGTCGAAGCCGTTGACCAGTTCGAGGTCGGCGCGCCAGACGGCCAGGTTGCAGCTTTTGATGCGGCGCCAGGTGAAGCGGGTGCTGGTGCGCTTCCAGTCGGGCCAGGACATCAACAGTTGCAGCACCTTGTTGAGGTCGCCCCGGAGGCGCCAGCGCAGCTTGTCCATCAGGCTCAGCCGGTGCAGGTCGAGGTGGTGTTCCAGGGTGCGGCGGGTGGCCGCCTCGCTCAGCAGGACGCGGCTGCCCGAGACCAGGTGGCCGCGTTGCGCCAGTTTCCGGTGCTGGCTGATAAAATTTCGCTGCGGGATGCAATCGCCGTCGAGGAAGATGATGTAATTGCCCTTGGCGGCCAGGGTGCCGAGGTTGCGCGCCCGGGCCGCGCGAAATCCTTTGTCTTCCTGCCACACATGGCGCAGCGGCAGCGGCGCGCGCGCCTGCAGCGCGGCCACGGCCTGGCGCGTGTTGTGGCCCGAGCCGTCATCAGCGATAATGATTTCGTAGCCTAGGTCCGACTGCGCGAAGCACGCCTCGACCACGGCCGTGAGGGCGTCGGGCCGGTTGTAGGTCGTGATGATGAGTGAAATAGTGACGGCTGACATGTAAGAAGTGCTACCAGTGCCCTGTTGTAATAATCGAAAAAATGAATGAATAATACCTTAACCAAGTTCGACGTCCGCACTGTCTTTATCCACAGCCTGGTCTTCAGTTTGCCATTTCTGGTCTTGATCACCAACTTTGGCGTCGGCTTGTGCAGCGTTGGGTTTTTGGTGGTGGCACTGTACCACTGGCGCCGGGCGGCGCCAGCATTGTTACCTCATCTTACTAATATTCGTGGTGTATTGGTAGCGGTCGGCCTGTTCCTGCTGTTGGCCGTGGCCAACGCCGCGTTCAGTCCCGACGGCCGCGCGCGCGACCTCGAAAAGCCGCTGCGCATGCTGCTGGCGGCCAGCGCCATGCTCACCGTGCTGGTGTGCCGGCCCAGCCGCAAGGCGCTGTGGTGGGGGCTGATCGCCGGCGCCTTCGCCGGCGCCGCCTTCATCGCCTACCAGCGCTGGGTGCTGGGGCTGGAGCGCCCCGGCGGCCTGATCAACTCGATCACCTACGGCGACCTGATGCTGCTGATGGGCCTGCTGTGCCTGGCCGCCACGCTCGACTTCGCCGGCCGCGCGGCCGTCTGGCCCGCGCTCGGCGCGCTGGCCGGCCTGGTCGGCTCGATCGCCACCGGCACCCGCGGCGGCTGGGTCGCCATCCTGTTTTCGATGGTCTTGCTGGCGCGCTACGGCCATGTGCTGCGCGGACGCCGGCGCAAGGGCCTGGCGCTGCTGGGGCTGGCCCTGCTGGTGAGCAGCTATTTCATCCCGCAAACGGGCGCGCGCGAGCGCCTCGACCAGGGCATCAACGACGTGCGCCAGTATGTCGACGGCGAGCAGCGCTACACCAACGTCGGCGTGCGGATCGAACTGTGGCGCACGGCGTTGCACGTGATCGAGCGCAGCCCGCTGGTCGGCGCCAGCGCGCCCAACGTCAGGCGGCAGCTGGAGGCGATGGTCGAGAGCGGCCAGAGCCGGCCGTTCGTGCTGGAGTTCGAGCATTTTCACAATGATATGGTGCAACAACTGGTATATGGAGGCATCATCGGCTTGCTCGCCTGGCTGGCCACGCTGGTGGCGCCGTTCCTGTTCTTCCTGCGCCAGATGCGCCAGCCCGGCCTGGCCGCGCCGGCGCTGGCCGGCATGCTGCTCACGCTGAGCTACTTCAGTTTCGGCCTGACCGAAGTGATCTTCTGGTCGGTGCGCAGCGCCATGTTCTATGCGCTGATGATGTTCTTGCTGGTCGGCTTTTGCCTGAGCGGCCGCCAGCCCGGCGCGCCGGCGCACGCGCGGACGGTCGCGTGAACGCGCCGCGCATCCTGGTCATCTCGCCCAACTGGATCGGCGACGCGGTGATGGCGCAGCCGCTGCTGCGCTTGCTGCGCGCGGCCCATCCGGCGCACGCCATCGACGTGCTGGCGCCGCCGGCGGTGTCGCCCGTGTGGCGCCAGATGGCCGAGGTCGACGAGGTGCTGGAGACGCCGTTCCGCCACGGCGCGCTGCAGCTGCGCGAGCGCTGGAAATACGCGCGGCTGCTGCGCCGGCGCGGCTACGACCAGGCCTACGTGCTGCCCAACACGATCAAATACGCGCTGATCCCCTGGCTGGCCGGCATCCAGCGGCGCGTCGGCTACAAGGGCGAGAGCCGGCATGGCCTGATCAACGTCATGCACCACGACGAGACGCCGCCGCGGCCGATGGTGGCGTTTTACGCCGCGCTGGCCGGCGCGCCGGTGGCGGCGCAGGACCCGGCCGCGCGGGCGGCGCTGCCGCGTCCGCGGCTGGTGGCGAGCGCCGCGCAAATCGCCGCCGTCTGCGCCCGCACCGGCATCGATCCGGCGCGGCCGCTGGTGGCGTTCGCGCCGGGCGCCGAATTCGGCGGCGCCAAGCGCTGGCCGGCGCGCCATTTCGCCGGTCTGGGGCAGGCCATCCTGGCCAACGGGCCGTCCACGCAGATCGCCTTGCTCGGTTCGCCCAAGGACAAGCAGGCCTGCGCCGAGGTGGCGGCTGGCATGCCGGCCGGCGCGGCCGTGTTCAACCTGGCCGGCGCCACCAGCCTGGCCGAGGCGATCGCGCTGATCGCGCACGCGTCGGCGGTGGTGGCCAACGATTCGGGCCTGCTGCATATCGCCTCGGCGCTCAACCGGCCGGTGGTGGCGCTGTACGGCCCCACCGATCCCGATCACGCGCCGCCGTTTTCCGACCTGGCGGCGTCGATCTCGCTGCGCCTCGATTGCTCGCCGTGCAGGCAGCGCGAGTGTCCGCTCGGGCATCAGAATTGCATGGTGCAGATGGAGCCGGAGCTGGTGTGGCATAGCTTGCGGCCGATGCTGGCGTGAACGTCCGCTAGCGTTCAGCGCTCGCCGATCCGTCGCAGCGCCTCGCGCGCGATCGGCGCCGACACCACGTGGGCACCGTCGAATTCCGCGTACCGCACGTCGTAGGCCTCGGTCGCCAGCTGCGTGGCGATGGCGCGCCCGCGCTCGACCGGCAGCACCGGATCGCCGCTGCCGTGGGCGACGAACACGCGCGGGCGCTCGACCCGCCGCAAGGGTTTCATGAAGCCGGGCGAAAACGCCAGGATGTCGCTGAACAAATCGCCGTTCATCAAACCGACCGACAGCGCGTACGAGGCGCCGTCGGAAAAGCCGCCGATGACCACCGCTTGCGCGTCGACGTCGTAGCGCCGCATGGTCCACGCCAGCGCGCGGTCGAGGAAGGCCAGGTCCGGGCCGTAGCCGCCGCGGATCACGTCCCAGCTGTCGGTCAGCGAGCGTGGTATCAGCAGCAGCGCGCCGTGGCGCGTGGCGTGCGCCAGGACGATGTCGTCGGCGCCCCCGAGCAGCTGGCGCACGCCGTGCAGCAGCACGATCAATTGTAGCGGGCGCGCCGGCGCGCCTTCGGCCTGCGGCGGCGGCACGTGCAGGATCGCCTGGCGGCCGTTGCCGAACGCCAGCCGGTGGCGCCCTGGCGGCAGCGGCAGCGGCGCCTCGCGCTGTTGCAGCGCCGTGCGCCGCAGCGCCGGGCGGGCGTGCAGATGGCCGTCGCTATACGGGGATGGCGGCGCTGGCGCGGCAGGGGACTGGGTGGCCACGGCGCCTCCGCATGCCGTTATTTGGGCGTGCGGACGTAGGAGGTCAACTCCCAGCTGTCGCGGTTGAAGATGCGGCCCTGCCAGTCGGTGTCGCGGTAGTCGAGCTTGACGAAGTTGTTCAGCTCCGGGACGAACCACACCGTTTCGGTCAGCTGGCCGTTGCCGCCGGTGCTGCCGGTCGCCTCGCCGCGATACAGCGCCTCGACCACCACCTTGATGGCGTCGAACTCGCCGGCCGGCACCTTGATTTTTTCCCAGTCCAGCACCTTGCCCTTGATGGTGTAGCGCCATTGCTTGCCCAGCTTCTGGTTGTCGCCGGTGGCCTCGGTGCTCCATTCCTTGCCGGGCGTGAGCGGGAAGGCGAAGCGCGCGAACGACGGCGCGAAATGCATCGAGCCGCGGTCGACCGGGTTCATCTCCGCGCTGAACAGCTGCTTGGTCAGCAGCGCGTTGCTGGCCGCGCGGCGCACCTCGACGTGCACGCCGGCGTCGTCGACGGCGGTCACCTCCATCTTGTTGACGTTGCCTTTGACGCCCTTCCACACATCGGTGTACTGGTAGGTCCAGGAGTCGCCGACGGCGGGCGTGGGGGCCGGCGCGGGCAGGTGCGCCTCGGCCAGCGCGAACGGTCCGGCCAGGACCAGGCAAAGGGCGATACAAGTTTTCAGGGTGCCGCTGGTACGCATGCTGTCTCCTTTATTTGTAATATGTTCGCCAACATTATCACAATCGGAAGGCCGTGGGACGGTTTTGAAACGCCGCGCCGGCGATGGTGTTTCGCGCGCCACAGCGCGGTTCTTGAAGAGCTCGGCTCGTGGGCGGGGCAGGCCCGGACCGGGATCACGCGCGAGCGAGGGAGCGCATGATCGCCGCCTCGTTCTCGCGGTAGCGCGGATCGGGATCGCACGCGATCGCCCGGCGGATGTGGGCCAGCGCCTCGTCGCGCTGGCCCAGCGCCATGAACTCCGCCGCCAGGTTGTTGTGGGCGCCGGCGTGGCGGGGATTGACGGCCAGCGCCGCCAGCGCGTGGCGGATGGCGCGCCCGCTGTCGCCCAGCTCGGAGGCGGCCATGCCGGCGTTGGCGAGCAGGTCGGCGTCGCGCGCCTCGTGGCGCAGGGCGTCGTCGTAAGCGGCCAGCGCGCCGGCCGCGTCGCCGGCCATCAGGCGCAGGTTGCCCAGTTCGCGCAGCGCGCGCCATTCCGACGGCTTGATGACCAGCGCCCGCTCGAAGTCGGCGCGCGCGCCGTCCGTGTCGCCGCGCTGGGCGCGCAGCATGCCGCGGTTCAGGTGCGCCTCGTGGTACGGCGGCGACAGCGCGATCGCCTTGGCGTAGGCGGCCAGCGCCTCCTCCTCGCGGCCGTCGAGCCGCGACAGCAGGTTGCCCAGGTCGTTGTAGTACTCGGCGTAGAACGGATCGCAGGCGATGGCCTCGCGCAGGCGCTGCTCGGCGCGCACGGCGTCGTCCACCAGTTCGTAGACCTGGCTGGTGTTGTAGATCAGGATGGAGCGGTGCAGCTGGAACTGATCCTCGCCGTAGACCTTGACGATGTCGGCGATGCCTTGCTCGCACAGCGCCAGCGCCTCGTCGAACTTGCCCTGGCGCGCCTTGATGTAGGCGTAGGCGTTTTCGGCGAAGACCTTGATGTAGGCGTGGCGCGGATGGTCGTGGAATTTTTCGTCGATCAGGCGCAGGTTGCGGAGGGCGCAGGCCTCGGCGGCCGCCAGGTCGACCGGAATCTGATAGCGCCCGTACGTCATCGATTGCGCGTACAAGGCGGTGGGCACGAAGCGGCTGTGCGGCGACGTCGCGAGGAAGTCGTTCAGGAACGCCAGCGCGGCGCCGGTGTAGCCCATCGAGTAGAGGACGAAGGCGGCGTTGATGAACAAGCCGTCGACGGCGTCATGGTCGCTTCCTTCGCGGTGGCGGCGGGGCGCCGCGTACAGCGCCGCGAAGAACTCGAACCAGGTGTCGTACAAGCCTATCCCCATCAGCACGTCGCACGGTTCGACCAGCGCCTCGAGGCGGCGCGCCGGATCGCGGATCGCCAGCGCGTGGCACAGCACCAGCGGACCGGCGCCGGCCAGGTGGCGCTCCAGGGCCGCCGCGTGGCGCGCGTGGTGCAGATCGTCCATCAGGCCGGCGGGCATGGTTTCGGCGTTGCGCGCGCCGATCGGATCGCTCCGGCATCCGGCGGCGACAAAGTCGGCCGCCAGCACGGCGCGGCGGGCGTCGCCCAGCGTGGCCAGGTGCAGATCGATGACCGCGGCGACGGGCAGGGCGGCCGCCACGCCGAGATCCTTGCCCAGGCAGGTGGCCAGGGTTTTGCATACCGACGGATTGCCGCCCGACTGCACGTACAAGGCCCGCCGCTGCGCCGCGCCGAGGTGGCCGATGCCGGCGGCGGCGTCGAATTCGGCCTCGGTTGGCGGCGGCAGCGCGATGACCGGCAGCTCGCCGCAGCGCGTGGCGCCGCCGCGGTCGAGCAGGATGAAACGCAGTTTGCCGGACGGACCTTGCAAGCGTCGCAGGATGTCGAGCAGATGCCTGGACGTGGGCGGCATGCGCTCGGCGTTATCGATCACCAGCGTCGTCGGGTCGGCCATCGCGTCGATGACGAATTCGGCGAGGCCGACCAGCAGCTTGTTTTGATATTCGTGATGATAAAACCGCGTGCGTTCCTCGCGCGGTGCGGTGCCGGTCAGGTCGCGCGGCACCCTGAACGCCGCGCGCGGCCGGCGCGGCCACAGACGCTTGAGGCTTTGCTCGTGGCGCGCCACCAGCGCCGGACGGTTGCCGTCGGCGTCGTCGAGCAGGCGCTCGATGAACGGCTCGAAGCCGGCGAGGTAGCCGTGCGTGTGGCCGTCGCCGTCCAGCTCCCACGGCGTCGCGCCGGGGAGGGCGGCCGTGGCGGCGGCGCGCGCGGTGGCGCCGGCGCCGAGGCCGCGCGCGGCGGCCACCACGACGATGCCGTGCGCGCGCAGCGCCGCCGCTATCGGCTGCGTGAAGTCGTGGCGGATGTCCATGTCCGGCCGGCCGTGTCGACGCTCACACGGTGCCCAGGTACGGCGTGGTGGTGCGGATCCTGACCTTGGTGACGGTGACCTTCTTGATGACGGAGGTGCCCTTCGGCGCGCCGGACTCGTAGACCAGTTTTTGCTCCTCGGTGCTTTCCTCGCGCTCGTCCGTTTCCGTCTCGGTGATGATCTCCGGGTATTTGGCGTTGTGCGGGTTGGTGCTGGGAGTGGTGCTCAATTCGCTCATGATGCGGCTCCTTCGGTTGTGATTACACTGTGCTGCGGGAAAAATACTGGCGTTGCCGGCTCCTGAAGCCGGTGCCGTAGTAGTCGGCGGCCCAGCTGCGGTCCTCGTTCAGCGGCTTGCTGACGAACGGCTTGCCGGACTGCGCGGCCGATTGCACGGCGTCGCGGAACGCGTAATGCGTGTACGAGCGCATGAATTCGCCCAGATAGATGTCGGCGACGTCGTGGTCGCCGGCGATGACCAGCATGTTCTCGTCGTTTTGCTTGCTGGAGGCGGCGCTGAAGTTGGCCGAGCCGGTGATCACCAGCGGGCGCGCGCCCAGCGGATCGAGCAGCATGAATTTGGTGTGGACGAACTGCACGTGTTCCGCCATGGCGTTGCTGCGTTCGATCAAGAACTGGTCCAGCGCGTTGGTGCGCAGATACGCGCCGATCGCCACCCGGCCGCTTTCGGTGGCGCGGATTTGCCGCACCGTTTGCTTGAGCTTGTCCACCTGCGTTTTGTTGCCTTTCAAACCGTCCATCAGCACGTAGCGCAGGCCGGCGTGTTCGGGCGCCAGGGCCTGGCCCAGCTGCGCGTCGATGGAGAACGCCAGCGTCAGCAGCACGACGTCGGCCTGGCCGATCCCGGCGATGTAGCGGTCCAGCGCGTCGCGCTCCTGCCTTGGGCTGAACACGGGCGTGCAGCCGTCCGGCCAGCGCGCCGGCAGCGGCAAGGCGGCGGTGACCGCTGCGCGCAGGTCGGCGCCGCCGGGATCGGCCGACAGCTGTTCCCAGTAGGCCAGGAAGCGTCGCGCCACCGCTTCGTTCCACACCTCGTGGCCGGCGTTGAGCTGGCCGAAGAAGCCGTTCTGCGACCAGTTCACCGAGCCGCTCCACACCGCCGCCGGCGTTCCCTGTTTCGACAATACGAGGAATTTATTGTGGGCGATGTAGCTCGGATTTTGCTCGCGCGCGATGGCCGCGTCGTCCAGGTGCGCGGCGTCGATCTGGTCGATGTTTTCTTCGCGCGGGAAGGCCGGGCTGTCGTCGTCGCCGTTTTGCTTGGCGTCGTAAATGAGGCGCACGTCCACGCCGCGCCCGCGCGCCTGGCGCAGCGCCGCCAGCACCGGCGCGTAGCGGGCTTCGTAGATCGCCACGTGCAGCGCGTCGCCGCTGTGGGCCTGGTCGATGAAGGCCAGCAGCGATTCGAGCAGCCCCCGGCTGAGCCAATCGAAGGCCTGGCCGTTCGGCACGTCCTCCGGCGCGCGGTTGTTGAAGCGGCGCGCGTATTCCTGCGCCGCCACAGCGCCGCGGTTGAAATGCACGGCGTGGCCGGATGCCGTGCGCGTGATCGTGCGCACCGTGACCGCCGCCTCGGCCAGCGTCGTCAGCGCGGCCGGCGTGCCGCCCAGCGCGACGACGCGGTAGGTGTAGTCGGCGTCCGGCTGCGCGGTGTAGTCGGCCCACTGGAAGGTTTGCAGCGGATGGCGCCGCGTCGACACCAGCGCGCCGCGCGCGGTGCCGGGATCGGTGGACAGATAGCGCTTCTGGCTTTGCAGCCAGTCGGCGCGTCCGGTGCCATGGTCGGTGCGGTGCAGCGCGAAGCCCTGCAGCCCGCCGGCGCGCGCGGCCGGCCAGTCGAAGCCGAAGATCACGACATGGCTGCCGGCGATCGCCTGCACGTGCAGGTCGCCCTCGGTGCGGTGTGCGCGCATGCGTCCCCCGTGCGGCTTAGAACTTCAGCGAGTAGCCCGGATTGGAGGCGTCGGCCTTGGTGTAGCTGACGCCATCGACCCGCAGTCCGTC
Organism: Duganella sp. 1411; assembly: GCF_017833525.1. Classification (GTDB taxonomy): domain Bacteria; phylum Pseudomonadota; class Gammaproteobacteria; order Burkholderiales; family Burkholderiaceae_D; genus Rugamonas. The sequence continues at coordinate 341,996 of NZ_JAFICD010000005.1, forward strand.
GGCGTTGAGCAGCGTGATGATGCCGCCCCTGTTGGGCAGCACCACCGGCGCGGCCAGGGTCACGCGCAGGGTCTCGCCGGCGCCGATGGTGCCCGACAGCGGCATCGCGTGCTTGTCGCGGTCGAGCAGCTTCCAGCCCGCCAGATTGACGGCCTGCGGCGTGCGGTTGAGCAGGGTGACCGTTTCCACCTCGGGCGAGCGCACCGGGTTGACCAGCGCGGCGACGATGCGCAGCGCGCCGTCCGGCGCCTCGGGCGTAGGCAGGCCGCCCGGCTCGAACGGGTCGGACGGGGTGGGCTGGTCGCCCGGCGGCCCGCTGACGCCGCCCTCGATGCGGTGGCCGGTCTGGTCGTCGCTGTGCCAGGTCTGCGACTGGAATTTGAGGAAGATGGCGACCCATTGGTTCTGGCCGGGGAAGTGCAGCAGCAGCCCGCCGTCCTGGTAGACGCCGTCGTCCTGTTGGAAGTCGGCGTCGTTGGCCTGGTTCATGTGGATGTCGTGCACGCCGTTGCCGGGGAGGAAGCCGAAGATCTTGTCCTTCTTGCCGGGCTCCGGCCCCCACCGCTCGCCGAACGCGTACAGCAGCGCGTTCTCGTCGCTCATGGCGCGCTGGATGTGCTGGTCGATCTTGTCGTTGAGGTCGTTGTCGGGGCCGTTGATGCTCAGCGGCAGCGGCACCATCTGGCGCGGATCGAACAGGTTGCCCCGGATGAAATCGAGCGCCGCGCCGGCCGGCTTGGACGGCAGCGCCGACCAGCCGACCGGCAGCTCGTCGAGGTGGGCCAGCAGCGGATGGTCGAAGTGGGCGTCGACCACGTACTCGACCTCGGACGGCGCCAGCTGCGACTTGACGTTGATGGCGATGCGGTAGTCGGTGGTGTCGTCGACGACGTGCACTTGGTAGTGGGCGTTTTGGCTGGAACCGAGCTGGCGATTGATCGGCCGCCCCTTGAGGACGCCGTAGTGGTGCAGTGGCATGTTGTTCTCCTGAAGATGGCAACGGGAGCGCTTTTTATCCTGCGGGCAAAGGGATGATAGCGGTCAATATAGCCGGTCGCCGCCAAAGTTCAAGCGGGCACATCATCAAAAAAACGGGTGCGGATTTGGAGGGATTACGCGCGGGCGGAGCCGCCAAGATGCACGGTGCAAGTCACGACGACAGGTCGTCAGCGTCGTCGACGATGGAGAGATAAGGGGTCATCGGAATCACGTAGGGCGGATTAGCGTAGCGTAATCCGCCAAGTGCCGTCGGCGGCTCATGGCGGATTACGGCGTTCCGCCTAATCCGCCCTACGTCATCAAGTCACATCAGGATGACGTCGTACTGCTCCTGATGGTACGCCGTCTCCACCTGCAGCGAGATCTTCTTGCCGATGAAGTCGCCCAGCATGGCCAGGTGCTGCGATTCCTCCTCGAGGAACATGTCGACCACCTCCTGCGAGGCGAGGATGCGGAACTCGCGCGGGTTGAACTGCTTGGCCTCGCGTAGCAGCTCGCGCAGGATCTCGTAGCAGATCGTGCGCGAGGTCTTGACCTGGCCCTTGCCGGCGCACGCGGGGCAGGGCTCGCACAGGATGTGCGCCAGCGATTCGCGCGTGCGCTTGCGCGTCATCTCCACCAGCCCGAGCGCCGAGAAGTTCGACACCGACACCTTGGTGCGGTCGCGCGACAGCGTCTTCTTCAACTCCTGCAGCACGGCGTTGCGGTGCTCGTTGTTCTCCATGTCGATGAAGTCGAGGATGATGATGCCGCCCAGGTTGCGCAGCCGCAGCTGGCGCGCGATCGCGTGCGCCGCCTCCAGGTTGGTCTTGAAGATGGTGTCGGCGAAATTGCGCCCGCCGACGAAGCCGCCGGTGTTGACGTCGATGGTGGTCATCGCCTCGGTCTGGTCGACGATCAGGTAGCCGCCCGATTTGAGGTCGACCCGCCGGCCCAGCGCCCGCAGGATCTCCTCCTCGACGCCGTACAGGTCGAACAGCGGCCGCTCGCCCGTGTAGTGCTGCAGGCGTGGCAGCACGCCCGGCGTGTAGGCCTTGCCGAATTCGACCAGGCTCAAATGGTTCTCGCGCGAGTCGACCTGGATGGTGGCCGTGTCGTCGTGGACGAAGTCGCGCAGCACGCGTTGCGCCAGGCTCAAATCCTGGTGCAGCAAGGTGGTGGCGGGTTTGGTTTTCGCCCCGAGCATGATCGCGCTCCAGGTCTTGCGCAGGTATTCGACGTCGGCGGCGATGTCGGAGTCCGACGCGTCCTCGGCCTGCGTGCGCACGATGTAGCCGCCTTTTTCGTCGGCCGGCAGCAGGCTTTGGAGCCGCGTGCGCAGCGCCTCGCGCTCGGCTTCCTTTTCGATCTTCTGCGAGATGCCGATGTGGGCGTCCTGCGGCAGGTACACCAGCATGCGGCCGGCGATGGAGATCTGCGTCGACAGGCGCGCGCCCTTGGTGCCGATCGGGTCCTTGATGACTTGCACCGTCAGCACCTGGCCGTCGAACAGGATTTTTTCGATCGGGGTGGGGGCGGCGTTCTGGCCGCCGTCGTGCGGGCGCGCCTCCCAGATGTCGGCCACGTGCAGGAAGGCGGCGCGTTCGAGGCCGATGTCGATGAAGGCCGATTGCATGCCGGGCAGCACCCGCACCACCTTGCCGGAGTAGACATTGCCCGCCAGGCCGCGGGTGAGCGTGCGCTCGATGTGCAGCTCCTGCACGGCGCCCTGCAAAATCAGGGCGACCCGGGTTTCCTGCGGGGTGATGTTGATCAGGATGTCTTCGTTCATGTGTCTCTCTGGCCGGTCAAACGGGGCGTTGCGCGGCTTCTGTGGCTGGTGAAAACTGATCATACACGAACCCGCACCGCAGCAAAAAGGGGTCGTACCCCACCCGGGGTACGACCCCTGCGTCCGGGTGCGGGTTGGCGATCAATCGGAGAGTTACGGCAGCGGCAAACCGGCCTGGCGCAGCAGTTGCGCCGTTTCGTACAGCGGCAGGCCCATGATGCCGGAGTGGCTGCCGGCGATGTGTTCGATGAATTGCGCCGCCGGACCCTGGATGCCGTAGCCGCCGGCCTTGTCGTACGGTTCGAGCGTGGCGCAGTAGGCGGCGATGGCCGCCGGCGACAGCACGCCGAAGCGCACCTCCGACACCTGCGTGATCTGGCCGGTGAAGTCGGCCGAATGGACGGCGATGGCGGTCAGCACCTGGTGGGTGCGGCCCGACAGCTGGGTGAGCATGGCGCTCGCCTCGGCGCGGTCGGCCGGCTTGCCGAGGATCTGGCCGTCGATGGTGACGGTGGTGTCGGCGGTGAGCACGGCGCGCGGCTTGAGGTGGCGGCGCTGCACCAGCTTGTAGCCGAAGGCGGCTTTTTCCTGCGCCACGCGGGCCACGTAGTCGAGCGGCGCCTCGCCCTCGATCACCTCCTCGGTGACGTCGGCGCCGCGCGGACCGTCGGCGCGCAGCAGCAGCAATTCAAAATCGATGCCGATCTGGCGCAGCAGTTCGCGCCGGCGCGGGCTTTTGGAGGCGAGGTAGATCTTCTTTTCGACCAGTTTCATGGGATGCTTCTTTAACGCCGTCAAACCCTATGGTAGGGGTGGTTCTGGGTGATCGACCAGGCGCGATACAGTTGCTCGGCCAACAATACCCGTACCATACCATGCGGCAGCGTCATACTGGAAATCCGAATCAAGCCTTCGGCGCGCGCCTTGAGCTCCGGATCGAGGCCGTCGGCGCCGCCGATCAGGAAGGCGGTGTCGCGCCCGTCCTGCTGCCAGGCTTCCAGCTGCTGCGACAAGCCGACCGAGGTCAGGTCCTTGCCACGTTCGTCGAGCGCGATGATCCGCACCGATTTGGGCAGCGCCGCCTCGATGCGTTCGCGTTCGAGCGCCATCGCGGTGGCGGCGGTCTTGCTGCCCGAACGGTCGACCGGCTTGATTTCCTTCAGTACGATCTTCAGTTCGGGCGGCATGCGCTTGGCGTATTCGGCGAAGCCGGTCTCGATCCAGGCCGGCATTTTATGGCCGACCGCAGCGATGATCAGCTGCATCGCAAATTATTCCGCGACTTTTTTGATGCGCTTGATGACGGTCTTGGCCGGCGCCTCGTCGGCTTTCGGCTTGGCGGCCTTCGGTGCTTTCGGCTTCGGCGGCAGGGCTTTCAGCGCTTCGGCCGAGGCGACCGCGCTCTTGCTCTTGCCGACTTTGATGGTCTTGCCGACCGGGACGGCGGCCTTCTTGGCGGCCGGCTTCTTCTCGGCGGCCGGTTTGGCGGCGGCGGCCTTGCGGGCCGGGGCCTTCTTCTCGATCACCGGCGAGGCGTCGACGGCTTTTTTGCCGGCGGCCAGGTGGCTGCTGACCTTCTTCGGCGCGTCCGCTTCCTCGCCTTCCTTGGTCGACTTGCGCTTGGCCGCGCCCAGCTTGACCGGCTTGTCGCCCCAGATCTCTTCCAGGCGGTAGTAGGCGCGGATCGGCGCCTGCATGATATGGACGATCATGTCGCCCAGGTCGACCAGCACCCATTCACCGGTGTCCTCGCCTTCCATGCCGTAGACGTCGCCGCCGGCGGCCTTGACCTTGTCGCGCACCGAGGCGGCCAGCGCCTTGGTTTGGCGGTTGGAGGTACCGGAGGCGATGGCGATGCGGTCGAACAGGCTGGTCAGGTGGGTGGTGTCGAACAAGGCGATGTCTTGGGCCTTGACGTCTTCGAGGGCGTCAACGACGAGGGATTGCAGTTTTTTGATGTCCATTTAGCTTTTGTAGAGATTATGTTGTTCAATATAGTCTAGCACTAGCGGCGGGATAAGCGAGTTTGCCTGTTCCCCCCGTTGTAATGCCGCACGTATTTCGGTGGCGGAGATATCCACCGCGAAGTCCTGTGCCAGATAAGTCAGACCGTGCGGCGTGTTGCGGATTTGTTCAGGCGTTCCCAAACGGCTGGAGAACGCCGCGGCGACCGCCGGCGGAAGGCCGGCGGCGCCTATGTCGAAGCCAGGGCGGGCCGCTACGCAGATGTGGGCGTAGTCGAACAGCGCCTGCCATTCATTCCAGGTGTCGAGCCGCTGCAGCTGGTCGGCGCCCATCACGAAGGCGATGCAGGCGTCCGGCCCCAGCTCGGCGCGCACCAGGCGCAGCGTGTCGATGGTGTAGGTCGGCAGTCCCTTGGCGGCGCGCTCGATTTCCTGCGGATCGATGACGACGTCGAACGGCTGGTCCCGGAAAGCGATGGCCACCATCTCGGCGCGCTGTTCCGGCGTCGCCTTGAGCATGGCCTTTTGCCACGGCAGGCCGGCCGGGATCACGCGCAGCTGGTCCACCTGCAGCAGCTTGGCGAAATAGGCGCCGAGGGCGATATGACCGTGGTGGACCGGATCGTAGCTGCCGCCCAGCAGTGCAACCCGCTGTGCCATGGCCTTTGTCACGCCGTCAGCCAGTCGCGGTGCGGCAGGAAGTCGGTGTACAGCGCCGCCTCCGGCGTGCCGTCCTCGGGTTCCCAGCGATAGCGCCATTTGACGATGGGCGGCATCGACATCAGGATCGCCTCGGTGCGGCCGCCCGACTGCAGGCCGAACAGGGTGCCGCGGTCGAACACCAGGTTGAATTCGACATAGCGGCCGCGCCGGTAGGCCTGGAAATCGCGTTCGCGCTCGCCGTACGGCGTGTCCTTGCGGCGCTCCAGGATCGGCAGGTAGGCCGTCAGGAACGCATTGCCGACGCTTTGCATCAGCGCGAAGCTGCGCTCGAAGCCTGCCTCGTTCAAATCGTCGAAGAAGATGCCGCCGACGCCGCGCGCCTCCTTGCGGTGCTTCAGGTAGAAATACTCGTCGCACCACTGCTTGTAGCGCGCGTGCAGGTCGTCGCCGAACGGCGCCAGCGCGTCGCGGCAGCTCCGGTGGAAGTGTTTGACGTCTTCCTTGTCGCCGTAATAGGGCGTCAGGTCCATGCCGCCGCCGAACCACCATGCCGGATCGCCGTTGACCGTGGTGGTGGTGAAGAAGCGCACGTTCATGTGCACCGTCGGCGCGTACGGATTGCGCGGATGGATCACCAGCGACACGCCCATCGCCTGCCACGGGTTGCCGCCCAAATCGGGGCGCGCCGCCGACGCCGACGGCGGCAGCTTGGCGCCCATCACGTGCGAGAAGTTGACGCCGCCACGCTCGATGACGTTGCCTTCCTCGAGCAGACGCGAAATGCCGCCGCCGCCCTCGGGACGGTCCCATTCGTCGCGCAGGAACGGTTTGCCGTCCAGCGCTTCGAGCGCCAGCACGATGCGATCCTGCAGATCGAGCAGGAAGGCCTTGACGGCTTGCGGATTGGGGGATGACAGCATGGTGCGGTGTGCGTTAAAAAAACCAAGGGTCGATTGTACCCTGATGCGGAGCTTTGGGATAGCTGCCGCTGATTTGGCGGTGTTTTCACCCCAGGCGGTGGGGGGGCGTACCCCGCGCGGGGTACGACCCCGGGGCGGGCCGCCGTGCGGGGTGAAAGCCCGCGTCCTTAATGCTTCAAACCGCGCCAGCCGATGTCGCGGCGGCACTGCATGCCGTCGAAGGAGATCTGGTCGACCACCTCGTAGGCCTGTTTTTGCGCCAGCTTGACGCTGTCGGCCAGGCCGACCACGCACAGCACGCGTCCGCCCGTGACCTGCAACTGGCCGCCCACTTCGGCGGTGCCGGCGTGGAAGGTCACCGATTCCGGCGTCTCGGCCGGGATGCCGTCGATGACCGCGCCCTTGAGCGGCGCGTCCGGGTAGCCGGCGGCGGCCAGCACCACGCCGACGGCGGTGCGGCGGTCCCATTCCAGTTCGACCGTGTCGAGCGTGCCGTTGACGGCGTGTTCCATCACCGTAACCAGGTCGGTCTTCAGGCGCGACATGATCGGCTGCGTCTCCGGGTCGCCCATGCGGCAGTTGAATTCGAGGGTGCGCGGATTGCCGGCGGCGTCGATCATCAGGCCGGCGTACAGGAAGCCGGTGAAGACGATGCCGTCCTTGGCCATGCCGGCGATGGTCGGGTTGATGATCTCGCGCATGACGCGCGCGTGCATGGCCGGCGTGACGATCGGCGCCGGCGAGTAGGCGCCCATGCCGCCGGTGTTCGGGCCTTCGTCGTTGTCCTTGAGGCGCTTGTGATCCTGGCTGGTGGCCAGCGGCAGCACGTGTTTGCCGTCGCACATGACGATGAAGCTCGCTTCCTCGCCGGCCAGGAATTCCTCGATGACGATGCGGGCGCCGGCGTCGCCGAAGCGGTTATCGGCCAGCATGTCGTCGACCGCTTGATGCGCTTCGTCGAGCGACATCGCCACCACCACGCCCTTGCCGGCGGCCAGGCCGTCGGCCTTGATGACGATCGGCGCGCCGTTGGCGTCGATGTAGGCGTGCGCCTGGGCCACGTCCGAGAAGGTCTGGTATTTGGCGGTCGGGATGCCGTGGCGCTGCATGAACGCCTTGGCGAAGTCCTTCGACGACTCCAGCTGCGCCGCTTCCTTGGTCGGGCCGAAGATCTTCAGGCCGCGGGCGCGGAACAGGTTGACGATGCCGCCGGCCAGCGGGGTTTCCGGGCCGACCACGGTCAGGCCGATGTGCTCCTGCTCGACGAAGTTCGCCAGTTCGTGCAGATCGGTGATGTTGACGTTGACCAGGCGCGAATCGCGCGCGGTGCCGCCGTTGCCGGGGGCGACGTAGACCATCTGGATGCGTTCCGATTGCGCCAATTTCCAGGCCAGCGCGTGTTCGCGGCCGCCGGAGCCGACTACCAATATTTTCATAAATCCTCAGTCTTCGATCAGCGTGTTGGAATAGACTTCCTGGACGTCGTCCAGCGCTTCCAACGCGTCCAGCAGTTTTTGCATCTTGACGGCGTTGTCGCCGGTGATGACGGTTTCGGTGGCCGGCTTCATGATGATCTCGGCCACTTCGGCCTTGAACCCGGCCGCTTCCAGCGCGTCCTTGACGGCGGCGAAGTCGTGCGGGCCGCACAGCACTTCGAAGCCGCCTTCGTCGTCGGCGACGACGTCCTCGGCGCCCGCTTCGAGCGCCACTTCCATCAGCGCGTCCTCGTTGGTGCCGGGCGCGAACAGGAACTGGCCGCAGTGCTTGAACATGAAGGCCACCGAGCCCTCGTTGCCCATGTTGCCGCCGTTTTTGTTGAAGGCGTTGCGGACCTCGGCCACGGTGCGCACGCGGTTGTCGGTCATGCAGTCGACGATGATGGCGGCGCCGCCGATGCCGTAGCCCTCGTAGCGGACTTCCTCGTAGGCCGCGCCGTCCTCGCCGCCGGTGCCGCGGGTGATCGCGCGTTGCACGTTATCCTTGGGCATATTGGCGTCGGCCGCCTTGTCCACGGCCAGGCGCAGGCGCGGATTGGTCTGGATGTCGCCGCCGCCCATGCGCGCGGCCACGGTGATTTCCTTGATCAGACGGGTCCAGATCTTGCCACGTTTGGCGTCGGTCGCGGCCTTTTTGTGCTTGATATTGGCCCATTTGCTGTGTCCAGCCATGTTCGGTCTTCCTTCGGCGCGGTGTGTTCGGTTGGTGATAGTCGTTGCTATGCGGTGAGGGCGGTATTTTACCATAACGCGGGGCGCCAAAAGCGCGCCCTCGGCGGCCGGGGCCGTTTGGCCTTACAATCGAGGGATGGACAAAAGCATAACGAATACCGGCCCCGAAGGGAGCTCCCCTCGCGCGGCCTACCTGGGCGGGCTGGGCATCGCCATCGGCGGCGCGGTGCTGTTCTCGACCAAGGCCGTCGTCGCCAAGCTGCTGTACCGCTATCACCTCGACGCCGTCACCGTGCTGGCGTTCCGCATGCTGTTTTCGCTACCGGTGTTCGCCGCCGTCGCCGTGTGGAAGATGCGCGCCGGCGCGCCGCTGTCGGCGGCCGACCGCTGGCGCCTGATCGGCCTGGGGCTGGTCGGCTACTACCTGTCGAGTTTTCTCGATTTCCTCGGGCTGCAGTACATCACGGTCGGCCTCGAGCGGCTGATCCTGTTCCTGACGCCGACCTTCGTGCTGTTGATCAGTTCGACCTTGCTCAAGCAGCACATCAGCGGCCGCCAGTGGCTGGCGCTGCTGACGTCCTACTGCGGCATCGTGTTGGTGTTCGTGCACGACCTGGGCAACGGCGGCGACAACGTGGCGCTGGGCGCGACGTTGGTGCTGGGATCGGCCGCCGCCTACGCCGTCTACCTGCTGCTGTCGGGCGAGATGGTCAAGCGCCTCGGCGCGCTGCGGCTGGTGTCGTACGCGATGTGCGTCTCGAGCGTGGCCTGCATCGCCCAGTTCCTGGTGCTGCGGCCGGCGTCGGCGCTGGTGCAGCCGATGGCGGTGTACGGCCTGTCGCTGGCCAACGGCATCTTTTGCACGGTGATGCCGGTGTTTATGACGATGGCCGCCGTCGAGCGCATCGGCGCCGGCGCCGCCTCGCAGGCGGGTATGATCGGCCCCGTGTCGACCTTGTTCCTGGGCGCGCTGCTGTTGGGCGAGTCCGTCACGTCCTGGCAATTGGCCGGCACCGCGCTGGTGATGGCCGGGATATATCTGCTGTCGAAAAGTAAGAAGTAAAACCCCATTGAATGGATGACCTTATGAAGACCCGCATCGCCCTGATTGCCCACGATAAGAAAAAAGACGACATGATCCTGCTGGCGGGCGAGTACCGCGCCTTCCTGTCGACCTGCACCTTGGTGGCCACCGGCACCACTGGCGGGCGCCTGATCAACGAGCTGGGGCTGGAGGTGGACCGCAAGCATTCGGGGCCGTTCGGCGGCGATTTGCAGATCGGCTCGATGCTGGTCGAGGGGCAGATCGATTGCGTGATCTTCCTGCGCGACCCGATGACGCCGCAGCCGCACGAGCCGGACATCAACGCGCTGGTGCGCGCGTGCGACGTGCACAACACGCCGTGCGCGACGAACGTGTCGTCGGCGCATCTGGTGTTGTCGCAGTTGCAGGCGCGCGCCGCGGCGGCCTGACTCTTGTTTCCGCGCGGCGCCGCCGGGGGCGGAGGGGCGATTGATGAGTGCGAAATATAGGGCGCGTCAGAGCGGTCGGGTCAGATCGAGCTGTTATCGTCGCCCGGCATGCGCCAGCTAATTGACGGGCTCAAAGTAAGGTTTGAATGCTTGCTGTATCTCAGGTGGGAGCAGCTGGAAGTCGATACGCTGGTTCGCGATTTCGGTACGCAAACGATCCGGGCCGCCGGTGGCACGCACCAGCCGGACCGCCAGATCACGGGCAAGTTGTTGCAGAACCTCGCGTGGAATTTGTTCAGGGTCGCGCACGTCGAAGGTTTCGCGTGCCTGATCGCCACGGCACTGTTTCCCTGCAACCTTATAGACACCGCCCTCGATAGGCTGAAAATACAGGCGCTGGCCAGGTTTTGGATGGCGGCGCTTCATATACCCGTGCGCGAGGTAATAAGTAGCTGAGGCATACTCTGTAACGCCGAAAATCCATTGACGTCCAGTCCAGGTTTCTGTGTCGGCCATCGGCGCGCACATGGCACGTATTTCCTCAGGCAGCGGCTCCAGTGTGATTCGAGCTAGCGGGAGCCGCAAGCCCAAGACGGGGTCTTGCACGAATTGCGGAGGAAGGTCGCTTTCCTGGGCGCTCGCACTGGCGCCCAGTATAGCGACTGCTAGGCACAGACTCTTAATAGCGGTAGACGGCATGGTTTGGCATCTTCCCCACTATGAGTATTGAAAAGCCAATCATAGCCAAGAAATAATGGTGTTGCTTTGCGGAAAAACAGGATATTGTTTTTTAAGAAAACTGAACTCGCTTAGCCATCTCTGCTCGCAGCGGTTCCGGCTACGGATTGGCTGCTGGACCTATTCCTGATCGAGTCGATGACGGATTGCCAGCTGTGCCATTGGTCGAGTCCCCCGATTTCACGCGCAGGGCGTGGAGGGCGTCGCTCGCCGCTCGAAGCAGTTGCGCGGCGCCACAGCATGAGGCGCGTTACACTCTGGATATTGTGTAACGGAGGCAGTGATGACCAAGGCAATTCGTATCAACCGCGTGGGCGGTCCGGAAGTGATGGAGCTGGTGGACGTGGACCTGGCGCCGCCCGGTCCCGGCGAGGCGCAGGTGCGCCATAGCGCCATCGGGCTCAATTTCATCGATGTCTACTTCCGCACCGGCCTGTATCCGCAGCCGCTGCCGGGCGGCCTGGGCATGGAGGGCGCCGGCACTGTGGAGGCGGTCGGCGAGGGCGTGACCGAGGTCAAGGTCGGCGACCGCGTGGCCTACGCCGGGCGCCCCAACGGCGCCTATGCCGAGGCGCGCAACATGCCGGCGTCGCAGTTGCTGGTGCTGCCGGAGAAAATCGGCTTCGACACCGCCGCCGCCATGATGCTGCAAGGCTTGACGGTGCAGTACCTGCTGCACCGCACCGTGCACCTGAAGGCGGGCGACACCATCCTGTTCCACGCCGCCGCCGGCGGGGTCGGGCTGATCGCCTGCCAGTGGGCCAAGGTGCTGGGCGTGACGGTGATCGGCACCGTCGGCTCGGACGAGAAGGCGGCGCTGGCGAGCGCGCACGGCGCCGACCACGTGATCAACTACAACCGCGAAAACTTCACCGAGCGGGTGCGCGAGATCACCGGCGGCAAGGGCGTGTGCGCGGTCTATGATTCGATCGGCAAGGACACCTTCTTCGCTTCGCTCGATTGCCTGGCGCCGCTGGGCACCATGGTCAGCTTCGGCAACGCGTCCGGACCGGTGCCGCCGTTTTCGCTCAGTGAACTGGCCAACCGCGGCTCGCTGTTCGTCACGCGGCCGTCGCTGGGCGCGTACATGGCTACGCGCGACGATCTGGAGGCGTCGGCCAAATCGCTGTTCGGCGTCGTCAACAGCGGCGCCGTCAAGGTCGACGTGCGCCAGCGCTACGACCTGGCCGACGTGGCCCAGGCGCACATCGATCTGGAGGCGCGCAAGACCACCGGCTCGACGATTTTAGTGCCATGAGCGGCAGTTTGTTCGAGGAGGACCGGCTCAAGGACCCGCGGCGCGGTGACGAGGAAGGGGACGACGACGGCGATTTCTCCGACATGCTCAGCGAGATGCGCATCCTGCTGCCGGGTGCGCAGATGCTGTCGGCCTTCCTGATCATCTTGCCGTTCAACGCCGGGTTCGCGCAGATCGACCATACCGAGAAGCTGCTGTTTCTGGCGACGTTTTTCCTGTCGCTGACCAGTTTGGTGTTATTGAGCGCGCCGGCGATCCAGCATCGGCTGATGCGGCCGTTGAAGGACCGGGCGCGCTTCAAGCGGGTGGCGACCAAGCAGATCGTCGCCGGCTCGTTCACGCTGGCGATCGCGCTGGTGCTGGGGACGGATCTGGTGATCTCGGAGGTGTTCGGGTCCACGGTGGGCATGGCGATGGCGGGCGTGATGGCGGCACTGGTCGCGGTCGCGTGGTGGCTGATGCCGATGTATTTGAAGCGGCACGCCGGGGTGTAGCGGACGCGCCGCCGAAAATCGGCAACGCCTGCTCGGTACGGAACCGTACAGATGAGCTAGCGTGGTTTGGCTATTCTGTCTCTCAAGCCAAGCCATACCGGTTTGCAACTACTCAGGAGCAACATCATGAACAAAGACCAAATCGAAGGTAAACTGAAAAACATCGGCGGCAAGATTCAAGAAGAAGTCGGCGACGTGATCGACTCGCCAGAGCAGGAAGCCAAAGGCCTGGGCAAACAAGTCGAAGGCAAGCTGCAAGAGAAAGTCGGCGATCTGAAAGAAGCCGCCCGCGTCGCCACCAAGTAATTGGTGAACGTCCCAGCAAAAAATGCGCTTCGGCGCATTTTTTGTTTCCGTCGCGGGCTTTTTCGCGTGGGCTGGCGTAGGGCGGATTAGCGCAGCGTAATCGGCCATGCATGCGTTATCGGCGGCTCATCGATGGCCGATTACGGCGTTCCGCCTAATCCGCCCGACGAAAACCGCTTCACTTCGCGGTATCAGATGTGCCGGCAATCCGTGAAGAACAAAAAACCCCATGTGCGCGCGCACATGGGGTTTTTTCAGGTGGGCCTCGGCGTGTGGTGAAACACGCCGGGCGGATTAGTTGGTCTTGCCCGGTGCGGGCTGGCCAGCCACCGTGGCCGGCGCCTCCACCGTCTGGGTGGTCGGCTCTATCTTCAAATCGACCCGGCGCGGCACGCCGCTCGGACCGGGGAAGCCGGTGAACGCGCTTTGCACCAGCGCCGGCATCACGTGCGGCGTGGCCTGGATCAGGCTGGTATTTTGCACCGTCACGTCATACAGCTTGCGGCCGGTCGTGGTGTTGATGGTGATGCGCAACTGGCGCTGGTACTGGTGCCGCACGCGTTCCTCGATCGTCATAGGGCCGTAGAAGAACGGATCGTAAAAATAGGGACGATAGCCCCAGCGCGAATAACCCCAGCGCGAATAGCCCCAGCCATAGCGGCCGTAGCCCGCCCCCCAGTACGGACCCATGAACGGGTCCTCGGCCTGCAACACGCGCACCGGATGGTCGATCGTCACGAATTTCATTCCCACGAGCAATTTCGGCTGTTGGCCGTCGGCGGTCTGGCGGAAGCCCAGTTTGGCCAGTTCATTGGCCACCAGCACCTGGTAGCTGCGGTATTCGAGCGTGTCGTCGGCGCCCTGCGGCGCTTCGAAGGCATAGGATTTGTCCTGCAGGTCGGCCGGCCAGTCGTTGAAGGCGGTGACGTCGCTGCGGATGGTGGTGGCGCAGCCGCTCAACAGCATGACGGCGGCAGTCGCCAGGATGGCGAGATATTTCATGATAGAGCCCTCTCAGGTCGGACGGTATATTCCAGTACTAAGTTTACGACGCGCATGCGGACGTTGCATGATTATTACAGATTGTTACGGCAGCGTGGAAACAAGCAACTTATTCGGGGCAACTTATCAGCTATGACACGGCGCCGGCCGGCGATTCACACGTCCGCTGGCGCTGGTGTTGGTAAAATAGGCTTTTGCCTACGTCCACCCAGAGCCCCCATGCGCACAGATAGCAGCCCAACGACGGTATACCGCAAAGATTACACCCCTCCAGCTTTCCTGGTCGATACGGTTGAACTTGGTTTCGACCTCGACCCGGACCGCACGGTGGTCGCCAACCGCGTGACGCTGCGGCACAACCCGGCGAGCCAGAGCCAGGACATCGTGTTGCACGGCGAAGAGATCGAACTGGTGCAGCTGCGCATGAACGGCAAGGCGCTGGCGCCGACCGAATACAAGCTCGACGGCTCGACCTTGACCATCAAAAAGGCCCCGGACAACGTGGTGCTGGAGATCGAAACGCTGTGCGCGCCGGTGCAAAACACCACGCTGTCCGGGCTGTACGTCTCGAACGGCAACTTCTTCACGCAATGCGAGGCCGAAGGCTTCCGCCGCATCACCTACTTCCCCGACCGTCCGGACGTGATGGCCAAGTACACCGTCATGCTGCGCGCCGACAAGGCCGCCTATCCGGTGCTGCTGTCGAACGGCAACCTGATCGAGGAGGGCGACCTGGGCGATGGCCGCCACTACGCCAAATGGGAAGACCCGTTCAAGAAGCCGTCCTACCTGTTCGCGCTGGTGGCCGCGCGCCTGGTGTGCCAGGAGGAGCAGTACACGCTCAAGTCCGGGCGCGAAGTGCTGCTGCAGGTGTGGGTGGAGGACGGCAACCTCGACAAGACCGACTACGCGATGCAGTCGCTGAAAAACTCGATCCGCTGGGACGAGGAGCGCTTCGGCCTGGAGCTGGACCTGGACCGCTTCATGATCGTCGCCGTGGGCGACTTCAACATGGGCGCGATGGAGAACAAGGGCCTCAACATTTTCAACACCAAGTTCGTGTTGGCCAACCCGCGCGTGGCCACCGACGTCGACTACGCCGGCATCGAGGCGGTGGTCGGCCACGAGTACTTCCACAACTGGACCGGCAACCGCGTCACGTGCCGCGACTGGTTCCAGCTGTCGCTCAAGGAAGGCCTGACCGTGTTCCGCGACCAGGAGTTCAGCGCCGACATGATCGGCACCGACAGCGGCCGCGCCGTCACCCGCATCGACCAGGTGCGCACCTTGCGCCAGGCCCAGTTCCCCGAGGACGCCGGCCCGATGGCGCACCCCGTGCGGCCGGACTCCTTCGTCGAGATCAACAACTTCTACACGGTGACCGTGTATGAAAAGGGCGCCGAGGTGGTGCGCATGTACCAAACCCTGGTGGGCCGCGACGGCTTCCGCAAGGGCATGGACTTGTACTTCAAGCGCCACGACGGCCAGGCTGTCGAATGCGACGACTTCCGCGCCGCCATGGCCGACGCCAACGGCCGCGACCTGCGCCAGTTCGAACGCTGGTACAGCCAGGCCGGCACGCCGGTGGTGACCGCGCGCACGCGCTACGACGCCGCCAAGCGCCACTTCGACATCATCCTCAGCCAGCGCTGCGCGCCGTCGGCCGGCCAGTCGGACAAGCTGCCGTTCCACATCCCGGTGGCGGTGGGCCTGCTGGGCGCCAACGGCAAGGATTTGCCGTTGACGCTCGAAGGCGGCAAGCACGCCAAGGGCGCCACCACGGTGGTGCTGGAGTTGACGGAGCAGGAGCAGATTTTCCGCTTCCGCCACGTCGACGAACGTCCGACGCCATCGATCCTGCGCGACTTCTCGGCGCCGGTGGTGCTCGAATACGACTACACCGACGCCGAACTGCTGCACCTGTTCAGCCATGACAGCGACCCGGTCAACCGCTGGGAAGCGGGCCAGCGCCTGGCGATGGCGCGCCTGCTCAAGCTGACAGCGCAAGTGGCGGCCGCCGGCGGCAGCGACGCCCACCTGAAGCTGGACGCCACCTTCATCAGCGCCCAGCGCACCGTGCTGACCGACGACACGCTCGACCCGGCCTTCCGCGAGCTGGCCCTGATCCTGCCGTCGGAAACCATCATCGCCGAGCAGGTGGACGTGGTCGATCCGCAGGCGATCCACACCGCGCGCCAGTTCATGCGCCGCACCATCGGCGCCGCGCTCAAGACCGAGCTGCTGGCGCAATACCACGCCAACCAGACGCCCGGCGACTACAGCCCGGACGCGCTGTCGGCCGGCAAGCGGGCCTTGAAGAATTTGTGCCTGTCGTACCTGATGGTGGCGCCGGACATTGCCGAGCTCAAACTCGCGCAGCAGCAGTTCGAAAAGGCCGGCAACATGACCGACCGCTCGGCCGCGCTGGTGGCGATGATCCACAGCGGCGCCGAGGCCGGCCCGTATCTGAAGAACTTCTACGAGGACTTCGAAGGCGAAGCGCTGGTCATCGACAAATGGTTCGCCATGCAGGCCGCCGCGCCGACCACCAACGTCGCCGCCGTGCGCCAATTGATGCAGCACCCGGCCTTCACGCTGAAGAATCCGAACCGCGCGCGCAGCCTGATCTTCAACTTCACCAGCGGCAACCCGTCGCAATTCCACGCCGCCGACGGCAGCGCCTACGAGTTCTGGGCCGAGTACGTGATCAAGCTTGACGCCATCAACCCACAGGTCGCGGCGCGGCTGGCGCGCGGCATGGACCGCTGGCGCCGCTACGCCCCGGCGCTGCAGGCCAAGATGAAGCGCGCGCTGGAGAAGGTCGCCGCCCGCGCCAAGCTCTCGAACGACGTGCTGGAAGTGGTGACCAAGGCGCTGGCCAACTAACAAACAATTTATACGATTTATATTTCACCACAAGGGAATCCATGAAACGCATCAGCCTCACACAATACCTGGTCGAAGAACAGCGCCAGAACAACACGATTCCGGCCGAACTGCGGCTGCTGATCGAAGTGGTCGCGCGCGCGTGCAAGACCATCAGCCACGCCGTGGGCAAGGGCGCGCTGGGCGAAGTGCTCGGCACCGCCGACACCGAAAACGTCCAGGGCGAAGTGCAGAAAAAGCTCGATATCATCTCCAACGAGATCCTGCTCGAAGCCAATGAATGGGGCGGCCACCTGGCGGCGATGGCGTCGGAAGAGATGGAAACCATCCACCCGATCCCGAACCGCTATCCGAAGGGTGAATACATGCTCACCTTCGACCCGCTGGACGGCTCGTCGAACATCGACGTCAACGTCTCGATCGGCACCATCTTCTCGGTGCTGAAGGCGCCGGAAGGCATGGGCGAACCGACCGAGGAAGCGTTCATGCAGCCGGGCACCAAGCAGGTCGCCGCCGGCTACGCCGTGTACGGCCCGCAGACCATGCTGGTGCTCACCACCGGCAATGGCGTCAACTGCTTCACGCTGGACCGCGAAATGGGCTCGTGGGTGCTGACGCAGCGCGACATGAAGATCCCGGCCAAGACCAAGGAATTCGCGATCAACATGTCGAACGCGCGCCACTGGCACGCGCCGGTCAAGCGTTACGTCGACGAGCTGCTGGAAGGCGAAAACGGCCCGCGCGGCACCAACTTCAACATGCGCTGGGTGGCCTCGATGGTCGCCGACGTGCACCGTATCCTTAACCGCGGCGGCATCTTCATGTACCCGGCCGACACGCGCGACACCTCGATGCCGGGCAAGCTGCGTTTGATGTACGAGGCGAATCCAATGGCCTTCATCGTCGAGCAGGCGGGCGGCGCGGCCACCGACGGCCAGCAGCGCATCCTGGACATCCAGCCGCACAAGCTGCACCAGCGCGTGCCGGTGTTCCTGGGATCGCGGGATGAGGTGGCGGTGGTGACGGGCTACCACCAGGGGTAATTAGTCCGTTTCGCGGGCAAAGCAATGTCTTTTTTGCAGCATGGCTAAAATTTATTGGTTTAGGGCTAGCGCGCTGTGAGAAATATTTGTTAGAATGTGCGACTTCGCCGCTTTAGCTCAGTTGGTAGAGCAGTTCATTCGTAATGAAAAGGTCGCCAGTTCGATTCCGGCAAGCGGCACCAAGAATTAGGCAGTAACAGAGACCCGCGCCTTCGCAAGAAGGCGCGGGTTTTCTGCTTCTACGGTGCGAACGGCGCGATGAACCGCGTGCTTTTACCTGTCAGTTATGGCATAGTCAAGCGATGAAGGCACTCAAAAGCCAGCTAGCGAAAGATCTGCTTGCAGACGAACAAGCTCGCAACGAGCTGCGTCGTTTTTTGGTGAGCAATCGTTCCAAATCACCTTCGCTTGACGCGGAGTCTAGTCGGATACATGTTCGCCGGGGCAGCACTGCGGTGACTGTTAGTGCTACTGTCGTCCCCAAGGCAAAAGCTGACTGACAAAGCCGTGAACGTTGCGCTTCCCGCCATCGTTATCTTCTTCGTGCTACTTCCTGGATTTATTCTTCGCACTCGGCTGAAGCGTGTAGAACGAACTTCGCTTGATTTTTCGCCTTTTGGCGAAGTAGTGGCCGAGGCGGTTGTATGGTCGGTGCTGGTTCACTGCGCGTGGCTGGGTCTTGCTAACGTCATCGCGGGCCAAACCTTTCAGCCGCTGGTTCTGTTGAAGTTGCTGTCTGGCGCGGTAACCGTGCAGGAAGGCGCCGCCGCTGCTTTTGCCGCAAGCTTCTGGTGGGTTATCTCTTATTTCTTGAGCCTTTTAATCGCCGCATTCGTCTTTCCCATGGCATTGCGAGCAATTATTACGAAATACAGGCTTGATCGCTCAGCGTCGCGCTTCAGCTACATATTTCGCTTTCACAAAGCGCCTTGGTACTATTTATTGACCGGCGCAGACTTTGCCGAAGACGAAGCGCCCGATATGATTCTGATTTCGGCAATTGTCGAGGTTGGGAAAGAAGCAGTACTCTACGTGGGTGTGCTCGATGAATTCTATGTCGATTCTGAGGGTCAACTCGACCGCCTTGTATTGCAAAACGTTGCGCGTCGTCCGCTATCACGAGACAAACCGGCCGCATGCACCAGCGACGGAGTTGCGGCGATCACCGAGCCGGTTCGGTTTTACGATGTCGACGGCGACTCGTTCGTGCTACGGTATAGCGAGACGATAACCTTGAATATTCAATACGTCAGGCTCGCAATACGTGCTACCTAGAGTATGCAGCATGGGGACAAGTCGATCCCGCTCTCCTAACGGTAAAGTCGAACGAGACTAAATTTAAAGGTTATTTCATGATTCCTGTTGAAGTAAGAGCCGACATTCTGCGACGGATACGCGACGCCGAAGCCGAGCATGGCGTGCGTGTGTTGTTGGCCGTCGAGTCGGGCAGCCGCGCGTGGGGCTTCGCGTCGCCCAACAGCGATTACGATGCGCGGTTTATTTATGTCCACCCCAAGGATTGGTATGTGTCGGTGGGCTTGGAAGAGCAGCGCGATGTCATCGAGTATCCGATAGTGGATGACATCGACATCAACGGCTGGGATCTGCGCAAGGCGTTGCGCTTGTTCTGGAAATCCAATCCCGCGTTTGTGGAATGGATACAATCGCCGATCATTTATACGGAGCAAGGCGATTTCGCCGAAGAGTCGCGTAAGTTGCTGTCCGAGGTGTACTCCTGCGAGAGCGGTATATATCACTATCGCAGCATGGCCAAAACCAATTATCGCGGCTACCTGAGGGCCGACATGGTGCCGCTCAAGAAATATTTTTACGTGCTGCGCCCTTTGTTGTCGGTGCGCTGGTTGGAACGCTATGGTTGTGCCGCGCCCATCGAGTTCGGCAAGCTGTTGCATTTAATCGAAGGCGAACACACTTTGCTGGCTGATATTGATGCTCTGCTGGCAAAAAAACGTGCGGCTCCGGAAATGGGGCTTGATAAGCCGGTTCCAAGTATAGATGCCTTCATCGAGGCGGAATTGGCTCGACTGGAGATCGTCAGCCCGGAACGCGTGCAGCGGCCCGAGGTCTTGCCGCAGCTTAACGGCGTGTTTCATCGGACTCTTGCGCAAGCCTGGCGTGAGGATTGAAGCTCAAGTCGACAGCAACGAGCGTTCTACGCCGGGGCCGGTTTTTTGCTATTGCGTCCATCATGGGCTCATCCCCGGGCGCTAGTCCTCAGCACCTGTGCCGACCTTACGGGCGTTTGGCTGGATATCGTTGCCGGGAATGTGGCACTGACACAATCTCGATCACGCTGGGGCGAACGCGATACACGACCACGTAGTTGTGGTGCACTACGATCTCTCGGGTGCCGGCGACCCGGCCAGGGCGGTAAAGGTAGGGATGTTGTGGCAACTGTGAAGTCGCGTGCTCGATTTCATCCTGCAGCTTGGAAGCGGCTACGTCATTACGCTCCGCGATGTACTCGATGATCGTGGCCAGCTTGATGCGGGGCATCTGGAAGCCACCGAACGGGAAGCATTTGTCCTCCAGAAAATACAGCTGAGAGAACCGGTATTCATTCTGGCTTTAGGATGCATCCGTCGGTTTGTGCTTTCTGCGCTTCGACGCGATTAAGGCACGCATTTCAGCCATGACCTGATCATGCGCGACACCGCCACCACCGTGGTGTCGCGCTGCGCCAGATGCGCCAGCGCGCCGTCCGTGTGGTCGGCCATGTACGAGCAGCTCTTGCAACCCTGCTCGGCGCCCGGCGTGTACATGAAGTGTTGCACCACCAGTTGGCGGCGGCCTTCGAATAGCTCCGCCAGCGTGCGCGGGCCGGACGGCGTGTCGAACACGTAGTACTTGTCGATGCGTAGCCATGGCAGCGCGCGGCGTTCGCGGGCGACCTGGTCCTTCAAGTTCGTCAATTCTTTTTCGCGCGCCAGCAGCGCCTTGCGTTGCGCCAGCCATTGCTCCGCCGACGCCACAGGATGATGTAGGGTGTTCATGATCTGCTCCTGCGATGTTGGTCAATGCGATGATTGGGGACGGCGCACGGCGCGCACCTTGCCGCTGGGGCCGCCGCCGGCGTAAAACAGGTCGCCGCCGTCGGATTCGAGCCCGCTGACGCCGGTGCCGGGCGGCATGCCCAGCCGCTCCAGCACGGCGCCGCTGGCCGGGTCGACGTGCAGCAGTTCGCTCTCGTCGCCCTCCCAGGTGCCGTGCCACAGCTGGCCGTCGACCCAGGTCACGCCGGTGACGAAGCGTTTCGATTCGATCGTGCGCAGGATCTGGCCGGTGGCCGGGTCGATCCGGTGGATCTTGCGGTCGCGGTACTGGCCCACCCACAGGCTGCCGTCGGCCCATGCCATGCCGGAGTCGTTGCCGTCGCCTGGCGCCGGGATCGATGCCACCACCTTGCCGCTGGCGGGATCGATCTTGTCGATGCGCCGCTCGGCGATCTGGTACAGGTGGGTGCCGTCGAAGGCGGTGCCGGCGTCGCAGGGGCAGGGCAGCGAGTCGGTCGGATCGCCGCTGGCCGGGTCGAAGGAGATCAGGCGCCGGCCGGTGGCGGCCCAGACGCGCTTGCCGTCGTGGGTGACGCCGTTCACCTTGTCGGTGTCGGGGAAGGGGCCGTATTCGCGCACGATCTCGGCCGGGCGCAGCGCCGGCTCGGCGGGTTTGCTGGTTTTGCTGGTCATAGTCGTCTCCTGTTGATGCGCCCGGGATCGGCGCCGCAAGAGAACTTTATGCCATCTGCGGCGCGGCGGGGAGTAACAAGATTGTCGTGTATCCGGCCAGCGGTGGCGCCAGCCAGCGCTGGGTGCGGGCGCGTCCGATGGAGCGCACCCGGCCCTCGGCCGCCAGCTCGGCCAGCGCGCGCTGCACGGTGCGCTGGCTGGCGTTCAAGGCCAGCGCCAGGGCCGAGGTCGACCAGGCGGCGCCGTCGGACAGCAGCGCGACCAGCGCGCCTTGTTCGCCGTCGATGGGCGGCGCCAGCAGCGCCACCTCGCGCCCGTCCAGCGGACGCAGCGCGAAGCCGCGCGCCGTCGCTTCGATCCGCGCCAGCGGCGTGACGAGCGCGCGCAGGCGGCCGATCTCGACCCGTAGCCGGGCGCGGTGGGTGTCATCCGGTTGGCGCGTGTTGAAGGCGCTGTCGATCAGCGCCTCGCGGTCCACGTCGCCGGGCCAGGCCTCGGCCAGCGCACGTGCCAGCGCGAACAGCACGGGACGGCGGGCCAGTGGCCGCCAATGGGTGTCGGTGCCGATGCCATGGCGGCAGGCGTCGACCACCAGCGCGCCGGAATCGAGCAGGCCGGCGACTTCGTCCAGCCGCAGCGCGTGCGCTTGGCCGGCGGACAGGCGCCGTGCCGCCGGCTGCTCCAGCGCGCCGCGCGCTTCCTCCACTTCGGCCAGCAGGGCGGGCAGGTGGGCGCGTTTGGCCGCCGCGTGCGCGCGGGCCAGCGCGGCGCGCGCGGGCGCGACGTCCAGGGAGCGCAGGCCCAGTTCCGCCGACGCCAGTTCGGCGACGGCGGCCAGGGCTGGCGGCAGCGCGCGGCCGTTCAAATGGGACAGTTGCGCTTGCGCCTCGTCGAGCCGGCCCAGCAGCAACAGCTTGCGCACGGCGATGAGCCGCGCCTGCATGGCGTTGGCGTGGTCGGCGTGGGCTTCCAGCGTGGCCAGCGCGGCCGTCAGCGCGCGTGGCGTGCCGCTGAAATCGCGCACGGCCAGCGCCACTTCCGCCTCGGCCACGACGCAGCGGGCCCGAGCCAGTTCCTCGTGCGAGCCGAAGCCAAGGGCGGCGCGCTTGAGCAGTTCGCGTGCGCGCGGGTGCTCGCCGAGCTGGGCCATGGCGATGCCGCGCAACGCCAGCGCCGGCGGGTCGTCGCGCAAGGCGACATGCTTGAGGGCGCCGAGGGCGTCGCCGGCGGCAAGGGCCCGCGCGGCGGCGGCGATCAGGGAGTCCATGGCGAGAGCATACACCGGCGGACCGCGCCGATTGATTCTGCGGAATCAATCAAGGTACACTAGCCGCGGCGCGTCGCCACTCGATTCCAATAGACTAAAGGACGACCAAGATGTTCAGTCATGTGATGATCGGTTCGAATGATATCGAACGCTCGAAGCGGTTCTACGATGCCGTACTCGGCGTGCTGGGCGCCGGCGAGCCGTTCAGCAACACGGCGGCCACCGGCCATCAGCGGCTGTTCTACCGGCACGAAGGAAACACCTTCTGCATCACGCAGCCGATCAACGGCGAGGAGGCGACTTGCGCCAATGGCGGCACCGTCGGCTTCAAATGCGACTCTCCCGAGCAGGTGCGGGCCTTTCACGACACCGCGCTCGCGCACGGCGGCACGACCTGCGAAGAGCCGCCCGGCTTGCGCAACGGTAGCCTTGGCGCGATGCATCTGGCCTACGTGCGCGACCCCGACGGCAACAAGCTGTGCGCGCTTCATCGCCTCAAATAGCGCGCTACTCGATCTTTTTTACCAAGCCCACATAGACGCGCCGCGCGACGAAGTGATCGAATCCGGACTGCCGGAAGGTGCTGGCGTCCGTCCGATAGGTGCGCTTGGCTCCATCGAAAATATCGTTGGTGTTGACGGTCAGGCTTAGCGTCTTGGTCAGCTGGCGCTTCCAGGTCAGGTTCACGTTGCTGGTCGCGCCATAGCGCCCGAGCGGCGTGATCCCCGACGACTGCAGATGCGCGTCGAGCGATACGTCGTCTTGTTCGCCGCTGTACGCGGCCCGCAGATTGGCATAGCCCGAGACGCCTTTCTGGCGCACCGGACCGGACAAGTCGGGCGTGTCGAGCCGCACCCGGTAGGCGCCGCCATCCACGCCGAAACGCAGCTTGGTATTCGGCGTCCAGTCCAGCGAGCCGGTGACGCCGGTCGAGCGCGCCCGCCCGCCATTCTGCTTCGACGTGATCAGCACGTTGTCGGCGAAACCGCGCGCGTCGGTCACGGTGTCGCGGCTGCCGCGGTGGAAGGCGCTTACATTCCCGTTCAGGTGCGGCGCTTCGGCGTTGGCGCCGATTTCCCATGAGCTCAGCAGTTGCGGCCGGAGGCCCGGATTACCCCGGCTGAGATTCTGCGCGTCGACATAGGTGGTGTGGGGATTGAGGTCGCGCGGATCGGGCATTTGCAGGCTGCGGCGATAAGCCAGCGTCAGGTCGGTTTTGTCGCTGGCGGCATATTGCACATGCAGGCTGGGATTGAACGCCTGCCAACGCTCCGTCCGCGTGTAACCCTGCGCCGGGCTCACTTGCAGCGCCATCCGCTCGGCCCGTCCGCCCAGCAGCGCTTCCCATTTGTCGTGCCGGATCTTCTCGGTCAGATAGGCGGCGCTCAGCGTTGTCGTCACCGCGTAGCCATTGGTCGTGACGGGATCCGGCGTTTCCGCGCCGGTCGATGGATCGACGGCCGCCTGATAGTTGTGCATGTCGTCGACCTTACTCTGGAAATCCAGGCCCATGCCCCACTGGCCGAGCGCTTCGGTGGCGCGGCTCCAGTCGATGGTGGCCTGGGTAAGGCGGCGTTCCGAGCCGGTGGCGCCGTGGCTGTAGCCGGTGGCGTACAGCGGTTCGACATACACGTCGCGATACGATTTGTCGATCAGCGCGCTCGTCGTGCTGCGCTGGAGCATGGCCTTGAGCGCCGTGCCCTTGTCCTGGTGGCTGTAGCTGAGGCTGGCGCTGTTGTCGGATTGCTCGTTGGGGCCTTCGGAGATGCGATGGAAAACGGTCTCGGCGGCGTCCGCGCGATTGATGTTGAGCACGTCGAACAGCGGGCGGGAGCGGCGACGATTATGCCTTCCCGACAGGCTGATGCTCTCGGTGTCGCTCAGCGCCGCGTCGACACCCAGCGCCGCGCTTTCGACGGTGCGGCGGATGAAGACATCCGACGTCTGCAGCGTTTGTCCGGTGTTGCCGGTGAGTGGATTATTCCAGTCGACCGCCGATTCGCGGATTTTCCGCGTGCCGTCGCGGCGTAACGCCAGGTTGCCATGCACGCTGATATTCTTTCGCGTCACGTCGCCGGAGGTTCCCACATTCCACAGCCCCTGGTCGGCGGCGCTGGCCTGCACCTGCGCGTGGGCGCCGGGCTTGCGATTGCGCTTCAACACGATATTGACGATGGCGCCGCCATTGGCGTTGTAGGCGGCGGAAGGGTTGGTGATGACTTCGACGCTGGCGATGTCGGCGCCGCTCATCGTCTGCAGCGCCGCCGCGCGCTCGTCGCCGGCCCCCGACGTGATCGCCGTCGGCTTGCCGTCGATCAGCACCGTGACCTGCGTATTTCCCTTGACCGAGATTTTCCCGTCGGCCGACACCGATAGCTCGGGTGTCGATTGCAAAACGTCCTGGGCGCTGCCGTTGGCCGCCCTCGGCATGCTGGAAACGTCGTAGACGGTCTTGTCGAGCTTTTTGACGACCGGCTCTTTTTTGGCGGTGACGGTCACCGTCGGCGTGACGGTGTCTTGTTCCTGTGCGTGGCTTGGCGCTGGCAAAGTGACGAGCCCGCACAGGCTGGCGGCAAGCAGGCCCTTCAACAGGCTCGGCACGGTAATCGACGGAATGGGCATGATGTCTCGAATATGTGACTGTGATAGCAATAATGCGACATATGTCACATCACGTCAAGGAGTGTGTTTCGCACCCGCATCGCAACTGAATAGCGACGAGTGCGCTCCAACCCGCCCAAATAATGTAAGATCATTTTGATAACTTACTTCACTAGGGAGAACACCGGATGAAACGCAATGCCCTGATAGGCGCCATGATCGTGGCGGCATCGCTTGCCGCCTGCAAAAAACACGAGAAGGTCGAGGAAGCGCCGGTCGTCGCCGCGCCCGTTCCCGTCACCGCGCCCGACCCGGCCTCCGCCGGCAAGGTGCCGGCGGCCGAGCAGACCGACGAGCAGCGCGAGATGGCCAAGAAGCAGGCGCTGCTGGCCTATGGCGTGATGGAGGATAAATATATCAACGATCCGCGCGCGCAGTGGGCGACGGAGGCCAAGGCCAGCTCCGTCTTTGGCGACGACGGCGGCAAGACGCCGTCCGATGTGAACCTGGCCAAGAACGCGGTCGGCGCCAGCGACGGCAACGCCTGGACCAACAATAATACCGACAAGGGTTTCGATTGGCTGGAAACCACCTTCGCCACCCCGGTCAACGCCACCGAGGTGCGCTTCGTGCTGCCGAGCGGGCAGGGCGTCGAGGCGGTCAACAAGGTGGAGTTGCAGGATACCGACGGCAAGTGGAACACCGTGTGGGAGGGCGTGAGCGACGTCAAGCGCGATGACCGCGGCAACCGTACCTGGTTCGTGCGCACTTTCAGCAAGACGCCGTACAAGGCGAAGGCGGTGAAAATCACCTATGCCAACAACCTGCAGCACGATTACAAGACCATCGATGCGGTGCAGCTGGTCGGCGATAAGTAAAGATAAGGCGCGGGCGGGCAAGCGGGCCTGGCCCGCCTGTCCATCCTAGCCGCGGTCGGCGGCGCGGCGCTTGTCCGGCTCGTTGAGCACGCGGGCGATGACCGGCAGCGGCACGCCCGCTTCCTCGAGGAAAACGGCGGCCGCTTCGCGCCCATCGGTCTCGAGCATGGCGATGCCGGCGTGCACGGCGATGGCCTTGACACGGTCTGGTCGGGAACGTCGTTCTATCATCATAGGGCCTCCTGTCGTTGACAAGACAGTATCACGAAAGCAATTGCCTTGCGCGCACCCGCCGCGCGCCGTTACGCTATCTTGCGCGCGAAGCCGGCGCGCATGTCGCACGCGGTGCTGATGGCGCGTAGAATTTCTTCCATGCCGGCCGGTTTGGTGATGTGCTGGTCGAAGCCGGCATCCTGCGTGCGCTGCCGCGTGCCCCTGTCGCCCCAGGCCGTGAAGGCGACCAGCGCGAGGTTGCCGAATTCCGGCTGCGCGCGCAACGCGGCGGCGACCTGGAACCCGTCCATCACCGGCATGCCGAGGTCCAGCAGGATGACGTCGGGCGCGAATTCCTTCGCCGTCTGCAATCCCTGGCTGCCGCTGTAGGCGACGGCGGTCTGGTAGCCGTAAAGCGCGAGCAACTCCGCCGCCACATCGGCCGCCTGGTTGTTGTCGTCGATGATGAGGATACGTTTGCTTGAGGTGGACTGGTCCATGATATCGATCGAAAAAGTGGGCAACTGAAGCGTTGCGTCTTTCGGCTGGGGCCAGGCCGGGGTTGGGTGCGCGTGCGGCGAATCTGGGCACGGCGGTCAGGAAAAGACTTGCCTTCCTGAACGAAATTATAGATGCAAAGTGGTATGTAAAGGCAAGGTATTTAACATTTCTGTGCGATTAAGCCCGGGTATTTCTTGAATAATTGCATAGTCGTCACCAAGTTGAGTGCAGATCCCATATTAAAAAGGAATGATGATGACGATTGAGAAAGCCATTCTGGCCGGCGGCTGTTTTTGGGGCATGCAGGATTTAATCCGTAAAATGCCGGGTGTCGAGAGCACGCGCGTCGGTTATAGCGGTGGCGACGTGGCCAACGCGACCTACCGCAATCACGGCACGCATGCCGAGGCGATCGAAATTAACTTTGATCCGTCGGTCATCAGCTACCGCAAAATCCTGGAGTTCTTCTTCCAGATCCACGATCCCAGCACCCCCAACCGGCAGGGCAACGACGTCGGCACGAGTTATCGTTCGGCTATTTTCTATGTCGACGATCAACAAAAAGCCACGGCCGAAGACACCATCGCGGACGTCAACGCCTCCGGTTTGTGGCCGGGCAAGGTGGTCACGGAGCTTGCGCCGGCCGGCCCGTTCTGGGAGGCGGAACCGGAGCATCAGGATTACCTCGAGCGCATTCCGAACGGCTACACCTGCCACTACGTGCGCCCGGACTGGCGGCTTCCGAAGCGCTGATACGGCCCCATAGCCGTTTCCGATGCCATCCCGCAGCCGCGCAAGCGCCTGCGGGATGTTGTTTTTTAATTCATGAAACTCTTTGAAATCAGTCGCTTAGCAGCCGGAAGGTAACCGGAAGGCGGCTTTCCCAGCCGGTCGATACAGTGCACCCATGCATTTGCGTCCACCTGGAGAGTACATCATGAGTCAATTATTTACCGCCATATACGAAGTCAACAGCGCCGTCGACGGCGGCCCGACCCTGCGGCTCAATCTGGTCGTCGATGGGCGCAACGATAGTGTCGTGGGACACGTTCAGCTTGACGATTTCGCTGGCGCCAGCAGGGCGATCTCGGTGCGCGGCCACCACGTGGAAATCGACGGCGAGCGGCCCATGCAGGCCATCGTGCTGGCCGGCACGCCGACCATCTTTCCCTGCAAGGACGAGGACCCGAGCGCCTTCCAATTGCTGATGGTATTGCCGACCGCCTGGAAGGATGGCCAGGTTTGCTACAAAATGAGTTTTGGTAAAACCTCGCCGCGCGTTCTGGAAATTCGCGACGGTATCGCGCGCGCTGTTTTACCCGTCTCCCATTAACAGCTTTAATATCAGCTCTGCTGCAGTACCACTTTTTTATTCCTCGAAATTGGTACTCGCCGCTTAACAAAATGTTTTATGTGCGGGTATTAAGATGCCTGTTTCACCCGCTTGTGCAGCCAATGGGCGGCATCGTTAGTGTGTGCTTACTATCCATGTCTTAACTGCCATGGTTCCTTTCTCCGGAAACTCTTCTCTATGTGAAACTGGTATTGAAGTGGCGGTAATTATTAAAACCACTTGACTACCAATTCTTTCGGTTCCATCCTGAAAACACAAGAAAAGCATAGTTCACCCACCCGAAGGAGAGATGATGGAACGTGCAGTGAAGGGGAATGCGGCCGTGATGGGCCTGATCGCCGGCATGCTGGCGGCTTGTGGCGGGGGTAGCGAAACCCCCGCTTCCGATACACCGAACATGAAGTTGCTGGCGGCGGTGCAAACCGCCGCGGCGGCCGCCGATAGTTGTCCGGCCTGGTCCGCGACGGCGATCTACACGGTCGACATGTGCGTCACCTACAACGGCGCGGTCTACAAGGCCAAGTGGTGGACGCAGAACAACGTGCCCGGCACGGAGGAGTGGGGTCCTTGGGCTCTGCAAACCGCCACGCCGACGCCTACTCCGACACCCACCCCGACGCCGACGCCCACCCCGACACCCACCCCAACGCCGACACCTACTCCGACGCCCACGCCCACGCCCACCCCCGGCGGCCGCGAAATCGGCTCCTACTTCGCGCAGTGGGGCGTGTACGGCCGCAGCTACGAAGTGGCCGACATCCACACCACCAAAACGCCGGTCAATGGCGTGCAGACCAGCGTCGCCGACCAGCTCACGTTCATCAACTACGCCTTCGGCAACACCTACGCCAAGAACGGCGGCTATGAATGCGACATGGTCACCAAGGCCGAAACGGGCGGATCGAATCCCAGCTCTCCGGACGCCGGCACCGGCGGCGACGCCTACGCCGACTATCAGCGGTCGCCGGCGCGCACCGTCAACGGCCAGGCCGTGCCATGGGATGCGCCATTGAGCGGCAACTTCCTGCAACTGAAGCTGCTCAAGGCCGCGCATCCGAACCTCAAGGTCTTCATCTCGCTCGGCGGCTGGAGCTGGTCGAAGAACTTCTCGGCGGCCGCCAAGACCGACGCGCTGCGCAAACAGCTGGCCAAGTCCTGCGTGAAGATGTTCATCGCCGGCGACCTGCCGGTCCAGGATGGACGCGGCGGCGCGGGCGCGGCCAAGGGCGTGTTTGACGGCATCGACATCGACTGGGAATACCCGGGCGGCGGCGGCCAGCCTTACAACACGGTCGACACGGCCAACGACAAGCATAACTTCACCTTGCTGATGGCCGAATTCCGCGCCCAGCTCGACGCCCAGGGCGCCATCGACGGCAAGCGTTATGCGCTGACGGCGGCCATCGGCGCCGGCGGCGAGAAGATCGCCCAGACCGAACCGGCGCTCTACGGCCAGTACATGGACTGGGTCAATCTGATGACCTACGACTTCCACGGCGGCTGGGAATCGACCACCAACTTCCACGCGCCGCTGTACCACGATCCGGCCGATCCATCGACCGGCAACCTGGCCAAGTACAACAGCCACGACGCCATCACGGCGCTGGTGGCCGCCGGGATGCCGCGCAATAAAATCCTGCTCGGCGTGCCGTTCTACGGGCGCGGATGGAAGGGCGTGGCGGCGGGGCCGAACGGCAACGGCCTGTATCAGGGCGCCAGCGGCGCGGCGACCGGCGCCTACGAGGCCGGCATCGACGACTACAAGGTGCTGATTAACAAAACCGGGTCGCGCTGGTATCATCCAACGACCAAGCAGCTATACCTGTACACCGGCGGCGGTGAGTGGTGGAGCTACGACGACCCGACCGTGATCGCAACCAAGATGCAGTACGTCCGGGATCAAAACCTGCGCGGCGCCTTCTCCTGGGAGTTGGACGGCGACGCCAATGGCGCCCTGACCAGCGCCGTCTGGAAAGGACGTTAAGCGATGACGCGCCATGCAGCCGTTTCCCCTGTCGTTGTGGACGACGCATGGCGCACCTGGATCGCCGAGAACCTGATGCTCGGCGGCCGGCCGCAGGCTTTGGCCGGCATCCTGATCCAGTCCGGCATCAGCGAGCACGATGCCGTCGCGGAGGTGGACGCCGCGCTGCGCAGCCCCTACCTGCGGGGCGCGTCGCGTTTGCACAACCGGCTGGCCAAGCGCGACTGGGTGCTGGGCATCCAGTCGCGCTTGAACCGGCTGGCGCCGTCAGAAGTGCCGCGCCGCGAGCGCCTGTCCGGCGAGGCGTTCCTCGAAGAGCATTACCGCCGCAACCAGCCGGTGATCATCACCGGCATGCTGGAAGACTGCGTCGCCCGCACCAAGTGGACGCTGGATTATTTGAGCGGACATCTGGGCGAACGTGAGGTTGAGGTGCAGTTCGGCCGCGACGCCGATCCAAACTACGAGTTGAATAGCCAGGCCCACAAGCGCCGCATGCCCTTTGGCGTGTATGTGGAGCTGGTGCGCGCCAGCGGCCGCACCAACGATTTCTACATGACCGCCAACAACGACGAACAGAATCGCGAGGCGCTGCAAGAGCTGATGGCCGATCTGCCGCCGCTGGACGAGTATCTGAACCAGGAGCGGCGCGGCTTTTTCTGGTTTGGGCCGGCCGGCACGCTCACGCCGTTCCACCACGACCTGACCAACAACTTCATGATCCAGATCGCAGGCCGCAAGCGCGTGCGCCTGATCGCGCCATGCGACATCCCCAGCTTGTACAACCAGCGGCACTGTTTTACACCGGTCGACGGACGCGCCATCGACGTCCAGCGCTTCCCGATGATGGCCGGCGTGCCGGTGATCGACTGCGTGCTGGAGCCGGGCGAGATCCTGTTCCTGCCGGTCGGCTGGTGGCATTTCGTCGAGGCGCTCGATATCACCATCACCGTCTCCACCACCCACTTCCGGTGGGATAACGACTTCTATTCCGATTATCCGCCCAATCACGATTTCTGATTCCGTACGCGGATCGATTACAATCAAATGGCCGACAGCAGACCGCAAGCGAGGCCGCCATGCCCATGCACTACCTGCGTGCCCTAACCAGCCCGCACCGCACCGATATCAGCAACCGCCGTCTTGGCCGCGCGCTGGCCTTCGTGGCCGGAGCGGTCAACGCCGGCGGTTTTTTCGCGGTGGGACAGTACACGTCCCACATGTCGGGCATCGTCTCGGCGCTGGCCGACAACGCCGCGCTGGGCGACTTGGGGCTGCTGCTGGCGGGGGCGGCGTCGTTGTTCGCCTTCTTCCTGGGCGCGGCCACCTCCGCCATCCTGATCAACTGGGGCCGGCGCCGTGGCGCGCATAGCCGCTACGCGCTGCCGCTGACGCTGGAGTCGGCGCTGCTGCTGGTGTTCGGCCTGATGGGCAGCCGGCTGGCGGAGCACGGCCACCTTCCCGCCACGGTGGCGCTGCTGTGTTTTGTGATGGGACTTCAAAACGCCATCGTCACCAAGGTGTCGCGCGCGGAAATCCGCACCACCCACGTCACCGGACTGGTGACCGACATCGGCATCGAACTGGGCAAACTGCTTTACTGGAACGCGGGCGGCGCCGGGACGGCGGGGGACAAGGTCGTGGCAGACCGCGACCGGCTATCGCTGCTATGCTCCTTGCTGGGCGCTTTCCTGCTTGGCGGCCTGGCCGGCGCCTTCGGTTTCAAGTATGTGGGCTTTATCGCCACCGTTCCCCTGGCGTTGATGGTGCTGTCTCTGGCCATCATTCCCCTTTTCGACGATTTTCACACCGCACGAGGTAGAGTAAGTAGATGACTATGATCAGACCCGTAACACCGGACGATGCCTCCGCCATCGTCGATATCTATAACCACTACGTCGCCACCACGACGATCAGCTTTGAAGAACACCCCGTCACGCCGGACGAAATGGCCGGCCGCATCCGCGACGTGACGGCGGCCTTGCCATGGTTTGTCTACGAGTCCGAGGGCAAGGTGGCCGGCTATGCCTACGCGACCAAATGGCGCGCGCGCAGCGCCTACCGTTTTTCGGCGGAGACCAGCGTCTACGTCGCGCCGGGGCAGGGCGGCAAGGGCATCGGCTCGGCGCTGTACAAAACCTTGCTCGAAGAGCTGCGCGCGCGGGAAATCCACATGGCCATCGGCGGCATCGCCCAGCCCAATCCGGCCAGCGTCGCGCTGCACGAGCGCCTGGGCTTTGAAAAAGTCGCCCACTTCAAGCAGGTGGGCCGCAAGTTCGACCGCTGGGTCGACGTCGGCTACTGGGAACTGCAACTCGGTTAAGTGGACCACCGATGAACCGTGTTTGGCGATGCATCGTGCGTCGGGCGGCGTCAAAAGTTGATATCATGCGGCTTTGTTAACACCGGGTTCGCCCGCAGCCACCATGCCACAGGCCAGCAACGACACCGACTTGACGACATGTGAAAGCGAGCCTATACGCACGCCAGGCAGCATTCAGCCGCACGGTTTTTTGCTGGCGCTGTCGCTGCGCCTCGAGGTGCTGCAGGTTAGCGACAATCTCGCCCAATTCACCGGTATCGCCCCGGAGAGCGCGCTGGGGCGGCCGCTGACGGACGTCATCGGCGCCGCCGGCGCCCAGGCGCTGGAGCCCAACCTGCGCGGCGGCCAGCTGCGCGAGCGTCCCGCCTACATCGCCACGGTCGGTCTGGAGGGCGAGTCGTTCGACGTCCTGGCGCACGCCTACGACGAATTGCTGGTGCTCGAATTCGAGCGTTCGCGCAGCACCGTCGGCGCCGGCATGCAGCAGCTCTATCCGCTGGTCGGCGATTTCCTCAACAAGATCAGCGATGCCGATACGATCGCCGAATTGTGCCAGTTGGCCGCCAGCGAGATCAGCGCGCTGACCGGTTTCGGCCGGGTGCTGGTCTACAGCTTCGACGACGAAGGCCACGGCAACGTGCTTGCCGAATGTGTCGATGACGGTTACGACAGCTATCTTGGCCAGCGCTTCCCGGCCAGCGACATTCCGCGCCAAGCCCGCGAGCTGTATCTGGCCAACCGGATCCGCCTGATCCAGGATGCCGACTACCAGCCGGCGCGGCTGGTGCCGCCCGAGAATCCCCTGACCGGAAAGCCCAACGACCTGTCGTTCGCGTCGCTGCGCAGCGTCTCGCCGATCCACCTGCAATACATGCGCAACATGGGAACGCTGGCGTCGATGTCGGTGTCGCTGATCGTCAAGGGCAAGCTGTGGGGCTTGATCTCGTGCCACCACGCGCAGGCGCGCCACCTGAGCTTCCACCAGCGCAGCGTGTGCGAGCAGCTGGGGCAAATCCTGGCGCTGCGCATCCGCAACCGCGCCGACGCCGACCAGATGCAGTTCCGGCTCGAGGTGCGGCGCGTGATGGTCAGCCTGCTGGGCGGGCTCACACAGGGCGCGGACTTCATCGAAAACCTGCGCAGCGTGCTGCCCGAGCTGCTGCGCTTCGCCCGCGCCGGCGGCGTCGCCATCGTGGTCGACGACCGTTTGATCAGCTACGGCCACACGCCGGACGACGAGCAGATACGCGGCTTGGTGGACTGGCTCAGCGCCAACGTCCACCAGGACCTGTTCCACAGCGACCATCTGAGCACGCATGTGCCGGCGGCGGCGGCCTACACCGGCTCCGCCAGCGGTTTGCTGGCGATGCCTATTTCGCGCATCCACCAGCATTATCTGCTGTGGTTCCGTCCCGAGGTGGTGTACGCGATCGATTGGGCCGGCCGTCCCGAAAAAATGGAAAAGGCCGCCGGCAAGCTGTCGCCGCGCACCAGCTTCACCAGCTGGCGCGAGGCGGTCCACGGCACTTCGGCGCCGTGGCACGAGGGCGAGCTCGAACTGGCGCTGGAATTCCGCACCGCGCTGCTGGGTATCGCGCTCGAACGCGCCGAGCAGATGGCCGATCTGGCCGAGGAGCTGGGGCGCGCCAACAAGGAGCTCGAGGCGTTCTCGTATTCGGTGTCGCACGACCTGCGCGCGCCGCTGCGCCACATCGTCGGCTTTTCCGATCTGCTGATGGAAACGGCCGGCAGCGACAATCCGGAACGGCGCCAGCGCTTCCTGGTCAACATCAAGGAATCGGCGCGGCTGGCGGGCAAGCTGGTGGACGATCTGCTCAGTTTTTCGCAGATGGGCCGCGCGGCCCTGCGCCCGGTGCGCGTGCGCATGACCGATCTGGTGCGCGGCTGCATCGACAAGCTGGAACCGGACACGCCGGCGCGCCGTATCGACTGGCAGGTGGACGACCTGCCGGAGATCGTCGCCGACCCGTCTTTCCTGCAGCTGGCGTTGTACAATCTGCTCTCGAACGCCGTCAAGTTCACGGGGCAGAGCGATCCGGCCGTGATACGCGTCACCAGCGAGCAGCTGCCCGAGGAAACCGTGTTCCATATCGCCGACAACGGCGTCGGCTTCAATATGGACTACGCTCACAAGCTGTTTGGCGTTTTCCAGCGGCTGCACCGGATGGAGGACTTCCAGGGCACCGGCATCGGCCTGGCGAACGTGCGGCGGATCGTCGAACGACACGGGGGCCGCGTTTGGGCGCGGTCGGCGCCGGGCGAGGGGGCGACGTTCTCCTTTGCCATCCCCACCAATGCAAATACAAATACAGATAAAGTTTGAGGCACGCCTATGTTAAAGCCTATCCTGCTGGTTGAAGACAACCCTCACGATTTGGAGCTGACGCTGATTGCGCTGGAACGCAGCCAATTGGCCAACGAAGTAATCGTCGTGCGTGATGGCGCCGACGCGCTCGATTATTTGCACGCGCGCGGCACGTTCGCCAACCGCGAGCAGGGCAATCCGGCCGTGGTGCTGCTCGATTTGAAGCTGCCCAAGGTCGACGGCCTGGAGGTGCTGGCCGAGATCCGTGGCAGCGCCACGCTCAAGAGCATTCCGGTGGTGATGCTGACATCCTCCCGCGAAGAGCAGGACCTGATCCGCAGCTATGAACTGGGCGTGAACGCCTACGTGGTCAAGCCGGTCGATTTCCAGGAGTTCGTGCGGGCGATCGCCGACCTGGGGATATTCTGGGCGGTGCTCAACGAGCCCCCGCCGGGGTCGCACCGCTACGTCAAGCCGCAGTAGCGGCGTTGTTCTTGCGCAGCAGGTGGCGGATGCGCGAACTGAGGGTTTCGACGGTATAGGGTTTTTGCAGCAGATTGACGCCCGGCGGTAGCCTGCCGTCGTGCGACAGCACGCCTTCCGCATAGCCGGACGTGAACAGGATGTGCGCGTGGGGCAGCTTGGCGCGTACCATTTCGCTCAATTCCAGGCTGCTCACGCGGCCCGGCATCATCACATCGGTAAACAGCAGGTCGATATGGACGCCGCCGTCGATCAGGTGCGTCGCCTGTTCCGCGTTGGCGCTGCTGAGCACCTGGTAGCCCAGCGTCGCCAGCATGTCGACCGTCGCCGCGCGCACCGCCTCCTCGTCCTCCACCACCAGTATGGTCTCCACGCCGCCGGTCAAAGCCTGTAGCGCGGCGTGGTGCTCCGGTTCGGCCTGCGCCTCGCTGCGGCGCAGGTAGATCTGCACGCAGGTACCGGTGCCCAGGGTGCTTTGCAGCGCGATCTCGCCGCCGGACTGCTTGACGAAACCGTAGGCCATGCTCAGGCCAAGCCCCGTGCCCTGGCCGGTCGGCTTGGTGGTGAAGAACGGCTCGAACGCGCGCTGCATCACCTCCTGCGACATGCCCGACCCGGTGTCGGCGATCTCGATCAGCACATAGTCGCCCTGGCCGTCGCCGATCTTGGCCAGCTGCTCCGAGCCGGCCTGCAGATTGCGGGCGCGGATGGTCAGCGTGCCGTCGCCGCCCATGGCGTCGCGCGCGTTGATGGCCAGGTTCAGGATCACGTTATTGAGCTGGCTGACGTCGACGTCGGTGTTCCACAAGCGCGGCGCGATGTCGGCGATCACCACCGCGCGCGGACCGAGCACGCGGCGCAGCATGTCGTCCATATCGGCCAGCACCGGCGTCAGGTCGACCACCGCGCTTTGCAGCGGCTGCCGGCGCGCGAACGCCAGCAGGTGCGCGGCCAGCCGCGCGCCGCGTTCGACGCCATTGAGCGCGTTCTCAATGCGCACCATGCCTTGCGGGTTGACGTCGCCGACCATCTGCAGCAGATGCAGGTTGCCGCTGATGATTTGCAGGACGTTGTTGAAATCGTGCGCCACGCCGCCGGTCAGCTGGCCGATGGCCTCCATCTTTTGCGCCTGGTGCAGGGCGGCCTGGCTGACTCGCAATTCCTCCTCGCGCTGGCGCAATTCCAGGAAGGCGGCGTCGCGCTGCTGGCGCGCCTGGTAGGCGGCGCAGTGGTAGCGGATGCGCGCCTCCAGCTCGCGCGCCTCCGGCCATTTCACCAGGTAGTCGTTGGCGCCGAGCGCGAACGCCTGCGCCTTGATATCGGCATCGTCCTCGGACGACAGCAATATCACCGGCAGGTGCTCGGTGTACGGATCGGCGCGCAGCATGCGGATCACGTCGAAGCCGTCGGCGCCTGGCATGCGCAGGTCGACCAGCAGGACGTTCGCTTCCGTTTCCTTGCACAGTTCGACGGCCAATTCGGCGCGGTTGTCGTAGCGCAGCGTGATACCCTGCTGGCGCGCCATGTGATAGCCGATCAAGTCCTCGGCCATCGCTTCATCGTCGATCAACAGTACGGAGCAATTCTGGGATTGGTTTTGGGTCATAGGCATTATGCTGGTAGTCCATAAATTTTACCTGAGCTCCATTTTTTCAGAAAACGCCAACGTCTACTGTGCGCGGTCTAGCACTACGCTGTGTAAAATCTTGCTATCAATAAAACTCGGGAAGTATCGTGGAAGAAATTTCCGTCGTGGAACGAGATGTGCTGACGGCGCTGCGGCAGGCAACGGCGCGGCGTCATGCGGAGCTCGACTCGCGCACGCCATTGGCCGCCGGCGACGCGGATCTGTGCGCATACCACGATCATCTGCGGTTGCTGGAGCGGTGGCTGGCGCCGATCCAGGCGTGGCTGGCGCAGTTCGACGACGGTCCCGTGCTGCCGGATTATCTGCATGCGATCCGGCGGGATCTGGCGCATGTGGCGTTGGCCGGGATGGGGGCGGCGGCGCCAGGCGTAACGGCGCAGGCTAGTCCCGCGCAAGGCGGCGCGGCGTGGCGCTGGGGTGTTTGCTATGTGGTCGAAGGGTCGCAGCTGGGCGGCGCGGTGCTGTACAAAAGGCTGGCGGAGCGATTGGCGCCGCATCCGCTGGATTATTTGCGGGGCGCCGGTTCCCCCGGTCCGCGCTGGCGCGAATTCATCGACGCGCTGCGCGGGAACGTCGCCGGCGAGCGGCAAATCGCCGAGGCGTGCGAAGGCGCGCAGTGGGCGTTCGACAGCCTCATCGCGCTGAACAATGCAGCACGTAAGGCGTAGGGCGGATTAGGCGGAACGCCGTAATCGGCCATTGCGTGCGCCGTCGAGACGCATACATGGCCGATTACGCTGCGCTAATCCGCCCTACGTGAATCCGCGCGATCGCGTAATTAGCGGGTCAATAGCTGGTCAAAGGCACCGGCTGCCCACCCTTGAAGGTAAAGATGGTCACCGGCGACTGCTTCATGTCGCCACGCTCGTCGAACGCGTAGGTGCCGGCGATGCCCTTATACGAACCGGAGCCGATGACCGCCGCCACCTTCTGCGGATCGATCGAATTCGCCTTCTGCATCGCTTGCGCGTACATCATGGTCGCGTCGTAGTAGGACGCCGCATAGACATCGGCATCCTGCTTGTAGCGCGCCTTGTACTTGGCCTTGAACGCCGGGCCGCTGGTGGCCTTGTCCAGTATCGCGCCGCCCTGCGAGCACAGGACATTGTCGCCGACCGCGTCGCCACCCAGTTTGCCCATCTCCGCCGTGCAGATGGTGTCGCCGCCCAGCAGCTTGGCGGTGATGCCCAACTGCTTCATCTGACGCACCATCGGCGCCGCCTGCGGCGCATAGCCGCCAAAGAAAATCGCCTCGACCTTCTTGTTTTTCAACTTGGTCAGGATGGCGTTGAAGTCGAACGCCTTGTCGGTGGTGAACTCGTGCCCGGCCACCGTCATGCCGGAGGCTTTCGCCTGCTTCTTGAATTCCTCCGCCACGCCCTGGCCGAAGGCGGTGCGGTCGTCGATGACCGCGACGTTTTTGAATTTGAGTTCGTTGGCCGCGTACAGCGCCATCTTGGAACCGAGCTGGGAGTCGCTGGCGTTGACGCGGAACAGGCCCTTGTAACCTTGCTGCGTGATCTTCGGATTGGTGGCGATGGTGGCCACCAGCACTCCGGCGTCGTTGTACGCGCGCGAGGACGGAATCGCCACGCCCGAGTTGTAAGGACCGACGACGTATTTGACGCCGTTGTCGATCAGCTTCTGCGCGGCGGCCATGCCGGCTTTCGGGTCGCCCTGGTCGTCCTCGGACAGCAGTTCGAATTTGAGCTTCTTGCCGCCGACGGTGATCGGCTTGGCGTTGAGTTCTTCCACCGCGAGGCGCGCGCCGTTTTCGTTGTCCTTGCCCGAAAACGCCTGGGCGCCGGACAGCGGCCCGCTATGGCCGATTTTGACCACGGTGTCCTGCGCGTAAGCGCCGGTGGCGGCCATGAGCGCCGTGGCGGCGGCGATGTGCTTCACGCTGTGCTTCAAATTCATGCGAACTCCCGATGTCGATGGTTATGAAATGCAATCCGTGATTATCGCTAAAAACGAATCGTATTATCGTGTGACTTTACGATGGGATCGGGAATTTTTTGGCGCCGGCGGCCTTGAAAGGCGCGGAGCCCGAAATTAAATTCGGTTGCAGGCCGGCCGCCGCGCGCACCGCCGGCGCGATGGCGCGCGGCCGGTAAGCCATTCTTGTGCCGATTTCCGCACGCAGCCCGCACCGTGAACCGCGCCTTACTGGCCTTGGCCGACACCGCGCGTTCTGGCCGGCGAGGAGACCGCCGCCACGCGCGGAATGGCGCTGACGGTCGCTTGCGTGGCGCGCGCGTTGGCGCCCAGCAGCGCCGGGTCGGTGATGTTGTACGCGGCGATGGCCGCCGCCAGCGCCGGATTGCCCTGTAGCGGATTGGTTTGCACCGTGGCCGCTTGCACCGCCGCCACTTGCGCGGCGCGTGCCTGCTGCGCCGCGTCGGCCGCCGCCGCGTTGGCCGCCGCCAGATTGCTGGCGGTGGTTTGCGCGGCCGACGCCTGTTGCGCGAGGATAGCCGCCGCCGCATTCGCCGCCTCCGGCGTGGCCGCCGCGGCGAGGGCGGCGCGCGCCTGCGCGGCCGTGGCGCTGGCCTGCGCCGCGCTGGCTGCCAGTTGGTCCGCCGCGCTTTGTGCCGCCTGGGCCTGGGCCTGGGCCGCCGAAGCGGCGGCATCGGCGGCCGCCAGATTCGTGGCCGCGTTCTGCGCCGCCACGGCTTGCTGCTCGGCGGTGGCGTTGGCCTGATTGTTGGACGCGGCGGTGGCCGCGGCGTTTTGCGCGATGGTCGCCTGCGTCGCCGCCTGCGCGCGGGCGGCGGTGGCCGCGCTCAATCCCGATGCGGCCTGCTGCCGCGCCGCCTGTGCGGCCGCCGTCGCCTGCGCGGCTTCGGATGCCGTCTGCGCCGCGTTGCGCTGCGCGTTCACGTCGGCGGCGCTGTCGGCCTGTTCGCGTGCGGCGTCGGCCTGCTGGTTCGCCGCTTGCGTGGCTGCCTGGTTTTGGGTCTGATTGGTCAGCTGGTCCGCCGCCTGATCGCGCTGCGCCTGGTCGGCCGCCTGCAGCGACTGCGCGTTTTGCGCTTGCTGCGTTTGTTGCGAGGCCAGCGCGTTGATGTCGGCTTCCCGCGCCTCGGCGTTCTGCGCGGCGATCACTTCCGCCGTCGATGCGCGCAGCGGATTGACGATCGGCGAATCCGGCGCCGTGTCCCGTGGCGTGAGCGGCTGCTCCAGCGCCGCGCGCTGCGCCGCCAGCCGGTCGGCGGCGGTTTCCTGGAACGGATTTTGCGCCAGCTGATCGAGTTCCGCGCGCGCCAGATCGAGCCGCGCGTTGGCCGCCAGGTCGGCCGGCGTCAACGCCGCTTGCTGCGCGGTGGCCAGCGCGGGCAGGGCGCCACTGCCGGCGGCGCTCAACTGCTCGGCGAACCGGGTCGCCAGTTCGCTGAAGGTGTTGAGCGTGTTTTGCAGCGTTTCGGTGGTGGACTGCTTATCGGTGTTGAACGACGCGCGCAAAATCTCGTTGTCGAGCGACAGGCCGGCGGCGGCGTCCGACAGCAGCGGCGGTTGCAGCGTAACGCCGATCCGCGCCAGACTCTGGGCCTGGCTCTGGGCCTGCGCCTGGTTCTGCGCCGCCTCCCGGCTGGCGCTTTGCCGGTTCAAGCTTTCCACCAGACTGTTGAGCAGCGACGGGCCTTGCGGCTGTGTCTGATTGAAGTCCACGCCGGGCAATAAGTTGAATGCGTTCACTACATTTTGCGTGGCGTCATTTAATGTCGCGGCGCGGGCGGCGGCCTCCTGGGGATCGTCGCCATTGGCGACGGCGGTCTGCAACTGCGTGATCTGCTCCTGCGACTGCGACACGGTGAGCAAGAAATTGGCCACCGGCGACAAATCCACCGTCACCGATGCTTGCGCTGGGGCATCTGTGGCGGAGCCGACCGGGGTGATCGTCGAGGAGTTGACCTGAGCCACCGGCGCCGTCTCCGCCGTCGGTGAAACCAGCGGGAAGTTCGCCGCATTGGGCGCGCTCAAAGTGGTGGACGAGATGGGAAACATGCCGCGCTCCTGACAGTATTTTATCTGAGCATCCTCCTTGTCGCGGACGCCGTCCGTGTGGCAACTCACTTATCGGAGCAAACGCGGCACAACTTTTCCCGGGGGGCTCTGTTTGTTAGGTTCCGCACGGTTCTATGGCATGGATGAGCCTATTGTCGTTCCTGCAGTGTTGAGAAACAAACGAGAAACCAACTAGAGGAAAACATCATGGAAAACAGCATCGATTCTAAAATCAACAATACCCGCGACGGCGTCACCCAAATTGGCAAGGACCTGCGCGCCGATGCGCATGCCGCCATCGACCGCGTTGCCGATAAAGTTCCGCCAGCCGCCGACCGTCTGGCCACCAGCGCCCACAACGGCGTCGACAAGGTCGCCAACGGCGTTGAAAGCGTCTCCGGCACCGTGGATAGCGTTTCCGAGCGCGTTGCCGCGCGCAGCAAGCAAGTCACCGAAAGCTACAAAAAGCTGGCCGAGTCGGGCCGCAGCCACGTGCGTTCCAGCCCAGCGATCTCGGTGCTGATCGCCGCCGCTGCCGGCTATGGCATCTCCAAGCTGCTGAGCTCACGCAAGTAATCCAGGCTGCCCGACCGGTATCGCTGCCGGTGCGACCGGTGGTCCGTGCGGGCGCCGTTCACAAGGGACATCCAATGGCAAATAGTAAAAAGACGCCAGCCTCCGTTATGGGGGCTGGCTCCGTATTGAGCACCGTCGCAGGACCATCATCGGCTGCGCCCCCGACCAGTTTGGGCGGCGTGCCACAGGAAGCCGCCTTGTTGGCCAAGGTGAGCGGCACCCAGGCGACCGCCGAGGGCATGCCGTTCAACGTCAATAAACCGGGCGAGCATGGCGACGCCGCACGCGCGCCGCAGCCCGGCCAGACGGTCACCCCGCCCAATCCCATCGCCACCGCCAGCACCACCGGCGAAACCAGCGCCTCGCCGAAGACCGGCGCCGGCGTGCCGCCGCATGGCGTCAACGCCACCATCGAGCCGCTGGACCGCGTGCGTGTCGATTCCGCCGACCAGCGCCTGACCACCAACCAGGGCGTGCCGGTGGCCGACAATCAGAATTCGCTCAAGGTGGGCCTGCGCGGCCCGACCGCGATGGAAGACTTCATCCTGCGCGAAAAGATCACCCACTTCGACCATGAGCGTATTCCGGAACGCGTGGTGCACGCGCGCGGCTCGGGCGCCCACGGCTACTTCGAAAGCTATGGCGATTTGAGCGCCGTCACGCGCGCCGCGCCGTTCGCCGCCGCCGGCAAACGCACGCCGGTGTTCGTGCGCTTTTCCACCGTCGCCGGCGAGCGCGGTTCGGCCGACACCGTGCGCGATGTGCGCGGCTTCGCCGTCAAGTTCTACACCGACGAAGGCAACTGGGATTTGGTCGGCAATAACATGCCGGTCTTCTTCATCCAGGACGCGATGAAGTTCCCGGACCTGGTCCACGCCGTCAAGCCGGAGCCGCACTTCGCGATGCCGCAGGCCTCCAGCGCGCACGACACCTTCTGGGATTTCGTCACGCTGATGCCGGAATCGACCCACATGCTGCTGTGGCAGATGTCGGACCGCGCCATCCCGCGCAGCTATCGCACCATGCAGGGCTTCGGCGTGCACACCTTCCGCCTGGTGAACGCGCAGGGCGTTTCCGTGTTCTGTAAATTCCACTGGAACCCGGTGCCGGGCACGCACTCGCTGGTGTGGGACGAAGCGGCCAAGATCATCGGCGCCGATCCGGACTTCCACCGCCGCGACCTGTGGGAGGCGATCGAGGCGGGCGCCTATCCGGAATGGGAGCTGGGCCTGCAGATCTTCACCGAGGAACAGGCGGAGCAATTCCCGTTCGACGTGCTCGATGCGACCAAGATCGTGCCGGAGGAACTGGTGCCGGTGCAGATCGTCGGCAAGATGGTCCTGAACCGCAATCCGGACAACTTCTTCGCCGAGACCGAGCAGGTGGCCTTCTGTACCGCGCACGTGGTGCCCGGTATCGACTTCACCAACGACCCGCTGCTGCAAGGCCGCATCCACTCGTACGTGGATACGCAGATCAGCCGCCTGGGTGGCGCCAACTTCCACGAGATCCCGATCAACACGCCGGTGGCGCAGGTGCACAACAACCAGCGCGACGGCATGCATCGCCAGGCGATCGCGCGCGGACGCGTGGCCTACGAACCGAACTCGCTGGGCGGCGGTAATCCGTTCCAGGCCGGGATGGCCGGCTTCCAGACCGCCTTCAGCAGCGTCAAACAGGCGCCGGAGGACAAGGTGCGCGGCAAGCCGGAGCTGTTCGCCGACCACTATTCGCAGGCGCGCCTGTTCTGGATCAGCCAGACGCCGTCGGAGCAGTCGCACATCGTCAACGCCTTCAGCTTTGAGCTGGGACGCGTGCAGACACCGGCGATCCGCGTGCGCCTGCTGTCGATGCTGGCCAACGTCGATCCGGTGCTGGCCGAAGGCGTGGCGCAGGGCCTGGGCCTGGAAGTGCCGCCGCCGATGCCGCTGGCGACCGCCGCGCCGCAGCCGCACTACGCGCCGTCGCCTTCGCTGTCGCTGCTGGCGCGGCCGGGCGAGGTGGGTGTGCAGGCGCGCAAGGTCGCCATCCTGGCCGCGCATGGCGTCGATGCCGCCGGTGTCAAGGCGATCTACGCCGATTTGCTGACCGCCGGCGCGGTGCCGCGTCTGGTGGCGCCGCAGCTTGGACAACTGGTCGCCGCCGATGGCAGCGCGCTGGATGTCGAGATCACGATCCAGGGCGGTCCGCCGGTGCTGTACGACGCGGTGGTCGTGGCCGACGGCGAAGCCAGTGTCAAGATGTTGATGGGCGACGCCGACGCCCTTGATTTCGTGCGTCAGCAGTTCCGTCACTGTAAGCCGATTCTGGCGGTGGGCGCGGGCGCCGACTTGCTGCGCAAGGCCGGCGTGCCGGAGAAGATGGAAGACGGTTCGGCCGATCCTTCATTGTGGGTGGTCGCTGCGGGCGCCGTGGTGCCGGCGCTGACGGAGTTCAAGGCAGCTCTGGCCGCGCACCGCAACTTCCAGCGCGAGGTCGACGCGGCCGCCCTGTAACCACGGAGACACATAGGGCGGATTAGCGCAGCGTAATCCGCCATGCGTGCGTCTCGACGGCGCATGCATTGGCGGATTACGGCGTTCCGCCTAATCCGCCCTACGTGGTTCCGTGGTTCCGGTGTGTGCCGCGCAGCCTTCCCTTCCTTCTGGCCAGTCTCCAGAACTTCAACAATGACGAGCATAGTGATATGCTCGTTCCTAGCAACTTCTATCCCCTAAAAGACCCATAAGAACTGGTATCGATGGACGTGTACGCCCCTCAAGTCTGGCTTCCGCACGAGCGACCGACACTACCCGGATCGCCATCGAGTCCTATCCACACGACCGAGCGCCGGGTGGCGTTCTTCATCATC
This sequence comes from Duganella sp. 1411, assembly GCF_017833525.1. Taxonomy (GTDB): domain Bacteria; phylum Pseudomonadota; class Gammaproteobacteria; order Burkholderiales; family Burkholderiaceae_D; genus Rugamonas. Next base: position 386,401 of record NZ_JAFICD010000005.1, read on the forward strand.
GGCTTCATCGTCGCCATCACCGGCGGCTTGGGCAACGCGCTGGTGCTGGTCAACCTGCCCTATCTTCAAGGCTCGCTCGGCGTCTATTCGGCCGAGATCCAGTGGCTGCCGGCCGCCTACGTGATGGCCAACGTGTCGATGAACCTCCTGCTGGTCAAATTCCGCCAGCAATACGGCCTGCGGCTGTTCACCGAATTATTCCTGGTGCTGTACGCGGTCGCCACCGTAGCCCACCTGTTCGTGCACGGCTTGGCATCGGCCATCGCCGTGCGCGCCGCCCACGGCATGAGCGGAGCCGCGCTCTCCACCCTGGGTCTCTATTATGTGCTGCAGGCGTTTCCGGCCCAGCACCGGATCAAGGCGGTGGTGCTGGGCATCGGCTTCTCGCAACTGGCGCTGCCGATGGCGCGCCTGTTCTCGTCGGACCTGATGGAGTTCGGCGAGTGGCGCGGCCTGTACTTCTTCGAATTGGGACTGGCCCTGGTGTCGCTGGCCGGCGTGTTGTTCCTCAAGCTGCCGCCGGGAGACCGCATCAAGGCCTTTGAAAAAATGGACTTCGTCACGTTCGCGCTGTTCGCGCCGGGCGTGGCGCTGCTGTCGGCGGTGCTGGCGCTGGGCCGCACCGTGTGGTGGCTGGAATCGCGCTGGCTGGGCCTGAGCCTGGCCGGCGCCATCGTATTGATCACCGCCGCGCTGCTGATCGAGCATAACCGCGCGCGCCCGCTGATCAACACGCGCTGGCTCACCACCGCCAATATCGCGCGGCTGGCGATGTCGGTGCTGCTGATCCGCATCGTGCAGTCCGAGGCCAGCGGCACGGTGGGCTTTCTGCAGGCGCTGGGCCTGACCAACGACCAGATGCAAACGCTGTGGATCATCGTCATGGCCGGCACCCTGGCCGGACTGCTGGCCAGCGCGCTGACGATCACGCCGGCGCGCATCCCGGCGCAGCTGATGCTGTCGCTGGTGGTGATGGCGATCGGCGCCTACATGGATTCCAACGCCACCAATCTGACCCGGCCGGCCGACATGTATATCAGCCAGTTCCTGCTCGGCTTCGGCGGCGCCCTGTTTATCGGGCCGACGTTCGTCTCCGGCTTTGGCGCCGTGATCGCGGCGCCGAGTAATCTGGTCAGCTTCTCCGTCATGTTCTCGATCACGCAAACGCTGGGCAGCCTGCTCGGATCGGCGATCGTCGGCACCTTCCAGGTGATGCGCGAGAAGTACCACTCCAGCATACTGGTCGAACATTTGACCCTGCTCGATCCGCAGGTGGCGGCCCGGGTCCAGAGCGGCGGCGCCGCGCTTGGCGCCACGCTGGCCGACCCGTCGATCCGCAGCGCGCAAGGCGTGGCCACGCTGGGCGCCGCAGCCACGCGCGAGGCCAACATCCTCGCCTACAACGATGTGTTTTTGATGATTACGCTGGTGGCGGTGCTCACGTTCGCCTGGATGCTGGCGCGCTACCTGTGGTCGATTTGTGTGGTGTGCCAGCCCAAACCGGAGCAAAACGCCCAAACCGGCATGGCCAACGTCTCTCTTAACAATTCCGGATCACGCTGAACGACATGGCTACCAATACTCCCGATACTTCCTCCGCTCCTGCCGCCGCCGCACCTGCCGCCGCGGCGCCACCGCCGCCGCCAAGCCGCCGCGGCCAGATCGTTTCCACGATCGCGTTCTCGCTGGTCGCGCTGATCGGGGTGCTGATCGTGCTGTACGCGTGGCGGCTGCCGCCGTTCAGCAGCGCCATCGTCTCGACCGAGAACGCGCTGGTGCGCGGACAGGTCACGCTGATCGGCACCCAGTTGTCCGGCTATGTCATCGACGTCAAGGTGCAGGACTTCCAGCAGGTGAAGCAGGGCGACTTGCTGGTCCAGATCGACGACCGCATCTACCAGCAGCGCTATGAACAGGCGCAGGCGCAACTGGCCGCGCAAAAGGCGGCGCTGGCCAACTGGGACCAGTCGCGCAAGACGGCGGCATCGGGCGTGCTGCTGAATCAGGCCACGCTGGCCAACGCGCAGGCGCAGGCGGCCAAGTCGCTGGCGGATCTGGGCCGGGTCAACTCGCTGGCGGCCGACGGCTCGCTGTCGCTGCGCGAGCAGGACGCCTCGAAGGCGGCGCAGGCGCAGACGGCGGCCGCCGTGGCGCAGGCGCGCGCCAATCTGGATATCGCCAAACAGCAGGTGCAATCGGTGACGGTCAACAAACTGTCGCTGGAGGCGGCGGTGGCGAATGCCGAAGCGGCGCTCAAGGCGGCCAAGGTGGATCTCGATAACACGCGCATCACCGCTCCCGAGGACGGCCAGCTTGGTCAGGTCACCGTGCGCAAAGGCGCCTACGTCAACACCGGCGCCAACTTGATGGGATTGGTGCCGCGCCAGTTGTGGGTCATCGCCAATCTGAAAGAGACGCAGATGAACAACGTTCAGGTGGGGCAGAGCGCCACCTTCAAGGTCGACGCGCTCGATGGCGCGGTGCTGACGGGACAGGTGGAACGCATATCGCCGGCAACCGGTTCGGAATTCAGCGTGCTGCCGGCGGATAACGCCACCGGCAACTTCGTCAAGATCGCCCAACGCATCCCGGTGCGGATACGCATCGACCCGGGACAGGCCAAGGCGCAGCGCCTGGCGCCCGGCATGTCGGTGATCGTCAGCATCGATACATCCGCTGTGCTCAACGACGCGGATGGAACCACCGTGTCGGCGGCCCCCGGAGCCAAGCGATGAGATGCCGGCGGTCTTCAATGCCCCTGCGCCCCGGCGCGGTAGCGATCGCGGTCACGGTCGCGCTGGCGCTGGCCGGCTGCGCGGCCAAGGTGGGCCCGCCGCCCGCGTCGACGCTGCAAACGCCGGCCGCCTGGCGCACGGCGCCCGGTCCCGGCCAGAGCGCCGCGCCGGTCGAGCGGGAATGGTGGCAGGCCTTTGGCGATCCGGTTCTGAGCGCGCTGGTGGCCAAGGCGCTGGAGCACAATGGCGACTTGCGCATCGCCCGCGCGCGCGTGGCGCAATACCGCGCGCTGGTGGGCGTGGCGGCGGCGGGGCAAAAGCCCAATGTGATTGTCGATACGGCGCCCTCACGCGCGCGCCAGCTGGCGTCCAATGGCGCGCCGTACGTCACCAACGTCTATCAGGCCGAGATCCAGGCGAGCTACGAGGTCGATCTTTGGGGTCGGCTGGCCGCGGCGACCGATGCCGCCACCGCCACCTATCAATCGGAGCAGGCCAACGCGGATGCGGTGGCCTTGTCGATCGCCGCCACCGTCGCATCGGGTTATCTTAATTTGCGCGGGCTCGACGCCCAGCTGGCGCTGACCGAGGCGACGCTCAAGCTGCGCGAGGAATCGCGCGATCTCGCCAAGCGCCAGTTCGATGTCGGTTACAGTTCGCGGCTGGAATGGCTGCAGGCGCAGGCGGAGTATCAGACCACCGCCGAGCAGGTGCCGCAGTTGAAACGTTCGATCTTCGAGCAGGAGAATGCGCTGGCCGTGCTCACCGGCGGCAATCCCGGTCCGATCCCGCGCGGGGCGGAGCTGGGGCAACTGGAGCCGCCGCCGGTGCCGGCCGGGCTGCCGTCGGAACTGCTGCGCCGGCGGCCGGATATCGCACGGGCGGAATACAATCTGGTCGCCGCCAACGCCAATTTGCAGGCCACGCGCGACCAGTTGCTGCCGTCGTTTAAGCTGACGGCGGTCGGTGGTATCCAGAGCTTGAAGATGCACGATTTTCTGAATGCGCCGACGGCGTTGTGGCGGTTGACCGGGGCCATCGCCGCGCCGGTGTTCGAGGGCGGCCGCGTGCAGTCGCAGACCGACTCCGTGGCGGCGCAGCGCGATCAACTCACCTACGCTTACGAGAACGCGGTGCGCACGGCTTTTTCGGAGACCGATAACAGCCTGGGTGCGATTTATCAGTTGAAGGAGCAGGCGGTGCAGAACGACGCGCGCAGGGCAACGGCGGCGGAGACGCTGCGCATCGCGCACAACCGGTACCGCAATGGGTATGCCTCGTACCTGGAGGAGTTGGACGCGCAGCGCACGCTGTATAGCGCCGATGTGGGACGGCTGCAATTGCGGACGCGGATTCTGGTGGCGTCGGTCGATTTGTACCGCGCCATGGGCGGCGGTTGGGTGGCGCGGCCGTAGGGCGGATTAGGCGGAACGCCGTAATCCGCCATGCATGCTCCGGCGGCGGCGCATGCATGGCGGATTACGCTGCGCTAATCCGCCCTACGTGTCTCCGTGGTGGGCATGGTTCCGTGGTGTGGTTTGCTTATTTCACCGGGATGCAGATTTCGGCGGAGAAGACGCCCGTCTCCGGGTCCATCGTGTAATCCGCCGCGTAGCGCTCCATGCACAGTCCCGGCGCGAAAATGCCTTCGGCGTGGATCTGCCCGAAGAACTCTCCCCACGCCGCCGGCATCTGGTCGCCCGTCCCCTGGAATTTCGCGACGGCGTACCGCCCGGCCGGCAGCGTCGCTTCCCGCGCTGGTTCGGCGACCGGGTAGTCCGCCGCCACTTCGACGCAGGCGTCGTAGCGGCATTCGTTGGCCGGCGTCGTGCTCGGGTCGTCCTGCGCCACGCCGTACGTCACGCGGTTGTCCAAGCCGAAGGCTTTCTGCCACGGCGTGAACACTTCCTTCCAGAACTCGCCGATCGCGGCGCCGAACGGTCCTTTGTAGCGCAGATACGCTACGCGCACCGCCGGCAATTGCTTGATCTCGTATTCCATTTTTGTCTCCCTGATGGATGCTTGATTAATGGCCGCCGGCGATCTTGCGCAGCGGCGGTTCCTGTCCGGACGCCGGGGCCGGCGCCGGCTGGCGGCGCAGTTTGCGCATCAGGCGCCCCAGCAGGTGTTCGGCGTCGTCGATGTAGGTGAACACGGCCGGCACCACCAGCAGGCTCAGTAACGTCGACGTAATCAGGCCGCCGATCACCGTGATCGCCATCGGCGAACGGAAGCTCGGGTCGGCGCCCCAGCCCAGCGCCAGCGGCATCATGCCGGCGCCCATGGCGATGGTGGTCATCAAAATCGGACGGCTGCGCTTGTGGCAGGCGTCGACCAGCGCGTCGAAGCGGCTCATGCCTTCCTGGCGCGCCAGAATAGCATAATCGACCAGCAGGATCGAGTTCTTCGTCACGATCCCCATCAGCATGATCAAGCCGATCATCGACGGCATCGACAGCGCGCTGCGGGTGATCAGCAGCGCGACGAAGGCGCCGCCTATCGACAGCGGCAACGCCGCCAGGATCGTCACCGGCTGCATGAAGTCCTTGAACAGCAGCACCAGCACGCAGTAGATGCACAACACGCCGATCAGCATGGCGAGGCCGAAGCTGGCGAACAGCGCGGCCATCTCCTGCGTGTCGCCCAGCTCCGCGATCTTGACCGACGGCGGCAGGTTTTTCAGCGACGGCAGCGCGCGCGCCTCGGCGTCGACTTCGCCCAGCGCGCGCCGGCCCAGTTCCACCTCGAACGTGACGTTGCGGGCGCGGTTGAGGCGATTGATCTGCGCCGGGCCGCTCTCCATCGTGATGGTGGCGACGGTGGCCAGCAGCACCGGTCCGTTTTTGCCGGGCACCGTCAGGCGGCCGATGGCGTCGAGGTCGGCCCGCACCGAATCGGGCAGCTTGACGCGGATCGGCACCTGGCGCTCCGGCAGGTTCATCTTGGTCAGGTCGGTGTCGTAGTCGCCGGCGGTGGCCACGCGCACCGTCTGGCCGATGGCGTTGGCGGTCACGCCCAGGTCGGCGGCCTTGGCGAAGTCCGGCGTGACGATGATCTCGGGACGCACCAGCGAGGCGCTCGAACGCACGTTGCCGACGCCTTTGAGCGTGCGCATTTCGCGCTCGACCTTCTGCGCCGTGGCCTGCAGCGCGACCGGGTCGTCGCTGCGCAGCACCAGCTGCAGTTTGACGCCGTTGTCCGGCGGGCCGACCTTGAAGCGGGCGCCGGGAATGGCGTCGAGGCGGGCGCGGATCTTGTCGTCGATGTCGGCCATCGATTCCTTGCGTTTGGTGCGGTGGACGGTGGTGATGGTCAGCACCGCGCTGCGCGCCTCGGCCGCCGCGCCGGGCGCGAAGGCGTCGCCGCTGGAGCCGCCGCCGATGGAGCTGAACACCGAGCTGACGCCCGCTACTTCCATCGCGGCCTGGCGTGCGCGTTCGGCGATGACGCTGGTCTCGGCCAGCGTGGAACCCGGCGGCAGCTCCAGGTTGATCTGGGTCTGGGCGCGGTCGGCGGCCGGCACGAAGCCGGTGGGCAGCAGGCCGACCAGCGAGATCGAGCCGGCGAAGAACGCGGCGGCGGCCAGCGCCGTGATGCCGCGGTGTTTCAGGCACCAGCGCATCACGCGCAGGTAACGCGCCATCAGCCAGCCGTCCTTTTCCTCCGCGTGCGCGATCGGCTTGAGCAGGTAGGCCGCCATCATTGGCGTCAGCAAGCGCGCCACCACCAGCGACGCCAGCACCGCGATCACCGAGGTCCAGCCGAACTGCTTGAAGAACAGGCCGGCGATGCCGCTCATGAAGGCGGTCGGCAGGAACACGGCCACCAGCGCGAACGTGGTGGCGATGACGGCCATGCCGATTTCGTCGGCCGCCTCCATCGCCGCCTCCATCGGGGTTTTACCCATGCGCAGGTGGCGCGCGATGTTTTCGATTTCGACGATGGCGTCGTCGACCAGCACGCCGACCACCAGCGCCAGCGACAGCAAGGTCACGGTGTTGAGCGTGTAGCCGAACAGGTAGATGCCGAGGAAGGCCGGCATCACCGACAGCGGCAACGCGGCGGCGGCCACCAGCGTGGCGCGCCAGTCGCGCAGGAACCACCACACCACCAGCACCGCCAGCAGCGCGCCTTCGTACAGCAGCTCCATCGAGCCGTCGAAGTTTTCCTCGACCGGCAGGGCGTTGTCGATGACCTGCTTGAGCGCCACCTTCGGGTTGTTCGCCTCCAGCTCCTTGATCGCCGCGCGCGCGCCCTTGGCCACCGCCAGCTCGCTGGCGCCCTTGTTGCGGAAGATCTCGAAGCCGATCACCTCCTTGCCGTCCTGCAGCGCGATGGCGCGCGGTTCGGAGACGGTGTCGGTGATGGTGGCCACCTGGTCGAGCCGCACGCGGCGGCCGTCGCTCAGCGGCAGGTCCATGGCGGCCAGTTCGGCCGCGCTCTTGACGGTGCCGATGGTGCGCACCGATTGCTCGGCGCCGCTGACGTCACCGCGTCCGCCCGGGGCTTCCTTCTGCACCAGCCGCAGTTGGCGCGACACGTCCAGCGCCGACACGCGCAGCGCCGCCATGCGGGCGTCGTCGAGCTCCACGCGGATCTCGCGGTACACGCCGCCGACGCGCTTGACCGAACCGATGCCCGGCACCGCCAGCAAACGCTTGGCGACGACATTGTCAACGAACCAGCTCAGTTCCTGCTTGTCCATTTTCTCGCCGGGTACCTCGGCGGCGGAGGCGGTGAAGGTCAGCACCACGCGGCCGGCGGTGGAGGCCTTGGTTACGGTCGGGTCGCGCAGCTCGGCCGGCATGTCGGCCTTGATGCGGGCCACCGCGTCGCGCACGTCGTTGACGGCGTCCGCGATCTGCTTCTCTAGCACGAATTCGATGGTGGTGGTCGAGACGCCGTCGAGCACCGTGGTGTGGATGTTCTTCACGCCTTGCAGGGTGGCGACGGAGTCCTCGATCTTACGGGCCACCTCGGTCTCCAGCTGCGCCGGCGCGCTGCCGTCGAGGGTGGCCGTGACGGTGACGATCGGCAGTTCGATGTCGGGGAAGTCCTGCACCGGATTGGCCTTGTAGGCCATCAGCCCGGCCAGGGTGAGCAGGGCGAACAGCATGATCGCCGGGATCGGGTTCTTGATCGACAGGGAGGAGAAATTCATGGCGTTCCCTTACTTGACGACGGCCGGCTTGGCCGCCGACGCCGACTTCGACACCGTGGCCGGCGCGGTCTCGGCGACGACGTGCACCAGATCGCCGTCGTTGAGGAAACCGGCGCCGCGCAGCACCACCTGGGTGTCGGCCGACAGGCCGCCCTTGACCTCGATGCGGTCGCCCAGGCGGCGGCCCGGTTGCACCTTGATTTGACTGACCTTGCTGTCGGCGTTCAGGCGGAACACGAAGCTGAAGCCGTCGCGCACGACGATCGATTGCTGCGGCACGGTCAGGGCGTCGGATTTACCCAGTTCGAACTGGCCGCTGGCGAACATGCCGGCCTTGAACGGCGCCGCGCCGGCGCCGGCGCCCGGGGGCAGGTCGACATACACCAGCGCCGAGCGGGTTTGCAGGTCCACGGTCGGCGCGATCATGCGCACCTTGCCCGTCACCTCGCTGCCGTTGGCCGCCTTGACGATGGCGCCGGTGCCGGGTTTGAGGTTGCGCAGGTCGGCGGCCACCACTTCGGCGCGCCATTCCAGGCGGCCCTGGCGGATCATGCGGAACAGCTCCGTGCCGGGCGCGGACACCGAGCCGACGGTGGCGTTGGCGGTCCTGGCGGAGATGATGCCGCCGTCCGGCGCGACCACCCTGGTGTACTTCAGGCGCAGCTGCTGGTTGGCCAGCGCCGCCTTGGCCGAGGCGATGCGGGCGTTGGCGGTTTGCTCGGTGGTGTTGTACTGGCTGATCTGCTGCGCGCTCAGGGCGCCGGAGTTTTGCAAGGTGCGGGCGCGCGCGGCGTTGGCCACGGCGTCGGCGGCGTTGGCCTCGGCCTCCTGCAGCGCCGCTTTCGATTGGGCGATGTCGGCGTTGATGGTCTCGGCCGAGAACACGGCCAGCACGTCGCCGGCCTTGACGACGTCGCCGACGTTGACGCGCACCTCGGTCAGGCGCAGGCCGTTCGATTCGCTGCTGACGCTCGCCTCCTGCCAGGCGGCGACGTTGCCGTTGGCGGCCAGCTTGATCGGCAGGCTGGCGGTGGACGGCCTGGTGGTGGTCACGGTCAGCGCCGGCTTCGGCGCCGCCGCTTTCTTGTCATCGGCGGCCTGGCTGGCCGGCGAGTACACGGCCATGCCGACGCCGCCGGCGACGAAGAGCGCCAGCAGGGCGATGGCAAGCGGTTTCAGATTGGTTTTGATAGTTTTCATAATGGACGGTGTGGTTGCTTTTATTTGACGTTGGGCGCGGCGGCATTGGCGACGGCGGGGGCGGCGCCGGCCGGCGCGGTCCAGCCGCCGCCGGCGGCGCGGTACAGCGACACCCAGGCGGCGCTGCGTTCGCGCTGCAGGTTGATGACGGTTTGTTCGGCGCCGAGGCGGGTGCGGCGCGCGTCCTCCAGCTCGAACAGGCTCGCCATGCCGTTCTTGTAGCGGTCCTCGACGGCGGTGAAGTTGACGCGGTAGCCGTCCAGCGCGGCCTGGGCGTCGGCGGCGCGGGCGGCGGTGCCGTCCAGATTGACCAGCGCCTGTTCCAGTTCGCTGACGGCGGTGCGCACCGTGGACCGGTAGTTGGCGACGGCGTAGTCGTAGCGCGCGCCGGCCGCGTCGACGTTGGCGCGGCGGCGGCCGGCGTCGAAGATCGGCACCGACACCGCCAGCGGACCGATGGTCCAGGTATCGGTCTTGGTGTTGTCGCCGCCGCTGCGGAAGTTGGCGACGCCGACCGAGCCCGATAGCGTCAGGCGCGGATAGCGCTGCGCCTGGGCGTTGCCCACTTCGGCGCTGGCGGCGGTCACTTCGCGTTCGGCGGTGAACACGTCCGGCCGCTGGTTCAGGGTGCTGGCCGGCAGCGCGTTGATGGCCATGGCCGGCGCCACCGCGTCGGCCGCCGCCACCCCGCTGGCCAGCATTTGGCGCAGCTCCGTCTCCGGCACGGCCGTCAGCGCCACCAGCACCTTGACGCCGACGTCGCAGCTGGCGCGCTGGGTGAGGTAGCGGTTGTTGCCGTCGGCGGCGCTGGCGCGCGCCAGCGCCAGGCTGGCGGGCGATTCGAAGCCGGCGGTGGCGCTCAATTGCGTCAGGCGCGCGGTGTCGGCGCGCGAGGCGGCGTCCTGTTTGGCCACGGCCAGCAGCTGCTCGCAGGCGCGCAGGGCGTAGTATTGGTTGGCCACTTCGGCGGCGACCGAGACGCGGGCGTCGTGCCAGCCCGCGTGGGCGCTGTCGAGGCGCGCCTGGGCCGCGTCGCGGGTGGCGCGGTTGGCGCCGAACACGTCGATCTCCCACGCCGTCTGCAGCGCCGCCTGCGAGGTGGTCCCCGTCGGCAGCGCCGATTGCTGGTTGGCGCGGCTGATGCTGCCCGTGCCGTCGAGCGTGGGCACCAGCGCGGCGCCGGCGCTCACGCGGTCGGCGCGCGACTGCGCGATGCGCGAGGCGGCCGACGCCACCGTCGGGCTGACCGCTTGCGCCGATTCGATCAGCCGCACCAGCAGCGCGTCGGCCTGGTGGCGCCACCAGTCGGCCAGGTCGGCCTGGTTGCCGTTGTGCGGAAGTTGGGGTTGGTCCGAAGGACCGGGCAAGGGCGCCTGCCACTGTTGCGGCGCCTGCGCGTCGACGTGCGGCGCCGGCGGCGTGAGGGCGCAGGCGCTAAGCGCTGCGGCGACGGCCAATGCCGCCGTCGCGCGGACGATAATCTTCATGCTTTCCTTTGGAGTCTAAGTTTTTCGGCATTGAACAGCGCTTCGGCATAGTCGACCAGCCGCCCGCACCACGCGGAAATCGCCTCCGGCGTGGACAACATATGCGGCGTGATGGCATTGATGACGTCCTGGGAGATCAATAATTGTATGCAGAGCGCGGGAATCGCATACGCCAGCCGGTGGACCTCGTCGGTCGCCCCGGCCAGGCCCAGATGGCGGCACAGCACCCGGGTGAGCGCCAGGTGCTCCGGCTTGATGTTGTTTTCCACTTCCGCCACCCATAAGCCGGTGGGCTCGAGCATCTCGCGGAAGAACAGGCGCAGCATCACGTCCGCCTCCTGCTTCTGGTTCAGCAGCGGGGCGATCATCTGCCCGTAATAGCCTTCCAGCGACTCGCGCAGTGTGAAATGCGGCTGGTCGAACGCGGCAACGTTCCCCCCCGCCTCGGCGCACATGAAGCTGAAGCAGGACTGGTACAAGCCGGCCTTGTCGCCAAAGTAGTAGCTGATGGCGGCGACGTTGGTGCCGGCTGCCTGGGCGATCTCGCGCGTGGATGTCTTGGAAAAGCCCTGCTGGCCGAACAGGCGCATCGCCGCCAGCAGCAGGCGCTCGCGCGACTGCTCGCCGTCGGAACGTGGCTTGCGGACGTCGTCCGCCGGCTGGCCGGATGGGGCGGGGGAGGAGGTGGATTTAGCGTTCATGGCCGGATTACATCACATAATTCAAACAATTGATATAACTAAATCGATTGTTTAATTTATTGCTGAAGTATCGCAGTGCAGCAGAGCTGCCGAAAACGCAAGTGGCTGGCAAACGATGAAAAAAGGCAAAAAAAAGCCCGCGACCTCGAAGGTTGCGGGCTAAATTCCAATGTTCAGCGAACGGTTGGAGGAGACAGTTCCCATACTATCCGGAATTATGTTGCGGTGCAATACGGTAAAACTACTGTCTCCCTGGCGCCACGGCGCATCGGCCCGGCGCGCGGCGCGTCACCTGCGGTGCGGCACGGCCAGCGTGAATGTGCTGCCGTGGCCGAAATCGCTCTTGAAGAACAGCGAGCCGCCGATCAGGTTGGCCAGGTTCTGGCACAGGTACAGCCCCAGGCCGGCCCCCTCGGCATGCCGTGTCGACGTCGAATCGAGCTGCGAGAACGCCTGGAACAATTTGCTCTGGTCTTCCTCGCGGATGCCGGCGCCGCTGTCGGCCACCGAGAACTCGATGATGTTCTGGCCTTCGCCGTTGCGTTGCGTCAATGTCACGCGCACGGTGCCCGTTTCGGTGAACTTGATGGCGTTGTTGCCCAGGTTGAGCAGGATCTGCGTCAGCGCGCGGCGGTCGGTCTCGAGCACGATCGCCGCCGGCGCCAGGTCGATCTCCAGCGCCAGCCCTTTTTGCAGCGCCAGCGGGCGCAGGGTGTCGACGACGTCGGTGACGAGCTCCTGGCAGCGCACCGTCTCCAGCTCCAAGGTCACCTTGCCGGCCTCGATCTTGGCCACGTCGAGGATGTCGTTGATCAGCGAGAGCAGGTGGCGCGCGCTGGTGCGGATGGTGTTGAGCTGCTTGTCCTGCTCCGTCGTCAGCGGGCCCGGCAGCTTCATCAGCAGCGCGCCGGTGAAGCCGATGATGGCGTTGAGCGGCGTGCGCAGCTCGTGCGACATGTTGGCGATGAAGGCCGATTTCATGCGGCTGGCCTCGGCCAGCTCCAGGTTTTTCAGCGCGATCTCGCGGTTGATGGTTTCCAGCTCGCCGGCGTGGTGGGCCAGGCGCATATTCAGCTCGATCACCTGGCGTTCGCGCGCCTGCAGCTCGCTGTTGACCTGCACCGCCTGTTCGTAGGTGGAGATCAGCAGGTCGAGGATTTGCTGGCGCTCGGCGTTGATGAAGTGCTTTTGATCGCCCAGGTAGAGGGCGATGCCGACCTCCATGTTCTGGTTCTTGCGCAGCTTCTGGTTCATCAGCATGTGGCCGATGCGGTTGAGCAGGTAATCCTCCGCGTACGGTTTGCGGATGAAGTTGTCGGAACCGCATTCGATGCCGCGGATGATGTCCTTCGGGTCCATCAGCGACGTCACCAGGATCACCGGGATGTCGCGCAGGTCCGGATCGGTCTTGATGGCGCGGCACAGCGTGTAGCCGTCCATCTCCGGCATGACGATATCGGACAGCACCAGGTGCGGTTTGCGTTCGCGGATCGCCTCCAGCGCCAGCCGGCCGTTGCCGGCCACGCGCGCCTTGTAGCGCATCGACTGGATCAGGCGGCGCAGCCGCTCGGCCTGGGTGGGGCTGTCCTCGACGATCAGAATTTCGATTTCATCGGGCTGTATCTCGTAGCTGGCGTCCACAGACTGCCCTCCTGATTGCTGGGTTTTAGCTGGTGTGACTATATCGGATTTAGCCCGGGAACAGGGGATTTTCCTGTCCCTGGAAGCCACCCGCGCGCCAGGTCAGCACCAGCGTGTCGCGGTGGCCGTGCCCGGACAGCGGCTGGATCGGCGTCGATTCGTGGATCACGGTGGCGTCGTCGAGCAGCAGCATGGTCCACGGCGCGGTCATCGTGAAGCGCTTGCCGTTGGGGCCATCGGCTTCAAAGATGCGAGTCTCCCCGCCCTTGATGTCCACGCGGGCGATCAGGATCACGGCGACGAAATCGACGCCGTCGCGGTGCGCGCCCTCGGGCGTGGGGCGGCCGATGCCGTCGGTGGTGTCGATGCGGAACTGGTGCGCCTCCACATACCACGGCGCGCCGCCATGGTCGGCGCCGCGCGCCGCGCCGCACAAGCGGCCGATGGCGCCCACCAGCGCGTTCCAGGCCGGCTGCGCGACCGTGGCCGGCAGCATCGGCTCGAACAGGCGGTTCATGCCGCCGTGCAGGGCGTTGTACTCAAGCGGCTGCCAGTGCGCGCGGTGCGCCGTCTGCGTCAGCCGCGCGCCGTCCTGGACGAAGCACGAATGGCGCCGGCGCCGATAGCGCCCGCCGTCCTTCAGATAGTTATCCAGTTCGAGCGTGTCCCAGCTGGGCACGAGGGCGTCGAGTTCGGCCAGCGGCACGCCGGCCAGCGCCGCCACGTCGGCCGGCGCCAGCAGCGCGTAGCCGGCGCCGCGCAGCGCCGCCACCGCGTCGGCGGCGGGCGTGAAAATGGGGGCGGAGGTGGTCATGGCGCGCTCAATTGGAGGAGGCCATCAGGCCGGCGCGCAGCGCGTCGAGCTGCTGCTTCATGCCGACCACTTCGTCCAAGGTGCACTTGGTCGCCTGCAGGATGGCCGGCGGCAGCTTGGCCGCCTCGTGGCGCAGCGCGTCGCCGCGCGGCGTGAGCGTGATGATGACCTGGCGCTCGTCGCTGGCGGCGCGGGTGCGGGTCAGCAATTCGGCCTGCTCCATGCGCTTGAGCAACGGCGTCAGCGTGGCCGAGTCGAGGAACAGGCGTTCGCCCACCTCCGACACGGTCAGTTCGTTTTTCTCCCACAACACCATCATGACGAGGTATTGGGAGTAGGTCAGCCCCAGGCCGCGCAACAGCTTGCGATAGATTTTACTCATCGCCAGCGAGGTCGAATACAGCGCGAAGCACAGCTGCCCGTCCAGCTGCGGCACGGCGGCGGGCGCGGTGTCGTCGGGTTGGTTTTTGGTGTTCATACCACCATTATGGGTAGTGCGCTATACAATTGCAAGCGATGACCCGCAAAAATATTTGGCCGCAGATTTGGCTGATCATCGGGCGCCACTCAGTTATGATTGTGGTGAAACGCGGCGCGCAGATGCAAGTAACAGGCGTTGTATAGGACTAATCCGGGGGAGTAGCGGTACATGAACGTCAAAAAAGCCATCGTGCTGATCGTCGACGAGGCTTCGGACAATCTGATCGAGATGAATCGGCTGTTGCAGAAACAGTACGAAATCCGGCTGGCCAACAGCGGCCGCGCGGCGCTGTCGGTGATGCAGCAGGTGCCGCGCCCGCATCTGGTTGTGCTGGACACGGCGCTGCCGGACATCGACGGCTATGCCGTCTGCCAGCAGCTCAAGTCGAATCCCGACACCGCCGACATCCCGGTGATCTTCCTGCAGTCCGGCGACGAGCGTGACGAGGAGCGCGCGTTGATGGAGGGCGGCGCCGACGTCGTCGCCAAGCCGGTGCTCGGCGACGTGCTGCGCGCGCGGGTCGACACCCACCTGCAGCTGCGCCACGCGCGCGAGCTGCTCAAGCAGCAGCGCAACCTGCTCGAACACGTGGTCGAGGAGGTCACGCTGGAGTTGAGCCAGATGCTCGACGCGATGATCTGGGCGCTGGCGTCGCTGGCCGAGACGCGCGAATACGAAACCCCCAACCACCTGCGCCGGGTGCAGCATTACGTGGTCGCGCTGGCGCGCCAGCTGCAGGGCCACAAGCGCTTTTCCGAGGAGCTCAGCGACGCCAACATCAAGTCGCTGTACAAGGCCGCGCCGCTGCACGACATCGGCAAGGTGTCGATCCCGGACGCCATCCTGCTCAAGCCTGGCCACCTGACGGAGGCCGAATTCGCCGTCATGAAGATGCACACGGTGTACGGGCGCGACGCCATCGTCAACGTTGAGAACCACCTCGGCTACACCAACACCTTCCTGCGCTACGCGCGCGAGATCACCTACTCGCACCAGGAGAAGTACGACGGCTCCGGCTATCCGGAAGGCCTGGCCGGCGAGGCGATACCGATGTCGGCGCGGCTGATGGCGGTGGCCGACGTCTACGACGCGCTCATTTCCAAGCGCGTCTACAAGCCGGCCTTCACCCACGAAACGGCGATGGAGATGATACGCCAGGCCAGCGGCGAGCATTTCGATCCGGACGTGGTGGACGCGATGCTGACCGCCGAGGAGGAATTCATGGCCATCGCCGAGCGTTACAGCGACAGCCACGGCGACGATGGCGGCGACATCCTGCCGTTCGTCGCGACCTGACCGCGCCGCCGCCATGCGCTCGCGCGGCCTGCTGGCCTTCGCCATCGGCATTTGCGTGACGATCGGCACCTGCTACCTGGTGGCCACCGAGCAGCGCGCGCAGGTGCGGGCCAACTTCCAGCGCGACGCCGACAAGGTCACGCGCGACACCGAGGTGCGGCTGCAGACCTACTTCGACATGCTGCTCAGTATCAAGGGCATGTACGCGCTGGGCGACCGCATCGACCGCGCCAGCTTCACGCGCTTCATCCAGGAGCTCAAGCTGGACCGGCGCTATCCCGGCTTCCAGGCGATCCAGTTCGTGCGGGCGGTGCCGGAGGAGGCGCTGGCCGCCTTCACCGAGTCGGTGCGGCGCGACGCCAGCGTCGACCCGCGCGCCTATCCGGACTTCCACATCCACCCGGCCAACCGCCGTCCGCTGCACTACATCATCGAATACACGGAGCCGCTCAAGGGTAACGAGAACGCCTTCGGCCTCGATCTGGCGGCGCTGCCGCCGCATCTGAAATCGCTGGAGATCGCGCGCGACAGCGGCGACATCGTCGCCACCGAGCGCATCACGCTGGTGCAGGACTCCAGCGGCGAGCCGGGGTTCGTGGCGCGCGCGCCGGTCTACCGCAACGGCGCGCCGCTGCAGACGGCCGAGCAGCGCCGCGCCGCGCTGGTGGGATTCGTCGCCATCGTCTTCCGCGTCAACACGCTGATGCGCGAGGTGATCGACGCGCCGCTGCTGCAGCATCTGCAGGTGCGCATCGAGGACAGCGGCTACGGCGGCGGCGCCACCCCGCCCGCCGCCGGCGACACGCTGCTCTACGACAGCGACGGCAAGATCGACGCCGGCCGGCCGGGGAGCCTGCTGCCGGTCGACCTGAGCGCGCTCAAGGTGCTGCCGGTCGGCCACCGGCGCTGGCTGATCCACTTCCAGGGACACGAGGGATCGCGTTACGGCAGCTCGTCGATGCCGGTGCTGCTGATCGGCGTGGCGGGCTTGATCATCAGCGCGCTGATCGCGGCGCTGCTGGTGTCGGCGCGGCGCCTGACCGCCACCAAGCACGGACTGGAACACAGCCTGGCGGAGCTGGAGCGGCAAAAGAGCAACGTGGAGCAGGCGCGCAGCGACCTGGCGTCGGTGGTGCAGACGCTCAAGCAGGCGCAGAGCAACCTGGTGACGTCGGAGAAGATGGCGGCGCTGGGCGCGCTGGTGGCCGGCGTCGCGCACGAGCTCAACACGCCGATCGGCAACAGCCTGCTGACGGCCAGCGCGCTGAGCGACATGGTGCGCGATTTCGAGCGGCGCCTGGCCACCGACGGCGGCTTGAAACGCTCGGCGCTGGAAGCGCACCTGGCCGAGGCGCGCAAGGCGTGCGACATCATGAACACCTCGCTGACGCGGGCGGCCGACTTGATCACATCGTTCAAGCAGGTGGCGGTGGACCAGGCGAGCGGCCAGCGGCGCGTGTTCCGGCTGGAGGACGTGGTGCGCGACACCTTGGCGACCTACGCGACGCAGTTGCGGCGGCGCGTGTGCGAGGTCAGTTTCGACGTGCCGGCCGATCTGGAGTTCGACTCCTATCCGGGCAGTTTGAGCCAGGTGCTGAGCAACCTGATTGGCAACGCGCTGTTGCACGGCTTCGACGGACGGGAATGCGGCGCGATCACGATCACGGCGCGGCGCAGCAGCGAGGACTGGGCCACGCTGGAGTTCCGCGACGACGGCGTCGGCATGACGCCGGGAACGCTGCACAAGATCTTCGATCCGTTCTTCACCACCAAGCTGGGGCAGGGCGGTTCGGGGCTGGGGATGAACATCGTCTACAACATCGTCACCGGCGTGCTGCGGGGAACGATCAAGGTCGAGGCGGAACCGGGGAAAGGCACCTGCGTGACGTTGGAGTTGCCACTCGATCCGCCACAATGACACGCCCAACTCCGGGGTCAGGTCCACCAATTCTACACGTGCTGATCCGTCTGACGAGGCGTAAGGGGCCTAGCGCCGGGTTCGTGTAGAAATGGTGGACCTGACCCCGGAGTATGAACCGGATTAGTTATAGCGCTGGCGCAGCAGCGCCAGCATCGCGACGTTCAGTTCCCACGCGTTCGAGACTTCCTTTTGCGTGTAGGGCAGCGTTTGCGTGTACGGCACCGGGCCGAATTCCGGCGTCAAGGTCATGCGCGCGGCGCCGTCGGCTCGCCGCAGCCGCAGCACTTCGTCCCACCACGACAGGTGCGCCTCCAGCGCCGCCCGCGCTTCCGGCGCGCGGAAGTCCGCCACCTGCGGCCCCTGCGGATGGCCCACCCGCGCATGGATGTGGCGCACCCGCGGCAAGGTCGCCGCCAGCGTTTGCGGCTGGTCGTCGAGCAGCGATTCGCAGGCGCAGCACCAGTGCGACAGGTCGGCCGTCAGCCGCAATTCCGGCATCCGCTCCAGATACGGCAGCAACAGCATCGGGTGCGCGCTGAAGCGGCTGCGGTGGATCTCGTGGTAAATCGGCACGCCGTGCCGGCGCGAGATGGCGTCGGCCAGTTCCAGCAGCTCGCCGTTTTGCGCCGGCGTGAAGTAGTCCTTGCCGGTCTGCGAGTTGACATGCAGCGGCGCGGCGGCGCAGGCGTTGTCCAGCAGCTCGGCCAGCGCCGCGCGGTGCGCGTCGAACCCCGGCACCAGCGCCGTCTCCCATTGCGATGCGATCAGCCCCAGGCCGGCGGCGGCGATGCGGCCGGTCCAGTCGTCGCGCGCGGCGGCGTCCAGCGGCAGCGACATTTCGATGCCGTCGAAGCCGGCCGCCTTGACGCGGTCGACGAACACCTGCGGCGCCAATTCGTTGTTGCCCCAGTGGGCGGCGAAGATTTGGACGATCAAAGGAAGCCCCGCACCGGGAAGCTGGCGTCGCGCTGTATCCAGTTCAGCGGAGAGTAGTCGGTGGCGCCGTCGGTGACGTGCAGCGTGTACGCGTGGCGCGAGAAGGCCGAGCGGTTCGGCGCGCTGTAGTGCGGCAGCAGGCCGTGGAAGCATACCAGGCTGCCGGCCTTGCATTCGAGCGGCACGGCGGTGCTGTCGTCCGGCCACGGCATGTCGCTGAGTTTTTCCATGCGCACGTGGTCGCCCGTGCGCAGGAAGCGTTCGCGCATCGGGCCCCGATGGCCGCCCGGTTCGGCCCACATGCAGCCGTTTTCCAGCGTGGCGTCCTCCAGCGCGAACCAGAAGGTGGTCACGCTCACCGGGTCGGTGTCGAAGTAGGTGGCGTCCTGGTGCCAGCGCACCTCGCCGCCGATGCCGGGCTGCTTGAAGATGTACATCGATTGCCACACCTTGGCGTCGGCCAGGCCCAGGTCGCGCGCCACGGTGACCAGGCGCGGGTCGGCCGTGAAGGCGCGGAACACCGGGTCCAGATCGTGCATCGCGTGGCCGATCTTGTTGATCGACAGCGACTTGTCCTGTTTCAGCCCGCCGTCCGGGCCGAACGCTTCCTCTTCGAAGAAGCAGCGCACGGTGTTGTCCGAGCGCAGGAAGTAGTCGTCGGTGGTCTTTTCCTGCTCGACGGTGCTGAAGATGCCGGCCCCTTTCGGGTCGAATTCGTTGACAATCTGCCCCGCACGAGCGCGCAGCGTGACGATGTCGGCGGCGCTCTTGAAGTCCGGCAGCACAATGTAGCCATCGCGTTGATAGTGTTGTTTTTGCGCGTCTGTCAGCATGTACTGCTCCCGAATGATAATGGTGGATCGATCATTGTACGGCGCCGGGCAAGGCCAAACAATGCGCAAAAGGTTGACACATTGTCGCTTAAATGGAGACAATCAGACATGGACCAATTACGCGCAATGGAGATTTTCGTCGAAGTGGCGCGGCTGCGCAGCTTCAGCGAGGCGGGCCGCCGGCTGGGGCTGACGCGGGCCATGGTCAGCAAGCACATCCTGCAGCTGGAGGACAGGCTGCAGGCGCGCCTGCTGCACCGTTCGACGCGCGAGGTGAGCCTGACCGATGCCGGCCAGGCCTATCTGGCGCCGTGCATGGCGACCGTGGAGCAGGCGCGCGAGGCGGCGCATGTGGTGTCGCAGGCCGGCGCGGAGCTGGCCGGACCGCTGCGCATCCAGGCGCCGTCCAGCTTTGGCAGCGAGTGGCTGGCCGGCGCGGTGGCGCGTTTCAACCTGCTGCACCCGCAACTGGCGCCGATGCTGCACCTGGACGATGCGCTGCTCGATCCGATCGAGCATGGCTTCGATTTGACGATCCGGGTGGGCGGCATCCCGGACGTGCACGCGCTGGCCATGCGGCCGCTGGCGCCGTGCCGGGGCGTGTTGTGCGCGTCGCCCGATTACCTGGCGCGCCACGGCGTGCCGCGGTCGCCCGAGGACCTGCACGATCACCGCTGCCTGCACTTCAGCCATCTGACCGACGGCACGGCGTGGCATTTCAGCAAAGGGGCGGAGCGGCGCACGGTGCGGGTGCGCGCCGCGTTCACGGCGAATAATGGCTTGGTGCTGCAGCAGGCCGCCCAGCAGGGGCTGGGCATCGTCTACAACACCACCTTCCTGGCCTGGCGCGCGCTGAGGGAGGGCACATTGGTGCCGGTGCTGGCCGACTGGGAGCTGCCGCTCAATTATCTCAGCGCGCTGTATCCGGCCAGCCGCCAGCCGTCGCCCAAGGTGCGGGCGCTGATCGATTTCCTGGTGGCGGAGTTTCAGCCGGTGCCGCCGTGGGACCTAAAGGACCATGGTTCCACGTAGGGCGGATTAGCGCAGCGTAATCCGCCATGCGTGCGCCGTCGGCGGCTCGAAGATGGCCGATTACGGCGTTCCGCCTAATCCGCCCTACGTGTTTCAGAAGGTTTTTATGGCGTCTAAACCCGCCAGGCGCCGTCGCGGTACACCTGCTCGTCGTCCAGATATACGGCCTCGGTCACCGCGAACACGTCGACGTGGTAGCGCGCCTCCTTGCGCTTGAACTGCGGCTTGGCGTAAACCCCGTGCTTGGCCCCGAGCGACAGGTGGATGCCGCACATGCGCTCGAAGGTGCCGATGTCGTCGACCATGCGCTCGCGCGAAAACGCCCGGTTCATGCCGAAGCCCAGCTCGCGCAGCCACACCTCGCCCTCGTGCGCGCGGATGATGGCGAGCATGTTGTCAAATTCCGGCGTGGCGTTCTCGGCCCCCACCACGCGGCCTTGTTCGACGATCAAGGTCACCGGCGTGGCCGGTTTGTTGACTAAAAACGACGTGTCGCCGAACACGAAGATGCGCACCCGCCCGTTGACCGCCTCCAGGTCGCGCGCCTCGGTGAACACCTCGCCCAGCGGGAACTGGCCGCCGACGTTGTTCATGCCCCCGTAGTCGCCGATATTGAGCTTGGCCGCTTCGAACGGCGAGCCGAACACCAGCCGCGCGCCGTCGCCGCTGTCGACCACGCCGTGGCGGGCGGCGTCGATGCGGGCCTTGAGCGCGTGGCCGACGCCGCGGTAGTAGGCCGGGTCGTAGGCCAGCGCGTCGATGTAGCGCAGTCCCTGTTCGCCCGGCATGCGCGACAGGTGCACATGCTCGATCACCTTCAGCCCCCGCTTGAACAGTTCGATGCGGATGCGGAACGCCTCGAGCCGGAAGCTGGTCGACTGGATCAGCACCACCAGGTCGCCCGCCGCCATGCCGGCGAAGGCGGCCAGCACGTCGTCCGGCGTTACGCTGTCGAAGTCGACGAAGCTCGCGTCCGGCACCACGCGCCGGTAGGCCTCGGTCAGCGCCCGGTTGAGGTCGGTGCGGGTGTCGTGGACGATCAGCGCGCCGCGCCCCGGCGCGTGGCCGATGGCCAGCGCCAGCGTGTCGCCCACATTACGCTGCGCCGTGTCGACCGCGTGCTCGGGAATGGCGCCGAAGCGCGAGGTAGTCATTTGGGAAACTAGGTCTGTCATGGGGATTGCCGCGTTGAATGTCGCATTATAAGGGCATTCATATGGGGTATTCGCGCCGCCGCCACGCCGGCGCGCATTCTCCTTGTAATGACCAGGGCAGCGATATAGAATCAGGAATATAGCCTAGCAGCAACTCCTTGGCATAACAACAGGACGCATGATGACGGTAATAATGGGACAGGATTTGCCGCTGGAGCGCCCGGACGCGAACGGCCGCGCGGCGTTGTTCGTACCGACGGCCAGCATCAAGGACGATGTGCTGGAGACGGTGCGCAAGGGGTCGGCGATTGTCGGTTTCGGCAACCATGACCGGACGTTAACCATTTATTACGAGAGCAACCGCTTCAACGAGCCCAATCTGCTCAAGTGGGAGCAAAAGGCGCGCAAGGCCTTCGAGCGCCTGGCCGACAACCTGCCGACCGTCTCCAAAATGGTCAGCAAGCCGGAGAACTTCGAGCAGGTCGGCTACATCAGCAGCAAGGGCATCCTGATCCGCCGCATGGAAAAGCTGCTCAACTGGCTGGAGACGTCGGGCGCCGGCGATTCCGCCCCGACGTCGGAAAACATCGTCTTCACGCCGCCGCCCCCGCCCAAGAAAATCGACTGACGCCGCCGTCTCCCGGCTATGATGTTGCGTGCGCGCCCGCGACGCGGGATGTTGTATGTTAATGACAATAATCGATACAGGAGACCATGATGTCCACTAATCTATGCACGACTTACCGCCGGGCCGGCGCCTTGCTGGTGGCGACGGCGGCACTGCTGCTGGGCGGCTGCCAGAAGAGCGATCCGAGCGAGGCCGGTCCGGCCGAGCGCGCGGGCCGCAAGGTCGACGAGGCGACGGCCAAGGCTGGCAGCGAGTTGAGCCAGGTGCGCGAGACCGCCGGCCAGCAGATGAGCGACGCGGCCAAGGACACTAGCCAAAAGCTCGACAAGGCGGCCGACACGGCCGGGCAAAAGCTCAACGAGGCGACCCAGGCGGCCGGCAGGAAGCTCGAGCAGGCCGGCGAGAAGATGCAGGAAAAGGCCAGGGAACGCGAGGCGGCCGCCGGCACGCCGGCCAAGTAAGACGGTAGCGGGCAGGGGTCAGGCCGCGGCGGCGGGCGTCAACGCCGCCGGCGCCGCGTCCCCCGACACCACGCTCAAGTCGACGAAGCCCTCGCGCCAGGCCAGTTCCAGGTCCTGTTCGATCGCCTCCATCGACGTGCGCTCGAAATTGGCGAATCCGCGCACGCCATAGGCGCGGTTGCGGCCGTGGGACTTGGCCATGTACAGCGCCATGTCGATCAGATTGACGGCGCGCTCCCATGGCAGCGGCGTGCCGCCCGCCGACAGCGGAAACGGCGAGAACCCCACCGAGACATTCACCGAAATCTCGTGCTCCTGGTAGCGGATGGCCTGCGACGAGATGCCGGTCAAAATCCGCCGCGCGATGTCGTCCAGGCCGTGGCGCGGGCTGGCCGGCAGGAACGCCAGGAATTCCTCGCCGCCCCAGCGCACGATCATGTCCGTCTCGCGCAGCGCGATGCGCAAATTCTCGGCGATCATCTTGAGCACGGCGTCGCCGGCGGCGTGGCCGTAGGTGTCGTTGATGTGCTTGAAGTGGTCGACGTCGAGCAGGAACAGCGCGCCGACGATGTCGTCGTGGCGCTCGACGCGCTTCTCGATGTCCGGCCTGGGCTTGTCCTGCGGCTTGAAGCCGCGCATGAACTCCTGGAAGTGGCGCCGGTTGTACAGCGACGTCAACGGATCGAGCGTCGATTGCGCCTTGAGCTCGAGGTTTTTTTCCTCCAGCCGCGCGTTGGCGTTGCGCACTTTGCGGTAGAGCATGCCGATCATCACCGACGCCAGCGCGAACACCAGCGCCAGCAGCCACCAGATGCGCTGCTGCAGGCGGCGGTTGTCGATCTCGGCGCCCTTGAGCTGGTTCTCCCGCCTGAGCAGTTCGATCTGGCGCTGCTTTTTCTCGGTCTCGTATTTTTCCTGCAGCTCCAGCACGGATTTCTGGCGCTGCTTTTCAAACAGTTCGTTCGACAGCTCGCGCTCGCGGTGGTAGGCCGACACCGCGCCGGCCATGTCGCCCGAGCGTTCCAGCGCCTCGCCGTATTCGCGCAGCGCCGCCTGCAGGTAGGGCTTGTTGTTCTCCCGCTCGTAGCGCGCCATGCCGGCCTCGTAATGCTGCTTGCCCTCGGCGATGCGGCCCATCCACAGATACGCCTGGCCCAGGTTGGCGTGCGCCACGCCGGCGGTCGACTCGTCGTTGGAGCGCTGCGTCACGCGCAGCGCTTCGAGCGCGTACTGCGCCGCGCGCGGATAGTCGCCTTGTTTCAGATAGCTGTCGGACAGGTTGACCAGGGTGGCGCCGACCATGCGTTCGGCGCCCAGCTTGCGCACCAGCTCCAGGTTGTAGAGCAGCGCCCGCAGCGCGCGCTTGGGCTGGCCGGAGTCGATCGCCAGCCCGTACTCGGTGGTCTTGGCCATCGCCATGCGGCCCGGCGAGTGCAGTTTTTCGGTCTCGGCCAGCAGCTCGTCGAGGCAGTCGGACGCCTTGTCGTATTCCTTCATCTGCGTGTACAGCTCCGTCAGCGCGTTGAGCGCGGCGGCCAGCATCGCCGGATCGTCGCGCACCGTGCGCGACAGGTCGAGCGCCTGCTGCAGCTTGACCAGCGCCTGCGGGAAGTTGCCCTGCTCGGCGTAGGACTGGCCGGCGGTGATGGTCGCCTGCGTGCGCAGCGCGGCGTTGGTGGTGGTCATGGCCAGCTTTTCGGCGACGAAGGCGAGGTGGTGCGCGGCGTCGACCTCGGCCTTGTCGAACAACACGTAGACCTTGTTGAGCATGCCCTTGGCGACGATGACGTCGTCCTTCAGGCTCCTGCCGTAGGCGATGACCTGCTCGGCGCCGGCCAGCGCGCCGGCGTTGTCGCCCATGCGCATGCGCGAGGCGCTGATCTGGATCATCAGCTCGGCGCGGGTGTACGGGGATTTGCCGGCCACCTGCGGCGCGAGCGTGAGCAGCTCGGCCAGCGCCTTGTCGGGGACGAAGCGGCTTTGCTCGCGGATGTCCAGCAGGCGGCTGTTGAGCGTGGCCTCGTCCATCTGGGCCAGCGCCAGCGCGGGGCACAGCATGAGGACGGCCGCCAGCGCGCCGCCACCCGCACGGCCCAACCACCAGCTATTTCGCATACCTGCCAACGCCACGCCCCCTCAAAGCACTCCGCAACTGCAGAGTGTCAGGGTAATTATATTCGTGTTGCAACTACGAAAGCGCGCGTGCGCGTATTTTTCATCGGAAAGCGCACAACCGTGCCGATACGTGTGGCGAGGTTGATAAATGGCGCCGCGCCCGCGCTTAATCGGCCCGTTTAAGCGGCCAATTGCTGCAGCAGATAGAGCCGCTGATACAGGCCGCCGTCGATCCGCATCAGCTGCTCGTGCGGCCCGGTCTCGGCGATGCGGCCGTGATTGAGCACGATGATGCGGTCGGCGTCGCGGATGGTCGACAGCCGGTGCGCGATGGCGATCACCGTCACCTTGCCGCGCAACTCGTCCATCGCCACCTGCACGATCTGCTCCGTTTGCGAGTCGATGTGCGAGGTCGCCTCGTCGAGCAGCAGGATGCGCGGCCGTCCGGCCAGCGCGCGCGCGATCGCGATCAGCTGCTTCTGGCCGACCGACAGGCGCGAGCCGCCTTCGCCCAGCGGCGTGTCGTAGCCCTGGTCGAGCGCCGTGATGAAATCGTGCGCGTGCGCCGCGCGCGCCGCCGTCTCGATCTGCGCCTGCGTCAGGCCGCGGCCCATGTCGATGTTCTCGCGCGCGGAGGCGGCCAGCAGGAACGGGTCCTGCGGCACCAGGCCGACCTCGGCGCGGAAGCGCTCGTTGTCGATCGCGTCGAGCGGCACGCCGTGGATGGCGATGGCGCCGTGGCGCGCCGGATAAAACCGCAGCAGCAGCGACAGCAAGGTCGATTTGCCGCTGCCGGTGTGGCCGACGATGCCGAAGAACGCCCCCTGCGGAATCTCCAGCGACAGGTCGTGCAGCACCGTCTGGCCCGCGTTGTAGGCGAAGCTCAGATGGCGGATCGCCACCGCCGGCGTGCCGGCGCGCTCGCCCGCGGCGGCGCCGCGCTGGCCGGCGTCGTGGCCCGGCGCCGCCGCGTGCTCGTCGGCGGCCGTCTCGTCGAGCAGCGTCGCCACGCGGGCGCTGGCCACCACCGCCTGCTGCAATTGGCTGAACTGCATGGTGATCTGGATCAGCGGCTCGATCACGCGCGCCAGGTAGCTGATGAACGCGTACAGCACGCCCACCTCGGTGGCCGTCATCTGGCGGTTGCCGAACACGAAAATCACCGCCGCCAGCAGGATGATGTTGAACAGGTCGAGCGCGGGCCGCAGCAGCCAGGCGTTGGCGCGCAGCTCGGCCAGGCGCGCCGTGTAGTGGTCCTGGTTGGTGGCGGCGAAGCGGGCGCCGAAGCGGGCCTCGGCGTTGTTCGCCTGCAGCACGCTCATGCCGCCGATCGACTCGGCCATCTGGCCGTTGATGTCGCTGCGCAGCGCGCGCGCGCGGGTGACGGCCGGCGCGCTCCAGCGCTGGTACAGCCAGACGATCACCAGCACCGCCGGCAGCAGCGCCAGCACCATCGACATCAGGCGCCAGTCCAGCCACGCCATCGCGCAGATGGTGCCGACCAGGACGATCGTACTGTCGAGCATGACGAACAGCACCTGGATGTACAGGTTCTTGACCGCCTCGGTGTCGTTGGTCACGCGCGAGACCAGCTGGCCGGTGATGGCGCGGTCGAAGAACGACATCGGCAGCAGCAGCACGTGGCTGTAGACCATCTGCCGCAGCCGCATCACCGAGCGCATCGCCAGCCCGGACAGGCGCACCAGCTGCCAGTAGCGCAGGCCGCTGGCGATCCAGCCGGTCAGCAGCAGGCCGGCCAGCAGGCCGGCCATGCGCGGCCAGTCGAGGTGGCGCGGCAGCAGGTGCTCGTCGATCAGCGCCTTGCCCATGATCGGGCCGAGCACCTCGAGCAGCGCGGCCAGCATCAGCCACATCACGGCCCAGCCCAGGTGGTGCCGGTCGGGGCGGGCGGCGCGGTGCAGCAGCGAGAACGCCCGGCGGGTCTGGCTGCCGGCCGGCTTGGTATCTTGGTCGGACTTAGAGGGCATCGAGGCTGGCTTCCAATTGTTGATAGCGCCACTGGCTGGCATACCAGCCGTCCTGCTCGAGCAGTTGTTCGTGGCTGCCGGTTTCGCTGATGCGGCCGTCGCGCAGCACGACGATCAGGTCGGCGTTGATGACGGCGCTCAGGCGGTGGCTGGCGATGACGGCGCTGCGGCCCTTGCGCGCCTGGCGCAGTTGTTCCAGGTGTTCGAGGATGCGCGTCTCGGTGCCGGTATCGACCGCCGACAGCGCGTCGTCGAGCAGCAGCAGGTCGTTATCGGCCAGCAGCGCGCGGGCGATGGCCACGCGCTGGCGCTGGCCGCCGGACAAGGTGATGCCTTTTTCACCGACCTCGGTCTCGTACCCTTGCGGGAACTTGAGGATGTCGTCGTGGATGGCGGCCAGGTTGGCCGCGTGTTCGACCTGCGCGCGGGTGGCGTCGGGACGGGCCAGCGCGATATTGTCGGCGATCGACGACGAGAACAGGAACGATT
This sequence comes from Duganella sp. 1411, assembly GCF_017833525.1. GTDB lineage: Bacteria > Pseudomonadota > Gammaproteobacteria > Burkholderiales > Burkholderiaceae_D > Rugamonas. The sequence goes on from NZ_JAFICD010000005.1 coordinate 413,474, forward strand.
CCTGCGGCACCCAGCTGATCGCCGCGCGCAGCGCCCGCAACTGGTATTCGTCGAGCGCGTGGCCGCTCCAGCGCACGCTGCCCGATTGCGGCGTGAGCTGGCGCATCAGCACGCGCAGCAGGGTCGACTTGCCGCAGCCGGTGGGGCCGACCAGGCCCAGGGTCTGGCCCGGCTTGAGCTCGAGCGTGATGTTGGACAGGGCCGGCGCCGACTGCTCCGGGTAGGCGTAGCCGACGCCGCTCAAGGCCAGCGCGCCGGGCGCGACCCGGTTCAGGGTGCCGTGGTCGTCGATGGCCAGCGGCGCGTCGAGCATCGGCTGCAGGCGCTGCCAGGCGGCGCGTCCGCGTTCGATCAGCGACAGCACCCAGCCGGCGGCGAACATCGGCCAGATCAACTGGCCCAGGTACATGGTGAAGGCGGTCAGCGCGCCGATGGTCAGCTGGCCGTGCCACACCAGATAGCCGCCCAGGCCGATGGTCAGCGCGCTGGCGGCGGTCAGGGTCAGGCCGACGGCCGGCTCGTAGGCCGCCTCCCACACCTGGGCGCGCAGGCTGGCGTCGGACGCGTGGCGCGCCAGCTCGCCGAACTGCTGCGCGCTGCGCTGTTCCAGGCCCAGCGCGCGCAAGGTGCGCACGCCCGACAGTGTCTCCTGGACATGGTCGTTGAGATCGCTGAAGCGCTTGAGCGAGTCGGTCGAGGCGGTGTGGATGTGGCCGGAGATATACCAGAACGCCCAGCCCATCAGCGGGAACGGCAGCAGCGCCACGCAGGCCAGGCGCCAGTCGACGCCGAGCAGCATCACGCCCAGCACCAGCACCAGGGTCAGCGCGCCGTCGAAGCCGGCCAGCATGGCCTCGCCGGCGGCCATCTCGATGGCGTCGATATCGTTGGTGGCCAGCGCCATCAGGTCGCCGGTGCGCTGGCGCTGGTAAAAGCCGGCGCCCTGCAGCGACATGCGCGTGTACAGGCGGGTGCGCAGCGACACGCCCAGCTTGTAGGCGGCGCCGTACAGGATCTGGCGCCAGGCCACGCGCAGGAAGTAGATGGCCGCGCCGATCAGCAGCAGGCCGCCGATTTGCAGCAGCAGGGCGCGGCCCGACAGGGTGTGGGCGGCCAGGCCGTCGATCATGGAACCGACCTTGCGCGGCACCCAGACGGTGAGCGTGGCGACGCCGGCCAGCATCAGGCCGGAGACCGCATAGGCGCGGCTGTGCTGGCGCACAAAGCCGCCAATCAGCGCTGAAAGTGTAGACATGGTGCCTCGGAATAGCGTGGAGCCGGCGGAGCGTCGCCGGTGCGTAGTCCGTTAGGATACAGCAAGGCAAAGAAAAGCGGGCCGGAGCCCGCTTGTCGAGACCGACGCGCCGCCGCGCCGGGTACCACGACTAGCCGATCGCTAGCCGATGCTCGGCTGATTGCCGCTTATTTCTTGCCTTTGCCGCCGCTGACCATGTCGAGCTGCTTGCCCTTGGGCGCCGCTTCCTTCAATTTGGATGGCTTGGTTTCCGGCGCCAGCGCGATCGGCTTGGGCGGCGGCACCGGGAACGACGACTTGCCGGCGGCCGGTTTGACCTCGGTTTTCACCTCGGCCGGCGCCGGCGGCTCGATCGGCGCGGCGGCCGGTTTCGGCTTGACCGGGGCCTTGGCCGTTTTCGTCGGCGGCACGGCGAGCGGTTCGTTGGCCGAGGCGCCCGACGCCTCCGCGATCACGGGCGCGCTGTCGGGCGCGGCGACGGCCGCCGAGACGGCGGCGGCCAGCGTGGCCGGCGGCGCTTCGTCGGCTGGCGCGGGCGCGCTCACCGGCGCGACCGAGGCCAGCGGCGCCGGCTTGGCCACGGGCGCGGCCTCCAGCGGCTTGGCCTGTGGCAGCAGCGGGGTCGCCTTGGCCAGTTCCTGCGCCTGCGCGATGCCGCTTTGCGCGCTTTGCAGCAGCTCGGTCTGGGCGGCGGTGGCGATGCTGTAGAGCTGGCGGCCATAGGCCAGCAGGTGGTCGAAGCCGGACGGCTGGCCCGCGTTCAGGCGGAAGAGTTCCTGCGCATCCTTGGCGTCGAGCAACTTCCTGGCGGCGGCCGACGATTTCTCGACCGAGGCCTTGGTGGTGTTGAGATTGAGCGCGATGACCTTCTCGGCGCTGTCGACGGCGGTGTTGGCGAAGGTGTTGAAGATCTTAAACTGGGCTTCCAATTGCGATTTCGTGACGGCGGAAAACTGTTCGGTAAGCGAAGACATGGTTTCTCCTGAAACGACGATGGGCGTCTGTTGCGATGCAATATAAGAACATTCTAGCGACGAACAGTAGGCTTGGAAAGTTATTTTTTGTGCCATGTGGGAAAGAATGCCCCTAGGCAAAATGCGGCGTGAACACTATTTCACCGAAGTTTGATTTAACGCAAAAATTCCGCCAGGCGCCGCGTTGTTTGCTGCGACGCAATAATTGGTGCGACGGGGGGAAAGTGACTACAATCGGCTTACTGAAAAACAACGCCGGGAGCGTGCTCATGGATGTGGTCATCCGCAATGCCAATCTGGCCGACGGCCGCCGCGGCGTCGATATCGCCGTCGAACACGGGCGCATCGCCGCCATCGGGCCGGCGCTGCCGCTGGCGGGCGCGCGCGAGATCGACGCCGACGGCGACCTGGTCAGCGCGCCGTTCGTCGACGCCCACTTCCACATGGACGCCACGCTCAGCTATGGCCTGCCGCGCGTCAACGCCTCCGGCACCCTGCTCGAGGGCATCGCGCTGTGGGGCGAACTCAAGCCGGACCTGACGCAGCAGGCGCTGATCGGGCGCGCGTTGCAGTATTGCGACTGGGCCGTGGCGCGCGGCCTGCTGGCGATCCGCTCGCACGTCGACGTCTGCGACGACCGTCTGCTGGCGGTCGAGGCGCTGCTCGAGGTCAAGCGGCTGGTGGCGCCGTACCTGGATTTGCAGCTGGTGGCCTTCCCGCAGGACGGCGTGCTGCGCAGCCCGACCGCGCTGGCCAACCTCAAGCGCGCCATCGCCATGGGCGTCGACGTCGTCGGCGGCATCCCGCACTTCGAGCGCACCATGGCCGACGGCGCCGAATCGGTGCGCATCCTGTGCGAGTTCGCCGCCGAGCAGGGCTTGCGGGTCGACATGCACTGCGACGAATCGGACGATCCGCATTCGCGCCATATCGAAACGCTGGCCTACGAAAGCAACCGGCTCGGCCTGCACGGGCGGGTGACCGGCTCGCACCTGACGTCGATGCATTCGATGGACAATTATTATGTCAGCAAGCTGCTGCCGCTGATCCGCGAGGGCGGCGTGGCGGCCATCGCCAACCCGCTGATCAACATCACCCTGCAGGGCCGGCACGACAGCTATCCGAAGCGGCGCGGCATGACGCGCGTGCCGGAGATGCTGGCCGCCGGCATCGACGTCGCCTTCGGCCACGACTGCGTGATGGACCCGTGGTACAGCCTGGGCTCGGGCGACATGCTGGAGGTGGCGCAGATGGGCCTGCACGTGGCGCAGATGACGGGCCAGGACGCGATGCGCGCCTGCTTCGAGGCGGTGACGACGACGCCGGCGCGCATCCTCGGGCTGGAGGGCTACGGCATCGCGGTCGGCAACCACGCCGACCTGGTGCTGCTGGACGCGGCCGACCCGGTCGAGGCGATCCGGTTGCGCGCGGCGCGGCAGCTGGTGATGCGGCGCGGCGCGGTGATCGCCGAATCGCCGCGCGCGCATGCGCGGCTGAATTTGCCGGGGCGGCCGGAGCAGGTCAATTTCCGCCTGAACCGCTAGCGGCTGGACTTGCGGCCGGAAATCCATGACAATTGAACACGATTGTGCACGCGATCCATCCACGTCACCACGCCAATGCATGCGTCTCGACGACTCATGCATTGGCGGATTACGGCGTTCCGCCTAATCCGCCCTACGTGATTGAACAAATATTCATCGTTTAGCGTCCCTGGAGCCCACTTGAAAGAAATCGCCATCCGCGCCGCCACGGAAGCCGACTTCGGCGCCATGTGGGAAATTTTCCAGCAGCTCGTCGCCAGCGGCGACACCTATTACTTCGCCGCCGACACCAGCCGCGACGACTGCCACGCCTACTGGTTTGGCCCCGGCGTGCAATCGTACGTCGCGCTGCTCAACGGCGAGCGCCTGGTCGGCATGTACCGGCTGATTCCCAACCAGCGCGACCGCGGCGCCCACGTGGCCAACGCCTCGTTCATGGTCGGCCCGGCGGCGCAGGGCGTCGGCGTCGGCAAGCTGCTCGGCGAGGACTGCCTGGACCGCGCCCGCGCCCAGGGCTACCTGGCGATGCAGTTCAACTACGTGGTCAGCTCCAACATCGCCGCCGTGCTGCTGTGGAAAAAACTCGGCTTCTCGATCGTCGGCACCTTGCCGCGCGCTTACTACCACCAGTATCTGGGCTACGTCGACGTCTACGTCATGTACCAGTTGCTGGACGACCCCTCACACTGGCCCGATGCATGAACATTCTGGACACCGAACGCCTGCGCCTGCGCACCATCGACGTCGACGACGCCGCTTTTTATTATGAACTGGTCAACGACCCGACCTGGCTGGAGTTCATCGGCGACAAGGGCATCCGCAGCGTCGAGGGCGCGCGCACGGCCATCATCGACGGCCCGCGCGCGATGCAGCAGCGCTGCGGCCACTCGTTGTACGTAATGGAGCGCAAGAGCGACGGCCGGCCGCTCGGCCTGTGCGGCCTGATCCAGCGCGACGCGTTGCCCGACGCCGATATCGGCTACGCGATCCGGCCCGAGTTCTTCGGCCAGGGCTACACCCACGAGGCGGCGGTGGCGGTGCTGGCCTACGCGCGCGAGCGGCTGGGCATGAAGCGCGTGCTGGGCTTGACGGCGCCGGGCAACGCCAACTCCATCAATCTGCTGCGCAAGCTGGGCCTGGGTTATGTTGAGACCCGGCCGCTGCCGCCCGATGATCGTCCCACCAATATTTACTGCATCGAGTTTCCGCCCGCTCCGGCCTGATCTGTTGCAACGGCGGGAATCCTAGGGGTTTCAAGCGTGCCGGTCTTGGCATCCTTGCGCGGCAAGCGCATGATGAAAGCCAATTCTTGACAACGGAGACACCATGAAACTCGCCGATCTGAAGATAGGTGTGCGGCTGGGCCTGCTGGGCGCGTTCTTTTTCGTCGCGTTGGCGATCGTCGCCACCGGCGGCTGGCGCGCGCTCGATACCAGCAACGCCAACAGCGCGCAGGCGTTGCAGCGCTCGCTGGCGATCAGCCAGGCCATCGACACCGCGCGCAGCGCCCAGGTCGCGTTCAAGATCCAGGTGCAGGAATGGAAAAACATTCTGATACGAGGCAATGACCCGGCGCTGCTGGAGCGCTACACCCAGGCCTTCGTCAAGGCCGGCGACAGCACCCGCGCCGACCTGCAAAAGCTGGCCGGCATGTTGACCGCGCTGCAACTGAGCACGCCGCTGGTCGACGACGCCATCAAGACCCAGTCCGAGCTGGCGACGCGCTATCTGGCGGCGCTCAAGCAATACGACGCGGCCAATCCGGACAGCGCCAAGGTGGTCGACAACCTGGTCAAGGGGATGGACCGCGAACCGACCAAAAAGATCGACGACATCGTCGCCTACATCGGCACGGAGTCGGCCCGCCTGATGGAACAGATGGCGGCGGAGAGCCAAGCGGCGCACGCGCGCGCCGCGCTGGTGATGGGCGCGACGGTGGCGGTGACGCTGGTGGTCGGCTGCGTGACGGTGTTGTGGCTGATCAAGAGCATCACCGTGCCGCTGCACGCCGCCGTCGGCGTGGCGCAAACGGTGGCCGGCGGCGATCTGCGCAGCGAGGTGCGGATCGCCAGCAAGGATGAGATCGGCGAGCTGATGGGCGCGCTCAAGGCCATGCAGGGCAATCTGAGCGGCATCGTCGGCAAGGTGCGCGCCGGCACCGAGACCATCCAGGGGGCGACGGTGGAAATCGCCGCCGGCAATCTGGACCTGTCGGGCCGCACCGAGCAGCAGGCCAGCTCGCTGGAGGAGACGGCGGCGGCGATGGTGGAGCTGACCACCACGGTGCAGCAGAACAACGCCAACGCCAACGAGGCCAGCAAGCTGGCCGACGTCGCCTCGCAGGTGGCGGTGCGCGGCGGCGACGCCGTCGAGCAGATGGTGCGGACCATGGGGGCGATCAATGAATCCTCGCGCAAGATCGTCGACATCATCGGCGTGATCGACGGCATCGCCTTCCAGACCAACATCCTGGCGCTGAACGCGGCGGTGGAGGCGGCGCGCGCGGGCGAGCAGGGGCGCGGCTTCGCGGTGGTGGCCTCCGAGGTGCGCAACCTGGCGCAGCGCTCGGCGGCGGCGGCCAAGGAAATCAAGGAATTGATCGGCGATTCGGTCACGCGCGTCGAGGCCGGCAGCAGGCTGGCCGGGCAGGCCGGCGAGACGATGGGCGAGGTGGTCAGCAGCGTGCAGCGGGTGACGGCGATCATCGGCGAGATCTCGGCGGCCAGCGGCGAGCAGCGCGAGGGCATCGAGCAGGTCAGCATGGCGATCAGCCAGATGGACAGCGTGACCCAGCAGAACGCCGCGCTGGTGGAGCAGGCCGCCGCCGCCGCGGGCGCGCTGGCGCAACAGGCGGCCAGCCTGTCGGAGGCGGTCAGCGTCTTCAAGCTGGAGGAGCGGGCCCATGCGCCGCAGTTGCCGGCAGCCAAACCGCGTCCGTTGCAAATCGCTTGAGATAGCGTGCGGCACAAGGTTTGACGCCCATCAAGCGCCCGGTCGAACGGGCGTTGATGACTGGTGGTATCTACTATGATTCCTTTTTCACCGCTGCACGGGACGAAGAGGGATCGCATGGAGCTCCTATTGCCGGCATTGCTAGGCCTCACACCGTGTCTGCTGGCGCTGTGGTATGGCGCAGCGCGGGTCCGCGTGCTGCGCCGCCGCTGCGCGCAATTGCAGAGCGCGCTGGCAACCCAGCGCGACAGCGAAACACGGCTCGACTTCATCGCCCACCACGATTGCCTGACGGGCCTGCCCAACCGGCTGCAATTCCAGCTGCGCCTCGAACACGGCGTGGCCTACGCGCGCCGCCACAAGAGCCTGCTGGCGGTGCTGTTCGTCGACATCGACCGCTTCAAGCACATCAATGACACGCTCGGCCACGAGGCCGGCGACCAGGTGCTGGTGCAGTTCGCGCAGCGGCTGCGCAAATGCGTGCGCGAGGTCGACACCGTGGCGCGCCACGGCGGCGACGAGTTCATCCTGCTGCTGACGGAGCTGCGCGGCGCCGACGACGCGCAGCAGGTGGCCGATAAAATCGCCGCCGCCATCGACGCGCCGTTCTCCATCCACGGCCAGGCGCTGCGGGTGGCCGCCAGCGTCGGCGTGGCGGTCTATCCGGACGACGACGAGCGCATCGAGGACCTGGTCGAGAAGGCCGACCTGGCGATGTACGCCGCCAAGCAGCGCGGCAATGGCGCCTGCATGCGCTTCGTGCCGAGCATGCAGGTCAAGGCCTATTCCAGGATGATCCTGGAGGCGGCGCTCAGGCACGCGCTCGAGCACAAGGAATTCATCCTCGCCTACCAGCCCAGGCTCGATTTGCGCGAGCAGCGCATCACCGGCGTCAAGGCGCTGCTGCGCTGGAATCATCCGGAGCTCGGCCTGGTGATGCCGCTCGACTTCCTGCCGGTGCTCGAGGAGAGCGCGCTGATACTGCCGGTGGGCGCCTGGGCGCTGGCGACGGCGGCGGCGCAGGCGCGCCACTGGATGGACCGCGGGCATCCGCTGACGGTGTCGGTGCACCTGTCGCCGCGCCAGTTCTACCAGAAGGACATCGCCGAGAGCCTTGCCGCGATACTGGAGCGGGCCGGCGTGCCGGGCCACCTGATCGAACTGGAAATCACCGAGGGCATGCTGATCGACCGCAACCAGAATTGCGAGGGCACGCTGCGGCGGCTGAAGGAGCTTGGCGTGCGCATTTCGATCAGCGATTTCGGCACCGGCTACGCCTCGCTCAATTATCTGCGGCGCTTTCCGGTCGACGTGGTCAAGATCGACAAGAGCTTCATCGACGACCTGCACGGCACGCGGCAGCCGCCGGAGACGCCGGGAGGCGTCAAACGGAGCGCCGACGGTTCGATGGTGCGCGCCATCATCGCGATGGCGCATACGCTCGACATGCGGGTGCTGGCCGGCGGCGTCGAAACCGGCGACCAGCTGGCGCGGCTGATGGCGATGGACTGCGACGAGGCGTTCGGCTTCTGCCTCAGCGCCGCCGTGCCGCCCGGCGAGGTGGAGGCGCTGCTGGCCAACCGCGACCTGATTACTTCTTAGCGGCGAAGAACCACGTCAGCGGCAGGTGCACGCGCGCCGCCCACGATTTCTCGTTGTGGACGCCGTCCGGCGACTCGTAAAAATACAGATCCTCGTTTAGCTTGTAGCCCTGCGCCAGCATGGCGTCGCGCATTTTCAGCGTGTGCTCGATGCCGTCTTTTTTGGAACCGGCATCGAGGTAGAATTTGACCGGCTGGCGCGCCGGCACGTTCTTGATGAACGCGCCGTCATTCCACCAGAACGACCCCGACACGCCGCCGGCCTTGGAGAATATCTCCGGATGCCGCTGCGCGATGTACACCGAAGCGAGGCCGCCCAGCGACGATCCCATGATGGCGGTGTGTTCGCGGTCGGGCAGGGTGCGCAGGTTGGCGTCGGCCCAAGGTTTGACGGTATCGACGATGAAGGCCATGTAGGCGTCGATTTTGCCGCCGCCGTGTTTCGGATCGCAGCAGGGCGTGTATTCGTCCATGCGGTCCTTGGTGTTGTCGATGCCGACGACGATGGCCGGCTCGATGGCGCCGGCGGCGATCAGGCGGTCCATGGTGGTGCCGACGTCCCATGCGACGCCGAACGAGGCGGTCTTGGCGTCGAACAGGTTCTGGCCATCGTGCATGTACAGGACCGGATAGCGGCGCTGTGGATAGTCCTCGTACCCCGGCGGCAGGTAGATGCGCAGATTGCGGCTGTTGCCCAACTGCGGCGACGCGAATTGTTCGACGATGCGGATGGTGCCGGCCGGCGCGGTCGCGGCGGAGGTGCCGGCGCTGGCATCGTCCGCCGGCGCGGCCGGCATCACGCGCACGCCGTGGATGTCGAACTGGTTCGACGGTCCTTTCACGCCACCGGCATCGCTGTAGGTGGTGTTACTTTTCAGGTAGGTCATATTGTAGTGGTCCTCCAGTTCCAGGCGGTAGCGGCCGGCCTTGAGCGCGGCGCGGATCGGCGTCGAATACGACGGGCCTGCGCGCTCCGGCGAGTGCGGCAGCTGCACCACGCCGCTGGCGACGACCTTGCCGCCATCGTCCTTCAATGACAGCCATTTTACGCCGCCGCTGATGCCCAGGTTGATCTGGTGCGCGGTGTTGCGGTATTTGATTTGCAGCGCGTAGCTGCCGTCGCGCCCCACCTCGATGTCGCGCACCGCGAATTTGTCGGACGGCTTGCCCCAGCCGGCGATGCGTCCATCGGTGGCGGCGATGCTGGATTCCACGCGGGCGTCGCCGGCGCCGATTTCCACACCGGTGGCCAGGCATGCGGGCGCGCTGTGGTGGCTGCGGTTTCCGGAACCGTTGTACATCGCCTCCACCGCGTAGCACAGGTTTCCGCCTTTGCCGGACGCCGGCGCGCGGCGGTCGGCCCATGTGTTTGCGGTGATGCGTTGGGTGGCCAGCTTGCCGTTGCGGTAGATGTTATAGGCGACACCTTTGCCGGCACCCGGATGTGCGATATGCAGCGTGGGGAAGCCGTAGGTGCCGCGTTCCAGTTTGACGATGCGCGGCTCGGGCGGCGCGTACACCGCTTGATCCGCCACCAGCGGCTTGGCGGCGACGTCGCGCCTTTCCTGGCGTCCCGGCAGCAATTGGCCCAGGCGGATGTCGATCTGGTTGTCGTCGCCCAGCGCGGACCAATCGAGCGATTGCGTGGCGGCCTTGCCGTTCAATGTCACGCCGTCGACCGTGTAGTAGCCGTTCGTGCCGGAAGGCGCGGCGGCGGGCAGCAGAAGGCGGACGCGCAGGCGCTTGCCGCGCACGGTCAGGTTATTCAGCGTGGCCGTGTCGGAGCCGGGGAAGGCCTCGCGCCGCAGCTTGGCCGTGACGAACGGCCGCAGCGCGATGCCGCTGTCGGTGGTCCGCACGCCGAACACCTCGCCCACCACCATGCCCAGATAGGCGCCCACGGACCACAGCTGGCGGCGCGAGTTGACCACCGGCCCGCTCAGATCGAGTTGCTTGCCGGCGACCTTGCGTTTATCCTCCAGCATCGGCTGGCCGGATAGCCATTCCAGGTTCTCCATGTTGGACAGGTTCAGCGCGGCGCCGCGCATCAGCGTGTCGTACGCGGCGTCGGCCACGGCCACGTTGCCGTGCATCGTCGCCGCCTTCAAGCCATACGCGGTCACGAAAGGCCACATGGCGCGGTTGTGATAGACCGCCGTATCGGTCTGCTGTGGATAGATCACCGGCGCGCCGAACGGGCCATGCGGATAATGCGCCAGGATGCTTTGCGCCTGCCGTTCGTCGGCGATGCCGGTGACGATGGCCAGCGATTGTCCCAGCCAGTCGTACTTGTACATCGGCGCGCCGTCGAAATGGCCGGCGGTCAGGCTGCTGTACATGCCGGTGTCGGCCTGCCAGAAGCGCTGGTTGATGGCGCGCTTCAGGTCCGCCGCCCATGCCGCGTACTTCCCGGCCAGCGCCTTGTCGCCCTGTTCGGCCGCCAGTTGGGCCGCCAGGGTCAGCGCCTTGTAGTGGCCGGCGTTGGTCGACAGCGCCTTCGACGTCGCCATGCTGGCCAGGTCGCCCGGTATCCAGGCGGCATAGCTTTGTTCGCGCCAGTCGAGGAAGGACTGTTCGCCGTTGTACAAGCCATCGGCGCGGTCGTAGACGGCGACCCTGTCGTTCTCCAGCGTGTTGGCGAGGGCCTTCAACGCGGTGGCGGCGAAGGCGCGGCGCTGTTCCGGCGCCAGCGCCTTGAGCGCCTCGTCGGCGCCGAACGCCCAGCTGACACGGTCGGTGCTGACCGGCCAGCTGCCGCCGCTGCCGGTGTCCTGGATGATCTGCAGGCCGTCGGCGCCGCCGGCGACGTGCGCGCCGGGTTGGACGCCGTCGCGGTAGCCGGACAACTTGAATTCCAGCGAGTTGCGCACGCGCTGCGGGTCCAGCATGCCCAGGCCGAGCGACGCGGCATACGACAGGTCGCGGGTCCACACGTAGTGCCACAACTCGCCGGTCTCGAAACACTCGCAGGCGATGGCCTTGCCGCCGTTGTAGCTGCCGTCGCGGATTTCGCTCACCGAGTCCTGCTTCATCTCCGCGCCGGCCAGCGCGAACAGGGCGTCGAAGGCGAGGCTGCCGCTGCGGACGGTCGGCAGCCCGGCGGACTCCCGGTAGGCCACCTGCTGCTTGCCGCCTTCGCGCACGCGCATCGCGGTCGCCTGCGTGTAGCCGCGCAGCGCGGCGCCGGCGTCCGGCGTGGTGTAGCGGACGGTCTCCTGCTTGCCGTCCCAAGTCGGATAGCTGGCGGTGGCGCTCGATGCGGCCAGCGCTGCCGGCATGGCAAAGGATAGCGCGGCGCACAACGCGGTCAGGCGGTAGGTCATTGTTCGATCTCCAGTATCAGCGCTGAGCGACCGGCTTTGCGTAGTCGTACTACAGCACCGTATTTTGTGTTTTTAGCTGCGTTTTTCGCGCTTAGCTTGAAAATGCCTCGAATCTGCACGTCGTCGAACGGCGGCCGACAGCGAAATTTACCCGAAATACAGAAACTGTGTGGTTTTCCGGCATCAACTCGGGCTCAGCCGCAATTTCGCGCACGCCACAGCCATCGGTAGGCTTGCAAGACGACAGTAAACTGACATTTGCTTTCAAAAATACGTCATTTTTTCGGAAAATCTGTAGTTCTACTACATATGATTTGGTGCTTCCGTGTAGTGGAAATACAACGGCGAGGTATTCATCATAGGGAGGTCGCCACTGCTCAGGCCCCGCAATCAGTAGGTAAACAGAAGTTCAATTGACAGTGAATCTAGTTTTAGTACAAAATTCTCGCCAGAACGTCTTGAGAACGTCAGCTTTCCTTGGATCCCGTGTAGTTGTGACGCCCCCCGAATGCGGTGCGCCAGATGTTGCGGGAAATTAATTTATGTCGTGTTGAGGGGACATTGAATGAGTATTTTCGCAAATAAGCGCAGCAAGACCGCTGCATTTCCATTGAAGCCGGTCGCAGCGGGGTGCGCTTTGTTTGTAGCAGCGTTCGCCAGCCCGGCATACGCCCAGACCGCCGAAGCACCGGTGGCGGGCGAGGCGCCGATCGCTTCGGTCGTGGTCTCCGGCATCCGTCGCGGCATCGAGGGCGCCATCTCGGTCAAGAAGGACTCCAGCTCCATCGTTGAAGCCATTTCCGCCGAAGACATCGGCAAGCTGCCGGACGTCAGCATCGCCGAGTCGATCTCGCGCCTGCCAGGCCTGGCCGCCCAGCGCGTCGCCGGCCGTGCCCAAGTCATCAGCGTGCGCGGCCTGTCGCCGGACTTTTCGACCACCTTGTTGAACGGCCGCGAGCAGGTCAGCACCGGCGACAACCGCAGCGTCGAATTCGACCAATACCCGTCCGAGCTGATGAGCGGCGTGACGGTCTACAAGACGCCTGACGCCGGCCTGGTCGGCCAGGGTTTGTCCGGCACCATCGACATGCAAACCGTGCGTCCGCTGAACTTCTCGGGCCGCACCGTGGCGCTGAACGCCCGTGGCGAGAAGAACTCGCTGGGCAAGATCGGCAACGCCAAGGACACCGGCAACCGCTTCAGCGCCAGCTACATCGACCAGTTCGCCAACCGCACGATCGGCGTCGCGCTCGGCTACGCGCACCTGGAAACCCCGATCCTGTCCAATGAGACCGGCCTGTACGAGCCATGGAAACGCGACGCGCGCAACGGCCTGCCGGCCGGCACCTTCGCCTCGAACGGCATCAAGGCCGTGGCCCGCAGCGGCGAGAACCAGCGCGACGGCGTGATGGGCGTGCTGCAATACCGTCCGAACAAGCAATGGACCAGCATCGTCGACGTGTACGCGTCGCGCTTCAAGGCCGAGGAAACCGCCAACCAGCTCGAGATTTCGCTGGAGCAGGGCGAGTCGAACTACAACCCGGTCCAGGTCAACAACGGCACCATCGCCAGCGGCACGCTCAACAATGTCCGCCCGCTGGTGCGCGGCATGTACAACAAGCGCAAGGATGACATCCGCGCCGTCGGCTGGAGCAATGAATTCCGCAACAACGACTTCACCATCTTCGCCGACCTGAACTACTCGAAGGCCAAGCGCAACGAGCTGAGCCTGGAAAACAACCTGCAATACAGCAACGGCGGCGCCTCGGCCCTGCTGGACAAGGTCAACTTGGGCTACGGCAACGGCGGCTATTCGCGCCTGACCACCGGCATCGATTACAGCAACCCGGCCAACCTGTACGTCGGCAACACCATCTACGGCTCCGGCTACGGCAAGGTGCCGAGCGTGGAAGACGAACTGAAGGGCGCCAAGCTGACCGCCAACGTGCGCGCCGGCGGCGCGCTGGAAAAAGCGTTCTCCAGCTTTGACTTCGGCGTCAACTACGCCGACCGCAGCAAGAGCAAGCGCCAGCCGGAAGGCAGCATCAACCTGGTCGGCGCGCCGGTATCCGTCCCTGGCAGCCTGCAATATGGCAATGTCGACCTCGGCTTCGCCGGCGCCGGTTCGATTCCGACCTGGAACGTGCCGGGCATGGTCAGCCAGTTCATGTCGTTCCAGCCGAGCGAAGATTTGACCTACCTGATCCCGAAAGCGTGGACGGTCAACGAGAAAGTCGTCACCAGCTTCGCCAAGGCCAACATCGAAGCGGAACTGAGCCCGGCGGTCAGCCTGCGCGGCAATATCGGCGTGCAGATGCAGAACACCAGCCAGTCGTCCGACTCGCGCTATGTCGACAACAGCGCCCCGGTCGGCAGCCAGATCAAGCCTGTCCACGACGGCAAGAGCTACACCGACTTCCTGCCAAGCATGAACCTGGCCTTCGGTTTCGAACACGATCAGACCGTGCGTGTAGGCCTGGCCAAGCAACTGGCGCGTCCACGGGTGGACCAGATGCGCTCGGCGCTGGAGATCAACGTCGACACCACCAAGCGCGAGCCGAACGCCAGCGGCGGCAATGCCAAGCTGGACCCATGGCGCGCCAAGGCGTTCGACATTTCGTACGAGAAGTATTTCGACAAGAAAGCGTATGTCGCCGCCGCCGCGTTCTTCAAGAAGCTGGACACCTACATCTTCACCCAGACCAAGAGCTACGACTTCTCCAACTACTTCCCGGCAAGCTACCTGATGCCGGACGGTCGTCCGCTGGCCTCGCGCACCGGCAACTACACCGCCGCCTATAACGGCAACGGCGGCATCCTGAAAGGCGTGGAGCTGTCCGGTTCGATGCCGCTGAACATGTTGACGCCGGTACTGGACGGCTTCGGCGTCAGCGCCAGCGCCACCTACACCGACAGCAAGATCAGCATTGAAGATCCGAGCGGCAGCATCGGCTCGAACATCCCGCTGCCGGGCTTGTCCAAGCGCACCACCAACCTGACGGCGTACTACGAGAAGAATGGTTTCGAAACGCGCATCAGCCAGCGTCGTCGTTCCGACTTCGTCGGCGAGATCGGCAACTTCTCGAACGACCGCGCGCTGCGCTACGTGGTGGGTGAGAACGTGGTCGACTTCCAGATCGGCTACACCTTCAACAGCGGCGCCATGAAGGGCGTGGGGCTGGTCCTGCAGGTCAACAACCTGCGCAACGCCGCTTACGAAACCTACAACGGCGACCGCGCCCAGCAGCTCGAATACGCCAAGTACGGCCGCACGGTTATCGCCGGCGTCAACTACAAGTTCTAAAGCGCTTGTATCTCCGCTCTTCAGCCCTCGCCAGCGCAAGCCGGCGAGGGTTTTTTTGCTTTATAACTCCGGGGTCAGGTCCACCAATTCTACACGGGCGGGACCGTACACCCGTCGATGCCGGCTTCAATGGATGCGGGAGGCAAGTTTCATACTCAGCGCTATCAACGTCACGCCGGCAAGCCGGCTCGCGATCACGCTTGCTGAGGATATTTCCTTGAGCCGAACCGCGACGAGATTGCCGATAAACACGAGCGCCGCCTGGTAGACAAGGCTGAGAGTCGTTACGTGGAGCATCATCACGGGCAAGGTCATCGGGGAAGCATGCGGCTTCAGAAACAAGGGGAAGAAGGCGATGAAAAACAGGATGACCTTCGGATTCGTTAGGCTGACTGCGAGGGCGCGTCGGAAATATCCTCGCGACGTCAACCGGTCGGCGGACTCGGCCGCGTTACCATCCGCCTTCGTGAATACCAGCTTGCCGCCCATCCAGAACAAGTAGGCGGCGCCGAACCATTGAAGGCCTTGGAAGAGCAACGGATTGGCTTGCAGCAGCGCGGCCAACCCGGCGACGGCAGCGGTCATTAACAGGGCGTCGCCGGCAAGCGTACCCATCACTGCGGCCATTCCCGCCCGGCGGCCATGGCGGGCGGTGGAATCGAGGATGGCGATGGTGCCGGCCCCAGGTATCGCCTGGAACACCAGGATGGCGGCGACGAAGCTGCGGTAGTTCTGTATATCAAGCATTTTCCGCCCACTTGGCTAGTCATCGGAACTAAATTATCCGGATTGGGATAACTGATTGACAGTACGAATTTCTCGCCTATGTGATAATTTTCCTTCATTTTTCTTGCGGATACTTGATATGGGAAGAAATCAAAATGACGAGCTGGACGCGGCCGGCTGGCGGCTGCTGGATGCATTGCGGGCGGATGCGCGAGCGCCGTTGAAGTCCCTCGCCGCATCGGTGGGGCTATCGGTGGCGGCCACGGCCGAGCGTCTGAAGCGGCTGCAGGAAGCCGGCGTCGTACGACGTATCTCGGTGGAGGTCGATGAATCCGCCGCAGGCTATCCGGTCAAGGCGGTGGTCGGGATCACGGCGGCGCAACCGGAGAAGAAACGTCTGTTGGAGAAACTCGGCAAGTCGCCCGAGGTGTTGGAGTGCCATCATGTCGCCGGCGCGGATTCCTATCTAATGACGGTGGTGGCCGCGAGCATGGCCGACCTGGAGCGCTTCGTCGGCAGCATTAACTGCTACGGTGAAACGCGAACCTCGATCGTGTTTTCGACGCCCATCGAACGGCGCGGCGTGGTCAAGCCGGGCGCCACCAGTCGCTGACGCCAGATCCGGGGTCAGGTCCACCAATCAATGCTACACGGGCTGGGCTGTAGGCTCGCCGATCGGCTGGTGATTCAGCGCTTGCGGCAGAGCTCGTGTAGAAATGGTGGACCTGACCCCGGAGTTTATTTCTGGGCGGCGGCGAAGGCGGCGTTCTGCTGGTCCAGCCACGTTTTCAGCGGCGCGAAATACTCCAGCAGCGCGTTGCCGTCGATCTTGTCCTCGCCCGAGATCGCCTTCAGCGCTTCCGGCCATGGCTTGCTCGCGCCCATCGCCAGCATCTGCTGCAGCTTGGCGCCGGCCTTGGCGTTGTCGTACACCGAACAGCGGTTCAGCGGCCCCGTGTAGCCGGCCTCGCGGCACAGCGCGCGGTGGAACTGGAACTGCAGCATGTCGGCCAGGAAGTAGCGCGCGTACGGCACGTCCGCCGCCACGTGGTACTTGGCGCCGGCGTCGAAGCCGCCGTTGGCGATCGCCGCCGGACGCTTCATGCCCATGTACTGCTCGCGCAACTGCCACCAGGCCTTGTCGTAGTCCTCCGGCTTGGTCTTGCCGGCGTAGACGTCCCAGCGCCATTTGTCCACCGAGTACGCGAACGGCAGGATCGCGACCTTCGACAGCGCGCGCTTGAGCAGGTCGCCGATGTCGGCGTCGGCTTCCGGCGTCTGCTCCATCAACCCGACCTTCTTCAGATAATCCGGTGTGATCGACAGCGCGACGGTGTCGCCGATCGCTTCGTGGAAGCCGTCGTTGGCGCCGTTGCGGAACAGGAAGGGCTGCTTGTTATAAGCCAGGAAGTAGTACACGTGACCCAACTCGTGGTGGATCACCGTGAAGTCCTCGGCCGTCGGCGTGATGCACATCTTGATGCGCACGTCGTCCTTTTCGTCCAGCGGCCAGGCGGAGGCGTGGCAGACGACGTCGCGGTCGCGCGGCTTGGTCAGCAACGAGCGCTCCCAGAACGTGGCCGGCAGCTTCTGCATGCCCAGCGAGGTGTAGAAACGCTCGGCGTATTGCGTCATCTGTTTGGCGTCGGTCTTGCGCGCTTCCAGCACCTTGGTCAGGTCGTAGCTGCTGGCGCCCTTGGCCGGCTTGAGGATCGGGTACAGGTTGTCCCAGCTTTGCGCCCACATGTTACCGAACAGGTGGGACGGAATCGGGCCGGTCAGCGGCACCACGTCCGGGCCGTAGGTTTCGCGCAGCTTGTAGCGGGTGTAGGTGTGCAGCGATTCGTACAGCGGCTTGACCTGCTGCCACAGGCGCTCCATTTCGGCGGCGAAGGCCTCCGGTGGCATGTCGTATTGCGCGCGCCACATGGCGCCGGTGTCGACAAAGCCCATCTGCTTGGCGCCCTTGTTCGACAGCGCGACATATTCGGTGTACTTGTTCTTGTACGACGGCGATTGCGCGTGCCAGCCCAGCCACATTTCCTTGAGCTTGGGTTCTTCGCGGCTGTTGGCCAGGACCTTTTCCATTTCGCCCAGCGCCATGCAGGCGTCGGCGGTGCCGTCGTCCTTCTTGACGCAGTATTTGGCTTTGCCATAGGCGCCGTTCATCGCCGCCTGCAGCTGGGCGTATTGTTCGCGCTCCTTGGGATCTGCGAAGACCAGCGTTTGCTGCAGCAGCATCAGCTTGCGCGCCGATTCCGCCGGCAGTTTCAGGCCGTTGAAACGGCGCGCGCCGATCGCCGCCTCGCCGGACGCCGTCAGATAGCGTTCGGCGAAGTAGGAGGTGATCGCCTCGGTGTCGTCGGTGATGAAGTTGGAACCGACCCAGGCGCCCCGCGCCTGTTCGTTGTTCAGTTTATTGAGGCGTTCCTCGGTGTCGGTCAAAAAGCGTTCCGCTTCGGCGACGGTCGGTTTTTTTGCGGGGGCGGCCAGCGCGGTAGCGCCGACGGCTGTCATGGCGGTCGCCGCCAGCAGCGTGCTGATAATTTTTGGTGTCAAGTGCATCTCCCTGGGTAATCGTATTGGCCATCGAACCGGTTGACGCTTTGCTTACCGATCCATGGCCAATAATCATACACGCTTACAGGGCGATGTTGACGGTTCGGGCGGGCAGGGCGCTGGGCGGCAGCACCAGCGTCAGTAGCTTGGAACCGGCGTCCCACGAGAAGGCCGCCACCGTGCCGTCGACCCGCACCGACGCCGGTTTCGAGCTCACGTTATGCACCGTCAGGTCGATGCTGCGCTCGGGACGGCGGTAGTTGTCGCCGATGGCCGAGTCGATGTTGATCGACAGGCCGCGCCGATACACCTTGCTGGTGAAGGTCAGCAGCTCGTATTGGCCACGCTCGAACGCTTGCGCGGTCAGGCCGTCGTCGTCATACAGCTTGCCGGTGGCGGTCTTGACGGAGGAGTCGTGGTAGTAGTGCAGCTCGATGTTCCTGGTGCTGTAGTCGCGCGTGGTCTGCACCACGCGCGTCATCGGAATGAAGGCGCCGGCGCGCACGTAGACCGGCACGTGGTCGGCGCTGAGCTTCACCGATTTGGTCGCGCCGCCGGCCTGCCGCTCGCCGGAGTAGAAGTCGAACCAAGCGCTGGTAGCCGGGAAGTAGACGTCGGCCTTGGTGGCGCCGGCCGTCAGCACCGGCGTGACCAGGAAGTCCTTGCCCCACAGGTAGGTCGACGACATCGCCCGCACCTTGGCGTTGCCCGGTTCTTCGTACAGCATGGGGCGCATCAGCGGCAGCCCTTTCTGGTTGTTGTCGAAGGCGAGCGTGTAGTTATATGGCAGCAGGCGGTAGCGCATGCGGATGGCGTCGCGCGCCAGCGCCTTGGTCTTGTCTTCGCGGTAGACCGGTTCCGACGGTACTTCCTCCTGCGCGTGCGGGCGGAACACCGGCTGGAACACGCCGTACTGCAGCCAGCGCGCATACAGCTCGTTGTCCAGCACCGGGTTGGCGAAGCCGCCCAGGTCCGAGTGCATGTAGCCGGCGCCCTGCATCCCCATTTGCAGCGAGATCTCCGGCTGCGATTGCAGTCCCGCCCAGCTGCGATCGACGTCGCCGGACCACGGGATGATGCCGTAGCGCTGCGTGCCGGAGTAACCGGCGCGCATCAGGATGAACGGGCGCTCGGTGGGGAAGTCCTGCTGGTAGCCCTCGGCCACCAGCTTGGCCCATTGGTGGCCGTAGATGTTGTGGACGTCGTCGGCGCCGCCGGTGGCGTGGCGCATTTCGGTCGGGTGCAGTTCCGGCTCGCCCAGGTCGCCCCAGACGCCGGCCACGCCCTGCTGGTGCAGGCCTTTGTAGATATTCCACAGCCAGTCCTTGCCGGGCTGGCCGAAGATGTCGATCAGGCCCGTGTGGCCGAAGAAGAAGTCGTAGGCCAGCGGCTTGCCGTTGGCGTCGGTGCCGAGGATCTTCTTGTCGACCGCCTCCTTCCAGCGGCTGGAGGTGTCGACGACGAACGGCTCGCTGATCACCACCGTCTGTACGCCTTTTTGCTTGAAATCGGAGATCATGCCGATCGGGTTGGGGAAGTTGTCCGCGTCCCAGGCCAGGTTGCCCATGGTGCCCTTGACCTCCTTGCCGAACCAGTACAGATCGAAGACGATGGCGTCGAGCGGGATGTCGTCGGCGATGAACTTGTCGACCACCGCGCCCGCTTCCGCCTCGCTGTGGTAGCCGAAGCGCATCGCGAAGTTACCGAAGGCCCAGCGCGGCGGCATCGGCTGCTTGCCGGTCAGGTAGGTGTAGTTGTCGATCACGTCCTCCCATTTGTCGCCGGCGACGATCTGGTAGGTCTTGCGCCCGCCGATGGTTTCCCAGCGCAGGCTGTTGTCCTTCTTGCTGTCGAAGTCCAGGTAGCCGGTGCGGGCGTTGTCGAAATGGAGCGCGTACATCTTCGACGACAGCGCGATCGGCATGCCGTAATTGAGCTGCTTCGACGTCGCGCCGTAGCCGTAGTCCGCCTTGTTATACAGTGTGAAGCGGTTGCCGCGGCGGTTCATGCCGACCGCGCGCGCGCCGGCGCCGTACAGCGCCTCGTCCTTGTCGAGCGCGAATTCGATCGCCTCCAGCACGCGCGGCCGGCCTTTGTTAATGTCCTTGCTGCCGGTCGCGACGTCGTCGGTGACGTGCATGTAGCCTTTTTTTTCCGCGACCAGCTGCTTGCCCTTGTAGGCGTACGAGATCTGGAACGGCGACTTGGTGACAGTGACCACCAGGCCCAGGGTGGCGTATTCGATCTTGTTGGCCTTGTCGGAGAACGTGGTGGTCACGGCGGCCGGCGCCAGCACCACCGCGTGCGAATCCGGATCGGCCTTTTCGCCGTCCGGCACGAAGGTGGTTTCGATGATGCTGCGGGTGTAGGGCTTGATCAGATAGACGCCGTCGCTGGTGCGCACCTCCAGGTAGCCGCCGTGCAGCGTGGCGCTGGCGAAGATGCGGCCGGCGTTTTGCGCCAGCGCGGCAGGGGCCAAGCCGGCAAACAGCGAGAACAGTGCGATTGGCAGAACGGCAAGTTTTACAATGGGATTGCTTGTCATGTCGGGTAGAAGTCTCGTTGGTGTGATGTATTCTGTTGTTTGGCTACATTTGACGACAAAATTTGGTCCAAGATGCGCCGTTTGGCGTTATTTTACCTTGGTATCCTTTCAATTGACACACCCGGGGTGCCGTGTTATTTTGCTACAAATTTCAATAATCGGGACGCGTCGCATGAAATCTTCCAGCAGCAAGCCCATACTGTCGTTCTGGCAGCTATGGAATATGAGCTTTGGCTTTTTCGGTATCCAGTTCGGCTTCGCGCTGCAGAATGCTAACACCAGCCGGATTTTCTCCACGCTGGGCGCCAATCCCGACGATCTGTCCCTGTATTGGCTGGCGGCGCCGGTCACCGGCCTGCTGGTGCAGCCGATCATCGGCTACCTGAGCGACAACACCTGGCACCCGCAATGGGGCCGCCGCCGTCCGTTCTTCTTCGTCGGCGCCTTGCTGGCGTCCCTGGCGCTGTTCCTGATGCCGAATTCCTCGGCGCTGTGGATGGCGGTGGTCGTGCTGTGGATGCTCGACGCGGCGATCAACGTCTCGATGGAGCCGTTCCGCGCCTTCGTCGGCGACAAGCTCGGACCGTCGCAGCAGACCGCCGGCTTCGCGATGCAAACCTTCTTCATCGGCTGGGGCGCGGTGATCGCCTCGCTGCTGCCGACCATCTTCGCCGACTATCTGGGCGTGAGCAATGTGCCGGTCAACGGCGCCATTCCCGACACCGTGCGCTATTCGTTCTACGCCGGCGGCGCGATCTATATGTGCGCCGTGATGTGGACCGTGCTGACGGCGAAGGAGCTGCCGCCCAGCGATCTGGAAGCGTTCCGCGCCGAGCAGCAGCGCAACAAGGGCCTGGGCCACGCGCTGGCGGAGATCTTCAGCGGCTTTGGCAAGATGCCCAAGACGATGGTGCAGCTGGCGGCGGTGCAGTTCTTCACCTGGATCGGCCTGTTCGCGATGTGGATCTACACCACCAACGCCATCGGCGAAAGCGTCTACGGCACCACCGACGCGCAGTCGGCCGCCTTCCAGCAGGCCGGCAACCACGTCGGCGTCATGTTCGCCGTCTACAGCGGCGTGGCCGCGCTGGCGGCCTTCATCCTGCCGGTCGTCGCGCGCCACACCAGCCGCAAGTTCGTCCACATGACCTGCCTGGCCATCGGCGGCGTGAGCCTGATCAGCCTTTTCGCCATCCAGGATCCGACCATGGCGTTCGTGCCGATGATCGGCGTGGGCATCGCCTGGGCCAGCATTTTGACCATGCCTTACGCGATCCTGGCCGGCGCGCTGCCGGCCAACCGCATGGGCTACTACATGGGCGTGTTTAACTTCTTCATCGTGATTCCGCAGATCGTCAGCGGCGCGCTGCTCGGGTTTATGACCAAGCATGTGTTCTTCGGCCACGCCGTCAAGACGCTGATGCTGGGCGGCGTGTGCATGCTGGTGGCGGCGGTTCTGACCATGGTCGTCCAGGATAACGCGGACTCCGGGGGCTGATGCTGTAATATTGTTCCCGAGACAAGTATGTTGTGCGACGCGATTTGGCCGGAACAGGTACAACCGTCGCAGCGCTGACACGCGGCGTCACGTCATAGGCACGCCGCGCTTGTCACCCATTTGTCATTCTTATCCACGCGGAGCGAACATGAGTATTCAGACAGTCACCACCACACCTTTCCCAGGCCAGCGGCCGGGGACTTCCGGCCTGCGCAAAAAGGTCACGGTCTTCCAGCAGCCTTCCTATCTCGAGAATTTTGTGCAAAGCGTGTTCGATACGCTGGGCGACGTCGCCGGCAAGACCCTGGTGGTCGGCGGCGATGGCCGCTTCCACAATCGCGAGGCGGTGCAAACCATCCTGCGCATGGCCGCGGCCCACGGTTTCGCCAAGGTGCTGGTCGGCCAGGGCGGCATCCTGTCGACGCCCGCCGTCAGCTGCGTGATCCGCAAGCACGGCGCGCTGGGCGGCATCGTGCTGTCGGCCAGCCATAATCCGGGCGGACCGGATGGGGACTTCGGCATCAAGTACAACATCGCCAACGGCGGCCCGGCGCCGGAGAGCGTGACCGAGGCGATCTTCCAGCGCACCGAATCGATCACCGCCTACCGCATCAGCGACGCCGCCGCGATCGACCTGAATAAGATCGGCGCCTCGCGCATCGAGCAGATGGATGTCGAGGTGATCGACTCCGTCGCCGATTACGCGGAGCTGATGCAGGAGCTGTTCGATTTCGACGCCATCAAAAAACTGTTCGGCGGCGGCTTCCGCATGTGCTTTGACGGCATGTCGGCCGTCTCCGGCCCGTACGCCAAGGCGATCCTGGAAGGCATGCTGGGCGCGCCCGCCGGCACCGTCATCAACGGCGAACCGCTGGAGGACTTCGGCGGCCACCATCCGGACCCGAATCCCGTCAACGCCGCCCAACTGATCGAGCTGATGGCCGCCGACGACGCGCCAGACTTCGGCGCCGCGTCGGATGGCGATGGCGATCGCAACATGATCGTCGGCCGCAAGTTCGACGTCACCCCGTCGGACAGCCTGGCCGTGCTGGCCGCGAATGCGACGCTGGCGCCGGGCTACAAGGCCGGCCTGAAAGGCATCGCCCGTTCGATGCCGACTTCGCAGGCGTCCGACCGCGTGGCCAAGGCGCTGGGCATCCCGAGCTTCGAGACGCCGACCGGCTGGAAGTTCTTCGGCAACCTGCTCGACGCCGGCCAGGCGACGCTGTGCGGCGAGGAGAGCTACGGCACCGGCTCGGACCATATCCGCGAAAAGGACGGCCTGTGGGCGGTGCTGTTCTGGCTTAACCTGCTGGCCGTCACCGGCAAGTCGGTCGAGCAGCTGGTGGGCGAGCACTGGGCGCGCTTCGGCCGCAATTACTACTCGCGCCACGATTACGAGGGCGTGCCGGTCGAAGGCGCCAATGAGCTGATGGATTCGCTGCGCATCAAGCTGGCCACGCTGAAGGGCCAGGACCTGGGCCATTACGTGGTCGATTTCGCCGACGATTTCGAATACACCGATCCGATCGACGGTTCGGTGTCGAAGAAGCAGGGTATCCGCATCGTCATGACCAACGGCTCGCGCATCGTGTTCCGTTTGTCGGGCACCGGCACGGAAGGGGCGACCTTGCGCGTTTACCTGGAACGCTACGAGGCCGATCCGGCGATGCACCACCTGCCCACCCAGCAGGCGCTTGCCGCATTGATCTTGATCGCCGAGCAGGTCGGCGGCATCGAAGGATGGACCGGACGCGCGCGTCCGACCGTCACCACATAACTACATAAGGACGACAGCATGAAATGGACGCAGTGGAGTAAACGTACGACCCTTGCAATGGCTTTGGCGCTGGCCTTCGGTGCGCCGGCGCTGGCCGCCGAGCCGGCGGTTAAATCGGCCGCGACGCCGGCCGCCGCAAAGCCATTCCTGTGGGAGAACGCCACGGTCTATTTCCTGCTGACGGACCGCTTCAACAACGCCTTTACCGGCAACGACCTGGCCTATGGCCGCAACGCCGACGCCGCGCCGCTGCGCGGCTTCATGGGCGGCGACCTGGCCGGCATCACCAACAAGATCAACGACGGCTACTTCGACAGCCTGGGCGTGAACGCGATCTGGCTCACGCCGCCGGTGGAGCAGATCCACGAAGGGACCGACGAAGGCACGGGCAAGTCCTATGGCTTCCATGGCTACTGGGCGAGCGACTTCACCGCCGTCGACGCCAATCTGGGCACCGAAACCGATTTCCGCAATTTCGTCGAAGCCGCCCACGCGCGCGGCATACGCGTCATCCTCGACGTGGTGATGAACCACATCGGGCCGGAGACGACGATCGACAAGGCGTGGCCGCAGCAGTGGGTGCGCACCGAACCGACGTGCGCCTTCAAGGATGCGAAGAGCACCATCGAATGCACGCTGGTGAAGAACCTGCCGGACATCCGCACCGACAGCAACGAGGAAGTCGAGCTGCCGCCGCAACTGGTGCAAAAGTGGCGGCGCGAAGGGCGCTACACGCAGGAGGTCAAGGAGCTCGACGAGTTCTTCAAGCGCACCGGCCATCCGCGCGCGCCGCGCTACTACCTGATCAAGTGGCACACCGACTGGATACGCAAATATGGCGTGGACGGCTTCCGCGCCGACACCGTCAAACACGTGGAAGCCGGCGTGTGGAAGGAGCTGCGTACCGAGGCCGACGCCGCGTTCGCGGACTGGAAGCGCGCCAATCCGGACAAGAAGTTCGGCGACGACAAGTTTTACATGACGGCGGAAGTGTTCAACTACGACATCGCCCACGGGCAGACGCACGATCTGGGCGGCGGACAGTCGGCCAACTACTATCAGGCCGGCTTCGATAGCCTGATCAATTTCGGCCTGGTGCGCGATGCGAACAAGGATTACGAGTCGCTGTTCAGCAGCTATTCGAACATGCTGCACGGCGGGGCGCTGAACGGCTACACGGTGTTGAACTATATCGATTCGCACGACTACGACCAGCCGTTCGACCGTGAGCGCAAAAAGCCGTTCGAGAGCGCGAACAAGCTGCTGCTGGCGCCAGGCGCCGCACAGATTTACTACGGCGATGAAACGGCGCGCAAGCTCGATGCCGCCGACGCGGTGGGCGACGCCAAGCTGCGTACCTTCATGAACTGGGATGAGTTGGAGCAGAACGCGCAGCGCGATGGCTACAAGGTGGCGGAGGTGCGCGCGCACTGGAGTAAGCTGGGTCTGTTCCGCCAGGCGCATGTGGCGGTGGGAGCCGGCGTGCACCAGCAGCTGCAGGCCAAGCCGTATGTGTTCAAGCGGACGTATGACAAGGGCGGTGTGCGCGACAAGGTGGTGGTGGCGCTGGATCTGCCGACGGACAAGGTCAGCATCATCAATGTGTACGGCGTGTTTGCCAACGGCCAGAAGGTCAGGGACTACTATTCGGGCAGGACGGCGGTGGTCAAGGGCGGCAAAGTCGGTTTCGGCACGCGCAACGCGACGGTGCTGATCGGGCAGTAACGCCCAATCTAAACCACGTAGGGCGGATTAGGCGGAACGCCGTAATCCGCCATGTATGAGCCGCCGACGGAGCTTGGCGGATTACGCTGCGCTAATCCGCCCTACGTGTCTCCGAGGTATTCGCATTTTCGTGGCATTCGCTTCAACGCGCCTGATGCCGGCGTCGCGACGCCGCCAAACTGGCCTTCGGCCGCGCCAGCGAGCACAGGGCGCGCGGATCGCGCCTCGGCACACTCGCCGCGACCGCGTCGCCCCAGCCGCTGCTTTCGCGGCACCAAATGCCGAATGCTTCCACCTCCAGCGGCCGCGCGAACAAATACCCCTGCGCCTCGTCGCAACCCGCCGAGCGCAGGAACGCCAGCACGTCGCCGCGCTCCACGCCCTCGGCCACCACCCGGTGCCCCAGATCCTGCGACATCGCGATCATTGTCCTGACCAATCCCTGTTGACGATAGTCGTCCTCCAGCCCCAGGATGAACGACTGGTCGATCTTGACCACGTTGGCCGGCATGCGCTGCAAATACGACAGGCTGCTGTAGCCGGTGCCGAAGTCGTCGATCGCCAGGTGCACGCCGGTGCCGGCCAGCGCCTCGAGCATGGCGGTGGCCTTGGCCGGCTGCTCCATGATCGCGCTTTCCGTGATCTCCAGTTCCAGGCACTCCGGCGGCAGGCCGTATTGTTCCAGCTCGGCGACCACGCGGTCGGCCAGGTCCGGTTCCAGCAGATTGGCGGCAGAGACGTTGAGCGACAACTGCAAGCGCAGGCCGGCGGCGCGCCACGCCTGTTGCTGGCGCAACGCCCGGCTCAGCACCCACGCCGTCGTCGCCTGCGCCAGGCCTGAGCGCTCGATCAGGGGAATGAATTCGCCGGGACCGATCGGGCCGAGCGTCGGATGGTTCCAGCGCAGCAGCGCCTCGGCGCCGATGCACTCGCCGCTGGCGATGTCGATGCGCGGCTGGTAGACCAGGCGTAGCTGATCGCGGCTGATCAGCGCCGCGGCGAAGTCGTTGAGCAGGTTGAAACGGCGGCGGTACAGGCCGTCCTCCATCGCCGAGTACACGGCGACGCGGGTGGCGCTGTCGATGGCGTCGTGGGCCGCGTTTTGCGCCTGGCGCAGCACGCTCAGTCCATCGGCCGTGCCGACGTCGAAAGGGGCCACGCCGATCGACGGCGTGATCACGAAGCGCAGCTTGCTCACGCTGATCGCGTGTTCCATCTTTTCCTCCAGCGCCGGCAGGTAGTCGGCCATTTCCACGCCGGCTTCGGAGATCAACGCGAACTGGTTGGCGGCGACGTGGTAGACCTTGCGGCGCGCACCGGCTTCGGCGCGTATCCACGCCGCCGCGTCGACCACCATCTCGTCGAGGAAGGAGGGGTTGAGCGCGCGCGCGGCGTGCGCCAGCTGGTCGGGCGTAGCGAGGTTGATCAGCACCGCCAGCCGCTGTTCGTCGGCGGGGCGGTCGCGCTGCATGTCCTGGAAGTCTTCGATGAACTGGTTGCGGTTCGGTAGGCCGCTCAGCGGGTCGATGCGGCCCAGCGCGTGCTGCATCTCGATCTGCGCCATCACCATCGCGGCCAGGTCGGACAGCATGTCGAGTTCCGCCTGCGTGGTCTCGCGCGGCTCGGTGCCGAGCACGCACATGGCGCCCAGGCAGTGGCCGTCGACGGTGGTCAGCGGCGCGCCCGCGTAGTAGCGGATGCCGCTGGCGGCCAGCGGGGTGTCGCGGAAAAACTCGTCCTGCAGCAGATCGGGGACCACCAGTATGTGGCTGCCGTCGGCCACTTCGCCGCACGGCGCGCCCTGGCGCGGGATCGACGTGTGCTCGACGCCGACGCGCGACTTGAACCATTGGCGGTCGGCGTCGGTCAGCGACACCGCCGCGATGGGCAGGTTGAACAGGCGCGCGGCCATGCGGGTGATGCGGTCGAAGGCCTCGCTCGGCGGGGTGTCGAGTAAATTGAGTTTGTTGAGCGCCTCCAGCCGGCGCGCTTCGTGGAGTTGGCAAGAAATAGTCATGATCCGGTCATTTATTATGTGGTTGACAAGGTGCTATTCAATGCGGGGTGAGGCACTGGCGGGCGCGGCATGTCCGTGTCGGCATGGGCGCCGGTGAACGGCAAGAGGTGAGCGTGTTTAAGGCTCGGTGACGCTATCGGTTATTTGCAACAAGGAAAACATTATTGCGTTGATGAAATAAATAATAGCACGATTTCTTGTGCGTCGCGCGCGCACGGCGTAAAAGTTGCGTTGGGATAGGTTAACAAGTGGCGTTATTGATACTGCGGAATCACGTGGGGCGGATTAGCGCAGCGTAATCGGCCATGCATGCGTCTCGACGGCGCATGCATGGCGGATTACGGCGTTCCGCCTAATCCGCCCTACGTGGAACAGTGGAGCAGTGGAACGGTCAGTTTTTTTCGACGAACACCACCGCGCTGCGCGCCGGGACGGCGAACGTGCCGGAGGCGGCGTCGTAGCTCGCTTCGCGCGCCACCCGCTGGTCCGCCGCGCCCGCGCGCAGGTGCACCGGATGCAGCTGGTAGCGGCGGTTCTTCTCCTCGTCCACGGTGACGCGCTGCGCCACCTGGTCGACGTTGATCAGGTACGTGATCGACTTGAAGTTGGCGCCCGCGTAGCCGGCGCCGTCCAGATGCGCGACGATCACCGTCGGCACCTGCTTCGATCCGGTGTTGTGGAAGCGCAGCCGCCGCTGCACATCGGCCGAAGTCCGCATGCGGAACAGCGTGCTGCTGGAGCGTATCGCCAGCAAATCGCGGAAGGCGTCGCGCGACCAGGCGATGTCCGCCGGCGCCGGCTTGATCGCGGCGTTGGCCAGCAGGGGCTTCATCAGCGCGTAGTCCTTGCCGTTGTCCTCTTCGCGCGGCAGGCCGGTGCCGTAGTAGTTGTCCTGGTAGGTCCAGTCCAGGCGATTGAACCAGTCGCCCGATTCGAAGCTGTTGCGGTCCAGCGATTTGGATCGCAGGATGTCGAAGCCGGCGTGGAAGTACGCCACGCCCTGGCTAAAGGCGTTGATGGCCGCGCCCAGCATCTGCACTTGCGCGCGCTCGGCGCCGGTGGTCGCCAGCGGCAGCTTGTAGGCGTTGATGTCGAACAGCGTCTGGTTGTCGTGGTTCTCGACGTAGTTGACGGCTTCCGACGGCTCGCTGGCATAGCCCGCCGGCTGGTTGCCGCCGTAGACGATCGCCTTCAGCTGTTTGGTCTCGTCCTGCCAGGTGCGCATCGTGTAGTCGCGCAGCGAGCCGGCCAGGCCGACCTTGACCATGTCCGACGCTTGCAGCAGGTCTTCGGCGGGGCGTGCCGGCGCCAGCGCGTTGGGCGCGTACACCAGGCCATTGATGTAGCCCTGCTGCGCGATGATCTGGGCGCCGCCGTCGCTGGCGCCACCGCCGCGCACCGCGTCGCGCGCGCGGTCGCTGAAGGTGCCGATGCCGCTGCCGTTCAACGACAGCTGCGACGCCTGCACGAAGCGGGCGCTGTCGGCCACCTCGCCGAAGTTCCAGCCCTCGCCGATCAAGTCGATGCGGCGGCCGGCGGCGCGCTCGACGCTGGCGCGTAGCGCTTCCATCGCGGCGCGCGGCTGGTGGCCCATCAGGTCGAAGCGGAAGGAGTCGATCTTGTATTGCACCGCCCATTGTTCGACCGAGTCGATCATCAGCTTGGCCATCATCAGGTTTTCGGTGGCGGTGTTGTCGCAGCAGGTCGAGCGTTCGATGCCGCCGCTCGCGTTCAGTCGGTGGTAGTAGCCGGGCACCACGCGGTCCAGCACCGATTTCTCGTTCTGGCCGGCGATGAAGGTGTGGTTGTACACCACGTCCATGCCGACGCGCAGCCCGGCCTTGTGCAGCGCCTGCACCATCTGGCGGAATTCGATGATGCGCCGGGCGCCATCGGCCGGGTCGGTCGCGTAGCTGCCCTCCGGCGCGTTGTAGTGATACGGGTCATAGCCCCAGTTGTAGCAGTCGGTGAATTTGACCTTGGTTACCTGCGCCTGCTGTTCCAGCCCGTCCGGTTTGAGGCCGGGCAGGGCGGCGATGTCGGGCGACACGCAACCGGTTTCCGGCACGGTGGCGATGTCGTAGACCGGCAGCAGATGGACGTCGGTGATGCCGGCGCGGCTTAGCGCGGCCAGGTGCTTCATGCCGTTGGAGCCGGTCTCGGTGAAGGCGGTGTACTTGCCGCGGTTCGCCGCGCTGACGGTGCCGTCGTTGATCGAGAAGTCGCGCACGTGCAGTTCGTAGACCGTCATGTCGGTGGGCGCGGCGACCTTCCTGGGCACTGGCGTCCGGTCCCAGCCCGCCGGTTTGAGGTTGGCCGCGTTCAGGTTGGCGATGTAGCTGCGTTTGGAGTCGGTGGTCAGGCTGACCGAGTACGGATCGGTGACGAGGTTGCGCACCAAGCCGGCCGATGGCGTCGGCACGTCCACCAGATACTGGTAGTACTGGCCTGTCAGCTTGCCCGGCAGATTGGCGGACCAGATGCCGGTGGCGTCGTCGCGCCGCATCGGCGTGATCGCGGCCGCCTTCGACGAGCCGGTGGCGTAGGTGCACAGCGCAACGCCCTGGGCGGTCGGTGCCCACAGCTTGAAGGCCGCGCCGCGCGGGCCGGCGCTCACGCCGAAGTCCTCGACCTTGGCGGCGCCCGCGTAGAGGTCGTCGAGCGCGCCGGCGATTTGCAGCGACGTCACGTCGCGCACGGTGCCGTCGTCCTTTTCCTGGACCAGCAGCACTTGCTGCGTCATCAGCCGCGCCGCATCGGGAACGCTCAGCACCACGCCGTCGCCGACAAACTTGAAGCGCTGCGCGACATCGGACGGTACGCCGCCATCGAAGTGTGCCAGCGTCAGCGCGCCGTCCGCGCCGGTGACGCGCGCGCCCGGCGCCGCCCGCAGCAGGGCGTTGGCCGAATAATAGAGTTTAAACGCGCCGTTGCCGGCATCGGCGCCGGGCCATTTGATCAACTGGCGGTTGAGCCAATACGCGCGGGCGTCGGTGGCGGGCGCCGCATGCAGCGGCGTCGCAAACGCCCCATCGCAATCCGCCAGCACGGGCTCCGCCGAGGCAGCCAAACATGTCAACGCCAGCGCGCTGCCCAACGAACCCGCCATCAAACGCCTACCCGCCATATTCCATCTCCATACCGTTGAGTTGAGTAGCGCAGTTACAAAAACCTGCGCATCAGCCTTAAATTCGGCGGCCATGGTACTCCAGAATCCGTAATTCTGAGACGCGATACGTCCGGCAAGCTTTTACTTCTTATCAAAAATTAACAAAAACCTGCAAGGTGTGGGGTATTTGCTGCTGGTTCGTTTACACCCTGTTACGCACTGTACGTCCTGTATCAATGGGTAATTGTCGCGCGGGGGCGGCCCATGCGCTGCTAGTCTTGGTCGCGTAGTGGTAACCACCTCCTGCCTCAACCCCGCAAGGACTCATCATGATATTGCTATTTTGCGGCCTGTCCGGCGCCGGCAAGTCGACGCTTGCCAACAGCGTCAAAGACCTTCTTGGCCGCCAATTCATTCCCGTTGAAGTCATCGATGGCGATGCGTATCGCGCATGCTTGTTTTCCGACCTGGGTTTTTCGCGCCAGGACCGTAGCGAAAACCTGCGTCGCCTCGGCTACCTCGCCGATAAATTCGCCGCACACGGCATCGTCACGATCATCAGTGCCATCAGTCCCTATGACGACGTGCGCAAGGAACTGGTCGCGCTCTATCGCGACGTGAAAGTAGTGTTCATCGATTGCGCGCTCGACGAACTGCGGCGGCGCGACACCAAGGGCTTGTACCGGCGCGCCAGCCTGCCCGACGATGCGCCCGACAAGTTGACGTGCCTGACCGGCGTCAACGATCCGTTCGAGCCGCCATCGGAACCCGACCTGTATTTCAACACCGGCGACAGCGGCATCGCCGAGTGCAGCGCGCGCGTCTGCGAGTATGTGCTGAGCCACACCGCTTTCGTCCAGCGCAGGAGGGCACGGCATGGTCAATGACGTCCTGGTGATCGCCGGGATGCACCGCTCCGGCACATCGCTGATCACGCACTGGCTGCATGATTGCGGCTTGCAGGTTGGTGAGCGCCTGGTGGGCGTGGGCACCGGCAATGTCGAGGGCCATTTTGAAGACGAGGACTTCTTCCATCTGCATCAGCAAATCCTGATCGACAAAGGTGTTCATCCCGACGGCCTGCAGCCGCCCGAGGCGATGACGCCGAGCGCGCGGGAGCAGGCGCAAATGCGCTCCCTCATCGCCGCCAGGAACTCCAGCTTCCCGCAGTGGGGCTGGAAGGAGCCGCGTACCTGCCTGTTTCTGGAGACGTATTCGGCGTTGCTGCCGCAGGCGAAATATCTGGTGCTGCTGCGCGATCATCAGGAGGTGGTGCATTCGCTGCTCAAGCGAGACTTCGCCCTGCTCGACCAGCGATACCAGGCAAAAAGCTGGCCGTATCGCATGGCGTGGAAGTATTTTTACCGGTCGATGCGGCTGGCGCGGCATCGCCGCAAGCACCGCGAGCGCTACCTGCAAGCGTGGCTGGTGTACAACCGGATGATCTTGCGGATGCTGGACCAACTGCCGCAGCATCGCTATCTGGTGGTGAGCTACAAATCGATGCAAAGCCAGTGCGCCGAGGTGTTCAATTTCCTGTCGTCGCGCTGGTCGTTCCAGCTGCAATACAAAAAATTCGCCAGCGTGTACCGCAGTGAGCTAATCAGCCGCAAGGTCGACATGGCGCCGATCGGCGTCGATCCAGCCCTGCTGGCCGAGGCGCGGCAAGTCGGCGCCAGCCTGCAGGGCTACCTGCAACGCAGCCAGCGGCGCCTGGCCGCGATGTCCGCTGCGAGCGTGGACGACAGGGTTTGCGCCTGAGGCGAATGCCAATGTCGGGGCGTCCGCTTATTTGCGCTCGTTCTTCTTGGCCGGCTGGTTGGTGCAGGTGGTGTTGTCCTTGTGCGCGGTCCCGATATTTTCGCCGCCGGAGGCATCGACGCCACCTTGCGGGCGGTGACAATCGGCCTTGGTGCCCTTGGGCGGCTTGTTGTCGAAGCCCGGCTTGGCGGTCGGCTGCATCCCGGCGTTGCCGTTCTGGGCGCCGGTGTTGGCCTCGGCCTCGCCCTTGGCCGCGCCTTTGGGCTGGAAGGCCGTCGCCCCGGTGCTGCCGGTGGGCTGGGCGACATCCTTGTCGGACATCGGTTTGCTTTGCGCGTGCGCCGCCGCGCTGAAGGAAGTGGTCAGGCAGAAAGCCGCGAGGCCGATGGCGGCTTTCGCCTTGGTGAATTGGGTGGGCATGATCGTCTCCTTGAGTCCATTGATGACTCAAGGATTGTTTCACGCCCAACACATTTCCCAAGTAGGATACCTGCCCGTGCGCAAGTCAGACACGCGGCAGCAAGTTGATGAGCGTGTTACTTCGCCGCAACCCGGTAGTTATCCACCATCTTGTAGCGCATCGCATACAGCGCGAACAGGCCGGCCGTCAGCAGCGCGAAGGCGGCGAAGAAGAACATCTGGAACGCGATGGAGCTCATGCCGATGGTGGCGATGTGCGCGCTGACAGCCTCGTTCTTCACGCCCGAGTTGACGATCAATACCCACAGGTTGCCGACGGTGACTGCCAGATACCAGAAGCTCAGGATGATGCCCTTCATCGGCGCGGGCGCCTGGCTATAGGCGAATTCCAGGCCGGTGGCCGAAACCAGCACCTCGCCCAGCGTCAGCAGCGCGTAGGGCAGCAGCTGCCACAGGATCGAGACTTTGTCGCCGCCGTCCATCTTCAGCTGGATGGCGCCGATCACGATCCACGCCGCGCCGGACAGCGCGATGCCCAGGCCCATGCGGCGCAGCGGCGTTGGGGTGATGCCGATGGCGCGCATCAGCGGGAACAGCGCGAGGTTATTCAAAGGGATCAGCAGCATCACCAGGATAGGATTGATGGCCTGCATCTGCGCCGGCAGCAGCGTGAATTCCCAGCCGAAGATCGACAGCAACGGGCTGTCCATGGCGTTGGCCTGGACGATCCAGGTCGACGCCTTCTGGTCGAACAGCGACCAGAATGGCGTGATCATGGCGAACACGATCAGGATGCGCAGCACGGCGCGCACGCCTTCCACCGCTTCGTCGGTGTGCGGGCCGCGCGCGCGGTCGAGCTGCAGGGACACGCCGACGCCGCCGAACGCCAGCAACAGCACCAGCGCCGTGCAGGCGGCGATGACAAAGCCCCACTGCGGCGCCATGCACAGCGACAGCACGGCGCCGGCCGCGCCGATGCCGGCGACGATCAGGCCCGGACGCGATTTCCCGGGCACTTTCGCGAACAACGCGGTGCGGGCGACGCTGCTGAACGAATCCGGATTGGGCGCGGCCGGCGGCACGTGCACGTATTTTTTGCGGCCGATCCAGAACACCAAGGTGGCGATCGCCATCAGGATGCCGGGAATGCCGAAGGCCACGGCCGGGCCGTAATCGCGCAGCATCAACGGCATCAGCAGCGAGGCGAAGAAGGAACCGAAGTTGATGATCCAGTAGAAGGCGTCGAACACCAGCTTGGCGCGGTTCTTGTTGGTCTGGTCGAACTGGTCGCCGACGAAGGCCACCACCAGCGGCTTGATGCCGCCCGAGCCGAAGGCGATCAGCGCCAGGCCGAGGTAGAAGCCCTTCAGGTTGTCCTCGAAGATCGCCAGGCAGGCGTGGCCCGCCACGTAGATGAGGCTAAACCAGAACACCGTCTTGTACTTGCCGAAGAAGCGGTCGGCCAGCCAGCCGCCCAGCAGCGGGAAGAAGTACACGCCGATGACGAAGGTATGGAACACGTGCTTGGCCTCGGTGGCGCGGTCGGCCATCGGAATGAACAGCAAAAGCGTGCTCAGGAGAAACGGTGTCAGGATGTTGCGCATGCCGTAGAAGCTGAAACGCTCGCAGCCTTCGTTGGCGATGATGTAGGGAATTTGTCGGGGCATCGGCCCGTTGCCGTTGGCGATAGCGCTGTCAGTCACTGGTTTCTCCTAAATTTTGTGTAGTTTGACTACTCATTTTTGTTTTATGAATTCCGGTGGAAACTCATAACTCATTGATTTGTTTGAATTAATTGTGATAATTCCAAATCGTGCCCACGATTGAAAAAAACAACATCGTGATGTATATTCTCTACAAACTCATCCGCGCGCCTTCCACGACACGCAGCCAACCCCGGATTCTCTTATGACTAAGCAACTAACTCAAGTTTCACCGCACGCTAAAGACTGGTATCGCGAGGCCATCATCTACCAGGTTTATCCGCGCAGCTTCCTTGACACCAACGGCGACGGCATCGGCGACATCCCCGGGATCACGGCAAAGCTGGACTATATCGCATCGCTGGGCGTCGACATCGTCTGGATTTCGCCGTATTTCAAGTCGCCGATGAAGGACTTCGGCTACGACATCTCCGACTACTGCGACGTCGATCCGATGTTCGGCACCCTGGCCGACTTCGACGCGATGATCGCCAAGGCGCACAGCATCGGCCTGAAGATCATGATCGACCAGGTGATGGCGCATACGGCGGAGGAGCATCCGTGGTTCAAGGAGAGCCGTTCGAGCCGCGACAATCCCAAGTCCGACTGGTACGTGTGGTCCGATCCGGCGCCGGACGGCAATCCGCCGAATAACTGGATGTCGGTGTTCGGCGGCTCGTCGTGGCAGTGGGACACGCGCCGCCGTCAATACTATTTACACAATTTCCTCGTCAGCCAGCCGCAGCTCAACTTCCACAACCCGCAGGTGCAGCAGGCGCATTTGGACGCGCTGCGCTTCTGGCTCGAGCGCGGCGTCGACGGCATCCGGCTCGACGCGTCGAACTTCCACTTCCACGACCCTGAGCTGCGCAGCAATCCGCCGGCCGTCAACCGCGACACCGCCACCGTCTCGGACGTGAACCCGTACGGCATGCAGGCCCACATCTACGACAAGAGCCGTCCGGAGAACCTGCCGTTCCTGCAAAAGCTGCGCGTGCTGCTGAACGAATACCAGGCCGTGTCGATCGGCGAAGTAGGCGCCGACGACTCGCTGGCCGTCATGGCCGAATACACCGCCGGCGGCGACAAGCTGCACATGGCCTACAGCTTCAACCTGCTGGTGCCGACATGTTCGTCGCACTACATCCGCAAACAGGTGGAGCAGTTCGAGGCGCGCGTCAAAGGCGGCTGGGCCTCGTGGTCGGTCGGTAACCACGACGTGCAGCGCGTGGCCACGCGCTGGGGCGGGCCGGGCGCGCCGAAGGCTTTCGCCAAGATGATCCTGGCGATGCAGCTGTCGCTCAAGGGCACGCCGTGCCTGTACCAGGGCGACGAGCTGGCGTTCGCCGAGGCGGACGTGCCGTTCGAACTGCTGCAGGACCCGTACGGCATCACGTTCTGGCCGGAGTTCAAGGGCCGCGACGGCTGCCGCACGCCGATGGCGTGGACCGGGGCGGCCGACGGCGGCTTCACCACCGGCAAACCGTGGCTGCCGGTGTCGCCGGACCACATCGCCAAGGCGGCAGCGGTGCAGGAGGGCGACGCCGAATCGTCGCTGGCGTTCACGCGCAAGTTCATCGCCTGGCGCCGCAAGCTGCCGCAATTGACGCGCGGCGCGATCGAATTCTTCGACACGCCGGAACCGGTGCTGGCGCTGCGCCGCGACGCCGACGGCGAGCGCGGTATCATCGCCGTGTTCAACCTGGGTGGCGAGCCGGTCAGCTTCACGTTACCGCAAGTAGCGGGCGCCGAACAGATGGAAGGTTACGACCTGCCCGGCACGGTGGAAGGCACGCAGGTGCAATTGCCAGCCTTTGGCGCCTGGTTCGGCTACGCGCGCGCCTGACCCGCACGGCCAAGCGGGGTCGTACCCCGTGCGGGGTACGACCCCTAAGCGATGACGCATGCGTCTCGCTACAGGTGCTTGGGTTTGACTGCGCTACTTCTTAACGCCCCATATTTCGGGTATGCTTCCGCCAACTGTTTTGACTGAATCGACGATGAAACAAGCTGAAGTAGACCAAAAACTCAACCGCACGGCCTTCGCCGACGGTCCGCGCCTGCTGGCCGACATCGGCGCCACGCACGCGCGCTTCGCCTTGCAAACGGCGCCGGGCGAATTCCGCGCCGTGCGCGTGCTCAAGTGTGACGACTACAGCGACATCGTCGCCATGCTGCGCTCGTACCTGTCCGACCACGCCGACATCACGCTCAACCACGCCGCGCTGGCGGTGGCCAACCCGGTCAGCGGCGACCATGTGCGCATGACCAACCGCGACTGGGAATTTTCCACCGACGAAGTGCGCCGCGAGCTGGGCCTGCACACGCTGCTGGTGGTGAACGACTTCACCGCGCTGGCGATGTCGCTGCCGGGCCTCAAGCCGGCCGATTTGATGCAGGTCGGCGGCGGCAAGCCGGCGTCGAACTCCGTCATCGGCGTGCTCGGACCGGGCACGGGCCTGGGCGTCTCCGGCGTCATTCCCACCGTCGACGGCTTCGTCACGCTCGGCTCCGAGGGCGGCCACACCAACTTCGCCCCGGCCGACGAGCGCGAATATTCGATCCTGCAGTACGCGTGGCAAACCTGGTCGCACGTCTCGACCGAGCGCCTGATCTCCGGCCCCGGCATGGAGATCATCTACCGCGCCATCGCCAAGCGCAACGGACGCCAGGTGCGCGACCTGACCTCGCAGGAGATCATGGCCGGCGCGCTGACCGACAAGGACCCGCTGTGCCTCGAGGTGCTCGAATGCTTCTGCGCGATGCTGGGCGGCGCCACCGCCAACCTGGCCGTCACCTTGGGCGCGTTCGGCGGCATGTTCATCGGCGGCGGCATCGTACCGCGCATGGGCGAATGGTTTGCCACGTCGCCGTTCCGCTCGCGCTTCGAGGCCAAGGGCCGCTTCACCAGCTACCTGTCGGAGATCCCGACGTACGTGATCACCACGCCGAATCCGGCCTTCTACGGCGTGGCGACGATTTTGTCGGAACACCTGCGCGGGCGCAGCGGCGCCAACACGCTGATGGAGCGCGTGCAGCATCTGCAGCACGAACTGACGCCGGCCGAGCAGCGCGTCGCGCAACTGGTGCTGGAGCAGCCACGCCTGGTGCTGAACGAGCCGATCGCCGACATCGCGCGGCTGGCCGAAGTGAGCCAGCCGACGGTGATCCGTTTCTGCCGCTCGCTCGGTTTCCTCGGCCTGGCCGATTTCAAGCTGAAGTTCGCCAGCAGCCTGACGGGCGCGATACCGGTGCGCCACAGCCAGGTGCGCGTCAGCGACAGCACGCACGACCTGAGCGCCAAGGTGATCGACAATACCGTTTCCGCGATTTTGAAATTCCGCGACCAGCTCGATGTGCGCTCGCTGGACAAGGCGATCGCGCTGGTGGCCAAGGCCAAGCGGGTCGAGTTTTACGCGATGGGCAATTCGCGCGTGGTGGCGCTGGACGGCCAGCACAAGTTCTTCCGCTTCCGGATCCCGACGTCGGCGTACGGCGACTCGCATTTGCTGACCTTGGCGGCCGAGCTGCTCAATCCGGGCGACGTGGTGATCGCCATTTCCAACTCGGGCAAGCTGCCGGACCTGCTGGAAGCGGTCGACGCGGCGCGGGCGGCGGGGGCGGACGTGATCGCCATCACCGCCAGCAACTCGCCGCTGGCCAAGAAGGCCAGTGTCTGCCTGGCGGTCGATCACACGGAGGACAGCACCACGTTCCTGTCGATGATCTCGCGCATCTTGCAGTTGCTGCTGATCGACATCCTATCGGTGGGCATCTCGCTCGACACGCAGAACGCGCGCGTGGTGGTGCAGCAAAAGGCCAAGGGCGGCGAGACCGACAACCGCCGCTTGCTGATTTCCCACCTCGACAGCTAAGCGCCCAAACAAACCAAACCCTAAAGCAGACCCGACGGTCTGCTTTTTTTATTCCGGGGTCAGGTCCACCATTTCTACACGAGCTGGTGTGTAATCCGGATAAACGGCGATCCCGCGCTGCTAGGGCTGGGTCCGTGTAGAAATGGTGGACCTGACCCTGGAGTGATGACTGTTACAAATCGGGGCTTGAACTCTTTCAGAAATGGGATAAGATATATCTTAATAAGTTATATCTTAACTTGTTATATCTAAGGAGCTCGACATGTTTGGATTTTCACATCACCATCATCATCCACGCGCCGCGCATGGCCCGCATCATGGCGGCGGCGGTCGCGGTCGCGGCCCGAAAATGTTCGACGCCGGCGCCATGCGCTATATCGTCTTGCAGTTGATTTCGGAAAAGCCGCGCCATGGCTATGAAATCATCAAGGAGCTGGAGCAGCGCTCCGGCGGCGGTTACACGCCCAGCCCCGGCGCCATCTATCCGCTGTTGTCGATGTTGCTCGATATGGGGCATGTCGCCGCCACCGCCGATGGCAACAAGAAGCTGCATACGATTACCCCGGAAGGCGAGGCCTTCCTGGCCGAGAACCGTCAGTTCGTCGATGCCATCGTGGCCCGCATGAGCGATCCGGCCGAGTCGCGCGACGATCTGCGCAGCATCATGCATGAGCTTAAGCATGCGGTCATCGCCCAGGGACAGGAAAACCATCCGGGCGCCGCCAGGCTGGAACAGATCCGGGCGATCCTGCGCCGTACCACGGCCGAGATCCTGGCGCTGGAGTGAGCATGACCGTTCCCCTCGCTTTGACGCCGGCGCGCGAGCGCCTGGTCCTGTGGCTGCTGGCGCTGACACAATTCACCGTCATCATGGATTTCATGGTGATGATGCCGCTGGCGCCGCAGTTGATGCAGGCCTTCGCCATCACGCCGGCGGCGGTGTCCGGCGCGGTGTCGGCCTATGCCTGGTGCGCCGGCCTGTCCGGCCTGCTGGCGGCGATGTATATCGACCGCTTCGACCGCAAACGCCTGCTGCTGTGGATGTTCGCGCTGTTCACGCTGTCGAACCTGGCGTGCGCCATCGCCCCCAATTTCCACGTGCTGGTGCTGTCGCGGGCGTTCGCCGGCGTGACCGGCGGCGTGCTTGGCGCCATCATCATGGCCATCATCGGCGACCTGATTCCGGCCCACCGACGCGGCGCGGCGACCGGCATCGTGATGACGTCCTTCAGCCTGGCGGCGGTGGCCGGCGTGCCCACCGGCGTGATGCTGGCCGCGCATTTCGGCTGGGCGTCGCCTTTTTATCTGCTGGTGCTGTTTTCGCTGGTGATCTGGGCCTTGGCGGCGCGGGCGCTGCCGTCCATGACGGGCCATTTGACCCGGCGCGTGCCGCTGTCGGCCGTGCTGCCGAACTTGATCGGCCTGTACCGCGTGCCCAACCACCTGAAGGCGTTCGCGCTGTCGTTCGTCAACATGATGACCGGCATGCTGGTGATTCCATTCATCTCGCCCGTGCTGGTGAGCAACCTCGGCGTCAAGCCGGCGGAGATCACCTATGTGTACCTGGCCGGCGGGCTGGCGACCTTGGTCAGCGCGCGCCTGGTGGGCCAGTGGTCCGACCGCGCCGGCGCCCACAAGGTGTACCGCTATCTGGCGCTGTTGTCGGTGGCGCCGATGATGTTCATGACGCATATGCCGATGATGCCGCTGCTGGCGGTGATCCTGTTCTTCCCGTTCTTCATGACGGCGGTGTCGGGACGCACCATTCCGCTGCAGGCGCTGATGACGACCGTGCCGGAGCCGTCGCGGCGCGGCGCCTTCCTCAGCGCCAACGCGGCGATCCAGCAGCTGGGCAGCGGCGTCGGCGCCTTGCTGGGCGGCCTGACCTTGCGCACCGACGCGGCCGGCCACATCCTCGGCTACGGCTGGAACGGTTGGCTGGCGGCCGGGTTGACGGTGTTTTCGGTGCTGTGGGTGGGCCAGGTCGCCAGCGCGGCGGGCGCCTCGCCCGCGCCCGGGGAGCGCAAGGCGGCGTGATGGGCGCCGGCGTGGGCGGCCGGGCCGCTCACGCCATCGGGAGCGCCTCAGCCGTCGATGCTGAGGCGTTTTTCCGGATGTTTTTCCCGGCGCCAGCGCGCCAGGCTGATGACTTCGTCGTTGGTGGCGTCCTCGACCAGGATCTCGTCGTCGCTCGACGACACCAGGAAGCTTTCCCAGCGCTGCGCCGATTCGGCGCTGTTTTCGACAAAGCTGAACTGCCAGTA
Organism: Duganella sp. 1411; assembly: GCF_017833525.1. Taxonomy (GTDB): domain Bacteria; phylum Pseudomonadota; class Gammaproteobacteria; order Burkholderiales; family Burkholderiaceae_D; genus Rugamonas. Next base: position 454,409 of record NZ_JAFICD010000005.1, read on the forward strand.
GCTTTTGCCGTTGAGCTTGCGCGGGGTGGGATCGTATTCGATCAGCGCGCCGTGGACCTTGCCGCCGGAGCTTTTCTCCAGCATCGACGACCATTGTTGCAGTTCAGGCAGTGCCATCAGCGCGGCCGACGCTTGCTCCTTGGTGCGCGTGGCCTTCGGTTCGGCGTGCGAGGCGGCATCGGCGCTGGCCGCCGGACGCGGCTCGGCCACGTGCGCCGGCGCTTTGGCCGGCGGCGCCTTGCTGGCGACGACCGGCTCGGCCGGCTTGACCGGCGCCGGCGGCGCCACCACCGGTTTGCTGTTGTTTATATAAACACCCACGCCGATGGCCAGCGCGACGGCGGCGGCGCCGGCGATGGCCAAGGTGCGGGGGGACGGGGAGCGAGATGCCATAAGGGATAGCCTGGACTATTTTGTTGACGGCCATACTAAACCAAAGGCATCCATCGGGCAACTTCAACCCTTCAGTTCGCCGATGAAAGGGCGTGTTTTTGCAGGAAACAGCAGATATTGGGCGTCAACATGCCGGGACCGATGCCCAGCCGCCGGGCCAGCCACAGCAGGGGACGCAGGCTGCGCACGTCGGCGCCGCCGCGCAGGCGCGAGCGCAGCAGGAAATTGTCGGGCTGCGCGGTGTCCAGATTGTCGTAGTGGGGGCCGAAGCCGCGCCGCACCGCCCACGGCCACACGCCGCGCGGCAACGGCTTGCCCAGCAGGCGGTCGATCCAGCGCGGCAGGTAGTTGACCAGCCAGCGGCCGCTGTGCGCCTCGCGCGGCCACATGCGGTTGCTCGAGCCGGTCAGCAGGATCAGCCCGCCCGGCGCGAGCACGCGGTCGAGCTCGCGCTGCACGGCCGCCAGCTCGGCCGGCGCCACGTATTCGAGCACGCTGTTGCAGGCGATCAGGCTGAACTGCCCGTCGGCGAACGGCAGGCGGCGCGAGTCGGCCACGTGGGCGAAGTTGATGTTGTCGATGCCGTAGCGCTCGGCGTTCAGGCGCGCCAGCGCCACCCAGTCGGCCGAGTCGTCGGTGGCGCTGACCTGCGCGCCCAGATAGGAGAACAGGATGGCCGAGGCGCCGATGTTGCAGCCGAACTCGAGCACCTGCATGTCCGGCAGGCGCAGCGGCATGACGTCGAGCACCATGCGCAGCTGGTCCCATTCGTAATCGACCTGGCCGCCGACCCACGGGTCGCGCGGCGTGAGTCCGAGCTGGCGCGCCAGCGTGTCGAAATCTTGTTGTTTGGTATGCTGATTGACGGCGACCGTGTGCATGGAACCTCCCGTGTTGAATTGCGTCTCAACTATAGGAGGCTAGCCGCCGGCGCTGCTTGTCGTAGCGCAAACCGCGCAAACCGGCCTGCGTCCCCAAATGGCCTATGTCTATATTGTTTTGGTATTAGTTGCGCGAGATAATTCATTGGCGGCACCATTGGCGTTTTTGTACCATCGTTGCAGCATAAGAAAAGGACTCTGACTAGTGGATAAGACAATTCTGGGCGTCGACTGGGGCACCAGCAACCGGCGCGCCTATCTGATCGACCAACAAGGTAATTGCTTGGCGGAACATGAGGACGGCCAGGGCATGCTGGCGGTCGGCGGACGCGAGCGCTTCAGCGCGTCGCTGGACGGCTTGCTCGATGCCATGCACCTCGATAACGACGTGCCGGTGATCATGTCCGGCATGGTGGGCAGCGCCTCCGGCTGGCAGGAAGTGAACTACCTGGACGCGGCCGTGCCGCTGACCGAACTGCCGCGCCACCTGGCGCCGGTCACCGATCCGGCCTGGGCCGGCCGCTGCCATATCGTGCCCGGCTATTGCTACCGCAACGGCGCCGCCGTCGACGTGATGCGCGGCGAGGAAACCCAACTGCTGGGCGCCGTGGCGCTGGGCAAGCGCGACGGCTGGCTGGTGTTGCCCGGCACCCATAGCAAGTGGGTGCTGCTGCGCGACGGCGTGATCCAGTCGTTCGCCACCTACATGACCGGCGAGCTGTTCGCCATGCTGTCGGCCGGCGGCACCCTGTCGTCGATGATGGCCGGCGACACCACCGACGCCGAGGGCTTCGCGTCCGGCCTGAACCAGGCGGCCCGCAACGAGCCGCTGTCGAACACGCTGTTCCGCGTGCGCGCCGGCGTCGTCTCGCGCACCTGGCCGCAGCAGCAGGCCGCCGCCGTCGTCAGCGGTTTGCTGATCGGCGCCGAGTTCGCCGCCGCCGCCAATGCCGCGCGCGACCAGGCGGTCGACGGCGCCGATGCCGGCATCACCGTCATCGGCTCGCCGGCGCTGGCCGCGCGCTACGCCGCCGCCGCCGCCCACTTCGGCCTGCGCTGCGAAGTGCTCGATCCCCATCACGTGTATTGCACGGCGATTTCCCAATTCATCAAGCAGGGCTGACCATGACTATTTCCCATCCAACCACTCCGCTGGTCGCCATCTTGCGCGGCCTGCAACCGACCGAGGCCGTCGCCGTGGCCCAGGCGCTGTTCGACGCCGGCTTCCGCGCGCTCGAAGTGCCGCTGAACCGTCCGGGCGCGCTCGAGTGCATCGCCTCGATGGTCAAACTCAATCTGCCGGGCACGCTGGTCGGCGGCGGCACCATGCTCAACGTCGACCACGTCGACGCCGTGTACGAAGCGGGCGGCCGCCTGCTGGTGTCGCCCAACTGCAATCCGGCGGCGATCCGCCGCGCCGCCGACCTGGGCATGTACTGCGCGCCCGGCGTGGCCACGCCGACCGAGGCGTTCGCCGCGCTCGACGCCGGCGCCCACGCGCTCAAGCTGTTCCCGGCCGAGATGATCGGCCACGGCGGCCTGAAGGCGATGCTCAGCGTGGTGCCGGCCGGCACCCCGATGTGGCCGGTCGGCGGCGTCACGCCGGAAACGATGCCGGGCTGGGTCAAAGCGGGCGCGACCGGCTTCGGCATCGGCGGCGCGCTGTACACGCCGGGCGTGACGATCGAGCAATTGAGCGAGCGCGCCGCGGCCTTCGTCAACACCTGGCGCGGCCTGGCCGCCTGATTCCTTCCATCCTGGGACTAACACAATGAGCAAGCATGAAGTGCAATGTCTGTGGCAATTGGGCGCGCAACTGGGCGAGGGCCCGCTGTGGGTGGCGGAGCAAAACCGCCTGTATTTCGTCGACCTGAAAAATCAAAACCTGCACGCGCTCGACACCGTCAGCGGCGAGCGCCACACCTGGAAGATGCCCGACTATATCTGCTGGCTGATCGCCCGCCGCGACGGCGACGGCTTCATGGCCGGCCTGCGCGACGGCATCGCCCGCGTCTGGCTCGAACCCGAGCTGCGCATCGAATACCTGGCGCGTCCGTTCCCCGAGGGCAGCGCCCTGCGCATGAACGACGCCAAGGTCGACAGCGCCGGCCGCATCTGGGCCGGCTCGATGCACAACACCGACTACGCGCAAGCGATCGGCATGTTGTTCCGCCTCGACAAGGATCTGACGTTGACGGTGGCCGACGACGCCTATCACATCTGCAACGGCCCGGCCTTCAGCAACGACGGCGCCACGATGTACCACACCGACAGTTTCGAGGGCCGCACCTACGCCTATGCGCTGGCGGCCGACGGCACCTTGGGCGAGCCGCGCGTGTGGCGCCAGTTCGACAGCGACACCGAAGGCGCGCCCGACGGCATGACGGTCGACAGCGAGGGCTGCGTCTGGATCGCGCAATGGAGCGGCGCCCGCGTGTGCCGCTATTCGCCGCAAGGGGAGTTGCTGGAAACGATACGGGTGCCGGCGCGCAACCCGGCCTCGTGCACGTTCGGCGGTCCCGACCTGAAAACCTTGTTCATCACCACCGCCAGTGAGGACAACACGCCCGAACAGCTGCAAGAGTTCCCGCTGACGGGCGCGCTGTTCTCGGTGCGGGTGGAAGTGGCCGGCGTACCGGCCGCGCGCTTCGGTTAACCGGCGGTTCAGCAACGACAGCGCCGGCCGTGCGCCGGCGCGTTATCCCGAATTTTGATGAGGCCGCGCGACGCGGCGGGGGGAGGTGCGCACAGGTGGTCGGTCACAAAGCCGCTGTAGAAACAGCGCAAACAAAAAAAATCAAAACAACACTGGAGACACAATGAAATTCAAGAATTTGCTCGCCACCATCTGCGGGGTGGCGATGAGCCTGGCCGCGTCCGTCAGTTCCGCCCAATTCGCCAACGGCGCCGATGTCGGCTGGGTCAGCCAACAGGAGAAGGCCGGCTACTCGTTCTTCAACAGCAGCGGCGTCAAGACCGATCCCTTCGTGCTGCTGAAGAATCTGTCGATCAATTCGATCCGCCTGCGGGTGTGGGTCAACCCGGCCGACGGCTGGAACAACGGCGCCGACGTCCTCTACAAAGCCAAGCGCGCCGCCGCCCAGGGTCAGCGCATCATGATCGACTTCCACTACAGCGACACCTGGGCCGATCCCGGCCACCAGGCCAAGCCGGCCGCCTGGGCCAACCACACGCTGGCGCAGCTGAACAACGACGTCTACAGCCACACCCAGGGCATCCTGAGCTACCTGAAGACCAACGGCATCAACGTCGAGTGGGTACAAGTCGGCAATGAGATCAACAGCGGCATGATGCTGCCGGAGGGCAGCACCAACAACTTCGCCAACTTGGCCGGGCTGATCAACAGCGGCTACAACGCCACCAAGGCGGTGTATCCGAACGCCAAGGTGGTGCTGCACCTGGCCAACGGCCACGACAACGCCGTGTTCCGCTGGTTCTTCGACGGCGTCAAGGGCAAGGGCGCCAAGTGGGACGTGATCGGCATGTCGCACTATCCGCCGGCCTCGGACTGGGCCAACTACAACAACAAGATCTCGACCAATATGTGGGACATGGTGTCGCGCTACGCCAAGCCGGTGATGGTGACCGAGGTCGGCATGGACTGGACCCAGGCCGCCACCTCCAAGGCGATGGTGGCCGACCTGCTGAGCAAGACCAAGGCGCTCGGCTCGAACGGCCTGGGCGTGTTCTACTGGGAGCCGCAGGCGTATCCGGGCTGGCAGGGTTACACCATGGGCGCGCTTGACGCCAGCGGCAAGTTCACCATCGCCATGGACCCGTTCTAAGTAGCAGCTCCACGAAAGCGCGCCGGACCTTCCTCCGGCGCGTACGTCGCGGCTTATGCGGCCGCGACGCTCAAGGTCCAGGCGGTGCCGAAGCGGTCCTTCAGCATGCCGAACAGCGGCGTCCACGGCGCGGGCTGCAATTCCGACATCACCGTGGCGCCGGCGGACAGCTTGTCCCAGTACGCGCGGACATCCTCCTGCGTTTTTGCCTCCAGTACGATCATGAAGGCGTTCTCGCCCGGGTTCCATGGGGTGTGCGACGGCACGTCGTAGGCCATCACGCGGAAGCCGTTATCGCCCGCCACCTGGCCCCAAATGAGTTGGTCCGCCTCCGCTTCGTTGCTCACCTGGTTGAAGTCCTTGTAGGTCAGTGCGGTGACCTGTCCGCCGAATACGGATTGATAGAAGTCGAGCGCCGCGCGCGCCTGGCCGCGGAAGTTTAAGTGGATGACGGCGCTGACGGTTGCTGGTTTCATGGTGTACTCCGGTTGTTGAAAAAAGGAGTTGCATTCTAGCGAGCGCCTGCGTCAGTTTCTGTCAGGAGTCGATGCCTCCGGGCCGGTTGCGGTATCGGCGAAATCGGGTGAGAATGCGTCGCTTGAACATTACAGCGGCGCCATCATGCAGAAACCCTCGATCAGATATTTACACCTCGCCCCGGAAAACGACTTGCCGGTGTTGGAGGGCTTGACCGCGTTTAAAGCCATCGTCATGGTCGAGGCGGAAGTGCCGGAGACGACGCGGTGGGACGTCAGCCGCTGGCTCGTCGAGTCCGGTTGCAAATATGCGCTGGCGTGGGGCGGTCAATGCGAGGCCTGGCGCGAATCGATCGACGACGCCGCCCTCGAGGCGGCGGACTACGAGGATGTGCCGGAAGAGGAGCAAGTGATGGCGACCGCGCACGACGATGAGGACTTGAGCGAGGTCTTCTGGTTCGCCAAGCACCGCGCCTCGCACGCCCGCGAACTGCACGAAACCTTGATACTCCACATCGCCGAAGCACCGCGCCGCGACGAAATCGAGGCGGAGTTCCGCGACGCCTGAGTCTTCCGGTAATGCCGCTAAGTTAAGGCGATTTTCGTAGGGCGGATTAGGCGGAACGCCGTAATCGGCCATCGATGAGCCGCCGATAACGCATGCATGGCCGATTACGCTGCGCTAATCCGCCCTACGTGGTTCCGATGTCCGCCTAACTTAGCGGCATTAGAGCCTTCCGGCCGCTCCCTGGCGGCGATCAAACGCCGGCCGCGTCCGCGAAAAGGACGGTTGAGTAAGAACAATCAGATGCCGACGACGTCTAACCCGATACTGTAACGGGAGAGGACTATGAATTGGCATACCTTGCTTGAATCCGTTCCACGGATGGTCGCGACGGAAGCCGTTGGTTATTGTATGAGCGCGCTCTCACAGGTCGATGTACCTGCGATGTCGAAGAGAGACTATTTCTTTCCGATGTTTCGCAGCATGCCTACGCCTGAAGCTGTTAAGCTTGCCAAGATAATACTTGGCAAGATTGAAGAAGGTGAGGGCAAGGAGATCGAGGATCTGGATACTAAGACTGCCGACAGATACATATGTGAGCTTGGCGTCGCGGACGATGAACTGACCGAGCGCGTGGAAGGCTTGAGCCGAGAGCGCGGTGACGAGCTGCTTCGACGGCTCCACAGCGAACAGTAACTTCGCCGCTCACACCGCTTTGCGTTGCTACTTCGGCGCGCCGGCGGGCGCGGTGGTCAGCACGTCGTCGTCCTTGCTCCAGGCCGGCGACGTGATCGCGTAGAAGTCGAGCGGCACGCCTTTGCTGGCGCGGATCGAGCGCACCGTGCTGGGTTGAATGACGATATACGAGCCGGGTCCTATCGTCTGCACGTGGCCGTCGGTCCAGATTTCGCCCGTGCCGCTGAGCACGAAGAACGATTCCTCGCCTTCCTTGTTATGGCTCCACGCGCTGGCTTTGCCCGGCTCCAGGTGAAACAATGCGACGCTGACCTTGTCGCTGCGGGCGCCGGCGGGCGCGGTCCTGCCGCTCAACTCGCGCAAGGTGACGCCGGGTGCTGTCGTGATGACGGGCAAACTGGCGGAATCGATGACGGGAGGTGGCGTCTGCGCCGAGGCGAGGACGGGCAGGGCGGCAAACAAGATGGCGGATGGTTTCATGGGTTTGGCGATAAGGAATCAGCGGCGAGTGTAGCAGACGTATCCATAAAAAAAGCCAGCTTCCGAAGAAGCTGGCTTTTCCGTGCAGCGAGGCTTGGCGGCTTAGCCTAGTCCAAGCCGGCCGGCAATTACATCATGCCGTCCATACCACCCATGCCGCCCATGCCACCCATACCGCCCATGCCGCCGCCGGCTGGCTTGTCTTCGGTGACTTCGGCAACCATGCAGTCGGTGGTCAGCATCAGGCCGGCGATCGACGCTGCGTTTTGCAGTGCCGAACGGGTGACCTTGGCTGGATCCAGCACGCCCATTTCAACCATGTCGCCGTAGGTGCCGTTGGCGGCGTTGTAACCGTAGTTACCGGTGCCTGCCAGAACCGCGGCAACGACCACCGAAGCTTCTTCGCCGGCGTTTTGCACGATCATGCGCAGTGGCTCTTCCATGGCGCGCAGAACGATCTTGATACCTGCGTCCTGGTCCGGGTTGTCGCCTTTGATGGTGATCGCGGCGCGGGCGCGCAGCAGGGCAACGCCGCCGCCTGGCACGATGCCTTCTTCCACTGCGGCGCGGGTAGCGTGCAGCGCATCTTCAACGCGGGCTTTCTTCTCTTTCATTTCGACTTCGGTGGCTGCGCCAACCTTGATCACGGCAACGCCGCCGGCCAGCTTGGCCACGCGCTCTTGCAGTTTTTCACGGTCGTAGTCCGAGGTCGCTTCTTCGATCTGCACGCGGATCTGCTTGACGCGGCCTTCGATGTTGGCGGCTTGGCCGGCACCGTCGATGACGATGGTGTTTTCCTTGCCGACTTCGATACGCTTGGCTTGGCCCAGCTCTTCCAGCGAGATTTTTTCCAGGGTCAGGCCGACTTCTTCGGCAACCACTTGACCGCCGGTCAGGATCGCGATGTCTTCCAGCATGGCCTTGCGACGGTCGCCGAAGCCTGGGGCCTTGACGGCGCAGGTTTTCAGGATGCCGCGGATGTTGTTGACAACCAGGGTTGCCAGCGCTTCGCCTTCGATGTCTTCGGCGATGATCAGCAGTGGACGGCCGGCTTTAGCGACTTGTTCCAGTACCGGCAGCAGATCGCGGATGTTCGAGATTTTCTTGTCGCACAGCAGGACGAATGGATTGTCCAGGATCGCGACTTGCTTCTCTGGGTTGTTGATGAAGTATGGCGACAGGTAGCCGCGGTCGAACTGCATACCTTCAACGATGTCCAGTTCGTCGTTCAGCGACTTGCCGTCTTCCACGGTGATGACGCCTTCCTTGCCGACTTTTTCCATCGCTTCAGCGATGCGCTCGCCGATCGACGCGTCCGAGTTGGCCGAGATCGAACCGACTTGGGCGATTTCCTTGGTGGTGGTGCATGGGCGGGCGATGATGGCGATCTGCTCGACGGTGGCGGCGACGGCCTTGTCGATGCCGCGCTTCAGGTCCATCGGGTTCATGCCGGCGGCAACGAACTTCATGCCTTCGCGCACGATGGCTTGTGCCAGCACGGTCGCGGTGGTGGTGCCGTCGCCGGCGTTGTCGCTGGTGCGGGAAGCAACTTCCTTGACCATTTGCGCGCCCATGTTCTGCAGCTTGTCTTTCAGTTCGATCTCTTTGGCGACCGACACGCCGTCCTTGGTGACGGTAGGGGCGCCGAACGAACGTTCCAGCACGACGTTGCGGCCTTTCGGGCCCAGGGTGACTTTCACTGCGTTGGCCAGGACGTTGACGCCTTCGACCATTTTGGCGCGCGCTGCGTCGCCGAAGATTACTTCTTTAGCTGCCATGTTGTTTCTCCAGAATTAGGTAAGTACTGTTTGCAAGCGGTCGGTCGAATTACTTGACGACGATTGCCATGATGTCTTCTTCGCGCATGACCATCAGTTCTTGACCGTCAACTTTGACGGTCTGGCCGGCGTATTTGCCGAACAGAACGCGGTCGCCTACCTTGACATCCAGCGGACGGACCTTGCCGTCTTCGAGAATCTTGCCATTGCCGACGGCGAGCACTTCGCCTTGATCAGGTTTTTCGGCGGCCGCATCAGGGATGATCAGGCCGGACGCAGTTTTGGTTTCCTGGTCGAGGCGTTTGACGATTACGCGATCGTTCAAAGGGCGAAGGTTCATACAAAACTCCTTAGTTAACAATGGTACAGTTTGTTGTTGTGCCGATCTTGCCTAAACGCTCAGATTGCCACAACGGAAAGTTGTCGAGGGTGCTGTTAGCACTCTCTCGGAACGAGTGCCAATTATAGGGACGACCCAACCGTATTTCAAGGCGCATACCTTGAGAAGACGCAAAAAAGAGGGGGAATGTTGCAAAGGTGACTAGGAATTGCCGCGCCGGGCGGCATGGCGCCCGGGGCATCAAGGTTCGAGGGGGACGGGTGGACTTAACACTTACGGGAAAAATACCAGTCGAAGCAAAAGCGGATGGCGCACGCGAACAGCATCATTTGCAGATAGATCGTTGCCGTCGCCCTTGGCGAGGCGCTGAAGCAGGAAAACAAAAGCACCAGCGCGCAAGTGATGAAACCGAATTGCACCGTGCGGCGCGCCGGCGTCGAAAGCGGCTTGCGGCCCGAGAAATACCAGCCGAAGCCGGAATACAGCGCACCGGCGATGGCGATCATGGGCGCCAGCGTGGTCAGGGCCGCAGGCATCCCCGGTGCCGGAAAGTACAGCGCGCCGGCCGACAATAGCGCCGCCAGCAAGGCGATCGCGCCGACGACGCGATATTGCTTAGGCGTGGCGTTTGTCTTCGAGGGGACGGGGGACGGCGATTCGGCTGGTGTCGGCGGTTCCGCCAGATCTCGAACATCGACTTCGAAGACGGCCGCAAGCGCCGTCCTGGTCTCCCTCGAAGCGCTGCCGTCGGCCTCGACACGTTGTATCGTGCGCAGGCTGACGTCGGCGATTTCCGCCAGTTGTTCCTGCGACCACGAACGTTCGTTGCGCAGGCGTTTCACGGTTTTCGGGCTTAATTTCATGTCATCGTCCATTGTGCGGCTCCAGTTGTAATGAATGAAACCGGAGAATGCGTAGATTATGCCAAAAATGCTACGACAGTTTGCCGCCAATCGGGTGACAGCGTGCCGCCAGCCGCCCGAACGGCTTTCCGGCGACCCGTGCTGGGCGCAAAAAAAAAGCCCGCTACGGGAGCGGGCTAAATCTATTTCCTTGGAGGAGATAGAGGAGACAGAAGCATGATGCCGCACCACACAATATATAGCCAATTTATAGTTGTGATGATAAATATCACCATTTAATATAACTGTGAGGCACGGGAGCGAAGGCGTCAGGCAAGCGTTAATTCAGCAACAGCGGAAGAATGGTGGAAGTCGATGCGCCCGCTCCGACCGATACTGCAAAGTTTGCCGTAGTGCTATTTGTGAAAGTATCCTCGTCATGCGTGACCGTGTAGGCATACTGCCCCACGGCGCTTTTTGCGGGGATCGTCACCTTAACGGTCGGGTTTTCGCACCCCAAATACGTAATACCATTTGACAGCCATTGGCTTACGGTGACGCATGTTACAGGGCCGGAAAAATACGGCGTGGTTAATTGACTTCCAGCATAAAGCTTGACTGGGAAATACAACATATAGCATTTCACTGGCGCGCAAACCTGATAAAAATCAGATTTCACGAGTACCCTTCCGACAAATTTCACATCGACGGTGGTGGTCGCATTCGGTTTTGCGACAGGAGAACTTGGTAATACAGTCATCGAAGCAGCACATACCGAGCCGGCCGTCATTACGCCAAGCAAAACGCCAAGCGCCATGAGCACGGATCGACCGGCCTTAATATTAAAAATTTCAAAAATTCGCATGAGATGCTTCCTAATATTCTTTAAAAAGTGCTTTAGGCGGCCATTAAATTTCGCGCGCCATCCGCCACCGCAGGCCGAACCACAGCTCGCAGTCACCAATGACTGAAATTCACATTGAAATTTGCTTTACGCAAAAATACTTGGATAACCGCGCCATTTCTTTCAAGGACAAAGAATTAAGTGGCGCGATTGTTAGCAACGATTTAGCCAATCAGAACTGAATTAGCTGACGCTACGCAAGCAGGATATGCGATCAGATAGGAAACGCGAACGAAACGCTAGCGGCACTTTCGCGGTCGCCCCACACGTCGCAGTTGCCGCTTCCGGATACGTTGACGATCAAGCCTTGTGCTTGTGCGGCGAGGATCGACGCGATCATCGCTTTGCCCGCTGCGCTGTTATTGTCGATGGCGAACTCATTGCTTGTGGCGCAGGCCGGACGGCCCGAGTTCGTGCCGACGTTAAACGCCCACAGCGCGGCGCGGGTAGCCGTGATTCCAGCGACCTTTCCGGAAGCGCTGCCGGCATATGCATTGAAGGAGAACAGGGATAAGGCTGCTGCGGTGGTCAGGAGCGCGACGCGGAATTTGGATGTAGTGGTCATAGATAATAGGTCTAAAGTTATTCCATGGTTTATCAAATCAATGCCTCCGCAATAAGCAGCGTGTCCGGAGGATTCGAATGTGCAAGTAACGATGGGGTGTATCGACGAAAGATGATTACCCAAACGTTCACACTACCGCAGCCAGTAACTTCAGCAGCGACATATATATAATATACAACATTTCTTTTTTTGAAAAGAACAATTTTTATATTTTTATAAGCAGAAACCGATCACGGCGGAGCGGTTCGCCGATTGTTTTTTCGATTCAGTCTAAAACACGTAGGGCGGATTACGCTGCGCTAATCCGCCCTACGAGGTTGTGAATTTTTCGATTTCCTGTCCTGGTCGGGTAGACGATGTCCGGCTCGATGGCATTTGCCGCCAGGTGATGTTTTACACCGGCGAAAAGTTGTTTTACTTGTTTGGAGATGCCTTGGAAGGCA
>NZ_JAFICD010000006.1 GCF_017833525.1 Duganella sp. 1411
CCTCGGCCACCCTGGCCACGGGAGCAGAAGACACCGCCTACGTCGTCAGCGCGGCCGCCCTGCTGGCAGGCTTTGGCGACGTCGACGGTGACACCTTGAGCGTCTCCGCGCTTGGCGCCGACCACGGCAGCATCACTGACAACGGCGACGGCACGTACACCATCACCCCGGCTGCCAACTACAACGGCGCGGTCAGCCTTAGCTACAGCGTCACCGACGGGCACGGCGGCAGCGTCGCGGCAACCCAGAGCTTCACGCTGGCGGCGGTCAACGACGCGCCGGTTGGCACGGCCTCGGCCACCCTGGCCACGGGAGCAGAAGACACCGCCTACGTCGTCAGCGCGGCCGCCCTGCTGGCAGGCTTTGGCGACGTCGACGGTGACACCCTGGCCATATCCTCGCTGATCAGCGACCATGGCAGTGTCGTCAACAATGGAGACGGCACTTACACGATCACGCCGACCGCCAACTACAACGGCGCGGTCAACCTTAGCTACAGCGTCACTGACGGGCACGGCGGGACGGCGCCAGCGACCCAGAGCTTCACGCTGGCGGCGGTCAACGACGTGCCCGCCGGCGCGGCCTCGGCCGCCCTGGCCGCAGGCACCGAAGACACTCCCTACGTCGTCAGCGCGGCCGCCCTGCTCACAGGCTTTGGCGACGTCGATGGCGACACCTTGAGCTTCTCCGCGCTGGGCGCCGACCACGGCAGCGTGGTCAACAATGGAAACGGCACCTATACGATCACCCCGGATGCCAACTACAACGGCGCGGTCAGCCTCAGCTACAACGTGATCGACGGCCATGGCGGCAGCGTCGCGGCGACCCAGAGCTTCACACTGGCTGCGGTCAACGACGCGCCGGTTGGCACGGCCTCGGCCAGCCTGGCTACGGGCACCGAAGACACCGCCTACGTCGTCAGCGCGGCCGCCCTGCTCGCAGGCTTTGGCGACGTCGATGGCGACACCTTGAACGTCTCCGCGCTGGGCGCCGACCACGGCAGCGTGGTCAACAATGGAAACGGCACCTATACGATCACCCCGGCTGCCAACTACAACGGCGCGGTCAACCTTACCTACAGCGTCACCGACGGGCACGGCGGCAGCGTCGCGGCGACCCAAAGCTTCACACTGGCGGCGGTCAACGACGCGCCGGTTGGCACGGCCTCGGCCACCCTGGCTACGGGCACCGAAGACACCGCCTACGTCGTCAGCGTGGCAGCCCTGCTGGCCGGCTTCGGCGATGTTGACGGCGACACTTTGAGCGTCTCCGCGTTGGGTGCCGACCACGGCAGCATCACTGACAATGGCGACGGCACGTACACCATCACCCCGGCTGCCAACTACAACGGCGCGGTCAGCCTGAGCTACAACGTGATCGACGGCCACGGCGGCAGCGTCGCGGCGACCCAGAGCTTCACGCTCGCGGCGGTCAACGACGCGCCGGCCGGCGCGGCCTCGGCCGCCCTGGCCGCAGGCACCGAAGACACCGCCTACGTCGTGAGCGCGGCCGCCCTGCTAGCCGGCTTTGGCGACGTCGACGGCGACACCTTGAGCGTCTCCACGCTAAGCGCCGATCACGGCAGCATCACTAACAACGGCGACGGCACCTACACCATAACCCCGGCTGCCAACTACAACGGTGCGGTCAGCCTTAGCTACAGCGTCACCGACGGCCACGGCGACAGCGTCGCGGCAACCCAGAGCTTCGTGCTGGCGGCGGTTAACGACGCGCCGGCCGGCGCCGCCTCGGCCGCCCTGGCCGCAGGCACCGAAGACACCGCCTACGTCGTCAGCGCGGCCGCCCTGCTCGCAGGCTTTGGCGACGTCGACGGTGACGCCCTGGCCATATCCTCGCTGATCAGCGACCATGGCAGCGTGGTCAATAATGGAAACGGCACCTACACGATTACCCCGACCGCCAATTACAACGGCACGGTCAACCTTAGCTATAACGTGATCGACAGCCACGGCGGCAGCGTCGCGGCCACCCAGAGCTTCATGCTGGCGGCGGTCAACGACGCGCCTGCCGGCACCGCCACGGCCACCTTGACCGCGGGCATCGAAGACACCGCCTACGTCGTCAGCGCGGCCGCCCTGCTTACAGGCTTTGGCGACGTCGATGGAGACGCCCTGACCATATCCTCGCTGACCAGTGATCATGGCAGCGTGGTCAACAACGGGAACGGCACCTACACGGTCACGCCGACAGCAAACTACAACGGTACGGTCAACCTTAGCTATAGCGTCACCGACGGCCACGGCGGCAGCGTGGCGGCGACCCAGAGCTTCACGCTGGCGGCGGTCAACGACGCGCCGGCCGGCGCCGCCTCGGCCACCCTGGCCGCAGGCACCGAAGACACTCCCTACGTCGTCAGCGCGGCCGCCCTGCTCACAGGCTTTGGCGACGTCGATGGAGACGCCCTGACCATATCCTCGCTGACCAGTGACCATGGCAGCGTGGTCAACAATGGAAACGGCACCTACACGATCACGCCGACCGCCAATTACAACGGTACGGTCAGCCTCAGCTACAACGTGATCGACGGCCACGGCGGCAGCGTCGCGGCCACCCAGAGCTTCACGCTGGCGGCGGTCAACGACGCGCCGACGATCACATCGGACGGCGGCAACGCGACCGCAACCGTCCAAGTCGCCGAAAACACGACAGCCGTGACCACCGTGAGCGCGATTGACCCGGACGCCGCCGCGGCCCTCAGTTATGCCATCGCAGGCGGGGCGGACGCCGCAAAATTCACCATCAACGCGTCGACGGGCGCGCTGGCATTCATCGCGGAGCCGAACTTCGAGACCCCAACAGACTCGGGCGCAAACAACGTCTACGACGTCATCGTCAACGTATCCGATGGTGCGCTAAACGACACGCAATCGATCGCGGTCACCGTCACCGACGTGCTCGCCGAGACAATCGTCGGCGGGTCCGGGAATGATGTCCTCATTGGCACCAACGGCGACGATACGTTCGACATCTCGGCTGGCGGCAACGATTCCGTGTCCGCTGGCGGCGGCAATGACACCATTGATGCCGGTTCCGCAATGACGAGCGCGGACACCATCGACGGCGGCTCAGGTTCGGATACGCTCATCCTGAGCGGAAGCTATATGAACCTTGTCTTCGGCGCGTCGACGATGACGGGTGTCGAAAACCTTGTGCTGGCAGCGGGCGGCAACTACAACCTGAGCACCAACAATGCGACCGTCCTGCCCGGCCTATCGTTGACGATTAACGGAGCGGCGTTAGGGGCCGGCAATACACTAACGGTCGATGCCTCGGCCGAGAGCGACACCACCGCAACCTACGTTCTTAACGGCGGATCGGGCAACGATTCGCTGACCGGAGGCGCCGGCAACGACGCATTGACAGGTGGCGCCGGCAATGACATCCTGACCGGCAACAAAGGCCAGGATACCTTGACCGGTGGCGCAGGCGCCGACACGTTCAAATTCGGCGCCACGTCGGATACCATCGTCGCCTTGCCTGACACCATCAAGGACTTCGTCCACGGGGTCGACAAGATCGACTTGTCATCGATCGATGCAAACCTGGCGGCAAACGGCAGACAGCACCTCACGTACGCAGGATCTAATTCGAATACCGTGGCCTTTAGCGTCACGTGGTCCGAAACGGCAGGTAATACCGTTATCCATCTCGACAATACCGGCGATACGGGAAGCGATGCGGAAATCATCTTAACAGGAATAAACCTCGGCCTGACCGTGGGAGACTTTGTCCTGTAGCGGACAGGGGCGGCGCCGCGAGCACTCGTCAATACATCGACAAGGTCGACATGGGTAAAGGGCGTGTCGTCAACGCCCGCTTCGCCGTCGCACGCGCCCGAGCCGGCACGGGCGCCGCCGGCTCGAACGTTACAGGCCGCTAAGTCAGCTTCGCCACATCGAGGATGGCCTGCGCAAAGGCTTGCGGCGCCTCCTGCGACAGGTTGTGGCCGATGCCGCCGGTGATCAGCCGGTGCTCGTACTTGCCGGTGAATTTCTTCGCGTAGTTCTTCGGATCGGGATGCGGGGCGCCGTTGGCGTCGCCCTCCAGCGTGATCGTCGGCACGCCGATGTCCGGGAAGCGCGCCAGTTGCCGCTCCAGATCGTCGTAACGCGCCTCGCTCGGCGCCAGTCCCAGGCGCCAACGGTAGTTGCTGATCGAGATGGCGACATGGTCCGGATTGTCCAGCGACGCGGCGGAGCGGGCGAACGTGGCGTCGTCGAATTTCCACTGTGGCGAGGCCAGTTCCCAGATCAGGCGCGCAAACGCGTGGGTGTTGGCGCGGTAGCCCTGCTCGCCGCGCTCGGTGGCGAAGTAATACTGGTACCACCATTGCAGCTCGGCCTTCGGCGACAGCGGCGCGCGGTTCGCCTCCTGGCTGCCGATCAGGTAGCCGCTGACCGACACCAGCGCCGTGAACCTGCGCGGCCACAACGCGGCCAAGGTGGCGGCGATGCGCGCGCCCCAGTCGAAGCCGGCGACGATGGCCCGGTCGATCTTCAGAGCGTCCATGAAGGCGACGGCGTCGGCGGTGAAGGTGGCCTGCTGCCCGTTGCGCAAGGTCTGCGCCGACAGAAACCGCGTGCTGCCGTAGCCGCGCAGATGCGGGATGATGACGCGGTAGCCCGCCGCCACCAGTATCGGCGCCACCTCGGCGAAGGCGTGGATGTCGTACGGCCAGCCGTGCAGCAGCAGCACCGGCACGCCGTCGGACGGCCCCATGTCCACATAGCCGACATCGAGCAGGCCGGCCTTGATCTGCCGGATCGCCGGGAACGCGCCCGCCGGCGAGGCGACGGCCGCCAAGGCGCCGCCCGCGTAACCCATTTGCATCGCCGCCAGTCCCAGCGCGGCCGTGTTCAGAAAATCGCGGCGTTTCAGGTTGGTCATTTCAGTCATGATGATTCCTTTCGAGTGGGTGGGTGAATTACTGGGCGGCGGGCGCCGGCTCGGCCAGCAGCGCGCGGATCTTCGCCTCGGTTTGGGCGTACTCGCCTTCGCCGAAGTGTTGGTAGACCACCCTGCCCTGCTTGTCGATCAGGTAGACCGCCGGCCAATAGCGGTTGCCGTAGGCGTTCCAGGTGGCGTACTGGTTATCCTGCGCGACGGCGTACGGGATGCCGAAGCGCTTGATGGCGCCTTTGACGTTGTCGGTCGAGCGCTCGAATGGATATTCAGGCGTGTGCACGCCCACCACGACCAGGCCCTGGTCCTTGAACTTCTCGTGCCAGCTCTTCACGTACGGCAGCGTGCGGACGCAGTTGATGCAGGTGTAGGTCCAGAAGTCGACCAGCACCACCTTGCCGCGCAACTGGCGCATGGTCAGCGGATCGCCATTGAGCCATTTATCGATGCCGGTGAATTCCGGCGCGGTCGGCGCCATCGGCGCCGCCATGGCGGTGACGCTGGCGGCGGACAAGGCGGTGGCGGCGAGCAGCGTGTTGATCAGGGATTTCATGTTCAATATCCTTTCAGGGTGGGGAAGAAGTCGGCCAGCGCGGCGTAGATGACGACGTCGTACTGGAAATAGATGGCCAGCCCGGTCAGCAGGATCAGCACACCGAAGAGTTGAATCAGGCGATGCGAGTGGCGCGCCAGCACCCGCACCCGGGTCGCCATGAACTGGCCACCGTAGGCGATCACCAGCATCGGGATGCCGGCGCCGAGGGCGTACAGCACCAGCAGCGTGGCGGACCAGCCGATGTCCTGCGCCTTGGCCACCAGCACCAGGATCGACGCCAGCACCGGACCGGCGCACGGCGTCCACACGGCGCCGAGGGACATGCCGAGCACGAAGCCGCCGGCGTTGCCGCCGCTGTCGGCGGACGGGCCGCCCAGGTTGAGCAAGCCGCCCATGCGGCCCATCAGCCATTCATACGGCCGGCGCCACAGCATCAGCAGCCCGGTCAACATCAGCATGCCGATGCCGGCCAGGCGCAGCGTCTCCTGGGCGATCACCACGTGCTGCGAGGCGCTGGCCAGCAGCATGCCCAGCGCCGCGAACGTGACAACGAAGCCCGCCACGATGAACAGGGGCCGGGTGGGATTGCTGCGTTGGAGGGTGCTCCCCAATACGATCGGCAGGATCGGCAGCACGCAGGGAGACGCGATGGTCAGTACGCCGGCGAGCGTCGCCAGCGGCAGTTCGATGAGGTGGTTCATGGCGGGTTGTCCTGTTTTTTTCCTGTTTTTGAAGACTCCATTTAACGGCCGCGGTGTGTACCGGCTGTGTCCCAAAACCCCTCTTTTGCAATCTTGTGTGTACAAGTACGATCCGGATACACTGAGATACAAAGCCGGCGATACCGCCCTTCTTCACAGGTTAAGATGCGTCCATGGAAAATACAGACCACATCCTCATCGTCGACGACGACCGCGAAATCCGCGAACTGCTGGCCGCCTATCTGGAAAAGAACGGCATGCGCGCCACCGTGGCGGCGAACGGCCGCCAGATGCGCGCGCTGCTGGAACAACAAACGTTCGATCTGCTGGTGCTGGACCTGATGCTGCCCGGAGAGGACGGCCTGACCTTGTGCCGCGAGCTGCGGGCCAGCAAATGGCGCGCGCTGCCGGTGCTGATGCTGACCGCGCGCGGCGAGGAGACCGACCGCATCATCGGCCTGGAGATGGGCGCCGACGACTATCTGACCAAGCCGTTCGCGGTGCGCGAACTGTTCGCCCGCATCCGTTCGGTGCTGCGCCGCGCGCGCATGCTGCCCCCCAATATGCAAGTCGACGAGCCGGGCCAGTTCATCACCTTCGGCGACTGGAAGCTCGACACCGTCGGCCGCCACCTGCTCGACCGCGCCGGCACGGTGGTCTCGCTGAGCGGGGCCGAATACCGACTGCTGCGGGTGTTCCTCGACCATCCGCAGCGGGTGCTGACGCGCGATCAACTGCTCAACCTCACCCAGGGGCGCGACGCCGACAGCTTCGACCGCTCGATCGACCTGCTGGTGAGCCGCCTGCGCCAGCGGCTATTGGATGACGCGCGCGAGCCGCGCTACATTAAAACCCTGCGCAGCGAAGGCTATGTGTTTTCGTCCGGGGTCGACCTGGGCGGCGCGGCATGACGACACCGACGTTCCGCTGGCCGCGCACGCTGTTCACGCGCCTGACGCTGATCCTGTTCGTCGGCCTGGCGGCCGCGCATGCGCTGTCGTACTGGGTGATCATCAACGAACGGCGCGAGGCGACCACCGGCCTGATGCTCGGCTACCTGGAGCAGGACGTCGCCAGTTCGGTGGCGTTGCTGGACCACTTGCCGGCCAACGAGCGGGCCGCGTGGCTGCCCAAGCTGGCGCGCCGCACCTATGAATTCTCGCTGCGCCAGGGCGATGCCGGCCACGCGCCCGACAGCGAGCTGTCGAAGCGGATCGCGGCGTCGTTCGTCAAGGCCATCGGCAAACAATACCCGGTCACCGCCAGCGCCGTGCCGGGACACCCGAACCGGGTGCAGGCGCATGTCACGCTGTCCGACGGCACGCGGCTCACCATCGACATGCGCCCGGCCGGCCTGCCGATCCCGTCCTGGCTGCCGGCGGTGCTGATGCTGCAGCTGGGGCTATTGGGGCTGGTCACGTGGTACGGCGTGCGGCTGGCGACCCGGCCGCTGGCGCGGCTCGCGGAGGCGGCCAACCGCCTCGGGCCGGATCTGAAAGCCGCTGCCGTTTCCGAAAGCGGCCCGCTGGAGGTGGCGCGCGCCGCGCGCGCGTTCAACGCCATGCAGCAGCGCATCGCCGACCATCTGGACGAGCGCACGCAAATCCTGGCGGCGATTTCCCATGATTTGCAAACGCCGATCACACGCATGCGCATGCGCGCCGACATGCTGGACGACGACCAGCAGCGCGAGAAAATGAACCGCGACCTGGTCGAGATGGAGATGCTGGTGCGCGACGGCGTGGCCTACGCCCGCACCTTGCACGGCACGTCCGAGGCGCCGCGCAGCGTCGATCCGGACTCGCTGCTGGAAAGCCTGGTCGGCGACTACCTGGACGCCGGCCACCCGATCCAACTGCACGGCAAGGCCGGCGCGCCGCTGGTCACGCGCCCGCACGCGCTGCGCCGGGTGCTGGGCAATTTGATCGACAACGCCCTCAAATATGCCGGTTCGGCGGAGCTGCACGTCGGCGACGAGGATGGCCGCCTGACGATCCGCGTGCGCGATCACGGCCCCGGAATTCCCGACGCGGAGCTGGACAACGTGATGCAACCGTTCTACCGCCTCGAGGCGTCGCGCAACCGGGACACCGGCGGCACGGGACTGGGACTGGCGATCGCGCGCCAGCTGGCGCAGGCCATCGACGCCACGCTAACCCTGCGCAACCATCCCGACGGCGGGCTGGAGGCCAGCCTGGCGCTACCCGCCGGGGAACGCTAAAACTTGATCAGTCGCGCACCATCCGCACCACGACCTTGCCCTTGGCCCGGCCCTGCGCCAGGTAGGCCAGCGCCTCGACCGCCTCGGTGAACGGGAACACCTTGTCGATCACCGGACGCACGCTCCCATTCTCGAGCAGCTTGCCAATCTCGGCCAGTTGCGCCCCGTCCGGCCGCACGAACATGAACGCGTAACCCGCGCCGCGCCCGCGCGCCAGGCCGATGATCTTGCGGCTCAACAGGCCGAACACGAAGCGCATGAAGAAGTTCATGCCGCGTCCGCGCGCGAAGGCGGCGTCCGGCGGCCCGATCAGCGACACCACGGTGCTGCCGGGACGGACAATTCGCAGCGCCTTTTCCAGCCCGTCGCCGCGCACCGTGCCCAGCACCGCGTCGTAGTCCTTCATCGTCTCCTCGAAGTTCTGCCGCTTGTAGTCGACCACCTCGTCGGCGCCGAGGCCGCGCACCAATTCGACGTTGGCGGTGCTGGTGGTGGTGCCCACCGTGGCGCCGAACTGCTTGGCCAACTGGATGGCCATGGTGCCGATACCGCCCGAGCCGGCCGGCACGAACAGCTTTTGCCCCGGCTTGAGCCGCATGCGCTCCTTCAACGCCTGCCACACGGTCAGGGCCACCATCGGCATCGCCGCCGCCTGTACGAAATCGAGGTTGGCCGGCTTGAGCGCGGCCGCGCTCTCGGGCACGACCGCGTATTCGGCCAGCGAGCCGCGCCCCAGATCGAACAGGGTGGCGTAGACCGCGTCGCCCACCTTGAAGCGGCTCACGCGGTTGCCGACTTGCACCACCACCCCGGCCAGATCGTTGCCCATCACGGCCGGCAGCTCAAACTTCAGCAATGGCTTGAACGCCCCCGTCGGGATCATGTTGTCGATGGGATTGAGGCCGGCGGCGCGCACCTGCACCAGCATTTCATCGGATCCGACGATGGGCCGGGCGATCTCGGCGAACTCCAGCTTGCCGGCCTTGTTGTAGCGTTTCAACACCAATGCTTTCATTTTTCTTCTCCTGGTTTTGGATCGACGCTCAGCCAGCCGCTACCGGGTAATCAGTATAGCCCTGGGCGCCCGGCGTGTAGAACGTCGCCTGGTCGGGCGTGTTCAGCGGCTGGTCGGCGCGCAGGCGCGCCACCAGGTCGGGGTTGGCGATGAAGGGGCGGCCGAACGCGATCAGGTCGGCTTTGCCGTCGGCCAGCGCCTGCTCGGCGCTGTGTTTGTCGAAGCCGCCGGCGAGGATGAACGGGCCGTTGAAGGCGGCGCGCAGCTCGGCCTTGAGCGCGGCCGGCACCGGCGGCGTGCCCATCGCGGAATGGTCCAGCACGTGGACGTACATCAGGCCCAGCGACGACAGTTCCTTCACCAGCGCCAAGTACTGCGCATCCACGCCGTCGAAGGCGCCGGCCGCGTTGACGACGCCGTGCGGCGACAGGCGGATGCCGACGCGCGCGGCGCCGATTTCCTTGACGGCGGCGCGCGCCACCTCCAGCACCAGGCGGTTGCGGCCCTCGGCGCTGCCGCCGTAGCCGTCGGTACGCTTGTTGATGTTAGCGTTCAAGAATTGTTCCAGCAAATAGCCGTTGGCGGCGTGCAGTTCCACGCCGTCGAAGCCGGCCTCGATGGCCAGGCGGGCGGCGGTGGCGTACTCCGCCGCGGTGGCGGCGATCTCCGCCTCCGTCATCGGGTGCGGCGCCGTGTGCGGCAGTTCGCCCTTGCCGTCGACGTACATCGCGCCCGGGCAGATCTCGGACGACGGCCCGACGACCTTGGCGCCAGGCGGCAGGTTGCCCTCGTGGCTCACGCGGCCGGTGTGCATCAGTTGCACGACGATCTTGCCGCCCTTGGCGTGCACGGCGTCGGTGACCAGGCGCCAGCCGGCCACCTGGGCGTCGTTGAACAGGCCCGGAATGCGCGGGTAGCCCAGGCCGTTGGGCGACGGCGACGTGCCTTCGGTGATGATCAGGCCGGCCTCGGCGCGCTGGGCGTAGTAGGTGGCCATCAGGCTGTTGGGGGTGTTGTTGTCGACCGCGCGGCTGCGGGTCAGCGGCGCCATGACGACGCGGTTGGCGAGCTCGACGGAGCGCAGCGGGAAATGATCAAATAACATTTTTAGTATCCTTGTAAGAGAAGTTGATTGCGTGGACTCAGGCCTTCAGGCGCGGCGCCGGCACGCCGGTCTGGGCGGCGCTGAACAGGGCGACACGGAGGCACCGATGCCCGACGAGGCACCGGTCACGACAGCGATTTTTGCGGGAGGTGGTAGACATCTTTTCCTTTTCTCCAGCCGCCCTAAGATATGACGACCATCATATACTCAATTAAAAAAATCCGCCAGCACTTATCCGGCGTCCGGCGACAACTGTTTGGTGGTGGCGTCGCACAGCGCCGCCGAAAACTTGGGATCGTCGACGGCGCGGGCCACCATGGTGGTGCCGATCAGCGCGCAGACCATCGACATCGCCTTTTCGCGAGCCTTGCCGTCGCCCCGGTCGGGCAGCCGGCGGGCGATGCCACCTCGACGATGCGCTCGTGCGTCTGTTGCTTGCGGCTGGCGGCCGATTTCTTGGATTCGCTGTACATGATGGTCATCATATGCTATTTTTTCCAAACGTGCACGCCCCCCTTGCCGAGCCATTCGTCGAGGTGTTTGAGCGGCCCCGTTTGGCGGCTCTGTATGCCAGTCCCGCTTAACCGCGATAGAGCGGATTGGGCGCGACGTAGACATACACGCCGTGCGTCTCGATGCCTTCCGGAGCGATCGCCGACAGCGCGAATCGATCGTCCGGACGCAGCGTGTCGAATTGCCAGGTGAAGCTTTTGCCATCGATGTTGAATTGGACCACGTCGCCCTGGTTGACGTTGATGCCGCCGGTGGCGGCGGAGATCGTGATGACACGCGTCGCGGCGGCGGCCGGCGCCGCGCTGCCGAACATCTGATTGGGGCGCGCCTCGCCAGCGTGCGCAAGGACGGCCAGCGGGCCCAGGGCGATAACGGTGACGGCGGCGGCGAGTGTGCGTTTGATGGAGTTCATGCTCGGTTCCTTTAAGTGGGTTGATCGAATTCGTCTGTTTGTGAATTCGATGCAGCCATTTTAAGTAGCCAACCCGCACACCCGAATGACGCTCACATTACATTTAAATGACAGCGTTAAATGACAGCGGCAGGCGGGGCATCCGGAAAGAACAGGGAAAAACAGGTGTGCCCGCCGATCTCGCTGGTGACGGTGGCGCCTCCGCCGTGCAGCGCCATGATCGATTTGACGATGGCCAGGCCAAGGCCGGCCGATACCGAGCCGCTCGAACGCGATGGGTCGGAGCGGTAAAACCTGTCGAACAGGCGTGACAGATGTTCAGGGGCGATGCCGGCACCGGGGTTCGACACCGACACCGCGACGCCACCGGGCGCGGCGAGCGCGGATAGCCGCACCGCGCCGCCGCGCGGCGTGTAGCGGATGGCGTTGGCGACCAGATTGCTGACGGCGCGCCGGAACAGCAGCGCGTCGGCCCGGACCGCGCCGCCGGCGCTGATGGCGAACGAGACGCCGGCATCGAGCGCGGGGCCCTCGAAGTAGTCGGCGATACGTGCCAGTTCGGCGCCGACGTCGAGCGGCTCGGTGGCCAACGCGATCTGGTCATGATCGGCGCGGGCGAGGAACAGCATGCTCTCCACCATGCGGGCAAGCCGTCCAAACTCCTCGTAGTTCGATGACAGCAGGTCCTGATATTCCTCCGGCGACCGTGGCTGCGAAAATACCACCTCGGTCTGCACCATCAGGTTGTTGAGGGGCGTGCGCAAATCATGGGCAAGATCATCGGCGAACTGCGACAGATTGACAAAGCTGCCTTGCAACCGGTCCAGCACGGCGTTGAACGCCCGCGCGAGCTCGCGCAACTCCTCGGGCGCCGCCTCGGCGTCGAGGCGTTTCGCCAAATTATGCGCGCTGACCTCGTGCGCCTGGCGCGCCAGCGATTTGACGCGATCGAATCCGCGCCGGACCAGCAGGAATCCGAGCAGCGCCGTCAGGACGGCGCCGGCGAACGCCGCCGCCAGCACCTTGCGCCGATGGCCCTGCATGACGGCAGCGCGGTCATCGGCCGTATGCGCCAGCGCGATACGCACCAGCGTCCCGCCAGCGCCGACCGCGCCCATGGCCGTGAGGGCGCGCATCCGCGCACCGCGCCCGGAGGTCGCGTCGACGGCGTCCGCGGTGGACGGCTCGCGCCCCGCCGCCACCGGTCGCGCGATTCCGACAAATGCGCGGTCCCCGGTGTTCTGGGTCAGCGGTTCGCCGTCTTCGGCCTGTATCACCATCAGCAGGCCGCGTCCCCGGTCGACGGCGTCGAGGAAACGATGGGGATCGGCGCGCACGGCGGCGGCGTCCCGCGTTTCCGTCAGCAGATGTCTGATGCGAAGCGCATGCTCAACCAGGTCGGCGTCATCGCGCGCCTGCAGCTGCGCCGCGAGCGCGTGACAAAGATAGGTGGCGACCGCCGAGAAAACGATGGCCGCCACCACCGCAAACAGCGCGCCCAACTGCACGGTCAGCGACGGACGTCCGAATCTCATCGGCGGTCTTCCAGCACGTAGCCCATGTTCCGTATGGTGTGGATCAATTTGACGTCGAACGGATCGTCGATCTTGGCACGCAGCCGGCGCACCGCCACGTCCACCACGTTGGTGTCGCTATCGAAGTTCATATCCCACACCTGCGAGGCGATCAGGGAACGCGATAGCACCTGGCCGACGCGCCTGGACATCAGGTGCAGCAGCGCGAACTCCTTGGCGGTCAAATCGATCCGCGCCCCGCCCCGTGTGACGCGACGCTTCGGCACGTCCAGCTCCAGATCGGCCAGGTGGAATAGCTCGACCTCCTTGATCGGGCCGCGCCGCAGCAACGTGCGGATGCGCACCAGCAGTTCGGCGAACGCGAACGGCTTGACCAGGTAATCGTCGGCGCCCAGTTCGAGCCCTTTGATGCGGTCGTCGAGGGCGTCGCGCGCGGTCAGGAACAGCACCGGCGTGTCCACGCTCTTGCGCAGCGCCGTAATGATCTGCCAGCCGTCCAGTCCCGGCAACATCACGTCCAGCACGATCAGATCGTAATGGCAGGTGGTGGCGGCGTGCAGCCCTTCCGGACCGTTGTTGGCCCAGTCGACCACGAATCCCGATTCGGTCAGGCCTTTTTGAATGTACTCCCCGGCTTTCTGCTCATCCTCAACGACCAATAAACGCATTCTGTATTCTCACATGCTGGAAGAGGGCTGCCGCCCGTGACACATCGGCGCGGTTGCGCCACAGGCAGTTTACCTCGCAAACATGGCGCCAATCTGACCGGGAGATTACATTTTTGTCAGAAATCGCTGCCGCGTCGCCGCTGCAGCGACGTGGAAACCATCGAAAGACCGGCCTAGTTCTTAGTCAAACTAAAGTCATCGACATTAATCCAATTGCCGGCGTTGGCCACCTGATACATGCCGATGGTGGCCTTGCCGTTGGTGACCTGGATGTTGGGAATGGTGACCTGGGTCCAGTTCGGGATCGCCGTGTTGATGCTCGACACCAGCTCGGTGCCGCCGAAGTTCTTGACGTAGATGCGGGCGATGCTCTGCCCGCCGCTGCTCTTGACCCAGGCGCTCAGCGTGTAGGTGCCGTTCGGCAGCCCCGTCAGGTCCTGATAGCGGCTGGCGGAGTACGCGGCGGTATGGTATTGCTCGGCGTTCCAGCGGCCCGTGTGCCCGCGCAGCAGATTGTTATTCGGATCGGCGTCGGTCAGGTTGGTCCAGGTGCTCCAGCCGGCCAGCGCGTTCTGCCGCACGCGGTCGGCCTCGAAGCTCGGATTGATCGCGTAGTTGTTGCCCGCGCCGACGGTCCAGGTGCCGGTCGCCGCGTCCAGGTTGAACTGGCTCAGCGAATTGAAACGGGGTGTGGTGCCGTTGAACGACAGCGGCACCCACTGGTTGTAGCCGATGCCGTTGCCGGCGAAATCGCTCCAGCGGTCGCCCGCGTACAGCACCGTGCTGGCGCCGCTGCCGTTGACCTGAATGAAGAAGCCGCTCTGCGACACGTGGGAGAAGTCGCCCTGCGAGCCGTCCATCACGAACTCGGCGGTGTACGGGCCGTTGATGGCGTTGGCCGAGCGGCAGTAGGTCTGCGACGCGTTCCATCCGTGCAGCTCCGACGAGCAGAAATAGTACACGCCGGCATGCTTGAACAAGGCGTTGCCCTCCCTGCCCGCGCTGTTGAGCGCGATGTTGACGGCCGGCTCGATGTTGAGCGAATCGGAGGCGCGGATCTGCGCCACGTACGAGCGCGCGCGGCCGTTGGAATTGCTGAAAATCAGATACGAGGCGCCGTCGTCGTCCGTATAAATGGTCTGGTCGCCGGTGGCCGGCGTCACCACGTTGGTGATCTGCGGCTGGATGTGGTCGAACACGAAAGGACCGACCGGCGTGTTGCTGGTGGCGAACAGCACGCCGTTGCCCAAGGTCGCCGAGCCGATCTGCGTGATCAGCACGTATTTTTTCGTGTTGGCGTTGTAGACCACGCCCAGGCGGCCGATCCAGTTGGCCGGCTCCCACGGTCCGCCGACCGCTCCGGCGGAGGCGGCGTTGCCCTCGAACTTCCAGGTGGCCAGGTCGGTCGACGAGTACACGGTCACGGCGTTGAAGCCGGTGTTGCTGTTGGACGAGACCGGATTGGCCGCGTACGTCACCGCCCCGTCGTATTTGACGCCGTACCAATAGTAGGTCGCGCCGACCTTGAGGATGCCGCCGCCCTGCGAATAGATCGGGTTGTTGTTCGTGTCCTTCCAGAAGGTATCGTTCTTGATTAATCTGGGCGCGGCCTGTGCCGGCAGGATCGAAACACCCGCCGCCACACCCGCGACCGCCATGCAGCGGCCTATCGAAGCCAAAAATCTCGTCATTGTCGTTCTCCAAGAAATAAAACCGTTCGAAATGCACGACCCAACTGCGCGGGCTTTGAACGCTCATCGTTCAGTGCATTGATCGAATGTAATAGTTCGACAATGTGAAGCTGATCAATCTTTTGATTGTTTGCGGAAGGCCGCCAACCTAGCGGCGCTCGAACGCGGCGGCGAACGCCTGCGCGGCCCCGGCCACGCGCGCCGCGCCCACGTCGAAGGTGCAATGGCGCAGCGCCGGCGGCGGCGACAGGTCGGCGGCGGCCAGCGCCAGCTCGGCGCGCAGCGCGCTCAGCATCCCGTCCAACATCACCGCCGGCATGTCGAGCGCGGCGTTGTCGGTGTGGCCGGCGTCGAGCACGCTGGGCGCAAAGGCCATCGACCGCGCGCCGTGGCGGATCGCCTCGCGCATCGCCACCCGCGTGGCCTGGCGCAGGCGGTCGGCGTCGAGCGTGGCCGGATCGCCCAGGCCGATCACCAGCACCGCGCGCGGCGTCATGCCCGGCGGCGGCGAGGCGATCAGCATGGTTTCCATCGGCTGCGCGCGGAACGCGCCGTGGGCGCGCATGCGCGTCAGGTGGCCGCCCAGCGCCTGGTCCAGTGCCAGCAACCCGCCGGCGATGGGGGCGCCGCCGACCTCGTGTTCGAACATGCAAGCGACGCTGAAGTCCACGTCGGCCTGGGCCGGTCCCCAGGCGACGACATCGAACACCACGCCGTCGGAGGTGCCGATCGGCAAGCGTACGGGTTCGGAATATGTGGCAAGGTTGGCGGCGGTCATGGTGGATTCTTACGATAGGCGGAAGTTCCGATCTTACCGCCTGAACGCGACGCGCAGGCCCCGCCAAAAGGGAGGGAGACGAAAAATATCGCACGGCCGCGCCTGGAAGGTTCAGCCGCCGTCGTGCGCGCGGTTGCGCATCTCCATGATGTCGCGCTTGGGTGACAGCCCGTACAGGCGGCTGTACTCGCGGCTGAATTGCGACGGGCTTTCATAACCGACCTTGTAGGCCGCGCTGGCCGCGTCCAGGTGCTCGTTGAGCATCAGCCGCTTGGCCTCGTTCAAGCGCAGCCACTTCTGGTATTGCAACGGACTCATGGCGGTGAGCTGGCGGAAATGCTGGTGGAACGTCGTCGCGCTCATCTGCACGCGCGCCGCCAGGTCGTCGACCCGCAGTGGCAACGCGTAGTTCGACTTCAGCCAGCCGATGGCCTTGGCGATGCGGTGGCCCTGGCTGTCGACCGACGTGATGCGCCGCAGATGGCCGGCCTGGTCGCCCCGCAGCAACCGGTAATGAATCTCCCGCTGTATCATCGGCGCCAGCACCGGGATGGCCTCGGGGTCGTCCAGCAGCGCCAGCAGCCGCTCGAACGGCGCCAGGATGTCGGGCGTCGCCGCGCCGATGCCGACGCCGGTGCCGCCCGTGCCGGCGCCCGGCGACGGCAGGCCGCCCTGCGCGATAAGCTCGGCGAGCACGCGCAGGTCGAGCTTCATGGCCAGGCCCACGCACGGCCGCTGCGGACTGGCGGTGAGCACCTCGGAGCCGCCCGGCACGTCCAGCGACGTGACCATCAAGCGCGAGCTGTCATACAGATAGGCGTCGCCGCCGACCCACAGCCGTTTGGCCCCTTGGGACACGACCACCACGCTCGGCTCGACCATGCACACGGTCGGCGGCGCCGCCGCGTCGCGCCGGAAAAAGCGCAGGCCCGGTATGCCCGTGTCGTAGTCGCCGCTCGCGCCCACGCGGCTCGTGATCATCCGCGCCAGCGCTTGCTGATGGGCGCCGCGCGCCGCCGCCATGTTGTCCATCGCTCCCATTGCTCGTCATTCCTCCTGACGCCGATTGTATCCTTGCGCATCCGCCCATGCCTACCAAACAACCGGCCCGCCGCAGGATCGGGCAAGAAATCGGGCGGAACGAGCTACCGATCCAAGGGTCCGCACCCTGAAAATGTCCATTCCGTTCAAAAGCACCAAGGAGTTCCCCATGCAAGTACAAGCCTACGGCGCCCATGCCGCCGACAAACCCCTCGAATCGCTGGAAATCACCCGCCGCGCGCCCGGCGCGCACGATGTCCAGATCGACATCGCCTTTTGCGGCATCTGCCACTCGGACCTGCACCAGGTGCGCGCCGAGTGGGCCGGCACCCAATACCCGTGCGTGCCGGGCCACGAGATCGTCGGCCGCGTGTCGGCCGTCGGCGCCCACGTGACAAGCCACCGGGTCGGCGACCTGGTCGGCGTCGGCTGCATCGTCGACAGCTGCCAGCATTGCGCCGAGTGCGACGAAGGCCTGGAGAACTATTGCGACGGCATGATCGGCACCTACAACGCGCCGACGCCGGACGCGCCGGGCTGGACGCAGGGCGGCTACGCGGAAAAGATCGTCGTGCACGAGCGCTACGTGCTCAAGGTGCGCCATCCCGAGGAGCAGCTGGCCGCCGTCGCCCCGCTGCTGTGCGCCGGCATCACCACGTACTCGCCGCTGCGCCACTGGAACGCCGGCCCGGGCAAGAAGGTCGGCGTGGTCGGCATCGGCGGCCTGGGACACATGGGCATCAAGCTGGCCCACGCGATGGGCGCGCACGTGGTGGCGTTCACCACCTCCGATTCGAAGCGCGAGGCGGCCAGGCAGCTTGGCGCTGACGAGGTGGTCGTGTCGAAGAACGCCGACGAGATGGCGGCCCACGCCAAGAGTTTCGACTTCATCCTCAACACGGTGGCCGCGCCGCACGACCTCGACGCCCTGCTGGTGCTGCTCAAGCGCGACGGCACGATGGCCCTGGTGGGCGCGCCGGCGACGCCGCATCCGTCGCCCAACGTCTTCAACCTGATCATGAAACGGCGCTCGCTGGCCGGCTCGATGATCGGCGGCATACCGGAAACCCAGGAGATGCTGGACTTCTGCGCCGAACACGGCATCGTCGCCGACATCGAACTGGTGCGGGCCGACCAGATCAACGACGCCTACGAGCGCATGCTCAAGGGCGACGTGCGCTACCGCTTCGTGATCGACAACGCCACGCTGGCCGGCTAGCCGGGTTGGCGCCTCGCCGCGTGATGGCCCCGGCCATCACGGCTTGCCCGCCGCCAGATGCGCCTCAAGCGCGGCCTGCGCGCGGCGGGCGCTATCGGCGTCGACGCGGGCCGCCAGCACCTCGATGAATTGGCGCAGCTGACGCCCGCCGAGTCCCACATTCATGCTGATGGCCACGTGCGAGCGCAGCTGCGGCTCCACCCCGCTCATGGCCGCCAGCGCGGCGACGGTCGCCAGCTCGCGGCTTTGCCAATCGAGGTTGGTCCGCGCGAAAATATCGCCAAACAAATGGGTTTTCAAATAGCGGTCGATGGCGGGCGCGAAGTCGAACAGCGGCCCCGCGACCGGCACGCCCACCAGCTTGGTCTGGTTGGCCGTGCCCACCGCCAGCAACTCGTCGCCCACCGGCACCGGCCCGCTGTCACCACCCGGTTGGTCGGTGATGCCGCGTTCCTTGCGCCGCTCCAGCACTTTCTTGAACTCGCCGAGCGCATTCAAACTGCGGGGAAATCCCGCGTAGGCGTACAGCTGCACCAGAATCTCCTTGCAGTCGCCGATCGTCAAGCCGGCGGCCAGGCCTTGATCGAGAGGGGCGCGATCACTGTGGCGCGATACCAAAGAGGTATCACGAAAACGGCATTGGCCCGGTTCCGCCAGCGCGCCTACACTGCCTCCACCATCAACCGACGGAGGATTCCATGAACAACGAACGTTACGACCGTGGCTTGGCCAAACTCAAAGAGATCGACGGACTGGCCGGTGAAAAAGTCATCGACAGCCTGAAGGACATCGCCCCCGACTTCGCGCGGCTGCTCATCGAATTTCCGTTCGGTGACATCTATTCGCGCCCGGGCCTGGACCTCAAGGTGCGTGAGCTGGCCGTCGTGGCGGCCCTCACCGCGCTGGGCAACGCGGCGCCGCAACTGAAGGTCCACATCCACGGCGCACGCAACGTCGGCTGCTCGCAGGCGGAGATCGTCGAAATCATCATGCAGATGGCCGTGTATGCCGGATTTCCCGCCGCGCTCAATGGCTTGTTCGCGGCCAAGGAGGTATTCGCCGTGGAGGCCGCGCACGGCTAATCGGCCCGTTCGATTCTGACTTTCAGCTCGCCGCCGCGCTTGTACGCGGCCACTCCCGCATCGGCGGCATCGATGGTTCCCAGCGTGACCAGGCCGCGCGAGTACGCGAAGTCCTTGTAGAAGAACGCCAGGTTGCCCCACGGGGCGTAGTAGGCGATGGTGCCGGCCTTCGGCGTGCTGCCGGCCGGCGCGCCGGCGGTCGACAGCTTGCGGTCCAAATAGACGATTTTCTCGGTGTCGGCGTAGTCGTCGAGCGTCAGCGTGAGCGGCAGCATGGACAGCAGGTCGCGCGTGGTCGGGTTGTCCGTCAACGTGGCGGCGATGACCCGCCCTTCCACGATCATGCGGATTTTTTGGGCGTGCGCGGGGGCGCCAGCCATCATTGCAATAGTCATAGTCAGGGATGAATAAAGTAGTGTTGATCCGCGCATCAGCGGGCCCCTTGGGGTTTGAGCCGGCCGCCGTTGCCGACGATGATGGAGGATATGGCCAGCATGGCCGCGCCGCCGATCAGTGTGGCCATGATCGACAGGTGATCCAGCAGCAAACCGCCCAGCGCGGCGCCGAGCATGATGGCCAGCTGGATCGCCGCCACCAGCAGGCCGCCGCCGCTTTCCGGTTCGTCGGCGATGCCCTGGCTCAGCCACGTCGACCACGCGACCGGGATCGCCGCGTTCAGCGCGCCCCACCCGACCAGCGCGACGGCCACCGCCCAGAACACGTGGCCGACGGCCGGCAACGCCAACGTGACGGCGCCCAGCGCCAGCGGCAGCCAGCGCAGCAATCCGTACAGATGGCTGCCCAGCATGACCGTCGCGCCGTAGGTGCCGAGGAAGCCGGCCGCGCCCAGGCCGAGCAACAGCATCGACAGCTGCGGCACCGTCACCCCGGTGTACGTCTCGAGGAAGGGCCGCAGGTAGGTGAAGGTGGCGAACGCGCCGCCGAACGAAAACATCACCCCGGCCATGCCGAACGCCACATTCGGACGCTTGAGCAGGCCGAGGACTTTGCCGACGGGATTGGCGACCTGCGGCGGCATCGACGGCAGGCTGGCCCACTGCCACGCCAGATTGGCGACCACGAACGGCGTCAGCGCCCAGAACGTGCCGCGCCAGCCGATGACGGCGCCGAAGTAGCTGCCGATGGGCGCCGCGAACGCCGCCGCCACGGCGTTGCCGGTGTACATCAGGCCGAGTGCCTTGGGAATTGACTCGGCCGGAACCAGGCGCATCACCGTCGCCGTGGCCAGGGCCCAGAAGCCGCCCACGGTGATGCCCAACAGGGACCGCGCCACCATCAGCACGGCGAAGTTCGGCGCGCAGGCGATCAGCACCAGCGAGGCAAGCATCACGCCGGTCAGCGCGATGAGCACGTGGCGGCGGTCGAAGTGACTGGCGACGGCCGGAATCAGCAGGCTGGTGACCACCGCGAACAGGCCGGAGATCGAGATCGCCTGGCCGGCCATGCCCTGAGTCGCGCCCAGGTCACTGGCGATCGGCGTGAGCAGGCTGACCGGCATGAACTCGGAGGCGATCAACATCGCCACGCACATGGCCATCGAGCCCACGGCGCTCCAAGCCGGCTGGCCGGTGAAGGACTGTTTCGGTATCGCGTTGCTGGCTATTTCCATTTTTCTCTTCGTCTTCCAAAATTGTGGGGCCATGGTAGCGGCACGGGCGGGTCCGCACGCTATCCAAATTCGCTAGGGTTTATGCAGGAAAATCATCAATCGGCGCCGTACGAACGGCGCGGCGCAACTGCTAGAATGCCAAATCAACCCACCCGGAAGCGATCCCATGGCGCGCGAAAACATCAACGACATCCTTGTGTTCCTGGCGGTGGCGCGCGAGCGCAGTTTCACGCGCGCGGCGGCCAAATTGGGCATGTCGCAGTCGGGACTAAGCCACATCGTGCGCGGGCTGGAAGCGCGCATGGGCGTCCAGCTGCTGGCCCGCACCACCCGCAGCGTCGCACCGACCGAGGCCGGCGAGCGGCTGATGGAGACGGTGGCGCCGCGCTTCGCCGAAATCGAGGCGGAGATCGCCGCCATCAGCGACCTCGGTGGCAGCCCGGCGGGCTTAATCCGCATCACCGCCATCGACCACGTGATCGACAGCGTGCTGTGGCCGCGCGTGGCCCACCTGCTGCCGCAATACCCCGACCTGCGCATCGAGATCAACTCCGACTACCGCCGCCACGACATCGTCGCCGAACGCTTCGACATCGGTGTGCGCTGGGGCGACCAGGTCGAACAGGACATGATCGCCGTGCGCCTGACCGCCGACGCGCCGATGGTGATCGTCGGCTCGCCCGACTACTTCAAGGGCCGGGCGATACCGACGTCGCCGCAGGAACTACTGCAGCACAACTGCATCACCTTGCGCCTGTCCTCCAACGGCGGCTTGTACGCGTGGGAGCTGTGCGACGGCGACCGCCCGATCGAAGTGAAGGTCAGCGGCCAGGCGACCTTCAACAGCGCCTATCAGATGCTGAACGCGGCGCTGAGCGGCGTCGGCTTGGCGTTTCTGACGGCGGAAATCGCCGAACCGTACGTCAAGGACGGGCGCTTGCTCAGCGTGATGCCGGAGTGGTGCCCGCCCTTCCCCGGTTTGCACGCCTACTACCTGTCCAGACGCCATCCGTCCCGCGCGTTCACGCTGGTGATCGACGCGCTGCGCTACCAGGGTTAGCCAAGGAGACACGTAGGGCGGATTAGGCGGAACGCCGTAATCGGCCATGCCAGCGCTGCCGACGGCTCACGCATTGGCGGATTACGCTGCGCTAATCCGCCCTACGTATCTCCACGTGGACTCAACGTTTCGTGGCCACGGTCGCTGCCTGACCACGGAGACACGTAGGGCGGATTAGGCGGAACGCCGTAATCCGCCATGCCAGCGCCGCGACAGCTCATTTATTTCAAGTGCAGCGTAAAGAAGTTCGCCAGCTTATTGAAGGGAATAAGCTTGGTCCGGTCATACAGATCGACGTGGCCCGCGCCCGGAATGACAACCAGCTCCTTCGGCTCGGCCGCCAGCCGATAGGCATCCTCGCTGAACTCGCGCGAGTGCGCGACCTCACCGGTAATGAACAGCATCGGGCGCGGCGAGATCGTCTCGACGTCGTGGAACGGATAGAAGTTCATAAACTTGACGTTGCTGCTCAAGGTCGGATGCGTGGTCAACTTCGGCGACGAGCCTTTCGGCGTGAACTCCCCGCGCGGGGTGCGGTAGAAATCATAAAACTCGCGCTGAATGGCCGGCGTCTCGCTGTTAATAACATGGGTAGTGCCACCGGTGTACTGCGTCTCGCCGCCTTTGAACTCGAGATGGCGTTGCTGGGCCGCCTCGGCGATGATTTGTTTGCGCTGTTCGAGCGTCTGGCCATGCCGCAGGCCGTTGCGGGTGACCGCGCCCATATCGTACATGCTGACGGTGGCGATGGCCTTCATGCGCGGATCGATCTTTGCCGCGCTGATGACGAAACTACCGCTGCCGCACACGCCGATCGCGCCGATCCGGTTGCTGTCGATGAAAGGCTGGGTGCCGAGGAAATCGACGGCCGCGCTGAACGCCTCCGCGTACATCTCCGGCGCCACCATGTTGCGCGGCTTGCCGTCGCTGTCGCCCCAGAAGGGCAAATCGATCGACAGCGCCACGAAGCCCTGCTCCGCCATTTTCGTCGCGTACAGGTTCGCGCTCTGCTCCTTGACCGCCCCCATCGGATGGCCGACGATGATGGCGGCGTTTTTCGCGTGCCGGTTCAGCGTGCGGGGGATGAACAGATTGCCGCCGACCTTCATCTGGTACTGGTCCTTGAAGGCGACCTTCTGCACGGTGACCTTGTCACTGGTGTAGAAGTTATCGGCGCCGTTGGACATATCCTGCGCCCGCGCAGCGCTGCCCAGCACAGAGGTCATCGCCAGCGCGGCCGCGCCGGCGCCGGTCAGCTTGACCATCTGGCGGCGGCTCAGGTCAAGGCTATCGTTTGCTTCGATCGGGGTATCGATGTCGTTCATGTCGTCGTCCTGTGAGGAGTGTCAATGACTTGACTGTAAACTCAACCAGGACCGGGATATAGACGGCGAACGCGCATGCCTTTATGCGCGGCGTGCATGAATGCCCGCATGAATCTCGAATCTCGGAATCACGTAGGGCGGATTAGCGCAGCGTAATCCGCCATGCATGCGCCCCGGCGGCTCACGCATGGTCGATTACGGCGTTCCGCCTAATCCGCCCTACTCAGTGGCGAACAGGTTCTTATACGCCGCCGGCTGCGAGCGCCAATACTGCTTAGGCGCCTCGACCTGCGCGCCCAGCGCGGCCGCCGCATGCCACGGCCAGCGCGGGTCATACAGCACGGCGCGCGCCAGCGCCACCAGATCGGCGCTGCCATCGCGGATCGCCGTTTCCGCCTGCTCCGGCGTGGTGATCATGCCGACGCCAATAACCGGCACCTCGACCTGGCGCTTGATCTCGCGCGCGAAGGCTAGTTGATAGCCCGGCCCCACCTCGATCTTCTGCAACGGCGACAAGCCACCACTGGAGACGTGGACATAAGCACTACCGCGCGCGGCGACCGCCATGGAAAACGCCACGCTCTGCTCCAGATCCCAGCCGCCGTCGACCCAGTCGGTGGCCGAAATGCGCACGCCGACCGGCTTCTCCGCCGGGAACGCGGCGCGCACGGCGTCGAACACCTCCAGCGGGAAGCGCATGCGGTTCTCCAGCGAGCCGCCGTACCGGTCGGTGCGCTGGTTGGACAGCGGCGACAGGAACTGGTGCAGCAAGTAGCCGTGCGCGGCGTGCACTTCGATCATGTCCAGTCCAAGCCTGGCCGCGCGCCGCGCCGTTTGCCCGAAGGCCTCGCGTATCCGCGCCAGGCCGGCATCATCCAGCGCGGTCGGCGGCCGGTCTTCCGGCGCGTAAGGCAGCGCCGACGGCGCCTCGGTCTGCCAACCACCGGCGTCCAGCCCCACCTGTTTGCCACCCTCCCAGGGGGCGGCGGTGGAGGCTTTGCGTCCGGCGTGCGCCAACTGGATCCCGATCGGCATGCCCGAATGCTGGCGCACCGCTTTCAACACCCGCGCGAGGGCTTGCTCGTTGGCGTCCGAATACAGGCCCAGATCGGCCGGCGAAATGCGCGCCTCCGGCGACACCGCGGTCGCCTCCAGTATCAGCAGGCCGGCGCCGGACAGCGCCAGATGGCCCAGGTGGATCATGTGCCAATCGGTGGCGTCCCCCTGTTCGGCCGAGTACTGGCACATCGGCGCGATCACGATGCGGTTGGACAGCTCCAGCTGTCCGATCTTCAAAGGAGAGAATAGTTTGCTCACGCCTTACCCTTCGGTGATGTGAAGGTTTTGATTATGTCATGACTGAAAATTTCAGCTCTCACGAATGCCCGCCGGCTCGTGGCTTGTGACGTCAGGCGAAATCGGAAAGCGGTGCACCACTTTCCGATGCCCCCGTCGCTTACGCGGCGGAACCGGCGCGCGATTTGCGCCGCTTCATCCAGCCCACCAGTCCCAGGCCGCCGAACATCATCGCGTAGGTCGACGGCTCGGGCACGGCGCTCACCGAGATGTTGTCGACGGCGACGTCAAAATCGGTGAAGCCGTACATATAGCCGGGCACGTAGGTCGTAAACACCAGTTCGTCGACGCCGGCCAGCACGTCGGCGAAGCTGCGGCCGGGCGGCAGGCCCGGTCCGGCGGCGTCATCGGAGGAGCCGTAGCCGCCCCAGCCGGTCGGCATCGCCGTCGACGTCGTATCACCGATAGTTACAGACAGATGCTGCCATCCCTTGGTTGCGTCGATGGTG
The DNA here is from genome assembly GCF_017833525.1 of Duganella sp. 1411. GTDB lineage: Bacteria > Pseudomonadota > Gammaproteobacteria > Burkholderiales > Burkholderiaceae_D > Rugamonas. Next base: position 25,281 of record NZ_JAFICD010000006.1, read on the forward strand.
CCGAGGTCGTACCAAACGCTGGTGTAGGGCATACCTTGCGGCGTATTGCCATAGTCGCGCAGCTCGACCACCATGTGGCGCGACACTTCCTGGCCGAAGTAGCGGATCGAGTTGGCGACCACGTCCAAACCGATGGTGACGCTACCAAGCTTGCCGTAATCTCCGAGGTAGGACTGGTTGGTGGAATTGCTGAAGCTGACACCGAAGTTTTCCATCACGGTGTGCAGCGCGGGCGCTCCGTTGCCCATGTTGGTATCGATGCCGGAGCCACCGGCGCCATTCAGCGGCTGCATGCCTTCCCACCCTTGCGCGCCGTCGGAAAAATCGACAAACGACGAACTCGGGGCGGCCGTCGCGGCGGCCCCTGCGAGCGACAAGGCCAGTACCATCATTGCTTTATTCAAAGTCATGTGTCTTCCTTTTTTATCAGACAGTTAGAGAGATAGCGCTAACACCACACCCGCTTTTCTGGCGCCTGGCGGTTGGCCTGACAACAGGTTGGAAGCATCGGAATGAATGTTTCTTAAGCGGGTGTGAGGCCAATTCTGCAACGGCTGGTCTAGCTTGCATGAAACTATTTTGTAAGCGAAATGTAACCAAGTTTCTCTGCAGGTATGTGATATTCCGATAAGAAACTGTAACAAGAAGTTTCAGAAGACGATCAAAAGTAGCGGATTCCCTATGAGGAAATATTTGACCCGATGAGCAAATTTGTCCGAATGGAAAAGGAAAAACGGCGCGTTTTGGCGACGCGCCGTTGTCATCAAAATGTTTCTATTTCGCTACAGGCAGGTGGTGGCGTTTGGCGCCGGCGCCGACAGCTGCAACAACCGCAAAAAGGCCTGATGCCGCCCTGCGCCCCACGTGTTACCGGGGCGTAAACAGCGCCTGCAACTCACCGTACGGCATCGCCTTGTCGATCAACGGACCGGCGTCGCCGGTGGCCAGAAAACCCTTGGCCATGTCGGCGGCAACGGCCCACAAGGCCTGCGGTATGCCGGAACCGGCGCTTAAACGCCGCACGCCCAATTTATGCAATTCCTCGGCGGACGGTCTGCCCGGCCAGTCCATCACATTCACCGGCAACCCGGCACTGGCGACGACGGCCTTGATTTCATCGCCCCCGCAAATACCGGGCACGAACAAACCGTCCGCACCGGCGGCCTTGTAGATAGCGGCGCGCTTCAACACCTCCGCCACCCGCTCTCCCTCCGGCACCAGACCTTTCAGATACACGTCGGTACGGGTGTTGATGAAGATATCCTTGCCGGCCGCACCCAGAAGCTTCTTGATGGCGGCGATCTTCGCGGCCAGCGCCTCCGGCGCGTCCCTGCCATCTTCCAGGTTGATGCCGGCCACACCGGCGTCGACCAGCTTCTTCACGTTTTGCGCGACCACCTCCGCATCGTCCGAGTAACCGTTCTCCAGATCGACCGACAGCGGCACCGTCAGCACGCGCGCGATGTTGACCGCGATGGCGATGGCGACATCGGCCGGCATGTTATTGCTATCGGCGTAACCGGCGGCCCAGGCCACACCCGCGCTGGTGGTGGCGATGGCCGACGCGCCCAGGCTCTCGAACAACCGCGCGCTGCCCGCATCCCAGGCGTTGGGCAGGTGCAGCAGCTTGCTACCGTCGTGCAGCTTCTTGAAATCGTTTATGGTCGCTTCCTTAAAAAAGACTGGCTTGTGAGGTGGTGAGGCTGGAAAAACTGTCCTTCATCGGCAGCAGGATCGAGTCGGCGATCGGCTGCAACTGCTTGGTCAGATAATGATCGTAATCGATATTCGAGCGCATCGCCTCCAGCGGCTCCGGGCCGCCGGTCGTCATCACGTAGCTTATCCAGCCGCCGTTCTGATAACGCAGCGGACGGCGATGCGACTGGTTGTATTCATCGGCCAGGCGCGCGGCGCGCACCTGCGGGGGTACGTTGACTTTGTACTCGTCCAGCCGGTGGCGCAGCCGCTTGCGGTAGACCAGCAGCTCGTCGAAATCGCCCGACAGCGTCTTGCGCGCGTAGTCGCGCACGAAGTCCTGGTAAGGCTCGTCCTTGAAGATGCGCAGGAACAGGCCTTTCTGGAACTGCTGCGCCAGCGGCGTCCAGTCGCTGCGCGCCACCTCGAGGCCGCGGTAGATCACCTCTTCCTCGCCTTTGGCGTTGATCATCAGGCCGGCGTAGCGCTTTTTGCTGCCCATTTCCGTGCCGCGTATCGTCGGCATGAAGAACTTCTGGAAGTGCGTGTCGAACTCGATCTCAAGATGACATTCCAGGCCGTGCTTTTGCTTGAGCATGGCGCGCCACCAGGCGTTGATCTTGTTCGCCAGTTGCTGGCCGATCTCCAGCGCGTCGGCGTTGCTGTGTTCTTTTTTGAGCCAGATGAAAATCGAATCGGTATCGCCGTAGATAACGTCATATCCTTCCGCCTCCACCAGCTCGCGCGTTTGCTTCATCATCTGGTGTCCGCGCAGGGTGACCGAGGAGATCAGGCGCGGATTGAAGAAACGGCATTCGGTCGCGCCAAGCACGCCGCAGAAGGAATTCATCAGCAGCTTGAGCGCCTGCGACAGCGGCTCGTTCTTCGCCCGCTTGGCGGCGTCGCGCTGATTCCAGATCTGCGTGGTGATCTCGGGCAGGCAATGCCTATGGCGCGAGAACACGGTGCCGTTGACGCCCTCCACCACCGACGCCGGATCTTCGGCGGCTTCGCCCTCCACCAGGCCGACCGGATCGACCAGGAAGGTGCGGATGATCGACGGATACAGGCTTTTATAATCGAGCACCACCACGGAGTCGTACAGACCAGGCTTGGAATCCATGACGAAGCCGCCCGGCGACGCGCCGCCGGAGATGTCGCCCACGTTCGGCGCCACATAGCCCTCGCGGTGCATGCGCGGCAGGTAGTGGTGGCCGAAGGCGGCGATCGAGCCGCCCAAATGGTCTGCCTGCAAACCGGTCACCGTCGCGCGCTCGATCATGAACGCCAGCAGGTTGGCCTTGTCGAAGATGCGGGTGACCAGTTCGCAGTCCTTCAGGTTATAGAGGGCCAGCGCCGGCTTGTCCTCCTGGAAGCGGCGTTCGATCTCCGCCATCTTGTCGTAGACGTCGCCGATGTCTTTGCCCTCGCCCAGCATCGCCTGCGAGACGTTCTCCAGGCTGAACGACGGGAACGTCCACGACGCCGACTTGAGCGCGTCGATGCCATCGAGGACGACGCGGCCGACCACCGGTGCGAACATGTATCCCTGCTTGCCCGGATGCTCGCGCCATTCGATGGTTTTGCCCTCGCGACCCAGGGTCAGCGCGATCTTGTGCTTGTCGGCGTTTTTCTGCAGCACGCGCAGGTCGAACTGCACCACGTTCCAGCCCACCAGCACGTCCGGGTCGTGGCGCGCCATCCAGGCGTTGAGTCTTTCGATCAGCTGGCGCGGCGTGGCGCAGTATTCCAGGTCGAAGTCGATCTCCGGCGACGCCTGCGCCGGAGCCGCGCCGAGCATGTACACCTGGCGCTGGCCGCAGCCTTCGAGCGCGATCGAATACAGGTCTTCGAAGGCGCTCGTCTCGATATCGAGCGACACCATCTTGAGCTTGGGGCGGTAGTCGGGGGCGGGCTTGAGTTTGCAATCGTGGATGGTGGCGCCGTCGACGCGGCCGCCCTCCACCTGCACGCCGGCGGTGATGAAGCGCTCCATCAGATAGCGCTCCGGCGGGCGGATATCGGCCTCGTACATCTTGATGCCGTGGTCGCGCAACGTGCGCTCCAGCGCCGTCAACTGTTTGTAGCGGGACGAATAGACGCCGATCACGGGCTCGCGCTCGAACGTTTTGAGCTGCAGTTCGCGCAGCTCGACGCCGGCCGACTGGTCCAGCAGCGCCTCGATGGCGGCGCGCTCGCGCGCCTCCGCGAAGGCCACGGAAGTCTGCGCCGTCAGGCGGATTTTCCGGGGGCCGTCGTCGGTCGCCAGCCAGAATTCGATCTCCGTCCCGTTGGGCGCGTCGCGCCAATGGCGGGTCAGGATGAAACCCTGCTGAGAAGTTGGAGCCAAGGGAGTAAGCATGACTTAATTATACTGTATGCTCATACAGTCAACAGCCGCCGGCCCGGGATGACCGGTCAACACGCGTGGGGCACCACGTGGTGCCGTGGCCCGTGTGGTGCCGCGTTCAGCGGTACGTCACCACCCCGGGTTGGCCCGGCTGTTCAAGGTGCGAATAATTATTCAGATAACCGAGGCCAAACTCCCCCGGCCGGTGCAGCAGCCTGGTAACGGCACAATTAGCCAGCTTCCACGTCATCTCCATCACCTGAAAATCCTGGAACCCCAGCACGTGCTGAATCACGGTCGCAATCACACCGCTGGACGTGAAAACGATGGTGGTCCGCTTGCTATCCGGCTGATCGAGCCGCTCCAGCGCGGACACCACCCGGCGGCGGAAATCGGGCCAGGCTTCGGCGTATTGATCGTCATGCCAGCCGGTCATCCAGCGCTGCATCGCCGCCCGGAACAACTGCTCCGCCGCGCGCTGGGGATCGGCGGACCTGGCCAGCAGTTCCTGAAAAGTAGCGGGATCGGCAAACTCCGGACAATGCCGCAGCATCACCTCATGATGGCCGAACTCCGCGAAACCCTCGTCGGTCAGACACTCCGCCCCGTCAACCTGCGCCCGCGCCAGCTGCGCCAGACAAGCATCGGCAGTCTGGTGGTGCCGCGCCATGCCGCCGGTGATCATCCGATGGAACGGCTGCCCGCCTTTGGCCAACCAGCGCCCCAGCAAGCGCGCCTGCTCATGGCCCAGCTCCGACAGCTGATCGTAATTGGCGCTGCCGAAGGATGCTTGGCCGCTGCGCACCAGGTAGATTTGTCCCATATTTTTTTATCCCGATCCAAACAGGCCCCCAGCTTAACGGCCGGACTAAAAATCATCAAATGAATAATGTGATTTCACGGCGCTAGCCCGCATTCAGCACCGTCTCGGCTAGCTTGAGCAGATTTTCGCGCAGACGCGGCACCGATCCGTTTTGCGCGGCCGTCTGCGCGCCCTCGAGCAAAAAGGTCAAATGAATGGCCGCCAGCTTGGGTTCGGCCACACCCGCCCTGGCGCACAAGGCGCCGATGCGGCGCAGTTGACGCGCCTTGTGCACCTCGATCAGTTGGCGCGCCGGATGGGCGGCGTCGGGCAGCTCGGCGATGGTGTTGATAAATGGGCAGCCACGGTAAGACGCACGCACCACATCGTCGGCGATGAACTCCGCAAAGCCCATCAACTGGCGGCGCGCGTCGTCCGGGTAACGCGCCTCCAGCCCGTCCATCACCGCCGCGTACTGCGCCACCAGTTGCCGCACCCATTCGGTGATCAGCACGTCCTTCGACTCAAAATGGCGGTACAGCCCCATTTTGGTGGTCCGCGCTGCCTTGGCGATTGCCTCCACGCCGACGCCGCGTATGCCCTCGGCATAAAACAACTGCGACGCGGCGTCGAACAACCGATCGCGGATGGACTGTTTTTCTACGTTCATGACGACTCCGGGAATTTCCTTGACAAAGATACCGTTCGGTATCATTATCCCACAAACAGATGATACCGGTCGGTATCACTCCAATGTTTAGGGGATCGATATGAAACTTTCGGAATATGTACGCTATGACGCGCTGGGCCTGGCGGCGCTGGTGGCAAAGGGTGACGTGCGCAGCGAGGAGCTGCAAAGCGCCGCGCTCCAGGCGATCGGCGCGCTCAATCCGCGCATCAACGCCGTGGTCGAACACTGGCCCGGCGAAGCGCCCGACGCCGGTGGTGCCGGCGGCGCCTTCGCGGGCGTTCCCTTCCTGATCAAGGATGTCGCCATCGCGATGGCCGGCAAACGGGTGGAACTCGGCAGCCGTATCGTGGCGGGCCACGTCGCCGCCGCCGACTCCAACCTAATGCGGCACTTCAAGCGCGCCGGCCTGGTGACGCTGGGGAGGACGGCGTCGCCGGAGATGGCGTTCAGCACCACCACCGAATCGCTGTTCAACGGGCCGACCCGCAACCCGTGGAATCTGGAGCATAGCGCCGGTGGCTCCAGCGGCGGCAGCGCGGCGGCCGTCGCCGCCGGCATCGTGCCGATGGCGCACGCCACCGACGCGGCGGGGTCGATCCGCGTACCGGCCGCGTCGACCGGATTATTCGGCCTGAAACCGACGCGTGGCCGCGTCTCCAACGGGCCTGGCATGGACGAAGTGTTCAACGGCTCCGGCGTTCAACTGGGCGTCAGCCGCACGGTGCGCGACAGCGCCGCGCTGCTCGACGCGATCAACCATCCGGACGCGGGCGAGCCCTATTTCACCGCACCGCCGGCGCATACCTTCCTGTCCGAGGTCGCGCGCGCGCCGGGCAGGCTGCGCATCGGCGTGATGCTGCCGGCGTGGAACGGCCGGCAGCCCGCCGAGGATGTCGCGGTGGCCACGCTGGCGGCAGCGGAATTGTGTCGCAGCTTAGGCCATGACGTCGACGAGGCACGGCTCGACATCGGCGTGTCGTGGGAAGAATTCGTGCACGCCAACGCGCAGATCTGGTGCGCCAACCTGGTCGGCTGGATCGACGGTTTCGCGGCGGCCAGCGGCCGCCAAGCCGGCTTGGCGACGCTGGAACCGTCCACGCTGGCCTGTTACGAATACGGCCGCCACGCGCTGGCGCCGGCATTCGCGGGCGCGCTCGATGTACGTAACCGCGTCAGCCGCGCCGTCGCCGCCTTCTTCGACAAGTACGACGTGCTGCTGACGCCCGCGCTGCCGGAAACCGCGCAGCGCATCGGCGCCTACACGGAGGGAACGGCGCGGATGGACGGCCTGGAATGGACCGCGCACGTGTTCCGCCATTCGCCCTACACACCGCTGTTCAACGTGGCGGGCGTGCCGGCGATGTCGGTGCCACTGGGATCGGGCACGGATGGATTACCGATCGGCGTGCAGTTCACGGCCGGTTTCGGGCGGGACGGCCTGCTGCTGCGCCTTGCCGGTCAGCTCGAACAAGCGGCACCATGGGCGGGGCGCATCCCGCCGGTATGGGCGGGACGCTAGCCCGTTCAGCAGCCCGGGTTGCCGCCGGCGGCCAGCGCTCGCACCGCCTTGGAGATATCGGCGCCGATGCGCACGACGGCGCGGCGATGGCCGGCCACCAGCGCGTCGTTGCCGGCGCCGACCTCCTCGTTGGCGACGCTGCGGCAGGTGAGCACCTTGGAACCGCCCACCAGCCGCACGCTCCACACCGCGTCGATCAGCGCGTACTTGCCGGGCGCCGACTCGAAGCGCTGCACGTTGGTGCTGATGCGGTAGACCGGCGTGCCGTCCGGCGACGGCGTGCGGAACACGTCGATGGTTCCAAGCTCGCCCGAAATCGCCAGCGACAGCGCCTGGCCGATCTCCGACGCCGGCGGCGAAGCCCAGCGATCGTACTCAAGCAGGTCGATGCTGCCGGCGCCGGTGGTGACCACCATCTGGTTGCGCGCGACCTGCTGCGGCACCGTCACGGCGGGCACTTCGATGTAGTAGCCGGCGGCCGGCGTTTCGGCCTTCGGCGCCACGCCCATGCCGTTACTGAGGCTGTAGAAATGCTCCGGCGGCGTGCTGGCGCAGCCGGCCAGCGCGAGGACTGCCGCCGTCATTACCGCCAGCCCGGTGCGCCGATTCATCGTTTGCGTCATTTCTTCTCTCCCAGTTTATCCTGCTTGCTGCCTTTGCCACGCAACAGCGACTCCGGATGCCGTTCCAGATAATCGGACAAGGCGTTCAGCGATTGCATCGTCTGCGTCAGCTGCTGTAGGGCTTCGCGCAGGTCGGACTGCACCGGCGAATCCTTCTGCAGTATCTGGTCGGCGGTGCTGAAGGTCTTGCGCGCCGCGCCCAGGGTGTCCTTCATCTCCGGCACCACCTGCGCGTCGAGCTGCTTGATCAGCACATTGGCGCTCTTGAGCGTATCGCGCAGATTGACGCCGATCTCGTCGAACGGCACCTTGTCCAGCTTACGCGCGATGCTGGCCAGCTGCGTTTGCAGTTCGTCCAGGCTATTGGGCACCGTCGGCAGCTCCACCGTCTCCTTGCTAAGATCCAGCTTGACCGGCGCCGCGTTCGGGAAGAAGTCCAGCGCCACATACAGCTGCCCGGTCAGCAGATTACCGGTGCGCAGCTGGCCGCGCAGGCCGCGTGCCACCATCCGCTCCAGCACCTGCGGGCCGGCGCTGTTGCGCTGATCCTCATCGATGGTCTTCTGGAAGGCGCGGCCCAGGCGCGCTGGGTACATATCCACCGTCACCGGCATGCGGAACGACTTCTTGACGGGATCGAACTCCACGCCCACCGAGCGCACCTCGCCCAGCACGATGCCGCGGAAATCGACGGTCGCGCCCTGCGACAGGCCGCGCAGCGACTGGTCGAAGTACAGCACCGTGGTGATCGGCGCGCCATCGGGCTCGCGCAGGGCGCTGGCCTGGTCGGCGGCCAACAGGAATTCGCTGCCGGTCGGCGCGGCGGCGGCGGGCTTCTGGCCGTTCATGCTTTCGAAGGCGATGCCGCCGACGAGCAGCGCGGCCAGCGACTGCGTGTTGACCTTGAAGCCGTTGGAATCGAGCCGCACGTCGACACCGCTGGCATGCCACCAGCGGGTGTTCTTGCCGACGTACTGGTCGTACGGCGACTTGACGAACACCTTCATATTGATGCCGCGCCCCTTCGGCTCCAGATCGTAGGCGGCGACCTGCCCCACCTGGATGCGGCGATAGAAGATCGGCGAGCCGACATCGACCGAGCCGAGGGTCTCGCCATGCAGCGTGTAGTAACTGCCCTTCTCGTCGAACGCCACCTGGGGCGCCTGCTCAAGCCCGGTGAATTCGTCCTTGGTCTCCTCCGACTTGCCGGCATCGACGCCGATATAGGAGCCAGACAACAAGGTGTTAAGCCCCGAAACGCCGCTGGCGCCGATGCGCGGGCGCACCACCCAGTAACGCGTGTCGATGGCGGTGAAGCGCGACGCCTCCTTGCGCATGTCGATCGTGACCAGCACCTTGGACAGGTCGCGCGACAGCGAAATCGAGCGCACCAGGCCGATGTCCACGTCCTTGAACTTGACCTTGGTCTTGCCCGGTTCCAGGCCGTCGCCGCTGCGGAAGCTCACCGTCACGGTCGGCCCGCGATCGATGAACGACTTGACCACCAAGCCGGCGCCGATCAACGCCGCCAGCAGGGGAATCAGCCACACCAGCGATGGCAGCCAGCGGCTGGCCTTCTCCACATGTGGCGCGTGCAGCGGCGGCTGGCCGCCCTCGTTTTCAGGCATGTTTTTCTCCATTTGAATCGGTTGCATCCCATATCAGACGCGGGTCGAACTGCATCGACGCCAGCATCGTCAGCACCACCACCGCGCAAAACGCCAGCGCGCCGGGACCGGCGGTGATCACCGCCAGCGTCTGGAAGCGCACCAGCGCCACCGTCAGCGTGATGACAAAAATATCGAGCATCGACCAGCGGCCGACGAACTCCACGATCCGGTACAACACGGTGCGCTCTTGCGGGCGCCAGCGCGAGCGGGTCTGCGCCGTCAGCGCCAGCAGCGACAGCGCGGCCAGCTTCAGCACCGGCACCACGATACTGGCGACGAAAATGATGATCGCCAGCGCCTGCGAGCCGCTATTCCAGAACAGCATCACGCCGCTGATGATCGTATCGTCCTCTTTGCCGAACAGCGAATCGGTGTACATCACCGGCAGCAGCATGGCCGGGATGTACAGGATGGTCGCCGCCAGCAGGAACGCCCAGGTGCGGCCGACGCTGTCGGGGCGGCGCCGGTGCAGCGCCGCGCCGCACCGCTCGCAGCGCTGATGGCGCGCCGTTCGCGGCACGGTCGCCACCAACCCGCAGCTATGGCAGGCCTCGAAATGGGCGCCGGCGGGCACCGCCTTGTATCGGAACTGCCGTTGCGACGGACGCGGACCACCGGGGCCGGGCAGGTGCTCGCCGATATTCCACAGGTACTTGGGATCGAAGGAGACCACGATGGCCAGCATCAAGGTCAGCACACCGAAGGCGAACAGGCCCGGTTGCAGCAGCACCTGCGCCAGGCTGGTCATCTTGACGATGGTGATCAGAATGCCGATCATCAGCACCTCGGTCATGCCCCAGCGGCGCGCCGCGCCGACCGCGCGCAGAAGATGGTCGAAGCCCGGAGGACGCCGCCCGGCGCGCAGCGCCATGGTCACATAGAACAGCGCCCCGAGTTCCACCGCCGGCAGCACGATCGTAAACAGGAACACCACCGCCGCCACCACCTGCATCTGTTCGTGCCAAAGCACGCGGATGGAACCCAGCAGATTGGCGCTGGTGCTGTAGTCGCCGATTTGCAGCTCGACGATCGGAAAGAACTGCGCGATAAGGAAGGTGACGATGGCGCCGAGGGTGATGGCGGCCATGCGGTTGGGGTCCGAATGGACGCCGCGATAGAGGACGGAGCCGCAGCGCACGCAGCGCGCCTTCTCGCGCGGTCGCACGGGGCGGTACTGGTGCAGCACCCCGCAGTCATGGCAACTGATTAACTCGTATCGATGCACAGTCTAGCCGTATGGACAATAATTTCCATATCATACGGCAATCTTGAAAGTCGCAGCCGTGCGCCACCCCACACCCAGCTCCGGGGTCAGATCCACCATTTCTACACGACCCCGAGTGTAGGAGCCCGTACGCTCCCGCCCGTGTAGAATTGGTGGACCTGACCCTGGATTGCCGCCGGTTATTTGATGCTCGTGTTGAGTTCCTGGAAGTCGTCCGTGCGGGCCAGCGCTTGCCACGTGGCCAGCAGCGCCGGCGGCGGCGCGATCAGTTTGCGCGCGTTCAGGTCCAGCCAGCCGCCGGTGCTGGTGATGCGCGCGGCCAGCTTGCCGTCCGGCCGTATCACGTCGCTGCGCAGCTGCCAGCGGCTGCCGTCCGGCGCCAGGCCGGCCACGCCCAAGGTCACCGTGATCTCGTCGAGCAGCATCACTTCCTTGAAGTACGCGATTTCGTCCTTCATCACCACCGGGCCGATTTTCAGCCGCATCAATTCACTAATCGGAAAGCCGTGCTCCGACAGGAACATCATGCGGATGTCGCCCGCCTTGTCCATGAACGCCGTGTTGCGCATATGGCTGTTGAAGTCCATATCGCCCCAACCCGCCATCAACTTCTTTTCAAACATGAGTCATCTCCCCTATCAACCCAGGAAGTCTAACAGGGTCGCGGCGACCACCTTGGTGGCCTTGCGCAGATCGTCCAGATTCAAACGCTCGTCGGCCTTCTTGGCGTTCGACTCGGGCACCGTACGCGGCCCGGCGCCATACAGCACCGCCGGGATACCGTGCTCGCCGTACAGGCGCGCGTCCGCGTACAGCGGCGTGCCCTGCGCCAGAATCAGCTCGCCGATGTAGGTTTGCGCGTTGTGCTGCAGGCTGGCGACCAGCTTCTCCGTCCCCGGCTGCTCGCGCAGCGCGTGCGACAGCAGCAGGCGTTTGATCTCCAGACTGATGCCGGGCATGCCGCGCACCGCGTTTTCGATCATCGCGCGCACCTGCGCCTCGACCTCCACCGGCTCCTCTTCAGGAATCATGCGGCGGTCCATCTTCAGCACCACCTTGCCCGGCACGACATTGGTGTTGGTGCCGCCGTCGATGCGGCCCACCAGCATCGTCGGCGAGTCGATGCCGGCTATCCGGGATTTGATCTTCTTCAGCTCCGGCAGCTGGTCGTAGATGGCGTTGAGGATTTTCGTCGCCGCCTGCAGCGCGTCGTGGCCCGTTTCCGGCATCGCGCCATGGCCGGACTTGCCGTTGACCGTGATCTCCAGCTGCAGGCAGGCGTTGTGCGCGGTGACGATGTTGTAGCTGAAGCCAGCCGCGATGACGTAATCGGGCTTGGTCAGTTTTTGCTCAAGCAGCCAGCCCGGCCCGAGCAGGCCACCGAATTCCTCGTCATAAGTGAAGTGCAGTTCCAGCCCGCCCTTGAGCGGCACGCCCAGCGCCTCCAGCGCACGCGTGGCGAAAATGTAGGTGGCGAAGTCGCACTTGGAGACGGCGGCGGCGCGTCCGTAGATATAGCCGTTTTCCACCACGCCGCCGTACGGTGGATAGGTCCAGTTGTCACCGGGCGGCACCACGTCGCCGTGGGCGTTCAGCGCCACGGTCGGACCGCCGGCTTGGTAGGGACGGCGCACAATCAGGTTGGTGATCGTCTCCATGCCGTAGTCCCGCACCACCTGTTGCGGCACCGCGTGCTTCTCGGCGCTCCAGCCGTAGGCCTTGACCAGATCGGCCACCATGTCGGCGTGCGGCGCGTTGTTCCCGGGCGGCGTATCGGTCGGCACGCGCAGCAGCTGCTGCAAAACGCCGACCTCCTCGTCGAAGTGCTCGTCGATCCATTTGGCCAGTTGCTCTTTGGTGCTGCTCATAGTCGCTTCCTTCATTTGGCGCCGGCTTCGTACCAGGCGGCGATTTGCGCCCGCTCGGCGTCGGTCATTTGGGTCAGGTTCGCCAACGGCATGGCTTTCAGCTGGACCGTCTGTTTGTAGATTTTCTCGGCATTTTGATGGATTTCGGCCGCGTTCTCAAGCATCACGCCAAGCGGCGCCGCCGCGAAGCCGGGTTGCGTGGGCCGTTCGGCGTGGCAGGTGGCGCAGCGATGCGCGATGATGGCCTGCACTTTGGCGAATTCCGCCGCCGGATCGGCCGCCGGCGCCACCGCCACGGGACGGGCCGGGGCGATCGCCACGGCCACGCCGGCCAGCAGCGCGACGCCGATCGCCGGATAGCGCCACTCGACGCGGCCCTTGTGGCGCAGATTGAAGAAGTGGCGAATGAAGACGCCCGCCGCCATGATGAACGCCAGCACCAGCCACGCGTGATCGTGGCGGTAGGTCATCGCATAGTGGTTGCTGATCATGATGAACAGCACCGGCAGCGTGAAGTAGTTATTGTGGACGCTGCGCTGCTTGGCCTTTTGGCCGTGGATCGGGTCCGGCAGGCGGCCGGCCGACATGGCCTCGACCATCTTGCGCTGGCCGGGGATGATCAGCATCAGCACATTGCCGACCATGATGGTGCCGATCAGCGCGCCGACGTGGATGTAGGCGGCGCGCCCGCTCAACACATGCGTCAAGCCATAGGCCGCCGCGACGATCAGCGCAAACACCACGATGCCGAACCACAGGTCATGCTTGCCCAGCGGGGAGCGGCACAGCAGATCGTAGACCGTCCAGCCGGCGACCAGCGTGCCGACGCCGATGCCGACCGCCTGCAGGCTGCTGATGTCGGCCACGGATTTATCGATCATCATCGCCTGCGCGTTGAAGTAGTAGGCGATCGTCAGCAGCGCGATGCCGGACAACCAGGTGGAATAGGCTTCCCATTTAAACCAGTGCAGCTCCTTGGGCAGCTCCGCCGGCGCGACCAGGTATTTTTGCGGGTTATAGAAGCCGCCGCCGTGCACCGCCCACAATTCGCCGGAGACGCCCTTCCTGGCCAGCTCCGAACCGGGTGCGGGCGGGCGGATCGAGTTATCCAGCCAGACGAAGTAGAACGAGGCGCCGATCCAGGCGATGCCGGTGATGACGTGCAGCCAGCGCACGATCAGGTTCAGCCACTCAAGGCCGTACGGGATCAGATAGGCGAATAATTCCATGGATGCTTTCAGGTCAAGAATGTGGCTAATTTACAGAAGATAAACGGATTTGGCACTGCCCACATGAACATTAGAGTATATTAAACATATCGGTTCCCGTATAACTCATTCAATCGCATATCGTTCATGCCCGCCCTGCCGCAACACCTGGACCTCCACCTGATCCGCATTCTCTACCTGCTGCTGGTGGAGAAAAACGTCTCCCGCGTGGCGCTCAAACTCAATCAGCCGCAGCCCTCGATCTCCGCCTCGCTGCGCAAGCTGCGCGAGCTGACCGGCGATCCGCTGCTGGTGCGCGGCGCGCGCGGCATGGTGCCCACCCAGCACGGCGAGAGCCTGCTGATTCCGGCCAAGCGCATCCTCGACGAGACCGAAAACCTGTTCCTCAAGAAGACGCCCTTCGTCCCGCAGGAGGAGGCGCGCACCTTCCACATCGCCGCGCCGGATTACCTGGACAGCCAGTTCCTGCCCAATCTTGTGGCGCTGCTGCGGCGCGGCTCGCCCAACAGCCGCGTCAAGATCCACAGCCTGGGGCCGGGCGTCGACTATGTGCGCCTGCTGTCGGACGGCGACATGGACCTGGTCATCGCCAACTGGGACGAGCCGCCCGAGCACCTGCACATGTCCAAGCTGTTCGAGGACCCGATCATCTGCGTGATGCGCGCCGACTGTCCGTACGCCCTGCGCACCGCCAGCGACGCCATGACGCTCAACGATTACCTGGCCCTGCCCCACGTGGCGCCGACCCAGATCCTGCCGGGCTACCACGGCGTCATCGACGACTACCTGGAGCGCCAGGGACTGCAGCGCAACGTCGTCGTCGAATCGGCCTATTTCGGCCTGATCCCCTATATGCTGACCCAGACGGACCTGGTGCTGACCACCGGCCGCCAGTTCGTCCGCTACTACGAAAAGCAAATGCCGCTGAAGACCTATGCGGTGCCGGTGAAATTCCCGGCGATGCGCTTCTATCAGCTGTGGCACGAACGCGTGCACCAGGCGCCGGAGCACAAATGGCTGCGTGAGCAGGTGGCCGCCGCCGCCAAGGCGCTGATCCAGAAGTAAGCCGCGCGCGAGGTAAGCCACCTGATATATATCTTACGGCATACCGCGTATATCGCGCGAGCTCCGACGAGGTTATGATGGAGGTTCGATACCGGATACCACGCCATGACCACACTCTCGGATTTAAACAGCTGCGACGCCGCCGCCTTCGTCGAATGCCTCGGCGGCATCTATGAGCACTCGCCCTGGATACCGCAACGGGCGGCGGCGCAACGCCCCTTCGCCAACACCACGGCGCTCAAGCTGGCGTTACAGGGCGTGGTCAGCGCCGCCTCGCTGGACGAACAACTGGGTTTGATCCGCGCACACCCGGAGCTGGCCGGCAAGGCGGCCGTCGCCGGCCAGTTGACGGCCGAATCGACCAGCGAACAGGCCAAATCCGGCCTGCACCTGTGCAGCGCCGAGGAATTCGCCACGCTGCACCGGCTCAACGCCGATTACAACGCCAAATTCGGCTTCCCCTTCATCCTGGCGGTCAAGGGTCCGGACGGACAGGGGCTGACCCGGCGCCACATCATCGCCACCTTCACGCGCCGGCTGAAAAACCAGCGCGCCGACGAAATCGCCGAATGCCTGCGGCAGATTAAACGCATCGCGGAGATCCGCCTGAACGACCTGCTGGGACTGACGCTGGACTTCGGCCCGACCATCATGCAGTGGAGCGAAACCATCGGGGCCTGGAGCGACAGCGACAATAGCGGCGACGCGGACTTCGACCTGACCTGCGCCTACATGACGCCGGCGCACCGCCGCACCGCCGCCCAGCTGGCGGACTGGATGCGCGAGGCGGGCATGGAGTCGCACATCGACGCCGTCGGCAACGTCGTCGGCGTCTATCGCTCCGACGTCCCGGACGCGAAAACGCTGATGACCGGGTCGCACTACGACACGGTGCGCAACGGCGGCAAATACGACGGCCGGCTGGGCATCCTGCTGCCGATCGCCATCGTGCGCCATCTGCACCAGCGCGGCGAGAAGCTGCCGTATCACTTCGAGATCGTCGGTTTCGCCGAGGAGGAAGGCGTGCGTTTCAAGAGCACTTTCCTGGGCAGTAACGCGGTGGCGGGCCGCTTCGACCTGTCGCTACTGGACCAGACCGACGCCGACGGCGTCACGGTGCGCGATGCGCTGCTGGCAGCGGGGCACGATGTCTCTTCCATTCCGCACATTGCGCGCGATCCGGCCAAGCTGCTTGGCTTCGTCGAGGTCCACATCGAACAGGGCCCGGTGCTGCTCGAGCGCGACCTGGCGCTGGGCGTGGTGACGGCGATCGCCGGCAGTTCGCGCTATCTGGTCGAGCTGACCGGATTGGCCAGCCACGCGGGCACCACGCCGATGACGATGCGTAAGGACGCGGCGGCGGCGGCGGCGGAAATTGTGCTGCTGGTCGAGCGGCGTTGCGCGCAAGGCGTCGCGCTGGTCGGCACGGTGGGGCAGTTGCAGGTGCCGGGTGGGTCGGTCAACGTGATTCCGGGCGCGTGCAGGCTGTCGCTGGATATCCGCGCCGCCGATGACGCGGTCAGGCTGGCGGCGGTCAAGGATGTATTGGATGGTATAGCGGAGATCTGCGCTCGGCGTCAGGTGGAATTTAGTTTGCAGCGGATCGTCGATGCGTCGGCGGCGCCGTGCGCGCCGCGTTTGATGGATCAACTGGGCGCGGCGATCGAGCGCGCGGGTCTGCCGCGTTTCGATCTGCTGTCCGGGGCCGGGCACGACGCGATGGCGATGGCGGCGATCACGGACGTGGCGATGCTGTTCACGCGTTGCGGCAACGGCGGCATCAGCCACAATCCGCTGGAGACCATGACGGCGGATGATGCCGATATCGCGGCGCGGGTGCTGCTCGATTTTCTGCGGAATTACGCGGTTTGATCGTTCTGCCAGGACGCCTGGCATCCCGAGGAACCACGCGATCCACGGGCTGACCACGTAGGGCGGATTAGGCGGAACGCCGTAATCCGCCATTGTGTGAGCCGTCGAGACGCACGCAATGGCGGATTACGCTGCGCTAATCCGCCCTACGTGTTTCGGCGTGTGTTTCGGCGCGTGTTTCGGCGTGTGTCTCCGGGGTGTTGTTTAGCTTTAGCCGCAGCGCTGCCGCCACTTCCGCTATCACGGCGGCCCAGCCGCCACCTTCCGGCTGGCGGAACAAGCGCATCGACGGATACCACGGCGTGTCGTTCCGCTCCGTCATCCAGCGCCAGTCGCAGCGATGGTCCGGTAGCAGCAGCCAGCACGGCTTGCCCAGCGCGCCGGCCAGGTGCGCCACCGCCGTATCCACACTGATCACCAAATCCAGGTTGGCGATGACGCCCGCCGTATCCGCGAAGTCCTGTAACCTCGGCGCCAACGCTTGCAGCGTCATGCCGGCCGGTGGCGTCAGCGCCTCGGCCTCCGCGTCGCCTTTCTGCAGGCTGACAAAGTGCACATCAATATCCGCCAGCGGCGACAGCGTGTGCAACGATGGCAGCGAACGCTCGGCGTCGTTCTCGAATTGCGGATTGCCCTTCCACGCCAAGCCCACCCGTAATCCTGTTCGCGGCAGCATGCCGCGCCAATAGCGCACCGACTCCGGATCGGCGGCGATATATGGCGCCGATGAAGGAATGTTCGACAGCTCCGTACCGAACAACGCCGGCAAACGCATCGGATGCGTCCAGAAATCCCAGCCGCTCGCCGGCACCGCGCCCTGCTGGACATACACCTCGTCGACACCGTCCAACCCCGCCAGCAACCGCCGCAACGATGGCGGACACGCCACCGCCACGCGCGCCGCGCCGGCGTCCTTCAACAGCGTTGCGTAACGGCTGAAGTGGATCATGTCCCCCTGCCCCGCCTCGGAGACGATCACCACCGATTTTCCCGCGAGCGGCTCGCCCTCCCACGGCGGGCAATTGAATGGCTGCGCGAGGCTGTCGAAATGCCAGCGCGATTCCAGCAGCGGCCAGCCTTCGGCGTACCGGCCTTGCCGCAGCAGTATGTAGGCGAGATTGAACTGCGCCTGCGGATAATCCTCGTCCAGCTCCAGCGCGCGCCGGTGGCAGGCTTCGGCCTCCTGTTCGCGCTTCACGCACGTGAGCAGCACGCCCAGCTGGCTCCATGCCGACGGCGACTCCGGCGCCAGCTCCAGCGCCATGCGCGCGGCGGCCTCCGACTCGTCGAAGCGCCTGGTCTTTTGCAGTAGCACCCCGAGGTTTTGATACAGCTGCGCGTGATCGGGCAGCAGCGCGATCGCCTGCAGGTAGTAGAATTCGGCCTCCAGCAAGTCCCCGCGCAGCTCCTTCAGGTAGCCGAGATTGGCGCGCGCGCCGGCGTGCTCCGGCAACAGCGCGATCGCCTGCCAGAAGCATTCCTCGGCACCGATCGCGTCACCGACGGCCATGCGGCGGTTGCCATCGAGATAGGCTAGCTGTGGGTCTGTGTACATCGGGGAGGAAGCTTGTGCAAAACCAAAAGCATACCATCCCCGTGTTTGCGGCCGCCTAGACGATCCGCGCGCGCTCCAGCATGGCGTGCAGCAGGACGTTGCAGCCAGCTTCCAGATGTTCGGACTTGGCGTCCTCGATCTCGTTGTGGCTGATGCCGTCCTTGCAGGGCACGAAGATCATGCCCGACGGCGCCAGGCGCGCAGCGTAAATCGCATCGTGGCCGGCGCCGGAGACCACGTCCATCGTCGAATATCCCAGCTTGGCGGTGGCGTTGCGCACCGCGTCCACGCAGTCCGGATGGAACGGGCATGGCGGGTAGTAGGACACCCGCTCGATCGAAATCCCCAAGCCGCTGTCGGCGCGGGTCTTGTCGATAAAGGCCAGCATCTCCTCGTGCATGGTGTTGAGCAGTTCGTCGTTCACGTTGCGCAGGTCGATGCTGAATTTGACTTCGCCGGGAATGACGTTGCGGCTGTTGGGGAACACCTGCACCATGCCGACCGTGCCGCGGCCATACGGCGGATAGCGGTTGGCGATGGCCACCACCTCCTGCATGATGCGGGTCGAGACCTGCAGCGCGTCCTTGCGCAATCCCATCGGCGTCGGTCCGGCGTGCGCCTCCATGCCGCTGACCACGCAGTCGTACCACGACAGGCCCATCACCGCAGGCACCACGCCGATCACCTTGTCGGCGTCCTCCAGCACCGGGCCTTGTTCGATATGGGTTTCGAAGTAGGCGCCGATCGGATGCCGGCCCGGCACCTGGTCGCCCTTGTAGCCGATGCGCGCCAGTTCCTCGCCCACGGTCTTGCCTTCGGTGTCCTTGGCGGCGTAGGCGGTCTCCAGGCTGAAGGCGCCGCAGAACACGCCGGACCCCATCATCACGGGCACGAAGCGCGAGCCTTCCTCGTTGGTCCAGAAGGCGACTTCGATCGGCGCCTCGGTCTTGATCTTCAAATCGTTGAGCGTGCGCACCACCTCGAGACCGGCCAACACGCCGTAATTGCCGTCGAACTTGCCGCCGGTGGGCTGGGTGTCGATATGGCTGCCCGTCATGACCGGCGGCAGCGCGTTGTTGGTGCCGTCGCGGCGCATGAAGACGTTGCCGATCTGGTCGATCGTGATCGACATGCCGGCATCCTTCGCCCAGCCGACCACCAGGTCGCGGCCCTGCTTGTCCAGGTCCGTCAACGCCAGGCGCTTGACGCCGCCCTTGGGGGTGGCGCCGATTTGGGCCAGTTCCATCAGCGCCGCCCACAGACGGTCGCCATTGATGCGCATTTCGCTCATGCTCTGCTCCTGTAAATTAACGCGCCGACGTGGCTTTGAACGCGGGACGGTCGATGTGGCGCCCCGCGCCCTCCACCGCCATCAACACGCCGCGATGGAATACGACGTTACCGGCGGCCAGGGTGGTGCTGGGGATGCCGCGCACGGTGCGGCCCTCGAAGACGTTGAAGCCGCCCTTGGCGAACTGGGTCAGCGCCGAAATCGTGCGGGTGCCTTCCGGGTCCCAGACGACGATGTCGGCGTCGGAGCCGACCGCGATCAGTCCTTTGCGGGGATACATATTGAAAATCTGCGCGGTGTTGGTCGAGGTGACCTTGACGAATTCCGACGGCGTCAGCATGCCGCTGTTGACGCCCGCGTCCCAGATCACCGACATGCGGTCCTCGACGCCGCCGCAGCCGTTCGGAATCTTGGTGAAGTCGTCCTTGCCGGCCGCCTTCTGCTCGGCGCAGAAGGTGCAGTGGTCGGTGGCCGTGGTGTGCAGGTTGCCGCTCTGCAGACCGTGCCACAGCGCGGCCTGGTGATGCTTGCTGCGGAACGGTGGGCTCATGACGTGGGCGGCGGCGTATTCCAGGTCGTCGCTGTGGTACACGCTTTCGTCGATGATCAGGTGGCCAGCCAACGCCTCGCCGTACACCCGCTGGCCGTTGGCGCGCGCGCGGGTGATGGCGTCGAGCGACTCGGCGCACGACACGTGGACGATGTAGACCGGCGTATTGAGCACGTTGGCGATCGCGATGGCGCGGTTGGCCGCCTCCGCCTCCACCGCCGGAGGACGCGACAACGGATGCGAACTTGGTCCCGTCAATCCCTTCTTCAGCAAATCCTGCTGCAACTGATAAACCAGCTCGCCGTTCTCCGCGTGCACGGTGGGAATGGCGCCCAGTTCCAGCGAGCGGCGGAAGCTTTTCACCAGCGTTTCGTCATCGGCCATGATGGCGTTTTTGTACGCCATGAAGTGCTTGAAGCTGTTGACGCCGTGGTCGCGCACCAGGATTTCCATATCGCGGTGCACGGTCTCGTCCCACCAGGTGATCGCCACGTGGAAGGTGTAGTCGCCGGCGGATTTGCGCGCCCAGCCGCGCCATTGATGATAGGCCTCGATCAGGTTCTGTCCGGGCGCGGGAATCACAAAGTCGATGATGGTCGTGGTGCCGCCGGCCAAGCCGGCGGCGGTGCCGGTGTAAAAATCGTCCTGCGTGACGGTGCCCATGAAGGGCAGGTTCATATGGGTGTGCGGGTCTATCCCGCCCGGCATCACGTACTGCCCGGCGGCGTCGATCACGCGCGCCGAGGCCGGGGCTTCCAGGTTTTCGCCGACGGCGACGATCTTGTCGCCGTAGCACAGCACATCGGCACGAAAGGCACGGTCGGCGTTGACGACGGTACCGCCGCGGATGATTGTTGTCATTTACATCTCCTTAGGGATGGGCCGGCGCCCTCACCGCGGGCACCGTCTTCCCCTTCATCATAACCCCATACACGATTGCGGATATCGCGATTCCAACGAACCATGCGTAGGTGTATATCGTTTTAAAACCCTCCCCCACGCCCGGGAACGAAGCCGGGAACGCGGCGTTGAGGAAGCCGGGAATATTCGGCGCCACGCCGACCGCGAAGGCCACCAGCGCGACGACGTTCCAGCCGTTGCCATACGAGTAAACGCCGTCTTCGCGATACAACTCGCCGACATTGAGTTCGGTCTTGCGCACCATGTAGTAGTCGACGATCAGGATGCCGGCGATGGGGCCCAGCAGCGCCGAATAGCCGATCAGCCATGTGAAGATATAGCCCTGCGTCGATTCGAGTATCTTCCACGGCATCATGACGATGGCGATGCCGGCGGTGATGTAGCCGCCGGTCTTGTACGTAATCCGCTTGGGCGCCAGCGACGAGAAATCGTACGCCGGCCCGACCAGATTGGCCGCCAGGTTGACGGAGACGGTATCGATCAACAGGATCAACAGCGCCACCAGCACCGCGACGCCGGTCATGCGGCTGGACAGGTCGACCGGGTCCCAGATCGCTTTGCCGTACAGGACCACCGTGGCCGAGGTGACGATCACCGCCATCATCGCCAGCAGCCCCATAGGCACCGGCAGGCCGACCGACTGGCCGATGACTTGGTCGCGCTGCGACTTGGCGAAGCGGGTGAAGTCGGGGATGTTGAGCGCCAGCGTGGCCCAGAAGCCGACCATCGCCGTCAGCGAAGGCCAGAACACGGACCAGAACTGGCCGGCCTTTTTACCGCCGGCGACGAACTGCGAAGGCGCCGACAGCAGGTCGCCAAAGCCGCCGGCCTTGTTGTGCACCCACGCCAGCAGCACGAAGCAGATGGCGATCTTCAGCGGCGCGGTGTAGGTTTCCAGCTTGCGGATCGCGTCCATGCCGTGCACGATGTACCAGAACTGGATAGCCCAGAAGGCCAGGAAGCAAAGCAGCTGCGCGCCGTTGATGCCGAGGAAGCCGAGTTTGGCGCCGCCGATCTCGCCGCCCATCATCACGCCCAGCAGCGTGTAGATCATCGAGCCGCCGAACCAGGTCTGGATGCCGTACCAGCCGCAGGCGACGATGGCGCGCATCAGCGCCGGCAAGCGCGCGCCGGCGGTGCCGAACGAGGCGCGCGCCAGCACCGCGTACGGAATGCCGTACTTGGTGCCGGCGTGGCCGATCAACAGCATCGGCAGCAGGACGATGGCGTTGGCGAGGAACACCGTGAGCACCGCCTGGTAACCGGACATGCCGCCCTCGATCAGGCTCGCCGACAGCGTATAGGCCGGAATGCACATCACCATGCCGACCCACAGTGCGGCGAAGTGGTACCAGCGCCAGGTGCGCTGCGCCGCCGTCGTCGGCGCCAGGTCTTCGTTCCACAGTTGCGTGCTGCCAGAGAGTTCTTTACTCACGGGGCGTTCTCCAAGGGTTGATCGTATGCTCTCACCGTTGCAAGTTTCGTACCTTGACGCCGGCTTTCACCCCGCACGGCGGCGTGCCGGGGTCGTACCCCACGGGTACGACCCCATTCGGCTTCGGGTTACTGCGCCGCTCAATCATGCCGTCTCCTCCACCTTCACGTTTTCCGCACGCGGGTTGCGCGGGTCCTGGGTCCAGTTCATGTAAGGCTTGCCGGTGTTCTGCGGCACCATGGTGATGCAGCCCTGCACCGGGCAGGTGATCTCGCACAGGTTGCAGCCGACGCATTCCTCCTTGATCACCTCATAGGTGCGCACGCCGGCGGCGTCGATCAGTTGCGCGATCGACTGGTGCGAGGTGTCCTCGCAGGCCACGTAACAGCGCCCGCACTTGATGCAGTCGTCCTGGTTGATGTGCGCGATGACCTGATAGTTCATGTCCAGGTACTTCCAGTCGGTGGTGTTGGGCACCGCCTTGCCGACGAATTCGGCGACGCTCTTGTAGCCCTTCTCGTCCATCCAGCGCGACAGGCCGTCCTTCATCTCCTCGACGATGCGGAAGCCGTGCAGCATGGCCGCCGTGCAGACCTGCACGCAGCCGGAACCGAGCGCCATGAATTCGGCGGCGTCGCGCCAGTTGCCGATGCCGCCGATGCCGGAGATCGGCAAGCCTTTGGTGGCCGGGTCGCGCGCGATCTCGGCGACCATGTTCAGCGCGATCGGCTTGACCGCCGAACCGCAGTAGCCGCCGTGCGTGCTGGCGCCGCCGACGATGGGGAACGCCACCATCTGGTCCAGGTCCAGGTGCGTGATCGAGTTGATGGTGTTGATCAGCGAGACCGCGTCGGCGCCGCCGGCCTTGGCGGCGCGCGCCGGCGCCCGCACGTCGGTGATGTTGGGCGTGAGCTTGACGATCACCGGCAGCTTGCTGTGCGTCTTGCACCAGCGCGTGACCATTTCCACGTACTCGGGCACCTGGCCCACCGCCGCGCCCATGCCGCGCTCCGGCATGCCGTGCGGGCAGCCGAAATTGAGTTCGATGCCGTCGGCGCCGGTGGCTTCCACCAGCGGCAGGATGTCGGCCCACAGCTTCTCCTCGCAGGGCAGCATCAGCGAGACGATGATCACGCGGTCAGGCCAGTCTTTCTTCACCTGCGTGATCTCGCGCAGGTTGATGTCCAGCGAGCGGTCGGTGATCAGTTCGATGTTGTTGAAGCCGAGGACCTCGCGGTTCTTGCCGTAGTGCGCCGAGTAGCGCGACGACACGTTGACGGCGGCCGGGTCCTCGCCCAGCGTTTTCCACACCACCCCGCCCCATCCCGCTTCGAAGGCGCGCACCACGTTGTAGGCCTTGTCGGTCGGCGGCGCGGACGCCAGCCAGAAAGGATTGATCGACTTGATGCCGCAGAATTCTATGCTCAGGTCAGCCATTATGCAGCCTCCACTTTCGGTGCGTTGCTCGTTGCGAGGAGATCTTGATGTATCGCGTGCGCCGCCAGCTTGCCATGCTGGACCGCCTGCACGGTCAGGTCCTGTCCGGGCGCCACACAGTCGCCGCCGGCGTAGATGCGCGGCAGCACCGTGCGGAACTGATCGTCGACGTGGATTTTGTCACCGTCGCGTTTCAGCGTTTTCGCCAGTGGATCACTGATGCTCGTTTCGTCCATGGCCTGGCCGATGGCCTTGAAGATGGCGTCGGCGGCGATCTCGAAGGTCTCGCCGGTGCCGCCGAAGCGGCCGTTGGTCATGGCGGTTTTCTCGAAGCGCATGCCGCGCACGCGGCCCGCCTCGTCCAGCAGCACCTGCCGCGGCTGCGCCCAGGTGCGCATGCGCACCTGGTTTTCCTTGGCGATGTGCTGTTCGTGTTCGGTGGCGCTCATGCCCTCGAAGCCACGCCGGTAGACCAGCGTGACCTCCTCGGCGCCGAGGCGCTGGATCTGCACCGCCATGTCGATGGCGGTGTTGCCGGCGCCGATGACGATGGCGCGCGAAGGCAGCGGCAACCGGCTCAAATCGTCCGCCTGGCGCAGCGCGGCGATGTAGTCGACGGCGGCCAGCAGGCCCGGCGCGTCCTCGCCGGTCAACCCCAGTTGCTTGCTGGCGCCCAGGCCCAGGCCGAGGAACACCGCGGCGTACTGCGCGTGCAGATCCTTCAGCTGCACATTGACGCCCAGGGTCTGGCCGTGGCGGATCTCGATGCCGCCGATCGCCAGCAGGAAGTCGACCTCCTTCTGCGCGAAGTTATCGGTCAGCTTGTACTTGGCGATGCCGTATTCATTGAGGCCGCCCGATTTCTCGCGCGCCTCGTAGATCACCACGTCGTTGCCCAGCATCGCCAGCCGGTGCGCGCACGACAGGCCCGCCGGGCCGGCGCCGACGACGGCGATCTTCTTGCCGGTCGATGCGAAGCGTTTGAATGGATGCTCGGTGAGCGACATGTTGTCGATGGCGTAGCGCTGCAGCAGGCCGATTTTCACCGGCTGGCCCTCGGCGTCGTGATTGCGCACGCAGGCGTCCTCGCACAGGATCTCGGTCGGACACACGCGGGCGCAACTACCGCCCAGGATATTCTGCTTGAGGATACCGACGGCCGCGCCGTTGACGTTGCCGTCGTGGATATTGCGAATGAAGCTGGCGACGTCGATCTCCGACGGGCAGATGCGCGTGCACGGCGCGTCGTAGCAATACAGGCAGCGCGAACTTTCGATCGCGGCCTTGCGCGCGTTCAGCGCCGGCGCGAGATCGGTGAAGTGTTCCGCCAATGCCGCATTGTCTTCCTTCGGGTGCGGCATGTATTTCAGGGATTCGATCATCATTCTTTTTCCTGGCAATTGGCTCGGTACTTTGGGGGCGACTACTTCATCTGAGGGAATGCAAATTCCGCGCCAGCGCTGGCGGTGTTCGGCCAGCGCTGCATGACCGCCTTGTGGCGCGTGTAGAAACGCACGCCTTCGGGACCATAGGCGTGGTGATCGCCGAACAGGCTGCGCTTCCAGCCGCCGAAACTATTGAAGGCCATCGGCACCGGCAGCGGCACGTTCACGCCCACCATGCCGACCTGGATCTGGCGCACGAACTCGCGCGCCACGCCGCCGTCGCGCGTGTAGATCGCCACGCCGTTGCCGTACTCGTTGCGGTTGATCAGCTCCACCGCGCTGCCCACGTCGGGAGAGCGCATCATGCACAGCACGGGGCCGAAAATCTCCTCCTTGTAGATCGTCATATCCGGCGTGACGTGATCGAACAAAGTGCCGCCGATGAAGAAGCCGTTCTCGCGTCCGGGCACGCTGTGGTTGCGGCCATCGACCACCAGTTTGGCGCCCTGCTCCACGCCCTCGCCGATCAAGCGCTCTATACGCTGCTTGGCCGCGCTGGAAACGACCGGTCCCATTTCGGCGTCGTGCGCCATGCCGTCGCGCACTTTCAGTGCGGCCGTGCGCTTCGCCAGTGCGTCGACGATTTTATCGCCGGCGTCGCCGACGGCGACCACCACGGAGATCGCCATGCAGCGCTCGCCCGCCGAACCATACGCGGCGCCCATCAAGGCGTCGACGGTCATCTCCATGTCGGCGTCCGGCATCACCACCATGTGGTTCTTGGCGCCGCCCAAAGCCTGCACGCGCTTGCCCGCCGCGCAGCCGCGCGCGTAGATGTATTCGGCGATCGGCGTCGAGCCGACAAAGCTCAGCGCCTGCACCACCGGATGGTCGAGCAGCGCGTCGACCGTGGTTTTATCGCCCTGCACCACGTTGAACACGCCGTCCGGCAAACCCGCCTCCTGCAGCAGCTTGGCGTGCAGTAGCGACGGCGACGGATCGCGTTCGGACGGCTTGAGCACGAAGGTGTTACCGCAGGCGATGGCGACCGGGAACATCCACATCGGCACCATCACCGGGAAGTTGAACGGCGTGATGCCGGCCACCACGCCCAGCGCCTGGCGCATCGACCAGGCGTCGATGCCGCGCGAGATCTGGTCGGTGAATTCGCCCTTCAGCATCTGCGGAATGCCGACCGCGAACTCCACCATCTCGATGCCGCGCGCGACCTCGCCCTGCGCGTCGGCGAAGGTCTTGCCATGTTCGCGCGTGAGCATCGCCGCGAATTCGTCGACGTGCTGCTGGCACAGCTGAAGATACTTGAACAGCACCCGCGCGCGCGTCAGCGGCGGCGTCGCCGACCATGCGGGGAAGGCCGCTTCCGCCGCGCGCACGGCGGCATCGACTTCCTCGACGGTGCCCAGCGCAACGCGCGCCACCGGTTCGCCCAGCGCCGGATTGAACACGTCCGCATAACGGCCGCTTTGGGTGTCGGCTTTGGCGCCGTTGATGAAATGGGTGATGGTGTCAAGGTTGCTCATTGCGTTCTTCTTTCAGTGTGTGGTCAGCCCAGCAGGCTGTCCGCGTCTACATAGGGGTAGCCCAGCGCGTTGGCCACCGCCGCGTAGGTGACGTGGCCACGGCAGACATTCAGGCCGTTCTTCAGATGGGTATTGGCTTTAAGCGCCTTCTGCCAGCCTTTGTCGGCCAGCGCCAGCGCATGGGTGATGGTCGCGTTGTTCAGTGCGAAGGTCGAGGTGCGGGCCACCGCGCCGGGCATGTTGGCCACGCAGTAGTGCACCACGCCGTCGACCACATAGGTCGGGTCCTGGTGCGTGGTGGCGTGCGAGGTCTCGAAGCAGCCGCCCTGGTCGATGGCGACGTCCACCACCACCGCGCCGGCCTTCATGCGCGAGATCATCGCGCGGGTGACCAGCTTGGGCGCGGCCGCGCCGGGCACCAGCACGCCGCCGACGACCAGGTCGGCGTCGAGCACCGCCTGCTCGATCGAGTGGGCGCTGGAGAACATCGTCGAGATGCGGTTGCCGAACACCAGATCGAGCTGGCGCAGGCGGTCGATGTTCTTGTCGAGGATCGTCACGCGCGCGCCGATGCCGACCGCCATTTGCAGGGCGTTGGTGCCGACCACGCCGGCGCCGATGATGGCGACGTGACCGGGCGCCACGCCAGGCACGCCGCCCAGCAGCAGGCCCATGCCGCCCTTGGATTTTTCCAGGTGCGCGGCGCCGGCCTGGATGGCCATGCGCCCCGCCACCTCGCTCATCGGCGCCAGCAGCGGCAGGCCGCCGTTGTCGCCGGTGATGGTTTCGTAGGCGATGCAGACCGCGCCCGATTCGACCAGCGCCTTGGTTTGATCCGCGTCCGGGGCCAGGTGCAGATAGGTGTAGAGGATCTGGTCCTGGCGCAGCATCGCGCATTCGTTCGGCTGCGGCTCCTTGACTTTGACGATCATGCCGGCGCGCGCGAAGATCTCCGCCGCGTCGTCGACGATTTCGGCGCCGGCGCCTTCATACATCGCGTCGCTCAGGCCGATGGCGGCGCCCGCGTCCTTTTGTACAAGGACTTGGTGGCCGCGCAGTACGAGCTCCTTCACGCTGGCCGGGGTAAGGCCAACGCGGGACTCCTGGTTCTTGATTTCTTTTGGAACGCCTACCAGCATGATGGTCTCCTCTATTTAAACCCGCACGTCGTGACAGGGGTCGGACGGGGACGCCGAGTTCCCGAGGGGTCCGACCCCGCATTTAACGGGTTACACCGTGGTTACTCCAGGTTTTTCAGTACCGTCGTCAGCTTGCCGAACAATTCATCGATGTGTTTTTTCTCCAGCACCAGCGGTGGCGACAAGGCGATCGTGTCGCCCGTCGTGCGTATCAGGATGCCGTCGGCGAAGGCTTGCTTGAAGGCCGTGAACGCGCGCGCGCCAGGTTTGCCCGCGATCGGCGCCAGCTCGATGCCGGCGATCAGGCCGATGGTGCGGATGTCGATCACGTGCGGCAGGCCCTTGAGCGAGTGCACGGCGTCGGCCCAGTACTCGGCGATGCCGGCCGCGTGCTCGAGGATCTTCTGTTCCTTGAACACTTCCAGGGTCGCCAGCGCCGCCGCGCAGGCCACCGGGTGGCCCGAATAGGTGTAGCCGTGGAAAAGCTCGATGCCCGCCGGCGCGTCCATGAAGGCGTCGTGGATGTACTGTTTGCTGAACACCGCGCCCATCGGAATGACGCCGTTGGTCAAGCCCTTGGCGGTGGTCATCATGTCCGGTTCGACGTCGAAGTAGTCCGCCGCGAACGGCGTGGTCAAACGCCCGAAGCCGGTGATCACCTCGTCGAAGATCAGCAGGATGCCGTGCTTGGTGCACAACTCGCGCAGGCGCTTCAGGTAGCCCTTGGGCGGTATCAGCACGCCGGTCGATCCCGCCACCGGTTCGACGATGACGGCGGCGATGGTCGAGGCGTCGTGCAGCGCGACGAT
Organism: Duganella sp. 1411; assembly: GCF_017833525.1. Lineage (GTDB taxonomy): Bacteria > Pseudomonadota > Gammaproteobacteria > Burkholderiales > Burkholderiaceae_D > Rugamonas. The sequence goes on from NZ_JAFICD010000006.1 coordinate 53,953, forward strand.
GCGTTCCAGTTCGTCGGCCAGCTCGGTGCCGTATTCCGGCTCGCCGCGCGTGTAGGCGTTCTTTTCCAGGTTGTGCGTGTGCGGCAGGTGGTCGACGCCGGGCAGCATCACGCCGTACGGCTTGCGGTTGCCGGCGATGCCGCCGACCGAGATGCCGCCGAAGCCGACGCCGTGGTAACCGCGCTCGCGGCCGATCAAGCGGGTGCGGCCGGCCTCTCCGCGCGCCTTGTGGTACGCCAGCGCGATCTTGAGCGCGGTGTCGACCGCCTCCGAGCCGGAGTTGGTGTAGAAGACGTGGCCGAAGCGGTGGTTGGTGTAGTCCATCAGCTTTTCGGCCAGGTCGAAGGCGGCCGGGTGGCCCATCTGGAAGGTCGGCGCGAAATCGAGCTGGCCGACCATCTCGCGCACGGCGGCGACGATCTTCGGCTGCGCGTGGCCGCACGGGACGCACCACAGGCCCGCCGTGCCATCGAGGATGGCGTTGCCGTCGACGTCCTTGTAGTACATGCCCTCGGCCGACACCAGCAGGCGCGGGTTGGTTTTGTAGTCGCGGTTATTGGTGAACGGCATCCAGAAGGACGCCATCGATTCCGGTCGTGTTTCGTTCATGCATATCTCCAGTGACGCCAAGCGGATTTTTTGACGAACCGTAAAAAAATTTACCAGTTGGCAAAATGATGATGCAATAATAGACAGCGCTACAACTATGGCACAGATACACAAATATCAAAACTGTCCAACCGTATCGGTGGCGAAAACAGTACAGTTTTGCTTTGCGTTGCCTTTGGAGTCAAGGATGGAACCAGCGAATTCCGCGATCGATCAACCGGACTGCCCACCCGCCGCGGCGGGCTGGCCCGTCGTCGCCATAGAGCGCGGCGGCAAGGGCGGCCTGGTGGACCAGATCGTCTCGGCGATCAGCGCGATGGTGGGCGCGCGGGAGTTGCGCATCGGCACCAAAATGCCTTCGGTGCGGCAATTCGCCAAGTGTAATGGCGTCAGCACCTTTACAGTTGTCGAAGCCTACGACCGCCTCGTCACCCTGGGGCTGCTGTCCTCGCGCCGCGGTTCCGGCTACTTCGTGGCGCGCCAGGACGTGCCGGCGGCGCTGGCGCCGATGGCCGGCGAGGCCACGCCCACCGCCATCGACGCCCTCACCGCCCACCTGTACTCCGGCATGTCGGACGCGCTGGCGGTGGGCGCCGGCTGGCTGCCGCCGGAGTGGTATGGCGAGGACACCATCCTCGACGCCGTGCGCCACGCCATGCGCATCCCGGCCACCCGGCTGCGCGGCTACGGCCATCCGCTCGGCTTCCCGACGCTGCGCCAGCACCTCGCCGCCAGCCTGTCCGAGCACCTGTTCCCGGTGGAGCCGGAGCAGATCCTGCTCACCCACGGCGCCACCCACGCCTTCGATCTGATACTGCGCACGCTCACCAAGCCGGGCGACGCCGTCTTCGTCGAGGACCCGGGCTACAGCAATCTGCTGTCGCTGATCCGCCACCACGGCTGCATCGCGGTCGGCATCCCGCGCGGCGACCAGGGACTGGACTTCGACGCCCTGGCCAGGCAGGCCGCGCTCACCCAGCCCAAGATCATGTTCGTCAACACGGTGCTGCAAAACCCGCTCGGCACCTCGCTCAGCGCGGCCCACGCCCACCGCCTGCTCGGCCTGGCCGAGCAGTTCGACTTCTGGCTGGTGGAGGACGACATCTACCGCGAGCTGGCGCCGCGCGGCGAAGCGTCGCTGGCGGCGATGGACGGCCTGCGGCGGGTGATCCGCGTCGGCAGTTTCTCCAAGACGCTGTCGCCGGTGCTGCGGGTCGGATCGATCTGCGCCTCGTCCTCGCTGCTGCCGGAGCTGGTGCGGGTGAAGATGCTGGCCGGGCTGACCACCTCCGAGATCAACGAGCGCGCCGTCTACCACGCCATCAGCGCGCGGCCCTACAAGCGCATGGTCGACAAATTGATCGCCCAACTGGAGGCGGGCCGCGAGCGCACCATCGACAGCCTGCGCGGCGCCGGCCTGACGCCGCTGGCCAAGCCGCGCGGCGGCATGTTCGTCAGCGCCGGGTGGACGCAGACCCCGAGCGCCGACTGGAATGGCCAGATCATCGCCGACCAGGCGCTCAAGTCGGGCATCCTGCTGTCGCCGTGCGATTTCTTCATGCTGCGCCGGCCGGAGACGGTCTGGTTCCGCTTCAACGTCGCCTACACCGACCATCCGCAACTCCTGACCTTCCTGAGACGAATATGTCGACAGCCAAACTGACCGCAGCGCCGGTGCCGAAGATCAAACGGCGCGTCCTGAACCGCGACAAGCTCGAAGCCGAAATCGCCGCCGAGGCGGTGCGGGTGTTCGCCGAATGCGGCTACGAGGGCACCTCGATCGCCACCGTGGCGGAGAACGCGGGTCTGTCGAAGCAGAACCTGATGTACTACTTCCCCACCAAGCAGTCGCTGTATCAGCGCGTGCTCGACGAGGTGCTGGACGAATGGCTGGAACGGATGGAGAACCTGGCCGCCGAGGACCAGGACCCGCGCGAAGTGCTGCGCACCTACGTGCAGGCCAAGCTGAAGTTCTCGCGCGAGCAGCCGTGGGCGTCGCGCGTGTACGCGATGGAGGTGATCAGCGGCGCGCAGTTGTACGGCGCGCAGATCCAGAGCCGCGTGGTGCCGCTGCTGCGCAAGGATATCGAGGTGTTTGAAAAGTGGATCAGCGCCGGCAAGATCGCGCCGGTCAACGCCACCCACCTGCTGTTCGCGATCTGGGCGATGACGCAGTCGTACGCCGACTTCTCGGCCCAGATGGCGCTGGTGCTGAACCGCAAGCAGCTGACCAAAAAAGACTTCGACGACGCCGAGCGGGTCATCGTCGACATGGTGCTGGCGGCGGTCAGCGTGCCGGCGGCGCCATTGAACGCCGGCTGATCCCGCCGGCATCGGCGCGGCGACCAACCAAAAGGACTGGGCAAAAAAAACGCCACCTCGAAGGTGGCGTTTGCGTGCCGCAGGCGGCGAATTACGCTTGGGCGCCCTTGCGGCGGCGCACCATGAAGCCCAGCAGGCCCAGGCCGGCCACCATCATCGCGTAGGTTTCCGCTTCCGGCACGGCGCCGGCGAAGTTGTTGATGTGGATCTCGGCGCGCGAATCCAGGTTGTTGACGTAGACGCCGCCTTCGATGTTGGCGTTGTTGATCAAGTTGGAGTTGACGGCCAGGATCGAGCCGCCGAACTGGGCGTTGATGGTCAGGTCGGTGGCGTTGTAGAAGTTCCAGATCACTTTCTTGCCGGCATCGATCGCGCTGCCAGCGAGGAAGTTATCGTTGATCACGCCCGAGGTGATACCGCTGTTCATGTAGACCGAGGTGGCGCCGTTGAAATTGAAGGCGAATTCGTGCACCAGGTTCTGGTTGAACAGCGTGCTTTCGATGTCGGTCAGGTCGAACACGGCCACGCCCAGGTTGTTGACCTTGGCATTGAAGGTGGCCTTGCCCGCTTCAATGACGACTTTGCTGCCGGTCGACTGGTAGGTCTTCATCTGGTTCGACACGGCGGTCAGGATCTTGCCCATGTCGGTCGACGTGGCGGCGGTCGAGTTGGTGGCCTGGACGCTGCCGGCCGGCACGGTGTTCAGCTTGCTCACATTGACGTTGCCGCCGTTGGTGTTGCCCTGGATGTACACGCTGCCGTTGCCGTTGTAGCTGGTGTTGACGGAGTTGCCGTAGATGGCGCTGCTGCCGTTGTTGACGATCGAGTTGAAGATGTTACCGTAGACCACGGCGCCCTTGTCGGTCACCTGGGTGCCGCTCATCGCAGCCTGGCCGGACTTGACGTTGACGCCCTTGACGGTCACGGCGGCGTAGTTGGACGCCTTGATGTCGTTCGGGTGCATGCCCAGCACGGCGCCGTTGCCCTGAATCGAGCCGGTCACGTAGGTGCGGCCGTCGACGTGCGACGTCGATTTCATATCGCCCAGCGTCACGACGTTGAATTGATCAAAAATCTGTTGCTGGTTCAGCGAGCCGGCTTGGGCGGGAGCGGCGAGGATGGCGGCGGCGGTGGCCAGCGCGCTCAGTGCGAAATAACGGGACATTAAATTTCCTTATCGTAAGAATAAATGCCGCCACGGCGGCACGCGGGTTACCAGAGATCAATTCAGTTGCATGGAGTATACCATCACTTATTGCCAATAACACATATATTTTTGATTTTTCACAACAATTTTACGTTGACATATGTGACATGTTTGATTTTGGTTAGCAACAGTTGGTCAAAACTATGCCGCCTCCGGCCCCCCGGCCGTGGCGCGCCGCCGTTCATCCCCGGGTAGCGCAGGCCAATCCGCTCAAACCGCAGTTGATCGCAATCCGCACCGGCGCCGCCGCCCTTTTGCTACAGTGTCTACACCGCAACACACCGATGGAGACACGCCATGCGCACCCCGACCAAACAATCCCTGTCCGCCCTGCTCGACGAGATTTTCGCCGCCTGCACGCACATGCTGCGCCGCGCCGCGCGCCTGATCGGCACCATGTCGCCGTCCGCGCTGCTGGGCGCGGCGCTGGCGCTGGCGCTGATCCTGGCCATCCTGCCGATGGCGATCGTGCTGTTTGCCGCGTTCATGCTGATCAAGCTCGCGGTGCTCGGCTGCGTGCTGGCGCGGCGCCGCCACCGGCACCGCAAGGAGCGCCTGCAATGAGAAAAACGCGGCTGGCCAAGGCCGGCTACGACAACGCCAAAAGCCTGCTCCACATCGTGCGCGAGATCGGCGAAACGGCGGCCAGCCTGTGGTGGCGCTTCTTCGACTGGCTGGCCCAGGTCGAGTGGCGCAAGCTGATCATCATCTGGCTGCTGCTGCTGATCCTCGGCCTGACGCCGTTCGGCCTGCCCAAGCAGACGGCCGGCTTCATCCTGCTGTCGCTGGGCCTGAAGGTACTGGCCGGCGGCAAGCGCAAGGCCGAACTGGAGGCGCGCGACGCCACCAGCCACGCCGACGAGGAAGGCCTGGAGCGGCGGCTGGTCGAGGCCCGCATGGCCGCGCTGCAGGCGCAGGTCGAGCCGCATTTTTTGTTCAACACCCTGGCGCTGATCGGCCAGTTGATCGAGACCGACCCGCCGCAAGCGGCGCGCATCCATCAGAACCTGATCGACTACCTGCGCGCCACGCTGCCGCAGATGCGCGCCAAGGGCGCCGGCACGCTGGGGCGGCAGATCGAGATGTCGCGCGCCTACCTGGCCATCATGCAGGCGCGCATGCGCGCGCGGCTGGCCGTCTCGGTCGATGTGCCGGACCACATGCTCAGCGCCACCTTCCCCGTGATGATGCTGCAGATCCTGATCGAGAACGCCATCAAGCACGGCCTGGAACCGAAGATCGACGGCGGCCGCATCGACATCCGCGCCAACGTCGACGGCCAGATGCTGCAGGTCGACGTCATCGACGACGGCATCGGCTTCAACGTCCACGCCGGCGACGGCGTGGGGCTGGCGAACGTGCGCGAACGCCTGCGCATCCTGTACGGCCAGCGCGCGCAGCTGGTGATCGAGGCGCCGCTGACGGGCGGCACGCGCGCCAGCATCCGGGTTCCGTATGCACCCGATATTTTCGCCGGAGGTGTCAAATAATGCGGCAGGACCCATCCCCCGGAACCGGCGGCGATCGCCGCGCCACCGCGCTGATCGCCGACGACGAGGAACCGATGCGCCAGCAACTGCGCAGCCGCCTGCGCGAGGCCTGGCCGGGACTCGACATCGTTGCCGAGGCGGCCAACGGCATCGAGGCCGTGGCGCTGGCGGGCCTGCACCAGCCGGACATCGTCTTCCTCGACATCCGCATGCCGGGACTGTCCGGCATCGAGGCGGCGCGCATGCTGTTCAACCGCTGCCACCTGGTGTTCGTGACGGCCTACGACCAATACGCGATCGAGGCGTTCGAACAGGGCGCGCTCGATTACCTGCTCAAGCCGGCCGGCGGCGAACGGCTCAAGACCACCTGCGCGCGGCTGCAAACGCTGATCGGCCGCCAGCCGTCCAACATCGAACGCCAACTGAGTATGCTGCTCTCGGCCCAAAGCGGGCCGGGATCGCCGGCCACGGCCAAGCCGGCATACCTGCGCTGGATACAGGCGCAGATCGGCGCCAACCTGCGCATGATCAGCACGCGCGAAGTGCTGTTCTTCCGCGCCGACGAAAAATACACCCGCGTCCAGACCGAGCAGGCGGAGGTATTGATACGCAAGACCTTGAAGGAACTGGCCGACGAGCTCGACCCGGACGAGTTCTGGCGCATCCACCGCTCGACCCTGGTGCGCGTGGACGCCATCGAGGGCGTCACGCGCGACCTGCGCGGCCGGCAGATGGTCAAGATCCGCAATTTCACCGAGCAGCTGGAGGTCAGCCGGGGCAACACCCACCTGTTCCAGCAAATGTGAGTGAATTCTGATTTTCGCCTGACCGCTATCAAGATATACTGGCCTTTCCCGGTCTGTTCGCATCAGCACGGCGAACGGACCGCGCGGAAAATCGATCGAATCTGTTCCATTGACAGACCCGGGAGAAAAGAATGTCCAGCATACCCAAGCCTACCTTGTGCGCCGTCGTCCCCTGCATACGCTACCGCGACGCGCCAGCCGCGATCGAATGGCTGTGCGACACCTTCGGCTTCGAACCGCAACTGGTCGTCCCCAACGACGACGGCAGCATCGCCCACGCCCAGCTGTCGTTCGGCAGCAGCATGATCATGCTCGGCTCCGTGTTCGACACCGAATACGGCCGGCTGGTGAAGCAGCCCGCCGAAATCGGCCACTTCGTCACCCAAAGCACCTACCTGGTCGTCAACAACGCCGATCTGGTGTACGGCCGCGCGCTGGAAGCGGGCGCCAAAATCCTGTTGGATATCAAGGATGAAGATTACGGCGGCCGGGGCTTCACATGCAGCGACCCCGAAGGCCACGTGTGGAGCATCGGCACCTACGATCCGCAGGGCTGAGCGCCGCCGCGCGCTCGCGTTCAGGGCTGGGCGATGGCGTCGATCAGCGCCCGGTCGGCGACCTGGGTCGGCGCGATGCGGATGATGTCGCTGTAGAGCGGCGGCAGCGCGGCGCAGATGGCGGCCAGCTCCGCCTGCGCGATGGCCGGCGCGACGTACTGCAACTGCGCCGGATTGTTGGCCGGCAGCGGCCCTTCCATCGTCGAGCCATAGGCCCCGAGATCCATTAAGCTGGCCGCGCCGGCGTCCGGCCCCCGGGCGAAAACAAAGGTGCCGTCCTTCGGGTGGCCAAGGTGGCGGCGCACCTCGTCCTGCCGTTCCGGCGTGGCCCCCGCCATCAGCTTGTAGCGCAGCTGCGCGTAGGCGCGCGTGGTTTCCATGAAGGCGCTGCGGATGCCCGATTGCGTCAGCCTGCCCGGCATGCACAGCAGCAGATTGCCGAACGAATCGAGCAGCGCGACCGCGTCGCCCGCGCCGCCATGTTCGCGGTCGCGCGTCATCGCTTGCCGCAGGAAAGGCGCCAGGCCGGCGTCCGGCGCATGCGGCGCGCAGCGATACGCCAGCGCGTCCGGATAGACCTGCTTCAAGGCGCGCGTGATGGCGTGGCCGGGCGCCAGCGTGGCGGGATCGCGCAATTGCTCCTGTGGCGGATCGGTGCGGAACAAGCGCATCACCTCGTCGGAGGTGGCCTCGAACACCAGCGCGCACAAGGCCTGCGTCGGTTCGGCGATGGTCTTGCCGATGAAGAAGGACTTGGGCGTGGCGCCGGAGGCAGCGCGCGCATACAGCGACGAACCAAGTATCGCCGGATAGCTGAAGGTGGACGCGGCCCGCGCGCGCAGCGCCTCCGGCAGCGCGTGGAAGACGGCGGCGGTGTCGTGGTTGATGCCGGCCTGGCGGTCCGGCGCGGCCACCACCACGTTGAAACCGCCCGCCAGGATCGCGCCCGCGCACATGCAGCACGGGTCGAGCGAGGTGACGATGGTGATGTCCTGCGGCGGCGGCAGGTCGCGGCCCTTGGCGCGTTCGGCGTAGTACCAGTCGATCAACTGGCGCTCGCCGTGGGCGGTGGGGTCGAACACCAAACCCTGCTTGACGACGTTGTTGTGCAGCGACTGCAGCACGTTGCCGTGCTGGTCGAGCATCAGGCCGCCGACGCCGAACGTCCCCTGCGTCTTGGCGGCGATCGCCTCGGCCGCCGCGATCGCCACGGCCGCCTGCACATCGATCGTCTTCTTGAAGGCCAAGTGCTTACTTCTTCTTGAGGTCTGCGCTGCCGAAGCCGTTGGGCAGTTGCGCCGCCGCCGTGGTCTCGAAGATATCGCCTTTGAGGTTGGTCAGCAGCACGGGCAGCTCGTCGCCGCCCAGCTCCAGGATCACCTGGCGGCAGGCGCCGCATGGAGCGATCGGACCGTCGGTCTCGCCGATGACGACCAACTGGTCGAAATCGCCGGGCTTGTAGCCGTGCGCGAAGGCGCTGAAGAACGCGGTGCGCTCGGCGCAGTTGCACAAACCGTAGGCGGCGTTTTCCACGTTACAGCCGTGGAAAACCTTGCCGTCGTTGGTCAGCAGCGCCGCGCCGACCTTGAAGTTGGAATAAGGCGTGTAGGCTTTCAGCCGCGCGGCGGCGGCTTCGGCGATCAGTTCCGTTTTATTCATGACGTTCCCCGATTATGGACGGATAGTGCGGTAGACAACCGGGTTGGCCGCCGGCGCGCTGTCGCCGATCTGGTAGGCTGCCTGGATCTCGCGCACGGCCTGCTCGGCCGCTTCCTGCGTACGCGCGTGCACCATCGCCAGCGGCTGGCCCGCTTCGATCTTGTCGCCCAGGCCTGCCAGTGCCGTCAGGCCGACGGCGAAGTCGATCGGATCGGCGGCGCGGCGACGGCCGCCGCCCAGGCTCACCACCGCCAGGCCGATGCCGCGGCAATCGGTGGTCGACGCGTAACCGGACTTCAACGACGGCACCGGCACCACGATCGGCGCTTTTTCCAGATGCTTGTCCGGATTTTCCATCAGGTCGGCCGGGCCGCCCAGCGCCACCACCATGCGCGCGAAGCGCTCGGCGGCGGAACCGTTGTCCAGGCACGCCTGCAGCTTGGCGCGCGCCTCGGTTTCGTTTTGCGCCAGCTTACCCAGCACCAGCATCTCGGCGCACAGCGCCATCGTCACCTCATGCAGGCGCGCCGGGCGGGACACGCCGGTCAGGTAATCCATCGCGCCGCGCACTTCCAGCGCGTTGCCGGCGTAGGGCGCCAGCGATTCGTTCATGTCGGTCAGGATGGCCGAGGTCATCATGCCGGCGCCGTTGCCGACCTTGACGATGCTGTCGGCCAGTTCGACCGACTTGTCGTAGGTCGGCATGAAGGCGCCGCTACCCGCCTTGACGTCCATGACCAGCGCGTCCAGGCCGGCCGACAGCTTCTTCGACAGGATCGAGCCGGTGATCATCGCCACCGATTCCACGGTGGCGGTGACATCGCGCACGCCGTAGAAGATCTTGTCCGACGGCGCCAGCGACGAGGTCTGGCCGATGATGGCCACGCCGACTTCCTTGACGACCTTGCGGAACAGGGTGTTGTCCGGCACGGTGGTGTAGCCGGGGATGGAATCGAACTTGTCGAGCGTGCCGCCGGTATGGCCCAGGCCACGGCCGGAGATCATCGGCACGAAGCCGCCGCAGGCCGCGATCATGGGGCCGAGCAGCAGCGAGACGACATCGCCGACGCCGCCGGTGGAATGTTTGTCGACCACGGGACCGGGCAGGTCGAGCGAGCGCCAGTCCAGCACTTCGCCGGAATCGCGCATGGCCAGAGTGAAGGCGACGCGTTCGTCCATGGTCATATCGTTAAAGAACACGGCCATGGCCAGCGCCGCGATCTGGCCTTCGGTCACGCGATTGCTGGTGATGCCGCCGACGAAGAACTGGATCTCTTCGGCGCTAAGTACGCCGCCGTCACGCTTTTTGCGTATGATCTCTTGAGGTAAAAACATGCGATTCTCCGCGTTGATTATTGGGTATTAAGAAGGAAGGCGCACACCACGCATGCGCCGTCGACGGCTTACAAAATGGCGGATTACGGCGTTCCGCCTAATCCGCCCTACGTGTAAAACGGCGATATGCAAATGCCGCGACCCCACGGAACCACGGAACCACGGATCCACGGATCCACGTAGGGCGGATTAGCGAAGCGTAATCCGCCATGCACGCGCCGCCAGCGGCTCGGTTAAACGCCGTAAGGTATCCAGATATTCTTGACTTGCGAGGCGTGCGCCAGCACCGCGCGGCCGCCGCTTTGGGCGGTACTATACCAGTCGCGCCCTTTCGCGCCGCCGACCCAGGTGCGCTTGAGCGAACCGGCCGACAGCCGCTCCACCTCGGCGCAACCCTCGGCCGAACCGTCATGGCGCCACACCGCGTCGATATCCGAATGCGTCGCCAAGGTGCGCGCCAATTCATCGGCCGAGCCGGTGACGATATTGACCACGCCCCCCGGCAGATCCGACGTATCGAACACCTGATACAAATCGGTGGCCGACAGCGGATGCGCTTCCGACGGCACCACCACCACGCGGTTACCCAGCGCGATGGCCGGCGCCACCAGCGAAATAAAGCCCAGCAGCGGCGCCTCGTTCGGGCACACGATGCCGATCACACCAACCGGCTCGTTCAACGCCACGGTCACGCCATGCATGGGCGGCTGATGCGCCAGGCCGTCGTACTTGTCGGCCCATGCCGCGTAATAGAACAGACGCTCGATCGACGCCTGCACTTCCTTCTCGGCGTTCTTGGTGCCGGTCATCGCGGCGATGCGGGCGGCGAATTCCTCGCCGCGCGCCGCCAGGTTCTCGGCGATGTAGTACAGCACCTGCGCGCGGTTGTGCGAAGTCGCCTTCGCCCAGCCGCCGGCCTTGTGCGCCGCTTCCACCGCGTTGCGGATGTCCTTGCGGCCGCCCTCGCCCACTTCGGCGATGAAGGCGCCATCGGCGCTGTGCACCGGACGGCTGTAGGCGCCATCGGGGCGCGCCTGTTTGCCGCCGATGTACATCTTGGCGGTGCGGTCGATCGCGAATGCGCCGGCGCCGGCCGCTGGAGCGGCCTGCTTGGCCTTCGGCTTCGCCTCGATCAGCGGCGCGGCCGGACGCGCGTCCTCCGACAGCGCGGTCATGTACTCGTACATGCCCTCGCGTCCGCCTTCGCGACCGAAGCCCGATTCGCGGTAACCGCCAAAGCCGCAAGCGGCATCGAACTGGTTGGCGGTGTTAATCCACACCACGCCGGCCTTGATCTGCGGCGCGACGTCCAGCGCCAGCGAGATATTCTCGGTCCACACGCAGGCGGCCAGGCCGTAGACGGTGTTGTTCGCCAGCTGCACGGCTTCGGGCGGCGTGCGGAAGCTCATCGCCACCAGCACCGGGCCGAAGATTTCGGCCTGCGCCACGGCGGCGGAAGTCGACGCGCCGGTGATCAGGGTCGGCGGATACCACGAGCCGTTGGCCGGGATTTCGCACTGCGGCTGATACACCTCGCAACCTTCGGCGCGGGCCGATTCCACCAGGCCGGCGATACGCTGCCGCTGCACCGGATCGACCAGCGCGCCGATGTCGATCGACTTGTCCAGCGGCGAACCGAGGGTCAGCTTGTCCATGCGGGCGCGCAGCTTGGCTAGGAATTTTTCCTGCACCGATTCCTGCACCAGCAGGCGCGAACCGGCGCAGCAAACCTGGCCCTGGTTGAACCAGATCGAATCGACCAGGCCTTCGACCGCGCCATCCAGATCGGCGTCGTCGAAGACGATGAACGGCGACTTGCCGCCCAACTCCAGCGACAGCTTCTTGCCGCTGCCGGCGGTGGCCACGCGGATCAGGCGACCGACCTCGGTCGAACCGGTGAACGCGATCTTGTCGATGCCCGCGTGGTTGACGATCGCCTCGCCGACACGGCCGTCGCCGGTGACGATGTTGACCACACCGGCCGGCACGCCGGCCTGCACGCAGATCTCGGCGAACAGCATCGCCGTCAGCGACGTGAATTCGGCCGGCTTGAAGACGATGGTGTTACCGGCGGCCATGGCCGGCGCGATTTTCCACGACAGCATCAGCAGCGGGAAATTCCACGGCACGATCTGGCCCACCACGCCCACGGCGCGGTAGTCGGCGAATTCCTCGGCCTGCAGTTGCGCCCAGCCGGCGTGATAGTAGAAGTGGCGCGCGGCCAGCGGCAGATCGACGTCGCGCGTTTCGCGGATGGTCTTGCCGTTGTCCAGCGTCTCGAGCACCGCGAACAGGCGCGCGTGCTTTTGCAGCAGGCGCGCCAGCGAGTACATGACCTTGGCGCGGCCGTGGCCACCCAGGGCCTGCCAGCCCGGCTGCGCGCGGCGCGCCGCTTCGACCGCGCGGTCGACGTCGGCGCCGGTGGCCTGCGTCAGGTCGGCCAGCTTGCCGGCATCGGCCGGATTGGTCGACGCGAACAGTTCGCCCGGCTCGCTCCACGCGTTGTCGATGAACAGGCCGAAGGTGCGGCCATGCTGTTCCAGCCACGCTTGCGCTTCTTTTTGGCTTTCGGGTGCTGGGCCGTATTCCATAGTATTCAGTATCTCTTTGATTGATGGCATGACGTGATCCGTGTCCGTATTAGGGTTGTGCGTGGCGGTGAGCGGCCGAGTAGTTCCCGGTCACGTAGTGCTCAAGCTGACGCTCGATGTCGGTCAGCAGGCTCGATGCGCCGATGCGGAACAGGTGCGGCTCGAGCCACTCGTTGCCCAGTTCCTCCTTCATCAGCGTCAGGTACTGCAGCGCGGCCTTGGCCGTGCCCACGCCGCCGGCCGGCTTGTAGCCGATCTTGAAACCGGTCTGCTCGTGGTAGTCGCGGATCGCGCGCACCATCGTCAGCGACACCGGAATCGTCGCGTTGACCGGCTCCTTGCCGGTCGAGGTCTTGATGAAGTCCGCGCCGGCCATCATGCAGACCCACGACGCCTTGGCGACGTTTTCCAGCGTGACCAGTTCACCGGTCGCCAGGATCGCCTTCACATGCGCCTCGCCGCAGGCCTGGCGGTAGGCCACCATCTCGTCGTACAGCGCCTGCCAGTTCCCCGTCAACACGTGCTGGCGGGTGATGACGATGTCGATCTCGCTGGCGCCGGCGGCGACCGACAATTCGATCTCGCGCACCTTGGTTTCCATGCTGGTCAAGCCGGCCGGGAAGCCGGTCGACACGGCGGCGATCGGAAGACGGCCTTGCAGCACCTGCACCGCAGGCTTGATCATCTCGTGGTAGACGCAGACGGCGCCGGTGGCCAGCTTGACGTCCTGCAGGCCCATCGCCTCGACCAGGTCGGCGCGCAGCGGACGCATGGCCTTCATGCACAGGCGCTCGACGCGGCCCGGGGTATCGTCGCCGGACAGCGTGGTCAGGTCGATCAAGCCGATGGCCTTGACCAGCCACGCGGCCTGGTATTCCTTCTTGACGGTGCGGCGGTTGGCCAGGCTGGCGGCGCGGCGGTCGGCCGCGCTCTTGTTGACGTGGATATGGTTGATCCAGCCCAGGTCCAGCGGGACCGCTTGATTGCGTTTGAAATCGTTGATCACGCTCATAACAGATTGCTTCCGTGGGAAAGTGGTTTCACGCCGAGGTGGTGGGCCAGGGTCTGGCCGATGTCGGAGAAGGTTTCGGAGATCGGCAACTGGCGCGCCTGCACGCCCGGACCGAAGAAGATCATCGGAATGTGCTCGCGGGTGTGGTCGGAGCCGGGCCAGGTCGGATCGCAACCATGGTCGGCGGTGATGACCACCAGGTCGCCCTCCTTCAGCTGGGCGATGAATTCCGGCAGGCGCGCGTCCATCTCGTGCAGCGCGTTCGAGTAACCGGTGACGTCGCGGCGGTGGCCGAAGGCCTGGTCGAAGTCGACGAAGTTCACGAACGTCAGCGACTTGTCGCCGGCTTCCTGTTCCACCTTCATCAGCGCGTCGAACAGCGCCATGTTGTCCTTGCCCTTGACCACGCGCGACACGCCCTGGGTCGCGAAGATATCGCTGATCTTGCCGAGGGCGATGACTTCGCCGCCATCGTTCTTCACGTGGTCGAGCAAGGTCGGCGCCGGTGGCGCGACGGCGTAATCGTGACGGTTGGTGGTGCGGGTATAGTTGCCGTTGGCGCCAGTGAACGGACGCGCGATCACGCGGCCGATGTTGTACGGCTCGACCAGTTTGAAGGCGATCTCGCACACTTCGTACAGGCGCTCAAGGCCGAACGACTCCTCGTGCGCGGCGATCTGCAGCACCGAGTCGGCCGAGGTGTAGATGATCGGCATGCCGGTGACGACGTGTTCATCGCCATGCTTGTTGATGATTTCCGTGCCGGACGCGTGGCAGTCGCCCAGGAAGCCCGGCACGCCGGTCAGCTCCCGCAGCTTTTTGGTCAGCTCGCCGGGGAAGGACGGCACCGTCTTCGGGAAGTAGCCCCAGTCGAATTCCACCGGCACGCCGGCGATTTCCCAGTGGCCGGACTGGGTGTCCTTGCCGGTCGAGCGCTCGCGCGCAGCGCCGTAGGCCGCGGTGAAACCGTCGCGCTGGGCGAAGCCCTCGGCCCACTGGCCGCTGGCGGCGTGGGCGGCGGCGGCCAGGCCCAGTTTTTCCATGGTCGGCAGCGACATCGGCTTGCCGCTCTTGGCGGCCCAGGCGGCGATGTGGCCGAAGGTGTTGGCGCCGACGTCGTTATATTTGGCTGCGTCGGGCGTGGCGCCCAGACCGAAGGAGTCCAGCAGCAGGATAAATGCGCGTTTCATTGAGAGCTCCTAAAAAACAAAAAGTGCGGACCGCCAGAGACGAAACCCGCACTGCAAATCTGGGGTCGTACGGGGACGCCGAGTCCCCTTGGGGTACGACCCCGCCCTACCGGGTTAGGCCTGCGGTGTTTTGGCCACGTTGGCCAGGAAGCCGAGGATGACTTCGATCAGCGACGTCGCCGCGATGGCGGCGTACTTCAAGGTCTGCTCGTGCGACAGCGGGAACGGCGACAAGCCCTCGGCCAGGTTGGTGATGGCGGACACGCCGACCACCTTCAGGCCGCAGTGACGGGCCGAGACCACCTCCGGCACCACCGACATGCCGACGACATCGGCGCCCAGCGTCTTGAAGGCGCGGATTTCGGCCGGGGTTTCGAAGTTCGGGCCGGCGTAGGCGATGTACACGCCTTCGTGCAGCGTGACGTTCTTCTCCGCGGCGGAAGCCTTCAGCAGTTCGCGCAGGTCGGCGTCGTAGGCGTTGGCCATGCTGAAGAAGCGCGGACCGAAACGCTCGTCGTTGGGACCCATCATCGGCGTACCGGGCATGAAGTTGATATGGTCGGTCAACGCGACCAGCGCGCCGGCATCGACTTCGGTGCGCAGCGAACCGGCGGCGTTGGTCACGAACAGCATCTCGCAGCCCAGCAGCTTCATGGTGCGCACGGCGCTGGTCATCACGCCCAGGCCATAGCCCTCGTAGACGTGGCCGCGGCCCTTCATGCACACCACCGCCACGCCGGCCAGGGTGCCGATCACCAGTTCGCCGGCGTGGCCGTGCACGGTGCTGATCGGGAAGCCCGGCAATTCGTTGAAGCTGATGGTGACGGCATCGGTCATCTGCTCGGCCAGCACGCCCAGGCCGGAACCGAGGATCATGGCGACGCGCGGCTTGAAGCCGGCGGGGATGCGGGCGCGAACGATTTCGGCGGCCTGGAATGGGGAATTGTTAGACATGGTTATCCTCTGTTTTTATAGATGACGCGCTGCGGGCCGAAGGCTGGCCGAGTGAAGTTTTACTGGAGATACTGACACTATGCATCATCCGCCATATGTATGGCAAATACCATTTTTCTTCCGCATTTATATTAAACCGCTATAAATGAGGCGTATTATAAAAGTCCAGGAACTGAGCCGTCCGGCCGCGATTGACTCGATTCAGACAAATGTTTATCATTACGGACAAATGTTTAGGATCGCCCGTGAACGATATTTCCAAAAAAGAACAGCTATACGAGCTGATCCGCGCCAACCCCTTCATCTCCCAGCAGGATCTGGCGGTCGGCCTGCGCCTGTCGCGCTCGGCCGTGGCCGGCCACATCGCCAGCCTGATCCGCGAGCGCCGCTTGCTGGGCCGGGCCTACGTGCTGCCCGATAAGCGCCCGGTGCTGTGCATCGGCGCGGCCAACCTGGACCGCAAGCTGCGCTCCATCGCCAGCATGCAGCTGGGGACCTCCAATCCCGCCACCGCCGAGGAGGTCTACGGCGGCGTGGCCCGCAACATCGCCGAGAACCTGGCGCGCCTGAATCTGCCGACCGCGCTGCTGACCGCCCTGGGGGACGACGGCGCCGGGCGCGCCCTGCAGGACCACGCGGAACACGCCGGCATCGACACGCGCGGCTCGCTCACGCTGACAGACACCGCCACCGGCACCTACACCGCCATCCTCGACGAGCGCGGCGAACTGGTGGTGGCGCTGGCCGACATGGCGCTGTACGACCGCATGACGCCGGAGTTCCTGGCCAACCGGCTGCCGCAGCGCGCCGCCGCCTCGATGACGGTGGCGGATTTGAACCTGCCGGCCGACAGCGTCAGCCTGCTGCTGGAGGGCGCCCGCGCCGACCACGTGCCGCTGGTGCTGGTGGCGGTGTCGCAGCCGAAGATGACGCGCCTGCCGGCCGACCTGGCCGGCCTGCGCCTGCTGATACTCAATCGCGGCGAACTGGAAACGCTGGCCGGGCGCGCGCTGCCGACCGAGGCCGACGTGCGCCTGGCCTGCCGCGCGGTGCAGGCGCGCGGCGCGCGCGACCTGGTCGTCACCTGCGGCGGCCAGGGCGTGTTCCACACCCGCGATGGCGAGCTGGTATGGCTGGCCGCGCACGAGGTGGACGTGGTCGACGTCACCGGCGCCGGCGACGCCTTCTCGGCCGCCGTCTGCTGGTCGCTCTACCAGGGCAGCGACGATCTGACGCTGGCCTGCCGCCGCGGCCTGAAGGCCGCCGCGATGACGCTGGAAAGCCACGACACCGTCTCGCCCATGCTGGCCGCCGACGTGCTCGACGAAATCCAGGACTTCAATACGACGCCGATCTTGCCGCACCACGCGAGCTTCGAGCCTCCCCTCTTCCATAAGGACTGACCCATGCACCAATTCCTGTTGTTCTCCGCCGAAGTGGCGGCCGCCCGCGCCGCCGGCAAACCGATCGTCGCGCTGGAATCGACCATCATCTCGCACGGCATGCCGTACCCACAGAACGTCAACATGGCGCGCGAGGTCGAACAAATCATCCGCGACGGCGGCGCCGTGCCGGCCACCATCGCCGTCATCGGCGGCAAGATCTGCATCGGCCTGTCGGAAGAGCAGCTCGAATTGCTGGGCACCTCGCCCGACGCCATGAAGGTCAGCCGCCGCGACCTGCCCTACGCGCTGGCGCAATCCAAACTGGGCGCCACCACGGTGGCGGCGACGATGATCTGCGCCCAACTGGCCGGCATCCAGGTGTTCGTCACCGGCGGCATCGGCGGCGTGCACCGGGGCGCGGAAACCAGCTTCGATATCTCGGCCGACCTGCAGGAGCTGGCGCGCACCTCGGTGGCGGTGGTGTGCGCCGGCGTCAAATCGATCCTCGACATCGGCCTGACCTTGGAATACCTGGAGACGCACGGCGTGCCGGTGGTCAGCGTCGGCCAGCGCGGCTTCCCCGCCTTCTTCACGCGCGAAAGCGGCTTCAACGCCGACTTCCAGCTCGACACCCCGGCCGAACAGGCGGCCTTCATCCAGACCAAGTGGCAGCTCGGCCTCGCCGGCGGCATCGTCGTCAGCAATCCGGTGCCGGCAGCGGAGGCGATGCCGAAGGCGGAGATCGATGCCATCACCCTGCAGGCGTTGGGCGAAGCGGACGCGCAAGGCGTCACCGGCAAGCACGTCACGCCGTTCCTGCTCGACCGCATCAAGCAGCTGACCGCGGGCCGCAGCCTGGCCACCAACATCGCGCTGGTGAAGAACAACGCCCGCTGCGGCGCCGCGCTGGCCTGCGCCATGCAGTCGCACTAATCGCGCCAACCGAGGCTAGCCCGCCATGTCCATCGACCTGAAACAACTGAGGTACTTCCTGGCAGTCGCCGAGGAAAAGAGTTTTAGCCGCGCCGCCGAGCGCCTGCACATCTCGCAACCGCCCCTCAGCCAGCAGATCATGAAACTGGAGAGCGAGCTCGGTGTCAAACTGTTCGCCCGCACCACCCGCACCTTCGAGCTGACGGTGGCCGGCAAGGCGCTCATGAACGAGGCGTCCGACCTGCTGGCGAAGATGCGCATGACGATCGACACCATCCGCCAGATCGACCGCGGCGAGGTGGGACGACTGCGCGTGGGCATCGTCGGCTCGGCGATGTGGGGGCCGATCCCGAGCCTGCTGGAGGAGTTCCAGACCAAGTATCCGCGCGTGACGTGGACCCTGCACGAGCTGGGCCCGACCTTGCAATACGAAGCGCTGCGCGCCAAGCAGGTGGACGTCGGCTTCTGGCGCGAGCCCAAACTCGACGAAGACGATCTGCGGCAGGACAACCTGCGCCAGGAGCTGTGCTTCCGCGAGGACGTATGCGTGGCCATCAACGAGCACCACCCGCTGGCCAAGGAGGAAGCGATCGAATTGATGGACATCGCCGACGAGCCGATGCTCACGCTGGCGCTGGACAAGTCGTCGTTCCCGCGCTACCTGATCCAGTGCTGCGTGAAGGCCGGCTTCCAGCCGACGATCTTCCAGGAGGCGTCCGAGCCGCAAACCTTGCTGGCGATGGTGGGCGCGGGGCTGGGCGTGGCGCTGCTGCCGGAGACCACCAGCCGTATCGGCTGGCCCGGCGTGGTATTCCTGCCAATCCGCAGCAACCCGCCGTCGGCCAATCTGTACATCACCTACACCACGCTGGACGACGCGCCGGTGGTGCGGGCGTTCCTGAACATCCTCAACCCCGCGAAACCCGCACAGCCTGGGGTCTGACCCGTTTGGGTCAGACCCCTGCGGCCGGCGGCGGCGCCGGAGTTCGCGGCAAGGCGCAGGAGGGTCAGTGCGTCACGCCGCCCGCCTCGCGCACATCGACGGTGTGCGCGAGCGTGGTGCGGATGGCGATGCGCAGGCCTTCGACCATGTCGTCGAGCCGCATGCTGGCGGTGCCGGGATGCCGGGCCGCCTGCTGCGGCAGATACGGAATGTGGATAAAGCCGGCGCGCATGGTCGTGCCCCACTCGCTGGCCTGGTGCATCAAACCGTAGAACACGTGGTTGCAAACGAAGGTGCCGGCGCTTTGCGACACCGACGACGGCAGGCCGGCCTCGCGCAGCGCCTGCACGATCGCCTTGATCGGCAATGTCGAGAAGTAGGCGGCGGGGCCGCCGGTGACGATGGGCTGGTCGACGATCTGGCGCAGCTGGTTGTCCGCGATGGGCGCGTCGTCGATGTTGATGGCGATGCGCTCGACCGACAGATCGACGCGGCCGCCGGCCTGGCCGACGGCGATCACGATACTCGGGTGCAGCTCCTCGAGCGCCTGGTGCATCGCCTTTCGCGCCTGGCCGAACACGCACGGCAGCTGGCGCGCATGCACGACAAAATCGCCTTCATGCCAACCCTCCAGGGCGCGCACCGCCTCCCATGAAGGGTTGATCGTCTCCTGGTTGAAGGGCTCGAAACCAGTCAACAATATGATCTTTTTCATCAGCTTAACTCCACACTCAACTTCCAGGCTGCTACTCTAACCTAAATGATTGTCGTTTACATGTTCAGAAGAAAATACAGTAGTGCAATATTGGCAAGCAATAGCGGCAACGCGGTCGCCACCTGGATTTTGACGACGGCGTTCTTGTCGGGCAGGTCGAGCAGCGCCGCCGGCACGATGTTGAAGTTGGCCGCCATCGGCGTCATCAAGGTGCCGCAGTAGGCGCTGAACATGCCGATCGCCGCCATGACCGCGGGGTTAGCGTGGTACACGCCGACCAGCACCGGGATACCGACACCGCCGGCGATCACCGGAAAGGCCGCGAAGCCGTTGCCCATGATGATAGTGAACAGCGCCATGCCGACGCAGTACACCGCCACCGCCACCAGCTTCACATCCATATTGATATACGACGTGACCACATGCGCCACCGCCTTGCCCATGCCCGCCTCGGTGAACAACAGCCCGAGCACCGCCAGCATGTGCGGCAGCACCACCGCCCAGCCCAGATGATCGATCAGCCGGCGCGATTCGCGCATCGCCTGCAGCGGCGTGGCGCGCGTCAGCCAGCACGCGGTGGCGACGGCGAACAGCGAACCGCAACCGAGGCTCACCAGCGTGGTGTTCTTCGGATCGAGCAGGAACAGGCCGTCGAATTTTACTTCCTTGAGCAAGGTCGAACCGATCATCGTCGTGATTGGAATGATCAGCGCGGGGATCAGCAGCTTGTGGCCGAGCGAACGGGCGCTGTCGCGCCGCTGCTCCGGGGTGCGCTCGCCATAGCGGCCCAGCGCCACGCCGCCGAAGCCGGCGATCAGCGCCATCGTCACCATCAGCGCGCCCGCCGCCACCGGCGTCAAGCGCTCGCCGGCCAGGTACACCACCGCGTACAGCGCCCAGAACAGCGCGCTCGAATAGCGCCTGGGATTGTGGCGGTCGCGCAGCGCCATCAGCGCCACCAGCAGCAGGATCGCGCCGAGCACGATGTAAAAGAAATCGACCCTCAATATCATGGCCGGCCCTTCATCATCGCGCGGGCGATATGCGCGTCGAGCCGGTGCAGGCGCCACGAATGGACGACGAACGCCGTCACCGCCGTCGGGATGCCCCACAGCGCGATGTGCAGCGGATCGACCTCCAGCCCCTCGCCGCGCAGGATGGTTTGCATCAGCACGATGGCGCCGAAGGCCACGAACACGTCCTCGCCGAAGAACAGGCCGACATTATCGGTGGCGGCGGACATGGCGCGGATACGGTGGCGCAGCGCGTCGGTCAGCGCCGGATAGCGGTTCTCGGCCGCGCCCTCGGCCATCGGCGCGATCAGCGGGCGCACCATGTTCGGATGGCCGCCGATGCTGGTCAGGCCGAAGGCGGCGCTGATTTCGCGGATCGCCAGATAGACGATCAACAGGCGGCCGGTGGTGGCGGACTTGATGCGCGCGATCGACGCCTGCGCGTGCTCCTTCAAGCCGTAGCGCTCGAGCAGACCGATGGCCGCCAGCGGCAGCAGCAGGATCAGCGGCAGGTTGCGGGTCTTGATGAAGGCGGCGCCCAGGGTGGCGAGCAAATGTTCGACGCCCATCGACGCGGCGAAGCCGGTGACGGCGCAGGCGGCGATCACCACCAGCACCGGATGGGCGCGCAACGCGAAGCCGAGCACGATAACGGCCACGCCCAGCAGCGGCCACAAATTAACGACAGTACTCATTCAAACTCCAGGGTCAGGTCCACCATTTCTACACGAACCGGGCTGTAAGGCGATAAACCGCCGCCCTACGGTCAAGCCCGTGTAGAAATGGTGGACCTGACCCCGGATGTAAAAATCCCCGCGCACCTTGCGATGCGCGGGGATTGTTGTCGGCTTCGATTTAGAAGTTGACCTTGAAGGTCGCGCCCCAGGTGCGCGGCTCGTTCAGCATGCCGGTCAGGTTGTCGAACTCGATCGCGCTCAACAAGACGATCTTGTTGGTGATGTTGCGGCCGAACGCGGCCACTTCATACTTGCCGTCGCCCCATTTGTAGCCGAGCCGTACGCCACCTTCGACCAGCGACTTGGCGCGGTATTCCGGCGCCGTGTACAGGAAGAAGTTATAGCCGCTGCGGTAGCTCCAGTCGGTCAGCGCGTACAGCTCGCCATTGGCGACGTCGGTGCTGTACTTGAGCGTGAAGTTGGCCTGGTGGCGCGGCGCGCGCGGCAGGTCGTTGCCATCGATCAGGACGTTGCCCGGGAAGCCGGCCGCCATCGGATCGGTCGGCGTGCAGCCCAGGCCGGCATTGTTGGCGAGGTTGCCGCAATACTGGACGCGCACTTTCTTGTCCTTGATCTCGGTGTCGTTGAAGCTGTAGCCGAGGGTCGTGCTGAAGCCGTAGCCCAGGTTGGCCTGGAAGTCCATCTCGATACCCTGGCCGGTGACCTTGTCGGCGTTGAGCAGCTGGTTCATGTTGACCGTGCCGCTGCCGGCGGTCAACTGCTTGTCCTTCACGCGGTACTGGAACACGGCCGCGCTCAGGCGCGCGCGCTTGTCGAACAGGTCTTGCTTGACGCCGGCCTCGTACGACAGCGCCTTCTCGGCGCCGGCCATCGAAGGCACGTCGGACAGGCCGTTCAGGCGGCCCTGCATCGACGGCGCGCGGTAGCCGGTGGCCACGCGGGCGAACAGGTTGGTGTTCTTATCGAGCTCATAGGTGCCGCTCAGGTCCCAGCTGACGTTGTGCGAGCTGCTGTTGAGGGTATGCGGCACCGTGACCAGCACGTTGGAGGCGTCGAAGTCGGTGCGCGAGGCCCGGAAGTCCTTGCTGTCGTCGGTGTAGCGCAAGCCGCCGCGCAGTTTGAACTTGTCCGTGACCGTGTAATTGAGCGAGCCGAACGCGGCCCACGACTTGGCGTCCTGGAACTGGCGCGCAAAGGGGATGTTCTGCGGGTTGCCGGCGGCGAAGGAATTGAAGCTGATGCTGTCGATCTGGATGTTCTCTTTGAAGTAGAACAGCCCGCCGATCCATTGCAGCGGGCCCTTGTAGTTGGACTCGGCGCGGAACTCCTGCGAGAACTGCTTGTGGTTCGGCAGCAAGTCCGCCGTCTCGACCGGGAACGGAATCCGGCCCGGGCCGTACGGTGGCGCGAACACGGCGCCGTAGCCACCGTCGACGTCGGCGCGGCTGTTGAACTTGAGCTTTTCGTAGCCGGTGATCGAGTGCAGCGTGATGTCGGCCAGGTTGTACTTCAGGCGCATGCTGCCGCCCTTGGTTTCCAGCTTCTGGTAGTTGACGCCGTCGCTCGGATAGGAGCCGTAGTCGAAGCCGTCGACGATGTCGTTGGTGCCCTGCTTGATGATGTTGGCGCGGAACAGGGTGGCGCTGCCGTGGTAGTTGCGCTGGTGGTAATTAAACAGCGCGCTAAAGTCCTTGTTCGGCTGCACCAGCGCCTGCAGGCGGAAGGCGTTGTCGCCGTAGCCTTCGAAGTCCTGGGTGCCCTTGCCCGGGGTCGGGTTGGTGTTGTGCACGCGGTCGTCGCGGTGCTGGGTGGTGCCGGAGAAGCGCAGCGCCACGGTGTCGCTGACCGGGAAGTTGAACGCGCCCTCGGCGTTCTTGGCCGAGTAGTTACCGATGCCCAGCTGCAGATACCCTTCCTGCTTGAACACCGGCTTGGCCGAGTCGAACTTGATCACGCCGGCCGGCGAGTTGCGGCCGAACAGCGTGCCCTGCGGACCGCGCAGCACTTCCACCTGGTCGACGTCGAACACCGGGAAGCCCTTGAGCATGGCGTTTTCCTGCACGATGTCGTCCATCACGTAGCCGACCGGCTGCGAGGCGTTGAGGTCGAAGTCGGTGTTGCCCAGGCCGCGGATGTAGAAGCGCGGGAAGGCGCGGCCGTAGTCGGATTCGATGTTCAGCGAGGGCGAGCGGCCCGACAGCACGCGGATGTCGCCGGCGCCCGAGGTCAGCACGTCGAGCTTGTCGCCCTTGATGGTGGCGATCGACATCGGCACGTCCTTGATGTTCTCCGCGCGGCGCTGGGCGGTGACGATCACGGTCTCGAGCTGGCCCTTGGTGGCCGGGGCGGTGGTCGCGGACGCGGCGTCCTGCCCCTCGGCGGCGGCGGCCGCTTCGGCTTCGGCGGCCAGGGCCGGGTGCAGCGGGAAGGCGCTCGCCACGGCCAGGGCGATCAACGACCGCACTGCGAAACCACTACTAATTTTGCTCATATATGCTGCTCCCGGGGATAAGTTTGGATGGTATTTGTTGTTATCCCAATTATCGTAGCATGGAAAAAAATGACAGAAACCCACTTTTTCAGTGATTCGATTCATATCTATTTTGTATAAATAGCTAAATAAAATCGAATTTGTCGTACATATCCAGGCTGATGCATAGTAGTGGATTGCTTAAAAAATAGCCGCGACGCTAGCGAAACCGGGCTCAACTTGCGTAACAGAAGGCACTTTGCCGATGACGGCGCGTTTCGTACCAGCCCGCTTGGCAGGCCGATGACGGCTTATCCAAATGGCACAAAGTTTTTCCAAAAGGACAAAAAGCAACAATATAAAAATATTTAATTCGGCGCCGACTGTTGCGGCAGTGCGACATGGCCGATCCTGGGGGAGCCTGTCGCGCCGCGCGGGGTGCCGGCATCGCTGCCATTTAAACAAGCTTTCGGCGCACCGCCGGCGCCGGCGCCGGCCAAGTCAGAGGGAAAGCTCTAAAAATCAGGGGTTTGCCGCTAGAAAACGCCGCCGGATTAGATGTTTCGCCCAATAAAAATATACAATATCGATCTTCCAGGAGCCTACTCATGAAACTTTCACAACTTAGTTTGACGGTTGCAGCGCTGTGTATCGCTGCCAGCGCGTCCGCGGCGGACCCCAAGCTGGCCGTCGTGTATGACGCGGGCGGCAAGTTCGACAAATCGTTCAACCAGTCCGCCTTTGAAGGCGCCTCGCGCTTCAAGAAGGAAACCAACATCAATTTCACCGAGGTGCAAGCCTCCAGCGACACCCAGGCCGAACAGGTGCTGCGCGGTCTCGCGCGCAAGAACATGGACCTGATCGCCTCGATCGGCTTCGCCCAGCAGGCGGCCGTGCAGAAGGTCGCCAAGGAATTCCCGAAAGTGCGCTTCGTGCTGATCGACGGCGTGGCGCCGGGCGCCAACGTCAACTCCGTCACCTTCAAGGAAGAAGAAGGCTCGTACCTGGTCGGCGTGGCGGCGGCGATGGCCTCCAAATCGAAAAAACTCGGCTTCGTCGGCGGCATCGACATTCCGCTGATCCGCACCTTCGCGTGCGGCTACGCGCAGGGCGCCAAGGCGGCCGTGCCGAAGGCGGAAATCGTCTCCAACATGGTCGGCACCACCTCGGCCGCCTGGAACGACCCGGCCAAGGGCGGTGAGCTGGCCCGTTCGCAGTTCGACCGCGGCGTCGACGTGGTGTTCGCGGTGGCCGGCGGTTCGGGCATGGGCACGCTGCAGACGGCCAAGGAAAAAGGCAAGCTGGCGATCGGCGTCGACTCGAACCAGAACCACCTGTATCCGGGCACGATGCTGACCTCCATGGTCAAGCGCGTCGACAACGCCGTCTACGACGCCTTCACGCAGATGAAGAACGGCACCTGGAAGGCCGGCGTGACCGCCAAGGGCCTGAAGGAAGGCGGCGTCGATTGGGCGCTGGACGCCAACAACCGCCAGCTGATCACGCCGGAGATCGAAAAGCGCGTGCTGGGCGCGCGCAAGGACATCATCGACGGCAAGGTCAAGGTGATCGATATCCGCTCGGGCGCCGCCTGCCCGGTCTAACACCTGTCTGAATAGAGAGCGCGCCGCCGGAGTCTTCCTCCGCGCGGCGCGTTTAACATTTTGCGTATTTTTAACTCCGCACCGAAAACGATCCTATGCAGCCAGCAGTAGAATTTCGCGGCATCTCCAAGCATTTCGGCGCCGTCAAAGCGAACACGGACGTCAGCTTCAGCATCGCCAAGGGCTCGATCCACGGCCTGGTGGGCGAGAACGGCGCCGGCAAGTCGACTTTGATGAGCATCCTGTACGGATACTACCGCGCCGACGGCGGCGAGATCCTGCTCGACGGCCGCGCGACGCCGATCCGCAACAGCCAGGAGGCGATCGAACTGGGCATCGGCATGGTGCACCAGCACTTCATGCTGGTCGAGAATATGACCGTGCTCGATAACGTCATGCTGGGCAGCGAGGGCGGCTTCGCGCTCAAGCCCAAGCGCGCCGCCGTCGAGGCCAAGCTGCGCGAGATCTGCGCCCGCTACCGCCTCGACGTCGATCCGCTGGCCACCATCCACGACCTGTCGGTGGGCGCGCAGCAGCGCGTCGAGATCCTCAAGCAGATCTACCGCAGCGCCAGCATCCTGATCCTCGACGAGCCGACCGCCGTGCTGACGGCGCAGGAGACCGCGTCGCTGTTCGAGATCCTGCGGCTGTTCAAGGAACAGGGCAAGACCATCATCCTGATCACCCACAAGCTGCAGGAGATCCTCGACATCACCGACACCGTCACCGTGATGCGCGGCGGGCGCGTGATCGGCGCCGTGCCGACCGCCTCCACCACCAAGGAGGACCTGGCCAACATGATGGTGGGCCGTCCGATCGAGAACAACCTGCCGCGCGCGCCGTACAACCCGGGCGCGCCGGTGCTGCGCGTGGAAGGCCTGCAGCTGCAGGACGACCAGCAGGTCAAGCTGCTGGCCGATATCGGCTTCACGCTGCGCGCCGGCGAGATCGTCGCCATCGCCGGCGTGTCCGGCAACGGCCAGAGCGAGTTGATGGAGATCCTGTCGGGCATGCGCCTGCCGAGCTCCGGCAAGCTGGAGTTCCTCGGCAAGGACCTGCCGTTCACCGGCCGCACCGACCCGGACGGCCTGCCGCGCACCTTCCGCGAACTGGGCATCGCCCACGTGCCGGAAGACCGCCTGCGCGACGGCGTGGTGAAAGCCTTCTCGGTCATGCACAACACCATCCTCGGCTACCAGGACAAGCTGAAAAACAAATGGGGCCTGCTCAACTTCAAGGCCATCGCGGCCCGCTGCGAGGCGCTGATGAAGAGCTTTGACGTACGGCCCAACAACCACGAGCTGCGTATCGGCCTGCTCTCGGGCGGCAACCAGCAAAAGGTGGTGATCGCGCGCGAGGTGCTGGCGCAGCCGAAGCTGATGCTGGTCGGCCAGCCGACGCGCGGCGTCGACATCGGCACCATCGAAAGCATCCACGCCCAGTTGCTCAAGCTGCGCGACGAGGGCGTGGCGATCCTGCTGGTCTCCGTGGAGCTGGAGGAAGTGCGCGCGCTGGCGGACCGTATTTTGGTCATGTGCGGCGGCCGCATCACCGGCGAACTGAAAATTGAAGAATTCGACACCACCCGCATTGGCTTGCTGATGGGCGGGATGCACAAATCATGAATAAAGACCTGCCACGCTGGGCGACCGCGTTCGTCCTGCCCCTGTTGAACCTTCTGTCGGCGCTGCTGGTGACCGCGCTGGTGATCCATCTGCTGGGCGAAAGCCCGACCGAATCGCTGGCGATCCTGATCAACAGCGCCGTCGTCAATCCGGAGGGCTTGAGCTACACGCTGTTCTACGCCTCGACCTTCATCTTCACCGGCCTGGCGGTGTCGATCGCCATGGAGGCGGGCCTGTTCAACATCGGCGCCGAGGGACAGATGTATTTCGCCGGCCTGGGACTGACCTTGGCCATGCTGACCTTCGACAGCTCGCTGCCGGCCATCCTGCTGATCCCGGTCGGCATCGCCGGCGCGGCGCTGTTCGGCGCGCTGTGGGCCTTCGTGCCCGGCTACCTGCAAGCGAAGCGCGGCAGCCACGTGGTGGTCACCACCATCATGTTCAACTACATCGCCGCCGCGCTGATGAACACCGTGATCGTCAAGCTGGTGCCGCCGGGCGAGCAGAATCCGGCCAGCCGCGCCTTCTCGGCCGCCGCCGAGCTGCCGCGCCTGAGCCAGTGGTTCCCGGCGCTGGGCGAGACCCCGCTCAACATCAGCTTCTTCCTGGCGATCCTCGCGCTGGTGGTGTACGGCGTGGTGGTGTCGCGTTCCTCGTGGGGCTACAAGCTGCGCGCCACGGGCCTGAACAAGCATGCCGCGCACTACGCCGGCATCCGCATCAGCAAGATGATCATCATCGTCATGCTGATCTCGGGCGCGCTGGCCGGTCTCGGCTCGGTCAATTCGATCATGGGCTCGACCCACTACCTGTCGCTCAACTTCGTCGGCGGCGCCGGCTTTATCGGCATCGCCATCGCGCTGATGGGGCGCCAGCATCCGGTCGGCATCTTCCTGTCGGCGGTGCTGTTCGGCGCGCTGACCCAGGGCGGCTTCGACCTGTCGCTGGAAAAGCAGAACATCCCGCCCGAGATGGTGATCCTGGTCCAGGGCCTGATCATCCTGTTCTGCGGCGCGATGGAAAACCTGTACGCGCCGGCCATCGCCAAAATGCTCAAACTGAAGAAGTGAGAACGACATGACTTTTGACGACCTCCATATCGGCAGCATCCTGGTATCGACCGTCCGCAACGCGCCGGTGCTCATTTTCGCCGGCATGGCCGGCCTGTTCGCCGAACGTTCGGGCGTGATCGACATCGGCCTGGAAGGCAAGATCCTGGCGTCGGCGTTCGTCTCCGCCGCCGTCGCCTTCACCACGCAGAACCCGTGGTACGGCGTCATGGCCGGCATGGTGGTGTCGATGCTGCTGGCCAGCCTGCAGGCCTACATCGCCATCACCCAGAAGGGCAACCAGCTGGTGGCCGGCATCGCCATCAACATCGCCATGAGCGGCCTGACCTTCGTGGTGGCGCAGTACTTCTTCCAGCAGGGCGGCCGCACGCCGGACCTGGGCGCGGCGCGCCTGTACGACGTGGTGCTGCCCGGCTCCGCGGCGGTGGAGAACATACCGCTGCTCGGCTGGGTCTACGCCCACCTGATCGGCGGCCACTCGGCGCTGGTGTACCTGGCCTTCGCGCTGGTGCCGCTGGTGCACTGGATCATCTACCACAGCCGCTTCGGCCTGCGCCTGCGCGCCTGTGGCGAGAACCCGCACGCGGCCGACGCGGCCGGCGTCAGCGTGGTGCGCCAGCGCTACATGGCGATGCTGATCGCCGGTTTCCTGTGCTCGTTCTCGGGCGCCTACCTGTCGATCGTGCAGAGCGGCTTCTTCCTGCGCGACATGTCGGCCGGCGCCGGCTACCTGGCGTTGACGGCCATGGTGTTCGGTAACTGGCGTCCCGTGTACACCTTCCTCGGCTGTTTGATGTTCGGCTTCTTCGGCGCGGTGCAGATCCAGATCGAAGGCGTGGAACTGCCGGTGGTGGGCCGCCTGCCGGGCGCGCTGATCCAGATGGTGCCGTATGTGCTGACGGTGATCGTGCTGGCCGGCCTGATGGCCAAGTCGGTGGCGCCGAAATCGCTCGGCATCCCGTTCGTCAAGTCGCGTTAAGCGTCAAGTCGCGGCTTCCTTAGCGCAGGCCGCGCATGTACGCCAGCAGATCGGCGATCTGCTGGTCGTCGCCGATGCCCCAGAAGCGCATGCTCGTCCCCGGCACCATGTCGTGCGGCGCGCGCAAGTACTTAGCCAGGTTTTGCTCGGTCCAGACGATGCCGGATTTCTTCATCGCCTCCGAGTACTTGAAGTCCGGCGTGGCCGCCGCCTTGCGGCCGATGATGCCGTTCAGCTGCGGGCCATAGCCGGCCTGCGCGAAGCGCCCCACCTGATGGCAAGAGGCGCACTTCCTGAACGCCGCCTCGCCGGCTTTGGCGTTGCCGACGTAGCCAGCGGCGGCGGCTTGGCCGGAGCAAATCCAAGCAAAGAGCAGAGCCAAATAGATTTTATTCATACCGTTATTATGCCCGCGCTGCCGAATCGACGCGGAGACACGTAGGGCGGATTAGGCGGAACGCCGTAATCCGCCATGCATGCGCCGCCGACGGAGCCTGGCGGATTACGCTGCGCTAATCCGCCCTACGTGGAACAGTGGTCAGATCCAGTTCACGTCCAAAGTTTAACGCAGCAGGTGCAGCGCGGCGTATTGCAGCAGCATGATGGTTTTGCCATCGGCGATTTCGCCGGAAGCCATCATCGCCATCGCGCGCTCCATCGTCAGCTCCAGCACTTCGATGTCCTCGCCCTCCTCCGCCACCCCGCCGCCAGTGCCGGGACGCGACGCCGGATCGTATTCGGCGACGAAAAAGTGCAGCCGCTCCGTCACCGACCCGGGACTCATGAACGCCTCGAACACCTTGCGCACCTCGCCGATGCGGTAGCCGGTCTCCTCCTCCACCTCGGCCTTGATGCGCACCTCCGGCGTGGCCTGGTCCAGCAAACCCGCCGCCGTCTCGATCAAAAAGCCGTCGTGGCCTTCGACATACGCCGGAAAACGGAACTGCCGCACCAGCACCACCGTGCGCCGCTCGCGGTTATACAGCAGGATCGTGGCGCCATGGCCGCGATCATAGGTCTCGCGCGACTGGCGCTGCCAGGTGCCGTCGCTACGACGGTAGTCGAACGTGGTCTTCTTCAGCACGAACCAGTCGTCGGACAGGGTTTCGACTTTGTGGATGCGGATACGGTCTTCGGGCATGGCGGGCTTCTCTCTTATCCTGATTGCGTATTTTTACGATATCATGCATTATCGTGCAATATCAAGATAATTCGTGCAAACCATGCTCACACGTCGACGGAAAGAATTGCTGCTGTCCCGCCTCAAACAGGACGGCCAGATCGTCGCCAAATCGCTGAGCGAGGAGTTGGGACTGTCGGAAGATACGATACGCCGCGACCTGCGCGAGCTGGCGGGCGAAGGCTTGCTGCAGCGCGTGCACGGCGGCGCCCTGCCGCTGGCGCCGGCGCTGCCGGCCTCGCCCGCGATGGGCAGCTTCGCCGAGCGCCAGCGGATCTCCAGCGACGCCAAGCCGGCCATCGCGCGCGCGGCCGCGGCGATGATCCAGGCCGGCCAGGTGGTGTTCATCGACGGCGGCACCACCTCGGTCCAGCTGGCGCGCCATTTGCCGGCCGATCTGCAATGCACCGTCGTCACGCACAGTCCCAGCATCGCGGTGGAGCTGATCGACCATCCGCTGATCGACGTGATCATGATCGGCGGCCGCCTGTTCAAGCATTCGATCGTGGCGATGGGACCGGCGGCGCTGGACGCCATCGCCCAAATCCGCACCGACATCTACTTCATGGGCGTGTGCAGCCTGCATCCGCTGCAAGGCATCAGCACCGGCGACTACGACGAAGCCGGCATCAAGCGCGCGATCGCCGCGGCGGCGAAAAGGACGGTGGTGCTGGCGTCGCCGGAAAAGCTCGATACCGCGTCACCGTTCCAGATCGCGACGATGCAAAGCGTGGGTGCCATCATCGTCAACGCCGGCGTGCCCGAAGCGCTGCTGGCGCCCTACCGCGACATGGGCATCGAGGTGGTGACGGCCGGCTGACCTTAAGCGAACAGCTCGCGCAGGCCTTCCACCTTCAGCGTGGCCTTGACCAGCGGGCGCGCTTCGACACGGGCCATGTACGCCTTCAGCGCCGGCAACGCGTCCAGCGAAATGCCGAAATTGTCCGACCAGCGCGTCACGGTGTAGAGGTAGCTGTCGGCCACGCCGAAGCTGTCACCCAGGATGTAGGCGCGGCCGTCCGCCAGCAGACTGTCCAGGTAAGTCTGCTTGGCGACCACCTTGCGCTTGAATTCGGTCGGGTCGGCGTCCTTGGCGAGGTAGAACAACGGCACCCACGCCTTGTGGTACTCCGACGCCAGATAGTTCAGCATCTCCTGCAGGCGGGCGCGCTCCAGCGTGCCGTTGGCCGGCACCAGCGCCGGAGCGCAGTGGTCGCCCAGGTATTGCAGCACGGCCGCGCCCTCGGTCAGCACGGCGCCGTCGTCGAGCATCAGCGCGGGCACCGCGCCCTTCGGGTTGATGGCGTAGTAGTCCTCGCCGGACTCCAGCTTGTGCTGACGCAGGTCGACCTTGACCAGCTCGTGGCGCGCATCGCCTTCGCGCAGCACGATGTGGGAAGCCAGCGAACAGGTGCCAGGGGAGTAATACAGCTTCATGGAAGAGATCCTTTCGAGGGGGAATGAAGGACCGTATAATAGCCGCCAAAAGTTACCAATGGATACGTGGTAACCCATGGTTACCGCAATATTCAGGTATCCATTCGGTTACCTGGTGAGGCCTTGGAAACCACACTCGGGAGGGCGATCAGCCATGGGTTTAAAGATGCGCAAGAACAAAGTCAGCCAGCCGATGCCGGACTGCCCGATCGACGCGTGCATGTGGCTGCTGGGCGGCGCCTGGACGCCGGCGGTGCTGTGGAACCTCAGCGGCGGTCCGCGCCGCTTTGGGGAGTTGCGCGCGGATATACCTGGCGTCTCGGCCAAGGTGTTATCGGGTAGGCTGAAGGATATGGAGGACAAGGGGGTGGTGCTGCGCGCCGTGATGGCGACGTCGCCGCCATCGGTGGAATACAGCTTGTCGCCGCTCGGCCAGCAACTGCTGCCGGCCATCCACCAGATCGCGCGCATCGGGCATCAGCTCAAGTTGCAGGCCGCCGACAAGACCGTGGTCGCCGACATCGCGCCTTGCGCCCTCACCGCCGACGACACCATCATCCGGGCCAGATCGCCTTGAGCACGGCGGCCAGTTGGTAGCCGCCCTCGGTCAGCTGGGTCCGCGCAAGGGCCGAGCTCGGCAACGGATAATCGGCTGGCACCGACACCGGCCAGACGTTGTACGACTCGCCGGTGGACTTGCTGGTCTGGCGCGACGCCGCGCCCGGCGCCACGCCGTCGTAAGCCTGTTTGGATAGGGCCAGCGCGCGCCTGGCCCACTGATATGGCCAGTCGATCGGATCGCCGCTGTAGACGGCCACCGTCGGACGGGCCGCGATCACCGCTTGCGCGAACTGCTCCGGCGTGCGCGCGTCCATGCGGCGGAAGGCGTAGTTCACCGCCGTGCCGTCCCAATACGAATGCAGCGGACGGGTGGCGCGCGGCGGGCGCGGTGGACCGGGCGGATCGACGTTCTCGGCCTCCGGCGGCGGGATCAGGCGTCCGCTGGCCTCCCCCAGTTTGACGTCGTCGAGCAGCAGGTTGTTGCCGCCCTGCGTGGCGAACACCTCGCCGGCGTCGATCTGCGCCTGGCTGGCCGGCACGACGAAACCGCCGCCCTTGCCGACATACGCCTCGCCCACGTGCAGCGGCTGCGCGATGTCGCCGGCCAGGTGCGTCAGGATCAACAACGCCTGGCGCGGCGTGAAGTGGTGCGGGTTGTGGGCCGCGTCGCCGTTGCCCTGCAGCGTGGCGATGCACTGCTTGAGCGTCTGCACGACGTCGTCGTCGTCGGTGCCCACCGCATGGTCGTGGTACTCCGCCAGCTGGAACGGCACGTTGGTGTAGTGGTACTCGGTGTGGCGCGGATTGGCCGCCAAGTAGGCCGCCATCTCCGCAGTCTGCGGACCGCAGAAGGTGCCCTTGACGCAATCGGCCCAGATGGCGATTTTTTCCAGGCTCTCGCCGGGCAGCAGCAATTCCCGCACGTGCTGCTCGGCGTCGCTGCCCTTGAGCAGCTGGTCGGCGATGGCGCCGACCGAGCGGTGGCCGTCGTTGCCCCACGCCTGCGCATTGAGCGAGACAAAGGCGCCGCCCAGCGCCGCCACCATCAATAGCTTTTTCATTCCGCGCTGCCTTTGACCGGTTTTGGATACTGCTTGTTGATGTCCAGCGCCTGCGCGTACTGCGAGCTCCATATCTGCTCCTGCGTCGATGCAAGCCGCTGCGCCATTTTCTCGTTGCGCATCACCACTTCCATATTACGCGACAAATCCATATAGCCGCCGGCCCAGTTGCTGGTGCCGACCCACGCCACCTGGTTATCGATCACCATGGTCTTGCTGTGGATGACGCGCGCGAACGGAATGAAGCCGCTCGACGCCCTGGGCAGGGTCACCACGCGGATCTCCACGTTCGGCAGCACCGCCAGGCTTTTCAGATAGGCCTGGGCCGGCTGCTCCAGGTTCCAGTTCGAGACCATCAGCTTGACCTTGACGCCGCGGTTGGCGGCGGCGCGCACCGCGTTGTCGATCACCGCGTAGTATGGACGCGTGCCCTTCGGTCCATAACTGAGCGGCGCGTAATCCAGCAGCTGGATGCGCACTTCGCTTTTCGCTTCGGCCAGCAGTTCCGGCAAGCCGGATTCGGAATCGCCGATACCGGCCGGGTTGTAGCGGTTCGGACTGGCCAGCAGGAAGGTCTCCTGACGGTAGTTGGGGACGGCGGTTGCCATGTTCAGCGCAGGCACCGTCACGCCCTGCGTCGTCAGCGCCTGCGCGCGCCAATCCTGGTTGAATATGCCGAGCACCTGGCCGACGATCTTCGGATCGGTGATGCGCAGGCCCGTCTCGTGGATATGCTCGAACGAGCGCCAGTCGAAGTTCTGGCTGCCGACGAAGGCCGTGGCGCCGTCGACCACCATGTACTTGGCGTGAATGATGCCGTTGCCGGTTATCTTGCTGAAATCGAGGATGCGCAGCTCCAGGTTGGGAATCGCCCGCAACTGGTCGAGGGTCGGCTTCTCCGACAGTCCCACGCCCTTTTGCTCGAGCAGGAAGCGGATCTTGACGCCGCGCTTGCCCGCCGCCTCCAGGTGTTCGACGACTTTCCCGAACACGCTACCCGGCTTGTTGACGGCATAGAACTGGCCGATCACGATCTCGCTTTTGGCGCTGTCGAACATCTCGCTCCACACCGTCGCCGGATCGCGCAGGTCGTCGCTGCGCAGCGACGTTTCGACGGGCGCCGTCTGCACCAGCTCAAAGCCGGGAATGGAAAACTCGGCGCGCGCCGGGGCGGCCGATGCCAGCAGCGCCGGCACTACAACGGAAAGTAAAACACCACGCATAGCGGCCACTCCAATTCGTCTATTTAGTCGGAACTACTGCAGGCGCCTGATGCGCTTCTGCGTTTCAGCCTTGCCGGCCGGCTTGCCCATCTCTTCGCGCTTGACCAGGTAGGCGGTCAGCGCGTCGACCGCCAGGATGTCGGTCCCGGCGCGGTTGGCGCCATTGGCGAACATCGGAAACGCGTCGCCGCCCTCGGCCAGGAAGTTATTCACCATCACCCGGTAGGAGGACTCCTTTTGCAGCGGCACGCCGTGCAGCGTCACGCTGTCGGGCATCACCTTGCTGCCCTCGCCGCGCCTTCCATCCCACCGGTAGGCGAAGCCGTCGGACACCTGTAACAGGCCGCGCACGGCATCCCTGCCACCGCGCCACTGCTGCTCCAGCAGTTCCTCTATCTGCCAACCTTTCAGATTCATCGCCACCAGCTTGTTCCCGAAAGGCAGCACCGCCAGCGCCTTGCCGATGGTGACGCGGTTGGCGGCGCCGCCGTCGAGGTCCTGGCGCATGCCGCCGTTGTTCATGAACGCGATCTGCACGCCGAACGGACGCCCCGCCGCCAGCACCGAGTCGGCCACCAGATCGCCCAGCGGCGACTCGCCGTTGTCATCGAGCTCGCGCGTCACGCCCGGCACGGCCAGCGCCGCCACCGGACGCGCCAGTTGCGCGGCGCTGCGCTCGCGCGCCTTCCTCAGATAAGCGTCGAGCGCCGGATCGGCCGGCCAGGTCCCGGGCACCATCACTTCCTGCGTGGCGCTGACGTCGCGCAGCGCGTTGGTGTTGGTGTCGACCGTCAGCTTGATGCGCGACATGACGTGACCGGCCGTATCGGACTGCGTCACCAAACGGCCATCGACCCGGCACAGGTAACCCTTGTGCGAGTGGCCGCTGACGACCACCCGGATCGCCGGATCGAGGCGCTTGACCACGTCGACGACGGGACCTGTCAGCTGGCTGCAATCCTGCTGGTCGAATTTCTCGACGGTGGTGCCACCCTGGTGCAGCAGCACGACGAACACGCCCACGCCCTGCTTGCGCAACTCCGGCAGCTGGCGGTTGATGGCGTCCGCCTCGTCGATGAATTCGAGGCCGGCGATGCCGGAGGCCAGCGCCGTCTCGGCGGTCTCGCGCAGCACGGTGCCGATGAAGCCCACCTTGACGCCGTGCGCCGTCTCGATCTTGTACGCCGGCAGAATCGGCTTGCGGGTGACCATGTCGACGACGTTGGCCGCCAGGTAGTTGAATTTGGCGCCGGCGTAATCCGCCTCGAACTTGCAGGCCTTGGTGGCGCGCGGCGATTTGCAGCCGCCCTGCTGCTGGCGCAGCAGCTCGACGCGGCCGGCGTCGAATTCGTGGTTGCCGACGGTGCTCGCGCGCAGCCCGAGCATATCCATCGCGGCCAGGGTGGGCTCGTCCGCCCACATCGACGAGATGGCCGGACTGGCGCCGATCAAATCGCCGGCGCCGACCAGCAGCAGTTCCGGGTCCTGCTTGCGCCACGCCTGCAGGGCCGCGCCCAGCGTGTCGACGCCGCCGGCCATCACCGTGCGCGTTTCGGCATTGCGCACGCTGTCCCACACGTACTTGCTCGGTTCGAGGTTGCCGTGAAAATCGTTCAGCGTGGCCAGTTGCACCTCGACGACGCCGGGCGGCAGCGGCGGCTTGGTGGCGCAGCCGCCGGACAGCACCACCAGCGCGCCCGCCAACACGGTGCCGGCGACGGAACTCAAACGTTTAGTCATTACTGATCAACTTGGAAATAATCAAATATTGTACAGCCCAAGCCGGCATGAAAACGCCGCCGGGGCCCGGCGAAAATATTACGTTACAAACCAGTCCCGGAATAAAAAAACGGCTGATGTCGCCACCAGCCGTTTTACATCACGGACGTGCTACGAACTTAGAATTCGTACTTCACAGTCGCCTGGATGGCCCACTGCGATTCGCCCTTGACCTGGCGAACGTCCATCGATTCGACGGTGTCGCGCACTTTGTAGATATAGCGGCCAGCCGAATCCAGACCGGCGAAGTCGACGAAGCTGCGGGCTTGCGCGCCGTTGGCCTGGAAGCCGACTTCATTGATACGGCCCCATTTCCGGTTCAGCAGGTTGCCGAAGTTGAACAGGTCCAGCGTGAACGACGCCTTGTTGCCTTTGAACAGACCTGGGATTTCCTGCGCAATACGCAGATCGAAGGTATTGGTCCATGGCGAGAAGTCGCTGTTACGATCGACAACACGGCCTTTCGAGTTGCGCAGAACGCCGTTGGCATTGACGATCGACCAGAACTTGGTTTCGTTGGCCTTGTTGGTCGCGGTATCGCCCAGGAACACCACCTGGCCCGAACCCGGCGCCGACGGGATGTACATCAGGTCGTTGCCGCCCAAGCCGTCGCCGTTCAAGTCGTTGTTGATGGTCCAGCTGTACGGCTTGCCGGTGCGGCCTTCGTAGAACATGCCGAAGGTGGTCTTGTACGAACCGAAGAAGCGCTTCTGGAAGTTAACCAGCGCGTTGATGCGGTCTTTCACCAGATAGCTCGAGTTGGCGTTGACTTCCTCGTTCGGATTGAACACCGAACGGCCGCTGAAGTTCGAACCGGACGTCGACGACGTCAGGCCGGACACTTCCTTGGCATCGGTGTAGGTGTACGAGACCGACCAGCCGATGCCGTTGGTCATCGGACGGCTCAGCGACACGGTGCCCAGGTTGCTGCCGCCCTTGTCGGTCGCGGTGGCGACCAGCACGTTGTTGAAGCCGATATTGCTGCCCGACTTGGTGCGCGCGGCCGCGTGGGCGCTGGTGGCGCCGCAGGTGGCGCCGGTGGTGGTCAGCGTACCGCTCGACGACCAGCAGCGGGTATCGTAGGCGGCATCGCTGTAATACAGCTCGCGGCCGTCGGTACCGATCTTGGTCGGCGCGCCCAGGTTCAGGTTGCGGTAGTAGATGCCGTCCTTGACCTTGGTGTTCATGTACTCCACACCCAGCACCAGGCCGTACCATGGCAGCTCGGTGTCGAAGGCGAGGTTGGCTTTCCACACCGCCGGCTGCTTCAGGCCGGGCGCCAGGGCGTCGACGTTCAACTGGGCGGTGCTGGTGCCGCCGCTCAGCGTGGTCGGCTGCTTGGTGATGTCAGGCGTGAAGGTGCCGCCGACCGATGGGCAGGCTTTGGTCGATGCGCTGCAGTTGATGCTGGACGTGGCCACGCCAGGGTTCGAGAACGGGTTCGACAGCCATACGGTGGCGGCCGCGCCCTGGAACAGGCCGGCGCCGCCACGGATTTGCATCTTGCGCTCGGTGTCGAAGCTGTAGTTGAAGCCGGCGCGCGGCTGCCACACGTTCTGGCCGTCGAAGGTGACGGTGTTGTCGATGCCGAAACCACCGGTCTGACGGTTGTCGGTGGCGCCGGTGGCGGCGATGGCGGCTTGCGCGACGCGGGTGTTGAGCAGCGGACGGTCGTCCATGCGGGTAGCGTCCAGACGCACACCGTAGCTGACGGTCAGGCGCGGCGTGACCGACCAGGTGTCCTGCAGGAACACGCCGTAGTTCTTCATGCTGAAGTTGGAGACGGCGTTGTCGAGCGAGAAACCGGAGTTCGGCGTTTGCAAGGTGTACGACGATGGACGGCCGATGCGGAAGTTCTCCAGCACGGCGGCCTGCATGTTGGCGTTGTTGCCGCAGTCGGTCAGGGTGCCACCGCCCAGGAAGGCATAGTTCCAGTTCTGCACGCAGGAGAAGGTGTAGTTGCCCCAGATATTTTGCAGGAACGCGTTGTACACGTCGTTCTTGCTGTAGTCCGAGCCGAACTTGACTTCGTGGTCGCCCAGCGACCAGTTGGCGCCGGCATAGGCGTCCTTGGTCTTGGTGCCGAGAATGTTGCGCTGGCGGCTGTTGTCCGTGCCGAACGACAGGGTACGCGTCGCGGTCGACACCGTCGATGGCGTGCCGGCCGGATTCGGACCGGTGAACTGCAGGTTCATCAGCGGCAGCGTGGAGTTCAGCGAAGGCGTGCTGTCGTAATCGCGCGAGGACAGCTTGACCTCGGTCGAGAAGGTCGGGGTCCAGTCGGCGGTCCACTGGCCGACCTTCGTTTCGATCACTTTCTCTTGCGAGAACCATTCGGAGTTGAGCGACAGGCCGGTGGCCGACATGCCGGTGAATTGCGGCTCGGCCTGCTTGGTCTTCGAGTAGCGGACCATCAGGCGGTGATTGTCGTTAATGTTCCAGTCAACCTTGAGCAGGCTGTCGTCGACGGTCAGTTGCGAACCGGCCGTCATCGACGAGTCGCCGATATTGATGCCATAGTTGTTCTTGGCGATATCGGTGGCGCTGGCGATGGCCGCCGGCGTGATGCCGACGTTGGTCAGCTGGCTGCCCAACGGGCCGAACGACGGCGCGTTACGGGTCGACTCCAGTTTTTCGTAGGCGGCGAACAGGAACAGCTTGTCCTTGATCAGCGGCAGGCCGACGGTCGCGCCCTTGGTCGTTTCCTTGAACGGCGCCGGCTTGAAGTAGGTGTCGTTGACGTTGTTATAGCGGTCGCCGACCAGGCTGTCGTTGCGGAACACGTAGTAGACGCTGCCCTTGACGGTGTTGGTGCCGGACTTGGTCACCGCGTTGATGTTACCGCCGGTGTAGCCCTTCTGCGTCACGTCGTAGTTGGCGACGTTGACCTGCACCGACTGGATCGCCTCGATCGAGATCGGCTGCTTGGCGGTCGGGCTGCCGTTCGACTCCAGGCCGAACGTGTCGTTGACGGCCACGCCGTCGATGGTCAGCGAGTTATAGCGCGAGTTCTGGCCGGCGACGGACATCTCGCCACGCTCTTTATCGGTCTGCGAAACGCGCGGATCGGAACGGGCATAGTCCTGCAGGTTGCGGTTGATCGAACCCTGGATCGCCAGTTCGGTCGCGCTGATGCTGGTGCCGGCGCCCATGTTGGACTTGTTGAAGCGTTCCGAACGGCCGCCGGCGGTGCCGGCGATGGTCACGGTTTGCATGGAGCCGCCCAGGGTGGCGTCGACCGTGGCCGTTTCCGCCAGCTGGGTGTAGACGCCTTCGCGTTTTTCCACAATGCCGTCTTTGGTGATCGTGATCGTGTACGGACCACCGGTGCGCAAACCGCGCTGGACGTAACGGCCCTCGGCGTCGGTCACGATGTTCGTCACGGTACCGGATTCGGTGTGGACGATGGTGACGGTGGCACCGGCCGCCGGCTTGCCGTCGCCGGACGAGATGCGTCCGCCGATGGCCGACGTCGTGTTCTGTGCGAAGGCCGGTGCTGCCGCAAGCGCGATAGACAGGCTGAGCGCTATTTGCGTCAGCTTGAGCCGTTTATGATTGATCATTGTATAACCCCAAATAGACTAATAGTTATGTGGAAATCCCGCTGATGGCGGAACTCCTCTTTACGTTTGCTGCAACTGGTCGAACCGCCCAAATCCCCGGCGTGCCAACGGCAGCGGGTGAGTGTAACGGCTTAATATGTCAGGGCTGTGACGGCCGAAGGTGCCGCATCCGCCTGCTTTGCCACTTATCCACCGAACTAGGAGAAAGCAATAATCTTGCTTTTTTGGATCATTTCATCCCACTATGCAGGATCGAAAAATACCTGACAAATACGATTTATTTTAAGAATTCAGATGAAAAATATATAAATAAGGCAAAATTTTCAGGCGACGTCGACTACCACTTGTAATAAGCCGGAATTATAAATCAGCCATTCTTGCGTGAAATCTTTTCATTGGCATAAAAGCAAAAGCAACAGCGCTTGCTGCGTTTTATGTCGCATCGCGGCCACAGACTGCTAAAAAATGTCGCGGCGTCTGCCACAGAGAGGAATTTATGACAACAGTCGGATGCTGCTGTGCGGGAGGAAATTTTGTAACAAACGCCAGCATGGTGTGGGTTGCGCGCCACACCATCCCGCCGTTGAGCCTGTTTCTAGCCGATCGGGCCGCGCCGCTCAGCGCGCCGCCTTGCTTTGCGACGCAGCAATTTCGGCCTCAAATTTGCTGAACTTGCCGTCTAGTCCCTTCAACAGCCGCTGCTTGTCGGCGTCCGCCAGGAAGGAATAACGGATGCTGTCGTAGGACAGTTTTTTCACTTCCGCGTAACTCGGCTGGTAACGCGCCGCGTACAGCACGAATTCGCCGGACAGATTATTGCGCGACACGCCGGCGTCGTCGGTCGACAACACGAACGGCACGCCATATTTGCGGTACAAGGTGACCGGATGGGCCGCGCCTTTTACGCCCAAAATAAAGTCGTTACTACTGAGGTTGACCTCGACCGGAATCTGCCGATCACGCATTTTTTTCATAATGCCCAGCGCATCGCTCTCGTGCGCGATGTCCATGCCGTGGCCGATGCGGCTGGCGCCGGCGATGTCGATGGCGTCGCGGATGTGGAAGGTCAGGCCTTCCGGCGGCACCATGCCCAGCGCCAGTTCGCCGGCGTGCAGCGCCAGTTTCACCTTCGGATATTTCGCCTTCAGGAATTGATACATCCGCATGTGCATCGCGTAGTCGCGCATCGAGACGTGCACGCTCTCCTGGCCGACGATGTTCACGCCGACGATCATCGGGCTCGAAGAAGCCAGCTTGAAGCTCGACACCATCTGCGAGAACACCTGCGACGGCGTCAGGAAGCGCAGCGCGAACGGCTGGTAGCGCAGCGTGAAATCGGCGTCGTCGATACCGGCGCCGGAGGTCTTGACGTTTTCCAGGTAGGCGCCGATCCAGCCCTGGAAGGCTTTGTCGTCTTCCAGCCTGGCGCTGTAGGCGGCCAGGTCGGCGTCGGTCAAGCCGCCGGCGGCGGCCTTCTCGTCGAACGCCGCGTCCTGCGCGATCGGCGCGATCTCGTAGATGGTCTCGATGTAGCTCAGGTTTTCCTGGATGGCGCGCTGCTTGAGCGTCTTCAAGCCTTCGGCGGCGTTGGTCGACGCCACCGGATTGAAATACGCGAAGGTGTCGAAGAACTGGCGGTCCGGCGGCGACTGCAGGCCGCTATGGTTGTAGAAGTCCTTGTCCGACCATTTTTGCAGCAGGTTGGCCAGCACCGTGTTGTTCTGCAGGACATCCTGGCCGGACAGGCACGCGCGCTCCGCCAGCGGCTTGGCGCGCTCGCTGGCGACCGTCTCCTTGCTGACATCGATCATGAAGGTGCTCTTGTTGACGCAGTAGCCCTGCTTGTCCACCCACTCCAGATACTGCTCGGCGTAGAGCGCGCCGGAATAATGGTGGTGCAGATCGCCGCCCTTGGGCATCATCGTGAAGAACATCGTCAGCTCGGCGAGCTTGGGCTCCTTGCCGGCGACCAGCGTGGCGAAGTGGCGCTGGGTGATCTCCTCGTTGCTGGCCGCCCGCGCACTCTGCGGCATGGCGCAGAACACGGCGGCGGCGAGAGCGATGGCCTTCAGGCTGGCGATATTTTTTTGCATGTGGCTTCCAATGTGAATTAAGTCCGTTCTAGCTGGGGCTACGGACATGCACCCTGCGGCCGGCGGAGTAGGTCGCCGCGATCGCGCGGTCGTCGCCCAGCAACGCCAGCGCGAACAGCAGTTCCTCCAGGCTTTCGACCCGGCCGGTGCGACGCTGCAGCAGCGGCGTCGCTTGCGGGTCGATGACGATGAAGTCCGCCTCCGCGCCGGCGGCGAAACTGCCGATCGTGCCTTCGAGCCGCATGGCGCGCGCCGCGCCCAGCGTGGCCAGGTAAAACATCCGCAAGGCCGGCAGATAACTGCCGCCCAAGCGCGCTACTTTAT
Organism: Duganella sp. 1411; assembly: GCF_017833525.1. Lineage (GTDB taxonomy): Bacteria > Pseudomonadota > Gammaproteobacteria > Burkholderiales > Burkholderiaceae_D > Rugamonas. Next base: position 96,341 of record NZ_JAFICD010000006.1, read on the forward strand.
AGGCTTCATTCATGGTTTGCAACATCGAGAACGAGGTGCCGCCGCCGACGTCCGTGGCCAGCGACAGCGGCACGCCGGCGAAGTCGGCGCGCTCGAAGTCGAACAGGCCGCTGCCCAGGAACAGGTTGGAGGTCGGGCAGATGGCGGCGGCCGATTGGGTTTCGGCCATGCGCTGGCGGTCGCGCCCGTCGAGCCAGATGCAGTGGCCGTACATCGCGCGCGGACGCATCATGCCATAGCTGTCGTAGACGTCGATGTAGCTGCGCGATTTCGGGAACAGCTCGCGCACCCACACGCATTCGGCTTCGTTTTCCGATACGTGGGTCTGGATGAAGGTGTCCGGGTAGGCGCGCGCCAGTTCGCCGGCCAGGTGCAGCTGCTCCTCGGTGGAGGTGGGCGCGAAGCGCGGCGTGATCGCGTACAGCGAGCGGCCGCGGTTGTGCCAGCGCTGGATCAGCGCCTCGGTGTCTCTGGCGCTCGATTCGGCGGTGTCGCGCAGGAAGTCGGGGCAGTTCCGGTCCATCATCACTTTGCCCGCGACCATGCGCAGGCCACGCCGTTCGCTGGCGGTGAAGAAGGCGTCGACCGATTGCGGATGCACGCTGCAATAGACCATGGCGGTGGTGGTGCCGCAGCGCAGAAGCTCGTCGAGGAAGAACTCGGCCACGCCGGCGGCGTGGGCGGGATCGCCGAATTTGCTCTCGACCGGGAAGGTGTAGGTTTCCAGCCATGGCAGCAGGCCTTCGGCCGGGGAGGCGATCATGTCGGTCTGCGGGTAGTGCAGGTGGGTGTCGATAAAGCCGGGCATGAGCAGCTTGCCGCTGTAGTCGTGCACCACGGTTCCCGGCGGGAGCGTGGCGTGCAGCGCGGCGTAGTCGCCCGCCGCCTGGACTTTGCCGTCGGCGACGATCAGCAAGCCGTCTTCGTGCCAGTCGTGCGACTGGTCGCTGAAGGCCGGATCGGCGAGGAAATGCAGCAAGCTGGCTCGGTAGGCTTGCAGGTCTTGGTTCGACATAGGTTCTTTCAAAAATTTGGTGTTCGGCGTTCCGCGCATAATGTGTGCGTCGCCGGCGGCGCACACATGGCGGATTACGCTGCGCTAATCCGCCCTACGTGGATCATCGTTGGATCATCATTTTTTGGCCGTCGGATCATCGTTTAATGGCCGTCACGGAGGCCAGGCGTATCGGCGTATCGGCGTCGAGGGCGGCGCTCTGCTGCGCCTCCCATACCATCAGCAGTTGGGCGCAGACCGAGGCGGCGATCGCGGCGGGTAGTTTGTTCGCGATGCCCGCCAGGCCGATCGGACAGACCATGGCGTCGATGCGGTCCTTCGGCACGCCGCGCGCGGCCATCCGGCGCTCGAACTGCACGCGCTTGGTCTTGGAGCCGATCAGGCCAAACCAGCCCACGTCCGCGCGGGCGAGAATCGCTTCGCTCAGACGCTGGTCCAGCGCGTGGCTGTGGGTCATGACGAGGTAGCTGGCGCCGGCCGGCGCGCCTGCGACCAGCGCCTCCGGCATGTCGGTCGCCTCCACCGTGACGTTGGCCGGTATCGCGGACGGGAACATGTCCTCGCGCTCATCCACCCACGTAACGGTGCACGGCAACTCGCCCAGCATACGGACGATCGCCGCGCCGACATGCCCGGCGCCGAACAGCAGCAGATGCGCACGCGGAGCGAGGCACGGGTCGGCGAGCCAGCGGCGGCCGGCAGCGTCTTTGATCACATGCGTGCCGCGCTTGCGGTCGACGGCCGGCGCGCCCTCGCCCTCCCCGGCGACCGTCATGCCATCGGCATCCAGCAGCAGCGCGGCGGACGGACCATCGATGGCGCTCAGGCGCCAGCTGTCCTCGCGGCGGCGCGCACGCAGGCTGTCCAATACATTTTGCAGCGGCGGGTCGACCAGCTCGAAAGCGAGATGCACAACGCCACCGCAGCATTGGCCCAAGGTAGGCCCGAGCGCGTACCGCTCCAGCCGCGCCGCGCTCCCGCCATCCAGCATCGCACGCGCCACCTCGACCGCGCACATCTCCAGATGCCCGCCGCCGATGGTGTCAACCTGGCCGGCGGCGGTGACGAGCATCTTGGCGCCCGGCTCGCGCGGGCCGGAGCCTTCGACGATGGTCACCGTCACCAGCACCGCCGGTTCGGCAATCCGCGCTGTCAGCCACTGGTTCATTCAAGCCGCCATTTCCACGATGGAGATCGCGCGCAGAATCTCTTCGCTGGTCGCCGGCGCGTTCAGCGGCGGATTGACGCGATGGCCACCGACGCTGGAAATCGCGTCGCGAATCGCGAAGAACACCGAAAACGGCAGCAACAGCGGCGGCTCGCCCACCGCCTTGGAGCGATGGATGCTGTCCTCCACATTGCCATTGTCGTAGAGCTTGACGCGGAAGTCCTCCGGGCAGTCCGATATGCCGGGAATCTTGTACGTGGACGGCGCATGCGTCATCAGCTTGCCCGCCGGGTTCCACCACAGCTGCTCGGTGGTCAGCCAGCCCATACCCTGGATGAACGCGCCCTCCACCTGGCCGATATCGATGGCCGGGTTGAGCGAGCGGCCGGCGTCGTACAGCGCGTCCGCGCGCAGCAGCTTCCACTCGCCGGTCAAGGTGTCAACCACTACCTCGGACACCGCCGCGCCGTAAGCGTAGTACGAGAACGGATGGCCGTTCATCGTCTTCGGGTCCCAATGCAGGCCCGGCGTGGCGTAGAAACCGTCGGACCACAGCTGCACCCGCGCCAGATACGCTTTTTGCACCAGCTCCGGAAACGGCACGCTATGCCCGTTCACGTGAACGGCGTTGTCGAAGAAGCGCACCGGCTGGCCGTCCTCGTCGCCATACAGCTTGACGGCGTAGGCGGCCAGGCGCTCGCGGATCTGGCGCGCGGCGTCCTGCGCGGCCTTGCCGTTCAAATCCGCGCCGGTCGATGCCGCCGTCGCCGACGTATTCGAGACCTTGCTGGTGTCGGTCGCCGTGGCGCGCACGTGCGCCATGTCGAGGCCCAGTTCATGCGCCACCACCTGCATCACCTTGGTGTTGATGCCCTGCCCCATCTCCGTGCCGCCGTGATTGACCAGCACCGAGCCATCGACATACACGTGCACCAGCGCGCCGGCCTGATTCAAATGCGTGACGTTGAAGGCGATGCCGAACTTGACCGGCGTGAGCGCCAGCCCTTTCTTCAGCACCGGACTACCCGCGTTGTAGGCGTCGATGGCGTTGCGGCGGGCGCGGTATTCGCTGGTTTGTTCCAGCTCCGCCGTCAGCGCCTCGATCACGTTGTCGACGATCTCCTGGCCGTACGGCGTGACATTGCGCTCGGTCTTGCCGTAGAAGTTCAGGCGGCGGATATCGAGCGCGTCGCGGCCCAGGTTACGGGCGATTTCGTCGATGACGTATTCGATGGCGATCGCGCCCTGCGGCCCGCCGAAGCCACGGAAGGCGGTGTTCGACTGCGTGTTGGTCTTGCCGCAGGCGGCGCGGATGTCGACGTCCGACAAATAGTAGGTGTTGTCGAAGTGGCAGACGGCGCGCGTGGCCACCGGCCCGGACAAGTCGGCCGAGTAGCCGGCGCGCAGCGTCATGTCGACCTTGGCGGCGAGGATCTTGCCGCTGTCGTCGTAGCCGACCTCATATTCGTAGAAGAAGCAGTGGCGCTTGCCGGTGACGAGCATGTCGTCGTCGCGGTCGGCGCGCAGCTTGACCGGTCGGCGCAGCTTGGCGGCGGCGATGCCGGCGGCGGCGGCCCACAGCGCCGATTGCGACTCCTTGCCGCCGAAGCCCCCTCCCATGCGGCGGCACTCGACCTGCACCTTATGCGAGTGCACGCCCAGCGCGTGCGCGACGACGTGCTGCATTTCGCTCGGATGCTGCGTCGAGCACTGCACCAGCATGCCGCTGTCTTCCCTCGGGATGGCGTAGGCGATCTGGCCTTCCAGGTAAAACTGCTCCTGGCCGCCGACGAACAACTGTCCCTTGACCACGCGCGGCGCCTGGTCGAACGCGGTCTGGAACTGTCCGCGCGTCAGCCGCATCGGCGGCAGCACGTAGGATTCGGCGGCCTTGGCCTCCTGCGGCGTAAGGATGACCGGCAGTTCGTCGTAGTCGACCAAGGCGCGGCGCGCGGCGCGGCGGGCGTTGTCGTGGGTGTCGGCGACGACGATGAAAAGCGGCTGGCCGACGTACATCACTTCCCCGGCGCAGAATATCGGATCGTCGTGGATGATCGGACCGCAGTCGTTGGTGCCGACGATATCGCCGGCAGTGTAGACCGCCACCACGCCGGCCGAGGCGCGCACCGGCGCCAGATCCATCGCGGTGACACGCGCGTGCGCCTTGGACGACAGCCCCAGCGCGGCGTGCAAGGTGCCTTGCAGCTCGGGGATGTCGTCGGTGTAGGTGGCCTGCCCGAGCACGTGCAGCTCGGCCGATTCATGCGGGCGGGCGACGCCGACGGCCTTCCACGCGGCGGCGGTTTTGGCTGCGTCCAGGGAGACGGGAGCGGATGGATGGTTCATGAAGGCTCCTTTCAGGCGCGGCAAGCGAAGGCGTTGACGGCATCGGCCGCCAGCGGCGCGTCGGCGCGGGTTTCAAGCCAGAAGCGGCGCAGCAGGTTTTGCGCCGTCTGCATCCGGTAGGAGCTGGAGGCGCGCATGTCCGACAGCGGCGCGAAATCCTGCGCCAGCATGTCCATGGCCACGCGCAGATTGGCCTCGCTCCAGTGCAAGCCGGTCAGCGAGGACTCGGCGCGCGGCGCGCGGCGCGGCGTGGCGGCCATGCCGCCGAAAGCGATGCGGGCATCGACCACCACGTCGCCATCGAGCTTGAACGCGAACGCGGCGCAGACGGCGGAGATGTCCTGGTCGAAGCGCTTGGCCAGTTTGTAGGTGCGGAACGCGATACCGGCGCGCGGCAGCGGCACGCGCACGGCGGCGACGAATTCGTCCGCCCGCATATCCTTTTTCTGATAATCGAGATAGAACGCTTCCAGCGGCAGCACACGCTCGCCGGAAGCGCCCCGCAGCACCACTTCGCTGCCCAGGGCTATCATCCACGGCATCGAATCGCCGATCGGCGAGCCGTTGGCGACGTTGCCGCCCAAGGTGCCGGCATTACGGATCGGCAGCGAGGCAAAGCGCTGGCGCATCTCGCCCAGCTCGGACGGATACAGTTCGGCCAAGGCCCGATAGGCATCGTCGAGCGACACGCCGGCGCCGATTTCGAGCATGCCGTCCTTCTCGCCCATGGTTTGCAGCGCGGTGACGTGGCCGAGGTAGATGATGTCGCCCAGCTCGCGCATTTGCTTGGTGACCCACAGGCCGATATCGGTGGACCCGGCCAAGAGCGTCGCCGCCGGATGCGCGGCGCGCAACGCCACCAGTTCGTCGAGCGTGCGCGGTGCGTGGAAGGTGTGGCCATGCGCCGTGTGGCTGACGCCCGCCTCGCGCCGCAAGCCGCGCAGCTGTTCCGCCAGTGCCTCGCGGTCGAAGCCGACTTTCGGCAGCTCCGTCATGCGGTGCGCGGCGTCGATGATCGGACGGTAGCCGGTGCATCGGCACAGGTTACCGGACAGGCAGTCGTCGATTTCCTTGCGCCGCGCGGGCTGGCCATCCTTGTCAAGGTACATGCCCCACAGCGACATGACGAAACCGGGCGTACAGAAGCCGCATTGGGAGCCGTGGCATTCGACCATCGCCTGCTGCACCGGATGCAGCGCGCCGTCGGCCTGCTGCAAATCCTCGACGGTGAACAGCGCCTTGCCGTCCAGCGTGGGCGCGAACTGGATGCAGGAGTTCACGGACTTCATCTCCAGCTGGCCGGCGGCGTTCAGGCTACCGACGACGACCGTGCAGGCGCCGCAATCGCCCTCGGCGCAGCCTTCCTTGGTGCCGGTGCAGTGCAGGTCCTCGCGCAGGTGCTGCAGCACGGTGCGCGTCGGCGCGGCGTTGGTGATCTCCTGGACCGCGCCACGGAAGTAAAAACGAATCGGTTCGGACATCGGGGTCTCAATCTGCAAAAGGATGGGTCTTGCGCCAGTGTTCGGCGATATCGATGCGGCGCGTGATCCAGACCTTGTCGTGCCCTTGCACGTAGTCGAGGAAGCGCGCCAGCGACGCCGCGCGCGCCGGACGGCCGGCGATGCGGCAGTGCAGGCCGATCGACAGCATCTTCGGCTGGTTCAGGCCATCGGGATCGCCCTCCGCGTACAGCACGTCGAAGGCGTCCTTCAGGTAGTCGAAAAACTGCGTGCCGGAGTTGAAGCCCTGGGCGGCGGCGAAGCGCATGTCGTTGGTGTCCAACGTGTACGGCACGATCAGCTGCGGCGCGGCGGCGGCTTTGCCGTCGGCGTCGGTGTAGTCGACCTTTTGCCAGAACGGCAAGTCGTCGCCGTAGTGGTCGGAGTCGTAGCGGAAGCCGCCGTGCTCCATCACCAGCCGGCGCGTGTTCGGCGAATCGCGGCCGGTGTACCAGCCCTGCGGCGCGCTGCCCGTCAGTTCGCGGATGATATCGACCGCCTCCTTCATGTGCGCGCGCTCGGTCGCCTCGTCCATGTTTTGGTAGGTGATCCAGCGCAGGCCGTGGCAGGCGATTTCGTGGCCGAGCGCCTGGAACGCCGCCACCGCCTCCGGATGCCGCTTGAGCGCCATCGACACGCCAAACACCGTCAGCGGCAGCTTGCGCGCCTCGAACATGCGCAGCAAACGCCACAAGCCGGCGCGCGAGCCATACTCGTACAGCGATTCCATGCTCATGTGGCGGTTGGCGAACGAGGCGGCGCCGATGATCTCGGACAGGAATGTTTCCGATCCTGCATCACCGTGCAGCACGTTGTTTTCGCCGCCCTCCTCGTAGTTCAGCACGAACTGCAGGGCCACGCGGGCCTGGTTGGGCCACTGGGCGTGGGGCGGCTTCGGCCCGTAGCCGATCATGTCGCGCGGATAGTTGTCGTAAGTGGTCATGGGCGCCGGCAAGTCGATGGGGAATATATCCGTAATCATATATGCGTAGGCCGACATCGGTATATGATTTGTACAATAGATACTTATGACGTACACATATAGGACAGACCATGGGCAAGCTTAGTACGCACGTTCTCGACATCACGCAGGGCAAGCCGGGGGCCGGCGTCAAGGTGGCTTTGTACGCGGTTGGCGCGCAGGGGCGGACGTTGATCAAGACCGACGTCACCAATGCCGACGGCCGCTGTTCGGCGCCGCTGCTGGAGGGCGAGGCGATGAAAGCCGGGAAATATGAGCTGGTTTTCGGCGCCGGGGATTATTTCGCCGCGCAGGGGGTGGAGCTGCCGGAGCCGCGCTTCATCGACGAGGTGACGATCGCGTTCGGCGTGGCCGGCGCGGATCAGAATTATCATGTGCCGCTGGTGGTGTCGCCTTGGGCGTATTCGACGTATCGCGGCAGTTGAGGGCAATGACGCACGCGGTGGCTGACGACAATGGAATCGTCTAAACCACGTAGGGCGGATTAGGCGGAACGCCGTAATCCGCCATGAGCCGCCGACGGAGCATGGCGGATTACGCTGCGCTAATCCGCCCTACGTGTATCCGTGACGGATCATGGGTTACGGGTTGTCCGCCGGCGGGAACTCCCCTAAGATGCGCACACCATGACCGAATCCCATTCCGCCCTCGAAGCGTCCTTCCTGCAACAGGCCGTTGAACTGCACCAGCAGGGTCGCCTGGAACCCGCGCAAGCGCTGTACCGCCAGGTGCTCGACCTCAATCCCCGCCAGTTCGACGCGCTGCACCTGCTAGGCGTGATCGCCCGCCAGCAGGGCGACGCGCCAACCGCCATCGCGCTGATCTCGCAAGCGATCGACATCGACGGTCAGCAAGCCAAAGCCCACACCAACCTCGGCGCGGCGCTGCTCGATGCCGGCCGCGCCGACGAAGCGCTGGCCAGCCACGAACGCGCCATCGCCCTGCTGCCCGGCTACGCCATGGCCTGGAGCAATCGCGGCAACGCCCTGCGCCAGCTCGGACGCCTCGACGACGCGCTGCTCAGCTACGCGCGCGCGCTCGAAATCCAGCCGACCTACGCCGAAGCGCACTGCAACCGCGCCATCGTGCTGCAGGACCAGGCCCGCTATCTGGAGGCGCTGGGCGCGGCGGAGGACGCGCTGCACATCAAGGACCGCTACGCCGACGCCTGGTTCGCGCGCGGTAACGCCCTGCACTGTCTGCGTCTGCTGCCGGACGCCGTGGAAAGCTACGACCGCGCCATCCATCTGCGTCCGCAATGGGCGGAGGCCTACAGCGCGCAGGGTTCGAGCCTGTTCAAGCTGGGCGAGTTCGAGGCGGCGCTCGACAGCTACGACCAGGCGCTCAAGCTCAAACCCGACCACGCGCTGGCGCACTACCACCGCGGCAACGCGCTGCGCTCGCTGGGGCGCACCGACGAGGCGATCGCCGCCTACCGCGCCGCGCTGGCCCATGGCGACAATCCGGAGACCATCGCCTTCGCGCTGGCGTCGCTCGGCGTGGGCGAGACGCCGGCCGTGCTGCCGGCCGAATATGTACGCTCGCTGTTTGACCAGTACGCCAACCACTTCGACGAGCACCTGGTGCAGGTGCTTGACTACCGGACCCCGGCTTATCTGGACGCGATGATACGGCGCGTGGCGCCGGCGACCGATCTGGATACCGTGGACCTGGGCTGCGGCACCGGCCTGTGCGCGCCGTATCTGAAGGCGTATTCGCGTCGTCTGGATGGCGTCGACCTGTCGCAGCAAATGCTGGACAAGGCGGCGCTGCGCGGCGGCTACGATGAACTGGCGTGCGCCGACCTGGTGGGCTACCTCGAAGGCCGGGCGAACCAGTGGGACCTGGCGGTCGCCGCCGACGTCTTCGTCTACATGGGCGACCTGGCGCCCGTCTTCGAGCGCGTGCACCGCGCGTTGAAGCCCGGCGGGCGTTTCTGCTTCTCGGTCGAAGCCGGCGAGGACGGCGACTTCACGCTGCGCCCGAGCAATCGCTATGCGCACACGCTGGCCTATCTCCAGCGGTTGGCCAAGGAGACTGGTTTCGAGGTGCTGGCGGCCGATCCCCTGGCCGCGCGCCAGGAGAACGGCGCGGCCATCGCCGGTCACGCCGTCATTCTTCGCTGTTCGAAATAAACCCCGCACGCTTTGGGCGATACGCATGCCGTGCCGCTTAGGGGTCGTACGGGTTAAAAAACAGCGCTTATTTGCTGTAATCCATGATCAATCGCGCTAACAAATAAAGACGCGGCGCGATGCTATCAACCTCGATATATTCCTCCGGCGTGTGAATACCTCCGCCGACGATCCCCAAACCGTCGATAGTCGGCACGCCGGCCGCCGCGATCAGGCTCGAATCGGCCGCGCCGCCGCTGCCTTCCAGCGTCAGCTTCTTGCCCAGCTCGCCATAGATCGCCTGCGCGCGCGCCGCCATGCCGTCGGTCGCGGCGTTTTGCGGCATCGGCGGAAAGCCCCGGCGCAGCTTCGCGCTCACCTGCGTGTCCGGGATCAGCTTGTTGGCGGAAATGCGCGCCATGTCCTTCTCGATCCGGTCGAACTCCTCCGCGACCGCCACCCGCACGTCGGCCTCGGCGTGCGCGGCGTCCGGGATCACATTGCTGCGTTCGCCAGCCTTGATCACCGTGAAATTGACCGTGGTCTGCTTGCCGGCGTCGCCCAGTTTGCTCAGCTGCAGCACCTGGTGCGCCGCTTCCATCGCGGCGTTGCGGCCCGCGTCCGGCGCCACGCCCGCGTGCGCCGCCTTGCCCTTGATGTCGAGCTCGATGCCGCCGCTGCCCTTGCGCCAGATCACCAGGCCGTCGGCCGGCCGGCCCGGCTCCAGGTTGAAGGCCACGTCGTGTTCGCGCGCGTGCTGCTTGATCAGTGCCAGCGTGCCGGCCGAACCGGTTTCCTCGTTGGTGTTAAGGATCAACGTGACCTTGGCGTAGTCGTCGAATTTGGCCTGTTGCAGCAGCTTCATCGCGTACAGCGCCATGACGATGCCGCCCTTGTCGTCCATGATGCCGGGACCGTAGGCGCGCTTGCCGTCGACGCGGAACGGCCGCGCGGCGGCGGCGCCGTCGCCGAACACCGTGTCCATGTGCGCCACCAGCAGGATGCGGCCCTTGCCCTTGCCGCTCCAGCTGGCGACGATGTTGCCCGACTTGGCCGGCGCCGCCGGCAGCACCTCCACGCGCGCGCCGAGCTTCTTCAATTCCTCGCGGGCGATGGCGCCGACCTGGTCCAGCCCGGCTTCGTTGTAGGTGCCCGAATCGATGTTGACCAGCCGCGCCAGCAGCGCCAGCGCGTCCGGCTTGGCGTTTTCGGCCTGCGTCAACAACGCCTGGTTCATCGGCGCGGCCTGCGCCACGGCGCCGCCCAACCCCAACATCAACCCCAGCAAAACAAAGTTCTTACGCATGGCCGACCACCCTTATCGCTGTATGAAAGTAAGCGCCATAGTACCGTGTGGAGTCCGTGGAAACATAGGCAAACTTGCACCCGACTCATCATTGCCTTAAAATTCCAAGCTGATAACGCTCTGGTCCGGCAAGCGCCGCACGCCGACCAGTTTTCCAGACTCTTTACGGTGACAATTGGATACCGTGCCCTTATGGGTGCAACTTCTTGCACTCGCCTTCCTGATTTTGTGCTCGGCCTTTTTCGCCATGGCCGAAACCGCCCTGATGGCGGCCAACCGCTATCGCCTGCGCCACGAGGCCAAGCGCGGCAGCCGCGCCGCGATCACCACGCTGTGGCTGCTCGACCGCACCGATAAGCTGCTGTCGCTGATCCTGATCGCCAACACCCTGGTCAACGCCATGGCCACCGCGCTGGTGACGTCGCTGGCGATCGAATATTTCGGCCACGACGACAACGTCATCATCGTTTCCACCGGCGTGGTGGCGTTCCTGCTGATCGTCTTCGCCGAGATTTCGCCGAAGATGATCGGCGCCACCTACCCCGAGCGCATCGCGCTGCCCACCAGCGTCGTGCTGCGGCCGCTGATGGCGCTGTTCAAGCCGGTGATCTGGTTCGTCAACCTGTTCGTCACCCAGGTGCTGCGGCTGTTCCGCACCAAGGCCGGCGCCCAGCTGCAGGACGCCCGCGTGTCGCCCGAGGAGTTGCGCTCGATCGTGCTCGAGGGTGGCAACTTCATTCCGCAAAAGCACAAGAGCATCCTGCTCAACCTGTTCGACCTGGAAACCATCGTCGTCGAGGACATCATGACGCCGCGCTCGCAGATCGAGGCGCTGGACCTGGAGCAATCAGTCGAGGAAATCAAGCGCGAGCTGACCACCTGCTACCACAACAAGCTGCCCGTCTACGAGGGCGAGATCAACCGCATCGTCGGCATCCTGCACGTGCGCAAGGCGGTGGCGCTGCTGAACCAGGAGGACGAGCTGACGGTCGAGCACTTCCGCGCGCTGCTGACCACGCCCTACTTCATCCCGCAGGACACCGGCGTGTTCACGCAATTACAGTACTTCCAGGAACGCAAGGAGCGGCTGGGCATCATCGTCGACGAGTACGGCGAGGTGCAGGGCCTGGTCACCCTGGACGACATCATCGAGGAGATGATCGGCGAATTCACCACGTCGATGCCGGGCGACGCCCGCGCCGACAGCTTCGCCTGGAACGAACAGGGCGAGTGCCTGCTCGAGGGCGCGACGGCGCTGCGCGACGTCAACAAGCGGCTGGGCCTGAACTTCCCGCTCGACGGCCCCAAAACCCTGAACGGCATGCTGCTGGAACTGTTGCAAGAAATTCCAGACGCGCCCATCAGCATCAAGATCGGCCCCTGCATCATCGAAGTGATACAGGCGCATGATCAATCCATCAAAGTCGTCAAATTGATACGTCCGGGCAGCAAACGCGGTGTCTGATTGCTAAGGGTACGCGCCCAACGCAACACCGGGCGTACAATCGTTTCTTGGCAGCGACAAACGGCTTTACAAAATTAATGCTCAAGAGCATTATTCTTTGACCGCCCGTCCCCCTATCAAGATAGATGCTTCTATGGCAGCAGTCCTACCCAACGCCGCGCCAGGCGCCCCGATGCCGGGGTTGGCGCGCGCATTGCTGCAAGCCGGGCGGCTGTCCGCGCCGCAGGCGGACGCGCTGCAAAAAAAGGCCGTGCACGCCAAGCTGGCCTTCATCGACGCGCTGCTGGCCAGCGGCCTGATCGACGCGCGCGCGCTGGCCGCCTTCTGCGCCGAAACCTTCGCCTACCCGCTGATGGACGTGGCCGCGCTGAATGTGGAGGCGCTGCCGGCCAAGGCCATCGACAACAAGCTGATGCAGGCCCAGCGCGTGATCGCCCTGGCCAAGCGCGGCAACAAGATGTCGGTCGCCATTTCCGACCCGACCAACCTGCAGGCGCTCGACCAGATCAAGTTCCAGACCGAGTCCACGGTCGAGCCCGTCATCGTGGCGCACGACGCGCTGCTGCACTTGCTCGCCAAGCTCAACAAGACCAGCGAGCAAACCATCGCCGACCTGGCCGGCGAGGAGGCCGACATCCAGTTCGCCGAGGAGGAAAGCGCGGCGGCGGCGGTGGCGGCGGCCGAGGCGGCCACCAACGACGTCGAGGACGCGCCGGTGGTGCGCTTCCTCAACAAGATGCTGATGGACGCGGTCAACATGGGCGCTTCCGACTTGCACTTCGAACCGTTCGAGAAATTCTACCGCGTGCGCTTCCGCGTCGACGGCGTGCTGATGGAACACGCCCAGCCGCCGATCTCGATCAAGGAAAAGCTGGTCTCGCGCATCAAGGTGCTCGCCAAGCTCGACATCTCGGAAAAGCGCGTGCCGCAGGACGGGCGCATGCGCCTGATCGTCTCGCCGACCAAGACCGTCGACCTGCGCGTGTCGACGCTGCCGACCTTGTTCGGCGAGAAGACCGTCATGCGTATCCTCGACGCCACGCAGGCGCAGATGGGCATCGACGCGCTCGGCTACGACCCGGACCAGAAGGCGCTGCTGCTCGACGCCATCCAGCGCCCCTACGGCATGGTGCTGGTGACGGGCCCGACCGGCTCGGGCAAGACGGTGTCGCTGTACACCTGCCTGAACGTCATCAACAAGCCCGGCATCAACATCTCCACCGCCGAGGACCCGGCCGAGATCAACCTGCCGGGCGTGAACCAGGTCAACGTCAACGACAAGGCCGGGCTGACGTTCCCGGTGGCGCTCAAATCGTTCCTGCGCCAGGACCCGGACATCATCATGGTCGGCGAGATCCGCGACCTCGAGACGGCCGACATCGCCATCAAGGCGGCGCAGACCGGCCACATGGTATTTTCCACCTTGCACACCAACGACGCGCCGTCGACCCTGACGCGGCTGATGAACATGGGCGTGGCGCCGTTCAACATCGCCTCGTCGGTGATCCTGATCACCGCGCAGCGGCTGGCGCGGCGCCTGTGCACCTGCAAGCAAGTGGTCGACATCTCGCATGATTTGCTGCTCAAGGCCGGCTTCCGGGAGAACGAGCTCGACGGCAGCTGGAAACCCTACGGCCCGGTCGGCTGCGAGCGCTGCAACGGCGGCGGCTACAAGGGGCGGGTCGGCATCTACCAGATCATGCCGATCACGCCGGCCATCGAAAGCATCATCCTGGCGCACGGCAACTCGATGGAAATCGCCGCCAAGTCCGAGGAGGAAGGTGTGAAGTCGCTGCGCCGGTCGGGCCTGGTGAAGGTCAAAAACGGCTTGACCAGCCTGGAAGAAGTGCTCGGCTGTACCAACGAATAAGCAGTAAAAAAGGACAACGATCATGGCGACTTCGGGCAACGCGGGCAACCAGGTCAAGGAACTGATCTTCGCCTGGGAAGGCAAGGACAAGACCGGCAAGACGGTGCGCGGCGAGATGCGCGCCGGCGGCGAGGCGGTGGTCAACGTCACGTTGCGGCGCCAGGGCATCATGGTCACCAAGGTCAAGAAGAAGGCCTACCGCAGCGGCAAGCGCATCACCGACAAGGACATCTCGCTGTTCACGCGCCAGCTGGCGACGATGATGAAGGCCGGCGTGCCGCTGCTGCAATCGTTCGACATCGTCGGCAAGGGCCACGCCAACCCGTCGGTGTCCAAGCTGGTGATGGACCTGCGCGCCGACATCGAGACCGGCACCAGCCTGAACCAGGCTTTCCGCAAGTTCCCGCTGTACTTCGACCCGCTGTTCTGCAACCTGGTCGGCGCCGGCGAACAGGCCGGCATCCTGGAGGACCTGCTGACGCGGCTGGCCGTCTACAAGGAAAAGACGCTGGCGATGAAGGCCAAGATCAAATCGGCGCTGATGTATCCGGTGTCGATCCTGGCGGTGGCGTTCATCGTCACGGCGGTGATCATGATCTGGGTGGTGCCGGCGTTCAAGGAGGTGTTTGCCAGCTTCGGCGCCAACCTGCCGGCGCCGACCTTGTTCGTCATGGCGCTGTCGGAGTTCTTCGTGGCGTGGTGGCACGTGATCTTCTTCGGCATCGGCATGGGGCTGTACCTGTTCTTCCGCGCCTGGCAGCGCTCGTTGCAAATGCAGCGCTTCATGGACAAGCTGCTGCTCAAGCTGCCGGTGTTCGGCGAGGTCATCCGCAAAGCCACGATCGCCCGCTGGACCCGCACCTTGGCGACGATGTTCGCCGCCGGCGTGCCGCTGGTCGAATCGCTCGACTCGGTCGGCGGCGCGGCCGGCAACGCCGTCTACCTGGACGCCACGCGCAAGATCCAGAACGAGGTCAGCACCGGCACCAGCCTGACGGTGGCGATGCAGAATGCCGAGGTATTTCCCAACATGGTCACGCAGATGGTCGCCATCGGCGAGGAATCGGGCTCGCTCGACGCCATGCTGGGCAAGGTCGCCGACTTCTACGAGGAGGAAGTGGACGAGGCGGTGGCGTCGTTGTCGAGCTTGATGGAGCCGGCGATCATGGTCATCCTGGGCGTGCTGATCGGCGGGCTGGTGGTGGCGATGTATCTGCCGATTTTCAAGCTGGGGTCGGTGGTATAAACGAAGGCCGCGGGTATACCACGGAGACACGTAGGGCGGATTAGCGAAGCGTAATCCGCCATGCATGCGCCGCCGATGGCTCATGCATGGCGGATTACGGCGTTCCGCCTAATCCGCCCTACGTGTTTCCGTGGTCCCTTCTGGCGATCAGCCTCGCGATTCCGTACGGCCCAGCCAGGCCGCGAGCCTTTGCCGCCAGCAGCCGCTCCGGTCCCGCTGCGGCGCATAGCACAACTTGCCCGGCACCTTCAAAATGACCTCTGTGCCCCGCTCCGGCAAACTGAGCACCTCGATCGCCCCGCCCATGCGCTCTGCCCGCGCACGCATGCCGGCCAGGCCGCGATAGCCAGCCTCCGGCCCCAGGGCCACCTCCATCCCCTTGCCATCGTCGCGCACGAACAGCGAGAAGAACTCGCAGCCATACACCAGCTCCAGCTCGATATGCCCGGCCTGCGCGTGCTGAAACGCATTGAACAGCGCCTCGCGCCCGATGCGGTAAATCTCCTCGCTGAACCCGCCCTCCAACGGCTGCGGATTCGCGCTGACAATCATCCGGAACGGCGTATTGAAATTCTCCCGCAACGAATGCCCGACCTCGGCGAAGGCCTGGCTGACATCGTCCCCGTACACCAGCGGCAACCTTAGCGCCAGCACCTGTTGCCGGCCGTCGGCCAGCACCTCGTCGGCCTGGTCGAGGATGGCTTCGATGGTGTCGCGCTCGGCGCTGTCGTCGGGCAGCCGCTGGCCGACGCTTTGCACCCGCAGCAGCACACCCTGCATGCTCTGCAGCAGATTGTCATGCAGCCCGAAGGCGACCCGCTCGCGCTCCTCCAGCTGCTTGAGGCGGGACGCGTGGCGGCGCGCGACCTTGCGCAGGCAGTGCCGAAACACCGCGCCCACCAGCAGGCATCCCAGGACCAAGCCCAAAAGCGCGAATAAAGGTGTCTGTATAAGCAGCGGCAAAAAATGCTCCGGACGTGGATAGGCTCGATTATTTGATCCCCGCACCTTGCCATCAATCCAACATCATTCCCATATCCCCAACGAGGGAGGCCTCGCGCCGGCCGCCGGACGCGCCGCGTGGGAAAAACGCTGCGCAATGTTGCCCTGATGCTTTAATATGGGCCCAAGACCATCCACCCCGCCCGACGCCCTATGTTTGATTCCGTGCCGCAATCGCCGCTGCTGTTCGCCCCCGCCGCCGACCTGGCGATCAGCCTGATCGCCGGCCTGTTCGGCCTGCTGATCGGCAGCTTCCTCAACGTCGTCATCCACCGCCTGCCGAAGATGATGCAGCGCGAATCGGACAACTACTGCGCCGTCGAGGCCGGCAAAGAAGAG
The DNA here is from genome assembly GCF_017833525.1 of Duganella sp. 1411. GTDB lineage: Bacteria > Pseudomonadota > Gammaproteobacteria > Burkholderiales > Burkholderiaceae_D > Rugamonas. The sequence goes on from NZ_JAFICD010000006.1 coordinate 112,693, forward strand.
GTGCACACCGGGCGCTACAACCTGATGGTGCCGCGCTCGGCCTGCCCGCACTGCCACCACCAGATCACCGCGCTGGAAAACATCCCGGTGGTCAGCTACCTGGTCCTGCGCGGCAAATGCAGCAACTGCAAGGCGCCGATCTCGCCGCGCTACCCGGCCATCGAACTGTTGACGGGCGTGCTTTCGGCGCTGCTGGTGTGGAAGCTCGGCACCGGCTGGCAGGGCCTGGGCGGCCTGTTCTTCCTGTACTCGCTGGTGGCGCTGACCTTCATCGACGCCGACACCCAATTGCTGCCGGACGACCTGACCTATCCGCTGATCTGGGCCGGGCTGCTGCTCAACGTCAACGGCACCTTCGTGCCGCTGCGCGACGCGGTGATCGGCGCGGCGGCCGGCTATCTGGCGCTGTGGACCATCTATTGGGCGTATAAACTGGTGCGTGGCCGCGAAGGCATGGGCTACGGCGACTTCAAACTGCTGGCCGCGCTGGGCGCGTGGATGGGTTGGACGACGTTGCCGGCCATCGTGCTGATGGCCTCGCTGGTCGGGGCGGTGGTGGGCATCGCGCTGATGGTGGTCAACCGGCGCGGCTTCGACTACCAGATTCCGTTCGGCCCCTACCTGGCCGCCGCCGGGCTGATCACCTTCCTGTACCGCGAACCGTTGACCGAGTTCACCCGCGTCGTCTATCCCTACTTTTAAGAGCAAAGCCACGGCATGAGCACTGCCCCCTTCTCCATCGGCCTGACCGGCGGCATCGGCAGCGGCAAGACCACGGTGGCCAATATGTTCGCCGAGCGCGGCGCCAGCATCGTCGACACCGACCTCATCGCCCACAGCCTGACCGCGCCCGGCGGCCAGGCCATGCCGGCCATCGTCGCCGAATTCGGCGCGGAATTCGCCGACGCCACCGGCGCGCTCGACCGCGCGCGCATGCGCCAGCTGGTGTTCGCCGACGCCGGCGCCAAGGCGCGCCTGGAAGCCATCCTCCATCCCCGCATCCGCGACGACGCGCTGGCCGCCGCCGCGGCCGCGACGGGCAGCTACGTCATCTACGCGGTGCCGCTGCTGGTCGAATCGGGTGCGTGGCGGGCGCGGGTGGCGCGCATCCTGGTGGTCGATTGCCGCGAGGAAGTGCAAATTTCCCGCGTGATGGCGCGTAACAATCTACCGGAATCGCAGGTGCGGGCCATCATGGCGGCCCAGGCCAGCCGCGCGCAACGGCTGGCGGCGGCCGACGACGTCATCGAGAATAACGATGGAATTGCCGCTTTGACGCCCCAAATCGACCGATTACACGCCTTATATATGAAAATTCGCTAGCATTTTCAAAAAGAACGGTAACAATACCTTCGCAACGTTTGTAATTTTGCTTGGCTTGCTTCAGAATCACGTGAATTCACCGCAGGTCCACAAATAGAGGGATGTTATTTTGATTGTCTACGAATATCCTTTCAACGAGCGCATCCGCACGTTGTTGCGATTAGAGGATCTGTACGAGAAATTCAAATTCTTTGTGCATCAGGAACATCCGATGCAGCACCACGTCGCCCTGTCGACGATCTTCGACATGCTGGAAGTGGCCGGCCGCGCCGACCTGAAATCCGACCTGCTGCAGGAACTGGAACGGCAGCGCCAAAGCCTGCTGGGCTACCGCATGAATCCCAACGTCCAGACCGAAACCTTGGACGCCATCCTTGCCGAACTCGACGGTGTGAGCGGCGCGCTGGTCGCGGCGCAGGGCAAGACCGGCCAGAACGTGCGCGACAATGAATGGCTGATGAGCATACGCGGGCGGACCATCATCCCGGGCGGCGCCTGCGAATTCGACCTGCCGTCGTACTACGCCTGGCAAAAGCGGCCGGCCGAGCAGCGCTTCAACGACATCGCCACCTGGTTCGCGCCGCTGGCGCCGCTGTTCGACGCGCTGGCGCTGGTGCTGCGCCTGTTGCGCGACTCGGGCGGGCCGGTCAAGATGATCGCCGTCGCCGGCAGCTATCAGCAGATGTTGCAAGGCAAGGTCTACCAGATGTTGCGGCTGACGCTGGATGAATCGCTGGGCGCGATCCCGGAAATTTCGGCCAACAAGTACATGCTATGGGTGCGTTTCACCACCCAGGGCGGCGACCTGAAACCCAAGCCGCTGGAAGATGATGTACCATTCGAGCTCACACTCTGTAACTTCTAAAGAAACATCATGGCCACCGTAGTTAACTGTCCTACCTGCTCCGCCAAAGTGGAGTGGAGGGAAGAGAATAAGTATCGCCCGTTCTGTTCGGAACGCTGCAAGCAGATCGACCTTGGCGCCTGGGCCGAGGAAAAATACGCCATCCCCGCCGCGCCGCCCAAAGATCCGCTCGAGGAAGAATAAACTCCGGGGTCAGGTCCACCATTTCTACACGGGCTTAACCGTAACTCCAGGGTCAGGTCCACCAATTCTACACAGGCTTAACCGTCGCCGTGCTCCGGGCGGACGGTTCCCCCCTTCCACGGTCGAGGTCGTGTAGAAATGGTGGACCTGACCCCGGAGTATTAGGCGTGCTCGGCGCGGACGACGTCCAGCCATTCGAGCAGCGGTATCGTGGCCGGTAGCAGCGGTTCGACGCCGACCGTGCCCTGCCACGCGAACGCCTGGCCTTCGAGGCTTTGCGGCTCGCCTTCCCAATCCCTGCTGATGTAGAAGTGCAGCCGCACGTGCGCGTGCGGATACACGTATTCGACGCCGCACCATTCCTCGGCGCTGTTGATCGTCAGCCCCAGTTCCTCGACAAACTCGCGCTTGAGCGCTTGCAGGATCGTTTCGCCGGGATCGACTTTGCCGCCCGGGAACTCCCAGTAGCCGTCGTAGGGCTTGCCGGCCGGACGCTGGCCCAGCAACACGTCGCCGTTCGGCTTCATCAGAATGCCCACCGCGACATCGACCGGCTTGACCTTCGCTTCGGCCCCGCTCATGCCTGGCCACCCTGCGGCAGCTTGCCGGCGTAGTCCTTGGCGAACTGCCAGGCCACGCGCCCCGAGCGCGAGCCGCGCTGCAACGCCCAGCGCAAGGCGTCGCCGCGCGCCGCTTCGATCTGCGCCTCGGTGCAGCCCAGCGACGACAGCCAGTGGCCGACGATGGCCAGGTAGTCGTCCTGCTTGAACGGGTAGAACGACAGCCACAGGCCGAAGCGCTCCGACAGCGAGATCTTTTCCTCCACCGTTTCGCCGGGATGCAGGTCGCCATCCTCGTCGTGCGTGTAGCTGGTGTTGTCCGACATCCGCTCCGGCATCAGGTGGCGCCGGTTGGAGGTGGCGTAGATCAGCACATTGTCCGATTGCGCCGAGATGCTGCCGTCAAGCGCCACCTTCAGCGCCTTGTAGCCGCTCTCCCCCTCTTCGAACGACAAATCGTCGCAGAAGATGATGAAGCGCTCCGGCCGCCCGGCGACGATGTCGACGATGTCGGGCAGCTCGGCCAGATCGGCCTTGTCGACTTCGATCAGGCGCAGGCCGTCCTTGCCGAACTGGTTCAGGCAGGCCTTGATCAGCGACGATTTGCCGGTGCCGCGCGCGCCCGTCAGCAGCACGTTGTTGGCCGGACGGCCCTGCACGAACTGGCGCGTGTTCTGCTCGATCTGCTCTTTCTGCGGGCCGATATGCTGCAAGTCGTCCAGCGCGATCGGCGACACGTGCGCCACCGCCTGCAGGTAGCTGGCGCCGCCGCCGCTGCGTTTGCGCCAGCGGAAGGCGAAGCCCAGCTTCCAATCGGGTTCGCGCGGCGCCTGCGGCAGCACCGCCTCCACGCGCGCGAGCAGGGCTTCGGCGCGCACCAGGAATTGTTCGAGGGGCGTCGCCATCTCAGGAACGGTAATCGGCGTTGATGCTCACGTAGTCGTGCGACAGGTCGCAGGTGTAGACGGTGGCCGCCGCCGCGCCGCGCGCCAGCTTGACGCGCACCGTGATCTCGCTTTGCTGCATCACGCGCTGGCCGTCCTCCTCCTTGTAGTCCGGATTGCGGCCGCCGTTCTTGGCGACCCAGACGTCGTCCAGGTACAGATTGAGTTTGCTGACGTCGAGGTCCACACCGGCGTAGCCGATCGCGCACAGGATGCGGCCCAGGTTCGGATCGGAGGCGAAGAACGCCGTCTTGACCAGCGGCGAGTGGCCGATCGAGTAGGCGATCTTGCGGCACTCCTCGACGCTCTCGCCCTCTTCCACCGTGATGGTGATGAATTTGGTGGCGCCCTCGCCGTCACGCACGATGGCTTGCGCCAGGAACAGCGACAGCTCGGTGACGGCGGCCGCCAGTTCGGCGTATTCCGGCGAGTCGACCGAGTTCACTTCCAGCGTGCCGGCGCCGGTGGCGATCAGCATGAAGGAGTCGTTGGTCGAGGTGTCGCCGTCGATGGTGATGCAGTTGAAGCTCTTGTCGGCGACTTGCTTGACCAAGACGTCGAGCACCGGTTGCGCGACCTTGGCGTCGAACGCCAGGTAGCCCAGCATGGTGGCCATGTTCGGCTTGATCATGCCGGCGCCCTTGCTGATGCCGCTCATGGTGACCGTGTGGCCGCCGATGGTGACCGTGCGCGAGCCGGCCTTCGGCTGGGTGTCGGTGGTCATGATGGCTTCGGCCGCGTTGTACCAGTTGTCCGCCTTCAGGCCGGCGACCGCCTGCGGCAGGCCGGCGATCACTTTGGCGGACGGCAGCGGTTCGAGGATCACGCCGGTCGAAAACGGCAGGATCTGCGACGCCTCGCAGCCCAGTTGCGCGGCCAGCGCGGCGCAGGTCTGGTTGGCCAGCGACAGACCCAGTTCGCCGGTGCCGGCGTTGGCGTTGCCGGTGTTGATCAGCAGCGCGGCGATCGGCTTGCCGCTCTCGCGGGCGGCGGCCAGGTGGGCCTTGGCGATCTGCACCGGCGCGGCGCAGAAGCGGTTGAGCGTGAACACGCCCGCCACGGTGGCCGTCGGCGCGACCTTCAACACCAGCACGTCCTTGCGGTTCGGCTTTTTGATGCCGGCTTCGGCAAAACCGATTTCGACGCCGGCGACAGGCTTCAGGGCGGAGGCAAGGGGCAGAGGGGAATTGACGGCCATATGAGTGATCTCGTGGGTAGGAAGAGGGAGCCGCTATTGTAATACCTGACAGGCAAAACGGCGCAAGCCATTGCGCCGCCGGCGCGCAACGGCGGCCACGTCCGTTAGCAACTATTGGTTACTTTCCTCCGCACCCTGCGGTAGACGTGGCGAAATTGATAAATATGCTTTAAGAATATCTAACGTTGTCGTACAACCCTATGAATTCATGGGGTTTTTGCACAAAAACCACATCTTTTTAGCACGGTCGTCTATTTTTTTAATTTCGATTTCATGCATTTGAGAAATTAGTTTAACGTGTGCAACAAATGCCCCAACCCCGCATTGTCATGCACAAACCAAGCTAAAAATCGACCACAACCAAGGATGTTAAATACATGAGAAAGCAACTGTTAGTAGCGGCCATGCTGTCCGCCTTCAGCGCCATCGCCGCCCAGGCCGGCACGCTCGACGACGGCAACCTGAGCATCAGCGGCTTCGGCACGCTGGGCGTCGCCAAGAGCAACACCGACGACGCGCAATTCGCCCGCTACAACCAGGCCGAAGGCATCGGCGACAAGGCCCGCATCGGCCTCGATACCAACCTCGGTCTGCAAGCGACGTACAAGATGAACGACTGGCTGTCCGGCACGGTGCAGGTGCTGACCCGCAAGACCACCAGCGACAGCTACTCCACCGACCTGACCTGGGGCTTTTTGAAAGCGCGCGTCAGCGACGAGGTTAGCGTGCGCGTGGGCCGCATCGTCATGCCGATCTTCCTGATCTCCGACTACCAGAACGTCGGCTACGCCAACACGATGATGCGCCCGCCCATCGAGATGTACGGCCAGGAGCCGATGGAGAACGCCGACGGCGCCGACGTCAACTACCAGCGCGCCTTCGGCGACTTCAACTTCACCGGCCAGGCCTTCGTCGGCCGCAGCCGCGGCAAACTGTTCGTGCCGACCGGCGCCGGCTCGGTGGCCAACTACCGCGCCCCGGCCGCCGGCGTCAGCCTGAGTGGCGAATACGGCCCGTTCACGGTGCGCGTCGGCCACGCCCGCGCCGACTTGAAGATCAAGGACCTGGCGCCGATCAACAGCCTGGGCGCCACCTTGCGCCAGGTCGGCTTCGCGCAGCTCGCCAGCGACATCAATCTGACCGACGGCAAAAAGATCGCCTTCACCTCGCTCGGCGCGATCATGGACTGGAACAACATCCTGGTGCAAACCGAATACGCCCAGCGCCGCGCCAAGGACCCGGTCTACATCCCCGACACCAATGCCTGGTACTTCATGACCGGCTACCGCATCGGCAAAGTCCTGCCGTACTACTCGCACGCCGTGACCAAGGACGCCGGCAGCTCGGTGACCCTGCCCGCCAACTTCCCGCGCACCGGCGTGCTGTCGGCGACGGTGCGCAACACGCTGGTATCGGCCGAGCAGAGCGCCGACTTGATCGGCGTGCGCTGGGACTTCGCCAAGTCGCTCGCGCTCAAGGTGCAGGTGGACCGCGTCAAGCCCAAGACCAAATCGGGCATGCTGATCTTCGCCCCGGCGGCCGGCTATCGCAACAGCGTCACCGTCGTTGGCGCCTCGCTCGACTTCGTATTCTGATTCAGGAAAACCGCACATGAAAAAAGTATCTGCTTCACTGGTGCTGGCCGCCCTGGCCTGCGCCACGCTCGCCACGCCGGCGGCCGCCGAAACGGTCGTCATCGTCAGCCAGAAAAATCCGGCCACGCGCATGTTCTCGGAACAGGCGTCGCAATTCTTCCTCGGTAAATCGGCGTTGTTTACGCCGGTCGACCAGGCCGAGGGCTCGGCCATCCGCGCCGACTTCTATCGCAAGGTCGCCGACAAGGACGCGGCGCAAGTCAAGGCGTTGTGGTCCAAGCTGGTGTTTACCGGTAAGGCGACGCCGCCGAAGGAGTATGCTGGCAACGCGGAGGTGAAAAAAGCGGTGGCCGCAGATCCGAAGGCCATCGGTTACATCGACAAATCGGCGGTGGACGACACCGTCAAGGTGATTTTGACGCTGCCTTAAACCCCAGCCCCGCGGCGCCGGGCTCCCTCCGGCGCCGTCCCACGGAGTGATTATGGTGACTCTCTCGCTGCGCGCCAAATTCCTGCTGCTAAGCGCCATGATCCAGGTGCTGGTGGTCGGCCTGCTGATCTGGAACAGCATCCGCCTGATGAACCACGCGGTGAACACCAACGCCGAGCGGGTCGCGCAGGAATACGCCGTCACGCTCAATCTCTCGCTCGGCCCCTATGCCACGCGCGGCCGCCTGTCGGAGCTGGACGGCTATCTGGCCGAGATGCTCAAGGATCCCGACGATAGCCTGATCCGCTATCTGCTGGTGCTCGACGAAAACGAACAACCGATCATCGAAGTGGGCAAGCGCGACGCGCCGCTGCCGGCCGTCCTCAAACAAGGCGGCGGCACCGGCTTCAAGGGCGTCCGCACCATCATCAGCGGCGCCACGCTGCACGCGCGCGCCCCGCTGCTGCTGCGCGATAACCGCGTCGGCAGCATCAACTTCGGCCTCACCACGGAAGATCTCAAACACGCGCGCGACAAGGTCATGCTGCAGGGCGGCGTGATCTCGCTGGCCGGGCTGGCGGTCGGACTGCTGCTGTTCTACGCCTTCACCCACGGTATCGGCCGCCGGCTGCAGGCCTTGATGGGACAGTCCGCGCAAATGGAACTGGGCGATTACAGCAAGGCGCTGGCGGTCGACGGCGACGACGAAATCGCCGCCTTCGCGCGCGCGCTCAACGCCATGAGCGGCGCGCTGCGCGAACGGATCGCGCAGCTGGAGCATTCGGAGCTGCGCTTGTCCGAGGCCAAGCGGGACCTGAAGGACCTCAACGTCTCGCTGGAAAGCCGCGTGCGCGAACGCTCGGCCGCGCTGGAACGCGCCAACGCCGATCTGAGCGCCGCGTTGCAAACCTTGCAGCGCACCCAGGTCGAGCTGCTGGCGTCGGAGAAAATGGCCTCGCTTGGATCGCTGGTGGCGGGCATCGCGCACGAACTCAATACGCCGATCGGCAACAGCCTGCTGGCATCGACCTCGCTGCGCGACCGCGTCGAGGATTTCGAGCGCCACGTCGGCGCCGGCGCGCTGCGCCGCTCGGAATTGATCGTGCATCTGGAGGAGGTGCGCACGGCCAGCGAGTTGATTTCGAACTCGCTGCACAAGGCGGCGGAGCTGATCTCGTCGTTCAAGCAGATTGCCGTCGACCAGACCAACGACCAGCGGCGCGAGTTCGACCTGCAGGAGGCGGTGCGCGACACCATTGCCACGTACACGCCGCGCCTGCGCCGCGCCGGCTGCGAAGTCGTGCTGGAGATCCAGGAAGGGCTGCGCTTCGATTCCTATCCGGGCGGGCTGTATCAAGTCCTCAACAACCTGATGAACAATGCGCTCAACCACGCCTTCGAGGCCGGCGCGGGCGGCGTCATCACCGTGCACGCCGAGGCGGCGGCCGACGGCATGGTGGCGCTGACCTTCAGCGACAACGGCGCCGGCATGACCGACGAAGTGCTGCGCCGGGTGTTCGATCCGTTCTTCACCACGCGCATGGGCCAGGGCGGCACGGGGCTCGGCATGCACATCGTCTACAACACCGTCAGCGCGGTGCTGGGCGGGCGCATCAGCGTCTCGTCGGCGCCGGGCGCGGGGACGTCGGTGCGCATGCTGCTGCCGCGTGCCGCGCCGCAGCGCGACGCCGGCCGGTAACGCCAGAATCAATCTGAAACACGCGCTAACCCGGGGTCAGGTCCACCATTTCTACACGAACGGGACCGTATAGGCCGATGCCCCCGCCGTACAGCAGGGCCCGTGTAGAAATGGTGGACCTGACCCCGGAATGAAAAACCGGAGCGCTGGGCTCCGGTTTCTATTTTTACGCCAGCTTGCCGTGGCAGGCTTTGTACTTCTTGCCGCTGCCGCATGGGCACGGGTCGTTGCGGCCAACCTTGAGGCCCAGCTCCATCAGCTGCTCGCCGCTCAGGCCACGCAGCTCCGGCGGCAACCCGCCCAGGTTCGACGCCGCCTGTGGCGCCAGCAGTTCTTCCGGCGCCGCGTTCGGGTTGAAGTCGGCGTGCTGGTAGCTGACGTTTTCCACGTGCGATTGCTGCATCGCCGCTTCGGCCGCGTCGATCTCTTCGCGCGACTGGATGCGTACCGTCATGATCAACTTGACCACTTCGTTCTTGATCATGTCGAGCATCTGGCCAAACAGTTCGAACGCCTCGCGCTTGTATTCCTGCTTCGGATTCTTTTGCGCGTAGCCGCGCAGGTGGATACCCTGGCGCAGGTGGTCCAGCGCGGCCAGGTGCTCGCGCCAGTGGCTGTCGACGCTTTGCAGCATGACGTTGCGCTCGAAGCCGCCGAACGATTCCTTGCCGACGATATCGATCTTGGCCTGGTACACCGCGTCGGCCGCGGCCAGCACGCGCTCGAGGATGTCGTCGTCGTTGAGGTTCTGCTCGGACTCCAGCATTTTGCTCAGCGGCAGGTCGATATGCCATTCCGCCGCCAGCGCCGCTTCCAGGCCCTTGATGTTCCACTGTTCCTCGACCGATTCGGCCGGCACGTATTCGCGTACCAGGTCGGTGAAGGCGCCGTGGCGCAGCGATTCGATCAGTTCCGAGATGTCGGTCGTTTCCAGCAGCTCGTTACGCTGCTGGTAGATCACCTTGCGCTGGTCGTTGGCGACGTCGTCGTACTCAAGCAGCTGTTTGCGAATGTCGAAGTTGCGCGCCTCGACCTTGCGCTGCGCCGATTCGATCGAGCGCGAAACGATGCCCGCTTCGATTGGTTCGCCTTCCGGCATCTTCAGGCGGTCCATGATGGCGCGCACGCGGTCGCCCGCGAAGATGCGCAGCAGCTGGTCGTCGAGCGACAGGAAGAAGCGCGACATGCCCGGATCGCCCTGGCGCGCGGCGCGGCCACGCAGCTGGTTGTCGACGCGGCGCGATTCGTGGCGCTCGGTGCCGACGATATGCAAACCGCCGGCGGCGACCACTTGCTCGTGCAAGGCCTGCCAGCCGTCGCGCAGCGCCTTGGCTTGCGCCGCCTTGTCGGCGTCGCTGAGCTCCGGATTGGCTTCGATAAACTGGATCTGCTTTTCGACGTTGCCGCCCAAGACGATGTCGGTACCGCGGCCGGCCATGTTGGTGGCGATGGTGATCGCCTTCGGGCTACCCGCCTGGGCGATGATTTCCGCCTCGCGGGCATGCTGCTTGGCGTTCAGGACGTTGTGCGGCAGGCCGCCCTTGGTCAGGATGCCCGACAGCAGTTCCGAGTTTTCGATCGAGGTGGTACCGACCAGCACCGGTTGGCCGCGGTCGTAGCATTCGCGGATTTCCAGCATCATGGCGTTGTACTTCTCGGCCGCCGATTTGTAGACCTGGTCCTGGCGGTCCTTGCGCTGCGAAGGACGGTTCGGCGGAATGACGACCGTTTCGAGGCCGTAGATTTCTTGGAACTCGTACGCCTCGGTGTCGGCGGTGCCGGTCATGCCGGCCAGCTTGGCGTACATGCGGAAGTAGTTCTGGAACGTGATCGAGGCCAAGGTCTGGTTCTCGTTCTGGATCTTGACGCCCTCTTTCGCCTCGACCGCCTGGTGCAGGCCGTCGGACCAGCGGCGCCCCGTCATCAGGCGGCCGGTGAATTCGTCGACGATGACCACTTCGTTGTTCTGCACCACGTAGTGCTGGTCCTTGAAGTACAGCGCGTGCGCGCGCAGCGCCGCGTACAGGTGGTGCACCAAGGTGATGTTGGCCGAGTCGTACAGCGAGGCGCCTTCCGGCAGCAGACCCATTCTGGTCAGGATCGCTTCGGCCTTTTCGTGGCCCGCTTCGGTCAGCAGCACCGTGTGGGCTTTTTCGTCCTTCACGTAGTCGCCGGGGACTTCGACCTTGCCCTTGCCGTCGGGCGTCTCTTCGCCGATCTGCTGCGTGAGCAGCTTCGGCAGCTCGTTGATCTTGTGGTACAGGTCCGTGTGGTTCTCGGCCTGGCCGGAGATGATCAGCGGGGTGCGGGCTTCGTCGATCAGGATCGAGTCGACTTCATCGACGATGCCGAAGTTGAGCGCGCGCTGGACGCGGTCGCCCGCCTCGAACACCATGTTGTCGCGCAGGTAGTCGAAGCCGAATTCGTTGTTGGTGCCGTAGGTGATGTCCGACGCGTACGCCGCCTGCTTGGTGGCGTGCTCCATCTGCGACAGGTTGATGCCGGTCGTCAGGCCGAGCCAGGCGTACAGCTTGCCCATGGTCTCGGCGTCGCGCTGGGCCAGGTAGTCGTTGACGGTGACGATGTGCACGCCCTTGCCCGACAGCGCGTTCAGGTAGGCCGGCAGGGTCGCGGTCAAGGTCTTGCCCTCGCCCGTGCCCATCTCGGCGATCTTACCGAAGTGCAGAACCATACCGCCCAGCAATTGCACGTCGAAGTGGCGCATCTTGAAGACGCGCTTGCTCGCCTCGCGGCAGACGGCAAAGGCCTCGGGCAACAGCGCGTCGAGCGTCTCGCCGTTGGCGATGCGCGCCTTGAAGGCGGGCGTCTTCGCTTGCAGCTCGGCATCCGACAGTTTTTCCATCGCGGGCTCGAGCGCATTGATCTCGCGTACCGTTTTTTGGTATTGCTTGAGCAGTCGCTGGTTGCGGCTGCCGAAAATCTGGGTCAGTAATGACATGCTTGAATTCTTGAAAAAACGCCGTTAAAAAAAGCTCTGTAGGTGGAAAACGCCTTACCGCACGGAGTTCGACTATGGCAAAAGACGGTGATTTTATCATGCGTCCGTCCCAAGGTTGGGTTATTGGCCTATATAACAATAGCCCAGACGTGAACAATGTCACAAAATCAATCTATTTTACCCGCTGGCCGGGTGGCGGGCACGACGGGCGGATGACGGCGAGCGGGCGCTGTGATATGTTTCGCCGCATGCGATTTAATTCCTCCAACGTCTCGATCAACCGCCGCACGCCTGTCGGGGCGACCGACTTCCTGCGCCGCGACGACAAGCTGGCGGCCATGCTGCCGGCCATCGAGCGCATGGCGGCGCTGCAAAAAGATTGTGCGACGGCCCTGCCGGCGATGTTCAAGTATTGCGAGATCCTGGCCTTCGAGGGCGGCCAGCTGGTGTTGTCGTTGCCGAACGCCGCGCTCGCGGCAAAGCTCAAGCAGCAAATCCCGAAGCTGCAGGAAACCTTGGCGCGGCGCGGCTGGCAGGTGCAGGGCGTCAAGCTCAAGGTGCAGATGAGCAAGCCGGCCGAGATCAAGGAGCAGATGCGGGCGCTGTCGCTGCCGGAGGCGGCCGTGACGGCCTTCGACCAGTTGGGCGAGACCCTGGAGGACACGCCGCAGAACGCCACCTTGATCGCGGCGTTGAAAGCGATGGTGGCCCGGCGCCGCCCGGCTTAAACCCGCACCGCGCGCGCCCTGGGGTCGTACGGGGGCGCCGAGTCCCCGTACGGGGTACGCCCCCGTCGTTGCCGGGTTCGATTAAGTTAGCGCCCACTCGCGCGCCATCTGGCGCAGATACGACGGCGGCGCCGCCTCATTGGTCTCGAACGAGACGATCTCATACGCGTCCGGATGCTTGAGCAGCTCCAGCAGCAGCTGGTTGTTCAGCGCATGGCCGGACTTGTGCGCCTCGTAGCTGGCCAGCAGCGGATGGCCGACCAGATACAAATCGCCGATGGCATCCAAAATCTTGTGCCGCACGAACTCGTCGTCATAGCGCAGCCCGTCCGAATTCAGTATCCGGTACTCGTCCATCACGATGGCGTTCTCGAGCGAGCCGCCGCGCGCCAGGCCTATGCCGCGCAGCATCTCCACGTCCTGCATGAAGCCGAACGTGCGGGCGCGCGCCACGTCGTGCACATACGAAACGTCGCCGAAGTCGACGTTGGCGCGCTGCTGCGTGCCGTCGACGGCGGGATGGTTGAACTCGATGAAAAAGTCCAGCTTGAAGCCGTTGTGCGGGGTCAGGCGCGCCCATTTTTCCTTGTCGCCCTTGCCTTCGCGCACCTCGACCGGCTTCAGCACGCGGATGAATTTCTTCGCGGCGGGCTGCTCGAGCACGCCCGCCTGCTGCAGCAGGAACACGAACGACGACGCCGAACCGTCCATGATCGGGATTTCCTCGGCGCTGACCTCGATGTACAGGTTGTCGATGCCTAGGCCGGCGCAGGCCGACATCAGGTGCTCGACGGTCGACACGCGGGCGCCGTCCTTGACCAGCACCGACGCCATGCGGGTGTCGCCGACGGCCATGGCGCTGGCCGGAAATTCGACCATGGGCGACAGGTCGACGCGGCGGAAGACGATGCCGGTATCGGGCTCGGCCGGGCGCAGGGTCAGTTCGACCTTGGTGCCGGAATGCAGGCCCACACCCGTGGTGCGGACCAGTTCTTTGATGGTGCGTTGTTTTAACATGGGACTGATTATAGCGAAGTTGAGATCGCCGCGCTGCGCCCCGCGTTTCCCTCAATCAAGGATGCTCGGCCTCGGCGTGCACCGCCTCGCGCCGCACCAGGTAGACGCCGCTGGCGATGATGATGCCGGCGCCGAGCAGCGTGTAGCCGTCGGGCAGCGCCTGCCACAGCAGCCAGTCGATCGCCACACCCCAGGCCAGCGCCGAGTATTCGAACGGCGCCACCACCGACGCCCTGCCGGTGCTGAAGGCCTTGGTGATGGCCAGTTGGCCGAAAAACCCCGACAACGCCAGCGCCAGCAGCACCCAGCCGTCCTCGGCGCGCACCGGCACCCAGCGCTGGTACGACAAGGCCACGGCGCCGGCCGCCATCATCGTCAGCAGCCAGAACATCATCGACTCGGTGCTGTCGGTGCGCGCCAGCACGCGGGCGGCGATGGCCGACATCGCGTAGCAGGCGGCCGCGGCCAGAATGGCCAGCCCGCCCAGGGTCAGAAAGCCGGTGCCCTCGGGGCGCAGCACCACCAGCACGCCGACCAGGCCGACGACGATGGCCACCCACTGGCCCGGGCCGACCTTTTCCTTCAGCACAAACACCGACAGCGCCGTGATCAGCGACGGCGCGATGAAGAAGATCGAATACGCCTCGGCCAGCGAGAGCGACTTCAAGCCGAAGGCGAAGGTGGTCAGCATGGCGACGCCGAGCACGGCGCGGAAAATCTGCATCGACCACCGCACCTCGAAGATGCCGCGGAAAGCGCCGCGATAAATGATGTAGCCGCACAGCAGCGGCAGCGAGCTCAACGCCCGCAAGGCCGTCACCTGCATGGCCGGATAGTGGGCGGACAGCAGCTTCATGGCCGTGTCCATGAACGAGAACATCATCACGGCGATCAGCATCGCGTAGATGCTGTGCAGGTTTTCCTTGCGGGAGATGGGAGTGGGAACAGAAGACAGAAGAAGCTCCTTGCTACAGGCCGGACGCGGGCCGCTGGGAACGTCATCATGGCGACGTCCGGAGCCAGGATCGCGGGCGGCGCCAGAGGGTCCCGGGCGGCGCGATCGATGCTGATTATAGCAAGTTGATAATTTCCTTGCAGCCGCTAAGCGGCTTCAGCCGGCCGTGACGATTGGTGAATTTTCAAACCGAACAAAATGTTATCCTGAGCTCAAATGATTTCGCATATCAAACACCTCGCCGCGGCTTGTTTGGCCGCCGCCGCGCTAACCTACCTTTCGCTGCTGGTGCCAGGACGCGTCATCGCGGTGTGCGCCAATTTGGGGGCGCCGGAGTATTGTCCGGTGCTCGCCTATGGTTTTCCACTTCCGTTCATCGCCGATAGCCAGGGGATTTCGCCTGTTGGATCGGTGGCGAGGGACCCGCTATCGCTCTTGATCGGCGAAGACGACGTGCTTTGGGCACGGCTCGCAATATCGGCCTTGTTTTGGTTCCTGGTTGTCCTGCTAAGCAAGGCCACGTGGCGATACCGGCGAGGCCAACGCAAACCAAGATTTTTCTAGCCGGGCTGTCGAATTTAGGCGCGCTCGTTCGTCGTCACCATGAATTACCCTTCATTCATCCACTTTTCGACATGGAGACGTCATGAACAAACAGATCATCTTTAGCCTCGCGGTCAAGGACCTCGACCAGTCCAAGGCCTTTTTTTCCGCCCTGGGCTTCGGCTTCAATCCGGAATACAGCAACGAAAAATCGGCCTTCATGGTCATCGTGGACGGCAGCGTCTACGCCATGCTCATGACGGAGCCGTTCTTCCAGTCCTTCATCGACAAGCCACTGGCGCAGGCCAGGGAAGCCAATGAGGTCGTCATCGGCCTGAGTTGCGAGAGCCGGGACGAAGTGGACAGCCTGATCGCCAAAGCCGTCGCCGCCGGCGGCCGCACCCCGCATCCGCCCGAGGACCACGGCTTCATGTACGACCAGGGCTTCGAGGATCTCGACGGCCACCTGTGGAATCTGGTCTGGATGGCGCCCCCGGCCTGAACCGGTCGATCGGACAGTCCCCGTCCTCCCCGGATTTTTCCGAAAAAATGCTGGCGCCCGCGCCTACGCCCACGCGGCGTGCGGGGTGACAGGCGGCGCGCCTCATCCATCATAAGCTGGCCTGACTCAGGGAGCGCGATGATGGCCATCGAAACGATCGACGAAGCATTCCAACCCACCGCCAAAGCCACGCCGGAGGGCTACGTCCACGCCGACGACCCGACGCACGCGCACCCGCACGAACATCCCCACGGCTGGCGCCGCTGGCTGTACGCCACCAACCACAAGGACATCGGCACGCTGTATTTATGGTTCGCGCTGGCGATGCTGATGGCCGGCGGCCTGCTGGCCATGCTGATCCGCGTCGAACTGTTCCAGCCGGGCCTGCAGTTCTTCGAGCCCGAGTTCTACAACCAGATGGTCACCATGCACGGGCTGGTGATGATCTTCGGCGCCATCATGCCGGCCTTCGTCGGCTTCGCCAACTGGATGATCCCGCTGCAGATCGGCGCCTCCGACATGGCGTTCGCGCGCATGAACAACTTCTCGTTCTGGCTGCTGCCGCCGGCCGCGCTGCTGTTGACGGCGTCGTTCTTCAGCGCCGGCGGCGCCGCGGCCACCGGCTGGACCCTGTACCCGCCGCTGTCGGTGCAGATGGGCGTCGGCATGGACCTGGCCATCTTCGCCATCCACCTGATGGGGGTGTCGTCGATCATGGGCGCGCTCAACATCATCACCACCATCCTCAACCTGCGCGCCAAGGGCATGACCCTGATGCGCATGCCGATGTTCTGCTGGACCTGGCTGATCACCGCCTACCTGCTGCTGGCCGTCATGCCGGTGCTGGCCGCCGCCGTCACCATGATCCTGACCGACCGCCACTTCGGCACCACCTTCTTCAACGCCGCCGGTGCCGGCGACCCGGTGATGTACCAGCACATCTTCTGGTTCTTCGGCCACCCGGAGGTCTACATCCTGATCCTGCCGGCGTTCGGCATCATCTCCGAGGTCATCCCGGCGTTCTCGCGCAAGCAGCTGTTCGGCTACGCGTCGATGGTGTACGCGGCCGGCGCCATCGCCATCATCTCCTTCATCGTCTGGGCGCACCACATGTTCACCACCGGCATGCCGGTCACCGGCCAATTGTTCTTCATGTACGCCACCATGCTGGTGGCCGTGCCCACCGGCGTCAAGGTGTTCAACTGGATCGCCACGATGTGGCGCGGCGCCATGACGTTCGAGGCGCCGATGCAGTTCGCCGTCGGCTTTTTGTGGGTATTTACGATCGGCGGCTTCTCCGGGCTGATCCTCGCGGTCGCGCCGATCGACGTTCAGGTGCAGGACACGTATTACGTCGTCGCCCACTTCCATTACGTGCTGGTGGCCGGCTCGCTGTTCGGGCTGTTCGCCGGCTACTACTACTGGGTGCCGAAGTGGACCGGCCACATGTTCGATCAATGGCGGGCCGGCTTCCACTTCTGGAACTCGCTCGTCTGGGTCAACGTCACCTTCTTCCCGATGCACTTCCTCGGGCTGGCCGGCATGCCGCGCCGCTACGCCGACTACTCGACCCAGTTCACCGACTTCAACCAGGTGGCGACGGTGGGCGCCTTGCTGTTCGGGCTGACGCAGGTATACTTCCTGTTCGCCATCGTGCTGCCGACCATCCGCGGCGGCAAGCCTGCCCCGGCCAAGCCGTGGGAGGGCGCCGACGGCCTGGAATGGACGGTGCCCAGTCCGGCGCCGTTCCACACCTTCGAAAAGCCGCCGGTGGTGGTGTGAACGGGAGCGAGCGATGCCGCGCGATGTGCCCTCGGAACGACGCAGTTGGCTGTTGCAACGCCGCGCCGTGCTGCGCCGGCCGCAGTTGCTGCTGCTGTTCGCCACCTTGTGCGGCCCGACCGTGGGGATCAGCATGGTGTTCCTCTACTTCGGCTACTGGCACATGCTGGCGTACGCGCTGCTGGAGATGGCCGCGCTGGGCGCCTGCCTGTCGCACTACGCCCGGCACCTGGACGACTACGACCGCATCGACATTTCGGAGAGCGCGATCGTGGTCGAACAGCGCCGGGGTCGCCGGCGCAACCGTCTCCAGCTCGACCTTTGGACGACGCGCTTGCTGCCGCCGGCAGGCGATGGCGCGCCGATCCGCCTTAACGACCGCCACGATCATACGGTGGTACTGGGGGGCTTCCTCGGCGCCGCCGAACGCCGCCACCTTGCCGCCGAGCTAGGCCAATGTTTGCGCAGCGGACCAAGCTAAACACTATTATTGCCGATAATCAATATTCGACCTTTCCCGCGATGACATGATGAGGACACCCACCCTCTTCGCGGAGCCTCTCATGTCGACCTGCCAGCAATGCGGTATCGGAAATTCACCAACCCGTGCGAACTGCACAACTTGCGGCGCCGCCATTCCCAAAGCGGTGGCGGGCGAAGAGGCCGAACTGTCGGCGTTGTGGCGCATCCGGTTCGACCTGGTCGAAAAAGCGGGCGGCCCCACGCTGCCACCGCTCAAGAAATTGCGGCTGGGCGAGTGCTTCCGACTGGTATGCAATTTTTGGGCTCTGCTATTCGGACCGTTTTATTATCTGGCCAAAGGGATGTGGCGCAAGGCGCTCATCGCGGCGTTCATCGGTCTGCCATTGATGCTCTTAATCAACGTGATAGCACCGCACGGCGAACTGGAGCAGCTGAAGTTCGCCATCAACATGACGATCAACGTTTGGTTCGCCGTCCACGCCAACGTGAACTACTATAAAAAAGTCGTGTTGGGCGACAATGGCTGGTGGTGAGCAACTCCAGGGTCAGGTCCCAACTCCGGGGTCAAGTCTAACATTGCTACACGACCTCGACGCTATGGCCGCCGACGGCTCATCCATGGCGGATTACGCCTTCGGCTAATCCGCCCTACGTGATTCCGTGGTTTTTAAATTCCGTGGTTTTTAAATTCCGCAGTTTTTTAATTCCGCGGTTTTTTAATTCCGTGGTTTTTCGGTTCCGGGGGGCATTCCGTGGTTCCGGAGGCGGTGGTTCGGCGCCACTATGCCGGCAGCAGCATCACCAGCTTCAGGTCGTGCCGTTTGGCCAGATGCAAGGTGACCTGATTGAAGCGGAGCTCCCCGCCCGACGGCGGCTGGAAACGCCGCAGCCCGCCCTCCCTGCCGACCACATCCTGCAGACGCCACAGCTCGCGGAACTCGGCACTGTCGCGCGCCACGTCGGCGATCAGTTGTTGCACGGCCGGATGGTCGGCGTGCTTGCCGATGTCGGCGCGGAACTCGGCCACCAGCCGCCGCGCGCGCTCCGGCCAGTCGACGATCAACCCGCGCGCCGCCGCCGACTGGAACATGAAGCGCAGCAGATTCGGCCCCGGCCCGTCCAGCCAGCCGGCGAACAACGCCGCCGCCGCGCCGTTCCACGCCAGCGCGTCCCAGCGCAGGTCGAGGATGTACGCCGGCGCGCCCACCGCCGCGACGATCGCGTCGAGCGAGTCGTCGGCCTGCGCCTGATCGGCGTCGCCCTGCGGATCGAGCCGCTCGGCCAGACTGAACAAATACACCCGCTCGGCCGCGCTCAGCCGCAACACTTCGGCCAGCCGCGCCAGCATCTTGCCCGACGCCGACACCGGCCGGCCCTGCTCCAGCCACGTCAGCCATGTCGGGCTGACCTCGCACAGCTGCGCCAGCTCTTCGCGCCGCAGCCCCGGCGTGCGCCGCCGTCCGCCGCCCGCCAGCCCGACGCTGGCCGGCGTGGTGCGCTCCCGATGGGCGCGGATGAAATCGCCTAATTTGTTCTGCATGGTGGTTTTTATACCAGGATAAGTAGTTGTCTTGTTACAGGATATAAACCCGCCTATTCTGCCCTGACCCGCCCACTTCAGGAGAAATAAAATGCAACAGCACGCCGTCGTCGCCCAGCAGTTCGGCCCCACCGCCAGCGCCTACCTGACCAGCACCGTCCACGCCCAGGGCGCCGATCTGGCCAGTCTGCGCGAGCTGGCCGCCGGCCTCGGCACGCCGCTGGTGCTCGACCTGGGCTGCGGCGCCGGCCACGCCAGCTTCGCCGTCGCGCCGGTGGCCAGGTCGGTGACCGCGTTCGACCTGTCGGCCGAGATGCTGGCCGTGGTGAGCGGCGCGGCGCGCGAGCGCGGCCTGCACAACATCACCACCGAACAAGGCAACGTCGCCAGCCTGCCGTTCGCCGATGCCTCGTTCTGCATGGTCGTCACGCGCTTCTCGGCGCACCACTGGCTCGACGTGCCTGCCGCGCTGCGCGAGGTCCGGCGCGTGCTCAAGCCCAACGGCCTGCTGGTCGTCATCGACATCACCGCGCCGGAAGCGCCGCTGCACGACACCACCTTGCAGGCGGTCGAACTGCTGCGCGACGGCTCGCACGTGCGCGACTACCGCCCGTCGGAATGGACCGCGATGCTGCAGGCGGCCGGCTTCCAGCCGGAGCGCGCCGGCGACTGGAAGCTGCAAATGGTGTTCGACGAATGGACCGCGCGCATGCGCACGCCGGCCGAGCGGGTGGCCGCGATCCGCAGCCTGTTCGCCAGCGCGCCGCAAGAAACGCGCGACTACTTCGACGTGCGGCCAGACGACTCGTTCACGATCGACTCGACGCTGTTCACCGCCACGCGCAATTTAGGCGAGATTTACTAGGCCCACCCGTCCCGCTTACCCCGTGTGCTTTTAGCGATACGCCGGCGCCGCCGCTTAGGGGACGGACCCGGTGGGGTCCGTCCCCGGCCGGCCGTGCGGGTTAAAAAAAAGGCGCCGTCGCCGGCGCCTTCTCACTGCGTCACAGCTAGCCGGCTTACGCCTGGCCCAGCAGCGTCTCGGCGTTCGACACTTCGAACTTGCCGCCCTGCTCCACGTTCAGCTGCTTGACGACGCCGTCTTCGACCAGCATCGAGTAGCGCTGCGAGCGCGTGCCCATGCCGTGCTTGCTGAAGTCGGCGTCCAGGCCCAGTGCCTTGCTGTAAGCGGCGTTGCCGTCAGCCATCATGCGGACGGTGCCGGTGGCCTTCTGGTCGCGGCCCCACGCGCCCATGACGAACGCGTCGTTGACCGAGATGCACCAGATTTCATCGACGCCCTTGGCCTTCAGGTCGGCGGCGTGCTTGACGTAGCCCGGCACGTGCTGCGCCGAGCAGGTCGGGGTGTAGGCGCCCGGCAGGCCGAAGATCGCGATCTTCTTGCCCTTGACCAGGTCCTGCACGTTGAACGTGTTCGGGCCCAGCGAGCAGCCTTCGGTTTCGGTTTCGATGAATTCGGACAGGGTGCCTTCCGGCAGGGTATCGCCAATCTTGATGGTCATAGTGGACTCCTTTTGTTGGGTAGTGAACGTGAAAAAGCCGCGGCAAGCGCGGCTCTTCCCGGCATAGAAGTCACAGTATGCCTGAAGCCCGGCGTTCCTGCACAACCGTGCCGGAACGCCCAAGCGTCGTCAGGACGGACTTAGTCCGCCTGCTTGCGCAGGAAGGCCGGAATGTCGTAGGTCTCCATGCCGTTCTTCTCCATCGCGCGCACCTGCTCGGAGGCCGACTCGCGACGCCATACCGCCGGCGCCTTCATGCCGTCGAAGGCCGGAGCGCCACCGCCGCCCATGCCGCTGGTCGCACCCATCGACACGCCGGCCGACGCCGCGCCGCCCAGCGCGCCCGAAGGCATCATCGGGCTGTTGTGGGTACCGGTGCGCAGCAACTGCTGCGGCACCAGCTGCACGTGCTTCTTGTTCTTGCCCAGGCCCGTGGCGACGACGGTGACGCGGATCTCGTCGCCCATCGTGTCGTCGTAGGCGATGCCCTGGGCGATCGAGGCGTCCGGCGCGGCGAAGGCGCGCACCGCCGCCATCACTTCCTTGATCTCCTTACCCTTCAGGCCACGGCTGGCGGTCACGTTGACCAGCACACCTCGCGCGCCCGACAGGTCGACGCCGTCCAGCAGCGGCGAGGCCACCGCCTGTTCGGCCGCGATGCGCGCGCGGTCGATGCCGGACGCGGTCGCGGTGCCCATCATGGCCTTGCCCTGCTCGCCCATGATGGTCTTGACGTCGTTGAAGTCGACGTTGATGTGGCCCGGCACGTTGATGATCTCGGCGATACCGGCGACGGCGTTGTTGAGCACATCGTCGGCGTGCTGCAGCCATTCGATCAGCGATTCGTCCTCGTAGATCTCTTCGAGCTTCTCGTTCAGGATCACGATCAGCGAATCGACGTGCTGCGACAGCTGCTCCAGGCCTTCGTCGGCGATGTCCATGCACTTCTGGCCTTCGTGCGAGAACGGCTTCGACACCACGGCCACGGTCAGCGCGCCGAGCGACTTGGCCACTTCGGCCACGATCGGCGCGGCGCCGGTGCCGGTGCCGCCGCCCATGCCGGCGGCGATGAACACCATGTGAGCGCCGCGCAGCGCGTCCTCGATGCGCGAACGCGAGTCCTCGGCCAGCTTGCGGCCGACGTCCGGCTTCATACCCGCACCCAGGCCGGTCTCGCCGATCTGGATGACGTTGTGCGCGCGCGAGGTCGACAGCGCCTGCGCGTCGGTGTTGGCGGCGATGAACTCCACGCCGGACATGCCTTTAACGATCATGTGTTGAACTGCGTTGCCACCTGCTCCGCCGACTCCGACGACCTTGATGACGGTACCCAAAGCTGCGTTATCGACCATATCAAACTCCATGATGTGCTCCCTATCAGAATGCGGTTTTCAAGCGCCAGTCCTCATATTGGTAGAAGAACTGGGGATTGAAAACTGCGGTTTCAATTTAAAAAAAATTTAGTGAAAAAACCACCCGTTTTTGCTTCGTCTTTTACTCGTACCGCTTTAGAAATTACCGAGGAACCATTCCTTCATGCGCTGCCATACCGCCTTCACCGACCCATCCTGGCGCGTGACGATATGCCCGCGCAGGTACTGCTTTTTCGCTTCCAACAACAGGCCAAGCACGGTCGCGTAGCGCGGGCTGCGCACCACGTCGGCCAGCTGGCCGCGGTAGTCCGGCGTGCCAAGGCGCGCCGGCTTGAGGAAGATGTCCTCCGCCATCTCGACCATGCCCGGCATGATCGCCGTGCCGCCGGTCAGCACGATGCCCGACGAGAGCACGCCCTCGTAGCCGGACTCGCGCACCACCTGGTGCACCATCGCGAACAGCTCCTCAACGCGCGGCTCGATCACCGCCGCCAGCGCCTGGCGCGACAGGTTGCGCGGACCGCGATCGCCCAAGCCCGGCACCTCCAGGCTCTCGCCCGGATCGGCCAGCACCTGCTTGGCCACGCCGTAGCGGATCTTGATCTCTTCGGCTTCCGAGGTCGGCGTGCGCAGCGCCATCGCGATGTCGTTGGTGATCTGGTCGCCGGCGATCGGGATCACGGCGGTGTGGCGGATCGCGCCGTCGGAGAACACCGCCACGTCGGTGGTGCCGCCGCCGATGTCGATCAACACCACGCCCAGTTCCTTTTCGTCGGGCGTGAGCACGGCGTCGGCCGATGCCATCGGCTGCAAAATCAGGTCGGACACTTCCAGCCCGCAGCGGCGCACGCACTTGACGATGTTCTGCACCGCCGACACGGCGCCGGTGACGATATGGACCTTCACCTCCAGACGGATGCCGCTCATGCCGATCGGTTCGCGCACATCCTCCTGGCTGTCGACGATGAACTCCTGCGGCACCGTGTGCAGCAGCTGTTGATCCGTCGGGATGTTAACCGCCTTTGCCGTTTCGATGACGCGCGCCACGTCGGTCGCCGTCACTTCCTTTTCCTTGATCGCCACCATGCCGCTCGAATTGAAGCTGCGGATATGGCTGCCCGCGATGCCCGCGTAGACATTGCGGATCTTGCAGTCGGCCATCAGCTCCGCTTCTTCCAGCGCGCGCTGGATCGATTCGACGGTCGCTTCGATGTTGACCACCACGCCCTTCTTCAGGCCTTTCGATTCGTGCTGACCCAGCCCGATCACCTCGTGGCGTCCATCGCCCATCACCTCGGCCACCACGGCCACCACTTTCGAGGTGCCGATGTCGAGACCGACGATCAGGTTTTTAGCGTCTTTTGTCATGTCTGTTGCTACCTAGTGTTGGGGTTTAACGCTTATCGTTTTTTTTGCTGCCGGTTTTGGCTTCACGCCCTCTTTCGGAATCTTCAATCCCGTCGCGCTCAGGGCCAAGCCGTTCTGGTACCGCATATCTATCGTCTCTATATCGGACAGGTGCTCCACCAGTTGCGGATAAATCCCCGTCAGCCGGTCCACCCTTTCCTTCAACGTGGTGCTGGTCTGCTCGCGCCCCAGCGCCACGCTCATGCCGTTGTTGAGCCGTACCGTCCACGCGTAGCGGCTCGACAGCGACAACGCCTCCGGCACCAGCTTGAGCGGCGCGAACCAGCCACGCAGCTCGTCGTACCGCGACAGCACTTCCTTCTCGCTGCCTTCCGGTCCGTCGAACGCCGGCAGGTCGTGATCCTCTTCCGCCTCGGCCAGGTTGGCGGTGAACACGTCGCCCTTGGTCGACAGCAGCCGTCCGTCCTCGCCCCACGTGCCCAGCGCCTCATGCTCCTCCAGCGCCACGATCAACTGATCGGGCCACTCGCGGCGCACCGTTGCGCGGCGTACCCAGGGCACCGATTCGAACGCCTGGCGCACCGCGTCCAGGTTGGTCGTGAAGAAGTTGCCCTTGATGCGGCCCAGCGCGTTGTTGCGCAAGGTCAGATGGTTCACGTGCTGTAACTCGTCATGCCCGATGCTCTCGATACGAATGGTGCGCAGGTTGAACGCCGGGCGCTGCGCCACCCACCACACGCCGGCGGCGATGCATGCCAACAGCACCAGGGCGAAAATGCCGTTGGCGGTTGCATTCAAGGCTTTAGCGTCTTGCCACATCTGCTGCTTATCCCTTCATCTTCAAACAGGCCGTGCGCAGGATTTCCACGCACAGGTCTTCATAGCTGATGCCCGTCGCGCGCGCCGCCATCGGCACCAGCGAGTGGCCGGTCATGCCGGGCGAGGTGTTCACCTCTAGCAGGAAGGGCTTCTGATCGCGCTCGCGCAGCAGCACGTCGACCCGTCCCCAGCCCTGGCAACCGAGCGCGCGGTACGCCGCCACGGCGATGCGCTGCATCTCGGCGCTCAGCGCGTCCGGCAGCACCGCCGGACAAACGTATTTGACGTCGTCGGTGAAGTACTTGTTCTGATAGTCGTAGTTACCGGCCGGCGCGATGATCTCGACGATCGGCAGCGCGCGCGCGTCGGCGCCGCCACCCAGCATCGCGACCGTGAACTCGCGGCCGGTGACGAATTCCTCCGCCAGCACCGAGTGGTCCAGCGCGGCGGCGATATCGTAGGCGGCCTTGAATTCCTCGGTCGCGTTGACCTTGGTGATGCCGATGGTCGAGCCCTCGTGCGGCGGCTTGACGATCAGCGGCAGGCCCAGATCGGCGGCGACCTTGGCCAGGTCCGAGTTCGCGTCCAGCACCGCATAGTTGGGCGTCGGCAGGCCGGCGGCCAGCCACACGATCTTGGTGGTGATCTTGTCCATGCCGACCGAGCTGGCCATCACGCCGCTGCCGGTGTAGGGAATGCCCAGCAGTTCCAGCGCGCCCTGCAGGCTGCCGTCCTCGCCGTAGCGGCCGTGCAGCGCGATGAACACGCGGTCGAATTTTTCCGCCGCCAGTTCGGCCAGCGAACGTTCGGCGGTATCGAAAGGATGGGCGTCCACGCCCTTGCTGCGCAGCGCCGCCAGCACGCCGGTGCCGGACATGAGGGAGACTTCGCGCTCGGCGGAACGGCCGCCGAGCAGCACGCCGACCTTGCCGAAAGCTTTTACATCAACAGGAGTAAGCTGGTTCACGATCAGACCTTTGGATAATTAGTCAGTTTGGCCGGGACGCCGCTGATCGAGCCTGCGCCCATGGTGATGACGACGTCGCCGTCGCGCACCACACCCATGATGGTTTCCGGCATATCGCCGATTGCTTCCACAAAAATCGGTTCCGTCTTGCCGCGCGCGCGCAGGGCGTGCGCCAGCGCGCGGCCGTCGGCCGCCACGATGGGCGCCTCGCCGGCGGCGTAGACTTCGGCCAGCACCAGCACGTCCGGCGTGCCGAGCACCTTGACGAAGTCCTCGAACAGGTCGCGCGTGCGACTGAAGCGGTGCGGCTGGAACGCCAGCACCAGGCGGCGGCCGGGATAGGCGGCGCGCGCGGCGGCGGTGGTCACTTCCATCTCCAGCGGATGGTGGCCGAAATCGTCCACCAGCGTGAAGCTTCCGCCGCCCGGGATCGCGACCTCGCCGTATTTGGTGAAGCGGCGGCCGACGCCGGCGAAACCGGCCAGGCCGGCCTGGGTGGCGCTGTCCTCGATGCCGATCTCGCGGGCGATGGCGATCGCCGAGCAGGCGTTCTGCACGTTGTGCATGCCGGGCTGGTTCAGCACCACGTCCAGGTCCGGATAGCCTTCCTGGATGACGGTGAAGTGCATCTCCACGCCGACCGCGCGCGCGTTCACGGCGCGCACTTCGGCGTCCTCGTGGAAGCCGTAGGTGGTCACCGGCTTGGTCACGTGGGGAATGATCGAGCGCACATTGGCGTCGTCGATGCACAGCATGGCGCGGCCGTAGAACGGCAGGCGGTGCGTGAAGTGCACGAAAGCCTGCTTGAGCTTTTCGAAATCGTGCTCGTAGGTTTCCATGTGGTCGGCGTCGATGTTGGTGATCACCTCGATCATCGGCGTCAGGTTCAGGAACGAGGCGTCCGATTCGTCGGCTTCCGCCACCAGATACTCGCCGCTGCCCAGTTTGGCGTTGGCGCCGGCGGCCGTCAGGCGGCCGCCGATGACGAAGGTCGGGTCCAGGCCGCCCTGCGCCAGCACCGACGCCACCAGGCTGGTGGTGGTGGTCTTACCGTGCGTGCCGGCGATGGCGATGCCGCGCTTCAGGCGCATCAACTCGCCCAGCATCACCGCGCGCGGCACGATGGGGATCTTGCGGCTGCGCGCGGCGACGATTTCAGGATTATCCTGTTGTACAGCGGTCGAGGTCACGACGGCGTCGGCGTCGCCGATGTTTTCGGTCGCGTGGCCCTGGAACACTTTCGCGCCCATGTCCGCCAGGCGCTGGGTGACAGCGTTGCTGCCCAGGTCCGAGCCGGAGACGGTGTAGCCGAGCGTGAGCAGCACTTCGGCGATGCCGCTCATGCCGCTGCCGCCGATGCCGACGAAGTGTATGTTCTGTACTTTATGCTTCACTGCTTAACCTTTAACCTTTGCCAGTTTTTCCAATACCTGCGCGATCGATTCGTTCGCATCGCGTTTTCCCACCTTGTGCGCCGCCGTCGCCATCGTCAGGCAGGCGGTACGCGTCAGCGTTTCGAGCAGCGTCGCCACACTGCGCGCGCTCATTTCCGTCTGCGGCATATGGATCGCCGCGTTTTGCTTGGCCATCCACTGCGCGTTGTCGCGCTGATGGCTGGTGGTCGACGCCACCAGCGGCACCAGCACGCTGGCCACGCCGGCGGCGGTCAGCTCCGACACGGTGATGGCGCCGGCGCGGCAGATCACCACGTCGGCCGCGCTGTAGGCGGCGGCCATGTCGTCGATGAAGTCGACCACGTTGGCGTGCACGCCGGCCTGCGCGTACGACGCGCGCAACGCGTCGATATTCTTCTTGCCCGACTGGTGCGTCACCAGCGGACGCTGTTCGGCCGGGATCAGCGCCAGCGCCGCCGGCAGGTTGTCGTTGAGCGCCTTCGCGCCCAGGCTGCCGCCGACAACCAGTATCCGCAGCGGACCTTCGCGGCCGGCGAAACGCTGCGCCGGCAAGGCCATGTCCAGGATCTCCTTGCGCACCGGATTGCCGGTGACGACGGCCTTGCCGGCGGCCTTGCCGAAATCGGCCGGGAAGCCGAAGCACACTTGGTCCGCGAACGGCACCAGCGTCTTGTTCGACAACAGCAGCGCCGCATCGGCGTTGACCAGCGCCAGCGGCACGCCGCCCATGCGCGCCATCAGGCCGCCCGGCACCGTCACGTAACCGCCCATGCCCAGCACCACGTCCGGCTTGCGCTTGCCGATGTAGCCGCGGCAGGCGATGAAGGCCTTGACCATCTTCAGCGCGCCGCCGAGCGAGTGCTTCAAGCCCTTGCCGCGCATGCCGGTGAAGTCGATGCTGTCCATCGCGATGCCGTGCTTGGGCACCAAGTCCTGTTCCATGCCGGCGGAGGTGCCCAGCCAGGTCACGTCCCAGCCGCGCGCGCGCATCGTCTGCGCGATCGCCAGGCCGGGGAAAATGTGACCGCCGGTGCCGGCCGCCATGATCATCAATCGTTTCATAATCTACCGCCACGCATCAGGACCCGGTTCTCGTAGTCGATCCGGAGCAGGATCGCGAGTCCGACGCAGTTAATCACCACACCCGTGCCGCCATAGCTCATCAGCGGCAAGGTCAGGCCCTTGGTCGGCAGCAGGCCAAGGTTCACACCCATGTTAATAAACGTCTGCACGCCGATCCAGATGCCGATGCCCTTGGCCGTCAGGCCGGCGAAGGTCTGGTCGATGGCGATGGCCTGGCGGCCGATATCGAAGGCGCGCTTGATAATCCAGTAGAACAGCGCGATCACCACCAGCACGCCGACCAGGCCCAGTTCCTCGCCGATCACCGCCAGCAGGAAGTCGGTGTGCGCCTCCGGCAGGTAGTGCAGCTTCTCGACGCTGCCGCCCAGGCCCACGCCGAAGATTTCGCCACGGCCGAACGCGATCAGCGAATGGGTCAGCTGGTAAGCCTTGTTCAGGGCGTTGTCCTCTTCCCACGGATTGAGGTAGGCGAAGTAGCGCTCGCGCCGGAACTTCGACAGCGCGATAATCGAACCGAAGATCACCACCAGCACCGCGCCGATGCCGCCGAACCAGATGGCGTTGATCCCGCCCAGGAACAGGATGCCCATGGCGATGCAGACGATCACGCCGAACGCGCCCAGATCCGGCTCCAGCAGCAGCAACAGGCCGACAAAGCCGACCGCCGCCGCCATCGGCATGAAGCCCTTGGTCAGCTTGTGCATGTACTGCTGCTTGCGCACCGTGTAGTCGGCCGCGTACAGCACCGCCACCACTTTCATCAGCTCCGACGGCTGGACGTTGAACACCTTCAGCGACAGCCAGCGGCGGCCGCCGTTGACGACCACGCCCAGGCCGGGAATGAGCACCATCACCAGCAGCACCAGGGTGCCGATGAACAGATACGGCGCCGCCTTCTGCAAGTCGGAGACGCGCGTGCGGAAGACGAACAGGCCGACCACCAGCGACACGGCGATGAACATCGCCTGGCGCTGCAGGAAGTAGGTGTTCTGCCAGCGGATGTAGTTGGCGAACTTGGGCGAATCGGGCAGCGAGATCGACGCCGAATACACCATCACCATCCCCAGTAGCATCAGCAACAAGGTGACCCAGACCAGCGGCTGGTCGTACTCCATCATCTTCGATTGCCGCGCGCGGCTGTCTATCGACGGTACCGTCGATTTCGCGCCAAAACGGAACGGCAGCTGGAGCGGCATCAGATCTCCTGTCCGTTGTCGAGGGCGATATCGCGCACGGTGTCGATAAACACCTGCGCGCGATGCGCGTAGTTCTTGAACATGTCCATGCTGGCGCAGGCCGGCGACAGCAGCACGGCGTCGCCGCCCTTGGCCAGCTCGCTGGCGCGCTTGACGGCCGCCGGCAGATCGGTGCCGCAGTCCACCAGCTCCACGCCGGACGGCTCCAGCGCGGCGCGCAGCAGCGGCGCGTCGCGGCCGATCAGCAGCACGGCGCGCGCGTAACGCGACACCGGCTCGGCCAGCGGCGCGAAGTCCTGGCCCTTGCCGTCCCCGCCCATGATGACCAGCAGGCGCTGCTCGGCGCCGGTGAAGGCCTTGCCCAAGCCGTTCAACGCGGCCACGGTGGCGCCGACGTTGGTGCCTTTGCTGTCGTCGTAGTATTCGATGTCGTTGATCGCGCCGACCAGTTCCACGCGATGCGGCTGGCCGCGATATTCGCGCAGGCCGTGCAGCAGCGGCGCCAATGGCAGATCGATGGCGCGGCACAGCGCCAGCGCGGCCAGCGCGTTGGCGGCGTTGTGCACGCCGCGAATCTGCAGCGCGTCGGCCGGCATCAGGTTCTTGACCATGCATTCGACCGGCGGCGGCGGCGGATCGTTCTTCTTGCGTTTTTTCGGCTCGGCTTCTTCTTCCGACGGAATCGCGGTCGCCAGCCACAACACGCCGCGCTCGTTATTCAGGCCGAAATCGTCGCGCAAGGTCGGCGCGTCGGTGCCGAAGGTAACGTTCTGGCCGGTGGCGCTGGCCATGCGCATGACGGTGGCGTCGTCGCGATTGAGCACGCGCACGGTGTCCGCCGCGAAGACGCGGTGCTTGGCGGCGGCGTAGGACGGCATGTCGCCGTGCCAGTCCAGATGGTCCTGGGTCACATTCAGCACCGTCGCCGCATCCGGCTCCAGCGTGAAGGTGGTCTGCAGCTGGAAGCTGGACAGCTCAAGCACCCACACCTCCGGCAAGACGTCTTCGTCCAGCACATGGCGCAGCACGTCCAGCGCCGCCGGGCTGATATTGCCGGCCACGCGCACGCTCTTGCCCGCGCGCTCGCACAGCTGTCCGACCAGCGTCGTGACGGTGGTCTTGCCGTTGGTGCCGGTGATGGCGATGATCTTCGGCGTGTAGGCGCGTTCCTTCTCCAGCGATTCCAGCGCTTGCGCGAACAGCTCGATCTCGCCCCAGACGGGAATACCGGCGGCGCTGGCGGCCGGCCCGATCTCGGCCAGCTCGCGGTAAGGCGCCAGACCCGGGCTGACGGCGGCGAAATCGACGCCATCGAGCAGCGCGGCGCCGAAAGGACCGGCGATGAATTCCACATCGGCGATCGCTTCCTTCAGCGCCGGCAAACGCTCCGGCGACTCACGGGTATCGGCAACGCGCACGCGCGCGCCGCTGCGGGCGAGCCACAGCGCCATCGCCAGGCCCGATTCCCCGAGCCCCAATACCAGTGCGTTTTTGCCTTCGTAAATCATCAGCGCAGTTTCAAAGTAGAGAGTCCAACCAGCACCAGCATCATCGTGATAATCCAGAAGCGCACGACGACCTGGGTCTCTTTCCAGCCTTTTTGTTCGAAGTGGTGGTGCAAGGGCGCCATCAGGAACACGCGGCGGCCGACGCCGAAGCGCTTCTTGGTGTACTTGAACCAGCCCACCTGCATGATCACCGACACCGTCTCGGCGACGAAAATACCGCCCATGATGAACAACACGATCTCCTGGCGCACGATGACGGCGATGGTGCCCAGCGCGCCGCCCAGCGCCAGCGCGCCGACGTCGCCCATGAACACTTGCGCCGGGTGCGTGTTAAACCACAGGAAGGCCAAGCCCGCGCCGGCCAATGCGCCGCAGAAGATAATCAGTTCGCCCGCGCCAGGGATGTGCGGAATGAACAGGTACTTCGAATACGTCGCGCTGCCGGTCAGGTACGCGAACAAGCCGAGCGCCGAACCGACCATAATCGTCGGCATGATCGCCAGGCCGTCCAGGCCATCGGTGAAGTTAACGGCGTTGCTGGTGCCGACGATGACACAATATGTCAACGCGATGAAACCCCACACGCCCAGCGGGTAGCTGATGGTCTTGAAGAACGGGACGATCAAGTCGGCCTTGGGCGGCAAATCCATCGAAAAGCCCGACTGCACCCACGCGAAGAACAGTTCGAACACCTTGCCGGCGTTGGGCGCCGACACCGAGAATGCCAGGTACAGCGCGGCGGCCAGGCCGACCAGCGACTGCCAGAAGTACTTTTCCGCCGAACGCATGCCTTCCGGGTCCTGGCGCACCACCTTGCGGTAGTCGTCGACCCAGCCGACGGCGCCGAAGCCCAGCGTGACGACCAGCACCGGCCAGATCAAACGGTTCGACAGGTCGCACCACAGCAGCGTCGACACGCCGATGGCGATCAGGATCAACACGCCGCCCATGGTCGGCGTGCCG
This sequence comes from Duganella sp. 1411, assembly GCF_017833525.1. Lineage (GTDB taxonomy): Bacteria > Pseudomonadota > Gammaproteobacteria > Burkholderiales > Burkholderiaceae_D > Rugamonas. The sequence continues at coordinate 144,214 of NZ_JAFICD010000006.1, forward strand.
TGTTTTTTCAGGTGCGTCTGCGGACCGTCGGTGCGCACGGCCTGGCCGTACTTCATGGCGGTCAGCATGCGGATAACGGCCGGACCGGCGCACAGGCCGATCAGCAACGCGGTGGCGGCGGCGAACACCGCGCGAAAGGTGATGAAGTTAAAGACCCGCAGGGGGCCGATCTCGTCCTGGAAAAACTGTGCGAGCCAGAGCAGCATGATTAGTGACTTTCCTTGTTAGCTTGTTGCGATCCAATCAAATGCTGCACGACCCGTTCCATTTTCATGAAGCGGGAGCCCTTGATTAATACGGTTGCATTCGGTGCGACGGCTGCCTCCACGGCAGCCAGCAAGTCGCCGAACTGTTCGAAATGGCGAATGGCGTCCCCCTTCATGTGGGATGCCAGTTCGCCGACGGTCAGCACCTGTTCGATGCCTTTACTGTGCGCGTAAGCGCCGATTTCTTCGTGAAACTCGCGGCCCTGCGTGCCCACTTCGCCCATGTCGCCCAGCACCAGCACGCGCGGCGCGGCGGCCCTGGACAGCACGTCGATCGCCGCGCGCACCGAATCCGGATTGGCGTTGTAGGTGTCGTCGATGACGACGGCGCCGTTGGCCGCGGCCTTCTTTTGCAGCCGGCCGCTGACGGGCGCGAAGGTGTCGAGTCCCAGCTTGATCTTTTCCAGCGCGATGCCGGCGGCGTAGGTGCACGCCACGGCGGCCAGCGCGTTGCGCACATTGTGCTCGCCCGCCGCCTGCAGGTTGACGAAAAACTGCTCCGGCGCGGCGTCGTCCGAGGAGCGGATAGTGACGAACATCTCGCTGCCGAAGTCGCCGGCGCGGAAGGTGCAACTGACCTCGGCGTCCTTGGTCAGGCCGAAGCGGATCATGCGGCGGCCGGCCGACAGCTCTTCCCAGATCGGCGTGAACTCGTCGCCATGCGGGAATACGGCCACGCCATCGGCGGGCAGGCCGGCCAGCACGGCGCCGTTCTCGCGCGCGACCGCTTCCACCGTGTGCATGAACTCCTGGTGTTCGCGCTGGGCGTTGTTGACCATGGCGATGGTCGGCTCGGCGATGGCGACCAGGCGGCCGATCTCTCCCGGATGGTTCATGCCCATCTCGATGACGGCCGACTCCTGCTTCGCCTCCATGCGGAACAAGGTCAGCGGCACGCCGATTTCGTTATTCAGATTGCCGCGCGTAGCCAGCCGGCCCTCTTCGCCATGGGCGGCGGCCAGGATCGCCGCGATCATTTCTTTGACCGTGGTTTTGCCGTTGCTGCCGGTGACGCCGATGACGGGCATGGCAAACTGCCGGCGCCAGTGGTTGGCGATCCGCCCCAGCGCGGCCAGGGTGTCCGGTACGACGATCGCCGCGATCTTGGTCGACTCGGACCAGCCCTCCGGCAGCTCCTCGACCACGACGGCGGCGACGCCCTTCTCCGCGACCTGCGCGAGGAAGTCGTGGGCGTCGAAAACTTCGCCGCGCAAGGCGACGAACAAAGAACCTGCGAATACATTGCGGCTGTCGGTCGACACGCCGGAAAATACAACTTCACCCGATTCGGCGGAGGCATTCACCAGCCGCGCGCCCGGGAGGGAAGGCAGAATCTGTGCGAGTGCTGCACGCATCAATTCGTCCTCATCATGGTTAAACGTGCCGACAACGCCAGCTGCGCGTGGTCGACATCCGAAAATGGCAGTTTCTTGCCTTTGATTTCCTGGTACGGCTCATGGCCTTTGCCGGCCAGCAGAATGACATCCGGCTTGGCGGCGTGCTTGATCGCCGACAGGATGGCGGCGGCGCGGTCGTCCAGCGTCTGCACCGTCGATGCCGGATTGTTGCGGTCCATACCGGCGACGATCTGCTCGATGATCGAGTGCGGATCCTCGCTGCGCGGATTGTCACTGGTGACCAGCACATGGTCGGCCATCTGCGCGATCTTGCCCATCTGCGGGCGCTTGCCCGGATCGCGGTCGCCGCCGCAGCCGAACACGCACCACAGCTGGCCACCACGGTCGGTGGCCACGGCACGCAGCGCCGCCAGGGTTTTTTCCAGCGCGTCCGGCGTGTGCGCGTAATCGATGACGATCATCGGCGCGTCCTGGCCGCCGACCTGCTGCATGCGGCCCGGCGCCGGCCGCAGCGCCTCGAGCGCCTCGATGGCGGCGCGCAGGCCCAGGCCCTTGGCCAGCATCGCGCCCATCACGCCGAGCGCGTTGCTGATGTTGAAGTGGCCAACCAGCTTGGTCTTGATCAGCGCCACGCCCAATGCCGACTCCAGATGGAACTCGGTGCCGGCGCTGCGGGTGCTGCGGAACTGGCTGGCGCGCAGCATCAGCACGCCGTCGATGTCCGGCTGCGCGGCTTTGTCGCGCAAGGTATAGCCGATCAACGGAATGGCGCCAGCCAACGGCGCCTTCGATTTCAAATGCGCGATCAGGCGCAAGCCCATCGGATCGTCCAGGTTGACCACGGCCGTCTTCAGGCCCGGCCAGTCGAACAGCTTGACCTTGGCCGCCTCGTACGCGGCCATGTCGCCGTGGTAGTCCAGATGGTCGCGCGTCAGGTTGGTGAACAGCGCGACGTCGAAGTGCATGCCCGCCAGGCGGTCCTGCGCCAGGCCGATCGACGATGCCTCGATCGCCAGCGAGGCCGCGCCCTGCTCGCGCAGGCCGGCCAGGGTGCGCGCCAGCAGCACCGCGTCCGGCGTCGTATAGCCGGTGACGTCGTATTCGACCTCGCCGCGCGCGCGGAACACGCCCACGCCCAAGGTGCCGATGACGGCGGCCGGCTCGGCGCCGCGCGACAAGGCCTGGCCCAGCCACACCGCGCTGGAGGTCTTGCCGTTGGTGCCGGTCACGGCGACGGTGAACATCGCCGCATCCGGCTGCTGGTAGAACGCGTGCGCGATCAGGCCGGCCTGCTGCTTAAGATTGTCGACGGCGATGTACGGCACGCTCCAGCTGTCGTTCCAGGTGAAGCCGGCGGGGTCCAGCACGATCAGCGCGGCGCCCTGCTCGATGGCGCCGTCGATGAAGGCGCGGCCGTCGGCGCCGTTGGTGGCATCCGCCGCGAAAGCAAAAAACACATCGCCCAGCTTGATGCGGCGCGAATCGGACGCCAGCTGCGCGTTCGGCGCCAGCTTGCGGATCGCCGCTGCAATGGCTTGGAAATCCGCCATCGGGTCGAAGTTAGAAGTCGTCACATGTTCTCCTGTGCTGCTGACTCAGGAATGATGATATGGGTCAGGTCCGAATCCGGCGCGATGTTCTTCGCGCGCAGGGCCTGGGCGGCCAGCGCCGAGAACACCGGGCCGGCAACGTCGCCGCCGACGTGCACCGGACCACCCGGTTCGTCGATCATGACGGCGATAATGAAGCGCGGGTCCGACATCGGCGCCATGCCGACGAAGTTACCGATGTATTTGGTGTGCGAATAGCGGCCGCCGACGACCTTTTGCGCGGTGCCGGTCTTGCCGCCCACGCGGTAGCCGGGCACCTGCGCCTTGACGGCCGAACCGCCCGGCTGCGTGACCATCTCCAGCATCTCGCGCATCTCGGCCGCCGTCTTGGCGCTGACCACCGGCGTGCCGTGCGGCGCCTCGTGCACCTTCTGGAACGACAGCGGAATGATGTCGCCGTTGCGCGCGTAGACCGTGTAGGCGCGCGCCAGCTGGATCAGCGACACCGAGATGCCCTGGCCGAAGCTCATGTTGGCCTGCTCGATCGGGCGCCACGATTTATACGGACGCACGCGGCCGGCCACGGCGCCGGGGAAGCCCCACTTGGGCTGCTGGCCGAAACCGAGCTTGGTGAACATCTCCCACATGTCCTGCGCCGGCATGCCCAGCGCGATCTTGGAGGTGCCGATGTTGGACGACTTCTGGATGATGCCCTGCACGTCGATCATATAGTGCGGGTGGGTGTCGTGGATGACGCGGTCGGCGATCACCATCGAGCCGTTGCCGGTGTCGAACATGGTGTGCGGCTTGATGCGGCCCTCGTCGAGCGCCAGGCCCACGGTGAACGGCTTGAGCGACGAACCGGGTTCGAAGGTGTCGGTCATCACGCGGTTGCGCAGCTGCTCGCCGGTCAGCTTGGAGCGGTCGTTCGGATTGTAGGTGGGCCAGTTGGCCAGCGCCAGCACCTCGCCGGTGTGCACGTCCAGCACCACGGCGGCGCCGGCCTTGGCGTGGAATTTCTCCACCGCGTCCTTGACCTGCGTGAAGGCGATGTACTGGATCTTGCTGTCGATCGACAGGGTCAGGTCCTTGCCGTCGTGCGGCTCGCGGATCGATTCGATATCCTCGACGATGTGGCCCAGGCGGTCCTTGATCACGCGGCGGCTGCCCGGCTGGCCGACCAGCGTTTTCTGCTGCGCCAGTTCCATCGATTCCTGGCCCACGTCCTCGACGTTGGTGAAACCGACGACGTGGGTCGTCACTTCGCCCTGCGGGTAGAAGCGCTTGTATTCCTTGCGGGTCTGCACGCCCTCGATGCCCAGCTTGAGGATCTGGTCGGCGACGTCCTGCTCGACCTGGCGCTTCAGATAGACGAAGCCGCGGTCGGAGTCGAGTTTTTTCTGCAGCTCGGCGTTGCTCATGTCGAGCAGTTTGGCCAGCTGTTTCAGTTTATCGGCGGGCGCGTTCTGGACGTCGTCCGGGATCGCCCAAATGGCCTTGACGGGCACCGACGACGCCAGCACCTGGCCGTCGCGGTCGGTGATCTTGCCGCGCGTGGCCGGCAGGTCCAGCGTGCGGGCGTAGCGGATCTCGCCCTGCTTTTGCAGGAACTGGGTCGACACGCCCTGCAGCCACACGGCGCGCCCGGCCAGCGCGGCGAAGGCGAAGAACAACACGAACAGCACCACGCGCGAACGCCATACCGGCAGGCGCACCGCCAGCACGGGGTTCTTCGAAAACGGCACGCCCTTGGAGCGTGCCACGCGCGAGGTGCTCGCATTGCTGCCGCGGCTCATTTCGATCCCTCCGGCGTCAGGTACTGCGTGCGCGCCGCCGTCAGCGGCGTCATGCCCAGGTCGCGGCGCGCGATCTCCTCGATGCGCGCGTGCTTGCCCAAGGTCGACTGGTCCAGCTGCAGCTGCGCCCATTCGATGTCGAGCTGGCGCGCCTGCGACTGCGTGCGTTCCAGTTCGATGAACAGGTGGCGCGCCTGGTATTGCGCGTTGACCAGCGACAGGCCGCAGCCGACCAGCAGCGCCGTCAGCACCAGGTTGATCTTGCCGCTCATGCCGCCCCCTCTGGAATCGGGAGGCGCCGCGCCACCCGCATCACCGCCGAGCGGGAACGGGGGTTGGCGTCGATTTCAGCGTCGGACGGCTTCATCTTGGCCAGCAGCTTGAGCTCCGGCTGCGGCAAATCGGCCGCGCGGATCGGCAGGCGCCGGTCCGGCTGTTCGACATTGGCCTTGGACGCGAAGAAGCGCTTGACCATGCGGTCCTCCAGCGAATGGAAGCTGATGATCGCGATGATGCCGCCCGGCGCCAGGCTGGCGTAGGCCTGGTTCAAACCGACTTCGAGGTCTTCAAGCTCCTTATTGATGAAAATCCGGATAGCTTGAAATGTGCGGGTGGCCGGGTCCTTGCCCTTCTCCCGAGTCTTGACCGCGCCTGCCACGATACCGGCAAGCTGTCGTGTGGTTGAAATTGGTTCGACTGCCCTGCGAGCAACAATCGCCTTTGCAATCTGAAAAGCAAACCGTTCTTCCCCATATTCCTTGATCACCTTTTCCAGTGTCTGTTCGGTTTCCGTGGCAAGCCACGCCGCCGCCGACATGCCGCGCGTGGTATCCATGCGCATGTCGAGCGGGCCATCGTTGCGGAAGCTGAAGCCGCGCGCGGCGTCGTCCACCTGCGGCGACGAGATGCCCAGGTCGAGCAAAATGCCGTCGACCTTGCCCACGCCGCGCTCGGCCAGCGCCGCCGTCATCGTGGCGAAGCTGTCGTGGACGATGGTGAAGCGCGGGTCGTCGATTTGTTCGGCGGTGGCGATGGCCTGCGGGTCCTTGTCGAAGGAGATCAGGCGCGCGTTGGCGCCCAGCTTGGACAGGATCAGGCGCGAATGGCCGCCGCGGCCGAAGGTGCCGTCGACGTAGACGCCGTTTGCGCGGGCGCCGTCGAGCGTCAGCGCCAGGGCGTCTACCGCTTCGTCCAGCAGCACCGTGCGATGCTGAAATTCAGGCACCGTTGTGGATGTCATCACGGGACCTTAGAAAGAGAAATTGGCGAGTACATCGGGGGTGCCGGCTTCAATCGCCTGCTGCTCTTTTTCCGCCTGTTTGGCGGCATCCCAGATTTCGAAGTGGGAGCCCATGCCCATCATCATCACCTCGCGTTCGAGGCCGACGGCGGCCCGCAGTTCCGGCGAAATGAGGATGCGGCCGGCCGTGTCCATTTCGACGTCGGTGGCGTAACCGAGGAAGATCCGTTGCCACGCGCGGGCCTGCATCGGCCACTGGGCAATCTGTTGACGGTGCTGTTCCCACACCGGGCGGGGGAACAGCATGACGCAGCCATCGGGGTGGCGGGTCAGGGTGAGGCGGCCTTCGCATTGGATCGAAAGCGCGTCACGATGCTTGGCGGGGATGGACATCCTGCCTTTTGCATCGAGATTGATTGCGGACGCGCCTTGAAACACGGGATTACCTTTTGACCTCAGTATGGTTAGCGGAGCATGAGCGGCGCCTTTCCGGTTTTCATCTCCCCCGCCGCTAAGTCAGAGGAAATTTCCCACAAAAAGACACTTTTTCACACAGATGCCCACTTTAGAGGATGGAAGAATAGCGGTCAAGCGCTTTCAGGCAAACGAAACAGCGATTTTAGTAATGAAATTAAGGACTTAGCGCAATTCCTTGAAGCCAGCTAGAAATAAAATAACTCGACAAATTAAGTACTTATGAAAGACTGTGAATGTGCTACCTCACTTGCACACATGTGTATGCGTGCACTAAAGCGGTGAAAATGAGCAGGCAAAATAATTGAAATATTTACATATAGTTGCAAAGCGCCAACATTGAAGTGCCAAATTGACAACTAGCCAACAGGCGGACAAATGGCGTCGAAAATGGGGTGGTTTAGTCGGGGAATGGTCGAATGGCGCGCCAGCAGCGCGATGACGGGGAATGTGCAACCTTTTAATAACTACAACTTCAAATTTGCTAGTGAGCAATGACGCCCGGGGCGATGCCTTTTCGACAATCGAGTTGTCTATACAAATGTTGCAGTGCGGTACCGCACCAAAAGCGTCATTATACGCCTGCGGGCGGGTCCAATTCCAGCATGAATTGAAGTAAAAACGGTCAACTTCGATGACAGAATAATAATTTATGTTGCCCAGGCTTTAGACCGGCCCACCGCCCGTGCCCAGCCGTCCATCAGCGCGCCGCGCTGGTCGGCGCCCATCGCCGGATCGAAGCGCCGCTCGCAGGTCCACTGCGCGGCGACCTCCTCGCGGGTCTGCCAGAAGCCCACCGCCAGCCCGGCCAGATAGGCCGCGCCCAGCGCCGTGGTCTCGGTCACGTGCGGGCGCAGCACCGGCACGCCCAGCAGATCGGCCTGGAACTGCATCAGCAGGTCGTTGCGGGCAGCGCCGCCGTCGGCCCGCACCTCGGTCAGCGGAATGTCGCGGCTCGACGCCGCCACGTCCTTCTGCATGGCCGCCATCAGCTCCGCGCTCTGGTAGGCGATCGCCTCGAGCGCGGCGCGGGCGATGTGGGCGCGGTTGCTGCCCCGGCTCAGCCCTACCAGCGCGCCGCGCGCGTACGGGTCCCAGTGCGGCGCGCCCAGGCCGACGAAGGCCGGCACCATGTACACGCCGCCGCTGTCGGGCACACTGGCGGCCAGCGGCTCGACGTCGCACGACTTTTCGATGATGCCCAGGCCATCGCGCAGCCACTGCACGGTGGCGCCGCCCATGAACACGCTGCCCTCCATCAGGTACTCGGTGGCGCCGTCGACGCGCCAGCCGACGGTGGTCAGCAGGCGGTTGTGCGACACCACCGGGTGCTCGCCCAGGTGCATCAGCATGAAGCATCCGGTGCCATAGGTGTTCTTGACCATGCCCGGCGTCAGGCAGGCCTGGCCGAAGGTGGCGGCCTGCTGGTCGCCGGCGATGCCGGCCACCGCGATCGGCGCGCCGAACAGCGCGGCCTTGGTCAGGCCGACCTCCTCGCTCGACGACACCACCTGCGGCAGCATCTGCTCGGGGATGTCGAACAGCTGCAGCAAATCCTGGTCCCAGCGCAGCAGGTGGATATTGAACAGCAAGGTGCGCGAGGCGTTGCTGACGTCCGTCACGTGGCGCCCGGTCAGCTTGTAAATCAGCCAGCTGTCGACGGTGCCGAACGCCAGCGCGCCCTGGCGCGCCCGCTCGCGCGCGCCGGGCACGTGGTCGAGCAGCCATTTGAGCTTGGTGGCGGAGAAGTAGGAATCGAGTTCGAGGCCGGTGATGTCGGCGATCAGTTTGGCCTTGCCGTCGGCGCGCAGCGCGTCGCAGGTGTCGGCGGTGCGGCGGTCCTGCCAGACGATGGCCGGCGCGATCGGCTCGCCCGTCTTGCGGTCCCACACCACGGTGGTCTCGCGCTGGTTGGCGATGCCGATGGCGTGGATCTGGCGGCTATCGACATGATTGTCCTGCAAGACTTTGCGGGCCACGGCCAGCTGGCTGTTCCAGATGTCGTTCGGGTCGTGCTCGACCCAGCCGGGCTGCGGGAAGTGCTGCGGATATTCGGCCGCCGCGCTGCCGCAAATGCGGCCCTGGCGGTCGAACAGGATGGCGCGCGAACTGGTGGTGCCTTGGTCCAAGGCCAGTATGTAGGTTTTCATCGGCACGTCCCCGGGTCGACGCGGTATGCGCGTCGGTCCCGCGGCAGCCGCGAATGTGTATGGATTAGATACGTTATATAAGTTGAAGCAAGCCGATAGGCCGGATTTTGTTACGGCGCGGGCGAACCCGCGCTATGACAGCCATTCCTCTAGGCGCTGGATTACTCCAGCGCTCAAGCTTCCTACCCGCACGCTCCGCGAGCAGCATCATCGCGTGCCTATTTGGAATTGCACCAGGTGGAGGTTACCGCGTTTCACCGTAACTTAATACGCTCGTCTCTGTGGCCCTATTCCTCGCCTTATACCTTGGGCTTGCGCTTGCGGCTTTCGGCGGACGGCCGTTAACCGTCACCCCGCTCTATGGAGTCCGGACCTTCCTCCCGCCAGGCATTACGCGCTGGCCAGCGGCTGTCTGGCTTGCTTCAGGCGGTATTGTAACAGCTAGCGCCAGGCCGATATCGGAATTCCGATATTTGGTGTCGCCATTAGAAAAGCCGGGCGCCGCGCCCGGCCGTAGAATGACGCGTACCCTATCCCCTTGAGGCCAGACTATGACGCACCCAACCCGCACCGGCGGCCAGATCCTGGTCGACGCCCTGAAGATCCACGGCGTCGACACCGCTTTCGGCGTACCCGGCGAAAGCTACCTGGACGTGCTCGACGCGCTGCACGACTCCGACATCCGCTTCATCATCAACCGCCAGGAGGGCGGCGCCGCCTTCATGGCCGACGCCTACGGCAAGATGACGGGCAAGCCGGGCATCTGCTTCGTCACCCGCGGCCCCGGCGCGACCAACGCCTCGATCGGCGTGCACACCGCCTACCAGGACTCGACGCCGATGATCCTGTTCATCGGCCAGGTCGGCAACGACTTCATCGACCGCGAAGCCTTCCAGGAGATCGACTACCGCCGCATGTACGGCCAGATGGCCAAGTGGGTGGCGCAGATCGACCGCGCCGAGCGCATTCCCGAATACCTGGCGCGCGCCTTCCAGGTCGCCACCAGCGGCCGGCCCGGCCCGGTGGTGCTGGCGCTGCCCGAGGACATGCTGATCGATACGGCCGAGGTCGCTGACACGCGCCGCTACCAGGCGGTGCAAGCGTCGCCGTCGGCGGCGCAGATCGACGTGCTGCGCGCCATGCTGGCCAGCGCCAAAAAGCCGCTGGTCCTGCTGGGCGGCGGCGGCTGGAACGCGCAGGCGTGCGCCGACCTGCAGCGCTTCGCCGAGGCCAACGAGCTGCCGGTCGGCTGCGCCTTCCGCTTCCAGGATTTGCTCGACAACGCCCACCCGAACTACATCGGCGACGTCGGCATCGGCATCAATCCCAAGCTGGCCGCGCGCGTGCGCGAGGCCGACGTCATCCTGGCCATCGGCCCGCGCCTGGGCGAGATGACCACCGGCGGCTACGCGCTGATCGCCGCGCCGGTGCCGGCGCAGCGGCTGATCCACGTGCACGCGGACGCCGAGGAACTGGGCAGCGTCTATCAGGCGGAATTGATGATCAACAGCGGCATGCCGCAGATCGCGGCCATGCTGGCGGCGATGGCGCCGGTCGACGCCGGCGCGTGGCGCGCCTCGGTGGCCGAGGCCAAGGCCGAGCTGGCGGCGTGGCAGCTGCAGCCGGCGATTTTCCAGGACGGCCAGGCGCCGCTGGACCTGTGGCAAGTGGTGCAGCAGATCGACAAGATCGCCCCGCACGACACCATCATCACCAACGGCGCCGGCAACTACGCCACGTGGGCGCACCGCTTCCACAGCTACGGCGGCATGCGCACGCAGCTGGCGCCGACCAGCGGCGCGATGGGCTACAGCGTGCCGGCCGGCGTCGCCGCCAAGATCATCGACCCGAAACGCACGGTGATCACCTTCGCCGGCGACGGCGAATACATGATGAACGGCCAGGAGCTGGCGACGGCGGTGCAGTACCAGGCGGGGGTGGTCATCATCGTCTTCAACAACGGCATGTTCGGCACCATCCGCATGCACCAGGAGCGCGACTATCCGGGCCGCGTATCGGGGACGGAGCTGCACAATCCGGATTTCGCCGCGCTGGCGGTGGCGTACGGCGCGCACGGCGAGGTGGTCGACAAGACGGAGCAATTCGGCCCGGCGCTCGAGCGCGCGCTGGCGCACGCCAACCGGCACAATCTGCCGGCGCTGATCGAGTTGCGCTACGACGGCAACCTGATCACGCCCGGCGCCACGCTCGAGACGATCCGCAAGAACGCCGAGGCGGCGAAAAAAACCTAGCCGGCGACGTTCCCACCCCGTATGCGGTTGGCGATACGCGCGCCGCGCCGCTTAGGGGTCGTACCCCCGGTTCCGGATAGGGGCTTCGCCCCGCCGGCCCATTGGCCCGGCCCCCGCTTGGGGGCACGGGTTATCGGATCGCCAAACCAATCAGGACGCCGCCTCGGACGCCGGCGCCTCGACTTCCTTCTCCTTGTTCTTCTTCGTCTCCGGGCACGCGCGGCAGGTGCCGGCCTTGCGCCCGAAATCGGTCACCAGCGGCAGCCGCATCGGCACCGCCTCGTCGCCGCAATAGCCGCCGTCGAGCACCAGCGTCTTGCCGCCGTCGGCGATCTTGCCGCTGATGGTGCGCTCCTCCTCGTCGGGCGGACGCACGGTGAAATACATCTGCCGTCCGCGCGGATCGATATTGACGTCGCTGGCCACCACGGGCCAGCTCAAGCCGCCCGCCGTGTACTCATACAGCACCGTGTCGACCTCCGCGAAGCGCTGCAGCGTGATGCGCTGGCCGCCGAATTCGCCGCTGTCGGCGTGGATGCACAAATCGGAAAACACCACCATGCCGTAACGCGGCAGGCCGCCCGTGGCCGCCGGCTTGCGCGCCGCCTTGGGCGCGGCCAGCACGGCGCACGAAGCGAGCAGCATGGCGCCGAAGGCGGCGCGTCGTTTCATCATCATGGTCGTCATCAATTAAAACGCTTTCAGAAAAGAACAACGGCTGCACCAGGCAGCCGTTGTTGATACTAACTCTGAATGAACAGATTAGAAGCTGTGTTTCACGCCAACGTTGAAGGCCTTGTCGCCCGTACCGGCTTCGGTGTTGTTACCAACGGTGTAGCCAGCGCCGTTTTTGTTTTTGATCTTAGCGTAAGCCAGGTAAGCGCTGGTGCGCTTCGACAGGTTGTACGAGTAGCCAACGCCCCACTGATCAGCGTCACGGTTCGCGAACTCTTTGTCGTTCTTTTTGATGTACGAAGCCATCACGGTGCCGTTGCCGACTGGCGCGGACACGCCGATCAGCGCGTCGGTGCTGTCTTGCGAAGCGACTGGAGCGACAACGTAGCCGAACGAGTTAGCGGTGTTGTTCAAAGGCGCGCTGTTCAGGCCCTTGTCTTTGCCGTAGGCTGCGAACACTTTAACGACTTTGAAGTCGTAGTTGGCGGCGATCAGCGCGTTGTGGCCGATGTTGTTGGTCTTGACGGTGCCGGTGTCGTTGTTACGGTTGTTGTAAGCAGCGGACACGTTCAGGCCCCAGTTGCTGTAGCCGATCGATGCACCCAGCTGACGCTGTGCGCTCGAATCGCCAGCGGTTTCGCCCAGGCTGTACGAAGCAGCGCCCGAGAAACCGTACAGCGATGGGGTCTTGTAGACCACGGCGTTGTCGTTGCGGGTCATCGCGCCGGCAACCGGGAACAGGTTTTTAGCGGTGCCAGCGTAGCCCATTGCGAACGGGTCAGCCACGTCGCGCAGGGTTTCGTAGTAAGGCGTGTACTGACGACCGATGGTCAGGGTACCGGCTTGCTTCGAGCTCAGACCGACGTAAGCTTCGCGGTTGAACAGGCGGTTGTTGGTGTTGTCCAGCGAACCGTCGTCGATGCGCACGCCGGCTTCCAGCTTGAAGATGGCGCTCAAACCGCTGCCCAGGTCTTCAGTGCCTTTGAAACCGATACGGGAAGCCGAAGCGACGCCGCTCTGTACTTTGGTGACGTTACCAGCAGCACCGCCGCGCTCGGAGGTCAGGCCGGCATCGACGATACCGTACATAACGACGTTCGATTGCGCCATAGCTACGTTGCTCAGGGCGCCCAGGATGGCGATGGAGATCAGGGATTTTTTCATTACATGTTTCCTTCAGTTGTGTTGCTGTAAAAAGGCATAGCTAGTAGTGCGGCTAAATACGGTGCTTATCGGCGTCACCAGCAGGCGCCGTATGTGCGTGAGGGCAAACTCCCCAGCTGCCACTGTGCGGTCCCATCAGGCGGAACGCGCTCACTTAGTTGCGGCCGATTTAATCGACGCTCGCAATGTCCGCGGTGCGCAAAGGCACCGGAGGCGGCACTATACTGATGCTTATCGACTCCAGCAAGGGTCAAAAACGTTCATGCTGCAACGCGTCGATCCTTGTCAGATTTTTAAAACATCCGTATTTTACCGCATCGCAATATTTCATGCCGAGCAAGCGAACTAGCCCAGATTTCCGCACGATGAACTTCATGCAGCGACCCGTTTTGCGAGCCGCCCTAGTGACAAATGCAAGATCAATGCATGCGTACTACATCGTTGTCGGACCAAGTAAAAATAGCCACTTTGCTATTTCTGGCGCTATTTTATACTGAAGCCCCGGGAAGGACCTCCCCACTCAATGGTAATAAGCTAACAACCCGCGACAATGTTTGGAGTTGAAATACAGCAAAATAGCCATCAAACCAACTTTGATCATAGTGTTACACCACTAAACCAGTGGTAAATTCTGTCCACGGAGCAACTATTGCGGTGCATCAGCAATTTGTAAGAAATTGCTACCTGTTGCGCACACACCACATATTTCGCACCAATCCGACACATTGTTGCCCCAAAGCAGTGAGAGTACGGCCCCGCCGGCGCCCGGCCCGCATGAGCCGCACTCATATCAGGCACGCCGGCGCGCCGGCTCCGGCAGGCGCGCGGCCGGCACCTCGCGGCTGGCCGACGGCACCACGCGCATCGGCGCCCGCTGCGCCGGCGCCGCATCGAGCCGGAACACGGCCACCAGGCCGGCCAACGCGCCGGCCTGTTCCTGCATGCTGTGCGAGGCGGCCGTGGCCTGCTCCACCAGCGCCGCGTTTTGCTGGGTGACGGCGTCCATCTCGGCGATGGCCGCGTTGACCTGCTCGATGCCGGCCCGCTGCTCCTGGCCGGCCGAGGTGATCTCGCCCATGATATCGGTCACGCGGCGCACGCTGACGACCACCTCCTCCATCGTCGCGCCGGCCTGCTCGACCAGCCTGCTGCCCGCCTCGACCTGGTCGACCGAATCGCTGATCAATTCCTTGATCTCCTTGGCCGCCGCCGCCGAGCGCTGGGCCAGGTTGCGCACCTCGGAGGCCACCACGGCGAAGCCGCGCCCTTGCTCGCCGGCGCGCGCCGCCTCGACGGCCGCGTTCAGCGCCAGGATGTTGGTCTGGAAGGCGATGCCGTCGATCACGCCGATGATGTCGACGATCTTGCGCGACGACTGGTTGATGGAACCCATCGTGTCGACCACCCGCGACACCACGGCGCCGCCCTGTTGCGCCACCGCCGACGCGCTCAGCGCCAGCGCGTTGGCTTCGCTGGCGCTGGCCGCGTTCTGCTGCACCGTGCTGGTCAGCTCCTCCATCGAGGCGGCGGTCTCCTCCAGCGAGCTGGCCTGCTGCTCGGTGCGGGCCGACAGGTCGACATTGCCGGCGGCGATCTGGCCGGACGCGGTGGCGATGGTGTCGGTGCCGGCGCGCACCCGGCCGACGATGTCGGCCAGGCTGTCGCGCATCGACTTCATCGCGAACAGCAGGCTGTCGCGGTCGTTCGGGCGGGTGAGCACCTCGACCGCCAGCTGGCCGGCGGCGATCTGGCCGGCGATCTGGACCGCGTAGTCGGGCTCGCCACCGAGGCGCTTGACCAGCCAGTTGGTGATCGTGGCCGCGCCCAGCGCGCCGAGCACGACGCTGCCGGCCAGCAGGCCGATGATCCACAGGCGCGCCGACGCGTAGGTGGCGTCGCCGTGCCGGGCGGCGTCGATGCCGCCGTCGCCGTACAGCTGGACGAGCTTGTCGATCTGGCCGCGCAACGACACGATCAGCTTGTTCGACTCGCCGCGGATCAGCGCCTTGGCGGCGGCGTCGTCGCCGGCGCGCACGGCCGCGCGGATCTTGCCGTCTTCCACCATGTAGCGCTCCCACATCGACAGGAAGCCGTCATACAGTTGTTTTTCCTCCGCCGTGGCGATCAGCTTGACGTAATCGGCCTGCATCCTGCCCAGGTCGACCAGGTCGTTGGCGATCACCTTGTCGTACTTGTCCATGTCCTTGGGGTCGCTGGAGATGATGTACTGGAACTCGCGGGTGCGCACGCGCGCCACCTGCGCCTTGAGGTCCTGCACCACGCGCATCGCCGGCATCCAGCGCGACGACAGCGCCGCCGCGGTGGCGTTGACTTGCGCCAGCTGGGCGATCGAGAACATGCCGACCACGGCGGTCAGCAGCAGCACGGCGGCGAACGCCATGCCCAGCTTGGTGGCCAGTTTGAGGTCTTGTAGCCATTTCATGATTTGATTCCTTAAAAGAGGTCGTCCGGGGGCGGGTGTCGGCGCAGCGGCGACACGGCCCACCGGCATTAACAAGAAGCTAACTATGCTGTAATTTCCACAAGGCAATATCGTACTTCATTGCAACATTTCCTGCTTGGAATGAAAGACCGGGCGGCCCGGCCAGGCCGCCGGTGCGGCCGAGGCCGCATGTTTCCTGGGAAAACCGCGCAAATGCCCGCCAAAACGGCCGCCAAACAATCCCTCAGGTATTGCCAAGACAACCAACATTCGCACGGCGAATACGTAGTTTCCACATGGACATATTTGTTATATCAAGGCACGGCTAAAGATTATTTAGTATGAACGATTGCTTAATATTTCATCAAAAACATCTTCTTTCATAGGAGAACTGGTCAGTGCTGTTATGAAAACTATCATCTTGCAAGGAAACAATTCCAAAAGTTAAGATCCGGGCCCATATTTCCGATCGGAAATTCATTCAAGGAGCCACCGGATGCCCGCCATGCACGCACAACCCCGCAACATCATCGTCGTCCCGCGCGATTTCGCCTGGGCGCAGGACTTGACATCGATCGTCGACATCGTCGCGCGCCATTTCAGCGATTTCAACGGCAACGGTTTTTATCCGCATCCGGACGAGGTGCGGCTGCAGCGCGAACTGCGCGCCGTGCCGGCGCTGGGCCGGCTCGGCGCCCTGCTCGGCCGCGTGAAGGCGCGCGGCGTGGCCATCTCCAACCTCGGCCTGGGCGCGCTCGGCGAAGCCCAACGCAACGCCGTGCTGTACGCGATCGCGCTATGCCGCGGCTTCCCGACGTCGACCGACCAGCGCACCCGGCGGGTGGCCTGGGACGTGCGCGCCCGCGCCGGCAGCGAGCGGCAGTCGCGCTTTGCGACCTTCTCCGAGCGCGTCGGCGGCGCCGACATGCATACCGACTCTTCGTTTTATCCGATGCCTGAGGAGCAGTTTCTTTTGTACGTGGTGGCGGCCGCCCGCTGCAACGGCGGCGAATCGCTGCTGATCGACGTCGAGGACGTCCACGCCGAATTGCTGCGCAGCCGCGAGGGCCGCGCCGCCTACGCGCTGCTGAGCAAGACGGCGCTGCCGTTCCGCGTGCCGTCGGTGTACGCGGCCAACGAGGAGCAGCTCGAATACCACATGGCGACGGTGTTCCACCGGCCGGCCGCGCTCGACGGCGCGCTGGCCATGCGCTGGCGCTACGACGCCATCGTCAAAGGCCTGGCCGCGCGGCCCGAGCTCGACAACGGCGCGCTGCGCGCCGCGGTCGAACTGGTCAACGACATCGTCGAGCGGCGCGCGCCGCGCTTCCATCGGCAGTTGCCGGACGATACACTGTTGTGGGCGGACAACCAGCGCACCCTGCACGGCCGCGCCCCGTACAGCGATCCGGAGCGTCATTTGATCCGCATCCGCATTTCCAACACGCCCAACGCGGACCGTATCGGCCCGTCCGGCATTTCGGCAGATTAAGCATGCTCGCAGCCATCCTTCCCGTCTTCCTGATCATTTTGCTGGGCGTGGCGATCCGCCGCTACGCCTGGCTGCCGGAGGCCTTCTTCCCGTCGATTGAAAAGTTCTCGTACAACATCTGCTTCCCGGCGCTGCTGTTCGCCGGCACCGCCCGCCTGAGCTTCCGCTCGGCCGAGGTCGGCGACCTGGCGCTGGCCACCCTGCTGCCGACGGCGCTGATCGTCGTCGCCGCGGTGCTGGCGCTGCTGGCGGCGCGCGCCCTGCCCGACGCGGCGCGCTCGTCGGTGGTGCAGGGCGCGATGCGGCCCAACACCTACTTCGGCATCGCCGTCTCGAGCTTGTTTTTCGCCCCGCCGACGGCCGCGCTGGTGATGCTGTCATTGGCGCTGTGCCTGCCGGTGGTGAACGTCATCGCGGTCGTCGCGCTGTCGTGGTGGAGCGGCGTGCCGACCGATTTCGCCAGGATCGCCAGGGCGCTGGCGGGCAACCCCATCATCCTGTCGACGCTGGCCGGCGTGGCGTTCAGCTTATCGGGCCTGCCGATGCCGGCGCCGTTGATGAACACGCTCGACATCCTCGGCCGCGCGGCCTTGTGCCTGGGGCTGGTCTGCGTCGGCAGCGGGCTGGTGTTTTCGTTGCGGGGGTTGCGTCCGCTGGCGCTCGGGTTCACGTCGCTGCTCAAGCTGATCGCCATGCCGCTGATCGCGGCCAAGGTGTGTTTGATGTTTGCCGTTTCGGCGCCGGTGGCGCTGGCGGCCTGCTTCTACTGCGCGCTGCCGACCGCGCCCAACGCCTACATCATGGCCAGGCAGATGGGCGGCGACACCCGGCTGATGGCGTCGCTGATCACGCTGCAAACGCTGCTGGCGGCGCTGACGGTGCCGCTGAGCCGCCATTTCCTGCAATGGCTGGCATAGGACATTCCCGTCGCAAAACTGTGCGCTGCCGCCCTGCGCATCAAGGTATGATCCAACAGAAACTTGCGGCGTCGATCGGGAGCGCTGGCGCCTGGCGCCGTCGCGGCGGGCCCACACCGGCGCAGGTCACGCGGCGCGGGCCGGAAACCGGGCGGGTTTATGACCAAAAGTTACGTCCAAGGCAGGACCATGGCCTTCGGACGGCTTGCACGGACGGCCCCGTCGGAACGTCCCGTGGCCACCCCGGACCAGGCGCACGACGTGGCACAGAGCAGAAATTCCGCTGCGCGCAACAGCCAGGGTCATTATTTTCCAAGGTTACAAAATATTTTGTCCCGGACAATTCAGGGGCAAAGGCGATAATCAGTTAATTAGTTCTCAATGTCAACTGCATGTCGTGGACAAGGTGTTTAGTACTGCTTGGCCGTACCGAAATCAACTTTGGACGTGGAAACTTTTGGGCCCAAAACGAAGGTAAAATGCAGGTCGCGCCGGATCAGAACCGCTTCCAGCGCAGCGCACCCCGACCCTGTGCCAACACTCGCGACTGTCAAAAACGGCAGCCGCTTAAGATTCTCTAATGACAACTACAGTTTCCTCTAAACCAGTTCCAAGCACGATCAGCGACGTCGAGCGAGACACCGGCGTTGCCAAGGAGACCCTGCGGGTATGGGAGCGTCGCTATGACTTCCCGCAGCCGCTGCGCGACCCCAACGGCGAGCGCGTCTACCCGATCGAACAGGTGCAAAAGCTGCGTCTGGTCAAGCGGCTGATCGACCTCGGCTTCCGCCCCGGCAAGGTGATCCAGTTCAGCGCGGAGGAATTGCAGACGCTGAGCGGCCAGGCCACCGGCGGCCTGGGCGGCCCGTCGCTGCCGCCGCCCGAGCTGCAACGCTATCTCGACTTGTGCAAAACCCATCAAATGGAAGCGCTGCGCCGCCAGTTGTCGCAGGCGCTGTTGATGATGGGGTTGAAGAGCTTCGTCATCGACCTGGTGGCGCCGCTGACCACCCTGGTCGGCGACGCCTGGGCCAGCGGCCAGCTGGCCACGTTCGAAGAACACTTATATACGGAGTCGCTGACGGTGGTGATGCGCAGCGCCATCTTCGCCATGCCGCAGGCCGCCGCCAGCAACCTGGGCGCGCCGCGCATCATGCTGACCACCTTGCCGCAGGAGCGCCACGGCCTGGGCCTGCTGATGGCCGAGGCCATGTGCGTGGCCGAAGGGGCGCATTGCATCTCGCTGGGCGTGCAAACGCCGCTGCTCGACATCGTCGAGGCGGCGCGCGTGCAGCGGGTCGACATCATCGCGCTGTCGTTCTCGGTGGCGATGAATCCGCGCCAGGCGCTCGACGGCCTGGCCGAGCTGCACACCCGCCTCAACGGCAGCGTCGAATTGTGGGCCGGCGGCGGCAACGCCGCGCTCAAACGGCGCCGTCCGCCCTATGTGCGGGTGTTCGCGCTGGCCGACATCAGCGCCGCCATCGCCGAATGGCGCCTGCGCAACGCCAACGTCGCCGCGGGCTGAAAAAGTTGTCATTCCGGTAGCAGCCCACGGCTGCCCGGCCGCGCTCTGGTAAAATAGCCGCATTTTCCCCGTGTCCGGCGCTGCCGGGCATCAGCTTGAAGCGCCCCCAACCACATATCCATGTTTAGTTTCTTCAAGAAAAAACCTGTCGCCCCCGAGGCGCCAGAGGTCCAGATCCCCGCGCCGGCGCCCGCCGCCGCCGTCACCACTGCCACCGCCGACGCGCCCGTTCCCGCGCCGCTGATGCCGATCGAGGAGCCGGCGCAGAAGCAATCGTGGATGACGCGCCTGAAGGCCGGCCTGTCCAAAACCTCGAACAACCTGTCGCTGCTGTTTGTCGGCGCCAAGATCGACGAGGACCTGTACGACGAGCTCGAGGCGGCGCTGCTGATGTCCGATGCCGGCGTCGACGCCACCGGATACCTGCTCGACGCGCTGCGGCAAAAGGTCAAGGACGAGAAGTTGCTCGACGCCGCCGCCGTCAAGGCCGCGCTCAAGCAGCTGATGATCGAACTGCTGACTCCGCTCCAGCGCCCGTTCGAGCTGGGCCGCCATCAACCGATGGTGATGATGATCGCCGGCGTCAACGGCGCCGGCAAGACCACCACCATCGGCAAGCTCGCCAAGCACATGCAGTCGAACGGCCAGTCGGTGCTGCTGGCCGCCGGCGACACCTTCCGCGCCGCCGCCCGCGAGCAATTGATGGTCTGGGGCCAGCGCAACAACATCACCGTCATCTCGCAGGCCTCCGGCGACCCGGCGGCCGTGTCGTTTGACGCCGTGCAGTCCGGCAAGGCGCGCGGGCTGGACGTGGTGATGATCGACACGGCCGGCCGCCTGCCGACCCAGCTGCACCTGATGGAGGAGTTGAAGAAGGTCCAGCGCGTCATCGGCAAGGGCATGGAGGGCGCACCGCACGAAACGCTGCTGGTTATCGACGGCAATACCGGGCAAAATGCGCTGGCGCAGGTCAAAGCCTTCGACGACGCCCTCAAGCTGACCGGCCTGGTGATCACCAAACTGGACGGCACCGCCAAGGGCGGCGTGCTGGCGGCGATCGCCCGCGTGCGTCCGGTGCCCGTGTATTTCATCGGCATCGGCGAAAAAATTGAAGACCTGCAGCCCTTCGTGGCTGCCGAATTTGTCGACGCTTTGCTCCCATAATTGCTCGGATAACACTACCTACATGATCGAATTCCGGAACGTCTCGAAACAATACTCCCCCGACGCGATGGCGCTGCGCGACATCTCGCTGACGGTGGAAAAAGGCGAACTGGTGTTCCTGGCCGGCCCCTCGGGCGCCGGCAAATCCACGCTGTTGAAGATGATCGCCGCCATCGAACGCCCCAGCGCCGGCCACGTCATCGTCAACGGCCAGGACATCGCCCGCATCAAGCCGGCCGCCGTGCCATTTCTGCGCCGCAACCTCGGCCTGATCTTCCAGCAACAACGCCTGCTCAACGACCGCACCATCCTCGCCAACGTCATGTTGCCGCTGCTGGTGACGGGCGCCTCGCACCACCATGCCGAGCAGCGCGCCCGCGCCGCGCTCGACAAGGTTGGCCTGGCCGACCGCGCCAGCGCGCATCCGCTGGCCCTGTCCGGCGGCGAGCAGCAGCGCGTGTCGATCGCGCGCGCCATCGTCAACCGGCCGCAGGTGATCCTGGCCGACGAGCCGACCGCCAACCTCGACCGCGCCAGCGCCAACAAGGTGCTCGACGCGCTCAAGGCCTTCCACTCGGTCGGCGTGACCTGCGTCATCTCCAGCCACGACGAGCAAATGCTCGACGCGGCCGCGCGCGTCATCCACCTCAACCAGGGTCGGCTGGAGGTGGCGGCATGACGCACTGGTTCCGCCAACACCGCTACGCGCTGGCCGCCGCGCTGGGCCATCTGCGCCGCGCGCCCGGCAGTTTCCTGTTCAACATCATCGTCGTGGCGATCGCGCTGGCGCTGCCGTTCACCGGCGTCACCCTGCTCGACAACGTGCGGCCCATGTCCGAGCAGCTGTCGGTCGATCCGGAAATCAGCGTGTTCCTCAAGCAGGACACGCCGCGCGAGCAGGCCGAGGGGCTGGCCGTGCAACTGCGCCAGACCTTGCCGGACAAACAGGCCAAGATCATTTTCACGTCGCGCGAAAAAGCGCTCGACAGCATGAAGGAAAAAAGCGGCCTGGCCGACGTGCTGACCACCCTGGGCGAAAATCCCCTGCCCGACAGCTATGTGCTCAAGCTCGACGCCTTCCGCCTGGCCCAGTCCGGTGGCGACGTCGACCAATTGGCCGAACAGATCCGCGCCCTGCCCGGCGTCGACACGGTGCAGGTCGATTCGGCCTGGGTCAAGCGGCTGGCCGCGCTGCTCAACATCCTGCACCTGGGGCTGCTGTTGCTGGCGGTCACCCTCGGCACCGTGGTGGTGGCCGTCATCTTCAACACCATCCGCCTGCAGGTCATGACGCAGCGCGAGGAAATCCTCGTGTCCAAGCTGATCGGCGCGACCGACAGCTTCATCCACCGCCCCTTCTATTACACGGGCGCCCTGCTGGGCCTGTGCGCCGGCGGACTGGCGCTGGGCGTGGTATCGCTGGCGCTGCGCCCGCTGAACACCGCGATCGCCGAATTCGCCCGCCTGTACGCGTCCGAATTCCAGCTGACGCCGCTGCAGCCGCTGGCGATGGCCGGCCTGCTGGCGCTGTCGGCCGGCTTAGGGCTGATCGCCGCCGTGCTGTCGGTGCAGCGCCACCTGTCCCGCCTGAATTAATTCCCTCCGCCTTTCCGTGCGCTCCCGCACGGAAACGGCCGCCGCACCGGCCTACGATCACACCATCCCACGTTTTCCTTATTAAGTCAGGCCTAAGCTCCATCGTGCATGCTTGATTTATCAAAAGCCATTATTCGTACAAAGCCGATAGTGTTTTTACTATGAGGCCCATAAAAATAAGGTGATTGGCACTCAACCCAGGAGAGTGCTAATATATGAAAACTGCAGAGTTAACAACACTCTGAAGAATTGGCAATAAGGCAATATTTTCCGTCCTGTGGCCCTTCAAGGCACATTGAGACTTAGCAATCTTCGAGCGAAGGAATGAAAATGACTATGATGTCCGCACCTGCCGCGTTGGTCCCCACCAACAAGGGCGCTTTAGGACTCGGGTTCACTGGCAACCTGGGGAACCTGGACGCCTATATTTCCGCCGTCAATCGCCTGCCGATGCTGACGCACGACGATGAAGTCTCGCTGGCCAAGCGCCTCAAGGAAAACAACGACCTGGGCGCCGCGCAGGAGCTGGTGCTGTCGCACCTGCGCCTGGTGGTGTCGATCGCGCGCGGCTATCTGGGCTACGGCCTGCCGCACGCCGACCTGATCCAGGAAGGCAACATCGGCCTGATGAAAGCCGTCAAGCGCTTCGACCCGGACCAGGGCGTGCGCCTGGTGTCGTACGCGATGCACTGGATCAAGGCCGAGATGCACGAGTACATCCTGAAAAACTGGCGTCTGGTCAAAGTGGCGACGACGAAGGCGCAGCGCAAGCTGTTCTTCAACCTGCGCAGCCACAAGACCGGCCTGGACGCGATGACCCCGGCGCAGATCGACAACCTGGCCAAGATCCTCGACGTCAAACGCGAGGAAGTGATCGAGATGGAAACCCGTCTGAGCGGCCGCGACATCGCGCTGGAATCGCCCAACGACGACGAGGACGACAAGTTCGCGCCGATCGCCTACCTGTCGTCCGAGCAGAGCGAGCCGACCCGCGTGCTAGAAGCGGAACAGGTCACGCGCCTGCAATCGGAAGGTTTGGAGCAGGCGCTGGGCAAGCTGGACGCGCGTTCGCGCCGCATCGTCGAAGCGCGCTGGCTGGCCAACGATGACGGCTCCGGCGCCACCTTGCACACGCTGGCCGACGAGTTCGGCGTATCGGCCGAGCGCATCCGCCAGATCGAATCGGCCGCGCTGAAGAAAATGAAAGGCTCGCTGGCCGCCTACGTGTAAAACCACGTGGCAGTCTGAGCAAAAAAATGCCGCCCGGTGTGCAAGCCGCGCGGCATTTTTACTTGGAACGACCATCCACCACGGACCGACCGAGCCAGGGAACCACGTAGGGCGGATTAGGCGGCACGCCGTAATCCGCCAAGCGCCGCCATCGGCCTACGCCGCCAGCCCCTTGACGAGCAACTCCGCCACCAACTGATTCATCTCAACGCCGCGCTCCGTGGCCTGCGCGTTCAAGCGCGCCACCAGCTCGCCATTCAACTTCACCGCGAACGGCACCAACCCGGCCGCCTGGTCGCGCCGGCGCTGCTCGCGCTTGTCGACCACCTCGGCCACTTTGCCGAAGGTCGCCGCCCCCGGCCCGGCCATTTTTCCCATCAGTTTTTTGGCATCGCTCTTCGCCAGGTCGGTCTTTTTCATGTCTTTAATCCTAAAATAATTCAGAGCAGGCATTCTACGCCGCTAGCGGTTCGTGCGCCGCCAAAATGATACTTTTGCTAAGCTAACCGCCACTTTGCAATCAAGAGGTCGCACATGAAGAAGACAATATTGCGGCAGCTGATCGTCCTGCCCCTGCTCACCGCCGTCATGGCCATGCTGTACGCCTGCGGCGCCGCCTCCGGCATCAGCCGCGCCACGGACGGCGCCACCGCCAACAAACCGTTCAGCGCCACCTACGTGCTGCAGCAAGGCGCCAGCGCCGTCATCGCCCCGGCCGCCGCGCCGGGCATCGCCGGCGGCGCCACCGCGCCCACCGTCAAGCTCGAGCGCGTCAACGACAGCCGCTGCCGCGTCGGCGCGGTGTGCGTCTGGGCCGGCTACATCAGCTACAGCTTCACGCTCACCAAACCGGACGGCACCACCAGCAACTTCGTGCTGTCGGACAGCATGCCCGACGGCAAGACCAGCGTGACCCAGGACGGCCTGACCTTCACCCTGGCCGGCGTCGAGCCGCAGGCTGTGCCGGCCAAAAATGAACCGGCGCCGGATTATCGGGTAAGCTTGAGGGTTAGTAATTCTCGCCCCTCCGACCCGACACCGCGCCCCTCATGACACCACACTCCCGTCCCGTCCGCACCGTCCTCGTTTCCTCCATTATTGTCACGCTGGTCCTGCCGTCCGCGGCCTGGGCCAAAACCCCGGTCGCCACCGGCACCGGCGGCGCCGTCGCGACGATCAGCGAGCCGGCCTCGAAAGCCGCGCTGGCCATCCTCAACCAGGGCGGCAACGCCATCGACGCCGCCGTCGCGGCCGCCGCCACCTTGGGCGTGACCGATCCGTTCAGCTGCGGCATCGGCGGCGGCGGCTTCATGGTGATCTACCTGGCCAAGGACAAACGCGTCATCACCATCGACCACCGCGAAACGGCGCCGGCCAGCTTCACGCCGACCGTGTTCCAAGAAAACGGCGCGCCCATGACGTTCGAGACGGTGCGCGACAGCGGCATGTCGGTCGGCGTGCCGGGCACGGTGCGCGGCTGGCACGAAGCGCTGGACCGCTACGGCTCGATGTCGTTCAAGCAGGTGCTGGCGCCGGCCATCGCCGTGGCCAGCAACGGCTTCGTGGTCAACGATAATTTCTCGCACCTGGTGAGCAAGAACAAAAACAAGTTCGGCATGTTCCCCGCCACCGCTGCGCTGTACCTGAAAAACGGCGACGCGGTGGCCGCCGGCAGCACCTTGCGCAATCCCGACCTGGCCAAGGCCTATCGCGAGCTGTCGGCCGGCGGCGTCAAGGCCTTCTACTCGGGCAAAATGGCGCGCGCGGTGGTCGACGCGGTCAACCACCCCGCCACCGCGCCGGGCGTGCGGGTGCGCGGCGGCGACATGTCCCTGGCCGATCTGGCCAACTACGAAGCGCGGCTGCGTCAACCGGTGCACAGCACCTATCGCGGCTACGACATCTACGGCATGCCGCTGCCCGGTTCGGGCGGCATCGCCATCGCCGAAGCGCTCAACATCCTCGAAGGCTACGACCTCAAGGCGATGCCGCGCGCGCAGGCCGAGCACCTGTACCTGGAAGCCAGCCGCCTGGCCTTCGCCGACCGCAACGCCTATCTGGCCGACCCGGAATACGTCGACGCGCCGGTCGCCGGCTTGCTGAGCAAGGACTACGCGGCGCAGCGCCGCCAGCGGATCGACGTGGCGCAGGCGCGCAGGCCGGCGGCGGCGGGCGATCCGTACGCCTTCCAGGCCGACCAGAGCGTGCCGCTGCGGCCCGCCAGCGCCGCCACCAGGATGCTGATCGAGGGCGCGCATACGACCCATCTGACGGTGTCGGACAAAGACGGCAATATCGTCGCCTACACGTACACGATCGAGGACTGGGGCGGCAGCGGCATCGTGGTGCCGGGCTACGGCTTCCTGCTGAATAACGAGATGACCGATTTCGACTTCTCCGGTCCGCGTCCGAACGTGCCGGAGGCGGGCAAGCGGCCGCGCAGCAGCATGTCGCCGACGTTGGCGTTCAGGGACGGCAAGCCGGCGTTCTCGATCGGCAGTCCGGGCGGCGCGACCATCATCACCACCGTGCTGCAAACGATCGTCAACCATGTCGACCTCGGCATGACGATGCCCGACGCGCTGAACGCGCCGCGCATGTCCGAGCGCAACGGCGACGCCACCGATGTCGAGCCCGGCTTCGCGGGTGGCGCGCAGGCGGCGGCGCTGGAAAAGAACGGCCAACGCTGGGGCGACGCGCCGGAGGAGATCGGCGCCGCCAACGCGCTGGTGTTCAATCCGGACGGCACGGTCACCGCCGTCAGCGAAGCGCGCCGCCACGGCGCCGGCAGCGCGCTGGTGCAGAAAAGCGCGCATTAACACGGAACCACGCAACGCGTAAGCCTCCAACTAAGCCGCGATTAAGTTTTTAACCACAAGATGACGTCACCCCCACCCCACACAAACCGGAGACGTGATGAACAAATGGCTGCGCGCAAATAAAGGCTTTCTGATGTTCCTGATGCTGTTCGGGATCTTCCGCACCGCCGTCGCGGACTGGAACCCGATCCCGTCGGCCTCGATGCACCCCAACCTGCTCGAGGGCGACGTCGTCTTCGTCAACCGCCTCGCCTACAACGTCAAGGTGCCGCTGACCGACATCGTGCTCGGCGCCACCGGCGAACCGCGGCGCGGCGACATCGTCACCTTCTCCTCGCCCAAGGACGGCACGCGGCTGATCAAGCGCGTCATCGCCCTGCCCGGCGACCGCGTCGAGATGCGCAACGAGCGGCTGGTCATCAACGGCCAGCCGGCCGACTACGCGCCGATCGGCCAGGCCACCGAAACCATCTCCGGCATCGGCGCCATCGACGCCGTGCGGCTGGGCGAATCGCTGGGCCGCGACAGCCGCGACCACGCGATCCAGCTGCTGCCGCAAGTGACGGCGCGCCGCGATTTCGCCCCCGTCACCGTGCCGGCCGGCCAGTACATGATGTTGGGCGACAACCGCGACAACAGCGAGGACTCGCGCTACATCGGCCTGGTGCCGCGCGCGCTGCTGATCGGCCGCGCCGAGCGCGTGCTGGCCTCGGCCGACATCAAGGGCAACTGGCTGCCGCGCACCGAACGCTTCGGCATGAGCCTGTACCAAGCGCCTTAGGCCGTCGACACCGGCGGGCTATCTGCGGCGTCGCCGCCGATGTTATGATGGATATCAATTCCTCAACATCGGCGGCCCGGCGTGGCCGTAAAAAACCATGATCGACTTCCAGGGCCTGTCCAAGACCTACGGCGGCTTCGACGCCGTCAAACCGCTGTCGATGACGGTCCGCCGTGGCGAGGTATTCGGCTTCCTCGGCCCCAACGGCGCCGGCAAGACCACCACCATCCGCATGATGATGGGCATCCTGGTGCCGAGCGAGGGCAAGGTGCTCATCGACGGCCTCGATTGCCAGGCCGAGGCCACCGAAGTCAAACGGCGCGTCGGCTACCTGCCCGACACGCCGATCTTCTACGACTACCTGCGCGGACGCGAGATCCTGCAATTCGTCGGCGAGATGCACGGCTACTCGCGCGCCGAGGCGGCCGAACGGGGCGCGCGCCTGATCGACGAATTCGGCCTGCGGGAAGCCGGCGAGGACTACGCCGTCAACTACTCGCTGGGCATGAAGAAGCGCCTCGGCCTGGCCTGCGCGCTGATCCACGAGCCGGCGGTGCTGATCCTCGACGAACCGATCAACGGCCTCGATCCGCGTGCGTCGCGCGAAGTGCAGGAGCGCCTGCTGGCGGCGGCCGCGCAAGGCGTCACCATCTTCGTCTCCACCCACCTGCTGGACATGGCCGAGAAGCTGTGCGACCGGGTCGGCATCATCCATCGCGGCGAGCTGGCCGCCACCGGCACGCTTGACGAGATCCGCGCCAAGGCCGCCACCAGCGGCTCGCTCGAAGACGTGTTCCTGAAGATCACCGACGAAGCCGGCGCCGAGATTCCGCAATGATGCCCCAGGCGACACCGGCGCGCGCAATGTGGCTGATGGCGAAAATGCGCCTGACGCGCCAGGCCAACCAGATCATGGCCAACGGCCTGTTCAAACGCTTCAAAAAGAAGAAGCCGCGCGACGGCATCGCCGTCAAGCGCGGCAACAGCTGGATCATGACGCTGCTGGTCGCGACGGTGTTCGCATTCTCGTTCGGCAGCCTGGCGCGCACGGTGATCGTCAACCTGCAGTGCGGGCTGGTCGAAACCAGCACGTGCCGGAACGACGACCAGCACGGCGAGCGGCAAGTGAACCTCGAGCGGGCGGCGGTCGAACTGCACGCGGCGCCATTCGATCCGGCGCTGCTCAACGGGCTGACGATGGAGTTGAGTATCCTCTTCGTGCTGGCCGTGCTGCTGCCGCTGGGCGGCAAGGAACTGGCGCAACCCGACTGGGACCTGGAATGGCTGGTGACAATGCCGGTCAAGCGCTCGACCCTGATGTGGGGCAGGCTGCTGGAGCGCAGCGCCAGCAACATCAGCGGCATGTTCGCGCTGGTCGCGCCGCTCGCGATGGTCGCCTGGTATTCGGGCTTGCGCTGGATGGCGCCGCCGGTCGCGCTGCTGGCGGCGGCATTGCTGCTGCCGCTGGCGGCGCTGCTGCAGACGCTCGCCGACACCGGTCTGCGCATGTGGCTCCCGGCGTCGCAGCTGCGCAATCTGCAGGCGGTCATCTCGCTGTTCAACATGCCGCTGATGTACCTGGTCATGGCGCTCGGCATGCCGGCGGCCGACAGCTTCCCGATGGCGTGGGCGCGCGCCTTCCCGTCCTGGGCGCTGTGGGCGCCGCCGGGATTGGTGCTACAGGCGATACAGGCGCAAAGCCTGGCGCAGTTCGCGCCTGTCGCCGCGCTGCTGCTGGCGCAAATCGCCGCGCTGCTGTGGGGCGGCGTGGCGTTGATGCGCTACCAGCTGCGCAATGGCGTGGTCGGTTCCAGTTCGCGCGAAAGCACGCGCGGCAAGGATAGCGGCAAACACGATCGCAAAGACAGCAAGGCGGTGCCCTTCGCGCTGTTCGACAGGCTGCTGTCCACGCTGCAGCGGCGCGAATTGCGGCTGCTGGGGCGCGACCGCAACTTCCTGGTGCAAACGCTGCTGCTACCGGTCGTCATCGTCGGCAGCCAGCTGCTGTTCAACGGTAAGCTCGGCAGCATCGGCGAACTGGGCGCGCATCACACGGTGGCCGCCGCCGCGGCCTTCGGCATCGGCTCGTATGTGCTGATGCTGTCGGCCTTCCAGAACCTGAACACCGAAGGCCACGCTCTGTGGCTGCTGTACACCGTCCCGCGTTCGATCGAGAGCATCCTGCGCGAAAAGGCCAAGCTTTGGGGCACGCTGGCGCTGATCTATCCGTTGATGGTGCTGGCCTTCACCGCGATGCACACGGCGGTGCTGGACTGGCGGCTGCTGGTGCTGACGCTGACGGTGATCGCCGGCATTCCAATCTTCTCGATGATCGCCGTCTCGCTTGGCGTCTTCGCGTTCGACTCGACGGCGGTAGAGATGCGCACCGGCATACGGCCGACCTACGCCTACCTGTACCTGATGCTGGCGGGCTTTTACACCTGGTCGATCTACAACGAGCTATGGTCGCAGAAAGTGGTGGTCATGGTGTTGATCGCCGCGCTGGCGTTCGCGCTGTGGCAGAAGGCGCGCGACGCCCTGCCCTACCTGCTCGATCCCGCCGCCGCGCCGGCGCCGCGCGTATCGGCGTCGGACGGCTTGATGGC
Organism: Duganella sp. 1411; assembly: GCF_017833525.1. Lineage (GTDB taxonomy): Bacteria > Pseudomonadota > Gammaproteobacteria > Burkholderiales > Burkholderiaceae_D > Rugamonas. The sequence goes on from NZ_JAFICD010000006.1 coordinate 173,715, forward strand.
CGCCACGGCCTTCTTCATCCTGCAGACCGTCCTGGTGCTGATCCTCGCCGACGACATCAAGGCGCCCGGCCTGCACGTCATCACACTCGCCTTCGGCATCTCCGGCCTGGTGGTGTATGGCCTGATGCGTTTGATTTACTGGCGCAGCAAGACCACCAACGTGCCGGTGATACTGCGCGGCGTGCGGCTGGGGCCATCGCTGCGTGACGCCGCCATCGGCATCGCCGTCGCCTGCGTCGCCGGTTTCGGCTACCTGTACGCGGTCAAGCACTCCCCACTCGGGGCGCAGCTGCCGCCAGTGGCCACGGGGGAGCATGCGCGCCTGTGGCTGTTCGCGCTGGCGGTGCTGGCAGCGCCGCTGTGCGAAGAGTTCATCTTCCGTGGTTTGATCTTCGGCGGCCTGCGTCGTTCGATGCCGGCGTGGCAGGCGATCGCGGTCAGCGCCGCCATCTTCGCGGTGGTGCATCCGGCGCTGTCGATGCCGGCGGTATTCGTGGTGGGGGTGTGCACCGCGTGGATCTATGAGCGCAACAAGACGCTGCTGGCGCCGATGCTGGTGCACGCGGTGTACAATGCCGCGATCCTCTCCACGCAAGTATAAGAAACTACGAGAAACTACGAGAAACTACGGAAACACGTAGGGCGGATTAGGCGAAGCCGTAATCCGCCATCTACGCGCCGCCTCAGTCCTTGTAGCGCGGACCGACGGCGGCAAACCCGCCGCCCTGGTAGATCGTCGCCAGATCATCGGCCGGCGGATAAACGCCGGTGTCCGGGAACTTGTCTGCGAACTGCACCGAACTATCCTTCGGCACATAGCCCAGATGTGCGGCCTTGCTGTTGTCCCACCAGCTGGCCGGGTTGGCCGAAGCGCCGAACAAAATCGTATGGCCCACGCGCGGCGTGAACAGCGAGCAGCGCAGCGCCTCTTCCAGATCGTCGTAGCTCAACCAGGTCACCAGCATGCGCGGATTGGCCGGCTCCGGGAACGACGAACCGATACGCAGACAAACGGTTTCGAGGCCGGTGCGGTCGTAGTAGTAGCGCGACAGCGACTCGCCGAAGCACTTGCTCACGCCGTAGAAGCTGTCCGGGCGGGTCGGGCTGTCGGCGTCGATGTAGTCGGTCCACTTGTAGTAACCGATGGTGTGGTTGGAGCTGGCGAAGATGATCCGCCTGGTGCCGTGCTTGTGCGCCGCCTCGTACAGGTTGTAGGTGCCGAGGATGTTGGCCTGCATGATGTTTTCAAACGTGTTCTCGGTCGAGATGCCGCCGAAGTGCAGCACCGCCTCCACGCCCTCGAGCAGCTTCATGACCGCGGCCTTGTCGGCCAGGTCGCACTGGATGATCTCCTCGCCCTCGCGCGCCTCGCCCATGTCGGCGATATCGGACAACACCACCACGTCGGCCCAGGGCTTGATGCGGTCGCGCAGAACTTTACCCAGGCCGCCGGCGGCGCCGGTCAGCAGCAATCGTTTGAATGGCTTACTCATTATTATTTGTCTCTCGTTCGGTTTTTATTGAAGGATGATGGTAGCGCTGATCCGGATATCAGGTCACTGGCGCCGGGTTGAACAGCACCAGCGCGTTATGCAGCTTCCACTTCTCGGCCCAGGTCTCGCGGCCGCTGGCCACGTCCAGCACCAGCTGGAACATCTCCCAGCCGACATCGGCGATGGTAGCCTCGCCGCTGGCGATGCGGCCGGCGTTGATGTCCATCAGATCGTGCCAGCGGTTGGCCAGGTCGTTGCGGGTGGCGACCTTGATCACCGGGACTTCGGCCAGGCCGTACGGCGTGCCGCGGCCGGTGGTGAAGATGTGGACGTTCATGCCGGCGGCCAGCTGCAAGGTGCCGCAAATGAAATCGCTGGCCGGCGTGGCCGCGTAGATCAAGCCTTTTTGCGTCAGCTTCTCGCCCGGCGACAGCACGCCGGAAATGGCGCTGCTGCCGGATTTGACGATCGAGCCCATGGCCTTCTCGACGATGTTCGACAAGCCGCCCTTCTTGTTGCCGGGCGTGGTGTTGGCGCTGCGGTCGACGCCACCGCGTTGCAGGTAATTGTCGTACCAGGCCATCTCGCGGATCATGGCGTCGGCCACTTCCGGCGTCGCCGCGCGCGAGGTCAACTGGTCGATGCCGTCGCGCACTTCGGTCGTCTCGGAGAACATCACGGTGGCGCCGGCGCGCACCAGCAGATCGGTGGCGAAACCGACGGCCGGATTGGCCGTCACGCCGGAGAAGGCGTCGCTGCCGCCGCACTGCACGCCGACCACCAGCTCGGAGGCCGGCACGGTTTCGCGCTGGCGCTTGTTCAGGTTGACCAGGTTGGCCTCGGCCTGTTTCATGATCGAGGCGATCATCGACATGAAGCCGACATGCTGCGCGTCCTGCAGGCACACCAGCGACGGCTCGGCGCCGCCGCCGTTCTGGATCGGGATCGAACCCTTGGGGAACAGGCGGGTCGGCTGCAGCTTCTCGCAACCGAGGCTGACCACCATCGCCTGTCCGCCGAAGTTCGGGTTGAGCGTGATGTTGCGCAGCGTGCGGATCGGGATCATCGCGCCCGGCGCGTCGATCGCCACGCCGCAGCCGTAGGTGTGCTCCAGCCCCACCACGTCGTCGACGTTGGGATACTTCGGCAGCAGTTCTTCCTTGATGCGCTTGACCGCGAATTCGACCACGCCCGATACGCATTGCACGGTGGTGGTGATGGCCAGGATGTTGCGCGTGCCGACGCTGCCGTCCGGATTGCGGAAGCCCTGGAAGGTATAGCCTTCGAGCGGTTCGGCCGGCGGCTGCAGGCGGGTGGAGATCGGCAGGTTGACCAGCTCGCGCGCGTCCGGCATGCGCACATTCTGCTCGTTGAGCCAACTGCCGGCCGGCAGATCGTCGGCGGCGAAGCCGATGGTGACGTTGTAGCGGATCACCGCCTCGCCCTTGGCGACATCGCGCAGCGCGACCTTGTGGCCTTGCGGGACCGCTTCCAACAGGGTCAGGCCGTCGGCGAACACGGCGCCGGCGGGCAGGCCGCCATCGTTGACAACGATGGCGACGTTGTCGTTGTCGTGCATGAGGATGTAGCGCGGCGTCGCTGCGCTAGTCGGTGGCATCATTCTGGCTTCCTTTCCGGGCGTCTTAACCCGGCTAACGTTGTTTTTTGGCATCTTGAATTGGTCAGGCCACTTTGACTATTGGCCGGCCAGCGTTCTGTTTGTATCCGGGGCGCCACAACCCTACAGCCCTGATTCTACCGTGTTTTTTGAGCTTCTTCATCGGGAAAACACGGTTGGAAAGCGGTTACCTGGCGAATTTAGTATGACAGCTATAAATAAATTTGGCTAGTCCACGTTGCCCTTTTGGTCAGACCACCTTAGAATGGCCTGACCAGATGGCCATATCAAAAACGCCACGACCATAACACGACGAGACAAAAAGATGCTGAAGAGAACTTTAGCTGCCAATGACGGCACCACTCCGGAGACGCGCTTGTACCGCCTCGTGGCCGACCGCATCCAGGAGCTGATCCGCAACGAACACATCTCCCCCGGCGAGCGCCTGCCGTCCGAGCGCGATCTGGCCACCAAGCTCAGTGTCAGCCGCGCCTCGCTGCGCGAAGCGTTGATCGCGCTGGAGCTGGGCGGCGTGATCGAAGTGCGCGGCGGCTCCGGCGTCTACGTCAGCGAGCGGCCCACGCCGGCCGACCTGCCCGAAGCCGGCCCCGGTCCGTTCGAAGTGCTGTCCGCGCGCCGCCTGATCGAATCGGAGATCGCCGCCATCGCCGCGCGCGTGGCCACCGACAGCGCCATCGACGCCATCCTCAAGGCGGTGGTCGAGATGGAACAGAACCACTCCAACTATTCAAGCAACGAGCAGGCCGACCGCAACTTCCACATCGCCATCGCGCGCGCCACCGGCAACAGCGCGCTGGTGGGATCGCTGGACTACCTGTGGGACCAGCGCGGCCGCCTGTGGCACAAGCTCAAGGAGCACTTCCAGACCGAGGAACTGCGCCAGGAGACGCTCAAGGACCACCGCCGCATCCTGGAGGCGATCGCCGCCCACGATCCGGCGGCCGCGCGCAAGGCGATGCGCGCGCACCTGGAACGCGTGACCCGCACCTTCTCGCGCGGTTGACGGCATAAGGAATTGCGGTACCCGAAGTAGCAGTAGACGCACGCAGGAGCGGCCATGACGCCGCCCGCTAAAAAAGTAATCAAGTTATTGACCGTTTGCGACCCCGGACTGTGCCCGCACAGCGACCCTCGTCTCAACGGCACGGAGTACGCGAGGTGCTCCACTCACGCTCATGCTGTCGCGGCAGGACGTATAACTTTATTCAAAAAGACGAAGGAGACTAGAATGATCAAGCCCGAGCACCCGGTCCAAAACCGATCCGCACAACCACGGCTGCTGTTGTCGGCCATTACCCTGGCCGTGCTGACGCTCGCCAACCAGACCGCCGCGCAGGCACAGGAAGCGGAAGCGCCGATGCAGCGCGTCGAAGTGACCGGTTCGAGCATCAAGCGCCTGGCCACCGAAGCGTCGCTGCCGGTCAGCACCGTCAAGGCCGAGGACCTGGTCAAGAAGGGCATGACCACCCTGGCCGACCTGATGATGGCGCTGCCGCAATCGGCGTCGCTGGCGCCGTCCAACGCCGGCTCGGGCACCAATATCAATCTGCGCGGCCTGGGCGTGAACCGCACGCTGGTGCTGTTGAACGGCCGCCGCCTGGCCAACGAGGCGATCGCCGACGGCTACGCCAATCTGGATGTGATTCCGATGAGCGCGATCGCGCGCGTCGAGATCCTGCGCGACGGCGCCTCGTCGATCTACGGCTCCGACGCCATCGGCGGCGTGGTCAACTTCATCACCCGCACCTCGTACGAAGGCCTGGAAGCGACGCTGCAGCACGTCGAAGTGGCCCGCCGCGGCGGTGGCGAGGAGGAGCGCGGCACCCTCACCTGGGGCAAGGGCAACCTGGAACGCGACGGCTGGAGCCTGTGGGGCACGGTCGACGCGCACAAGCGCTCGGCGCTGGCCTCGCGCGACCGCGCCGGTCTGAGCTCGCCGGAACTGCTGACCAGCATCGGCCGCTCGCCGACGCTGGCCACCGGCGGCAACGCCACGCCGGCCAATTTCACCACCGCCACCAACCGCACCGCGCGCAACCCGTACGCCGCCACCGGCTGCGTGGCGCCATACTCGATCCCCGGCCGCGCCAACACCTGCGTGCTGGACGCCAACGAATACGGTAACGCGCTGTACGAAAACCAGCAGGTCACCTTCTACGCCCGCGCCGCCAAAAAGCTGGGCGAAGACCACGTGATCTCGATCGACTACTCGCGCGGCGAGGAGCACATCATCGGCACCCGCAATCCGACCAACGCGCTGGCGGTCAACGGCGTCCAGCCGCAGCTGCCGTCGACCAGCAAATGGTATCCGGGGAACAGCGGCGGCGTGCCGGCCATGTCCGGCCTGAACGGCGCCACCCTGATCCCCACCTGGGCCGTCGCCGACTACGGCGCCGCCGCCACCAAGGACGTGCAGCTGAACCAGCGCGTCGCCGTGGCGCTCGAAGGCACGCTGGCGGGCTGGGACTACAAGACCGGCCTGGTGGTCGGCATCTCCAACCGCGACAACTACTACGACAACGGCTACTTCACCGGCCAAGGCCTGCTCGATGGCCTGCGCAACGGCCAGCTCAATCCATTCGGCCTGCAGGACGCCGCCGGCCGCGCCTACCTGCAAAGCGTCAACGTCGACGGCCAGAAAAACCGCGAATCGAAGAGCACCTACACCGGCATCGACGTCACCGCCAGCCGTCCGCTGATGGACCTGGGCGGCGGCTCGCTGGCACTGGCGGTCGGCGCCGACTTCCACCGCGACACCACCGAGGACACGCGCCTCGACATCGTGCGCCAGGTTACCTACGCCAACGCCAGCCCGTCGCATGGCGAAGGTGGCCGCAACGTCGCCGCGCTGTTCGCCGAGCTGGATATGCCGTTCACCAAAAAGCTGAACGTCAACGTCGCCGTGCGCGACGACCATTTCAGCGACTTCGGCAACACCATCAATCCCAAGGTGAGCTTCCGCTACGAGGCGACCAAGCAGTTGATGTTCCGCGGCTCGGCCAACACCGGCTTCCGCGCGCCCACCTTGTTCGACCGCTACGGCTACCGCCTGCCCGGCGCCACCGGCCTGACCTCGGCGAAATGGGACGATCCGGTACTGTGCCCGAGCGACCGCCCTGGCGTGGCCGGCACCGGCAAGCCGCTGCCTGGCTATGTGGAGTCGACCGTCTGTAACACCACGCTGCCGAAGCAGACCGGCAGCAACGCCAACGTGCAGCCGGAAAAATCGAAGGGCTTCACCTTCGGTACCGTGTTCGAGCCGACCCGCACCTCGATGGTCTCGATCGACTACTGGAACATCAAGATGACCGACATGCTGGCGAACTTGCCGGAGCAGGTCTACTTCCTCGATCCGGTCAAGTACGCGTCGTACTTCGTGCGCAACGCCGACGGCACCATCAACTACATCCAGAACACCATCATGAATCTGGGTGGGCAGAAGGCGGCCGGTATCGACATCTCGGCGTCGTATGCCTTCCCGCGCAGCTCCTTTGGCGACTTCAAGGTGTCGATCGACGGTACGTATTTGACCCAGTTCGACAACCAGCTCGACAACGGCAGCCCTTACGTGTCGAACGTCGGCCGCTTCGGTATCGCGTCCAACGGCACCACCAGCAACTTCCCGATCATCACCTACCGCTGGAAGCACGTCGCCACGCTGAACTGGGCGCTGGGTAACTGGAACAGCACGCTGACCCAGAACTACAACTCGAAGTACGAAGATCAGAACCTGGTGGCGCAGCAGTACTGGCGCGACATCAACTCGTACAAGAACTGGCAGTGGACGACGACCTACACCGGCTTCAAAAACATGTCGATCACCGCCGGCATCACCAACCTGTTCGACGCCAAGCCGCCGGTCACCAACAGCAGCCTGTATAGCTCCGGCTATCTGAGCAGCGCCGCCAGCCCGATCGGCCGCGCCTTCAACGTCCGCGCCACCTACAAGTTCTACTAATAGAACGTGACGATGTCGATAGACGCTTGATCAACGGCGCCGGACCGCAGCAATGCGGCCGGCGCCTTTTTTTATCCGAGACGCCCATGAAATCCACGATCAGCTTTTTCATCGCCGCCGCATTGTCGATAAGCGCCCATGCCGCCGAGACCACATCGCCGCCGCCGGCCAAGCCGGTGCGCGTCATCCTCGTCGGCGACTCCACGATGGCCAGCAACAGCGGCTATGGCGACGCCTTCTGCGCCCGCGTCCAACGTTCGAACACCTGTATCAACCTGGCCCGCGGTGGCCGCAGCTCCGGCAGCTTCCGCGCCGAGGGCCGCTGGGACGAGGTCGAGGGACTGTTGAAAGGTTCGGCCGCCTACCGCGCCACCTATGTGCTGATCCAGTTCGGCCACAACGACCAGCCGGGAAAACCCGGCCGCTCGACCGACCTCAAAACCGAATTCCCGGTCAACATGACCCGCTACGCGCAGGAAGTGAAGGCGCTCGGCGGCGTCCCGGTGCTGGTCACGCCGCTGACCCGGCGCAGCTTCAAGGACAAGGTCCTGGAAAACAACCTGCAGCCGTGGGCCGACGTGATCCGCGCCACCGCCGCCGCCCAGCGCGTGCCGCTGCTGGACCTGAACGCCGACAGCTACGCCGCCGTGCAGGCGATGGGCGAGGACGAAGCCGACACGCTGGCGATGGCGCCGCGCCCTGAAAAGAGCACCGAGGCGGCAACGGCGGCCGGCAAGGTGGAAGTGGCCGGCGCGGCCAAATCGGCCTTCGACCGCACCCACGTTGGTGCCAAGGGCGCCGCCTACTTCTCGAACATGGTGGTGGAGGAGATGAAACGTGCCGTGCCGGAAAGCGCCGGCATGTTCAAACGGGAGGGCGAGCAATGAGGCTGGCGCCATCGGCCTTCGCCGCGACGCTGGCGATGGTTGTCGTCGGCCTTGGCATGGCGCAGGCCCAGGGCAATTCCGGCACCCGCCCGCAGCTCAGCGCCGCACAGGCCAGGCAATACGCGTACGGCGAGGTGCTCAAGTACGTCGGCGACGCCGGCAGGGAAGCCGTCGATCCGTGGGACCCGCTCACCGATCCGCTGGCCAAAGGCGCCGCGTTCACGCCCGACTATATCGTCGACCAGGGCGCGAAAGCGGACGGCGTCAAGACATTCAACACCGTGCAGCAAGCCGTCAACCGCGCGGTGCGCGACAGCCCGGCGCATCCGGCGAAGCGGCTGTATATGCTGGTCAAGCCCGGCACCTACCAGGGACTGGTCTACGTGCCCGCCGCCACCGCGCCGCTGACGATGTACGGCGACGGCAAGGACGCAGCGGCCACGCGGATCACCGCCAAGCTCGATGCGTCGGTGACCGGCGCCGCTTACGCCGCCCGCCACGGCGCGCAGTTCGCCCAGGCCGCGCCGGACGCGCAGGCGATGTACGCCACCATCAAGGACCGCGACGTGATCGGCACCTTCGGCACCGCCACCGTCTGGGTGCGCAACAACGGCTTCCAGGCGCGTAACATCACGTTTGAAAACGGCTATAACAAGGACACCGGCAACGCCCGCGCCGAGTCGCTCCCGAATATCAACAACGTGCACCACCAGGCGTTGGCGTTGCAGGTCGACGGCGCCGACAAGGCGCAGTTCGAGAACATCCGCCTGATCGGTTTCCAGGACACGCTGTACCTCAAGTCGCCGCGTATCGGCGCCACCTCGCGTAGCTTCTTCAATAAGTCCTACATCGAAGGCGACGTCGATTTCATCTTCGGCGACAGCACCGCCTACTTCCACCAGACCGAGATCAAATCGATCGGCGACCGTGGCCTGTCGTACGTCGCCGCGCCGGACACGCATTGGAAGACGCGTTACGGCTTCGTCTTCGACAACTGCCGCTTCACGCACGACGGCTCCGCCAACGCGCGGCAAGGCACCTTTTACCTGCTGCGCCAGTGGTTCCACAGCGCCCGCTGCACGCCGTACGCCGCGGTGCCGGTCGACGGCTACGCCTGCCTGCTGGGCGACGCCAACGGCTACCAGGCGCCCACCGGCACCATCGCCCGCGTTTCGCTGGAGGCGGTCGGCAAGATGGTGGTGCTCAATTCGCGCATCGGCGCCCATATCAACCGCAATCGCCCCTGGGCCGACTGGAACAAGAAAGGCGGCCTGCCCTACCGCCCGGTCCAATACAGCTCGGACGACTACTGGAACAATTTGATCAAGGCCGGCATCGACCCGGTCAAGGATCTCGGCTACGCCGCCAAACCTACTCCCGCCGATATCTTCATCGGTGAGTTCAACAATCAGGACGAATAAGGAACATAGCATGTCTATCAATACCCAGCGCCGCAGTCTGATGAAAGCCCTGCCGGCCGCCGGCCTGTCGCTCGGCCTCCCCGCCAGCGCCGCCACCGCGCCCGATCCGTGGCTGCAGGCGCAAGCCATCATCGACCACGTCTCCAAGCCGCTGAAGTTCCGCAAGCAGGATTTCGATGTCACCGCGTACGGCGCCAAGACCTGCAAGCTGTCGAAGGTCAAGGCCTGGATCTCGTTCGAGGAACAGGACACGATCGACACGCCGGCCGCCGGCTCGCCCGACTGCTACCCCGCGTTCCGCGACGCCATCAAGGCCTGCAGCGACGCCGGCGGCGGCCGCGTCGTCATCCCGGCCGGCGACTGGTATTGCGCCGGCCCGATCGTGCTGCTGTCGAACGTGAACGTCCACCTGAGCGCCAACGCCCACGTCTACTTCAGCCACAACCCGGCCGACTACGCCAAGTACGGCGACATCGATTGCGGCAAGCATGGCAAGCTGTCGATCTCGCGCTGGCAGAGCAACGACTGCCTGAACTACTCGTCGATGATCTACGCCTACAACCAGCACAACATCGCGCTCACCGGCGACGACTGGACCAGCACCCTGGACGGCCAGGGCGGCGTGCCGTTCAACGACGACGGCGACTGCTGGTGGACCTGGAAGGGCAAGCAGAAGACCATCAACTCCATCGGCCAGGGCACCACGCCTAATTTCAAGGCCGGCAAAATGTCGGAGAACACCGAGAACCCGCTCAACGCCGTATCGCTGGCGACCGTCGCGCCGAACCTGACCGAGGCCGAGCGCCTGCTGATCCAGGGCGAAGGCCAGCGCTGGCGCGCGGACGCCCAGTATCTGCCGGCGTTGTCGGAGGCGGGCGTGCCGCTGTCGAAGCGCGTGTTCGGCATCGGCCATTATCTGCGCGCGCCGATGATCCAGCTGATCGGCTGCACCAACGTGCTGCTGCAGGGCTATCACGTGATGCGCACGCCGTTCTGGATGCACCACCCGGTCCACTGCCGCAATCTCGTCATCCGCAAGGTGCACTGCGAAAGCCATGGCCCGAACAGCGACGGTTTCGATCCGGAGGCCTGCGACCACGTGCTGGTCGACGGCTGCACCTTCGACACCGGCGACGACTGCATCGCCATCAAGGCCGGCAAGGATCTGGATACGCAATTCGGCCCGTCGCAAAACATCGTGATCCAGAACTGCGTCATGCACAGCGGCCACGGTGGAGTGACCCTGGGCAGCGAAATGGCCGGCGGCATCCAGAACGTGTTCGCACAAAAGCTGGTGTTCGAAAACGCCAACTGGAAAACCAACCCGCTCAACACCGCGATCCGCATGAAAACCAATATGAACCGCGGCGGTTATCTGCGCAATTTCTACGTGCGCGACTGCACGGTGCCGAACGGCGTGCAGCTGTCGCCGTCGTTCTACGCGTCCCTGCCCGGATCGCCGATACAGTCGAAGACGGTGGCCACGGCGGCCGGCGCCATCGTCACCTTCGACTGCGACTACACGCCGATCAGCGACAATGTCCGTACCCGCCCGCCGGTGGTCTCGAACATCAATATCTCGAACATCAAGGTCGGCAACGTCACCAAGGACGGCAAGACGGCGTCGTGCTTCCAGGCGATCGTCATCCTCGGCCCGGTGGCGTCGGACTATAACGGCCCGGGACCGGTGCCGCCGGTGGTGCCGGTGACGGACGTGACGATCACCGACTGTGATTTCGGCATGCCGGTCAACACGGCGCAGCCCTGGTTCCTGTACAACGTCAAGGGGCTGCAGCTGAAGAACGTCAGCATCGGCGGCAAGGTGCACAACACCACGCTCAACGCCTGATGATGGCCATGGCGATCGGCCGGCGTACTTTGCCAAGGAGGTTGCCGACGCTGCTGGCGGCCGTCACGATGCTGGCCGCCGGGGTGCCCGCCCTGGCGGAGGAAGTGGCGCCGGCGGTGTCGCCCGCCAGCGGCGCGCGCGATGTCAATCCGGATACCCATCTGGTGCTGCGCTTTGCGCAGCCGCCGGTGGCCGGCAAGTCCGGCCAAATCCGCATTTACGATGCGCACGACGACCGGCTGGTCGATAAGCTGGACATGGCCATTCCCGCCGGGCCGACCGAGCGCGCCAAGCTGCCGGCCGCGCCGTATCTGGTGACGCCCTACCCTTATCCGGAAGGGCCGCGCCGCACCAACGCCAACACCAAGGCCGGCACGCCATCGGCCGGTGCCGAACCGGCGCCGGCCGGCTACCAGCTCACCATCATCGGCGGCTTTACCGATGGCTTTCACTTTCATCCCTTGATCGTGCGCGGAAATACGGCGACGGTCTACCCGCACCACAATCTGCTCGAATACGGGAAGCGCTATTACGTCCAGATCGACGCGGGTGTGATCGAAGGCTTCGCTGGCATTCGTGGAAAGACCGCGTGGCGGTTCGCCACCAAGGCGCGGCCGCCGGCCGCGAACGTCGAACGCGTAACCGTCAACGCCGACGGCACTGGCGATTTCAATACCGTGCAGGGCGCGCTTGATTTCGTTCCCGATCATCCGGCGCGGCGCACCACGGTCTTCGTACGCGCCGGCGACTACGAGGAGATCGTCTATTTCCGCAACAAGTCGAACCTGACCATCGAAGGCGAGCATCGCGACAAGGTGCGGGTCCACTACGCCAACAACGAGGTATTCAATCCGCATCCGGCCAATATCAGCACCAACGAGGCGCCCGGCACCTTTCCGTCGCGCCGCGCGGCTTTCGCCGCCGATAACGTCAAGGGTGTGCATCTGAAGAACATGACGCTGCAGACCACTTTGGAGGGGCAAGCGGAAGGCCTGCTGATCACCGGCGAGGAAAACGTCGTCAGCGATGTCACCGTCATCGGCTCCGGGGATGCCTTGCAGGTCAACGGCAGCACCTATCTTGAGGGTGTGAAGGTTGTCGGCCACGGCGATACCATACTCGGGCGCGGACCGGCGTTTTTCCGGCGCTGCGAGATCGAATCGCGCGGACCGTTCATGTGGGTACGCAATACGTCCGCCAACCATGGGAATGTGTTCGTCGATTGCCGCTTCAGCGCCATCGGCGACGGGCAGCCGCACCTCGCGCGCTCGCCGGTCAACAAGGGGAAGAGCTATCCGCATGCGGAGGCGGTGCTGATCAATGCCACGTTGAGCGGCGTCAGTCCCCAGGGATGGGGCGAGATAGGCGGCGACGCGTCGAATGTGCGCTTCTGGGAGTACAACAGCCGCCATGCCGACGGCACGCAGGTCGATGTGAGCAAGCGGCATCCGGCGTCGCGCCAGTTGACGATGGAGAGCGACGCGGAGTTGATCAAGAAGTACGGCACGCCGTCTTGGGTGTTGGGCGGCTGGGCGCCGCGTTGAGCCGTCGACGGAGCCTGGCGGATTACGCTACGCTAATCCGCCCAACGTGGATCACCGCGATGCATCCTTGCCGATGCCCTCGAACCTACGAAAAAACGCGGATACACGTAGGGCGGATTAGGCGGAACGCCGTAATCCGCCACGGAGCCGCCGACAACGCTCGAGCTCGTGTAGAAATGGTGGACCTGACCCCGGATGAAAAAAGGGCGGACACCCCCGGCGTCCGCCCTTTCATCCTTCATCCAACGAACGGCGTTTCCGCCAGCCCCTTGACGCCGGGCCGCAGCAGCAGCACCGCCCCGCCCCACTCCGCGTCCTCCGGCTTGCCGGACGGGATGGACGTGACGATCATCGTGTCCAGGTCCTTGCCGCCGAAGGAGCACATCGACGGCTTTTTCATCGGCACCTCGAGTCGCCGATCGAGCTTGCCGTCCGGCGTGAAGCGCAGCAGGCAGCCGCCGTCGTTGCCGGCGACCCAGTAGCAGCCGTCGGCATCGACCGCCGCGCCATCGGGACGTCCGACCTCTTTCGTCAAATCGGCGAACACGCGCTGGTTCGACGGCACGCCGTCGGCGATGTCGTAGTCGAACGCCCACACCAGGCGCCGCAGCGGATGCGAATCCGACAGGTACATGGTGCGGCCGTCCGCCGAGAAGGCCGTGCCGTTCTGCGTCAGCAGCCCCTCCACCAGCGGCGCCGAGATGCCGCGCGCCGTGTCGTAGCTGAACAACTTGCCGACCTGACGATTGGCCGACATGTCCATGAACATGGTGCCGGCGACAAAACGGCCCTGGCGATCGCAGCGCCCGTCGTTGAAGCGCATACCCTCTCCCAGCCCGACCGCCGGCGTGGCCAGCTTGCGCGCCACGGCCGCCGGACCGTCGCCCAGATCGAGATTGAACACGCCCGTCTCCATGCCGGCGATCAGGCCACCACCGGCCCTGGTCGCGACACAGCCGGCCATTTCATCGAGCGTCCAGAAACGCGTGGCGCCGGACGACAGGTCCAGACGCCAGACGCGCTTGGCGGGGATGTCGGTCCAGTAGAAGGCCGATTCCGCCGCGCTCCACGTTGGGCTTTCGCCCACCGCGCATCGGATGTCGCTTACGCGTTCCATGCCAGGTCGCCGTTGACGACACGCGGCAGCTTCTGCGGGTTTTCGTCGGTCAGCGATTCAGGCAGCAGGTACGATGGCACGTCCTGGTAGCAAACAGGGCGCAGGAAGCGGTCGATGGCCGAGGCGCCGACCGACGTCGAACGGCTGTCCGAGGTCGATGGGAACGGGCCGCCGTGCACCATCGCGTGCGACACTTCCACGCCGGTACCAAAGCCGTTGAACAGGATGCGACCCACTTTGCGTTCCAGCACAGGCATCAGGCGCGCGGCCAGTTGGCGGTCGTCGGCGGTGGCGTGGACGGCGGCGGTCAATTGACCTTCGACGTGTTCGGCCACGGCCAGCAACTCGGCTTCGTCATTGGCGACCACCAGCAGCGAGGTCGGTCCGAAGATCTCGCCTTCCAGCGCAGGGTTGCTCAGGAAGGTCTTGGCGTCGACCTGGTACAGGAACGCTTGCGCGGCGCACGGTGCTTCGGTGGTCTGGCCGGCGGCCAGCTGCGAAACACCGTCGATGCCGGCCAGGCCCTTGACGCCGTTGACGTAGGCCTTGTGGATGCCCGGGGTCAGCATGGTGGCGGCGGGCTTGGCGCCCAGCGAGCCGGCGGCGGCGGCGACGAACGCTTGCAGCTTGTCGCTTTTCAGGCCGATCAGCAGGCCGGGGTTGGTGCAGAACTGGCCGGCGCCCATCGTCAGCGAGTCGGCGAAGGCTTGTGGCAGTTTGGCGTTGTCCAATGCGCCCGGCAGCAGGAACACCGGATTGATCGAGCTCATTTCGGCGTACACAGGGATCGGTTCCTTGCGTTCGGCCGCCGTTTTCATCAGGGCGATGCCGCCGGCGCGCGAGCCGGTGAAGCCGACCGCCTTGATGGCCGGGTGGCTGACCAGGGCCTGGCCGATGGTCTGGCCGGAGCCGATCAGCATCGAGAACACGCCTTCAGGCATGCCGCATTCCTCGGCGGCCTTGGCGACGGCCTTGCCGACCAGTTCCGAGGTGCCCAGGTGGGCCGAGTGGGCCTTGACGATGACCGGGCAGCCGGCCGCCAGTGCCGACGCGGTGTCGCCGCCGGCCACCGAGAACGCCAGCGGGAAGTTCGAGGCGCCGAACACGGCGACCGGGCCCAGGCCGATTTTACGCAGACGCAGATCGCTGCGCGGCGGGGTGCGTTCCGGCAGCGCGCTGTCCAGCGTCGCCGACTGGAAGCGGCCGTCGCGCACGACTTTGGCGAACAGGCGCAGTTGATTGCAGGTGCGACCGCGCTCGCCTTCCAGGCGCGCTTGCGGCAGGCCGGTTTCCTGCATCGCGCGCTCGATCAGGGTCGGACCCAGGTCCATGATGCGGTCGGCGATGGTTTCGAGGAACTTGGCGCGCGCTTCCAGGCCGGTGGCGCGGTAGACGTCGAAGGCCGCATCGGCCAGTTCGCAGGCGCGCGCCAGGTCGGCGGCGCCGGCCAGGCCGAACGCCGGTTCGATTTCCACGTTGCGCGATGGGTCGACCGCCTTCATCGTGCCCTCTTTACCCACCACGGCGCTGCGGCCAATGATCATTTCGCCAGCTACTTGCATATCGACTCCTTAGATGTGTGAAAAGCGCGGACCAGCCGCGCTTTATGTTGTATGACGTTCTATGACGCTAGCTTACCGGATTATTGCGCGCCTTGCTTGCGAATCAGCTTGTCGAGCATGTCGCATTCCTCGGCGGTCAGGTCGGTCAGCGGTGCGCGCACCGGACCGCCGTCGTGGCCCACCAGGCGCGCGCCGGCCTTGACGATGCTGACCGCGTAGCCGGCCTTGCGGTTGCGGATCTCCAGGTACGGCAGGAAGAACTCGTCCAGCATGCGGTTTTGTTCGGCATGATTGTCCGACGCCACCGCGTGGTAGAAGTCCATCGCCAGCTTCGGCATGAAGTTGAACACCGCCGACGAGTATACCGGAGTGCCGAGCGCCTTGTAGGCCGCCGCGTACACTTCGGCCGTTGGCAGGCCGCCCAGGTAGCTGAAGCGGTCGCCCATCTTGCGCCAGATCGAGACCATCAGCTCGATGTCGCCGACGCCGTCCTTGAAGCCGATCAGGTTCGGGCAGCGGTCGGCCAGCTTGGCCAGCGAATCCGGCGTCAGGCGGCAATTGGCGCGGTTGTACACCACCACGCCCAGGTTGGTGGCCTTGCAGACCTCGGCCACGTGTTCGATCAGGCCGTCCTGCGACGCTTCGGTCAGGTAGTGCGGCAGCAGCAGCAGGCCCTGGGCGCCAACGCGCTCGGCTTCCTTGGCGTAGGCGGCGGCGACGCGGGTCGGACCGCCGACACCGGCCAGGATCGGCACTTGGCCGGCGCAGGTGTCGACGGCGGTCTTGATGATGTCGGTGTATTCGTTCGGCGTCAGCGAGAAGAACTCGCCCGTGCCGCCGGCGGCGAACAGCGCGCTCGCGCCGTACGGCGACAGCCATTCCAGGCGCTCGATGTAGCTCGATTTGCGGAAGTTGCCTTCGGCGTCAAAGTCGGTGATCGGGAACGACAGCAGGCCAGAGGAAAGGATTTTTTTCAGGTCATTCGGTTGCATAAGGTCTCCAATAATCGACGTCTAATCTGTGAAGGGGAAGTTCGACGGGCTTCCCGTCGCGTGTTGTATGACATCGTACAACCATATTCGGACGGGAGCAAGCGATTTAGCGAAAACTCGCCGATCGCCGCCCCTGGCGTTGCGGATTGGCTCCCGTCGTGGCGCCCGCGTCGACCGCGGCGGCGCCGCGCCCGCGTCTCAGCCATTGTTGGCGGCGATATCCTCTTGCGCGCGGCGCAGGCGTTCGCGGCTGTTGCTCAGGTGGGTGCGCATGGCGGCGCGCGCCGCCTCGGCGTCCTTGCGCAGGATGGCGTTGTAAATATCATCATGTTCGCGGTTGACGCGTTCCTGGTAGACGACCGGGTCGTCGTGCGCCAGCCGCGCCGAATCGACCCGCGTGCGCGGAATGATGGTGTTGCCCAGGTCGCTGAGGATATCGACGAAATAGCGGTTGCCGGTGGCCTGGGCGATCAGCAGGTGGAACTTGACGTCCGATTCCACCGAGCCGGGGCGGGCCTGCGACTCCTGGATGCGCTTGAGCACCACGCCCATTTCCCGCACCTGCTCCTCGCTGCGGCGGCTGGCCGCCAGCCACGCGGCCTCGGTTTCCAGGCTGATGCGCAGTTCGAGGATGGCCAGCACGTCGCCCAGCGTGCGGATGGTGTCGGACGAGATGCGCAGGTTGGCCGGCTGCGGCTCCAGCACGAAGGTGCCGATGCCGTGGCGCGTCTGCACCAGGCCGGCCGCCTGTAGGTGGGAGATGGCCTCGCGCACCACGGTGCGGCTGACGCCGTGCATTTCCATGATCACCGATTCGGTCGGCAGTTTCTCGCCCGGTTTCAGGGTGCCGGCCTGGATGCTGTTGGTGAAGCTCTCCACCACGCCCTGGGCGAGGTTGCGGTGCTTCTTCTTGGGCAAGGGGGCCGGCGGGACGGGCGACGGGACTGCTGCGGTTTGACTCATGGCTTCGGGCTTGTTGTATGACGACTATTTGGCATTATCGCCGATGACGCGTCGAACGATGTGCATATTGCCAGATTTTCGATGAAAATGATTGCGCGGACATCGTTTTCGCCACATAGGTGGCATCGGCTTGGCGTGGAGCCAGCGGCGGCTCATACATGGCGGATTACGGCGTTCCGCCTAATCCGCCCTACGTGGAAGCGTGGCCGTTCAAGGGCCGACCACCACTGTTCCACGTAGGGCGGATTAGCGAAGCGTAATCCGCCATCGACGAGCCGCCAACCACGCCCGCGTCAAACCAGCAACGCCGCGCTCATCGACGCGGCCTCCTCCGCCGATTCGACCAGCATCTGCTCCAACGCCGCGTTGTCGTCGACGAAACCGTCCAAACCGGCCTGCTCCTGCGCCGGCGCGAACGGCGACGCCACCGGCGCCAGCCGCTTGGCGATCAGCAGCGTGTCGCGCAAGCCCAGCGGCGGCGGCGTCAAGGTCGCCCCGCGCAGCGACACGATGGCCAGGCTCACCGGCTCCGGTATCATCATTTTCCGCATCATTTCGCGGGCGATGATCTCGTGCGCCGCGCCCATCCAGTCGTCCGGATCGTCCAGCAGGCCGGGAATCTCGTCGGCGCGCGACAGCAAATAAAAGCCCCCCGCCTCGTGCACGATGCCGGCGAACATCGCCGTATCGGCGTCGGTGGCGGTCAGCTTGCGGGCGATCACATGGGACAGCGCGGCCACGTGCGCCGTGTGGCTCCACAGCTGCTCGGCCTTGGCGCGCAGCCCGGGGTCGCGGATGCGGCTGCCGAACTGGCGCACCACCATCGCCGCCGCCATCGAATACAAATGCCGGTAGCCCACCCGCGCCACCGCCGAGCGCACGCTGGTGACGGGCACGCCGCCGCGGTTGAACACCGCCGAATTGGCCAGCGCCACCGTACGCGCCGCCAGCAGCGGCTCGCCGAGCACCTTGCGGATCACGTCGTCGGTGTCGCAATCGGGATCGGCCAGCGTCAACTGCAGCCGCAACGCGGCGTTGACGCTGGTGGGAAAGACCAACTCGCCGCGTGCAGCCTGCGTCACAATCTGCGAGATGTCTTTTAGTTTTTCCATAGCAAGATTATAGCGTCAAAGACCATTCCGCTTTGTAACAACTTGTGCGCCGGCGCCCGGCTTGAGAAACATCGCGTCCAGCATGGCCAGCAAACCGACCAGCGCCACCAGCAGGAACGCCAGCCGGTACTCGATGGCCGGCCAGTCGGCGATGCCCAGCCGCTGCGCGCTCCAGTGCCCCAGCCGCACGCCGCTGGCCCCCATCGCGATGCCCAGGCCGACCGACACCTGGAACGCGGTGCTGAACAAGGTGTTGGCCGCCGCCATGCGCGGCTGCGGCACGTCGGCGAAGGCCAGCGTGTTGAGGGCGCTGAACTGCATCGAGCGCGTCAGTCCGCCGACGAACAGCACCGCCGCGATCAGCCACACCGGCGTGGCCGGCGTCAGCAGCGCGCACGCCGCCAGCGAGGCGACGTTGGCCAGGCCGTTGACCAGCAACACCGGCTTGAAGCCGAAGCGCCGCAGGATGGGCGTGGTGGCCGGCTTCATCATCAGGTTGCCGGCGAAAACAGCGATCACCAGCAGGCCCGAGTGGAAGGCGTCCAGCCCGAACCCCAGCTGGAACATCAGCGGCAGCAGGAACGGCACGGCGCCGATCGCCATGCGGAACAACGAGCCGCCAATGATGGTGACGGTGAAGGTAGGGATCGCGAACGCGCCCAGGTCGATCAGCGGATGGGCGGCGCGGCGCAGGTGCCACACCATCGCGGCCAGCAGGACGGCGCCGGCGGCCATGCAGCCGAGCGCCTGGCCCCAGTCCGGATCGCGGGCGCCGACCAACTCGGCGCCCCAGGTCAACAGCAGCACCGCGCCCGCGCTCAGCACGAAGCCCGGCCAGTCGAACGGGCGGCGCGTCTGCGCCGGTTGCGCGGGGATCAGCCACAACGCCAGCGCCAGCGCGATCACGCCCAGCGGCAGATTCAGGTAAAAAATCCAGCGCCACGACAGGTAGCTGGCGATGAAGCCGCCCACCGGCGGCCCCAGCACCGGCGCCACCAGCGCCGGCCAGGTCAGCGTGGCGATCACGCCGATCAATTGTTCCTTGGGCGTGTTCTTGAGCACCAGCAGGCGCCCGACCGGCACCATCATCGCCCCGCCCACGCCCTGCAGCACGCGCAGCCAGACGAATTCGGTCAGGCCGCCGGCCATGCCGCACAGCACCGAGGCGAGCGTGAAAATCGTCAACGCCGCCGCGAACACGCGGCGGGCGCCGAAGCGCTCGGCCACCCAGCCGCTGGCGGGAATGAACACGCCCAAGGTCAGCAGATAGGCGCTGACGCCGATGTTGAGCGCCAGCGGCGCCACGCCGAACGACTTGGCGATGTCCGGCAGCGCCGTGGTGATGATGGTGCCGTCCAGGTTCTCCATGAAGAAGGCGCCCGCGACGAGCAGCGCGATCCATTTACTGGCGGCCGCCGGGGCCGCGTCGCCGCTCATGCGCCGGCCGTGCTGGTGTGGTGTGTGGTGCGCATGCTGTGTGCCCGGGGTTGTTTGTGCAAGTTTCGCGAATTATACCCAGCGGGCCGCCAGCGTTCCGCGCACAAAAAAAAGCGCGGCACCGCCGGTACGGTGCCGCGCTTCAACTGCGGGTAAAACTGTTACAGGTGTGCGGCGATCTGCGGCAGCAGGTCGTCGAAGGTACGGCCGTTGCCGTTTTCGCCGATCGCGTGCATCTTCCACTCGCCGTTGTGGCGGTACACCTTGGCCATGATCTGCGCCGAGTGCGGGCCCTGCACCGACAGGTTGAAACGCGCCACTTCCTTGCCGCTGGACGCGTCCAGCAGGCGGCAATACGCGTTCTCGACCTGGGCGAAGGTCTGGCCGGTGAAGCTGTTGACCGTGAACACCAGGCTCTTGATGTTGGCCGGCACGGCGTTCAGGTCGACGTTGATCTGCTCGTCGTCGCCGTCGCCGGCGCCGGTGCGGTTGTCGCCGGTGTGGACGATGCTGCCGTCCTTGCTCTTCAGCTGGCGGAACCAGATCACGTCGACCGGGCGCTGGCCCTCATCGAACATGACCACCGACGCGTCGAGGTCGACCGCCTCGGTCTTGGCGCCGAAGCCGAGGAAACCCTTGCTCTTGATCGCATCCCAGCCCAGGCCCATCGTGACCTTGCCGAGTGCGCCGCCGCTTTCTTTTTCCAGAGAAATCTTCTGGCCCTTGCTCAAATTGACTGACATAGTGTGCTCCTAATTGGTTTAATGGACAGCTTAAAGTGTTACTGCGACCCTGGGCGCTGGGCCCAAGCCCGGAACGCCGCGCCGTTGCGCGAGCACACCAGGATCTTTCCGGCTCCGGAAAAGCGCAGCACCATGCCTTCGCCGCTGGTCTGGCTGTTGACGAGATTGCTCAAAAAGCCGCTGTTGCCGCCGGTGGTGACGGAGATTTCATAGCGCAGCCGGTTATCCCACGCCACCACGTGCGAGTTATCGATGATCACATCGTTGCCGGGCGTCACGTCCAACGTCGACATCGAACCGAAGCCCGACACCGCCACCTGGCCGGTGCCGCTGGTCTCGGTGATGAAGAAGCCGCCGCTCTGGGCGAACAACGCATTGCCCAGGCTTTGCGTGCGCACCTTCAGTTCCACGCTGGAGGTGGCGGCGACAAAGGCGCCGTCGCTGAGCATGTACTGGTACTGGCCGACGTCGAGCACTTGCATCGCGCCGGGCAGCGTCGGCGCCAGCAGGCAATCGCCGCCGCCGCGCACCGCCTCGATGTGCTGCTGGAAGAAGGACTCGCCGTTGGCGAAGCGGCGCATGATGGCCGCGCCGATGCCGCCGGTCACCTTGCCCTTCAATTCGAGCGCCGCTTCCATCATCACCATCGCATCCGATTCGCAGTAGATCTTCTCTCCCTGCGCCAGCGAAACGTGCAGAAACGGGTCGACATCACCGGTGATCGAAAATTTTGGCATGACTGAGTCCTTTCTTTCCAGTTAAAGTGAATTAAACGCCGACGCCGAACGACGCGGCCAGAGGGCCCAGGCCGCCCTTGAAGCCCTGGCCGACGGCCTTGAACTTCCAATCGGAACCGTTACGATACACCTCGCCGAACACCATCGCCGATTCGGTCGAACCGTCTTCCGACAGGTCGTAGCGGGCGATCTCGGCGTTGCCGGTGGCGTTGACGCAGCGGATGTACGCCTTCTGCACCATGCCGAAGTTCTGCTTGCGGGCGTCGCCCTCGTGGATCGTCACGCACACGGCGATGCGCTCGACGTCGGCCGGCACCTTGGTCAGGTCGATGGTGACGGTTTCGTCGTCGCCGTCGCCGGCGCCGGTGCGGTTGTCGCCCGAGTGGGTGACGGCGCCGTCGGACGACTTCAGGTTGTTGTAGAAGATGAAGTCGTTGTCGGCGCGCACCTTGCCGTCGACCTTCAACAGGAAGGCCGAGCCGTCCAGGTCGAAGGCGCTGCCATCGGTGCTGCGAGCGTCCCAGCCGAGGCCGACGACGATTTGCGACAGGCCCGGGGCTTCCTTGCTCAGATTAACGTTACCGCCTTTTTGCAGACTGATTGCCATAATGTGATACTCCTTAAAGAAACCGGACTTGGGTACTGCATGCGGCGGGTCGTGTCCGTGATTAACGACCCGCCGTGTTCTTTACTGCTTGAATTACTGCCTGAACGTTACGCGGCGATCGCTTCGGTCGCCGCGTGCTTGCGGCGGTGGCGCACCGACGACCAGACCGAGGCGGCGATGAAGGCCACACCAATCAGACCGGTGAAGATCTCCGGCACGTGGTACTTCATACTTGCCAGCATGATCGCGGCCAGGATACCGATGGCGTAGTGCGCGCCGTGCTCCAGGTAGACGAACTCGTCGAGCGTGCCCTTCTTCACCAGATACACCGTCATCGAACGGACGAACATCGCGCCGATGGCCAGGCCCAGCATGATGATCACGACGTCGGTGGTGATGGCGAACGCGCCGATCACGCCGTCGAAGCTGAACGAAGCATCGAGCACTTCCAGGTACAGGAAACCACCGATACCGCCCTTCTTGACCAGGTCGCCGACATCGCTGCCGCCGGCTTCTTCCTTCTCCAGCAAGCCGCTGATGGCGTCGACGCCGACGTACACCAGGATGCCCCACAGGCCGGAGATGAGCACGATCAGTTTCTGCGCCTCGGTCACCAAGCCCATCGAGGCCATCAGCACGCCCAGCGAAATCATCACCGAGATCGACGAGACCTTGCCCAGCGAACCGAGCTTCTTCTCGAAGTTGCCCAGCCAGTGCACTTCCTTGTCCTCGTCCAGCAGGAAGTTCAGGAACACCAGCAGCAGGAACATGCCGCCGAAGGCCGCCACTTCCGCGTGGTGGTTAGTCAGGTGCATCGAATACGTCTTCGGATCGTTCAGCGCCAAGGTCCACACGTCCATGATGCCGATGTCGGCCGCGACCGCCACGATGACCAGCGGGAACAGCAAACGCATACCGAACACGGCGATGATGATGCCGAGGCCGAGGAACAGCTTTTGCCAAAACTCATCCCAGTTCTTCAGCACGGAGGCGTTGACCACCGCGTTATCGAACGACAGCGACACTTCCATCGCCGCCAGGATCAGCGCGACGCCGAACGCGGACAGCGCGCCGGGCCAGCCGTTGTGCGAGTACCCCCACCAGCCGGCCGCCGCAAGGCAGACGATGCTGACCAGGAAGGAAATTCTAAAGTGCTTCATTGATGTTTTCCCCAGTTATAAGTTGATGTAGCGCAGTGTATAGGCGCGCAGCCAATTTAAAAATAGAAGATAATTGAAGTATTACTTCGTAAAAACGGAAGATAGGCCCAATGAAGACCAGCGGACTGAATTTTCGGCACCTGTATTTTTTCTGGATGGTGGCCAAGGAAGGCGGCGTCACGCGCGCCGCCGAGCGGCTCGGGCTGGCGGTGCAAACGATCAGCATGCAGCTGGCGTCGCTGGAACAATCGATCGGCAAGCAATTGCTCGAGCCGCAGGGACGGCGCCTGGTGCCGACCGAGGCGGGCCGGCTCGCGCTGAGCTACTGCGACCAGATCTTCCTGCTGGGCGAGCAATTGCAGGACGCGCTAGACGAGGCCGAGGCGGGCAAGATGCGACTGACGGTGGGCATCTCCGACTCGCTGCCCAAGCTGATCGCGTTCCGCCTGCTGCAGGCCACCCAGGAGCTCGACAAGCAGGTGCGGCTGGTGTGCATGGAGGCCGAGTTCGAGGACCTGCTGGCCGACTTGGCGCTGGGCAAGCTCGATGTCGTATTGACCGACCGCACGGTGCGCGCCGGCGGCAGCCTCAAGGTGTACAGCCACCTGCTGGGCGAAAGCGACATGAAGCTGTTCGGCGTGCCGCGCCTGGCCGACAAGTACCGGCCCGGCTTTCCGGCCAGCCTGAACCACGCGCCGCTGCTCGTACCCACGCGCAACAACGCGCTGCGCGGTCGCATCGACGCCTGGCTGGTGGAGCACGAGGTGCGGCCGGAGATCGTCGGCGAATTCGAGGACAACGCCATGCTCAACACGTTCGGGCGCAACGGCATGGGCTTGTTCTTCGCCACGTCGGCGCTGGCGCAGGACATCAAGGATCAGTTCGGCGCGGTGCTGGTGGGCGACGCGCCGGAACTGCGCGAGCACTTCTACGCCATCTCCAGCGCCCGCAAGATCAAGCATCCGGCGGTCGAGGCGATCCTGTCGGCGGTGCACAGCGGACCGTTCGCGGTGGCAAGCTGACAGACCTTATCGAATCGGTTACAGTTTACCGATCACTAGACTGATGGGAGCGGGCGATGTTGAAAGGCACTTGTTTATGCGGCGGCGTCGCCTACCGGGCCGAGGGGCCGGTGTCCCACGCCAGCCACTGCTACTGCACCATGTGCCAGAAGCAGCACGGCGCGGCGTCCGGCACCTACGCCAACGTCGGCATGGCCGGCTTCGCCTTCGAGCGCGGCGCCGACCTGGTGACCGAATACGCCTCGTCCGACCACGGCCGGCGCGGCTTTTGCCGGGTGTGCGGCTCGACCTTGTTCTGGCGCAGCACGCAAAGCCCGGACCGCATCGCCCTCACGCTGGGCACGATGGAGCCCGAATACGACGGCCCGGTGCAGCGCGAACTGCACACCGACACCAAGCCGCGCTGGCTGCCGACCAGGCAGGCCGACGCCGGTGATTAGCCGGAAAAAGCTACGCCACGTCGCCGCTGGCCTGCTCGCCTCATTCATCAGCCGCAACAACGACCTGGCGGGCTACTGGGCGCCCGGCCTGCTGTACCGCGAGTGCGGGGCCGACCTGTGCGTGCGATTGAACTTGCTTGCACCGGGCCCGGCCCCCTCGCCCCGCATCGCCACGGCCGCCGCCCGCCAGTACGGCGAATTCCTGCAACGCGCGCTGAGCAGGCACGGCCTGCACCTGGAACAGCTCGCACACGCCGAGATCGCGCTGCGTTTCGACGCGGACATCGCGCTGAACGATGTCGGACGCGGATGGATAGGCGAGCCCTTCGTTTGCACCGTCACGCTCACGGCGCAGGACGGCCGGGCGGCCCGTGCGCAAGGCATCAGACGCTGCGCGCGCTATGATCCCGGCAGGTTCACGGGGCGGGCGCACAGCGGCGGCCCGGCATTTGAACCGCTGCTGAACGGAGCCATTGGAGGGGACGACGACTGACCCCGCCATGGCTGATAGTCCCGCGCGGGTTTGCTAAAATGGCACTTTCCACTTTCGTCTGCCGGGAACTTCTGTGCTCACTGCAATTCATCATCCCGCCACCGGCGTTTCTGACCTGGCACCGCTCCGGCAAGCGCGCGCCGACGACATTCCGGCGATGTCGGCTATTCGCCTTGCCGTCAAGGAAAACGTTCTATCCGATCCGAGCCGTGTCACCGAGCAAATGTATCGGGACTATCTGGACCTGTTGGGACGCGGCTGGGTGGTCGAGGTCGACGGCAAGGTGGTGGGATTTTCCTACGCCGATAAGACTGACGCGTCGATCTGGGCGCTGTTTGTGGCGCAGGACTACGAAGGCAGGGGAATCGCGAAGCGCTTGTTGAATGCGGCGGTGGACTGGCTGTTCGCCCTGGGCCACGAAAGCGTTCATCTGAGCACCTCCAAAGATACGCGGGCCGACAAATTCTATACCAGCCAAGGATGGACCCGCAGCGTGTTGAACGACCGCGATGCGGGATTTCGCCTTACACGGAAGGCGACAACATTTGAAGGTAGCTGACGTCAGTGCCGTTATAGTGCCGGGTCGACCGACCGGCAACGGTGAATCCGCTTCGCTGATAAAACTGTCGCGCATTGAGATTGGACTCCGCCACATGCAGCGACAATCCTCGCGGCGCGCGCGCCAGCGCAGCGTTGAGCAAGGCGTGGCCCACGCCTCGTCCGCGCGCCTCGCCGTGCACGAATAACGCCCGCAACTGCCCGTCGAACATGGCGGCGAATCCCACCACCCTGTCATCTTCATAGACGATGACATCGGATTCGCGAAACGCCGCCAGGATGACGGCGTCCTCTTCCAGCGGAATAATTTCAATGACTTGGGCTTCGTATGCCAGCTCGTCGCGCTTGGCATTGGCGTAAATTCGGCCGACTTCGGCAAGATCCGCCTCATTAAACTGCCTGACGCGCATTGGCAACGGCCCGCCGGCATCCAACTCAGACAACGTTTGCCCGCCTTTTTCGCAGCCGCGCCATGTAAACCACCGCGCATCCGATCATCGGAAGCAGCGCGAAGAGCGCACCGACGCCGATAAAAAGCCAGCCGGCGGCGGCACCGCCGAATACGCAGAACACAAATAAAAACAGCATCTCCGGACTGCCAAGAAAAAGCAGGCCCCAGTTGTCACAATGGGCTGCGGACTTCTCAGAAACTCTCTTCATGGGACTCTCGCAGGTTGGTCGTCAAACTGAACATCAATACTTCGCATGCTGGCGTCGAGATCGGCATTCAACGATGAAAAAAACTAGCTAGCGCTTCCCATCATATCTTGTTTAGATTTCTATGGGCCAATATGTCTTTTTCCTCAGCCGTTATATTTGGTTAGAATTTCCAATAATCAATGCACGATCAAATTACATGGTTCTATTTTGATAGAATCTGGACTTTTAAACAGTGGATGGCTCGCCGCAGTTATATTTGGAGAGAATTCCAGGTTGAATATCTTCCAATAAGCAAGTTATGAAATTTTTAATTATTAATTGACAGCGTATTTTTTTCGCAATATTCTTGAGCTGTTTCAAATACGCTGCTTTCGAAGTGAGGTTGCCACTGGCGGTAATGCCTGTTACCCACAATACCCCCCCAAGTAAAAGGATCTGGATATGTTTCAGAAGCCATACAGAGATCGTCAAAAAGAGATTTCCATTATCTCGATTCCAGGTCTCGGCTGTAACAAGCCCGGAACATATCTCATGAAACTTGTCTTCATCTGGCCCTTAATAGGATGTTTTGCCGCGGCAGGGGCTGCGCAGCCGTCGGCGCCTTGGTTGTCGCCATTGTTTGCCCCGGCCCGCCTCTCACAGGACGTGCGCATTCTGGCCTCCGACGAATTCGAGGGGCGGGCTCCGTACACCGCTGCGGAAACCAAAACCGTCGATTACCTCGTTACGCAAATGCGCCGCGCAGGGCTGCAGCCTGGCGGTGACATCGATAACGGAAAACGCAGCTGGATTCAGCCCGTTCGGCTCGTTCGTAGCGAACACGTCAGCCCGCCCTCGGCGTCCATAACGATCGGTGGCGTGCAGCAAACTCTTAGTCAAGGGCAAGAGGTCGTTATCCGTGCCACGTTAAACGGCTCCAGCTCGGTCGACATCGATTCGGCGCCAGTGGTATTCATTGGCTATGGGGTCAGCGCGCCGGAGCGCAACTGGGACGATTTCAAAGGCGTGGACCTGCACGGTAAAGTCGCATTGGTGTTGATAAACGATCCAGACTTCGAAACCGGCGAAGGCGATTTCGGCGGCCGCGAGATGACTTATTATGGCCGCTGGACATATAAGTTCGAGGAAGCTCTCCGGCGTGGTGCTAGCGCCGTATTCATCATCCACGAGACGGCACCAGCTTCTTATGGATGGGAACTGGTGCGGAACACGGACACTCTTCCTTTATTCGACATCGAGCGCGACGACCCGGCATCGATCCATCCGCAGCTGGAAGGATGGATGCATAGAGATTCCGCAGTGACGCTGTTTGAGCGGGCTGGGCTTGACTTCGAGGTGCTCAAGCAGGTGGCCCGGACCAGGGAATTCCATCCAGTTGAGCTTGCGGACGCTCGATTCTCGACTAGCTATCAAGTCAATCTCTCCACCGTCACATCAAAAAATGTGGTGGGTAGGATAAACGGCCGCGTGCACCCCGAAGAGAGCGTTGTTTATGTCGCGCACTGGGATCATTTGGGTATCGGCAGCGATGACGCGCAAGGCGATCATGTCTTCAATGGCGCCTTCGATAACGCAACCGGCGTGGCCGGGCTACTTGAGCTCGGGCGCCGTTTTGCAAACGGCCCTTCTCCGCAGCGTTCGCTGATATTTTTAGCGGTCACATCCGAGGAAAAAGGATTGCTGGGTTCAGAATATTATGTTTCCAACCCCAGCCAGCCGCTATCAAAAACAGCAGGCGTTATTAATATCGATATTCTCGACCCCCATGGTCCGGCACGAAACTTTACTTCGGCAGGCAATCCAAAGCTGGATCTGCTCGACGATTTAAAAGTTACTGCAAAACATTGGGGCCTTTACTTCGCGCCCGATAAAAATTTGGCAGCGGGCCGGTTTTTCCGCTCTGATCATTTCTCGTTTGCTAAACGCGGAGTTCCAGCAGTGTGGTTCCAGTCGGGGAACGACTGGTACCACGGTGGCGCCACGGCAGGCGATGCCGAAATGGCCGATTTCTATGCGAATAGATACCATCAACGCGGGGACGAATGGTCGCCGGCTTGGTCATTCACCGGCATGGCCCGTGATGTTTCGATCCTCTATCAATTCGGCCTCGACCTGGCGAACTCGCGGCGATGGCCCAACTGGGGCGCGGACTCGGAGTTTCGCGCGGTCCGCGACCAAACGGCCGCAGAGCGCCCCTGACCAGGCATCTTTCTCCACCAATACCTATTGAAGTCTGCGATGTGACAACTTCGCTGTTGGCACGCGCACGGCCGGGGATACGCACGCCGATGGGCGTCGCATACCGCCTGATTCCGATGAAAACGCCATGGTTGTAATAATCTGAAAGGAGCCCTCGAAGTGACGCAATTGACTATTGACGAGCGCCAAAGTGCCCTCGGCGCGTATGAACGCGATGGATACACCGTTTTTCGAAATGTGATCGACGCCGAACTTATCGAGGAGGCGCAGGCGCACGTCGCGTGGCTGGGGAAGCGCTACCCCAACCTGCGACCGGAGCACTATCACCACCCGCTGGTGCGGGACGACGCGTTCTGGGTACGCCTGATAGCCGATTCCCGCTTGCTCGACATCGCGGAGCTGTTCGTCGGTCCGGACATTTCATGTTTTACCTCGCACTACGTTTGCAAGCCGCCGCTCGACGGCCATGCGGTGCTATGGCACCAGGATGGCGCGTATTGGGACCTGCGGCCGATGCGTGCTGTGACGCTTTGGCTGGCCATCGATCACAGCAACCCTGACAACGGCTGCGTCAGGATGCTGCCCGGGACGCATCGCGAAGCTATTCTGCCCCTTGAGGCGCGTCTCGAAAAGCCGAACATGCTCGCCTCGTCGCTGAACTTCGAGCGGTTCAAGGACATCACCCCGATCGACGTGGTGCTCAATCCGGGAGACGTGTCCGTCCATCATCCGCACATCGTACATGGCTCCGAGCCCAATCGATCGGCACACCGCCGCTGCGGCCTCGACATCGGCTACATGCCGGCCAGCGTCGGCATCCATAACGAAGCCCTTTACCAGACCCCGATCCTGGTGCGGGGAGACGCGCCGCGCGATCGTCAATACCAGCCGTGGCCCGAGGTTCGGCTTGGCGAGACGATCCATTTCCGCGGAGATGCGCAATGGAACAGGACGGCGGCCGAGAAGAATGCCCGATTCCAGCATCTGCAAAATTCAGAAGACGATCCCCTGACGGTCACTTCACGCATGATGGAGCGGCTGAATTCGGGAACGGTCAAGCCCGGCGCCAAGGTATAGGCGGGACCCGGGCAATCAACGCACCTATAGAGGTAACTGAATATGTCAGCACAGATCGAAGCCTCCAACACCGACCACCTCTGCGTTCATGAGTTGTTTGAGTTGCACGCCGCCAGGGCTCCGGAAGCAGATGCGGTAATCGAGGAAGCGCAGCACTGGAGTTACAAAGTGGTCAACGAGCGGGCCAACCGGCTTGCCCGCCACCTGCGCCAGCAGGGCGTCGGCCCCGACGTGCGGGTCGGTATTCTCATGTATCGCAGTGTCGACCTGGTGGTCGCCATCCTGGCCACCTGGAAGGCCGGCGGCGCCTATGTGCCGCTCGATCCGGGCTTGCCCGCCCAACGCCTGCGCACGATGCTGGAAACGTCGGTTCCGCCCGTGATATTGACACACGCCCCCGTGGTGGCCGAGGGCTTGCCCACGCCGGCGCGCGGCTTTCTTGACGAGCGCAAGACGGCGCTGATCGACATCGATGCCGGCGCCACCGCGTGGGCGGACGCGTCGCAGGACAATTTGCCGCGCGCCGAGAGCGGACTGATCGATCAGCATCTGGCCTATGTGATTTATACCTCCGGTTCCACCGGCCGGCCCAAGGGCGTGATGGTCGAACACCGCGGCCTGGTCAATCTGGTGCGCAATCAACTCCAAGGGTTCCGTATCGATCCGCAAAGCCGGGTTCTGCAGTTCGCGCCGTTCGGATTCGATGCGAGCGTGTCGGAACTCGGTATGGCGCTGGGTGGAGGCGCCGCGCTTTGTATCGCGCACCACGAGACCGTGCTGGTCGGCGTTTCACTGATCGAGGCGATCCGGCGCTTCGGGGTTACCCATCTGACCGCGCCCCCTTCGGTGTTGGGCGAGCTGCCGCGCGAAACACGATTCGATTCCCTGGTGACGCTGTCGCTGGCGGGCGAGGCGCCGGGCGACGCACTGGTGCGCCACTGGGCCAAACACCACCGGCTGTTGAATGGTTACGGACCGACCGAAGCCACGGTCTGTTCGTCCGTCCATGAGTACACCGTCGAGGGCGAACGCGCTGCGACCATCGGGCGCCCGCTGCAAAACACCCACATTTATATTCTCGACGAGCACGGACAGCCGGTGCCGACCGGGGGCACGGGCGAGATCCATATCGGTGGCAGGGGCGTGGCGCGCGGGTACGAGAACCGCCCGGACCTTACCGCGGAGCGCTTCGTGCCGAATCCGTTCACCTGCCTGCGCGGCGCGCGCATGTACAAGACCGGCGACCTGGCCCGTTATCAGGCCGACGGCAGCATCGAGTACATTGGACGCAACGATCGCCAGATCAAGTTGCGCGGCTTCCGCATTGAACTCGCGGAGATCGAAGCGGCCCTGCTGGAACATCCGAGGGTGCTGCAGGCCGCCGTGCTGGTGCGCCAACTGCGGCAAGGCGAGCAAGGACTGGTCGCGTACGTGGTCGAACACCGCGCAGGCGACGCGGTCGACCAGGACGGCACCTCGCTGGCGAAGCAACTGCGCCGGGATCTGGCCGAGGTTTTGCCCGATTACATGGTGCCGACGGCATACGTACAGCTCGAACGCATGCCGGTGAACGCGAACGGCAAGATCGACCGCGCCGGGCTGCCGGACCAGCTGCCGGCGAACGCTGCCTCGCACCGATACGAAACGCCCCAAGGCGCGGCCGAAGCCACGTTGGCGCAGATATGGGGGGACGTGCTCGGCATCGCGGACGTGGGGCGGCACGACAATTTCTTCGAGCTTGGTGGGAACTCGCTGCTGGCGGTAAGAGTCATCTATCGCATGCTGCAACATGGCTTGCACACGGACGTGAGAGGAATATATTTGCGGCCGACGATTGCCGCGCTCGCCCCGGCCATCGGTCATATGGCGGACGCGGTCCATGTTCCCGAGAATCGGATCGACCCGCGGGCGGACCGCATCACGCCGGAGATGTTGACGCTCGTCACGCTGACCGCCGCCGAGATCGAACGGCTAGTCTCCAGCGTCGCCGGCGGCGCCCGCAACGTCCAGGACATCTATCCGCTGGCGCCGCTGCAGCAGGGGCTGCTGTACCAGCATCGCATCTCCACCGCCGGTGATTCCTATCGTCTGTGGACCATGTACCGCTTTCAGAGCCGGGCGCAGGTGGCGTCTTACGTGGCGGCGCTGCAAGCCGTCGTCGACCGCCACGACATACTGCGCACAGCGGTGATGTGGGAACAGGTGCGGGAACCTGTGCAAGTGGTCTGGCGCAGCGCGCCCTTGTCGGTCGTCGAGCTCGAAATCGGCGCCGCCGGCGGTTCGGTGGCACAAGCGTTGGTGGAGCGCTTCAACCGCGGCGAGTTTCCCCTCAGCTTGCAGCATGCGCCACTGGTGCGTTTGATCGTCGCAGCGGAGCCCCTCACCGGCAGCGTTATCGTCATGGAGATCAGCCATCACATGATTATGGATCACGTCAGCCAGGGCCTGGTCCAGAACGAGTTGCGCGCGCGCTTGTTGAATCTTGACGAGCCGGCGCCTGCCGTGCCGTTCCGCGACTTCATCGTGCGCGCGCGGCATGGCGCTGCACGCGTCGAGCAGGAAGCCTTTTTCACCGCGCTACTCGGCGCCGTCAAAGAGCCGACGGCGCCTTTCGACATCTTGAACGTCCGTGACGATGGCGCCGCGATCGCGGAAGCGGAGCAAGAAATTGAGCCGCATTTCGCGGCAAGGCTGCGGCGCGCGGCGCAGGGAGCCGGCGTTAGCCCCGCAGCCCTGCACCACTTGGCCTGGGGATTGGTGCTGTCGCGGTTGACCGGTCGTGGCGAAGTGGTGTTCGGCACCGTGCTCGCGGGGCGTTCGCACGGCGGGGCCAAGGCCCAGCGGGTGATCGGCCTGTGCGCAAATACCTTGCCCATCCGTCTCACCGTGGATGGTCGATCCTGCCGCGACGCGGTCGGCTCCACGCACCAATTGCTGACCGAACTGATGGCGCATGAACAAGCGTCGCTGGCGCTGGCGCAGCGCTGCAGCGGCGTGGCGGCGCCGGCCCCTCTATTCACGACGATCCTCAACTATCGCTATAGAGAACCCGAGTTGGCCGGCCTTGGCGTGGCGCGGCAGCATGCCGTCACCGACGTTCTGCCTGGGGCGCAATGGCTCGGCGCTGTCGAGCGCACCAATTTTCCGTTCGCGGTCTCCGTCGACGACTGGGGCAGCCAGTTGCGGCTGAAAGTCCAGGTGGACGACCGGGTGGACCCGGCGAGAATGTGTACCTGGATGGCGGCGGCGCTGCAACGCCTGGTCGAAGCGCTCGAGACGGGTTCCGACACGTCCCTGCGGGGCGTGGACGTTATGCCCGAGGCGGAACGGCAGCTCTTGCTGACGACGTGGAACAAAACCAGCTCCCAGTTTGAGCGGGATGTCTGCCTCCACGAGCTGTTTGAGGCCAGCGCGGCCCGCAGCCCCGAGGCCCAGGCGCTGGTGCACAATGGCGAATCGCTTAGCTTCGGGCGGCTCAACGAACGCGCCAACCAACTTGCGGGCCACCTGCGCGAGCAGGGCGTCGGGCCGGAACGCCGAGTGGCCTTGTGTATGGAACGCGGCTTCGACATGGTGGTTGGCATGCTTGCCATCCTCAAGGCCGGCGGCTGCTACGTTCCGCTGGATCCGGCTTATCCGGCCGACCGCCTGGAATACATGTTGCGCGACGCCGAGCCCGCCGTGGTCATTACGCACCAGAAGGTACAAGACCGTGTCAGCACGCGCTTGTACAAAGTCGCCAAAGAACGCGCGTTGCCGCTGATCGATCTGGACACCGACAAAGCGCTCTGGGCTGACCGCGCCGGCGGGAATCATGCGCGCGGCACGACCGGCCTCGACGCCACGCACCTCGCCTACGTGATCTACACCTCGGGTTCGACCGGAGCGCCGAAGGGCATCGAGGTGGAACACCGCGGCGCGGCCCACTTCGTCCAGTGGGGCATGACCGAATTCGGCCCGGAGGACTTGCGGCAGACGCTCTTCTCCACCTCGGTCAACTTCGATCCGTCCGTGCTGGAGTGCTTCTCGGCGCTGGCGACAGGCGGCACCGCGATTATCGTCGGCGATGTGCTGTCGGGCGCCGGCGCCGGGCAGAAAGCCACGCTGCTCAATGCGGTGCCGTCGGCCATGCGGGCGCTGTTCGACGCCGGCGGCATTCCCGCGACGACCCGTACGGTCGTGCTTGGCGGCGAGGCTTTGCATCCGCCGCTGGTGGAGCGCGTCTTCCGAGAGAGCAATGCGGAACGGGTCTTCAATGCCTACGGGCCGACCGAGACGGGCTATTCCACCTATGCCGTGACGAAACGCGGCGAGGCGTTCACCGGGCATATCGGCCGGCCGCTCGGCCACACCCGACTCTATATTCTTGATGGCAATGGCAACCCGACGCCGATCGGCATCCCCGGAGAAATTTTCATCGGCGGGCACGGCGTGGCGCGAGGCTATCATCAGCGGCCGGCGTTGACCGCCGAGCGATTCGTGCCGGATATCTTCTCCGCCGAAGCCGGCGCCCGGATGTATAAAACCGGCGACTTGGCGCGCTATCGCGACGATGGCACGATCGAGTTCATCGGCCGCAGCGACTTCCAGGTCAAGCACCGCGGGTTCCGCATCGAGCTCGGCGAGATCGAGGCGAAGATACTCGAGCACCCGGCGATCGATCAGGCGGTAGTGCTCTTGCGCGAGGACCAGCCCGGCGACAACCGGCTCGTCGCCTACGTGGTAGGCAAGGCTGGCGCGGCGGCGGCGGACGGCGCATGGCCGGCCGATGTGCTGCGGTCGCACCTGTCCCACTTCCTGACCAACCACATGGTTCCGGCCGTGTACGTGGCGCTCGACAGCATGCCGACCACGCCGAACGGCAAACTCGACCGCGCCGCCCTGCCGCAGCCCGACGCCTTCGCGCGCAACCTGGAAACCTACGAGGCGCCCGTCGGCGGCACTGAGGCGCAGATCGCCGGTATCTGGATGGATTTGCTCAGCGTCGGCCGGGTCGGACGGCGTGACAACTTCTTCGAGCTCGGCGGCCACTCGCTGCTTGCCATGGTGGTCGCCGCAAGGCTGCGCAGCGGCATGGGGGTGGAAATCCCGCTCAGCGATCTGCTGGCGCACCCGGTCCTTTGCGACCTGGCGGCGGAGGTGGGAAGGGTCGCCCGATCTTTGCAGACGGCAAACGTTGCTTGATTTCAGCGCGCCGCGTCGCTTAAAAAAGTGCCCCCTCCTCCTGTTTTGGTGAGCGGGGCGGTTCTACAGACTGCCTCTCGAGAGAACACTTATGAAGACAATTATCTGGGATACCTCCTACTTTTGCCCGCTGCAGTGTGTGTATTGCTATTCCTCGTCAGGACCACATCGCCCGCAAACCGAAGCCGAGCAGACCCTCGCCGTCGCGCGGGCGATTGCCCGCGAACGCCCCGGTGCGGTGATGATCAGCGGCGGCGAGCCCACCTTCGCCAAAGGGATCCTCGAGGCAGGCAAGTTGCTGAAGGACGCTGGCATCGTCGCCTCGATATTCACCTCGGGCTGGGCGATGAACCCGACCCGGATCCGCTCGCTGTGCGAGGTGTTCGATCGGGTGCACGTCAGCATCGACGCCAGCGACCCGGAGGTCAATGACCGGGTGCGCAACCGGAAGGGCGCGCACGCCAACGCGATGGAAACGTTGCGTTTGCTCGGCGAGGAGCAGTCGCACAACAAGCGGCTGCGCTTCGGGGTCGAATGCACGGTGATCCGCGACAACCTCGATGGCATCGCCAGCTTTGTACGCGCCATGTCCACGGTACCGGGTCTGAGCTTCATCAACATCGTGGCCGCCGTCCCGAGCGGTCGCGGGGCGGACGCGCTACGGTGTGAAACGCAGTTGCTTAGCAGCGAGGAAGTGCGGCAACTATCGCAGTCGGTCAAAGGCGTGCAGAAGGAGGTTCCCCCCACGGTGATCCTGACGTTGAACGATACGGATTTCCTGCAAAGCGATGGCGAATCTTGTGTTCAGCTTGATCCAAAGGGCAATCTGCGCGCCATCAAGATTTGTGACAAGACCGTCGGCAATCTTATCGACGAGCCGCTCGATGTGCTCATCGCCCGCGCTCTGGAGTGGCGACAGAATTCAGGACTGGCGAAACAGTTGACGCAGGCGTCCAACTTCGTGGCTTGGGGCGACGTCGTGCGTCGGATCGATCAAGAGGCCGCGGCAATCGGCGGCGCGGCCATACCGGGCCATCACGGCGGCGATGCTGGACAGCCGCGGCTGCACGACTCTCACTAAGGACAAGCCAATATGGGATATTATCTGCACGATGATGTGAAGATCGAGCCGCTGGTCGGCCGTTGGTATGCGCATCCTTTTCTGATCGCGCCGGCCTCCGCCGCGTTCATGACCCGGCATCACATCCAGATCATGGAGTCGTTTGTGCAGCATCCGGAGTTGCACGCCGCCGCACTTCAGCAACCGTCCATGCGCGGCGGTCCATTTCTCGAAAGCTCCAACGGCGCGGATGATGTGGGCGAGATCCGCCGCCTGCTGGAATTCACGCGGCTGAGCCGCGCTGAATTGCTGCGCCTGGCCGCTGAAATCGACGACTTGCAGGGGATGTTGCGCGCAACCACCGGAGCTAGCCTGGACGGCACCTATCCCAAACTCGGGGCGGGCCTGGGCGGACGGGTGGAGCTTGCCTACGAGACGTCGGGCTTGCGCGGGCGCGCGCGGCTGATCGAGGCGTTGCTGTATGCGGCCTTTCCGCCGGAAACGCATCAGGAGTTCGCGCTGGCCAGGGTGGATTCCGACGCGCGCCCGTACGTGCTGAGCACTCCCCGCCTGGCCAGCGAGGGAGACCTGATCCTTCGTATGCCATTTGGCTCATCAGAAAGCGCGGCGCTGCTCGCCTCCCGCCAGCGGCCGTTGTCGGACGAGGATCTGGAGCGCTTTTTCCACATGCAGGGAACCGGCTCAAGCTGGACACGGGCGCAGATCAACGATCTGTTCCGCGCCAGTCCCGACCTGCCCAGCCGGCCCGCGGCGGACGATGGCCCGCGCATCGACTACTTCGGCCATGCCTGCGTGCTGATCCGCACCGGCCGGGCGAGCGTGCTGATCGATCCACTGGTCGGCTATAACGTCGCCGAGGGACCGGCGCGGAGCACTTGGCGCGATTTGCCGGCGCAGATCGATTGCGCACTGATCACGCACGCCCATCACGATCATTACGTGATCGAAACTTTGCTGCAGATCCGCGAGCGGACCAAGACGCTGGTTGTGCCGCGCAGCACCCCGGGAGCCATCCACGATCCCTCCCTCGAACTGGTATCCAGGCATCTGGGCTTCGGCGATGTGCTGGCGCCCAACCCGTTCGACGCGCTGGAGTTCGACGGGGTAAAGATCCAGACACTGCCGTTCCTGGGCGAACACGGCGAGCTGGACATCACCAGCAAGCTCGGATACCGTCTTGAGTTCGCGGGGCAATCGGTGGTCTTTCTTGCCGACAGCAACAATTTGGACACCCGGATGTACCAGCAGATCCGCGATCTCTACGGCCCGACCGATATCGCCTTTATCGGCCTGGAATGCCAGGGGGCGCCCATTTCGTGGACGTATGGACCTCTGCTGTTCGGCTCGGTGTCGCGCGAAATGGAGCCGGGACGAAGGACCGGCGGCTCCAACGCCGAGCGGGCCTTGCAGCTGGTGCGCGCGCTCGGGTGCAAGCGCGTGTTCATCTACGCCATGGCAATCGAGCCGTGGGCCGGACCGCTGGGCGGTTCTCCCATCGAAAAAGACTCGTATCAGGACATGGAGAACCAGGCGTTCATCCGCGATTGCCGGGCACTGGGCATCGAGGTGGAATTGTTGGATGGGTCAAAATCAATCGCGCTCGATGGCGAGCGGCGCATGCCGGCGGTCTAGCGCTGATAGAACAGTTAATAGGAGGAAGTTCAAATGAACATGAACGACGAAAAAGACGCCGTATCCTACGTTGTGGTGAAGAATGAGGAAGAGCAGTACGCCATCCTGCCGGAGCACCAGAGTGTGCCCGCGGGCTGGAAGGTTGCCGGGCCGAAGGGAGAGAAGCGCCACTGCCTCGACTACATCCAGGATAACTGGACGGACATGCGTCCCCTCAGTGTTCGCGCGCAAGGCGCTCAGCGCAGCGGATCTGCGCATCCACGCCAATGAGTAATAGATGAGCCACTCTTACACCATTCCCGTCATTCAAACAGATCGCCTCACGCTTCGCGAGTACCGGCCTGCCGACTTCGATGCATTTGCCGGGCACCTCGCAGACCCCGAAAGCGCGGCCCACATCGCTCTGGCCGATCGTGACACGGCGTGGCGGATCTTCAGCGGCCACGCCGGGCTATGGGTCTTGCATGGCGCGGGATGGTGGGCGGTCGAGATGCGGCAGACTGGCGAGCTGATTGGTAACGTGGGGGCATTCTTCCGCGAGACGTCGCCCGTGATGGAGGTCGGCTGGAACACCTATCGCGCGTTCTGGGGCCACGGATACGCAAGCGAGGCGGCGGCGGCGGCCTTGGACTTCGCGTTTGAGGTCAGGCGCGAACCGAAGATTCAAGCGCTCATCGATTCGGGCAATGAATCCTCGCTTCGTGTTGCTCAGCGCCTTGGTTTTGCTTACGAGTCCGAAACCGAAATCCACGGTAAAACGGTGGGCAGGTACTCCCGGCAGCGGGGGCGTTGAAGGCACCTGGCCGGGATTAAGCTGGTCACGGCGGCGGTTACGGGTTGATCACCAGATAATCGGCGTAAAGCAGGATCGGCGCCGGCCACTCGATGCTGACCCAGATGTCGACGGCGTTGGCCCTCGGCGCGACGTTGCGCACCGTGAAGCGGGCCGCCCCGATGAACTTGCCGTTGTCCGGTCCGCCGGCAACGCCCTCGCTTACCGCCACGAAGATCCGCGAACGGGGAGTGATCAGCGGCAGCCTGGGCGAGATGAGGGTCAGTATCACCTCGCCGTTGCGGGCGCCCCAGTTCTGCCGATACGTGTAACCGTATCCTTCCAGCACCTGTTGCCGCACCGTCCCCCCGGACAGCGGCACCACCGCCGCTTCGTCCAGCTCCTGCACGACCGTCGTGACGCCGGCCAGTATCGCCGAGGAAGCGGCCGCCGCCTGGTCCTGCGCGGACCGGGGCGCAGTGATCACTTCAGGTCCATTGCTATGAATAATCGACATCGTAGTTCTCCTTGGTACACCGTGGGTCGGGGTCGCCGCGCTCGACAGGCAAGACCGGCGACTTGGCCGGTCACAACGACCGGCGCCGTGAGCGCCGCCAACAAAGTCGGCCACTCACTCTCCTTATGCTAGCTGGTGCATATGGACGGTGTTTGTGGCGCCTCAATGTCGCAAGGGGCCTCAGGCGATATGGATTTTCGGTAATAAACAGCAATTTGCGCCCCATCCCCCCGCAGTCGTTTAAGATGCGTGTTTTAACTACGTAAACCGCCGCTCGGCCCCTATGCAAAACGTTATGCTTGTCGTGCTCGCCCTGTT
This sequence comes from Duganella sp. 1411, assembly GCF_017833525.1. GTDB lineage: Bacteria > Pseudomonadota > Gammaproteobacteria > Burkholderiales > Burkholderiaceae_D > Rugamonas. The sequence goes on from NZ_JAFICD010000006.1 coordinate 212,889, forward strand.
CCTGGTCGCGCTCAATGGATTCTTTGTGGCGGCCGAATTCGGCATCGTCACGCTGCGCAAGACGCGCGTTCGCGCCATCGCCAAGACCCAGGGACTACGCGGACGCATCCTCGGCAAAGTGCACGGCCAGCTCGACGCCTACCTGTCGGCCTGCCAACTGGGCATCACGCTCGCCTCGCTGGGCCTGGGCTGGGTCGGCGAACCGGCCTTCGCCAGCCTGCTCGAGCCCTTCCTGGCCGCCATCGGCGTCGACTCGCCCAAACTGGTCCACAGCATCGCCTTCATCTTCGCGTTCGGCGTGATCTCGTTCCTGCACATCGTCGTCGGCGAACTGGCGCCGAAGTCGCTGGCGATCCGCATGCCGGAGGCGATCGGCCTGTGGTGCGCGCCGCTGTTGTACGCCTTCTACTGGGCCATGTATCCGTTCATCTGGGTGCTCAACGGCAGCGCCAACATGGTGCTGCGCCTGGCCGGCCTGTCCGGCAAGGGCGGCCACGAGAGCCACTATTCGGTCGAGGAATTGAAGATGATCCTGCGCACCAGCCAGCCTGGTGAGAAATACAACAAGGACGAACGCAACATCCTGGCCCATTCGCTCGATTTCAGCGATCTGGCCGTGTCGGACCTGATGCGCCCGATCAACGAGGTGATCAGCCTGCACGCGAGCCGCTCGCTGGCCGACAACCTGCAAACCATGCTGCGCAACCGCTTCAGCCGCTATCCGTACTACGACAAGGACGGCGAGACGGTGCTGGGCGTGGTGCACCTGAAGGATTTGTTCTTCGCCCAGCAGTCGGGCAAGCCGATCACCGACCTGGCGCCGTTCCTGCGGCCGGTGGAGACGATCTCGGCGCGCACGCCGGCGCTCGAGCAGTTCCGCCGCTTCCGCGACGGCGCGCCGCACTTCGCGCTGATCGGCGAGAAAGGCAAGCGTCCGCTGGGCTTCATCACGCTCGACAACCTGCTTGGCGCGATGGTCGGCGAGATCCACGACGAGTTCCGCCTCAACGAGAACGACTGGCTCAAGCAGCCCGACGGCACGCTGATCGGCAAGGCCAGCCTGCCGATCTTCTCGCTCGAGCGCACCCTGGGCATCGATATCGAGAACGAGGAACTGGGCATGGACGAGGTCGAGTCGGTCGGCGGCCTGATCATGCTGAAACTGGGCGACATTCCGAAGCAGGGGCAGCGCATCAGCTTCCGCCACTTCGATATCGTCGCCAAGAAGATGAACGGCCCGCGCATCCTGCTGGTCAAGGTCATTCCGAAGGATGACACCGAGGACAATGCCGACCTGGATTAAGGGATGGTTGGGTTGGGCGCAGTTGACGAGTCAGTGGGCCGCGCAGGTTCGGTTCTTATCGGACTCTGGCTGATGGTCGAACCGCCTACGCCAGCCTTCTTCTCGGCGTTCTGCTGAAGCTGCACGCTGAACCTGTAGCCAAGTAAAACAGCGCCAGGCTGCCGATCGCCGAACGTTTTACAAAACTCAACCTTTTGCCGTTTGTAGGCGATGTACGCGAATGCGCCGGCCGCATCATTCGGATCGGCAGTCAAGCGCTGAAAAACCGAGGCGTCAGTCACTGCGGAGGCCCTATTTTCCTGAACGGACAGTCATCTGCGCGATGCGATATGCCTCGTTCATCTTCTCGCGGGAAACTCCTTTTTCACGCATAAGCTTCGCGACAATCGGCGATGTCGGCGTGTATGAAGAATTAGTAGAGGCCGGCGAAGCTGAATAACGGGCCATTCGCGCGCTAATGGCGGCCAGGTCGTCAGACGAAAAGAAATTTTTCCCGCTCATATCTTCCCCCTGTGTACTATAGCTTTACGCGGTTAGCGAGCAGCGACGAACAAAATTATATACCCGGGATTTTGAGCACACCCGCCAAACGCGCGAGCGGGGATTGAGGCAAAACAAATAGCTTTCAATTTGCCAGAGAGGCTAGCGACTGCTAGTCTTGCCCTGTTGTCGAACCATTTGGAGAGGCCGTGAAGACTTACCATGGAAGCTGCCATTGCGGTACCGTGCGCTTTGAAGCGGACATCGATTTGAGCCAGGGTACCTTGCGCTGCAACTGCTCGATCTGCACCAAGGTACGGTTCTGGCCGGCCATCGTCCAACCGGCGGCGTTCCGGCTCATCTCGGGCGAGGCTGACCTTACCAACTACCAGTTCCTGACCAAGCGGGACAAGCACCTGTTTTGCCGCCATTGCGGCGTGCGCTCGTTTGGTATCGGCAATTCGCCGCGCTGGGGCGAGTTCTATGCCGTCAACGTGACCTGCCTCGACGACGTCACCAGCGAGGAGCTGATCGACGCGCCTATCACCTATCTGGACGGCCGCAACGATAATTGGGAAACCCCGCCGGACGAGGTGAGGCACTTGTAGCCCAACGCCGCATCAAACCGGCTGACCGGTCCAGTTGCGCAGCAGCCCCAGCCCCACCGCCAGCAACGTCGGTCCGATGAACAGGCCGACGAAGCCGAACGCCAGCACCCCGCCCATCACGCCCAGCAGCACCAGGATGAACGGCAGGCTGCTGCCGCGGCTGATCAGCAAAGGCTTGACGACGTTGTCGACGCCGCTGATCAGGAACACGCCCCAGACCAGCATGAACACGCCCCACGCGACGCGGCCCTCGTTGAACAGCCACAGCGCGGCGCCGCCCCAGATCAGCGGCGGTCCCACGGGAATCAGCGAGAACAGGAAGGTCGCCACCGACAGCAGCGCCACGGCCGGCACGCCGGCGATCAAAAAGCCGATCGCCGCCACCACCGACTGCGCCAGCGCCGTGCCCAGCAGGCCGTACATGACGCCGCGCACGGTGCGGCTGACGGTGTCGGCGACGGACAGGCTTTGCTCCGCCCCGATCAATTTGTTCAGGGCGTTCGACAGCGCCACGACGATGTACTGGCCGTCGCGGTACAGGAAGAAGCTGACGAACACGGCCAGGCTGACCTGCGCCACGCCGCTGCCCAGCACCATGCCGCTGCCGAGCAGGAAGTGGCGCGCCGGCTCCAGCATGCCCTTGGCGGTGTTGACCAGCTCCTCGCGGCTGCCCAGCAGCTTGCGCAGATAGGTGTCGATGATCTCGCCGACCACCGGGATATCCTTGAGCCAGACGGGCGGCGACAAGCTCCCGGTGTCGAGGTCGCCCTTGACGTGGTCGTAGAATTCGGAGGCGTTGTCGGCGATGTTCCAGGTGACCAGGGTCAGCGGCACAACGATCAGCAAGGTCAGGCCGACGCTCATGATGATGGCGGCCAGCCAGCGCCGCCCCTTCACGCGCTCAAGCAGGCGCAGATACAGCGGCCAGCTGGAGATGGCGATGGCGCAGGCGAACAGGATCGCGGCCAGGAACGGCCGCAGCACGAACAGGCAGCCGATCACCAGCAGGATGATGGCGGCGAGGCGGGTAAAAGGCTGAAAGCGCTGTCCCATGCCGTCCCCGCTCAGGACAGCAATTGTTTGATGTCGTGGACGATCGGCGCCGGGCCCTGGCCGTGGCGCACCAGCAGGCGCACCTTGCCGTTGCGGTCGAAGATATAGCTGGCGGCGGTGTGGTCGATCGAATAGCTGCCCGGCGTCTTGCCCTCCACCTTGGAGTAGAACACCTTGAATTCCTTGGCGACGGCGGCGGTCTGCGCGGGCGTGCCGTACAGGCCGAGGAAGCGCTGGTCGAACGCCGGCACATACTGCGACAGCAGCTCTTTCGTGTCGCGCTCGGGATCGACGGTGACGAACAGCACCTGCACCTGGTCGGCCTGCGGCCCCAGTTCCTTCATCACGGCCGACATTTCGGCCATCGTCGTCGGGCACACGTCCGGGCACTGGGTGAAGCCGAAGAACATCACCACCACCTTGCCCTTGAAGTCGGCCAGCGTGCGCGGCTTGCCGGTGTGGTCGGTCAGCGCGAAGTCGCGCGCGAAGGTGGCGCCGGTGATGTCGACGCTCTGGAACGTCGGCGCCGCCGCGGGTTTCTCGCCGCAGCCGGCCAACAGCATGGAGACGGCCAGCAGGCCCAGGGCGAGGATTTTTTTCATAGTTTGAGGTAGTGATCCACCAGCAGCGCCGCGAACAGCAGCGACAGATAAATGATCGACCACGTGAACGCCTTGCGGGCCACCAGGTCGGTGTAATGACGGTAGATTTTCCACGCGTGGCGCAGGAACACGGCGTTGAGGATCACCGCGCTGACCAGGTAAATCAGCCCGCTCATCTGCACCGCGAACGGCAGCAAGGTGGTGGCCGCCAGCGCGATCGAATACAGCCAGACGTGGAACTGCGTGAATTGCATGCCGTGCGTGACGGGCAGCATCGGCAGGCCGGACTTGGCGTAGTCGTCGCGGCGGTACAGCGCCAGCGCCCAGAAGTGCGGCGGCGTCCAGACGAAGATGATCAATACCAGCAGCCACGCCTCCATCGGCACCTCGTTGGCGATCGCGGCCCAGCCCAGCGCCGGCGGCATGGCGCCGGACAGGCCGCCGATGACGATGTTCTGCGGCGTCGACGGCTTCAGGATCATCGTGTAGATGATGGCGTAGCCGATGAAGGTGACAAAGGTCAGCCACATCGTCAGCGGATTGACCATGGTGTACAGGATCCACATGCCGGCGCCGCCGATGACGGCGGCGAACACCACGGTCTGCATGACGGTGATGTCGCCCAGCGCCATCGGCCGGCGCGCGGTGCGGGCCATGCGGGCGTCGATTTCGCGCTCGGCCAGGCAGTTGACGGCGAAGGCGGCGCCGGTCAGCAGCCAGATGCCGATGGTGGCGGCGACCACGACGCGCCAATCCGGCAAGCCCTCGGTGGCGAGGAACATGCCGATGACGGCGCAGAACACCGCCATCTGGGTGACGCGCGGCTTGGTCAGCGCCCAATATTGCGAGGCGCGGCTGGGTGGTTTGGCGATTGCGGTGTGAGTGGTCATTAGGGCTGCTTATCGTTGCCTGACCGGCAAGATCTGCGGAAAAGCCGAGCCTGAAGCTGCTTTTTTGGCAAGATCGTACTGGTACTTAGCCTTGTAGTTTAACATGGTAAGCAGCAGGACCAGCATGGCCGCCCCGGCGTTGTGCAGCACCGCGATGGTCAGCGGGAAGCTTAGATAGATGGTAGCGATGCCGCTGGCGATCTGCGCCGCCAGCACGATGGCGATGCCGCGCGCCGTCTTGTGCAGCGCCGGATGCTCCCACGCGCGCCAGGCCGTGTAGCCGGCCACCAGCGCGACGATCAAGCCCATGTTACGGTGCACCCAATGGATCGCCGTCAACGCCGAAAACGGCAGGTAGTGGCCGGCGGCGGTCTTGCCCAGCTCGCGCCACAGGGTGAAACCGTGCTCGAAATCCATCTCCGGCACCAGCTTGCCGCCGCACAGCGGGAAATCGGTGCAGGCCAGGGTCGCGTAGTTGGTGCTGACCCAGCCACCGAGCGCGATCTGCACCAGCAGAATGAGCGCCGAGGCGGCGGCCAGCAGGCGGATGTTGCGCATCGCCGGCGGCGACGCCGTCACCGTGCGCACAGGCGAAATCAACTGGTCCTGGCGGCCGCCGTACCACACCAGCAGCGACAGCAGCCCCATGCCCAGCAGCAAATGGGTGGTGACGATCACCGGCTGCAGCTTCAAGGTGACGGTCCACGCGCCGAACGCGCCCTGCAGGCAAACGAAGAAGAACAGCAAGGTCGGCATGCCGGGCGCGTACTCGGGCCGCGTGCCCTTCGACTTGCGCCACTGGTACCACGCCTGCCCCATCATCGCCACGATCAGCACGCCGATCGCCATCGCCAGGTAGCGGTGGATCATCTCGATCCAGGCCTTGACCACGGTCACCGGGCCGGTCGGGCGCAGCGCCTCCTCGGCCACGATCTGGGCGTGCGCCAGGAAGGGATTGGCGGCGCCGTAGCAGCCCGGCCAGTCCGGGCAGCCCAGGCCGGAATCGGTCAGGCGCGTGAAGGCGCCGAACACGATCAGGTCGAACGTCAGGAACACGCTGACCCACACCAGCTTGCGGTACTTGCTGGCGTCGGACGAGGTATAGACCAGCGACAGCGGCAGCAGCGCCACCAGTAGCGCCGTGACGGCCATTTGGGCGAGGGTGAGATGCATGGCGTTTATCCGATCCCCGAGGCTTTGAGCAGTTTGGCCAGATCCTTGTGCACCTTGCGCACTTTTTCGGTGTCGCTGGAGACCGCGCCTTTCGGGAAGCGCATCATCAGGTTGCCCAGCGGATCGATCAGATAGACGTGGTCGGACACCTTGTCGGCGCCGGCACCTGCGCCCTGCTCCAGCGGCAGCCATTTGTCGATGACGGCGGCCGGCGCGCGCAGCATGCGGGTGCCGTCGTTGACGCGCATCAGCACCGTATCGAGCGGCTCGTTATCGGTGATCATCCACACGCGCTCGACGCGCTCCATCTCCTTGCCCTGCATCTTGCGCAGCTGGCGCATCGCGAACAGCTGGTCCTGGCACTCCTGCAGGCACTCGGACGGGCCGACCTTGAGCATGATCCACTTGCCCTTGTAGTTGTCCAAGGTGGCCGGTTTGCCGTCGAGCGTGGTGCTGGCCATCGGCGGAATCGGGTACAGGCGCGGATCGATCAAGGTGCCGTAGTTGGTCACGCCGCCCTTGGGCTTGACGACGTAGTACATGAAATACGAAGCGATCAGCGGCGCGGCGCACACGGCCAGCACGGCCATCAGCTTCCAGCGGCCACGGGAGTTGGGACTATTTACCTGGTTTTGCACGTCTGAATCCGTTCACAACAAAGAAGACAACGGCCATCGCCGCCAGCGCGTACCACTGGAAGGCATAGCCCTGATGTTTTTCGACGCTCATCGCCGGCAGCGTCCAATCGCGCGCCATGCGGGCATCGTCGCCGCCCGGCCTGGCCGGCGCGGTCTGCTGCAGCACGAACGGCTGCATCGTCAGCCCGCTCTGGGCGGCCACCTGCAGCGGGTCGGCGTTCTGCACGATGGCGTTCGGCGCCAGCGGCGGCGCCGTGCCCAGTTGCATCACATGGCCGAGATTGAGGCGCGCCACGCCCTCGAGCGTGACCTCGCCGGGCGGCGTCGCATAGGCCGGCAACTTGTCGTGCTGGGCCGAATCGCGCGGCAGCCAGCCGCGCTGCACCAGCACATGCATGTTCGATCCGGCGATTTTAAACGGCATCAGCACATAAAACCCGGAGCGGCCCTGGTAGGGGCGGTTATCCAAGTACAACGGCCAGTTGGCGACGAACTGGCCGGTGGCGGTCACGCGGCGAAACTCGACGGCGCCGGCGTCGAGCGGCGCGCCGGTCAAGGTCAGCGGCCCGGCGGCGTTACCTTGAGCAAGTTTATCCTGAGCGGAGATTTTTTGCGCGGCGCGGCGCTCCTGCCAGTTGCCCAGCTGAATGCCGAGCGTCACCACCAGCACGGTGGCCACGAACGGGATCAATTTAAAACGGAAGCTAATAGGCATTACAATGGAGCCTCAATCATTACACCGCCCGGTCCTGTCATGAAAATTGCTGTCGCCATCGCGTTCATCCTGATACTGGGCAGCCTGGGATCGGCATTATTCTTCCTGATGCGCGACAAAGGCAAAAGCAACAACACGGTCAACGCGCTCGCGCTGCGGGTGGGCCTATCGATCGCGCTGTTCCTGCTGATACTACTCTTCTACAAGCTCGGCTACATCCACCCCACCGGCATCCGCACCTAAGCCGAGAGGCAACTCCGGCAACTCCGGGGTCAGGTCCACCATTTCTACACGAGCCCAGCCTTAACAGCACTTTTTTACCGATTACAGCCCCGTCCGTGTAGAAATGGTGGACCTGACCCCGGATGAAAAATAGCCGCATCGAGTGACCTCGTCTGCGGCTTTTTTCCGCCGCGACAGGCTCGTCGCGGCATTATAACGCTGCGCCTTTATAGCCAGTACACGACAACGTACAAACCGAGCCAGACCACGTCGACAAAGTGCCAGTACCAGGCCGCGCCTTCGAACGCGAAGTGGTGGTCCGGCGTGAAATGCCCCCTCAGCACGCGGTACAGCACCACCGACAGCATGATCGCGCCCATCGTCACGTGGAAGCCGTGGAAACCGGTCAGCATGAAGAACGTCGAGCCGTAGATGCCCGAGGTCAGCTTCAGGTTCAGTTCCGAGTAGGCGTGCATGTATTCGTAGGCCTGGAAGCCCATGAAGGTCGCGCCCAGCAGGATCGTGGCGAACAGCCAGATCGCCGTCTGCGCCCGGTGCCCGGCGCGCAACGCGTGGTGCGAAATCGTCAACGTCAGGCCCGACGTCAGCAGCAACGCGGTGTTGATCGTCGGAATCGGGAACGGGCCCATCGTCTTGAACGTTTCGACCGTGCCGGCCGGGCCGATGTTGCCCCAGTGCGCGGCGAAGTCCGGCCAGATGAACTTGTGGTCGAGGTCGCCCAGCCACGGCATCGTGATCGTGCGCGCGTAGAACAGCGCACCGAAGAAGGCGCCGAAGAACATCACTTCCGAGAAGATGAACCAGGCCATCGACCAGCGGTACGAGTAGTCGATGCGCTGGCTGTACTGGCCGCTTTCGGATTCCTTGATGGCGTCGCCGAACCAGAAATACAGCACGCTGATGATCGCGGCGATGCCGAGCAGGTTGAGCGGCATGCCCCAGGACACGTCGTTCACCCAGCCCGAGGCGCCCACCATCGTCACCAGCAGCGAGATGCCGGCCAGCAGCGGCCACCTGGACGGACCCGGCACGAAGTAATACGGTGCCGTGGTGTTATGCGAACCTACCTGTGAACTCATCTTCATCTCCCTAATTCATTTATTCGAGGATGCTACGTTTACTTTGATACGACTAATTTAACGATCGTGATCAGCAAGCCGATAAAGACGGCCACGCCGATCAGCGCGGCGATGACGATGTGCAGCGGATTCAGCTTGGCCGAATCGGTATCGAAATCGCTTTTCCTGCGCAGGCCGAAAAACGACCAGAACACCGCCTTCAACGAGTACAGGAACGAGGCCTTTTTATCGGACTGCATGCTTGCTGCCCTCGTTGACCGCGGTCTTGTCCATGCCGCCCACCTCGAAGAAGGTGTACGACAAGGTGATCGTCTTGACTTCCTTCGGCAGCGCCGGGTCGATGAAGAACACCACCGGCATCTGGCGCGCCTCGTTCGGCTTGAGCGTCTGTTGCTTGAAGCAGAAGCATTCGACCTTTTTAAAGTGCTGCATCGCGTTTTGCGGCGCGTAGCTTGGAATCGCCTGCGCCGCGACGTCGCGCTTCTGGGTGTTGACCACCTCGTACATCACCGTGGCCAGTTCGCCCGGGTGCACCGTCATGTTGGTCACCGTCGGGCGGAAGCGGTACGGCCCCTGCGCGTTGGCGTCGAACTCGATGACGATGTTGCGCGTCTTGTCGACCTGCGTGTTCTTGTCCAACTCGACCGTGCCGTCCTTCTGCGTCAGCACGTTCAGCCCCAGCGCTTCGCAGATCTGGCGGTAGAACGGGTTGAGCGCGTAGGCGAAGCCGAACATCACCACCGCGATGACGATCAGCTTGCGCAACAGCGTGCGGTTCAAACCGCTGGTTTCGTTGTCTCGACTCACATCACCCCGCACGCATCAGCTCAGCCATATCCGTTTGACGAACACGGACAGGAAAAAAAACAGCGCCAGGCCGGCCAAGATCAGGCCGGTCCTCAGATTGTTCGGCTTCTTTTGCCCGGACATGGTCACTTGAACTGCGGCGGGGTTTCAAAGGTGTGGAACGGCGCCGGCGACGGCACGGTCCACTCCAGGCCCTCGGCGCCATCCCATGGCTTGGCTTCGGCCTTCTTGCCGCCGCGAATGGTCGGCAGCACCACGCCGAACAGGAAGAACACCTGCGACAGCCCGAAACCGAAGGCGCCGATGGTGGCGATCATGTTGTAGTCGGTGAACTGCGCCGAGTAGTCGACATAGCGGCGCGGCATGCCGGCCAGTCCCAGGAAGTGCATCGGGAAGAAGGTGATGTTGAAGGTGATCAGCGACAGCCAGAAGTGCGCCTTGCCCATCGTCTCGTTGTACATGTGGCCGGTCCACTTCGGCGACCAGTAGTAGAAGCCGGCGAACAGCGCGAACAGCGAGCCGGCCACCAGCACGTAGTGGAAGTGCGCCACCACGTAATAGGTGTCCTGCAGCTGGATGTCGATCGGCGTCACGGCCAGGATCAGGCCGGTGAAGCCGCCGATCGTGAACACGAAGATGAAGCCGACCGCGAACAGCATCGGCGTCTCGAAGGTCATCGAACCCTTCCACATGGTGGCGATCCAGTTGAACACTTTCACGCCGGTCGGCACCGCGATCAGCATGGTGGCGTACATGAAGAACAGCTGCGACGTCACCGGCATGCCGGTGGTGAACATGTGGTGGGCCCAGACGATGAACGACAGGATGGCGATCGACGCGGTGGCGTACACCATCGACGCGTAGCCGAACAGCTGCTTGCGGGCGAACGCCGGCAGGATCTGCGAGACGATGCCGAACGCCGGCAAGATCATGATGTACACCTCGGGGTGGCCGAAGAACCAGAAGATGTGCTGGTACATGACCGGGTCGCCGCCGGCGGCCGCGTTGAAGAAGGTGGTGCCGAAGTGGCGGTCGGTCAGCGTCATGGTGATGGCGCCGGCCAGCACGGGCATGACGGCGATCAGCAGGTAGGCGGTGATCAGCCAGGTCCAGCAGAACATCGGCATCTTCATCAGGGTCATGCCGGGCGCGCGCATGTTGAGGATGGTGACGATGATGTTAATCGAGCCCATGATCGACGACGCGCCCATCAGGTGCATCGCGAAGATGGCCATGTCCATGCCCGGCCCCATCTGGGTCGACAGCGGCGCGTACAGGGTCCAGCCGGCGGCGGTGGCGCCACCGGGCACCAGGAACGACGTCGCCAGCAGCAGCGCGGCCGGCGGCAGCAGCCAGAACGAGAAGTTGTTCATGCGCGCGAAGGCCATGTCGGAGGCGCCGATCTGCAGCGGGATCATCCAGTTGGCGAAGCCGACGAAGGCCGGCATGATGGCGCCGAACACCATCACCAGGCCGTGCATTGTGGTCAGCTGGTTGAAGAACTCGGGCTGGAAGAATTGCAGGCCGGGCTTGAACAGCTCGCTGCGTATCATCAGCGCCAGCACGCCGCCCGACAGCAGCATGACAAACGAGAACCACAGGTACAGGGTACCGATGTCCTTGTGGTTGGTGGCGAACAACCAGCGCGACAGCCCGTGCGGGTGGTCGTGAGCGTGATCGTGGTGTGCGTGATCCAAGGTGCTTGTGCTCATTTCTAACGCTCCTGATTACTTACGTGCAGCCAAGACTTCGGCCGGTTGAACGATGTTTTCGGCGGCCTTGTTCGACCAGCTGTTACGCGTATAGGTGATGACGGCGGCGATATCGGTGTCGGACAGCTGTTTCCACGACGGCATCTCGGCCGGGAACCTGCCGCTCTTCTGGCCGTTGAGCAGCACGTGGATCTGGTCCGCTTTCGGGCCGTTGACCACGGCCGAGCCGTCGAGCGCGGCGAACGCGCCCGGCACGCCCTTGCCGGTGGCCTGGTGGCACACCACGCAATTGGTCGTGTAGACCTTCTCGCCCTTGGTTTTCAGTTCGTCGATGGTCCAGGTCTTGTTCGGATCGTCGGCCAGCGCCGCCATTTCCTTTTTCTTGCCGTCGACCCAGGTCTTGTACTCGGCGTCGGTGACGACCTTGACGACGATCGGCATGAACGCGTGCTCCTTGCCGCACAGCTCGGAGCAATAGCCGCGGTAGGTGCCGGTGTGGTCGGCCTTGAACCAGGTGTCGCGCACGAAGCCGGGGATGGCGTCCTGCTTGACGCCGAAGGCCGGGATCGACCACGAGTGGATCACGTCGTTGGCGGTGGTGACCATGCGGATCTTTTTATTGACCGGCACCACCACCTCGTTGTCGACTTCCATCAGGTAGTTGTCGCCGCGCTGCTCGGTCGGCTCGAAGCCGGGCGCGCCCACCTGCGAGCGCGGGGTCGACAGGTTCGACAGGAAGGAGATGCCCTCGCCCTCGCCCTTGAGGTAGTCGTAGCCCCATTTCCACTGCATGCCGGTGACCTTGATGGTGATGTCGGCGTTGGAGGTGTCCTTCATGCCGACCACGGTGCGGGTGGCGGGCAGCGCCATGCCGATGACGATCAGGAACGGCACCACCGTCCAGGCGATCTCGACTGCGGTCGACTCGTGGAAGGTGGCCGGCTTGTGGCCCAGCGATTTGCGGTGCTTGAAGATGGAGTAGAACATCACGCCGAACACGGCGACGAAGATGACCAGGCACACCACCATCATCCAGGTGTGCAGGTCGTAGATTTGGGAAGCGATCTGGGTCGCGGGGGGCTGCAGGTTCATTTCCCCCTTGACGGGGCCGCCGGTGCCGCCGGTGGCCGCGGTGTAGGTGCCCGCCGTCTCCGCCGCCCACGCTGGGATACTGGCTGCCGTCATCGTCAGCCCGAGCATCAACGATTGAAGTCGCTTCGCATGTGTCATGTTTTCCCCAACCACCCAAGAAATTAAAAAGTATTTTTTTAACGACTCCGGATTTCGGTGAACTGAACCGGCGCCGCTCCTTAAACAACTTCAGGCCCCATGCCAGCCACGTTTGAAAACTTCTTCAACGCGGCCCCGGCGGGACCTTGAGACTTTCAACGCCGTCCCTACATACTGCTTAGGGACAACATAAAAGCCTGATTCTGCTTAATTCAACTGCTTGTTCTTGTTCGTTCTGACTGCTTTCACCCCACGTCGACGAGTTATAGCTGGCGACGTGACATGCTGGCAAAATTAGTCAATGATTATATATAACAACAACGGCGCACATCAACAAATAATCCATTTTGCAACTCTTCCGTCCCTCTCAGCGCACTCAGCTTTACCACAGTGCGAAACGCCAGACGACGGCCAAAACGCCGCAAACCCGCTACTGGCGCGGCTTGCGGGGCAGATCGAAGCGAATGATGGCTTCACCTTTGGAAGTCACTTTCGGCGCCGGCCGGAACGCGTGGCCGTAGATCACCTCGAAGGTTAGCCCCAGCTTGCCGTCCGGACGGCGCGTCTTTTCCAGCGCGTCCAGCATGCGCCGCCAAGCCTGTTTGCCCATCAGTCCCCTGCTCACCGTACCCAGCGGATTGCCGCCCAGCGCGCGCACATCGGCCAGCAGCGCCTTTGGCGTGTCGTAGGTGACGGTGATCACTTCCATGTCCAGCACCGGCGTCGAAAAGCCGACCTCCACCAATTGGTCGCCGAAGTCGTGCATGTCGACGAAGGGCAGCGCGTGCGCGGCCAGGTCGGCCTCGGCGAAGGCCGCCCGCAACTCGCGGAAGGTATCGGGGCCGAAGCACGAAAACATCAGCAAACTATCGACGCGCAGCACGCGGCGCCACTCGGCGAACACGCGGTCCGGCTGGGGGTGCCAATGCAAGGCCAGATTAGACCACACCAGATCGACGGAGTTCGGTCCCATCGGCAACTCGGCGAAATCGCCGCACAACAGATCGACGCCGGTCTTGGCCGGCAACAATTTGCTCAGCAGCAGGTTCAGCGACGACGGTTTGGACGCCTGGCCGCGCGCGGCGCGCAGTTGCGCCTCGGCGGCATCGAGGCCCAGGATCTGGGCGGCGGGGTAGGATTTTTGCAACAGCGGCAGGTCGGCGCCCGCGCCGCAACCGGCGTCGAGCACGCGCTGCGGCGCGATTTTGATCAATTCCAGGCGGTCGAACATGCGCGAGGACACTTCGCGGCGCAGGAAATCGGCCGGCGCGACGCGTTCAGGGCGGGAAAACAGCGCGCGCACGCGCTCCAGGTCGATAGGCGCACTCAGTTTGGGTGGATTTGCGGGCACATGCATCGTGGGTCGGTCTGTAATGCGATAATGTCGGCAGTGTACATGGTTGAACGCGAATGCGACGCCTACGGCCCGCGTTTTTTGCCGGGAGCGTGGCATGAATGGCAAGTTGACCGACCAAACAACAGGCCCGCGCGATGGCGGCAAGCCCGGCCCCGCGGGCGCGCTGTGGCGGCGCCATGGCGCCAGAATATTGCGCGCCCTGCTGCCGACCTCCTGCGCCCTGTGCGGCACCGGCTGCGACGAAACACTGTGTCCGGACTGCGCGGCGCAATTTTTCGGCGCCGGCGCCGCCGTCGCCCGCTGCCGTTGCTGCGCCAACCCGCTGCCTGGCGCCGCCGTGGGCGCCGACCAGCCACCATCGGGAAAGCCGCCCGGCCGCTCGGCAGAACGACTGTGCGGCCAGTGCGCCACGCAGCCGCCGGCCTTCGACGTCACGCTGACGGCGGCCGATTACGCGATGCCGGTCGACCAACTGGTGCTGCAACTGAAATTCGGCCACCGGCTCGCGCTGGCGGCGCTGTTCGCGCGCCTGCTGCGCGACGCCGTGCTGCAACAGCCGGACTTCGTCCTGCCTGCGCTGATCTGCCCGGTTCCGCTGGGACCGCGGCGGCTGGCCGAGCGCGGCTACAACCAGGCGCTGGAAATCGCCCGGCCGCTGGCGCGCAGCCTCGGCGTCGCGCTGCATCCGCGCCTGGCGGCGCGGGTGCGCGAGACGACGGCGCAAAGCAGCGTCGCACCCGAACAGCGCCAGCGCAACATCGCCGGCGCCTTCGCGGTGCCGGACGCCGCGCTGGTGCGCGGCCGGCACATCGGCATCGTCGACGACGTCATGACCAGCGGCGGCACGCTGGACGAACTGGCGGCCACGCTCAAGCGCCACGGCGCCGCGCGCGTGAGCAACCTGGTGTTCGCCCGCACGCCGCCGCATTGAACTGTATTGAGGAGAACATCTTGTTTCACGTAGTGCTGGTCCACCCCGAAATTCCGCCGAACACCGGCAACGTCATCCGCCTGTGCGCCAACACCGGCGCGCAGCTGCACCTGATCGAACCGCTGGGCTTCCCGCTGGAGGATTCGAAGATGAAGCGCGCCGGGCTGGATTACCACGAGTACGCGAAAATGAAGGTGCACGCCGACTGGCAAGCGTTTTTGACGGACCTGCAGCCGGACCCGGCGCGCATGTTCGCCATGACCACGCACGGCTCGTCGCCGTTCGCGCAGGCCAGCTTCCAGCCGGGGGACGTGTTCGTGTTCGGCTCCGAGACCAGCGGCCTGCCGCCGGCGCTGCGCGAGAATTTTCCGCCGGCACAGCGCATCCGCCTGCCGATGCGTCCGGACAACCGCAGCCTGAACCTGTCGAACACGGTGGCGGTGGTGGTGTTCGAGGCCTGGCGCCAGAACGGTTACGCCGGCGGCGCATAGCGGCGCATGAGATACCCTGTAAACACGTAGGGCGGATTAGCGTAGCGTAATCCGCCAATGCGTGAGCCGCCGAGGGCGCATGCATGGCGGATTACGGCGTTCCGCCTAATCCGCCCTACGTGGTTTAGATTGTTCATCCGCCGCGAGTCGGCGGTTCAGCGTCGGCGCCGTCTGGCGATGTAACGGCCCAGCGCCAGCGCGCCCGTGCCGACCGCGCTGACGATCACCGTCGAGGCGGCAAACAGCGCCGGCGGGTTGCGCATGCCCAGCACGTCGGCCGTGAACGCCAGCGCCACCGCCGCCATCAGCTGCGCCGGCAGCATGAAGCGCAACTGCCGGAACGCGGCCGCGTCGCCGCGCTGCCACAGCCGCCACGCCACGTACGTCACCGGTCCCCACAGCACGCCGATGAACGCCAGCACCGCCACGGCGATCAGCAGCAGCCTCATGCCGGACGCTGCGCGCGCACCTTGGTCAGCAACTTGGTCGTCGAGCGGTCATGCTCGAAGTCGATGGCGACCGCCCGCCCGCCGTACGCCAGCACCGCCTGGCCCTCCGGAATCGCGTCCATTTGATAGTCGCCGCCCTTGGCGTAGATTTCCGGCCGCGCCTGCTTTACCACTTCCAGCGCCGTGTCCTCGTCGAAATCGACCACCAGGCTGACCGATTCCAGCGCCGCCAGCACCGCCATACGGTCGGCGCAGGTGTTGAGCGGGCGGTCGTCGCCCTTGCCCAGCCGCTTGACCGACGCGTCCGTGTTGGCGGCCACCACCAGCGACGCCCCCAGCGCGCGCGCCTGCGCCAGGTACGTGACGTGGCCGCGGTGCAGGATGTCGAACACGCCGTTGGTCAGCACCACCGGCTTGGGCAGCGCGGCCACGCGCGCGGCCAGTTGTTCACGGGTGCAAATCTTGTCTTCAAATTGGGGCATGTGGGTCTTTTCGATGTGGTTCATTTGGGTTCGTCGTCCGGCGCTTCCGCTTCGATCTGCATGCTCAGCGTGTCGGCGCCGCCGCGGGCGCCGTCGCCCGGCTCCTTGCGCTCGCCGCGCAGCTTGATCTGCAGCCGCAGGCCGTTGGCCGAGTCGGCGTTGCGGATCGCTTCGTCATAGCCGATGTAGCCCTTATTATAAAGTTCGTACAGCGCCTGGTCGAACGTGCACATGCCCAGCTCGCGCGACTTGTGCATGATTTCCTTGATCGACTGGAAATTGCCCTTGAAGATCATCTCGGCGATCGTCGGCGTGTTCAGCAAAATCTCGATGGCCGCCTTGCGTCCCTGCCCGTCCTCGGTGCGCACCAGCCGCTGCGAGACGATGGCCCGCAGGTTCGACGACAAGTCCATCAACAGCTGGTTGCGCCGCTCCTCCGGGAAGAAGTTGATGATGCGGTCCATGGTCTGGTTGGAGTTGTTCGCGTGCAAGGTGCCCAGGCACAGGTGGCCGGTCTCGGCGAACGCGATCGCGTGCTCCATGGTCTCGGTGTCGCGGATCTCGCCGATCAGGATCACGTCCGGCGCCTGGCGCAAGGTGTTCTTCAGCGCGTTGTGCCACGACAAGGTATCGACGCCGACCTCGCGGTGCGTGATCAGGCAGCCCTTGTTCTTGTGCACGTACTCGACCGGGTCCTCGACCGTGATGATGTGGCCGGCCGAATTGGCGTTGCGGTAGTCGATCATCGCCGCCAGGGTGGTCGACTTGCCGGAACCGGTGCCACCGACCACCAGCACCAGCCCGCGCTTGGTCATGATGACGTCCTTGAGCACCTCGGGCAGGTCGAGCTTTTCAAACGTCGGGATCTCCGAGGCGATGGTGCGGATCACCATCGCCACGTTCTGCTGCTGCACGAAGACGTTGACGCGGAAACGGCACACCTCCGGCAGCGCGATGGCGAAGTTGCATTCGAGCTCGGCCTCGAACTCGCGCTTTTGCTTCTCGTTCATGATCGACAAGGCCAGCGCGCGCGTGACGGCGCCGGTCAGCTTCTGCTGGCTCAGCGGCTTCATCGCGCCCTGCGATTTGATGCTCGGCGGGAAATCGGCGGAAATGAACAAGTCCGATCCGCCCGTGTGGTGCATCACTTTCAACAGCTTATGCAGGTAGGCTTGCGCCTCCTCCGGTCCGAATGTGGTGGACATACACGCCTTCTTTCTCAGGTTTTGCGCCGCCAAGGTGCATTATATCGACACCATTCCGCTACAATGGGCTTTGTAGGTGCACAATTATTGCATCTGTACATTGCCTGTGTTCAAATAGATTCATGACTCTGACCGAACTGAAATACATAGTTGCCGTTGCGCGAGCGAAACACTTCGGCCACGCCGCCGAGGCTTGCTACGTCGCGCAGCCGACGCTGTCGGTCGCCATCAAGAAACTCGAGGACGAGCTCGGCGTGGTGCTGTTCGAACGGGGCGGCGCCGAGATCTCGGTCACCCCGCTGGGCGCGCAGATCGTCGCCCAGGCCGAGCGCGTGCTGGAACAGACCGCCGCGATCAAGGAATTGGCCAAACAGAACAAGGACCCGCTGGCCGGCCCGCTGCGCCTGGGCGTGATCTACACCATCGGCCCGTATCTGCTGCCGCCGCTGGTCAAGGGCATGATAGCCAAGGTGCCGCAGATGCCGCTGATCCTGCAGGAGAACTTCACCGTGCGCCTGCTCGAGATGCTGCGCCAGGGCGAACTCGACGCGGCCATCATGGCGCTGCCGCTGCCGGACCACGGCATGGCGATGCAGGCCTTGTACGACGAACCGTTCGTGGTCGCCATGCCGGCCCAGCACCCGTGGACCAAGCGCAAGACCATCCCCGCCGACGACCTCAAAACCGAAAACATGCTGTTGCTCGGTAACGGACACTGTTTCCGCGACCAGGTACTGGAAGTATGTCCCGAGATGGCGCGCTTCTCGGCGCCGGGCAACGGCATGCAGCGCACCTTCGAAGGCTCGTCGCTCGAAACCATCCGCCACATGGTCGCCAGCGGCATCGGCCTGACCGTGTTGCCGCGCGCCTCGGTGCCGGACATGAACACCACCGAGGGCATGCTGCAGTTCCGCAACTTCGACGCGCCGCAGCCGTCGCGCCGCGTGGTCATTGTCTGGCGCAAGAGTTTCACCCGCAAGGCCGCCATCGACGCCGTCTGCGAGGTCGTCGCCGCCTGCGACCTGCCCGGCATCACCACCCTCTGCGCCGACGCATAAACCGGCCGCCGCCGCGCCATCCCGGCCGGCGTGGAAAAGATTTGCGATAATGCCGGTCTTTCCCCTCACACGACGCGATCGATGAACAAGCTGCAGCTGTACTTCCGCCTGGTCAGACTGGACAAACCCATCGGCACCCTGCTGCTGCTGTGGCCGACTTTATGCGCGCTGTGGCTGGCCTCGGGCGGCAAGCCGGACTGGAAAGTGGTGCTGATCTTCGCGCTCGGCACCCTGCTGATGCGCTCGGCCGGTTGCGCGATCAACGACTACGCCGACCAGGACATCGACAAGCACGTCAAGCGCACCGCGCAGCGCCCCATCACCAGCGGGCGCATCAGCGGCAAGGAGGCGCTGGCCATCGCCGCCCTGCTGGCGCTCGTCTCGTTCTGCCTGATCCTGCCGCTCAACGCGCTCACCAAGCAGCTGTCGGTGGCGGCCGTCGTCATCGCCGGCACCTACCCGTACTTCAAGCGCTTCTTCGCCATCCCGCAGGCGTATCTGGGCATCGCCTTCGGCTTCGGCATCCCGATGGCGTTCGCGGCGCTCCAGAACACGGTGCCGCCGGTGGCCTGGGTGCTACTGCTGGGCAACGTCTTCTGGGCGGTCGCCTACGACACCGAGTATGCGATGGTCGACCGCGACGACGACTTGAAAATCGGCATCCAGACCTCGGCCATCACCTTCGGCCGCTACGACGTCGCCGCCGTCATGCTGTGCTACGGCGCGCACCTGGCGCTGCTGCTGGCGTGCGGCCTGCAACTGGGCCTGGGCGCGTGGTTCGTCGCCGGCCTGGCGGTGGCGGCCGGCATCGCCGCGTATCACTACACGCTGATCCGCGCACGCGAGCGCGACGCGTGTTTTTACGCTTTCCGCCATAATAACTGGCTCGGTGCGGCGGTGTTCGCCGGTATCGCGGTCGACTACGCGCTGCGCTGACACGATTGAGCCAACGCAAAGGCGCCCCATACTTGGCGCCTACACTGGCTATCCCCTTTCACCACGCGACAGACAGGAGGGCATCACCATGGATCAAACTCATCAGAACGGCAATGGCGTCTCCAACGGCCAGGCGGCCAGCGGCGCGGCGCGCGAAAAGCTGATGGACGGCTTGAAGACCGCCATCGGCGAAGCGGAACACTACCTCAGCGACGCCGGCGAGCAAGTCAGCGGCACCGCCTCCGAGGTCCGCGCCCGCTTCGAAGACACGCTGCGCACCGCCAAGAGCGACCTGCGCAAGCTCGAGGACAGCGTCATCGCCCGCAGCCACGAAATCGCCCAAAGCGCCGACGTCTACGTGCGCGACAACCCGTGGAAGGCGGTCGGCCTGGGCGCGGCCGTCGGCGTCCTGGTCGGCATACTGGCCTCGCGCAGATAAGCCGCCGCGGCGGCATCCCGCTTTTTCTCCCGTTTTTTCTCTCCTTCGGCACGCCGCGCAGGCGTGCCGAACTACCAAGTCTCACCAACCTCCCCACACAACGGTAACAGCGCCCGCCGGCGCTTCGCCTGCCGCGCCGCCGATTCGCTTGCGCGCACGGCCCGCTCGCGGCCATGCCCTATTGTTGACACGCGCAAGCTAAGTCCGGCACATCAATGCCGAAAACCACCCCGACAGGAAGCACGCACCTTGCAGATGCATGACGCGGAGCATGCCTCCCGTCGCCGAGGTGCGTCTCCCCGAATGGCCCATCCATCTCTCAACCACTTGAGGCATTTATGAGTTCAACCAGCATCACCTCGTCGCCGCCCCTTTCCCGCCCCAACCATCCGGACAGCCCCCGCTGACCATCACTTCAGAAGAGAGGAAATATCATGAGTTTCTGGCACAAACTGAAGCACGCGTTCCATAACATCGGACATGCGGTCGAGCACGCCGCCAAGGATATCGTGCACGGCGTCGAAAATGTCGCCAAGGATATCGGCCATGCCGCCGAGGAGGCGGCGCACGCGGTCAACGACATCGCCCATGGCCGGCTGCGCGCGGCGTTGAACGACGTCGCCAACGTCGGCACCAGCCTGACCAAGGGCCTGACGGACATGGAGAAGGCCGCCGTCGACGCGGCGGCCGACGCCACCGTCGACCTGCACCTGTCCAAGGCGATGGACAAAATGGCGGCCAACGCCAAGCAGATGGCCAAAAAAATGGCCGACAACACGGTCAACGCGGTCGACAAAGTCGGCCACAGCCTGGCCAACAACACCGCCACCCTGGCCAGCGACGCCGGCCACCTGACCAAGGACGTGTTCACCGGGCACTTCGACGCGGCCAAGCACGACCTGTCCAAAGGCGCCAGCGACTGGGGCCACGCGGTCGGCGACCTGGGCAAGGACGCCGCCACGCTGGCCAAGACCGCCGTTGCCAATGCCGGCGAGGTCGGCAAATGCGCGACCGATTGCGCCGCCGCCGGGCTCGAGGGCATGCACATCTCCAAGTCGGTCGACCGCTTTGCCGAGAAGGCCAGCCACACGATCGACAAGGGCATCGACACCACGGTCAAGATCACCGACCAGGTGGCCGACGGCGTCGCCAAGGACCTGGCCGGCACGGTGGACGGCGCGGTCGCCATGACCAAGGACGTCGTCAGCGGCCACGGCGGCCAGGCGCTGCGGGACGGGCTGAACACCGCCGTGAGCGCCGTCTCGCTGGCGTGCGACTTGACGCCGGAAGGCCTGGCGGCCAACGCCGCCATCGCCACCATGCAGACCGCCCACATCGGCAACGCCATGGTGCAGGACGTGGTGGGCGGCTTGATCGGCGGGCCCAAGGGCCTGTTGAAACGCGCGGCGGAAACCGGCGTCGGCGTCGGCGTCAACGAGGCGCTGCAGAAGGCGACCAACGGCCATGGCGGCGAAGCGCTGATGCTGGGCGGCGCGGCGCTGGGCATGATGGGGTCGCGTCACGGCGGCCACGGCGAGACGCCGCATACCGGCGCGCCGTCGCCGGCGGGCATGCATCACCCGGACGCGGGCGCGCCGCCGCCTGGTTACGCGCATGGCCCGGAGGCCAAACCGGAGGCCAAACCCGAAGCCAAATCCGAAGCCAAACCGGAGAAGCCGGCGTCCAACTGGCATGAAGTCCTCGGTGTCGGCCCGAACGCCACCCGTGGCGAGATCAACCAGGCCTACCGCAAGCTGTCGCTGCAACACCATCCGGACAAGGGTGGCGACGTCGAGAAGCAGAAGGAAATCAACAACGCGCGCGACGCCGCCCTGGCCGATCTGGAGAAGCGCACCAAGGCAGGCAACGGTCCCGAGGTGAAACCGGAAGCGAAGCCGGAGACCAAGTCCGAAACCAAGCCGGAAGCGAAGCCGGAGACCAAGTCCGAGGCTAAGCCTGAAACGAAGCCGGAGACGAAGTCCGAAGCCAAGCCGGAGACGAAACCCGAAGCCAAGCCCGAAGCGAAGACGGTGACCAGGTTGCTAATCGAGCCTGAAGCGAAGCCAGAAGCGAAGACTGAAGCGAAGCCCGAGGCCAAGCCGGAGACCAAATCCGAGAGCAAATCCGAGACCAAGCCGGACACCGCGTCCGCGCCCCGGCCGTGGAACGAGGTACTCGGTGTCGGTCCCGACGCGACCCGCGACGAGATCAACCAGGCCTACCGCAAGCTGTCGCTGCAACACCATCCGGACAAAGGCGGCGATCCCGAGAAGCAGAAGGAGATCAACAACGCGCGCGACGCCGCCCTGGCCGACCTGGACAAGCGCGAATCGGTCAAGGATAAAGACAAGGACTCGGTGGCTGACTCGGTCGGCAACGTGGCTGGCACGGCCGGGACCCTGGCCGGCTCGGCCGAAGCCGCCGCCACGATCGCGGCGGCCCAGGCCTCGGCCGCCATCACCATGGCGGCCCAGACCGCGATGGCGGCGATCCAGAACCAGATCGCGCTGAACGAGGCCCTGTGCCACGTGCAAGAGGAGCTGGGCAAAGGCGTCAAGTCGCTGGCGCAATAACGTCGTTCCCCGCAACGCCAACGGGCCGGTTCCAGCTACATCGCTGGAACCGGCCCGTTTTTTTGCGCGCGCCGTGCGGCGGCGGGTTATCAGTTGGCCGCGCCCAGCTCGTCGCCCATCTCCTTGCCTCGCGCAGCGGCCGCCTTGACGGCCGTGACGATGGCCGCCTTGACGCCGCTTTGCTCCATGCTGGTGAGCGCCGCATACGTGGTGCCGCCCTTGGACGTGACGCGCTCGCGCAACAGCGAGACCGGCTCGCTGGAACGGGTGGCCAGCTGCGCCGCGCCGGCGAACGTCGCCAGCGCCAGCTGAGTGCCCTGCTCCGCGCTCAGGCCCAATTCGGCGGCCGCCTGCTGCATCGCCTCGATAAAGTAGAACACGTAGGCCGGACCGCTGCCCGACACCGCCGTCACCGCGTCGATCTTGGCCTCGTCGTCGAGCCACACGGTGGGGCCGACCGCGCGCAGGATATCGTCGGCGGCCTGCTTCTGCTCGGCGCTGACGCCGGCGGCGGCGACCATGCCGGTGATGCCCATGCCGATCAAGGCCGGCGTGTTCGGCATGCAGCGCACGATGGCGCCGTAGCCGCCCAGCCAGCGCGACAGGTCGGCGCTGCGGATGCCGGCCGCGACCGACACGATCAGCGTCCGCTTGGCCTGGTCCAGCAGCGGCAGCAGCTGGGCGGCAACCTCGCGCATGCTCTGCGGCTTGATCGCCAACACGATCACATCGGCCGCGCCGAGGGCGGCGTCGGCGGCGGCGGCGGTAGTCACGCCGTATTGCTGCCGCAGTTTTTCCAGCGACGCCGGATTGGGGTCGACCACGTGGATGTTGGCGCCGTCGGTCAGCTTGCCGGCCAGGCCGGCGATCAACGCGGAGGCCATGTTGCCGCCGCCAATAAATGCAATCTTCATATCAAGCCTTGTAAGTTCGTGATCCAAAAATGGCGCTGCCGACGCGCACGATGGTGGCGCCCTCGAAGATCGCCGCGCGCAGGTCGGCCGACATGCCCATCGACAGCGTATCGAGCGCCAGGCCGTCGGCGCGCAATTGTTCGTACAACAGACGCAGGCGCGCGAACGCGGCGCGCTGCTGGTCGAATTCCACGGCCGGCTCGGGGATCGCCATCAGGCCGCGCAACGTCAGATTGGGCAGCGCCGCGACCTTGTGGGCCAGCGCCGCCACCTCGTCCGGGGCGACGCCGCTCTTGCTGGCCTCGCCGCTGATATTGACTTGCAAACAGATTTGCAGCGGCGCCATGCCGGCCGGCCGCTGCTCGGACAGGCGCTGCGCGACCTTCTCGCGCTCGACGGTGTGGACCCAGTCGAAGTGCTCGGCGATGGGCCGCGTCTTGTTGCTCTGGATGGGGCCGATGAAATGCCACTCCAACGGCGCCGGCTGGTCGCGCAGCGCGGCGATCTTGTCGAGCGCCTCCTGCAAATAGTTCTCGCCGAACGCCCGCTGGCCGGCCGCGACCGCCTCGAGCACGGCTTGCGGACCGAAAGTCTTGGATACGGCCAGCAAGCGCACGGCCTGCGGCGCACGGCCGGATTCTTGAGCGGCGGCAACGATAGTCGCGGTGATTGCTTGCAAGTTTTGGGGGATCGGGGACATAATCATCGAGTAAAAGACAGCGGTAAGCGTCATCACACCAACGCCAGGCAGGGATTATAAATGGACATATCCGAACTTCTCGCATTCTCCGTCAAGAACAAGGCTTCGGATCTGCACCTGTCGGCGGGGCTGCCGCCGATGATACGGGTGCACGGCGACGTGCGGCGCATCAATCTGCCGCCGCTCGAGCACAAGGACGTGCACGGCATGATCTATGACATCATGAACGACGGCCAGCGCAAGGCGTACGAGGAGATGCTGGAGGTCGACTTCTCGTTCGCGATCCCGGGGCTGGCGCGGTTCCGCGTCAACGCCTACAACCAGGAGCGCGGCGCCTCGGCGGTGCTGCGCACGATCCCGTCGAAGATCCTCAGCCTCGAGGAGCTCAACGCGCCGAAGATCTTCGCCGAGTTCGCGCTCAAGCCGCGCGGGCTGGTGCTGGTGACGGGGCCGACGGGCTCGGGCAAATCGACGACGTTGGCGGCGATGGTCAACCACCTCAACGAAAACAAGTACGGCCACATCCTGACGATCGAGGACCCGATCGAGTTCGTGCACGAATCGAAGAAATGCCTGATCAACCAGCGCGAGGTGGGGCCGCACACGCTGTCGTTCAACAACGCGCTGCGCTCGGCGCTGCGGGAGGACCCGGACGCGATCCTGGTGGGCGAGCTGCGCGACCTGGAAACGATCCGGCTGGCGTTGTCGGCGGCCGAGACGGGCCACCTGGTGTTCGGCACCTTGCACACGTCGTCGGCGGCCAAGACGATCGACCGCATCGTCGACGTCTTCCCGGCCGACGAAAAGGAGATGGTGCGGGCGATGCTGTCGGAATCGCTGCAGGCGGTGATCTCGCAGACGCTGCTCAAGACCAAGGACGGCGCCGGGCGGGTGGCGGCGCACGAGATCATGGTGGCGACGCCGGCGATCCGCAACCTGATCCGCGAATCGAAGATCGCGCAGATGTACTCGGCGATCCAGACCGGCAGCAACGTCGGCATGCAAACCCTGGACCAGAACCTCACGGACCTGGTGCGGCGCAACGTCATCTCCGCCGCCGCCGCCCGCAGCGCCGCCAAAACCCCCGACAACTTCCCCGGCTAAAACGCCAAACTCCGGGGTCAGGTCCACCATTTCTACACGGGCTGTGCCGTAGTGGCCACTACGGCACAGCCCGTGTAGAAATGGTGGACCTGACCCCGGATTGAAAGGAATACCATGGAACGCGACCAGGCCTCCAAATTCATGTTCGATCTGCTGCGCTTGATGACCAGCAAAAAAGGCTCGGACCTGTTCATCACCGCCGGCTTTCCACCGGCGATCAAGATCGACGGCAAGATGACGCCCGTGTCGTCCCAGGTGCTGACCGCCGCCCATACCGTCGACCTGGCACGCTCCATCATGAACGATAAGCAGACCGCGTCGTTCGAGCTGACCAAGGAGGCCAACTTCGCCATCAGCCCCGGCGACCTGGGCCGCTTCCGGGTGTCGGCGTTTGTGCAGATGAGCTCGGTCGGCATGGTGCTGCGGACCATCACCAGCGACATCCCCAAACTCGACGACCTCGGCCTGCCCGAGGTGCTCAAGGACGTCGTCATGGCCAAGCGCGGCCTGGTGATCATGGTCGGCGCCACCGGTTCCGGCAAGTCCACCACCCTGGCGGCCATGGTCAACCACCGCAACGAGCACAGCTACGGCCACATCATCACCATCGAGGACCCGGTCGAGTACGTCCACCCGCACAAGAACTGCATCATGACCCAGCGCGAAGTCGGCGTCGACACCGACGATTGGGCAGTGGCGCTGAAAAACACGCTGCGCCAGGCCCCCGACGTGATCCAGATCGGCGAGATCCGCGACCGCGAGACCATGGACCACGCGATCGCCTTTGCCGAGACCGGCCACCTGTGCCTGGCCACCCTGCACGCCAACAGCGCCAACCAGGCGCTCGACCGCATCATCAATTTCTTCCCCGAGGAGCGCCGCCAGCAGTTGCTGATGGACCTGTCGCTGAACCTGAAGGGCATGATTTCCCAGCGCCTGATCCCGCGCAAGGAGGCCAAGGGCCGCGCGGTGGCGATCGAGATCATGCTCAATTCGCCGCTGATCTCGGACCTGATCTTCAAAGGCCAGGTCCACGAGATCAAGGAGCTGATGAAGAAGTCGCGCGAGCTGGGCATGCAGACCTTCGACCAGTCGCTGTTCGATCTGCACGAAGCCGATATCATCACGTACGAGGACGCGCTGCGCAACGCCGATTCCGTCAACGACCTGCGACTGGCTATCAAGCTGGAAGGCAAGGCCGCCAAGAACCGCGACCTGTCGGCCGGCACCGAACATCTCGGCATCATCTGAAAAGGACACACCCATGAGCACCATCTTCGACCTCTCCGCCGACAGCCTGGCGGGTGCCCCCGTCGACCTGCGCCAATACCAGGGCCGGGTCCTGTTGATCGTCAACACCGCCAGCAAGTGCGGCTTCACGCCCCAGTACCAGGGCCTCGAGCAGGTCTACCAACAATTCAAGGACCGGGGCGTGACCGTGCTCGGCTTCCCGTGCAACCAGTTCGGCGGGCAGGAGCCGGGACAGGCCGACGAGATCGGCGCCTTCTGCGAGAAGAACTACGGCGTCACCTTCCCGCTGTTCGCCAAGATCGACGTCAACGGCGAGCACGCCCACCCGCTGTTCGCCAAGCTGAAGAAGGACGCGCCCGGCATCCTCGGCACCGAGGCGATCAAGTGGAATTTCACCAAGTTCCTGGTCCGCAAGGACGGCACCGTCTTCAACCGCTACGCGCCGGCCACCAAGCCGGAGGAACTGGTGGCCGACATCGAAAAGCTGCTGGCCGAATAAAATCCACCAAAACTGTCCAGTACATCCCGTCAATTCCGCCTGCGTTTTCTGAAAAACGTGCCTTAGGTTAACTTTTCGGTAATAATGGCCCTTGGTCCTTTCCAATCGAATCAGTTACCTATGTCCGTGTTTGGAAAACTACTGTCACCGTGGCTGCGGATGGGAATGTATTCCCGTCTGTTCGTGCCCATTTTCATCATCATCGCGATGGTGGTGGGCGTGCGCTACACGCTGCTGTTCCAGGGCGAGACCGCCACCGCCGACGCCCGCTATCAACAGGATGCCAGCGACATCGGCATCTACCTGCACAAGGCGCTGCTGCCGGCGCTGGCCGTCCCCGACCGCGCCGCGCTCGACGGCACGCTGGCCGACGCCCTGCTGCTCAGTCCCGATCTGGTCGCCGCCCGCCTGGACTACGCCGGCGGCCATCTGGAGGCGCTGCGCCAGCCGCCGCCACGGGCGGACTTCCCGGCGTGGTTCGGCAAGCTGCACCCGCTGGTGCCGATCCGCCGCCACATCTACATCGGCACCGCCAGCCTGGTGCTGGAGTTCGATCCGGCGCTGCCGGTGGCCGCCGTCTGGGCCTCGGTCTGGAAGCAGATGGTCATCACCGCCATCAACGTCGCCGTCATCTACACGCTGCTGGGGATTATCATCTACGCCAACAAGCGCATGCTCAAGCGCCTCAACGACGCCACCCGGCGCTTCCAGGGCGGCGAGCACGATGTGCGGCTGCCGGTCGGCGGCACGCTGGAGGCGCGCATGCTGGCGGTCACCTTCAACAACATGGCGCAGCGCGTGCAGGCGCTGGTCGACAAGCTGCAACTGAGCGAGAAAGAGCTCAGCGAGCAGCTCAAACGCACGCTGGCCGCGCAAGACCAGCTGCAGGCGCAAAAGGAGCGCATCGAGGTGACGCTGGCGTCCATCGGCGACGCCGTCATCACCACCGACCTGACGGGGAAAATCGAATCGATCAACCAGGTCGCCCAGCAGCTCACCGGCTGGCCGGAGGCGCACGCGCGCGGCATGGAGCTGCACCAGGTGTTTGTGTTGGCGAATAACTTCGGCCAGCACTCGCTGCTCAAGGCGATGTCGGCGATTTACGGCGGCGGCGAGGTGGTCAAGGTCGGCAACCAGAGCCTGCGCAACCGGCACGGCCAAACCATGACCGTGGAGTACACGGCCAACGGCATCCGCGCCGCCCACGGCGAGGTGCAAGGCTCGGTGCTGGTGTTCCGCGACGTCACCGAACGCCGCCAGTTGATGCAGCAGATCTCCTGGCAAAGCAACCACGACATCCTGACCGGCCTGCCCAACCGCGCGGCGCTGGCGGCGCGCTTCGAAAACGAGGTCGCGCACGCGCGCGAGCGTGACTATCTGCTGGCCGTGTGCCTGTTCGACCTGGACCACTTCCAGCAGGTCAACGACGCGCTGGGCCACGCCATCGGCGACGAGGTGCTCAAACAGGTGGCCAGCCGCCTGCACGACTTCGCCGGCCAGCGCCACTACGTCGCGCGCCTGGGCGGCGACGAATTCGTCCTGCTGCTGCCGGAGATGCACTCGCGCGTGGCCGTCGAGGTGGCGATGGAACGGCTGATGACGGCGCTGTCGCGCGACTACCTGTGCGAGGGCAAGACGGTGGCGATGTCCGCCAGCGCCGGCATCGCCGTCTTCACCGGCAACGAGGTCAGCGCCGACAGCCTGCTGCGCCAGGCCGACCAGGCGCTGTACCAGGCCAAGATGATGGGCCGCAAACGCTTCCACTTCTTCGACGCCGACCTCGACGAGCAGGTGCGCACCCATCACAACCGCCGCACCGAGGTGCGCACGGCCTTGCGCGCCGGCGAGCTGCGGCTGTACTACCAGCCCAAGCTGGACATGCGCAAGGGCCGCATCATCGGCATGGAAGCGCTGCTGCGCTGGCAGCATCCGGTGCGCGGCGTCGTCGGGCCGGCGGAGTTCCTGCCCATCGTCGAACACAGCGACGTGATCGTCGACATCGGCGAATGGGTGCTGCGCGAAGCCCTGCGCCAGCTGCAGCAATGGCGCGTCTTCGATCCGACGTGGGTCATCAGCGTCAACATCGCCGCCCGCCATTTCCAGCGCAGCGATTTCGTCGACCGCCTCACCACGATCCTGTCGGAGTTCCCGGACGTGCCGCCGCACATGCTGGAGCTGGAGATCCTGGAGTCGTCGGCGCTCAGCGACATCAATCACGTGCGCAGCATCATGCTCGATTGCCAGGCGCTGGGCATCAGTTTCGCGCTCGACGATTTCGGCACCGGCTACTCGTCGATGTCCTACCTCAAGCGGCTGCCGGCGGACGTGTTAAAGATCGATCAAAGCTTCGTGCGCAACATGCTGGTCGACCGCGACGACCTGCATCTGGTCAGCGCGGTCATCGGCCTGGCCAGGTCGTTCGGGCTGGGCGTGATCGCCGAGGGCGTCGAGACGGTCGAACACGGCGCCATGCTGATGCGGCTGGGCTGCGATCTGGTGCAGGGCTACGGCATCGCGCGGCCGATGCCGGCGGACGAGGTGCTGGAGTGGGTGGCCGGCTTCGACATGGCGCCGACGTGGCAGGCCGCCGCCGGCTTGCCGCCGATCGTCAACCTGCACGGCCAGGAACCGGCCGGCGGCACCGCGCAAATCCCGTTGTTCGCACCGACGTAACGCGGGCGGCTCAACGGCGCTTGCGCCCCGCCAGCGCGCGATCAATCAACTCGATCCAATGCAACACCGGCGTCAGCGTCCCCGACTGCAAATGCGCCGTGCAACCGACATTGGCCGAGACGATGGTCGCCGCCCCCGTATCGGCCAGGTTGGCCAGCTTGCGGTCGCGCAGCTGCAGCGACAACTCCGGCTGCAGCAGCGAATACGTACCCGCCGAGCCACAGCACAAATGACTGTCCGCGCACAACACCACATCGACACCGACGGCGCGCAGCACCCCCTCCACCTTGCCGCGTATCTGCTGCCCGTGCTGCAGCGTGCAAGGCGGATGATAAGCCACCCGCTCCTTGATGACGGCGCCAAGGCGCGCCAGCCCCTCCTCGAACTCCGGCATGATTTCGCTCAAATCGCGTGTCAGCATCGAGATGCGCGCCGCCTTGCCGACATACTCACTGTCATGCGCCAGCAGATGCCCGTAATCCTTGACCATGGAACCGCAGCCCGACGCCGTCATGACGATCGCCTCCGCCCCACGCTCGATATACGGCCACCACGCATCGATATTGCGCCGCATATCATCCAGCGCCGCCTCATGATCGTTCAGGTGATGACGCACCGCGCCGCAGCAGCCGGCCTTGGGCGCGACGATCAGTTGCACCCCCAACGCATCGAGCACGCGCGCGGCGGCGGCGTTGATGTTGGGCGCCATGCCCGGCTGCACGCAGCCTTCCAGCACCAGCATCTTGCGCCCGCGCTCGCGCGTCGGCCAGGCGCCGGCGCGCGCCCTTTCCGGAATCTTGTCCTGCATCGCGGGCGACAGCAGCGGGCGGAAAAGCTGGCCGGCGCGTAAAGCCGCCGTGAAGACCGCCTTGCGCGGCAAGGCCTCTTTCAGCACCTTGCGCTTAAACCGCTCCATCAGCGGACGCTCGACACGCTCCTCCACCACCTTGCGGCCGATGTCGATCAGCCGCCCGTACTGGACCCCGGACGGACAGGTGGTTTCGCAGTTGCGGCACGTCAGGCAGCGGTCCAGATGCGTTTGCGTCTTGGCGGTGACCTCCGCCCCCTCCAGCACCTGCTTGATCAGATAAATCCTGCCGCGCGGCCCGTCCAGCTCATCGCCGAGCAGCTGATAGGTGGGGCAGGTCGCCGTGCAAAAGCCGCAGTGGACGCAGGAGCGCAGAATGGCGTCGGCCTCTTCGCCTTCGGGCGTGTTCTTGATGAAATCGGCGAGATTGGTTTGCATGGGATTTCTCAGTACATGCGGCCGGGATTGAAGATCCCCGCCGGATCGAAGGACCGCTTCAGCCGGTCGTGGATCTTCGCCACGGCCGGCGCCAGGGGATGGAACACGCCGACCTGCCTTTGCCCGCCACGGAACAGCGTCGCATGCCCGCCCGCCGCCGCCACCGACCGGCGGATGCCGTCCGTCTGCCCGGCGTCGCACTCGGCCACCTTGAGCCAGCGCTGGGCGCCGCCCCACTCGATCAACTGCTCGCCGCCCAGGATGATGGCACTGGCGGCCGGCGGCACCGACAGGCGCCACAAGCTGCCGCCGCCGCCAAAGTAAGCGTGCGACTGGTCGCGCAACGACGCCCAGAACGCCGGGCCGTCGTCGAGCCCCGCGCCGCCCAGCGTGCGCCGCGCCGCCGCCACCGCCGCCTCCGCGCCGGACAGCCGCAGCGACAGCGCGCCCTGGTGCCAGCAGCTCGCCGATATCGGCAACGGCTGGCCGGCCCACTCGTTCATCCGCGTCAACGCCTCGATCTCGCTCATGTCGAAGCGCAGGCTCGCCTCGCTCACCGGCACGGGCAGCACCTTGAGCGACACCTCCAGTATCAATCCCAGGGTGCCGAGCGAACCGGCCAGCAGGCGCGAGACGTCGTAGCCGGCGACGTTCTTCATCACCTGGCCGCCGAAGCGCAGCGCCTCGCCGCGTCCATCCATCAGCACCGCGCCGAGCACGAAGTCGCGCACGGCGCCGGCACTGGCGCGGCGCGGTCCGGACAGGGCGCTGGCGACCACGCCGCCGATCGTCGAGCCGGGGCCGAAATGCGGCGGCTCGAAAGCCAGCATCTGGTTGTGCTCGGCCAGCAGCGCCTCGATCTCGGCCAGCGGCGTGCCGCAGCGCGCGGTGATCACCAGCTCGGTCGGTTCGTACGACACGATGCCGGTATAGGCGCGCGTGTCGAGCGGCTCACCGTCGAACGCCTGGCCATACCAGTCCTTGGTGCCGCCGCCGCGTATGCGCAGCGGCGTGCCGGCGGCGGTGGCGGCGGCGATGCGCGCGCCGAACCGCGCGGCGATGTCGGTCAACGAGTTGGTCGATGCGTCGTTCATGTGGCTCCGTTCAAAAATGCGGCAGATGGGCGAACGGCAGCGCGCCGCCGCTGACGCGCATCTTGCCGAATTCGGCGCAGCGGTTCAGGGTCGGTATCGCCTTGTCCGGATTGAGCAAGCCGGCCGGATCGAACGCGCGCTTGACCGAGAAGAACGCCTCCAGCTCGGACGGGGCGAACTGCACGCACATCGAATCGATCTTTTCGATGCCCACGCCATGCTCGCCGGTGATGGTGCCGCCCACCGCCACGCACAGCGCCAGGATCTCGGCGCCGAAGGCCTCGGCGCGTTCGAATTCGTCGGGGACGTTGGCGTTGAAGAGGATCAGCGGATGCAGATTGCCGTCGCCGGCATGGAACACATTGGCGCAGCGCAGGCCATACTTGGTCTCCATGGCCGCGATGCCGGTCAGGACCTCGCCCAGGCGCTTGCGCGGTATCGTGCCGTCCATGCAGTAGTAGTCCGGCGAGATGCGGCCGGCCGCCGGAAAGGCGTTCTTGCGGCCGGACCAGAACTTGAGCCGCTCCGCCTCCGACTGCGACACGGCGATCGCGCTGGCGCCGGCCGTTTGCAGCACGGCGGACATGCGGGCGATCTCCTCCTCCACCTCCTCGGCGGTGCCATCGGCCTCGCACAGCAGGATCGCGGCGGCGTCGGTGTCGTAGCCCGCCCGGACGAACGGCTCGACCATGCGCGACGAGGTTTGATCCATCATTTCCAGCCCGGCCGGGATGATGCCCGCCGCGATCAGCGCGGCCACCGCCTCGCAGCCGTCCACCACCCGGCCGAACGACGCCATGATCACGCGCGCCGTCGCCGGCTTGGGAATCAGCCTGACCGTCACCTCGGTCACGATGCCGAGCATGCCCTCCGAGCCGATGAAGACCGACAGCAGATCGAGCCCCGGCGCGTCGAGCGCCTCGCCGCCCAGCTCCACCACGTCGCCGTCGATGGTCACCATGCGCACGCGCAGCACGTTGTGCACCGTCAGGCCGTACTTCAGGCAATGCACGCCGCCGGAGTTCTCCGCCACGTTGCCGCCGATGGTGCAGGCGATCTGCGACGACGGATCGGGCGCGTAGTACAAGTTGTGCCGCGCCGCCGCCTCGGAGATCGCCAGGTTGCGCACGCCCGGCTGGACCACCGCCGTGCGCGAATACGCGTCCATGCGCACGATCTGGTTCAGGCGCGCGGTCGACAGCACCACGCCATCGGCGATCGGCATCGCGCCGCCGGACAAGCCAGTGCCGGCGCCGCGCGGCACGATCGGCACATTCAATTCGCGGCACACGCCCAGCACGGCGACGATCTGCGCCTCGCTGTCGGGCAGCACGACGATCATCGGCAACTGGCGGTAGGCGGCCAAACCGTCGCATTCGTAAGGGCGGGTATCCTCGGGCGCGGACAGGATGGCGCGTGCGGGCAGCACTTTGTGCAACGCCTCGGAAACCTGGGCGCGACGGCTGGCGATATCGGCCAACACGGCAGCTTCGGGTATGGCAGTGTTCATGGGAGCGGCGCCTGAAAACACGAGTGAGTCTCGATTGTAAGCACAAACGCCCGGGCAGGCGATATCTTTGGCGGATACGGGGCGTATAATCGGCCGGCCGTCGCTATATCAACTCCTCGGGATAGTATGGAATACAATTTTGAAAAAGAGTGGCTCCTGGCACTGGAGCGGCGTTTCAACAGGCAGGCGACGGAAATCGCCGAGATCACGCTCAGCGGTCGTCCGCGCATGTTGATCTTCTACTTCGCCGACTTCCCGGCGCCGGGCATGCTGACGGCCGTGACGGCCGGCCTGTCCAACGCCAGCCACCCGGACTGGGTGCACGGCAAGCCTGAGCTGAGCTTCACGCTGAAGACCACCGATCAGGGCTGGGGCAAGAGCGCCGCCTACCTCGCGCAGGAGTTCTTCAACCAACGCTCGTTCGCTTACCAGTCGTCGTTCGCGCTGGATGTCGCCATGTCGGACGACAGCGCGATGAACGCCTGCTTCGTCTACCGTCCGCAGTTCCTGAACAAGGACCAGGTCAAATTCGAGCTGCAAGACCGCACCATCCACCTGGCCGGCCTGTTCCCGATGTACGACGAGGAAATCGCCATGTACGAAACCAAGGGGACGGAGGCCTTCTGGAACACGCCGGGCTTCCATCCCTACGACCCGACCCGCGCCAGCATCGCCGGCAAATAATTCGACACCAGGAGCCACACATGGGCAATCGACTCTCAAAAATCGCCACCCGCACCGGCGACGGCGGCACCACCGGCCTTGGCGACGGCAGCCGCACCGACAAGGACAGCGTGCGCATCCACTCTATCGGCGAGGTCGACGAACTGAACTCGCACATCGGCTTGCTGCTGTGCGAGGACATGCCGGCCGACCTGCGCGAGGAGCTGGTGACGATCCAGCACGACCTGTTCGACCTGGGCGGCGAGTTGTGCATCCCCGGCTACCAGATGATCACCGAGGCGCACGTCGAGCGGCTCGACACGCTGCTGGCCAAGTACAACGCCACCTTGCCGGCGCTGACGGAATTCATCCTGCCGGCCGGCTCGCGCGCCGCGTCGCAGGCGCACGTGTGCCGCACCGTGTGCCGCCGCGCCGAACGCGCCATCGTCACCCTGGGCAAGACGGAAACCATCCACGAGCATCCACGCCAGTACGTGAACCGCCTGTCGGACCTGATGTTCGTGCTGTCGCGGGTGTTGAACCGCTTCGGCGGCGGCAGCGACGTGCTGTGGCAGCACGAACGGCGCGGCAAACCCGCACCGCCGGGCGGGGTCTGACCCGGTCGGGTCAGACCCCATGGTGGCGGCGCCTGCGCTCCGTTCAAGGATTCCAGGACGGGGGTTGCGCATTGGCGTAGCCCGGCAGTTGCGCGATATTGGCGACCAAATGATCGAGCAGCAAGCGCGCCCGCAGCGGCTGATAGCGGCGCGACGGCGACAGCAGACGCAGCGCCTGCGGCTGGCCCTCCCACGCCGGCAGCACGCGCACCAGCGCCCCGCTGTCGAGCAAATCCTGCACCAGCCATAGCGGACACAATCCGATACCGCCGCCGGCCGCTAGGCTTTCGCGGATCGCCAGCGCGTGGTTGACGCGATAGCGCCCTCGCGTGGCCACGCTTTCAACCTTGTCGCCGCTGCGCAGCGTCAGCATGTCGCCATCGGCCAGCCAGGCGAAGCGGATGTAATCGAAGTCCGCCAGTTCCGCCGGCCGGCGTGGTTGGCCGCGGTGCCGCAGATAGGCCGGTGCCGCCACCAGATGCCTCGGCGAGACGCCGGCCAGCCGGGCCACCGCGTCCGGCGGCAGTTCGCCGCCCTGCCGCAGCGCGATATCGACACCCTCCTTGACCAGATCGACCATGCGGTCGTCGAGTATCAGCTCGATGTCGACCTGCGGATATTGTTCGAGGAAGGCGGCCAGCAAAGCGTTCAGACGAAACTGGCCGAAGGCGGCCGGCGCGTTGACCCGTATCAGCCCGGCCGGCGTATCGGTTTGGCCGCGCGCCTCGGCCACCGCCTCCTGGTATTCCGCCAGCACGCCAAGCGCGCGCTGATAGAACAGGCTTCCCTGCGGCGTCGGCTGCAGGCTGGTGGTGCTGCGCTCGAGCAGGCGCACGCCCAGTTCGCGCTCCAGCGCGGCCATTAACTTGCTGACGGTGGGCTGGGTGGTGCGCTCTTCGCGCGCGACGGCGGACAAGCTGCCCAGTTCGACGGCGCGCACGAAGCAGCGCAAGGAGCGGATGGTGTCCATGGTTCAGTCATTCGATATTTGAATGAAGTATAGTCTAATAAGCCATCTTCCCGTCACATTTGGAATGGCCTATCGTGCGGTTTTTAAAGGAGCCCACGATGAAAACACTGACCAATCTCGCACTGGCCGCCGCGCTCGCGCTGGCGCCTCCGATCCAGGCAGGCGAACCAGCGACGGCATGGACGTCGAGTTGGTACGCCAGCCCGCACGCCACCTGGGGCGCGGACTTTCCCTTGCCGACGGCCGTACCGGCGATGCTGCAGCGGCAAACCGTGCGCGAGACGGCGCGCATCAGCGTCGGCGGGCGACGCGTGCGTGTCGTCCTGTCGAACAGCTATGGCGAGCGGCCGATGGTGATCGGCGAGGCGCGCATCGCCCGTGCCGGAGACGCGGCCGGTGCCGTACGAGGTCCGGATCACGCGCTGACGTTTGGCGGCAAGCGCGCGGCCACGATACCGGCCGGCGCGCCGCTCGTCAGCGATCCTGTCGATCTGCCCGTGGGCGCGCTGGAAAAGCTGACGGTCAGCGTCTATCTGCCGCAGGCGACGCCGCTGAAGACATTCCACTGGGGTGCGCAGCAGACCGGCCATATCGCAGACGGTAACGTCACCACCGCGGCCACGTTGAAGGATGCACAGGCGCTGCATGGCCGCGCGCTGCTCAGCGCCATCTTGGTCGACGCGCCCGGCGGCAAAGGCGTCGTGGTCGCGCTGGGGGACTCTATCACCGACGGCAACGGCTCGACGCCGGACCGCGACCGGCGCTGGCCGGATTATCTGGCCGCGCGCCTGGGCGCGGACGGCGTCGGCGTGGTCAATGCCGGCATCTCCGGGGCCCGGCTGCTGGGCGACCGCATGGGTGTGAACGCGGCGGCGCGTTTCGGGCGGGATGTGTTGGGTCAGGCCGGAGTCGGGACCGTCGTGGTTCTGATGGGGATCAACGACATCGGCTGGCCGCAAAGCGCGTTCGCGCCGGACGAGCCGCCGATGCGTGCGGAGCGCATGATCGCCGTTTATCGTCAGTTGATCGCGCAGGCGCGCGTGCGCGGGGTGCGCATCGTCGGCGGGACGTTGTTGCCGTTTGAAGGGGCG
Source organism: Duganella sp. 1411 (assembly GCF_017833525.1). GTDB lineage: Bacteria > Pseudomonadota > Gammaproteobacteria > Burkholderiales > Burkholderiaceae_D > Rugamonas. Next base: position 249,675 of record NZ_JAFICD010000006.1, read on the forward strand.
CTGAACGGCACGCCGTTCGAGGGTTATTACACGCCCGCCAAAGACGCGGTGCGGCGCGAGGTCAATCAGTGGATCAGGGAGAGTGGGGAGTTCGACGCCGTGGTCGATTTCGATGCGGTGGTGCGCGATCCGTCGCGGCCAGCGCGCATGTTGCCCCGCTATGACAGTGGCGATCATTTGCATCCCGGAGACGCCGGGTATGAAGCGATGGCGAAGGTGGTGGAGGTTGGCGGATTGCCGTGATCGGCCAGAAGATAGGTCGCAGGCCGCGCACGCATTGGCGGATTACGCTGCGCTAATCCGCTCGCCCACGTTGATATGTCAACGGCCATTCAATTGGCGTGTCCCCGGAGGCACGTAGGGCGGATTAGGCGGAACGCCGTAATCCGCCAATGCATGCGCCACCGAGACGCACAAATCAACCGTTGTTGACGACCAAACGCGGCTCGTTGTCGAAGCGCTTCTTGATCGAGGCGGTGATACCGGCGCCGTCCAAACCCACGCTCGCCAGCAGCTTGACCGGATCGCCATGGTCGATGAATTTATCCGGCAAGCCAAGCATCAACACCTGCTTGACGATGCCTTCGGCCGCCAGCGCCTCGGCCACCGCCGAGCCGGCGCCGCCCATGATCGCGCCCTCTTCCACCGTCACCAGATAATCGTGATCGGCGGCCAGCTCCTTGACCAACTCCACATCCAGCGGCTTGATGAAACGCATATTGGCGACCGTCGCGTCGAGCGTCTCGCCCGCCGCCAACGACGGCGCGACCATCGACCCGAACGCCAGGATCGCAATCTTCTGCCCCTTGCGCTTGATCTCGCCCTTGCCGATCTCGATCGTCGTCAACTCCGGCTTGATCGCCGCGCCGATGCCGGCGCCGCGCGGATAGCGGATCGCCGCCGGTCCCTTGTACTGGTAGCCGGTGGTGAGCATCTGGCGGCATTCGTTTTCATCCGAGGCGGCCATGACGACCATGTTCGGAATGCAGCGCAGGTAAGCCAGATCGTAGTTGCCCGCGTGCGTGGCGCCGTCGGCGCCGACCAAACCGGCGCGGTCCAGTGCAAACGTAACGTCCAGGTTTTGCAGCGCGACGTCGTGGATCAACTGGTCGTAGGCGCGCTGCAGGAAGGTCGAATAAATCGCCACCACCGGCTTCATGTCCTCGCAGGCCAGGCCGGCGCCGAAGGTCACCGCGTGCTGCTCGGCGATGCCGACGTCGAAATAGCGGTCCGGATATTCCTGCTCGAAGCGCACCATGCCCGAGCCTTCGCGCATCGCCGGCGTGATGCCGACCAGCTTCTTGTCGGCGGCGGCCATGTCGCACAGCCAGTTGCCGAAGACGTCGGTGTAGGTCATCTTGCCGGGCGCGGCGGCCGGCTTGATGCCTTCGGCCGGATTGAACTTGCCCGGACCGTGATACAAAGTCGGCTCGGCCTCGGCCAGTTTGTAGCCTTGGCCTTTTTTGGTCACCACGTGCAGGAACTGCGGTCCCTTGAGCTGCTTGATGTTCTGCAGCGTCGGGATCAGCGAATCCAGGTCGTGGCCGTCGATCGGGCCGATGTAATTAAAACCGAATTCCTCGAACATCGTGGCCGGGACCACCATGCCCTTGGCGTGTTCCTCCAGCCGCTTGGCCAGTTCCAGCACCGGGCCGGGCAGCACCGATTTGCCGACGTTCTTGGCGGCCGCGTAGAACTGCCCCGACATCAGGCGCGCCAGGTAGCGGTTCAACGCGCCGACCGGCGGCGAGATCGACATGTCGTTGTCGTTGAGGATGACCAGCAGGTTGATGTCGTCCTGCACGCCGGCGTTGTTGAGCGCCTCGAACGCCATGCCGGCGGTCATCGAGCCGTCGCCGATGACAGCGATCGCGTGGCGGTGCTCGCCCTTGATCTTGGCCGCCTGCGCCATGCCCAGCGCCGCCGAGATCGACGTCGACGAGTGCGCCGTGCCGAAGGTGTCGTATTCGCTCTCGTCGCGCTTGGGGAAGCCGGAGATGCCGTTCAACTGGCGCAGCGTGTTCATGCGCTCGCGCCGGCCGGTGAGGATCTTGTGCGAGTACGTCTGGTGACCGACGTCCCAGACGATGCGGTCGTGCGGCGTGTTGAACACGTAGTGCAGCGCCACGGTCAGCTCCACCGTGCCCAGGTTGGACGACAGGTGGCCGCCGGTCTTGGAGACCGAGTCGAGCAGGTAGGCGCGCAGTTCGTGCGCCAGTGGCGTCAGTTGCGAGTACGCCAGTTTGCGCACGTCGGCGGGTGAATCTATATTTTGTAGCAAGTTCATTTATGCCTTCCGCTGCACGATCAAATCCGCGAGTTCGCGTAACCGCAGAGCTTTATCTCCGAACGGCGCGAGCGCTGCGTGCGCGTCGAGCCGCAATGTTTGCGCCAGCGCGCGCGACGGTTCCAGACCCAGTATCGAGACGTAGGTCGGCTTGTTGTCGGCCGCATCCTTGCCGGCGGTCTTGCCCAGCGTGGCCGAATCGGCCGTCGCGTCGAGCACGTCGTCGACCACCTGGAAGGCCAGGCCGATGGCGCGCGCGTAGGCGTCCACCGCCGCCAGTTCGGCGTCGTCGAGGTCCTTGCCGGCCAGCGCGCCGAGGATCACGGCGGCGCGCAGCAACGCGCCGGTCTTGAGCTGGTGCATGCGCTCCAGCTGTTCCAGGGTCAGGCTCACGCCCACGCTGTCCAGATCGATCGCCTGGCCGCCGCACATGCCGGCCGAGCCGGAGGCGTGCGCCAGCAGGCGCAGCATCGCCACCTGGCGCGCGGGCGGCACGCCGCCGGCCTCGGACAGCACCAGGAAGGCCTGCGACTGCAGCGCGTCGCCCACCAGCAGCGCGGTGGCCTCGTCGTAGGCCACGTGCACGGTCGGCTTGCCGCGGCGCAGCGCGTCGTCGTCCATGCACGGCATGTCGTCGTGCACCAGCGAGTAGGCGTGGATCATTTCGACGGCGGCGGCGGCGCGGCTCAAGGTGGCCGGGTCGGCGTCGAACAGCGCGCCGGCCGCGTACACCAGCAGCGGGCGCACGCGCTTGCCGCCGCCGAGCAGCGCGTAGCGCATCGCCTCGTGCAGCTTGGCCGGCACCGCCGTGGCCGGGGGCAGGAAACCGGATAAATCGTTTTCTGATCCGGCCTGCACGGTCTTCATCCAGTCGTCGAAGGCGCCGCTCATTGTTCGGCCTCGCCGCTTTCCGCGAACGGTTTGAGCATGTCGCCCTCCAGCACCTTGACCTGCGATTCGACTTTCTCGAGCTGGGCGGCGCAGAACTTGACCAGCTCCGAGCCGCGCGCGTAGGCGGCCACCGACGCTTCGAGCGGCAGTTGCCCGGCTTCCATTTGCGCGACCAAGGTCGCCAGCTCGGCCATCGCTTCTTCGAACGAGACGGGGGCGGTGGTCGGATCGGCGGTTAATTTCTTAGACATAATCACTCAGGTTTCAAGGCGAAAACACGTGCCAGCGCAGTGTAGCCCGTTATTTTAGAACAAACCACCTTCTCCGGTGGAACTATAGCGGCGGCGCCGGCGCCAGACTATGGATTTTATCGTAATCGCCCCCATATCCTTCACCTGCATGCAGTTGTTACAAGTTTTTGCACATAAAACGAGCACTGCGGTCTGTCGGGGGTGAGCGAAAGGCGGTATAATCGCCGGTTCTGTCCGAAATACCATTTTCAACGAACTTGAATTCAGGTCTTTACGGATTCTGTCTCTCTTTGGTTTGATGTACATATTAAGGGGGGTTGGGATGTCCGATCTGGGTACCCACGCCAAGCTGGCGCGTCCACACGCGCAACTGCCGGTAAACGTCTACTTCGACGAAGCGCTGTTGCAGCGTGAAATGCAGCAATTATTCCAGGCCGGTCCGCGTTATGTCGGGCACGAACTGATGGTGCCGAACGTCGGCGACTTCGCCACCCTCGTTTCCGAAAACGAGGGGCGTATGCTGGTGCGCAACGCTAACGGGCTCGAGCTGCTGTCCAACGTCTGCCGCCACCGCCAGGCGCTGATGTTCAACGGCCGTGGCAACGCCAACAACATCGTCTGCCCGCTGCACCGCTGGACCTACGACCTCAAGGGCGAGTTGATCGGCGCGCCGCACTTCCCCGAGACGCCGTGCCTGAACCTGCCCAAAACCCAGCTGCAAAGCTGGAACGGCTTGCTGTTCGAGCAAAACGGCTACAACGTCATGGACAAGCTCAAACACCTGTCGGTGACGGGCGACCTCGATTTCTCCGGCTACATGTTCGACCACGCCGAGGTGCAGGTCTGCAACTACAACTGGAAGACCTTCATCGAGGTCTACCTGGAGGACTACCACGTCGAGCCGTTCCATCCGGGCCTGGGCGGCTTTGTCAGCTGCGACGACCTGCGCTGGGAATTCGGCCGCGACTACAGCGTGCAGACCGTCGGCGTCAACAAGGGCCTGCTCAAGTCCGGCTCCGAGATCTACCAGCGCTGGCAGGAGCAGGTGCTCAAGTTCCGCGGCGGCGAACCACCGCCGTACGGCGCCATCTGGCTGACCCTGTACCCGAACATCATGGTCGAGTGGTATCCGCACGTGCTGATCGTCTCGACCCTGTGGCCGGACGGCCCGCAGCGCACCCGCAACGTGGTGGAGTTCTACTACCCCGAGGAGATCGTGCTGTTCGAGCGCGAGTTCATCGAGGCCGAACGCGCCGCCTACATGGAAACGGTGGCCGAGGACGACGAGATCGCGCTGCGCATGGACGCCGGCCGCAAGGCCCTGTTCGAACGCGGCACCACCGACGCCGGCCCCTATCAATCACCGATGGAAGACGGCATGCAGCACTTCCACGAGTGGTACCGCGCCAATATCGACATCTAACCACGGAAACCGGATGCAATCACTTTGGATGTTGTTCGCCAGCTTCATGTTCGCCGTCATGGGGGTGTGCGTGAAGCTGGCCTCCGAAGAGTTCTCGACATCCGAAATGGTCATGTACCGGGGCATCGTCGGCGTCGTCGTGCTGGGGGTGATCATCCGCGCGCAGGGCGGCAGCTTCCGCACCACGATGCCGATGGCCCACTTCTGGCGCTGCCTGATCGGCGTCATCTCGCTGTGGTTGTGGTACTACTCGATCGGCAACCTGCCGCTGGCCACGGCCATGACGCTCAACTACCTGTCACCGATCTGGATCGCCGTGTGGCTGTTCGCGATGGGCTGGTGGCACGCCAGGAACCAGGTCAAGTGGCCGCTGCTGGTGGCCGTGGCGATGAGCTTTGTCGGCGTCACCCTGCTGCTGCGGCCGGCCTTCGACAGCAACCAGCTGGTGCCGGCGCTGGTCGCGCTGTTCTCCAGCGTGCTGACGGCGATGGCGTACATGCAGGTGCGCAAGCTGGGCCTGGCGGGCGAACCGGAAAACCGCGTGGTGTTCTATTTCGCGGTGATGAACATCGTCGCCGGCGTGGCCGGCAATTACCTGTTCGCCGGCGGCAAACCGGCCGTCTGGCACCCGATCAACACCGCCCACGGCGCGTTGCTGTTGCTGGGCATCGGCGTGTGCGCCACCAGCGCGCAGATCGCCATGACGCGCGCCTACCGCCTGGGCCAGACCCTGGTCGTCGCCAATCTGCAATACACCGGCATCGTGTTCTCCAGCATCTGGGGCGTGCTGGTGTTCGGCGACGTGTTCAGCTGGCACAGCTGGGCCGGCATCGCCATCATTCTTGCGTCGGGCGTGGCCACGACGTTCTACAATACCCGTAACACCGAACGCGGTAAGGCCATCGCCAATACCGACCCGATCGCCAGCGAAGTTTAAGGAGTCCGGAACCATGTACACCACGTTGATCAGCGCCGCCGACCTGTCCCAGCATGTGAACGATGACAACTGGGTCATCCTCGATTGCCGGCACGACTTGATGAATCCGAACGCGGGCCGCGACGGCTACGCCATCGGCCACATCCAGAACGCCCAGTTCGCCCATCTCGACACCGACCTGGCGGGCGCCAAGACCGGGCCGGACGGCACGTTCCGCGGCCGCCACCCGCTGCCCGAGCGGGCCGCGCTGATCGCGACCTTGCGCGGCTGGGGCATCAACGACGACACGCAAGTAGTGGCCTACGACGCGCACGGCGGCATGTTCGCCGCGCGGCTGTGGTGGCTGCTGCGCTGGGTCGGCCATCCGGCGGTGGCGGTGCTCGACGGCGGCCTGGCCGCGTGGCAGTCGCAAGGCTTGCCCTTGGTGACGATGACGGTCGCGCGCGCCGGCGGCACGATCAGCGACAAGCCGTCGCTGGCGCACACGGTGACGGTCGACGACGTGGAATCGAACCTGGTCACGCAGACGCGGGTGGTGGTGGACGCGCGCGCGCCGGACCGCTTCCGCGGCGAGAACGAGACCATCGATCCGGTCGGCGGCCATATCCCGGGCGCCAAGAACCGCTTCTTCAAGGACAATCTGACGGCGGACGGACGGTTCAAGGACGCCGAGCAGCTGAAGCGGGAATTTTCGCCGTTGTTCGCGGCCGCGCCGCTGGCGATCATGCAGTGCGGCTCGGGCGCGACGGCCTGCCACAATTTGCTGGCGTTGGAGATCGCCGGCCTGCCCGGCGCGGCGCTGTATCCCGGCTCGTGGAGCGAGTGGTGCGCGGACCCGGCGCGGCCGGTGGCGACGGGCGGTTAAGGCCGGCGGGTATGTCGCGTCCCGCTTAGAGCTTGGGTTTTGCCATGAATGGCAATCAAATTTCTAACCTCCCCCATCACTTCCGCGTTGTCGATGCCTACATTCGACTTGAAATACTCGTCGGCTTCAATATCTGCGCGGATGCCCTCCTCCACATCGTCGAAACCGTAAAGCCAAACATCCGGCCACAAATCTTCGGCGCTCAGTTTTGCCATCACGGCCAGCCGCTCAAGCCTTGAGCGGTCTCCAGCCGAGAGTGCGGTTAGCGCTTCTAACTGTTTATTTCGGCTGGAATCCATATTTCCACTATCCGCTTAAGCCCGCTAACGCTTTCGCCTGATTCTTTTCTCGCCGGACATTTGACTCCAAATTGCGGCGAGCCTGCGCCATCACCTCTTCATGGGGTATTGTCCTGCCTGCGGCAATGTCCTCCTGCGCCTCAAGATCCGCGTCGACGCTCTCTTCAATGTCCTGGAATCCATAGAGCCACACTTCATTCCAGATTGCCTCGGCACTCACTTCGGCTCGGGCCGCCAAACGGTCCAGGCGCGCGGTCAATGACTGATAGGGTCGCCAGAACTTCTGCTTTCTTCTTTTGAGAGGAGTTCATCGATCCACTATCCGCTTAAGCCCTGCCATCACCTCTTCGTTGGAAACCGTCCGACCAGCGGCGATGTCTTCCTCGGCAGCCAGATTCGCCTCGACGCTTTCCTCCGTGTCCTCGAACCCATACAGCCACACGTCAGGCCATATCGTTTCCGGGCTGACGTCGGCACGCGCCGCCAGACGCTCCAGCCGAGCGCGGTCGGCGGCCGAGAGGGCCGCTAACGCTTCCGCCTGCTTCTTTTCTCTGGAGTTCATCCCGCCATGATACGCCCGGCGGCGTTGGGCGCAAGCGTATCAGCGCAAACGGGACGCGCCGATCAATGACCGCCGGTCAGGAACAGCACGATAGCGACGCCGGTAGCGATCAGCAGCACCTGCGGCACCGATTCGCGCAACGTGGCGCGGCGCTGCATCTGCGGCATCAGGTCGCTCACGGCGATATAGATGAAGCCCGACGAGGCGAACACCAGCACATACGGAATCAGCCCGCTGGCGCGGTCCAAGGTGTAATAGCCCAGCAGGCCGCCGGCGATCGCCAGCAAACTGCACAGCAAATTGTAGACGTACGCCCGGGTGCGCGAGAAGCCCGCATTGAGCAGCACGATGAAGTCGCCGATTTCCTGCGGGATCTCGTGGGCGATGATGGCCAGCGCCGTCACCAGGCCCAGCTCCGGATTGGCCATGAAGGCGGCGGCGATCAAAATGCCGTCGGTGAAGTTGTGCATGCCGTCGCCGACCAGGATCATCCAGCCGGCCTTGCCCGCCTCGTGCTTGTCGTGCCCGTGATGGTGGTGGTGGCCGTCGCCCTCGTGGTGGTGCGAGTGACGCATGATGGCCAGCTTTTCCAGCAGGAAGAACGCCAGCAGGCCCGCCAGCAAGGTGGCGAACAGGCTGCGCGCGCTGGCGTGCGATTCGAACGCTTCCGGCAAGGCGTGCAGCAGCGACGTCGACAGCATGATGCCGACCGACAGGCTGACCATGCGCTCGACCACCTTCGACAGCAGCGTAAACGAGAACACGGCAGCGGCTGAAATGCTGAGGACGCCGGCTAGTGTGGTCGCCAGTAAGATGGAGATGAGTAAGGGATCGATGTTATAGCCTCTAGTTCCTGGAGCCGTGCCGCCGCTGCGCAGGCCGGGGGCGTTATTTTACCGCCCGGCACGCTTTCGTGCTCATTTTTGGCTAAAAACAGTCAAACCGGCGTTATCGGCGCCTCAGGCGACGCCGTTTTGCCTGAACCACGCCAGCATCCGGCCCCAGCCGTCCTTGGCGTCCGCCTCCACGTAGCTGGGACGGTAGTCGGCGTGGAAGGCGTGGCCGGAATTGGGGTAGATGACGAAGGTCGATTTGTTCGGGCCCTTGGCCAGCATGGCCTGCATCGCCTTGATCGAATCCTCGGTGATGCCGGTGTCCTTGGCGCCGTACAGGCCCAGCACCGGCACGTTCAGGGTGGCCGCGATATCGATCGGATTGGTGGGCGTCATGGCGTTGGAAGTGCCGACCAGGCGGCCGTACCAGGCCACGCCGGCCTTGAGCGACGGATTGTGGGCCGCGTACATCCAGGTGACGCGTCCGCCCCAGCAGAAGCCGGTGATGCCGATCTTGTCGGGATTGCCGCCGTTGGCCTTGGCCCAGGCGACCACCGCGTCGAGGTCGGCCATCACTTGCGCGTCCGGGGTTTTGGCGATGATGTCGCGCTGCAGGTCGGCGATCGAGGCGGCTTTTTGCGGATCGCCCTGGCGCACGAACAGGTCCGGCGCCAGCGCCAGGTAGCCGAGCTTGGCGAAGCGGCGGGCGACGTCGGCGATGTGCTCGTGCACGCCGAAGATTTCGGAGATCACCAGCACCACCGGCAGGTTGGTCTTGCCTTCCGGCTGGGCGCGGTAGACGGGGACGGTCTGGCCGCCGACCTTGATGGTGATGGTGCCGGCGGTCAGGCCCGTGGCGTCGGTTTTGATGACGTTTTGCGCCATCACCGGCAGCGCGGCGGCGGCGAAGCCGGTGCCCAACGCCACCTTGAGGAAGTCGCGGCGGTCGACACCGTCCGACAGGCTGGTTTTCGTCAGCAAACTCTCCGCGTCCCGCTTCAAATCATCCATCGATTCCTCCTGTGACTACGTTGGTTGGTAATTTGTTGATTCATGCGCTGTTGGCGGCGCTTGGCGGATTACGGCGTGCCGCCTAATCCGCCCTACGTGTTTCCTCGTTTCTATACTATGCGTGGCGTTGTTCCACGTAGGGCTGATTAGCGCAGCGTAATCCGCCATCGACGAGCCGCCGATCGCGATTGAAGCACCTACTTAATGCGCCTCGTCCCAGTTCTTGCCGACGCCGACTTCGGCCGTCAGCGGCACCTTCAACTGCGCCACCCCGGCCATCAACTCCGGCAGCTTGCGCTTGACCAGCTCCAGCTCGGCGTCCGGCACCTCCAGCACCAGCTCGTCGTGCACCTGCATGATCATCTTCGTTTGCAGCTGGTCCTTTTCGAGCCAATCCTGCACCGCCACCATCGCCAGCTTGATCAGGTCGGCCGCCGTGCCCTGCATCGGCGCGTTGATCGCGGCGCGCTCGGCGCCCTGGCGGCGCGGACCGTTGGGCGAATTGATCTCCGGCAGCCACAGCCGGCGTCCGAACACCGTCTCCACGTAACCGCGCGCCTTGGCCTGCAGCCGCGTGTCGTCCATATACTGCTTGACGCCCGAGAAGCGCGCGAAATAACGGTCGATGTAGCTCTGCGCGGCGGCGCGCTCGATGCCCAGGTTGGCGGCCAGGCCGAACGCGCTCATGCCGTAGATCAGGCCGAAGTTGATGACCTTGGCGTAGCGGCGCTGCTCGCTCGACACCTCGTCCGGCGCCACGCCGAAGATCTCGGCGGCGGTGGCGCGGTGGATGTCGACGCCCTCGGCGAAGGCGCGCAGCATGTTCTCGTCGCCCGAGATGTGCGCCATGATGCGCAGCTCGATCTGCGAATAGTCGGCCGAGACGATATGGCTGCCCGGCGGCGCGATGAACGCCTCGCGGATGCGGCGCCCCTCCTTGGTGCGGATCGGGATGTTCTGCAGGTTCGGATCGTTCGACGCCAGACGCCCCGTCACCGCCACCGCCTGCGCGTAGTTGGTGTGCACGCGGCCGGTTTCCTTGTTGATGCCCTTGGGCAGCTTGTCGGTGTAGGTCGACTTCAGCTTCGACAGGCTGCGGTACTCCAGCAGCACCTTCGGCAGCGGATAGTCCTCGGCCAGCTTTTGCAGCACCTCCTCGTCGGTCGACGGCGCCCCGCTCGGGGTCTTTTTCACCACCGGCAGCTTGAGCTTGTCGAAGAAGATCTCGCCGATCTGCTTCGGCGAGCCGAGGTTGAACGGTTGCTCGGCCAGCTCGTGCGCCTTCGCCTCCAGCTCGGCGATGCGCGCGCCCAGCTCGGCCGACTGCAGGTCCAGCAGCGCGGCGTCGATGTGCACGCCGTTGCGCTCGATCTTTTGCAGCACCACGGCGGTCGGCAGCTCGATGTTGCGGTAGATGTAGCGCAGGCGCTCGTCGGTCTCGACCTCGCCGATCATCGCCAGGTGCAGGCGCAGCGTGATGTCGGCGTCCTCGGCCGCGTATTCGGTGGCGCGCGCGATGTCCACCTTGTCGAAGGTGATCATGCTCGCGCCCTTGCCGCAGACGTCGACGAACGGGATCGTCGTGTGGTTCAGGTGGCGCAGCGCCAAGCCGTCCATGTCGTGCGTGCGGTGCGATTCGAACACATACGATTGCAGCAAGGTGTCGTGATGGATGCCGCGCAGGCGCACGCCGTGGTTGGCGAAGATGTGGCTGTCGTACTTCAGGTTCTGGCCGACCTTGAGCTTGGTCTCGTCCTCCAGCCAGGGCTTGAGTTTGTCCAGCACGTGCTCGCGCGTCAGCTGTTGCGGCACGCCGGGGTAGGCGTGCGCGACCGGGATGTAGCACGCCACGCCCGGCTGCACCGACAGCGAGATGCCGACCAGCTGCGCCGTCATCGGCTCGAGCGACGTGGTCTCGGTGTCGACGGCGGTCAGTTCGGCGGCGCCGATCAGCGCGATCCACTGGTCGAGCTGCTCGTCGGTGAACACGGTTTCGTAGTTGACGTTGACCTTCGGCACTTCGCCAAACAGGTCGCCATTGGCCGAGACCGCGCCACCGGCGGCGACGGCGGCGGCGGCCGCCTTGCCCGGGGCGCCGATCGGCGCGGCCGGCGTCAGCGCGTTCAATTCGCGCAGCAAGGTCTTGAAGCCGTATTGGCCGAAGAAGGTGAGCAGCGTTTCCTGGTCCTCGGGGCGCGCCACCAGCGATTCGCTGATCGACATCATGTGCTCGGACAGGTCGCAGTCGGTCTTGACGGTGATCAGTTCGCGGCCCTTCGGCAGCCACTCGAGCGCCTTGCGCAGGTTTTCGCCGACGGCGCCGGTGATCTTGTCGGCGTTGGCCATCACGCCGTCGAGGCTGTCGTACTGGGTCAGCCACTTGAGCGCCGTCTTCGGGCCGCACTTGGCCACGCCGGGCACGTTGTCGACGGTGTCGCCGATCAGGGTCAGGTAATCGATGATGCGGTTCGGCGGCACGCCGAACTTGGCCAGCACGCCGGCCTCGTCCATCTTCTCGTTGGTCATCGTGTTGATCAGCATGACTTGCGGATTGACCAGTTGCGCCAGATCCTTGTCGCCGGTCGACACCACCACCTTCATGCCGGCCCTGGCCGCGTCAACGGACAGCGTGCCGATGACGTCGTCGGCCTCGACGCCGTCGACCATCAGGATCGGCCAGCCCATGGCCTTGACGGCGACATGGATCGGCTCGATCTGCAGGCGCAGGTCGTCCGGCATCGGCGCGCGCGTGGCCTTGTAGTCGGGATACATGTCGTCGCGGAAGGTCTTGCCCTTGGCGTCGAACACGCAGGCGATGTAGGCGGCCGGGTAATCGGCGCGCAGGCGGCGCAGCATGTTGACCATGCCGTGCATGGCGCCGGTCGGGTGGCCGTCCGGGCTGCGCAGGTCGGGCAGCGCGTGGAAGGCGCGGTAAAGGTAACTGGAACCGTCAACTAACAGCAGGGTATTTTGCATAGGAACTAGAGAGATGTGAGGGCGAAAGCGCGCGCTTTGCCGCGAATGCCGCATTATCGCAGGTTTTGGCCGCCGCCCGCCGCTCGCGCCCGCGTTTCAAGTATGACAATATTCAATATTTCCTGTTGGAAAATACGCACCGAATCCGGCGGAAAACGGCCGGAAATGGGCCGCCGTCCACAGCGAAGCGTGTCTGTTTGTTACAATGGATCATACATAAAAATTCCACGGCTTTTTACCTACTAAGGCGATCCATCATGACGCGCACCCTCCTCCTCTGGCCGGCCCTCCTGCTGACGCTCGGCGCCAACGCGTACGCGCAGTCGACCCCGAGCCAGGCTCCGCCCAAGCTGGAAAAAATCGAGGAGGTGGCCGACGATCCGATCACCGTGACGGCCAAGCCGGCGCCCGAGCGCCAGATCACCGAACGCCGCGACAACAGCGGCAACGTGGTGGAAGCGACCGTCAAAAGCGGTCCGAGCACGTACACCTTGCGTCCCACCCACCCGGTCGGCAGCGCGCTGCCGGGCGACGCCATGTCCGGCCCCGCGCGCGGCCCGCAGTGGACGGTGATGACGTTTGGCGGCAAGAAAAAGAAAAACCCGGAAGACGAGGCCGCCGCCGACACGGACGCGCCACCGCCGCCGCCCGCGCCGGCCGCCAAGTAAATCCGGTAGTATCACCAAAAATACAAAAGACGCGCCTGCTCCGGCAGGCATCCCGGCCCACCGCCACGGCGGCGGCCGACCCACCGAACCTCATCAAGTTTTCACATGGCAGTGTTTACCCCGGTCACCCTGGACGATATCAACCAGTGGATCACGCAATTCCCCCTCGGCAAGCCGCTGGCCCTCAAGGGCATCGCCTCCGGCATCGAGAACAGCAATTTTTTCCTGACCACGGAGCGCGGCGAGTTCGTGCTCACGATCTTTGAAAACTTATCGTTCGAGCAACTGCCGTTCTATCTGAACCTGATGCGCCACCTGGCCGACCGCGGCGTGGCCGTGCCGGCGCCGGTGGCCACCGCCACGGGCGAGCTGATCGTGCCGCTGCACGGCAAGCCGGCGTCCATCGTCACCAAGCTCGAAGGCAGCTCGCAGATGGACCCGCGCCCGGCGCACTGCGCCGAGGTGGGCGCCATGCTCGCGCGCATGCACCTGGCCGGCCGCGACTACCCGCTGCAACAGCCCAACCTGCGCGGCCTGGACTGGTGGAACGCGACCACGCCGCAAGTGCTGCCCTTCTTGTCGGACAGCAACGCGCACCTGCTCAAGGCCGAGATGCACTTCCAGGAAGCGTTCGCCGGCTGCGACACCTACCGCCGGCTGCAAAGCGGCCCCGTGCACGCCGACCTGTTCCGCAACAACGTCATGTTCGACGGCGAGCGGCTGACCGGCTTCTTCGACTTTTACTTCGCCGGCTGCGACACCTGGCTGTTCGACGTCGCCGTCACCGTCAACGACTGGTGCATCGCCCTCGACACGGGCGTGCTCGACACGGCCCGCGTGCGCGCGCTGCTCGACGCCTACCACGCGGTGCGCCCGTTCACCGACGCCGAGCAAACCGCGTGGCAGCCGATGCTGCGGGCGGCGGCGCTGCGCTTCTGGCTGTCGCGCCTGTACGACTACTACCTGCCGCGCGAAGCCGAAATGCTGACCCCGCACGATCCGACCCACTTTGAGCGCATCTTGCGCGAACGCATCGCCACGCTGGCGCCGAAGCTTTTCTGATGAATAAATTCCCCGCGCGCGCCGGTTGGCAATGGGTCAAGCAGGGCATGCAGCTGTTCCGCAAGCAGCCCGGCGGCCTGATGGCGCTGTTCTTCTGCTGCATGTTCGTCTCGCTGATCTCGATGATCGTGCCGCTGCTGGGGCAGATCGCGCCATTCATCCTCACGCCGCTGTTCTCGATCGCGCTGCTGGAGGGCTGCGCGCAGGTCGACCAGGGCAAGCGCGCGCTGCCGAATCTGTTGCTGAGCGGCTTCCGCAAGCCGGCGCGCAACGGGCTGCTGGCGATGGGCGTGCTCAACCTGCTGTTGCTGGTGATCGCGCTGGGGGTGCTGTACGCGATGGCCGGCGACGCGGTGATGCAGATGAGCACGCGTCCGCCGCAGATCGACCAGAGCCAGCTGGAAGGCTTGCTGGGCGCCGCGTTCACCTCGTCGACGATCTACACGGTGGGCTGGCTGCTGACGTGCCTGGCGGCGCCGCTGATCTACTGGCAAAAGATGAATCTGAACAAAGCGCTGTTTTTCAGCGTGGTGGCGGTGTTCCGCGGCTGGAAGGCGTTCCTGACGGCGGCGGTGACGCTGCACCTGCTGTACTTCGTCGGTTGCAAGATCGTCGTGCTAATCCTCGGCACCTCGCAGCTGGCGGTGGCGGGCATCTTCACGCTATTCCTGATCACCATCGTGCTCACGCACTGCACCTTATATACCGCCTACCGCCAAATCTTCGGCGCCCCGGAAACGGCGGCCCCGCCCAAGTCCGAGCCCCCGCAACCGTTGCTTTAACTCCGGGGTCAGGTCCACCATTTCTACACGGGCGGGACCGTGGCACCTTGGGCCGCACGCAACGGCACGCTCAACCCCGCCGTTTCACGGTCATAGGGTTGAGCTCGTGTAGAAATGGTGGACCTGACCCTGGAGTTATATGCGCTCGAGCTTGGCGATGCTGAGGTCGAGCACCTTCATGCCGCTGCTGCCGAAGTTGATCTGCGCGCGGGCGTTGGTGCCGCTGCCTTCGATGTTGACGATGACGCCTTCGCCGAATTTGCCGTGCGCGACCGATTCGCCGATGCGCCAGCCCGCGCCCGCCGACTTGTGCGCGATCTTTTGCGCGATGGCGTTGTCCGAGCCGGCCAGCGGCACCACGTCGTCCCACGGCGTTTTCTTGTTGGCGAACCAGTGCGATTGCACCTTCGGCGATAGCCATTTGAGCGATTCCTCGGGCAATTCGTCGAAGAAGCGCGATTTCATGTTGTAGCGGGTTTGCCCGTGCAGCATGCGCGTCTGCGCGAAGCACATGTACAGACGCTGCCGCGCGCGCGTGATCGCCACGTACATCAGGCGCCGCTCCTCCTCCACGCCGCCGTCCTCGCGCGAGCTGCTTTCGTGCGGGAACAAGCCCTCCTCCAGCCCGGTGATGAAGACGTTGTTGAACTCCAGCCCCTTGGCCGAGTGCACCGTCATCATCTGCACCGCTTCCTGCCCGGCCGTGGCCTGGTTGTCGCCCGCCTCCAGCGATGCGTGCGACAGGAACGCCGACAGCGGCGACATCACCGTCGCCAGCGGGGCGTCGGCGTCGAGGATTTCGAGGCCGTCCTCGTTGACCACCGGCAGGCCGGATTGTTCCTGCGAGCGCGGCCCCAGATGCGCCGGCGCGCCCTGGCCGAAGCCTTCCTCGGCGACGAATTGCGTCGCCGCGCTGACCATTTGCTCCAAGTTCTCGATGCGGTCGGCGCCTTCCTTTTCGGTCTGGTAGTGCGCCAGCAGGCCGCTGGCCTCGAGCACCACGCGCACCAGTTCCGGCAGCGCCATCTGCTGCGTTTCGAAGCGGGCGCCCTCGATCAGCTTGACGAAGCCGCCCAGCGACGAGCCGGCCTTGCCCATGACGTAGGGCACCGCCGCGTACAGCGACACCCGGTGCTGGTCGGCCGCCGCCTGCAGCGCCTCGATCGAGCGCAGGCCGATGCCGCGCGTGGGGAAGTTGACCACGCGCAGGAAGGCCGAGTCGTTGTGCGGGTTGTCCATCAGTTGCAGGTACGCGATCGCGTGCTTGACCTCGGCGCGCTGGAAGTAGCGCAGGCCGCCGTACACGTGGTACGGGATGCCGGCCGAGAACAAGGCGTGCTCGATCACCCGCGATTGCGCGTTGGAGCGGTACAGCACCGCGATCTCGCTGCGCGAGGCGCCGTCGGCGATCAGGTTCTTGGTTTCCTCGATGATCCATTGCGCCTCGGCCAGGTCGGAGCTGGCCTCGTACACGCGCACCGGCTCGCCATGGCCGGCGTCGGTGCGCAGGTTCTTGCCCAGCCGCTTGCTGTTGTTGGCGATCAGCACGTTGGCGGCGTCGAGGATGTGGCCGTGCGAGCGGTAGTTCTGCTCGAGCTTGATCAGGTTCTTGACGTGGAACTCGCGCTCGAACGCGCTCATGTTGCCAACGTTGGCGCCGCGGAAGGCGTAGATGCTCTGGTCGTCGTCGCCGACGGCGAACAAGGCGCCGCCGCCCTGCTCGCCGTGGCCGGCCAGCAGCTTGAGCCACTTGTATTGCAGATCGTTGGTGTCCTGGAACTCGTCGACCAGGATGTGCTGGAAGCGCTGCTGGTAATGCTGGCGCAGCGGCTGGTTGCGGCTGAGCAGTTCATACGTGCGCAGCAACAGCTCGGCGAAGTCGACCACGCCTTCGCGCTGGCATTGATCGTCGTACATCTGGTATAGCTCGACCTTCTTGCGCTCGTCGGCGTTGTACGGGTCGATCTTGTCGGCGCGCAAGCCCTGGTCCTTGGCGCCGTTGATGAAGTACATCACATCCTTCGGCGGGAACTTCTCGTCGTCGACGTTGTTGGCCTTGAGCAGGCGCTTGATCGCCGACAGCTGGTCCTGCGAGTCGAGGATCTGGAACGTCTGCGGCAACGCGGCGTCGCGGTGGTGGGTGCGCAGCAGGCGGTTGCACAATCCGTGGAAGGTGCCGATCCACATGCCGCGTGTATTGATCGGCAACATCGCCGACAAACGCGTCGTCATTTCCTTGGCGGCCTTGTTGGTGAAGGTCACGGCCAGGATGCCGGACGGCGACACCTGCCCGGTCTGGATCAGCCAGGCGATGCGGGTCGTCAGTACGCGGGTTTTGCCGGAGCCGGCGCCCGCCAGAATCAGGGCGCTTTGGGCCGGCAAGGTCACGGCGGCGAGCTGTTCGTCGTTGAGATTGTGAAGAAGATTTTGCATCCAGTGATTATACGGCAAGCAGCAAAATCACTGGATAAAACTCCAGTCAAAGCGGAGCCCGCTCCGCTAGGCCGACGGCGCCGGCGTGGCCGCGCCGCTCCTCACCGCGTCCCGGACCAGCGCCTTCATCGCGCGCTCGGCCTCGCGGCTGGCCTGGGCCTGCTGGCGGCCCAGCTCGCCCATGCGCGCGCCCAGTTCCGCCATCGGCCTGCTCGCTTCGGCCATTTTCCGCTCCAGCTCGCGCATCGGCGCCCGGGCCGCCTGCAGCTTGGCGGTCTGCGCCGCGATGTCACGTTGGAATTGCGCCATTTGCTTGCTCAGCGGCACCATCTCGGCACGTAATTTTTCCTGTTGCTCGTGGAAGCTGCGGATTTTTGCCTGGTCCGGGTCGCGCTCCACCTCGCGCGCGAGCTGCTCCATGCGGCGGCCGATGGACTCCTGTTGCCGCGCGACTTGCTCCATGGCGCGATGGTGGAGTTCCATGTCGCGCTCGGTCCCGCGCGCCGTCTCGCGCGCCTCGGCCTCCAGCTTGGCGCTGATGCCGTCCATCACCTTGCTGTGCTGATCCATTTTCTGGCCCTGCTCGTCCATTTGGGCACCGATGCGGTTGGCGGGCTCCCACACCTGCTGGACCTTGGCGATGAACGCCGGGTCCTGGATCAGGTAGGCCTTGTCGCCGTCGCGGAACCAAACGAAGTCGCCCCTGACGGAGCGGCGCAGGGCTTCGACCCTGGCCAGGTCCTTACGGTTGGCCGACACCGTCATGCGCTCATCGCCGCCGCGGACGATGGCGTAGGCGCTGCCGTCGCGTTCCCAGGTGGATGCCGCGGAAACCGGCGCCGGCGGCATGGCCGGGGTCGCGGGAATGGCCGGCACGGCCGGCGCCGGAGCCGCTGCGGCCACCGCCGCGGCTGGCGCAACTGGCGCAACTGCTGCAACCGGAGCGGCCGCTGCCGGCGGCGCGGGCGGCGCGGACGCCGCAGGCAGCGCGGGCAAGGCCGGCGGCGCGGCGGCCGCCACCGGCGCGGGCGGCGCTGGCGGCTGCGTTGCCGCCTGCACATAAAACACGGCGCTGGCCGCGCACAGGCCGATCAGCGGCACCGCCATCTTCCAGCTGACCGGTTCAACATCGGGACGCAGCAGGCGTTTGATACGAGACATGAGATTTCCTCCGTGAGCCGCGTGGGCTAGTTGTGTGGTATCGAACTGGAATTGATCCAGCTCGGACAAGGCCTTGGCCAGCACCTGCGGTTGACCGAGCATGCTCACTGCAAGGTCATCGGCGATTTGTTCTCGCTCTACACGGATACGGCGCGACAAGGCCCAAACACTAGGGTGATAGAACAGCACGATTTCCACCGCGCTTTGAATCAGGTTGATCAGGTAGTCGCGCCGCTTGATATGCGCCAGCTCGTGCGCCAGCAGCGCCTCGAGCAGGTTGGGCGCCATGCCGGTCACCAGCGCGGCCGGCACCAGCACGATCGGGCGCCAGCAGCCGGCGGTGATCGGGCTGTCGAGCAGGTCGGCCACGCCCAGCCGCACGTGCTGCGGAATCCCGAAGCGGCGCGCCATCTCGGACAATCGCCGTTGCCAGTAGTGATTGACGGTGTAGTGGTCGCCGCGGGTGCGCTCGGCCACCCATTGCAGGCCGACGGCCAGCCGCAGCGCCATCAGCGCGGCGCCGCCCAGCCACAGGCCGACGATCCACGGCAATTGCCCGCGCAGCGCGGCTTCCAAGGCGGCCATGGTGCCGTCGCCGACCAGGTTGGCGGCGGGCGCGGCGCCGGCGCCGGCCGACAAAACGGGTATTAACAAGGCGGCGCCAAGGCCGGCGCCGGAAAAAGAGGAGGTCTCGGCGGCATTGACCTGCGCGATGACGCCGGCCAGCGGCAACGCCGCGCACAGCAGCAGGCCGGCGCAGGCGACCGCGTAACGGGTCTGCGGACGCGCCTTGCGCAGCAACAGCAGCGCCAGCGACACGCCCCAGCCGATCAGCAGCCCCTGCCAGATGAAATGCAGCAGCGCCCAGCCGATGGCCGGCACCAGGGCGGACCAGGCGCTAACCATGGCCGCCCGCCCGCCGCGAATTTACAGCTACGCCAAACTTGTCCATGCCGCACTCCCAGTCGATGGATGTAGAATAAATTATCTAGAACGCCGTGTCTAGAACTTTTTTTCTACATCCATTGCGGGCGGCCCGCAGCGCCTAGTAGATCACCACCGAGCGGATCGATTCGCCACTCTTCATCAGGTCGAAGCCCTCGTTGATGCGCTCGAGCGGCAGGCGGTGGGTGATCAGGTCGTCGATATTGAGCTTGCCCTCCATATACCAGTCGACGATCTTGGGCACGTCGGTGCGGCCGCGCGCGCCGCCGAAGGCCGAGCCCTTCCACACCCGGCCCGTGACCAGCTGGAACGGCCGGGTGGAGATTTCCTGCCCCGCCGCCGCCACGCCGATGATGATCGACTGGCCCCAGCCCTTGTGGCAGCACTCGAGCGACTGGCGCATCGTGGTGGTGTTGCCGATGCACTCGAAGCTGTAGTCGGCGCCGCCGTCGGTCAGCTGGACGATCGTGTCGACGACGTTTTCCACCTCGGTCGGATTGATGAAGTGGGTCATGCCGAACTTGCGCGCCATCTCCTGGCGCGCCGGGTTGATGTCGACGCCGATGATCTTGTCGGCGCCGACCATCCTGGCCGCCTGGATCACGTTCAGGCCGATGCCGCCCAGGCCGAACACGACGACGTTGGCGCCCGCCTCCACCTTGGCGGTGAACAGCACGGCGCCCACGCCGGTGGTCACGCCGCAACCGATGTAGCAGACCTTGTCGAACGGCGCGTCCTCGCGGATCTTGGCCAGCGCGATTTCCGGCACCACGATGTAGTTGGAGAAGGTCGACGTGCCCATGTAGTGGTAGATCGGCTTGCCGTCGATGGAGAAGCGGCTGGTGGCGTCCGGCATCAGGCCGCGCCCCTGGGTCGAGCGGATCGACTGGCACAGGTTGGTCTTTTGCGACAGGCAGAATTTGCACTGGCGGCATTCCGGCGTGTACAGCGGGATGACGTGGTCGTCCTTCTTGAGCGATTTGACGCCGGGGCCGACGTCGACGACGATGCCGGCGCCTTCGTGGCCGAGGATGGCGGGGAAGATGCCCTCCGGATCGGCGCCGGACAAGGTGTAGTAGTCGGTGTGGCAAATGCCGGTGGCCTTGATCTCGACCAGCACTTCGCCCTCGCGCGGTCCGCCCAGCTCGACTTCCTCGATCGTCAGCGGCTGGCCCGCTTGCCATGCAATGGCGGCTTTGGTTTTCATTGTTCGTCCTCTGGCTGTTGTACGGGGGACCGGAACGGCGTACCGTTCCGGTGATCCGTCATCATAGCAAGCCGGGGGACAAACGGCGATAGCGCCGCCTATTGGGGCTCGGCCGGCATCGCCGGGCCGACCGCCAGCAGGTCCGACACCGTGCGCCACAGCTGGCGCGGCGAGGTCCACGGCTTGGGCAGGAAGCCGCCGCCGGCCACGTGGCGTTCCGGGTGGCGCGCCGAGTACAGCAGCACGCGCGCGTCCGGCTGGTGCTGGCGCAGGCCGTGCAGCAGCGCGCCGCCGTCGCCGTCGGGCAGGTCCGGATCGAGCACCACCAGCGCGAACTGCTCGCGGCGCAGCAGCTCGCTGGCGGCGGCCAGCGTCGCCACGTGGGTCACCTGGGTTTCCGGCACCAGCAGCGTGGCCAGCACCAGCGCGGCGTCGGCGTCGGCGTCGATGTGCAGCACGCGCGGCGCGGCCGCGTAGATGGAAAAGCCGATCGCGGCGCCGCCCTCCTGGTCGCTGAACGGCCGCAAGGTGTCATTGGAAAAATCGTTGGTCATCATGTCTCCGCACAAGCTGAAAATCAATGCCAAGCCCGTAGCGGTGGTGGTGCGGCTAACGGGGAGCAAGGTCGGCGGAGTTGGGCCGAGGAAGTTGGGACGGCCGCGGGGAAATGGCGGCCGGCGCGGCGGCAGGCGAAGATCAGGCCCTGCGGCGCGGGGTGGTGTTGCTAGTGGGTAGTGTACAACAAAAATTCCATGCGGAAACAAAAAAGGCGGGAAATACCCGCCTTGCGCAGAAAACCGAGCGGCGCTGTCTACTTTTTCAGACGTTGGTTAAAGGCCGCGTGCAGGCCGTTTAACGTTTCCTCGGCCGCCAGCAGCTGGTCGGCCACCTCGTTGACCTTGCGGCGGTTGGAGCGGGCGTGGTCGCGCAGCACCTCGAAGGCGGTGTTGCGGTCGGTCTGGAATTTGCACATCAGCAGGCCGACGGCCAGGCTGGTCTCGCGCCCGGCCGCCAGCGCGGCGTTCAAGTTGAGCTCGGTGCGGCGCAGCTGGCGGATCTCGTCGGCGCGCGCCAGGCCGGCGGCGAACGCCGGCATCAGGTGCTTCTCGTCGACCGGCTTGACCAGGAAGCCGACCGCGCCGTACGAGGCGGCCTGCTTGCCGGCGTCGGCGTCGCCGCGCCCGGACAGGAACATGAACGGCACCGAACTGGTCGCGTGCAGCTGCTTGGCCAGCTCCAGGCCGGTCATGCCGGGCATGTGGATGTCGAGCAGCGCCAGGTCCGGTTCGCGCTGGGCGATCACGTTCAAGGCTTGCTCGGCCGAAGACGCCTTCAGGATGTCGTAGCCGGCGTTGCCGAGTACTTCACCGAGAAAGTCGAGCAGCAGTTGGTCGTCGTCGACGATAAGGATCAGACGCTTGGGGCTAGGAGAAACTGGCATGTGACGGCAACCTTGGGCTATTGCTAACGGCCCAATTATAAAGCGGAAAGACCGGTCCGCCCGAATGATTTGCTGTTGTTGTGTACGACAAACAGCTGGGCGAATTGGCCGACCGCTTCGCCAACGCTTGCAGCTTGATAGACGCTGCTGATGGCCGCGACCATGTCGGCGCCGCGCGCCACCAGCGGCGCCGCGTTGGCCGGCGTCATGCCGCCGATGACGACGGTGGGAACGCGGATCGCCGCGCGCGCCTGGTCGAGGATCTCCGGCCGCGTCGTGACCGCGTATTGCTTGACGCGCGACGGATAGAAGCCGCCGAAGGCTACGTAGCTGGCGCCGTCGCGCTGCGCCGCCAGCGCGCGCGGCATGTCGCCGTAGCACGAGGCGCCGATGATCTTGTCGGCGCCGAGCCGGGCGCGCACCTGGGCGACGTCGGCGTCGGTGCCGCCCAGGTGCACGCCGTCGGCGCCGGTCTCCAGGCACAGGTCGACGAAGTCGTTGACGATGAACGGCACGCCGTAGCGCCGGCACAGCGCCAGCAGCGCCGTCGCCTGCGCGTGGCGCAGCTCGGGGCCGGCCTCCTTGTGGCGGTATTGCAGCAGCGCGACCAGGTTGCCGCCGGCGTTGCCCGCGTTGCCGTGCGCGGCGCCGGCGGCCAGCGCCTGTTCGCTCGCCTCCAGCAGCCGCGTGGTGTCGTCCCAGTTGGGGGTGACCAGATAAAGTCCTTGCATGATGTTCTCCTGATGGGGGATGGGGCTAGCGCAGCGGGATGCGCTGGCCGGGAGCGATGCTGTAGGCGTCGCGCAGCGCGACGTGGCAGTAGTGCTGCGCCAGTTCGAGCGCGACGCCGGTCGGCATGCCAAGCGCCAGCTGGCCGGCGACGGCCGACGCCAGCGTGCAGCCGCTGCCGTGGAATTCGCCGTCCAGGCGCGGCCAGCGCCATTGCCGCGCGTCCGGCGCGCCGTCCTGCGCCGCGTCGCCGGCGCCGGGACCGAACCAGCGATTGACGACGTCGTTCGTCGTGGCCTCGCCGTCATCGTGGCCGCCGGTGATCAGCACGTGGCGGCAGCCTCGCGCGCGCAAGGCCTGCGCCAACGCGCGCGGGTCGGTCGCGTCCGACGGCGCGGCCAGCGCGCGCGCCTCCGGCCCGTTCGGCGTCAGCACCGTCACCAGCGGCAGCAGCGGCGCCAGCGCGGCCACCGCGTCGCCGCGCGAGAGCGTGTCGCCATGGCCGCTGGCCAGCACCGGGTCGAGCACCACCGGCAGCTCCGGTTGCCGTTCGCGCAGCTCGCCGATCACCCGGGCGATCGCCAGCGCGTTGGCGGCGCTGCCGGGAATGCCGATCTTGACCGCGCCGACGGCGATCTTGCGCGTCAGCGCGCGCGCCTGGCGCAGCACCAGCTCCGGCGCGACCGGTTGCACCTCGTAGGCGCGGTCGTTGTCCTGCACCGTCAGCGCGGTGACCACGCACAGCGCGTGTGCGCCCTGCCCGGCCACCGCCTGCAGGTCGGCGCCGATGCCGGCGCCGCCGGACGGGTCCATCCCGGCGAACACCAGCACGCAGCGCCGCGCGGCCGGCGCCGGCGCGGCGGCGCTTGTGCCGGCGCTGATGCCGACGCTCATGCCGGCGTCCGGGCGCGACGTCATGCCAGCCGGCCCGCCATCGGCGACGACGGCGAGGCGGCGAACTTGCGCGCGATGCGCCCGGCCAGGAAGGCCTCGCGCCCGGCCTGCACGCCCAGCTTCATGGCGCGCGCCATGCGCACCGGGTCCTGCGCGCCGGCGATGGCGGTGTTCATCAACACGCCGTCGCAGCCCAGCTCCATGGCGATGGCGGCGTCGGACGCGGTGCCGACGCCGGCGTCGACCAGCACCGGCACCTTGGCCTGCTCGATGATCAGCGACAGGTTCCACGGATTGAGGATGCCCATGCCGGAGCCGATCAGCGACGCCAGCGGCATCACCGCCACGCAGCCGATCTCCTCGAGGATCTTGGCCTGGATCGGATCGTCGCTGCAGTAGACCATGACGTCGAAGCCGTCCTTGACCAGCTGCTCGGCGGCGATCAAGGTCTCCGGCATGTGCGGGAACAGCGTCTTCTCGTCGCCCAGCACCTCCAGCTTGACCAGCTTGTGGCCGCCCAGCAGCTCGCGCGCCATCTGCAAGGTGTAGACCGCGTCCTTGGCGTTGTAGCAGCCGGCGGTGTTGGGCAGGATGGTGTACTGCGACGGCGGCAGCACGTCGAGCAGGCTGGGCGCCTTCGGGTCCTGGCCGATGTTGACGCGGCGGATCGCCACGGTGATGATTTCCGCCTCGGCGGCGTCGGTCGCCTCGCGGGTCTGCTGCAGGTCCTTGTACTTGCCGCTGCCGACCAGCAGGCGCGATTGATACTGTTTGCCCGCGATGGTCAGCAGGTCTTGGGATGGTGTGTTCATGTTGTCGTCCTTTGAGTTACAACCCGGCGCGCCTTCGCCTCGACGCCGGCGCCACCGCTTAGGGGTCGTACCCGGTGGGTCCGGAGAGGGGCTTCGCCCCGCCGGCCCAGCGGCCCGGCCCCCGCATGGGGGTGCGGGTTTGCTTAAATTAACCGCCGCCGATGGCGCGCACGATATCGACCTTGTCGTGCGGCCGCAGCACGCGCTCCGGCCACTGCTGGCGCGGCACCACCGAGCGGTTGACCGCCAGCGCCAGCGCCTGCCCGCCCAGGGACAGCGCCTCGACCAGCTGGTCCAGCGTCTGCCGCGGCGGCACCTGGTGCGGCGCGCCGTTCAGTTCTATCGAAATAACCGCGTTCGTCATGCCGGCCTCACAGTTTCCGATACAGTTCGGCGCCGTTCTTGATGAACTCCACCGCCTTGACCTGCATGCCCTGCTCGATCGCCACGCCGTCGCTCATGCCGTTGGCGGCCGCGAACTCGCGCACCTCCTGCGTGATTTTCATCGAGCAGAAATGCGGGCCGCACATCGAACAGAAATGCGCCACCTTGGCCGAATCCTTGGGCAGGGTCTCGTCGTGGAACTCGCGCGCCTTGTCCGGATCGAGGCCCAGGTTGAACTGGTCGTCCCAGCGGAATTCGAAGCGCGCCTTCGACAGCGCGTTGTCGCGGATCTGCGCCCCCGGATGGCCCTTGGCCAGGTCGGCGGCGTGGGCGGCGATCTTGTACGTGATGATGCCGTCCTTGACGTCGTTCTTGTCCGGCAGGCCCAGATGCTCCTTGGGCGTGACATAGCACAGCATCGCGGTGCCGTACCAGCCGATCTGCGCGGCGCCGATGCCGGAGGTGATGTGGTCGTAGCCGGGCGCGATGTCGGTCGTCAAAGGCCCCAGCGTGTAGAACGGCGCCTCGTGGCACTGCTCCAGCTGCAGGTCCATGTTCTCCTTGATCAGCTGCATCGGCACGTGGCCCGGGCCCTCGATCATCACCTGCACGTCGTGCTTCCAGGCGATTTGCGTGAGCTCGCCCAGGGTTTTCAGCTCGCCCAGCTGGGCCTCGTCGTTGGCGTCATAAATGGACCCAGGCCGCAATCCATCCCCCAGCGAGAACGACACGTCGTAGGCCTTCATGATGTCGCAGATCTCTTCGAAGTGCGTGTACAGGAACGATTCCTTGTGGTGCGCCAGGCACCACTTGGCCATGATCGAGCCGCCGCGCGAGACGATGCCGGTCAGGCGCTTGGCCGTCATCGGCACGTAGCGCAGCAGCACGCCGGCGTGGATGGTGAAGTAGTCGACGCCCTGCTCGGCCTGTTCGATCAGCGTGTCGCGGAAGATCTCCCAGGTCAGGTCCTCGGCCTTGCCATTGACCTTTTCCAGCGCCTGGTAGATCGGCACGGTGCCGATCGGGACCGGGCTGTTGCGGATGATCCATTCGCGCGTCTCGTGGATGTGCTTGCCGGTCGACAGGTCCATGACGTTGTCGCCGCCCCAGCGGATCGCCCACGTCATCTTTTCGACCTCCTCGCCGATCGACGAGGTCACGGCCGAATTGCCGATGTTGGCGTTGATCTTGACCAGGAAATTGCGGCCGATGATCATCGGCTCGATCTCCGGGTGGTTGATGTTGGCCGGGATGATGGCGCGGCCGCGGGCGATCTCCTCGCGCACGAATTCGGGCGTAATGTAATCACCTGCGGCCGGGATGCTGGCGCCGAACGATTGCCCCGGATGCTGGCGGCCCATCAGGTCGGCCAGGCGCTGGCCCATCGGGCCGGACGTCTTCAGGTTCTCCAGGTACTCCTTGCGGCGCAGGTTTTCGCGGATCGCCACGAACTCCATCTCCGGCGTGACGATGCCCTGGCGCGCGTAGTGCATCTGCGTGACGTTGGCGCCGGCGCGCGCGCGGCGCGGCTGGCGGTGCAGGTTGAAGCGCAGCTCGGCCAGCGCCGGATCGGCCAGGCGCGCCTTGCCGTAGTCGGAGGTCGGGCCGTCCAGTTCCTCGGTGTCGCCGCGCTCCAGGATCCACGGCAGGCGCGGCGTGGCCGCCAGGCCGGAACGGATGTCGATCACGGCGTCGGGATCGGTGTACGGGCCGGAGGTGTCGTAGACGTAGACCGGCGGATTGGCCTCGAAGCCGAACGACGCGGGCGTGTCGGCCTGGGTGATTTCGCGCATCGGCACGCGGATGTCGGGGCGGCTGCCTTCGACGTAGATCTTGCGGGAATTCGGTAAAGGTTGGATCGCTGCCTCGTCCACGGTGGCGGTGGCGGACAGGAATTTGGGATTGGCGTTCATTTGGCTCCTTCGTTAGCTACAGGAGCCAGCAAAGGAGGTTGGACGGCACCGCGCCCGGAAATCGATGGATGGCGGCGTTGTCCTAAGCTTCCCTTCGCTGGCATTATCCAGATCAGGTTCGGAGGGTATTTCTCACCCGCGCATCGCATTACGATTTGCAGGACCCCTAGCGTGTGCCGCCTTGCGGCAGCCGGATGATTATACTCCGGCCGCCGGATTTGCACTAACAATTATGCCAACATGGCCGCCCGGTCAAGCTTCTAAATATTGCACTGAATAAATGTAACGAATCTTTACTATGTTCGTCACCTAACAAAGAAAGTTGCCATTTGGAAGCCAGAATAACGTTCAGCGGTGGAGACCGCGTTCAATAATAATCACAAGGAGACGCACATCATGAACAAGCGACACATTCCTTTCTACCTGGCCGCGACGGCGGCCCTGGCCGCTGCCGCACTGAGCGCCTGCGGCGGTGGCGGTGGCGGGAGCGGCGCCAACCCGCCGAACCAGACCCTGGGCACGCTGGGCGTGTCGCTGACCGACGCCCCGGCCTGCGGCTTTGACGCCGTCAACGTTACCGTCAGCAAGGTGCGCGTGCATCAGAGCGCCAGCGCCGCCGACACCGACAGCGGCTGGACCGACATCACGCTCAACCCGGCACGCAAGATCAACCTGTTGGCGCTGAACAACGGCACCCTGGACAGCCTGGGGCAGACCCCTCTGGCCGCCGGCCACTACACGCAGTTGCGGCTGGTGCTTGACCCGAATACCGGCACCGGCCTGGCCAACTCCGTGGTGCCGACCGGCACAACCAGCGAGCAAACCCTGGATACCCCGAGCGCGGTGCAAAGCGGCATCAAGCTGATCAACGAGTTCGACGTCGCCGCCGGCCAGCGCGTCGACCTGGTGCTGGACTTCGACGCCTGCAAATCCGTGCTCACCAAAGGCAACGGCAAATACGCGCTCAAGCCGGTGATCAAGGTCGTCCCCACCGCGCTGAACGGCATCGGCGGCTTCGTCAGCACGGCGCTGCTGGCCAACCATGTGATGGTGTCGGCGCAGCAAAACGGCGTCATCGTCAGCGCCACCGCGCCCAACCCGACCACCGGCGAATTCGCGCTGACGCGCTTGTCGCCGGGTAATTACGATGTGGTGGTGACGGCCGACGCCAGCGCCGCCGCCGTGGTCGGGGCCGTACCGGTCGCCAGCACCTCGGCCATCGTGCCCATCAGCACGGCCGCCGCGCCGATCACGCTGGCCGCATCCACCACCGGCAGCATCAGCGGCGCGGTCACGCTGGCGCCGCCCAGCAGCACCGAGGGCGCCTATGTCGCGGCCACCCAGAGCCTGGTCACCGGGTCGGCCGTCACCATCAAGTACCAGGGCGCCGACCTGGCCAGCGGCGCCTACACGCTGACCGGACTGCCGACCGCCGCACCACGCTACGCGGTGTACAGCGCCGCCTTGCCGCTGCAGTTCAACACGGCCGCCGCGGTGCTGCCGGGCGCCGGCAAATACACGGTCCAGGCATCGGCAACCGGCTACACCACGGTCAGCGCGCCGCCGATCGACATCTCGGCGGCGAACCAGGCCAACGTCAATTTCACGCTCAAGCCCTAATCGCCTGCAACCCACCAAAAGGACGCCGCGGCGTCCTTTTTTCTGTCATGGACAGAAATACCACGTCGGCGGCCGCCCGGCGTTGGCTATCGCCGCAACCCGCACCGCCGGCCGCGCGTGGCTAAAATCCGACGCCGGGCGCCTTCCGCGCCGCGCCGCCCGCCGTGGTGGAGTTCGCCTGATGTATAGTCGATTTATGCCATATTGCAACTTTCAGCGTGCCACCGCCCACCCTCCCGCCAGCGCCCGTCCGGTGCCCCCCAGGCGGGCGGCGGCTTGGGGCGCCCTGGCGGCGCCGCTGCGGGCCATGTTGCGGGCCCTGTTGCGGGCCCTGGTGTGCGCGCCGTTGCTGCTGTGGCTGCTCGTGGCCGCGCGCCCGGCCGCCGCCGCCGAGCCCGACCGCTGGGCCGCGCTGACCCACACCGCGTTCAAGCACCACACCGCGCTCGACCTCGGCGGCGGCCTGTGCTTCGCCCAGGACCGGGCCGGCTTCGTCTGGATCGGCACCCAGTCCGGGCTGGTGCGCTGGGACGGCAACCGGGCGCGCAAGTTCGTCGCCGACCCGATGCGCGACGACGCCCTGCCCGACAACTACATCATGAGCATGCTCGTCGACGCCCGCGGCCGGCTGTGGGCGGGCACCAGCTCCGGCGGGCTGGTGCGCTACGACGCCGCGCGCGAGAATTTCGTCCGCTACCCGGCCGGTCCCGGCGGGCTGGGCAACGCCCAGGTGACGGCGCTGGCCGACGACGGCGCCGGCGGCCTGTGGGTCGGCACCGGCGGTGGCCTCGACCATATGGACGCCAACGGCGTGGTCGCGCGCGGCGCCGCCGCCCCGCTCGACGCCGCGGCGCTGCCGGCCGGCGCGGTGGGGGCGCTGCTGCGCGAGGGCGGCGGCACCCTGTGGATCGGCACGCGCGAGGGCCTGTTCAAGCTGGCGCGCGGCGCGCGCGTGCCGGCGCCGGTGCCGCTTGCGGGCCTCAACGGCGGCGCCACCACCGTCAGCGCGCTGCTGCACGACAGCTCGGGCCGGCTCTGGATCGGCACCCGCACCCATGGCGCCTTCGTCATCGAGCCGGGCGCGGCCGGCGCGGCCGCCGTGCACGAGAGCGGCCCGGCGCCCACGCTCGACAAGGAGCGCGTGACCTCGATCGTCGAGGCCGGGCTGGGCGAGGTCTGGCTGGGCACCGACGGCGCCAACGGCGGCATCGTGGCGATCGACCCGCTGCTGGGTACCTCGCGCCGCATCCGCCACCAGCCCGACACCCCCGACAGCCTGTACGAGAACGACATCCTGGCGCTGTTCCGCGAGCGCAGCGGCATCGTCTTCGCCGCCGCCATGGGCGCGCTGAGCCAGCACGATCCGCTGCCGCGCGCGGTGACGACGATCCGCGCCGCCGGCGGCAGCGCCGCCAACAAGCTCAGCGTGCCGAGCCTGCTGGCCCACCCGGACGGGCGCCTGTGGCTGGGCGTGGTCGGCGGCGGCGTCGACATCGTCGACCCGCAGCTGGGCGCCGTGGCCCACCTGACGCCGACCGCCAACACGCCCGGCACGCTGCCGACCGGCCGGGTGCTGGCGATGACGGCCGGCCCGGGCGGCACGGTCTACCTGGGCACCGAACAGGGCCTGTACCGCGCCGACGCCGACGGCGGCAACGTGCGCCGGCTGGCCGTGCCGCAGCGCCGCCCCGACGCCGCCGTCTGGGCGCTGGCGCGCGTCGACGAGGTGCTGTGGTTCGGCGGCATGGACGGCGTGTGGGCCGTGTCGGACGCCGGCGCCGCCCTGGCGCTGCTGCGCCACGAACAGCACAGCCTGGGCGACGCCCGGGTCACGGCGCTGCTGCCGGTCGACGGCGCGATCTGGGTCGGCACCCGCGCCGGCCTGGCGCGGCTGGGCTACGGCGGCGGCCTGGAACGGGTGCCGGCGGTGCCGGCCGAGGCCGACCGCATGCCGCCCGGCTACGTGTCGTCGCTGCTGCTGGACCGGCGCGGGCGCCTGTGGCTGTCGCAGTTCGGCACCGGCATCGTCCTGCTCGAGCGCACCGACGCCGACGGCCGGCGACGCTTCCGCCGGTTGGGCACGGCGCAGGGGCTGCCCGACAGCGGCGTCAACGTGCTGCTCGAGGACGCCGCCGGCGCGATCTGGGCCAGCACCGACGCCGGGCTGGCGCGGGTCGACCCGGCCACCCTGGCGATCAGCGCGCTGGGGCCGGCCGACGGCGTCCACGTGCCCACGTACTGGACCGCCGCGGGCGTCAAGACCGGCGCCGACGAGCTGGTGTTCGGCGGCCTGTCGGGGGTCACCGTGCTGCGGCCCGAGCGGCTCACCGCGTGGCGCTACCTGCCGCCGGTGGTGGCCACGCGCATCCTGCTGAACGACCGCGAGATCCCGGTCGGCCGCTACAACGACGGCGCCGGCGCCAGGGCGGCGCCGATCGCGGTGACGCCGGAGGGCCGCGGCCGCGGCTTTTCGCTCGAGTTCGCCGCGCTGGACTATTCCGCGCCCGAGCTCAACCGCTACGCCTACCGCCTGGCCGGCTTCGACCACGACTGGATCGCCGCCGACGCCACCGCGCGCCGGGCCGGCTACACCAACCTGCCGCCGGGCGAGTACACGCTGCAGCTGCGCGGCTCGAACCGCAACGGCGACTGGTCGGCGCCGCTCGAGGTGCCGGTGCGGGTGCTGCCGGCGTGGCACCAGCGCCCGGCCGCGCGCGCGGCCGGCGCGGCGCTGGCGCTGGCGTTGCTGGCGGCGCTGGTGCAGGCGCGCACGGCGCTGCTGCGGCGCCGCCAGCGCGAGCTGCTGGCCATGGTCGACGCCCGCACCGCCGAGCTGCGCGCGACCCAGGCCCAGCTCGAACAACTGGCCTACGCCGACCCGCTGACGGGGCTGGCGAACCGGCGCCTGTTCAACGACGAGCTGCGCCACCTGGCGGCGCAGGCGGCGCGCGGCGGGCAAGGCTTCACCCTGCTGCTGATCGACCTCGACCGCTTCAAGCAGATCAACGACACGCTCGGCCACGACGCCGGCGACGCCTTGCTGGTGGCCACGGCGGCGCGCCTGCGGGCGGCCGTGCGCGAGACGGACCGGCCGTTCCGGCTGGGCGGCGACGAGTTCGCCGTGCTGCTGGGCAACACCACCGAGCGCGCCACGCTCGAACCGGTGTGCCAGCGCATCCTCGAGTACCTGGCCCAACCGTTGCCGCACGGCCAGGCGACGATGCGCGTCAGCGCCAGCGTCGGCGCCGCCGTGCACGATGCGCGCGACACCCACGAGCAGCTCTACAAACGGGCCGACGTGGCGCTGTACCAGGCCAAGGCCGCCGGCCGCGACACCTGGCACCTGGCCGCGGCCGACGCGGCGCGCGAGCGCCACGCCGGCTAGCGCGCCAGCCGTTTGGCGCCGCCGCAATAATGCGCGGCAAGGTCCGCGTCATCTATAATGGCTGCTTTCGCCAACGCGTTTACTACACTACACCAGCCAAATCATGGAATTAGCCAAGTCTTTCGAGCCCGCCGACATTGAACAATTCTGGCGCACCGAGTGGGAGCGGCGCGGTTACTACGCCGCCACCCTCGACGCCGGCAAGCCGTCCTTCAGCATCCAGCTGCCGCCGCCGAACGTGACCGGCACCCTGCACATGGGCCATGCCTTCAACCAGACCATCATGGACGGGCTGACCCGCTACCACCGCATGCTGGGCCACAACACCGCCTGGATCCCCGGCACCGACCACGCCGGCATCGCCACGCAGATCGTCGTCGAGCGCCAGCTCGACGCGCAGAAGATCTCGCGCCACGACCTGGGCCGCGAAAAATTCGTCGAGAAGGTCTGGGAGTGGAAAGAGAAATCCGGCTCCACCATCACCGGCCAGATGCGCCGCCTGGGCGCCTCGCCGGACTGGCAGCGCGAATACTTCACGATGGACGAGACGCGCTCGAAAGTCGTCACCGACGTCTTCGTGCGCCTGCACGAGCAGGGCCTGATCTACCGCGGCAAGCGCCTGGTCAACTGGGACCCGGTGCTGGGCACGGCCGTCTCCGACCTCGAGGTGGTGTCCGAGGAGGAAGACGGCTCGATGTGGTACATCAAGTACCCGCTGGCCGACGGCAGCGGTTCGCTGACGGTGGCCACCACCCGTCCCGAAACCATGCTGGGCGACGTCGCCGTGGCGGTCGACCCGACCGACGAGCGCTACCAGGCGCTGGTGGGCAAGATGCTGGTGCTGCCGCTGGTCGGCCGCGAAATCCCGATCATCGCCGACGAATACGTCGACAAGGCCTTCGGCACCGGCTGCGTCAAGATCACGCCGGCGCACGATTTGAACGACTACGCGGTCGGCCAGCGCCACCAGTTGCCGATGCTGTCGATCATGACCTTGGAAGCGAAGATCAACGACGCGGCGCCGCAAGCGTATCGCGGCATGGACCGCTTCGTCGCGCGCAAGCAGATCGTCGCCGACCTCGACGCGCAAGGCCTGCTGGAGCAGGTCAAGCCGCACAAGCTGATGGTGCCGCGCGGCGACCGCACCGGCGTCATCATCGAACCGATGCTGACCGACCAGTGGTTCGTCGCCATGAGCAAGCCGGCGCCGGAAGGCACCTTCTTCCCGGGCCAATCGATCGCCGAGGTCGCGCTGCAGAAGGTCGCCAGCGGCGACATCAAGTTCGTGCCCGAGAACTGGAGCAACACCTACAACCAGTGGCTCAACAACATCCAGGACTGGTGCATCTCGCGCCAGCTGTGGTGGGGCCACCAGATCCCGGCCTGGTACGACGAGGCCGGCAACATCTTCGTCGCCAAGACCGAGGCCGAGGCGCAGGCCAAGCAGCAGGCGGCCGGCAGCACGGGACCGCTGCGCCGCGACAACGACGTGCTCGACACGTGGTTCTCGTCCGCGCTGGTGCCGTTCTCGACCCTGGGCTGGCCGGAGGACACCCCGGACATCAAGGCCTTCCTGCCGTCGTCGGTGCTGGTGACCGGCTTCGACATCATCTTCTTCTGGGTCGCGCGGATGGTGATGTTCACCCTGCACTTCACCGGCAAGGTGCCGTTCGAGACCGTCTACGTGCACGGCCTGGTGCGCGACTCGCAGGGCCAGAAGATGTCCAAGTCCAAGGGCAACACGCTCGACCCGATCGACCTGATCGACGGCATCGGCATCGACGCGCTGGTGGAAAAACGCACCACCGGGCTGATGAACCCGAAGGCGGCCGAAAAGATCGCCAAGGCCACGCGCAAGGAATTCCCTGAAGGCATCGCCGCCTACGGCACGGACGCGGTGCGCTTCACGATGGCCTCGTACGCCTCGCTGGGCCGCAACATCAACTTCGACCTGGGCCGCGCCGAGGGCTACCGCAACTTCTGCAACAAGCTGTGGAACGCCACCCGCTTCGTGCTGATGAACACGGAAGAGAAGGATTGCAGCGCCAGCCCGGCCGACCTGTCGAACGCCGACAAGTGGATCATCTCGCTGCTGCAAAAGGCCGAGCTGGACGTGGCCAAGGGCTTCGCCGACTACCGCTTCGACAACATCGCCTCGACGATCTACAAGTTCGTCTGGGACGAGTACTGCGACTGGTATCTGGAAGTGGCCAAGGTGCAGGTGCAAAGCGGCACCGAGGGCCAGCAGCGCGCCACCCGCCACACCTTGCTGCGCGTGCTCGAAGTGGTGCTGCGCCTGGCGCACCCGGTGATCCCGTTCGTCACCGAGGCGCTGTGGCAGGCGGTCGCGCCGCTGGCCGGCAAAGCGGCGGGTGAAGCCAATCAATCGATCATGACGCAGCCGTACCCGATCGCCAACACCGCCAACATCGACGAGGCGGCCGAGGCGTGGATGCAGCAGCTCAAGACGCTGACCGACGCCACCCGCAACCTGCGCGGCGAAATGCAGCTGGCGCCGTCGCTGCGGGTGCCGCTGATCATCGAAGCGGGCAATGCGGCCGACAAGGCGGCCATGGAAGGCTACGCGCCGTACATCCAGTCGCTGGGCAAGCTGGCGGAAGTGCAGATCGTCGACGCGCTGCCGGAATCGCCGGCGGCCGTGGCGATCGTCGGCACGACCAAGCTGATGCTGAAGGTGGAGATCGACGTCAAGGCCGAGCGTGAGCGGCTGTCGAAGGAGATCGCGCGCGTCGAGGGCGAGATCGCCAAGGCCAACGGCAAGCTGTCGAACGAAAGCTTCGTCGCCCGCGCGCCGGCCGAGGTGGTCGCGCAGGAGAAGGAACGCGTGGCCAACTTCTCGGCGACCCTGGACAAGATGCGCGAGCAGTTCGCCAAGCTGCCCGCCGCCTAAAAGCAACTCCGGGGTCAGGTCCACCATTTCTACACGACCTGGACCGTAGAAAGGGTTTATCGCCCTCTACGGTTCAGCCTGTGTAGAATTGGTGGACCTGACCCCGGAGTTTATTGCCCCAGTAGAGCGGCGTAACGGTCGATATCGACGTTGCCGCCGCTGATGATCACCCCCACCCGCTTGCCCTGCAACGTATCCTTCATCGCCCGCGCGGCGGCCAGCCCCAGGCAACCGGTCGGCTCCACCACGATCTTCATGCGCGCCGCGAAAAAGCGCATCTCGGCGCGCAGCTGCGCGTCGCTCACCGTCAAAATATCGTCCACATCGCGCTGGATGATCGGGAACGTCAGCTGGCCCAGGTGCTGCGTCTGTGCGCCGTCGGCGATCGTCTTGGGCGTGTCGATGTGCACGATGGCGCCGCCGCGGAACGATTGCTGGCCGTCGTTGCCGGCCTCCGGCTCGACGCCATACAACGTCGTCTTCGGCGACAACGCGCGCGTCGCCAGCGCCGAACCACTGAGCAAACCACCGCCGCCCAGGCAGACGAACAGGTAATCGAGCTCGCCCACCTCCTCGAACAATTCCTTGGCCGCCGTGCCCTGTCCCGCGATCACGTCGGCATGGTCGTACGGCGGAATCAAAGTCAGGCCGTGCTTGGCCGCCAGGTCGCGGCCGATCTGCTCGCGATCCTCGGTGTAGCGGTCGTACAGCACCACGGTGGCGCCGTAGCCGCGCGTGGCGGCGATCTTCGACGGCGGCGCGTCGTGCGGCATGACGATGGTGGCCGGAATGCCCATCAACTGCGCCGACAGCGCGATGCCCTGCGCGTGGTTACCCGACGAGAAAGCCACCACGCCGGCACTGCGCTGCCGCGCGTCGAACTTCGCCAGCGCGTTGTAGCTGCCGCGGAATTTGAACGCGCCCATGCGCTGCAAATTCTCCGCCTTGAAGAAGACCTTGGCGCCAAGTTCGGCGTCGGCGGTGCGCGAGGTCAGCACCGGCGTGCGGTGCGCGTGGCCGGCGATGCGCTCCGACGCGGCGACGACGTCGGCGTAGGTTGGCAGAAGTTCGCTCATCGTTTGTTCGTTCATCTTGTTCCTTTGTGATTACCAGGGCCAGGCGATGCTGGTCCCGGTGCCGGTTGCCAAAGCGCGCTGGTACAGCATGCGCGCCACTGTGAGGTCCTGCAGGGCGATGCCCGTCATGTCGAAAATGGTGATGGCGTCGGCGGCGATGCCGTCGCGTGCCGGGCCGCCGGCGGCCAGCAGCGCGCCCAATTCCCCGGCCGGCGTGTCGGCCGCCCATTGCAGCTCGCCGATGGCGCGCGCCTGGGTGAGGTCGTCGGCCCACACGCGCGCCAGCGCCAGCAAGCCTTCCGGCAGTTCGCGCTTGCCGCGCGTGTCGCTGCCGACGCAGTTCAGGTGCGTGCCCGGCTTGACCGCCTCCATGGAAAACAGCGCGCCGCCGCCGCGCGTGGCGGTGATGACGATGTCGCTGTCGGCGACGGCGGCATCGGCACCGGCGCCGGCGCCGACATCGCAGCGCGAGGCGAACAGCGCTTCGAAGCGCGGATCGCGCCGGCCGTCGGAGGTCAGGTAACGCACGCGCCGGATGCCCGGCATCACGCGCAGCGCGTACTCGGTGTGCGCGACGCCCTGCACGCCGGTGCCGAACACGCACAAGCTCTCGCTGTCGGCGCGGGCCAGCGCCAGCAAGCCCACCGCCCCCGCCGCCGCCGTGCGCGTGGTGGTGACGGCGTTGCCGTCGATGAGGCATTGCGGCCGCCCCGTGGCGGGATCGAACAGCGTGATCGTCGCCTGGTGGCCGTCGGCGCCGTGCGCGCGGTTGCCCGGCCAGAAGCCGGCCGCCTTCATGCCCAGCAGCTGCCGCTCCGGCACACCGCCCGATTTGATGCCGAACACGCCATCCGGCAGCGCCTCGCGCACCAGCGGGAAGATTTTTCCCGCGCCGCCGGCGTGCAGCAGGAAGGCGTCACGCACGGCATCGAGCACGTCGTCCGCTTGCAGCAGCGCGCCGGCCTGGTCGCGGTCCAATAGCAAAAGGCGGGCGTTATCTGGCATCGTTGTACACCGTGGCGCGTGAGACGTTCAAGTAAGCGGCGACGATTTCCATCGCGCGCCGCACATCGCTCAATCCCGATTCCTTCAGTTCGCGCATCAGCGCCTTGCGCTCGTCGGCCTTGAGCGCGCGCGGCGTGGTCGCCAGCCGCGCCGCGAACTGGTCGATGCGGGCGCGGATGGCGTCGGCGCCGGCCGGCTCCAAGGTCTCGCTGACGCCGGCAGCGGTGTTGACGGCGCCAAACTGCGTCAACAAGCTGTTCAGGCTGCGGAACACCGTCAAATCGACGTTCATGCACAGCGCCGCGACGTATTGCCCCTGGCTGTCCTTGATGCCGATCGAGGTGCTCTTGGCCAGCCGGCCGTCGGCGAAGGTGTTGGGATAGTTGGCGATCACCTGCGCGAAGTCCGGGTCGGCGGCGCGCGCCAAGCCCAGCTCGGTGGCCGGCGCGCCGACGCTGCGCCCCGACAGGTTGTTGTGGATGGCAAGGATGGCGTGCTCGGGCTCGAGCAGATCGTGCAGCACGACCTCGCAAAACGGCGCCAGGGTCTGGCCCAGGCCGTCGGCGACCTGCCGCAGCTGCTCCAGCAGGTTTTGCTGTTCGGGTGTCTTTTTCATCTAAACATATTATCTTGTTTTAGATAATTTGTGTAATTCGATAGAAAAAAGTACGACCGGTCATTTATTTGCTACACTCGTCGGACAAAAAATCACCCTTGGAGACCACCATGAAATTTGCCGCATTCGCCATCACCGCGCTGCTCTCGATCGCCCCCGCCTTCGCCGCCGACACCCCCGTCGGCCTGTGGAAGAACATCGACGACGAGACCGGCAAGCCGAAGGCGCTGATCCGCATCACCGAGAACGAGGGCGCGTTCCAGGGCCAGATCGAAAAGCTGTACCGCGAGCCGAACGAGGACCAGAATCCGAAATGTGACAAGTGCGACGGCGCGCGCAAGGACCAGCCCATCATCGGCATGGTGATCCTGTCGGGCTTGAAAAAGGACGGCGAGGAATTCAACGGCGGCGAGATCCTCGATCCGAAGAACGGCAAGGTCTACAAGGCCAAGATGCACCTGACCGACGCCGGCAAAAAGCTCAACGTGCGCGGCTACATCGGCATGCCGATGCTGGGCCGCTCCCAGGTGTGGGTGCGCCAGGATTAAGCGGCTTACTGCTGGATGCCTTTACCGGTGGCGGTCCAGTAGATGCCGCCCATCAGGTGCGACAGGTATTGCGGGTCCCTGTACATCTCGCCGTTGTGCCCCAGCGCGGTGACGAACACGCGACCCTTCTCCATCTGGTGGTACCACGCCACCGGGTGGTCCTTGCCCATCCCTTTTGACACCTGCCCCGGCCAGATCTTGGTCGGGTCGTAGGTGCTTTCGTCGACGTTGAGCACCGGGTTGATCTTGATGTTGTACGGATTGTCGAACACATACCACTCGTCGCTCCAGATCCAGCGCGCCGGCAAGCCATACGTGGCCGGGAATTTCTTGTCGACCACCTCGGCCACGCCGGTCTGCAGCATCGGATGGTTGCCGACACGCCGTCCGATCAGCTTCTCGAACCACGGCCAGGTGTTGGGCGGAATGATCAGCGCGCGGTGCACCAGCATGGCGTTGCCGCCGTTACGCATGTACTCCTCGAATTTCCGGCGGCGGGGCTCGCTGAGCTCCTCGCCCGGCGTGTTGAGGAACATCACCATCGCGTACTGGCTCAAGTCGCCGTCGAACACCTCCGGCCGGTGCGTGTAGACCAGCTCGAACGCGTGCAGCTTTGCCTGCTTTTCCAGGCTCTCGCGGGCGATCGGGATGTACTCGTAGTGGTATTTGCCGGGCATCGCCAGCACCAGGATTTTGTACTGGTCGTCGGCGCGCGCGCCGGCGGCGGACAACAGCAAGCCAGCCAGGGCGATGCAGGCCAGTATGATTTTTTTCATTCGACGTCTCCGTAAAGTTAGCGCTATCATCAAGGCCGGATCAATATACACTTTTTCGGCCCGGCGGTGATACGATTCTCGTCGGGCATGCAGTTCTGCAGGCAACGGAAACGCGATGAAAATAGTATTCAACCTGATCGGCTGCATGGCGGTCGCGCTCGGCGTGCTGGGCATCTTCCTGCCACTGCTGCCGACCACGCCGTTCCTGCTGCTGGCGTCGGCCTGCTTCGCGCGCGGTTCGACGCGCATGCACAACTGGCTGCGCACCAACCGCGTGTTCGGCAAATACCTGCGCGATTACGAGAACGGCAAAGGCATCCCCTTGCGCGGCAAGGTCTGGATACTCGTTTTCATGTGGGCGTCGATGAGTTATTCCATCTGGCGCATCAAGATGCCGTGGATAGGCGGCGTGATCGCGTTGACGGGATTGTGCGTGACGGTTTATCTGATCCGCTTCGTTCCCACCATGTCACCGCTGGCCGGTGCTGAACGTCCAGGTCTTGGAAAGGGCGTTGCCGTTGACGATGCCGGCGAAAGCGACGGTATAGACGGTGTTCGGTTTCATCCGCGCGACCGGCACGATGGTTAGCGTGAACGGCGCGATCCTCTCGTCGTCCTGAAGCGCGGGCCCGCGCGTGGAGAAAGTGCCGCCGACCGGGCTGGCCAGGATTTTGGCGCCGACCGGCTCCCCGTTTGCGGTGGCGATGGATAAATGATCGACGACGATGGCCGGCCTGGCCCCGGCCGCCGCAAATGATTTCGTCTTGAAGCTCAGCGTGACCGGCGGGCCCAGTTCGAAGTACTCGGGTAGCGGCGACGGCTCCTCCGTGTGGTTGTAAAAGACGGTCGGCACCTTGGTCTGCTCGGGATACGGGTACACGCGTATGGTCCCGTCCTCGGGAAGTTGTTCGACCTGCGAGGGGTCCAGCGAAAAATTCACCACGCAGACGGTGTATCGTCCAAGTCCCGGCTCGGTCCTGGTCGCGAGCGCGGCGATGCCAACGTCGCGCATGCCCGAGAAAAACAGGCCGACATGGTAAATGCTGTTGGCCCAACTCGGCGCGCAACCGGCAACCTTGTCGGCGCCGTTGGACCCGTAAATGACCTCCTCGATATACGCGGCGCCATAACCGGCGGCATGTCCCCTCGTGGTGGCGTCGATGCCTGTGAAGCCGGGTTTGCCAGCGGTCTCGGCGTGCATGTTCACGAACGGGTTGTTCCCCATGTACTGGTGGTGCGCCAATGCCGCCCGGTCGAGTTTTGGGTTCTGCGTCAGCAATCCCGAGCCCAGTTTTTCACGCAGGGCGTTCACGGCATTGAAGACGTAGGCGTTGCCGCTGTCGTCCGCATAGGTGGGCGGGGGCACGCGCCGCGCCAGCGCGCTGGCGTCGGTGGGGGCGGCGCCGCCTGCCGGAGGCATTTGAGAACCGCCGACAGCGGCATCCCCGGCGCACGCATTCAACAAGCAAGCCACAGCTAGTACCAAACAACTTCCACCACGCACGTCCGTCGTCCCCATGTATTGTTATTTATTACAATTTCAGCAGGACAAAATGACTTCCAGCCGGAAATTGCAGTTGATTATATTACATATCCTATTGGACATAGATATTGCGCATGAGACATCATCCAGCCATGAAGCTTCGGGCGAAAAAAAACGGCGCGGAAGCGCCGGTCGGTGGATGCGGGGACGGAACCGGGCTAAGCCGATGCAGGGGGCGTGGCGTATTTGCGCAAGTGCCGGTCGAGGCTGTTGGCGAAGCTCTGGCGGTCGCCCTGGCTGAAGGCGGCCGGACCGCCGGTGTCGACGCCGCTGCCGCGCAGCTCGTCCATGAAGGCGCGCATGCTCAGCATCTGGGCGATGTTGTCGTTGGTGTAGAACTCGCCGCGCGGATTGAGCGCGTAGCCGCCCTTCTTCAGCACGTCCGAGGCCAGCGGGATGTCGCCGGTGACGACCAGGTCGCCCGGCGCCAGCAGGCGCACGATCTCCTGGTCGGCCACGTCGGCGCCGGACGGCACCTGCACCGCGCGCACGAAGCGCGACGGCGGCACGCGCAGCAGCTGGTTGGCCACCAGCGTCACCTGCATCTGCATGCGCTCGGCCACGCGGTAGAGGATGTCCTTGATGACGGCGGGACAGGCGTCGGCGTCGACCCAGATCTGCATCACAGGTCCCACAATTCGCCGTTGGGATTGGTGCGCGGCGGCGTTACGCCGAAATGCTTGTAGGCGGCCGGCGTGGCCACGCGTCCGCGCGGCGTGCGCTGAAGGAAGCCCTGCTGGATCAGATACGGTTCCAGCACGTCCTCGATGGTGTCGGCCGCCTCGCCGATGGCCGCCGCCAGGTTGCCGATGCCGACCGGGCCGCCGCCGAATTTATACAGCACCGCCTCGAGCAGCTTGCGGTCCATGACGTCGAAGCCGACGGTGTCGACGTCGAGCATGACCAGCGCGGCGTCGGCCACGGTCTTGGTGATGTCGCCGTTGGCCTTGACCTCGGCGTAGTCGCGCACGCGGCGCAGCAGGCGGTTGGCGATGCGCGGCGTGCCGCGCGCGCGGCGGGCGATCTCGACGGCGCCGTCCGGTGCGATGTTGGCCTTGAGCAGCGCGGCGCTGCGGGTGACGATCTTGGTCAGCTCCTCGGTGTTGTAGAACTCGAGGCGGGCGACGATGCCGAAGCGGTCGCGCAGCGGGTTGGTCAGCATGCCGGCGCGGGTGGTGGCGCCGACCAGGGTGAACGGTTGCAGGTCGAGCTTGACCGAGCGCGCCGCCGGGCCCTCGCCGATCATGATGTCGATCTGGTAGTCCTCCAGCGCCGGGTACAGGATCTCCTCGACCACCGGCGACAGGCGGTGGATCTCGTCGATGAACAGCACGTCGTTGGCTTCGAGGTTGGTCAGGATGGCGGCCAGGTCGCCCGGGCGCTCGAGCACCGGGCCGGAGGTCTGGCGCAGGTTGACGCCCATCTCGCGCGCGATGATGTTGGCCAAGGTGGTCTTGCCCAGGCCCGGCGGGCCGAACAGCAGGGTGTGGTCGAGCGCCTCCTTGCGGTTGCGCGCGGCGGCGATGAAGATCTCCAGCTGGTCGCGGATCTTGGCCTGCCCGACATATTCATCGAGATGCTTGGGGCGCAGCGCGCGTTCGATCGCCTCTTCGTTGGGCGACGACGGCGCCGCGTCGATGATGCGCTGTTCGGTGAAGCTGTCGGTCTGGATGCTCATTCGTTCTTAAGTGGTGGTGTCTTTAATATGCGCTCGACGTAATCGCCAAGCGCTTTTTTGGATGCCCGCAATTGATCAAGTTCTTGCGGCGTGAGCATTCGGGCAGGAGCGCCGGGTTCCAATTGCGGGCCGAGCTTAACAACCAACGATTCTACCTTGCCTTCAGCTAGCAGCTTCTGCCAAGCGAGTAAGGATTGTTTCGCTCGCTGGAGTTCGCCTGAGATATCTGGCTTCTGACGCGGGGGGACACTCGAATCCAAAGCCAAAGCGCTGGCGCCACCAGTCTTCAATGTTTCCATGTTTCCTCCTTAGCTCTAAGAGCTCATCGGCAGTTGGAACCAACTTGGCAGAGTAGTCCTTACCAGTCAGTACCGTGGCGCCGATAACGTTGCCGCCCTGCGCGATCAAATGACCTCTCAGATTGGCCAGCGTGCCGCCCTGCCCGATGAAGTCATCCACCATCAGATAGTTTAGGCCAGTTCCGGCAACCCCGCTGAAAATCGCCTGTCTTCGAAGGCGATCAAAGCCGTTGGCGCCAGTATGACTTACCTTGTTGGCCTGCACCACATTGTCGTCGTACTGCCAGTGCAGGGTAATGGCAAGAAACCTGGCCAGACCCTCCGCGATGGCATTGATGCCGGCCGCTTCCTCGGCATGCACACTGACGAGTACCGGATACTTGTCGTTAAACGATAGCCAAAGGCTCTCTAACACTTCTGGCGAAGTGGATTCAACGACCAACTCGGTGGCGGCTCCCGCATCGCCGCCTTTAGCTGCGGCATAAACACGATGCCGCTTAACGAAAAGCTCCGGTGCGTGAATCAGGACGTCCGGAAAATCGTCCCAGGGAAATCTGACGGGCTGGTCCATAATCGGCGCCTCCGCTTTGCTCGACCTTCAAGCATAGGCGGCGGCACCGGCGCTTCGTTTGAGGCGCGTCAGCCTTTCGACAGCGCCTTCAACGCTTGCTTGATGCCGTCGGAAACGCCGCTGCCGGCCGGCACGGTCTTGAGTGCCAGCAGCGCCTCCTTGTCGGAGTAGCCCAGCGCCAGCAACGCGTTGAGGATGTCCGACTGCGAATCGGGCGCCGCGTGGCCGCCGCCGGCGCCGATGTCCGCGCCCAGCTTGCCCTTCAGTTCCAGCAGCAAGCGCTCGGCGGTCTTCTTGCCGATGCCCGGCACCTTGATCAGGCGCCCCGACTCCTGCAACGTGACGGCCTGCGCCAGGTCGGAGATCGACATCCCCGACAGAATCGACAGAGCCGTGCGCGCGCCGACGCCGCTGATCTTGATCAGCTGGCGGAACACGGCGCGCTCCTCGGCGTTGCCAAAGCCGAACAGCAAATGGGCGTCCTCGCGGATCGCCTGGTGCGTGAACAACACGACTTTTTCGCCCACGTGCGGCAGGTTGTAGAACGTGCTCATCGGCACATCGACCTCGTAGCCGACACCGGCGCACTCGACCAGCAGTTGCGGCGGATTTTTTTCAAGCAGAATACCGGAGAGACGACCGATCATCGTGTTGTAGCCTTCTTAATTAGGGAGTTAGCCGACCAGGCGGCCGTTTTTCATGCGCAGGCCGGCCAGCGGGCCGCTCTTGGCGGTGCTGGTGCCCTGGCCGGCGCTGGCGATCAGCGTCAGCGTTTCGCGGCTGTGGGCGTGGCAGATGGCGATGCCGAGCGCGTCGGCGGCGTCGGTGCCTGGCAGGCCGGGCAGCGACAACAGGCGCGCCACCATGTCCTGCACCTGCGCCTTGACCGCGCGGCCGGTGCCGACCACGGCCTGCTTGACCTGCGTCGGCGAGTACTCGGCCACGCTGAGCTCGGCCGACACCAGCGCGCAAATGGCCGCGCCGCGCGCCTGGCCCAGCAGCAGGGTCGATTGCGGATTGACGTTGACGAACACCTGCTCGATGGCCGCGCATTCGGGCTGGTAGATGCGGGCGACCTCGGCCACGCCGTCGAGGATCACCTTCAAGCGCGCCGGCAGGTTGCCCTCGCCGCTTTTGATGGTGCCCGAGGCAACGTAGTACAGCTTCGCGCCCTGCTTGCGAATAACGCCAAAGCCGGTCGTGCGCAAGCCGGGGTCGATGCCGAGAATTATCATTGATGGATTGTATGCAGTAAAGAAAGCGCCCGCAAGGTTGCGGGCGCTTTTATGTTCGGAGTGTTATGCCATGTGGCTTCGACCAACCACGGAGACACGTAGGGCGGATTAGGCGGAACGCCGTAATCCGCCGTCGATGAGCCGCCGGCGGCGCATGCATTGGCGGATTACGCTGCGCTAATCCGCCCTACGTGGAACCGTGGCAATCGATTAGTGGCGGAAGTGGCGCACGCCGGTGTACACCATCACCACACCGCGCTCGTTGGCCGCGTCGATCACTTCCTGGTCGCGCATCGA
The DNA here is from genome assembly GCF_017833525.1 of Duganella sp. 1411. GTDB lineage: Bacteria > Pseudomonadota > Gammaproteobacteria > Burkholderiales > Burkholderiaceae_D > Rugamonas. The sequence goes on from NZ_JAFICD010000006.1 coordinate 294,001, forward strand.
GCCGCCCGGATGGATCACGCAGGTCGCGCCGGCGTCGACCACCACGTCCAGGCCGTCGCGGAACGGGAAGAACGCGTCCGACGCCACCACCGAACCGGTCAGCGACAGGCCGGCGTTCTGCGCCTTGATCGAGGCGATGCGGGCCGAGTCGATACGGCTCATCTGGCCGGCGCCCACGCCCAAGGTCATGTTATTACCGCAGAAGACGATGGCGTTCGACTTGACGTACTTGGCCACGCGCCAGGCGAACATCATGTCCTGCAACTGCTGCGGCGTCGGCTGCAGCTTGCTGACCACTTTCAGGTCCGTCAGCAGCACGTTTTTGGCGTCGGCCGACTGCACCAGCAAACCGCCGCCGACGCGCTTGAAGTCCATCGCGTTGACGCCGTTGCCCAGCGGGATTTCCAGCAAGCGCACGTTCTGCTTGGCCGCCATGATCTGCTTCGCTTCGGCCGAGTACGACGGCGCGATCAGCACCTCGACGAACAGCTTGGCCAGCTCGGTGGCGGCGGCCGCGTCGATCTCGACGTTGAAGGCGATGATGCCGCCGAACGCCGAGGTCGGATCGGTCTGCAGCGCGCGCTTGTAGGCGTCGGCGGCGTCGGTGCCCAGCGCCACGCCGCACGGATTGGCGTGCTTGACGATGACGCAGGCGGCGCTTTGCTGGAAGCTGCCCATGCTCTTAACGCATTCCCACGCGGCGTCGGCGTCGGCGATGTTGTTGAACGACAGTTCCTTGCCCTGCAGCTGGCGGTAGTTGGCCAGCGCGCCGTCGGTGGCGGCGACGTCGCGGTAGAACGCGGCCGACTGGTGCGGATTCTCGCCGTAGCGCATGTCCTGCACCTTCTCGAACGCCACATTCAAGGTGTTCGGATAGGCGTTGCGGCTGGCGTGCTGGCGGTCGGCGCCCAGGCTGGTCAGGTAGTTGGCGATGGCGCCGTCGTACTGCGCGGTGTGCGCGTAAACCTTGGTGGCCAGCTTGAAACGGGTGTCGTAGCTGACATAGCCGGGCGCGTTGTCGGTGGTCTTCATTTCCGCCAGCACCACGCCGTAGTCGGTCGGATCGCAGATGACGACCACGTCCTTGTGGTTCTTGGCGGCGGAGCGCAGCATGGCCGGGCCGCCGATGTCAATGTTCTCGATGGCGTCGTCCAGCGAGCAATCTTCCTTGGCGACGGTGGCCTGGAACGGGTACAGGTTGACCACCACCATGTCGATGGTCGGAATGGCGTGCTCTTCCAGCTTGGCCACGTGCTCGGGGAAATCGCGGCGCGCCAGGATGCCGCCGTGTACTTTCGGGTGCAAGGTCTTGACGCGGCCATCGAGCATCTCCGGGAAGCCGGTGTAGTCGGCGACCTCGGTCACGGCGACGCCGTTGTCGGCCAGCAGTTTGGCGGTGCCGCCGGTCGACAGGATCTTGACGCCCATGGCGGACAGCGCGCGGGCGAAGTCCAGCACACCGGTTTTGTCGGAGACGGAGATGAGAGCTTGTTTAATCATGGCTGTGAAAGGCTAGGTGGGTTGAAATCGGGGTTGCGTGTTGCCTTGCGGACCAGCCGACGGCCGTTCCCAGCCGCCATGCCGGAAAGATCGCCGCTGTTTACAGCAGGCCGTGTTCTTGCAGTTTCTTGCGCAGGGTGTTGCGGTTGATGCCCAACATCTGGGCCGCGTGCGACTGGTTGCCGTCGGCGCGCGTCATGACCACTTCCAGTATCGGTTTTTCCACGGTCAGCACGACCATATCGTAGATGTTCGATGCCTGCTGCTCGCCCAGGTCGTTGAAGTAATCTTCAAGGCTCTTCTGGACTACTTCCTGGATACTTTCTTTGCTCATTTTGATGTCGTTCGCTAAATAATCTGTTGACGCTGGTAAATCACCCCGGGACTCATGATCCAGGCGCTTACCCTTCTGATATGACTTTTTTAGTACTTTCCAACTTGTCTTATGCGGCTTGCAATACTTCCGGGAGGCGGTATTGTAACCGCTCGCCGTATCTCCACTGCGATTCGAAAAATTGATCGACGGCGATCAGTTGCTCGTCGGTGGACTCCAGCAGATTCATCTTCTGGCGGAAATCCTCGCCGCCTTCGAGGTCGCGCACATACCAGCCGATGTGCTTGCGCGCGGTGCGCACGCCCAGGAATTCGCCGTAAAACGCGTAGTGGGCGCGCAGGTGCTCGTCCATCAGCGCGCGCACCTCGTCCACGTATGGCGCCGGCAGATGGGTGCCGGTGCGCAGGTAATGATCGATCTCGCGGAAAATCCACGGCCGGCCCTGCGCCGCGCGGCCGATCATGACGGCGTCGGCGCCGGTGTAATCGAGCACGTATCTGGCTTTTTCCGGCGTCGTGATGTCGCCGTTGGCCACCACCGGGATCGCCACCGACTGCTTGACGGCGGCGATCATGTCGTACTCGGCGTCGCCGGTGTAGCCGTCGGCGCGGGTGCGGCCGTGCAAGGTCAGCATGGCGATGCCGGCGTCCTCGGCGATACGCGCGATCTTCAGCGCGTTTTTGTTTTCGCGGTTCCAGCCGGTGCGGAATTTCAACGTGACGGGCACGTCGACCGCGCCGACCACCGCCTCGACGATCTCCTTGACCAGCGCCTCGTTCTGCAGCAGGGCCGAACCGCACCAGCTGTTGCAGACCTTCTTGACCGGGCAACCCATGTTGATATCGATGATCTGGGCGCCGCGCTCGACGTTGAAGCGGGCGCAATCGGCCAGATCCTTGGGGTCGGCGCCGGCGATCTGCACCGCTTTCGGCTCCATCTCGCCGGTGTGGTCGGTGCGGCGCGAGCTTTTTTCGGTCGCCCACAGACGCGGGTTGGAGGCCGCCATTTCGGACACCGCGTAGCCCGCCCCCAGCTGCTTGCACAGCTGGCGGAAAGGCCGATCCGTCACGCCCGCCATGGGGGCGACGAAAACGTTGTTACGCAGTAAATGAGGGCCGATTCGCACTGGCGGTACCTGATGGGGGAGAAGGAACCTTCTATTTTAACCGAAGGGGTGCTCAAATAATAAGCACTATTTTTTATGAAATCGGCAAATGTGCAGTCTGGACGTTATGAACGATCAGATCACATCGTCCATCGCGGCCAGGCTGAGGTGCTCCACCCCGCCCCAGCTAGTTAGCGCTAACTTACCGTCAGAAAACGTAAAACGGTTGATGCTGGCGTTCTTGACCTGGAAATCGCGCGGGCTGTCGAGCTGCATGCCGACCGCCTCGCGATAGGCGCACTCCAGCACGCCGCCGTGGGCGACCATGGCGATGATTTTGCCCGGATGACGCTCGGCCCACTCGGCGATGGCCGACGTGGCGCGCGCGTAAAACTGGCGGAAGCTCTCGGCCACGCGCTCGCCGGGCGGCATCACGGCATCGATATCGCGCGCCTGCCACAGCGCGAAGTCGACCGGGTATTGGCGCTCGACCTCGGTGTACAACATGCCCTCGAAGACGCCATAGCAGCGTTCGCGCAGGTTGGCGTCGGTCTGGACCGTGGCGCCGCCGCGTTGCGCGGCCACGGCCTCGGCCGTCTGGCGCGCGCGCATCAGGTCACTCGAGACGATGACGTCGACGGGCTCGGCCGCCAGCGCCCGCGCCAGCGCGCCGGCCTGGCGCTCGCCCTCGGCGTTCAGTGGAATATCGATATGACCCTGCAGGCGGCGCACGGCGTTCCAGGCCGTCTCGCCATGGCGGATCAGCAAAATAGTAGTGGTGTTCATGCGGTCTTTTTTCGTGTCTTGCGGGCCGGCGCGGCGGCCAGGGCGGGATTCAGGGTGTAGGTGCCGATCAATTGCGCCTCGTCGACGATGTGGCCATGGATGGCGTTGAGCACGTCCACGCAGGTGAAGCGCCCTTCCAACGCCAGGCGCGGCACGTCGAGCGCGTAGATGCGGAAAATATAATGGTGGACGCGCTCGTCGTTCCACGGCGGACAGGGGCCATCATACCCGTAATAGTCGCCGGCCATCGCCGGGTCGGTGGCAAACCAGGCGGTGTAATCGTTGACGCCCTGGCGCAAGGTGGCGCCGTCGAGCGTGACCTCCGGCCCCGGCTTGCCGCGCGCGACCACGCCGTCGGACAGGGCGCCCTCGGCGATGTCGTGCCGCGCGACCGGGATGTCGATCAGGCTCCAATGGAAAAAATCGTCGCGCGGCATGCTCGCCGGCAGGCTGGCGCCGGCGCGGTTGACATCGGTGGCATCCCGCGGCACGTCGCCGTCGATGCACAGCAACACCAGCGACTCGGTGCCGGCCGGCACGTCGCTCCAGCTCAGATGCGGGTTGCGGTTGGCGGACAGCGCCACCTGGCCGTCGCCGGCGATGGCGGCAAAGGCGCAGGCGGGCGGAATGGCCGCGCCGTCGCGAAAGCTCTCACTCGACAGTTTCATCTCTGGTCTCCCGGCTGTTTTTATTTAGAGTTGGTCTGCAGCCAAAACGTTACAGGTCCGTCGTTGGTCAGCGTGACTTTCATGTCCGCACCAAACTGGCCCGTTTGCACCACAGTGTGCCTCAAGCGCGCCTGCTCGACAAAATAATTAAACAGGCGCAATCCATCGGCCGGCGCGGCGGCGGGCGTGAACGACGGCCGGGTGCCGGACTTGGTGTCGGCCGCCAGCGTGAACTGCGGCACCAGCAGCAAGCCGCCGGCAACGTCGGCGACGCTGCGGTTCATCTTGCCGGCGTCGTCGGAAAACACGCGGTAGCCGAGCATTTTGGTCAGCAGCGCGTCGGCGTCCTTCTCGGTGTCGTTGCGTTCGGCGCACACCAGCACCATCAGCCCCGCCCCGATGGCGCCGATGGTGGCGCCGTCGACCACCACTTTGGCGTCGCTGACCCGTTGCAGCAGCGCGATCATGCGGACAAGGTGACGCGCGCGAACTTGCGCTTGCCCACTTGCAGCACGAAGGTGCCGGCCTCGATCTTGACGGCCTTGTCGCTGACGACGGTGCCGTCCAGGCGCACGCCGCCCTGGTCGACCATGCGCATCGCCTCGGAGGTAGACGGGCACAGGCCGGCCATCTTCAGCAACTGCGGAATGCCCAGCGGGGCGCCGGCCAGCGCCACTTCCGGCACGTCGTCCGGAATACCGCCCTTGGAGCGGTTGACGAAGTCGTTGAGCGCCTCCTCGGCCGCCGCCTGCGAGTGGAAGCGCGCGACGATTTCCTGCGCCAGCGCCACCTTGGCGTCGCGCGGATTGGCGCCGCCGTCGATCGCTGCCTTGAGCGCGGCGACGTCGGCGATCGAGCGGAACGACAGCAACTCATAGTATTTCCACATCATCACGTCGGAAATGCTCATGATCTTGGCGAACATGGTGTTGCCCGGCTCGGTGATGCCGATGTAGTTGTTCTTCGACTTGGACATCTTGTCGACGCCGTCCAGACCTTCCAGCAGCGGCATGGTCAAAATGCACTGCGGTTCCTGGTCGTAGTCCTTCTGCAGCTCGCGGCCGACCAGCAGGTTGAACTTCTGGTCGGTGCCGCCGAGCTCCAGGTCGGACTTCAACGCGACCGAATCATAGCCCTGCATCAAAGGATAGAGGAACTCATGGACCGCGATCGGTGTCCCACCCTTGAAGCGTTTGCTAAAATCGTCACGCTCCATCATGCGGGCGACGGTGTAATGCGAGGCCAGCTTGATCAGGCCGCGCGCGCCCAATGGATCGCACCACTCGGAGTTGTAGCGGATTTCGGTCTTGGACGGGTCCAGCACCAGCGACGCCTGCTTGAAATAAGTCATGGCGTTCTGCTCGACCTGCTCCTTGGTCAGCGGCGGACGCGTCACGTTGCGGCCGGACGGATCGCCGATCATCGAGGTGAAGTCACCGATGAGGAAAATGACTTGATGGCCCAGATCTTGCAACTGCCGCATCTTGTTGAGCACGACGGTGTGACCGAGGTGCAAATCCGGCGCGGTCGGGTCCAGGCCCAGTTTGATGCGCAGCGGCACGCCGCTTTGTTCGGAGCGCGCCAGCTTCTGGGCGAACTCGCTTTCAATCAGCAACTCGTCGACACCCCGTTTGGTGATGGCGAGCGCCTCTTGCACACGGTCGGTCAGGGGCAGTACTTTAGAGGGGGCCGGCGCTACGGAAGAAGGGGTAGTCATATATTTTGGGAGTTTTTTTCAAAAAAAGGTAGTCAGCGTCAGGAGTTTGTTATAATCCTCGATCCATCAATCTTGCCGTACGAAAACGAAACCCGACAATAATTAGAAGAAATAAAAGGTTCCTGAGTAGGTCAAGCGGCAAATTTTAACTGATTGCATGAACCAAATACATAAATTCACGAGCTCACGCTTGTACAGTCTGATAGCTTCAACGCGCAAGGCGCGCATCGTCAGCGCATCGGCACTGTTCTTGACAGTCTGTGCTTTCGGCGCCGCCGGCGTCGCGCCGCTGGCCCCCGACGCCGCCGATCTGCCGGTCAAATCCGTGCAAGAAGCGGTCGCGATGCCGGATCTTAGCCCCCAGATCACCGCACTTGAGCAGCAATCCTCCAACGAGCACTTCGTCCACGAAGAACGCATCCGCGCCGGCGACACGTTGGCGACGCTGCTGACGCGTCTGGGTGTCGAGGACGACGCCGCCGAAAATTTCATCAAAAAAGACAAGGTCGCCAAAGGCGTCATGCAGCTGAAGACGGGCAAGCGCGTCCAGGCGCAGACCGACGATGAAGGCAACCTGCAATGGCTGCGCGCGGTCGTGGTCGATGGCAAGGACATCCCTGTCAAGAACATCAAGATCACCCGCAAGGACGACCGCTTCATCGCGGAAGAAGAGCCGGCCAAGCTGGAACGCCGTGTCGAGATGCATGCCCGCACCATCACCTCGACCCTGTTCGCGGCCACCGACTCGAACGAGGACGGCACCAAACTGCCGGACACGATCGTCAAGCAAATCGTCGAGATGTTCTCGACCAGCATCGACTTCCGCGGCGACTTGAAGCGCGGCGACCATTTCAACGTGGTGTACGAGACGTTCTGGCAGGATGGGGAATTTGTTCGCGCGGGCCGCATCCTGGCTGGCGAATTCACCAACCGCGGCACGACGTATCAATCGGTGTGGTTCGAAGACCCGCAGACCCACCAGGGCGGCGGCTACTACAGCTTCGACGGCAAGGCGCTGAAAAAGGCCTTCCTGAAGTCGCCGGTGGAATTCACGCGGATCTCGTCGGGCTTCTCGATGCGCGTGCATCCGGTGTCGGGTGAATGGAAGGCCCACAAGGGCATCGACTTCCCGGCGCCGACCGGCACGCCGATCCGCGCCTCGGGCGACGGCGTGGTCGATTTCGCCGGCACCCAAAACGGCTACGGCAATTTCGTCACGATCAAGCACTGGAACAACTACTCGACCGCGTACGCCCACATGAGCCGCTTCGCCCCGGGCATCAAAAAAGGCAGCAAGGTCAGCCAGGGTGACGTGATCGGCTATGTCGGCACCACCGGCTGGTCGACCGGCGCGCACCTGCACTATGAATTCCGCGTCGGCGGCGAAGCCAAGGACCCGAGCAAGATGAACGTCACCGCCCAGGCGCCATTGACGGCCGCCGAACTGGCGCGCTTCAAGGTCTACGCGTCGGACATGTCGCACCGCTTCGCGCTGCTGCAGCCGGGCGGCTCGACCGGCACCCGCGTCGCCGCGAAATAAACAGTACTTGCTCCAAACAAAACAGGCCGCCGCATCGGCCTGTTTTTTTTCGTCTGTATCTTTTGCCCTGTGACCATAATGCGCCGCCCGGCCCGCCTGTTCCGTGCGACAGCACACGTAAGCTCAGGCAAAATAGCTTTTTAAGCTTGAGGAAACAACAATGACCCACTACATCGGTTTGATGTCCGGCACCAGCCTGGACGGCGTGGACGGCGCGCTGGCGCAATTCACCGGCGACGCCATCACCACGCTGGCGGCGGCCTATATCGCCTTCCCGCCGGCGTTGCGCGCCGAGCTGATGGCGCTGCAAGCGGCCGGCGACAACGAGATCGAGCGGGAAGCACTGGCCGCCAACCAGTTGGCGCAGTTCTACGCGCAATGTGTGGCACAGCTGCTGGACGAGGCCGGCCGCGAGCCGGACGCGGTGCGCGCCGTCGCCGTCCACGGCCAGACCATCCGTCACCGCCCCGAATTGGGCTTCACGCGCCAGACCAACAATCCGGCCCTGCTGGCCGAGCTGTGCGGCATCGACGTCATCGCCGACTTCCGCAGCCGCGACGTCGCCGCCGGCGGCCAGGGCGCGCCGCTGGTGCCCGCGTTCCACCAGGCGCTGTTCGGCAAGCCCGGGCAAGCGCGCGTGGTGGCCAACATCGGCGGCATCTCCAACATCAGCGTGCTCGACGGTAAAGGCGGCGTCATCGGCTTCGACACCGGCCCCGGCAATGTATTGATGGACGCCTGGATCGCCCGTCACCTGGACAAGGAATACGACGCCGACGGCGCCTGGGCGGCCAGTGGCAACGAAATCCCGGAGCTGCTGCAGGAGTTGCTGCACGAACCCTACTTCGCGCTGCCGGCGCCGAAAAGCACGGGCCGCGACCTGTTCCACCTGGAATGGCTGGACACCCGGCTGGCGGTCTATGGCGACGCCGCGCCGGAGGATGTGCAGTTCACGCTGACCAAGCTGACGGCGGTCTCGCTGGCGCGGGCGATCGAGGCGTATGGCGGCGGCGCGGACGCGGTGTACGTCTGCGGCGGCGGCGCCTACAACAGCGTGCTGATGAGCGAACTGGGCAAGGCCCTGGGCGACCACGTGCTGGTCGCCTCGACGCAGGCGCTGGGGGTGGCGCCGAACCGGGTGGAAGCGTTGGCGTTCGCCTGGCTGGGGCACCGCTTCAGCGAGCGGCTGGCCGGCAACCTGCCGGGCGTCACGGGCGCCAAGGGCGAGCGCGTGCTGGGTGCCCTCTACCCGCGCTAACGAGCGCGCTCGATGAATTCTGAAACACGTAGGGCGGATTAGGCGGAACGCCGTAATCCGCCAATGCATGCGCCGTCGAAACGCAGGCATTGGCGGATTACGCTACGCTAATCCGCCCTACGAGGTTTAGATGAAACGTGCCCGTAAACGACAGCGGCGGACAACCGAAGTTGTCCGCCGCGTTGTACAACTGGAACTAATTTATACCGAGAACGAGGAGCCGCAGCCGCAGGTCGACGTCGCGGTCGGGTTCTTGATGACGAACTGCGCGCCTTCCAGGTCGTCCTTGTAGTCGATCTCGGCGCCCACCAGGTACTGGTAGCTCATCGAGTCGATCAACAGCTGAACGCCGTTCTTGACCATCGTGGTGTCGTCTTCGTTGACGATTTCATCGAACGTGAAGCCGTACTGGAAGCCGGAACAGCCGCCACCTTGCACGAACACACGCAATTTCAGATCCGGATTACCCTCTTCCTCGATCAGTTGCGCAACCTTTTCGGCGGCGCTATCGGTGAAGATGATCGGCGACGGGATTACATCTAGCGATTCGGCGACAGCATTCATTTCAGACTCCTACGTGAAAACATTTAGGTCATTATAGACCGTTGGCGTTGTTTATGCTCCAGACCCCTCGAAAATGGGGCCGCTGGTGCGAAATATCAACGCCGAGTGTGCAATCGTTACGGCAGCAGCGCGATCTGCGTCAGGCCGGTCGATTCCTCCAGACCGAACATCAGGTTCATACACTGCACCGCCTGGCCGGACGCGCCCTTGACCAGGTTGTCCTGCACCACCAGCACGATGACCGTGTTGCCGTTGCCCGGACGGTGCAGCGCCAGGCGCAGCACGTTGGAACCGCGCGTCGAGCGGGTTTCAGGATGCGAGCCGAACGGCATGACGTCGACGAACGGCGAGTCCTTGTATTGCTCTTCGAACAATGCCTGCAGTTCCTCGTTGCTCACTTCCGTGGTCAGGCGGCCGTACAAGGTCGCGTGCATGCCGCGGATCATCGGCACCAGGTGCGGCGTGAAGACCAGGCCGACCTTGTCGCCGGCGAACTTTTGCAGCTGCGCCACGGTTTCCGGCGTGTGGCGGTGGCCCGACACGCCGTAGGCCTTGAAGTTGTCGCTCGATTCCGAGAACAACGTGCCGATCTCGGCCTTGCGGCCGGCGCCGGAGACGCCCGATTTGCAGTCGGCGATCAGCGCGCCGGCGTCGATCACGCCGGCCTTGAGCAGCGGGTAGTAGCCCAGCTGCATCGTGGTCGGATAGCAGCCCGGATTGGCGACCAAGCGCGCGCCCTTGATGGCGTCGCGGTTCAGCTCGGCCAGGCCGTAGGCGGCTTCCTCCAGCAGGTCCGGGCAGGTGTGCTCGATCTTGTACCATTTTTCAAAGACGGCCTTGTCCTTGATGCGGAAGTCGGCCGCCAGGTCGATGACCTTGACGCCGGCTTTCAGCAGCTCGGGCGCCTGCGCCATGGCCACGCCGTGCGGGGTGGCGAAGAACACCACGTCGCACTTGCTCAGGTCGGCCTTGTCCGGCGACGAGAAGGCGATGTCCACGCGGCCGCGCAGCGAAGGGAACATGTCGGCAACCGGCAAGCCATCTTCCTTGCGCGACGTGATGGCCGTCAGCTGCACATCAGGGTGGACTGCCAACAGTCGCAGCAATTCCACTCCGGTGTAACCGGTGCCGCCGACGATGCCAACTTTGATCATGTTCGTTCCTTGAATGAGGTGTTGCAGAATAAGAGAATGCCAGAAACCCGCGAAAAACCACGGAAGCACGTAGGGCGGATTAGGCGGAACGCCGTAATCCGCCATCGTCGAGCCGTCGACGGCGCATGCATGGCGGATTACGCTGCGCTAATCCGCCCTACGTGGATCCGTCGTAACGTCACCGTACAGTGCAGTGGCCATTTTATCAGGCATGCGCTACCGGCGTATGACCGTACCAAATAGCAAAAAAGCCGCCCGGCGCAAGGCCGGCGGCTTTTTCGACAGCGCACCGCAAGCGGCGCGCCATAGCGTATAAATTAACGCTTCGAGAATTGCTTTGCGCGACGTGCTTTGCGCAGACCAACTTTTTTACGCTCAACTTCACGTGCGTCGCGGGTAACGAAGCCGGCGCGTGCCAGATCGCCCTTCAGCGCTGCATCGTAGTCGATCAGGGCGCGGGTGATGCCGTGACGCACAGCACCTGCCTGGCCGGACTCGCCGCCGCCGTGCACGTTGACTTTGATGTCAAAACGCTCGACGTTGCCGGTCAGTTCCAGTGGTTGACGAATAACCATCAGGCCGGTTTCGCGCGAGAAGTACTCAGCCGCTGGCTTGCCGTTAACGATGATTTGGCCAGTGCCAACTTTGATAAACACACGAGCTACTGCACTCTTGCGACGGCCGGTGCCGTAATTGTAGTTACCGATCATGTCAGTTCCTTAGATTTCGAGTGCTTTAGGTTGCTGGGCAGCGTGCGGGTGCGAACCTTCAGCGTACACTTTCAGCTTCTTGATCATTGCGTAGCCCAGTGGGCCCTTCGGCAACATACCCTTGACTGCTTTTTCCAGAGCGCGACCTGGGAAACGCTGTTGCATTTTCAGGAAGTTGGTCTCGTAGATGCCGCCTGGGTAGCCCGAGTGACGGTAGTAGGTCTTCTCGGTGGCTTTGGTGCCGGTCACGCGCAGTTTGCCTGCGTTGATGATGACGATGAAATCGCCGGTATCGACGTGAGGAGTAAATTCTGGCTTGTGTTTGCCGCGCAGTCGGAGTGCCACTTCGCTGGCAACACGTCCGAGGACTTTGTCCGTCGCGTCAATCACGAACCAATCGCGCTGGACTTCATGGCCCTTAGCGGAAAAAGTTTTCATGTTGACTTCCTAAATAGTAAAACACGCTCAAATGGTGGTTCCGCCATTGCTTCAGCGGACTCGGCCTTCTTATTTACTTTCCTGAGCGAACGGAAAGCCGACAAGTATAAGCGGGAACCACCAGCCGCGTCAAGCCGCCATTTGGTCTTCCGCCAGCTGCGGCTCGCCGTAGCGGAAAACATTGACCACATTGAAAGTCGTGTCCGGCACGTACAGGCGGCCCTTGGCGGCGTGGATGAAGTACGGCATCCACACGCCGCCCGCGTCCGGATACTTCTTGAACACGGAAATGCCGGTCTCGTAGGTCAAGCCGTCCTCGCCGATGCGGAACACCTTCAGCGCGCGGTTGACCAGGTCGTTGACCATCAGGCGGTCGCCGTCGATGCATACGCTGGCCGGCAACATGAATTTTTCGTAGTCGACATCGACGTCGTCGCAATAGCCGAGGTAGCCGTAGCTCCACAAGCTCCTGCCCTCGCGGTCAAACACGCGCAGGCAGTTGTTGAACTGGTCGCAGACGAACAAGCGGTCGTTGGCGTCGATGGCGATGTCGCAGGGGGTGAAGTCCTCGTCCGCGTGCCAGCGGAAATTCTTGCGGAACACCACGTAGCCGGTCGGCTGGATCTGCCACATCGAGATGCGGTTGTTGAGCGAATCGGCGATGTAGATCTCGCCGCGGCTGTTGACGGCAATGCCCTGCGGCGCCTTCAAGGTGCCGTCGCCGCCGATGCCCTCGCGCCCGAACGGCACGCCGTAGTTGATCAGGAAGCCCGACGGGCTGAATTGATACATCGACACCGTGCACATATTGAAATTGGTGACGAAGATCAGCGGCGTGCCCGGACAGATCTGACCCAGCGGCGGCGTGTGCGGGTAGTACACGTCCATCGCCAGGTCGCCCGGCACGAAGAAGCCGCGCATCATGTCCTGCATCTGGTGGTACGGGTCGCTGTCGGTATTAAAGGTTTTCATGCACCAGTTGCCGGAATCGATATTCAGCGAGCCGCGGCCGATGCGCGCTAGCGGATCGATGCCCGAATGCGCGCGGAACTGGTCGTACCAATATTGATAAACGCGCGTGGTGGCGGTGGCCCACTGGTCGATCCAGCTGCCGCCGACCTGCTCTTGCGGCGGCGAACGGCGGTCCGGGTCGATGCCGAGCACCGCCGTCATGCAATTGAATTGCGAGGTCTTGCGCAGGCGGTCCTGGTCGTCGCGCCGGTGGCCGACCGACGCGATCAGCAGCGCGTCCTCCTCGCCCCGCATGCGCGGGATGCGCACCTTGATGACGCTCGAGGCGAACGGTTCGCTGACGAAATACACGTCCGGCTCCTGCGCCGCGCACACCTGGTACGGGCCGACGAACACCACGTCCTCCAGCACGCCGTAGATCAGGTCGGACATCGAGCTGACCGGCTCCATGCGGTGGTTCCACAAGGGCTGCAGGCCGTTGACGACGGTCACCAGTTCGCCCTCGAGGTTGTAGACGGCGATGGCGTTCTCGATGTGGCCGGGCACGAACACGCGGTCGCCGATCACGCACACCGAGCGCATCACGTTGAACTTGCCGATGCCGGTCGGCTTGCCGTGCTGGTGCAGCATCACCGTCTCCTGCGGCGCCTGCACGCATTCGTCGACGATGGGCCAGTCGGTGCTGATCTTGAGCACTTCGTAGTGACCGGTGTTGGCGAGGTAGATATTGCCCCGGGAATCGCTGGCGATGCCCTGCGGCCACAGCAGTTCATGGCCCGGGCCGGGCCCGCCGACGCGGCGGAACTGGCTGACGAACTTGCCCTCCAGGGTGAACTTGACGCAGCGGCTGGCCAGGTCGTCCTTGGTGTGGAAGAACTCGTCGCATATATAGAGGTAGTCGACGCCGTCGCGTGCGCGCACGGTGGTGATGCCGTTCGGATCGGACAGCGGCAGATAGTCGTCGCCGCCCTCGCCGAACGCAAAGCTGAACCACACCTCGTGCTCGTCGTAGCCGAAGGCGGCCACGCGGCCGTGGCCCATGTCGGTGCAATACATCAGCTGCTCGGTCGGGTGCGGGCAGACATGGAACGGCATCAGCAGGCGCGGTGCCTGCGGCGTGGCCTCGCCCGGGCCTTCGATCACGTGCAGCAAACTAGACAGGTCGGCCGAGAACACCAGCAGGCGGCTGTTGCCGGTGTCGCACACCCACAACCGGCCGTAACGGTCGGCATGCACGCCAACCGGAGAATTCAACGTGAAGTCGTCGCTCAGCTCGCCCAGGGCGGTGCTGCCCGGCTGCGTCAGGTCACCGTACGAACACAGATATTCGATAGCTTGGGTCATTGCATGCTCCTTGATTTTAATCAAACAAGTCGCATTAAATTATCAAGCCCATGCGTTGGATGTCCAAGAGAAAAAACTTCATGCAAGCCACGCGCCGCCGGACTCCTTTACAATACGGACAACCATTTTTAACGGAGAGAACGATGGAATGCAAAGTCAGCTGGAACGGCCCGTCGGGCATGAGTTTTTTGGCCCAGACCGGCTCCGGCCATCTGGTCAACATGGACGGCGCGCCCGAGGGCGGCGGTCACAATCTGGCGCCGCGTCCGATGGAGATGGTGCTGCTGGGCACCGGCGGTTGCACGGCGTATGACGTGGTGTTGATTTTGAAGCGGGGCCGCGCCGATATCCGCGGTTGCGAGTGCACCTTGAAGGCCGACCGCGCCGACGTCGATCCGAAGGTATTTACCAAGATCAATTTCCACTTCACCGTGACCGGCAAGGGCTTGAAGCCGGAAGCGGTGGAGCGCGCGATTTCGCTGTCGCACGACAAGTACTGCTCGGCGTCCATCATGCTGGGCAAGACGGCCGAGATCACGCATTCGTTTGAGATTGTTGAGGTGGAATAAGGTCCTACGTTGTTCCACGTAGGGCGGATTAGGCGAAGCCGTAATCCGCCATGCATGCGCCGCCGACGAAGCTTGCATGGCGGATTACGCTGCGCTAATCCGCCCTACGTGTCTCCGTGGTTTATTTGATGCGTGTTCGAATGTGGGGCCGTCAGATGTAATACGCGGTGCTGGTCATGACCTTGCCCATCACCGACATCACGGCCCGCACCGGCGCCGGCGTTTGCGCCGCGCCCAGCGCCTGCGCCGCCGCGCCGTGCTCGATCTCGTCGATGCGCATCTGCTCGACGATCGCGCGCGACTTGGCGTCCTGCGCCGGCAATTTATCCAGATGGCTGGCCAAATGCGCCTCCACCTGGCGCTCGGTCTCGACCACGAAACCCAGGCTGCGGGCGTCGCCCAGCACCGCCGCCACCGTGCCCAACGCATACGCGCCCGCGTAGAACAGCGGATTGAGCACGCTGGTGTGCGAACCCAGCTCCTCCAGCCGCTGCGCGGTCCACGCCAGATGGTCCTCCTCTTCCCTGCCGGCCTGCTCGAACTGCGCGCGCATCCGTTCCGTCTTGGCGAACCGTCCCTGCGAGTTGTACAGCGCCTGCGCGCACACCTCGCCCACGTGGTTGACACGCATCAGGCCGGCGCTGTGGCGCTGCTCCGCCTCGCTCAGCTGGCCATCGTCGGCGCGCAGGGCCGGCGTCGGCCGCGACGCCGAGGCGACGCCCGCGATCACGCGCAGCGCCTTGTCGGCGCCGGAAATAAAACGGTCCAGTGGGGTGTGGTGGAATGCGGCCATGGCGGATTTCGGATTCGTCAAAACCACCATTATAAAGGGCGCTTTAATTTGCGTCCGTCTCTTCACGCAGTTGCCGCTGGCGCTCGATGTAGTCGGCCACCGGGCCGCGCACGTCGATCTTGGAAATATCCTTGGCCACGCCAAGATTGAGCCCCAGCAGGAAGGGGATGTTCTCGACCGGCACATCGGTGCAATGCTCGGCAAACGCCTTGAGGAAGCGCTTGGACTCGACCACCCGCACCACTTTCTCCCCGCTCATGTATTGCAGGATGCTGGTGATGCTGTGGCCCTTGCCGATGGTGTGGTAGATGAAGCGGTTGAAGTCGCGGTCCAGCTGCTTGAAATCGAGCGTCTCCTTGGTCATCAGGCCGGCCAGGTAATGCAGCCCCAGCGCCACGCGGAAGAAGCCCGTGCACTCGGCGCGGTCGACGCCGCTATGGGTCACCGCCAGTATTTTTTCCTGCAACTGAGCATTCATCTTGCGCTGTTCTCCCTGCCGCCACTATAACAAGACATTCGCTCGCATACTTGCTTGCAGGCCAGAATTTTTACATGTTATTCTTGAAATCTTTAATAAAAGGACAGCAAAATGATCGAGGTAACGGGTCTGGCCAAACGCTTCCGCCTGCCTGCGCGCAAAGGAAAAGCCGCGCGGGCGCTCGATCCGCGCGACCACGACGGCTGGTTCCACGCGGTGCGCGACGTCAGCTTCCGCTGCGCGCCGGGCGAGGTGCTGGGGCTGCTCGGCCCCAATGGCGCCGGCAAGACCACCACGCTGCGCCTGCTGTCGACCGCGCTCAAGCCCGACGCCGGCAGCATCCACGCCAACGGCGTCGACCTGCTGCACAATCCGCTGGTGGCGCGCCAGCACATCGGCTTCCTGTCCGGCAGCACCGGCCTGTACGGCCGCCTGACCGCGCGCGAAAACGTCGAGTACTTCGGCCGCCTGCACGGCATGCGGCCCGACCAGTTGAAGCGCCGCTGCGACGAGCTGTTCGACCTGCTGCAAATGCACGAGTACGGCGACAAGCGCGCCGACCAGCTTTCCACCGGCATGAAGCAGAAATGCTCGATCGCCCGCACCGTCGTGCACCAGCCGAAGATCGTCATCCTCGACGAGCCGACCACCGGCCTCGACGTGATGGCGGCCAAGGTCTTGCTCGACTTTATCGCCAGCTACAAGGCGCTGGGCGTGCCGCTGATCTTCTCCACCCACCATCTGCACGAGGTGGAAAAGCTGTGCGACCGGGTCTGCGTCATCAACCACGGCAAAACCGCCTTCCACGGCACGGTCGACGCGCTGCGCCAGCTGGGCGGCAGCGCCGATCTGTACGACGCCTTCGTCGGCGTCATCAACCGGGGGGACTGAGCCATGTGGACCATCTACCTGAAGGAATTGCTGGAACTGGCGCGCGACCGCAAGACGTTCTTCTTCACCGTCTTCATCCCGGTGATCGCGATGCCCTTGATTTTCACCGGCTTCGGCCTGCTGTCGTCGAGCATGTTCAAGCAAGCCAGCGAGGCGCAAATGACGTACGCGATGTTCGGCAAGGAGCATGCGCCGCAACTGGCCGCCCGCTTCGCCGCCGAGAAAGGCTTGCGCGAGGTGGCGCTGGCCGGCCCCGGCGAGATCAAGCGCGCCATCGGCGACGAGCGCATCAAGTTCGCGCTGGTGATCCCGCCCGGGCTGGAAGACCAGCTGGCGCGGCACGAGCAAGGCGTCATCCAATTGCACTACAACAGCGCCTCCGCCATCGATATCACCCGCAGGCGCGTGACGGCGGTGCTCGGCGGCCACAACACCGCGCTGCGCGAGCTGGCGCTGTCGGACCTCAAGCTGAACAAGGACCAGCTGGCCTTCGCGCTCGATCCGCTCAAGCTCGAGGACCATTCGACCGCCGACAAGCGCGAGCAGACCGGCGCCATGATCGGCGGCCTGGTGCCCTACATCCTGTTGATGGTGTGCCTGATCTCGGCGATGTATCCGGCCATCGACACCGGCGCCGGCGAAAAGGAGCGCGGCACCTTGGAGACGCTGCTGCTGGCGCCGGTCTCGCGCAGCCGCATCGTGCTGGCCAAGTTCCTGATGCTGTTCACCGTCGGCCTGACCTCGGCGCTGCTGATGATCGTCAGCCTGGGCGCGCTGCTGGTGTTCGGCGCTTCGCTGATGAGCGCGGACGTGGCGCAGATGGCGCGCGCGATCGGCCCGCTCGACCTGGCGATGGTGGCGCTGATGCTGGTGCCGACGGCGGCCATGTTCGCCGCCATCCTGCTGTCGATCTCGGTGTACGCGAAAAGCTACAAGGAGGCGTCCGGCCTGATCTCGCCGTTGATGATGGTCACCATCCTGCCCACCCTGGTGGCCCTGCTGCCCGGCGTGGCGCTGAACTGGAGGTGGGCCCTGGTGCCGCTGACCAATGTTTCCCTGGCAATGAAAGAGCTGGTCAAGGGCACCATGGACTACAGCATGCTGTCGGTGATCATGCTATCGACCACCGTCACCGCCGGCGCCCTGCTGGCCGTGTGCCGCTGGTGGTTCACCCGCGAGGAAGTTCTGTTCAGAAATTGATGACAACAAGCATACCAAATCGGGCAAGTTGTCTATTCAAGCAAGGTGCCGGCGGCCGCGTTCTGGTCGGCCGTTTGCGCACTCTGGCGCGCTGTTTCCGCCGCCCATCGCAATGGCGCCCCATGTCCAGAACAATTTCAATACAATGCCATCATGTGAAAAGTGTATGGCCGTGCAGAAATGCTGGTTGTGCGGCGGCAGAATCATTCGGGAGTCGGCATGGAATTACGCATCAGCAACTTGTCTAAAACCTACGGCAACGGCGTCGTGGCGTTGGACAATATTTCGCTCACCATCCCCACCGGGATGTTCGGCTTGCTCGGCCCCAACGGCGCCGGCAAGTCGACGTTGATGCGCACGCTGGCGACGTTGCAGGAATGCGATTCCGGTTCGGTGTTCTTCGACGACATCGACGTGCTCGACGAAAAGGACGAGATCCGCCGCCTGCTCGGCTACCTGCCGCAGGACTTCGGCGTCTACCCGAAGGTGACGGCCTATGAGCTGCTCGACCATTTCGCCACGCTCAAGGGCTTGTCCAACCGCAACCGCCGGCGCGAAGTGGTCGACGGCCTGCTGCAGCAAACCAACCTGTTCGAGGTGCGCCACCAGCGCCTGGGCGGCTTTTCCGGCGGCATGCGCCAGCGCTTCGGCATCGCCCAGGCGCTGCTGGGCGACCCCAAGCTGATCATCGTCGACGAGCCCACCGCCGGCCTCGACCCGCAGGAGCGGGTGCGCTTCCACAACCTGCTGTCGGACATCGGCGAGGACAAGACCGTCATCCTGTCGACCCACATCGTCAGCGACGTCGCCGACCTGTGCGCCAACATGGCGATCATCAACAAGGGCCACCTGCTGCTGTGCGGCCCGACCCAGGAATTGATCCACGACGTCAGCGACAAGATCTGGGCCCGCTTCATCGACAAGCGCGACCTGCCATCGTTCCAGCTGCGCCATCCGGTCATCTCGTCGCGCCTGCTGTCGGGGCGCACCCTGATCCACGTCTACAGCGAGAACGACCCCGGCGACGGCTTCGAGGAGGCCATCGGCGACCTCGAGGACGTGTACTTCGCCACCATCGCCGGCCGCCACCGCGCCGCCGCCAGCTGCGACTGAGGCGGCCGCATGTTCGCCATCGCCTGTTTCGAAGCGCGCCAGCGCCTCAAGCTGCTCTCGACCTGGGTCTACTTCTTCGGTTTCCTGGCGCTGTCGCTGCTGTGGATGGCCGCCGCCGGCGGCTACTTCAAGGAGGCCAGCGTCACCTTCGGCAGCCTGGCGATCAATTCGCCGCGTTCGCTGATGTTCACCGTCAGCGCGCTCGGCTCGCTCGGGGTGGTGGTGATGGCGGCCATGATGGGCCGCTCGGTGCAGCAGGATTTCGAGTACGACATGCAGCACTTCTTCTTCAGCGCGCCGATCAAGAAGCACCAGTACATGTTCGGCCGCTTCCTCGGCGCCTACTTCACCCTGGCGGTGATCTTCACCAGCATCATCCTCGGCGCCTGGCTGGGCAGCATGTTGCCGGGCATCGACCCCGAGCGGCTGGGGCTGCCCGGCGTGATGGGCTACCTGATCCCCTATCTGGTGGTCATCCTGCCCAACATCTTCATCTTCGGCGCCGTGTTCTTCATCCTCGCGGCGCTGACGCGGCGCATGCTGCCGGTCTACATCAGCAGCGTGGTCATGCTGATCGGCTACATCGTCGCCCCCGGCCTGGCGCGCGACCTCGACTATAAAACGCTGGCCGCGCTGATCGACCCGTTCGGCACCACGGCGGTGCTGCGCCTGACCGAGTATTGGCCCATCATCGAGCGCAACACGCGCATGGTGTGGCCCGAGGGCGTGTACCTGCTCAACCGCGTGCTGTGGTCGTCGTTCGCGCTGGCCGGCCTGCTGCTGGGCTACTGGCGCTTCCACTTCATCGCCACCATCGACAGCGGGCCCGGCGGCAACAGCAACCGCGGCGAGGGCGAAACCCCGCCCCAGCTGTCGGCCACCTCGACCAATACGCGGGAAACGCCGGACTTCGCGTCGCGCAACCTGGCCGGCCTGCTGCTCAAGATGAGCTGGCTGAACCTGCGCGAGACCACCAAGAACATCTACTTCCTCGTCATCGCGCTGGCCGGCGTGCTGATGATGTTCGCCAGCGCGCTGGACATGGGCTCGATGTTCGGCACCAACACCTACCCCGCCACCTACCTGGTGCTCGAATCGGTGTCGGACACGTTCCAGCTGTTCATGCTGGTGATCACCACCTTCTACGCGGGCGAGCTGGTGTGGCGCGAGCGCGAGGCGCGCATGGCGCAAATGCTCGACGCGCTGCCGATCCCCAGCTGGCTGCCGCTGCTGGCCAAGCTGTTCGCGCTGATCGGCCTGCAAGCCATGCTGATGGCGGTCGTCATGCTGTGCGGCATGGCGATCCAGATCTTCCAGGGCTATTTCGTCCTGGAACCGGGGCTGTACCTGTACCAGCTGTTCCTGATCCAGCTGCCCGGCTACGCGCTGGCGGCGGTGCTGGCGATCGCGCTGCAGGTGCTGATCAACCAGCGCTACCTGGGCTATTTCGCGATGATCCTGTACTACGTCGCCACGGTGACGATGGTATCGCTGGGCATCGACCAGCCGCTGGTGGCGTACGGCGAGATGCCGCACTTCGTCTACTCGGCCATGAACGGCTTCGGCCACTACCTGCCGCGCGAGCGCTGGTTCGAGGCCTACTGGGGCGGCGCCGCGCTGCTGATGGTGGTGGCCTCGCTGCTGTTCTGGGCGCGCGGCACCAACGACGGCTGGCGCCAGCGCCTGCGGCTGGCGCGCCACGCGCTGACCGGGCCGGTGCTGACGGCGATCGCGGCCGGCGCGCTGATCTTCGCCGGCGCCGGCGCGGTGCTGTTCTACAACACGCACATCGTCAACTGCTACAAGTCGGCCTATCACAAGGACGCCGACCGCGCCGACTACGAGCGCAAGTACAAGAAATACGCCGCGCTGCCGCAGCCGCGCATCACCGACGTCAAGCTCGACGTCGCCATCACGCCGGAGCGGCGCAGCCTCGCGGTCAAGGGCCGCTACCTGCTGCAGAACAAGACCACGCTGCCGGTCACCGACATCATCATCCATCAGGACCCCGACGCCACCGGCTACCAGGCGCGCTTCAGCCAGGCGGTGCGGGCCGGCCTGCGCGACGCCGAGCTCGGCTTTTACAGCTACAAGCTGGTCCAGCCGCTGGCGCCGGGCGCGCGCATGGCGCTCGAGTTCGAGGTGGATTTCGCACCGAAGGGCATCCTCGGCATGGGCCAGGACACGCCGGTGGTCTACAACGGCACCTTCTTCAACAACAGCGTGCTGCCGCACATCGGCTACCAGCAGGAAAACGAACTGAGCGACGCGCGCGACCGCCGCAAGCACCATCTGGTGGCGCGCGAACGCATGTTGCCGCGCGACGACGCCGGCGGCCTGGCCAACAATTTCATCAACAACGACGCCGACTGGATCGGCTTTGACGCCACCGTCAGCACCAGCGCCGACCAGGTCGCCATCGCGCCGGGCACGCTGGTCAGGGACTGGACCAGCAAGGGGCGCCACTACTACCACTACAAGATGGACCAGCCGATGCTGAACCTGTACGCCTTCCAGTCGGCGCGCTACCTGGTCAAGCGCGACTGGTGGCAGGATGTCGGCATCGAAATCTACTACCATCCGGGGCATGAATACAACCTCGAGCGGATGGACAAGGGCATCAAGGAATCGCTGGATTACTACACGCGCAACTTCGGACCGTATCAGCACAAGCTGGTGCGCATCGTCGAATTCCCGCGCTACGGCACGTTCGCGCAATCGTACCCGAGCACGATACCGTACTCGGAATCGTTCGGCTTCATCGCCAAGGTCAACGACAACAATCCGAAGGACATCGACTACCCGTTCTACGTGACGGCGCACGAAGTGGCGCACCAGTGGTGGGGCCACCAGCTGGTGCCCGGCAACACGCGCGGCGGCAGCGTGCTGAGCGAGACGCTGGCCGAATACTCGGCGCTGATGGTGATGAAGAAGAATTTCGGCGCCAACAAGATGCGCCGCTTCCTGCACTACGACCTGTACCAGTACCTGGTCGGGCGGGCGCTGGAGCGCAAGAAGGAATTACCGCTGGCCG
The DNA here is from genome assembly GCF_017833525.1 of Duganella sp. 1411. Taxonomy (GTDB): domain Bacteria; phylum Pseudomonadota; class Gammaproteobacteria; order Burkholderiales; family Burkholderiaceae_D; genus Rugamonas. The sequence goes on from NZ_JAFICD010000006.1 coordinate 316,169, forward strand.
ACAACGAAAACCAGAACTACATCCAGTACCGCAAGGGCAGCCTGGCGATGTACCAGCTGCAGGATGTGCTGGGCGAGGGCAAGATCAACGCCGCGCTGAAGGAGTTGCTGGCGCGGCACGGGCGCAGCGGCGGGCCGTATCCGAGCGTCTCGGTGCTGGTCGAGGCGCTGCGTGGCATCACGCCGCCGGAATACGCCTACCTGATCGACGACCTGTTCAACCACATCGTGCTGTATGAAAATCACGCGGTGTCGGCGACGGCACGCAAGCTCAGCGATGGCAGGTACGAGGTCAGCTTCGTCGTCAGCACGGCCAAGGTGCGCGCCAGCGACCAGGGCGAGGAGCGCGACGTGGCGTTGAAGGACTACATCGACATCGGCGTCGACGACAAGGACGGCAACAGCCTATACCGCGAGCGCAAGCTCGTCGAGCGCAAGGACAACAGCTACACGGTCATCGTCGGCGGCCGTCCGGCCAAGGCCGGCATCGACCCCGACAACAAGCTCATCGACCGCAAGCCCGACGACAACCTGATCAACGTCGAACTGCAAGCGCAATAAACTCCGGGGTCAGGTCCACCATTTCTACACGAGCTGTGCCGTAACGCTTGATACGGCACAGCTCGTGTAGAAATGGTGGACCTGACCCCGGATCTATTAGGCAACTTTGAAGACGCTGACGATGGCCCGCAAGTCGTCGGCCTGGTCGTTCAGCGACGCGGCGGCGGCCGCCGCCTGCTCCACCAGCGCGGCGTTCTGCTGCGTCACCTGGTCCATCTGGATCACCGCCTGGTTGACCTGCTCGATGCCCGCGCTCTGCTCGTGGCTCGCCGAGCTGATCTCGCCCATGATGTCGGTGACCCGCTGGATGCTGTCGACCACGTCGCTCATCGTCATGCCCGCCTGCGTGACCAGCACGCCGCCGGCGCCGACCTGCGCCAGCGAGTCGTCGATCAGCGTTTTGATTTCCTTGGCCGCCGTGGCGCTGCGCTGCGCCAGGTTACGCACCTCGCTGGCCACCACCGCGAAGCCGCGGCCCTGCTCGCCCGCGCGCGCCGCTTCCACCGCCGCGTTCAAAGCCAGGATGTTGGTCTGGAAGGCGATGCCGTCGATCACGCCGATGATGTCGGCGATCTTGCGCGACGCGCCGCTGATCCCCTCCATCGTCTCGACCACGTCGGCTACCACCGTGCCACCGCGCCGCGCCACCTCCGACGCCTTGGCCGCGAGCTGGTTGGCCTGGCGCGCGTTGTCGGCATTCTGCCTGACGGTCGAGGTCAGCTCTTCCATCGACGCGGCCGTCTCCTCCAGACTGGAGGCTTGCTCCTCGGTGCGGGCCGACAGGTCCATGTTGCCGGCGGCGATCTCGCCCGACGCGGTGGCGATGCCCTCCGTGCCGTGGCGCACGTCGTGCACGATGCCGAGCAGGCCGTCGTTCATCGCGCGCAGCGCGCGCAGCAGGCGGCCCGTCTCGTCGGCGCTGCCGACCGCGATGGTCGACGTCAAATCCTTGTTGGCGACGGCCACGGCGATGTCCACCGCCTGGTTCAGCGGCACGGTGATGCCGCGCGTCAAACGCCAGGCGCACACGGCACCCAGCGCCAGCACCGCCAGCCCGAAGCCGATCATGAAACGGCGGCTGTGGCGGTAGGTCGCCTCGATCTCGGCGGCGTTGTCGTCGATGCTCTTGCGCTGCAGGTCCAGCAGGCCGCTTAGCGACGCCAGATACGCCTTGCCGTCCGGCGTGAAGCGCTGGTCGAGCACTTGGCCGGCCTCCTCCAGCTTGCCTTCCTTCTTCAGCGCGACGATGGCGTCGCGCGAGGCCAGGTAGCGCTTGCGGTTGGCCTTCATCTGCTCGAACAGCGTTTTTTCGTGTTCGGTCTCGAGCAACGGCTCGACGGTCTTTTGCAGGTTGTTGACTTCGGCGGTGGAGGCGGCGGTCTCCTCGGCGAAGAACGGCCCGAGCGACGGGTCGGCGCTCTTCGAGATGGCCGACGTGCGGCGCACGCTGGTGTGGATCAGCCGATACCAGTCGCCGATCATGCGTTCCTTGGCCAGCGGCTGGCGCATCATGTCGCGGGTGGCCTCGGCCACGTCTTGCAGATGGCTGATGCCGATCACGGTCATCAACGTCATCATGGCGAGCACCAAGCCAAAGCCCGCCGCGAGGCGCGTGCCGATTTTCAAATTTTTCATGGTAAAAATTGCCGGTCAGGGCAGTATCGGAAGTAAAGAAGTGGCGCGGCGATCGCGACCGCGCATCGGGCAGAAGAAGTAAGTTGCCCCAAAGAACCATCAGTTTATCATGGAAATTAATTTACTGCTGAAATATGGTATCGGTGATAACAAGCTGTTAAACATATCGGGATGGCAATCCACGGCCGGTGTGGAACTGCTATCATCGACCGATATCAAAGACGCAACGGGAGACATATGCGCATCACGGACATCGGCTTCAGCACCACCGACTGGGCGCAGGTTGAGGCGACCACGCATCCGGGCGAGACCGGCAGCGCTTACTGGCGCACGCGGCAATTCGGCGCGATCCGGGTGCGCATGGTGGAGTACACGCCGGGCTACGTGGCCGACCATTGGTGCGTCAAAGGCCACATCCTGTTCTGTCTCGAAGGCGAGCTGCACACGGAACTGGAGGACGGCCGCACCTTCACGCTCACGCCCGGCATGAGCTACCAGGTCGCCGACAACGCCGAGCCGCACCGTTCATCGACGCCGTCGGGCGCCAAGCTGTTTATCGTCGACTGAGCGTCCCTCGGAATCACGTAGGGCGGATTAGCGGGCGAGGCCCGCTAACCGCCCAGGGGCCCATCGATGAAACGGCCTACCTGCCGGTAGGCCTTAAGAGCGCAGCGTAATCGGCCATGCATGCGTTATCGACGGCTCACAGATGGCCGATTACGGCGTTCCGCCTAATCCGCCCTACGAAAATCGGCCGGAGTTGGCGGCATCAGGCTGGCTTTCACCCTAGCCCTGCCGGCGCCAATTGCGCGCACATATCGTTGAGCACGACATGCCGGATGGCGCGCAGCAGGCGCAGTTCGCCGGCGATATGCGCGCCGGCGGCGCCCGGATCGGGGCAGCGCTCCGCTTGCGCCCGGATCTCGGCTTCTATCTCTACCATCAATTTGTCGGCGGCGGCCGGGAGCGCCCCCAGCAGCCGATCGAGTTCCCGCGCCGCAGTGCCGCGCGCCAAGCCCAGACCGGCCGCCGCCGCCAGCACGTGCTCGCGCCGCACATCGCCAAAGGTCCTGGCGCCCGGCAGCGAGAACGCCAGTTCGCTGTGCGGCCACTTGGCGTTCTCGGCGGCGAAGGCGCGCGTGTCGTAGACGGTGGTGCACAGCATGTCATAAGCCGGCGCGACGTCGATACCGTTCGCGTCGACCGTGAACGAGATGTTTTTCAGATGGTTGTCGCCATTGCCGATCAGAATGTTGAAGGCCACCCAGCGGTACAGCTGCAAGCGCGCCGCCACTTTGGCCCGGCACAGGCCGATCGCCTCGACCAGCGTATCCAGATGCGCGGCCGAGTATTTGAAGTTGCGCGCCTTGTTGAGCAGCTGACAGGTGTCGATCACATGGCGCCGCCTGACCTGGTCGACCTTGTCGGCCACAGCGGCGCGGGAGGCTGGCGGCGCGATGCGGTCGAAGCGGTCGATCAGATAAACCGGCTGCGGCGCGTACAGCCGATGCACGTCGGGCACGTTCATGCCCACGCGCCGCGCCAGGCGCATGATGAAATACTCGTTCATCACCGATGCCGGATAGTCGCCGCCAGGATGGTTGGGCTTGAGGATCTGTGTGGATGGCGTGGCGGGCAGCGGCTCGTACAGCTCGCCGCCGTCGAGGATCACCAGCATCTTGTGCTGGGCGCCGGCCAGCGACATGCGCTTGGGCGCGTCCCTGGTCAGCGGCGCCTGCGCGAGGTTGAGTATGCGGTGATTTAGCTCGGCCAGCGGCAACGGACGCACGCCGTGCTGCGACGCGCGGTCCGGTGCGCCGGGATCGCGCAGCACCAGCGAGCCGGCCGACTCCGAACCGAAATAGGCCAGCAGTCCGAAGGCGTCATCGGCGTTCAACTGCGCGTCTTTGGCGAGCGTTATCCGCAACGCCTCCTCGGGCAGCAGATTGTCGAAGTACCATTGCACCGGACGGTTGGACGCGCCATCGGCGTGCGACGCCCGGGCGCGCGCCAACGCCGGCGACAGGTCGAAGCCTGCGGCGGAGCTGCGCCACTGTTCGGCATATTCGAACTGCCACAGATCGTTTTGCTCGCGCAGCCAGCCGACCAGATCGCGATTGACCATGACCTCCAGCTGGCGCGCACTCATTTTCCGTCCTTGGGCGCCATGGAAAACTTGCGGGGGACAAGCGGCTTGACGCCGGTCGCCCGCAGCTGTTCGAGCGCGGCCATGACATCATCGGGAACGTCGGCCTTGAGCTCGATGCCCAGCTCCTGCAACACTTGCAGCACGCGGCCCAGTTGGACGGTTTCCTTGCCGCGTTCGACCTCGCGCACGAACACCGGCCCCACACCGGCGCTGCCGGCGACGTCGTCGATCCGGACCTTTTGCTGCTTGCGCGTGGCGCGCATCAGCAAGCCAAGTTCGGCCGGGGTTTTGATAGGAAGAAGCATGAGACCTCACAATCGATGCAATGACATCGATTATGAGCGGCGATCAAACGGAAGTCAACGAAACGATGCGATCGCATCGTTTTTGAGAAATTCAGCGTCCACAACAAGAAAATCGATGCAGTCGCATCGATTCCAATCCAGGGTCAGGTCCACCATTTCTACACGGGCTGAACCTTCCACCCTCCTACGGTAGCGCTCGTGTAGAAATGGTGGACCTGACCCCGGAGTTGCTTACTCGGCGGTGGCGGCGGCTTTCTTCGGCGCGGCCTTTTTGGCCGGCGCTTTTTTGGCCGCCGCTTTCTTCGCTGGCGCTGCCTTGGCGGCGGCGGCCTTCTTGGCCGGCGCTTTCTTGGCCGGCGCCGCTTCGGCTACGGTCGCGGCGCCATCGGCGCCTTCGTCCGCTACCGCCGCCGCTTTGCCCTTGGCGGGCGCTTTGGCTTTGCGCTCTTCGAACTCGAAGCTGATCTTGCCGTCCTTGCCCTTGACCAGGAAGGCCTTGAACGGACGGCGCGTGCGCTGCGAAACAAAACCCGGCAACAAATCGGTCTTGCCTTCGTTGATCAGCTTGGCCATCTGCTCGGGCAGGATCTCCTGCTGCAAGATGATGCGGCCGCTGCGGAAGTCGCACGTCTTCGGCTTGGCGACACTGTTTTCGCAAACATACGCCAGACCCATTTCATACACGCCGCCGGCGCACTTCGGGCAAGGCCCCAGCGGCGTCTGGCCGGTGAAGTCGACCGCTTCCGCGTCCTCCGAGTCGTCGTTCTGGCCGAAGTCGAACTCCAGCTTGAAGTTCTTGATCTCCTCGTCGCGCACGATGCGCAGGATGGCCGCGAACGGACGCCCCATCTTCGAGCGGAACCCTTGCAGCGGTCCGATCGTGCGTTCCTTGAGCAACTGTTCCACTTCCTCGATCTCGAACTGGCGGCTGCCCGGCGTCTTGCTCATCGAGAAATCGCACTTGGTGCAGGCGAAACGGCGATAGTTCTCCTTGACCACGCTGCCGCAGTTCGGGCACGGCGTCGTCAACGTCGTGTAGTCGCCCGGAATCGTGTCGTTGTCGTATTCCTTGGCGCGCTTGACGATGATCTGCGTCATCTGGGCGATTTCGCGCATGAATTCCTCGCGCGAGATCTTGCCCTTTTCCATCTGCGACAGCTTGTATTCCCATTCACCGGTCAGTTCCGGCGCGGTCAGTTCGTTCACGCCCAACCCGCGCAGCAACGTCATCAGCTGCGACGCCTTGGCCGTCGGCATCAGTTCGCGCCCTTCGCGCAGCAGGTAGCGCTCGGTCAGCAGGCCCTCGATGGTGGCCGCGCGCGTGGCCGGCGTGCCCAGGCCCTTGCCGGCCATGGCGTCGCGCAACTCGTCGTCCTCGACCAGCTTGCCGGCGCCTTCCATGGCCGACAGCAACGTCGCCTCGGTGTAGCGCGCCGGCGGCTTGGTGACCAGGCCGTTGGCGTTGACCTTGTCGGTGAGCACCTTCTCGCCCTTGGCGACCGGCACCAGGTTGCCGTTGGCGTTGCCTTCCTTGTCGTCGTCGGTCGACGCTTCCTTGCCGTAGATCGCCAGCCAGCCCGGGTTGGTCATGACCTTGCCTTCAGTTTTGAACTGATGGCCGGACACTTCCGTGTAGCGGGTGGTGACCTGGAACTCGGCCGGCGGGAAGAACACGGCCATGAAGCGGCGCGTGACCAGGTCGTACAGCTTCTGTTCCGGCTCGGACAGGTTCTTCGGCGCGATCGTGGTCGGGATGATCGCGAAGTGATCCGAGATCTTGGTGTTGTCGAAGATGCGCTTGTTCGGCTTGACCCAGCCCTTGTCGAGGATCTGCTTGGCGAACTGGTGGTAGTTCGGGTTTTCCTTGACCACTTCCAGCGCCTGCTGCACGGTCGGCATGTAGTCTTCCGGCAAGTGGCGCGAGTCGGTACGCGGGTAGGTCAGCACCTTGTGCTTTTCGTACAGCGCCTGGGCCAGGCCCAAGGTGTTCTTGGCCGAGAAGCCGAAGCGCGAGTTGGCCTCGCGCTGCAGGCTGGTCAGGTCGAACAGCGCCGGCGCCATCGACGTGGTCGGCTTGGCTTCCTCGGTGACCACGCCCTGCTTGCCGCGGCAGGCGGTGGCGATCGAGTCGGCGGCGGCCTTGCTCCACAGCCGCTCGGCGCGCTTCTCCGGATCGGTGTCGTCCTTCTTGAACTTGGTGTCGAGCCAGCGGCCTTCATACACACCGGCCGCGCACACGAACTCGGCGCGCACTTCCCAGAAGTCGCGCGGCACGAATTTCTTGATCTTCTCTTCGCGCTCGACCACGATCGACAGGGTCGGCGTCTGCACCCGGCCGACGGTGGTCAGGTAGAAGCCGCCCTCTTTCGAGTTGAACGCGGTCATCGCGCGGGTGCCGTTGATGCCGATCAGCCAGTCCGCCTCCGAGCGGCAGCGCGCGGCGTCGGCCAGCGGCAGCATTTCCTCGTCGGTGCGCAGGTGGGTGAAGCCTTCGCGGATCGCGCCGGGCGTCATCGATTGCAGCCACAGGCGCTTGACCGGTTGCTTGGCCTTGGCGTTCTGGGCGATCAAACGGAAGATCAGCTCCCCTTCGCGGCCCGCGTCGCATGCGTTGATGAGGGTGGTGACGTCTTTACGCTTGATCAGCTTGTTGAGCACCTTGAGCCGCGCCTCGGTCTTGGCGATCGGGTTGAGCGCGAAGTACGGCGGGATCATCGGCAGGTGCGCGAAGCTCCATTTGCCGCGCTTGACGTCGTGCTCTTCCGGCACGGCGATCTCCAGCAGGTGGCCGACGGCGGAGGACAGCACGTACTCGTCGGACTCAAAGTACTCATCGTGCTTGGTGAAGCCGCCAAGCGTCTTCGCGATGTCGTTCGCGACAGAAGGCTTCTCGGCGATGATGAGGGTTTTCGTCATATTTCGTATCTCGTTTTTTAACACTTGGGGTGGGTATAGCATGCGCATCATACATGGATCGCGCCGCAGTCTGCACTTTTGCGCCGCCGATGGCAAGGCCGGAGTGTGACAGTCTTGTCAAAGCGCAAATGATAAGCGGGTTGTCGGCACCACCGCAAGCGAACTGCGCGGCGTCGCCGCCAAGGCAGCGCGCGCAGGTGTTGCTTTTTTGGAACGAAAGACCGGCAAGGGGCCGCCCGTGGGCGCGCCGGCGGTTCTTGATTAGTGCAGCAGGCGCGGCGCCTGGTCCTCGTCCGAGCCGAACAGGTCGTCGAACATCAGCGCGTCCGGCTCCTTGCCCTGGCTCCAGAGCAACATCAGCACGATGACCTTGAGCTTGCCCAAGGTGACGGGCGCCTCCTCCAGCGCCAGCGCCCGCTCGACAACGATTTCACGTTGCAGCGGGGACAACACCTTGGCCGATTCGAGGAACTGGATGAAGCCGATCGCGGCCGTGCCGAGCACGTCCTGCTCTTCCTCGACGTAGAAGCGGGTGCCGGTCGAGGCGGCCGTCAACGAATGTTCGACGCCGGCCATGGCAGTCAGGTCGTTGAGCCACACCAGGGCCTCGGAAATCTCGACATCGTCAAACCCGACAGCCGACAGCTTCTTGGCCAATGCGGCCGGTTCCGGGCAGGCATCGGGACGGTAATAAGTCTCGTAGAGATAAACAAGGATGTCGAACATGGCTCTACTCTATCAGTTAAAACAGATCGGACACAAGTACCGCACAGCTTGCCTAGCAGTTTGCCAGTTTCATCCCCTGCTCAGACGCGCAAGCGTTGGAACATTCCGCCCGGCAAACGCTCCAGCAGGCCGGCCAGTTCCAGCGCCAGCAGCTGCCCCTGCAGCTCGGCGGCCGACTGCCCCAGCGCGGCGGCCAGCGTGTCGGCGCGCGCCGGATGGTCGCCGATGGCGTCGAGCACGCGGTCGACGAAGGTGTCGTCGATCAGCGGCCGCGCGGCCATGCCCTCGGCCAGCATGTGCATATCCTCCAGCACGTCGGCGGCGGTCTCGACCAGCTTGGCGCCCTCGCGGATCAAGCGGTGGCACCCCTTGGCCAGCGCCGCGTGGACCGAGCCCGGCATCGCGTACACGTCGCGCCCCTGCGACACGGCCAGCCGCGCCGTGATCAGCGAGCCGGACTTGGCGGCCGCCTCCACCACCAGCACCCCGCGCACCAGCCCGCTGATGACGCGATTGCGGCGCGGAAAGTTGTCGCGCAGCGGAGGCGTGCCCAGCCCGTATTCGCTGACGATACACCCGTCCTCGGCGATGCGGCGCGCGAGTTTATCGTTGCCGGCGGGATAGATGCGGTCGGCGCCGGTGCCGATCACGGCCAGGGTCGAGCCGTCGCCGCGCAAGCCGCCCGCGTGCGCGGCCGCGTCGATGCCCAGCGCCAGGCCGGAGACGATGGTCAAGCCGGCCTCCGACAGCGCCTGCGCCATCCGTTCGGCGTTGTGCATGCCCTGGGCGCTGGCGTTGCGCGAGCCGACCACCGCCAGCGATTTACGCGTGAGCAACTCGGCGCGGCCCTTGACGTACAGCATCAGCGGCGCGGCGTCGATCTCGCGCAGGCTGGGCGGATAAGCGGGATGGTCGAGGGTGAGGAACAGGTTGCCCGGCAATTCGCGCCAGGCCAGCACCGCCTCGGCCCGCGCCGCCAGCGCGGCGGCCGCGGCGGCGTCGAGCGGGCGCAGCAAGGCGTCGGCCTGGCCCGGTTTGACCAGCGCCAGCAATTGCTCGCGGCCGGCCTCGAAGACGGCCTGCGGCGAGCCGAGCGCGCGCAGCAGCCGGTGCGCGCTGAGCAGGCCGACGCCGTCGGTTTGCTCCAGGCGCAGCCACGCGGCCAGCGCGGACGCCGTGGGTGGGTTGGGGGTTTCCGTGGCTTGCACGGCGCGGCTCACTCCGGCGACTTGGCGACGTCGCCCACTTCCACCGGCGCCGTCACCTGCATGATCAAGCCGTACGAAATATGCTTAAACACGCGGAAGATAAACAGGTTGCCCACTTCCTCGTCCGGCAGCCTGACCCGCTGTTCGCTCATCCCCAGCCAGCCCTTGGGCGCGGTGGAATCGCTCACAGTTCTCCCGGCATGGTACAGCTGCAGCACGGCGCCGACATCGAGTCCGTCAAGCTTTCCGCGATTAATACTGACCACCTGGTTCTGGCCGGCGTGCGTGACGCCGCCGTAGATGGCCATCACGCGCGCGTCCACCGGTTGCCCGGGCGGATGCGGCACGTAGTTTTGCATCGGCGTCGGCGGAATGGCGCGCAGCTGGTCGCCTTTGCCCATCTCCTCCTTGGCGCTGGCGACGACGAAGGTGTGCACGTCGCCGCCCCGGGCCTCGGCCTGCAGCTTGAGCGTGCCCAGATAAAACGCTTCATGGCCGATCACCTCTTTCGTCACCGGGTCGCGCAGCGGATTGCCGGGCCGGAACACCTGGAACGAGGTATTGCCATTGAGTTCGCCCCGCACGTAGGCCTTGTCGCCCTTGCCGATGAACACATGGTCGTCCTGCGTGGCGACCACGCGCGGCGCGCCCTTGAGCTCGTCGTTCTCGATGATCAGCGGCTGGCTCAGGAACGGCTCGATGACGCCGGCGGGGATCGACGGCACCGCGTCCTTGCCCAGGCCCTCGGTGCGCAAGCGGGGCGAGCGGCGCTCGGTGGCGGGATCGTTGACGCCGCCGTTGGCCTCGATCCGGTTGCCCAGGCGCAGGCGCCCGGCGGCGCGGTCGAACCAGATGACCTGGCCCGGATAGATCCAGTGCGGATTGGCGATCTGCTCGCGGTTCATGCCCCACACGGTGGGCCAGCACCACGGCTGTTGCAGGAAGCGGCCGGAAATATCCCACAGCGTATCGCCGCGCACCACCAGATGCTGGTCCGGCGCGTCGGCCCGGAACTCGCACTTCGACGCGGCCGCCGCCCGGGCCGCCGGCGCCGCCGCCGCGCCGCAAAAAAGCGCGGCCAATACTAAGCGGGTGCCGACTGTGCTAAAATTTTTCATAGTAGGTCCGGTGGATGCGCCAGTCGATGCGCCTCACCGGGCGGCGACCCGCCCTAGGCACACAACAGCAAGCAGTGTCCTTATCAGAGGATAAGGTTGCTAATTTGAATCAAATTCTGCCCATAAAACCCTGAACTAGCAAGCGAAACCGCGCTACGACAACCGGCGCGGCTGTTGCATTTTTGGTGGAGAAAATCGCCGCGGCCCCCGTCGTTTCGGACCGCGCGTTATCAAGGCAATCACATAGTTATCAACACAGTACAGACATGGCCATCTTAAATATTTTGCGTTACCCCGATCCGCGCCTGCACAAGGTCGCCAAGCCAGTGACCGTCTTCGACGAGCGCCTGGAGCAACTGGTCGCCGACATGGCCGAAACCATGTACGACGCGCCCGGCATCGGCCTGGCCGCCTCGCAGGTCGACGTGCACGAGCAACTGGTGGTCATCGACATCACCGAGACCAAGGACGCGCTGGTGGCCTACATCAACCCGGAAATCATCTGGGCCAGCGACGAGAAGCAAATCTACGACGAAGGCTGCCTGTCGGTGCCGGGCATCTACGACGGCGTCGAACGCCACGCCCGCATCAAGGTGCGCGCGCTCGACGTCAAGGGCCAGCCGTTCGAGGTCGAGGCCGACGGCCTGCTGGCCGTCTGCATCCAGCACGAGATGGACCACCTGCTGGGCAAGGTCTTCGTCGAATACCTGTCGCCGCTCAAGCGCAACCGCATCAAGACCAAGCTGATCAAGGAAGAGCGCGGCCTCGAGCGCGAAGCGCAGCTGCGCGCCCAGGGCCGCCGGTACTGACCATGAAAGTGATCTTCGCCGGCACGCCGGAATTTGCCGCCGTGGCGCTGCAATCGCTGCACGAAGCCGGCTTTGACATCCCGCTGGTGCTGACCCAGCCCGACCGCCCCGCCGGCCGCGGCATGCACCTGCAGCCGTCGGCCGTCAAGCAATACGCGGTGGCGCACGGCATCGAGGTGCTGCAGCCGCTGTCGCTGCGCACCGACAGCAAGGACCCGCAGCGCGCCGAGCAGGCGCTGGCCGCCCACGCGCGCCTGCTGTCGACGCCGTACGACGTGATGGTGGTGGCCGCCTACGGCCTGATCCTGCCGCGCAGCACGCTCGACATCAAGCCCTGCCTCAACATCCACGGCTCGCTGCTGCCGCGCTGGCGCGGCGCCGCGCCGATCCACCGCGCCATCGAGGCCGGCGACGCCGACACCGGCATCACCATCATGGAGATGGAGGAAGGCCTGGACACCGGCCCGATGCTGCTGATCGAACGCGTCGCCATCGGCGCGCAAGACACCACCGGCGTGCTGCACGACAAGCTCGCCGCGCTGGGCGGCCGGATGATCGTCGAGGCGCTGCGCAAGTTGGAGCACAACCAGCTCGAAGCGGTGCCGCAGCCGGACCAGGGCGTCACCTACGCCGCCAAGATCAGCAAGGAGGAGGCGGCGCTGGACTTCAGCCGCCCAGCCGTCGAGATCGGCCGCAAGATCCGCGCCTTCAATCCCTTCCCCGGCGCGCACGCCACCGTCAACGGCGTCAACATCAAGCTGTGGGGCGCCGAGGTGGTGGAAGCCGACAGCAACACGCCGGCCGGCAAAGTGCTGGCGGCCGACGCGCAACACGGCATCGTGGTCGCGTGCGGCACCGGCGCGCTGCGCCTGACGGAACTGCAAAAGCCGGGCGGCAAGCGCCTGCCGGCCGCCGAGTTCCTCAAGGGTTTTCCGCTGGAGAACCTTACTTTCGAGTAAGTCGGTCCGCTTCAAGCAAGCTCTTAAATTGCACGTTATGATGGTTCCCCGCTTCCAGCATCGCCTGGAAGCACTTTTGACTGGAGCCCTACATGACCGATCTGATCGACAAACTGCACTGGCGCTACGCCACCAAGAAATACAATCCCTCCAAAAAAGTGGACAACGAGAAGCTGGAGCGCATCCTGGAAGCGGTGCGCCTGGCCCCGACCTCCAGCGGCCTGCAGCCGTTCGAGGTATTCGTCGTCGAAAACCCCGAACTGCGCGCCAAGATCCGCGAAGTGGCATGGGGCCAGCCGCAGGTGACCGAAGCGTCGCACCTGCTGGTGTTCGCGGCCTGGGACGACATCACCGAAGAACGCATCGACATGATGTTCGACATGACCAATGAGCAGCGCGGCATGGTCAACGAGGGCTGGGAAGCCTACCGCAAGAAATTGAAAGGCATCGTCGCCGCGCGCGGCCAGTCGGGCAATTTCGACTCGGCCGCCCGCCAGGCGTACATCGCGCTGGGCGTGGCGCTGGTCGCCGCCGCGCTGGAAGGCGTCGACGCCACGCCGATGGAAGGCTTCGATCCGGCCGCCGTCGACAATATCCTGTCGCTGAAAGAGCGCGATCTGCGCAGCGTCGTCATTCTGCCGATCGGCTACCGGGAACCGGAAGGCGACTGGCTGGTCAATCTGAAGAAGGTGCGCCGTCCGCGCGAACAGCTGGTCACAACGTTGTAACCCATACCACCGAAATCCGGTATACCACGGAGACACGTAGGGCGGATTAGGCGGAACGCCGTAATCCGCCATGCATGCGCCGCACTAGCCGCAACAAGGGAGAAATTGTATGCCGATCGAATTCTGGTTCGACTTCGCCAGCAACTACAGCTACCTGAGCGTGATGCGCATGCGCCAGCTGGCGCCGAACGGCGTGACCTGGCGCCCCTTCCTGCTCGGCCCCATCTTCAAGGACGCCGGCTGGAACAACTCCCCCTTCGTGCTGCAAAAAGACAAAGGCGCCTACGTCTGGCAGGACATGCCGCGCCAGTGCGCCAAATACGGCCTGCCGTGGCGCCAACCAAGCGAATTCCCGCGCAACTCGCTGCTGGCCGCGCGCGTCGGCATCCTGTGTGAAGGGCAGCCATGGATGGCGGATTTTTGCGAGCGCGTCATGCTGGCCAACTTCGCCGAAGACCGCGACATCGCCAGCGCCGAAAACATCGGCGAAATCCTCTCCGCGCTGGGCCGGGACGCCGACGCCATCCTGCGCGCCGCCCAAGCCGACGACAACAAAGCCCGGCTGCGCGCGCGCACCGAACAAGTCAAGGCGCTGCACATCTTCGGCGCCCCGACCTTCATGGTGGGCCAGGCGATGTTCTGGGGGAACGACCGCCTCGACGACGCCCTCGCCTACGCCCAGGGCGCCGCGCCCGCCTAATCCAGCGGCACCACGCGATCGCCCTCGCCCGGCACGCAGCCGGCGGCGACCGGGGTCCAGCCCCGGTGGACAACCACCCGCCGCTCGTCATGGCACAACTCCACCCGCTCGCTGGCCGGGAAGCGCTCGCGCACAAACGCCTCGATCGTCGACGGCAGGCTGACGCGCAGCTTCATCTCCGCCACATCCTGTTCCGGATGATCGTTCAAATGCACCAGCGGCACGAAATACGACGCCAGCATCAACAGGCGCGAATCGACGTCGACCGGCTGCGGCGCATAGCGCTGCCCGCGCAGCCAGTCTTGCGCGCGTTCGCGCAGGTCGTCGCCGTCGGCCAGATCGCCCCAGCCGGCGGCCAGCATCTCCATCACCCATTGATTACAGTTCTGATAGCGCGTGCCGTACGCGTAGGCGTTGGCGCTGTACCGGGCGGCCAGCATGTGCTGCACGCGCGGCCGGTCCAGCAAGGCCGGACGCAAGGCCAGCACCGATGCCGGCGGCAGCCGCACGATGCTCAGGTAACCCACTTTGGGATCGTCGGTGCCCATTGCGAAACCGGCCAGGCCCTGATCGAAAATACGCGGACGGCTTTCGTCGCAGGCGTAATACAACTGGCGCGCCGACCACACGCCCTCCTCCGACCGCCACGCCAGCGCGGCGTGCGAATAGCGGATGCCGAAGCGCGACAAGTCCAGGCCGGAGCGGCTGACCAGCACCACGCCGTCGCCGGCGCCGGCCAGCTCCTCGCGCAGCACGCCGGCGAAGCGCAGCAGGCGATCCTGCTCGGCCGCCGTCAGCGGCTGCGCGCGGTCGCAGAAACGCGAGGATGTGGAAGCGCCGGCATGCGCGGCGCCGGACACGACGCACGCCAGCAGCAGCGGCGCCAGCGCGCGCGGAATCTTCAACCGATTACAGCGTGACAGGACGCGAAGCCAGTTCGCTATACCACTCGTCAGCCAGGACCAGATAGAACGGCTGGCGCGTATCGCCGCGACCGAACTCGATGCCGTAGACGCGGTTTTGCGCGTACATCTTGTCGCCGGCGGCAAGTTGCTGCTGCTCGAACGTCGCCTGCGGCATGTCCAGCACAATGCGCTCATCGGGATCGTCGGCTTGCAGCGTCAGGCGAGTGCGGCCGGCGCGGTCCGGCGTCTGCGCGATCTGGATGATGCGGTAATCGCCATCGGCCACCTTGCGGTCGCGCCTGGAGCTGTCGCTGGAACCGGACAGCGAATCGGACACGCTGCCGCTCGACGCCGAACCGGCGCTGGAGGCCGACGAGGCGAAACTCTCGGCGTTGGCGCCCAGCGCCAGGGTCAAGGCGCCGGCGGCGGCGATGCAGCGAAGTGCGATGGAGATGGACATCTGGAATTCCTTTATTTTGCGAACAGGAAGTATAAATGCTTCCCCGCGCAGGCAGAGCAAAAATTCAAAAGCAAACCAACATGTACAGTATTGAGCAATCAATAAAGCTTGTCAACCAAATTTCTGTTGCTGCGATGCAGCGGCCGCCTGAAGCTTATTCAGGGATGCCGTATAATTTTAGACCGGCGACCGCTTCAGTCCGCCGCGCCCTCCGATCAAAGAAAGTACTAAATGAACAACTCCGTGTCCCATACCGTCATGTCCAAGACCGATGCCCAACTGCGCGAGATCCTGGCGCGCCGCATCATGATCCTCGATGGCGCGATGGGCACGATCATCCAGCAGTACAAGCTCGACGAGACGGCCTACCGCGGCGGCCCGGCCGGGCGCTTCATCGACTTCGCCGCCCCCGCCGACAGCGGCGCGCGCGAGCTGTTCGTCAAAGGCAACAACGAACTGCTGACGTTGACGCAGCCGCACGTGATCCAGGAGATCCACGAGCGCTATCTGGCCGCCGGCGCCGACCTGATCGAAACCAACACCTTCGGCGCCACCACGATCGCCCAGGACGACTATCACATGGCCCACCTGGCCTACGAGATGAACCTGCAGGCGGCCAAGCTGGCGCGCGCCGCGTGCGACAAGTACAGCAGCGCCGACAAGCCGCGCTTCGTCGCCGGCGCGCTCGGGCCGACGCCGAAGACCGCATCGATCTCGCCGGACGTCAACGACCCGGCCGCGCGCAACATCACCTTCGACCAGTTGGTCGAGGCCTACCACGAACAAACCAAGGCGCTGGTCGAAGGCGGCGTCGACGTGCTGCTGGTCGAAACCATCTTCGACACCTTGAACTGCAAGGCCGCGCTGTTCGCGATCGACAAATTCTACGCCGCGAACCCGGGCCTGCCGCGCCTGCCGCTGATGATCTCCGGCACCGTTACCGACGCCTCCGGCCGCATCCTGTCCGGCCAGACCGTGCCGGCCTTCTGGAACTCGGTGCGCCACGCCAAGCCGCTGACGATCGGCCTCAATTGCGCGCTGGGCGCGGCGCTGATGCGCCCCTACGCGCAGGAGCTGTCGCAGATCGCCGACACCTTCGTCTGCATCTACCCGAACGCCGGCCTGCCCAACCCGATGAGCGACACCGGCTTCGACGAGCTGCCGGCCGACACCTCGGCGCTGCTGCGCGAATTCGCCGACGCCGGCTTCGTCAACATCGCCGGCGGCTGCTGCGGCACCACGCCGGACCACATCAAGGCGATCGGCGAGATGCTCGCCACCACCACGCCGCGCGCCGTGCCGCAAGTGCCGGTGGCGCAACGCCTGTCGGGCCTGGAGCCGTTCACGATCGACGACAGCTCGCTGTTCGTCAACGTCGGCGAGCGCACCAACGTCACCGGCTCGAAGGCGTTCGCGCGCATGATTTTGAACGAGCAGTACGACGAGGCGTTGTCGGTGGCGCGCCAGCAGGTGGAAAACGGCGCCCAGGTCATCGACATCAACATGGACGAGGCGATGCTCGACTCGCAGGCGGCGATGACGCGCTTCCTGAACCTGATCGCGTCGGAGCCGGACATCTCGCGCGTGCCGATCATGATCGACTCGTCGAAGTGGTCGGTGATCGAGGCCGGCCTCAAATGCGTGCAGGGCAAATCGATCGTCAACTCGATCTCGATGAAGGCAGGCGAGGAGGAATTCATCCGCCAGGCGCGCCTGTGCCTGAGCTACGGCGCCGCCGTCATCGTCATGGCCTTCGACGAGAAAGGCCAGGCCGACACCTTCGAGCGCAAGATCGAAATCTGCGAGCGCGCCTACAAACTGCTGGTCAACACGGTCGGCTTCCCGCCGGAAGACATCATCTTCGACCCCAACATCTTCGCCATCGCCACCGGCATCGAAGAGCACAACAACTACGCGGTGGACTTCATCAACGCCACCCGCTGGATCAAGGAGAACCTGCCGCACGCGAAGATCTCGGGCGGCGTCTCCAACGTCTCGTTCTCGTTCCGCGGCAACGACCCGGCGCGCGAGGCGATCCACACGGTGTTCCTGTACCACGCCATCAAGGCCGGCATGACGATGGGGATCGTCAACGCCGGCATGGTCGGCGTCTATGACGACCTGCCGGCCGAGCTGCGCGAGCGCGTCGAGGACGTGGTGCTGAACCGCCGCGACGACGCCACCGAGCGCATGATCGACATCGCCGGCACCTTGAAGGCCGGCGCCGGCAAGCAGGACGCGCAGAACCTCGAATGGCGCAACGCCCCGGTCGAGAAGCGCCTGGCGCACGCGCTGGTGCACGGCATCACCCAGTTCATCACCGACGACACCGAGGAGATGCGCCAGCAAGTGTTGGCCGCCAACGGCCGTCCGATCCACGTGATCGAGGGCCCGCTGATGGACGGCATGAACATCGTCGGCGACCTGTTCGGACAGGGCAAGATGTTCCTGCCGCAGGTGGTCAAGTCGGCGCGCGTGATGAAGCAGGCCGTGGCCCACCTGATTCCGTACATCGAAGAGGAAAAGCTGGCCGAGGAAAAGCGCACCGGCATCGTCGCCAAACCGAAGGGCAAGATCGTCATCGCCACCGTCAAGGGCGACGTCCACGACATCGGCAAGAACATCGTCTCGGTGGTCCTGCAGTGTAATAACTTCGAGGTCGTCAACATGGGCGTGATGGTGCCCTGCTCCGAGATCCTGGCGCGCGCCAAGCTGGAAAACGCCGACATCATCGGCCTGTCCGGCCTGATCACGCCATCGCTCGAGGAGATGGCCTACGTGGCGAAAGAGATGCAGCGCGACGAGCATTTCCGCATGCTCAAGATCCCGCTGCTGATCGGCGGCGCCACCACCAGCCGCGCCCACACCGCCGTCAAGATCGCCCACAACTACGAGGGCCCGGTGGTGTACGTTCCGGACGCCTCGCGCTCGGTGTCGGTGGCGCAGTCGCTGCTGACGCCCGAAAGCCGCCAGCAGTACATCGACGACATCGCCGAGGACTACGTGCGCATCCGCGAGCAGCACGCCAACAAGAAGGCGCTGCCGATGCTGTCGCTGAAGGACGCGCGCGCCAACAAGATGAAGCTATCCTTCGAGGGCGCCGGCGCCCCGGTCAAGCCGAAGTTCATCGGCCGCCGCGAATTCAAGAACGTCGACCTGGCCACCATCGCGCGCTACATCGACTGGGGGCCGTTCTTCCAGACCTGGGACCTGGCCGGTCCGTTCCCCGCCATCCTGACCGACGAGGTGGTCGGCGAGGCGGCCGCCAAGGTGTTCGAGGAAGGGCAGGCGCTGCTCAAGAAAGTCATCGACGGCCGCTGGCTGACCGCCAACGGCGTCATCTCGCTGCTGCCGGCCAACACCGTCAACGACGACGACATCGAAATCTACACCGACGACACGCGCAGCACGGTCGACTTCACGTATTACGGCCTGCGCCAGCAGGGCGTCAAGCCGGTGGTCGACGGCGTGCAGCGGCCGAACCAGTGCCTGTCCGACTTCATCGCGCCGAAGGAATCCGGCGTGAAGGATTACATCGGCATGTTCGCCGTCACCGCCGGCCTGGGCATCGAGAAGTACGAGAAGCGCTTCGAGGACGCGCACGACGACTACTCGTCGATCATGCTCAAGTCGCTGGCCGACCGCCTGGCCGAAGCCTTCGCCGAATACATGCACGAGCGCGTGCGCAAGGACCTGTG
This sequence comes from Duganella sp. 1411, assembly GCF_017833525.1. GTDB lineage: Bacteria > Pseudomonadota > Gammaproteobacteria > Burkholderiales > Burkholderiaceae_D > Rugamonas. The sequence continues at coordinate 335,045 of NZ_JAFICD010000006.1, forward strand.
GGGCTACGCGGCCGACGAGGAGCTGAGCAACGACGACATGATCGCCGAGAAGTACGCCGGCATCCGTCCGGCGCCGGGCTACCCGGCCTGCCCGGAGCACACGGTCAAGCGCGACATGTTCAAGACCATGCAGGCCGGCGAGATCGGCATGGAGCTGACCGAATCGTTCGCCATGTATCCGGGCGCGGCCGTGTCCGGTTTCTACTTCGCGCATCCGGAATCGAAGTACTTCGTGGTCGGCAAAATCGGCGACGACCAGCTGGCCGACATGGCCGCGCGCCGCCACGTCGACAAGGCCGAGCTGGAACGCTGGCTGGCGCCGAACCTGTCCTGATCGAAGGCGATCAGAACCACGTCTAAACCACGTCTAAACCACGTAGGGCGGATTAGGCGGAACGCCGTAATCGGCCATGCATGCGCTAACGTGGCGCATGCATGGCCGATTACGCTTCGCTAATCCGCCCTACGTGATTTATCGTCAAATTTAGCTGGCCGCAGGTCCCTTGAACTTTTAAGAACGCCGAAGGCCTAACCAAGTACGCCGCCATCACGCGGCATACTAGGGAGGACGATATGGCAACTAACTCATCCAATACATCCGCCAAGCGCTGGCAGGACCAGCTGATCCTGTTATTGGGCCTGTGGTTCTTTATTACGCCCTGGGTGTTTGGCTATCCGGTCCCGTCGGTGCAGGCGTGGACCGCGTTCATCTCGGGCGCGGTGATCGCGCTGCTAGCGGCGTTCGATCTGTACAAGACCTACTTCTGGGCCGTCATGCTCAACCTGCTGCTGGGGATATGGGTGGCGGTGTCGCCATGGGTGCTGGGGCTGGCGGCCAATGTCGAGTTGACGTGGAATTCGGTGATCGTCGGCGTCGCGGTGGCCGTGCTGGCGCTGTGGGAGATGCGCACCGATCCGGAGCTGGTCAAGCATTGGCCGGGGGCCGGGCATGCCACTTGAATCGTGGCGCGGGGTTCATGCATGCGCCGCTGGCGGCGCATGCATGGCGGATTACGCTGCGCTAATCCGCCCTACGTGATCCCCGGATTTTCGAAGGTCACCGGATTTTCAAAGGTCCCCGGATTTTCGAAGGTCGCGTGGCATCATCGCCATCACAGCGCGTAGCGCACGACGTTGTCGCTCCATTCGAAGGCGGCCAGTTCCAGCTCCACCAGTTCATCGGTGGACATCGCCAGGTTGCGCAGCGCCGGGACGATTTGCTCGTCCATCTCCTCGATGCGCTCGATGCATTCGGCCAACTTGAGCAGGTCGCCGTGGAAGCCGCCGCGGTGCAGCAGCGCGTCCGAGACGTCGTCGTTGACCGGGATCTGCGCCAGGATCTCCGCCATCGGCATGCCGAACAAGGTGTCCATCAGCGACATGATGCCAACCGTGAAGGCGATGTCGGCGACGTGGCGCTGGCTCGGCCGCAGCTTGCCGGCCAGCAGTTCCAGCAACCGCCCGCGCGTGGTTGCCAGCATCAGCAACGGCGTCATGCTGTGGCCGCGCTTGCTCGGCTCGGCGTACAGCATGATCTGCAGCCAGCGCTGCAACTGGCGCCGGCCCAGCAAGGTCACCGCCTGGCTCAGCGAATCGATGCGCTGGCGCGCGCCGACGGCCGGTGTGTTCACCAGCCGCAGCAGGTTGAGCGCCAGCGACACGTCACGCTTGATAGCGCGTTCGATCTCGATATTGTCGGCATCCGATGTGACCAGCGTCATCAGCTCCATCACCGCCAGTTGCGACGGCGACAGCTTCTTGCCGCTCATGATCACCGGCCGCGAGAAGTAATACCCCTGGAAATAATCGAACTCCAGGTCCAGCGCGTTCTTGAATTCCTCGCGCGTCTCGACCTTTTCGGCCACCAGTTTCTTTCTCTGCTGGCGGAAGCGCGGCGCCAGCTTCATCAAGGCCGACAGCGGCGTGTTGCGCATGTCCATCTTGACGTATTCGATCCACGGCACCAGCGCCGCGACGGTGTCGTTCTCGCCGGACACGTCGGCCAGCGCGAAGCGGAAGCCGTGGCCGGCCAGTTCCGCCACGCGCCCCAGCAATTGCGGCGTGGCCGGCACGGTGGCGCACAGCTCGAGCACCATCCTCTCCCGTGGCAGGAAAGAAAAAATGTCGGTCATGATGACGTCGGCGTCGACATTGACGAAACCAAGCGCGTCGCCGACCGTCCGCTCCATCCCCAGCTGCGACGCGTGGGCGATCACCGCCGCCGTCGCCGACAGCTCGGTGGTGATATGCGCCGGCCCGACCGGCGAATTACGAAAAAGTAACTCGTAGCCGAACAGGTTTTGATTACGGTCGAGGATGGGCTGGCGTCCCAGATAGAATTCGCGCACGCGCAGATCGCGCGGTCCGGCGTCGTGGAGGGAGAGATCGATCATTGCTTCTGCCATTCCTGTCAGGGAGCGAATATTTCGCTGTACTAAGATTTTGACAGCAATAATCCCGCCTGTCTTGACAATTTAGCGTTCAATCATTCGCTTGTGGCACACCGTCGATAAAAAGCTTCAGCTCGCCACTGGCAAATGCTGTCCATTGTTCATTGGTCGTTAGTGGCTGGGTAACGATAATTGCCACCCGATCATTGGGCGTTGTCACCTCGGAAAAATCGACGCTGACATCCTCGTCGGACAGCCTGGCGGTGTCGAACGGATATTTGCGCACCAGATAAAACAGATTGGTCGAGCAATGGGCGAACAGCTCGCCGCCGGACGACAACAACATATTAAAGGTGCCGTGGGCGGCGATTTCAGCCACCAGCACGCCCAGCACGGCGCGCAATTCCGCCAACGCCGGCCGCTGCTCGCCGAACCGGGCGCGCAACTGCTGCAAAATATAGCAGAAGGCCCGCTCGCTGTCGGTGTTGCCGACCGGGCGGAAGGCGCCGTTCAGCAGCGGATGGAACTCCTTGAGGTCGCCGTTATGGGCGAACACCCAATATTGGCCCCACAGCTCGCGCACGAAGGGGTGGCAATTCTCCAGCGCGACCCGGCCCTGCGTCGCCTTGCGGATATGCGCGATGACATTGGTGGACTTGATCGGATAACGCTTGATCAATTCGGCGATGGGCGAGGCGATCGCGGCCTGGTGATCGACGAAGTGGCGCACGCCGACGCCCTCGAAAAACGCGATGCCCCAGCCGTCGTGGTGGGTATCGGTGTGGCCGCCGCGCATGGCGAAGCCTGTAAAACTGAACACGATGTCGGTCGGGACATTGCAGTTCATGCCGAGTAGCTGACACATTATTTCTTTTCTCTTCCCGCAGTGGACGATGCAACGAACAATATAACAGCTAGCGGAGAAAAACCAATGACAGCGGCCGAAGACCGGATTAACCTATTGATAATATTGCCACTCCCGATCGCCACCAATGCGCAAAACACTATCCACCCTGCTGCTGGCGCTGCTGGCGACGGCGTCCACCGCGCAACCCGCCTTGCAGCCTGCAACGCCGCGCGCAGCAAAAACCCCGCAAGCCCTGGTCGAGGCCGCCCGCAGCCAGGTCGGCGTGACCTTGACCTACGATCCGGCCTACCGGCGCCTCGCCTACCCCAACGGCGACGTGCCGATCGAGCGCGGCGTGTGCACCGACGTCGTGGTGCGGGCCTATCGAAAATTGGATCTCGACCTGCAAGCGCTGGTGCATCAGGATATGAAAAAGGCGTGGGGCGCCTATACCCACCAGGCGCGCTGGCAATTGAAGGCCCCCGATCCGAATATCGATCACCGGCGGGTGCCCAACCTGGCGACCTTTTTCGCCCGCCACGGCACGGCGCTGCCGGCCAGCCCGGAGGCGAAAGCCTACCTCCCCGGCGACATCGTCACGTGGCGCCTGCCGCACGACCTGACCCACATCGGCATCGTGTCCGACAAATTCTCGGGCGATGGCGTGCCGCTGATCATCCACAACATCGGCGCCGGCGCCAGGGAGGAAAACATGCTGTTCGCCTATCCCATCACGGGACACTACCGCTGGCATCCACGGACGGAAGCGGACCGGCCAAGGTAGAAATGCCGAGGGGGACGGCCGGCAACGCCGACCATCCCCCTCGTGCTACAAACGCAAGATTTTGTTAGTGCAACAACACCGGATGACTCATGAGTTCGTCATAACTGCCCAAGAATTCATCAATCTCGGCCATGGTCGGCTCGCCGGCGATCAATTCGTTGACGTCGCGGCGGAAATTCTGTGCCAGGATGCCATTGATAAAAATCTCCCGTTTGCCGCCTTTGTCGACGATTTCATAGCCGCCAAAACGCAACGCATCCAGAGTACGATCCGCGCCGAATTCGACAACGCTGTATTGCTCGCTGTTATAGATGAGGTTCATTTTGCTTCCTTTCTCCAGGGGCGAAACACTGCTCGGTTTCACTTCACTACCCACATGGGGTTTAAAGTGGACGATTCAAGTCTAAAGAACAGGACCCGATCTGCAGGCAGGGCTTAGGCCGCGATGTCGGATTGCAAGTCCAGCAAGTCGCCGTACGGGGCCTCGGACAGCCATGCACGCAGCAGTTCGAGGTGTTCAGCAGTAGCCAGACTGATGTAGAGCCGCGCCGGAGGCCGACGCAGCACACGGTTCAATGTTACTCGCAAAACGAGATTACCGGTGCAATGGAGACATCCAGGGGCAATTCGCAACACTTGTGGAATAGGAGCAACATCGACGGGACCGTCGGCGGGGTCGAAAGCGAGCGCCGAACCACCGTCCGACAAGCCCTCGAGAATGATGACGGTCGGCGCGCCGGCGGCGCCGGCTGGAAGGTCGGTGCCGAGGCGCGCCGCGATGGCCGCCTCGCGCGCGCCGGCGCGGGGGCCGGTCACCAGCCAGGTCGGCACCGGCGCCCGCGCGGGGGCGCCGGCCGCGTCTACAACCGCCACGGCCTCAGACGTTTTTCTTGGCCAGCTTGCCCGGCTCGACGCCCAGCTGCTTGAGCTTGCGGTACAGGTGGGTGCGTTCCAGGCCGGTTTTTTCCGCCACGCGCGTCATGCTGCCGCCTTCGCGGCCCAGATGGTGTTCGAAGTACATGCGCTCGAACGCGTCGCGCGCCTCGCGCAGCGGCAGGTCGAACGACAGGTTGAACATGTGGTTGTCGGCGCCGGCGATGGTGGCGCCGCCGCGCACCGCGATCGCCGCGGCCGGGTTGGGCTGGTTGAAGCCCACGCTGGGCGCCTCCTCCTGCTGCACCGCCGCCACCGGACGCGGCGCCAGCGCCGGCGCGCGCACCGTTTCCTGTGCCCGCGTCAAGCCCTGTTGCACCGCCTTGAGCAGCTTTTGCAGCGCGATCGGTTTTTCCAGGAAATTGAGCGCGCCGATGCGCGTGGCCTCGACTGCCGTATCGATAGTCGCGTGGCCGGACATCATGATCACCGGCATGGTCAGCAAGCCGTCGCGCTGCCATTCCTTGAGCAAGGTGACGCCGTCGGTATCCGGCATCCAGATATCGAGCAGCACCAGATCCGGCGCGCCGCCGGCGCGCGCTTCGCGTGCCTGCTGGGCGTTCTCGGCCAGCTGTATTGCGTGTCCCTCATCGCTCAAGATTTCCGAGAGCAACTCGCGGATACCCATCTCATCGTCCACCACCAGAATGTTTGCCATCTTCCCTTGCCTTCCTCATTTTCGCCATCGATGCGGCAATGATTTTGTATTGAACTTGGTTTATTAACTTTAGGTATTGTGCGTCGTCGGAGCTAACTTTAACAGCAAAATCAATACGGACGCGCCACTTCCATCGACATGATTCTGGATATCGATCCGTCCCCCATGCTCGTCGACAATTTTCTTCACCATCGCCAGGCCCAGGCCAGTGCCGCGCGACTTCGACGTCACGTACGGCTCGAACGCGCGCGCCAGGATTTTCGGCGCGAATCCGGGCCCGTTGTCGATGATCGCCAGCCGCACCGCCGTGCGCGTGCCGCCGTCCGCACCCTGATAATGGATCGCTTCGCTGACGACGTCAATGCGCGGGCGCGCGGCGCCGTCGACCACCGGCTGCTCGGCCATCGCGTCCTGCGCGTTCTGCAGCAGGTTGTGGATCACCTGGCGCAGTTGCGTGGCGTCGCCCATCACCAGCGGCAGGCCGGCGGCCAGCTGCGGATGGATGATGTCGTCGCCCTCGCCGCTGACGTACAGGTGCAGGATCTCCTCGACCAGCGCGTTCAGGTCCAGCGGTTGCAGCACCGCCGGCGGCGTGCGCGCGTAGTCGCGGAAATCGTCGACCATGCGCTTCATCGCCGCCACCTGGTTGACGATGGTGGCGGTGCCCTTGTTGAGCAATTCGACGTCCGGCGAGGTCAGCTTACCCTCAAGTTTCATTTGCAGGCGTTCGGCAGACAACTGGATCGGCGTCAGCGGATTCTTGATCTCGTGCGCCAGGCGCCGCGCCACCTCGCCCCAGGCGATCGAGCGCTGCGCCGAGATGACGTCCGAGATGTCGTCGAACACCACCAGGTAGCCGCTGCCGCCCTCGATCGGCAGGCGCGAGCCGCGCGTGAGCAGGGTCAGGTCGTTGTCGTCCAGGCTGGCCGAACGGCGCGGCACCTCGATCTGGCGCTGCCAGTGCAGGCGTTGCAGGTTGCGCCCGGCGGCCGACTGCGCGCTCTGCGCGGCGAACGCGGCGACGATGGCGGCGCCGAATTCCTGCATGCCCTCGACCTCGTCGAGCTTGCGCCCGATCATCGTCACGCCGGCCTGCTGCAGGATGCGCTCGACCGAGTCGTTAAAGCTGATCAGATGGAATTCGTGGTCCAGCACCATCACCCCGGCCGACATATTGGCCAGCACCGATTCCAGGTGGGCCTTGGCGTTTTGCAGCGCCGCGCGGTTGCGCTCGACAGCGCTGCGGGCGTCCGACAGCTGGCGCGTCATCGTGTTGAACGACTGCGTCAGCGTGCCCAGCTCGTCGGAGGTGGCGACGATCGGCCGCGGCGACAGGTCGCCCTCGGCCACCGCGCGCGTGCCCTCGGCCAGCAGCAGCAGCGGCTGCGCCAGGTCGCTGGCGATCAAAAAGGCGCTGGCGATGGCGCCGAACACGGCCAGCAGCAAGGTCAACGTCAGGGTGACGATGTACATCTTGCGCAGGCCGACGCGGGCCACGAAGCGTTCCTTGTAGTTCGAATAGGCGCTGCGGATGGTCTCACCGTCGGCGGCCAGCTGCGCCGGCGCCAGCTGGATCAGCTGCAGGTAGCGCGGCGCCAGCTGCGTGCCGTTCGGCCGCACGTGGTCGGGAATCGCCATCACCACCCGCAGGCGCAGCTGGCTGATGCTGTCCTGGGCGTTGACGGGGGCGTCGATCATGTCGCTGCGCAGCTCGTTGCCGCCCTCGGGCGCGCCGTAGGCGTCGTCGCTCTTGGCCTTGGCCATCATCTCGCGGGTCGGCAGGTCGGCGCTCAGGTTGCCGCTGCGGCTGGCGCGCGCGCTCACCACCAGCCCGCCCTCGGCGTCGACGATGATGGCGTTCTGCATGCCCGGCTGCTCCTTGACCAGCTGCGCCAGGATCACGCGCTCGGTGCCGTCGCCCTCGGCGGCGAGCCGCTGCGTGGTGCGCGCGGCCGTCGCGCTCAGCTCGTTCAGGGCGCGGTCCAGGCCGGCCCGGCTGAGGTTGATGCCCGATTCGAGCGCCTCCTCGACCGGCACGTTGAACCACGATTCGATCGAATGGGAGACGAACTGCACCGACACCAGGAAGATCACCAGCCCCGGCAGCACGCCGACGGCGGCGAACAGCAGCACCAGCCGCGTCATCAGCTTGGAGCCGAACTTGCCGCTCTTGTAGCGCGCGTACAGCCGGAACAGCGACACCGCCACCAGCAGCAGCAGCGCGCCGGCCACCGCCGCGTTCAGGCCCAGCAGCCAGGCGTAGTAGCGGTCGAAAAAGCCGGAATTGTCGGACGCCGACGCCAGCAGGAACAGCAGGATGCTGACCACCGCGCCGCCTATGACAAAGAAGTACCGGAGCGCTGTGCTCACTTACTCGGCCTTGTAGAGGAAGGTTTTCTTGTCGGACGCCAGGCGCCATTCATTGTTGTTGAGGGCGTTGATCTGGAACGGTTTGGGCAGGTAGTTCGGGTCCAGCCCCATGCTCAGCTTGACGCTGTAGGTCTCGCCGACCTTGAGCGCGCCGCGCGGCGCCACCACCCAGCGGTTGGGCCGGCGTATCAGGAACAGCGCGTCGTCGAGCGAGGAAAAGCTTTGCCGCACGCTGCCGATGACGGCCACGTGGTACTGGCGCGTGAGCACGTTGTACGACAGGCTGATGGTCTGGCGCGCAACGATGGCCTTCTCGTCGAACCAGTACCAGCGCGGGCGGGTAAATTCGATGCTGGTGGTGAAGTACAGCACCACGCCGTACTGCAGCGCGTCCTCCAGCCCGTGGCTGAGGTCGAAGCCGTAGTTGGCCGACAGCCGGTAGCCCTCGTCGGTGGCCTCGACGTAGGCCCGCTTGATCTCCACGCCGTCGGCGGCGCTGGCCGCCTGCGGCAGCGCGCAGGCCAGTATCAGCAGCAGGGGCCCGATCAGCAGGCGAAAAAATCGTTGTATCACGTGTGGGCCGGTGCTCAATAGGTGCGTAATACGCGGGGGTGCGGCAAACATACAGGTAAAACGCTTACGCATTTTTCTGGAAAAGCGCGTAGAACAAACCATCGTGATCCTGCCCGGAGCCGCCGGCGGGGAGCAATTGACCGGGCGCGTCCAACCTGGCCGCATTGTTGCGCACGGCGAAAGCGGCCGCCTGCGCCTCCGATTCCTGCGGCCACAAGGAACACGTCACGAATAGCAATTTACCACCCGGGGCAAGCATCTGCCAAAGATTGTCGAGGATTTTGGCCGAAAGTGTTGCAAGTTGGAGCGTGTCGCCCTTGCGCCGCAGCCAGCGGATATCCGGGTGGCGGCGCACGATGCCGGACGCCGTGCACGGCACGTCGGCCAGGATGCGGTCGAACGGTTTGCCGTCCCACCAGGTCGACGTTTGCGCCTCGGCCGCCTGCAATGCGGCTTTCAGGTCCAGGCGCCGCAAATTCTCGTCGACCCGCGCCAGGCGCTTGGGGTCGGCGTCGAGGGCCGTAACATGGACATTCGCGTCGGCGCCGGCCAGCTCCAGGATGTGGCAGGTCTTGCCGCCCGGGGCGGCGCAGGCGTCGAGCACGCGCATGCCGTCCTGGACATCGAGCAGCGGCGCGGCCAGCTGGGCGCCGGCGTCCTGCACCGACACCAGGCCGTCGGCGAAGCCGGGAATCTGCCCCACGCCGACCGCCTTGGCCAGCCGCACGGCCGACGGGCCGATTTGCGCCGCGTCCATGCCGGCCTGCGCCAAGGTCGCCAGATACTGTTCCACCGAGGTTTTGCGGACGTTGACGCGCAACGTGAGCGGCGGCGCGGCGTTGCCGCTCTCGAGCACCGCCTGCCAATCCTGCGGCCAGGCCGCGCGCGCCGCGTCGATCCACCACTGCGGGTAGTTCCACTTGGCCAGCGGCTGCAGCAGCGCCGTCTCCAGCAGCGCCTTGCGCTCGCGCAGGAAGCGGCGCAGCACGGCGTTGACCATGTTCTTGGCGCGCGCGGTGTCCGGATGGGCGTCGGCCGCCGTCACGGTCTGGTCGACCACGGTGAATTCCTCGTACGGGCGCACCGCGTCGGGCGCCGTCATCAGCGCCAGCGCGCAGGCCAGCAGCGCGCCCACCAGCGGGTCCGGCGCCTTGGGCGCCATCAGCCCGATCAGGGTCTCGCTCTGGCCCAGCTGGCGCATGCAGCGGTAGGCGATGTCCTGCATGGCGCCGCGCGCCTGCGGCGTCAGCTCGTTGTTGACATCGATCTTGGCCCACACCTGCGCCAGCGCCTGCGGCAGATTGGTGCCGGTGCGGACCTGGGCCACCGCGTGGGCGGCGCCGATCAGGCTGAAAGCGAGCGAATCGGGCTTCAAGCCGGTCTGGAAGCTGGTTTGCAGCGCCGGTTTCAGGTCACGGGCATGGCTGGCGCGCAGCTTGGGCGCTGCCGCCTTGGCGGGTGACTTCAGTGAGAGCGTCGGGCGCTGCTTGTTCATATGCTAATTCCAGAGAGCGGCCGGCAGCCGTGATCGCGCAGTATACAGTAGTGCCACAGGAGCGCATATGACAAGTCGCCCACAAGAATGTAAATGTCGGTTGCCCGTGTCCCGCCCGCGCACCGGCGGGGGCGCTCGAGTACCGTCACCGGTGCCCGGCAAACCAGTATAATGGACCCTGTTTGGCCGGTGCCAGAGCGCCGGCCGTTTTCGCTTTCAGATGATTTTTTTAGCGCGGCCCGGCCGCCATTTCGCTCATGCTCGCCCAACAAAAACAAGATATCACCGCCCTGTTCCAGGCCGCCCTCGCACCGATCCTGGCCGGCACCGACGTTAAAGCCAACGTGGTTCTGGAGCGCCCGCGCGACCCGTCGCACGGTGACGTGGCCTGCAACATCGCCATGCAACTGGCCAAGCAGCTCAAAATGAACCCGCGCGAACTGGCCACCAAGGTGGTCGAGGCGCTGCTGGCCAACCCGGCCGGCAAGGGCCTGGTGGAGTCGGCCGACATCGCCGGCCCCGGCTTCATCAACCTGCGCGTGAGCGCGGCCGCCAAGCAGGCCGTGGTCAAGGCCGTGCTGGCGCAGGGCGCCGCCTACGGCAGCAGCGACGCCGGCGCCGGCAAGAGCGTGATCATCGAATTCGTCTCGGCCAACCCGACCGGCCCGCTGCACGTCGGCCACGGCCGCCAGGCCGCGCTGGGCGACGCGCTGTCGTCGCTGTTCGGCTCCCAGGGCTACGCGGTCACCCGCGAGTTCTATTACAACGACGCCGGCGTGCAGATCCAGACGCTGGCCAACTCGGTGCAGGCGCGCCTGCGCGGCTTCAAGCCGGGCGACGCCGAATGGCCCGAATCGGCCTACAACGGCGACTACATCGCCGACATCGCCGAGGACTTCAAGGCCAAAAAGACCGTCTCGGCCTCCGACGGCGCGCCGGCCACCGCCTCCGGCGACATCGACGACATCGACTCGATCCGCGCCTTCGCCGTGACCTACCTGCGCAACGAGCAGGACATCGACCTGCAGGCCTTCGGCGTCAAGTTCGACAACTACTACCTCGAATCGTCGCTGTACGCCGACGGCAAGGTCGACGCCGCCGTCGACATGCTCAACAAATCCGGCAAGACGTACGAGGAGGAAGGCGCGCTGTGGCTGCGCACCGAGGACTACGGCGACGACAAGAACCGCGTCATGCGCAAGAAGGACGGCACCTACACCTACTTCGTGCCGGACGTGGCCTACCACATCGTCAAGTTCCAGCGCGGTTTCGGCCAGGCGATCAACGTCCAGGGCTCCGACCACCACGGCACCATCGCGCGCGTGCGCGCCGGCCTGCAGGCGGTCAACGTCGGCATCCCGCAGGGCTTCCCCGACTACGTGCTGCACAAGATGGTCACCGTGATGAAAGGCGGCGAGGAGGTCAAGATCTCCAAGCGCGCCGGCTCCTACGTCACCGTGCGCGACCTGATCGAATGGTCCGGCGGCGGCGACATCACCAAGGGCCGCGACGCCGTGCGCTTCTTCCTCATCTCGCGCAAGGCCGACACCGAATTCGTGTTCGACGTCGACGTCGCGCTCAAGACCTCGGACGAGAATCCGGTGTATTACGTGCAGTACGCCCACGCGCGCATCTGCCGCATGCTGGAACAATGGACCGGCGACGCCGCCGCGCTGGCCGATGTCGACCTGTCGCCGCTGACCGCGCCGACCGAGGCCACCCTGCTGGCCACGCTGGCCGCGTATCCGGAAACGCTGGCGCGCGCGCAGGCCGAATTGGGCCCGCACCAGATCGCGTTCTACCTGCGCGACCTGGCCGCCAACCTGCACAGCTTCTACTTCGCCGAACGCGTGCTGGTCGACGACGAGGCGCTCAAGGCGGCCCGCATCGCGCTGATGGTGGCCACCCGCCAGGTGCTGCAAAACGGTCTGGCGCTGATCGGCGTCTCCGCTCCCAACAAAATGTAATTGCGAAGGATATCCCGCACAATGAATTTCCGTACCAGCCTCACCCCACGTTCGCGCCAGCAGGGCAACACCTTCGTCGGCATCGTTATCGGCCTGGTCATCGGCCTGGCCGTCGCCGTCGTCGTCGCGCTGGTGATCAACAAGGGGGCCTCCCCGTTCACCGACAAGGGGCGCAGCAACAAGAGTACGGAAACAACCGCGGGCCAGGCGGCCGATCCGAACAAGCCGATGTACGGCAACAAGGAGGCGGCGCGCGCGGCGGCCAAGGACATCGGCCGCGACACGCCGGCGGCCCCGGCCGCTCCGGCGCCCGCCCCCGCGCCGGCACCGGCACCCAAGGCGCCGGCGGCCGATCCGCTGCAGGCGGTGGTCGACCGCATCCAGGGCGCGGCCGACAAGCCGAAAACCCCGCCGTCGGCATCGAACGTGACGCCGACGCCGGTCGCCAAGGCGCCGCCGGCCACCACCACGGCCGGCGACGCCGACGAAAAATACATCTACTATCTGCAGGCCGGCGCCTTCCGCGAGGTGGCCGACGCCGAAAGCGCCCGCGCCAAGCTGGCACTGCTCGGCTTCGAGGCCAACCTGTCGGACCGCACCACCGACACCGGCGTGCTGCACCGGGTTCGCATCGGCCCGTTCAACCAGGTCGAGGCGATGAACAAAGTGCGCAGCAAATTGTCTGAAAACGGCGTCGACGTCGCTGTCGTACGCAATCAAAAGTAACCGAAACAAGTCAGGAGTGATGATGCGAATTCTGAAATACGTTTTGAGCGCGCTGTTGTTGAGCGCCGTGGCCCTGTCGTCGGCTTCCGCGTCGCCGGCCGAGCCGAAGAACGGCGTCGAATACAAAACCCTGCCGACGCCGCAACCGGTCGACACCGGCAAGAAGGTGGAAGTGATCGAGTTCTTCGACTACGCCTGCCCGCACTGCTACGCGCTGGACCCGTCGCTGACGGCGTGGGTCAAGAAACAGGGCGACAACATCGTCTTCAAGCGCGTGCACATCTCGCGCAGCAACACCGAACTGCCGCAGCAAAAGATGTTCTTCACGCTTGAAGCGATGGGCTTGATGAACGAGGCGATCAACACCAAGATCTTCAACGAGATGCACGTCAACCGCAACCGCATGAACCGCGACGAGCTGGTGTTCGACTTCATCGCCAAGCAGGGCATCGACCGCCAGAAGTTCATCGACACCTATCGCGGCTTCGGCGTGCAGGGGCGCGTGCGCAAGGCCACCGCGATGATGGACACCTACGGCGTCGATTCGTGGCCGATGTTCGCCATCGACGGCAAATACGTGACTTCGCCATCGATGGCCGACGAAGGCTCGAAGAGCGCCACCACCGAAGCCCAGCTGCACGCCGAGGGCCTGCAGGTGATGGACTTCCTGGTCGCGAAAGCGAAAGCGGAAAAGAAGTAAGCATGTACCTCGACGACGCGTTGACACCGGCTTCGGCGCCCTTGCGGGCCCGCGCATGAGCGGTCAGCGCGTCTTCATCACCGGCGCCTCCAGCGGCCTCGGCGCCGCGCTCGCGGCCGAATACGCGGCGCAAGGCGCCACCCTCGGCCTGCTGGCCCGGCGCGGCGACGCGCTCGAGCGGCTGGCCGCCTCCCTGCCGCGCCCGGCGCCCGGCGCCCCGCATCACCGCACCTACGCCGTCGACGTGCGCGAGCACGGCGCCATCGCCGCCGCCGCGCGCGACTTCCTCGCCCACGCCGGCGGCATCGACGTGGTGATCGCCAACGCCGGCATCTCGGTCGGCACGCTGACCGAGTACGCCGAGGATCTGGCGGTGTTCGAGGACATCATCGCCACCAACGTGGTCGCCACCGCCGCCACCTTCGCACCGTTCATCGCGGCGATGAAGGCGCAGCGCACGCCGGCGCGGCTGGTCGGCATCGGCAGCGTAGCCGGCATACGCGGCCTGCCCGGCGCCGAGGCGTACAGCGCTTCCAAGGCCGCCGTGATCAGCTATTGCGAATCGCTGCGGCTGGAACTGAAACCCCACGGCATCCAGGTCGTCACCCTGTGCCCAGGCTATATCGACACGCCGATGACCAAGGTGAATCCGTATCCGATGCCGTTCCTGATGGCGGCGGACAAATTCGCCGCCAAGGCCGCGCGCACCATCGCCGCCGGCAGCAGCTACGCCGTCATCCCGTGGCAGATGGGCGTCGTCGCCAAGGTGCTGCGCCTGCTGCCGAACGCGGTGTACGACTTCGCTTTCTCCAAGGCGCCGCACAAACCGCGCAAGGACGCGCCATGAACGATGGCGCCATGACCAATAGCTCTATGACTGATACATCGCCACCGCTGTCGGCCGACGCCATCCTCGCCCGCTGCGCCACCAGCGCCACCCACGTGGCGATCGAGGTGGTCGCCGAAACCGGCTCCACCAACGCCGACCTGCTGGCCCGCGTCGACACGCTCGGCGGACCGCTGCTGCGCATCGCCGGCAACCAGACCGCCGGCCGTGGCCGCGCCGGGCGCAGTTGGCTGTCCGCGCCGGGCGCCGCGCTGATGTTTTCGCTGGCCTGGCGTTTCAAGGGGCCGCTGCACCGCATGACCGGGCTGCCGATGGCGGTCGGCGTGGCGCTGGCCGAAACCATCGCCGCGCTGGGCGTGCCGGTGCAAATCAAATGGCCCAACGACCTGCTGCGCGACGGTAAAAAACTGGCCGGCATCCTGGTCGAAACCCAGGCCGCACGCAGGGACGGCGGCGGCGACGGCGCCGTCTGGGCCGTCATCGGCGTCGGCATCAACCTGCTGATGCCCGACGAGCTGGAAGAACAGATCGGCCGCGCGGTGGCCGCCGCGCCGTGGCTTGCGAAAATGGACCGCAACGAGCTGATGGCCGCCCTGCTCAGCCGCCTGGCCGCCGTGCTGGCCGAATTCGACGACACCGGCTTCGCGCCGTTCGCCGAGCGCTGGAACCGGCTGCACGCCTGGCAGGGGCGCGATGTCGTCATCCTCGACCACGGCCGGGTGCTGCAGCAGGGCCGCGCCGCCGGCGTCGACGCCATCGGCCGCCTGATGCTCGACACCGCGCACGGACCGGTCGAGGTGCTGTCCGGCGACGTCTCGCTGCGCCTCTCGTCCACGATTCCATCTTCTAACGGACTATCATGATTTTACTGATCGACGCCGGCAACACCCGCGTCAAATGGGCGCTGGCCGAAGCGGACGCGCCACCCGGCACCTGGCTGGCGCATGGCGCCGTGGTCCACGCCGACCTCACGCAGCTTGAGCTGATCTGGAGCGAGGCCGCCGGCCAGCGCGCGGTCGAGCGCATCCTGATCGCCAACGTGGCCGGCAACGCGCTGCGCGTCCACCTTGAATACGTACTGCAGCGGAGCTTCCCCGCGCTGCCGCTGGCCAGCGCGATCGACTGGTTCGAATCGCGGCCGGCGCTGGCGGGGCTGACCAACGGCTACCGCAATCCGGGCCAACTGGGGTGCGACCGCTTCGCCGCCGCCATCGCCGGCCACACGCTGGCGCCGGGCCGCGCCATCATCGTCGCCAACTGCGGCACCGCCACCACGATCGACGCCATCACCGCCGACGGCGTGTTCCTGGGCGGGATGATCCTGCCCGGCCTGGGCCTGATGGCCAGCTCGCTGGCGCGCAACACGGCGCAGTTGCCGCAAATTGCGCAAGACGGTAAGCTGCCTGACGGATTCGCCGACAATACCGACGACGCCATTTTGAGCGGCTGCCTGGCAGCGCAGAGCGGCGCCATCGAGCACGCGTTCGCGCGGCACCACGCGGTCGAATGCATCATCTCCGGCGGCGCGGCGCCGTACATCGCGCCGATGCTCAAGGTACCGCACCGCATCGTCGAGAATATCGTGTTGATAGGCCTGCACGCCGCCGCCGGCGCCGGGCAAGACCACTGAGCCACCAAGGAAGCCCGTGCTGAAGTTTATTTTCTGGTCGCTGTTAGCCGTCAACGGCGCGCTGTTCGCGTATGGACAGGGCTACCTCGGTCATTTCAGCGGCAACGAGCGCGAGCCGGCGCGCCTTCTGAACCAGCTCAATGCCAACCAGCTGACGATCGTCTCGGCGGAGCGGGCCGGCCATCCACCGGCGGCCGCGGGCGGGGCCGATGCGGCCAGCGCGCCGGCCGAGGGCAAGGCCGCGCCGCAACCGCTGGCGTGCGTGGAGATCGGCAGCTTCGTCATCGCCGACGCGCGCCGGTTCGAAGCGCGCTTGGCCGCGCTGGAACTGGGCGACCGGCAGTCGCGCCGCAATTTGCCCGGCACCGAGATATCGAGCTACATCGTGCACATTCCGCCGCTGGGCAGCAAGGAGGCGGCCGACAAGAAGGCCGCCGAACTGCGCGCGCTGGGCGTGACCAACTACTTCATCATGTCGGACAACACGCCGATGCGCTGGGCGATTTCGCTGGGCGTGTTCAAAAGCGAGAGCGCGGCGCAGAACCAGCTGGCGGCGCTGGTCAAACAGGGGGTGCGCAGCGCGCGCGTCACGCCGCGCATGAGCGGGAGCAAGCTGCTGGCGTTCCAGTTCCGCGACGTGGACGCGGAGCTGCAGGGCAAACTCGAACAGATCCGCGCGGATTTCCCCAATACGCAAACGCATGGCTGCAGGTGACGCATGCATGGCGGATTACGGCGTTCCGCCCAATCCGCCCTACGTGGTTCAGAAAACGCACGCGTCTCGAGGAGACACGTAGGGCGGATTAGCGCAGCGTAATCCGCCATCCATGAGCCGCCACCGCCGCAAACCTCACCGCTGCACCACAATCGGCTTAAGACTCAACGAAGACGGCAAGCCCTGCGCCGCCTGCAGCGCCTCCTGGCGGCTGGCGAACGGCCCGCCGAACAAGCGGTGCACCGAACCACTCTGCACCACCTCCAGCGTCGCGAACCCGTTCCCCACCAGCTTACCGCGTATGACTTCCGCGTTCTCCGCGCGCGCGTACGCCCCCAGCTGCAGATAATAGCCACCAACCACCGCCGGCGCACGATCACCCAGCATCAACGCCTCGATCTCCGGCTTGGCCGCCGACGCGGTCGCGAGCGGCACCACCGGCGCGCTCACCACCGCCACGCCACCCGGCACCGCCTGCGGCGTCAACACCAAAGGCTGCGGCGCCGTCGACGGCTGCTTGCCGCCCTCCCCCGCATACGACGACAACCTGGTCTCCGACCGCGACTGCGACTGCAAACGCGGCGCCTTCGTCCCCGACACCCCCTCCTTGGTCGCCAACATGCGGTCGACTTCCTCCGGCAGGATGCGCTCGATCTTCAGCTCATGACTGCCCTTGCCCAGCAAGCCCAGTTTCAGCGCCGCCGTGTAAGACACGTCGATCGCCCGCTTGGCGTGGAAAGGCCCGCGGTCGTTGATACGCACGATCACCGTCGCCCCGCTGACCATGTTGGTCACGCGCGCATACGAAGGAATCGGCAGCGTCGGATGGGCCGCCGTCATCTTGTACATGTCGTAGATCTCGCCCGACGAAGTACGCTGGCCGTGGAATTTCTTCCCATACCAGGTGCCCATGCCGACCTGCGTGAACGGCTCGTTGTCGGTGATCGGCGTATAGGTCTTGCCAAGGACGACGTAGGGCCGGTTGGAGCGCGGCAGCAGCGGATCGTTGCGCACGTCGGCGTCCGGCACGTCGGCCAGGTTCTCCGGCGGCGAGTCGCCGGGACCGTCATCCTGATAATAACCGCCGCGCCCCGAATTAGCAGGCGGCAGCGCCGGCAAGCCGGTGGCCGGCTTGGTGGTGGACGGCGACTTGATCACCGGCCCCGACGCGCGCGGCGGCCTGGATGGCGCATCCTCCGATGTCGGAACGGTGCCGCAACCGGCCAGCACCAGCAGGGCCAGCGCCGCGCAGGCGTTGCGGAGTTGGCGTCGATTCATGCGCATGGCGTCCTCCTCATTGTGTTTTGCGCGCCGGCGGCACCGGCTGCGTGGCCGGCGCCGGGGCGGCGGGGGCGGCCGGTGCGGCCGGTGCGGGCGTCGTCGGAGCGCCCGGTGCCGCCGGCTGGGCCGGCGCGTTCGCATCCACGCCCGCGCCGCGTTCGAGCCGCGCGGCGGCGGCCTGCTCTTCCAGGGTCTGGCCTTCCACCGGCACCACTTCTTCCGCGTCTTCTTTTTCCACTTTGGTTGTATCCTTTCCGCCCTGGCGCTTGCCCAGCAGGTAATAGTCGAGCGCCTTGCGCGCGATCGGCGCGGCTTCCGCGCCGCCCTTGCCGGCGTTTTCCACCACCAGCGCGATCGCGATGCGCGGCTTGTCGGCCGGCGCGAACGCCGTGAACAGCGCGTTGTCGCGCAGCCGTTCCGCCAGTTTGGCGGCATTGTACTTCTCGCCCTTCTTAATCGTGATCACCTGCGCCGTGCCGGTCTTGCCGCCGACCCGGTACTCGGCGCCGGCGAAGGCGCGCACGCCGGTGCCGCCGGCCTCCGTGGTCACGCCGACCATCGCGTTCTTGATGAAATCGATGTTCTCCTGCTTGAGCGGAATCCGATAGCTCTCCTTCGACACCGTCAGCGTGCGCGCCCGGGTCGATCCATCCTCGAGAATCTTCACCAGGTGCGGTTTCATCACCACGCCGTCGTTGGCCAGGTTGGCCACGGCGTGCGCGATCTGCAGCGGCGTGTAGGCGTTGTAGCCGGAGCCGTTGCTGACCGAGATCGTATCACCACCGACCCAGCGCCCCGCCGCACCCTTGAAGCGCTTGCGCTTCCACTCCTGCGACGGCAGCACGCCGACCTTTTCGTTGGCCAGGTCGATGCCGGTCTTCTGGCCAAAGCCGAAAGGCTTCATGAAATCGTGGATCATGTCGATCCCCATGTCGTGACCGAGCTCGTAATAATAGGTGTTGCACGACACGACGATGGATTTGTGCATGGCGACCGAACCATGGCCGCCCACCACGTCATCGTTGAACTTGTGGCCGCCCAGGTAGTAGTAACCCGGATCGTAGGTGGTCTGGGTGGTGGTGCGCTTGCCCAGCTCCAGCGCCGCCAGCGCCATGAAAGGCTTGAAGGTCGATCCCGGCGCGTAGGTACCCGACAGCGGCCGGTTGACCATCGGCCGGTCCAGCGAATTATTAAGGTCGTTCCAGCTCTGCGAGTCGATGCCGTCGACGAACAGATTGGGATCGTAGCCGGGCCGGGACACATAGGCCAGGATGTCGCCGGTCGACGGCTCGATCGCCACCAGCGCGCCGCGACGGTCGCCGAAGGCGTCCTCCACCACTTTCTGCAGCTCGATATCGATCGACAGTATCAGGTTGCTGCCAGGGGTGGCGGGCTTGCGCGACAGCGTGCGAATCGCCCGGCCGCCGGCTGTCACTTCCACTTCCTCGTAGCCGGTGCGCCCGTGCAGCTGCTGCTCGTAGCTTTTCTCCAGCCCCTCCTTGCCGATATGGTCGGTACCCTTGTAGTTGGCAGCGTCGTCGCCGTCCTCGATGGCGTCGGCCTCGGCGCGGCTGATGCGGCCGATGTAGCCGATCACGTGCGACGCCGTCTCCCCCAGCGGATACTGGCGGAACAGGCGCGCCTGGACTTCGACGCCGGGGAAGCGGAAACGCTGCGCCGAAAAGCGCGCCACCTCCTCGTCGGTCAGGCGGGTGCGCAGCGGCACGCTCTCGAAGCGCTTGGATTCCTCCAGCAGCTTCTTGAACCGCTTACGGTCCTTGACCTCGATGTTGACCAGCTTGGACAACTCGTCGATCGTCTCGTCGAGCGTCGCCGTCAGCTTGGACGGCGTGATCTCCAGCGTATAGGCCGAGTAGTTGCGCGCCAGGACCACGCCGTTGCGGTCCAAAATCAGCCCGCGATTGGGCGTGATCGGCACGATGGCGATGCGGTTCTCCTCCGCCTTGACGACAAAGTCGTCGTGCTTGATCACCTGCAGCCAGATGAAGCGCGCCAGCAGCAATCCAAAGCAAACGAAAACGGCGATGCCCAGCACCGCGATCCGCAGGCGGAACTCTTTCAGTTCGCGCTCGGTGTCCTTGATCTCCATCATGCCAGCGCACCCCACGCCGGCGCGCCGGACGGGTTGCGCACACCGCGGCTATGCCGCTGGATGCTCATTAAAATGCCGGCGGCGAGGCCCAGCGTCAGCAAGGCGGTGCCGCCATAGCTCATGAACGGCAGGGGCACGCCGACCACCGGCACGATGCCGCTGACCATGCCCATGTTGACGAAAGCGTAGGTAAAGTAAATCATCGTGATGGCGCCCGCCAGCAGGCGCGTAAAGAAAGTGGATGCATTGAGTGCGATGGAGAGCCCGCGCCAGATCAGCAGCAGGTACAGCACCATCAGCACCAGATTGCCGGTGAGGCCGAATTCCTCGGAGAAGACGGCGAAAATAAAGTCGGTGGTGCGCTCGGGGATGAACTCCAGGTGCGCCTGCGTGCCGTGGGTCCAGCCCTTGCCCGCCGCGCCGCCGGAGCCGATGGCGATCATCGACTGGATGATGTGGAACCCCTTGCCCAGCGGGTCGTGATAGGGATCGATCAAGGTCAGCACGCGCTCGCGCTGGTAGTCGTGCATCACGGCCCACAACAAGGGCATGCCGGCGCACGCCGCCGCCACTAGCGCCGCCAGCGCCTTCCACGACAGCCCCGCCAGGAAGATCACGCAGGCGCCGGCCGCCACCACCAGCATCGCGGTGCCCAGGTCCGGCTGGCGCGCGATCAGCAAGACCGGCACCGCCAGCAGCAGCGCGGCGATCGCATACACCTGCCAGCGCAACTGGCCGGCCTGGCGCTGGAAGAACCAGGCCAGCATCAGCGGCATGGCGATCTTCATGAATTCGGACGGCTGCAGCTGGATGCCGATGGTGATCCAGCGGCGCGAGCCGCCCTTGATGGTGCCGGCCAGCGCCACGGCCACCAGCAGCGCCACCGCCAGCGCGTAGGCCGGCACGGCGACGCGCATCAGCGTTTGCGGCGGGACGTTCGCGGCCAGCCACATGACGAGGAAGGCGGCGGCGATGTTGCGCAGCTGGTCGGACACCTTGCCCGGAATGGCGAGGCCGGCCGAGTACAGCGTGACCAGCCCCACCGACAGCAGTGCCAGGATGACGAGGGCCAGCGGAATGTCGAACACCATGACATGGGTGCGGAGGCGCTGCCATGGCGAGCGCCCGTCGTTGAAACGCATGCGGCGGCCCCCTACCTGGCGCCGATGGGCGTGCTACCTGCGCCCATCACGTTTGCACCAGCTTGCGGTGACGTTGAATGCTCATCAGGATGCCGCCGGCGATGCCCAGCGTGAGCAGCGCGGTGCCGCCGTAGCTCATATATGGCAGCGGCACGCCGACCACCGGCAGGATGCCGCTGACCATGCCCATGTTGACGAACGCGTAGGTGAAGTAAATCATCGTCATGGCGCCGGCCATCAGGCGGCTGAAGAAATTGGGCGCGTTCCCGGCGATCATCAGGCCACGGCCGATCAGCAGCAGGAACAACACCATCAGCAGCAGATTGCCCACCAGCCCGAACTCCTCCGAATACACGGCGAA
This sequence comes from Duganella sp. 1411, assembly GCF_017833525.1. GTDB lineage: Bacteria > Pseudomonadota > Gammaproteobacteria > Burkholderiales > Burkholderiaceae_D > Rugamonas. Next base: position 356,577 of record NZ_JAFICD010000006.1, read on the forward strand.
GATAAAGTCGGTGGTGCGCTCCGGGATGAACTCCAGGTGGGCTTGCGTGCCGTGGGTCCAGCCCTTGCCGGTGATGCCGCCCGAGCCGACCGCGATGGTCGACTGGATGATGTGGAAGCCCTTGCCCAGCGGGTCGGAGGTCGGATCGATCAAGGTCATGACGCGCTCGCGCTGGTAGTCGTGCAGCAGCGACCAGATCACCGGCAGGCTGGCGGCGCCCGCCAGCAGCAACCCGGCCAGCGCCTTCCACGCCAGGCCGGCCAGGAAAATCACGGCGAAACCGGCCGCCACCACCAGCAGCGCGGTGCCGAGGTCCGGCTGGCGCACGATCAGCCCGACGGGCATCATCAGCAGCAGCGCGGCGATGCTGTAGCTTTGCCAGCGCAACTGGCCGGCGCGCTGCTGGAAGAACCAGGCCAGCATCATCGGCGTGACGATCTTCATGAACTCGGACGGCTGGATGTCGATCCCCACGTGCAGCCAGCGCCGCGCGCCCAGCTTGATGGTGCCCACCAGCGCCACCGCCACCAGCAGGATCATGCCGACCGTGTAGGCCGGCACGGCGATGCGCATCATCATTTGCGGCGAGATGTTCGCCACCACCCACATCACCAGGAACGACAGCAGGATGTTGCGCAGGTGGTCCTCCATCTTGCCGGGGATGCCGATGCTGGCCGAGTACAGCGTGACGCTGCTGACAGTCAGCAGCATCAGGATGATGAAGGTCAGCGGCCCGTCGAAGACGGTGAAGTAGGGGCGAAGGCGGCGCCACAGGGAACGCCTTTCGTTGATGCGCATGCAGGTCCTTTATTCGGTATTGCCCGGGGTTTCGGCGCCCGGTTTTTTCTCGTCGACCACGCCCTGTTCGGCCTGGAGTTCCGGCACCGAGCGCAGCACCGCGTCCTCCTTGGGCACGGGCGTGGTGTCCTTGTCGCCGGAGCGTTTGCCGAGAATGTAGTAATCGAGCGCCTTGCGCACGATGGGCGCGGCCACGGCGGCGCCGAAGCCGCCGTTCTCCACCACCACGGCGATGGCGATGCGCGGCTTGTCGGCCGGCGCGAAGGCGGTGTAGAGGGCGTTGTCGCGCAGGCGCTCGGACACCAGGTTGGCGTTGTACTTTTCGTTCTTCTTGATGGCGAACAGCTGCGCGGTGCCGGTCTTGCCGCCGGACGTGTAGCCGGCGCCGGCGAACGCGCGCGCCGCCGTGCCGCCGGTGGTCACGCCGACCATCGCGCTTTTGATGAAATCGACGTTTTCCTGCTTGAGCGCGATGCGGTAGCTTTCCTTGGGCACCGTCAGCTTGCGCGCGCGCGTGGCCGCGTCCTCGATGATCTTGACCAGGTGCGGCTTCATCACCACGCCGTTGTTGGCCAGGTTGGCCACGGCGTGCGCCATCTGCAGCGGCGTGTAGGTGTTGTAGCCGTTGCCGATGCTGATCGAGATGGTGTCGCCGCCGACCCACTTCTGCGCCGCCACGTTCTTCTTGAAACGGGTGCGCTTCCATTCCTTCGACGGCAGCACGCCCTGCTTCTCGTGTTCCAGGTCGATGCCGGTCAGCTGGCCGAAGCCGAACGGCTTCATGAAGTCGTGGATGGCGTCGATGCCCAACTCGTTGCCGAGCATGTAGTAGTAGGTGTCGCACGAGTCGACGATCGATTTGTACATGTCGACCGTGCCGTGGCCACCCGGCTTGTCGTCGCGGAAGCGGTGCCCGCCCAAGGTGAAAAAACCCGGATCGAAGATCGCCTGGTGCGGCGTGCGCTTGCCCAGCTCCAGCGCGGCCAGCGCCATGAAGGGCTTGAAGGTCGATCCCGGTGGATAGGTGCCGGACAGCGGGCGGTTGACCATCGGCCGGTCCAGCGAGGTATTGAGCTCGCTCCAGCTTTGCGCGTCGATGCCGTCGACGAACAGGTTGGGATCGTAGCCGGGGCGCGAGACATAGGCCAGGATGTCGCCCGTCTCCGGTTCGATCGCCACCAGCGCGCCGCGCCACTCGCCGAACGCCTCCTCGATCACTTTTTGCAGTTCGATGTCGATCGACAGGATCAGGTTGTTACCGGGCGTGGCGTTGGTGCGCGACAGCGTGCGGATCGCCCGCCCGCCGGCCGACACCTCCACCTCCTCGTAGCCGGTGGTGCCGTGCAGGTGCTTCTCGTAGCTTTTCTCCAGGCCTTCCTTGCCGATCTGGTTGGTGCCGTTGTAGTTGGCCGCGTCGTCGGTGTCGGCGATGGCGCGGGCCTCGGCCTGGTTGACGCGCCCGATGTAGCCGATCACGTGCGAGGCCACCTCGCCCAGCGGATACTGGCGGAACAGGCGGGCCTGGATCTCCACCCCGGGAAAGCGGTAGCGCTGGGCCGAGAAGCGCGCCACCTCCTCGTCCGTCAGGCGGGTGCGCAGCGGCACGCTCTCGAAGCGCTTGGAATCCTCCAGCAGTTTTTTAAAGCGCTTGCGGTCCTTGGTCTCGATGGCGACCAGCTTGGCCAGTTCGTCGATGGTTTCGTCGAGCGTCATCGCCAGCTTGGACGGCGTGACCTCGAGCGTGTAGGCCGAGTAGTTGCGCGCCAGGACCACGCCGTTGCGGTCCAGGATCAGGCCCCGGTTGGGGGCGATCGGCACGATGGCGATGCGGTTGTCCTCGGCCTTGACGGCGAAGTCGTTGTACTGGACCACCTGCAGCCAGATGAAGCGCGCCAGCAGCAGCCCGAAGCAAATGAACACCATCGCGCCCAGTACCGTCAGGCGCAGGCGGAACTTGTGCAGTTCGCGCTGGTTGTCCTTAAGCTCGGTCATGGCGGAACGGGATCAGATCGGCCGCGTGTGGTCGCGGTCGACCGCGCGCCGCTGCGGCGCCAGCAGCAGCCACGTGGCCAGCGGCCACAGGGCCACGGCGACCACGCTTTCGACGAAGTAGTACCAGCTCGGGAATTTACCGGAGACGAAAAAGCGGATCACCAGCTGGATCGACTGCGCCATGACCAGCAGCGGGAACACGTGCATCGCCTGCGTCAGCAGCGGGAACCACAGCACGCGCCGGTGCAGCATGATGGCGAAGTACGACAGCAGCGTGTAGGCCAGCGCGTTCTCGCCCAGCAGGGTCGAGTCGTGCACGTCCATCAGCAGGCCGAGGAAGAAGGCGGTGCCGATGCCGACCTTGCGCGGCTGGTGCACGCCCCAGAACACCAGCACCAGCGCGACGAAATCGGGCACGCCGACGAACTGGCCCCACGGCAGCAGGTTCAGTAAAAAAGCGCAGAACAGGCTGAAGGCGATGAACAGCGGACTGACCGGCAGCAGAATATAGTGTGGACGATTCATCGTGCCGGCTCCTTCGGTGCGGTGGTGGCGGCCGGCGTCTGGGCCGCCGGTGGCTGGGCGGCCGGCGCGGCCCGGGTGGCCGCCGGCGTCGCCGTGGCTGCGGCGCGGGCCGGCGCGGCCGGCGTCGTCGCGGCATTGGCCGGCGTGGCCGTGGCGCCCGCCGGCTTGGCGGCGCCGCCGGCGCCGGCGCCGGTAGTCGTACTCGTAGTCGTAGTCGTTGGCGCGGCGGCGGCGCCGTCGGCCGGCGCGGTCTTCGGCGGCAGCGGCGGCGGCATCACCGGCATCAGGCCCGGCGCGGCGTTGCTGGCGGCGGCCGGCGCGGGCTGGCCCTCGGCGCCCTCCTTGGCCGGGTCCTTCACCGCCGCCATCTTGTTATTGCCCTTCTTCGGCGTGCGCGGCTCCTCCTCCGGCGGACGCGGAGGCAGCTCCGGCGTCGACATCAGGATCAGCAGCTGCGTGTTGTTGGCGACGCCGGCCAGCGGCTGGCAGATCACGCCGCCGAACGAGCCGCCGGCGCTGTTTTCCACCTGCGTCACGCGCGCCACGGCCAGGCCGGCCGGGTAGATGCCGTCCAGGCCCGAGGTGACGACGATGTCGCCGACCTGGATGTCGGCGTTGGGCGCGGTGAAGCGCAGCTCCAGCGCGCCGACCTTGCCGCGGCCATAGGCCACGCTGCGCAAGCCGTTGCGCAGCAGCTGCACCGGGATGGCCTGCTCCTTGTCGGTCAGCAGCGTGACCTCGGACGTGAACGGGAACACCCGCGTCACCTGCCCGACCACGCCCTGGTTGTCGATCACCGGCATGCCGAGCATGACGTCGCTCTTGATGCCGCGGTCGAGGATGATCTTGCGGCTGTTGGCGTCGCGCGCGTCGTACAGCACCTCGGCCAGCATCGACTTGACGGGCAGCTGCTCGCGCGCGCCCATCAGCTTGCGCAGCTGGTTGTTCTCGACGGTGCGCAACTGCGCCTGCTGCAGCGCCTGGGCGTCGGCGATCTGCTGGCGTTTGAGCTCATTGACCTGCTTTTTCATCGACGACAACGTGGAGAAGTAGTCGCCGACGCCGTAGATGGCGTCGCGCGGCAGCAGCGCGACCATTTGCAGCGGGTACAGCACGGTACCCGCCACCTGGCGCACGGTCGACAGGGTGCGCATGCGCGCGTCGACCAACAGCAGTGCAATCGATATGCACGCGAACACCGTCATCTTGACCCGGGCCGAAGCGCCTTGCTTGAAAAGTGGCGGAGGACTGTATTCCATGACTTCCAATAATCCGGCGCTCCCGCGCCAACGAGACTGTCAACTCATCCAAAGCACCGGGGCCGCTGTTTCGCGGCCCCGTCTTGATCATTCGTAGGAGAAGATCGAGCCCAGCTGGTCCATCCGTTCCAGCGCCATGCCCGAGCCCCGCACCACGCAGGTCAGCGGGTCCTCGGCCACCAGCACCGGCAGGCCGGTTTCCTCCATCAGCAGACGGTCCAGGTCGCGCAGCAGCGCGCCGCCGCCGGTCAGCATCATGCCTTTTTCGGCGATGTCGGCGCCCAGTTCGGGCGGGGTCTGCTCCAGCGCGTTCTTCACGGCCGACACGATATTATTGAGCGGGTCGGTCAGCGCTTCAAGGATCTCGTTGGACGAAATCGTGAACGAGCGCGGAATGCCCTCGGACAGGTTGCGGCCCTTGACTTCCATCTCCTTGACTTCGGAGCCCGGGAAGGCCGAACCGATGGCCTTCTTGATCGCCTCGGCGGTCTGCTCGCCGATCAGCATGCCGTAGTTGCGGCGGATGTAGTTGACGATGGCCTCGTCGAACTTGTCGCCGCCGACGCGCACCGAACCTTTATACACCATGCCGCCCAGCGAAATGATGCCCACTTCGGTGGTGCCGCCGCCGATGTCGACCACCATCGAGCCGGTGGCGTCCGACACCGGCAGGCCGGCGCCGATCGCGGCGGCCATCGGTTCTTCGATCAGGTACACCTGCGAGGCGCCGGCGCCGAGCGCCGATTCGCGGATCGCGCGGCGCTCGACCTGGGTCGAGCCGCACGGCACGCAGATGATGATGCGCGGCGAGGGACGGAAGAATTTGGAGTCGTGCACCATGCGGATGAACTGCTTGAGCATTTGCTCGGTGACGGTGAAGTCGGCGATCACGCCGTCTTTCATCGGGCGGATCGCCTCGATGTTGCCGGGGACCTTGCCCAGCATCTGTTTTGCTTCCTTGCCGACCGCCTGGATCGTCTTCTTGCCGTTGGGGCCGCCTTCCTGGCGGATCGCGACGACCGATGGCTCATCGAGGACGATGCCCTGGCCGCGAACGTAGATCAAGGTGTTGGCCGTGCCCAAATCGATGGCCAGATCGGTGGAAATATACCTGCGTAAAAAACCAAACATGAGTGTCCTGTGGCGCTACTGGGTGCGCGTAAGCTGTCGAAAGATGTCCTGTGGTGAGCGGCGGCAGCAATGATTCAGCCCCGGCAACGCATCAACCCGCCATTCTACCTTATAATTTGAATGCGATTTGCCGAAAATCCACCCAAAAGTGTATCGGCTCAGCTTGCAAGTTAAGCGGCAATCGTCCGCTTTTGCCAGCGATTAGGCGGAACTTCAAGTTTTTTATCAATGTAACAATTAAACCCCGCGCGGCCCGTCCGCGCCATTCGCTATGTCCCTGACCCTATCCGACGTAACACGCATTGCCAAACTGGCCCAACTTGAGATGAGCGAGCAGCAGAGCGCCACCGCGCTCGAGCAGCTGAATGGCATTTTCGCGCTGGCCGAACAGATGCAAGCGGTCGACACCGACGGCGTCGCCCCGCTGAGCCACCCGCTGGCGGCGCACATGAACAACATCGCCCTGCGCCTGCGCGAGGACGCGGCCACCGAGGCCAATCGCCGCGAGGACTACCAGGCCGTCGCGCCCAAGACACAGGATGGCCTGTACCTGGTGCCGAAAGTGATCGAATAAGCAATCCACACCTCGCCGCACGTGGTTTCGCCCGCACCTACGCCTCGATCATCCCCGAATTGAATTGAAACGCCATGCACACCAAAACCCTTAAAGAGCTGTCCGCGCTCCTGCAGAGCAAAGCCGTCACCGCCACCGAGCTGGCCACGCACTTCCTCGACCGCATCGAAAAGAGCGACTTGAACGCCTTCCTGCACGTGGACCGCGCCTTGACGCTGGCGCAGGCCGCCGAGGCCGACGCCCGCCTCGCCGCCGGCACCGCCACCGCGCTGACCGGCGTGCCGATCGCCCACAAAGACATCTTCGTCACGCGCGACTGGCGCTCGACGGCCGGCTCGAAGATGCTGGCCAATTACGTCAGCCCGTTCGACGCCACCGTCGTCGAGAAATTCCGCGCGGCCGGCATGGTCACCTTGGGCAAGCTCAATTGCGACGAATTCGCCATGGGCTCGGCCAACGAGAACTCGGCCTTCGGCCCGGTCAAGAACCCGTGGGACAAGAACGCCGTGCCGGGCGGCTCGTCGGGCGGCTCGGCCGCCGCCGTCGCCGCGCGCCTGGCGCCGGCCGCCACCGGCACCGACACCGGCGGCTCGATCCGCCAGCCGGCCGCGTTCTGCGGCATCACCGGCATCAAGCCGACGTACGGGCGCGTGTCGCGCTTCGGCATGATCGCCTTCGCCTCCTCGCTCGACCAGGGCGGCCCGATGGCGCAAACGGCCGAGGACTGCGCGCTGCTGCTCAACGCCATGGCCGGCTTCGACGAGCGCGACTCGACCTCGCTGACGCCGGAGCTGGGCGGCGTCGACGAGGACTACACGCGTGAGCTGAACCAGCCGCTGACCGGCCTGCGCATCGGCGTGCCGAAGGAATACTTCGGCGAAGGCCTGGCGGCCGACGTCGAGCAGGCGGTGCGCGCCGCGCTGGCGCAGTACGTGGCGCTGGGCGCCACCTTGGTCGACATCTCGCTGCCGAACACCGCGCTGTCGATCCCGGCCTACTACATGATCGCCCCGGCCGAGGCGTCGTCCAACCTGTCGCGCTTTGACGGCGTGCGCTACGGCCACCGCGCCACCGAGTACAAGGACCTCTCGGACATGTACCGCAAGACCCGCGCCGAAGGCTTCGGCGCCGAGGTCAAGCGCCGCATCATGGTCGGCACCTATGTGCTGTGCCACGGCTACTACGACGCCTACTACCTCAAGGCGCAAAAGATCCGCCGCCTGATCGCGCAGGACTTCGAAGCGGCGCTCAACGGCCCGAACGCCGTCTGCGACGTCATCATGGGCCCGGTGGCACCGACCGTCGCCTGGGATCTGGGCGACAAGTCCGACGACCCGGTCGCCGCCTACCTGGCCGACATCTTCACGCTGTCGACCAGCCTGGCCGGCCTGCCCGGCATGTCGATCCCGTGCGGCTTCGGACAAGGCGAGAAGAACGCCAACCGCCCGGTGGGACTGCAGATCATCGGCAAGCATTTCGGCGAAGCGAAGCTGCTCAACGTCGCCCACCAGTACCAGCTGGCGACCGACTGGCACACCCGCGCTCCGGCCGGCATCTAACACAGAACAGAGCGAGAATCATATGGAATGGGAAGTCGTCATCGGTCTTGAGAACCACGTGCAGCTCACGACCGAATCAAAAATCTTCAGCGGCTCGCCGATCAAGTTCGGCGCCGAGCCGAACACGCAAGCCAGTCCGGTGGACCTGGCGCTGCCCGGCGTGCTGCCGGTGATGAACAAGCAGGCGGTCGACCGCGCGATCCGCTTCGGCCTGGCCGTCGGCGCCAAGATCGCGCCGGCCTCGATCTTCGCCCGTAAAAATTACTTCTATCCGGACCTGCCGAAAGGTTATCAGATCAGCCAGTTCGAAGACCCGGTCGTCATCGGCGGCGCGCTGACGTTCGGCTACGAGAAGGATGGCGAATTCGTCACCAAGACCGTCAACCTGACGCGCGCGCACCTGGAGGAAGACGCCGGCAAATCGCTGCACGAGGACTACGCCGGCATGAGCGGCATCGACTTGAACCGCGCCGGCACGCCGCTGCTGGAAATCGTCTCCGAACCGGAGATCCGCAGCGCCGCCGAAGCGGTGGCCTACGCCAAGGCGCTGCACTCGCTGGTGATGTGGCTCGGCGTCTGCGACGGCAACATGCAGGAAGGCTCGTTCCGCTGCGACGTCAACGTCTCGGTGCGCCCCAAGGGCCAGAAGGAATACGGCACCCGCTGCGAGATCAAGAACCTGAACTCGTTCCGCTTCATCGAGGAAGCCGTGCACGTCGAAGTGCGCCGCCAGATCGAATTAATCGAGGACGGCGGCAAGGTGGTGCAAGCGACCCGCCTGTACGATCCGGACCGCAAAGAGACGCGCGAAATGCGCAGCAAGGAAGACGCGCAGGACTACCGCTACTTCCCGGACCCGGACCTGCCGCCGCTGGTGATCTCGGACGAATGGATCTCGAGCGTTAAAGCTTCCATGCCGGAGCTGCCGGCGGCCATGCGCGCGCGCTTCGTCAGCGAATACGCGCTGCCGGAATACGACTCGCTGGTGCTGACGGCATCCAAATCGATGGCGACCTACTTCGTCGCCGTGGTGGAAAAAGCCGGCAAGGAAAACGCCAAGGCCGCCGCCAACTGGCTGATGGGCGACGTCTCGTCGACCCTGAACCGCGAAGGCGTGGACCTGGACGATTCGCCGGTATCGGCCGCGCAGCTGGCCGCCCTGCTCAAGCGCATCGCCGACGGCACCATCTCCAACAAGGCGGCCAAGGAAGTCTTCGCCGGCATGTGGGAAGCCAAGTCGTCGGACGAGAACCTGGTCGATGCCATCATCGAAGCCAAGGGTCTGAAGCAGATCTCCGACACCGGCGCGCTGGAAGCGATCGTCAACGACGTCATTGCCGCCAACGCCAAATCGGTGGAGCAGTACCGCGCCGGCAAGGAAGCGGCGCTCAACGCGCTGATCGGCCAGGCGATGAAGGCGTCGCGCGGCAAGGCCAACCCGGCCCAGCTGACCGAGCTGCTGAAGGCCAAGCTGGCTGGCTAAGGTTATCCCCGCGCCTGGCTAACGCCCCGCAAGCCGCAAAGCTTGCGGGGCGTTTTCTTACGCGGAGCTCCACCTAAATCAAGCGTTCATTGGAACCACGTAGGGCGGATTAGGCGGAACGCCGTAATCCGCCAAGCTCCGTCGACGGCTCGTGGCGGATTCCGCTGCGCCCCCGCCTATCCTCCCTGGGTGTGGTAGCCTAGGAACGGGAGGCAACAATGGATACTCAATACGTTCTTTCCGATCCAGAAATCATGAGCGGCACACCGTGCTTCAGGGACACGCGTGTGCCGATAAAGACGCTCTTTGATTACCTCGAAGGCGGCTCTTCGCTGGACGACTTCCTGACCGACTTTCCATCTGTGTCGCGTGACATGGCCGTTGCGATACTAAACCTCAGCGCGGCTGGTGCGTGCAATACGTAACGACGGCCAGCGAGCGCAATATGACGCGGCTTTTTGCTCAAAAAGATCAAGATAAGGCGTCAGCGGATTTGTAGTCAATACGCCGTCATAAAGCATTTGAAGTCCGTTTGGCGCATAGACTGAATCTGGACGGATACCAACGCAGGTGGCCGGCATGAGGAAACGGTCGATCCCATCGCAGGCGCTGCGCAGCGCTTGATATGGATGACCGAAGTATGACTCGTACCAGAGGTGGACCCGCGCTTGATTCGACACATCGATCGAAATGCCCAAATCGGCAAGCACTTCGTCGACGTGCGCCTGCACCTGCCGTTCGCCATGCTCGCTCAGATCGTCCTTATCGAAATAAAAAAGATCGTAATCCTTGATATTCCCTTCCGGCGCGCGGCCGGCCTGAAGATTCCATACCGTCTGGAACAGGCATCCAGCAACCAGCCAGCCGTCAGGAAGCGCCAACGCGTTCCAGCGATCGAGAATGATGCGATTGTTCGTATTGGCCAGCACGTCGGCGCGAAATCGGTCTTGCATAAGGTATGTCGTTAAATGTTGTGGGAGCATCGAGACGATGGCGGCGGTGCCTAATGCCGCTAAGTTTAACGGACATCGGAATCACGTAGGGCGGATTAGCGGGCGAGGCCCGCTAACCGCCCAGGGGCCCATCGATGAAACGGCCTACCTGCCGGTAGGCCTTAAGAGCGCAGCGTAATCGGCCATGCATGCGTTATCGGCGGCTCATCGATGGCCGATTACGGCGTCCCGCCTAATCCGCCCTACGAAATCGCCTTAACTTAGCGTTAGCGGCACTGCACCTCGGGCTTGGGCTCAGGGTTTGACGTGACGGTCCAAAAACTCCAGCATTTGCGTGGCGATCTCATCGCCGTGGGTTTCGATGGCGAAGTGGCCGGTATCCAGGAAGCGCACTTCGGCTTTCGGGTTGTCGCGCTTGAAGGCCTCCGCGCCGGCCGGCACGAAGAACGGATCGTTCTTGCCCCAGATCGCCAGTGTCGGCGGCTGGTGGCTGCGGAAAAACTCATGCAGCCTGCCGTACTGCTTGATGTTTTGCCCGTAGTCCAGCAGCAAATCCATCTGCACCTCGACGCCGATGCGCTCGATGGCCGCGTGCGCCAACTGCCAGGTCTCCGGCGCGATCAGCGACGCATCCCGCACGCCTTCGGTGTACTGCCACTTGGTCATGTCGAGCGTGTTGAAGCGGCGTAAGGCCTCGCGGTTGGCGGCGGTCGGCTCGGCCCAGGCCTTGCGCATATCGGCCCAGCCTTCGCTCAAGCCCTCCTCGTACGCGTTGCCGTTCTGGCTGACGATCGCCGTGACCTTTTGCGGGTTCTTCACCGCCAGGCGCCAGCCCACCGGGGCGCCGTAATCGAACACGTACATGGCGTAGCGCTCCACGCCCTTGGCCACCGTGAAGGCGTCGATCACGGTGGCGAGATTGTCGAACGTGTAGGCGAACGGCGTGCCGGGCACCACGCTGGTCTGGCCGAAGCCCGGCAGATCCGGCGCGATCACATGGTATTTGCCGGCCAGTTGCGGGATCAGGTTGCGGAACATGTACGACGAGGCGCCGAAGCCGTGCAGCAGCAACACGACGGGGGCCTCGACCGGGCCGGCTTCGCGGTAAAAGATGTTGACACCCTGGACTTCCATGGCCCGGTGATGGACCTGCGCGGTGTTATCGGCTGCGGCAAACAATGACGGTGTGATGTTCATGATGGCTCCTTTGGTAGATAGGCAAGGCACAGATCGAATAACCGCTATAATTACATATAGGTGGTTACTTGGTGCGAGTATGCGCAACTTTTAGTAACCTGTCAAAGCATATTTTAACGGTTACAAAATGACGAAAGCAGAAAAACCATCCGTGAACGGCCTGTCCGAGGCGCCGATGCTGGGCGACCACCTGGCAATGGATCTGCTGAACACCGAGGCCATCGTCGACGGGCAGTCGGTCGACTACTGGCACAGCGGCGAAGACGTGCGCAAATGGTTGGCGCGCCACGGCATCGCGCCCATGGACGGCGACGGCCCGGTCGATCCGGACGCGCTGCTGGCGCGGGCGAGAACGTTGCGCTCGCTGGTGAGGCGGCTGATCGAGCAGCGCAAACAGGAAACGCTGGGCGATATCGCCGCGCTGGACGCGTATCTGCGCGCCTACGTCAGCGCGCCGCACCTGGCGCGCGACAGCGAAGGCGGCTTGACGCTGACGCGCCAGGCCCGCGCCGAGCCGGTCGCGTCGATGCTGGGGCCGCTTGCGGAAGCGACGGCGCAACTCCTGGTGGACGGCGATTTCGACCTCGTCAAACAATGCCAGCACCCCGAATGCGTCCTCTGGTTTTACGACCGCACCAAGGCGCACAAGCGTCGCTGGTGCAGCATGGCGTTGTGCGGCAATCGCCACAAGGCGGCCCAGTTCAGGAAAAAGGCTGCAATGTAGCGCTTGATCGATCGCCGGCCTCGCGCGCGATCCGGAGTCGCCATGTCATGAATGCGTCACGCGCGCTGCTTAAGATGAGCCTTCTTTCATTTTGAGCAACTGCCCACCCATGACACCATCGAATTCGCGTCGCAAATTCATCCGCAACTTTTCCGTCGGCGCCGCCGCCATCTCGCTGACGGCCTGCGGCGGCGACGATCCGTCCTACCAATCGATCACGTTCGCGCACGGCGTGGCCAGCGGCGACCCGCTGCCCGACCGCGTGATCCTGTGGACCCGCGTCACGGCCGCCGCCGGCGCCGACGACATGGACGTGGGCTGGACGGTGGCCGAGGACAGCGCCTTTACCAAGACCGTCGCCTCCGGCACCGCCCGCGCCGGCGCGGCCGGCGACTACACCGTCAAGGTCGACGCCACCGGATTGTCGGCCAACCGCGCCTACTACTACCGCTTCCGCTGCCAGGGCGTGGACTCGCCGGTCGGACGCACCAAGACCTTGCCGACCGGCGCCGTGACGCGCGCGCGCTTCGCCGTCTTCAGCTGCTCGAACTACCCGGCCGGCTACTTCAACGTCTACGGCGACGCCGCCAAATTCGACGACATCGACGTCGGCCTGCACCTGGGCGACTACATCTATGAATACGCCGCCGGCGGCTACGCGTCGCAGAACGCGGCCGGCATGAACCGGGTGTCGCAGCCGGCCACCGAAATCATCACGCTGACCGACTATCGCCGCCGCTACCAGCAATACCGCACCGACCCGGACCTGCAGGCGGTGCACGCGCGCATTCCGTTCATCGCCGTCTGGGACGACCACGAACTGGCCAACGACACCTGGCGCGAAGGCGCGGAAAACCACAATCCCGCCACCGAGGGCCTGTGGTCCGCGCGGCGCATGATGGCGATCCAGGCGTATCACGAATGGATGCCGATCCGCGTGCCCGACGCCGCGCGGCCGGACCGCATCTACCGCTCCTTCGACTTCGGCAACCTGCTGTCGCTGCACATGCTCGACACCCGCGTGATCGGCCGCGACAAACAACTGGCCTACGCCAGCTACGCCGGTGCCGACGGCAGCTTCAATAGCGCCGCGTTCACGGCGGACGTGTCGAACCCCGCGCGCCAGCTGATGGGCGCCGAGCAGACCACATGGCTGCAGGGCCAGATGGGTAAGTCGACCGCCACCTGGCAGATCCTCGGCCAGCAAGTGCTAATGGCCCGCATGCTGCTGCCGGCGCCGATGGTGCTGACCGCCACCGGCTACGCGGCCTATCTCGCCCTCGCGGCCAAGGTGCAAGCCGGCGTGGCGCTGACCGACGCCGAACAGCTGCAACTGGCCGCGCCCAAGGTGCCGTACAACCTCGACGCGTGGGACGGCTACCAGGCCGCGCGCGAAACGGTGCTCAACATGGCACGCACGCTCAACAAGAATCTGGTGGTGCTGGCCGGCGACACGCACAACGCCTGGGCCAGCGACCTGGCCGACGTCAACGGCCAGGCGGTCGGAGTCGAATTCGGCGTGCCGTCGGTGACCTCGCCCGGCTTCGAGAGCTACTTCCCCACCGCCGCGCCGGCGATGGTGGCGGCCGGCATGGAGCAACTGATCGGGCCTTTGCAATACGCGGAGACGGCGTCGCGCGGCTTCGTGGTGTTGACCGTCACGCCGGGCGAGGCACGCGCCGAGTACCGCTATGTCGACACCGTCCAGTCGAAAACCTACACGGCCTCCGTCGGCAAGACGCTGCGCATGCTGCCGGGGGCGGCCAACCGCAAGATCGTGGCCGGCTGATCGCAGTTAGCCTTGCACCAAAGCCTGGCTGGCGTTCCACAGCCGCGCGGCGACGGCGTCGTCGTGCGCCACCGGGTTGGGCGAGCGCAGCGGCCAGCCGCCGGCGCGCGAGGCCTTGTCCTTGTAGCGGGCCATCTGGCTGTAATAGGCGCCCGAGTGCTGCGCCACCTCGGGCGCCAGCAGCGCGTGCAGCGTCGTCTGCGCGCCCTCCCACGGCTCGATCATGCCGGCCAGGCGCATCACCGGAATCACCACCAGGCGCTGCAGCCACATCGGCAGCGGGACCGTCAACAGGTTGGTGTGCACGAAGCCGGGGTTGACGCTGGCGGTGGTCACGCCGGTGCCGGCCAGGCGGCGCCCCAGTTCGCGCGCGTGCAGCAGGTTGGCCAGCTTCGATTGCGCGTACGCCTCCCAGGAGTCGAATGGACGGCTGTGGTAGTTCAAGTCGTCGAAGTGGATCTCGCCCTTGCGGCCCATCGCGAATTCGTGGAAATAGCTCGACAGGTTGATCACGCGCGACGGCGCGCCGGCCTTCAGGGCCTCGGTCAGCAGGTTGGTCAGCAGGAAGTGCCCCAGATGGTTGACGCCGAACTGGGTTTCGAAGCCGTCCTTGGTGTGGCCGAACGGCGTTTTCATCACGCCGGCGTTGTTGACCAGGCCCTGCAGCTTGGGGTGATTGCGGTTGACCTCGGCGGCGAAGGCGCGCACCGACGCCAGGTCGGCCAGCTCGAGCGGGTAGACGAACAGCTGCGCCGATGCCGTCTCGCGGCGGATCTCGGCGGCCACGCGCTGGCCCTCCTTGACGCGTCGCACACCCATGACGACTGTGGCGCCTTGCCTGGCCAGTTGCTGGGTGGTGACCAGGCCGATGCCGGAATTGGCGCCGGTGACGACATAGGTTTTGCCGGTCAAGTCCTGGTTGAGCAGTTCCGAACGAACCATGAGTGGGGTAGGCATATCGCGCTCCGATGCAGGATAGAATAAATAAGGAACCAGTGGTCTTCAATATATAAGACCGCCGGTCTCTTGTCAAGCGATGTCGCAGCCGATACAGTGGCGCCATCCAGCAATTTTTATCGATGATCTTTATGACGACACCAGAACCCTTCCAACGCGCCCGCCGACCGGAACAGAAGGAAGAGCGCCGCCAGCATTTGCTGGACACGGCCAGGACGGCCCTGCACGGCGGCATGGAGGTAAGCGAACTGGGCCTGAACGAGCTGGCGCGCCAGGCGCAGATGACCAAGTCGAACGTGTACCGGTATTTCGAGAACCGCGAGGCGCTGCTGCTGGCCTTGCTGGAGGAGGAATCGGCGCAATGGAGCGTCGAGCTGGGCGCGCGCCTGGCCGCCGCCAAGCCGGTCACGCCGGAACAGATCGCGCGCGACTTCGCCGGCTCCAGCGCGGCCCGGCCGCTGATGTGCAGGCTGTTCAGCATCCTGCCGTCCATCATCGAGCGCAACGTCTCGCCGGAGCGGCTGACGCAATTCAAGCGCCATTCACTGGCCTTGATAGCGGGCGCGGCGGAGCAACTGCACCAGGCGGCGCCGGTGCTGCCGTTCACCGCCTATGTGGAATTCATGCGGCAGGCCATCGCGCTGATGATCGGCTTGTGGCCGCTCGCCAGTCCGGCCGAAGCGCTGGCCGGCGTGCTGGAGCTGCCGGACCTGCAACCGTTGCGCTATGACTTCGAAGCCGATTTCGGAACCGGCCTGCTGCTGCTGCTGCGCGGCCTGGAGACGCGGGCGGCGGGCTGACGTCGCCGGGACCGGCCCACCGCCAATTAATCGTGCATGTCGATCTCGGTGCGCTCTTTCTCGGTTTTCCCCAGCCAGCGCCGGTGCAGCATGCGCTCCAGCGGATGGCCGAGCAGGAAAAGCAGCATCACCAGTATCAAGCCGATGCCGGCCACGCGCCACGCGCCCATGCCGCAGACGATGCCGATGCAGGCCGTCATCCAGATCGAGGCGGCGGTGGTCAACCCTTTTATTTTTGCCGACCCATTATCGAGAACGATGACGCCGGCGCCGAGAAAGCCGATGCCGGTGATGACTCCCTGCACCGCCCGGCTCAGCGCCTCGCGGCTGTACTGGCCGTCGAACGGCGCGAATTCCATGCTGGCCATGGCGACCAGCGCCGCGCCCAGCGCGACCAGGCCGAGCGTCTTCATGCCGGTCGGCTTGCCGTGCAGGTTACGCTCGAGCCCGATGACGCAGCCGAACAACAGCGCGACGCCCAGACGGGCCGATATATCCCAATAATCCACCATCGTTCGACACCTGAAAAACCGGCCGCGGCCGAGCGAACCAGCATACCACCGCGATCGATGGCTTAGCAACCGCCGGCCATCGCGCGCTACTCCAGCAGCGCCGCGATGGCCAGCGGCGTGCCGCTGGTGACGACCTGCACGCCGTCGGCGAATACGGCGAAGCGATAAACGAAGACCCGAAAGCCGGTGACCGCGTCGCCGGGGAACGCCGGGCCGTCGACGGCGGCCAGCGCCACCGCGCCCCCGCCGCCACTGCGCGCCACCCGCACCTGCGCCGCCTCGCCCCTGGCGTAGGCGAACTGCACGCCGGCGCAGCTCTTACCGCCCGGCGCGCCGGTGTAGCGCAGGTAGGCGGCCATCTGCTCGCACGCGGCCAGCAGGTCGGCGACCGCGTAGACGCCATCGGCGCGCGTGACGATCGACACCCATGGCCCGTGCGAGAACTGGCCGGGCTTGCGGTTCAATTCCAACTCGGCGTTGTCGTCGTAGGCGGCCTTGGAGAACGGGAAGACGGCGCGTCCCAGCGCGTCGAGCGGCAAATCCAGGTGCGCGGTCTTGCTGTTGAGCGTCAGGCGCAGGCCGTCCATCGGGGCGCCGCCGTCGCGCGGGCGCAGGCGCAGGTGGTTCTGCAAAAACTGCTTCGGCTTGCCGTACTTTTCAAACCAGATCATCTGGCGGTAGGCGTCGCGATAGCTGATCCAGTCAGACGCCTGCTGCGACCACGCGCACGCCGGGGCGAAGGCCAGCAAGAGCAGGAGGAATCTGAGCATGGCGTGCTAGAACCGGTACGCCAGTCCGCTGGACCAGGTGATGAAATCGCGGCGGTCGACGATCGGGCTGTTGGCCGCCGGCGTGCCCAGGCGCGTGCCCACCACCGAGGTGTTGACCAGCCAGCGGCTGCTCAACTCCCAGTTCCAGTTGGCGCCAGCGTTCAGCGCCATGACGCCGCCGGCGGGCCGGTAGGCGCCGAACACCTCGTAGCGCTCGCGCATGACGGCGTCGCCGGCCCACGCCGCGCCGGCCGAAAACGACACCGTGTGGTGCGGCGCCAGCGACGCCAGCGTCTTTTGCAGGCCCACGCTGCCTTTCATGCCGCCGGCGCTGGTGTCGTAGACGAGGGTGGTGAGCAGCCGCACCTGATCGCCCAGATAGTAGTTATAGAATCCGCCCACGTCCCACGAGCCCTTGATCGGATGCGTGCCCGCCAGACGGCGGCCGTCGCCCGGATCGCGTTTGTTGCTGTCGAGCAGCAGCGGCCCGTATTCGACGCCCGGTGTGCGCGACAGGTGCATGCCGGCGACGCCGGTGGCCGAGACGAAAATACCATTGCTCCACTGGACCTGCAGCAGCGGCCGCAGCGCCGTGGAGCGGTCCTCGCCATCGGCCGGCGACGAGCGCTTGGCGACCGCCAACCCGACGTACATGTCGGAACTACCGTCGGGCATCATGCCGACGGCATGCTCCTCGGCCAGGGCCGGCAGCGCGGCCAGCCACAGTAACGCGAATATCGGGGACGGCTTGTGCATGTTTTCCTTAGAAGCCGAAGCGCACGCCCAGCGAGATCTTGTCCATCTTCGCCGTCAGCCCTTCGTATTTGATTTTAGTCGTATGTTCGAGTTCGAGCTGCAACGCCACGTCCCTGGTCACGAACCAGGCGGCGCCGACGCCCAGATACGCGCCGGTTTTGTGCACCCGCTCACCCGGTCCGGCCCCGGGGCCGCTGGCATCGAGCTTGAGCCGGCCCTGCGACACGCCGGCCTTGCCGTACAAGGACCAGTCCTGGCCCAGCTTCCAGTCGGCCCGCAGCGCCAGATAGCCCATGCTGGTGCGCAGGCGCAGCCGGCGGCCGGCATCGAGGTCGTAATCGGTCGATCCACCCGAACCGCTGTAGCCCGCCTCCAGCGCCCAACCTGGCGACAGCACATAGCCGGCGTACAGGCCGAGCGGCCGCTGCTTGCCCGAGGCGTCGTGCCGCTTGGTGGTGCCGCCTTCGGTGACGTCGACATGGCCATCGGTGCCGCCGGTGATATTGGCGCCGAGGTAGAAATCCTCCGCCTGCGCGAACGGCGCGAAGGCGATGGCGAAGACGGCGCTGACAAAGATTTTTTTCATGATGGTTTTCCGGGTTGAGGTAAGAGCCTCGAATCTTAGAACCCGCCACCGCAGAAATCCTCTCCGGACTGTATGTCAATTGTCGTCAATTTGTAGGGCGTATTTGTATAAAAAGTGTACGAATCTGTACCGGATTGTCTAAATCGCCACTTCGGCGCGGGCTGCCGCTACAATGCTGGTCAAAACGGAGGGCGAATGCAGCGAGTGATGCTGGTGGAGGACGATGCGCGGTTGGCCGCGCTGGTCGGGGAATACCTCGGCGAGTTCGACTACGCGGTCGACGTGGTCGGCCGCGGCGACCGCGCGCTCGAGCGTTTCAGCGCCACGCAGCCGGACCTGGTGATCCTCGACCTGACCCTGCCCGGCACCGACGGCATGGTGGTGTGCCGCCAGCTGCGCCAGTTGAGCGCCGTGCCGATCCTGATCCTGACCGCGCGCGAGGACATGTTCGACGAAGTGTCCTGCCTCGAACAAGGCGCCGACGACTACGTCAACAAACCGATCCAGCCGCGCGTGCTGCTGGCCCGCCTGCGCGCGCTGCAGCGGCGCGGCAGCGCGCCGGCCGGCGCCGACGTGGTGGTGGGCGCGCTGCGCATCGCGCGCGCCGACCGCGCGGTGTTCTGGCGCGGGCGCGAGGTGGCCATGAACAGCGCCGAATTCAAACTGTTCCTGATTTTGGCGGAGGCGGCCGGCAAGGTCCAGTCGCGCAACGACATCCTGATCAAGATGCGCGGCATCGAGTTCGACGGCCTCGATCGCAGCATCGACAACTGCGTCTCGCGCCTGCGCCGCAAGTTCGACGACGGCGCCTGCGAGCGCATCAAGACCGTCTGGGGCGAAGGCTACCTGTTCAGCCCCTCGGCCTGGGAATGAACCGCCTGTTCCTGCGCTTCGCGCTGCCGGTGCTGCTGGCCATCGGCCTGGCCACGGTGGTCATCTACCTCACCTTCGCGCGCCTGTTCGGCGACCCGGTCGACGAGATCGCGCGGCGCCAGGCCACCGGCCAGATCTTCCTGCTGGAGCAGTACATCGACAAGGCCGGCGCCGACGAGTGGCTGGTGCGGCTGAACAAGGTGCGCGAAGTCTCCGGCGTCACCTTCGAGCTGCTGCCGCTGCGCGCCGCGCTGGCCGCGCTGCCGGAATCGAAACGCGGCCAGCTGGCGCAAGGCGCGATCGTGATCGACGCCGGCGGCAAATCGTTTTACCGGCGCGTGGACCGCGACGGCGCGCGCTACGTCGGCAGCGACGACGACGTGATCCTGGCGCGCCATCTGCCGATCGATATCGGCCAGGCGCTGGGCATGGAGGCGATCCGCTTCGGCGTGATCGCCTTGTTCCTGCTGGTGCCGATCGGCTGGTGGTCGCGCCGCCACTGGCGCGAGCTGGAGGCGCTGTCGCGCGTCGCCGACGATTTCGGCCGCGGCGACCTGGCCGCGCGCGCCGCGCCGCGCCGGGGTTCGATCATCGCGCCGCTGGCGGGCCGCATCAACGACATGGCGGGCCGCATCGGCGCGTTGCTCGAGGCGCGCAAGAATCTGCTGCACTCGGTGTCGCACGAACTGCGCACGCCGATCGCGCGGCTCGAATTCGGACTGGAGCTGCTGCTGCACCGGCACGCGGGCGCCGATCCGGCGCTGCGACAGCGGGTGCGGGCGATGGCCACCGATGTCGATGAATTGAAGGCGCTGGTCGACGAACTGCTGGACCTGACCCAGCTCGATCAGGCGCGCTCCATGCCGACACGGCCGGTCGCGCTGGAGCCGCTGCTGCGCGCTTGCGCGCCCTCGGCGTCGGCGGCGCATCGTTACAGCGCCAGCATCGGCGCCGACCTTGGCGAGGTCGAAGGCGACCAGCGGCTGCTGGCGCGCGCCGTCAACAACCTGCTGGGCAACGCCGCCAAGTACGCGGCGTCGCGCATCGATTTGAGCGCCGCGCGCGACGGCGCGGGCGTGCGCGTCGTCATCGAGGACGATGGCCCCGGCATACCGGTGGACGCGCGCGCCAAGGTCTTCGATCCGTTCTTCCGGCTCGCGCGCGACGAGGACCACGCGGCCGGCGGCTACGGCCTCGGTCTGGCGATCGCGCTCAAGGCGGCGCGGCTGCACGGCGGCGACATCGCCATCGACGACTCGCCGCTGGGCGGCGCACGCTTCACGCTGACGCTGCCGATCTAGCGCGGTGACTTAAACCAAGCCTGCCGAGGGCGGCCTGGTTGCAGCAATGCTATACGTCTGGAAGCTGGATTAAGTTCAACAGACTGCTCCTCCCCAGGCTGTAGTTGATGCCTCCATTGTTTTGAATCAGACCACATCCATTTCATCCTAAAGAGGCTCGCGATTTCGACGAAAATATTCGATAGCCCAGCTGGGAGGCTTACGTGCTATCGATACGAGACCTTGAGGAAATTTCGGCAGCCCGTTTGTTAGACGGAAAAGTTCTATATGGCGCGCGACGTTTTGATGGCGCCTTCTACATCTCTGGTTACGCCATTGAGCTTGCGTTGAAAGCAAGAATTTGCAAAACCCTGCAATGGAACGGTTTTCCCGACACCAACAAAGAATTTGAACGTTTCAGTTCTTTCAGGGTCCATGATTTAGCGGTACTCTTAAAACTGACCGGCCTGGAGTCCATCGTCATGACACAGCATGTAGCGGAATGGTCCATCGTCGCCGCTTGGAAGCCGCAGGCACGCTACGCTCAAATTGGCACGGTCGGTGAACGTCAAGCGAATAGAATGCTGGAGGCAATCGAGATACTGGTGAGGGAACTATGAACACCTTCGTCAAAAAACTACAACGCATTGAACGACGGCTTTCGGTCGAGCGAGGTCCGTTTGAACTGTTTGCCGCGCTCCGGCCGGACAGCTCGTTGCGACTATGGGACCTACTCGTCACCGCGCGGTGGCTGGATGACTGGGGCCTGACGGAAATGCGGACCATCGCGTCACAACTGAATGCGGAATTCCCACTCCCGGAAATCTTAAAATTCTCACGCATCGCGATCATCGAACGCGACAATCCCGGCTTGCAGGCTATCCATTCGGCGGTCCAGGTTGAGCATGGCCTGCGGGAGTTTCGAAACGTCACGTTCTTTGACGTACGAATTTTGCACGCGTACATCATCACCTCGCGCCACACCAATGCCGCGCAGCACCCTTCGCAGCGCGCCGCCTGAACTATACATTCCTGTCTAGATAAAACAACACCGCCTTTCAGCCCTGAAAATTAAAGTATACATTTTTGTCTAGACAGACTAATCTACAAATACTTTAGCAAGCTGACAAGAGGCGACAATGTCCATTCCCAAACCCACGGCGGCCGAGCTCGACCTGCTGCAAGCGTTGTGGCCGCTCGGCTCGGCCACCGCCAAGCAGGTGCACGAGGCCATGCTGGCCGATAAACCGGAGCTGGCCTACGGCACCGTGCTGCGCCTGATGCAGATCATGCACAGCAAGGGCATCCTGATCCGCGACGAAAGCCAGCGCTCGCACGTCTACGCGCCGGCGCAGGCGCAGGACGCGCTGCAAACCAATCTGCTCAAGGACCTGGTGCAAAAGGCCTTCGCCGGCTCGGCCAAGGCGCTGGTGCTGGCGGCGCTGCGCAGCGGCATCTCCAAAAAGGAGCGCCAGGAGATCGAACAAATGCTGAAGGACGACGACCAATGAGCGCCTTCACCTTCGCGCTCGGCCTGACCTTGATGCACTTCCTGTGGCAAGGCTTGCTGATCGGATGCGCCACCGCGCTGGCGCTGGCGTTGATGCGCAACGCGCGCGCCGAATACCGCTACCTGCTGGCCTGCTCCGCGCTGATGGCCTGCCTGTGCTGGCCCGCGCTCGACCTGTACCAGCGCCTCGCCGGCGGCGGCGCGGCCGCGGGCGTCGACTTCAGGATGATCGAACTGGCCGCGCACACCATCGCCAGCGGCGAGCCGTTCGACCTGCGCAATTCGTTGCGCGGCATCGTCGGCCTGTGGGCGGTATGTGCGGCCGCGCTGGCGCTGCGCATGGTGCTCGGCCTGCTGTGGATCAACCGCGCCGCCGCCGAGGACGCGCCCCGCCACCGCGCCGACCGGCTGCGCTGGGAGGCCAGCCTGGCACGCCTGGCGCGGCGCGTCGGCGTCACCCGCACGGTGCGTCTGCGCATCGTCGACACCTTGGCCAGCCCGGTCACGGCCGGCTGGTGGCGGCCGGTGGTGCTGGTGCCGGCGTCGCTGGTGTCGGGCATGCCGCCCGACCTGCTGGGCGCGCTGCTGGCGCACGAGATGGCGCATATCAAGCATCATGATTATCTGGTCAACCTGCTGCAGAACGCGATCGAGACGGTGCTGTTCTACCACCCCGCTGTCTGGTGGATATCGAACCGCATCCGCGCCGAGCGTGAACTGATGGCGGACGATTTAGCAGCAAGGACACTGGGCGAACCGCGGCGTCTGGCCCTTGCACTTTCAGAACTGGAAAAACTCCAGTTCTCCACCCACCACCTGGCCCAAGCGGCCAACGGAGGAAATTTGATGGAACGTATTCAACGCTTGATGCGCCCCGCACCGCGGGCCCTGAACTGGAAGGCGGCGATTCCGATGCTGGGATTGGCGCTGGCCTGCATGACGGTCTACGCCGAGGCGGTCGCCGCCGACAAAGCGGCCGGCAAGACGGCCGGCGCGGTGGTCGATTTCAACAGCTGCGCCAAGCCCCTGTGGCCGGAAGGCGCCAGCGCCCGCAAAGAGGAAGGTACGGTGACGCTGTCCTTCACTGTCGGCACCGACGGCAAGGCAAAGAGCTCGCAGGTAGTCAAATCGAGCGGTTTCACCGACCTGGACGAAGCGGCCCGCACCGGCATCGAGAAGTGCACGTTCAAGGCCGCCACCCGGGCCGGCAAACCGTTCGAATCGAAAATGAAGATGCAGTACGTGTGGGTGTTGGAGTAAACCCGACGCCGCCCCCGGCGCGATGACGATCAGCCGGCGGGCGGCAGCCGCATCCACCCCAGGATGTCGGCAAAGATCTCTTCGCGATTGAGCTCGTTGAAGTTCTCGTGATAGTTGTGCGGATGGCGCCGGTACGTGAGCAACGCCGCCGGCACCGACTTGAGCATCGCCTCGGCCGCGTCGGCGTCGGCCAGCTTGTCGTCGCCGGCCACCACGGCGAACAAGGGATGCCGCCACGCCGGCATCCGCGCCGCCAACCCTTTTTGCGCCGCCGTCAGCGCGTTGCCGAAGCGGACCGTGATTTCCGTGGCGCGCACGCCGTCGCGCTCGTCGGCGTGGTGGCGCGCGGTGATGGCGCTGTCGTGCGTGAGCGAATCGATCAGCGACGCCAGCGGCACCTTCATGCGCGGCGCCAGCGCGCCCAGCACGCCGGCCAGCGCCAGCAGCACCGGCGACACCTTGATCGCGTTGACGTAGTACGGCGACGACAGGATGTAGCCCTGGATGCCGGCGTCGCCGGCGAAGGGGCCCAGCCCCAGATGGGTGGCGATGAGCGCGCCCATCGAGTGGCCCATGACGAAAACCGGCACGCCGGGATATTCGCGCTTGACCCACTGCAGGAACAGCACGCTGTCGTCGAGGAACACGTGGAAGCCGGGGATGTCGACCCGTCGCGCGTCCTGATGGCCGCACAGGTCGTAGGCCACGGTGGCGATGCCGTGCCGCCGGAAGAACAGCGCCGGCGTGACGTAGTCGCCGCCGTGCGCCATGCCGCCGTGGATGGCCAGCAGCACCGCGCGCGGCGCGGCCGGCGGGTCCGGCTCCCAGATATGCACGCGCCGCTCCGCCTGCCCGCAACGAAGCCCGGCCAGCCGCGTCTCGGCGAAGCGCATCAGGCGGTGATGCTAAGCGTGATGCCCATGTCGACCAGCAAGGTCAGATCGGCCAGGGTGAAGTCCAGGCTGGGCGTGGCCGCCCCGCGCTCGGTGGTGAAGGACACGCGCAGTTCGGCGGCCACGTCCGAGCGTTCGAAGTGGATGCCGCGCGCCGAGCATTCGGCCAGATAATGGCGGATCTGCTTGAGCAGTTCGTCCGGATTCTCGTCGGTGCCGATGGCCACGTAGAAGCCGGAATCGATGCGCACCCGGCCGTCAGGCTTGACGTCGCCCTTTTGCCAGTCGCTGTCCGGTTCGGTTGGCAAGCCGTCACGGACGTCCGCCAGGCCGTCGTCGTCGCCGTGCACCTTCAATGTTGCGATGTTCATGATCTGCCTTGTTTGTCCACGGCCTGTATGCCGTCTCAAAAGGTTACACCATAGAAATATCAAAGTCTAGCAAGATGGCCGATTCGGCAACGCATCGGCCACCGCTACTGCGCCAGATCAGGCAATGCCGTAGCGTTGGCGATACGCCGCCACCGCATCCTTGTGCTGGAGCAGTTGCGGATCGGCGCCCTTGCTGTTCAGATAAGTGAACAGGTCGTCCAGGTTGCCGATCGAAATCACCGGGATATTGTAGAGATTGGACACCTCTTGCACCGCCGAGTTCGGCGACAGCGTGCCGTCCGGGGCGCCGGAGCGCTCCATGCGGTCCAGCGCGATGAGCACGGCGCACGGTTCGGCGCCGGCCGCGCGTATCATGTCCACCGATTCGCGCACCGAGGTGCCGGCCGAGATCACGTCGTCGATGATCACCACCTTGCCCTGCAGCTTGGCGCCGACCAGGTTGCCGCCCTCGCCGTGCGCCTTGGCTTCCTTGCGGTTGAACGCGAACGAGGTGTTGCGGCCCTTGCCGGCCAGCGCCACGGCGGTGGCCGAGGCCAGGGTGATGCCCTTGTAAGCCGGGCCGAACAGCATGTCGAATTCGATGCCCGAGTCGAGCAGCGTCTGCGCGTAGAACTGCGCCAGCTGCGCCAGGGTGGCGCCATCGTGGAACAGGCCGGCGTTGAAGAAGTACGGCGACTGGCGCCCGGCCTTGGTGGTGAACTCGCCAAAGCGCAGCACCCCGGTGTGGACCGAAAACTCGATAAATTGCTGACGTAAATTGTTCATGCTGCCTCATTTCTTTAAAGTGGCCGTATTTTAACGCTACACTAGCGCATTCCGAAATTTCCGACTCATTTTTAAGCACTTTTTTAAGTCAATCCGCCATGCCAAAAATCATTTCCGCCAACCTGAACGGCATCCGTTCCGCGTCCTCCAAAGGCTTTTTCAAGTGGATGGCCACGCAGGACGCCGACTTCATCTGCGTGCAAGAGCTCAAGGCCCAGGCGCCGGACATGACGCCCGAGTTCCTCAACCCGGGCGGCTACCACGGCCACTTCCACTACGCCGAGAAAAAAGGCTATTCCGGCACCGGCGTCTACAGCAAGATCGAACCGGACCGCGTCGTCATCGGTTTCGGCGCGCCGGAGTTCGACGCCGAGGGCCGCTACGTGCGTTGTGATTTCGGCAATCTTAGCGTGATTTCGGTGTATTGCCCATCGGGATCTTCCGGCCCGGAGCGGCAGGAGGCCAAATTCCGCTTCATGGCGCTGTTCCTGCCGCACCTGCAACAGCTGCACGCCGAGGGGCGCGAAGTGGTCATCTGCGGCGACTGGAACATCGCGCACAAGGAAATCGACCTGAAGAATTGGAAGGGCAACAAGAAGAATTCGGGCTTCCTGCCGGAGGAGCGCGAATGGATGACGCGCGTGTTCGACGAGGTGGGGTTTGTCGACGTCCACCGCGGCCTCGATCCGCGCGAGGAGCAATACACGTGGTGGAGCAACCGCGGCCAGGCGTACGCGAAGAACGTCGGCTGGCGCATCGACTACCACGTGGCGACCCCGGGCATCGCCGCCAAGGCCACCACGGTGGCGATCTACAAGGAAGAGAAGTTCTCGGACCACGCGCCGTTGATCATCGACTACGCGCACGACTGAGCGGGGCTGACCTCGGAACCACGTAGGGCGGATTAGGCGGAACGCCGTAATCGGCCATGCATGCGCCGTCGACGACTCATGCATGGCCGATTACGCTACGCTAATCCGCCCTACGTGATCAATCAACGGATCGCCGTCTACAGGCTGCGGCGGCTGCTGAATTCGCGCCAGTCGTTGGTCAGCGGGTCAAGGAAGCAAATACGCCGCGCCAGCAGCTTGAGCGGCTGCGACACGTCGTCCTCCTTGCACGGCAGCGCCACCGGATAAAACGCGTCGTTGATGATCGGGATGCCGAGCGAGGCCAGATGCAGCCGCAGCTGGTGCTTGCGGCCCGTGTGGGGAAACAGCCGGTACAAGGTGCAATCGGCGCGCTGC
This sequence comes from Duganella sp. 1411, assembly GCF_017833525.1. Taxonomy (GTDB): domain Bacteria; phylum Pseudomonadota; class Gammaproteobacteria; order Burkholderiales; family Burkholderiaceae_D; genus Rugamonas. The sequence goes on from NZ_JAFICD010000006.1 coordinate 383,162, forward strand.
TCGATCACCTCGATGATGGTCTCGGAATTGGGCTCGCCCGGCTCCTCCTTCATGATGAAGAATTTGTCGCCGTCGACCATCCGGCTGCGGTACGTGAACGGAAACTCGACACCCTTCAGCGTCGGCGCCAGCGCCTCGTATTCCTTCTCGATCAGCCGCTTCTGGAACAAGGATTGATAGGCGCCGCGACTGGACTCCTTGCGCGAGAAGATCACCACCCCGGCCGTCTCGCGGTCGAGCCGGTGGATCGGCGTCAGCGCCGGCTCGCCCAGCGTTTTCTTCAGCCGCACCAGCAAGGTCTCGTGCAGGAAGCGGCCGCCCGGCGTCATCGGCAGGAAGTGCGGCTTGTCGACCACCACCAGGTGCTCGTCCATGTGGAGGATCTCTTCGGCGAACGGGATCGGCGTCTCCGCCTCCAGTTCGCGATAGTAGAAGATGCGCATGCCGCGCTTGAACGCGCTGCCGGGCGACAGCGGCTTGCCGTCGCCGTCGACCACTTCGTTGCGCGCCATGCGGTCGTACCAGGTCGACACCTCGACATCGGGGAACCGCTCGATGAGGAAGGTGATCAGGTCCGGCCACCGCCCTTCCGGCAGCCACAGGTAGCTGGGCGCGACGCCGTCGCGCATCGGCAGCGGGGGCCGTGCCGACGACATTACGACTTCGGCAGCGCCAGCGAGTGGTACTTGGGCAGGTTGTTCGGGTCCAGACCCTTGGCGCGGGCGAACACCGGCAGCACCAGCGGCATGTTCTTGTTCATGTTGGCGATGCGGTCCTTGCCGGTCGGGTGGGTCGACAGGAAGCTGATCGGCTGGCTCTTGTTGATCGCGCCCATCTTCTGCCACAGCGCCACGCCGGCGCGCGGATCGAAGCCGGCGCGCGCCGCCAGATCGATGCCAACCAGATCGGCCTCGCTTTCATCACCGCGCGAGAACTTCAACGCGGCGCCCTGCGAGACCATGCCGGCGGCGGCGTCGCCCAGACGCGGATCGACGCCAAAATAGGCCGAGCCCAATGCGCCGAGTATGCGCGAGCCGACTTGCGTGACGGTGTTCTTGCCGGCCTGCTCGCGCGCGTGCTCGCGCAGCGCGTGGGCGATCTCGTGCCCCATCACCGCCGCCACTTCATCGTCGGTCAGATTGAGCTTGGTCAGGATGCCGTTGTAAAACGCGATGCGTCCGCCCGGCATGCAGAAGGCGTTGACGGTGTCGGACTTGAGCAGATTGACTTCCCACTTCCATTGCGCCGCGTCGGGATTCCAGCGCGTGGTGAATGGAATCAGGCGTTTGGCGATGGCGCGCAGGCGTATCAACTGCGGATTGTCATCGGTGGCGACGGCATCCTTGTCGTGCGCCTGCTTGAGCATCTGATCGTACTGTAGCTTGGACTGTTGATCGAATTGCGAGGCATCGCCGCCCAGCCCGCGCATGCGCGACAGCTTTTCGACCGGAATCCCATCGTTCTGCGCGTACACCGGGAACGCACCGATCACGCACACCAGCGCCAGCGCGGCGCCCTTCAATTTAAGCTTTTTCATTTGCACTATTCCAAGGAGCGATTTTCGGCAGCATCATCATCGCCGGGAAGGCGAGGATGAAACAGACGATAAAGAACCAGAACCAACCCGTTTCGGCAACAATATAACCCACGGAGGAATTAATAAATGTGCGCGGGACCGCAGCCAGACTAGAAAACAACGCGTACTGGGTGGCAGTATAGCGGGGATCGGTCGCGCGCGACATGAACGCCACCAGCGCCGCCGACCCCAGCCCCAGGCTGGCGAACGCCTCGAATCCGAACACGGCGCTCAGCAGCACCGGGTCCGGCCCCCCCCTGGCGAGCCAGGCGAAACCGAGGATGGCGATCGCCTGCAGCACGCCGAACACCCACAGCGCGCGGTTGATGCCCAGCTTGATCATCCAGATGCCGCCGACGGCGCCGCCGGCCAGGCTGGCCCACCAGCCGGTGGCGTTGGCCGCCAGCCCGATCTGCTTGGTGGTGAAGCCGACATCGAGGAAGAACTTGGTCGACAGCGCGGTCGCCATGCTGTCGCCGATCTTGTACAGCAGGACGAACATAATGATGATCAGCGCCTGTTTCAAGCCGTCGCGCAGGATAAATTCGCGGAACGGCAGCACCACCGCCTCCTGCAGGTTCTTCGGCGGCGCGCCGTAGACGGCCGGCTCCCTGGCCAGCAAGGTGCAGACGAAGCCCGGCAGCATGAACGCGGCCACGATCCAGAACACCGCCTGCCACGACATCGTGTCGGCCAGCACCAGTCCCAGCGCGCTGGGGATCAGGCTGGCGGCCTTGTAGGCGTTGACGATGATGGCCGCGCCCAGGCCCTGCTCGTCCTCGGCCAGGATCTCGCGGCGGTAGGCGTCGATCACCACGTCCTGGCTGGCCGACAGGAAGGCGATCACGCCGACGAAGACGGCGATCAAGGTCAGCTCCAGCTTGGGATCGAGCATGCCCAGCCCGCCGATGACCAGGAACAGGCCGATCTGCGTGAGCGCCATCCAGCCGCGCCGCCGGCCCAGCGGGCCGATGGTGTAGCGGTCCATGAACGGCGCCCACAGGAACTTGAAGGTGTACGGGAACGTCACCAGCGCGAACAGGCCGAGCGCCTTCACATCCAGCCCGGACTTGGCCAGCCACGCCTGCATCAGGTAGATCAGCGTGTACAGCGGCAGCCCGGAGCTAAAGCCCAGGAACAGAATGGAAACGGTGCGGCCGTTCAGGTACGACAGCCAGTGGCGCTCCCGCTCCGGGGCCGCCATCAGTGCGCCGCCTTCGAGCTGACTTTTTTACGCAGCCGGAACACCGCCAGGTCGCCGCGCAGGTTCGGCAGGAACGACACGCGCCGGCCCTCCGCCAGCGCCACGTATTCGATCACCTCCAGCCCGCATTCGGCGGCCAGGTCGCGGAAGTCGTTGATGGTGGCGCAGCGCAGGTTGGGCGTGTCGTACCATTCGTACGGCAGCGATTCGGACACCGGCATGCGGCCCTTGAGCAGCGCCACGCGGTGCGGCCAGTAGGCGAAGTTGGGGAACGAGACGATGGCCTCCTTGCCGACGCGGACGATATCGCGCAGCAGCGCCTCGACATGCTTCATCATCTGCAGCGACGACAGGCACAGCACCGTGTCGAACGAGTTATCGCCAAACAGCGACAGGCCCTTTTCCATGTCCTGCTGGATCACCTGCACGCCGCGCCTGGTGCTGCCGAGGACTTTGTCGTCGGCGATCTCGATGCCGTAGCCGCTGCAGCGCTTGTCGCTTTGCAGATAATCCATCATCACGCCGTCGCCGCAGCCGACGTCCAGCACGTGCGCGTTGTTCGGCACCCAGTGGGCGATGAAGGCCAGATCCGGCCGGGCGATGCTCAATTCCGCGAAGTTCATGCGTTGCCTTTCACTGGCGCGTTAGTCTCGTTCCACACCTGGTCGTAGTAGGCGCGCACCAGGTTCAGGTAGCGCGGGTCATCCAGCAGGAAGGCGTCGTGGCCGTGGGGGGCGTCGATTTCGGCGTAGGTCACCTGGCGGCGGTTGCTCACCAGCGCCTGCACGATCTCCTGGCTGCGCTCCGGCGAAAAGCGCCAGTCGGTGGTGAACGAGGCCAGGAAGAACTTGGCCCGGGTGCCCGCCAGGGTCTTGGACAGGTCGCCGCCGTGGTGGCGCGCCGGGTCGAAGTAGTCGAGCGCCTTGGTGATCAACAGATAGGTGTTGGCGTCGAAGTACTCGCTGAACTTGTCGCCCTGGTAGCGCAGGTACGATTCGATCTCGAAGTCGATGCCGAAGCCGAATTTGTAGTTGGCCGGGCTGTCGCCCGCCCCGGCGGTGACGTCGTCGACCGCCGCGCGCAGCTTGCGGCCGAATTTTTCGGCCATGTCGTCGTCGGACAGGTAGGTGATGTGGCCGACCATGCGCGCCACGCGCAGGCCGTTCTTCGGTACCACGCCGTATTCGTAGAAATCGCCGCCGCGGTAGTCCGGATCGGACAGGATGGCCTGGCGGGCGACGTCGTTGAAGGCGATGTTCTGCGCCGACAGCTTGGCCGTCGAGGCGATCACCACGCAGTGGCGCAGCCGCTCCGGGTACATGATGGACCAGGCCAGCGCCTGCATGCCGCCCAGCGAGCCGCCCATGACGGCGGCGAATTGGGTGATGCCCAGCGCGTCGGCCAGGCGCGCCTGCGCGGCCACCCAGTCCTCCACCGTGACGACCGGGAAGGCGGCGCCGTATGGCTTGCCGGTGGCGGGATTGTTGTGCATCGGGCCCGTCGAGCCGAAGCACGAGCCGAGGTTGTTGATGCCGATGACGAAGAACTTGTCGGTGTCGAGCGATTTGCCCGGACCGACCATGTTGTCCCACCAGCCCAGGCTTTTCGGCACGCCCTCGTATTCGCCGGCCACGTGGTGCGAGGCGTTGAGCGCGTGGCACACCAGCACCGCGTTCGATTTGTCGGCGTTGAGGGTGCCGTAGGTTTCGTACATCAGCATGTAGTCTTGCAGCGAGGCGCCGCTTTGCAGCAGCAGCGGCTGCGCGAAATGCATGGTTTGCGGTTTGACGTATCCCAGGGATGACATATTTTAATTAGAGTTTGGGGGCGGCCCCACGGGCCATCATTATGGGCGGGACCGCGAGGATGGGTCCCACCGACTTACATCAGCTGCAATTGTTCGACCGCGTCTGCAATTGCCGCTGGTTCCATCGAGCGCATGATCTTGCGCGTTTGCGGCACGATACGCGCAAGGTCGCTGTTCAGGATTTCCTGCTTGACCGACAGCAGCTGCGCCGGGTGCATCGAGAATTCGCGCAGTCCCATGCCCAGCAGCAGGCGTGTCAGTTTGACGTCGCCCGCCATTTCGCCGCACACGGCGACATCGATGCCGGCCTTGTGGCCGGCCGCGATGGTCATCGAGATCAACTGCAGCACGGCCGGGTGCAGCGGATTGTAAAGGTGCGCGACCTCATAATCAACCCGGTCGATCGCCAAGGTGTACTGAATCAGGTCGTTGGTGCCGATCGACAGGAAGTCCATGCGCTTGACGAACATCGGCAACGACAGCGCCGCCGCCGGGATCTCGATCATCGCGCCCACCGGCACCGTGTCGTCGAACTTGACCTTCGCCTCGCGCAGCTCGGCCTTGGCCTGGGCGATCATCGCCAGCGACTGGTCGATCTCGAACGCGTGCGCCAGCATCGGGATCAGGATCTTGACCTTGCCGAACGCCGACGCGCGCAGGATGGCGCGCAGCTGGGTCAGGAAAATCTGCGGCTCGGCCAGGCAGTAGCGGATCGCCCGCAGGCCCAGCGCCGGATTGAGCGCCGTGTGCTCGCTCTGGTCGAGCGGCTTGTCGGCGCCGATGTCGAGCGTGCGGATCGTCACCGGCCGCCCCTTCATCGCCACCACCGCCTTTTTGTACTGCTCGAACTGCTCGTCCTCGGACGGGATGCGGCTGTTGCGGCCCATGAACAGGAACTCGGAGCGGAACAGGCCCACGCCGTTGGCGCCCGCCTCCATCGCCGCCGGGCAGTCGTCGGGCAGCTCGATGTTGGCCAGCAGCGTGATCTCGGTGCCGTCCTTGGTGATGGCCGGCGTCTTCTTGAGCTTATTGAGCTTCTTGCGGGCGCGCGCGGCGGCGCCCTGGCGCTCGCGGTACTGCTCGAGCACCAGCGCGCTGGGGTTGGCGATGACCACGCCGGCGTCGCCGTCGATGATCAGCCAGTCGTCCTGCTCGATCAGGGTGGAGGCGCCGGACATGCCGACCGCCGCCGGGATGTCCAGGCTGCGGGCGACGATGGCGGTGTGCGAGTTCTGGCCGCCGACGTCGGTGACGAAGCCGATGAACGAGCGGTCGCGGAACTGCAGCATGTCGGCCGGCGAGATGTCGTGGGCGACGATGATCATCTGCGCCTGGAACTCGTCGTCGCCGCCGGCGGCGGCCGGCAAAATCTGCTCGGTGCCCATCAACACCTTGAGCACGCGCTCGGCCACCTGCTGGATGTCGGCCTTGCGCTCGCGCAGGTACGGGTCCTCGATCTCGTCGAACTGCGCCGACAGCTCGTCGATTTGCGTCAGCAGCGCCCATTCGGCGTTGTAGTGGCGCGCGCGGATGATGTCGAGCGGCGCCTCCGAGATCATCGGGTCCGACAGGATCAGGGCGTGGACGTCGATGAAGGCGCCCAACTCGGTGGGGGCGTCCTTGGGCAGCTCGTTCCACAGCGTTTGCAGTTCCTTGTGCACCTGGGCCAGCGCCTGGCGCAGGCGCGTGACCTCGGCCTCCAGGTGCTCCTCGGCCACCAGGTAGTGCTTGACGTCGAGCGCCGCCGGCGCCAGCTTGTGCGCGCGGCCGATGGCGATGCCGCGGGAGACCGGGATGCCGTGCAGGGTGAAGGAAGCCATGGGTGGACCAGTGAAAATGCGCGGACGGCTGCGATCCGAGGGCATTACTCGCCTTCGCCGAACTTGTCGTTGACCAGCGCCGACAGCGCGGCGATGCATTCGCTTTCATCGGCGCCGTCGGCCTCCAGCGTGACCTTGGCGCCCTTGCCGGCGGCCAGCATCATCACGCCCATGATGGACTTGGCGTTGATGCGGCGCGCGTTGCGGGTGAGCCATACGTCGCTTTGAAACTTTGCTGCCAGCTGGGTGAATTTGGCGGACGCCCGGGCGTGCAGCCCGAGCTTGTTGATAATCTCAAGTTCTTGTTGAATCATTTTTATTCTGTCTCAGTGAGAAGGCCGCACAAAAATAAGCCGCAAAAAAATTCCCGCGCCGCGACTACACGACGCGAATCCGGTTGTCGACGCGCACCGCTCCGCTTTGCGCGCCGGCCAGGGCCATCTCGACCACCACGTCCAGCGTGTCGCGCCGGTAGGTGATGGCCCGCAGCAGCATCGGCAAACTGATGCCGGCGATGACCTCCACCCTGCCCGCGTCCGCCAAACGGTCGCAGCAATTGGCGGGGGTGCCGCCCTTGACATCGGTCATGATCAACACGCCGTCGCCGTCGTCGAGGCGCTTGATCGCCGCCGCCGCCAGCGCCTGCACTTCGCCGAGGTCCTGGTCGGCGATCACGTCGATCGCCTCGAGCCGCTCGGTGGGACCACGGAACACATGCGCGCAGGCGGCGATGAAGGCCTGCCCCAGCGGTGCGTGCGTCATAAGCAGTATGCCAACCATATTCTTAAACCGCCAGTGAGCGCGGAGGTTTTTGAGGCCGTCCGGCAAAATTATTTTGAATATCCCTCATCGGGCCCGCGCCGCCGCCTCGACGGCCGCCTCGACCGCGTCCACGAACATCGCCGCCACCGGGAAGCCGGCCTGCTGGGTGATTTCCTGGAAACAGGTCGGGCTGGTAACGTTGACTTCCGTCAGGCAATCCCCGATCACGTCCAATCCTACCAGCAACAGGCCGCGCGCGGCTAGCACCGGACCGAGGGCGTGGGCGATTTCGAAGTCGCGTTCGGTCAAAGGTTGCGCCACGCCAAGGCCGCCGGCCGCCAGATTGCCGCGCACCTCGCCGTTTTGCGGGATGCGCGCCAGCGAAAACGGCACCGGCTTGCCGCCGATGACGAGGATGCGCTTGTCGCCCTTGGCGATGTCCGGGATGAAGCGCTGGGCCATGATGGTGCGCCGGCCATTGTCGGTGAGCGTCTCGATGATGGCGCCCAGGTTCATCGCGTCGGGCTTGACGCGGAAGATGCCGGTGCCGCCCATGCCGTCCAGCGGCTTGAGGATGACGTCGCCATGCTCGGCCTGGAAGGCGCGGATGCGCGCCTCGTCGGCCGTCACCAGGGTCGGCGAGGTGAATTCGCTGAACTGGGCGATCGCCAGCTTTTCGTTGTGGTCGCGGATCGCCGACGGCTTGTTGAACACGTTGGCGCCCTGCTTCTCGGCCAGCTCCAGCATGTAGGTGCCGTAGATGTACTCCATGTCGAACGGCGGGTCCTTGCGCTGGACGATGGCGTCGAACTCGCCCAGGTTGGTCTCGCGCGCGGGCGCGGCGCGGTACCAGTCCTTGGAATCGTCCAGAATGGTGATTTCGGCAACGTTGGCGTAGGCCACGCCGGCGTTGACGGCCATGTCTTTTTGCTCGAAGGCGTAGACGGTGTGGCCGCGCTTGGCGGCCTCGACCATCATGGCGTAGGTCGAATCCTTGTAGGTCTTGAAACTGGCCAAGGGATCGGCGAGGAAAGCTATTTTCATGGGCGCATCCAGTCTGGGTAATGCCTGATTTTAGCCGAGATTCGCCGCCGGCACCGGCTGGGCCGCTGGAGGCCGGCCCGACATTAACCCGCAAGGCCAGTCGGGGTCGTACCCGAGCGGGTACGACCCCTGTGCGCCGCCGTGCGGGTTGAAAGCTGGCGCCGCCAGCAGGCAAGCGATTAATACACTTCCGGATTCGGATCGGTGCGTTCCATTTCCAGCGACGCCGCCAGCAGCGCCAGGCGCGCCACCACACCGTACACGTAGAAGCGGTTCGGCGCCGCCGTGCCCGGCTTGGCCTTGAGGTCCGGCACCGCGTGCTGCTGGGCGAACGCCAGCGGCACGTACTGCGAACCGGGCGCGTTGAGGTTCTGGTCGATGCCCTTTTCCGCGTGCACGCGGTAGAAACCGCCCACCACGTAGCGGTCGATCATGTACACCACCGGCTCGGCGACATCGTCCTTGATGCTCTCGAAGGTCGGCACGCCCTCCTGGATGATGAAGTCGGTCACTTCCTTGCCATCCTTGATGACGATCATCTTGTCGCGCTGGGCCTGGCTCAAGTCCTTGATTTCACTGGAATCCTTGATCGTCAGGATGCTGGTGCCGTAGGTCCCGGCGTCCGGCTTGACGATCACGAACGGCTTCTGGTCCTTCATGCCGTATTCCTTGTACTTCTTCTTGATCTTGGCCAGCAGCGCGTCGACGTTGGCGGCCAGGCAATCGTAGCCGTCGCCGGTGCGGAAGTTGACCGCGTCGCACTTGGCGTGGAACGGGTTGAGCATCCACGGATCGACACCGATCAGCTTGCCGAATTTCTTCGCCACCTCGTCGTAGGCGTTCAGGTGGTTGCTCTTGCGGCGCAGCGCCCAGCCGGCGTGCAGCGGCGGCAGCAGGCTCTGCTCGTGGATGTTCTGCAGGATGTCCGGAATGCCGGCCGACAGGTCGTTATTGAGCAAAATCGTGCACGGATCGAAATCCTTGAGCCCCACGCGGCGGCCGTTGGCCGAGCGCACCAGCGGCTCGACCACCAGCATGTTGCCGTCCGGCAGAGCCAGCGGGGTCGGCTGCGTCACCTCCGGCGACAGCGAACCAAGCCGCACGTGCAGGCCGGTCTGGCGGAAGATCTGCATCAGCCGGGCGACGTTCTGCCAGTAGGTCGGGTGGCGCTCGTGGATCTCCGGAATCAGCAGCAGGTTGCGCGCGTCGGGACAGTATTTGTCGATCGCCGCCATCGCCGCCTGCACCGACAGCGGCAGCATTTCGGTGGCCAGGTGGTTGAAACCGCCGGGGAACAGGTTGGTATCGACCGGCGCCAGCTTGTAGCCGGCGTTGCGCATATCGACCGAGCAATAGAACGGCGGCGTGTGTTCCTGCCACTCCAGGCGGAACCAGCGCTCAATGGCCGGCGTGGCGGCCAGGATTTTCTCTTCAAGATCGAGCAACGGACCGGTCAGAGCCGTGACGAGATGGGGAACCATGATTACTTCCTTAAATGTGCGGGAGGACGGCCCTCCAGGCAACAGAACCTCAAATATTACCTTGCAGATAGCCCAAATCGGGGCGAAAACCCTATTTTAAAGGTGGAAATGGAAAAAAGCGGGGGGGGGGGGCTGGCGTCCGCGCGCCCCGCTACGGCCGCCGGCACGGCTCAAATCGGCGTCAATCCACGATCCAACAGTCCGATCAGTGGATCAAGCCGGCAGTTGTAGGCGGCGATGTTGGCTTCGACCCACTCGGCACGCACGACCGGCTCCCACCGCAAGGCATAGCCAGCACCGTAGGCGGCGCCAAGCCTTCGAGGCGCAGGCTCGCTCGGTAATTTTCAGCGCGCAACTTCATGAAAATCTGACGTTTCATTTCATTTGTCAACATCGCAACCCTCCATCATGCTATGTCCATCAGGTGCAAGACATTGTAACGCACCTGATTTCGTGCCGAATTAACCACCTGCTTCCGGCTGCGCCCTCACTTGCGGGACGAAAAAAAAGCGCCTCATACCGAGGCGCTTTGGGGGACTGCCTTATCAATTAAACATGGTAAGCGGATTCGCCATGGGTGGTGATGTCCAGGCCTTCGCGCTCTTCCTCTTCCGGAACGCGCAGGCCGATGACCACGTCGACCAGTTTGTAGGCGATGAACGAGACCACGGCCGACCACAGGATGGTGACGCCGACGGCGGTCGCCTGGGTGGTGACCTGGGCGGCGATCGAGTAATCGGCCGACGCCTTGTTGGCGACGTAGTCGAAGATGCCCTGGCCGCCCAGCGATGGCGCGGCGAACACGCCGGTCAGCAGCGCGCCGAGGATACCGCCGACGCCGTGGACGCCGAACACGTCCAGCGAATCGTCAGCGCCCAGCAGGCGTTTCAGGCCGTTCACGCCCCACAGGCAGATGACGCCGGCGGCCAGACCCATGATCAGCGCGCCCATCGGACCGACGAAACCGCAGGCCGGGGTGATGGCGACCAGACCGGCCACCGCGCCCGAGGCGCCACCGAGCATCGATGGCTTGCCCTTGAAGATCCATTCGGCGAATACCCACGCCACGGTGGCGGCGGCGGTGGCCAGCAAGGTGTTGATGAAGGCCAGCGCAGCAATGTCGGCCGCTTCCAGCGCCGAACCGGCGTTGAAACCGAACCAGCCGACCCACAGCAGCGAGGCGCCGATCATGGTCATGGTGACCGAGTGCGGCGCCATCGATTCGCGGCCGTAGCCGACGCGCTTGCCGATCATGTAGGCACCGACCAGGCCGGCGACGGCGGCGTTGATGTGCACCACGGTGCCGCCGGCGAAGTCCAGCGCGCCTTTTTGGAACAGGAAGCCGGCTTTGGCGGTTTCGCTGGCGGCGGTGGCGGCGTCCTTGATCGCGTCAGGACCGGTCCAGAACCAGACCATGTGGGCGATCGGCAGGTAGGCGAAGGTGAACCACAGCACCACGAAAGCGAGCACGGCGGTGAACTTGGCGCGTTCGGCAAAGGCGCCGACGATCAGGCCGCAGGTGATGGCGGCGAACGTGGCCTGGAAGGCGACGTAGACGAATTCAGGAATCACCACACCCTTGCTGAAGGTGGCGGCGTAGGCGAAGGCGCCCTTGGCCGGATCCCAGATGCCGTTCAGGAAGGCGCGGTCGAATTTGCCGTAGAAGGCGTTGCCCTCGGTGAATGCCAGCGAATAGCCGTACACGCACCACAGCACCACGATCAGCGCGAAGACCATGAAGACCTGCATCAGGATCGACAGCATGTTTTTGGAACGGACCAGGCCGCCGTAGAACAGCGCCAGGCCGGGAATCGTCATCAGAATCACCAGCAGGGTCGACACCATCATCCAGGCGGTGTCGCCCTTTTGTGGCGCGGGGGCCGGCGCCGGTGCGGCGGCGGCAGCGGCTGGCGCGGCGGCGGCCGGGGCGGCGGCGGGAGCGGCCGGCGCTTCCGGTGCGGCGGCGGCGGGCGCGGTGGCGGCGGCGGCCGGCGCGTCAGCCGGTTTGGCCTCCTGGGCGTGGACCGGCGCGGCGAGTGCGAACAGGATGGATACCCCAGCGAGCAATGTTGTTATAGTTTTCTTCATCAATCTTCCCCTTAAAGAGCTTCGTGGCCGGTTTCACCGGTACGAATACGGATCACCTGTTCCAGGTTGTACACAAAGATCTTGCCGTCACCGATCTTGCCGGTGCGCGCGGCGCCTTCGATCGCTTCGATCGCTTGTTCGACGATGGCGTCGTCCACCGCCGCCTCGATCTTGGTCTTCGGCAGGAAGTCCACCACATACTCCGCGCCGCGATACAGCTCGGTGTGGCCTTTCTGACGGCCGAAGCCTTTGACTTCGGTCACGGTGATACCTTGCACGTTGATCGCCGACAGGGCCTCGCGGACCTCGTCGAGCTTGAACGGCTTGATAATCGCGGTAATCATTTTCATGCTGGCCTCGCTTAGAAGGTTTTGGAAATAGTAAGCACAGCCCCGGTTTTACCGAGGTTCTTACCGCGTCCGACGTAGGCGTCGGTATTGGTGAAGACCGCCGCCAATGCCACCGTTACCACGCCGAAATCTTTGGTCACGCCCACTTTGTAATCGCTGTAGCTGGACGCGCTGGTGTTCTTGACCTTCTGGTGGCCGGCGTGCAGGTTCAGCGTGTAGCCGTCGTAGACGTCCTGGTTGTACTGGGCGTCGACGTAGCCGCTGTTTTTGCTGTCGGCAAAGCCGAACAGGTTGGTCGTCGAGTGCGAATACTTGAGCGAGAACGGGCCGGTGCCGATCTGCGCGTACAGCTCGAAGGTGTTGGCGCTCGGCGTCAGGCCGTTCGACGGGTAGAGGTAATACAGGCCGCCGACGTCATAGGTCACGTCCTTGGTGATCTCGCCGCGCTTGCCGCCGTAGATGTCGACTTCGACGTTGTCATCGCCGCCACTGTCCTTGATCCACTTGATGCTGGACGCCCAGGTGCCGACATACAGGCCGGTAGGATTGTTGACGTAATCCACGCCCCCCTGCAGCGCCGGCTTCAGGCGCGATTGCGAGATGCCGCGATAGCGGTAGTCGCTGGTCAAGGCCACGTTGTAGCTGATTTGGTTGTCCGGGACTGGCGCGGCGGCAGCGGCCGCGTCCTGGGCCTGCGCCACCGAGGCGCTCATGGAGGCAAATGCCAGGGTCAATGCTGCGATCAGGGTCAGGTTCGTGCTCTTCATAATTTTGTCCTTGTAGTTATTGAACTTAGTCACAGATACGTAGAATACGGTTGCGGGTAAAATTCTTATGACGCGAGGCAGTGAGCGGCATTCATTGACCTCTTTAGCAGAATGCGTGCCAGCTAATGTTGCTCGGTAGATAGCTCCCGTATCCTGCACGACAACGTACGTACTCGGACAAAAGTGAGAATTTGAATGTGTCGGGCCCGGAAGTCTTAGCCATTGCACCACGATGACGCTCGGATGCACTTTTATGGTGCATTCATAACCCCACCAGATCAAGGAATATTATGGATATGAACACTTTTTTTAACGACCTGCAGAACAAGATCAGCCAAGCGATCGAAAACTCACCAGCAAAGGACATTGAGAAGAACGTCAAGTCCATGATGACGCAGGGTTTCTCCAAACTGGATCTGGTGACGCGCGAGGAATTTGATGTTCAAACGCAAGTTTTAGCGAAAACCCGCGCGAAACTGGAGACGCTGGAGACGCGTTTGGCGGAACTGGAAGCGAAGGCGGCGGCGCCGAAGAGCGATATCATCATTTAAGATGGTTGCTGGCGCCGGCTTGACGGTGCATGCGTCGCAGGCGGCGCGTGTATGGCGGATTACGCTTCGCTAATCCGCCCTACGTGGTTCCAAGGTGGTTTTGCGGTCCCGTGGCGCGGGACCGCTTACTCGCTTACTACTTATAAGTTACGCCTTCGACGAACTTGCCGATGTCGAGCACGTTCGGCTCGGCGCCCTTGAGCTTGCGGCCGCCCACCGTCACGTTGTCGAGCGTGACGTTCTTGACCTTGCGCGACTCGTCATATCCGTAGATGACCGACGCGCTCGGCGAGCCGTCGCCTGTGAAATGGATGTTGCGCAACGTGACATTCTCTATGCCCCGCCCCGGGCTGGTGTTGTACTTGGGCGTGAAGGCGATGTGCAGGTTGAACAACTTGCCCTCCTCGATACGCTCGACCCGGATATCCTCGAACACCACGTCCCGCACCAGATTGTCGTCGGCCGCCATGATGCCGATCGCGCCCTCGTACTCGGGGTCGTCCTCGTCGTGATCCAGGATGTCGATGTTGCTGAAGCGGATGCGCTCCAGTACCTCCGGCTGCGGGTGCGCCGCCGACGGCGTGTTGCCGTGGATGCCGATCATGACCGCGTGCGCGATATCGGCCCATAACGTCGTGTCCTTGACGACGATGTCGCGCGTGTTGCCCCAGATATCCCAGCGGTGGTTATATAGTGTGATGCAATCGTCGGAGGTGCGGATGAAGCTGTCGGCCACCGTCACGCGCTCGCAGGCGAAGTGCCCCAGCCCGTCCGACCACTTGCCGGCGCCGATGGTGCGGATGTTGCGCTCCTCGATGTCCTGCGACGTGATGCAACGCATCGTCCCGTGCGGCTGGTTGAAGAAGATCGGCCCGTCGATCACCACGTTCTTTGAGTCCTTGATCACCAGCATGTCGACGCCGTCGAACAGGCCGTCGCTGATGACCTTGACGTTTTGCACGCCGTTGATGATCAGCGGGCGCTTGAGCATCGCCGAGCCATCGATATACACGGTGGAATTGGAGCGCACGTTGAACTCGCCATCGTGGACGCCGGGACCGAAGTAGACCACCGGCTGGGTGAAGTCGGGCGTTTCGCCCTTTGCTATCGCCTCGTTGGGCTGGCGCGCCGGCGGCCTGGGCATGTCCTTGCGGATCGCGTGCGTGAACAGGTGCAGGTTGTGCAGGCGGTCGTCGTCAAATTCGATGCTCAGGTTGGCGGGGCGGTTCAGCGTGAAGAAGGCGGTGCGCCCCTTGATGACCGGTTTGATGCCCTTGGCGTCGGGACGGATCGCGACGCTGGCAAAGCGGCCGTTGTTCTTTTGCACCGCCACTTCCACCGGGCCGTCGAAATTGAAGTAGACCATCGACGCTTCGCTTTGCGTATCGAGGTCGACTTTGACCTTGTATTCGTACAAATCCTGCCAGACGCCGCCGGGCGTACGCACCCGCACCGTGAAGTCGTCGCTGTGGTGCGAATACCGGATCGGCTCCGGGAACGGGAACACCTGCACCTGCGCCGAGGACGAGGCACACCACAGCAAGGCGGCCACCGTCAGAATTTTTTTGAACACGCTAGTCTCCTGATTTTTGTTTTCATGTTATCGATAACTTACCTTGACCATGGTATCACGTAGGGCGGATTAGCGCAGCGTAATCGGCCAATGCATGCGTCTAGACGGCGCATGCATTGGCCGATTACGGCGTTCCGCCTAATCCGCCCTACGTGGAACACGGACGTGGAACACGGGTCAGCGCGAGACGCGGAAATAATCGACGTCGATATACGCCGCCTTCTTACCCGCCGCCGGCCAACGCGTGCTGACCAGCCCAACCTGCGCGCCCACCCATCTGCCCACCGACGCCTGGAACGGCTTGCCGGCCGGCGTGAACTGTTTCCCGTCCAGGCTATACGAAAACCGCACCACCGCGCCCTCGCCGACTTGCGCGCGCAGATACACCGGCTCGCGGCCCACCGCGCGCAACGGTTCAAGGCGCTCCTGGCACGTCAGCGCCGGCTCCTCGCAGGTGGACAGCACCAGCCGCGTCACGCCATCGCTCTGCCGCAAGCCCAGCCACGCATATCGAATGCCCAGCACCAGCAACCCGGCCCGCTGAAGATCGGCGCCGCGCGCCTCGATCCTGGTGTCGACGGTGAACACCGGCGCCGGGAACTTCTGCGTCAACACCGATGGCACCTCGCGCACGCTGCCCAGCTCCGGCGCGGCCTGCGCCGGCAGACGAAGAAAGCCCGGCCGCGCCTTCAGCGAGAACCAGCCGCCATCGGCATTCGGCCCCGGATTCGCATTCCACTGCCACTGCAAGCCGAGCCGGCCGCCGTCGAATTCGTCGCCGGTCGGCGGCACCACGATGCCGCGATCCTTGCCGGCCGGCTTGGCATAAGTTTGCACCGGCTCGCCGACGCCTGTGCCGTCCTTGTCCTCGCCGATCACCGGCCAGCCGTCGCGCCAGCGCATCGGCTGCAGGTGCACCACCCGTCCATAGGCCCCCTTGTCCTGGAAATGATAAAACCAGTCGCGTCCATCCACGCCGTCGACCCACGCGCCCTGATGCGGTCCGTTGATGGCGGACGTGCCCTGCGCCATCACGATCTTATCCTCATACGGCCCGCCGATATTACGGGAGCGGAACACCGATTGCCAGCCATGCTCGACGCCCCCGGCCGGCGCGAAGACGTAGTAATAGCCGTCCTTCTTATATAGCTTGGGACCTTCGACCGTGTGATAACCCGGCAATTTATTGCCGTTGATGATGTCCTTGCCGCGCTGGTCGAGCAGTTTGCGGGCATCCGCATCCATTTCGCGCAAGGTCAGGATGTTGTTGATGCCGGAGCGGCTTTTGGCCCAGCCGTGCACTAGCCAAGCCTTGCCGTCGTCATCCCACAGCGGCGCCGGATCGATGATGCCTTTGCCCGCCAGCAGCAGATGCGGCGCGCTCCACGGCCCGGCGAAGTTCTGCGCCGTCATCACATACACGCCGAAATCCGGGTCGGGATAGAAAATCCAGAATTTGCCGGCGTGATGGCGCAATGCCGGCGCCCACACGCCCTTGCCCGGCTGCGGCTTGGCGAACACGTCCTCCGGCACCAGCCTGGGCAAGGCGTGGCCGACCAGCTCCCAGTTGACCATGTCGGACGATTGCAGCAGCGGCAGCCCGGGCGCGTTGCCGAAACTGGACGACGTCATGTAGAACATTTGTCCGACGCGGATCGCGTCCGGGTCGGAATAGTCGGCGTACAGAATGGGATTTTGATAGCGGCCATCGCCCAGGTCGGCGACCCAGGGCTGGGTGGACGATGGCTGTGGGTCGGCCAACGCGGCCGAGGCGGCGCACAGTATGAGGGACAGGGCAACGGCGGTTTTCACGATGGCACGCTCGCATTCTCTTCAAATAAAAATCATTGATCAATCCAACCCCAACCCCAGCCACCTTTCACCTCATCGGAGGCTGTGCCACGTAGGGGACGTACCCGGCAGGGTACGTCCCCGTCCGGCCGTGCGGGTTAAGGCGTTGCTTTTCAGACGAGTATGCCATTATACTTGTTATCGATAACAGATATCAGTAGAATTCATTTCCAGGAGACTTAGATGTACGAAAAAATATTTCATGCCACACATCCGGACATGATGACGCAAGTGAGCAATGAACAGCTGCGCGAGCGCTATTTAATCAGCAGCCTGTTCGTCGCCGACCGGATCAAACTCAATTACTGCCATCACGAGCGTTTCGTGATCGGCGGCGCCGCGCCCGTCGCCGGGGCGATCAAGCTGCCGACGCACACGGAGCCGGTTTCCGCGCTCGGCCAGCCCTTCCTGTCGCGCCGCGAACTGGGCGTGATCAACGTCGCCGGCGGCGCCGGCCGGGTCACCGTCGACGGCCAGGTCTTCGACATGGCCTCGCTCGACGGCCTGTACATCCCGATGGGCAGCGAGGACGTCAGTTTCGAATCGCTCGACCCAGCCAATCCGGCGCGCTTCTACCTCGCCTCGACGCCGGCCCACGCCCGCCACGAACTGACCAAGATCACCCACGCGCAGGCCGTTCCGCTCGAACGCGGCAGCGCCGAGACGTCGAACGCCCGCACCATCTACCAGTACGTGATCCCCGGCGTGTGCAAGTCGGCGCAGTTGCTGCTGGGCCTGACGATACTGAAGACCGGCAGCGTCTGGAACACGATGCCGCCGCATTTGCACGACCGCCGCTCCGAAGTCTATTTCTACTTCAACCTCGACGCGCAGCAGCGCATCTTCCACTTCATGGGCGAGCCGGATTCGGCGCGCCACATCATCGTCGCCAACGAGGAGGCGGTGGTCTCGCCGCCCTGGTCGATCCACATGGGCTCGGGCACGGCCAACTACGCCTTCATCTGGGCCATGGGCGGCGAAAACCTCGACTACACCGACATGAACGTGCTCGATATCTGCCAGCTCAAATAAGGATGCCCATGTCTGAACTGTTTAATTTGTCCGGCCGCACCGCGCTCGTCACCGGCGCCAATACGGGGCTGGGCCAGGCGATCGCGATCGCGCTGGCCGGCGCCGGCGCCGATATCGTCGCCGCCGGCCGCAGCCCGGCCGACGACACCGCCCGGCAAGTCGAGGCGCTGGGCCGGCGCTTCCTGTTCGTGCGGGCCGACTTCGGCGCCACCGAGCCGGCGCAACCGGTGGTCGACGCGGCGCTCGGCTTGAACGGACAGCTCGATATCCTGGTCAACAACGCCGGCACCATCCATCGCGCAGACAGCCTCGACGTCACCGAGGAAAACTGGGACACCGTCATGAACACCAATCTGCGCTCGGTGTTTTTCCTGTCGCAGGCCGTGGCCCGGCACATGGCGACACGCCACGGCGGCAAGATCGTCAACGTCGCCTCGCTGCTGTCGTTCCAGGGCGGCATCCGCGTGCCGGCCTACGCCGCCAGCAAGAGCGCGCTGGCCGGGCTGACGCGCGCGCTGGCCAACGAATGGGCCGCCAAGGGCATCAACGTCAACGCGTTGGCGCCGGGCTACTTCGACACCAACAACACCGCCGCGCTGCGTCAGGACGCCGAGCGCTCGGCGGCGATCCTGGCGCGCATTCCCGCCGGACGCTGGGGCCAGCCGGACGATTTGGCCGGCGCGGCGGTGTTTCTCGCCAGCCGCGCCAGCGACTATGTGCACGGCATCACGCTGCCGGTGGACGGAGGATGGCTCGCGCGATGAACGACACCAACCGCACGGCTGAAGGGGTTGAAAGGCCCGAAACGGCGGCCCGCCGCGCATGGCATCTGGCGTGGGACTTCGGCAGCGCCGAGGTGCAGGCGCTGGGCGGCATGCTGGGTCCGGTGAGCCTGCGGCTCGACGACGAGCGCGAGCTCGACATCATGCACGTGGCGCCGTGGGCCAGCACCACCGGCGCCGCTTCCCTGCCCGGCCTGCTGCGGCGCATGCGCGGCGAATGGCCGTGCGTGCCGTTCGGCCGCACCGACGATCCCGGCCCGCTGCCGCCCGGCTGGCAACGGGCCCACGCCGGCGACGATGGCTGGATGCACGGCTACGCGGCCAACCATCGCTGGAGCTGCGTCAGCGCCACGCCGCACCGCGTGCATCTGGCGATCGACTATCCGGCCGACAGCGCCATCGCCCGCATCGAACGGGTGATCGCGGTCGATCCGCGCGCCGCGGCGCTCGACATCAGCCTGAGCATCGTGTCGCGCCGCCCGTCTCGGCTGCCGCTGGGGCTGCATCCGACCTTCCGCATTCCCGCCACGCCCGGCAGGGTCCAGGTGGTGCTGGGCGAACACGCCGGCATCCACAGCTATCCGACCGCCGCGCCCGGCGCCGTGTCGCGCCTGCTGCCGGACATGCGGTCCCGTGCGCTGTCGGCCATGGCCGGCGTTGATGGCGCGCTCGACCTGTCGCAACTGCCGCTGACGATGCCGACCGAGGAACTGATGCAGGTGCGCGCGCTCGCGGCGGCCGGCAAGGCGCCGCCGTTCGCGCTGCGCTACCTGGACTACGACGCCTGCGTCGGCCTGTGGTGGGACACCGTGCAACTGCCCGACCTGATGCTGTGGATCAGCAATGGCGGCCGCATCAATTTCCCGTGGATGAGCCGCCACCTGGCCATCGGCGCCGAGCCGGTCAACAGCCTGTTCGACCTGGGCCGCGTCGCCCGCGCGCCGGCCGGCCATCCGCTGGCCGACCGGCTCGGCGTCGCGCTGCACCCGGAGGCGCCGTGGCGCACGCGCTACCGCATCGCCGCCTGGCCCAACGCCACGCCCCCTACCCGCTAAGGAGAACCGGACCATGCATCCCGACTTTCGCTCACGCGACATGCTGTTGTCGCACATCGCGCACACCATGCGGTTCTACCATCCGCGCTGCATCGACCCGAGCGGCGGTTTCTTCCACTTTTTCCTCGACGACGGCACCGTCTACGACCGCCACACGCGGCACCTGGTCAGCAGCACGCGCTTCGTCTTCAACTACGCCAAGGCCTACCGCCAGTTCCGCGACCCGGCCTATCTGGAGGCGCTGCACCATGGCGTCGCCTTCCTGCGCAACGCCCACCGCAACGTGCGCACCGGCGGCTACGCGTGGCAGCTGTCCTGGCGCGACGGCAAGAAGCAAGTCATCGACGGCGACAACCATTGCTACGGCCTTGCCTTCGTGCTGCTGGCCTACTCGCACGCGCTGGCGGCCGGCATGACCGAAGCGCGCGCCTACATGAAGGAAACGTTCGAGCTGATGGAAAAGCGCTTCTGGCAGGCCGGGCACGGGCTGTACGCCGACCAGGCCAGCGCCGACTGGAAAGTGCTCGATCCGTATCGCGGCCAGAACGCCAACATGCACGCCTGCGAGGCGCTGATCGCCGCTTTCGAGGCGTCGGGCGAGACGCACTATCTGCAGCGCGCCGTCACGCTGGCGCGCAACGTGACGATGCGGCAGGCTGGGTTGGCCGGCGGCATGATCTGGGAGCACTATCACGCCGACTGGTCGGTGGACTGGAACTACAACCGCGACGACAAGAGCAATATCTTCCGGCCGTGGGGCTACCAGCCGGGCCACTTGACGGAATGGGCCAAGCTGCTGTTACTGCTGGAGCGGCACCCGGTGGCGCTCGACGGCGACACCGAATGGCTGGCGCCGCGCGCCGTGCAGTTGTTCGACATCGCGCTGGGCAAGGCGTGGGACGCGGAGCATGGGGGGATTGTCTACGGCTTCGGCCCGGCCGACGAGATCTGCGACGGTGATAAGTATTTCTGGGTGCAGGCGGAAAGTTTCGCGGCCGCCGCCATGCTGGCCGAGCGCACCGGCGATCCGAGGTATTGGGATTGGTACGACAGGATCTGGGCGTACAGCTGGGAGCATTTCGTCGATCACGAGCATGGGGCGTGGTATCGCGTGCTGAGTCCTTCGAATGCCAAGCTTGGTAATGAGAAGAGCCCGGCCGGCAAGGTGGATTATCACACCATGGGCGCGTGTTATGAGGTATTGAATCTGCTCGCAAGCGAGCCCTGACGGTCTACAATCGATCCATAAGACAACAATAATGAGACAACAATGAAAATCCTGGCCCACATAAGCCATGCGTTACCTTGGAGACGTGTCGACGGTGCACGCATTGGCGGATTACGCTGCGCTAATCCGCCCTACGTGTTTCCGTGTCTGATCGTGTTTTTCCTGCTTGCGTTTGGCGTTCGGAGCTACGCGGCGGAGCAACAGCATCTGGCCACCGTTCAGTCGCCCGACAAGAATATCCGGTACATCTTCTATCAAACGACTGTCGCTACCGGCGAGCGCCAGCTGTATTACCGCGTCAGCTACAAGCATAAACCCGTCATCCTCGATTCGCTGCTGGACCTGCAACTGGATAACCATCTGTCCGAAAGCTCGATGGCGCTGAAGATCGACCGCCACAAAAAATGGTTCGATAACCTGGCCGTGACCGGCAACAGCATTAGCGCCCACGCCGGCACCTGGAAGCCCCAGCACGGCGAACAAGCCGCCATCCCGGACAACTACAACCTGCTGACCGTGGACCTGGTCAAGGACGACAACCCCGACTACACGATGAAGCTGGAAGTGCGCGCCTATAACGAGGGCGTCGCCTTCCGCTACGTGTTCCCGGAAAACCCGAAAGGCAGCTACTACCGCGTCACCCAGGAAAACACCGAGTTCGCCATGCCGGTCGAGACCAAGGCCTGGTACGCCGGCTGGGCGCAGGCGCCCTACAAAAAACTCGAACTGGCCAACTGGCCCGACGAGGCGGAACGTCCGCTGACGCTGGAGCTGCTCGGCGGCATCCACGTCGCCCTGCTGGAAGCGCAAATGGTCGATTATTCGCGCACCAAGTTTAAGCTGAGCAAGGACAAGCCCAACACCATCGTCACCGCGATGCACGACCCGGCCGACTTGATCTCGCCGTTCGCCACGCCATGGCGCGGCATCATGATCGCCGAATCGGCCGGCGCGCTGGCCGACAACAGCCATTTCATCCTGAACCTCAATCCGCCGTCGAAGATCGCCCAGCCGGACTGGATCAAGCCGGGCAAGATCATGCGCGTGATGACCCAGACCACCGCCGCCGCCAAGGCCAACATCGATTTCGCCGTCAAGCACCAGCTGCAATACGTGCTGTTCGACTGGAAATGGTACGGCCCGGCCTTCTCCTTCGATTCCGACGCGTCCAAGGTGGCGATACCGGACTTCGACCTGCCGGCGATCATCCGCTACGGCAAGGAGCGCGGCGTCGGCATCTGGCTGTACGTCAACCAGCAGGCGCTGCTGAACCAATCCGACACATTGTTAAAGACCTACCGCGACTGGGGCGTCAAGGGCGTCAAGTTCGGCTTCGTGCAGGTCGGCTCGCACCGCTGGTCGACCTGGATCAACAAGGCCATCCGGCAGGCGGCCGACGCCCACATCATGGTCAACATCCACGACGACTGGCGCCCCACCGGCGAGCAGCGCACCTGGCCCAACCTGCTGACGTCCGAAGGCGTGCGCGGCAACGAGGAGATGCCCGACGCCACCCACAACACGGTGCTGCCGTTCACCCGCTACCTGGCCGGCGCGGCCGATTACACGATCTGCTATTTCGATCCGCGCATCAAGACCACGCACGCGCATCAACTGGCGCTGGCGGCGATCTATTACAGCCCGCTGCAGACCTTGTACTGGTACGACCGTCCCGACAAGGAAAACAACGAGCCGGAGCTGGAGTTCTGGGACAAGATTCCAACAACCTGGGACCAAAGCAAGGTGATCGCGGGCAAGCCGGGGGAGTTCGTCACCGTGGCGCGCCGTAGCGGCGCCGACTGGTTCATCGGCGCCATCACCAACAACGACGCGCGCGCCGTCAGCATTCCGCTGGACTTCCTGGAGAAGGGAAAAAAGTACCGGGCCAGCATCTACGCCGACGACGCCAACGCGCCGACCGCCACCGGCGTCGGCATCGAGCGGCGCACGGTCGATGCGTCGAGCGTCATCGATGCCAAGCTGTTGGCCTCGGGCGGCGTGGCCATCTGGATCACGCCCGGGACGCAGCCATGACCCCGACCCAATCGCATTTCCGCTTCCTGAGCGTGTTCGTGTTCGTGTACTTCTTCGCGCAGGCGATGAGCATCTCGCTGCTGACCTTATGGCTGCGCAACACGCTGCACCTGTCGGGCACCGAGGCAGGCGTGGTGTTCTCCGCCAACTTCATCGCGGCGATGTGCTCGCAGCCGATCTATGGCTTCATCTCCGACAAGGTCGGCATGCGCAAGCACATCCTGTGGACCGTCAGCGCGCTGTGCACGCTGTGCGGGCTGTTCTTCATGTTCGTCTACGCGCCGCTGCTCAAGGCCAACCTGCTGCTGGGCGCGGCCATCGGCGGCATCTACCTGGGCGTGACCTTCATCGCCGGCAGCTACGCGATCGAATCGTATGTCGACCGCATCGGCCGCCGTTACGGCTTCGAATACAGCCGCGTGCGCCTGTGCGGCTCGCTCGGCTTCGCCAGCGCCGCCATGATGTCGGGCCACCTGTTCAACATCAATCCCGGCATCAACTTCTTCATCGCCTCCGGCGCCGGCTTGCTGATGCTACTGATGCTGCTGGCGTGGCGCACCGAGACCGACGGCGCGGCGGTCGGCGCAGCCAAAACCGTGCGGCTGGCCGACGCGCTCGGCCTGCTGCGCGATCCCAAGTTCTGGCGCTTCATGGTGTTCATCCTGGGCGTGACGAATCTGTATCTGGTGTTCGACCAGCAATTCCCCAGCTATTTCGCGTCGCTGTTCCCGACGCCGCAAATGGGCGCGGCCATGTTCGGCTACTTGAACTCGGCGCAGATCTTCATCGAGGCCGGCGGCCTGTTCCTGTCGCCGATCCTGGTCAAGCGCATCGGCGCCAAGAACGGCCTGATGCTCGCCGGCACGATCATGATGTTGCGCATCGGCGGCTCCAGTTTCGCCGTCGGCCCGGTGTCGATCTCGGTGCTGAAGATGCTGCACTCGGTCGAGCTGCCGATACTGGTGGTGTCGGTGTTCCGCTACATCGCCCACCACTTCGATACGCGCCTGGCCTCGACGCTGTACATGGTCGGCGTCAGCTTCGGCCACTCGCTGGGGTTGGCGATCCTGTCGCCAATGGTCGGCAAGAGCTACGATTTGATCGGCTTCCCCTCCACCTACCTGGTGCTGGCGGGCCTGGCGCTGATCTTCCTGTTGCTGTCGGCCCTCGCGCTGGAACCGACGCCGGCTGAAACACCGTCACGCCGCGCCGGCAAGCCCGGCGCCGAAAAGTCCGAAGCGCTGCAAGAGATCCAATAAATTTCAAGGAAACGACCATGTCCCTTCCCCTCAACGCCGCCGTCATCGAAGCGCTGAAAGGCGCCGCGCCGCCCGACCAGCCCAACCGGCAAATGCTGGCGCGCGCGCTCGACCAGGCGCTGGCGGCCATCGACCGCAACCTCGCCCACTTCGGCGACGACTTCCCGGCGCCGTCGAGCGTGGCCGGCGTCTACCCGGCCATCGGCAACATCGAATGGACCAACGGCTTCTGGACCGGCATGCTGTGGCTGGCCTATGAGGCAACCGGCGCCCAACGCTACCGCGACGCCGCCGAGCGCCACGTCATCAGCTTCCACCAACGGCAGGCGCAAAGGATCAACGTCAACCACCACGACCTGGGCTTCCTGTACAGCCTGTCCTGCGTGGCGGCGTACAAGCTCACCGGCAGCGCCGTCGCGGCCGAGGCGGCCATGGGCGCGGCACGACTGCTGCTGGAACGCTACCAGGAGCGCGCCGGCATCATCCAGGCCTGGGGCGACCTCAACGATCCAGAGCAAAGCGGCCGCATGATCATCGACTGCAACCTGAACCTGCCGCTGCTGCACTGGGCCAGCGGGCACAGCGGCGACCTGCGCTTCCGCCAGGCCGCCGACCGGCATATCGAAGCGGCGGCGCGCCACATCGTACGGCCCGACGGCTCGACCTTCCACACCTTCTTCTTTGACACCGCGACCGGGCAGCCGCGCCACGGCAAGACGCACCAGGGGTTTTCCGACGACTCGTGCTGGGCGCGCGGCCAGGCGTGGGGCATTTCCGGCTTCCCGCTGGTGTTCCGCCACAACGGCGACACGCGCCTGCTCGACCTGTCCAAGGTGCTGGCCAACTATTATCTGAACCGGCTGCCGGACGACGGCATTTGTTACTGGGACCTGATCTTCACCTCCGGCGCGGAGGAGCGCGACAGTTCGGCCGCCGCCATCGCCGCCTGCGGCCTGCTGGAGCTGGCCAGCAACCTGCCGCTGCTCGACCCGCTGCGCGGCGATTACGAGCGGGCCGCGCTGCGCACAGTGCGGCAACTGTCCGAGCACTACGCCGACACGGACGGCACGCCCGGCGGCGGCTTGCTCAAGCACGCCGTGTATCACAAACCGCACCGCGTCGGCATCGACGAAAGCTGCATCTGGGGCGACTACTTCTATCTCGAAGCCCTGGTGCGCCTGAGCCGCACGTGGGAACCCTACTGGTAACAAGGAGACGCCGACATGACACTTAACCACAAACTGCTCGCCATCGACGAAGGCCGCCAACGCATCTCGCTGATCGACACCACCCGGCCCGGCGCGGTATGGTCGCGCGGCCTGGCCGACTTTCCGCTGGCGCGCGATATGCAGCGGCTAGGCCCGGACCGCGTGCTGATCGGCTTCGAGCGCGGCTTTTTCGAGCTGCAAATCAGCACCGGCGAGGTGCTGGCCTCGTGCGACAGGTGGAGCGACGTCACCTCCGTTTGCCGGCTGGACGATGGCGCGACCCTGGTGGCCGGCTACAACCTCGACGGCGGCGGCGGCATCAACGTGCTGACCTTGAGCGGCGATCTGAAGTTGGTGCGCATGGCGCGGCGCGAGGGCGACTACGTGCGCCTGATGCGGCGCACCGCCGCCGGGGGATACCTGCTGTGCATGAACGATCACATCCTGGAAACCGACGGCGCGCTCAACGCCATCCGCGCGTTGCGCGCGCCGGGCTTCCTGCACGCGTGGAAAGCGGAGCAATGCGCGGACGGCACGACGTTGGTGTCGGCGGGTTATGGCGGCTTCATGGCCCGCTTCGACGGGCAGGGTGAGTTGATCGCCACCTTCGGCGGAGTGAGCGAGGTGCCGCCCGAGGTGGCGCCATTCTTTTATGCCACGTTCCAGCAGCTGGACGACGGCCGCCTGATCGTCGCCAACTGGCAAGGCCATGGTCCCGACAACGGCGCCAAGGGACGGCAGCTGCTTGAATTCGATGGCGCCGGCCGCCTGCTGGGCGGCTGGTCCGATCCGGAGAACATCTCGTCGTTGCAGGGTATTTTGATACTGTAAAAGGAGGCTCAGCCACGGTTCCACGTAGGGCGGATTAGGCGGAACGCCGTAATCGGCCATCGATGAGCCGACGGCGGCGCACACATGGCGGATTACGCTACGCTAATCCGCCCTACGTGATTCCTCGGTCCCCCGGCGTACAGGCCGAAATTGGAACGCCAACGACGCGCCGCCACGGTTCCACGTAGGGCGGATTAGGCGGAACGCCGTAATCCGCCATCGGTGAGCCGACGGCGGCGCACACATGGCGGATTAGGCGGAACGCCGTAATCCGCCGTCGATGAGCCGACGACGACACATGCATGCGGAACAGGCCGAGGCTCAGACCCCGGCCAGCGAGGCGTCCGACGATTCGCGCGTAATCAGCGTAAACGGCAGCAGCTTGTGCTGCACCGACGCCGGCTCCCCCGCGCGGCGGCGTCGGATCTGGTCGACCAGCAAATCGACGGCGGCGCGCGCCATGTCGCTGATCGGCTGGTGAATCGTGGTCAGCTCCGGCCACACCGTGGTGGCCACCGGCGTGTCGTCGAAACCGCACACCACCAAATCCTCCGGCACCTGCAGATGCAACCCGTGCGCCACCGCCACCACGGCGGCGGCCATGTCGTCGTTGGCGGCGAAGATCGCGGTCGGACGGCTCTTGTGCGCCAGCAACTGGCGCGCAGCCGTCAATCCGGACCGGTACGTGAACAGGCCCGGCGCCACGCGCTCCGGCGATACTTCCAGCCCGGCTTCGGCCATCGCGTCCCGGTATGCCTTGTAGCGCAGCTGCGCCGGCGTGTGCAGCGGATCGCCCTGGATGAAGGCGATGTCCTTGTGGCCGCGCCCCAGCAGATAGCGCATCATCGCCATCGCGCCCTCGTAGTCGTCGATGCGCACGGCCGAGACGCCCGCCAGCGGACGCCCGGTGGCGATCGCCACGGTCGGCATGCCGATCTGGTCGAGCTGCTTCAACGCGGATTTGGAATCGCACAGCGGCGGCGGCACCAGGATGCCGTCGGCGCCGTTGGCGATGAGCCGGGCGATGGCGCTGCGCTGGCTGCGCAGGTCGTCGCAGCGCTCGAGGATCAATTGCCCACCGCTCTGGCTGCACTGGTCCATCGCGCCCACCAGAAACGCGCTCATGTAGGCCGAGCTGGGGTTGCTGTAGAGCAGCCCGACCCCCAGCGTGCCGACGCGCGCCGCCCGGGCGGCGAAGTTGACTTGATAGTTCAGGGATTCGATCGCCGCCGTCACCTTGTCGCGCGTGGCGTCGGAGACGTGGGCGTTGCCATTCATGACCCGCGATACCGTCATCGCCGATACTCCGGCAACACGCGCCACGTCGTAGATGGTGGCGCCGCTCTGGCTACGATCAGTTTGTTTTACTGGCACAATGTTCCCTTGCTGGCTGGTCAGCGATTCCTTGATTTATCAAGTGATGATTATATGCGATTGCGCCGGGCAAGCCCGGCGCCCTCCCCCTCGTTACTGCCGCACCACCGACGGCGCCACGGTGAAGCTGTAGCTGGCCGGTTGCTGCTTGATGCGGTACTTGGCATGCGGACGGCCGTCGATGCTCCAGCCCGTGTCGCCGCCGACGCCGGCCTGCGCCAGGTCGATCAGCAACGAGCCGTCGCCATGCGGGGCGATCTCCGAACTCTTCCACGTGCCGCGCGGACGCAGGTACAAGTCTTCGTACGGGAAGGCCAGCGCGTTGACCGACAGCGGCGCCGCGCCCCTGACCGTCAGCCCCGCCCCGCGCGCGTCGAACAGCGACAGCCAGCGCACCTCGGTCTTGTTGCCGCTTTCCTGAGGACGGCTGTAACCGTGGTACTGGTCCGCCACCTTGCCGGTGTAGCGGCCGATGGCGTAGCCGGTGTGGCGGTCCGCGTACGATTCCTGCGGGCCGCGGCCATACCAGCGCACGCCGTCGAGCGAGCTGTCGTTATCGAAGCGCAAGCCCAGACGCAGCGGATCGGGCAGGTCGTCGCGCAGCGGCGTGAAGGTGGCCGCCACGCCCAGCACGCCGTCGGCGTTCAAGGTGTAGACGGTTTCCCAGTGCGCGGCGCCGGCGCCAAAGCTGTACAGCACCTTGACGCTGTTGGCGCCCGCCTCCACCGACCGCACGTTGCGGTTTTCGGTGAAATTCTTCCAGACCTGGTGCGTCTTGTCGACGCCGGTGCCCTCGTCGTTGTCCGTCAGGCCGCGCCAGAAGTTCGGCGTGCCGCCCTTGAGCAAGGTCTTGCCGTCGACCACGTAGGCGATCAGACCGGTCTTGGCGTCGAGCCGCAGCGAGGCCTTGCCCGCGTCGAGACGGATGTCGTCGCCATTGCGCACCGGCTTGACGGCCTTGCCCGCCGCCGCCACCTTGGGCGCCGGCGCCAGCACGAATTGCGACCAGCCGACCACGCTGCCGGCGGCCACGCCCATGGTCGACGCGTCCTTGGCCCTGGCGCGCAGCGTCAGCACCTGCTCGCCCGCGCGCTGGCCCAGCTTGGGCAGGCGCAGCGGCACCTCGCGCCGGCCGGCGGCGGCCACCGCCGGCACCTTCAGCGCGCCGTGCGCCACCTCGACGCCGTCGTTGGACAGCACCCAGTCGAAGTCCAGCCCGGACGTGTCCTTGAAGTCGTAGCGGTTGACCACGGTGATGTTGCCGGACGCCGGCTTGCCCTCGAACACCAGCGGCGAATACACCTTCTGCACCTCGTAGTATTCCGGGTCCGGCGTGCGGTCGGCGCGCAGCACGCCGTCGCCGACCACGCTGTTGTCGCCCTGCTTGGGGTTGACGTCGAAACCGGAGGCCCAGAAGCGCCGCCCTTTGTCGTCGGTCATGTAGACGGTCTGGTCGACCCAGTCCCAGATGAAGCCGCCCTGCAGCTTCTTGTGGGCGCGGATGACTTGCCAGTAGTCCTCGAAGTTGCCCAGCGAGTTGCCCATCGCGTGCGCGTATTCGCACTGGATCATCGGCTGCGCGTAGCGGGAATCGCCCGCATAGTCGGCCATCTTCTCGATATCGTCGTACATCGGCGCGTAGATGTCCGTGTACGCGTTGGGCAGGTGCTCCTCGCCGATGGTGCCGTGGCCCAGATAACTGATCAGCCGGGTCGGGTCGTTGGCGCGTATCCACTGGGCGGCGTTGTCGAAGTTGGGGCCGGTGCCGGCCTCGTTGCCCAGCGACCAGAAGATGATCGACGGATGGTTGCGGTCGCGCTGCACCATGCGCGAGACGCGGTCCAGGTGGGCCGCCTTCCAGTGCGGCTTGTAGCCCAGCTGGATCTTCTCGCGCTCGCCCTTGTCCTTGGCCTGGTCGCCGGCCTGCATGTAGCCGTGCGATTCGATGTTGGCCTCGTCCATCACGTACAGGCCGTACTCGTCGGCCAGGTCGTACCAGCGCGGATCGTTCGGGTAATGCGAGGTGCGCACGGCGTTGACGTTGGCCTGCTTCATCATCTCGATGTCCTTGCGCATCAACTCCATCGACATCACGCGGTAGGTGACCGGGTCGTGCTCGTGGCGGTTGGTGCCCTTGATCATCACCCGCTTGCCGTTGACGCGCACTTCCCCGCCGGCCACCTCCACCGTGCGGAAGCCGATCCGGCGCGACGTCGCCGACACCAGCTTGCCGTCGGCGCCCTTGTATTCGATCACCATGCGGTACAGGTTGGGCGTCTCGGCCGACCACGGCTTGACGTTGCGGATCACGCCGTCCAGCGCCAGCTGCTCGCCCTGCACGCGGCCGCTCGTGTTCAGCACCGCCTTGTCGCCGTCGTACACGGTGACGGCAATCTCGCCGCGCGACGGCGCGCCGGCCAGCTCGGCCTTCAGCGAGAACAGGCCGTCCTTGTAGCCCTGCTTGTCGAGCAGCGCGGTGACCGTGTAGTCACGCAGGCGCGATTTGGGCTCGGCGTAGACGTAGACGCTGCGCTCGATGCCGGACAGGCGCCAGAAGTCCTGGTCCTCCAGGTACGAGGCGTCGGCCCAGCGGTAGACCTCGATCGCGATGCTGTTCTTGCCCGGCTTGACGTACTTGCTCAAATTAAATTCCGATGGCAGCTTGGAATCTTCCGAATAGCCGACCTGCTGGCCGTTGACCCAGATGTAGTAGGCCGCGCCGGCCGCGCCCACGTGCAGGAAGACGTCGCGCCCGTCCCAGTCGGCGGGCACGGCGAAGTCGCGGCGGTAGGAGCCGACCTCGTTGAGCGCGTGCGGGATGAACGGCTCGGCCATCGGGAACGGATACTCGATGTTGGTGAAGATCGGCTTGCCGTAACCCTGCGCCTGGATCATGCCGGGAACCTGGATGGTCTTCCAGCCGGCCAGGTCGAAGTCGGTGCGGTAGAAATCCTTGGGCCGGCTTTCCGGCGTCTTCGAGTACGCGAACGACCACGTGCCATCGAGCGACAGATAATATTTCGACGCGGCCGGATCGGCGGCGATGGCCTTTTCCCGACTCTCGAAATTGAAAAAGGTCGCCTTCATCGGCTCGCGATTGACGGCGACCACTTCGGGCTGTTCCCACTCGGGCGCGGGCGCGGCCTGCGCCGCGCCCAGGTAGAGGCTCGATAGCGCTAACACGCATGCTTTAACGGAAAGACGGTTTGCCATCTGTTTGTATCTCCTTTATTGTTTTTTGTCGCAAAAACGAAAAAAGACGGAAGGCACCCCTTCCGTCTTGTCCATGACACCGCGCCGGTTTATTTACCGAATTTGTAGCGCAACGCCAGGCTGAAGGTCCGTCCATTGCCGTAGTGCTGGCGTTCCAGGTTGGTCTGATACGTGCCCGGTTCGCCGACGTAACGGTTGATTGCCTTGTCGAGTATATTCGACGCGTTCAAGGACAGGGTGAATTCTTCAGTGAGCTGATAATTGACCGAGCCATCGAGCACGCCGTTGGCATCCATGTAGCGGGCGTCGATCGGGTTGGCCGACACGCCGAACAGCACCGACTCCGAGCGCCAGGTGTAAACCAGGCGCGCCGACAGCTTGTTGTCCTCGTACAGGCCGGAGATGCTGTAGCTGTTCTTCGACTGCATCGGCTGCGGCGTGCCGACGATGCGCGGCGCGGCGGCCGTGCCGAAGTTGACCGGGTTCGACGTGTTGACGTGGGTGTAGGAACCGGCCACGCCGAAGTTCTTCCAGACGCCGCCGAGCGCGTCGAGGAAGTACTGGCCGCCCAGCTCGAAGCCGCGCACATAGCCTTTTTCCGAGTTGACCGACTTGGTCACCGAATACTGCCCGCCGGTGCAGCCGTTGTCGGCCGAGCCGGTGTACGGCACGGCGGTGCCGACCGTCTGGCACTGCGTGATGCCGTTGAAGAAGCCGCTGATCTCCTTGTCGAACAGCGCCGCCGACACATAGTTCGACTTGCTGAAGTAACGTTCCAGCGACAGGTCGAAGCTGTTGGCCGTCTGCGGCCGCAGGTCCGGGTTGCCGACGTTGCCGGTGCCGGTGACCGGGTTGACCGAGATGCTCGGATTGAGCTGGTCCAGGCCGGCGCGCGTCATGCCCTTGCCGTAGCCGAAGCGGGCCAGGAAATCGGGCGTGATGTAGCCGGTCACGTTCAGCGACGGCAGCGCGTTGGTGTACGACGTCTCGCGGAAGATCTCCGGATAGCTGACCGGCGTGGTCTGGTTGTTGATGGTGCGCGCGGTGGCCTTGCCCTTGGTGCGCACCACGCGTACGCCGACGTTGCCGGTGATGCGGTCGTCGAAGGCCGCGAACTCACCCATCACATAGCCGGCCGTCGTGTTCTCGCTGATCAAGCGGCGGGCGTCGAGGTTCTCCACATAATCGCCCTCCTGGCGGATGCCGGCGTTGGGGAACTGCGCCGCCACCTGGTTGCCCAGCAGGCGGTCCGGCGCGTACACCAGATAGCCGCCCGAATAACCGGTCTCGCCCTTCATGAAGTTGGTCGGCGATTGCTCGACCTGGCCGACGCTGGCCACCGAAATGGCGTTCGAGCGGTTCGCCGTCAGCGGCTTGCCGTCGGTGGTCAGCGGCCGGCCGTTGAAGGCGTAGTTGTTGTAGGTGCTTTCCTGGTGCGCATAGCGGGCGCCGACCTTGACGCGGCGCAGCAAGCCGTCGCCGACGATGTAGGCGGCGTTGAGCGCGCTCGCGTAACCGCTGTCGTCCCACTTCTGGTTGGTGCCGTTGTTGTAGTCGCGGTAGACGAAATTGGCCGGATCGGTCAGGCTCGGACCGGTGAAGGTCAGCTGATGCGGGGCGCCGTCGGCGACGCGGTTGGTGGACCACAACACACCGGGCGCCGAATCGAGATTGACGGAACGGTTGTCCTGCTTCTGCGTGGCCTTGACGTAGTTGATATCCCATTTGAGCGACAGGTTCTCGGTCGGATTCCAGTCCACGCCGCCGGCCGCGATCCAGGTCTTGTACGGCCGGTGCTCGTCGCCGCCGACGGTGTTGACGGCGGAGTTGAGGAAGGTGCCGCTGCGCAGCCGCTGGCTCACCAGCGTATCGTTGGCGCCGCCGTTGGCGTTGCGGTTGGCCAGCCCCTCGGTGAAGGCGAACGGCGTGGTCTGCAGGTTCTGCACGTTGGCGCCGTCGACCGAGTTCAGGCCCCGGTAGTTTTGATGGTATTCGTAGAAGGTGTAATTGAATTCGGTGTAGGCGCGCAAGGTGTTGTCGGCGCGGTAGTCGGCCGCCAGGTTCAGACCTTTGCGCTCGCGCATGATGGTCTCCTGGAACACGTTGTTGGTCAGCGCGGGCGCGGTCATCACATTGCTGACCTGCTCGGCCGTCAAGCCCCGCAGGTCGGGCGTATTGGCGCCGACGGTGGCCGAGACCGGCAGCGTCGGCACGCCGGTCAGCAAGCTGATATCCGAGCGGCCCACATAGGCGGGGTTGGCCCGCGACGGGTTGTTGGTGGTATTGGCCGCCGCCAGGGACGCGTACTCGGCGCTGTCGGCGCGGATCGCCCGCTTGAGGTTGGCGCCGCCGTTGGCCGGATTGTTATCCGAGCGGCCCGTGCTTTTCTGGTAGACGCCGGCCGCCATCAGGCCGATCTTGGCGCCGCCCGACAGGTTCCAGCGGTTGGCCACCAGGCCGAACACCTCCGGCTCGGTTTCCTTGGCCAAGTCGTTGTACTTGCCGGCGATGCCCATCGACACGGTCAAGCCCTTGAAATCGCTGGGGTTGCGGGTGCGGACGTTGACCAGTCCGCCGATACCGCCCTCGATGTGCTCGGCGGTCGGATTCTTGTACACGTCGACGCCGGCGATCATCGCCGGAATCGCGCCTTCCAGATTGTATTCGCGGCCGCCGGCCGTGAAGTAGGCGCGGCCGTTGACCTGGGACGCGGTCTGTCCCGACAGGCCGCGGATCACCAGGCCGGAACCGGCGCCGACCGGCGACGCGCCCTCGCCGCCATAGCGGTAGCCCTGCACGCCCGGCACCCGGGTCAGGGTATCGACGACGTTGGGATCGGGCAGCTTGCCGATGTCCTCCGCGGTGATGGAATCGACGATCTCGACCGAATCGCGCTTGATGGCCAGGGAAGAGCGCGCGCTGGCGCGCATGCCGGTGACGACGACCACTTCGGGTTCCTGGGCCAGCGCGCACGGCGCCACCAGTAAACCCTGCCCTACGGCGAGCGCGAGCGCCGACACCTGTAACGCGACAGTGACTTGCTTGTTCATTGAATTATCTCCGTTATTGTTTTACACGGGCTTGGTGCCCATGTTTAGAAACTCCGCCGACGTGATATCGATAACAGGTTTCAAGTACATTCTACGACAATTGGACACTAGCGGATCGCTATGTCTCTTTTTTCTGACAGTAAAAAAAACCGGCGGTTTTCACGCCGCCGGCCAAGAGCGACGGGGACAAAGCTCCACTGGAGCAAAGCGTCATCCAACGATGTCGCCACTAACACTCAGAGAAAACAAGACCCGGGAGACCGGGGTGCAGCAATGGCTTGTTATCGATAACAGTTTGGATCGTAGCACAACTTCTTGTGCACTTGAATTATTTTCCGATTATTTTTTTCTCGTGCGGATATGGTGCGCCGCGGCATATCGACAGCCGCTAACGGCCGACCAGGCACGCGCACTGGTTAGCCGTTCATTTGGGCTAGCGCAAAGTCGCCGTGAGGGGTTCGGCTACGCTGGCCGCTGGTCCCCTCGCCCATCGCCCCCATGAGCCTCGCCCTACTCAAAAGCCGCGCCTTGGCCGGCATGGACGCGCAGGAAGTCAGCGTCGAAGTGCATCTGGCCAACGGCCTGCCGGGCTTTACCATCGTCGGGCTGGCCGACACCGAGGTCAAGGAAGCCAAGGACCGCGTCCGCGCCGCCATCCAGAACGGCGGCTTCGAATTTCCCGTCAAACGCATCACCGTCAACCTGGCCCCCGCCGATTTACCGAAGGAATCCGGCCGCTTCGATTTGCCCATCGCACTCGGCATCCTCGCCGCCTCCAAGCAAATCCCCTCCACCCGCCTGCACCAATACGAGTTCGCCGGCGAACTGTCGCTGTCGGGCGAGCTGCGCCCGATACGCGGCGCGCTGGCGATGTCGCTCGCCACCCGGCGCGACGGCGGCCGCCTGGCGTTCATCCTGCCGCAAGCCAACGCCGACGAGGCGGCGCTGGTGGCCGGCGCCGCAATCTACCCGGCCACCTCGCTGCTGCAGGTGTGCGCCCATTTCGCCGCCAGGTCGGCCGAGTCGATGCTGTCGCGCCACGAATCGGCGCCGCTGATCGTACCGGCCGAGTATCCGGACTTCGCCGACGTCAAGGGCCAGATCTTCGTCAAGCGCGCGCTGGAGGTGGCGGCGGCCGGCAACCACAGCATCCTGCTGGTCGGCCCGCCCGGCGCCGGCAAGACCATGCTGGCCTCGCGCTTCGCCGGCCTGCTGCCCGCGATGACGGACGAGGAGGCGCTGGAGGCGGCCGCCGTGCAATCGCTAACGGGCGGCTTTCGCATCGAACACTGGAAGCGGCGGCCGTTCCGGGCGCCGCACCACACGTCGTCGGGCGTGGCGTTGGTGGGCGGCGGCAGCGTGCCGCGTCCCGGCGAAATCTCGCTCGCGCATCGCGGCGTGTTGTTCCTCGACGAACTGCCCGAATTCGACCGCCGCGTGCTCGACGTGCTGCGCCAGCCGATGGAGTCCGGCCACATCACCATCTCGCGCGCGGCGCGGCAGGCCGACTTCCCCGCGCACTTCCAGCTGATCGCGGCGATGAATCCATGTCCGTGCGGATACTACGGCCACAGCAGTGGCATCTGCCGCTGTTCGAACGAAGTCGTCATCCGCTACCAAAGCCGCGTGTCCGGCCCGCTGCTCGACCGCATCGACATGCAGATGGAAGTGGCCGCCGTCGAACCGGACGTGCTCAGCGAGGACGCCGACGGCGAACCGTCGGCCGTCATCCGCGCCCGCGTGCAGGCGGCCGCCGAGCTGCAATTGCAGCGCCAGGGCAAA
This sequence comes from Duganella sp. 1411, assembly GCF_017833525.1. GTDB lineage: Bacteria > Pseudomonadota > Gammaproteobacteria > Burkholderiales > Burkholderiaceae_D > Rugamonas. Next base: position 418,884 of record NZ_JAFICD010000006.1, read on the forward strand.
CGCAACCAATACTTGACCACGCGCGAGATCGACCAGTTCTGCAAGCCCGACAAGCCCGGCAAGGCCCGCCTTAAACACGCGATGGAACAGTTCCAATGGTCGGGCCGCGCCTACCACCGCATCCTGCGCGTGGCGCGCACCATCGCCGACCTCGCCCACGCCGAGCGCATTGGCGAGCGGCATGTCGGCGAGGCGGTGCAGTATCGGCGGGCGTTGCGAGACCGGTAGCGGTACGTCCAGCCGCACGCCGGCGTCACGCCCCCCGGCCAAGCATCGGGACCGCCGGGCGGTGGCAGGTTTCGGAGAAGCGCTGAACTTCCCCCTTCAAAATTGTTTTATTCCCGTTCAAAAACTTATGTTTTCTTTGGGAAGGATCCTAATGTTAGGATTTTTTCTTCGAGCCGAAGAAATGCAACAAATCCGCGCTATACATTTCCTGCATCACAATTTTCTAATCATTTTTTTGGCGGAGGGCCAAAATGTAATCGTTACTTACGCGGATTAATCGAAAATGACGCAGTACCTCGGTCAAGGTTCGCGGCTGTGATGGATCGTCGTTGCGGTCAAGACGGAGACCTATTAACGCTAGAATCGCTAAGCCAGCTGCAGGCTGACATTCTTGGTATGGCTACGCGGTATGGATTGCGGAAATCACCGGTCATCGTCGGTCACACAGCGGGCTTCACAAATGTCGTGGATTACATCGCACCACACTGGCATCACACGGAACAAATGCTTGATGGCTTGCGTACCACAATGCTTCGAACTAAAGGAATGCCATCCATTTTACGAGCGGATATTGCCTCATTTGGTTTTGTCTATATCCATCCAATGTCGGACGGGAACGGACGCATCTCGAGGTTCCTGGTGAACGACATTTTACGTCGTGACGGAGCAGTACCGGCGCCATTCATCATTCCGATCTCTGCGACGATAACCGACAACTCGCGCGAGCGCGCTGGTTATGATCGAGCCCTCGAAGCTCTTTCCAAACCAGAAGAAGTGGATCAATTGGTTTCATTCGGTCGAGTGCTTCGTCAACTGCGGAAAGATGCAGGACTGACGCAAGAGCGATTGGCGCTTGAGGCCGGGATTGAGCGCAACTACGTCAGCCTGATTGAGCGAGGCATCAATCAGCCGGCGCTGCGCATGATCTTCAAGCTGGCTGATGCACTTGGCACAACTCCGTCAGAAATTCTCCGGCAGGTCGAGGCTGAGCTTGCGATGGCACCCGCGCTGCCATCTAAAAGACGAACTTAAAGTCAATCGCCCCAGATACCCTCCTGAGCACCTTTGATGATATGCATCAGCGGCACTGCGGCCGTTAAGACAGTCACCCCGACGAAAACGAAGTCAATCTGATACAAAGTCCAGTCAACTACATTTCCAACTAAGAATTGACGAATCGCCGCTATCCCTAGGATCACTGCGATAAGATCCACACCAGGGTTGTCTTGCGGTCGATACAACATGTAAATCGCAGGCACAAATAGCAACGTGAGAAGCAGATACACCATTGCCTGATACCAGGCTGGGCGCTCAATGTTCAGTGCACACTCATCGCTCTTGTATAACGTCGTTTTTTCGTCCCCTTCCAAGGCTTTTGCTGACGCAAAATCTCCCCACGTGACGGCTTTTTTTACAATCAAAGAGTTCGCAAGGTCAATGTTCGTAAGCACCGCATCCAAGGGAAAAGGCTGCGACATAGCATCAGCTGTAGCAATGCGCAGCACGGGACGAAAACCGATTTGGTATCGATCGCGTGGAAAATTATTTAGCCGACTGTGGTGGTCAAGTAAATTCGGACACGACGATAGGTTTTCTTGCTGCCATGTTCCGTTCGTAGACGGAGGGCGGCAGATTGCCCAGAACTGAATG
>NZ_JAFICD010000007.1 GCF_017833525.1 Duganella sp. 1411
CCCGCATCACGGTGTCGATGGAAAGGCTCCGATGTCTAGGCTCAAGTTTTCACGCAACAACCTCTTGAAACATCACAGCTAATCCGCCCTACGTGATTTAGATGAATACCGGCTGCAAAAGATGGCTGCTAGGCAAGTTGCTAATAAGCCAGCTATACTCTTTCGATGTCCTCTCCATTGCTCTTCGTTACCGCCTGCCTGATCTGGGGCTCCACGTTCTTCGCCATCACCTTGCAACTGGGCGATGTCGCGCCGGCCGTCTCGGTGGCCTATCGCTTCGGCCTGTCCGCCGCCGTGCTGTTCGCCTGGTGCGCCGCGCGCGGCGACAAACTCATGCTGCCCTGGCGCGCCCAGCGCTGGCTGATGCTGCAGGGCGCCGCCACCTTCGCCCTCAGCTATATCTGCACCTATACCTCCGAGCAATATCTGGTGTCCGGCCTGGTCGCCGTGCTGTTCGCGCTGATGGTGTTCTGGAGCCCCATCCTCAACCGCATCGCCTTCGGCACGCCCGTCAGCTGGCGCACCTGGAACGCCGGCGCCGTCGCCATCGCCGGCGTGGCGCTGCTGTTCTTCCACTCGATCCAGGGCGCCTGGGGCGAGATCCTGCGCGGCGGCGAGGGCCATTTCCTGCTCGGCCTGCTATTGGCGTTGGCGGCCACCATCGCCAGCACGGTCGGCAACCTGATCGTCGTCAAGGTGCGCGCCGAGTCGTCCAACGTGCTGCTGACGATGGCGTGGTCGATGATGTGGGGCAGCCTGCTGGTGGCCGCCTGGGTGCTCGCCAGCGGCCAGGCGTTCACCTTGTCGAGCGAACCGAAGTACTGGGCCGGCCTGCTGTACCTGTCGCTGTTCGGCTCGGTGATCGCGTTCGCCGCCTATTTCACCCTGATCCACCGCATCGGCTCGGACAAGGCCGTCTATATCACCGTCGTCACGCCGGTGATCTCGGTGTTGTTGTCGATCCAGCTCGAACACTACAGCCCGGGGCCGCTGGAATGGGCCGGCATGGTATTGTGCTTATCGAGCGTCGCCTGGGCCCTCAAATCCGATTCCCCTGTCATAAAAGAAAGTGTAGAAGCAGCCTGATGAACACCTCCGACCTGACCATCCGCCCGGCCGAGCCGGCCGACGTCTCCGCCATTTTCGGCATGATTTTCGAGCTGGCCGTGTTCGAGAAACTGGAACACATGGTCGTGGCCAACGAGGCCATGCTGCACGAGAGCCTGTTCGGCGACAAGCCCGGCTGCGAGGCGCTGGTCGGCGAGGCCAACGGCGAGGTCGTCACTTTCGCGCTGTTCTTCCACAATTTCTCCACCTTCCTGTGCAAGAAGGGGCTGTACCTGGAGGACTTGTACGTCAAGCAAGCCTGCCGCGGCAGGGGCTACGGCAAGCAGATGCTGGTGGCGCTGGCGCGCCTGGCGGTCGAGCGTGACTGCGGCCGCTTCGAGTGGTCGGTGCTGGACTGGAACACCAACGCCATCAAGCTCTACGAGGGCATGGGCGCGACCGTCATGCCGGAGTGGCGCATCTGCCGCGTCACCGGCGAGGCGCTGACGGAGCTGTCGGCGCAGGCGTAAAAAAAAATCCCACGACGCGGAAAACCGCTCGTGGGAAGAACCCGGTGTCAGTGGGAGGGAGATTGAATCAACGAGTCCACTATAGCCGCGCCGCCGGCCACTTGCCTCCCACCTTACAAAACCTTACCCGTCTTCAAGTCTGCTTACATTTGCTTTACAAAAATGCGTAGCTTGATTTAGCGAAAGATTTTCCGCCGGAATCAAGACCGTTGCGGCCGGGCGCGGCCCGCCAGCCGCTCCAGCAACTCGAACACGGCCTGCGTCAGCAGCGCCAGCACCGCCGCCGGGATCGCCCCGGCCAACAGCATATCGTTGTCGTTCAGCGCCAAGCCGATGGTGATGCGCTCGCCATAGCCGCCGGCGCCGATGAAGGCGGCGATGGTCGCCGTGCCCACGCTCATCACCGCCGCCGTCTTGACCCCGGCCAGGATCACCGGCAGCGCCAGCGGCAGCTCGACCAGCCACATGCGCTGCGACGGCCGCAGGCCCAGCGCCAGCGCCGCCATCCGCAGCCCGGCGGGGACTTGTAACAAGCCGGTGCAGGTGTTGCGCACGATCGGCAGCAGCGCGTAGACCACCAGCGCCACCAGCGCCGGCACGGTGCCGATGCGCCCCAGCAAGGGGATCAGCAGCGCCAGCAAGGCCAGCGACGGCACGGTTTGCAGCACGCCCGTCAATCCCAGCACCAGTTGCCGCAGACGCGGGAACACGGCCGCCATCACGCCCAGCGGAACGCCGATCACGCATGCCATCGCCACCGCGAACAGCACCAGCGTGAGGTGCTGGCGCGTCAGCGGCCACAGATTGCGGTCGAAGATCTTGGCCAGCAGGCCGTCGCGCGCCGCCGGTTTGACGGCGGCGGCGGCCTGCCCGGTGGCGCTGGCGCCGTGCGCCGCCAGCCAGTCGCGCGCCACGTCGGCGAAGCTCTTGCCGTCGATTTCGGCGGCGGCGTTCATGGCGATCATGTCGTCGGCGCCGATGCGCCCTTCCAGCTGGCCGATCGCCTTCCACGCGGCGGGAAAGCGCCGCGCCGCGTCGCGCCGGTACAGCAGCACCGCGTCGTAGCGCGGGAAATAGGCACGGTCGTCGTCCAGCACCCGCAGGCCGTACTGCTTTATCTTGGCGTCGGTCGAATAGATGTCGATGACGTCGACCTGGCGCTGCATCAGGGCCTCGTAGGCGATGCCGTGGTCCAGTCCTTCCGGCCGCTGCCTCAAGCCGTAGCGCGCGGCCAGTCCCGGCCAGCCGTCGGCGCGGCCGATGAATTCATGCGACAGCCCGAAACGCAGCTGGTCGCGCGCGGCCAGGTCGCTCAGCTTGCGCACGCCCTCGGCATCGCCGCGCGTCGCCAGCGCGTAGGTATTGTTAAAGCCCAGCGGCACCGCCACGCCGAGCCCCATCGGCGCCAGCTCGCGCCGTATCTGCGCCAGCGGCGTGGCCTGCGTGTGCTTGAGTATCTCGAGGTCGATGGTGCCCAGGTATTCGGGATAGACGTCGATGCGCCCCGCCTGCAGCGCCGCCAGCACGATGGCCGTGTTGCCCAGCCCTTGCATGTGGACTACCCGGGCGTGCGGCGCGGCCGTTTGCGTCAGTACTTCGCCGAGGATGTAGGATTCGGTGAAACGCTTGGAGCCGACGTGCAGCGTGTCGTCGCTGGCCGCGCCCACCGTCGCGCTCCACAGCAGGGCCGAGAACAAGGCGACAAGGCGCGACGGATTCAAAACAAACATGGAGTTCCTGTGGCATGAGATGACATCCGGGTAATGTAACCGAAAGCCCTCCCGCCGCAGCGGTTTTTCGTCAACCGGCCGCGCTAGACCGCCGGCGCGCGCAAAGTGCCCGCGTTGACCACGCCCACGCAGGGATTCATGCCGATGGCGTACGACAGGTCGGCCGGGCGGGCGATGCGCCACAGCGCGAAGTCGGCGCGCTTGCCCGCCTCCAGCGTACCGATCAGCGCCTGCCGCCGCAGCGCGCGCGCGGCGTGCGCCGTGCAGCCGGCCAGCGCCTCGAGCGGCGTCAGTCGCCACAGGGTGCAAGCCATGTTCATCGCCAGCAGCAGGGAGGTCATCGGCGAGGTGCCCGGATTGCAGTCGGTGGCCACGGCCATCGGCACGCCGGCGGCGCGCAACGCGGCCACCGGCGGCGGCGTGGTGTCGCGCAGGAAGTAATAGGCGCCCGGCAGCAGCACCGCCACCGTGCCGGCGGCGGCCATCGCGGCGATGCCGTCGTCGGTCAGGTGTTCCAGATGGTCGGCGGACAGGCCGCCATGGCGCGCCACCAGCTGCGCGCCGCGCTGGTCGGACAACTGCTCCGCGTGCAGCTTGACCGGCAAGCCGTGCTCCCGCGCCGCCTGGAACACGCGCTCGGTCTGGTCGTGCGAAAAGCCGATCCGCTCGCAGAAGGCGTCGACGGCGTCGACCAGCCCCTCGCGCGCCAGCGGCGCGATCATCGCGCACACCTCGGCGATGTAATCGTCGGCGCGGCCGGCGAACTCCGGCGGCAAAGCGTGCGCGCCCAGGAAGGTGGTGGCGACATCGACCGGATAATCGCGGCCGAGGCGGCGCGCCACGCGCAGCATCTTGGCCTCCGATTCCAGGGTCAGGCCGTAGCCGGATTTGATTTCGAGCGTGGTCACGCCTTCGGCCAGCAGGCTGCGCACGCGCGGCAGGCTTTGCGCCAGCAGCTCGTCCTCCGAGGCGGCGCGGGTGGCGCGCACGGTGGACATGATGCCGCCGCCGGCGCGGGAGATGTCCTCGTAGGTGGTGCCGTTGAGCCGCGCCTCGAATTCGTCGCTGCGGTTGCCGGCGTGGACGATGTGGGTGTGGCAGTCGATCAGGCCGGGCGTCAGCCAACAACCGTCGCCGTCATGCACGGCCGCCGCCCGCGCGTCGGCCGGCAGCGCCGCCGCAGGCCCCAGCCATGCGATGCGGCCGTCCTTGACGGCGATGGCGGCATCGCGGATTTCGCCGTAGCCCCCGGCCATGGTGGCCAGGTGCACATTGGTAAACAAGACATCCCACACGGTCATGCGCAACCCTAGTTATTAATGATATCGACCACGAACACGGTCGCCTGCGCCGCCTCCAGGCTCCAGGCCTGTTCGGATTCGATCACCAGCATGTCGTAGCGCACCATGGCGATGCGTTCGCGCGCGCTGCTGACGGACAGGCTCTCGCCGTCGGCCAGGAACAGCAAGGTGGTGCTGGCGCGGCGGTTCAGCTCCAGCGTGCCGCGCACCGCGCACACTTCGAGCCGGTGGCGGCAGCGGCCGCGCCGCGTCATGACGTTGAAGTCGGTGGTGTTGGCGCCGGTGACGGTGGCGTGCACCGTGTCCTCGCCGGCGAACTCGATCAGCGGCTCGCTGGGGCTGAGCACCACGCGCTCGTCGCCGAAATCGAGCAGCACGCCGTCGCCGTCGACCAGCGCCAGCGTGCGGTCGATGCCGGGAAAGACCGAGAAGGGGCCGTCCTGGGTGATGGTCGCCAGGCTGGCGCGCCAATCGAAATCGTCGAAACCGGCGCCGGGGGGAGAGACGGCGATTTCGGTGGTGCTGCCGCCGCCGTTTTTCCACGGGGCCGGCATCAGGCTTGCATACTGGATCAGCTGGGTCATCGGAACTCCCTCAGTTCGGCCATCGTCTGCTTGAAGCGCGCAGCGATCGCCTGCTGCGCCACGTGCTGCTGGTTGCGTACTACCCACTGGCCGCCGACCATGACGTCCTTGACCAGATTGTCGTTGCCGCTGAAGACGAAGCTGCCGAGCACCTCGTCCAGCGCCAAGCCGTACAGGTTCGGGTGATCGTCATCGAGCACGATCACGTCGGCGCGGCGGCCCGGCGCCAGCGCGCCCACCGGCCGTCCCGCCGCCTGCGCGCCGCCGCGCAAGGCGCCCTGCCATAAAAAGTCGCCGACCTGGCGCTCGCTGGGCGACACCGCGATATTGCGCCGCTGGTGCTGCAGGCGCTGGCCGTATTCCAGCCAGCGCAGCTCCTCCACCGGGCTTTGCGAAATATGGCTGTCGCTGCCGATGCCGAAGCGCCCGCCCGCCGCCAGGAACTGCTCCAGCGGGAACAGGCCGTCGCCCAGGTTCGCCTCGGTGGTCAGGCACAGGCCGGCCACCGCGCCGCTGCCCGCCATGCGGTCGACCTCGTCGCGCGTCAGGTGGGTGGCGTGCACCAGGCACCAGCGCTGGTCGACGTCGACATGGTCGAGCAGCCACTCGACCGGGCGGCGCCCGCTCCAGTCCAGCGACTGCCGCACCTCCTGCTGCTGCTCGGCGATGTGGATGTGCACCGGACGGTCTTGCGGCAAGGCCGCCAGCACCGCGTTGATCTGCGCCACCGACGCCGCGCGCAGCGAATGCGGCGCCACGCCGACCTCGGTTTGCGCGTCGCGCAACGGTTCCAGCGCCTCGATCACCCGCAGCACGTCCTGGACATCGGTCTTGAAGCGCTGCTGTTCGGGTTTCAAGGCGCTTTCGCCAAAGCCGGAATAACTATACAACACCGGCAGCATCGTCACGCCGATTCCGGTCAACCGTGCGGCCGCTATCACCCGCTCGGCCGTTTCGGCCGGGCGCGGATACATGGCGCCGTCCGGCGCCCGTTGCACATAGTGGAATTCGCACAGCGACGTGTAGCCGTGGCGCAGACACTCGGAAAACAGCTGGGCGGCGATGGCCTCGATGTGGGCCGGCGTGATGTTGCGGGCGAAGCGGTACATCAGGTCGCGCCAGGTCCAGAAGCTGTCCTGGGCGCCGCCGGCCACGTACTGGCCGGCCTTCTCGGTGCGCCCGCCCAGCGCCCGCTGGAAGCTGTGCGAATGCAGGTTGATCATGCCCGGCAGCGCATATTCGACGGTCTCGGTCCCCTCGCCGGCCGCCGCGCCGGCGCGCACCGCCGTGATGGCGCCGGCCGCGTCCCATTCGATCAGCACATCGCCGCGCCATCCCTCGGGCAGCAGCGCATGGCGGGCAAATAGCGTGCTCATCCGCGCACCCAGTCGGCGGCGGCGCGCGTCATCTCGCGCAGCAGGCCCCGCACCTGGTCGGCGCGGTCCGGCCGGTAGCCGTACGGCGCCTGCTCGTCCATGTACGTCGATTGGCACATCTCCAGCTGGATCGCGTGCACGCTGGCATCCGGCTTGCCGTAGAAGCGCGTGATATGCCCGCCCTTGAAGCGGCCGTTGACGGCCACGCTGTAGCGTTCCTGCGCCAGCGCGCGCGCCACCACCGCCTCGCTTAACCCCGGCGCGCAGGAAGCGCCGTCGGCGGTGCCGAAGTTCAGGTCGGGCAGCTTGCCCTCGAAAAAGCGCGGCACGTGCGAGGCGATCGAATGCGCGTCCCACAGCACCACCGCGCCGTGCAGCGCCAGCAGCCGGTCCAGCTCCGCCCGCAGGCGCTCGTGATACGGCTTCCAGTACAGCCGCAGACGGCGCTCGACCTCCGCCTGGTCCGGCACGCGGCCCTCCAGGTACAGCGGCTCGCGGTGAAAGGTGTCGACCGGGCACAGACCGGTCGTGTCCTGCCCCGGATACAGGTTGGTGTTCTCCGGCGGCCGGTTCAAATCGATCACGTAGCGCGACCAGCGCGCCGACAAGGTCGACGCCCCCATCTCGCCAAGGAAATCGTACAGCCGCGCCAGATGCCAGTCGGTGTCCTGCTTGTCGAAGGCGGCCGGCGTCATCGCCGCCGCGACATCGTCGGGGATATCGGTGCCCACGTGCGGCATCGACACCAGCAAGGGAATGCTGCCTGCGTTGAACTGATACTCCATGGCGCCCCCGGTTATGGATGCAGCGATGTGAACAGATCCTTGCACGACGCGCTCAACTCGCCGCGCATGACCATGCCCTTGGCGGCCTCGATATCCGGCGCGAAGAAGCGGTCGGCGTCGTAGACCGGCACCTTGCCGCGCAGCTGAGCATGCACATGCTCCAGATGCGGCGAGGTGGTCAGCGGACGGTGGAAATCGATCCCCTGCGCCGCCGCCAGCAGCTCGATACCGATGATCACCGCCGTATTTTGCGCCATGTCGTCCAGACGGCGCGCCGCGTACGTCGCCATGCTGACGTGGTCCTCCTGGTTGGCCGAGGTCGGGATGGTGTCGACGCTGCCCGGATGGGCCAGCGACTTGTTCTCCGACGCCAGCGCGGCGGCCGTCACGTGGGCGATCATGAAGCCCGAATTCAGGCCCGGCTCGCGCACCAAGAACGGCGGCAGGCCGGACAAGGTGGCGTCGATCAGCAGCGCGATGCGGCGCTCGGAAATGCTGCCGATTTCGGCGATCGCCAGCGCCAGCGTGTCGGCGGCGAAGGCCACCGGCTCGGCGTGGAAGTTACCGCCCGAGACCACCACCGACAGCTCGCCGTCCTTGAACAGCAGCGGATTGTCGGTCACGGCGTTGGCCTCGATCAGCAGGGTGCGGGCGGCGTTGCCGATGATGTCCCAGCAGGCGCCCATGACCTGCGGCTGGCAGCGCAGGCAGTACGGGTCCTGCACCCGTTCGTCGCCGACCAGGTGCGAGGCGCGGATCGCGCTGTCGCTCACCAGTTGGCGGTAGATCGACGCGGCGGCGATCTGGCCCGGCTGGCCGCGCACCTCGTGCACGCGGGCGTCGAACGGCGCATCGCTGCCCTTGGCGGCGTCCAGCGACAGCGCGCCGGAGACCATGCCCGCCTCCAGCAACCGCTCGGCCATGAACAGGCCGTGCAGCGCCAGCGCGGCCGACACCTGGGTGCCGTTGATCAGCGCCAGGCCCTCCTTGGCGGCCAGCACCACCGGCGCGATGCCGGCGGCCTTGAGCGCCTCGGCGGCCGGCGTGATCTCGCCGTTGAAGCGCACGTCGCCCACGCCCAGCATGGCCAGGGTCATGTGCGACAAAGGCGCCAGGTCGCCCGAGGCGCCGACCGAGCCCTTGGCCGGAATGGCCGGCATGATGCCGGCGTTGTACAGCGCGATCAGGGTTTCGATGATCAGCGGGCGCACGCCGGAATAGCCGCGCGCCAGGCTGCCGATCTTCATCAGCATGATCAGGCGGCAGACGGCGTCCGACAGCAGCTCGCCGGTGCCGACCGAATGCGACAGGATCAGGTTGCGCTGCAGCTGTTCCAGCTTGTCGTCCGGGATGCGGGTCTTGGCCAGCAGGCCGAAACCGGTGTTGATGCCATAGGCGGCGTCGCCCTTGGCGACGATGGCGCGCACGGCGGCGGCCGACGCTTCGATCACCGGCCAGGCTTCGGCGGCCAGCGCCAGCGGGGCGGCGGCGGTCCAGACGGCGCGCAGTTCGGACAGCGTCATCGCGCCCGGTTTCAAGGTCAATGCGGTGGTGGTCATGTAGGTTCTCTATTTACTTAATCATGGGCAGATTGAGGCCGTTGCGCTTGGCGCAGGCGACCGCCGTCTCGTAGCCGGCGTCGGCGTGGCGCATCACGCCGGTGCCGCTGTCGTTGACCAGCACCCGCGCCAGGCGGCGGGCGGCGGCGTCGGTGCCGTCGGCCACGATCACCACGCCGGAGTGCTGCGAGTAACCCATGCCGACCCCGCCGCCGTGGTGCAGCGAGACCCAGGTCGCGCCACCGGCGGTGTTGAGCAGGGCGTTCAGCAGCGGCCAGTCGGAGACGGCGTCGGTGCCGTCCTTCATGCTCTCGGTCTCGCGATTGGGGCTGGCGACGGAGCCGGTGTCGAGGTGGTCGCGGCCGATGACGACCGGCGCTTTGAGCTCGCCGCTGCGCACCATCTCGTTGAAGGCCAGGCCGGCGATGTGACGCTCGCCCAGTCCCAGCCAGCAGATGCGCGCCGGCAGGCCCTGGAAGGCGATGCGCTCGCGCGCCATGTCCAGCCAGCGGTGCACCTGCGCGTGGTGCGGGAACAGCTCCTTGATCTTGGCGTCGGTCTTGTAGATGTCCTCCGGGTCGCCGGACAGCGCCACCCAGCGGAACGGACCGCGCCCCTCGCAGAACTGCGGCCGGATATAGGCCGGCACGAAGCCGGGGAAATCGAAGGCGTTTTGCACGCCGTGGTCGAACGCCACCTGGCGGATATTATTACCGTAGTCGACCACCTTGGCGCCCAGCGCCTGGAAGTCCAGCATCGCCTGCACGTGCACCGCGCACGAGGCGGTGGCCGCGTCCTTGAGCGCCGCGTGGCGCGCCTCGTCGTGCTGCGCCGCCTTCCATTGCTCCACGCTCCAGCCTTGCGGCAGGTAGCCGTTGATCAGGTCATGGGCGGAAGTCTGGTCGGTGACGATGTCCGGCACCACGCCGCCGGCCTTGGCGCGGCGCACCAGCTCCGGCAACACGTCGGCGGCGTTGCCCAGCAGGCCGATGGAAATGGCGTCGCCGTTGGCCTTGTGCAGTTTGATCAGCTCCAGCGCCTCGTCGATGCTCTGCGCCTGCTTGTCCAGATAACGGGTGCGCAGGCGGAAGTCGATGCTGCTTTGCTGGCACTCGACGGTCAGCGACACGGCGCCGGCCATCGTCGCCGCCAGCGGCTGCGCGCCGCCCATGCCGCCCAGGCCCGCGGTCAGCACCCAGCGGCCTTTGAGGTCGCCGCCGAAATGCTGGCGTCCCGCCTCGGCGAAGGTCTCGTAGGTGCCCTGCACGATGCCCTGGGTGCCGATGTAGATCCAGCTGCCGGCGGTCATCTGGCCGTACATGAACAGGCCCTTGCGGTCCAGTTCATTGAAATGCTCCCAGTTGGCCCACTTCGGCACCAGGTTGGAATTGGCGATCAGCACGCGCGGCGCGTCCTCGTGGGTCTGGAACACGCCGACCGGCTTGCCGGACTGGATCAGCAGGGTTTGATTGTCTTCCAGCTCGCGCAGCGATGCCAGGATCTGGTCGTAGCACTCCCAGTTGCGGGCGGCGCGGCCGATGCCGCCGTAGACCACCAGGTGCTTGGGATTTTCCGCCACCTCCTTGTCCAGATTGTTCTGGATCATGCGGTAGGCCGCCTCGGCGCCCCAGTTCTTGCAGGTCATTTGCGAACCGCGCGGCGCGCGGATGTCGCGGCTGGCGTCAAAACGGGGATCGTGCTCCAGATGGGTGCTACCGCTGGCTGGGGTGGACATGGTATCTCGCTCCTTGAATAAGTGAGACCGATGGCGCGCGAACCGTCGCGCGCCATCAGCGCATTCTCGAAGGATAAGTTGTCTATACAACTAAGTCAACCTTTTTTGCGCCCCCCCCCCTGCCCCCTTGCCGCCGCTCCCGCAGTGCTTCAGTCGTGGGTCTGCACGTCCAGGTACACGAGCGTCTGGTTGAGCAGCTGGTAGGCCACCTCGCCGAACGTCACGGGACCGCTCAGGTCGCCCGTCTTGCGGCCCTGCAACTCGCCGTACAGATAGTTGAGGATGCAGTTGCAGCTGAACTCCACGTCGCCGTGCCCGCCTTTGGCTAGCGCCTCGAACTCGTGCACATAGTCGCCAACGGGCGCCGCCTGACGATACTCGATTCCGGCGAACACCGGCGCATAGAAATGCACGGTGCGGCCGTCCTGGTCGATGCCCTGGAACGAGGTGTTGATCTGCGCGCCGTTGTAGTCGGCCACCAGCGGCAGCTTCAGGTCGAGCTTACGGGACGCCATGTAGTCGGCCAGCACGGTCTCCTCGCCGTTGACGAAACACGTCGACGCGCTAAAGCCGGTGGCGCCAAAGGTGATGACGTCGCCGTCCGGATTTTGCTTGAACAGGTTCAGGATATGCACCACCGCCATCTGCTGCTCCGGCAAGGCCACGTGCAAGGCCACCGCCTCGTCCCCGCGCAGCGCGCCGTCGGCGCCGTTGACCACCTTGGCGGCGGCGCTGTCGATGTCGGCCAGGTGGACGCCGGCGATCCAGCCGACGATCGGCTTCATGAACATGTCGTCGTAGTCCCGGCCATGGTTGGCGTACTCGGTGTGCACGGCGCTCTTGGCCGGGATGATGACCACCGTGTAGCCGTTGGCCGGGGCGTCGGTGGCGATGTTTTTAATGGTGTCGAGCGTGTAGGTCTTGAGCGTGGTGGTGGCGGCGCTGGCGTGCGTCAGCTCGGTGGCGAACAGCTTGTCGCGCGTTTCGGTGCCGCCGTCGTCGGCGATGAAATACGGGATGGTGCCGGCGATCCAGCTCCCCTTGGGCAGCCGCGCCAGCAGGGCTTCATCACCGGCCAGGGCGAGGACTTTTCCCGCGTTGATCAATGCCGTCGCTTCCTCGACAGTCAGCAGAGTAGATGTTTTCATGGCTTCCTTTTATTTCGAAATGATGGCGATTTCTTTTGCCAGAACGCGCTCGTATTTGACGAAAAACCCATGGAGTTCCGCCACCGTCTTTTCCAGTTCTCCGGGCGGCTGCGCGGTCGCGAACCGAGTCACCGCGCGTTTAAGAAACATCTGCAAACCAAAATTGTCGGTCTTCAATTCAAGCTTGCCGGTGACAATGTCTTTCCACTTTCGATTGCTTTTATCGAGCATGTCGCTCCCCCTGAGATATAGATGCCGGCGACGGTGCGGTCGCCAGTCCGGACGGCCCGATGACTTCGCCTCATCTTGATGCCGTATGGAAATGGTAAAAAATAGGGGGTGAAAAACATTTGATCTACATCAAAATGGACCTGAAGCGTTCGAGTTAGCCGCGCCGCGCGCAACACGTTGTTAAGGATGAATAATTGAATTTCCGGCCAGTGTGGCCGCGCCGCGCGTCACTTCTTGTACACGCGCTTGCCGCCCATCCAGGTCTGCAGCACCACGGTCTTGCCGATCTGCTCGGGCGGCACCTTGAACACATCGCGGTCGACCAGGATGAAATCGGCCCACTTGCCCGGCTCCAGCGAGCCGATGACGTTCTCCTGGTGGGCCGCGTAGGCCGCGTCCAAGGTGAAGCAGCGGAACGCCTCGTTGAGCGTCATCGCCTGGTTCTTGTACCAGCCGCCGGCCGGCACGCCGGCGTTGTTCTGGCGCGTGACGGCCGCGTGCAGGCCCTCGAACGGATTGGGCGACTCCACCGGGAAGTCCGAGCCGCAGGCGATCTTCGAGCCCTGCTCCAAAAAGGTGCGCCAGGCGTAGGCGCCCTTGATGCGCTCGTGGCCGACGCGGTGCTCGGCCATGTTCTGGTCCGACGTCGCGTGCGTCGGCTGCATCGACGGGATCACCCCCAGCGTCTTGAAACGGGGGATGTCTTCCGGCGCCACCACCTGCGCGTGCTCGATGCGGTGGCGCAGCTGCACGTTGTTATATTTGGGGATCAGCTGCGCGTAGGCGTCGAGGATCTGGCGGTTGCCGGCGTCGCCGATGGCGTGGATGTTGACCTGGTAGCCGGCCTTCATGGCCTTGTTCATCTTGGCCAGCATCTCGTCGTTCGGGTGGAACAGCAGGCCCTTGGTCGACGGCATGTCGCTGTACGGCGACAGCAGCGCCGCGCCACGGCTGCCCAGCGCGCCGTCGGCGTACAGCTTGACCGCCGCCAGCGCGTAGACGTCGTTGGCGTAGGACTTGAGCGGGCCTTCCTTGGCCAGCTCGTCGAAGTCGGCGCCGGTGTCGCCGATCATCGCGTACACGCGCGTGGTCAGCTTGCCGTGGTCGGCGTAGTCGCGGTACAAATCGTCCTGCGCCACCTTGATGCCGGCGTCGTGCACGCTCGTCAGGCCCACCTTGGCCAGCGCCGCCAGCGCGCTGTCGAGCGTGCCGCGCGCCTGGGCCGGGGTCGGCAGCGGCACCACCTTGTTGACCAGCTCCATGGCGCTGTCGACCAGCACCCCGGTCGGCTTGCCGCCGGCGTCGCGCTCGATCTTGCCGCCGGCCGGATCGGGCGTGTCCTTGGTGATGCCGGCCATCTCCAGCGCCTTGGTGTTGACCCAGGTGGCGTGGGCGTCGACCCGGTGCAGCAGCACCGGGCGGTCGTTGACCACCGCGTCGAGCTCGGCGGCGGTGGGGAAGCGGCCCAGCTTCCACGCCTCCTGGTTCCAGCCGTAGCCGATGATCCAGGCGTTTTTGGGGTGGGTCCGGCCGAACTCGGCCACCGCGCGCACGGCGCCGCCCAAGGTCGTCGGGCTGAACAGGTCGACGCCGGAGGCGATCTCGCCCAGCTCGAACACGTGGCCGTGGGCGTCGATCAGCCCCGGCAGCAGCGTCTTGCCCTGGGCGTCGACGTGCTGCGCGTCCGGCAGCCGGGCCGCCGTGTCCTTTTCGCCGCCCACCACCACCACCCGCCCCAGATCGTCGAAGCCCAGCGACGTGAAGCGCTGCAGCGTGCCCGCCGCCGTCAGCGTGTAGCCGTTGGCGTGGTCGATGATGGTGTCGGCCTGCGCCGGCATCAGGGGGGCGGACAGGGCGATCGCCATCGCCGCCGCCAGCGGGGAACGTTGCAAAGGGGTGGTGCGCATCAAATCTCTCCATTCGGAAGCAAGATCAGAGTGTAACCAAGTTTGCGCCGGGGTCAATCGAACTTGCGTCGGGTGTCGGGGTTTTGCACGCGGGGGCCATGGCGGGAAGGGTACAATGGCGGATTCGCCGCTCTCAGAACGCCACACGTGTCCAGCCGCCTACTCTATCTCCGCCTGCTCAGGCAGTTCCGCCCCTACGCCGGGATCGTCGTCGTCACCTTGTTGGCGGTCGGCGTGGCGGCGGCCACCGACGTGCTGCTGATCAATCAGCTGAAAAACGTGATCGACGCGCTGGCGCCGTCGCACGGCATGGCCGGCGTCCAGGCCCCCGTCACCGGCCTGCTGGCCAAGGCGCGCGACGTCCTCGCCCCCCTGCTGCCGAGCGACCCGGCGCGCGTGGCGCTGTGGACCATCCCGGCGGTGATCCTCGGCCTGGCGGTGATGCGCATGTTCTCCAGCTTTGTCGGCGAATACGGCGCCGCGTGGCTCAGCAGCCGGGTCCAGGCCAACCTGCGCGAGCAGATGTTCGCCCGCATCATGCGCCTGCCGAACGGCTTTTTCGACCTCTCCTCGACCGGCACCACGCTCTCGCGCGTGGCGTTCGACGCCGCCCAGGTGGCGCAGGCGGTGCTCAACGTCGTCAACATCGCCGTGCGCGACTCGGTGGCCACGATCGGCTACCTGGCCACGCTGTTCATCACCGACTGGCAACTGGCGCTGTTCTGCCTGGGTCTGCTGCCGCTGGTGGCGGCCATCGTCACCTTCACCGGGCGCCGCATGCGCCACCTGAGCAAAAGCGCGCAGGCGGCCATGGGCGAGCTGACCAATGTGCTCGACGAGAGCATCAGCGGCCAGCGGGTGGTGAAGATCTTCGGCGGCCAGAACTACGAGCAGACCCGCTTCGACAGCGTGGTCAAGACCAACCGCCAGCTGGCCGTCAAGCATGCGGCGACGTCGGCGCTCAACTCGGGCATCATCATGCTGCTGATCGGGATCACGCTGTCGTCGGTGATCTATTTCGCGCTGATCCGCAGCCAGGCCGGCGCGCTGTCGCCGGGCGACTTCGTCACCTTCATGTCGGCGCTGATGGCGATGCAGTCGCCGATCAAGAGCCTGACCAAGATTAACGAACCGGTGCAGCGCGGCCTGGCCGCCGCCGAATCGGTGTTCGGCCTGATCGACACCGAGACCGAAGCCGACACCGGCACCAGGACGCTGGCGCGCGCCGAGGGCCGCCTGCAATTGGAGGAAGTCAGTTTCCACTACCGCGGCGCCGACGGCAAGCCGCTGTCGCCCGATGCCCGGCCCGCGCTCGACCGCGTCTCGCTCGACATCGCCGCCGGCGAGACGGTGGCCCTGGTGGGCAGCTCCGGCAGCGGCAAGACCACGCTGGCCGGCCTGCTGCCGCGCTTCTACGACGTCAGCTCGGGCGCCATCCGGCTCGATGGCGTCGACCTGCGCGAGTACACGCTGGCGTCGCTGCGCCAGCAGATCGCGCTGGTGAGCCAGGACGTGGTGCTGTTCAACGACACGCTGGCGGCCAACATCGCCTATGGCGACCCGGCGCCGTCGATGGCGCGCATCGAGGCGGCCGCGCGCGCCGCGCACGCCCATGAATTCATCGAGCGCCAGCCCGGCGGCTACCTGGCGCCGGTGGGCGAGAACGGTTTGCGCCTGTCCGGCGGCCAGCGCCAGCGCCTGGCCATCGCCCGCGCGCTGTACAAGGACGCGCCGATCCTGATCCTCGACGAGGCCACCAGCGCGCTCGACACCGAATCGGAGCGGCTGGTGCAGTCGGCGCTGGAGGTGTTGATGCAGGGCCGCACCACGGTGGTCATCGCGCACCGCCTGTCGACCATCGAGAACGCCGACCGCATCGTGGTGCTCGACGGCGGCCGCATCGCCGAAGCGGGCAGCCACGCGGCGCTGCTGGCGCACAACGGCATTTATTCGCGCCTCTATCAAACGCAAAAAAGCGTGCAGGCGGCTTAAAGCAGGCGCAGCGTCTGCTGCAGCTCGTCGAGCGCCGCCGGTTTGACCAGGTGGAAGTCGAAGCCGGCGGCGGCGGTCTTCTCGCGGTCCTGGGCCGAACCGAAGCCGGTGTGCGCGATCAGCCGGATGCGCGACAGCGCCGAATCGGCGCGCAGCATGCGCGCCAGCGCGTAGCCGTCGACGTGCGGCATGCCGATGTCGAGGATCATCGCGTGCGGCTCGAACGCGCGCGCGCTGGCCATCGCCGACGCCGCGTCATGCGCCAGCCGCACCTCGTAGCCCAGCAACTTGAGCAGGTCGCCCAGCACCTCGCCCGAATCGACGTTGTCGTCGACCACCAGCAGCCGGTTGAGCCCCGTCACCACCGGCACGCCGCCGCCCGCCGGCGCGGGGGCGGCCGGCTCGGCGCCGGGCGCGGCCAGCACCGGCAGTTCGATGACGAAGCTGCTGCCCTGGTCGGTGCCGGCGCTTTCGGCGTACACCGTGCCGCCGTGCATCTGCACCATCTTCGACACCAGCGACAGGCCGATGCCCAGGCCGTCGTGCGCGCGGTCGTGCGCCGACGCGCCCTGCGCGAACATGTCGAAGATGCGCGGCAGGTTCTCGGTCGAGATGCCGATGCCGTTGTCGCGCACCGCGATGCGCACGCGGTCCGGCGCCGGCGACGTCACCTCCAGCCGGATCGCGCCGCCCACCACGGTGAACTTGGCCGCGTTGTGCAGCAGGTTGCCCACCGCCTGCGCCAGCCGCACCGGGTCGCCGTGCAGGCGGATCGGATGCGGCGGCGCCACCACCGTCAGCGTGTGCCCGCGCGACTCCATCAGCGGCCGCGCCGTCTCCAGCGCCGGCTCGAGCACCGAGCGCAGCTCCAGGTCCTCCAGCCGCAGCGCCAGCTTGCCCTCCGAGATGCGGGCCACGTCCAGCAGATCGTCCACCAGCCGCGCCAGATGGCCGACCTGGCGCATGATCACCTGGCGCGCCTTGCGGTGCACCTCGACCTCGCTGGCGTCGGCCACGCCCATCAGCGCTACCGCGTTGCGGATCGGGCTTAGGGGGTTGCGCAGCTCGTGCGCCAGGGTCGCCAGGAAATCGTTCTTGTTGTCGTCGGCCGCGCGCAGCAGCCCCTCCATGGTCTTGCGCTGGGTGATGTCGCTGCTGATGCGGGCGATGCGGTACGGCGTGTGGCCGGCGTCGCGCACCTGGAAGGCGCGGTCGCGCACCCAGCGCAGCGTGCCGTCGGCCAGCAGCAGCCGGTATTCCTCGTCATAGTGCTCGCCGCGCCGCAGCGCCTCCCAGCGGGCCGAGACGGCGATGCGGTCGTCGGCGTGGATGGCGTTGAGCCAGTCGCCGGTGTTGTGCTGCAGCTGCGCCGCCGCCCGCCCCCAGAAGGAGTCGTAGGCGTTGTTCACGTACAGCAGCGCGCGGCTTTGCAGGTCGAACATCCAGAACACGTCCTCGATGTTTTCGGTCAGCTGGCGGAAGCGCTCCTCGCTGTTGCGCAGCTCCGTCTGGGTGCGCTGCAGGCGCAGCAGCGCGTTGACGTTGGCCACCAGCTCGTCGGCCTCGATCGGCGCCGCCAGGTAGTTGTCGGCGCCGCCCTCGAGCCCGCGGATCTTGTCGTCGCGCCCGGTCAGCGCGGCCGACGTCTGCAGCACCAGCACGCCGGCCGTCAGCGGATCGTCCTTGATGCGGCGGCACACCTCGATGCCGTTGATGTCGGGCAGTTTGACGTCCAGCAGCACCAGCGCCGGCAGCATCTGGCGCGCCATGGCCAGGCCGTCGGTGCCGTTGGCCGCCTCCACCACCTTGAAACCGGCGCCCTGCAGGATGCGCGTTTTGACGTAGCGCGCGCCGTCGTTGTCGTCGACGTTGAGGATCAATATGCTGTCATTGCTCATGGCTTTGTCTTTCATGGCGCGCCCTCGGCCCGGCGCGGCAAATGCAGGGAAAAAGTCGACCCGGCGCCGGGCGCGCTGGCCACCTCGACCGAGCCGCCCAGCAGCTGCGCCAACTGGCGGCACAGTGGCAGGCCCAGGCCCGTTCCCTTGGCGCCGGCCTGCAGCGGGTGGGCGATCTGGCTGAATTCCTCGAAGATCAGTTGCAGGTTGTCGGCCTCGATGCCGATGCCGGTGTCGCTGACGGCGAAGGTGACGTGTTCGCCGCCGTCGTCCTCGAACGCCACCGCCACCTGGCCGGCCTCGGTGAATTTGAGCGCGTTGGAGATGAAGTTGCGCAGGATCTGCGCCACCTTGGCCTCGTCGGACCACAGCGGCGGCGGCGCCGGCGGCGTGACGAACACCAGCTCCACCCCGGGATTGCGCGTGAGCGGCCGCAGCATGCCCTTGAGGGTGCTGAACAGATTGTCGATGTCGACCGGCGCGATCGTCAGCTCGACCTTGCCGGCCTCGATCTTGGCCAGGTCCAGCAGGTCGTTGACCAGCTCCGACAGATCGTGGGCGGCGCTGGCGATGAAGCCGACCTGGCGCTCCTGCTCCGGCGTCAGGTCGCCGTCCATGCGGTCGAGCAGCAGCTTGGCCAGCGCCCGGATCGAGCTCAAAGGCGTGCGCAGCTCGTGGCTGGTGTTCGACAGGAAGCGCGACTTCATCTCGTCGGCCTTGCGCAGGCGCTCGGCCTTCTCCTCGATCTCGGCGTACAGCGCGACCACGCCGCGGTTGGTGTCCTCCAGCTCGTGCGTCAGCGACAGCAGGTCGTCCTGGCGCTCGCGCAGCTCGGCCAGCGCGGCGCCCAGCTCGCGGTTTTGCTGCTGCATCTCCGAATAGGTGTTTTGCACCGGGCTGGCCGCCAGCTCGGCGCCGATGCGCTGCAGGCGCGCGGCGTCGACGCGCTGGCCGGCCGGCAGGTCCTTGCGCATGACCACCGTCAGGCCGCCGCCGGCCGACTGCTCGACCACGCAATCGTCCATCAGCCGCTGGGCGGTCAGGATGGCGTTGTCGAACTGCGCCGCCGCCGACTCGCCCTCGCCGCCGGCGGCCGGCACCGGCGGCGGCGCCGACGCCGGCCGCGCCTCGGCGCGGATCGACACGGTCAGCCGCGCCACCGCGCCGCCCTGGTCGAGCGCGAACTGGCCGCGCCCGCCCGACAGGCGGCCGTAGGCGCAGCGCGCCACCTCCGACACCGCCGTCGCCACCCGCACCTGGTCCTGCACGCCAAAGCCGAGCAGGCCGGAGATCTGGCGCGCGCGCTGGCGCACCAGCACCACGTCCGGTTCGCTGTCGATGCCGACCTGGATAATGCGGGTGATGGACATCAGCGCTCCTCGGGACAGCGTTGCACCAGCACGCAGGCGTCGTCGCGCCCGCGCGCGAAATCGCGCAGCAGCACCGCCGCCACGATGGCCGGGTCGCAGGCGGCCAGGCCGGGATACTGCGCCAGGTCCCACTGGGTGCCGATGCCGTCGCTGGCCAGGATCACCAGCGCGCCCGGTGGGCACGGCAGCGCGAACTCCTGCACCTTGCGCATGTTGTGGCCGACGATGCCGTTGTGCGACATCATCTGGCGCCGCGTGTCGCCGTCGATCACGCAGGCGCCGATGTTGCCCACGCCGGCGAAATACAGCTGGCGCGCCGGCAGGTCCAGCAGCGCCAGCGCCTGCGCCGCGCCGCGCGTCGGCCGCAGCGCCGCGTGGCACACCTCGATCTGCGCGGCCGGCCGCATGCCCGGCTGCAGCGCCACCGCGTCGACGGCGGCGCGGGCCGCCTTGGCCGCCTCCGGCCCGTGTCCCAGGCCGTCGACCACCATCAGCGCGATGGCGTGCTGCTGGCGCGCCACCAGCCAGGCGTCGCCGCTCTCGGTCTCGCCGCCCAGCGGCAGGCAGACCGCGCCCGATCCCGCGCGCGCGGCCGGCCGCGGCTCGGCCGCGCCGGCCCACAGCCGCATGCAAAACGCCGCGCCCTTGCCCGGATGGGCGTAGACGTCGAATTCATCGGCCAGGCGGCGCATCGCCCCCAGGCCGGTGCCGGCCGTGCCGGCGCTCGAGACGCCGTCGCGCAGCGCCTGGCCCAGGTTGGCGATGCCGGGCCCCTTGTCGAAGGCCAGCACCTCGACGCCGGCGCGCCCGCCGCTGAACACCGGCGCGAGCGCGATGCGGCCCTCGCCGGCGTGCTTGAGGATGTTGGTGGCGGCCTCGCTGATGACGATCGCCACCTGGCCGCTGCGCACATCGTCGAAGCCGGCGTCCTGCGCCATGCGCTGGCCGTAACGGCGGACGGTGGCGATGTCGCTCGGGTGCACAATCGAAATCCACTGCTGGCCGTCGAAGGAACTGGCTATTTTTTCCATTTGACGATGGCGACCGCGGTGCCCTCTCCGCTGCGTGAATCGATGTCGAATTCGTCGACGAGGCGTTTGGCGCCGCCCAGGCCCAGGCCCAGGCCGCCGCCGCTGGTGTAACCGTCGCGCAGCGCCTGCGCCACGTCGGCGATGCCGGGGCCGTCGTCGGCGAACACCAGCCGCAGGCCGTTGCGCACGCCGTCCGACAACTTCTGGGCGACCACCACGCCGCCGCCGCCGTACTTGATGGTGTTGCGCGCCAGTTCGCTGGCGGCGGTCACCAGCTTGGTCTGCTCGACCAGGCTCAATTTGAGTTCGAGCGCGTGCTCGCGCACCACCTTGCGCACGCCGACGACGTGCTCGTCGGTGCGCAGCGGCAGCAGCACGCTGGCGCGCACCAGCTTGTCCGCTTCCAGCAACGGCGAGGCGAAGCGCACCGGCTGCGCTGGCGACGCAGCGTTCATTGATAACTCTTGCCGAGCAGCGCCATGCCCTTTTCGACATTGAGCGCGGTTTTCACGCCCGGCAAGGTCAGGCCCAGCTCGACGAGCGTGATCGCCACGGCCGGCTGCATGCCCACCAGCACGGTCTGGGCGTCGAGCACGCGCGCCATCGCCGCCGTGTTGCTGATCATGCGGCCGATGAAGGAATCGACCAGGTCGAGCGCGGAGATATCGATCAACACGCCCTTGGCCTGGTCCTTGACGATGCGCTCGGTCAGGTCGTCCTGCAAGGTCATCGCCAGGCGGTCATGCATGTCGACCTGGATCGTCACCAGCAGCAGGTCGCCGATGCGCAGAATGGGAATGCGGTCCATCGCCGGCTCAGGCTTTGCGGCTGATGGTCGAGCCCACCCGCGCCAGCGCCACGATGAAGGCGTCG
Source organism: Duganella sp. 1411 (assembly GCF_017833525.1). GTDB lineage: Bacteria > Pseudomonadota > Gammaproteobacteria > Burkholderiales > Burkholderiaceae_D > Rugamonas. The sequence goes on from NZ_JAFICD010000007.1 coordinate 21,098, forward strand.
GCCAGGGTCGCCTTGGTGACCACGTCGTCCAGGTTCACGCCCAGGTGGACGATGGTTTGGGCGATCTGCGGGCGGATGCCGCTGATGATGCAGTCGGCGCCCATCAGGCGGGCCGCGGCGATGGTCTTCATCAGGTGCTGGGCCACCAGCGTGTCGACGGTGGGCACGCCGGTGATGTCGATGATGGCGATGGCGGCGCCGGTTTCGACGATCTTCTCGAGCAGGCTCTCCATCACCACCTGGGTGCGGGCGCTGTCGAGGGTGCCGATCAGCGGCAGCGCCAGGATGTCGGTCCACAGCTTGACGACCGGCGTCGACAACTCCAGCAGCTCCTGCTGCTGGCGCACGATGATCTGGTCGCGCGAGCGCTGGAACACTTCGATGGTGAACAGGCCCAGTTTGTCGAGCAACGCGCTGACGTTCCACAGCGCCTCGGCCAGCAGCTCCGGCTCGGCCGCCAGCGACTGGCGCAGGCTGGTGAACAGCGACTGCTTGAGCGAGAACACGAACGTGGCCGTCTCGCTCGGCGTCGAGCCCTGCTTGGCGCGCTGGCCGGAGATCTCGGTCAGCTGGTCGCGCACCTCGTCCCAGGCGCGGCCCTCGATGCTGTCGAAGCCGCCGTTCAGCGTGGCCTCCGGCAGCAGCGCCAGCAACTGGCGGCAATGGCGCCGCAATTGTTCCTGCGCGGCGCCGTCGCTGCGGAAGGCCAGGCTCTCCAGATTGGTGATCCAGTCGGCGCCGATGTCGGCCTGGTGCTGTTGGATCAGGGCGCTGATACGGCGTGCGTTATCGTTGGTGGTCATCAAATCCCCAGAATGAGAGCGTGCAAATTAAATAGCGGTAAGAAATAGTATCAATGATTGCGGCTTTTCCGATGTTCAATTGACCACACGCGCGCGCCGCGCAGGCAGCATAACAGGGGGAATGACGTTACGGAGGGGAAACCGAAGAAATATTCTATTCAGGCGGCGTCGTGGAAAATGACGCCGAGGGTATGGCGCAGCGGCCCCGGGCCGGCGCCGGCCGGCGCGCGCAGGCGGCTCACGCCATGCCGCATGGCAACCCGATAGACGCCGCGCGCGCCTTGCGCCGGCCGGTGGTTGACGGGGAAGATGACCATGTCGCCGCGCCGCAGCGGCACCACCTCCACCCGCGACTGCATGCGCGGGCGCTGCTCGGTGAGCACGAATTCGCCGCCGTCGAAGTCGGTTCCCGGTTCGCTCAGCAAAATCGCCGCCTGCAGCGGGAACACGTGCTCGCCATATAAATCCTGGTGCAGGCAGTTGTAGTCGCCGGCGCCGTATTGCAACAGCAGCGGCGTCGGGCGGTTCTGGCCGGCGGCGTGGCAACGGGCCAAAAAGTCGGCGTGGTCGGGCGGGAAGCGCGCCTCGATGTCGAGCAGCTCGTGCCAGCGGTTGGCGATCGCGGCCAGCGGGCCGTACAGCGCCTGGCGCAGCGCCGAGATCATCGACGGCAGCGGATAGCGGAAATACTGGTATTCGCCACTGCCAAAGCCGTGTTGCGCCATCACGACGCGGCTGCGGAACAAAGCCGGTTGCGCGTACTGCGCGGCCATGGCGACGCTTTCGTCGGCGGTCAGCATGCCGGGCACGATGGCGTAGCCGTGGGCGTTGAGCTCGTCGGCGATGGCTTGCCAGTCCAGCCCCGCCACGTGGGCGGCGATGCCGGCCGCCGCGCCCAGCGCGCGGCGCGCGTTGGCCAGCGCCTGCGCGCGGGTGGCGGCATCGGCGGCATCGGCCGTGCCGGCGGCGGACGGCGCCGCTTCGGCGCCCTCGCCGCCCGCCGGCCCGGCTTGCGGGGCGGGCTTGGTGGGCCTGGCCGGCGCCACCGGCGCCGTCTTGCGCGGCTGGCGCGGCGGCGCGGCGGCGCCGAAATCGAACTCGCCATTGCTAGTCATTGCCCGGCCTTTCCCGGTCCAGCAGCGCCGCCTTGCGGTCCACGCCCCAGCGATAGCCGGAAATCGAGCCATCGTTGCGCACCACCCGGTGGCACGGAATCGCCACCGCCAGCGCGTTGGCGGCGCAGGCGCCGGCCACCGCGCGCGCGCCCTTGGGCAAGCCGACCAGCTGCGCCAGTTCGGCGTAGCTGACCGTGCGCCCGGCGGGAATCGCTTGCAACGCCTGCCACACGCGCCGCTGGAAGGCCGTTCCGCGCACGTCCAGCGGCAGGTCGAGGCCGAGCTCCGGCCGCTCCACCATGCCCACCACGCGCGAGACCACCTGTTCGTATTCGGCCTCGGCGCCGATCAGTTCCGCCTTCGGAAAGCGGTCCTGCAGGTCGCGCACCAGGAAATCGGGATCGTCGTCGATCAGGATCGCGCAGATGCCCTGCGCGGTGCTGGCCACCAGAATCGCCCCCAGCGAACAGGCGCCGATGGCGAAGCGGATCACGGCGCCGGCGCCGCCGGCGCGGAAGGCGCTCGGCGTCATGCCCAGCACCGCCGGCGAGCTGGCGTAAAAACGGCCGCTGGAATTGAAGCCGGCGTCGTAGATCGCCTCGGTGACTGTCGCCTGCCGCGCCAGGCCGGCCTGCACGCGCCGCGCGCGCCGCGCCTGCGCATACGCTTTCGGCGTGATTCCGGTGACCGCCTTGAACACGCGGTGGAAATGGAAGCGGCTCACGCCGACGGCGGCGGCCAGCGTGTCGAGGTCGGGCGCCTCGTCGGCCGCGTCGATCAGGCGGCAGGCCTCGGCCACCAGCGCGGCCTGGCGCTCGGCCAGCGGCGGCTGCTCGGGCTTGCAGCGCAGGCAGGGGCGGAAGCCGGCCCGCAGCGCCTCCTCGCGGCTGTCGTGGAACGCCACGTTCTTGCGCAGGGCCGGACGGGCGCCGCACGACGGCCGGCAAAACACGCCGGTACTGCGCACCGAATACCAGAACACGCCGTCGGCGCCGGCGTCGCGCCGCCGCACGGCGTCCCAGCGCGCCTGCTCGCCGGCATAGGGGCCGGCTTGGCCGGCGCTGTCGTTTATTGAGTTGTCCATCGCGGACTCCATCGTTGAATTGGAATGATGCCATGCTAGCGGGCGGCGGATCGCGGCACACTCCGGGTCTTGCTTTTGAATCGTTGCTTTTGAATTCTTGCTTTTGAATCGAGGCTTTTGGATTGTACCCCTGTCCGATGCTAAAATGCCCGCTCTGCCGCCTGCGGAGGCGCGCCCGGAGACCCGTTTGGACGATCAAGCAAAGCGAGAAAACCCCGCGCCGGGCGCCCCGGACGGCACCCCTATTTTCCAGCGCATCAAAGACCACTTGCTGGCGCAGATCACGGCCGGCGTCTGGAAGGAAGGCGACGTGATCCCGTCCGAGCAGGCGCTGGTCAAACAATTCGGCGTCTCCCGCATGACGGTCAACCGCGCCGTGCGCGAGCTGACGGCCGAGCAGGTGCTCACGCGCCGCCAGGGCGCCGGCACCTACGTCGCCCAGCAAAAGTACCAGGCCACGCTGCTGGAGATCAAATCGATCGCCGACGAGGTGCGCGCGCGCGGCCACGTCCACCGCAGCAGCCTGCAGCAGCTCGAACGCGGCAAGGCCAGCGACCTGATGGCCAAGCAGTTCGACCTGCCGCCCGGCCACCCGCTGTTCCATTCGGTGATCATCCACTTCGAAAACGGCGTGCCGATCCAGGTCGAGGACCGCTGGGTCAATCCGCTGTGCGCGCCCGACTACATGGAACAGGACTTCGCCAGCATCACCCCCAACGAATACCTGATGCAGGCGGCGCCGCTGCAGGGCGCCACCTACAGCATCGAGGCGCTGGCCACGCCGCGCGACATCGCCGACATGCTGGCCATCGACACCCGCCAGGCCTGCCTGGTGCTCAAGCGCCAGACCGTCTCGGGCGGGCGCATCGCCAGCATCGCCACCATGTGGCATCCCGGCCACCGCTACCAGTTCGCCGGCAGCTTCGCGCAATAGCGGCAACTCCAGGGTCAGGTCCACCATTTCTACACGAACTGGGCTGTAGAGTTGCTTAAGGCCGCGCTCGTGTAGAAATGGTGGACCTGACCCCGGAGTGTGTCTTTTCCGCCCCGCCGCGACGCAAATCCGTTCTTTTCTTGCCAATGCGATATCGGTGGTTAAAACTGCTATAGTTGGCTGCCCCAAGGGTAGCCACTGTCACAGGAAAGGGAAGCACTTGTCGCACAGCCGTCCCCGCGTTCGCCCGAGCTCCTGGCGCCGTTTGCCGCGCACGGTGGCGGCGTGCGTCCTGCTGCTGGCCGCCGCCCCCGGGGCGCGGGCGGCCGAAAAGGTCACCATCCAGCTCAAGTGGCAGCACCAGTTCCAGTTCGCCGGCTACTACGCCGCGCAGGACCAGGGCTATTACCGCGACGCCGGCCTCGATGTCACGCTGGCCGAGGCGGTGCCCGGCGGCGATCCGCTGCAAAACGTCGCCAGCGGCGGCGCCCAGTACGGCGTCGGCAACACCACGCTGCTGCTGGCGCGCGGCATGGGCCAGCCGGTGGTGGTGCTGGCCTCGATCTTCCAGCATTCCGGCGCGGCGCTGCTGGTGCGCCACGGCCCCGACGGCAAGCCGCGTCCCTGGGCCGGCAGCCGCATCATGCTGGCGCCGAACAACGAGGAATTGAACGTCTACCTGAAAAAAATCGGCGTGCGCGACGACAGCGTGTCCTACCTCGCCCACAGCCACAACTACGATGACCTGCTCCAGGGCCGGGTCGATGCCATGTCGGTCTACACCAGCGAGGCGCCGTTCGTGCTCGAGCGCACCAGCCTGGCCTACGAGATCCAGTCGCCGCGCGCCGTCGGCCTCGATTTCTACGGCGACGTGCTCTATACCACCGAGAGCGAATTGCGCGAGCATCCGGCGCGCGCGCGGGCGCTGCGCGCGGCGACGCTGCGCGGCTGGCGCTACGCGATGGCGCACCAGGGCGAAATCGCCGACCTGATACGGGCCCGCTACCCCGAGCGGCACAGCCGCGAACACCTGATGTTCGAGGCGCGCCAGATCGTCTCGCTGCTGGAACAGGACTTGATCGAGCCGGGCTACAGCAATCCGGAGCGCTGGCGCGCCATCGCCGGCGCCTACATCGAGCAGGGCATGCTGCCGGCCGACTTCAAGCTCGATGGCTTCCTGTACCAGCCGCAGGGCGCCAGCCGGTTGCTGCGCCACGGCGGCGCCGCGCTCGGCGCGCTGCTGCTGCTCGTCATGCTGGCCGGCGCCTGGCGCCTGCGCCAACAGGCCGCCGCGCTAGGCGCCGCCCGCGCAGAGCAAAACAGCGCCGAACGCATCGCCGGCCTGGCGCTGGAGGGCTCCGGCGCCGGCATGTGGGAGTGGCGCGTCGACACCGGCGCGCTGACGCTGTCGCCGCGCTATTGCGACATACTGGACCTCGACGCCGGCGACGCCGCCGCCAGGCCGTCGTTCCAGCAGTGGCTCGAGCAGGTCCATCCCGACGACCGCGCGCAGCTCGAACGCGGCATCCAGGACCTGCTCTCCGGCACCGCCGAGCGCAACGTCCAGGTCAACAGCGAGCACCGGGCGCGCTGCCGGGACGGCCGCTGGAAATGGGTGCTCATGCGCGGCATGGTGGTCGAGCGCGACGCCGGCGGCGGGCCGCTGCGCGCGGCCGGCACGCTGGCCGACATCAGCGAGCGCGCCGCCGCCGAACAGGCGCGCCTGTGCGCCGTGGTCGACGCCACGCCGGGCGCGGTGCTGATCGCCGACAAGAGCGGGCGGGTGCGCCACGCCAACCCGGCCTGCGCCGCCAGCTTCGGCTACGACGGCGACATGGCGGGGCGCTCGGTCGACCAGCTGGCGCCGGAGGCGATGCGCAGCAACGGCCGCGGACGCGAGCTGTTCGTGCGCCCCAACCTGCCGGGCCGGGTGCTCAGCGCGCATCGCGCCGACGGCAGCACCTTCCCGGCCATGGTGCACCTGTCGCAGGTGGAGCTGGGCGGCCAGGAGCTGGTGATCATGGCGCTGCGCGACATGACCCAGCGCCAGCGCGCCGAGGAGGCGCTGCAGGCCAGCTCCGAGCGCTACCGCCTGATCGTGCAGACCGCCGCCGAGGGCATCTGGATGAGCGACGCCGACGACCGCACCACGTTCGTCAATCCGACCATGGCGCGCATGCTCGATTACGACGTCGAGCAGATCATGGGCCGCGCCATGACCGACTTCATGGACGCCGACGGCCGCCTGCAGCTGCACCACCACCTGCAGCGCCGCCTGGCCGGCGAGGCGATCCAGGGCGACGTCAGCTTCCGCCGCAGCGACGGCAGCACCGTCTGGTGCCTGCTGTCGACCACCGTCATCAATTCCGACGCCGGCCACTACGCCGGCACCCTGGCCATGCTGACCGACATCACCGCGCGCCGCCAGGCCGAGGGCGCGCTGCGCGGCTCGAGCCAGCGCCTGGCGTCGATCTTCAACGCCGTCACCAACGGCCTGGTGATGGTCGACGGCCACGGCGCCATCCTCGAACGCAACGCCGCCGCCGTGCGCATGCTGGCGCACGCGCTGCCGATCGAGCCGCGCGCCGAGGGCGCCGACCGCGGCGCGTGCCTGTGGTGCGGCGTGCGCGAGGACGGCACCCGCTTCGACGCCGCCAGCCATCCGGTGCGCCTGGCCATCGTCACCGGGCTGTCGGTGCGCGACGTGGTGATGGGCATCGCCCAGCCCGACGGCGCGCTGCACTGGCTGTCGATCAACGCCGAGCCGATCCCCGACCAGGGCGGCGCCGTGCCGCTGGTGGTGGCCAGCCTGACCGACATCACCGACCGCAAACGCGGCGAGGACGCGCTGCGCGAGTTGAACGAGCATCTGGAGGAGCGCGTCGCCCAGCGCACCCGCGAGCTCGATCAGGCGCGCCGGCTGGCCGAGGAGGCCAACCAGACCAAGGGCCAGTTCCTGGCCAACATGAGCCACGAGATCCGCACGCCGATGAACGGCGTGATCGGCATGGCCTACCTGGCGCTCAAGACCGACCTCGATCCGCGCCAGCGCGACTACCTGGAAAAGATCCGCTTCGCCGGCGAGCACCTGCTGGGCATCATCGACGACATCCTCGACATCTCCAAGATCGAGGCCGGCAAGCTGGCCATCGAGCAGGTCGACTTCGCGCTCGAACACGTGATCCAGACCCTGACCACGGTGGTCGCGCCCAAGGCGGCCAGCCGCGAGCTCGAACTGGTGTTCGACCTCGACCCGACCCTGCCCAGGGTGCTGCGCGGCGACCCGCTGCGCCTGGGCCAGGTGCTGATCAACTACACCAACAACGCCATCAAGTTCAGCGAAAAGGGCCGCATCGACGTGCGCGTGCGCCAGGTCGTCGGCGACGCCACCGGCTGCCTGCTGCGCTTCGAGGTCAGCGACTGCGGCATCGGCCTGTCCGAGCGCGAGATCGCAAAGCTGTTCCAGTCGTTCCAGCAGGCCGACACCTCGACCACGCGCGAATACGGCGGCACCGGCCTGGGCCTGGCGATCTGCAAGCAGCTGGCGCAGCTGATGGGCGGCGAGGTGGGCGTGCGCAGCCGGCCCGGCCACGGCAGCACCTTCTGGTTCACCGCGCGCCTGGGCGTGTCGAGCGCCAGCGTGCCGTCGCTGATCGACCGCGTCAAGGACGCCGCCGCCGAACTGCTGGCGTCCTCGCGCAGCGCGGCGGTCATGGCCGCGCTCAAGAACGCGCGCATCCTGCTGGTCGAGGACAACACCTTCAACCAGCAGATCGCGCTCGAGATGCTGGAGGAGGTCGGCTCGTCGGTGTGCCTGGCCGCCAACGGCATGGAGGCGCTCGAGCTGCTGCGCCAGACCGCCTTCGACTGCGTGCTGATGGACGTGCAGATGCCGCTGATGGACGGCCTGGAGGCGACCCGCCGCATCCGCGCCGACCCGCGCCTGGCCGACATCCGGGTGCTGGCGATGACGGCCACCGCCACCAGCGAGGACCGGGTGCGCTGCATCGAGGCCGGCATGGACGACTTCATCTCCAAGCCGATCCAGCCGGCGCTGATGTACCAGACCATCGCCAACTGGCTGCCCGAGCGCGACGCCGCGCGCGAGCGCCCGGCCGGGCCGCGCTCGGCCTTCAAGACCACGCTGGGCGGCGATCCGGCGGTGATCGACCTGTCGATCCTGGCCAAGCTGCTGGGCTACCACCCGCACAAGGTGCGCAAGTTCGCCTTCAAGTTTTTGCAGAACAGCCAGGACGTCATCACCCGGATGGAGGCGGCGCTCAAGCGCGGCGCGATGGACGAGCTGCGCGACCTGAGCCACCGCCTCAAGTCGCCGGCGCGCACGGTCGGCGCGCTGGGCATGGGCGAGCTGCTGCGCGAGCTGGAGGAGTTGCCGCCGGACGATCCGGCCAGCGCGGCGCGGGCGCGGGCGCTGCTGGCCCAATTGTGGCCGCTGCTGGAGAAGATCACCGAGCAGATCATGACCAACACCACCTTCGCCGATGACAACTGACGGCGGGGCCACGGGCGGAGCATGGCGGATTACGCTACGCTAATCCGCCCTACGTGGTTCCCCGCCAGGCATGGGGCCCGGCCGCACGCCGCCGCGTCACCGCGGGAGCACGTAGGGCGGATTAGGCGGAACGCCGTAATCCGCCATCTGCGAGCCGCCGACCGGGCATGCCCGCAATGGCGCCACGCGACGGTTCGGCGCCGGGCCGGAGGCCGCGTTGCGGGCGATCCCGGCAAATAGTTTAGGGGGTTTCCACATTCCGCCCACATTTTTAAAAAATGGGTTATTATTTCAGCCATCCCCGCCTGCCGACCTTGTTGCCATCCCATCCAAGACATTGAATTCGCGCAATTGGCCTCCATCTGTTGCCTGTAACCGGCAACGTTGACGGCGATTGCGGACAACATGGCATAATCTCCAGGCGTTATTGACCCACAGACCTCGATTGAGGAATATATGAGCGAAAATATCAAACACATCACCGATACTTCTTTTGACGCGGACGTCCTCAAGTCCGACCGCCCTGTGCTGGTCGACTTCTGGGCCGAATGGTGCGGCCCTTGCAAGAGCATCGCCCCGATCCTGGAAGAAGTGGCCAAGGAATACGACGGCAAGCTGTTGATCGCCAAGATGGACGTCGATTCGAACCAGGCGGTGCCCGCCAAGTTCGGCATCCGCGGCATCCCGACCCTGATCCTGTTCAAGAACGGCGTTCCGGCCGCGCAAAAAGTGGGCGCGATGGCAAAAGGTCAACTGACTTCTTTCATCGACAGCAATATCTAAGTACGATAGTATTTGCCTGCATCGACGGCGCCGCGCCCGCGGCACCGTCGATTACCAGCCAGAAAACGATGGCGCGGCCCGACCGACGCCCGTTTTATAATTAAACAGACAACACCACGCAGTTCCCTCCCCTACCTTTACTTTCCCGTCACGGGACACTCAACACATATGCATCTATCTGAATTAAAGGCCCTACACGTCTCGGCATTGCTGGAGATGGCGATCGGTCTTGATATCGACAACGCGGCGCGTCTGCGCAAACAGGAACTGATGTTCGCGATCCTGAAAAAGCGCGCGAAATCCGGTGAACAGATCTTCGGCGACGGCGCCCTCGAAGTGCTGCCCGACGGCTTCGGCTTCCTGCGCTCGCCCGACGCCAGCTACATGGCCTCGACCGACGATATCTACATCTCGCCGTCGCAGATCCGCCGCTTCAACCTGCACACCGGCGATTCGATCGAGGGCGAGGTACGGACCCCGAAAGATGGCGAGCGCTACTTCGCGCTGGTCAAGGTCGACAAGGTCAACGGCGAATCGCCGGAAGCGTCGAAGCACCGCATATTGTTCGAGAACCTGACGCCGCTGCACCCGAACGAGCCGCTGCGCCTGGAACGTGACATCAACGGCACCGAAAACATCACCGGCCGCATCGTCGACCTGATCGCGCCGATCGGCAAGGGCCAGCGCGGCCTGCTGGTGGCCTCGCCCAAGTCCGGCAAGTCGGTGCTGCTGCAGCACATCGCCCACGCGATCACCGCCAACCATCCGGACGTGACCTTGATCGTGCTGCTGATCGACGAACGCCCGGAAGAAGTGACCGAGATGCAGCGCTCGGTGCGCGGCGAAGTGGTCGCCTCGACCTTCGACGAGCCGGCCACCCGCCACGTGCAGGTCGCCGAGATGGTGCTGGAAAAAGCCAAGCGCCTGGTCGAGATGAAAAAAGACGTGGTCATCCTGCTCGATTCGATCACCCGCCTGGCGCGCGCCTACAACACCGTGATCCCGGCCTCGGGCAAGGTGCTGACCGGTGGTGTCGACGCCAACGCGCTGCAGCGTCCGAAGCGTTTCTTCGGCGCCGCCCGCAACATCGAGGAAGGCGGCTCGCTGACCATCGTCGCCACCGCGCTGATCGAGACCGGTTCGCGCATGGATGACGTGATCTACGAGGAATTCAAGGGTACCGGCAACATGGAGGTGCACCTGGAGCGCCGCCTGGCCGAGAAGCGCGTCTACCCGGCGATCAACCTGAACAAATCGGGCACCCGCCGCGAGGAACTGCTGATCAAGCCGGACCAGCTGCAGAAGATCTGGATCCTGCGCAAGCTGCTGTACTCGATGGACGAGATCGAGGCGATGGAGTTCATTCTGGATAAAATGAAGGCCACCAAAAACAACGGTGAGTTCTTCGACATGATGCGCCGGGGCGGATAACCACCCCAAACCCGCAATGCGGCCACGTGGGGTCGTACCCCATGGGGTACGACCCCGGGCTGCGGGTTGCAGGGTCTGCGCATCATGACAAACAGGCAACCTCGGTTGCCTGTTTCCGTTTACGGCTGTATAATCCCCGGTCGCACTATCTAAACCACTGGCAAGTGATCGGCAATCGGGTCAAGAAGCTGCATCGACCGACGAAGTGCTGTTTGGCTACCAAACCTACCGAGGCTTCAACATGAAACCAGAAATCCATCCAGACTACCGCGAAGTGGTGTTCCACGACCTGTCGTGCGACTTCAAATTCGTCACCCGTTCGACCATCCAGACCCGCGAAAAAATTGAACACGAAGGTAAAGAATACCCTCTGGTCAAGATCGAGGTGTCGGCTGAATCGCACCCGTTCTACACCGGCAAGCACAAGATCGTCGACACCGCCGGTCGCGTCGAGAAGTTCCGCCAGAAGTTCGGCGCCGTGGGTTCGAAGACCCAAATCGCCCAAGGCTAATCCCTTCCCGCGATTCGAAAAAAGCAGCCTCTGGCTGCTTTTTTTGTTTGCCGTCCCGACTCGGCGCGCGGTTTTCCTTCATACTCCCGTCTACCTCAATTCGCACACTGATCGATGAAGCCAGTCCGTCTTCCCGCCGCCGCCACCCTGGCGCTGCCACGCTGGGCCTTGTTCGCCCTCGGCCTGCTCTACATCCTGCCCGGCCTGATCGGCCGCGATCCCTGGAAGAACGACGACGCCGCCAGCTTCGGCATCATGTGGACGATGGCGCACGGCACCTGGCAGGACTGGCTGTGGCCCAACATCGCCGGCCTGTCGATGCCCGACGAGGGCCCGCTGGCGTTCTGGATCGGCGCGCTCGGCATCAAGCTGTTCGGCTGGCTGATGGGCGACGTCATGGCCGCCCGCGTCGGCACCGTCGCCATCTTCCTGCTGGGCGTGTCGTCGCTGTGGTTCGCCACCTTCAACCTGGGCCGCCGCCAGGACGCGCAGCCGCTGCGCCTGGCCTTCGGCGGCCAGCCCGAGCCCGACGACTTCGGCCGCACGCTGGCCGACGCCGCCGCGCTGATCTACCTCGGCTGCCTGGGCTTGCTGTTGCACAGCCACGAGACCACGTCCGAGGCGCTGCAGGTGTCGCTGACGGCGTTCATGCTGTACCGCACCGTGCGCTACGTGGAGGCGCCGTCGCTGCGCAACGCCGCCTTGAGCGGCCTGGCCATCGGCCTGCTGACGTTGACGCGCGGCTGGGTCACACCGGTGTTCCTCATGCTGGCCGTGTTCGCCTGCACACGGCTGCTGGCGCAGCCGGTGCTGCGCGCGCTGCGCGACCTCGGCCTGGCGCTGCTGGTGGCAGCCGCCGTCGCCGCCGTGTGGCTGGTGCCGGCCGAGGTGTTGCGGCCCTACCACCAGCAGACCTTGCACGCGTGGATGGACTGGAACCTGCACCAGGTGGCGCTACCGACGCTGGCCGCCTTCAAATCGTTCTTCCGCGTCGGCGTCTGGTTCTTCTGGCCGGCGTGGCCGTTCGCCGGCTGGGCCGTGTGGGCCTGGCGCCGCCAGCGCCTGGCGCTGCACATCGTCGTGCCGCTGGCCTTCGTCACCATGGGCACGCTGCTGAGCCTGTCCACCGAGACGCCCGAGCAGGGCCAATTGCTGGTGCTGCTGCCGCCGCTGGCCGTCATGGCCGCGTTCGGCCTGCTGACGATGAAGCGCGGCGCCATCAACGCCATCGACTGGTTCTCGGTCATGGCGCTGACCTTGTGCGCGGCCATCATCTGGATTTTCTGGATCGCCAAGCTGACCGGCTGGCCGGCGCAGGCGGCCAAGAACGCGCTGAAACTGGTGCCGGGCTTCGTGCCCGAGGTGGGCTTGGTGGCCGTGCCGGTGGCGCTGCTGGCCACCGCCGGCTGGTTCGTGCTGGTGCACTGGCGCGTGTCGCGCCGGCCGACCGTGCTGTGGCGCGCCGTGGTGCTGTCCTCCGGCGGCCTGATCCTGATCTGGATCTTGCTGATGACCTTGTTCCTGCCGGATGTCAACTACAGCAAGAGCTACGCCAGCGTGGCGCACCAGATCGCCCAGAAGCTGCCGCCGCAGGCCGATTGCATCGAAACCAATGTGGGGCCGGCGCAACGCGCGTCGTTCGCCTACTACGCGCAACTGCCGTTCGCCGGCGTCGAGGGCGGGCGCTGCCAGTTGTTGCTACTGCAGGACAGCACCAAGGTGCGCGACAACCGCGAGATCGCGCCGCAACATCGCGGCAAGCAGTGGCAATTGATTTGGGAGGGACGCCGTCCGGCGGACCGCACCGAGCGCTTCCGCCTGTACCGCCGGGCCGATCAGGCCGACCAGGCCGGTCAGGTCAACTAGGCCGCGCCGGCCGCCGCCATCAGCGGCGCGCCATCATCATCGTGTTGGCCGGCAGCTTGGCGGCCATCGGCAGCTTTTCGAAGTTGCTCAGGCCGACCGTCTCGCCCTGGTCGGTGAAGCTGATGCGCGTGCCCGCCTCCGTGACGAACACCGTCGGCGAGACCGCGAAAATGCGCACGCGCTCGCCCTTGTCGAGCTGGGTGTAATAACTGGTGCCGTTCTGCGTGAACTGCAGGAACTGGCCGTTGGTCAGTTCGTAGGTCTTCTTGAAGTCGGCGAACTCGTTCGGCGCCAAATAGTAATGGCCCGTGCTGGCTTTGATCTGCACGCTGCTGTCCTGCGCGTGGGCGACGGACATCGAGGTCAGGGCAAGGGCGGCGGCGATGCTGAACAGGGTGGTTTTCATGGTGTGCTCCGTAAGGTTGTCGGTTCAATAAACTGCTCTGGGATCACCGCTGGAATGTGCTGTTCAGCGGCTGACGTGATCACATTAGCAAATCGCCACGGCAATATCCGGCGTTTGCGACGGGCGGTAAAACGGCGGCCGTCAAAAGCAAAAAACGGCGACGAACGGATGGCGCCCGGGCAACCTCGGGCACGGCCGCCGCGCGCCGCCGCCGGCTGTTGCGCGACACACTTTTTTGTTGACCAAACGCGAGACAAAACCCCAAAGGACCGCTATAGTTCGCATAGGACGAGTTGCCGCACGGCATGTTAGTTTCACAAGATTCGTTCCACGATAACCTTTGGCAACACCCGGCTGCGCCACACCGCGCGCCGGCAACGGCGGCCTCGACTGCTGCGCCCCACCCTCGCGCACCGGCCCGACACACAGCTGCCCACTCCTGGTTGGATGCGCACATGTTTACTCTTCACAAACTTCAATCCGCACTACGCAACAATTACGTCCGCGCCGCGCTGGCGCTGCTGGCGATCGCCGCCGCCGCGCTGTTGAGCTGGCGCACCGACGTGCCCCAGGACGCCGGCCCGATCATGCGTTCGCAGGATATTTCACAAATCACCGCATTGGCCACGCAACGCGCGCGGCTCGAATACCTGATGGTGGCCGCGCCGCTGTCGGAGGCGCCGCGCTATATCTTCAAGCTCAAGGGCGACCCGGTGCTGCACGTGGTCAAGGTGCCCAGCACCTCGCACCTGAGCCTGGAGCGCGAGGTACTGCTGCGCAACAACATCCCCTATTCCATCGCGCGCGAGGACTACCTGGCGTCGCACAAGGCGGTGCTGGTCGACGAGGACGACAGCAAGCTGGCGCGCGCCGGCGGCTTCCTGCGCCGCCACGCGGTCGATATCCTGCTGATCGGGCTGGTGCTGTTCATGCTGCGCCACGGCATCCCCGGCAATGGCGTCAGCGCCACCGTGCTCAATCCGGAACAGCTGCACGGCAGCATGGACGACCTGATCGGCATGGCCGACATCAAGCAGGAAGTGCTGCACCTGGAGGACATGATCCGCAACCGCGCCGTCTACCGCGAGCACGACATCGACAAGCCGTTCAACGTCATGCTCACCGGCCCGGCCGGCACCGGCAAGACCAAGCTGGCCGGCTACCTGGCCAAGCGCCTGAACGTGCCGCTGATCCAGGCGTCGGCCTCGGCGCTCGAATCGGGCTACATCGGCGGCGGCTCCAAGGCGCTGCACGCGCTGCACCGCAAGGCTTGCGCGCGCGGCAGCTGCATCATCTTCCTCGACGAGGCGCAGGGCCTGTTCATGCCGCGCGGCCGCGGCGAAAAGAAATGGGAGGACGACACCGCCAACACGCTGCTCGGCCTGCTCGACGGCGTGCGCAGCGACAAGGGCGCCGGCGTCATCTGGGTGGTCGCCTCCAACTTCGACGACGCCTCGTCGCAGATGGACGAGGCGATGCTGCGCCGCTTCTCGGTCAAGATCAACTTCCGCCTGCCCAACAAGGGCGAACGCAGCGAACTGCTGCGCTCCTTCCTGGCGCGCAAGGCCGACGGCTGCGTCGATTGGGACGCGCTCAACCTGGACCACGTCGCCGAGATCACGGCCAACCTCAGCCCGGCGCTGCTGCAGACCGTGGTCGAGCGCGCCAGCATGATCGCCATCCAGGAAAAAACCGTCATCAACACCGACCTGATGTTCCGCGCCTTCGAGCGCGCCACCATCGGCCTGACCGACCGCGCCACCACGGCCGAGAAGACCCGCCAGCGCGAACGCGTCGCGCTGCACGAGCTGGGCCACTTCTTCATGCAGATCGATCCGTGGCTGCGCGAGGGCCTGCCGCTGTCCGAGGTCAAGGAGCGCTCGCCGCTGCTCAAGATCAGCACGGAATCGGTGTCCAAGCTCGGCGCGCTCGGCTATGTGCTGTCGGCGTCGGACGACGTCGCGCTGCGCACGCTCGAAGAACTCGAGCGCGATGTGATCCAGCTGTATGGCGGCGTGGCGGCGGAGGAACTGTTCTACGGCGCGCGCGGCATCTCGGTCGGCAGCCAGAACGACATCCAGAAGGCGACGTCGATGCTCGACATGATGGTCAACAAGCTGTCGATGTACTCGCGTTCCAAGCTGGACTACTCGCAGTTCAAGAACAAGGAAAACGATCTCGACCAGGTGCAGGCCAAGGCCGACGAGCTCTACACGTACACGCTGCAATCGATTAACGACTACCGCGAGCAGATCAGCGAACTCAAGGAGGTGTTGATGGATCAGTATGTGCTGTCGAAGGACGCCATCTTCGCGCTGCTGGAGCAGCAGCATCAACAGCGCGCGATCAAGGCGGCCTAGCGATTAAGCAGGAAACCCCACAGGGCGAGGGTGGAGGCCAACTGGCCCAGGTTGGAGGCCACCAGCAACCACATCGCCAGCTCGACGCGGCCGAGGCGGTGCTCAACCCGGTCGAGCCGGACCGTGAGGTGGTCGACCCTCGCTGAAATGTTATCGACTTTGGCGGACAAATGGTCGACCCTGACGGATAGCCCGGTCACCTCGGCGCGCAGCAGGGAGACCTCGTGCTCAAGCGTCTGCACCCGCCCCATCAAGGCATTCAGCCGCTCCTCCAGCACGGTAGCCTTAACGGTCAGCGCCGCCACTTCCTTGCGCAAGGCGGCGATCTGCTCGCCATGGTTGGTCAGCACCCGTTCAAGGGCAGGCAGACGTTCGCCGTGATCCGTCAGCAGCTCGTCATGCGCTTCCAGCTGCTCGCTGTGGGCAGCCTTCACCAGCTCGGCCAGCGCATCGACCCGCGCCGCCAGCATATCGACTCGTTCGGACAATTCCATAGCGCCCTACGCCCCCCGGGATTAAAGTTTATACGGTTTACAGGAATACGCAGGTTGTTCGCGCGTCCATTGTCGCGCCTAAAAAGACGGGCTCATCGAGGCAAAATCCAGCGGATTTGATCTGCGTCGAACCGGGCCGGATTGGCCAGAACGGCCGGCCCCTTGCTTAAAAACCAAATAGTGCGCATCAAGGCTTGCGGCTGGTGGGCAAATCAGTGATAATGCGGGTCGCGTTGCCGGGATGGCGGAATAGGTAGACGCACGGGACTCAAAATCCCGCGCCGCAAGGCGTGCCGGTTCGATTCCGGCTCCCGGCACCATGAATTTGCATCACACTGCCCCACCAAACGACAAAACCCGCATCGCCATCAGGCCACGCGGGTTTTTTGTTGTCCGACAGCGAACTGCATGGCGCCGTGGCGCCAGACCGCTCAATGACGGTGGTTGTCGCTTTTGCGGCGGGTTTCCGGATACGCCAGCACGCGGCGGATCGCCTCGGCCGGGACCTTGTACGTTTGCATGTAAGCCCACGCGATCGCGCTCCCCTGCGACTCCGCCAGCCAAATCCCATGTTCCACCGCCGCGCTCAGCGAGGCGTTGTGTCGTTGTTCTGTTTGCATATGCTCTCCCAATAGCCCCGTAAGTTATCATAAAAATAAAAACAATGTAGCAAGTGAATGCGACGGGACGTTAAGACCCGAACAGACGCCGTCCCCGCGGCAAGGCACACTGGGCTTTTTAACTCGGGAGCAGCCATGGGATTTGACCTCGGAAACTTATTGCAACAGTTCGCGGGCCATCCGACCGCCACCGATCCGGAAGGCGTCGCACAAGCGTTCTCGCATGTCGCCGGCGACGCGCCGCGCTCGTCCATCGCCCACGGCTTGGCCGCCGCGTTCCTGTCGAACGAGACCCCGCCCTTCGGCCAACTGGTGAGCCAGCTGTTCGTGCGCGGCGATCCGCAGTTGCAAGCGGGCCTGCTGAACCAGTTGCTGGACGACGTCAGCCCGGCGATGTTGAACGCGCTGGCCGCCAGCGTCGGCGAACTGTTCACCCAAAACGGCCACGCGACCTTGACGCCGGCGCAGGTGGCCGACATCACGCCGCCGCAGGTCGCTGAAATCGCCGCCACCGCGCAACAGCACAATCCGGGCGTCGTCGAACGGGTCGCGGCCTTTTTCGCCGACCATCCGCAACTGGTCAACTCGCTGGACAGCGCCAGCCTGAAGGTTGCGCTGAGCAAGATGGCCCAAGTGCATTGATGAGCCTAGCCTGAGGCAGCGCCTGCTTGGTTCCCTCAGCCGAAAGGGTTCGGGATCTAGCTCAAGCACGTTGCTTTAAGCTTAATATAAATAAGTTAAGCATGCTATTTTGACCAATACGGTACGCATCCGCTCGCCGTTTTCCACTTTATTGATGGAGGTTAAGATGGCTGTTAAATTTAAGCCGGCAATCGTTTCAGCTTTGGCGTTGACGTTGACCTTGTGCCTGGGCGGTGCCGCCCGGGCCGCCCCGCTGACGGAAAACTTCGACGCCGGCATTCCCGCCGGCTGGACCGTCAACAACCTGAGTCAACCACCCGGCACGATCGGCTGGTTCCAGGGCAACGAGCTGGTCTTCGGGGCGCAGCAGGGCGCGCCGAACTCCTATGTCGCCGCCAACTTCGCGTCGGGCGGCGACGTCTCCACCATCAGCACCTGGCTGATCATGCCCACTTCCACCTACAGCAACGGCGACACGCTGTCGTTCTACACCCGCACCGTCCCCGCGTCGGAATGGCCGGACCGGCTGGAAGTGCGCTTCAGTAATGTCGGCGGCACCGACGTCGGCACCACGGCGACCAGCGTCGGCAGCTTCTCCACGCTGCTGGTCAGCATCAATCCCACGCTGACGCTCGGCGGCTATCCGGAGGACTGGACCCGCTACAGCGCCACGCTGAGCGGCCTCACCGGTCCGACCAGCGGCGCCTTCGCGTTCCGCTACACGGTCAGCGAGGGCGGTTTGTTCGGGGTCAATTCGAACTACATCGGCATCGATACGGTGCGCGTCACCGCCGCCGCCACGGCCGTCCCCGAACCCGGCGCGTACGTGATGATGGCGTTCGGGCTGGGCATGGTCGGGCTGATGCGCCGGCGTCAAGCGCGGGCTCGCGCCGCATAACCCGGGGGCGGCGGCGCGGACGCGCCGTGCCAGGCCGCCCCGCGCGCCGTCGCGTCCGCACCGGACCGGGCGCGCTGTCATAAAATGGCGCCATGGCTACCAAATCCCCGAAATCCCCCACTTTTCCAGGTCCGTTGACGGCGCGCGGCGCCGTGCTGGCGGTGCTCATTTCCGACCGCGACCAGACCGGCGCCCCGCCGCTGCAGGGACGCACCTCGCTGGCCGCCATCATCAAAAGCCTGAAGCGCAAATACCATTGGCCGGTCGAGACGAGCAGTTTCCCGTCGAACGCGGCCGACGGCCGGGCCACCTGGGCGACCGTGTACAGCCTGCCGCCGGCGGTGGTGCAGCGGGCGCTCGAGCGCGGCGGGCGCGAATGGCTGGAGCGGCGCGACGCCGCCAGGAACGCGCCGTAACATCTGCTTACTCTGGAAACACTTTCTGCGTCACCCGGTTCGCTCCACGCCCCGTTAAGGGAGCAAGCGCCACACACGGCGATATCTGGAGAAAAGAACATGGAACATACCGTACCCAACCGCATGCACCCACTGCTGGCGATCGCCGCGTTTTCGCTGACCTTGGTCAGCCTGGTCGGCGCCGCCTCCATCCTCGGCCTGCTGCCGAACTCGCAAGCGAAAGGCAGCGTGGCGCCGGACATGGCAGCACCCACCGCCCAGATCAGCCAGCCGGTGACGGCGCAAGCGCAGCCGCCGCAGCCACAACCGCAGCCACGTCAAGTCGTCGAGCACCGCACCGTTGTGCACCACACGTATGCGCCGGCGCGCCAGGCCAGCCGTGACGACGACCAGCCGCGTGTCGTGCAAGCGCCAGTGCAACGCGCTCCGGCGCCCCAGAACAGCGCGGTCGGCATCGGCCTGGGCGCGGTGGTCGGCGGCCTGCTGGGCAACCAGGTGGGCGACGGCAGGGGCCGCACGCTGGCGACCATCGCCGGCGCGATGGGCGGCGCTTACGCCGGCAACGAAATCGCCAAGCGCAACCAGCAACAGCAGTAATTGACGGGTCCCGTCCGGCGCCTCGGCGCCGGACTAGTACTTGGCCGGCGCGTTGGGCGCCGGCGTCGCCTGGCGGATGAAGTCGCGCAGATCGTCGTTGGCTTTGGCCAGGTCCTCCGACCGCAGATACATCATGTGGCCGCTGCGATAGCCCTCAAAGCGCAGGCGGTCTTTCATCTTGCCGCTCGGGTCCAGCTGCCACATGGTGTACTTGGCGTCGAAGTAGGTGCAGGCGCCGTCGTAGTATCCGGACTGTATCATCACCTTCAAATAAGGATTGGCGGCCATCGCCAGGCGCAGGTTCTCGCCGGTCTTCTCGTTCTTGAAATCCCACGGGTGGACGTCGCCGAACAGGTTGTATTTGATGTCGGTCTTGTAGCCCAGTTCCACGCGCAGGTATTGGTTGATGGCCGGCGCGAACGAATGCAGCCACGACGTCAGCTCGGCGTTGTAGTCGACCTTGTCGCCGGCATCGCTCCGGTCGATGCCCAGATAGCGCGAGTCGAGGCGGCCGACGGTCTTGCCCTGCTTGCGCAGCAGCTCCTTCCAGAAATTCTCCACCGGCACCGACAGATTATTCCGCAGCACGTACTCCTCGGACAAGCCGGCGTAGCGCGCGAATTTGGCGGCGATGCGCGCCCTGGTCTGCGGATCGATAAAGCCGCCCCGCGCCGTCGCCGGCAGCAGCTCGTCGACGGTGAACGCCTCGACCTCCGGCAGCACGTCCTTCAGGTCGCGCGCCTGCAGGTCGGCCGGCAACACCTTCTGATACCAAGCGGTGGCGGCGAAGTACGGCAGCGCCAGCGCGTCGGCGACGATGCCGTCGCGCTTGATACCCAGTTCCGTCGGCGACACCAACACCACGCCGTTCAGGTACATCCACTGCGCGTTCTGCAATTCCAGCGCCAGCCCGGCCACGCGCGAGGTGCCGTAGCTTTCGCCGATCAGGTATTTGGGCGAGGTCCAGCGCCCTTCGCGCGAGACGAAGGTGGAGACCCATTCGGCCAAGTAGGCGATATCGGCGTTGACGCCGAAGAAGCGCGCGCGGTCGCCCTTGCCATCCAATACGCGCGAAAAGCCGGTGTTGACCGGATCGATGAAGACGATGTCGGCGACGTCGAGGATCGAATGCGGGTTGTCGTGCACGCCGTAGGGCTGGGTCGGATAGCCCTCGGCGTCGAGGTTGAGCGCTTTCGGGCCGGTGTAGGCGACGTGCATCCACACCGAGGCCGATCCGGGGCCGCCGTTAAACGACAGCACCAGCGGCCGCTTGCCCTTGTCGGCGACGTCGGTGCGCTGGTAGTAGGTGTAGAACAGCGTCGCGCTGACCTTGCCGTCCTTGTCCCACACCGGCTGCGTGCCGGCCGTGACCTTGTACGGCACCGCCTTGCCCTTGATGGTGACCGTCGCGGTTTTGCTCACGCGGGTATCGGCCTTGATGAAGCGCTCGTTGGCCTGCAGGTCGGCGGCCCGCTCCTTGCCCAACGCGGGGACTTTGTCGGCGTCGGCGTCCTGGGCGAAGACGGCCGCGCTGAGGGCCAACAGCACGAGGGCAAGCGTGGATTTCATGGGCTACTCTTGAGGTTAAAAAATCAATGGTAGTCCATTTAAATACCAAACGACAACAAAATACCCGCTACCGGCGGTAGCGATTTGTCACGTAGTGTTTCAGCTCAGCGCGGACGCCAGTCCAGCACCCGCACCGGCTGCGGCGGGGCCACCGCCTGGCCCTCGCCGTCGACCTGCCGCACGTCCTGCACGAACAGGCTGAGCAATCCGTTGCGCCGCCACAACTCGGTATCGAAACTGGGCTCCCACGCGCCCACCGAGGTGCTGGTCAAATCGCTGACTTCCCACTTGCCGGCGACAAAATCGCTGATGCTGACCACCGACACCCGGCTGCCGCGCTCCTCGTCGCGGAACACCAGCAGGCCGCCCGGCTTGCCCTCTCCGGGGCCGGCGTCGACCATGATTTGCGGGCGCGCGATGGGGATGCGCTTGGTGCCCTGCCCGCTCAGCGAGAACGCCGTCTTGCGGAAGTCGAGCGAGCGCACCGTCCAGCCGCCGGCGCCCTGGAAGACCACGTGGTATTGCGGAACGGCCGAGCCGGCGTCGCGCCAGTAGCTGGCGATATACGGCTGGCCGTCGCGGTCGGCCGCCATCGAGGTCTGGTTGATCAACTCGCTGTTTTGCGGGATCCGCACGGCGTACTCGGCGCTGGCGGCGCTGATCGGCAGCGCGTAGGGCTGGCCGTCGGACTTTTCCCACGTCACGCCGCCGTCGCGCGAGCGGGCGTAGGCCAGGTCGTGGTTGCTGGCCACGTCCGGCGATTCGCGCCACACCCACGACAGGTGCAAGGTGCCGCGATGGTCGAGGAAGGCCTGCCAGTAGGCGTTGCGCCGGCCTTCGCCGGTGATCAGGTTGGTGTGCAGCCGCGCCCAGCGCCGCGTCGCCGTGTCGTAGCGGTTGATCACCAGGTCGCCCCGGCCGGACCCGCCCAGCCGATAGAAGAACAGCAGGTTGCCGTCCGGCAGCCGGTAAAACTCGGGATACGACACCGAATCCTCGTCGGCGCCGACCATGGCCTGTTTGGGGCCCAGCTCCAGCGATCCCGGCTTGACGCCGCGCGCGTACCGCAGCGCGTTGTTGTGGTGGTCCCACGACACGTGCAGATAGCCGGCGCCGTCGAGCATCAGGCTGATGGCGTTGTGGGCGTCGGCCGCGTTGCCGCGATACGGCGTGCGCAGGGTGGTCCAGCGGGACGTGCCCAGCCGGCGTTTGCCCAGCACCAGATAGCGCTCGGCGTCGTAGTAGCCGACGTATTGCGTGTGCTGGTCCGAGACCAGCGAATTCTTGCGGAACACCACGGCGTTGACCGAATTATTGGCCCAGCCCGGGCCCACCACCGATTCGGTCGGCGCGCCGGCGGGGGCCGCCGCGGCGCCGACGCAGACGGCCAGTAGCAGCGCCGGCAAGCAGCTTTTCTTCATCCGCGCATCCCTGTTTGACTCATATCAATAGCAACCATTGTTTCCATTAGGCAAATATGCCATATAATATCCCCTGCCGCGCCCTCGCCCCGAACACGCCCCCAATGACAACCGACCTCGACACGCCAGACACCCCGCCGCTCGACGCTCCGCTGGAGTTCTGGGAGCAGCGCATCAAGGCCAGCCGCTGGTTGATCACCAAGACGACGGCGCTGGGCGCGTCGGCGGCCGTGCTGGGCGTGTTGGGCCAGGGCTGGCTGGAGGACGCGGCGCCGCTGTTTCCCTTCATCAGTCAGAATTATGGCATCTGGCAAGCCGGCTATCTGCTCTCCCTGCTGATCATTTTCGTCGTCTGGGCGGCCGCGATGCGGCAAAAGTTCGGGCTGCTGGAAAACAGCAAGAAGGGGTTTCAAGTGCAGTTGCGCATCGACGAGCAAAACGAGCGCCGCGCGCAACGCGCGCGCGAGGCCCGCGAGCGGCGCCAGAAGCTCGAGGAGGACCGCGACCCGGTGCTGTTCTTCAAGAGCGCCTCGCGCAGCAAGAAGTTCGATTATTAAGCCGCTTCACTCGTAGCGCAGGCAATCGACCGGCAACAGCTTCGACGCCCGCCGCGCCGGGTAGAAGCCGAAGAACACGCCCACCAGGCTGGAAAAACCGCACGCCACCACCACCGCCTGCAAGGTGATGAACACCTCGAACTTGCCGGTCGAGGTGATCGCGGCCGCCGCTGCCGTCGCCAGCACGATGCCGAACACCCCGCCCACCAGGCAGATCACCACCGCCTCCGTCAGGAACTGCAGCAGCACGTCGCGCGGCTTGGCGCCGATCGCCATGCGGATGCCGATCTCGCGGGTGCGCTCGGTCACCGACACCAGCATGATGTTCATGATGCCGATGCCGCCGACGATCAGCGAGATCGCGCCGATCAGGCCAAGCAGCGCGGCCAGGCCGGCGCTGATGGTCTTGGCCGTCTCCGCGAACGAGGCCAGGTTATCGATGCGGAAGTCGTCCGGCTGCTCGAACTTGATGTGGTGGCGGTCGCGCAGCGTTTCGTTGATGTCCTGGATGGCGTCCTGCAGGTTGCCGCCCGACTTGCCCTGGGCGACCACGTAATGCACGTTGCCGGGGAACTGCATCTTGACCAGGTTGGCGGCGGCGGCGGTGATCGGCACCAGCACGTAGTCGCTCAAATCGCCGCCATCGACCTGTTTGCCCTCGCCGTACAGCACCCCCACCACCTGGAACGAGACGTTCTCGATGCGGATGTATTTGCCCAGCGGGTCGATCTTGTAGAAGAACTGGTCGGCGATCTTGCGGCCGATGACCACCATGCGCGCGGCCGAGCGCATGTCGGCGTCGCTGAAGGCGCTGCCCTTGTCGATCTTCCAGCCGCGGATCTTGAACATGTCCGGACTGACGCCATGCACCGTCTTCGACGCGCTCTCGTTGCCGACCGCCAGATTGAAGCCGCCCTGCAGCGTCGGCGCGGCGCCGGCCAGCGACGGCAGCCGGTTCAGCGCCTCGGCGTCGAGCAGCGTCAGGGCCGGCGCCGCGCCGTTGCGCAGGCGCTGCTGCTGCGCGCGGTCGCCGCCCGGCGAGATGAACAGCATGTTGGTGCCCAGCTGCTCCAGCTCCTTGGCGATGAAACGCTTCATGCTGTCGCCGACGGCCAGCAGTAGCACCACCGAGGCGATGCCGATGATAATGCCCAGCATCGTCAGCAGGGTGCGCAGGCGGTTCGCCAGCATGGAGCGAAACGCCTCGATGGTGATCTGCAGCGGATTCATGGCGCCGCCACGCTGGCCGGCTGGTGGCCCGCCATCATCTCGCGCAGGCCCTCGGCGGCCGGCCCGTCGTACAGCACGTGGCCGTCCTTGAGGCGCATCAGCCGCTTGCTGTAGGCGGCGATGTCCGGCTCGTGCGTGACCAGCAGGATGGTGATGCCGCGCTCCTGGTTCAACTGCTGGAACGAGCGCATGATCTCCTCGCTGGTCTGCGTATCGAGATTGCCGGTCGGTTCGTCGGCCAGGATCAGCGGCGGATCGCCCACCAGCGCGCGGGCGATCGCCACGCGCTGCTGCTGGCCGCCAGACAGCTGGTTCGGCGTGCGCTTGGCATACTCGCGCAAGCCGACCCGGTCCAGCTCCACCAGCGCCTTGGCGTGCGCCTTGGCGCGCGAGACGCCGGCGTAGATCAGCGGCAGCGCCACGTTCTCCGCCACGCTCATGCGCTTGATCAGGTTAAAGCTCTGGAACACGAAGCCGATGGTGCGGTTGCGGATGGTGGCCAGTTCGGCGCGCGACAAGGTCAAGGTATCGACGCCGTCGAGCAGGTAGCTGCCGCCGCTGGCCTGGTCCAGGCAGCCGAAGATGTTCATCAAGGTCGACTTGCCGGAGCCGGATTGCCCCATCACCGCCAGGAAGTCGCCGCGCGGCACCGCCAGGTCGATCCCGAACAGCACCGGCGTCTCGACGCCGCCGGAGAAGTAGCTCTTGGTCACGCCGCGGATGTCGATCAGCGGACCGGCCGGCGCCGCCGGCGCGCTTGTCCGCGACATCAACGCACACCGTCCTTGTTGTCGACGATGGCGCGCGTGACTACCTTGTCGCCCTTCTTCAAGGCGCCGCCCACCACCTCCGTGTAGCGGAAGTTCGACAGGCCGATCTTGATGTCCATCGGCTTCGGCTGGTTTTTGGTATCGAGCGTGTAGATGCGGAAGGAGCGCGTCAGGTCGGCCTTGGTGCGGAAGCCGGCGTCGTCCTCCGGCGGCGCGTCCATCGCGGCGGCGCTGTCCGCGGAGGCGCCGGCCGGCTTGGCCTCCTTGGCCAGCTTGGCCTGCCGCTCGACCTCCTCGTCGCTGAGGCGGAAGCGCAGCGCGGCGGTCGGAATGCGCAGCACGTTCTCGCGGTTGCCCACCAACAGCCGCACCTGCGCCGTCATGCCCGGCTTGAGCAGCTCGTCGTGGTTGTCGACGTCGAGCACCACGTTGTAGGTGACGACGTTCTGCACCACGTTGGCGGCCAGGCGGAACTGCCGCATGCGCGCCTCGAACTCCTTGTCCGGATAGGCGTCGACGACGAAGCGCGCCTGCTGCCCCTCCTTCAGCGCGCCGACGTCGGCCTCCGAGACGCTGGTGTCGATCTGCATCTTGGTCAGGTCCTGGGCGATCTGGTACATGGTCGGCGTGGTGAACGACGCCGCCACCGTCTGCCCCAGCTCCACCGTGCGTTTGATGATCACGCCGTCGATCGGCGAGCGGATCACGCTGTTGTTCAGGTCCGCCTGCGCGCGCGCCAGCTGCGCCTGCGTCAGCTGGATGTTCGCCAGCGCCACGTCGACCTCGCGCTTGGACTGGTCCAGCGCCAGCGGCGAGATGAAGCTCTGGGTCACCAGGGTCTGGTTGCGCTGGTGCGTGGCCTGCGCCAGCCGCAGCGACGCGCGCGCCGACGCCAGTTGCGCCTCGCTCTGGCGGATCTGCGCGTTGAAGATGGTGGGGTCGAGCGTCAGCAGGATCTGGCCCTTCTTCACGCGGTCGTTGAAGTCGGCCTTGAGCACGTTGACCGTGCCCGAGACCTGCGAGCCGATGTTGATCAGCGCGACCGGGTTGATGGTGCCGGTGGCCGTCACCGTCTGCGTGATATTGCCGGTGTCGACCGCCGCGACGCGGAAGCGTGGCGCTTCCACCACAGGGGTCCGGCTTTTGGAATAGAACGCCAAGGCGGCGCCGCCGATCGCGATCACGCCGACCATCAGCGCGATTTTCTTCTTGGTGAAAAAGGCCATCGTTTCTGTCTGTCTCATAGGGGCGATCCGACGGTATGCGGATCAGCTCGGCAAGTATTCAGCACTTTTGCAAAAAACGCAATCCATGGCCGCCGATCGCCTGCCCGCCCATCGGTAGGGCGGCGCGTCTCCCTTCCGGGATGGGGCGCCGCCCCCTGATGTCGGGATATGCAATTTTGCAATCCAACTTTGCAGGAATGGCCATTCCCGGCGCCGAAAATCGGCCCTACCATGCATTCCATCGCACCACACATTCAACCCCAAAAACAAAGGCTTACATCATGTCCAACAACGACAACAACCAGCTCGATCCATCGCGCCGCTCCGCCCTGGCCGGCGGCGCCTTCGCCGCCGCGGCGGCCGTCGCCAGCGCGCTGCCGCTGGCCGCCGTCAGCACCGACAGCCAGGCCGCCACCACCGGCAAGCTGCAAAAGACCGCCAGCACCATCACCACCCGCGACGGCGTCGAGATCTATTACAAGGATTGGGGTCCGCGCAACGGCCAGCCGGTGATCCTCAGCCACGGCTGGCCGCTCAACGCCGACAGCTGGGAATCGGCCGCCTTCCACCTGGCCAGCAACGGCTTCCGCGTGGTCAGCCACGACCGCCGCGGCCACGGCCGCTCCAGCCAGCCGTGGGACGGCAACGACATGGACCACTACGCCGACGACCTGGCGCAGCTGATCGAGGCGCTCAACCTGAACAACATCATCCTGGCAGGCTTTTCCACCGGCGGCGGCGAGGTGGCGCGCTACGTCGGCCGCCACGGCACCAAGCGCATCGCCAAGCTGGCGCTCATTTCCGCCGTCACGCCGCTGATGCTCAAGACCGACACCAACCCGGGCGGCCTGCCGCTGGAGGTGTTCGACGGCATCCGCGCGGCGTCGGTCGCCAATCGCGGCCAGTTGTACCTGGACTTCGCCTCCGGCCCGTTCTACAACTACAACCGGCCCGGCGCCAAGCCGTCGCAGGGCTTGATCAACGCCTTCTACAACCAGGGCATGCAGGCCGGCCACAAGAACACCTACGATTCGATCGCGGCGTTCGCCCAGACCGACTTCCGCGACGACCTGAAAAAATTCGACAAGCCGACGCTGATCATCCACGGCGAGGACGACCAGGTGGTGCCGATCGACGCCGCCGGCCGCGCCGCCGCCAAGATCGTCAAGAATGCAAAACTGATCACTTATCCGGGCGCGCCGCACGGCCTGACCGACACCCACAAGGACAAGTTCAACGCCGACTTCCTGGCCTTCGCCAAGTCCTGACGGGACACGAAACAACAGTTCTCCGAAAACCGCCTGCGGGCGGTTTTTTATGTGATATGGTCGCCGTTCCGCTCGGACCCGGCAGCACCCGATATCACATGAACACCTACTTTTCGCCGCAACTGTTTTCGCCGCCGGCCGACCCATCGCTGATCAACTACGGCAGCTACACCCCCTCGCTGGTCGCGCTCTCCGTCATGGTTGCCATCTTTTCATCATGGATGGCGCTGCAGGTGGTCGGCCTGGCGCAGGCCAGCACCAGCCGCTGGCGTGGCCTGCGCATCATCATGCTCGCCAGCGGCAGCCTGGCGCTGGGCTGCGGCGTATGGGCCATGCACTTCATCGGCATGCTGGCGTTTAACCTGTGCACGCAGGTCGATTACGATCCCGGCACCACCCTGCTGTCGATACTCCCCAGCCTGGGCGCGTCGGGCGTGGCGCTGATGATCATCAGCCGCCGGCAACTGCGCGCCGCTTCGCTGCTGAGCGGCGGCCTGCTGGTCGGCGCCGGCATCGGCGCCATGCACTACACCGGCATGGCGGCGATGCGCATGGATCTGGCCCTGCGCTACGACCCGGCGATGTTCGCGCTGTCGATCGTGGTGGCCGTGGTGCTGGCCACGCTGGCGCTGTGGATCCGCTTCGGCCTGCGCAACCTGCGCGGCCGCCTGCACCGCCACGTGCTGGGATTGATCAGCGCCAGCGTGATGGGCTGCGCCATCGCCGGCATGCACTACACCGGCATGGCGGCGGCGCGCTTCGTCGGCCGGCTGCCGCCCGGCGCCGTGCCGGAGCAGCGCGGCACCTTCCTGGCGCTGGCGATCAGCCTGATCACGGTGGCCATCACCATCTTCATCATGTCGGCCAACGGCCTGCTGCGCTACCGCGAACTGTTCCGGCAGAAAAGCGAAAGCGAAAGCTGGATGCGCGCGCTGCTCACCACCACCATCGACGGCGTCATCACCATCGACCGCGCCGGCACCATCCACGAATTCAACATCTCGGCCGAACGCATCTTCGGCTGGACGCGCGCCCAGATCGTCGGCCGCGACATCCGCCTGCTGATGGCCGACCCGGACCGCGCCCAGCGCGAAGGCCTGCTCAAAACCCTGGGCGAAGACAACTCCGCGCTGCCGGTCAAGGGCCGCGAGGTGCTGGGGCTGTGCAAGGACGGCGCCATCGTGCCGATCCGCCTGGCGATCGGCCACGCGGCGCTGGACGAGCGCGACCTGTTCGTGCTGTTCATCACCGACATCAGCGAACGGCGCGCCATCATGCAGGCGCTGCGCGACAGCGAGCTGCAATTGCGCTCCCTGATCGGCAACATGCCCGGCATCTCCTTCCGCAGCAGCATGGAGTTCGACGCGCCGCCGCTGTTCATCAGCGACGGCATCGAACGCCTGACCGGCCATCCGGCCAGCGATTTCGTCGGCGCCGGACGCACCCGCAAACTGAGTTCGCTGATCGTGCCCGAGGACCGCGCCGACGTGGCCGCGCGGATCGCGCACAGCATCGCCAACCTGGCCGCCTACAAAGTGGAATACCGGGTGCGCCACGCCGACGGCGGCATCCGCTGGGTGTGGGAGAACGGCGCCGTCACGCGCGACGAGGACCGGCCGGAGATCGTCTGGATCGACGGCGTGATCCTCGACATCACCGAACGCCATCAAATGGAGCAGGAGCTGCGCAAGGCCAAGGAGAGCGCCGAACAGGCGGCGGCGGCGCGCGCCAGCTTCGTCGCCAACATGAGCCACGAGATCCGCACGCCGCTCAACGCCATCCTCGGCTTCACCAAAATGCTGCTCGAGACCGATCTCGACGCCAGCCAGCGCCAGCAGTTGGGCACCGTGCACAAGGCCGGCCGCGCGCTGCTACGCCTGCTCAACGGGGTGCTCGACACGGCCAAGCTGGACAAGGGCGCGGTGGAGCTGGAGAAGGCCGACTACAACCTGGCGGACCTGATCGACGAGCTGGCGTCCACCTTCGGCGGCAACGCCCGCGCCAAGGGCCTGCGCATCGAGGTCGAATACGACGCGGCGCTGCCGGCGTGGCTGCACGGCGACCAATTGCGCATGCGCCAGGTCATCGGCAACCTGGTCGACAACGCCATCAAGTTCACCGCCGCCGGCACGGTGACGCTGCGCGCGCGCCGCGACGACACCTGCCTGTGCATCGACGTCGCCGACACCGGCATCGGCATCGCGCCGGAGCGGCTGCAGGCGATCTTCGACCAGTTCACCCAGGCCGACGCCTCGATGACGCGGCGCTTCGGCGGCACCGGCCTGGGCACCACCATCAGCCGCCAGCTGGTCACCTTGATGGGCGGCCGGATCTGGGCCGACAGCACGCCCGGCCAGGGCGCCACCTTCCACGTCAGGGTGCCGCTGGAGGCGGCCGCCCGCCAAGCCGATGGCGGCGCCGGCGCGCCCGCCCTCGCCGCCCCGCCACTGCCCGAGCCGTCGCCGCCCGGGACGGCGCCGGCCTACGACGCCGCCCTGGTACGCGCCAAGGCCGGCCTGCTGCTGCCGGCGCTCAAGCGCGGGGAACTGAACGACGCCGCGCTGGCGGCGCTGGCGGCCGGCATCCACGGCGCCGGCGCGCCGGCCGCGCTGACACGCCGCATGACCGCCATCGAGAACGCCTTGAACGACTTCGACTTACCGCTCGCGCACGCGACACTGGAAGCCATGCTTGACAGCCTGGCCGGGGAAAAACCATGATCACCACACACCAACCGAACATGCCGCTGATCCTGGCGGTGGACGACGAAGCGAACAACCTGCAGCTGCTGCGCCACATCCTGCAGGACCGCTACCGCCTGCTGTACGCCAAGGACGGCGCACGCGCGCTGGAACTGGCCAGCCAGGAGCGCCCGCAGCTGATCCTGCTCGACGTCATGATGCCGGGGATGACCGGCTACGACGTCTGCCGCGCGCTCAAGGCAGACGGCGCCACCGCCGACATCCCGGTCATTTTCATCACCGCGCTGACCGAGAGCCTGGACGAGGTGGTCGGCTTCGAGGCCGGCGCCGTCGACTACATCACCAAGCCGGTCAACCCGGCGATCGTGCGCGCGCGCGTGCGCACCCACCTGTCGCTGGTGCGCGTGGACGAACTCAAACGCACGCGCCTGGAGATCGTCCAGCGCCTCGGCCTGGCCGCCGAATACAAGGACAACGAGACCGGCCGCCACGTGATCCGCATGAGCCATTATTCGCGCATCCTCGGCCTGGCGCTGGGCATGGGCGAAGCCGAGGCGGACGACCTGCTGCACGCCGCGCCGATGCACGATGTCGGCAAGATCGGCATCCCCGACAGCATCCTGCGCAAACCGGGCGCGCTGGACGCGGACGAATGGAAGATCATGCAATCGCACGCCGCCATCGGCGGCGAGATCATCGGCCGGCACGCGCACGGCATGCTGGCGATGGCGCACGACGTGGCGGTGACGCACCACGAGAAATGGGACGGCAGCGGCTATCCGAACGGCCTGGCCGGCGAGCGCATCCCGCTGGTGGGGCGCATCGTGGCGATCGCCGACGTGTTCGACGCGCTGACGTCGGCGCGGCCCTACAAGGAGGCCTGGCCGCTGGAGCGGGCGGTCGAGCACATGCTGGCGCAGCGCGGCAAGCATTTCCAGCCGGAGCTGGTCGACCTGTTCCTGAAACAGATGCCCGCGCTGCTTGAGGTCAAGCGGCGCTGGGCAGAGCATTGAAGGGCGGCGCCGTCAGGCCACCAGGCGCAGCTCGCGTCCCGCCAGGCGCGCCATGACGCCGACCACGTGGTCGATCTGCGCCCGGGTGTGGCCGGCGTTCATCATGAAGCGCAGGCGCGCCTTGCCCACCGGCGCGGCCGGGAACTGCACGGCGTCGACGTGGATGCCTTCGCGCCGCAGTTCGATGGCGTAGCGCTGGCAGGTCTCGGCGTCGCCGATCAGCACCGGCAGGATCGGCGTCTGCGTCGACAGGATGGTGTAGCCGAGCGGCGCCATCTTCTCGATGAAGTAGCGCTGGTTTTCCCACAGGCGCTGGCGGCGCTGCGGCTCCTGCTCCAGCAGGTCGAGCGCGGCCAGCAGCGCCGCCGCCTGGTCCGGCGGCGGCGGACAGGTGAAGCCGTAGGCGGAGCTGGTCAGCCGGATCACCTCGGCGACGTCGCGCTCGACGGCGACGAAGCCGCCGATCGCGCCGAGCGCCTTGCTCAGGGTCCCCATCTGCATGATGTTGTCGCTGTAGCAGTTGAAATGCTCCGAGGTGCCGCCGCCGTTGGCGCCGAGGATGCCGGTGGCGTGGGCGTCGTCGATGTACAGCAGCGCGCCATAGCGCTCGGCCAGCGCCACCAGGTCCGGCAGCGGCGCGATCGTGCCCTCCATGCTGAACACGCCGTCGCTGACGATCAGCGGCGTGGTGCCCTCCTCGGCGCCGGCCTTGAGCAGCGCCTCCAGGTGGTTCATGTCGCAATGGCGGTAGTTGTAGCGCAGCGCGCCGGACATCTGGATGCCCTCGCGGATGCTGATGTGGTTGAACTCGTCCGAGTAGTAGGCGTACTTGTGGCGCTTCTTGGTGCGGAAGCCGTGCAGCCGCGCCAGCGTGGCCGCCTTGACGATCGACGACAGCACGCCGATGTTGGTCATGTAGCCGGTCACGAACAGCACCGCGTCGCTCTTGTGCTTGAGGGCCCCGAGGCGCGTCTCGAGCTCGCGGTAGACCTCCAGGTCGCCGCCGAGCAGGCGCGATTCGCAGTTGCCCACGCCGTAGCGGTCCAGGCCCTCCTTGGCCGCCGCCACCAGGCGCGGATGGTTGGCCAGCGCCAGATAGTTGTTGGTGCTGAAGGAGACCAGCGTTTCGCCGCCGGTGTCGAAGGTCGGATCGGGCAAGGTGCTGTGCACCTGCGAGGTGTGGTGGACCGGATGGTGCCGCAGCCAGTGGGCGATGTCGCTTAAATCGTGCATGATGGGAGAGTCGAGTGGTTGTGCGGCCATCATAGGACCGCCCGCCTCTCCGCAAGATTGCGGTCACATTACAGCTAGGATAGCTTGGGCCGGCCGGGGCGCTCGGCCTTCACGCCGGCGCCAGCGGCAGCAGGATGCGCGCGACCAGCCCGGGCGCGCCGTTCTCCAGCGCCAGCGCGCCGCCGTGCGAGGTCGCGGTGGCGCTGACGATGGCCAGTCCGAGGCCGTTGCCGGGCAGGTGGCGGCTCTTGTCGAGCCGGTAGAACCGCTGCGTCACCTTGTCGCGCTCCTCGTCCGGGATGCCCGGGCCGTTGTCGTGGATAGCGATCGACGCCTGGCCCTGGTGCAGGCCGGCGCGCATGCGGATGGTGGCGCCGGGACCGGCGTACTTGATGGCGTTGTCGAGCAGGCTGGCGACGGCGCTGGCCAGCAGGTTGCGGTCGCCGTCGACGAACAGCGAGGCCGGCGCGTCGACCGTCAGCGCGATGCCGCCATCCTCGGCGATGGCCTCGTACATCTCGCCGATGTCGGCCACCACGCGCCCCAGGTCGAGCCGCTCGAACAGGCGCGCGCGCATGCCCGATTCGGCCTCGGCGATCTGCAGCAGGCGCTCGAACAGGCGTATCAGATCGTCGATGTCGTCGATGGCGTCGTGGGCGGCGCCGGACAGGCGCGCCACCGTCACCTCGTGGCGCAGCGCGTCGTCGAGCCGCCCGCGGATGCGGCTCAGCGGCGTGCGCAGGTCGTGGGCGATGGCGTTGGAGACGTGGCGGATGCCCTCCATCAGCAGCTCGATGCGGTCGAGCATGCGGTTGATGTCGCGGTTGAGCAGCGCGAACTCGTCGCCGCCGGAGACCGGGATGCGGTGACTCAGATTGCCCGCCTCGATCTGCGCGGCGGTGCGGCGGATCTGGCCGAGGCGCCCCTCGATACCGTGCCGGAACAGCAGCGCGCCGGCCACCGTCAGCAGCAGCGAGACGCCGGCGCCGGCCAGCAGCGCGCGCCAGATCACCTCGCGCACCGCGTGCTGCTCGCTCAGGTCGCGCCCGACGATCAGCAGGCCGCCGTCGGCCATCGGCCGCAGGTACAGGCGCGCCGGCCGCTCGTGGCCGGCGCGCCGGACGGCGGTGGTGATCATTTCCGAGCCCCCGCCCTCCCGCGCGCCGCGCGCCGCGCCGGCCGGCACGACGTCCAGATTGCCGGCCAGCGGCACGCCGTCGGCGGCGATCAGCTGGAAGATCTCGCGGTCGGTGTCGATGCCGTCGGTCAGCTGGCGCCGCACCTCCTCCACCAGCGCACCGTGGCCCGGCATGCCGGCGTGCCCGAGCAGGCGCTCGGACTGCATGACGATCTTGCCGTCGAGGTTATCATCGAGCACGCCGATGGTGCCGGTGTAGAAGACCGCCGACACCACCACGATCGAGACGGTGCCCAGCAGGCCGTAGCCCAGCACCAGCTTGGCGGCGATCGAGGCCCGCCCGAGCGTGCCGAAGCCCAGCCTGGCCGCGAGCGGGCGCGGGCGCCCACGCTCACGCTCACGCTCAATCAAGCGCCTGCTCCGTCGCGTCGGCGGCGGCGGCGCCCATGCGGTAGCCGACGCCGCGCAGCGTGTGGATCAGCATGACGGGGAAATCCTTGTCCACCTTGGCGCGCAGGCGGCTGATCTGGACGTCGATGACGTTGGTCTGCGGGTCGAAATGGTAGTCCCACACCGATTCGAGCAGCATGGTGCGGGTCACCACCTGGTTCTCGTTGCGCATCAGGTACTCGAGCAGCCGGTACTCGCGCGGCTGCAAGGTGATGACCTTGGCGCCGCGCGTGACGCGCATGGTGCGCAGGTCCAGGGTCAGGTCGGCCACCTGCAGCTGGGTGCTGTCGGCGCCGGGCGCGCTGCGCCGCAGCAGCGCCTCGACCCGCGCCAGCAGCTCGGAAAAGGCGAACGGCTTGGACAGGTAGTCGTCGGCGCCGCCGCGCAGGCCCGTCACGCGGGCGTCGATGGTGGTCAGCGCGCTGACGATAATGACGGGGGTCTGCTTGCCCAGCGCGCGCAGCTTGTCGACGATGGACAGGCCGTCGATGCGGCCCGGCAGCATGCGGTCGAGGATGATCAGGTCCCACTGCTCGCCGGTGGCGTAATCGAGTCCGTCCGGACCGGTCGCGCAGGCGGTGACGAGGTAGCCCGCTTCGCGCAGGCCCTTGCAGATGTAGTTCGAGGTTTCGGCTTCATCTTCGATAACCAGGCAGCGCACGCGGTTCTCCATCATTTGGGACGATGGGCGTATTCTACCGCGCTTGCGGGGGGCCGAAGGTGAACTCCCACCCGGCCGACGTCGTTGCGTCGCACAGGGGGTGGCGCCATCTTGGTAGCGCCATCAATGAGGACCATCGGCGGGGTGCGGAGTTCGGTGACCATGATAGCGGCGCGGCGCCGCCGGGGATTTGCGCCAGATCAAACAGTGCGGTCGCGCAGGGGCGCGCGCTTGCCGCCGTGGCGCGCCGCCAACTCGCGGTACAGCGCGTGGTAGCTCTCGGCCATGCGCTCGGCGGTGAACAGTTCCCAGTAGCGCGCCTCGGCGCGGCGGCCCATCTCGGCGGCGCGCTCCGGTTGCTCCCACAGCAGGCGCATGGCGCCGCTGAACGCCTGCGGATCGTTGGGCGGCACCACCAGGCCGGTCTCGTTGTCGATGTTGATGTAGGTGGTGCCGGTGCCGATCTCGCTCGAGATCATCGGCTTGCCGAACATGGCCCCCTCCAGCAGCGAGATGCCGAACGCCTCCGAGCGCAGGTGCGACGGAAACACCATCGCGTAGCACAGCTTGAGCAGCGCGATCTTGTCCTCCTCCTCCACCGCGCCGACGAACGTCACGTGGGTCAGCCCGAGGCGGGCGGCGTGCTCCTTGAGTTCGCGCTCGATCGGCCCGGCGCCGACGATCACCACCGGATAGTCGATGTCGGCCATGGCGTCGAGCAGGATGTGCAAGCCCTTGTAGTAGCGCAGCACGCCGATGAACAGGAAGAAGCGCTCGCCGCAGCGCGCGCGCCATTTGTCCATCACCGCCGCCGACGGCTGCGGATAGATGCTCTTATCGAGGCCGTAGGTGATGGTGCGGGTCTTGTGTTCGAAGCGCTTGAGCACCGGCGACGAGGCCAGGTAGTTCGGCGAGGTGGCGATGATGGTGTCGACGCTGCGCAGGAAGCGGCGCTTGAGCGGGCTGTAGACGCGCAGCAGGTTCTTCTGGCGCACGATGTCGGAATGGTAGGTCACCACGCTCGGCTTGTCGATGCGGGCCATG
Organism: Duganella sp. 1411; assembly: GCF_017833525.1. Taxonomy (GTDB): domain Bacteria; phylum Pseudomonadota; class Gammaproteobacteria; order Burkholderiales; family Burkholderiaceae_D; genus Rugamonas. The sequence continues at coordinate 56,853 of NZ_JAFICD010000007.1, forward strand.
AAGTGGGCGATGTCCATGAACGGCCACGGGAAGTGGTAGTGGATCACGTCGGCCTTGCGCGCCAGCCGGGCCAGCGCGCGGATCGCCGCGAACGAGAACCCGGTCGAGGCGATCTCGAAGTCCATGCGCACGCGGTGCACGGTGTGGCCTTCCAGCTCGATGCGCGCCGGGCCGGCGTCGCGGGTCAGGGTCAGCACTTCGTTGGTCACACCGAGGCGGCCGGTCCCTACGCACATCTGGCGGATGACTTGCTCGATTCCGCCCCAGCTGTCGGGGTAGTAGGTCTTGTAGAAATGAAGGACGCGCATGGCTGGTGGTCGGGCCGCTCGACGCGGCCGTTTAGTGTGAAATTAGTGTGACATCAGTGTGACAGGACGTCATGATACACGGCCGCGGTGCGGCGGGCCGCCTCGTCCCAGGTCAGTTCCAGCGCGCGGCGGCGGCCGGCGGCCACCAGGCGCTGGCGCAGCGCGTCGTCGCGCGCGATGGCGGTCATCGCCGCGCTCATCTCCGGCACCGACAGCGGATCGAACTCCAGCGCCGCGCCCAGCGCCACCTCCGGCAGCGAGGTGGCGTTGGAGGTGGCCACCGGCACGCCGCTGGCGAAGGCCTCGACCAGCGGCAAGCCGAACCCCTCGTACAACGACGGGAACACGAAGGCGCCGGCGCCGGCGTACAGGTGGCGCAGCTGCCCGTGGTCGGTCAACTGGTCGAGCCAGACGACGTTTTCGCCGCGCTGCCGCGCGTCCTTGACGCGCGCGACCAGCTCCTCGCTGCGCCAGCCCGGCGCGCCGACGATCACCAGCTGGCGCGCCGACCGCAGCACCGGCGGCAACGCCAGGTAGGCCTCCAGCAGGCGCGCGATGTTCTTGCGCGGCTGCAACGTGCCGACGAACAGGAAGTAGCCGGCCCGCAGTCCGTATTGCGCCAGCGTGGCGTCGCGCTCCGCCGGGGGCGGGGCGTCGAACCATGCGGCGCCGACGCCGTGGTGCACCACGCTGATGCGGCGCTCGTCGACGCCGAAGCATTCGACCAACTCGCGGATCGAATAGCGCGAACCGGTGATCACGTGCTGCGCCTTGCGCGCGGCCTTGGCCTGCAGCCAGTTCTTCAGGCGCCGCATCTTCGGGCTGCACCACTCGGGATGGGAAATCGGCAGCGCGTCGTGCAGGGTCGCCACGACCGGGCAATCCATGCGCACGATGCGGTAGTCGGTGGCGTGGAACAGGTCCAGCGGCGGCGCGCCCTTGCCCAGCGCGCGGCTGGCGTTCAGGTGCACGCTGGCCGGCAGCATCAAGTCGCCCAGGGTCGCCAGCGGGAACGACAGCGGCAGCGCGCGGCCCACCGTCAGGCGGGCGGCGTCGCCGGGCGGGGCAAAGCTGAACGGCAGCACCTCGCAGCCGGCGCCCGGCAGGTGCTCGAGCAAGGCGCGGCTGTAGACGCCGATGCCGTCCAGGCGGCCGCCGGTCAGCACCGGTTCGACGGTGGTGGTGGACAGGCCGACGCGCGGCCGGGGCATGGCGCTCACCGCGGGGCCGCCGCTCAAGCCTGGTACATCCAGCGCAGCGTGTCGGCCAGCGGCACGGTGGCGACCGGACCGGTGACGGCGGCCAGGCGGCGGTTGTCGCCGACCAGGCGCACCACCTCGTTGGCGCGCACGAAGGCGGGGTTGACGTGGACGTTGATCTTGTAGCCGGCGATGTCGGCCATCATGTCGAGCGCCTCGCCGAGCGAATACGCGTGGCCCGAGCAGATGTTAAAGGCCTGGCCGGCGGCGGCCGGCGCGGCCAGCAGGCGGCGGTAGCTGCGCGCCACCATGCGCACGTCGGAGAAGTCGCGCCACACGTGCAGGTTGCCCAGTTCGATGTCGGCGGCGCGGCGGCGGAAGTGCGCGACGATCTTCGGCAGCAGGAAGTTCTCGTGCTGGCCGACGCCGGTGTAGTTGAACGGACGCGCGACGATCAGCGGCAGCTTGTCCTGCCACAGGCGCGCCATGTATTCCATCGCCAGCTTGCTGACGGCGTAATCGTTGGCCGGCGCCGCCGGCACGTCCTCGCCGATCACGCCGACGTCGGTGTTGCCGTAGATGTTGGCGCTCGAGGCCAGCAGCACGGCCGACGGCTTCGTCTCCAGGCCGGCCAGCGCCTCGAGCAGATTGCGGGTGCCGGCCACGTTGACGCGGTAGATTTGTTCGACGTCGCCGTGGCCGACGAAGGCGATGGCGGCCAGGTGCAGCACCACGTCCGGGCGCACCGCTTGCACCACGTCGGCCAGGCCGGCGCGGTCGTTCAGATCGACCGCGAAGCGCCCTTCGGCGGGCGCGCCGTCCGGCGAAACGGTGCCGAAGACCTGGTAGCCGGCGGCGCTGAGCTCCTGCTCGACATACCGGCCGGTGAAGCCGGACAGGCCGGTGACCAACGCCCGCTTGCCGCTTCCTTCGCCCTCCAACGCCGCCGTCACCGCGTTCACCTTAGAAGGAGAAGCCGGCTTTGTTGCGGCGCAGGTCGGCGTCGACCATCATCTGGCACAGCTCTTCGAGCGTGGTCTTCGGCTTCCAGCCCAATTTTTCGGTGGCCTTGGCCGGGTCGCCGATCAGCAGCTCGACTTCGGCCGGGCGGTAGAATTTAGGGTTGACGCGCACCAGCACCTTGCCGGTCTTCTTGCAGGTGCCGATCTCGTTGTCGGCCGCGCCGCTCCATTCGATGGCGACGTCGATCGCCTTGAAGGCCATGCTGACGAAGTCGCGCACGGTCTCGGTGCGGTTGGTGGCCAGCACATAGGTGTCCGGCTCGTCGGCCTGCAGGATGCGCCACATGCCTTCGACATATTCCTTGGCGTAGCCCCAGTCGCGCTTGGCGTCCATATTACCCAGCTCCAGCACCTCGAGCAGGCCCAGATGGATCTTGGCCACCGAGTCGGTGATCTTGCGGGTGACGAATTCACGGCCGCGCAGCGGCGACTCGTGGTTGAACAGGATGCCCGACGAGCCGAAGATGCCGTACGATTCGCGGTAGTTGACCGTCATCCAGTGCGCGTACAACTTGGCCACGCCGTACGGGCTGCGCGGATAGAACGGGGTGTCTTCCTTTTGCGGCACGGCCTGCACCTTGCCGAACATTTCCGAGGTCGACGCCTGGTAGAAGCGGATCTTCGGATTGACGATGCGGATCGCCTCGAGCAGGTGGACCGGGCCGACGCCGGTGATCTCGGCGGTGGTCAGCGGCTGGTCGAAGGAGACGCCGACGAAGCTTTGCGCGGCCAGGTTGTACACCTCGTCCGGCTGCACGGTCTGCATCAGGCGGATGCTCGACGCCAGGTCGGTCAGGTCGTACTCGACCAGGTTCAGGTTCGGATGCGACTGGATGCCCAGTTCCTCGATGCGCCAGAAATTAACCGAGCTGGTGCGGCGATATGTGCCGGTAACCTCATAACCCTTTTCCAAGAGCAGTTCCGCCAGATAGGCGCCGTCTTGCCCGGTGATGCCCGTAATCAGGGCTTTTTTTGTTTTCGTCATGGTGTGTGGCTACAAATTGTGAGATAAAAATTGTCCGGTATTGTAACAGGGTCGTCTTGGCGCACGGGCCGGCGCGGCCCATCCATTACAAAAATTACATCCTGTTACAGCACGTCAAACCCCATCCCCTCGCCTCGGCCCCCGCTCCTCCGCTTAGGGGACCCGCCGGGTCCGACCCCGCGTGGCCGTGCGGGTTCGCGCGAGTAAAAAAAAACCGGCGCGGTCCCGAGGGAGCCACGCCGGTCGCGGTGCCGCAAACGCGCCTAGGCCTTGCGCTGGGCCACCGCGTCGACCACGCACAGCGCGGTCATGTTGACGATGCGGCGCACGGTGGCCGACGGCGTCAGGATATGCACCGCCTGGGCGCAGCCGAGCAGGATCGGACCGACCGCGATGCCGTTGCCGGCCGCCGTCTTGACCAGGTTGTAGGCGATGTTGGCCGAGTCCATGTTCGGCGCCACCAGCAGGTTGGCGTCGCCGGTCAGGGTCGACTCGGGCATGATCGCGTGGCGCAGCTTGGAGTCGAGCGCGGTGTCGCCGTGCATCTCGCCGTCCACTTCCAGGGTCGGATCGAGCTTCTTGACCAGCGCCAGCGCGGCGCGCATCTTCTGCGCCGACTCGCTGTTGGACGAGCCGAAGTTCGAATGCGACAGCAGCGCGGCGCGCGGCGACAGGCCGAAGCGGCGCATTTCCTCGGCCGCCATGACGGTGATGGCCGCCAGCTCGTTGGCCGTCGGGTTCTCGTTGACGTGGGTGTCGACCATGACGATCTGACGCTCCGGCATGATCAACACGTTCATCGCCGCGTAGACGCAGGCGCCCTCGCGCCGGCCCAGCACCTGGTCGATGTAGTGCAGGTGCAGCTGGGTGGTGCCGAAGGTGCCGCAGATCATGCCGTCGGCGTCGCCCTTCTTGATCATCATGGCGCCGATCAGCGTGTGGCGGCGGCGCATTTCCAGCTTGGCGTATTCCTGCGTCACGCCCTTGCGGCTGGTCATGTCGTAGTAGGTCTGCCAGTAGTCGCGGTAACGGTCGTCGTGGTCCGGGTTGATGACGTCGAAATCGACGCCCTGCTTCAGGCGCAGGCCGAACTTGGCGATGCGCGTGTCCAGCACGGCCGGACGGCCGACCAGGATCGGGCGCGCCAGCTTCTCGTCGACGATGACCTGCACCGCGCGCAGCACGCGCTCCTCCTCGCCCTCGGCGTAGACGATGCGTTTGAGTTCGATGGCGGTCTTCTTGGCCACCTGGAACAGCGGCTTCATGAAGGTGCCGCTGCGGTAGACGAATTGCTGCAGGCTGTCGGCGTACGCTTGCAGGTCCTTGATCGGACGGGTGGCGACGCCCGATTCCTCGGCCGCCTTGGCCACGGCCGGGGCGATCTTGATCAAGAGGCGCGGATCGAACGGCATCGGGATCAGGTACTCGGGGCCGAACGACAGGTTGGTGAAGCCGTAGGTGGTGGCGACGATGTCGGACTGCTCGGCGTGCGCCAGCTCGGCGATCGCGTGCACCACGGCGATCTCCATCTCGCGCGTGATGGTGGTGGCGCCGCAATCGAGGGCGCCGCGGAAGATGTACGGGAAGCACAGCACGTTGTTGACCTGGTTCGGATAGTCCGAGCGGCCGGTGCAGATGATGGCGTCGCCGCGCACGGCCTTGACGTCGTCGGGCAGGATCTCCGGATTCGGATTGGCCAGCGCCAGGATCAGCGGGTTCGACGCCATCGACTTGACCATGTCCTGTTTCAGCACGCCGCCGGCCGACAGGCCGAGGAAGATGTCGGCGTCGGGGATCACTTCGGCCAGGGTGCGGGCCGAGGTGTCGCGCGCGAAGCGTTCCTTGTCCGGGTCCATCAGCTCGGTGCGGCCCTTGTAGACCACGCCGGCCAGGTCGGTGACGTAGATGTTTTCCAGCGGGAAGCCGAGGTCGACGATCAGGTCCAGGCAGGCCAGCGCGGCGGCGCCGGCGCCGGACACGACCAGCTTGCAGTGCTTGATGTCCTTGCCGACGTACTGGATGCCGTTCATGATGGCCGCGCCGACGATGATGGCGGTGCCGTGCTGGTCGTCGTGGAAGACCGGAATCTTCATGCGCTCGCGCAGCTGGCGCTCGATGTAGAAGCACTCGGGCGCCTTGATGTCTTCCAGGTTGACGCCGCCGAAGGTCGGCTCGAGCGAGGCGATGATGTCGACCAGCTTGTCCGGGTCCGATTCGTTGATCTCGATGTCGAAGACGTCGATGCCGGCGAATTTCTTGAACAGCACGCCCTTGCCTTCCATCACCGGCTTGGCGGCCAGCGGACCGATGTTGCCCAGGCCCAGCACGGCGGTGCCGTTGGTGATGACGGCCACCAGGTTGCCGCGCGCCGTGTATTTATAGGCGGCGGCCGGGTCGATGACGATTTCTTCGCACGGGGCGGCCACGCCCGGGGAGTAGGCAAGCGCCAGATCGCGCTGGTTGGTCAGTTGCTTGGTCGGCGTAACGCTGATTTTGCCTGGTGTCGGGAACTCGTGGTACTCGAGCGCGGCGACGCGCAATTGTTGACGAATTTCCTCTTTTTTCTCAGATGACGAATCCATGCTGTGCTGCCTTCCTGTTTGTGCGGTCGGAAAGCCTACGATTTTATCAGACCAATTCTTTCATTTAAGTAGGTATTTTCACCAACGATGATAACGGTTATGGGCATTTTTTATGATGCCCGACAGCAAATGACCGAATTTTTGCCGTTTTTAGCGGCTTTAGGCTATCAATAGCTTCAAAATAATCGGTTTTCCGGCTCAATCCATTTTGACTATGGGTTTTACCATCGTGATTGCAATTAGCAATATTGCGACACGGGCATGAAATTACCCTCGGCCAATCTCTTGCTCGTCGTCAATAATCCGTCCCCGCTTCGGTGTCAGCATGGCAGTCACGAGACGCTGGAGGTTATCCATGAAGGACCTGTTGCCGCACTACGAAACGGAGCTGGCGCTGTTGCGGCGCCTGTGCCGGGGCTTTGCGGAACAGTATCCCGGCATCGCCGGCAACCTGCTGATGAGCGGCGACACCTGCAAGGACCCGCACGTCGAACGGCTGATCCAGGCCTCGGCCCTGCTCGCCGCGCGCATCTCCAAGCGGCTCGACGACGACTATCCGCTGTTCACCGAATCGCTGCTGGAAATGCTCTATCCGCATTATCTGCGCAGCTTTCCGTCCTGCTCGATCATGCATCTCGATTTTCGCTCGGCCGCCTCGGACCAGCCGGACATCACCACCTTGCTGCCGCGCGGCACGGAGTTGAAATCGGCCCCGGTGCGCGGCGTCAAATGCCGGTTCCGCACGACAGCCGACATCGAGGTGGCGCCGGTAACGCTGGCCGCCGCCAGGTACCACCCCATCGTCAACGCGCCCGCGTCGATCCGCCTGGACGGCGAAGTCACCTCCAGCATGGAGCTGAGCTTCGAAGGCGCCGGCCGGGCGGCGCTGCCGGAGATCGCCCTCGGCCGGCTGCGGCTGTTCATCGACGCCGAGCCATCGTTGGGCGCGGCCTTGCGCGACACCTTGTTCACCCGCCTGCAATCGGCCTATGTGTCGTTCGACGGCGCGCCCTGGCTGCCATTGCGGCGGCAACTGGTCGGGGCCGCGGGCTTTGCGCAGCGCGACGCGCTGCTCCCCTTCAGCGCCAGGTCGCACCCGGCCTACCGGCTGTTGACGGAGTACTTCGCCTTCCCGGAAAAATTCAACTTCTTCGATCTGGCCTGGGACGAGATCGCGGCGCTGATGCCGGCAACATGCCGGCGCCTGACCTTGCATCTGGCGCTGAAAGATATCCCGCATGGCGGCCACCTGGCGCAGATATTGGCCAAATTATCGGACCAGCATCTGCTGTTGAATTGCGCGCCGGTGGTCAACCTGTTCCACCGCCCCGGCGCCCCGGTGGACGTGCGGCACACCACCACCGATTACGCCCTGCTGGCCGATACCGCCAAGCCCGAAGCGTACGAGATCCACGGCATCGAGTCGGCGCGGCTGATCACCGACGTTTCCCGACCGGAAGGCATTGAGCAGATCAGGCCGTTCTACAGCATGCATCACGGCGAACACCCGCAGCCGCCGGGCCACTACTGGGTGCTGCGGCGCGACCCGCTGACGGCCGAGCTCAGCCCCGGACACGAAATGCGCATCAGCCTGGTCAACACCGAACTGGTCCCGCTGGCGGCAAGCGGCAAGACGCAGACGCTGTCGGTCGAGCTGCTTTGCAGCAATCGCGATCTGCCCACGATGTTGCGCATCGGCCAGGCCGAGGGCGATCTGATGTTGGACGGGCAATTCACCCGCACGCCGATCCGGCTGCTGCGCAAGCCTTCGCGGCCCTACCGGTTCGACGCCGCCAACGGCGGCCATTGGCGTTTGATATCGCACCTGACGCTCAACCACCGGTCCTTGAGCGACGTCGGACTCGATGAATTCCGGGAAATGCTCACGCTCTACAACCTGCCGCGCAGCGCCAGCGTCCAGCGCCAGATACAGGGGGTGACGGCGCTGCGCTACCGCACCACCATGGCCTGGATACCCGGCGAGCCCAGCGGCGCACTGATGCCCGGGCTGGAGATCGGCGTGACCGTCGACGAGGACGCCTTCGTCGGCGGCGGCGTGCATGTGTTCGCGCAGACGCTGGACCACTTCTTCGGCCTGTATTGCCAAATCAATGTATTCAGCCAGCTGGTGGTGGTGTCCAACAAGACGGGGGAGGAACTGTTGCGATGTCAACCACGAAGCGGCACCAACCTGCTGGACTAATACAGCAACTGCTGGACCACCCCCACCGGTTCGAGTTTTTCCAGGCGGTGCTGTTGCTGGAACGCCTGCTGGCCGAGCGCGGCCTGGACGCCGGGACCGCGCTGACCGATTTCCTGCGGTTTCGCAACAGCACCAGCGAGCGTTTTCCCGCCAGCGAGATCGAGGCCTTGCACCTGCGCGGCGACACCGGCTCGCGCAAGCGCGCCACCGAGCAGGAATTGATCGCCGCGCTGGACCAGGGCCGCCTTGGCTGCATCGCCATCACGCCGACCTTCATCGGATTTCTTGGCAATCATGGCGTGCTGCCCAACCACTATGGCGAGCGCATCAATTCTCATCAACTGGTCGAAAAGCATGACGGCGCGGCCGAGTTTCTGGACATCTTCTCCCACCGCATGGTGGCCTTGTTTTATCAGGCCTGGCGCAAGCACCGGCCGGAGCTGCCGGGCGCGCCGGACCGGCTGAAGTCGTTGCTGCTGTCGCTGGGCGGCGGCCAGACGCAGCCGGTGCCCGACCGCGTCGCCGCCCACTACGCGGCGGCGTTCGCGCACCGCCCGGTGTCGGCGGCAATGGTGGAAAACGTGCTCAACGACTATTTCAGGGTGCCGATCCGGGTCGTGCCCCACGCCGGCCGCTGGCACGCGCTGGAACCACACCTGCAAAGCGCGCTGGGCACCCGGAACTGCCTGCTGAGCGCGGGCGCGGTCCTCGGCGCCAGCATGTGGCGGCGCGACCTGGTGGTCGTGATACGGATCGGCCCGCTGGACAAGCGGCGCTACGACGATTTCCTGAAAGACAGCGCCGGCGCCGCCGCGCTGAAAAACATGCTGGCGATGTTCGAGACGCCGACCTTGCGCTACGAGGTGCAGCTGGTGTTGCGCGCGGCCGACGTCCAGGGCATCACCTTGTCGGGGTCGGACGGCGCCCGGCTCGGGATCGACGCCTTCCTGGCCACCGGCCCGGCCGAACGGGACCGCTTTGACACCCGCTACCTGATCTGAAAGAGGCATCTGATCCGACGCAAGGCGGGCTGGGACCAGGTCGCTAAAGTTGGGAATCGCCCCATCCTTTGATATCCAAGGAACAGACATCATGAATCTGCTTCAGGGGGTTACCGCCCTCATCCCGGCACTCGCCGGCGATCCCCAAGGCCAGAGGCTGCTGCGTCTGGATTTTCCCAACGGCGACGGCCCGGCGGCCGTCATGCTGGCCAACGCGCTGGTCGCGGACGAGGCGCTATCGTCGGACTTCACTGTCGAGGTCGAAGTCCTGTCGGACGACGCGCTGATCCCGCTCAAGGACGTGATGGGAAAAATGGTGACGCTTTCCCTGGTGCGCGACGACGGCACGCTGCGCTATTTCAACGGCTACGTTTTCGCCTTCGGCTTCGACAAGACCGATGGCGGCTTCGCGTTCTACCACATGGTGCTCAGACCCTGGCTGGCGTTTTTGCGGCTCCGGGGGGACTGCAGGGTGTTTCAGAACGTCACGCTGACCGAGCTGTGCGACCTGATATTCCAGAACTATCTGCAGCGCGATTATAAATACCATCTGGTGGATGAAACGCCGTCGATGACGCTGGCCGTCCAGTACAACGAAACCGACCACAACCACCTGCACCGGCGCCTGGAGGCGGCCGGCGCGCACTATTGGTACGAGCACCGCGCCGACGGCCACACGCTGTGCATCGGCGACGACAGCACGCTGGCGCAGCCGATCGCCGGCGGCGGCGAGATCGCCTATCAAAGCCAGGGCGGCTCGCAGGAGGACGACGGCATCAGACATTGGCGGCCGATCCGGCAGATCTCGTCCGGCAAGATCTCGCTCAACAGCTACAACTTCAAGAACGCCCGCAGCGACCGCACCGAGCGGCCGTCCGGCAATCAACAGGGCGCGGTCGAGGCGTACGAGGTCTACCAGGACACCGGCGCCTACGGCTTCAAGGACGACGACGCCGGCGAACAACTGGCGGCGCAGCGCATGGAGGTGGTCGATTCCGGCGGCCTGGACTTCGCCGCCGAAAGCAACGAGCGCAACGTCCAGGCCGGGCGGTCTTTCACGATGAGCGGCCACTTCAGCGGCGGCGCCGTCGACGGCCAGCCCGCCGGCGACAAGGCCGGGCGCGAATATCTGATCGTGTCGGCGCATCACGAGGCCAGCAACAACTACCACGACGGCCAGGACAGCGTCTCCCAGTACGGCAATTTCTTCACGTGCCTGAGGAAGAGCATACGGTGGCGGCCCCAACTGGGTGCGCAGAGCCGCGACACCCGCATCTACGGCGTGCAGACGGCGACCGTGGTCGGCCCCAAGGGCGAGGAGATCCACACCGATCAATACGGACGGGTGCGGGTGCAGTTCCACTGGGACCGGCAAGGCAAAGCGGACGACAAAAGCTCGCCCTGGGTCCGCGTGATGACGAGCGCGGCCGGATCGGGTTTCGGCCACATCAGCGTGCCGCGCATCGGCCAGGAAGTGGTGGTGCAATTCCTGGACGGGAACTGCGACCGGCCGTTGATCATCGGCAGCGTCTACAACGCCGCCAACATGCCGCCGTGGGAACTGCCGGCCAACAAAACGCAGAGCGGCATCGTCACGCGCTCCAGCATCGGCGGCAAGGCGGCCAACGCCAACGCGCTGCGCTTCGAGGACAGGAAAGGGGCCGAGGAGCTGTGGCTGCACGCGGAAAAGGATCAACGCATCGAGGTCGAGCACGACGAATCGCACTCGGTCGGCAACGACCGCCGCAAGACCGTCGACCGCGACGAGACCGTGGAGATCAAGCACGACCGCACCGAGACGGTGGGCAACGATGAAAAAATCACCGTGCACAATTGCCGCACCGAGCGCGTCGATCAGGACGAGCACATCGACATCGGCGGCAACCGCACCGAAAAAGTCGGACAGGACGAGACCGTCGTTATCGGCATGACCAAGACCGAGCGCGTCGGGCTGAACAAGGAGGAGACGATCACGGTCGCCAAGGCGCTGACGATCGGTGGCGCGTACGCGGTCACCGTCGGCGCCGGCATGGTCACCTCGGTGGGCGGCGCCCAGTTCGACAACGTGGGCCTGAACCTGAGCACGAACGTGGGCAAAAGCTTTTCGATCAATGCCGGCGATTCGTTTGAAATCACGGTGGGCAGCGCCAGTTTCAAAATGACGGCCAGCGGCGCGGTCACGATCACCGGGACCAGCATCGCCATCAGCGCCTCCGGCCCGGTCAATATCAACGGTAAAGACGTGGATATCAACTAGGGCCGCGATGGAGGCCGTCAACCCTACCCCTTTTCCCGCGCAGGCGTTCGAGGCGATCGATCAGTACGAGCAGCAATTTCACGTGTTCGTCCTGCGGCAAACATTCGATTTCTCCAGCGGGAAACTGGAGTATGCAGACAAGCAGCAACCACTGTGCGACGAGGATGAATACTTCGGGAAGGACCAAGCGGGAAGTCCGCGGCAAGAGTCGGAGTATTGCCCGTACAAGCCCATGTGCGATGTGATCGTCAACGCCACCGCGTATTCGCCATCCGGCAAGGCCGTGCCGAAATTCCCGGTTGGATTGATCGTGACCCGGGATGGAAAACAGCTCATCGAAAAGACACTGCTGATATCCGGTGAGCGGCTCTTTCGCAAGCGCTTTGCGCTGGCGCGGCTGATTCAGTGGTGCGTCAAATGGGGAACGCTATCGCTGGTTCGCCCGAATCCATGGAAGCTGACTTCTCCGGCCTTGTTCACTTCCCTGCCCTTGCGCGCCGAGTATTCGTATGGCGGTGAATGCCGGGTGGAGCAAGATGAGCGGGCGGCCAGGCGCGTGCCGGAGAAGTATCGGCTGAGCAAGGAACAGTTGGCGGCGCATCCGGACGCGCGGGGCGCTGATAAAAAGCCACCCGTCGCGCACGTCGTGTTCGACGCGAATGCCGCAGGTATCGGGTTTGCGACGGATTGGTATTTGAAGGCGACTCGCCGCGCGCGCGTTCCGGCACCCCGCATCGAAGATCCAAGCGCGAAGTTCACGGAAAAACAATTCTGGCGGACGCAAAAATCCGGGAACAGAAATGCGACCAAGCTCGATGCGGCCGGCTTCGGGATTCGCAGCAAGCTTCATCCGGGTCGGCGAAGTCTGATCGGCGAGCTTGACAGTGCGTACATGAATTCAAGCGCGCCTTTGCCGCTGGGATTTGATTTTGGCTTCTGGAACGCCGCGCCGCCGGATCAGCAAACCATTTTTTTGACCGGCGGCGACGTGGTCGACCTGATCAACCTTTGTCCACCGCATACATTGCACATGGTTAGAAATGCCCGTGGTCATCAGTTCCTCTCGCTGGTGCTGCCCCCTGTCACAAGGGCCGAAACGGAAATTTTCAATAGGAGAAAATTATGATACTGGAAGTCAATCGTGGCAATATTAAGGTTTCTCTATATGGAAAAACCGTGCACGTCCCAGGCGAAATGTTCTTCCCACCGAACGATAAGATGGGATTCGCAATAGACATAAAAAATCTCAAACATTGGGACTTCCCTCATCAAGACTTGGAACTCACTCAAGGCGAAATTGATGAAATCCTCCATGATATACAAGACGAATTCAAAAAAGGAGGCCACTCTTTAGAGATTGAGTAAGGGTGAAATTTTATGGCTTATTTTAAGAAGAATAACAAGACTATCGTTAGGAAGATCCCTACCTAAAGTGTCGAGGCTATGCATGCAATTATCAACATCCACGTGGATATCGCGTGAAAAGGTCCTGCAGGCATATTAATCCGCGAAAACTAAAAATAACCGTGACGTTCATGTGATTGAAATTTAAATTGCAAATCATGTTTCTTATGAAGCTAGTTCTATACGAATACGTCTACCCCCTAGATTGCAAGATCACGGCACCTGAGGTGCTTGAATATTCCTATGGCGAATTTCTCTTGAGAAAAAGAAATAGTTCGGGAATTCGGTACTTGAATGCGCTGGAAGACGATGTCTATCACGAAGTGAGCGAAATAATCAAAGAATTTTTTCCCGACGTCAAGTTTGAATCGAGCGACCTTTTGCAAATTGTTTTTGGACCAGTTGCATGTGATCCCGATACTGATGGTAAGCCGTTCGAAATGAATTTATGGCCTTACTGTGAAAACTGCAATGCCGCTGAACCTGTGTCATGGCAGATGGCCGACCCACCAGTGTTCGTGGATATCGAAGTCCCTTTAGTAAAACATGATTTATGGAACAGCTTGAGTCCAGAAGGGAAAAGAAATCGAGTGCTGAATTTCTTAAAATTGCAAGGCTTTCTATTTAATTGAGGTGCCGAAAGCAATTTCAATCCGCATCGAAAAGGTCGCATCACAGATAGCGTGTAGGAAAGTGGGGAAATTCAACTTTTAACTGCGGACAAAACCGGCATCGAAACTTGGAGGAAGGCCAGGCAATGAACACCCAATTAAATAACGAATGCCACTGCACAACGATTCGTAAGAGCGAAACATTTTCAGATTGGACAGAATTCGACAATTTCTCTTCGTCTTTATTAAATAATCTGGAATTTGTAGCCACTACCGTCACAACACCCTACGCGAACGTCGGGCTGCCTGAAAAATGGTACCGGTGCACGCGTTGCGGCACTGTTTGGCGGTTAGTAGAACCCGACCCTCCATTTAAAGGTCTGTGGAAGAGAGTTTCATGACACGGTCCTGTCTTGGTTGTTTTTGCGAAGCTTTTCGATAACCACCTATGCAGTTTGAGCCGTCAACGGAGCTTGGCGGATTACGCTGCGCTAATCCGCCCTACGTGATTTAGACGGGTGCTTGCTTTGATGGCCCTTGGGTAAGTTTGCCTGGCCACCCCGGTGTCCCATTTTTCTGCCATTGATCGCATGGCTGGGAGTGATACAACTGATCTCCCCCTGCGGTAGCAAAAGCTTTTCCATGATTTCAGAGTAATCAAAAATGAAAATTCAAGCGCTCGCAATCAATAAAATTGATCAAGTTATCAGCGACACAAAAGACCTTATGGCGATTGACAGAGATCCCCTTTTTCCCGCTTTTTGGTCTGAACTCATTCGATACCGGAGCCTCGTTGAGTCTCATTGGCCCTTGGATGAAAATGAAAAAAACTCAGTTGATATCGGTCGAGTCGCTATAGTTGACCTGAAAAGTGCCGCCAGTGAATTTATTGCGGAATCAGGTGGCGTCCAGACCGTGCTTGCCTAGTGGTCTTGTTTAAGTTGCCTGACCACCTCGGTGTCGCATTTTTCCGCCGTTGATCGCATGGCTGGGTACAATAGGCCATGATCTCCGAATTCGACCTCATCAAAGAATACTTCCAGCGCCCCCAGCATCCGGGCCGGGCCACGCTCGGCATCGGCGACGACTGCGCCCTGCTCACCCCCACACCCGGCATGCAGACGGCCATTTCGTCCGACATGCTGGTCGAGGGCCGCCACTTCTTCGCCGGCGAGGATGCCTATCGCCTCGGCCATAAAAGCCTGGCCGTCAACCTGTCCGACCTGGCGGCGATGGGCGCGCGTCCGGTCGGCTTCACCCTGGCGCTGGCGATGCCGATCGCCGACCGCGCCTGGCTGGCCGGCTTTTCGCAAGGCCTGTTCGCGCTGGCCGACGCCTTCAACATCGAGCTGATAGGCGGCGATACGACCAAGGGGCCGCTGACCATCTGCATCACCGTGTTCGGCGAGCTGCGTCCCGGCCAGGCTTTGCGCCGCAACGCGGCCCGGGCCGGCGACGATATCTGGGTCTCCGGCACCCTGGGCGATGCGCGCCTGGCGCTGGCCGGCTACCGTCTGGAACAAACCCTGGACGCGGCGGCGCTGCACACGGCCGCCGTGCGCATGCACACGCCGGTGCCGCGCGTGGAACTGGGCGCGGTGCTGGCCGAACAAGGCCTGGCCCACGCCGCCGTCGATATCTCCGATGGCCTGGTCGGCGATCTCGGTCACATCCTGGCGATGTCGAACGTCGGCGCCACCTTGAATGTGGACGCGCTGCCGCCCGGCGAGGCACTAGCCACCCGGGCGCCGGAGCTGCGCCGCGCCTTCACCGCCGCCGGCGGCGACGATTACGAGTTGTGCTTCACCGCGCCCGTCTCGGCGCGCGCGGCCATCATCGCGGCCGCCGGCAGCGTGGCCACGCCGGTCACGCGCGTCGGCAGCATCGAGGCCGCGCCGGGCCTGCGCCTGGTGGACGCCGCCGGGCAGCCGCTCGACCTGCAACTAGCCAGCTTCGATCACTTCACGTCCTGAAGCGCCGTCACGTCCTCGTCCGGCTGGCCGACCCTGCGCCCGCTGCCGTGCATCAGCCAGTAGTGGTGGAACGCCAGCCGGATGTTGTCGCGCAGCTGGGTGTCGTCCCACGGCTTGGTGTAGAAGCGGTAGATGGCGCCGCGGTTGACCGAGTCGAGCACCGCGTCGAGCCCCATGTAGCCGGACAGGATGATGCGGATCGTCTCCGGGTACATGTCCTTGACCTGGCCGAGGAACTCGGTGCCGTTCATGCCCGGCAGGCGCTGGTCGCACAGGATCACCTGCACCGGGTGCAGCGCCAGCAGCTCGAACGCCTCGGTGGCCGATCCCGCCGTCAGGATCTGGTAGGCGTCGCGCTGGAACAGCTGGTCGAGCGACCATAGAATATCCGGGTTGTCGTCGACGATGAGCAGCGTTTGCGCCGGCTGGTTCGGCGCCGACGGATCGACCGGCAGGCAGCGACCCGATTCGACCAGCACCGCCATGTCCACCGGCGCCACCGGGCGGCTGAAAAAATATCCCTGGATTTCGTCGCAGCGGCTGCGCCGCAGGTATTCGAGCTGCGCGCGCGTTTCGACGCCCTCGGCGATCACCCGCAGCTTGAGGCTGTGCGCCATGCTGATGATGGCCGTGGCGATGGCCGCGTCGTTCGGGTTGGTGGTGATCTCGCGCACGAAGGCGATGTCGATCTTTAGCTTGTCGATCGGGAAGCGCTGCAGATACGCCAGCGACGAATAGCCGGTGCCGAAGTCGTCGATCGCGACCTTGATGCCGATCGCCTTCAGGTTGGTCAGCACCATGATCGTGCGCTCGGCGTTGGACATCAGCGCGGTCTCGGTCAGCTCCAGTTCCAGCAGCTCCGGCGGCACCTCGTGGCGCACCAGCGCCGAACGCACCACCTGTTCCAGGTCGCCTTCGATGAACTGGCGGCTGGCGACGTTGACGGCCACCCGCACCGGGCCGACGCCGCCGCGCAGCCAGGCGCCGATCTGCTTGCAGGCGGCGTCGATGATCCAGGCGCCGACGCGCACGATCAGCCCCGTGTCCTCCAGCACCGGCACGAACTCGGACGGGAACACCAGGCCGAAGCCGGGCCGCTGCCAGCGCAGCAGCGCCTCGGCGCCGGCGATGGCGCCGGTGTGCAGGTTGACCTTGGGCTGGTAGTACAGCAGCAGTTCGTCGTTGTCGAGCGCGCGCCGCAGCGCCAGCTCCATGTCCAGCCGCGCGAGCACCTGCACGTTCATGCCGGCGGTGAAGAAGCGGTAACCGTCGCGGCCGGCCTGCTTGGCGCGCTCCATCGCCGTGTCGGCGTACTTGAGCAGCGTTTCGGGATCGGTGGCGTCGTCCGGGTACATGGCGATGCCGATGCTGGCGCTGAGCACCGCCGGATGGCCGTCCAGATCGAACGGCTGGCGCAGCGCCTCGCGCACCTCGTTGGCCGTGTGGACGGCGTCCTGCTGGTCGCGCGGCATCGACAGGATCAGCGCGAATTCGTCGCCGCCCACGCGCCCGACCGTGTCGCGCAGGCGCACGCATTGCACCAGCCGGTTGCTGAACTGGCGCAGCAATTCGTCGCCGAGCGCCGCGCCCAGCGAGTCGTTGATGTTCTTGAAGCGGTCGAGCGCGATGAACAGCACCACGATGCGCCACGATTTTTCCTGCGCCAGCGCGATGGCGTCGGCCAGCGTCTGGAAGAACAAGGTGCGGTTGGGCAGGCCGGTGAGCGTGTCGTAATGCGCCATGTGCTGCAGCAGCTCCTCCGAGTGGCGCCGCTCGCTGATGTCGCGCGCCACGCCCAGCAGCACGGCGGCCTGGCCGGGACGCTTGAGCAGCTGCCAGTAGATCTCCACCGGCACGGCGACCAGGTCGCGCCGCATCAGTTCGATCTCGGCCAGTTCCGGCGTGCGCGGCTGGCCGATGGCGGCGGCGTAGTCGTCGAGCCGGTGCGCCTGCGCGCGCAGCAGCGCCTGCGTGCCCAGGCCGAGCCGGCTGGCGGTCTGGCCCAGCATCTCGTCGCGCGGGTAGCCGAGCATGCGGCAGGCGCCTTCGTTGACGTCGACCAGTTCGGCGCTGGCCGCGTCGAGCAGGAAGATGGCATCGGCGGTGGCGTCCATGGCGCTGCGGAAGCGCTGAAGCTCGACGGTGCGGTCGCGCACCGTCTGCTCCAGGCGCACGTTGTAGCTGCGCGCCTCGCGGTGCAACAGGCGCACCTCGAGCATGTTGCGGATGCGCGTGAGCACCTCGACCGGGTCGATCGGCTTGGACAGGAAGTCGCGCGCGCCGTATTCGAGCGCCTTCAGTTTATGGTCCGGCTGCGCCGTCACCACCAGCACCGGCAGCCAGGCATCCGCCTCAAGCGGGCGCAGCGCGTCCATCACCTCGAAGCCGTCCATGCCGGGCATCTGCAGGTCGAGGATGATGAGGTCGAAGCGCTGGCGGCGATGCCAGTCGGCCACCACGCGCGGGTCGGTGGTGGCGCTGACGGCCTTGTAGCCGGTCGACTTGAGCAGAAACTCCAGCAACTCCACGTTGACGGGCTGATCGTCGACAATCAAAATGCGCGCATGAAATATATCGGTCTGGCTGATCATGGGATACGCCTCCGGTGGGCTATCGAACCGGCGTCCTGGCCGGATCAGTCCGCTTTCTTCCAGCAAGCTACATTGGCTCGCCGGACTGGGGGGCGTTCCGCGATTTTTGGGCGGCACGCCACGCAGTACTATTGAGTGTACGCAAGTTCAAATCGCCGGTCTAATGTTTTTATGCAAAGTTGAGCTTGCTGCCAATCACCGGTGCATCGCTGGCAACGATTGTGATCTGCGTGGTACAGTGGCACCACCCCCGACGGACGCCGCTTCAAGGAGAGTTTCATGAGTAATGAACTGAAAACCGACAACAACACCGACACCATTCTCAACCTGGCCGCGCAGGTCGGCAAAGCCTTGCAGGCCAAGGGCCTGATCCTGGCCACCGCCGAGTCGTGCACCGGCGGCGGCGTGGCCCAGGCGATCACCGAGATCGCCGGCTCGACCGCGTGGTTCGATTGCGGCTTCATCGCCTATTCCAACGCCTCCAAGACCGAGCTGCTGGACGTGTCGGCCGCGCTGATCGCGCAGATGGGCAGCGTGTCCGAGGAGGTGGCGGCGGCCATGGCCACCGGCGCGCTCGGCTCGAGCAACGCCCATCTGGCGCTGTCGACCACCGGCATCGCCGGCCCGACCGGCGCCGTGCCGGGCAAGCCGGTCGGCACCGTGTGCTTCGGCTGGGCCAACGCCGACACCGTGCACACCGAGCGCCTGGTGTTCAGCGGCGACCGCAAGGCGGTGCGCGAGCAGACCGTGATCCACGCGCTGCAAGGCTTGCTGCGCTTCATCGACTAACGTCCCTCCCCGCGACGGCGCCACCACAGCGGTGGTGGTTGCCTTCCCGCCACAAAACAATTACTCTCGATGCGTTCGCGCGCGGTGGCGCGCCTATTTCCAGCAGATTCAGGGGTGATTTCGATGCAAAACACGGTACATTTTATACTCCAGGGTAAAGGCGGCATCGGCAAGACACTGGTGTCGACCATTCTCGCGCAGTGGCTTGCCAGCAAGGACGCGGCCGGCGACATGGAAGAGCAGCGCCAGCCGCTGCGCTGCTACGACACCGACCAGGAGAACGCGACGTTTTCGCGCTACAAGGCGATGGACGTCAAGCATGTGCCGGTGATGACCGACAGCCGCACCATCGACCCCAAGCGCTTCGACGCGCTGATGATCGACATCCTCGAGGAGGAAGGCAACTGCGTCATCGACAACGGCGCCAACACCTTCTCCCCGCTGATGGGCTATCTGCTTGAAAACGATTGCTTCGCGCTGCTCGAGGAATCGGGCCGCAAGGTCTACATCCACACCATCGTCGGCGGCGGCGACACGCTGCACGACACGGCGATGGGCTTCGTCTCGACCGCCAAGGCGACCAAGGTGCCGCTGGTGCTGTGGGAAAACGAGCATTTCGGCCTGCTGCAATCGGCGTCCGGCAAACAGTTCACCGAGTCGCAAACCTACGCCGACAATGCGTCGCGCGTGCGCGGGCGCATCGTGCTGTCGGCGCGCAACGCCGACACTTTCGGCGCCGACATCAAGAAGATGAACACGGCGCGCCTGACCGC
This sequence comes from Duganella sp. 1411, assembly GCF_017833525.1. GTDB lineage: Bacteria > Pseudomonadota > Gammaproteobacteria > Burkholderiales > Burkholderiaceae_D > Rugamonas. Next base: position 76,551 of record NZ_JAFICD010000007.1, read on the forward strand.
CAACGAGGTGCGCGAGAGCGACAAGTTCAACGTCATGGAAAAGCAGCGCATCAAGGTGGTGTTCCGCGACCTGTTCGAGCAGCTCGACAAGGTCGAGTGGTAAGCGGCCATGGATCAGCAAAAGCTGCGCACCCTGGTCTTTGAAAAAACCGGCGTCAAGATCGATATCGACGACCCGATCTTCGCGCTGGTGGCGCTCAACGAGGCGGTGCTGGAGGAAGCGGTCGAGCGCCACATCGCCGCCATCGACGCCGCCTCGCGCGAGCTGACGCAACACGCGCGGCTGGCCGGCGGCTTGCCGGCGACATCGTCGGCGGCGGTGCTGGACGCGACCAACGAGCCAATGGGCCGCGACGCCGGCCGGCCGGCGCCAGCCCCGGTGCCCGGCTACGTGCCGACGCCGCCCGGTCCGGTGCGGCCGATCGCCACGCAGTCGATGGCGATCACCCCGCGCGAGTCGCGGCTGCTGGCGGCGGCGGCCGGCATCGCCATCGTCAGCGCGCTGGTCGTGGTGGGCGCACAGGCGCTGTTGTCGAAACCGGCGCCGGCGCCCGTCATCGAACAAGCCAAGGCGCTGACGCCGGAGCAAACGCTGGCGCTGCGCAACGCCGAAAAGCTGAGCAAGGCCATCGAGAAGCTGGACCCGAAGACGCGCAACCAGTTGCAGGCCGAGTTGCAGAAATAGCGTCGCCCCGCTGGCGCCATCGCAGTGGGTTTTCGTGCTAACATGTGAATACCTGTTCACATGACGAGTTATACAAAATACATGAGCTGTCAACACGACTATACCGGCGTCGATCCGGCCATCGCGCAACTGGCCGACCTGTTCCACCTGTTGGGCGATCCGACCCGCTTGCGCATCGTGCTCGCCTGCGTGGCGGCGCCGATCGCCGTCAGCGACATCGCCACCTCGCTTGAACTGAGCAGCTCCTTAGTGAGCCACCACTTGCGCTTGCTGCGCGCGGCGCGCATCGTTAAGTCCGAGCGGCAAGGCAAGCAAGTTTTCTACTCCGCCGCCGATGCGCATATCAGCGACGTCCTGAACGATATGCTGGAACATATCGCCGAACCTGCCAACGGGAACGAAGCATGAGCAAGCACGACGATCATCACGGCCACGACCACCACGACCACGATCATGGACACGATCACGATCATAAGGCCGGCGGCCACGGCAGCGCCAAGCCGGCGGCGAAAGGCCACGGCCACGACCATGGGCACGACCACGCCCACGGCCACCATCACCACCACGGCGATCCCAACACGATGGGCCGGGCGTTCGCCATCGCCATCGTGCTCAACACGGCCTTCGTCGCGGTCGAATTCTTCTACGGTTTCCTGGCCAACTCCACCGCGCTGATGGCCGACGCCGGCCACAACCTGTCCGACGTGCTGGGCCTGATGCTGGCCTGGGGCGCGGCCATCCTGGCCAAGCGGCTGCCGAGCCAGCGCTACACCTACGGCCTGCGCAGTACCTCGATGCTGGCGGCGCTGTTCAACGCCATGTTGCTGATGGTGGCCTGCGGCGGCATCGCCTTCGAGGCGGTGCAACAGCTGATGCGTCCGGAACCGGTGGCCGGCATGACGGTGTCGGTGGTGGCCGGCATCGGTATTTTGATCAACGGCTTCTCGGCGTGGTTATTCATGTCCGGCAGCAAGGACGACATCAATATCCGTGGCGCCTATCTGCACATGGCGGCCGACGCCGCCATCTCGCTGGGCGTGCTGGTGGCCGGCGTGATCGTCCGCTATTCGGGCTGGAACTGGATCGATCCGGCCGTCAGCATGGTGATCGTCGCCATCATCGTCTACAGCACCTGGTCGCTGCTGAAGCAGTCGCTGCGCCTGATGCTGGCCGCCGTGCCGGACAACGTGGACCGCGCCGGCATCGAGCAATTCCTGCGCGATCGTCCCGGCGTGACCGAGGTGCACGACCTGCACATCTGGGCGATGAGCACCACCGAGACCGCCCTCACCGCGCAACTGGTGACGCCGGCCGGTTATCCCGGCGACGTGGCGGTCGACGACATCACCCGGCAGCTGCGCGAGGATTTTTCCATCCAGCACAGCACGCTGCAGGTGCGGCTCGGCACCACCGTGCACGAGTGTTGCCTACAGGAGCCGGCGCACTAATCGGCGAACTTGGCGTATAGCGCCGTGCTCAGATAGCGCTCGCCGAACGATGGGATGATCGTCACGATCATCTTGCCGGCGCTTTCCGGCCGGCGCGCCACCTGCAGCGCGGCCCACAGCGCCGCGCCGGACGATATGCCCACCAGCAGCCCCTCCTGGCTGGCCGCCTGGCGCGCGGTCTCGAAGGCGTCGTCGTTGCCCACGCCGATGATCTCGTCGTACACCCGGGTGTTGAGCACGGCCGGCACGAAGCCGGCGCCGATGCCCTGCAGCGGGTGCGGCCCCTTGACGCCTTTGGCCAGCACCGGCGATGCCTCCGGCTCGACCGCGATGCAGCGGAACTCCGGCTTGCGCGCCTTGATCACCTCGCCCACGCCGGTGATGGTGCCGCCGGTGCCGACGCCGGCCACCAGGATGTCGGCGCGGCCGTCGGTGTCGTTCCAGATTTCCTCGGCCGTGGTGCGGCGGTGCACGTCGGGATTGGCGGGGTTGTTGAATTGCTGCGGAATCAAGTAGCGGCGGTCGCCGTCGGCCAGTTCCTCGGCGCGGCGGATCGCGCCCAGCATGCCTTCGGCGCCGGGCGTGAGGATCAACTCGGCGCCGTACGCGCGCAGCAGCATGCGGCGCTCGCGGCTCATGGTGTCGGGCATGACCAGGGTGCAGCGGTAGCCGCGCGCGGCGCACACCATCGCCAGCGCAATGCCGGTGTTGCCGCTGGTCGGTTCGAGGATGATGGTGTCGGGATGGATTTGGCCGGCCGCCTCGGCCGCTTCGATCATGGACAGGCCGATGCGGTCTTTCACGCTGTGGGCCGGGTTGCAGTATTCCAGCTTGACCAGCACTTCGGCGTTCAGGCCCTTGGTCAATCGATGCAGCCGTACCAGCGGGGTGCGGCCGATCAGTTCAGTAACGTCGTTGGCAATTTTCATGGAAAAACCTCCGCGCGATGGGGAATAGCCAGTCTACTCCTCCCGCGCGCGAATAACGTCTTCCCAGCAAATTCTAAATCACGTAGGGCGGATTAGCGAAGCGTAATCCGCCGTGCATGCGCCGTCGGCGGCTCATCGATGGCCGATTACGGCTTCGCCTAATCCGCCCTACTTCACATCCATCAGTTCGACGTCGAAGATCAGCGCCGAATTCGGCGGGATGCCGCTGCCCGGCGACGGCCGCGAGCCGTAGGCCAGCTCGGACGGGATGATCAGCGTGCGCTTACCGCCCACCTTCATGCCCTGGATGCCCTGGTCCCAGCCCTTGATGACGCGGCCGGCGCCCAGCACGAAGTCGAGCGGCTCGCCGCGCGGAATCGACGAGTCGAACTGCTTGCCGTGCATGTGCTTGGCCAGCGGACGATACAGCCAGCCGGTGTAGTGCATATAAACGGTGGCGCCGGTGGTGGCTTCCTTGCCGGTGCCGACCTTGGTGTCGGTGACGATCAACTGCTCGGCGGCCGGGCCGGGCGTGGCCGAACCGACCACCATCGGCGGCGGTGGCGGCACGACGGCCGGGGCCACCGGCGCGGCGGACGCCGCCGGGGCGGCTTCGGCGGCGGGCGCCGGGGTTTGGGCCTGGGCCACGGAGGCCGCCAGCGCGCACAGCATTGCTACTAAAACGGAACTACGCGTCATGTTTTTTTCTTTCAATGGGTTTCTGTGGACGGCACGGCGGCCGTGCCAGCGCGCACAATGATAGCAAACCTGCTTGGCGCACTGGATAAAATTGGCTGTTAGTTAAAACCCGTATGCTTTTGCGCGGACGCCAGCGCCACCACTCAAGGGTCGTACCCCTCGGGGTACGACCCTGCTTGGCGGTGCGGGTTAAACCGGCTCCGGCGCCGCTTGGGCGCCGTCGGCCAGCTGGCGCAGCACGTGGCCGGCGGCCACCATGCCGAACGTGGCCGTGACCACCATCGCCGAGCCGAAGCCGGCGCAATTCAAGCCGGTCACGCCGCCGGCGCGGTCGTCGCCGTCGACCGCGCACACCTCCCCCGTCTCGGGAAACTTCAGCGGCTCCATCGAGAACACCGCGTCCACGTGGAACTTGGTCTTCTCGCCGCGCGGATAGCCGTACTGGCTGCGCAGCACCTTGCGCACTTTTTTCAGCAACGGTTCCTGCTCGGTGCGCGCCAGGTCGCGCACGGCGATCTGGGTCGGGTCGGTCTGGCCGCCGGCGCTGCCGATGATCACCAGCGGCAGCGCGTGCTGGCGGCAATACGCGATCATCGCCGCCTTGGCCTTGACGCTGTCGATGGCGTCGACCACGTAGTCGTACTTGCCGGCGCCGAGCATCGTGTCGAGGTTGTCGGCACCGACGAAGTCCTCGATCTGGTTGACCACGCAGTACGGGTTGATCTGCGCGATGCGCTCGGCCAGCGCGGTGATCTTGGCCATGCCGACGGTGCCGGTCAGCGCCTGGATCTGGCGGTTGATGTTCGATTCGGCCACGTTGTCGAGGTCGATCAAGGTCAATTGCCCGATGGCACTGCGGGCCAGCGCTTCGACGATCCACGAGCCGACGCCGCCGACGCCGACCACGCACACGTGGGCGCCGCGGAAGCGCGCCAGCGCGCGTTCGCCGTACAATCGGGCGATGCCGCCGAAACGGCGGTCGAAGTCGACCGGGTCGGCACCGGGGTCGGGATTCAGGTCGGAGATACTGTTCATGCCGCCATTTTACCGGACGCGGCGGCAAGAATTATTCTAGAATGACTTTCCCACCCAGCCAGAACCACATTCGATGAGCAACGCCATGAGTCATTCCCTGTTCGACACCGCCCCCGATTTCAGCCAACCGATAGCAGTTTTGAAACATTGCCACGACCGCATCCGCAAACAATTGCTGACGTTGCAAAACCTGCTCAGCCACCTGCCCGCGCACGGCGCCGACGCCGACGCGCAAAAGGCCGCGCAGGCCGTGCTCAAATATTTCAACCACGCCGCCCATCTGCATCACGATGACGAAGAGCAAAACCTGATGCCGATGCTGCAGGCCACCGCGCGCGACGCCGACGCCGCGCTGCTCGACGAACTGGTACCCGGCATCCTGGCCGACCACCAGCACATGGACCGCGACTGGGAGATCGTCCGCGCGCAGCTGGACAAAATCGCCGCCGGCGACGGCGCCGCGCTGTCGGCGGCGGACGTGCAACGGTTTTGCGACGCCTACGCCGCGCACATGGCCAAGGAAGAGGCCAACATCGCGCCGATGGCCAAGCGCCTGTTCAGCGCCGAGCAGATGGCGCAACTGGGCAGCGCGATGCAAGCGCGGCGCGGCATCACGCCGGCGCTGCCGGACAGCCAGGTGCCGGAACAGCGGCAAGTGCCGGTGCGCAACACGGTGGCCGACGGCGTGGTGCTGGCCGACCTGCGCCTCGATTATGGCCGCGCCAGCCTGACCGAAAACGATGTGCTCGACGATCCGATCGCCCAGTTCGGCAAGTGGTTCGACGAGGCGCTGCACGCCAAAGTCAACGAACCGAACGCGATGAGCGTTGCCACCGTGGACGAGGAAGGCAAGCCGACCTCGCGCATTGTGTTGATCAAACAGTTCGACCAGCGCGGTTTCACCTGGTACACCAACTACAAAAGTCAAAAAGGCGAGCAATTGCGCACCAATCCGCACGCCGCGCTGCTATTCTTTTGGAATGAACTCGAGCGCCAGGTGCGCATCGAAGGCAAGGTCGTCAAAACTTCCGCCGAAGAAAGCGATCAATACTTTTATAGCCGGCCGGTGAAGAGCCAGATCGCCGCGATCGCCTCGCGGCAGAGCGCGCCCATCGCCAACCGGGAACAGATGGAAGCCAATTACGATGCGGTCGCCGCTACCAGCGGCGAGCATCCGGTACGGCCGGAACACTGGGGCGGCTACCGCCTCGAACCGGTGCGTATCGAGTTCTGGCAGGGGCGCCGATCGCGCTTCCACGACCGGATCGTGTATGTGAAACAAGCCGATGGCCGCTGGATCAAAGAGCGCCTGCAACCGTAAATCGCACGGTCGCGCGCCGGTTCGCAGACCATCGCTTGCGGTGGTCTTTTTACTTCTGAACCGGAGGCGAAGATGTTCGTACAAAATCGATTGAGTGCCTGGATCGCGTCCATCCGCCGGCAAAGCGCGCTGCCGCTGCGGATCGAGTTATGGAACGGCCAGTGCATCGACTTCTCCAACGAGGCGCCGCGCGTGACGATACGCTTGCCCACCGTGTCGGCCGCGCGCTATCTGCTGACGCCGTCGCTGGCCAACCTGGGCACGGCGTATGTCGAGGGCGCGATCGAGGTCAAGGGCGCGGCGCGCGACATGATCGCCGTCGTCAACGCGCTGGCGCGCGGCACGCTCAAGCCGCAGGGCAAGTTCTCGCGCCTGGCGCGCGGCATCAAGCACGACAAGCAAAAGGACGCCGAGGCGATCCGCTACCACTACGACGTCTCCAACGATTTCTACGCGCAATTCCTCGATCCGGCGATGGTGTATTCCTGCGCCTATTTCGAGGACGGCGACGAGGACCTGGCCGCCGCCCAGCTCAAGAAGATCGACCACATCCTGCGCAAGATCGCGCTGCGGCCGGAGCACACGCTGCTCGACATCGGCTGCGGCTGGGGCGCGCTGGTGATCCGCGCGGCCCAGCAGTACCGGGTGCGCTGCGTCGGCGTCACCTTGTCGGAGAACCAGCACGCGCTGGCCACGCAGCGCGTGCGGCGCGCCGGGCTCGAGCACCTGGTCGAGATCCGGCTGCAGGACTACCGCGACGTGCGCGGGCAGTTCGACCGCATCACCAGCGTCGGCATGTTCGAGCATGTCGGCGTGCGGCATTTGCCCGAGTATTTCGCCGCCATCGACCGCCTGCTGGCGCCGGACGGGCTGGTGATGAACCACGGCATCACCTCGACCGATCCTGACAACGGCCAGACGCCGTACGGCGGCGGCGAGTTCATCGACAAATATGTGTTCCCGCACGGCGAGCTGGCGCATATCGGCAGCGTGCTCAAGGCGATGCAGCAGGGCGGGCTCGAAGCGTACGACGTGGAAAACCTGCGGCGCCACTACGCGCGCACCTGCGCCATCTGGACCGACAATTTCGAGGCGCAGGCCGAGCGGCTGCGGGCGCTGGCCGGCGACAAGCGCTTCAGGATCTGGCATGTGTATCTGGCCGGCTGCAGCTACGCGTTCGAGCAGGATTGGATCAGCCTGTATCAGATTGTCGGCCACAAGGCCGGGCAGCGCAGCAACACCTTGCCATGGTCGCGCAAGTACATGTACCCGGATCAAAAGTCATTGGTGGATGCGGCTGCGGTTATTTGATACGGTGGCCGTGGATCTTGCGGAACTCGTCCACCTTGGGCGCGACCACGAACGCGCAGTAGCCCTGCAGCGGATGCCGGCGGAAATAATCCTGGTGATAGTCCTCGGCCTTGTAATACGGCTGCGCCGGCGCCAGTTCGGTGACGATGGCCGCGTCCCACACGTTGGCCATCTCGGCCACGACCTGGCGCGCGGTCGCCTCCTGCTCAGGCGACTGGTAATAGATGACCGAACGGTACTGCGTGCCGATGTCGTTGCCCTGCCGGTTCAAGGTGGTCGGATCGTGAATCGTGAAGAAAATCTCGAGGAGGTCGTGGTAGGCGATGATGGCCGGATCGAATTGCAATTTCACCACTTCGGCGTGGCCGGTGTCGCCCACGCACACTTGTTCGTAGGTGGGATGGGGCACGTGGCCGCCCGTGTAGCCGGACTCGACACTGACTACCCCCTTCACCTGCAGATACACCGCCTCCAGGCACCAGAAGCAGCCGCCGCCCAGAACCGCCGTCTCGAGCGCCGCGCCCGGCGCGCCATTGCTGCCCATAGCCCCCTCCGTATCGAAGCTGCCTGCATGATCCACTGTAACGCAATCGCCCGCCGCACGCAGCTAGTTTACCGCTGGACAAGGACGGCGATCCGCCACGGCCACGAATCTTTGGCATAATGGCTAAAAGAACACAGGCCGACCATGCACACCATCTCCCCCCGCGCCGAAGAACGCGCTTTCGACACCGCCCATTTCCGCCAGGCGCTGGGCCAGTTCGCCACCGGCGTGACCGTGATCACCACCCGGCTGGCCGACGGCACGTTTCGCGGCCTGACGGCCAGTTCCTTCAACTCGGTCTCGCTCGATCCGCCGCTGGTGCTGTGGAGCCTGTCCAACGGCGCCAACAGCATGCCCATCTTCACCGGCAACTCGCATTATGTCATCAACGTGCTCAGCGCCGGCCAGGCGCATTTGGCCAAGCTGTTCGCCACGCGCGGCAGCAATCCGTGGGAAACGGCCGAATACGAACTGTCGCGCACCGGCCAGCCCATCCTCAAGGGCGGATCGGCCTGGTTCGAGTGCCACAACCGCAGCCGCTATCCCGAGGGCGACCACGTGATCTTCGTCGGCGAGGTCGAGTTGTGCGAGTTCACGCCGGCGCCGCCGCTGATCTTCCACGGCGGCCAGTTCGGCAGCCTGGGCTAAAAACGGAAATTGGTGTCGCCATTTGAAAAGCCGGGCCGCCCGGCGCGGCATAGAATGCTGGCAGCATTCACCATAATGAGAGACCACCATGAGCCAAGCCCGCGCCCAATTCCACTGGGATGACCCCTTGTTGCTGGACCAGCAACTGACCGACGACGAGCGCATGGTGCGCGACGCCGCCGCCGCCTATTGCCAGGACAAGCTGGCGCCGCGCATCCTGGAGGCGTTCCGCCACGAGAAGATGGACACCTCGATCTTCCGCGAAATGGGCGAGTTGGGCCTGCTGGGCCCGACCATTCCCGACCAGTACGGCGGTCCCGGCCTGAACTACGTCTCCTACGGGCTGATCGCGCGCGAGGTCGAGCGCATCGATTCCGGCTACCGCTCGATGATGAGCGTGCAGTCGTCGCTGGTGATGGTGCCGATCTTCGAATTCGGCACCGAGGCGCAGCGCCAGAAATACCTGCCCAAGCTGGCGACCGGCGAATGGATAGGCTGCTTCGGCTTGACCGAGCCGAACCACGGCTCCGATCCCGGCTCGATGATCACGCGCGCCAAGAAGGTCCCGGGCGGCTACGCGCTGACCGGCGCCAAGATGTGGATCACCAACTCGCCGGTGGCCGACGTGTTCGTGGTCTGGGCCAAGGACGACGAGGGCGCCATCCGCGGCTTCGTGCTGGAAAAAGGCATGGCCGGCCTGAGCGCGCCCGCCATCCACGGCAAGTTCGGCCTGCGCGCCTCGCTGACCGGCGAGATCGTCATGGACAACGTGTTCTGCCCGGAGGAGAACGCCTTCCCGGACGTGCGCGGTTTGAAGGGTCCGTTCACCTGCCTGAACTCGGCGCGCTACGGCATCGCCTGGGGCGCGCTGGGCGCGGCCGAGGCCTGCTGGCACATCGCCCGCCAGTACGTGCTGGACCGCTCGCAGTTCGGCCGTCCGCTGGCCGCCAACCAGCTGGTGCAAAAGAAGCTGGCCGACATGCAGACCGAAATCACCCTGGGCCTGCAGGGCTGCCTGCAACTGGGCCGCATGAAGGACGCGGGCACGGCGGCGGTGGAAATCACCTCGATGATGAAGCGCAATTCGTGCGGCAAGTCGCTGGACATCGCCCGGGTCGCGCGCGACATGCTGGGCGGTAACGGCATCTCGGACGAATTCGGCGTCATCCGCCACATGGTCAACCTGGAGGTGGTCAACACCTACGAGGGCACGCACGACATCCACGCGCTGATCCTGGGGCGCGCGCAGACCGGCATCCAGGCGTTCCAATAAGACGCGTCGGCACCCCCGAATGAAAAAAAACCGCTGCGAACAGGCAGCGGTTTTTTTATTGGGCCACGACAATCAGAAATTAAATCCCTTGAAGTTGTAGCCGATGCTGACGCTGACGGCCAGCGGATCGAGGCGGATGTCCTGGTCCTGGCCGGTCGAGAAATGCACCTTGGTCTTGAGCTTGGTCTTGATCACGGTGGCGTCGACAAACCACTGCTCGTTGATCTTGACCGTGCCGCCGATCTGGTAGCTGGCCGCCCATTTGTTGTCGACCTTGAAGGTCGCGCCCGGACCGCCGGTGTTCAGGATCGCCGTCAATTGTCCCGAACCGCGCTCCTTCTGGAAGTAGGCGTACGTGATACCGAGGCCGACATACGGCCGGAACATCGCGTTGGCCGGCAGGAAGCGGTACTGGATGAACGCCGTCGGCGGCAACACCTCCGAGGTGCCCAGCTTGCCCGTGCCCTGGATCGATCCCCCGCCGATCAGGTCGTGCTTGTACGGCATCCCCAGGTCGAGCTCCGCCGAGATGTTGTCGGTGTACATGTACGCGAACGCCAGCCGCGGCTTGGTGTCCGAATCGATGTCGGCCTTGGTGCCCGGCAGCGCCGGCGCCGACACATCGCCGGATTCGACCTTCGGCGTGATCTTGTTGATGCCGAGGGTGGCGAGCCAGGTGCCGGCCGTTTGTTGCGCCGAAGCGGCCGTGGCCACCGACATCGCGGCGGCCAGCGCCAGCAGTTTTACCGTCGTTTTAAAACCATTGTTCATATCGTCTCCTGATTTTTATGTGATAGTCCGGCAGCGTCCGCCCTTTGCGGCGGCGCTGCCTGCGACGACAGAATTTACAGCCAGCCCTTGGTCACCAGGCTCCTGGACACGTAACGGGCCAGCAGCAGGTTGTTGAACGGGGTCGGGTGGACCTCGTCGGCGAACGAATAGTGGCTCACGTCGCCCGACTTGAGGTTGCCGGCATTGCACGCCAGCGACGTGCCCAGCGGATTCTTGGCCGCGCTCAGGTCGCACGCCGGTTCGGTCACGTTGGTCAGCCCGTACGGTCCCGGATTGGTGGCCTGGTCGTGGCTGACGGCGAACACGTCGACGATCACCACTTTCGGTTCCGCCGACAGGCCGGCGGTCAGCGCCGTGTTGAAGGCGCTCACCATGGCGTTGATGAGCGCCTGGGTGGCGGCCGACTGGCCGCGGCCGGACGGCGTGGTGGCGACGTCGGGCAGGTTGTTGACGGTCACGAAGTTGGCGCCGTTGGCGATGATCTGCGTCTTGACCAGGTTGGCCAGCTCGGTGCCGGCGGTGCCCAGCGCGGCGACCAGTTCCGGGCCCTTGGCGGTGGCGTAGTCGAGCCCGGCCTTGTTGCCGGCGGCGGTGGCGTCGGCCGTGGCCTTGGCCACCATCGGACCGTAGACGGTCTGCGAGGCGACCGCCGAGTTGCCCGGCTGGACGGCGGCGGCGCCGATGGCCACCGTGGTGATGCTGGTCTGCGTGCTGCCGGGCTTGGCAGCTTCCGTTTGCGCGGCAAAGGCGATGGCCTGGGCGGCGGTCTGCGGATTGGTCGCGCCGGCCGCCAGTTGCGGCACCAGGCTCTGCAAGTAGGCGATGCCGCCGGCCTTGGTGCCTTCGGCGGTGGCGGCGGCGCTCAACGCGGCCAGCTGGAACAGCACATCGTTACCGCCGGCCATGACGAACACCATTTCATCGCCCTTGAACTTGCCGCCGACCGCCTTCAGGTGGTTGGCCACCTGGGTGACGACGGGTATGGTCAGCGCGCCCAGCGCGCTGCCGGCCAGTTTGTTGCCCGGCCCGACGGGATTGGTGACGCGCGAGCCGCCCTGGGCGTAGCCGTAGCAGCCGGCGTGGGCCACCTGCGGCACCGAGAAGCCCTTGCTGGCGTCGCCGTCGAGGCCGGTCACGGCGGCGCACGGAGCTGGCAGGCCCAGCTGGGCGGCCACCAGTTCGGTCCAGTTCTTGCCGGTCAGGGTGGAGGCGACGGCCGTGTTATCGCCGTTGATGGTGAACTTGCCGCCCTTGAGGGCGGCCACAGTGCCGACGGCATACGAACCGACATCCGACAGGCTATCGCCGAAGGACACTTGCGCGCTGTACTTGTTTTTGATGGTTTGATCACCGGGCTTCGGGTCGGCGCTGCCGCCACAACCCGCCAGGACAGCCAGAGTCATTGCAGCCAGTGCAAATTTGGTGTTGCGCATGTTGTCTCCTGTGAATATTCTTTTATGGTTTGATACGAACGGGCGTGCTATTCGCATCCCAACTAATATGCCAGCGTTAGCGCTGCTTGTATAGAAAAACACCGGACAATCCGCCGGTGTGTGAGCAAAAAAGAACAGTTGCTCGGCTTTTCAATTGCAAGCTTAATCTGCCTCAAACAGGGGTCTAGCGGTTTGGGGCAGAATCGAAAAACGCGCGCGCCTCCCGCAGGCAGAATGGCGCAACCAGGCCGGCGTGGTAGCTATCCTTCACCGACTTGTTGGCCTGCCGCAGCACCTCCTTGGCGGCCGCGAATTCCAGGCGCGTGGCCAGATACGGCGTGGCCAGCGAGGTGTCCTCCAGATCGAGTCCCGTCAGCGCCGGCGCGCCCCTGGCGGCGAAATACGCCCCGGCCGCCTTGGTATTGGCGAACGACACCACCGGATCGTCGCCGCCGCCGCACAGGAACAGCGGCACGGACGGCGTATAGGTGCGCAAATCGTTTTTCAGCAGCCAGCGGCGCAGCGGCTGGGCCGGCGCGCAGTCGAGCGGATTGGCGGCGCTGGTATTGCATGGGTTGGCCTTCAGATCGGCCAGATAACCGTTGCGATACGCGGTTTTGATCAAGTGATCGACGCCGAAGAACGACGCGTAGCCGTCCGGCTGCGGCAGCGAATCCTGGGCGAACAGCACATCGTCGGGCAGCTTGCCGGCGGCCACCAGCGCGCCGAAACCGCGCGTGCCCGGCAGCAGCGTATCGATGCCGGTGGCGTACTTGGCCTCGTAGACATCGGCCGTGCTGGCGTAGAGCGCGGCGCCGGCGCGCTGGCCGGCATTGATCACCAGGGGCAGGAAACCGGTCGCGCCCACGGTCGGCGCGCCCGCGAAGATGGTGTCGCCGAACAGCAGCAAGGCGTAAGGGCCGGACAGCGGCGCGGCGGCGGTGACGTTGAATTCGCCCGCGTAGCCGGTCTGCATGGCCCGCTGCGTGGCCAGCGCCACATAGCCGCCCTGCGAATAACCGGTCACCATCAGCCGGCTCGACGCGCCGACCTTCATCGACGCGAAAGAGCTGCGGGCGGCGCGCAGGGCGTCGACCATGTCGGCCGATTGCTGGTTGGCGTCGAGATAGGCGTGATAGGCCAATGACGAGCCCGCGTAGCCGGCGTAATTGGGCGCCACCACGATATAGCCGCGGGCGGCGAACATCGCGGCGATCATCAACGGCTCGCTGGACGACAGGTCGGCCATGTCGTCGCTCTTTTGCACGGTGGTGCCGTGCGCGTAGAGCAGCACCGGCCGATTACCCTGGCAGGCCGCGTCCTTGCCTGACGGGACCATGACGGCGGTGCTGGCGTCGGTATCGGCCGCCAACGAATCGACGGTATGATATTTGAGCGTATAGGTGGTGACGGCGCACAGCGGCGTGCTGGTCACGGTGGTGCCGAGCACCACGGATTGATCGACCAGTTTCTTGAGTTCGCCCGGCTCGACCGTGCCGGCGGTGGCGCCGCCGATCAGTGTGGCCGGCACCACGGTGGCGGCGCCGATGACGGAGCCGCGCGGCGGCGGCGGCGGGGGCGGCGGCGGCGACACTACCACCGAGCCGCTGCTCTGGCTGCCGGAGCCGCCGCCCCCGCCACACGAAGCCAGCGCGAGCGCCAGGCAAATCAACGTCACTTTAGCGCAGCGCATATCACAATCCTCGCAAGATGGCCGGCCGAGGTTTTCGGGCCGACAACAATTCATCTTAGCACTGGATTATGGAAATTTCCTGCGAAGCGAGCCCAACCAAACATCGGCGCCACGTTGGGCGGATTGGCGCGGCGTAATCGGCCATGCGTGCGTTATCGACGGCGCATAGATGGCCGATTACGGCGTTCCGCCTAATCCGCCCTACGGTTCAACAGAGATTCGATGATGCCGGCGGAGCCGAACACGGAGCGGCGCAGGCGGTCGTTGACGCCCAGCCATTGGGGATCTTGCGGAGGGGTTTGCACCAAAATTACGTCAGCGCCGGTTTGGTCCATGTCCCGCAAGGCGGCGTACAGGCCGTAGGCGTACCCGGCCGGGTCGGCGGGCAACAGTCGCTGGCTCGGCGCCAGCGCCGGCAGCGCGTGGGCGATGACCGCTACCTTGATGCCCTTGGCGTGCAACCGTGCCAGCGTGGCCGTCAAGGCGTCGCCGTCGAGCATCGTCACCGGCGTGCGCGGCGCGTAGTGCGATTCGAGCGTGCCCGATGCGCGCGGCGCGGCCTGGTCCGGCGCGGACGGCAAACGGCCGATGACGTCGGCTATCTGTTCGGCACCGATGTGCCCTGGGCGCAACAGCACCGGGCCGTGCGTCGCCAGCCGCGACAGATCGACGATGGTCGATTCGATGCCGACCTGGCTGGGGCCGCCTTCCAGCACCGTGTTAAGTAATTGGGCCGAACAGGCGTCTTCGTCGCTGATCGAGCCTTCATCGTCATCGTCCAGCGCGAACTCGTCACGCACGTGCTGCGCCGTCGTGGGGCTGACGTTGCCGAACTTGTTGGCCGACGGCGCGGCGACGCCGCCCTTGCCACCCTTGAAGGCGCTCAGCAGGGCGATCGCGACCGGATGCGAGGGGCAGCGGATGCCCACCGTGTCCTGGCCGCCGGAGACGGCGTCCGGTATGTGGCCGGCGCGCTTCAAAATCAAGGTCAACGGTCCCGGCCAGAAGGCGGCGACCAGTTGCCGCGCCTCTGGCGGAATGTCGCTGACCCAATAGTCCAGATCGGCGCCGGGCGCCACGTGCACGATCACCGGATGGTCGTTAGGGCGGCCCTTGGCCTGGTAGATGCGGGCCACGGCGGCCGGATTCTCGGCATCGGCGCCCAGGCCGTAGACGGTCTCGGTCGGGAACGCGACCAGGCCGCCCTCCTCCAAAACGGCGGCGGCCGCCGCGATGTCCGCCGCGTCGGCGACCTCGTGGCGCGGTTGCTTCACGGTTCGATACCCAGGATGGCGCAGGCGGCGTTCAGTTGCCGCTGCGCCTCGTCCAGGGTCGGCGCGACGATGGTCAGGTGGCCCATCTTGCGCGCGCGGCGCGGGTCGTCCTTGCCATACAGATGCAGGCAGGCGCCCGGCAACGCCAGGATGCGGTCCCAGGCCGGTTCGCGCGCAGTGTCGCTGTCGCCTTCGAACCAGACATCGCCTAGGATGTTGAGCATGACCGCCGGCGAATGCTGGCGCACGTCGCCCAGCGGCAGGCGCGCCATCGCGCGGACCTGCTGCGCGAACTGGCTGGTAACGCAGGCGTCCATCGTGTAGTGGCCGCTGTTGTGCGGACGCGGCGCCATTTCGTTGACCACCAGGCTGCCGTCGGTCAGCACGAAGAATTCGATGCACAGCACGCCGACGTAGCCCAGTTCGGCCACGATGGCCTGCGCCGCCTGTTGCGCCACCTTGGCGCTGGCGTCGGAAACATTGGGGCCCGGCACCGTGGTGGTGAACAGGATGCCGTCGCGGTGGACATTCTCGGCGATCGGATAGACCACCGACGCGCCATCGGCGCCACGCGCGGTCAGCACCGATACTTCATAGGCCAGCGGCAGCATCTTTTCCAGCAGGCAGGTGACCTTGTCCATGCTTTCAAACGCGGCGCGCACGTCCTCGCGCGATTTCACGCGGACCTGGCCCTTGCCGTCGTAGCCCATGCGCACCGTCTTCAGGATGCCCGGCAGCAGATCGTCGGCGATATCGTCGATATCCTGCTGCGATGCGATCACTTTGTGCGGCGCCGGCATCACGCCCGAACGCGGCGCGCAGTCGACAAAGAATTTCTTCTCGGCGATGCGGTCCTGCGCCACCGACACGCCATGCGCGTTGGGGGCGACGAACACGCGCTCGGCCAGACGCGACAAGCTGTCGGCCGGCACGTTCTCGAATTCGGTGGTGACGGCCAGGCATTGCGCCGCCAGCGCGTCCAGCCCGGCGGCGTCGCTGTAGCCGGCGTTGACCAGCCGCTGCGCGACCTGCCCCGCCGGACATTCATCGGCGGGCTCCAGCACGGCGACCTGATAACCCATGCTCTGGGCGGCCTGGGCGAACATGCGGCCCAGTTGACCGCCGCCCATCACGCCCAGCCATGCCGGTGGATTGGCGGCGGGCAGTAGTGGAGAAAAATCTTTGCTCATTGATTATTTATTCGAACGATTTATTCAAGCGGCAGCGTCATGGCCTTGGCGGCGTCGGTTTGCGTGACGCGGAAGGCTTCCAGCTTGTCGGCCAGCGCGTCGTCGGTGGCGGCGATCATCGCCACCGCCGTCAGCGCGGCGTTGGCGGCGCCGGCCTCGCCGATGGCGAAGGTCGATACCGGCACGCCCTTGGGCATCTGCACGATCGACAGCAGCGAATCCTCGCCGCGCAGATACTTCGACGGCACCGGCACACCCAGCACCGGCACGATGGTCATCGCCGCAACCATGCCCGGCAGGTGGGCGGCGCCGCCGGCGCCGGCGATGATGGCGCGCAGGCCGCGCGCGCGCGCGCTTTTGGCGTACGCATACATCTCGTCCGGCATGCGGTGCGCGGAAATGACCTGCGCTTCGAACGGCACGCCGAACTGCTTGAGGATGGCGACCGCGTTCTGCATCACGTCCCAGTCCGAGGACGAACCCATGATGACGCCGACCAGCGGCTTAGTGCTTTGAACGTCCGCCATCTCAGGCCTTCAGCTTCTGGCCGGTCAGGCGCTCGATCGCCTCGAAGTACTTGGCCTGGGTCTTGTCGATGACGTCGGCCGGGAGCGCGGGCGCCGGCGCGGTCTTGCCCCAGTCCAGCGTTTCCAGGTAGTCGCGCACGAATTGCTTGTCGAACGACGGTGGCGACATGTCCGGCGCGTACGAATCGGCCGGCCAGAAGCGCGACGAGTCGGCCGTCAGCACTTCGTCCATCAGGTGCATGACGCCGTTTTCGTCCAGGCCGAATTCGAACTTGGTGTCGGCGATGATAATGCCGCGCGTGGCCGCGTAGTCGGCGGCGGCGGTGTACAGTTTGATGCTGATATCGCGCATTTTGGCGGCCAGTTCGGCGCCGATGCGGCTTTCCATGTCGGCAAAGCTAATGTTTTCGTCGTGCTCGCCCAGATCGGCCTTGGCCGCCGGCGTGAACAGCGGCTCCGGCAATTTCTCCGCCTGGCGCAAGCCGGCCGGCAATTGAATGCCGCAGACGCTGCCCGTCGCCTGGTAATCCTTCCAGCCCGAACCGATGATGTAGCCGCGCACCACCGCCTCGACCATGATCGGCTTCAGACGCTTGGCGACCACCGCGCGGCCCTTGACCTGCTCCACCTCATCGGCGGCGACCACGGACTCGGGCGCGACGCCGGTCAGGTGGTTCGGCACGATGTGGCCCAGTTTCTCGAACCAGAAATCGCTCATCTGGTTCAAAACCATGCCCTTGCCGGGGATAGGCTCGTTCATGACAACGTCGAAGGCTGACAGGCGGTCGGTGGTGACGATCAGGATCTTGTCGTCGCCGACGGCGTAGTTGTCGCGGACTTTGCCATGGCCGAGCAGTGGCAGGGATTTGATGGAGGATTGGTAAAGGCTGTTCATAGCGGAGAATGTATTAACCAAACGTAGAAAAAGCGAAAACCGGCGACAAGGAAACCTTGCCAGCCGGTCAAGAGATTCGGGCAAGCTTTGCCCGTCCAACCCGAATTTTACTTCACAATCTGTTGCAGCTCGCCGGCCTTGTAACGCTCGGCCATTTTTTCCAGCGTCACTTGCTTGATTTTCGACGCTTGACCAGCGCAGCCGAACTGCTCGAAACGGGCGCGGACGATCTGCTCGGCGGCCAGACGGGCAGGCTTCAGGTAGTCGCGCGGGTCGAATTTCGACGGATTCTGGAACATGAACTGACGGATCGCGGCGGTCATCGCCAGGCGGATGTCGGTGTCGATGTTGATCTTGCGTACGCCGTGACGGATGCCTTCCTGGATCTCTTCAACCGGCACGCCATAGGTTTCCTTCATGTCGCCGCCGAATTCGCGGATGATGGCCAGCAGTTCCTGCGGCACCGACGACGAACCGTGCATCACCAGGTGGGTGTTCGGGATGCGCGCGTGGATTTCCTTGATGCGGTCGATCGCCAGGATGTCGCCGGTCGGCTTGCGGGTGAACTTGTAGGCGCCGTGCGAGGTGCCGATGGCGATGGCCAGCGCGTCGCACTGGGTTTGCTTGACGAAGTCGGCGGCCTGGTTGACGTCGGTCAGCAGCTGCTCGCGGGTCATCGTGCCGTCGGCGCCGTGGCCGTCTTCCTTGTCGCCCTTCATGGTTTCCAGCGAACCCAGAACGCCCAGCTCGGCTTCAACGGTGACGCCGATGGCGTGCGAGAACTTGACCACTTCGCGCGACACTTCGACGTTGTACTCGTACGATGCGACCGACTTGCCGTCCGCTTCCAGCGAGCCGTCCATCATCACCGACGAGAAGCCGGAGCGGATCGCGGCCATGCAGACCGCCGGCGACTGGCCGTGGTCCTGGTGCATGACGACCGGAATGTGGGGATAGGCTTCAATCGCGGCGTCGATCAGATGACGCAGGAACGCTTCGCCGGCATATTTGCGGGCGCCGGCCGAGGCTTGCATGATGACCGGGCTGTCGAGCGCGTCGGCGGCGGCCATGATGGCTTGCACTTGTTCCAGATTGTTGACGTTGAAAGCAGGAATGCCATAGCCGTTTTCAGCGGCGTGGTCCAGCAGTTGACGCATGGATACGAGGGACATGATGTGTACTCCAAACAATAAAAAAACTTGGTTGCCGGAGCGTTGCGCCCCCGTTCCGCGGGGGCGCGCTATCGGACTTACTTAATACCTACTTTGACGATCTTGAGCGCGTTGGTGCCGCCGGCCTGGCCCATCTGGCCGCCCCACGTCACGACGATCATATCGCCCTTCTTGACGATGCCGTTCTGCACCAACAAGTCTTCGGCCTGCTTCAGCACGGCGGCGCTGTCGCCCGCCTGCGCCAGATTGTATGCCTTCACGTTGCGGTACAGCGCCGCCTTGCGCTGGGTCGTCACGCTCGGCGTCAACGCGTAGATCGGCGTGTCGATGTTGTGACGGCTCATCCACAGCGCGGTCGAACCGGACTCGGTCAGCGCGACGATCGCCTTGACCGCCAGGTGGTGCGCGGTGAACAGCGCGCCGTAAGCGATCGACTGGTCGATGCGGGTGAAGGTCACATTCAGGAAGTCGGCGTCGAGCTTGTTGTACTCGGACTGCTCGGCTTCCACGCAAATGGCGGCCATCATCTCCACGGTCTCGATCGGGTAGCGGCCCGAGGCCGTTTCCGCCGAGGTCATCACCGCGTCGGTACCGTCCAGCACGGCGTTGGCCACGTCGGACACTTCGGCGCGGGTCGGCACGGCGTTGAAGATCATCGACTCCATCATCTGGGTCGCGGTGATCGCCAGCTTGTTCGACTCGCGCGCCATCTTGATCATGCGCTTTTGCAACGCCGGCACCGCCGCGTTGCCCACTTCCACCGCCAGGTCGCCACGGGCGACCATGATGCCGTCGGAGGCGTCGAGGATCTCCTGCAGCACAGGGATCGCTTCGGCGCGCTCGATCTTGGCGATCATCATCGGCTTATGGTTGAACGGCTCGCCGGCGATGTTCGCCAGGGTGCGGGCCATTTCCATGTCGGTCGCGCTTTTCGGGAACGAGATCGCCAGGTAATCGCACTGGAAACTCATTGCCGTCTTGATGTCTTCCATGTCCTTGGCGGTCAGCGCCGGCGCGGTCAAGCCGCCGCCCTGGCGATTGATGCCCTTGTTATTGGACAGTTCGCCACCGATCTTGACGGTGGTGTAAATCTCGTGGCCGACGATCTTGTCGACCACCAGCACGATCAGGCCGTCGTTGAGCAGCAGCTTGTCGTCGGCGCGCAAATCCTGCGGCAGCGCCTTGTAATCCAGGCCGACGCGCTCCTGGTTGCCCAGTTCGCCGTTCTCGCCCCACTTGGCGTCCAGGATGAACTTGTCGCCATTGGCCAGATCGATCTTACCATTTTCAAATTTGCCGACGCGAATCTTAGGACCTTGCATGTCCGCCATGATCGCCACTTCGCGGCCGCACTCGGCGGCGGCCTCGCGTACCAGCCTGGCGCGGTCGATATGGTCCTGCGCCTTGCCGTGCGAGAAATTCAAACGTACCACATCCACCCCGGCGCGTATCATTTTCACCAGAACGTTGAAATCTGTAGAAGCCGGGCCGATCGTTGCGACAATTTTGGTACTACGGGACATAGGATTCCTTGAGCGTTGGGTCATGCGGACAGCCCCCGCGACAGCGGCGGGGGCCAGGAAAAAAACCAGGAAAAGCTGCACTCTAAGCCTGTGTTGAGCTTGGTGTCGCCCGCTTCATGATGCTACTGATGTAGCCAAACTACAAATGTTTGTAGCAAACTTTCAAGAACCGGGCTTTTTCCAGCTATTACTGGGATTTTACTGGCAATTTGCTACACCGCACGACCGTGCTTTTATCTCTACTTTATTGCGCCGCAGCACGCTGCGTCAGGATCTCCACCGCCGGCAGGGTCTTACCTTCCAGGAATTCCAGGAAGGCGCCGCCGCCGGTCGAGATGTAACCGATCTGTTCGGTGATACCGTATTTGGCGATCGCCGCCAGCGTGTCGCCGCCGCCGGCGATCGAGAACGCCTTGGAGTTGGCGATGGCCAGCGCCAGCGTCTTGGTGCCTTCGCCGAACTGGTCGAACTCGAACACGCCGACCGGGCCGTTCCAGACGATGGTGCCGGCGGCGGCGATCTGCGCGGCCAGGGTGGCGGCGGTCTTCGGACCGATATCGAGGATCATGTCGTCGTCGGCGACGTCGGCGACGTCCTTGACGGTGGCGGCGGCCGTTGGCGAGAATTCCTTGGCGCACACGACATCGACCGGGATCGGCACCTGGGCGCCGCGCTTGGACATGATGTCGATGATGGCCTTGGCTTCATCGACCAGCTCGTTCTCCACCAGCGACTTGCCGATGTTCAGGCCGACGGCCTTCATGAAGGTGTTGGCGATGCCGCCGCCGACGATCAGGTTGTCGACCTTGTCGGCCAGCGCTTTGAGGATCGACAGCTTGGACGACACCTTGGAGCCGGCGACGATGGCCAGCAGCGGACGGGCCGGGGCGCCCAGCGCCTTGCCCAGCGCGTCCAGCTCGGCGGCCAGCAGCGGGCCGGCCGCGGCGACCGGCGCGAACTTGGCGATGCCGTGGGTCGAGGCCTCGGCGCGGTGGGCGGTGCCGAAGGCGTCGTTGACATAGATATCGCACAACTTGGCCATTTTTTGCGCCAGTTCGTCGTTGTTCTTCTTCTCGCCCTTGTTGACGCGGACGTTTTCCAGCAGCACCACCTGGCCGGCTTGCAGGTTTTCCAGACCGGCGCCGTCGACCCAGTTCTGTTTCAGCTCGACCGGCTGGCCCAGCAGCTCGGACAGGCGCGCGGCGACCGGGGCCAGGCTGTCTTCCGGTTTGAACTCGCCTTCGGTCGGACGGCCCAGGTGGGACGTGACCATGACCTTCGCGCCGGCGGCCACGGCGGCCTTAATGGCGGGAACGGAGGCGCGGATGCGCGTATCTTCGGTGATATTGCCCGCATCATCCTGCGGCACGTTCAAGTCGGCGCGGATGAAGACGCGCTTGCCTTGCAGCGCATTCTGGGCGATGAGATCTTGCAGACGGATGAAGTTCAAAACAGCGGACATGGCGACCCAAAGGTGAGTTGAAAGAAGAGCGCTATTTTACCGCAAGCCGAGGCGTGTTTTCTTGTTATTAAAATACAGGAACAAGGGTGGGGAGCAAGCGTAATGCTGTAAAGAAAGCCATGCCGAAGATGATGGTTTCCAGCATATTGCGCCGCAGCAAATAATACAAGGTGGCGACGATGCCGGAGATGAGCTTCAGGTTGCTCAGATCCAGCACCGCGTGGCCGTCCGGGCCCAGCACCAGGTCCGGGGCGATGATCGCGGCCAGCGCGCAGGCCGGCGCGTAGCGCAGCATTTCCTGCACCCGCTTGGGGATGGTGATGTGGTGGCCGATCAGCCAGAACGAGCTGCGCGTGGCGGCGGTGGCCAGCGCCAGCACGCCGATGACGACCCAAATTTCCCAATCAGCCATCGGTGTTTATCCCATTTGATTTGTCACGCCGGTTGCGCCACTTTTCGGTACCCTCCTCGACCGCCATCGCGGTCGACATGCCGACCAGCACGGCCAGCAACAAGCCCAATTTATACGGCAATCCCGCCGCGGCGACCGCCACCGCGCCCGCCACCAGCACGCCGCACAACGCCGGCCGCCCGACCATCAACGGGATCATCACGCAAATGATGGCCAACGTGCCGGCAAAACCCAGCCCCCACTCGGCCGGCACCGTGCTGCCGAGGAAAATGCCGGCGATCGAACCGACCTGCCACGCGCCCCAGTTCGGATACAGCAAGCCTTTCAAATACGACAGCTTGCCCACCTGCGGCGCCTCGGACGGGTATTTTTGCAGGAACAGCGCCACCGTCATGTCGCCGGCGACATAGCCGAGCAGAAAGCGGCGGCGCCACGGCAGATGCGCGAAGTGCGGCGCCAACAGGGCCGCGAAGATGACGAAACGCAGATTGACCACGAACGCGGTCAGGAAAATCACCCAGATCGGCGCGCTGGCGGCGATCAACGGCAGCGCGGCCAGCTGCGCCGAGCCGGCGAACACCAGCAAGGTCATGCCCAGCGCCTGCGGCACGCTGAGCCCGGACTTGACCATCGCGATGCCGACCACCAGCCCCCAGGCGCCGATGCCGAACAACGTCGGCGTGCCCGTCTTCAGGCCCTCCCGCCAGGAAGGCTCATGGTGTTCCGCCACGTAACGGGCAGGCGCGGGAGGGGTGCTGCTCGGTTCAGTCATGTGGCTGCGGGTGCTCAGTTGTATGTGGCATTCCCGCCACATAGCAGGCCACACCGGGATTGTTGAGGCGCTATTTTACCGATGATTTTTGCTCAATGCGCAATTCCGTTAAAATCGTGCTTTTCACGCCTTTCGGAGCATTACAAAATGACCAACGCCAACACGTCCGCCGCAGCCGCCACCAACGCCGTTGAGCTCGACGGCAAGGACTTGCCGGCACACTGCCCGAACCCGGCGATGCCGCTGTGGTCGTCGCACCCGCGCGTGTTCCTGGAGTTCAACCACGACGGCGTCGCCAAGTGCCCGTACTGCGGCACCGCCTACCGCCTCAAGCCGGGCACCGTCGTCGGCCACCATTAATAGCTATGCAAACCGCCAGCCGCAGCCTCCGGAGCCAGCATGCCGATTAAACGAGCAAAACAGTTGAACGGCAGCGCCGCCGAGGTGGAGACGGCGTTCTACGACGCGCTCAACCGCGCCGACCTCGACGCGCTGATGGCCTTGTGGGCCGACGACGAAGAGATCGTCTGCGTCCATCCTGGCGGCACGCGCCTGATCGGGCACGCCGCCATCCGCGACTCGTGGAGCAAGGTGCTCGAGCACGGCGGCCTGCACATCATGCCGTCGCAGCTGCACGAGACGCATAATCTGATGAGTTCGGTGCACACGGTGGTCGAAGGCACCACCGCCGCCAGCGGCGAGCCGGCGCACCTGATCGCCACCAACGTCTACGTCAAGACCCCGCGCGGCTGGCGCATCGTGCTGCATCACGTCTCGGTGGCGCCGGGAGCGGTGCCGGTCGACACGCCGACGCAAGTGCTGCACTGACAACTCCCCCGCCGCCGTGAAGTACACCGCTCCGTTCTGGCTGCCTAGCGGTCACCTGCAAACCATCTACCCGGCCGTCGCCATCGCCAAGCCGGCGGTGGCGTTCCGCCGCGAACGCTGGGATGCGCCGGACGGCGACTTCGTCGATGTCGATTTCGTCGACGGCCGGCCGGGGCAGCCGTTCGTCGTGCTGTTCCACGGCCTCGAAGGCTCGTCCGACAGCCACTACGCGCGCGCGCTGATGGCCGACATCGCCGCGCGCGGCTGGTCCGGCGCGGTGCCGCATTTCCGCGGCTGCTCCGGCGAGGCCAACCGCGCGCCGCGCTTCTACCATTCGGGCGACGCCGCCGAGGTCGACTGGATCATCCGCCGCCTGCACACGAACCATCGCGCGCAAGGCGGCGGCAAATTCTACGCGGCCGGCGTCTCGCTGGGCGGCAACGCGCTGCTGCGCTGGCTGGGCGAATCGCAGCACCAGGCCGACTTCGTCGACGCCGCCTGCTCGGTGTCGGCGCCGCTGGACCTGGCGCAGGGCGGCGTCTCGCTGTCGAGCGGCTTCAACATGATCTACACGCGCATGTTCCTGCAAACGCTCAAGCCCAAGTGCATCGCCAAGCTGCGCCAGTTTCCCGGACTGTTCGACCTGGACGCGCTGCACGCGGCGCGCGACCTGTACGCCTTCGACAACGTCGTCACCGCGCCGCTGCACGGCTACCGCGACACCGACGACTACTGGGACCGCGCCAGCGCCAAACACGTGCTCAACGACATCACCGTGCCGACCCTGGTGCTCAACGCCGAAAACGATCCCTTCCTGCCCGGACGCCATCTGCCGCGCCGTGCGTCGCCCAACGTCGTATTGGACTATCCTGCCGAGGGAGGCCATGTCGGCTTCGCCGTCGGCGGGCTACCGGGCAAGCTGCACTGGCTGCCGCGGCGTCTGATTCACTTTATGGAAGGCGCCAACGACAGTATGGACAAGCAAGGGATGGCGAAACAACATGGATGACATCGTCAAGCAGGCCCTGGCCAAATGGCCAAACGTGCCCCACTGCTACGGCTGGCTGGGACTGGACGCGCGCGGCAACTGGCGCATGCGCGACGAGCGCGCCCAGCAGCTCAAGCTGCCCGGCGACAAGCTCGCGCACGAGGCGTTGATCGCCTTCATCGTGCGCAATTACGCGGCCGATGACCGGGGTTGCTGGTATTTCCAGAATGGCCCGCAGCGCGTCTACGTCAACCTGGAGGCGACGCCCTACATCGTGCGCACCGATCCGTCCTGCGGCTGGCTGTTGCACACCGGCACGGCCATGGGCGGCATCGACAAAGCGGTGTTGACGGAGACCGGCGCGCTGGTCCTGCGCAGCGGCGAAATCGTCGCCCAGCTCGACGACCGCGACTTCGCGCAAGTACTGCCGCTACTGAGGATGAACGACGAGCCGGTCGCCGACGAAACCTTGCTGGAATGGATGGAGAGCGAGGCGCGTTCGCTCGCCTCGACGTTGACGCTGACCGATCACGAGCGCCAGATCCCGGTGCACCGCGTGGCCGCCGCGCAGCTGGCGGGCCACTTCGGCTTCGTCAGCGAACCGTCCGCCCCGGCGTAAGGTCGGAACCTTGCCGCAAGCGGTCGAACGGATTGGTCGACTGGTTGGAAAACGGGCTGCCTGACGGATTGTTGGTCCGGTTGTTGTCCTCGGAGGAGCCGGAGCGCAACTCCGCCTTGAACGCCGGCCGGTTCTCGGCCTCGCGCAAATCCTTCTTGCCCTTGTCGCCCATCTCCTCGCGCCGGCGCGCCTGCAACTCGCGCTCGCGCGCGTCGATCACGGCCTGGTCGTAGAACGACGCATCGGGCGCCTTGCGCGCGTAGCCGAGCTGGTCGAGCGCCGACAGCACGCCGCCCTGCAACACATACGACTCGGCCAGCGCGATGTGCTGCAGCGCCACCTTGCCCTGCTTCGAATACGCCTGCGCCAGCAAATCGTAGGCGTCCGGGTCCTCGCGGTACGACTGCACCTGCTCGCGCAGATAGGCGGCCGCCTCTTCATATTTGCCGGCGGCGATCAGCGCCTCGCCATACTGGTGGGCAATGCCGCGCGACAGCGGATAACGCTGGTGCGCCGCCTCGGCATCGACCAGCGCCTGCGCGATGACGGCCTTGTTATCCGGCTGCGCCAGCTTGATCTCGATGGCGGTGCTGACGAAAATCGCATCCGACGACGGCTTGGCCGCCACACTGAAGGTGCCGGCGGGCGGCGCCTTGCTGAACGTCGCGCGCGCCTTGTCCAGCCACACCTGGGCGTTGGCGGTGTCGCCTTTTTTCAGCGACAGGAAGGCCATGCCGTACTGGCCGGCCGTCAACTGATGGCGGTTCTCCTGCAGCATCTGGTTCTCGAAAAACGTCTTCGCCTCGGCATAGCCTTGCGACGTCTGATCCTGCAGCACACGCGCGCGCGAACGCACCAGATAAAAGTCGAGGCTGTCGACGCGCTGCTTGTACGGCTGGTCGCGGATGCGCGCCTGGATGTCGGCGATGCGCTCGGTGGTCAGCGGATGGCTCTGCAGATAGGCCGGCACCAGATCGCTGTAATTGCGCGTGGCGGCCTGCATGCGCTGGAAGAAGGCCACCATGCCGGACGTGTCGAAGCCGGCCTCGCCCATGATCTGGAAGCCGATGCGGTCGGCCTCGCGCTCGGCGTCCCGGCCGAAATTCAGTTGCCGCTGGATCGCCAGCCCCTGCCCGCCCATGAACACGCCCATGGCCGCGTCGCCGCCGGCCCGGGACGCCAGCGCGGCCAGGATCATCGCCGCCAGCGGGATCAGCGCATCCTGCTTTTGCTGGCCGATCGAACGGGCGATGTGGCGCTGCGCCACGTGGCCGATCTCGTGGCCGAGCACGGACGCCAGCTCCGATTCGGACTGCGCCGCCAGCAGCAGCGCCGAGTGCACGGCAATAAAGCCGCCCGGCAGCGCGAACGCGTTCAGGTTCGGATCGCGCACGGCGAAGAAGTAATAGTCGAAATTGGCCTCGCCGCGCGCGTCGGGGCGGGCCGCCACCAGCGCGTTGCCGAAGCTGTTCAGGTATTCGAGGATGGGGCCGTCGTCGAGGAAATCGCGGTCGCGGCGGATATCGCGCATGATCTCCTCGCCCAGCTTGCGCTCCATCAGCGGCGACAAGTCCTGGCGTTCGGTATCGCCCAACGCCGGCAGGTTGGGGATACGCGCCGGGGCGAGCGCGGTCTGCGCCATGGCCATCGGCATGGCGACCAGCAGGGCGGCCGCGATCATGCGCATGCGCAGCGGGCGGCGGCCGTCGGAGGTAGGGGGGCGGCGGTTCGATTTCACGGTGATATGATACCCGCAACCGGGGCGCTTACGCACGTCGCCCTCCACTGAATTATTTTGTTAGCTCTTGATCATGACCGACACCAAATCCGCCCCGCCAGCCGAGCACCTGACCCACTTCGACGCCTCCGGGCAAGCCCACATGGTCGACGTCGGCGCCAAGCAGGAGACGCACCGCATCGCGGTCGCCAGCGGGACCATCCGCATGAAGCCGGAAACCTTGGCGATCATCACCAGCGGCACGGCCAAGAAGGGCGACGTGCTCGGCATCGCCCGCATCGCGGCGATCATGGCGTCGAAGCGCACCAGCGATCTGATACCGCTGTGCCACCCGCTGGCGTTGACGCGGGTGACGGTGGATTTTGAGACCGATGAGGCCAATTCGAGCGTTCACTGCAAGGCGCAGGTGGAGACTTTCGGCAAGACCGGGGTGGAAATGGAAGCGCTCACCGCGGTGCAGGTCGGCTTGTTGACTGTATATGACATGTGCAAGGCGGTCGATCGCGGCATGGTGATGAGCGATATCCGGGTGATGGAAAAGCATGGTGGCAAGTCGGGGGATTGGAGCGCGACGAGTTAAGTCCTTGATTCGGCATGCTGATCCCACGCTTTTCGATCCCAGACAGGATCATTGCCAAACGCTTCAGCCAGATAGTCGACGAATCGTCGCACCTTTACTGGAATGCTGCGCGCGCTCGGATAGACGGCCTGGATTGTCAATTCGGTGGTACGGTAAGCCGGCAGCAGGGCAACAAGTTCGCCGCGTTGAATATGCTCGCCGAATACGAACGTTGGCCCATACGCAAGCCCTGCGCCGGCAAGCGCGCAGGCAAGCAGCATTTGTGTATTGTTGGCGGTTACGCGACAGGGTCCATCAACCACGTACGAACGCCCTGTTTCATCAATAAATGTCCAGTCGCCGGCCGATACCGCTTCACTGAAAGCAAGACGCGGCGTCTGCAGTAAATCCTGCGGGGTACGCGGTGTGCCATGCCGCTCGAGGTACTTGGGCGAGGCACACACCACCATTCGACATGGCGCAAGCCGACGCGTCACCAGCGATGGATCGTCGAGCCTTCCGATCCGGATCGCGACATCGACACCGGCATCAAGCAAATCGATATAGCGGTCCCCCATCAGCACTTCCACGTTGACTTCAGGGTGCTCTTCCACGTAGCGCGCAACGACCTTCCCCAGATGCATGGCGCCGAACGTGACCGGTGCAGCGACGCGTAGCGTCCCGCGAGCGATGCCTTGCGCAGCGCTAGCTTCTCGATTCGCCTCAACGAATGCGCCGAGGATTTGCTTGCATCGGTCGTAATACGTCCGCCCGACGTCCGTAAGACTCAAGCGCCGCGTCGTGCGCTGGAACAGACGCGCATTCAAATCCGATTCAATCGCGCTGATGTGTTTGCCAGCCATGGCCGGCGACAAATTAAATCGCCGCGCCGCGCCGGCGAAGCTGCCTTCTTCGACCGCCGCAACAAAGACGCTAAGGCTCATCAATTTATCCATTCGCTCCCCCATTCGATAACAGAATTATCTACTGTCGTAACAAATGACGCCATTATCAATTTTTAGAATCGAATCTATCATCTCCGCACCGAAAAGACATAGGAGTGATGAAATGAAAATCGAAACGAACGGCACGCGAATCCATGTAAGGCAGCAAGGTGGCGGGGAATTGGCGTTGGTGTTCTTGCACTACTACGGCGGCTCGTCACGCACGTGGGACCCGGTGGCCGCAAAATTATCTGGGCGGTATCGAATTGTCGCCATCGATCATCGCGGGTGGGGCGAGTCCGACGCGCCTGCCCACGGATACGGTATTGCCGATCTTTCCGCCGATGCCGAAGGAGTCATCCACACTCTGGGGTTGCAACGTTACATCCTCGTCGGCCACTCCATGGGAGGCAAGGTTGCACAGCTGATGGCATCGCAGCGGCCGGCCGGACTGGAAGGCATAGTCCTCATCGCGCCCTCGCCGCCCTCGCCCATGGCGCTCTCCGAAGAACAGCGCGCAACCTTGGCCGGGGCCTACCAGTCACGTCAATCGGTTGAATTTGTCATCGACAACGTCCTGACCGCAAAACCGCTGGACGCTGCGAGCCGCGCTCAAGTCATCGAGGACAGCTTGAAAGGTGCCCCCCAGGCAAAGGCCGCGTGGCCGGATGTCGGGATGCGGGAAGACATCACCAAGGCGGTGTCGTCAATTGATGTGCCGACGATCGTCATCTCGGGCGAGCACGATCAGGTAGACCGCGTGACGACATTGCAGGCCGAACTTCTGCCGCGTATCCCGCACGCGGCCTTGCATGTGCTGCCGGGAGTCGGTCACCTGTCGCCGTTGGAGGCCCCGGAGGCGATTGCACAGAAGATCGCATGGTTTATCGAGGCCATCGAGAACAGGTCGGCTTTGTGCGAAACGCCCGAACAGGTCCCCGTTGCCTTCGATACAGCCTTGAATTGCGGTGATCTTGATGCCGTGATGGCGGTTTTCAGTAGCCGTGCAACGATGCGGATGACGAACGGCGAAGTGGTACAGGAAAACCCGGCCGAACTACGTAGTGCCCTGGCACAGCTCCTGACATTAAAGCCGCGTATACACAATACGGTACGCCGGGTGCTGCCAAGCGGCGACCTGGCTCTCGTCCTGCTCGATTGGCGCCTGAGCATGACGCTCCCGGATGGGAAATCGCACGAAGAATATGGGACTGCCACGCAAATCGTGGAAAAAGGGCGCGACGGTGGCTGGAGGCTGCGCATATCGAATCCTCTGGGGGTCGATTAACCCAGGCGTACGGCCCCGTACCCATGTGAGGCGAACCGCAGGCGCCATTGGTCACGCGCCTGCTCGCACATATGCTAACAACACCGAATCTTCATAGCGGCTCGGCTGATCGTCAAAAATGCAACGCTTTAATCCCCCCGAACCAATGTCCATGACAGCATGGCTAAGTGTCGCTTTGTTACTCTAAGTTAACGCGTATATAATAAATAGCACGGAAGTAATTTTTTGACAGTTAGCTTACCGTGGTCGCCCATGCGTCTGCGAGAAAGAACTTGAATGAGCAGCAACCCGCCCCCAAGCGAAGCCAAGACTCAGGAATACGAATTCGAGCAAATGAACCTGCAGGTGGGCGGCCGGATCCAGTTCATCACGCATCGGACCATCAAACCGATCCAGCACTTCTCCACGATCATCGGCTGGGTCAAGGACGAGTACCTGATCGTCAAGGTGCCGTTCGAAAACAACGCGCCGATCTCGATCAACGAGGGCGACAAGCTGACCATCCGCGTGTTTTCCGGCGTGAACGTGTGTTCGTTCGCGTGCGTCGTGCAGCGCGTGTTTCCCCGTCCATTCTTTTATGCCCATCTGTCGTTCCCGGTGTCGATCCAGGGCACCAGTCTGCGCGCGGCGATGCGGGTCAAGGTCGATATTCCGGCGCAGGTGACGACGCCGGTGGGCACCTCGTCCGTGTTCCTCGTCAACCTGAGCGTGTCGGGGGCGCTGATCGAATCGGCCAAGCGCTTGCCGGAGGACGATGCGCAGGTGGGGCTGTCGTTCTACCTGATCGCCCAGCCGGGTAATCGGCAGGTGCGCGTTAATCCGAAGGCGACTATCCGCAATATCAATGTGGTCAAGCCCGCCGCCGGGGATAAGCCGGAAGTGTTCACCTATGGCGTGCAATTTGTCGATCTGGACCCGGTGCATTACACCATGCTGCAAAATCTGACCTATGAGGCGTTGATCGCCGATCGTCAAAAGATCGTTTGAGCGCGGGAGGAAGGATGGGCACGCCGGCGCCCGCGCGCCTGCGGCGAACGAAAAAAAACCCGGCGGCGCCGGGTTTTTTGATGCCATCGACAGCTTAGTTGTTCTTGGTCAGCGCCGCAGTCGCAGCGGTGTTGGTGATGCCGGTTGAGGCCACCGTCCAACGCATCGCCGATGCCGTCTGCCCTGCCACCGGTGGCGACGGGGTGAAGGTGACCACACCGCCGTCCACGCCGCTACCGACGCCGGTTGCAAAGGTGAACGACACTACGCCGGCATTAACCGTGGCGGAGGCGACTTCCTTGGTTGCCGTGAAGTTATTAGCTGGAGGTATGCCGCCGGCGCCGTTGGTGCAGGTCGACGCGTCGCCGCCAGCTTCCTGGGCGCACAATGCGACGGCGGTTTTCAGCGAATCCACCGCGCTCAGGGCATTGGCCACTTTGGCTTTGACCGTGTAGTCGCTGTACGCAGGAATGGCGACCGCTGCCAGAATGCCGATGATCGCGACGACGATCATCAGTTCGATCAGGGTGAAGCCGGCCTGGGCTTGTTTCTTCATCATTTTCATGGATTTCATTTTGCGACTCCTGTGGGGTAAAAAATCGGGTGGTACACCTTCCTTATCGCAAGCGGTGTGCCAGCCTATTTTTTAGGCAAAATGGGGCGGAATATTTTCATAAGCGCCATTTTCAACGCGTTCCCTGCCGTTTTTTGTCAGTCCCTACCGCCGCGATTTGTCAGCCGTGACAATGTGTGACAATTATTGTCAGGCGATGCGGAAAGCCATTTGCGTGCCGCCCAGGTCGATCACGTCGCCATGGCCGAGCCGCCAGGCCTGCCGGCCGACCGCCGTGCCATTGACCAGCGGCGCCTGCCCACCCTCGACATGCGTCAGCGTATAGACATCCGGATGGCGCTCGATCACCACCACCTGCACGCCGGCGCGGCCGAGCGTGGTCTGCGGCTTGGTCAGCGCCATTTGTTTTCCGGCATTGTTGCCATTTAAGACTTCGATATGGGCCAGCAATGGCGCGGCGGCCATGCTCGGCCGTACGCCGTCGGCCAGGAATTCGACTTGGAACTTGGCCATCTTGATGACGTCTTGATGCTGCAGGAAATGCTTGCCGATGCGGTGGCCGTTGACGAAGGTGCCGTTGGTGCTGTGCAGGTCTTCCAGGAAAGAGTCGTCGAGGATGGTGACGATGACCGCGTGTTCGCCGCTGACGGCCGGGTGCGCCAGCACGATGTCGTTGCGCGGATGGCGGCCGATGGTCATCCGTTCCTTGCTCAGCTGAACCTGCCGCTCCACCTGGCCGTCGCGCGTGACGATGATCTTGGCCAATCCGATTCTCCAATAAATAAAGGGGAGCGCTGGGCTCCCCTTCATTATTCCACATTCAACCGGGCTGTTATTACAGCATGGCTTTCAGCAGACGCGCCATTTCGGACGGGTTCTTGGTGACGGTGATGCCGCACGCTTCCATGATTTCCAGTTTGGCTTGCGCGGTGTCGGCGCCGCCGGAGATCAGCGCGCCGGCGTGGCCCATGCGCTTGCCCGGAGGAGCGGTGACACCGGCGATGAAGCCGACCACCGGTTTTTTCATGTTGTCTTTGATCCAGTAAGCCGCGTTGGCTTCGTCCGGGCCGCCGATTTCGCCGATCATGATGACCGCGTCGGTGTCAGGATCGTCGTTGAACATCTTCATGACGTCGATGTGCTTCAGACCGTTGATCGGGTCGCCGCCGATGCCGACTGCCGACGATTGGCCCAGGCCCAGCGCGGTCAGCTGACCGACCGCTTCGTAGGTCAGCGTGCCCGAACGCGAGACCACGCCGATACGGCCCTTCTTGTGGATGTGGCCTGGCATGATGCCGATCTTGATTTCGTCAGGGGTGATCAGGCCTGGGCAGTTAGGGCCCAGCAGCAGGGTCTTCGAGCCGGCTTTGGCCATGCGGTCCTTCAGGGCCATCATGTCGCGGACTGGAATGCCTTCGGTGATGCAAATTGCCAGGTCCAGCTCGGCTTCGACGGCTTCCCAGATCGCGGCGGCCGCGCCTGCTGGCGGGACGTAGATGACCGACACGTTGGCGCCGGTTTCTTTTTTCGCTTCGGTGACGTTAGCGAAAATTGGAATGCCTTCGAAGTCTTCGCCGGCTTTCTTCGGGTTCACGCCGGCGACGAAGCAGTTTTTGCCGTTCGCGTAGTCGCGGCAGCCGCGGGTGTGGAACTGGCCGGTCTTGCCGGTGATCCCTTGGGTAACGACTTTGGTATCTTTATTGATCAGAATGGACATGTTGATTCCTTAATTAAGCTTGACCGGCAGCGGCGGCGACGACGCTCTTCGCTGCATCTTCCATGGTGTCGGCAGCGATGATAGGCAGACCGGAATCGGCCAGCATCTTCTTGCCCAGGTCTTCGTTGGTGCCCTTCATGCGGACCACCAGCGGCACGTTCAGCGAGACAGCCTTGACCGCGGTGATGACGCCTTCGGCGATCACGTCGCAGCGCATGATGCCGCCGAAGATGTTGACCAGGATGGCTTTCAGGCCTGGGTTTTTCAGCATGATCTTGAATGCTTCGGTGACTTTCTCAGCCGTCGCACCGCCGCCCACGTCCAGGAAGTTGGCCGGCTCGCCGCCGAACAGCTTGATGGTGTCCATGGTGGCCATGGCCAGGCCGGCGCCGTTGACCAGGCAGCCGATGTTGCCGTCGAGCGAGATGTAGGCCAGGTCGAACTTCGACGCTTCCACTTCGGCTGGATCTTCTTCGTCCAGGTCGCGGTAGGCGACGATTTCCGGCTGGCGGAACAGCGAGTTGGCGTCGAAGTTGAATTTGGCGTCCAGCGCGATGACCTTGCCCGAACCGGTCAGGATCAGCGGGTTGATTTCGGCCAGCGACGAATCGGTTTCCCAGTAGGCTTTGTACAGGCCTTTCAGGTTGGCGACGGCGTCGGCGATCGACGCTTCCGGCACGCCGATCTTGGCAGCGATACCGGCGGCTTCAGCGTCGGTCAGGCCGACGGATGGGTCGATGGCGATCGAGTGCAGCAGTTCCGGATGCGATTCAGCCACTTCTTCGATGTCCATGCCGCCTTCGGACGAGGCCATCAGCACGACGCGCTGCGAGACGCGGTCGGTGACCATCGACACGTACAGTTCTTTCTTGATGTCCGCGCCTTCTTCGATCAGCAGGCGGCGTACTTTTTGGCCTTCAGGGCCGGTCTGGTGCGTGACCAGCTGCATGCCCATGATTTGCTCGGCGTATTCTTTGACTTGTTCCAGCGATTTCGCGACTTTCACGCCGCCGCCTTTACCACGGCCACCGGCGTGGATTTGTGCTTTCACAACCCAGACCGGGCCGCCCAAGGTTTCCGCAGCTTTGACTGCTTCTTCTACGGACATGCACGGAATACCGCGCGGAACCGTCACTCCGTATTTTCGGAGGATTTCTTTGCCTTGATACTCATGGATTTTCATGCTGGCTTCCCTTCTGATGCTGATGTGTATAAATCGGTTGATACTGCGAAATGTGTGATGCTCGATAAGCAGATGTTGCTACGCGCTACCCGGTGCTGCTTTGTCCACCCAGCGCGGGTAAAACCGGCCGGCGCGCCGGCGTCGGGACGCGGTGCGGGGCAATGTTTTGGAATTGGGGGTTGTTGCGACTATCAGGGGGGTGCAGCCAGCTTGGTGGCCGGAGGTGAAACAGACGTCAATCTTCCACAGGCCATCGGTGCGCGGATAAGCTGGGACGAGCGTGCGGAACGCACGACAGTGAACTGGTATTGACAGTGACATAAGAATATACCGCTCTCGCGGCATGAGTTAGTTAGCAGCCTTGCGCATTTCTCTTATCGAAAATGCACGTTGCCGTAGCTTCTACGGACAACCACCGCACCCACGGTGCTGCAAAAACCCTAAAAGTGTAGCACACCCCAGCCCGACTTGCGACGTGCCTGATGCCAAGTCGTTGGAAAACCGTGCCGCGGGGACGGGGATGTTGTGTGGCCAGATTTAATTCCGTCGGCGGATTATGCATGGCGGATTACGGCTTCGCCTAATCCGCCCTACGTGGTTTAGATGTGGTTTAGGTGTCTGGTTCGCTTGATTTACTGTTCGTCGAACTCGTCGAGGTCGACGCCCTTCATCGCCGCTTGCACGGCGCGCTGGGAAAAGCCGCGCAGCATCAAAAAGCGCATTTGCTTGTTGCGCTCCTTGGGGTCGGTGGCGACTTCACCGAATTTTCGCTGCCACACCTCGCATGCGCGCGCCGTTTCGCTGTCGGCCAGGCCCGCCTTGAGCTCCTGCAGCGCTTCACCCTTGACGCCGTGGCTTTGCAGCTCGGCCACGATGCGGCTGTTGCCAAAGCGCGCCGCCCGGCGGTGGATCAGCGATTCCGAAAACCGCTCCTGCGACAGCCAGTTGTTCTTTTCCAACAGGTCAAGCAGCGCTTCGACGTCGTCGCCCTCCTCCGCGTACTTGGACAGCTTGCGGCCCAGCTCGAGCCGGCTGTGCTCGCGCATCGACAGGAACCGCAGCGCGCGCGCCTTCAGGCTAAGTTGGGGTGCGGCCATAAAACCTCCTGCACAATGAGAAAAACCACCGGCCATGGTTGGCGCGGTGGTTGGCTTTTGGGCTTAGGCGGCGCGGCGTTTTAACCCGCACTGCGCATTGCCCCGGTTTCGGGTTGGATTACGCCGCGTCGGCCTTGTCGCCCTTGTCCGCTTTGTCGACGGACTTCAGTTTGACGACGCTGTCGCCCTTGTCGGCGGCCAGCGGCGGCAACGCGCGCACGCCCAGCGATTCGCGCACCTTGTTTTCGATTTCCCACGCCAGCGCCGGACGCTCCTGTAGGAAGATGCGGGCGTTGTCCTTGCCTTGGCCGACGCGCTCGCCGTTGTAGCTGTACCACGAACCGGACTTCTCGACGATTTTCGCTTCCACGCCAAGATCCAGGATCTCGCCCTCGCGCGAGGTGCCGGCGCCGTACAGGATGTCGAAGTGCGCCTCCTTGAACGGCGGCGCGATCTTGTTCTTGACGACCTTGACCTTGGTTTCGTTACCGATCACCTCGTCACCGGACTTGATCGAGCCGGTGCGGCGGATGTCCAGGCGCACGGAGGCGTAGAACTTCAGCGCGTTGCCGCCGGTGGTGGTCTCCGGGCTGCCGAACATGACGCCGATCTTCATGCGGATCTGGTTGATGAAGATGACCAGCGTGTTGGTGCGGTTGATCGAACCGGTCAGCTTGCGCAGCGCTTGCGACATCAGGCGCGCCTGCAGGCCCGGCAGCGAATCGCCCATGTCGCCTTCGATCTCGGCGCGCGGCGTCAGCGCGGCGACGGAGTCGACCACGACCATGTCCACCGAGCCCGAACGCACCAGCGCGTCGCAGATTTCCAGCGCTTGCTCGCCGGTGTCCGGCTGCGAGATCAGCAGTTCGTGCAGGTTGACGCCCAGTTTTTGGGCATAGCCGACGTCGAGCGCGTGTTCGGCGTCGATGAACGCGCAGGTGCCGCCCAGCTTTTGCATTTCCGCGATGGTTTGCAGGGTCAGCGTGGTTTTACCGGACGACTCCGGACCGTAGATTTCGACCACGCGGCCGCGCGGCAGGCCGCCGACGCCCAGCGCGATGTCCAGCCCCAGCGAGCCGGTCGAGACGACCTGCACGTCCTCGATCGGGGCGTTGGCGTCCATGCGCATGACGGAGCCTTTGCCGAATTGCTTTTCGATCTGGGCCAGCGCGGCGGCCAGCGCCTTGGCTTTCTCAGATGCGGGTACTACAGCTTTTTTGTCATCCATAATGTGCTTTCAGCCGGTGGGAGGTTGGACTAATCGTCGATTCAGGCAGTACTGTATAAAAAAACAGTGATCAATGCAAGCGGATTTGTAGCGAATCGGCGAAATCGTACAAAAACTCGCCACCTTGCGGGAAATGAAACACAATACAAGCTTCTGCAGCCGGAGTGCCCTACATGCGTATTTTACTTGCCGAAGACGACAGCGTGCTGGCCGACGGGCTGACGCGTTCGCTGCGCCAGTCCGGTTATGCCATCGATTGCGTGCGCAACGGCCAGGAGGCCGACACCGCCCTGTCGACCCAGGAGTTCGACCTGCTGATCCTCGACCTGGGCCTGCCCAAGCTGTCCGGGCTGGAGGTGCTTCGGCGCCTGCGCGCGCGCGCGTCGCTGCTGCCGGTGCTCATTTTGACGGCGGCCGATTCGATCGAGCAGCGCGTCAACGGGCTCGACCTGGGCGCCGACGACTACATGGCCAAGCCGTTCGCGCTGTCCGAGCTGGAGGCGCGGGTGCGCGCGCTGACCCGCCGCGGCGCCGGCGGCGGCGCCGCCATCGTCAAGCACGGGCCGCTGTCGTACGACCAGGTCGGTCGCAGCGCCTACATCAACGACCAGATGCTGGACCTGTCGGCGCGCGAGCTGGGCCTGCTGGAGATCCTGCTGGCGCGCACCGGCCGCCTGGTGTCGAAGGAACAACTGGTCGACCACCTGTGCGAATGGGGCGAGGAAGTGAGCAACAACGCCATCGAGGTCTATGTGCACCGGCTGCGCAAGAAGATCGAGCTGGGCGGCGTGCGCATCGCCACCGTGCGCGGCCTGGGCTACTGCCTGGAGAAATATTCCGAGGCGGCCCGCGCCAGCGCCGACGTCGGCGACGCCGCCAAGTGAGACAGCTGGCGCGGCGGCTGCGGCGCGGGCGCGACGGCGCGCGCCTCGACGCCGACGCCGACGCCCCCGAATACCAGCCGCCGGCCGTCGAGGCCGACGAAGGCGTGCAAAACTCGCTGTTCGGCGAGATCCTCGACTGGATGCTGGCGCCGCTGCTGCTGCTGTGGCCGATGAGCATCGCCATCACCTACCTGGTCGCCAAATCGATCGCCAACCAGCCGTTCGACCACGCGCTCGAGGACAGCGTGACGGTGCTGGCGCAGCAGGTGCGCTCGGTCGACGGCAAGATCATCAAGAGCCTGCCCGGCTCGGCCCGCGACATCCTGCGCGCCGACGACGTCGATAACGTGTACTTCCAGATCCACGGCCCGCGCGGCGAGCACATCGACGGCGACCGCGACCTGCCGCCGCCGGCCGACGAGGAGGAGCGCTTCCGCGCCGGCAGCGTGCGCTTCCGCAACGACAGCATGCACGGCACGCCGGTGCGCGTGGCCTATTCCTATGTGCGGCTGGAGCGGGTCGGCGACGCCGAGCCGCAGCTGGCGCTGGTGCAGGTGGCCGAGACGCTGGAAAAACGCGCCCAGCTGGCCAACGAGATCATCAAGGGCGTGATCCTGCCGCAATTCATCATCCTGCCGATCGTGCTGGCGCTGGTGTGGTTCGCGCTGGCGCGCGGGCTGTCGCCGCTGGCCCAGTTGCAGGAGCGCATCCGCACGCGCGGCTCGGACGACTTGAGTCCGATCGCCTCGAGCGACGTGCCGGAGGAGATCACGCCGCTGGTGCGCTCGCTCAACGAGATGCTGGCGCGGCTGTCGCTGTCGATCGAGATGCAAAAGCGCTTCATCGCCGACGCCGCGCACCAGATGCGCACGCCGCTGGCGGGCATGCGCATGCAGTCCGAGCTGGCGCTGCGCCAGACCGACAGCGGCGAGATCCACCGTTCGCTGGAGCAGCTGGCCAAGAGCTCGCAGGCGGCCACGCGGCTGGTCAACCAGCTGCTGGCGCTGGCGCGCGCCGAGAACCAGCCGCAGGCCGGCACCGCGATGCAGCCGCTGGAGTTGTCCGAGCTGGCGCGCGGCGTGGTGCGCGACTGGGTGCAGGCGTCGTTCGCGCACCGCATCGACCTCGGCTTCGAGGCGCCGCCGGCGCCGGTGCAGATCGTCGGCGATCCGACCATGCTGCGCGAGCTGCTGTCGAATCTGATCGACAACGCGCTGCGCTACACGCCGGCCGGCGGCAGCGTCACGGTGCGGGTGCGCGGCAACCACGGCGAGCCGGGCTACCTGGAGGTCGAGGACACCGGGCCGGGCATCCCGCCCGGCGAGCGCGAGCGGGTGTTCGAGCGCTTCTACCGCATCCTCGGCCACACCGCCGAGGGCAGCGGGCTGGGCCTGGCGATCGTGCGCGAGATCGCCCAGCAGCACGGCGCCGAGGTCGACATCTTCAGCAATCCCCGTTCGCTGCAAGCCAAGCTGCCGGGCTGCCTGTTCCGGGTCGGCTTCCCGCTGCCGCCGGCGCCGCCGGCCGACGAAGAGGAGCCACCACATTATGGATAACGATATCGATACCGCCCGCCCGGCGCCCGCGCCGACACCCTCATTGCTTCCATTATCGCGCCGCCAGCACTGGCGCAAGACCCGCCTCATGACCGGCTGGCTACTGCTGCTCTGGCTGCTCACCGGCTTTGGCGTCGCCTTCTTCGCCCGCGAGCTGACCGGCCTGAGCGTGTTCGGCTGGCCGCTGTCGTTCTACCTGGCCGCGCAGGGCGCCTCGCTGGTGTACCTGGCCATCCTGGGCTTCTACGCCTGGCGCATGCGCCGCCTCGACCTGGCGGCCAACGCAGCGGCCAATTCAGCGGCCAACCCAGCGGCCAAGCCCGCCGCGCCCAGGGAGCCGCGCCCGTGAAAGAACACCGCTCGTTCTTCCGGCGCCTGAGCCGCTACTACCTGCTGTTCACCGGCGGCTTCGTCGGCTTTCTGATCTCGCTGGCCGTGCTGGAGCAGGAAGGCATGCCGCGCGTGTGGATCGGCTACCTGTTCATGTTCGCCACCATCGTGCTGTACGCCACGCTCGGGGTGCTCAGCCGCACCTCCAACGTGCTCGAATACTATGTCGCCGGGCGGCGCGTGCCGGCCATGTTCAACGGCATGGCCACCGCCGCCGACTGGATCTCCGCCGCCAGTTTCATCAGCCTGGCCGGCGGCCTGTACCTGCACGGCTTCGACGGCCTGGCCTACATCATGGGCTGGACCGGCGGCTACTGCCTGGTGGCGCTGCTGATCGCGCCCTACCTGCGCAAGTTCAGCCAGTACACCATCCCCGATTTCCTGGCGATGCGCTACGGCGGCGCCGACGGTGACCTGAGCCGCGGCGGCCGGGCGGTGCGCATCCTCGCCGTCATCGCCACCATCATCGTCTCGTTCACGTACGTGGTGGCGCAGATCTACGCGGTGGGCCTGATCGCCTCGCGCTTCACCGGCGTCGACTTCTCGGTCGGCATCTTCCTCGGCCTGGCCAGCATCCTGGTGTGCTCGTTCCTGGGCGGCATGCGCGCCATCACCTGGACCCAGGTGGCGCAATACATCATCATCGTGGTGGCGTTCCTGATGCCGGCGGTGTGGCTGTCGGCCAAGCACAGCGACAACCCGATCCCGCAGGTGGCCTACGGCAAGCTGCTGCCGCAACTGAGCGCGCGCGAGGCGGTGCTGCAGAACGATCCGAAGGAGGCCGAGGTGCGCGCCATCTTCCGCCAGCGCGCCGACGACTACCAGCTGCGCATCAACACCTTGCCATCGTCGTGGGAGGCCGGACGGCTGCAAATGCAGCGCAAGCTCGACGACGTCAAGCTGCGCAACGCCTCGCTGCTGGAGATCCGCAACGCCGAGCGCGCATTGATCGCCTACCCGAAGGACGCCGACGAGGCCGCCCGCATGTGGACGGACGCGCGCGCGCAAAACCTGGTCCGGGCCGAGCCGATCACGCCGCACGCCACGCCCTACCCCGGCGACGCCGCCACCGCCAACATCAAGCGCAACAACTTCCTGGCGCTGGTGTTCTGCCTGATGCTGGGCACGGCCGCGCTGCCGCACATCCTGATGCGCTCGTACACCACGCCGTCGGTGCACGAGACGCGCGTGTCGGTGTTCTGGACCCTGTTCTTCATCCTGCTGATCTACCTGACCATCCCGGCGCTGGCGGTGCTGGTCAAGTACGACATCTACAGCGCGCTGGTGGGCACCGACTTCGCCCACCTGCCCAACTGGGTGTCGTACTGGAGCAATGTCGACAAGCTCAATCCGCTGTTCAGCATCAACGACATCAACCACGACGGCGTGGTGCAGTTGGCCGAGATCACCATCGACGCCGACGTGCTGGTGCTGGCCACGCCGGAGATCGCCGGCCTGCCGTACGTGGTGTCCGGCCTGGTGGCGGCCGGCGGGCTGGCGGCGGCGCTGTCGACCGCCGACGGCCTGCTGCTGGCGATCTCCAACGCGCTGTCGCACGACATCTATTACAAGATCGTCGACCGCACCGCCTCCACCCAAAAGCGGGTGACGATCTCCAAGCTGCTGCTGCTGGGGGTGGCCTTCATCGCCGCCTACGCGGCCTCGACCAAGCCCGGCGACATCATCTCGCTGGTGGGCGCGGCGTTCTCGCTGGCCGGCTCGGCGCTGTTCCCGGCGCTGGCGCTGGGCGTGTTCTGGAAGCGCGCCAATTACCAGGGCGCCGTGGCCGGCATGATCGCCGGCTTCTCCGTGTGCCTCTACTATATGTTGCACACCAATGCCATCCTCGGCGGCAGCGCGGCCGGCCAGTGGTTCCACATCGCGCCTATCTCGGCCGGCATCTTCGGCGTGCCGGTGGGCTTGCTGACGATGGTCGCCGTCAGCCTGATGACGCCGGCGCCGGACCGCGAGACCGCCGCCCTGGTCGACTACATCCGCGCGGCCGAGCGCACGGATTTGTAACATTACATTTCAGACATCATCGGCATGTGACGGATTTGATAACTGGGTGATATCCTCTGGCGTTATCCTACTTTCATAAAGCCTCATGAGATTCCAGCAATTGCTCGCCCGCGCCGCCCTGGGCGCGTTGACCGCCCTGTCGCCGTTGGCGACGACGGCCGCGCCCGACACCACCGCCGCGGCGCCGGCGGCGGCGCGTCCGCCGATCGCCGACTTCTTCAGCAATCCCGAGTTCAGCGGCGCGCTGCTCTCGCCCAGCGGCAAGTACCTGGCCGTGCGCATGGGCCGCCAGGGCCAACGCGACGCGCTGGCCGTGATCACGCTGGCCGACAACAGCGTCAAGGGCGTGGGCAGCTTCAGCGACGCCGACATCGGCCGTTTCGACTGGGTCAACGACGAGCGGCTGGTGTTCACCGCCACCGACCGCACTGTCGGCCAGGGCGACGCCCGCTACGCCCCCGGCCTGTACGCCGCCAACCGCGACGGCAGCAAGTTCATCCAGCTGGCCAGCCGCGCCGGCAAGCCGTTCATCACCGTCGGCGGCGGCAGCGCCATCCACAGCCGCGAGCTGCTGCCGTGGAATACGTATTTGCTGGGCCAGCGCAACAGCCAGGATTCCGAGTACGTCTACGTGGTCCACCGCATCATGGAGCGTCCCGGCCAGCTCGACCATGTCGACCTGCAACGCCTCAACACGCTCAACGGCCGCTACACGTCGTTCGGCCGCCCCGGCGACAGCGAGTCCTGGCTGCTCGACAACAACGGCGAGCCGCGCCTGACCACCACGGTCGACAAAGGCGTCAGCGCGATCTATTACCGCGACCCGGCCGACGAACAAAAATGGCGCAAGCTGGTCGACTATGGCACCTACACCGGCGGCAAGGGTTCGTTCACGCCGCTGACCTTCGGCCCGGACGGCACGCTGTACGTGGTCAGCCACGCCGGCAAGGACAAGTCGGCCGTCTACACGTTCAACTTGACCACCAACAAAGTCTCGGACCAGCCGCTGGTCGTGCTCGACGGCTACGATTTCCGTGGCAAGCTAATCTTCGGAAAGAACAAGGTGCTCGGCGTGCGGCGCGTGACCGACGCGCTCGACACGACCTGGCTCGACGACGGCATGAAGGCGATGCAGGCCAAGGTCGACGAGATGCTGCCGTACACCATCAACCTGCTGACCCTGCCGACCAGGCCGGAGTCGCCGTGGGTGCTGGTGGAATCGTATTCGGACCGGTCGCCGCCGCGCATCCTGCTCTACAACAGCGACACGCAGAAGCTGAACCTGGTCGGCGGCAGCCATCCGCACATCGATCCGAACCAGATGGGGCAGGAATCGCTGGTCCACTACAAGGCGCGCGACGGCCTCGACATCCCCGCGTGGCTGACCCTGCCCAAGGGCGGCGGCAAGAACCTGCCGCTGGTGGTGCTGGTCCATGGCGGTCCCTACCTGCGCGGCAGCATCTGGGGCTGGGACCCCGAGGTCCAGTTCCTGGCCTCGCGCGGCTACGCGGTGCTGCAACCGGAATTCCGCGGCAGCACCGGCTTCGGCGCCAAGCATTTCCGCGCCGGCTGGAAGCAATGGGGCTTGAAGATGCAGGACGACATCGCCGACGGCGCCCGTTGGGCCGTCGCCCAGGGCACCGCCGACGCCGGGCGCATCTGCATCGCCGGCGCCAGCTACGGCGGCTACGCCACCTTGATGGGCCTGATCAACGATCCCGGCCTGTACAAGTGCGGCATCGACTGGGCCGGCGTCACCGACATCAACCTGTTGTATGACGGCCACTGGAACTTCACGTCCGACCTGCCCGACGCCTGGAAGCAATACGGCATGCCGACGCTGGTGGGCGACCAGGTCAAGGACGCCGAACAACTCAAGGCCACCTCGCCGCTGCTGCAGGCGGCGCGCATCAAACAACCGCTATTGCTGGCCTATGGCGGCGCCGACATGCGCGTGCCACTGCCGCACGGCACCAAGTTCTACCAGGCCGTCAAGCAAGG
The DNA here is from genome assembly GCF_017833525.1 of Duganella sp. 1411. Lineage (GTDB taxonomy): Bacteria > Pseudomonadota > Gammaproteobacteria > Burkholderiales > Burkholderiaceae_D > Rugamonas. Next base: position 120,192 of record NZ_JAFICD010000007.1, read on the forward strand.
CAACCCCAATGTCGAATGGATCGAGTACGAGGAGGAGGGGCACGGCTGGGCGCTGCCGAAAAACCGCATCGACTTCTGGGGCCGGGTGGAGAAATTCCTCGATAAAAATATCGGCGCGAACCCGGCGCAGCCGTGACGGCCGGCGCGCGCCGGCGGCAAAGAACCATGGCTAATTTAATAACTTAATGGTATGGTTCTAGAGTTAAATATTTCACCTTGAAAACATGCGATTCCACCAGTTATTTGCGCGGACCGTCCTGACGGCCGCCGCAGTCCTTGCCCCGATGGTCCACGCCGCCGACGCGCCGGGCGCCGCGGCGGCGCCGCCGATCGCCAGCTTCTTCTCCAATCCGGCCTTCAACGGCGCCGTGCTCTCCCCCAACGGACGCTATCTGGCCGCCTTCGTCGGCGCCAAGGACCGCCGCGACGGCCTGGCGGTGGTCGACCTGAGCGACCTGAGCGCGCGTATGGTGGCGCAATTTTCCGACACCGACATCGGCCAGGCGCGCTGGGTCAACAACGATCGCCTGCTGTTCAGCACGGCCGACAAAGAGTCCGGCCAGCGCGACCTGCGCTTCGCCCCCGGCCTGTTCGCGGTCAACCGCGACGGCAAGGGTTACCGCCAGCTGGCCAAGCGCAACATGCCGTTCGTGACCAACGGTAACGATAATATCGAGATGCTGCCGTGGCACACCTACATGCTGAACCAGGACGGGTCGCAGACCGACGAGTACGTCTACGTCAGCGACGCCGACATCGTCAGCCCCGGCATCCTGGTCGCGCTCGACCTGCTGCGGGTCAACACCCGCACCGCCAGCGCGGCCCCGGTCGCGCATCCCGGCGTGGCGCGCTCGTGGCTGCTGGACCAGAACGGCGAACCGCGCCTGGTCGAAACGCTGGACAAGAATATGCGCTCGATCCGCTACCTGGACCCGGCCACCGGGCAATGGCGGGTGCTGGCCAGCTTCGACGCCTACACCGGCGACACCAACGAGTTCCACCCGCTGGCCTTCGGTCCGGACGGCGCGCTGTATGTCACCGCCAACCACGGCCAAGACCGCACCTCGCTGTATCGCTACGACCTGGCCCACAACACGCTGGGCGAGCGCCTGGTCACGCTGGACGGCTTCGATTTCCATGGCAGCCTGATCATCAGCAACAACAAGCTGCTCGGGGTGCGGGTGCACGCCGACGCGGCCGGCACCGCGTGGTTCGATCCGGCAATGAAGACGCTGCAGCAGAGCGTCGACGCCAAACTGCCGGGCACCATCAACCTGATCACGCCGGCGCGGCACCCGGAAACGCCGTGGGTGCTGGTGGAGGCGTACTCGGACCAGCAACCGTCGCGCTTTTTGATCTACAACGCCGAGACCAAGCGCATGAGCGAAGTGGGCAACCTCGCCCCCGACATCAAGCCGGCCGCGATGGGCACGCGCGAACTGGTGCACTACGCCGCCCGCGACGGCCTCGACATCCCGGCGTGGCTGACCCTGCCCCCGGGCGGCGCGCACAAGAATTTGCCGATGGTGGTGCTGGTCCACGGCGGCCCCTTCGTGCGCGGCGGCAGCTGGAACTGGCACGCCGACGCCCAGTTCCTGTCCTCGCGCGGCTACGCGGTGCTGGAGCCGGAATTCCGCGGCAGCACCGGCTACGGGGCAAAGCACTTCCGCGCCGGCTGGAAGCAATGGGGCTTGAAGATGCAGGACGACATCGCCGACGGCACGCGCTGGGCCATCGCCCAGGGCACCGCCGACGCCAAGCGCGTGTGCATCGCCGGCGCCAGCTACGGCGGCTACGCCACGCTGATGGGCCTGATCAACGATCCGGACCTGTACCAATGCGGCATCGACTGGGTCGGCGTCACCGACATCGGCCTGATGTACGACAGCGGCTGGCGCTACAGCTCCGACCTCTCGAACGACTGGAAGGAGTACGGCATGCCGCAGCTGATCGGCGACCGCGTCAAGGACGCCGAGCAGCTCAAGGCCACCTCGCCGCTGGAGCAGGCGGCGCGCATCAAGCAGCCGCTATTGCTGGCCTACGGCGGCGCCGACCTGCGGGTGCCGCTGGTGCACGGCGTCAAGTTCTACGACGCGGTCAAGCGCACCAACCCGCGCGTCGAATGGATCGAGTACGCGGAGGAAGGCCACGGCTGGGCGCTGCCGAAGAACCGCATCGATTTCTGGGGCCGGGTGGAGAAGTTCCTGGACAAAAACATCGGCGCCCAGCGAAATTGACGTCAATCTGACGTCATAAATAACCGCGCCGTTGCCACTCGCGTATAGTCACGATTCATTCTTGTCAACGACACGGAGCGAAACATGACTTCAGGAAAAATTCTGGTCGCGCAGGGCGGCGGGCCGACCGCCGTCATCAACCAGTCGCTGGCCGGCGTGGTGCTGGAGGCGCGCCGCTTCCGCGACGTCACCCGCGTCTACGGCGCCATGCACGGCGTGCGCGGCATCGTCAACGAGGATTTCGTCGACCTCACGCGCGAGACCAGCAACAATCTCGAACTGGTGGCGGCCACGCCGTCGTCGGCGCTGGGCTCGACCCGCGACAAGCCGGACCTGCCGTATTGCGAGGAAATCTTCAAGGTGCTGCGCGCGCACCAGATCGAACAGTTCTACTACATCGGCGGCAACGACTCGTCCGACACGGTGCGCATCGTCAGCGAGCAGGCGCAGCAGGCCGGCTATCCGCTGCGCTGCATGCACATCCCGAAAACCATCGACAACGACCTGGTCGGCAACGACCACACGCCGGGCTTCCCGTCGGCCGCGCGCTTCGTCGCGCAAGCCTTCGCCGGCGCCAACCTCGACAACGCGGCGCTGCCGGGCGTGTACGTCGGCGTGGTGATGGGCCGGCACGCCGGCTTCCTGACGGCCGCCGCCGCGCTGGGCAAGAAATTCTCCGACGACGGCCCGCACCTGATCTACCTGCCCGAGCGCGTGTTCTCGCTCGACCAGTTCCTGCTCGACGTCAAAGCCGTCTACGAGCGCCACGGGCGCTGCGTGATCGCCGTCTCCGAAGGCATCCACGACGCCTCCGGCGAAGCGATCGCCAGCCTGCTGGCCAAGGAGGTCGAGCGCGACGCGCACGGCAACGTCCAGCTGTCGGGCACCGGCGCGCTGGCCGACCTGCTGTGCGACGAGATCAAGGCCAAGCTGGGCATCAAGCGCGTGCGCGGCGACACCTTCGGCTACCTGCAGCGCTCGTTCATCGGCTGCGTCTCCGACGTCGACCAGCGCGAAGCGCGCGAGGTCGCCGAAAAGGCGGTGCAGTTCGCCATGTGGGGCGAGCGCGACGGCTCGGTCGCCATCCGCCGCACCGGCTTTTACTCGGTCGACTACGAACTGCAGACCTTGCAGGCGGTGGCCGGCAAGACGCGCGTGATGGAGGACGAGTTCATCAGCGCCAGCGGCACCGACGTCACCGACGCCTTCCGCATGTATTTGCGGCCGCTGCTCGGCTCGGGCATGCCGGACGCGTTCCGCCTGCGTCCATCGCCGGTGGAAAAAATCCTCAAACGCTAGCGATGGGAATCAATGGGGAATCGATGGTGATTAGAAGCACGGTTTTAACCTCGGTGGCGTCGGTCGAGCACGGCTTCGGCGGGCGCCACGACGACATGGCGCGGCACTTTCCGCAGTATTGGGCGCGGCGGCCGATGCAGCACGAACGGCACGGCACGCACATCGCCGTCGCCGAGCATGAACACCAGGACTGCGGCGAGGCGGACGGCATGCTCACCGAGCGCCCCGGCCTGCTGCTGGCCATCGCCACCGCCGACTGCGTGCCGGTGCTGCTGGCGCGCAAGGACGGCCGGGCCGTGGCCGCGCTGCACGTGGGCTGGCGCGGCGCCTACGAAGACATCATCGGCCGCTTCGCCGAGCTGCTGGCGGCGCGCGGCGACAACGCCGGCGACTGGCTGGCCGCGACCGGGCCGGCGGCCGGCCCATGCTGCTACCAGGTGTCGCCCGAACTGATCGCGCAGTTCGGCGAGCGCTACCCGATGCCGCCGCGCGTGATCGCCTCCGAGGCGGGCAAGCTGAACCTGGCCGGCATCGCCGGCTGGCAACTCGAGCGCGCCGGCTTCGCCACTGTCTCCGCCGCGCCGGAATGCACGATGTGCCATCCCGGCGACGGCGGCTTCGCCTATCACAGCTACCGGCGTGACCGCGCAACGCGCACGCCGATCAAGGACGTCCAATGGTCGGTTATCACCATCTCGCACTAAACCTCGCCGTCGCGCTGGCGGCCGCCTCCGGCCTGGCCGCCTCGGCCGCCACGCTTGATCTGACCCTGCAGGACCAGGCGCGGCAGCGCGCGGTGCCGGTCGAACTATCGTTCCCGGCAGCGCCGTGCACGACGGCGCCGTGCCCGGTCGCGCTGCTCAGCGGCGGCTACGGCAACGGCCACAAGGAATACCGCTTCCTGGTCGAAGAGCTCAACCGCTCCGGCTGGCTGGTGGTCAGCGTCGAGCATCAATTGCCGACCGACGCCAAGCTCGACAGAAATGGCGACATCGCCGCGCAGCTGAAGCCGATGCGGCGCCGGGGCGTGGCCAATCTGCACTTCGTACAAGAAACGCTGAGCAAATCGCATCCCGGCTACGACTGGCGCCACGTGACCTTGATCGGCCACTCGCTGGGCGGCGACATTTCCGCCGATCGCGCCAGCGAGGGCGACGCCACGATCACGCGCCTGATCACCTTGGACAACCGCCGCGCCGCGCTGCCGCGTTCGGCGATGGTCAAGGTGCTATCGATCCGCGCCGGCGACACACAGGCCGACCCGGGCGTGCTGCCGGACGCGCAAGAGCAAAAGCAACATTGCGCCTGCATCGTCAAGCTGCCCGGCGCCAAGCACAACGACATGTACGACGGCGGCGGCGCCGAGCTCAAGGCGGCCATCAACCGCGTCATCCATGCGTTCCTCACCAAAGGCGCGTGCGAGGCGCCCCCGGCGGGCGGCTGACGCGAGCAACTCCGGGGTCAGGTCCACCATTTCTACACGGGCTGGTCTGTATGCGGGTAAATCGTTGCCTACGCGGCGTCTATTCGCCTAGGCAACGCAAAAGGTCGAACCGAATTCGGATCGACCTTTTTTCTTGCCTGCATCAAGCTATGTTCGGCCTGCATCGTCATCCACGATGCGGCGGACCGATCAAACGCCAGTTCAAGACGCACCGCCATCTCCGCTGTCAGTTCCTTTTCTTCCGCCAGCAATCGCTTAACGTCCAACAACGGCAAGCCTAGTCGCTCCGCCAACTCGTCCAAACTAATCCCATGCGGTTCGACGTAGGACAGAGAGAGATACTCCCCCGGGTGCATCGTCATCACAGTAGCCTCCAGCGCTGATCGAATTGTCTTTCTTCATGGTAGGAGCAAACCCACACACCGTCTACCGCACTCAGGGTGCTGTCATGAGTTTTCAGGCGAAGGAAATTCTGCATAAAGGCTTGCAGCGTTTTTGGAACTCGGGTGGTAAAGATCTCAGCGGGATCTCCCCCTCTTGGGCCAGGGTTCTTCGTGCAATTCTGGTGCATCTCGACACGGCGCGAAGTCTCGACGATATACGCGGCGGGTTGGGCTTGTTGAAAAACGTCAAGCAGCTCAGCGGTCATGCCTGTCGCTACAGTATTGAGGTCAACGCCAACTGGCGCATCACCTTCGACTGTCCCGATCCCCAAAACGGGATCATCTACAATCTTATCTCGAAGATCTGCATCGTCCCGGAGGCGCGAAGCGGCGATGAGCCGCCGGCGGAGCCTGGCGGATTACGCTGCGCTAATCCGCCCTACGTGTCTGCCCGGTTTGTCTATGCTGATGGCCAATAAAAAAGCGGACGACGCCTTCGCGTGGTCCGCTTGTTTTGCGTGCGTGTACAGTTACACGACGATGGTCTGGTGCTCGTCGCCGACGCGCGCGCGGATCTTGCCGATCGTGTAGACGGTCTCGCCGGCCGCCTCCAGCTGCGCGATGGCGGCGGCGGCGTTTTCCTGCGAGACGATGACGGTCATGCCGATGCCGCAGTTGAACACCCGGTGCATCTCGGCGTCGGCCACGCCGCCGTGCTGCTGCAGCCACGTGAACAGCGGCGGCAAGGTCCACGCCTTCGAGTCCAGCTCGGCCACCAGGCCCGGCTGCAGCACGCGCGGGATGTTCTCGACCAGGCCGCCGCCGGTGATGTGCACCATGCCCTTGACCTCCATCGCCTCCATCAGCGCCAGCAGCGGCTTGACGTAGATGCGGGTCGGCTGCATCAGCACGTCCGCCAGCTTCCTGCCGTGGAAGTCGCCTTCCAGGTCCGGCTTGGCCACTTCGATGATCTTGCGCACCAGCGAGTAACCGTTCGAGTGCACGCCCGACGAGGCCAGGCCCAGGATGACGTCGCCCGGCGCGATCTTGCTGCCGTCGATGATCTTCGATTTTTCCACCGCGCCGACGGCGAAACCGGCCAGGTCGTACTCGCCGGCCGGGTACATGCTCGGCATCTCGGCCGTTTCGCCGCCAATCAAGGCGCAGCCGGCCTGCTCGCAACCCTGGGCGATGCCCTTGATGACGTCGGTGGCGATAGCCACGTCGAGCTTGCCGCAGGCGAAATAGTCGAGGAAGAACAGCGGCTCGGCGCCCTGCACCAGGATGTCGTTGACGCTCATGGCGACCAGGTCGATGCCGACCGTGTCATGACGATTGAGCTCGAACGCCAGCTTGAGCTTGGTGCCGACGCCGTCGGTGCCCGACACCAGCACCGGCTCCTTGTACTTCTTGCTGATCTCGAACATGGCGCCGAAACCGCCCAGGCCGCCCATGACGCCCTCGCGCAGGGTGCGCTTGGCGAAAGGCTTGATTGCTTCGACTAAGGCGTCGCCCGCGTCGATATCGACGCCGGCGTCACGGTAGGACAGGGAAACATTTGAAGTTTGGCTCATGGTGTATTTCGCAGCGGAGGCGGTAAAATAGAAGGCGGAGACCGTTTCGTAACAAAATCGCACGTTTTCAGCGCTTTTCTGCACAAATCCACGCAAATAAGCCTGCGCGAACCCGGTCAATCCGCTATTTTATCAAAATGCCTCGTCCACCTGCCGTTTTTAACCATCTAAATCACTTTCCATGCCATTTCCCCTCTCGGTAGAGCAAAAGCAAACGGCATTCTGGGTAGCGGTGTGGGCGGCATTCTTCTTCCTCCTCTTCATGTTGGGGCCGGTGCTGACGCCGTTCGTGGCCGCCGCCATCCTGGCCTACGCGCTCAACCCGGCCGCCGACCGCCTCGACCGCCTGCGCCTGCGCCACCTGCGCCTGCCGCGCGCGCTGTCGGTGCTGATCGTGGTGACGCTGTTTTGCGCCGCCCTGCTGGCGCTGGTGCTGATCGTGGTGCCGGTGCTGCAAAAGGAAATCCCGCTGCTGCGCGAGCAAATCCCCACCTTCCTGGCGCGCGCCAACGACACGCTCGCCCCCAAGTTGCAGGACATGGGCGTCAAGGTGCGGCTCGACAGCGCCGGCATCCGCAAGCTCGTCTCCCAGCAGATGGCCACCAGCGGCGACGAGATCTGGGGCGCGGTGCTCAATTCGGCCCGCATCGGCGGCACGGCCGTGCTCGGCTGGCTGGCCACGGTCTTCCTGATACCGGTGGTGCTGTTCTACCTGCTGCTGGACTGGCCGGCCATGCTGGGCCGGGTGGCCGGCGCCGTGCCGCGCCGCTGGATCGCGCCGACGCTGACGATGGCGCGCGAGGTCGACGGCCTGCTGGCCCAGTACCTGCGCGGCCAGCTGCTGGTGATGCTGGTGCTGGCGGCCTACTATTCGGCGGCGCTGGCCATCGCCGGCTTCGACGTAGCGTTGCCCGTGGGCATCATCACCGGCCTGCTGGTGTTCATCCCCTACCTGGGCTTCACCATCGGCCTGGTGCTGGCGATGATCTCGGCGGTGCTGCAGTTTGCCGATTTCAGCGGCCTGATCGCCGTGGCCGTCATCTACGGCTTCGGCCAGCTGCTCGAGGGCTTCGTGCTCACGCCGCGCCTGGTGGGCGAGCGCATCGGCCTCAATCCGCTGACGGTGATCTTCGCGCTGATGGCCTTTGGCCAGCTGTTCGGCTTTGTCGGCGTGCTGCTGGCGCTGCCCGCCTCGGCCATCCTGATGGTGGCATTTCGACATCTGCGCCGCCACTACCTGGGCAGCACCTTCTATAATGCGTGATGTAATCAAGAAAAACGTCATGCAAACGATCAAACCAAGGCGAACGCCATGAAACAACTGGTGCTCGATTTAGGCGCGGACCAGGCGCACAGCCTCGCATCGTTCGAGGTGGGACAGAACGCCGAGGCGGCGGCGCTGATGGCGCAATTCGCCGACCGCAGCTCGCGCGAGCACTTCGCCTACCTGTGGGGCCTGGGCGGCGTCGGCAAGACCCACCTGCTCAAGGCGCTGGCCAGCGCCGGCGGCGAGGACGAGCAGCGGCGCGCGCGCTACATCTCGCCGTTCTCGATCGAATCCGAATTCCAGTATTCGCCGGAGGTGGACCTGTACCTGCTCGACGACTGCGAAAAACTGTCGCCGGTGGCGCAGATCGACGCCTTCGCGCTGTTTAACGAGATCCGCGCCAACAATGCCTTCATGGTCTGCAGCGGCGCCGTCGCCCCGGCCGTGCTGCCGGTGCGCGAGGACCTGCGCACCCGCATGGGCTGGGGCCTGATCTACCAGATCCACGGCCTGACCGACGACGAGAAGGTGGCCGCGCTGGGCGCCGCCGCCACCGCCCGCGGCTTGACGCTGTCGCCCGGCGTGATACCCTACCTGCTGTCCCACTTCCAGCGCGACATGCGATCGTTATCGACGATGCTCGACTCGCTGGACCAGTATTCCCTTGAAACCCAACGCCCGATCACCCTGCCGCTGTTGCGCGAGTGGTTGCAGGCGGAAGCGAAAGAATGACGAATCCCGCATGAAGCTTGCATTATTTGACCTGGACCACACGCTGCTGCCGATCGACTCCGACCACGAGTGGGGTCAGTTTTTGGTGCGCATCGGCGCCGTGGACGCGGCCACCTTCGCGCGCCGCAACGACGATTTCTTCGCCCAGTACCAGGCCGGCACGCTCGACCCGGTCGAGTACCTGGAGTTCGCGCTGGGCACCCTGTCCGGCTTCCCGCGCGCCGAACTGGCGCGGATGCAGGCGCAGTTCATGGCCGAGGTGATCGCGCCGGCGATCCGCCCGGCCGCGCTGGCGCTGCTCAAAAAGCACCAGGACGCCGGCGACCTGGTGGCCATCGTCACGGCCACCAACCACTTCGTGACCGCGCCGATCGCCAAGGCGCTGGGCGTGGAGCACCTGATCGCGGCCATGCCGGAGCTCGACGCCGACGGCAACGTCACCGGCCGCCTGCTCGGCACCCCGACCCAGGGCGCCGGCAAGATCGTCCACACCAAGGCCTGGCTGGAAAAGATGGGCAAAACGCTGGAGGACTTCGACACCGTCTACTTCTACAGCGATTCGCACAACGACCTGCCGCTGATGTCGATCGTCTCGCACCCGATCGCGACCAACCCGAACGCCACCCTGAAAACGCACGCCACCGCTCAAGGCTGGGCATTAATTGACCTATTCAATGATTAAGAAACTGATCCGAAAAATCCTCGGCACCAAAGACAAGAGCGCCAAGGCCCGCGACACCAACACGCCGGTGATACTCGGCCCGGACGCCCACGGCATCGATCCCAAGCTGCTGTCGTCGAACGCGGTGCGCGTCACCAGCACCTTGCAGGAGGCCGGCTTCGAGGCGTTCGTCGTCGGCGGCGCCGTGCGCGACCTGCTGCTGGGCGTGAAACCGAAAGACTTCGACATCGCCACCAACGCCACGCCGGAGCAGGTGCGCAAGCTGTTCCGGCGCGCCTTCATCATCGGCAAGCGCTTCCAGATCGTGCACGTGATGTTCGGCCAGGACCTGCTGGAGGTGACCACCTTCCGCGGCACGGCGCTCGACAACGCGCCCAAGGACGACCATGGCCGCGTCCTGCGCGACAACACCTTCGGCTCGCAGGCGGAGGACGCGGTGCGGCGCGACTTCACCATCAACGCCATGTACTACAACCCGGCCAACCAGCAGGTGTGGGACTACCACGGCGGCATCGAGGACATCCGCGCCAAGACGCTGCGCATCATCGGCCAGCCGGAAGCGCGCTACCGCGAAGACCCGGTGCGCATGCTGCGCGTGGTGCGCTTCGCCGCCAAGCTCAAATTCACCATCGAGTCGGTCACCGCCGCGCCGATCCCGGTGATGGCGTCGCTGATCGACAACGTGCCGCCGGCGCGCGTGTTCGACGAGATGCTCAAGCTGCTCATGAGCGGCCAGGCGCTGGCCTGCCTGCAGCAGCTGCGCAAGGAGGGCCTGCACCACGGCCTGCTGCCGCTGCTCGACGTGGTGCTGGAGCAGCCGCTCGGCTTTAAGTTTGTCACGTTGGCGCTCGACTCGACCGACGCCCGCATCGCCGCCGGCAAGACGGTGTCGCCCGGCTTCCTGTTCGCGTCGCTGCTGTGGCACCAGGTGCTGGAGAAGTGGACCGCCTACCGCGCCGCCGGCGAGCAGACCATCCCGGCGCTGCACCTGGCGGCCGACGACGTGCTCGATTCGCAGACCGAGAAGCTGGCCTTGCAGCGCAAGATCGGCACCGACATGCGCGACATCTGGTCGATGCAGCCGCGCTTCGAGCGCCGCACCGGCAAGTCGCCGTACAAGCTGCTGGAACACCTGCGCTTCCGCGCCGGCTACGACTTCCTGCTGCTGCGCTGCGCCTCCGGCGAGATCGACGCCGAACTTGGCGAATGGTGGACCGCCTTCTACGAGGGCGACGAAGCCACCCGCGAGGACTTGATCGCGACGGCCGGCCAGTCGTCCTCCGGCCAAGGCGCCGCCGGCGCCAAACGCAAGCGCGCACCGCGCCGCGGCGGCCGCAGCAAAGGCCCCGCTTCGGCGGCCGAAGGCGGCGCACCGGGCGCCAGCAGCGCCGGCGGCACCGGCGAGTAAGCCACACGCGCGCCAGGAGCATCGACGTGAGCATCATCGGCAAGAAGGATGAAGGCGGCTTCGCCTTCACCCTCGCCTACATCGGCATCGGCGCCAACCTCGGCGACGCGCGCGCCAACGTCGCCGACGCCCTCGAGCGCCTGCAACGCCTGCCCGGCTGCACCCTGATGGCCGCGTCAAGCCTGTACCGCACCGCGCCGATCGACTCCAGCGGCGACGACTACATCAACGCCGTCGCCCGCGTCGCCACAACGCTGGACGCCGAAGCGCTGCTGCGCGCGCTGCACAACATCGAACAGGCGCACGGGCGCGAACGCCCCTACCGCAACGCCCCGCGCACCCTGGACCTCGACCTGCTGCTGTACGGCGACGCCGTCATCGCCAGCCCGACGTTGACGGTGCCGCACCCGCGCATGACCGAACGCGCCTTCGTGCTGGTGCCGCTGCTGGAACTGGCGCCGGCGATCCACATTCCGGGACGCGGCCCGGCGCGCGACTATGCGGCCGGCGTCGCCGGCCAGGGCATCGCCCCGGTCACCTGACTCCCCTGCACGCGATAGCATTCAGGACTACACTATCGCGGTCTGATCTCACCTCTAAAGGAATCCCTATGTCTGGTTATTTGCAAGGAAACGAACTGGCCGCGAGCCAAAAGCCCGCCGCCACCACCGCACCTGCACCGGCCAAAGCGGCCGCCACCAAGGCAGTCACCGTCCACACGCTGGCCAACCTGCGCTCGGCCGGTGAGAAAATCGCCATGCTGACGTGTTACGACGCCAGCTTCGCCTCGCTGATGGACCGCTGCGGCGTGGAGATGCTGCTGATCGGCGACTCGCTCGGCATGGTCTGCAACGGCCACCAATCGACGTTGCCGGTCACCGTCGCCGAGGTGGCGTACCACACGGCCTCGGTCGCGCGCGGCAGCAAGTCGGCGCTGATCGTCGCCGATCTGCCGTTCGGCGCCTACGGCACGCCGGAGACGGCGTACGCCAACTCGGTGCAGCTGATGCAGGCCGGCGCGCACATGGTCAAGCTGGAAGGCGGCGCCTGGCTGGCCGACACCGTGCGCTTTTTAACCGAGCGCGCGATTCCCGTCTGCGCGCACTTGGGGCTGACGCCGCAATCGGTGCACCAGCTGGGCGGCTACAAGGTGCAGGGCAAAACCACCGACAGCGCCGATTTGCTGAAGGCGGACGCGCTCAAGCTGCAGGCGGCGGGCGCCTCGGTGCTGGTGCTCGAAGCGATACCGTCGGCGCTGGGCAAAGAGGTGACCGACCTGCTGGCGATACCGACGATCGGCATCGGCGCGGGTCCGGACTGCTCCGGCCAGGTGCTGGTGATGCATGATTTGCTGGGTGTTTTCCCGGGCCGCAAAGCGCGCTTCGTGAAGAACTTCATGGAAGGCCAAACCAGCATCGACGCCGCCATCAGCGCATATGTGGCGGCGGTCAAGGGCGGCAGCTTCCCGGCGCTGGAACACTGCTTCTAAGCCCTGCGCCGACGCGCGCGTCACGTTGTTCCACGTAGGGCGGATTAGGCGGGACGCCGTAATCCGCCATCTATGAGCCGCCGACGGAGCTTGGCGGATTACGCGCTGCGCGCTAATCCGCCCTACGTGCATCCCGTGCATCCCGTGTTTCAGCGGTCAAAAATTGGCATAGCGTTCACGATCAATGCATCTCCCCCAGGCATTCATCGAACGCCGTCAGCAAGCGCGCCACGTCGCTTTCAGCCGTCGCGGGGCACACCAGCAACATATTGTGGAACGGCGTAATCAACAGCCCTCGATTGAGCAGATACAGATGAATGATCTGTTCCAGCTCCCCATCAAGGATCGCCTGCGCCTCGCCACCATTGCGCGGTGACGACGGCGCGAACTGAAATTCCGTCCGCGCCCCAACCCGCGTCACGCACCAAGGCAAGCCATGCCGCGCAATCACATCGCGCAAGCCCTCGGCCAGCCGCGCCGCCAGCCCGAACATCCGCTGATACGCCGCCTCCGTCATCACCTGCTCCAGATTCGCCCGCATCGCCGCCATCGCGAACATGTTCGCGCTCAGCGTGGTGCCAACACCCGAATGCCCGGACGGCGCGCCACGCTTGGCATGCTCCACCTTGCGCGCCAACTCCTCCGTGAACCCATACACCGCGCAAGGAATCCCGCCGCCGATCGGTTTGCCGACCACCAGCGCATCCGGCAGCATGCCGTGCTCCCGCGCGTACCCTCCCGGACCGCTGCTGATGGTATGCGTCTCGTCGATCACCAGCAGCGCGCCATGATGCCTGATGATCCGCTGCGCCGCCTCCCAGTACCCCGGCTCCGGCAGCACCATGCCGATGTTGGTCATCACCGGCTCGGCCAGCACGCAGGCGATATCGCCCCGCGCCAAAGCCGCCTCCAGCGCCGGCAAGTCGTTGAACTCCACCACCACCGTGTGATCCGTCAGCGTGTGAACCTGCCCCAGAAGACTGTCCCTCTGCGTCGGCACGCCGTCGATCAGATCGACGAACACATCGTCCACGGTACCGTGATAACAGCCATTAAAAACCAGCACCTTGTCGCGCCCCGTCGCCGCCCGCAGCCAGCGCAGCACGAAGCGATTGGCGTCCGAAGCCGATAACGCGAACTGCCAATACGGCAAACCAAAACGCCGCGCCAGCTGGGCGGCCACCGGCGCGGCGTCCTCCGACGGCAGCATGGCCGTGTAGCCGCGCATGGACTGCCGCGCGATGGCCTGGGCGACGGCGGACGGCGCATGACCGAACATGGCGCCGGTGTCGCCCAAACAGAAATCAACATATTCATGACCATCGACATCGCGGAAGCGCGCCCCGGAAGCCTCGCTCACCGTCAACGCGAACGGCGTCGACCAGTCGTTCATCCAGTGCATCGGCACGCCGAACAGCAGGTGCTGGGCCGCCAATCCCGCCAGCCTGGCCGATTCCGGATTGCGGGCGATGTAGCTGGCGCGTTCCCGGGCCGCCAGCGCCTGCGCGCGCGGCCAGTTCAATCCATCGCGGGTACCGTGCATCGCTTTCTCCTCACACCAGCAGCATCAGATGCTCGCGCTCCCATGAGCTGATCACGCGGCTGTAGGTGGCGAACTCCAATTCCTTGACTTCGCAGAACGCCTGCACGAACAACTCCCCCAGTATCTCGCCGAGCGGCTCGCATTCGCGCAGCCGCAAAATGGCATCCTCCAGATTGCGCGGCAGCTGGTCGTGCACATGCTCGGCGCTGCCCTCGGTTGGCTCCGACGGCGTCAGGCCGTTGACCATGCCGAGGTAGCCGCACGCCAGCGTCGCCGCCATCGCCAGGTAGGGATTGACGTCGACGCCCGGCACGCGGTTTTCCACGCGCCGGTTGGTCGGCGTCGAATTGGGAATGCGGAAGCCGCAGGTGCGGTTGTCGTAACCCCAATGCACATTGGTCGGCGCCGACATGAAGCGCGACAGCCGCCGGTAGGAATTGACGTGCGGCGCGAACAGCAGCGTGGCCGCCGCCGTGTAATGTTCAAGGCCCGCGATATAGTTGAAGAACAAGGCGCTGGGCTCACCGTTTTTTTCGCTGAAGATGTTGGTGCCGGTCGCCTTATCGAGAATGCTTTGGTGGATGTGCATCGCGCTGCCGGGCTCTGTCTCCATCGGCTTGGCCATGAAGGTGCCGAAGATCCCGTGCCGCAGCGCCGTCTCGCGCACGGCGCGCTTGAACAGGAACACGCGGTCGGCCAGCTCCAGCGCGTCACCGTGGGTGAAGTTGATTTCCATCTGGCCGGCGCCGGCTTCGTGGATCAGCGTTTCCACGCCCAGCTGGTGCTGCTTGCAGAACGTCGACAGCTCCAAAAAGAAGGGATCGAAATCGTTGACGGCGTCGATCGAGTACGACTGCCGGCCCGATTCGGTCTTGCCGCTGCGGCCCAGTGGAGGCGTCAGCGGCTCGTGCGGATTGCTGCTGCGGGCGACCAGGTAGAACTCCATCTCGGGCGCCACCACCGGCTGCCAGCCGCGATCGGCGTATAGTTTGAGCACCTTGCGCAGCACCGCGCGCGGAGACAATCCGACCGGCGTGCCGTCGAAGTTCTGGCAATCGTGGATCACCAGCGCGACGTTCTCCGCCGCCCACGGCACCTGGCGCAGCGTGGCCAGATCCGGCACGCAGATCATGTCCGGATCGGTGGCGCCGGTGTAGGGCAGGTTGTTCGGCTGCTCGCCGTTGACGGTGTTGAGCAGCACGCTCTTGGGCAGGCGCATCTCGCCTTCGCTGAGGAACAGGTCCTTGGGCAGGATTTTTCCGCGTGCGATGCCGGTCATGTCGGCGATCACGCATTCCACTTCATGGATATTGCGCTCTCGTAGAAAATCCTTCATTGCCTGGCTCATGCCACTCTCCTGTTAGAACCGTTCGAGATATCGCGCGGTCTCCCACGCGCTTACGTGTTGACTGTATTCGATCCATTCGGCGCTCTTCAGCGCGGCGAATTCCTTGACGAAGTCCGTACCCAGCGCCGCCGCCAGCACGCTGTCCGCCCGCAGCGCGGCGACAGCCTCGCCGAGATTCTGCGGCAGCACTTGCAGCCCCAGTTCGGCGCGCTGCGCATCGGACATCTCGTAGACGTCGAGGTCCACCGGCTCCGCCGCCTCCAAAGCGCTCTCGATGCCGTCAAGCCCCGCCGCGATCACGCCGGCCAGCGCCAGATACGGATTGGCCGAGCTGTCCGGCAGCCGCCATTCGATGCGCCGGTAGACCACGCGCGCGACGGTGGTGCGGTTGTTGTTGCCATAGCCGATGAAGGCCGGCGCCCAGCTGGTGCCGGACAGCGACTGCCCGCACATCAACCGCTTGTAGGAGTTGACGGCTGGCGCGCAGAGTGCCGTCAGCGCTGGCGCGTGGCGCAGCAGTCCAGCCATGAAGTGATAGGCCAGCGGCGACAACCCCAGCTCGCGGCGGTCCTGATCGGCCGCGAACACCGGATTGCCGTCCCGGTCCGCCAGCGACAGGTGGAAATGCAGGCCGCTGCCGGGACGATCGGCGAAGGGCTTGGGCATCATCGAGAACAGCATGCCCTCCTCCTCGGCGATGTGATGCGCCGCCATCTTGAACAGCATGAAGTTATCGGCCGCCTTCAAGGCGTCGGCGTACTTATAATTGACTTCGAACTGGCCGGTCGCATCCTCGTGGTCGATCTGGAACACGCCAAGTCCGCACCGGTCCAACGATGTGGTCAGCTTATCCAGGAATGAACGGCGGCGCAGCAGGCTTTTAGTGTCGTAGGATGGCTTCTCCAAGGTGTCGGCGGGTTCGGCGTCGTGGCCGTCCTGCCCTTTTTGCAGCAGGAAGAACTCCGGCTCCAGGCCCGCATTGAGCGTCCAGCCATGCTTTGCCAGCCGCGCCACCTGCTTGCGCAAAATCTGGCGCGGGCAAACATCGAACGGCTGGCCGGCGACATGCCCGTCGAGCACCACGCGGGCGTAACCGGGCAGCCAGGGCATCGCCTGCAAAGTCGCGAGGTCGGCGCGCCCATAGTATTCGGAGCGCGGCCCGGTGCGCGGCAGTCCGGTGCCCCAGATCGACGGCCCCGAAAAGCCGGCGCCCGGATAGACGATGTCCTCCAGATGGGCAATCGGTATCAGCTTACCCTTCGCCGCGCCGTGGATGTCGGTGAACTGGGCGAATATGTACTTCACGCCCTGCGCCGCCATCTCCTCCTGTTTTTCCGCTGTGCTCATCGATCCTCTGTAGATTAGCCGATTTGAATCCAGGTGGTTTTCAGCTCGGTGTATTTATCGAACGCGTGCAGCGACTTGTCGCGGCCATTACCTGACTGCTTGTAGCCGCCGAACGGCACGGTGATGTCGTCGCCGTCGTACTGGTTCACGTGCACGGTGCCGGCACGCAGCGCGCGCGCCGTCTGTATCGCCTTGGTCATGTCCGACGTCCACACGGCCGCCTGCAAGCCGTAGGGCGTGGCGTTGGCCTGTTTGATGGCGTCGTTCAGGTCCGTAAAGCTCAGCACCGACAGCACCGGTCCGAAGATCTCTTCGCGCGCGATGGTCATGCCGCTGTCGACCTGGTCGAACAACGTGGGCTCGACGAAGAAGCCGCCGGTCTCGGTGCGCGCCTGGCGCCCGCCCGACAGCAGCTTGGCGCCGCCCGCCTTGCCGGCCTCGATATAACCCATCACGGTTTTCAGCTGCGTGGCGTCGACGATGGCGCCCATCACCGTGTTCTCGTCGAGCGGATCGCCCGGCTGGAAGTCCGGCATCATCGCCAGCGCCTTCTCGATGAACCGGTCCTTGATCGACGCTTCGACGAACAGGCGCGAAGGCGCGTTGCAGCTTTCGCCCTGGTTGAAGTAGATCGAGCCGATGGCCGACGCCACCGCCGCATCCAAGTCGGGACAATCGGCGCAGACGATGTTGGCCGACTTGCCGCCCAATTCCGTCCACGCGCGCTTGAGGTTGGACTGTCCGGCCATCTGCAAAATCTGCTTGCCGACACGCGTGGAGCCGGTGAAGCCGATGCAGTCGACATCCATGTGCAGCGCCAGCGCGGCGCCGGCCTCGTGGCCGTAACCCGGCAGCACGTTGAACACGCCCGCCGGCATGCCCGCCTCCAGCGCGATGTCGGCCAGGCGCAGCGCCGTCAACGGCGATTTCTCCGACGGCTTGAGCACCACGCTGTTACCGGCCGCCAGCGCCGGAGCGATCTTCCAGGCGGCCATGATCATCGGGTAGTTCCACGGCACGATGGCGGCCACCACGCCGACCGGTTCGCGCGTGATCAGCGCCAGGCTGTTGTCGGCGGTCGGCGCGATCTCGTCGTAGATCTTGTCGATCGCCTCGCCGTACCAGCGCAGGCAGTTTGCAGTCGCGCCGACGTCCACGCTCTGGCTGTATTTGATCGGTTTGCCCATGTCCAGCGTTTCGAGCAGCGCCAGCTCCGGGCCGTACTGTTGCACCAGGTCGGCGAACTTGATCATGATCCGCTTGCGCTGCGCCGGCGACTTGCCGGCCCAGACGCGCGCCTCGAACGCCGCGCGGGCGCTGGCCACGGCCGCGTCGACATCGGCGCCGTCGCAGCGCGCCACCATGCACAGCTTGCGGCCGTCGATCGGCGACAGGTTTTCGAACTGCTGCTGGTTTTTCGCCCACACGCGCTGGCCGCCGATAAAGGCGCGGCCGTCCATCTGCAGGCTTGCCGCCCGCTCATGCCACGATGTTGCCACCATCTTTGTCGTCATTTTTCGCTCCCATCCAATTCGGGTTTAGACCCAGCCGCGTTGCTTGATGTCGGCATAGGTCAGGTCCAGACATTTGCGGATCAGCGCCACCATCTCATCGATCTGCGCCACCGTCATGACCAAGGGCGGCGCGATGATCATGCGGTCGCCGACGGCGCGCATGATCATGCCGTTGTCGAACATGTATCCGCGGCAGACCATGCCCACGCCCAGCGACTCGTCGAACGGCACGTTGTCGTGCACCGCCGGCGCCTTGGTGTGCACCAGGTTGAGGCCCGCCACGAAACCGCAGCTGTCAGCGTATCCGACCAGCGGATGGTCGGACAGTTCCCCAAAGCGCTTCTTCAGGTACGGCCCGGTTTCCCCGGCCACGCGCTCAACCAGTTTTTCGTCCTCGATGATGCGGATGTTCTCCAACGCCGCCGCGCACGCGACCGGGTGGCCGGAGTAGGTGAAGCCGTGGTTGAACTCTCCGCCCTGCCCGATCAGCACATCGGCCACGCGGTCGCCGACCAGCACACCGCCCAGCGGCACATAGCCCGACGTTACGCCCTTGGCGAACGTGATCAGATCCGGCTTGATGCCGAACAGCTCGGACGCGAACCACTTGCCGAGCCGGCCGAAGCCGCAGATCACCTCATCGGCGATCAGCAGGATGCCGTACTTGTCGCAGATGCGCTGGATCTCGGGCCAGTAGGTGGCCGGCGGGATGATCACGCCGCCCGCGCCCTGCACCGGCTCACCGATGAAGGCCGCGACCTTGTCGGCGCCGACTTCCAGGATCTTCTGCTCCAGCCACGACGCCGCCTCGATGCCGAATTCGTCCTCGGTCATGCCGCGACCCGACTCCAGGTAGTTGGGCTGGCCGATGTGCACGATGCCGGGAATCGGCAAGCCGCCCTGCGCGTGCATGCCGTCCATGCCGCCCAGCGAGGCGCCGGCGACGGTGCTGCCGTGATAGGCGTTGTGGCGGCTGATGATGGTGTGGCGCTCCTTGTAGCCCAGCACATCCCAATAGCGGCGCACCATGCGCAGATTGGTGTCGTTGCCCTCCGAGCCGGAACCGGTGAAGTAGACGTGATTGAACCCCGGCGGCGAGATCTTCGCCAGCTTGGCCGCCAGCTGCACCGCCGGCACGTTGGTGGTGTTGAAGAAGCTGTTATAGAACGGCAGCGTCTCCATCTGCCGGTAGACCGCTTCCGAAATGCTGGTGCGGCCATAGCCGACGTTGACGCACCACAGGCCGGACATGCCGTCGAGGATCTTCTTACCCTGCGAATCCCACAGATAGATGCCCTCGCCGCGCACCATCACGCGCGCGCCTTTTTCGCCCAAGGCCTTGTGATCGGTGAACGGGTGCATATAGTGGGCCGTATCCAGCTTTTGGATGGCGGCGGTGTCGTAGACCTGCGGCGCGGCGGGACTCTTTACCGAGGCGACCAGCGCGGCGCTGGGCACCACGCCTGGTGCAAATGAGTTATTAGCCATGGTGATTCCTTGTTAGAGGGATGGACGATCAGACGTGCAGCAGCAGGTGTTCGCGTTCCCACGGGCTGATGACGGTCATGAATTCCTGGTGCTCCAGGTCCTTGATGGCGGCGTAGACGTCGATGAAGCGGCCACCCAACACGCTGCGCAGCTTATCCTCGTTGCGCAGGTGCTGCAGCGCTTCCGGTAAGCCTTGCGGCAGCTCGACTTTGAGGTCGTAGGCGCTGCCCACGGTCATTGGGGTTGGCTCCAGCTGCTCGGTCATGCCGAGATAGCCGCAAGCCAGCGTCACGGCCAGCGCCAGGTAGGGATTGGCGTCGGCGCCGATGATGCGGTTTTCGACGCGGCGATCCTGCACGCCCGATTCCGGCACGCGGAAGCCGACGGTGCGGTTGTCCATGCCCCATTGGATGTTGATCGGCGCCGCCGTGTGGCGCACCAGGCGGCGGTATGAATTCACATACGGCGCGACGATCGCCATCGCCGACGGCATGTAGCGCTGCAGGCCGCCGATGTACTGCTTGAAGATCGGCGCGGCGGATCCATCCTCGGCGCTGAAGATGTTCTTGCCGGTTTTGACATCGACCACGCTCTGGTGCACGTGCATCGCCGAACCGGGTTCGCCAGCCATCGGCTTGGCCATGAAGGTCGCGTACATGTCGTGCTTGAGCGCTGCCTCGCGCAAGGTGCGCTTGAAGAAGAACACCTTGTCGGCCAATTCGAGCGGGTCGCCGTGCAGGAAATTGATCTCCATCTGGCCGGCGCCGATTTCGTGAATCAGCGTGTCGACGTCGAGGTTCATCAGATCGCAGTAGTCGTAGATGTCCTCGAACAGCGGATCGAACTCGTTGACGGCGTCGATGCTGTAGACCTGGCGGCTGGTCTCGGCGCGGCCGCTGCGGCCGATCGGCGGTTTCAAGGGCAGATCGGGATCGCTGTTTTTCGCGGTCAGGTAGAACTCCAGTTCCGGCGCGACGACCGGTTTCCAGCCCTTGTCCTCGTACAGCTTGAGCACGCGGCGCAGCACGGAGCGCGGCGCGAAATCGACCAGGCGGCCGTCGGAGAAATAGCAGTCGTGGATCACCTGCGCGGTTGGATCGCTGGCCCACGGCACCATGGTGATGGTGGTCGGATCGGCCTTGAGGATCATGTCGCGGTCGGTGCTGGAGATGGCGCGGTCGTAGCCCGCGTCCTCGGTTGGATAGTTGCCGGTCACGGTCATGCCCAGCACCGCCTCGGGAATGCGCATGCCGCGCTCCTGGGTGAATTTGCCGCGCGGGAGGATCTTCCCACGCGCCACGCCCGTCAGGTCGGGCACCAGGCATTCAATTTCGGTGACGTGCTTCTCGTTCAGCCACAGATCCATGTCTGTGTACGTAAAATTCTCGCGGATTGCCATGTGATTCTCTCATTGTTGTTTTGATCTTGCGCCGGGCCGCGTGCGGGCTCCGGTTGTGGGATGGACGCGAAAAGGGACACTAAGGGACCCGCCGCGCCCACTGTTCGTAGGTCTTCATGCGTCTCTCCCTTGCTTGTAGATGCGGCAGGCCTCACCGAAGGCCTGGAACAACTTGATCGAGTCGGGGTTCTCGGATAACCGCCACTCGGGGTGCCACTGTACCGCGAGCGTGAATCCGGTGGCGCCCTCCACGCGGTATGCCTCCACCAGGCCATCGTCCGCGCGCGCCTCGACCGCCAGTCGCGGCGCCAGTTTGTCGATGCCCTGCCCGTGCAGCGAATTGACCATGATGGTCGATACGCCGCCCAGTATTTGCGCCATGCGTCCGCCCGGCTCCAGCACCACGCGGTGCGACGCCGCGTACTGCTGCTCCAGCGTTTGCGTCTTTTGCTCGCGATGGTCGGACATGCCCGGCACATCGTGCACCGCCTGGTGCAGCGTGCCGCCCAGCGCCACGTTCATTTCCTGGAAGCCGCGGCAGATCGCCATCAGCGGGATGCCGCGTTCGAGCGCCGCGCGTATCAGCGGCAGCGTGGTGGCGTCGCGCGCCGGATCACGCGGCAGCAAGGGATCGAGCACCTGCTGGCCATACAGGGCGGCGTCCACGTTCGACGGGGAGCCGGTCAGCATGACGCCGTCGGCCACGTCGAGCAGCGCGTCGAAATCGGTGGCCGCGCCGAGCGCCGGCACGATCAGCGGCGCGCAGCCGGCGCCGTCGGCCACGGCGGCGACGTACTTGAGATGCGCCGTGTGGCTGGCGTGGACGCCGACCAGGTTGACGCAAGCGGGAACCAAAACAATGGGGCTGCTCATATTTATCGATTTAACATGAATTACATTTGATCATATTCCTATTTTGGTATCATGGTGAGCACCACTTGTTGATATTTATTAGAACCACTTTGCGCACCCTGTCCCCCACATCCGATCTGTTGGCGCAAACGCTGGCCCAACCCGGCTTCCATCCACGGTTGCCGCAGCAGCGACGTTTGTACGAGGCCGCCAAGGCGGCGATCCACCAGCAGCAGCTGGCCGCCGGCGGCAAGCTGCCGTCCAGCCGCGACCTGGCGGCCGACCTGCGCATCGCCCGCAATACGGTGATCGCCGCGTTCGAGCAGCTGGCCGCCGAGGGCTACGTCACCAGCCGGCTGGGAAGCGGCACCTATGTCGCCGACCTGCAGGCGCACAGCGCCAGCATGCGGGGCGGCCAGGCGCACCCGCCGCACGGTGGCCGGTCCACGCTCCGGGCGCAGGGCACGGTGAGGTTGTCGAAACGCGGCCAGGAAGTCACGCGCGTGGCCGCCGGCCCAAAGTTCGAGATCCAACCGTTCGCGCCGGGCGACCCGGACTTCTCATCCTTTCCACTCAAGCTGTGGCAGCGGCTGCAAAACCGCGTGTGGCGCGAAGTGGGCAGCGACCTGCGTTCCGACCTGCTCGATTACGGCCAGGCCGGCGGATACGCCCCGCTGCGCCAGGCCATCACGGAATACCTGCGCCTATCGCGCTCGGTCAAGGTGTCGGTGGAACAGGTGCTGATCACCGGCGGCACCCAGCAATCGCTCGACCTGTGCGCGCAGCTGCTGGCCGATGCCGGCGATACGGCGTGGATCGAGGATCCCGGTTATTGGGGCGCGCGCCGCGTGTTCCAGGCGCGCGAGCTCAAACTGCATCCGGTGGCGGTGGATGGCGACGGCATGGCGATCAAGGCGGCGGATCTGGCGACGAAGCCACGGCTGATCTATGTGACGCCTTCGCACCAGTATCCGACCGGCGCGGTCATGAGCCTTGCGCGACGGCGCGAGCTGCTCGATGTCGCCGTGCGCAAAGACGCCTGGGTGCTGGAAGACGACTACGACAGCGAATTCCGCTACACCGGCAGGCCGCTGGCCGCGCTGCAAGGGCTGGACAACGACGACCGGGTGCTCTACATGGGCACCTTCTCCAAGGCGCTTTATCCGGGCATCAAAATCGGCTATCTGGTGGTGCCACCGGCGCTGATCGACGGCTTCAAGTCCGCGCTGTACGACCTGCAGCGGCCCGGCCAGCTGATGGTGCAGGCGGCGCTGGCCGACTTTATCTCGCTCGGCCACTTCACCACGCACCTGCGCAAGATCCGCCAGACCTACGGCGCGCGTCGCGAACTGCTGCGACGCACGTTGGTGCACCACCTCGGACCGGAGTTAAGCGGTCGGGTGACCATCTCCAGCGAGGAATCTGGTTTGCATCTGGTGATCGAGCTGCCGGACGGCGTGGACGACGTGGCGCTGGAGCGGCTCGCCGCCGAAGCGGAGATACAGGTCAAGGCGCTGTCGACCTACTATCTGAAGAAGCGGGGGCGGCGCGGCCTGCTGGTGGGCTACGCCTACTGCACCCCCGAGAAGATCGCAGCCTACGCCAGGCTGCTGGCAGGGATCATCAGATCAGCCTTTCGCCGCTGACGAAACCTGCTTCTGGCGCTGCCGCTCGTTGCGGGCGATGTAAAGGCTCGATGCGATCACGCCGATGGAGACGACCAGGATGGTCAACGCGGCGACCGCGTTCACGCGCGGATCGAGGCCCAGGCGGGCGCGCGAGAAGATCACGATCGGCATCGTCGACGAGCCGGGGCCGGACAGGAAGGCCGACAGCACCACGTCGTCGAGCGACAGCGTGAACGTCAGCAGCCATGCGGAACCGAGCGCCTGCTTGATGTTCGGCAGCGTCACCAGGAAGAACACCTGATAAGGCCTGCAGCCCAGGTCCATCGCCGCCTCCTCCAGCGACTTGCTCATCTCCTGCAACCGCGATTGCACCACCACCGCCGCATAGGCCATGCCCAGCAGGGTGTGGCCGATCCAGATCGTCAGCATGCCCCGCTCCGGGAAGCCGAACACCTTCTGCACCGACACCAGCATCAACAGCAGCGACAGACCGATGATCACCTCGGGCATCACCAGCGGCGCGCTGACCATGCCGGCGAACAAGGTGCGGCCGGTGAAGCGGTGGTAGCGGTCAAGCACGAACGCGGCGAACGTCCCCAGCACCACCGACGCGCAGGCCGTCATCAGCGCGATCCGCAGCGACAATCCCAGGCCGCCGATGATCTCCGTGTCGTTCATCAGCGCGGCGTACCATTGCAGCGAAAAGCCGGTCCACACCATGTCCTGGCGCGAGCTGTTGAAGGAGAAGACCACCAGCACCACGATCGGCAGGTACAAAAACAGATAGCCCATCGACAGCCAGCCGCGCCCGAACCAGCGCTGCATAAAAGTGGTGTTGCCTTTCATGGGCGGGCCTCCTGCTCTGCCTTGTATTTATTGAAGATCGCCATCGGCACCAGGATCAGCAGGATCACCACCACCGTCACCGACGACGCCAGCGGCCAGTCGTTATTGGTGAAGAATTCGTCCCACAGCTGGCGGCCGATCATCAGGGTTTCCGGGCCGCCCAGCAGCTCCGGGATCACGTATTCGCCGACGGCCGGGATGAACACCAGCATCGAGCCGGCGATGATGCCGGACTTCGACAGCGGCACCGTGATGCGCCAGAACGTCTGCAGCGGCGTCGCGCCAAGATCGGCGGCCGCCTCCAGGAAGCGCATGTCCATCTTCGCGAGATTAGCGTACAGCGGCAGGATCATGAACGGCAGATAGGCGTACACCATGCCGATGATCAGCGAGAACTGGGTGTTCATCAGGTGCAGCGGCTCGTTGATGGCGCCTATCCCGATCAGGAAGCTGTTCAGGATACCGTTGGTGGCCAGGATGCCCTTCCACGCGTAGATCCGCAGCAGGAAGGAGGTCCAGAACGGCAGCATCACCATCATCAGCAGCACCGGCCGGATGGTCGGCTTGGCGCGCGCCATGAAGTAGGCGAACGGGTAGCCGATGATCAGGCATAGCGCGGTGGTGATGGCGGCGAACTTGAGGGAGCTGAGATAGGTCAGCCCATACAGCTCGTCCTCGGCGATGAACAGGTAGTTCGCGATCTTGACCTTGAGCGTGATGACGCCGTCGGCCAACGTCATCAGGGTGCCGAACGGGTTGCCCATGTCCGACTCGGTGAAGCTGATGCGCATCACGATCAGGAACGGTACCAGGAAGGCGAACGTCAGCCACATAAACGGCACGGCGATGACGACGCGGCGGCCGGTCAGCCATCGCAGGGTCAGCAGGTTCTTGAGAAAGTTCATCCCGGCCCCGCCTTAGCTGGTCAGCACGACGACGTCGGCGCCGTCCCACCACGCGTGGACGCGCTGCTCGCGTTTGAGCGCGGCGTCGTCGTGGCGGGCGGCGTTGGTGCGCGAGACCTTGATCTCCATGCCGCTGTCGAGGCGCACATGGTACAGCGTCTCGTTGCCGAAATAGGCCATCGCGCTGATCACGCCCTGCACGCAGTTGTAGCCATGCTCGCTGGCGTTGGCGCGCTGCTCCAGCGTCGGCGCCGCCGATTGCAGCGCGATTTTCTCGGGCCGCACGGCCACCGACACCGGCATGCCCATCGTGCCGGTGATGCCGTGGGTGACGTAGTGGCGCCCCTCGGGCGTATCGATGATGACGTGGTCAGGCTCGTCGACCGCGACGCTACCGTTGAACAGGTTGACGCTGCCGATGAAGTCCGCCACGAAGCGGCAGTTCGGCGTCTCGTAGATTTCGCCCGGTGGGCCGACCTGCAGGATGCGGCCCTCGCTCATGACGGCGATGCGGGTGGCCATGCTCATCGCCTCGTCCTGGTCGTGGGTGACCATCACGCAGGTCACGCCGACTTCCTCGATGATGCCGACCAGTTCCATCTGGGTGCGTTCGCGCAGCTTCTTGTCCAGGGCGCCGAGCGGCTCGTCGAGCAGCAGCAATTGCGGCCGCTTGGCCAGGCTGCGCGCCAGCGCCACGCGCTGCTGCTGGCCGCCGGAGAGCTGGTGCGGCTTGCGCTTGCCGTAGGCGCTCAACTGCACCAGATTGAGCATCTGCTCCACGCGCGCGGCCACTTCGTCCTTCGGCAGGCCGTCGCGGCGCAGGCCGAAGGCGATGTTGTCCCACACCGACAGGTGCGGAAACAGCGCATACGACTGGAACATCATGTTGATCGGACGCTGATACGGCGGCACGCTGACGATGTCCTTGCCGGCGAGCGTGATCTGCCCCTGGGTCGGCGTCTCGAACCCGGCCAGCATGCGCAGCAGGGTCGATTTGCCGCAGCCCGAGCTGCCCAGCAAGGCGAAAATCTCGCCCTTGTCGATGGCGACCGACACGTCGTTGACAGCGCGGACACCGTCGAATTCCTTGACCAGATTGCGGATCAGGAGAAAGGGTTCAGCAGCTCGCTCTATGGTCATGTTATAAAAATATAAATGATATTAATAATATATCTGGACGCGGCCATCCGCGGGCCGCCCGATTTTGGGACACGTGATTATAAATGCTCGTCACTTACACATGCAGCAATAAGTGTTCCCGCTCCCACGGGCTGATGACCGTCATGAACTCCTGGTGTTCCAGTTCCTTGATGGCGGTGTAGACGTCGACGAAGCGCTCGCCCAGCACCTCGCGGATGCGGTCCTCGCGGCGCAGCCATTCGAGCGCCTGGGGCAACCCCTGCGGCAGCTCGGACACGTGGTCGTAGGCGCTGCCGGTGATCATCGGGGTCGGCTCCAGGCGGTCGACCATGCCGAGGTAACCGCAGGCCAGCGTGACGGCCATCGCCAGATAGGGATTGGCGTCGGCGCCGATGATGCGGTTTTCCACGCGGCGCTGCTCGACGCCGGAGATCGGGATGCGGAAGCCGACGGTGCGGTTATCGTTACCCCACTGGACGTTGATCGGCGCGGCCGTGTGGCGCACGATGCGGCGGTACGAATTGACATACGGCGCCATGATCGCCATCACCGACGGCGTGTAGCGCTGCAGGCCGCCGATGTAGTGACGGAAGCTCGCCGACGGCGAACCGTCCGGCGCGGTGAAGATATTGCGGCCGGTGGCGGCGTCGCTCACGCTCTGGTGCACATGCATCGCCGACCCGGGCTCGCCCGCCATCGGCTTGGCCATGAAGGTGGCGTACATGTCGTGCTTGAGCGCCGCCTCGCGCAAGGTGCGCTTGAAGTAGAAGACGTTGTCGGCCAGCGCCAGCGCGTCGCCGTGCTGGAAGTTCAAGCCCATTTGTCCGGCGCCGGTTTCGTGGATCAGCGTGTCGACGTCGAGGTTCATCAGCGCGCAGTAGTCGTAGATATCCTCGAACAGCGGATCGAACTCGTTGACGGCGTCGATGCTGTAGACCTGGCGGCTGGTCTCGGCGCGGCCGCTGCGGCCCACCGGCGCCCGCAAAGGCAGGTCCGGATCGATATTTTTTTCGGTCAGGTAGAACTCGAGCTCCGGACCGACGACCGGCTTCCAACCGCGCTCCGCGTAGAGCTTGAGCACGCGGCGCAGCACGGAGCGCGGCGCGAAGTCGACCAGCGTGCCGTCGGCGAAGTAGCAGTCGTGGATCACCTGCGCGGTGGGATCGACCGCCCACGGCACGGTGGTGATGCTGCCGGGGTCCGCGCGCAGGATCATGTCGCGGTCGGTGGAGGAGATGGCGCGGTCGTAGGCCGCGTTCTCGGTCGGGTAGTTGCCGGTGACGGTCATGCCCAGCACCGCCTCGGGGATGCGCATGCCGCGCTCCTGGGTGAATTTCGCGCGCGGCAGGATTTTCCCGCGCGCGACGCCCGTCAGATCGGGCACCAGGCATTCAATTTCAGTGACTCGGTTCTCGTTGAGCCACTGGTCCATATCGGCGTCGGAGAAGTTTTCACGGATAGACATGTTCGCTCTCTGTTGTCATGATCAAGCGATCGATAGTCTAATTTACCATATTTACAACCTTGCCTCCGCCGCCTCCACCCTGGTTTGCACAAGAATCTTCTTGATCTCGGGGACGCAGGAGCCGCAATTGCCGCCCGCCTTGAGGCAGGACGTCACCTGCGCGACCGTTTGCAGGTCCTTCTCCATAATCGCGTTGCAGATCGTGTTGCGGCCCACGCCGAAGCACGAACACACGGTCGGACCGGTGTCGGCGCCCTTCTCCACCGGCATGCCGACCAGCAGGCCGACGCGGTCGATTTCGCTCAGCTGCTCCTTGACGAACAGGCTGGCCAGCCACGCGCGCGACGGCATGTCCTGGCGCGGCGACAGGAAGATGCACTGTTCGATGCGGTCGTTCACCACGTGCACGGCGCGGTACACGCCGGCGGTGCGGTCCTCGTATTCGAGCCAGTCGGCGTCGAGATCCCGCACGCCCAGCACGCCGCGCGCCCATAGTCCGAAATCGGAAATGGTATTGCGGCCGGCCAGCTCGTAGCGGGCGAATTCGCGGCCCTGGATGCGGGTCCAATGGGCCACGCTCTCCAGATCCACCTCGGTGCGGCTTAGGATGAAGCTGTGCCAGTTGACGCGGAACTGCTCGATGCGCACCGGCGTGTGCTTGAATTCCGGCTCGCCCGACACCGGATCGACCACCGGGTTGACCAGCGCGCCGACGCGCGCATCGGACGACGTCTGCCCCGACCAGTGGATGGGAATGAACACGCTGCCGCGCGGGATGCCGCCGCCGTGCTGCACGCGCGCCACCATCGCGCCCCATTCGGAACTGACGCGCGCCAGCTCGCCCTCGCGCACGCCGTGCAGCAGCGCGTCTTGCGGGTGGATGTCGACGAACGATTCGGAGATGTGATCGGCCAGCGTGAACGATTTGCCGGTGCGTGTCATCGTATGCCACTGGTCGCGCACGCGGCCGGTGTTGAGCGCCAGCGGGAAATCCTCGCTGATGGCGTTGACCGGCGCGCGCGGCGCGGTGGCGACGAAGCGCGCCTTGCCGTCGGCGTGGGCGAAGCGTTTGTCGGCGAACAGGCGTTCCTCCACCTCGAGCGCGCCGGCCGCGCCACGGCGCACCGGCCACTGGACCGGTTCCAGGTCGTCGTACCCGCGCTGCGTCAGTTGCGCCAGGCCGGACATGTCGAAGGCGCGCGGCACGTCGGCGGCGCTGTTGCGGAAGCCGCTCAGGCGCGCATGCTCGTCGAACACGCTGTGCGCGCCGGCGAAGTCGAAACCGGTAAAGCCCATGCGCTGTGCGAACAGCGCCAGGATTTTCCAGTCCGCCATCGCCTCCCCCGGCGCCGGCAGGAACGGGCGCTGACGCGAAACGCGGCGCTCGGAATTGGTGACGGTGCCGTCCTTTTCGCCCCAGCCCAGCGCCGGCAGCAGCACGTCGGCGTAGGCGTTGGTGTCGGTGTTCTGCATGATGTCGGTGGCGACCACCAGCTCGCACTTTTCCAGCGCGCGCCGCACCTGGTCGGCGTCCGGCATGCTGACCACCGGGTTGGTGGAGATCACCCACACCGCCTTGACCTTGCCGTCCTCGATCGCCTTGAACAGGTCGACCGCCTTCAGGCCCGGCTTGTCCGCCATCGCCGGCGACTCCCAGAAGGTCCGCACCACATCGCGGTGGTCGGCGCGGTCCAGGTCCATGTGCGCGGCCAGCATGTTGGCCAGGCCGCCCACTTCACGCCCGCCCATGGCGTTCGGCTGGCCGGTGATCGAGAAAGGCCCCATGCCCGGCTGGCCGATGCGGCCGCCGATCAGGTGGCAGTTGATGATGCTATTGACCTTGTCGGTGCCGGCCGACGACTGGTTCACGCCCATCGAATAGGCGGTGATGGTCTTGTGCGTGGCCGCGAACAGCTCGTAGAACTCCATCAGCGCCGGCAATCCGATGCGGCAGATCCTGGCCACGGCGGCGGGATCGGCGCAATCGACATCGGCGGTGGCAAGCGCCGCGTCGAAGCCGTTGGTGTGCTCCGCCACGAAGGCCGGATCAACCGCGCCGATGCGGTTCAGATAGCTGAGCAAGCCGTTGAACAGCCAGACGTCGGTGCCGGCCTTCACCGGCAGGTGCAGGTCGGCCAGCTCGCAGGTCGCGGTGCGGCGCGGATCGATGACGACGATCTTCATCTCCGGCCGGCTTTCCTTGGCCTTCAGGATGCGCTGGAACAGGATCGGGTGGCACCACGCGGTGTTGGAACCGACCAGCACCACCATGTCCGCCAGCTCCAGGTCGTCGTAGCACAACGGCACCAGATCTTCGCCGAAGGCGCGCTTGTAGCCCGCCACCGCCGACGACATGCACAGGCGCGAGTTGGTGTCGATATTGGCGCTGCCGATGTAACCCTTCATCAGCTTATTGGCGACGTAGTAGTCCTCGGTCAGCAACTGGCCCGACACGTACAAGGCGACGGCGTCCGGGCCATGCTCGTCGATGATGGCGCGCCAGGTGCCGGCGACCTTGTCCAGCGCCTCGTCCCACGAGACGCGGCGCAGGCCGTCCTCGCCGCGCACCTGCGGGTACAGCAGGCGGCCGTCCAGGCCGACCGTCTCGCCCAAGGCGGAGCCCTTGACGCACAGGCGCCCCTTGTTCGCCGGATGCAGCTTGTCGCCGGCGATGGTGACCGTGCCGTCGCCCTTGGGGGTGGCGCTCACACCGCAACCGACGCCGCAATATGCGCAGGTGGTGCGTACTGACAGATGGTCTTGGGACAGGTTCAAAATTCGCTCGCTTAGACTGAATACTTAAATCACGCGGCCCTGGCGCTGAGCGCCTCGCCGAATAACAGGGTTTGCCGGATCGAGGTGATGTCGGTGTTGTTTTGTATCAGGCCGAAATACCAAGGGCCGTCCTTGACGTCGCCATACAGCACGGCGCCGGTGACGCGATTGTTCTTCAACACCAGCCGCTTGTAGACGCCGCGCCGCGCATCGCGCAGCACCAGGTCCTCGGAACCCTCGCCGCCGACGAAATCGCCGACCGAGTACAAGTCTACACCGGTGACCTTCAACCGTGTCGGCGAAGTTTGCTGCACATAGCGGCGCACGCCGGCACCGGCCAGGTGGGCGCCGCAGACGCGGGCCTGGTCCCAGATCGGCGCCACCAGTCCGAACGTCGCGCTGCGGTGCTGCACGCACTCGCCGACCGCGTAGATGCGCGGATCGTAGGTTTGCAGCGTATCGTCGACGATGATCGCGCGGTCGCAGTGCAAGCCGGCCGACTTGGCCAGCTCTATGTTCGGGCGCACGCCGGCGGTCATCACCACCAGGTCGGCCGGGATCTCGCTGCCGTCCTTGAAGCGCACCGCCGTGGCGCGGTCGGTGCCGACGATTTCGGCGGTCTGCGCGTTGAGCATGAACGTCAGGCCCTTGTCCTCCAGCGCCTTTTGCAGCAGCTGGGCGGCGGGCTTGTCGAGCTGCTGGTTCATCAACGCGTCCGTCACGTGGACCACGGTGACCGACATCCCCTGGCGCTGCAGGCCATTGGCCGCCTCTAGCCCCAGCAGGCCGCCGCCGATGACGACCGCGTGCTTGTGGTTGCGCGCGGCCTCCAGCATCGATTCCACATCCTGGATATCGCGGAAGGCCAGCACGCCCGGCAGCTGGTGGCCCGGCACGGGGATGATGAACGGCTTGGAGCCGGTGGCGATCAGCAGGCGGTCGTAACGCACCTCCAGGCCGGAGCGGGCGCGCACGATGCGCTTGCGGCGGTCGATATGCTCGACCGGATCGCCGGCGTGCAGGGTGATGCCATGCTGGACGTACCACTCACGCGTGTTGAGCATGATGTCGTCCATGGTCTTCTCGCCGGCCAGCACCGGCGACAGCAGGATGCGGTTGTAGTTACCATGCGGCTCGGCGCCGAACACGGTGATGTCGTACATGTCCGGATCGAGCTTGTGCAGCTCCTCGACCGTGCGCATGCCGGCCATGCCGTTGCCGATGACGACCAGCGCAGGCTTCGATTCCACGCGCGCCGCGGATTTCATAGGCCTACCCAGACCTTGCCGTCCGCCACGCGGGCCGGATAGGTGCCGACCGAGTTGGCCGGCGCTTCCAGGCATTCGCCGGTTTGCAGGTCGAAGTGCTGTTTGTAGATCGGCGAGGCGACCACGATGCGCTCGCCCAGGCTGCCCACCAGGCCGCGCGACAGCACCGCCGCTTCCGAATTCGGATCGTAGTTATCGATGGCGAACACGCGCGGGCCGCCGTCGTTGACGTGGAAGACGGCGATCTGCGCGTTGTTCAGCAGGGCGCACACGCCGGTGTTGGGCACGATCTCGTCCAGGCTGCAGACGGCGATCCAGTTATCAGTTTGAATATCGCGATGCATTTGTATTCTCCTCAAGCTGCGCTGACGGCGATCGGAATCACGCGTTTGCGTTCTTCCACGGTGGCCGGACGAATCTGGCCGCGTTCTTCCATGAAGACGACGTTGTCGTCGCCCTTCTCGCTGTTGACGAAGGTACGGAAGCGCTTGCGGGTCTCCGGATTCTCGACGGCCTCTTTCCACTCGCAAGCGTAGGTGTTGACCACGTGCTGCATGTCGGCTTCCAGGTCGGCGGCGATCCCCAGCTTGTCCTGCACGACGACCTGCTTCAGGTAATCGAGGCCGCCTTCCAGGTTCTCGCGCCAGGTGCTGGTGCGCTGCAGGCGGTCGCCGGTGCGGGTGTAGAACATCAGGAAGCGGTCGATGTACTTGACCAGCGTGGCCTTGTCCAGGTCCGTGGCCAGCAGCTCGGCGTGGCGTGGCTTCATGCCGCCGTTGCCGCACACGTAAAGGTTCCAGCCCTTTTCGGTGGCGATGATGCCGACGTCCTTGCCCTGCGCCTCGGCGCACTCGCGGGTGCAGCCAGAGACGCCGAACTTGATCTTGTGCGGCGTGCGCAGGCCCTTGTAGCGGTTTTCCAGCTCGATGGCCAGGCCGATCGAATCGTCGACGCCATAACGGCACCAGGTCGAGCCGACGCAGGACTTCACCGTGCGCAGCGACTTGCCGTAGGCGTGGCCGGATTCGAAGCCGGCGGCGATCAGCTCTTCCCAGATCAGCGGCAGCTGCTCGACGCGGGCGCCGAACAGGTCGACGCGGGCGCCGCCGGTGATCTTGGTGTACAGCTTGTACTTCTTGGCGACCATGCCGACCGCGATCAGGCCATCGGCCGTCACCTCGCCGCCCGGCATGCGCGGCACGACCGAGTAGGTGCCGTCCTTCTGGATGTTACCGAGGAAGTAGTCGTTGGTGTCCTGCAGGCTGGCGTGTTCCTTCTTCAGCACGAAGTCGTTCCACACCGATGCCAGGATGCTGGCCGCCAGCGGTTTGCAGACGTCGCAACCGAGACCCTTGCCGTGCTTTTCCAGCAGATCGCCGAAGGTCTTGATCTGGCCTACTTTGATCAGGTGGAACAGCTCCTGGCGCGAGTACGCGAAGTGCTCGCACACGTGGTTGTTGACGGCCATGCCGAGCTTTTTCATCTCGGCCTTCATCACCTGCGTCACCAGCGGCACGCAGCCGCCGCACGAGGTGCCGGCGTTGGTGCAGCTTTTCAGATCGCCGATGGTGCAGGAGCCGGCCGCCACCGCCGCGCACAGCGCGCCCTTGGAGACGTCGTTGCAGGAGCAGATCTGCGCGCTCTCCGGCAGCGCGTCCACGCCCAGGCCAGGCTTGGCGGCGCCGTCCGACTGCGGCAGGATCAGGAACTCCGGCGATTCCGGCAGCTCGATTTTGTTCAGCATCATCTGCAGCAGGGTGCCGTATTCGGCGGCGTCGCCGACCATCACGGCGCCTTGCAGGTACTTGCCGCAATCGGAGACGACGATCTTCTTGTAGATCTGTTTGCGCTCGTCGGTGAACTGGTAGGAGCGGCTGCCGGCCACGCTGCCGTGCGGGTCGCCGATACTGGCCACGTCCACGCCCATCAGTTTGAGCTTGGTGCTCATGTCGGCACCGGCGAATTCGCCCGCCTCGCCCAGGATATGCTTGGCCGCCACGCGCGCCATCTCGTAGCCCGGCGCCACCAGGCCGAAGATCAAGCCGCCCCACAGCGCGCATTCGCCGATGGCGTAGACGTTCGGGTCGGAGGTGACGCAGTTGTTGTTGATCTCGATGCCGCCGCGCGGGCCGACGGTCAGGCCGCATTCGCGTGCCAGCATGTCGCGCGGGCGGATACCGGCCGAGAAGACGATCATGTCGGCGTCCAGATGGCCGCCGTCGGCGAACTCCATCCGGTGCGTGCCGTCGACGCCGTCGACGATGGCGGTGGTGTTTTTACCGGTATGGACGGTTACGCCCAGGTCTTCGATTTTACGGCGCAGAACGCGCGCGCCGCCATCGTCCACCTGCACCGCCATCAGGCGCGGCGAGAATTCGACCACATGGGTTTCCAGCTTCAGGTCGCGCAACGCCTTGGCGCATTCGAGGCCCAGCAGGCCGCCGCCGATGACGACGCCGGTCTTCGAGCGCTGGCCGCATTCCATCATCGCTTCCAGATCCTCGATGGTGCGGTAGACGAAGCAGTCCTTGCGGTCCTTGCCCGGCAGCGGCGGCACGAACGGATAGGAACCGGTAGCGATCACCAGCTTGTCGTAAGGGAGCACGTTGCCGTCGCCGGTGGTGACGGTTTTGGCGGCGGTGTCGATGGCGGTGGCGCGGGTGTTCAGGCGCAGCACCATGTCGTCGCGATCGAAGAAGCCCGGCTTCACCAGCGACAGGTCTTCGGCCGTTTTACCGGAGAAGAATTCGGACAGGTGCACGCGGTCGTACGCGGGGCGCACTTCCTCGCACAGCACCGTCACCTGCAGGTTGGTGTTGCCGCTTGCGGCCAGGCTTTCCAGGAATTTGTGGCCGACCATGCCGTGGCCGATAACGATGATTTTCATAGCGTGTCCCTTTGAGCTTAAGCTGCCAGTTTGTTGGCGATTGCGGATTCTTCGATGGCGGCGCTGCTGAAGCGCGCGGCCAGTGCGCACAGCGCGGTGACGGCGACGACGATGCCAAGGATGCTCAGCGTCTGCTGGGTATCGCCCAGGCCCTTCATCAGGAAGCCTGCGGCCACCGCGCCGACGTTGCCGCCGGCGCCAATGATGCCGGCCACGCCTCCCAGGGCGCGTTTGTCGACGAACGGCACCACGGCGTAGGTCGCGCCGCAAGCCATGTGGGTGAACAGGCCGAAGACCAGCATCGCGCCGATCGCCAATGCGGCGGTGCCGGCGTGGGCGAACATCAGCAGGCCGGCGCCTTCGCCCAGCATCAGCACGAACAGCAGGGTGACGCGGTTATTCAGGTTGCCCTTGGCGGCGAACTTGTCCGACACCCAGCCGCCCAGGGCGCGGGCGAACAGCGCCAGCAGACCAAAGCTGCCGGCGGCCATGCCGGCCTGGCCCAGCGTCAGCTTGAAGTGGTCGACGTAGTAGATCGCGGCGATGTTGTGGATGAAGATCTCGATGCCGAAGCAGGCGCCGTAGGTGATGAACAGCAGCCATACGCGGTAGTTGGCGGCGGCCAGCTTGAAACTGTCCCAGCCACCTTTCTTACCGCCTTCGATGGCGATGCCGGCGGCGCGCAGCTCGCTGTAGTTCCCTTGCGGGCAATCCTGGGTGTAGCGGTAGTAGACGCCGGCCATGATGATCATCAGGATGCCGGGCACGATCAGCGCGGCGCGCCAGCCGAAGCCCTCGCTCACGCCCAGCATGATCATCGCCGTCATCAGCAGCGGCATGACCGCCTGCGCCACGCCACCACCGGCGTTGCCCCAGCCCGCGGCGGCCGCGTTGGCGGTACCGACCACTTTAGGCGCGAACATCACCGACGTGTGGTACTGCGTGATGACGAAGCTGGCGCCGGCCGCGCCGATCCCGAGGCGGAAGAACAGGAAGCTCTCGTAGCTCTGCGCGAAGGCGACGCCGATGACCGGGATGGAGCCGAGCAGCAGCAGGCCGGTGTAGGCCTTGCGCGGGCCGAAATGGTCGCACAGCGGGCCGACGATCAGGCGCACCAGGATCGTGATGGCGACGGCGGCGATGTTGATGTTGGCGATCTGCGCCACGCTCAGACCGAATTCGCCTTTAATCACCGGCATCAGCGGCGCGCAGGCGAACCACGCGAAGAAGCAGACGAAGAACGCCATCCAGGTCAGGTGGAACGCCCGCATCTGCGGCGTCGAGATCGAGAAGAGCTTGATACTGGTAGCTTTGCTGGCCATTTTTTTATCCCGTTCAGAAAACAAAAAGGCGTCCGCTCAACCAAGGTGTTTGAAACCAGGTCGGGCGGACGCCGTTGTCCTGCCGGTCCGTCGTTGGACCAGCCGTGTGTATTTGGGAGGGATCGCCATTGATCCCCTGCTCCTTCTAATGCAAGAGGCGTGCCAATGGGTGCGGAAGGGCTGCTACAGAGGGAGAATGCGGGTTTGACGTTTCAGTGAAGAAATTACAAGCTTATTCCGGTGCGATGTTGCGGTGCACGATGCACGTTCACGGTGCGCGATGGCGGTGCGTTGTTTTATTCACATCCCACCCGGGGGTCAAGTCTAACATTCATACACGAACACATCCGCGAGAGCCGGCGCACAGTCAAGCTCATGTACGAATGTTAGACTTGACCCCCGGGGTTTAGCCGGCGGCGGCCAGCGCGGCGGCCACCATCTCGTCGATTTCGCCGCTGATGTTGGACAGTACGCCCGCTACCACCGAGAATTCCTTGCCGGCCGCGCCGGCCCGCGCGGCGACGATGCGGGCGTTGAAGGCCACCATCCGCGCCTGGCGGTTGATCGTCTCTATATCAGTGATCACCCCGCGCAGCTGCTTGCGCACCAGCCGCGCGTTCTGCTTGGCCTGCTCCTCATAGATGCCGGTGATCGCGTTCAGTATCCCCAGGGTCGGCGTGGTGATGCGCACCAGCTCCGCCAGCAGTTCGGCCGCCTGCGACGAGCCGCGCGCGATCGCGTTCAAGGTGCGCTCGCCCAGGTCGGCGAAGGCGACGATCCGGCGGTCGCCGTCCATCTTGCCAAAGTACGCTTCCCGCAGCTCCGGGCAGAACACGCCCGGCAGCCCGTCCGCCTCGCTCAGGAGCGACTTATGGGCGCCGCGGAACAGCGCCAGCGCCTCCTGCGCCGTGGCCGGGGCGTCCTCCTGCCCCTGCGACGCTAGCAGCGCGTACAGCACGATGCGCTGCGACGTGAACCGGCGCCGACCCGACAGGTTGATCAACGCGCTGAATACCTCGCCGGTCAGCGCCTTATTGACGGCGCCGGCCGGCGCCAGGACGGGCGTGGACATGTCCATTACGCCGCTTCCTTCGCGGGATGCGCCTGTTTTCGGTACAGGAACTCCAGCACCGCCGTGCGGTACTCGGTGTAGCGCGCGTCCTGCGCCAGCGCGACGCGGTCGCGCGGACGCTCCAGCCGCACGTCGACGATTTCGCCGATGGTGGCGGCCGGGCCGTTGGTCATCATGACTATCCGGTCCGACAGCAGCACCGCCTCGTCGACGTCGTGCGTGACCATCACCACGGTGGACTTGGTGGCGGCGACGATCTTGAGCAGCTCGTCCTGCAAATGGGCGCGGGTCAGCGCGTCCAGGGCGCCGAACGGTTCGTCCATCAGCAGCACTTTCGGTTCCATCGCCAGCGCGCGGGCGATGCCGACGCGCTGCTTCATGCCGCCCGAGATCTCGTGCGGACGCTTGGTTTCGGCGGCCGTCAGGCCCACCAGCGCCAAGGCCTGCATGGTGCGCTCGCGCAGTTGGGCCTTCGATTCGGTCTTGCCGAACACCCGTTCGACGCCAAGGTGGATGTTTTCATAACAGGTCAGCCAGGGCAGCAGCGAGTGGTTCTGGAACACCACCGAGCGCTCCGGCGACGGACCGGCGATCTCGCGGTTGGCGCACAGCAGCACGCCGTCGGTGGGCTTGAGCAGCCCGGCGATCAGGTTGAGCAAGGTCGATTTGCCGCAGCCCGAGTGCCCGATCAGGGTGATGAATTCACCCTTGCGCACCGTCAGATCGATTTCACGCAGCGCGTGGAATACACCTTTTTTGGTGTGGAAGACCATCTCCACGCCTTCGACATCGATGAATTTTGGATCGTCCATGACCGTGCTCCTTAGTTGGATACTTGTTCGTAGGTGAATGCCCGGGCCAGCGCCATCAGCGCCTGTTCCAGCAGCAGACCGACAAAGCCAATCGCCACGATCGCGATGATGATGTGCGGGACGTTCAAATTGTTCCACTCGTCCCAGACCCAGAAGCCGATGCCGACGCCGCCGGTCAGCATCTCCGCCGCGACGATGACCAGCCACGCGGTGCCGATCGACAGGCGTACGCCGGTCAGGATGTACGGCAGCGCCGATGGCAGCAGGATCTTGGTCAGCACCTTCCATTCCGACAGATTGAGCACGCGCGCCACGTTCATGTAATCCTGCGGCACGCGCTGCACGCCGACGGCGGTGTTGATGATCATCGGCCAGATCGAGCAGATGAAGATCGACCAGATCGCGGCCGGATTGGCCGACTGGAACACCAGCAAGCCGATAGGCAGCCAGGCCAGCGGCGACACGGGCTTGAGCAGGCTGATAATAGGGCTGAACATATTGCCGATGAATTGCACGCGGCCGATCAAGAATCCCAGCGGGATGCCCACCAGCGCCGCCAGGCCGAAGCCGATCGCCACCCGCTGCAGGGACGCCAGCAGGTTCCAGCCGATGCCCTGGTCGTTCGGGCTGTTGCGGTAAAACGGGTCGGAGAACAGCTTGACCGCCTCCGTCAACGTCACCATCGGCGTCGGGAAGGTGCTGTTCTTGACGGTGATGATCTGCCACACCAGCAGCAGGAACAGGGCGCCCACCAGCGGGGCGACGATCTTCATGGCGGTGGCGGAGACCTGCTGGCGCGCGCGCGTGGTGGAGTTGGCGGCGAGCGGGCGGCGCGGACGGCGCGCCGGTCTGGTGTCGAGCGACGCCGTTACCGGCGCGGCGCTATTGGGTTTGAGCATGGCGTTCATGGCATTCCTTTTTAGGGCGATGAATCAGGCTGGGGACGAAATCAGGCTTTGATCTTGAACGAGGCGGCGTACGCTTTCGGGTCCTTGCCATCCCATACCGAACCGTCCATCAGCTTGGACGCGCGCAGCGGGCTTTTCGGCACCGGCGTCTTGGTCATCGCCGCGGCGTCCTTGTATAAGTCGATCTGGTTGACGGCGGTGGCCACGGCCGCGTAGTCCGGATCGTCCTTGAGCAGGCCCCAGCGGCGGTGCTGCGTCATGAACCACATGCCGTCCGACAGGTAAGGGAAGTTCACCAGGCCGTCGTTGTAGAACTTCATATGATTCTGGTCGTCCCAGGTCTTGCCCAGGCCATTCTGGTAGCGCCCCATGATGCGCTGGTCGATCGCGTCCTTGCTGGTGTTGACATAGGACTTGTCGGCGATGACCTCGGCCATCTTGTTCTTGTTGGCCAGCGAGGCGTCGATCCATTTGCTCGCCTCGAGGATGGCGGCCATCATCGCGCGGCAGGTGTTCGGATTCTTTTTGGCGAAATCCAGCGTGGAGCCCAGCACCTTCTCCGGGTGGTCCTTCCAGATGTCCTGGGTGGTGGTGGCGGTGATGCCGATGCCGTCCATGATGGCGCGGTGGCCCCAAGGCTCGCCCACGCAGAAGCCGTCCATGTTCCCGACCCGCATATTGGCCACCATTTGCGGTGGCGGCACGGTGATGGCCTTGGCGTCCTTCATCGGGTTGATGCCGTTGGCGGCCAGCCAGTAGTACAGCCACATCGCGTGGGTGCCGGTCGGGAAGGTCTGCGCGAACGTGTATTCGCGCTTGTCGGTCTTCATCAGCTTTGCCAGCGAGGCGCCATCGACGGCGCCCTTGTCGGCCAGCTTCTTCGACAGCGTGATCGCCTGGCCGTTGTTATTGAGGCCCATCAGCACCGCCATGTCCTTCTTCTGGCCGCCGATGCCCATCTGGACGCCGTACAGCAAGCCATACAGCACATGGGCCGCATCGAGGTCGCCGTTGGCCAGCTTGTCGCGCACACCGGCCCACGAGGCCTCTTTACTGAGCACGAATTTGACGCCGTACTTCTTGTCGAAGCCCAGCACCGAGGCCATGACCACCGACGCGCAATCGGTCAGTGGAATAAAGCCGATCTTGATTTCTTCCTTCTCCGGCTTGTCCGAACCCGCCGCCCACACGCCACCCGTCGATAAACCCAACATACTTCCTCCCGCTACTAAACCTGCACCATGAATCACTTTTTGAATTACCGCTCTGCGCGAGACATTAACGTCGCTGGCGGCTGGTGGCAAGGCGGAATCTGCTGGTAGCTTCTTATCGTTCATGACTATCCCTCTGTAGACAGTAAAACCGTTCGGACAAAAAAAACGCCTACCCCCATGAACGCATTCATGTTCGGTAGACGTCGTTGTCTGGCGTGCCCCACCGCCGTTGGCGGGGCTCATCGGCGCATCATTGCGCTTGCCTACAGGCTATGCAATGTCCGTGCCAGCATTGTTTACAGAGGGAGGGAAAGAAAACGGCGACCACGCGCGCACCGCCGAATGGCTGGCCGGCGTCGCGAAAAGCGCGCCGGCGGTGCGCCTCGCATCATTTTGGACGGAGACTAAAATAAAGTATGAACGCGGCCGGATTAACCCAGCAGGTCTTCGACGTCGAGGATGCGCTGGGCGACCTCGGAGAGCTTGAGGTTTTTACTCATCGCCATGCTGCGCAGCTTTTGGTAGGCCTGCTCCTCGGTGAAGCGCTGACGCTCCATCAGCAGGCCCTTGGCGCGCTCGATGACCTTGCGCTCGGCCAGCTTGCTCTTGGTGTCGGACAGCTCGTCGAGCAGCTTCTGCTCGCGTTTGAAGCGCGCCAGCGCCACCTGCAGCACCGGTTTGATGCGCTCGCCCTGCAGGCCGGCCACGATATAGGCCGACACGCCGGCCGCCATGGCCGCCTCCATGCTCTCGGTGTCCTCGCTCTCGGTGAACATGACGATCGGGCGGCGCTCGTCGCGGGTGGCGATGACGATGTGTTCGAGGACGTCGCGCGCGTCCGATTCGGCGTCGACGATGATCATATCGGGCTGCAGCTGGGCGATCCGCTCGGGCAGGTACATGTCCGGCGGCAGCGAGGCGACGATGTCGTAGCCCGCTTCGAGCAGGCCGATACGCAGCACGCGGGCTCGTTCGACCTGGGCGCGCAACGCCTCATCATCCTCGTCGCCGGCGTGGATGATGGCGTTGACAACCACGATACGTAAATTACGCATGGTCATACCAAACCAGTAATTTTGATGTGCATGGGCAGATTCTAAGGCACAAAGGCCAAATCCTGCCAGCCCTCAAATTACCGCTGCATGCCCCAACGCTCGACTGTGACGCTTTCCAGTGGCCGGAATACGACGTTTTCAACCAGCAGTCCGATGAGGATCACGGCGGCCAGCCCGGCGAATACCTTGTCGGTGTAGAGCTCATTGCGGTTCTGGAAAATGTACCATCCGAGGCCGCCCTGGCCGCCCGTGGTGCCGAACACCAGCTCGGCGGCGATCAACGTGCGCCAGGCGAAAGCCCAGCCAATCTTGAGTCCCGACAGGATCGACGGCAGCGCCGCCGGCACCAGAATGTGCCATACGAGGCGCAGGCCGCTCAGGCCGTAATTGCGGCCGGCCATGCGCAGCGTCTCGGGCACGCTCTGGAAGCCGGCATAGGCGCCCAGCGCCAGCGGCCACAAAACCGCGTGCACGATCACGAAGATCAGACTGCCCTTGCCCAGGCCGAACCACAACAGCGCCAGCGGCAGCAGCGCGATCGCCGGCAGCGGATTGAACATCGACGTCAGCGTCTCCAGCAGATCGCGGCCGGCGCGGGTGGACGCGGCCAGCGCCGTCAGTACGAAGGCGGCGGCGACACCGGCCGCATACCCTTGCAGCAGAACCGCCAGCGAGATGCGCACGCGCTCGAGCAGCTCGCCGCTGGCGACGCCGCCGGCGAAGGCGCGCGCGGTCTGCACGAAGCCGGGCAGCAGGAGGTCGTTGTCCTGCCAGCGGGCGACGCCCTCCCACAGCAACGCCAACACAATCAAAATAAAGATCTTACGCAGCCATGCCTGCCGCCACAGGCGCCGGGCGAGCGGCAGCGGCGGCGAGATGGCGACGGCGCGCGCGGCGGCCGTGTTGGTGACGTAGACGTATTCCTGTCGCACCGGCGGATCGAGGACGAGGCTCATGACACGCGGCTCCACTCATGGGGCGCGCCGGCGGCCGCTGGCACCTCAACGGCATGTCCGTGCGCGGGAGCGCCGAACAGCAGTCCGTGGATGCGCTGCGTCGCCGCCTGGAAGTCGGTGCCGCCGGCGCTGTCCAGGTCAAACTGATGGCTGTTCAACTCCGCCCTGACTTGCCCCGGGTGCGGCGACAGCAGCAGAATGCGATTGCCCACCACCAGCGCCTCCTCGATCGAATGGGTGACGAACAGCAGCGTGAAGCGCAGCTCTTCCCACAGCCGTCCCAGCTCCGCCTGCATATTGCGGCGCGTGAGCGCGTCCAGCGCCGCGAAAGGTTCGTCCATCAGCAGCACCTCCGGCTGCATCGCCAGCGCGCGCGCGATCGCCACGCGCTGCTTCATGCCGCCCGACAGCGTGTGCGGGTGCGCGTCCTCGAATCCCGTCAGCCCGACCTTGGCGATCCAGTGCAGCGCGCGCTCCTCGGCGTGATGACGGTTCAGGCGCTTCGTCATGAGCAGCGGGAACATGACGTTTTCCTTCACCGTCTTCCACGGCGGCAGCTGGTCGAACTCCTGGAACACGACGATGCGGTCGGGCCCCGGCCCGTCGATCCGCTTGCCGTCGATGCGGATCTCGCCCACGACGGGCTTGATGAAGCCCGCCGCCGCCTTCAGCAACGAGGACTTGCCGCAGCCGGAAGGCCCGAGCAGCACAAAACGATCGCCGCGATAGACGTTGAAGCTGACGTCGTGCGTGGCGCGCGTGGTCCCGTACTCCAGCGTCACGCCGTCGGCGATCAGCAAGGGCGCCACGCCGGTGTTGGGACGAACCACTTGAAAGGCCATGATGTCACCCGCCTTTGGTGATGACCGGATCGTCGAAGAAGTAGTCGCGCCAGCTGGCCGGCTTCTTCTTGATCGCGCCGACGCGGTGCAGGAA
The DNA here is from genome assembly GCF_017833525.1 of Duganella sp. 1411. Classification (GTDB taxonomy): domain Bacteria; phylum Pseudomonadota; class Gammaproteobacteria; order Burkholderiales; family Burkholderiaceae_D; genus Rugamonas. Next base: position 163,387 of record NZ_JAFICD010000007.1, read on the forward strand.
CTGCGCCAGTCCCAGGGTGTTCTGCGGCTCGACGCCGAAGCGCACCTCCGGGTTCTTGAAGATCTTCAGCAGCAGATCGCGATCGACCTTGCTCTTCGAGACGCGGATGTACGCGTCGGCGGCGCCGTCCGGATTGGCGCTCGCATAGCGGGCCGCTTCCGCCAGCGCGGCGGTGAAGGCGCGATAAGTCTTGGGATTCTCGGTGCGGAATTTCTCCGTCGCGTACAGCACCGTGGCCGAACTCGGGCCGCCCAGCACATCGTAGGAGTTGAGGATGATGTGCGCGTTGGGATTGCCGGCCAACTCCTGCTCCTGATACGGCGGATTGCCGAAGTGGCCATTGATCTCGGTGCCGCCGGCGATGACGGCCGCCGCCGCGTCCGGGTGCGGCAAGGTCTGGGTGAACTGGTCGAGGCGGGCGAACTCCTTGTCGCCCCACTGCTTGGCGGCGGCGTACTGCAGGATGCGGGCTTGCACGGAGACCGTCACGGCGGGCAGGCCGATACGGTCCTTCGCGGTCAGGTCGGCGATGGTCTTCACGTTGGGATTTGTGCTGACCAGGTAATAGGGAAAGCTGCCCAGCGAGGCCACGCCCTTGACGTTCTGCCGGCCGGCGGTGCGGTCCCAGATGGTGAGCAAGGGGCCGACGCCGGCGCCGGCGATGTCGATCGCGCCGGAAAGCAGCGCGTCGTTGACGGCCGCGCCGCCCGACAGCTGCTTCCACTCGACCTTGACGTCCACGCCGTTCTTTTTGCCTTCCTTCTCGATCAACCGCTGGTCCTGCGCGACGTTGAGCAGCAGGTAGACCACACCGAACTGCTGGGCGATGCGCAGCGTGCCCTCGGCCTGCGCGTTCGATGCGGCGGCAAGGCTAAGAACAACGGTGGATGCGAGCGCGCGGAGAGTCAATCTGGACATCGGATTCCTTTATATATGTTGAGGCATCAGAAAGGCGCATCGCCCTCGATGGTGGTGCGATAGAGTTTGCGGCGCAGGTGGTCGGGCGTGCCGCCGGCCAGGTGCATCAGCGAGCGGTTATCCCAGAACACCAGATCATGCGGCGCCCAGCGGTGGCGGTAGACATGCGCGGGCAGCACGCTGTGCGCGAACAATTCGGCCAACAGCGAGCGGCTTTCGTCCTCCGGGATGCCGACGATGCGCGTGGTGAAATGCTCGCTGACGAACAGCGCCTTGCGGCCGGTCTCGGGATGCGTGCGCACCACGGGGTGCACCACCGGTTTGACTTCATCGATCTGCGCCTGCGTCAACGCCGGGCGGAACGGACTGCGGCGGCGCAGCTCTTCGTACTGCGCGAGGTAGCTATGTTCGGCGCGCGCGTCCCGCACCGCGTGGCACAGCGCGGCGGGCAGCGTGTCCCACGCCAGGTGCATATTGGCGAACAGCGTGTCGCCGCCCTCCTCCGGCAGCTCCTGCGCGTGCAGCAGCGAGCCGAGACTAGGCTTCTCCTTGTACGACAGGTCGGAGTGCCAGAAGTGGCCAGCGTCGCCCAGGCCAATCGGCTTACCGTCCTCGATGATGTTGGAGATGATCAGCACCTCGGGGTGCGACGGCAGCTGGAAGTTGCGCAGCACGTGAATCTGCAGCGGCCCGAAACGGCGGCTGAAATCGACCTGCTGTTGGGGCGTGATGCGCTGGTCGCGGAACACCAGCAGGTGATGGTCGAGATGGGCCTTGTGGATGCGCTCGAAGTGGCGTGGCGACAGCGGGCGGCTCAGGTCCAGGCCGAGGATCTCGGCGCCGAGCGGCCCGTCGAACAATTCGATGTCGAAGGAGGATTGGAGAACGGCAGACATGGCACATCCATTGAAGAAATATGCGTCCAGTCTATGCCGCCCTCCATATTTAGAAAACGAAGCTTATCCGATATCGATATTCGGATTGCTGCTTAGATACGCTGATCCAACACACTTGACTGGGCGCAAGAAGGATGGACGCAGCGATGGACAATGCCGTGGGGCAATAGGCAGAATCGATGTTCAGCCGGCTTCGGATGTTCGATGGTTCCGCCGTGCGGCAGTAGCCGATTGCACAACATGATCGGCAGTTATCAATCCATCAGTGCGCGCCGCTTCATTTCCCCGGTTTGCGCTGGTTTGATCACTCTAGGGTAGCTGTTCCTCATGGCCGATCTGAATAACCTCGTATCGACGAATCCGGCACTTGTTGAACAGCACAACCGCCTCGTCAAATTAACCACGCCACTTGGCGAAGATATCCTTCTACCGCAACGGGTGCTCGCCCACGACCGTCTAAGCCGGGGCTACGAGTACTGGCTCGATTGTCTTTCGGTGGTCCACGATATCGAACTTAAAAAGCTCATCGCGCAGCCTGTCACGTTATGGGTACGACAGGAAAATCGAGAATATCTGCCCGTGCATGGGTATGTGCATACGATGAAACGCCTGGGCTGTGACGGTCAGCTTACGATCTACCAGCTCGCATTTGCGCCGTGGCTGCACTTCCTGAAATTCCGGAAAGATGCCAGGATCTGGCAAGACAAGACCGCTGAAGACATTCTCCGCGACGTCTTTAACACCCATCCACAGGCGCAGGGGAATTTCCGCTTTGATGTGAGGGAACCGGCGCTGCCGCGTTCTTACTGCACGCAGTACGAAACAGACTGGCACTTCGCCCAACGATTAATGGAAGAGGAAGGCTGGTTCAGCTATCACGAGCAACAGCCCGACGGTTCCGGGCATGTGCTGGTGATTACCGACACCACATTTGAGCTCAAGCCTATCGCTCAGGAGCAAATTCACTTCCACGCCGGGGACACCGAAGACGAAATAAACAAGATCACGCATTGGAGCGCGGACCGCAGCTTGGCGCCAAGTCAACTCACCATCAGAACGGACGATTACAAAGCGTCGAATGTGTCAAAGCAAAGCAATATTCTCGTCCGCGCAGAATATGGCGATCTACCTCCCCAGTTGGAGGTCTATGAATACACCGGTCCCTATACCTATTCAAAACAGGATCACGGCGACAAACTGGCGCGTTTAAAGATGGAGCAATGGGAGTCGAGCATGAAACGGTACGCGGCCGTTTCCGGCGTGCGCTCGCTGCCAGTAGGTGGCTGGTTCACCTTCGAAGACCATCGGGTGCATCAACCCGATGTCCCCGAGGACCGCCAGTTCCTGGTCATTGCGGTGGAATGGTGTATCGAGAATAATTTACCGGTGTCGAATACGGTGAAGAACTTCCCGGGTAGCCTGTTGGCACGGTTGAATGCGTCCAAGGACTCCATGGCGCGTGACATGGCGCAAGAGCTTACCGGCCACTGCTTCAATCGCATGGAAGTCCAACGCCGTAACGTGCCGTTCCGTAGTCCGTTCGAGCATACCAAACCCACTTTGCATCCGCAGACCGCCATGGTCGTCGGCCCGGTGGATGAAGAGATTTATACCGATCACCTCAACCGCGTCAAAGTCCAGTTTCGCTGGGATCGTCAAAATCCTGGCGACGAACGCGCCTCATGCTGGGTACGCGTCAGCTATCCCAACGCCGGCCAAGGCTGGGGAGGCGTCAATGTGCCGCGCGTCCGGCAAGAGGTCATCGTCACTTTTTTAAATGGCGATGCGGATCGCCCGGTCATCACCGGACGTCTGTATAACGAGGATCAGGCACCCCAATGGCATACGGACGGCAAGCTTTCGGGCTACAAGTCCAAGGAATACAAAGGCAGCGGTTTCAATCAGCTGGTGTTCGACGACACGACCGGGCAAAACAGAACACAACTTTATAGCACCAATGGCAATGCGCAGCTAAACCTCGGCTATCTGGTCAGCCAGCAGGGTAATAGGCGCGGCAACTTCTATGGCTCTGGATTTGCGCTCAGCACCGATGATTTCGGCGCTATCGTCACGCACAAAGGTCTATACCTGAGCACCTATGGGCGCCCGGGGCCGCAAGGGACGCAACTCGACGCAGCCGACGCCACTAGTCAGCTTAAAGCAGGTGCATCGCTTACCAAAAGCCTGTCCGAAACCGCATCCAAAGCAGGCGCGGAAGCATTAGGCGGTCAGGACGCGCTCAATCGATTCATCGATGCGACGCAAGACCGGTACGACGGCGATGGGCAGGGAGCCGCCAATCGCTTTAAAGAACCGATAATGCTGGCCGCGTCGCCGGCCGGTATCGGCCTGACCACGACCAAAGGCGCGCACGTGCACGCGGGTGCGGAGGTCACGCTGTCGTCGGGCACAGATATCAACGTCGCCACGGGCAAAAGCCTAATCGCCAGCATCGCCGAAAAAATTAGTCTGTTCGCCTTCAATGCCGGCATCAAACTCTTTGCAGCCAAGGGCAAAGTCGAAGTCCAGGCACAAAGCGACGATCTCGATCTGATCGCCGAAAAAGTCGTGCGACTGTTATCGACGACGTCGCGCATCGAAATTCATGCCAAAGACGAGGTGATGATCTCCGCCGGCGGTTCATTTATCAAGATCAACGGCTCCGGCATCACAAATGGCACGCCAGGCACCTGGACTGCCCAAGCGTCGATGCACACCATGCCGGGACCGACAAACAACCCCTATGTGATGCCGCATGTGGCCAAACCTGAACTGCAGAAGAGCGATGTCGAGTTCCGTCACCTCACCGACTGGGGAGAGCCGCTGGCGGGCGCCGCGTATAAAGCGACGTTAAGCGACGGCAGCGTTCGCAAGGGCGTGCTCGACGCGTTGGGCGTCGCCCGCATCAGCGACGTGCCACCGGGCGTAGGCGCGAAGATCGAATATGACTACAAGCCATTGCAGGCAAGCTCCACCGTCAGTACCGAATTGGACGACGACATCCACGAACTACTGAACTGGACCCCGCGCGGTCCGAAAAAGGGTCAAGCATGACCAAGCAGCCAGACGAAAGCGGTATGCTGGATGACACGTGGGCGCAGGTCGTTGGCGGCATGGATTGGCTCAAATCCGTGCTCTTCGGCGAGTTCTCCGACCATCGGCCGCTGTCGGCCGTCATCGCCGATATGTTGGTGAGCTTTCTGCCTGGTGTGGTCATCGTCACCAGCGCGCGCGACGCGGTCGCGGTCATTCTGCGGTTGGCCAACCATCCGGAGAAGCGCGAAGATTTAATGGAATGGGTGTTGCTGAGCGCCTGTTTGATCGTCATCGCCTTGCCACTGGCAATGGCTGCGGGCGGTGTGGCGGCGGCCGGCGTCGGTGCGATTGTCGGCGGCATCGCCGGCTCGGAATTGGGCGCGGCGCTGCGGGCGGTCATGCTGCTGTTGATCAAGGAGGCGTCCAAGCTGGTGGAACTGGTGCGTTTCCTGCAAAAGTTCATCAAGGGCGACGTCTTAAAATTTTTGCGCGCGGTTAAATTTGCGCAGTATGAAAAGGCCCTGATTCAGGCTGTGGCTAAGATCATCGGCAAGCTGCTCCAGATCGTCAAGTCGCTGCGCGCTCACTTGGAAAGTCTGCGGTATTTTGATAGTGCCAAGGCCGCTATCGCCAAACTAGTCGAGTGGGAGAAGAAATTTTATGCGGTCCAACAGGACGCGCTGAAACAAATTCCGAAGGCGCTTGCCGAACTCGATGTGCGGCTGGCGAAGGTTTTGGCGCAGGCTGCGCCCAAGGAAGCGCACACGGTGTCCGCTGGTGTTCAGGCTGAAAAAACGATAGCGGCGGTCCCTGCAAGAAGGCGGGTCAAGGATACGCCTGGAAACGTCTTGGCCAATATGGCGGATGAAACACCTGCTGCAGGTGCTGCAAGTAAGACCGAGACGCAACCAAAAGCGCAGACAAAAAAACCTGAAAATGCACATGAACCGCCGTTGCAGCCAGACCCAGCCCCTAAGCCTCCTGATGAGGGGCGCAACACAAAAAAACAAAATGCGTTGGATGCTGAGTCAGCTGCGCGGCTTGAAAAAGCCGACAAAATCGCTGAGAAAGTTGGCAGCGACATCAAAAATCATCCGCTAAGGCAGGCATACGAGGCAGAAGTCACCGGACTTAAAGAAGAAGCGGAAATGATGTCAAAATCAGGTGCCACAAAGGAAGCCATCGCGAGAAAAATGTGGGCACGCCGAAGGGGAATTGGTGTCAAATATAAAAGCATGACGCCGGAACCCTTACGAGATTACATCTTTGACTTAAACTCTAAAAGATATAAAGACCCGCTGGGCCCGTCCTTTGAGGTGTTGAAAAAGAAAGCAGAAGAAATATTGCTTGATCCGTATGAGGCGATCATTAAATCATCTTCAAGACCAAACGGCGACATAGATAAACTGCTATCGAATTTTAAAAATTGGCTTGCCATGAAAGACTCCACCTATTTGGACAATTCCCTGAAAAACATGAGAGATTAAAATGGAAAATCTGACAATCGCAATTAGTCAGTTTGACAAACCCGTCAATTTATTAAAGATAAACTTATCGACCGGCGATCGAGAGGTTATTTCCTCCGACGAGGTAGACGAGAAAGATGTTACTTTTGGGCTCTTTGATTTTGAGGAGAACGAAACCAATCCAAACTCAGTTGCTCTAATAGCCACACCAAGAGGACCACTGCTATTCCTTAAAGATGAAAAATACTATCCGGAAATTCAAAAAACAAAAATAAAAATCACAAATCATGGGAAATATTTTCATTTCCAAATATTACATGAAGAAAAGCACATCTTTGGTTTGTTCTACGAGGAAAAACTTGGTATTGGACTGCATCCATATAACAACACTCGTGATGATATTGATTTTTATTATTGGCTTTGTCAAAACATAAACAATCCTCTACTTTATAAGACTTACACCCGGGAAATGAAATATCTCAAAGAATGACAGCGATAGAAGTTCAATCTTGCGCTTGGCGAACCATCTGGAGGGATCAACATGGCACTACCCATTGTCCGATTGGGAGACTTTACTTCACATGGCGGCTCGGTCATTTCAGCATCTCCGACCCATAGCATTGGAGGCCTAGGCATCGCAAGGATGGGCGATCACGTTGGCTGCCCCATACCCGGGCACGGTGTAAATTTAATTATCGAGGGAGCAACGACATACTTAATTGCCGGACGCATGGTCGCTTTGCATGGGCATAAGTGTGCGTGTGGTTGCACCCTCATCTCCAGCCTAGCTACAGCAACCCACGGTTAAGCCGCCTACAGCTTTTTCACAAAACGCCATATCAAATGGGTACCTACCAAAATTTCCTGAACCACTTTTCGATGTTCAACAAAGAGCGTTTGGATGGGCTCACTGAAATGCACTTCAGTGGAATGACGCAGCAAGAAAGAGAGATGGCGTTCGATTACCTGTTGAGGCGCGTCGAAAAAGGTGGCACTGCGGAGACGGTAAACGGCATTTTTACTGCGGATTTCGAACGAGCCCTGCTGCCCCTTGCTCAGCTAATGGAAAGCGGGGCCCTGAATGAAGAAGCGCAGCTCGCGGCAGCTTCGAATATATTTCAAATTACAGGCGATAAAAAACTGCTACCTATTTTCATACGCTTTATGTCGAACACGAATAAGCATCTTCGAGGCACCGCCGCGAGGTGCGTGCCATTATCGTTTTTCTCCGAGGATCTGAGGCTCGCCCTTGAGACGATGATCAAGGCCGAGACCGACAAACTTGCGCGCATTCATGCTGTAAACGCGCTACTCCTCTATCACGACATAAACAAGGAGACTGTAGGAAAGAGAAAATACTCAAATATCTATCGGAACCTGCACAGCGAAGACTTACTTAAAATAGAGGAGGCGTTTAGGGAGATAGAGCGTCAATATGACTAAAGTGATGCTACTTACTTGCGACAACGCCCCATTGGGGCGTCGTCGTTGGCTGCTTGAATCAGCCCAACTCATCCTCATACTTGCCCAACCTAACAGCCGAACGCGGCGCAAGCTCATGCGCAGCGGTAACGGTCATACCCAGGTCATGCAGCTTGCCGTCCTCGATACCGTAGACCCAGCCATGCACGGTAACGTCCTGGCCGCGATCCCACGCGTCCTGCAGAATCGTGGTCTGGCAAACGTTGGAGACCTGCTCCACCACATTTAACTCCACCAGCCGCTTCGACCGTTCCTGGCTTGGCATCACATCGCCCATATACCGCCCGTGCTTCTGGTTGACGTCCTGCACATGGCGCAGCCAGTTGTCGACCAGGCCGAAACGCTGGCCCGTCATCGCCGCGTGCACGCCCTTGCAGCCGTAGTGGCCGACGATGATCACGTGCTTCACCTTCAGCACGTCGATGGCGAACTGCAGCACCGACAGCGCGTTCAGGTCCGAATGCACCACCACGTTGGCGATATTGCGGTGGACGAAAACGTCGCCCGGCGCAAGGCCCAGCAGTTCATTCGCCGGCACCCGGCTGTCCGAACAACCGATCCACAGATATTCCGGCGCCGCCTGCGTCGCCAACCGGTTGAAGAAATCCGGATCGCGTTCCACTTCCGACTCGGCCCACTTGCGGTTGTTTTCCAACAGGCCGCGCAACGGGGAATTGCTGATGTCTTGATCGCTCATGAATGCTCCTCTTCTACATAAGAAGACCGCCGCACCACCCAAAATGGGCTGCGCGGCGGTCCGATATTACGCGTCCTGCGTGACGTCGCGGTTACACAAAACGGTTACTCAAAAAAGTCCTTCACCTTGTCGCGCCAGGTTTTGCTTTGCGGGCTGTGCTTGGCGCCGCCCTCGGTGGTGAGCTTCTCGAAATCGCGCAGCATCTCCTTCTGCTTCTCGGTCAGCTTGACCGGGGTCTCGACCGCCACGTGGCAGAACAAGTCGCCCGCGAAGCCGGAACGCACGCCCTTGATGCCCTTGCCCTTGAGGCGGAAGGTCTTGCCCGACTGGGTGCCCTCGGGGATCGTGAACGATACTTTACCAGAGAGCGTCGGCACTTCGATTTCGCCACCCAACGCCGCCTTGGCGAAGGAGATCGGCATCTCGCAGTGCAGGTCGTCGCCTTCGCGCTGGAACACCGTGTGCGGCTTGATGTGGATCTCCACGTACAAATCGCCCGACGGCCCGCCGTTGGTGCCCGGTTCGCCGTTGCCGGACGAGCGGATGCGCATGCCGTTGTCGATACCGACCGGGATCTTCACTTCCAACGTCTTGTTACGCTTGATGCGGCCCTGGCCCGCGCACGCGGCGCATGGCTCGGGAATGATCTTGCCGGTGCCGTGGCATTTCGGGCAGGTCTGCTGGATGCTGAAGAAGCCTTGCTGCATGCGCACCTGGCCGTGGCCCGCGCACGTGGTGCAGGTCACCGGCGAGGTGCCGGGCTTGGCGCCGGAACCGTGGCAGGTGTCGCACTTGTCCCACGACGGCACGCGGATGGTGGTGTCGAAGCCGTGGGCCGCCTGCTCCAGCGTGATCTCCAGGTTGTAGCGCAGATCGGCGCCGCGATAGACCTGCGGGCCGGAGCTGCGGCCGCGGCCCCCGCCGCCGAAGATGTCGCCGAAGATGTCGCCGAAGGCATCGCCGAAACCGCCGGCGCCGCCGCCAAAGCCGCCACCGCCGCCCATGTTCGGATCGACGCCGGCGTGACCGTAGCGGTCATACGCCTCGCGCTTCTCCGGATTGGTCAGCATCTCGTAGGCTTCTTTGACTTCCTTGAATTTTTCTTCCGACTCTTTGCTATCCGGATTGCGGTCCGGATGGTATTTCATCGCCAGTTTGCGATAGGACTTCTTGATCTCGTCTTCCGACGCGTTTTTTGCGACACCAAGTGTCTCGTAGAAATCACGCTTTGCCATTTTGTCGGGACCTTGCTGTATTTATACTGTGTGCTGATTACGCTAAAAAGCCGAGCCGGCACCGCTTACACGGCCGCTCGGCTCGGCGCTCGCCGCTTCGTAGGGGAAGCGGCGCTCTTGCGGACAAATTACTTGCTGTCTTTGACTTCTTTGAAGTCGGCGTCGACCACGTCGTCCTGTGGCTTGGCCTGTTCGGCGCCGGCACCCGGAGCACCCTGCGCGCCTTCGCCGCCGCCGGCCGCAGCCTGCTGCGCCTGCATGTCGGCATACATCTTCTCGCCCAGCTTCTGCGAGGCGGTCGACAGCGCCGCGACCTTGGCGTCGATGTCGGCCTTGTCGCCCGACTTGATCGACGCTTCCAGCTCGGTGATCGCCGCTTCGATCTTCTCTTTCTCGCCCGCTTCCAGCTTGTCGCCGTATTCGGTCAGCGACTTGCGGGTCGAGTGCACCAGCGCGTCGGCCTGGTTGCGCGATTCGGCCAGCTCTTTCACTTTCTTGTCTTCTTCGGCGTTGACTTCGGCGTCCTTCACCATCTTCTGGATTTCCGCCTCGGTCAGGCCGGAGTTGGCCTTGATCGTGATCTTGTTCTCTTTGCCGGTGGCCTTGTCTTTCGCGCCGACGTGCAGAATGCCGTTGGCGTCGATGTCGAAGGTCACTTCGATCTGTGGCGTGCCGCGCGATGCCGGCGGGATGCCTTCCAGATTGAACTCGCCCAGGCCCTTGTTACCGGCGGCGATTTCGCGCTCGCCCTGATAGACCTTGATGGTCACGGCAGGCTGGTTGTCGTCGGCCGTCGAGAAAACTTGCGAGAACTTGGTCGGAATCGTCGTGTTCTTGTGGATCATCTTGGTCATCACGCCGCCCAGGGTTTCGATACCCAGCGACAGCGGCGTCACGTCCAGCAGCAGCAAGTCCTTGCGCTCGCCCGACAGCACCGAGCCTTGAATGGCCGCGCCGACGGCGACCGCTTCATCCGGATTGACGTCCTTGCGCGGATCCTTGCCGAAGAACTCTTTAACTTTTTCCTGCACCTTCGGCATACGGGTCATACCGCCGACCAGGATGATGTCGTCGATGTCGGACACTTTGACGCCGGCGTCCTTGATCGCGGTGCGGCATGGCTCGATGGTCGCGTTGATCAGTTCCTCGACCAGCGATTCCAGCTTGGCGCGGGTCATCTTCAGGGTCAGGTGGACCGGCGCGCCGTTCGCCATGGCGATGTACGGCTCGTTGATCTCGGTCTGCTGCGACGACGACAGTTCGATCTTCGCGCGCTCGGCCGAAGCCTTGATGCGCTGCAGGGCGATCGGGTCTTTTTTCAGATCCAGGCCGTTGATCTTCTTGAATTCGTCGATGATGTAGTCGATGATGCGCTGGTCGAAGTCTTCGCCGCCCAGGAAGGTGTCGCCGTTGGTCGACAGCACTTCGAACTGCTTCTCGCCATCGACGTCGGCGATCTCGATGATCGAGACGTCGAACGTGCCGCCGCCCAGGTCATACACGGCGATCTTGCGGTCGCCCTTGTCGGTCTTGTCCAGGCCGAAAGCCAGCGCGGCCGCGGTCGGCTCGTTGATGATGCGCTTGACGTCCAGGCCGGCGATGCGGCCGGCGTCCTTGGTCGCCTGGCGCTGCGAGTCGTTGAAGTACGCCGGCACGGTGATGACCGCCTCGGTGACTTCTTCGCCCAGGTAGTCCTCGGCGGTTTTCTTCATCTTGCGCAGCACTTCGGCCGAGATTTGCGGCGGCGCCAGTTTTTTGTCGCGCACGCCGATCCATGCGTCGCCGTTGTCGGCTTTCATGATCGAGTACGGCATCAGGCCGATGTCCTTCTGCACTTCTTTTTCGTCGAACTTACGGCCGATCAGACGCTTCACCGCGAACAAGGTGTTCTTCGGATTGGTCACTGCCTGACGCTTGGCCGGCGAGCCGACGAGAATTTCACCATCTTCTTGGTAAGCAATGATCGATGGCGTCGTGCGCGCGCCTTCGGCGTTTTCGATTACCTTTGGCTGACCATTTTCCATGATGGAAACGCAGGAATTGGTGGTTCCCAGATCGATACCGATAATTCTACCCATGATTTTTCTTCCTCTTTGCTAAGTTCAGATGGTACTAATATGTGGAAAAGCTGTATGTTTTCAAGTGCTTAAGTTCGGCTGACGGCGAAATATTTAATTTAATTAAGCCCGGCCCCGACATTACTTCGCTTGCGCGGCGGTCACGATGGCGGGACGCAGCAGGCGGTCCGCGATCATATAACCTTTTTGCAACACGGAAACCACGGTATTGGCCTCCTGGTCCGCCGGCACCACGGCCACGGCCTGGTGCTTGTTCGGATCGAGCTTGTCGCCCTGCGCCGGCTGGATCTCCAGCAGGCGGTTTTTCTCGAACGCCGCGGTCAGCTGCTTGAGCGTCATTTCCACGCCTTCCTTCAGCGATTCGATCGATGGCGACTCGACCTTCAGGGCCATTTCCAGGCTGTCCTTGACGGGCACCATGGCCTCGGCGAAGCTTTCAACGGCGAACTTATGGGCCTTGGCCACATCTTCCTGGGCGCGGCGGCGGATGTTCTCGCCGTCGGCCTTGGCGCGCATGAAGGCATCGTGCATTTCCGCCAGACGCGCTTCGGTGCTGGCCAGCTGTTCTTCCAGGGAAGGCTGCTGGTCAGGAGTCGATGGCGCGGCCGATTCAGCGGCCGCTTCCGGATTAGGTACCGCTTGATTTTCCTGATCTTGCATCTATAGACTCCTACTATCGTATTTGTTTGACATTACTTTTGTTACCGCACTGGCTGCAGGTGGGGCGATATCCTATCTTTTCAAGGGTTATTCTGCCCACTGTTTAATCAGCTCTGGTGTGCGCCGGCGGCGCGCGCGGGCGACGTCGGGCTGATCCGGTAGCTGGCTATTTTAACAGGCTGGCACTCACCGACCGCAAGTGCTGATTATCGCGGAACGGGGCGGGTGTGGTGTAGTTGTCACTTTTTCAGCGCTTGGGGACCCGCCCTAGTCGGCCGCGCCCAGTTGCAGCGCGGCGGCGCGGCCGGTTTCGGCGTCCTTCTTGCGCTCGTCGTGCTGGGCGGGCGACATCTGGGTCGGCCAGCCGATCATGTGCTGCTCGGCGATCTCGCCCAGCGCGGCGATCCACTCCGGCGCTTCGTTCAGGCAGGGGATGTAGTGGAACTCTTTGCCGCCCGCCTGCTCGAAGTCGTGCCGCACCTCCATCGAGATCTCCTCCAGCGTCTCGAGGCAATCGCTGATAAAGCCCGGACACATGATGTCGATCCGCTTGACGCCGTCGCGCGCCAGCTGGGCGACGGTGGGCGCCGTATACGGCTGCAGCCACTCGGCCTTGCCGAAGCGCGACTGGAAGGTCACCATGTACTGCTCCGGCTTGAGCTTGAGGGCGGTGGCCAGCAGGCGCGCGGTCTTGAGGCACTCGCAATGGTAGGGGTCGCCCAGCATCAGGGTGCGCTTGGGCACGCCGTGGAAGCTCAGCACCAGCTTGTCGGGACGGCCGTAGGCGTCCCAGTGGGCCAGCACCGAATGCTGCAGGGCGCGGATGTAGGCGTCGTGGTCGTGATAGTTGCGCACGAAGCGCAGCTCGGGGATGTTGCGCACCGAGCCGTAGTGATTGAACACGGCGTCGTAGATCGAGCCGGTGGTGGTGCCGGAATACTGCGGATAGGCGGGCAACACCAGGATGCGTTCGCAGCCGTCGGCCTTGAGCTTGGCCAGCACCTCCGGAATCGACGGCGAGCCGTAGCGCATGGCCATGGCCACGGTCAGGTTCTCGTGGCCGCGTTCGCCTAGCGCGCCCAGCAGGTACATCGCCTGGGCGGCGGTGTGCACTTTCAACGGCGAGCCTTCGCGGGTCCAGATGGTGGCGTATTTCTTGGCCGACTGGCCGGAGCGGAACGGCAGGATGATCAGGTTGAGGATGAACCACCACACCGCGCGCGGGATTTCCACCACGCGCGGATCGGACAGAAACTCCTTCAGATAGCGGCGCACGGCCGAGCGGGTGGGCGCGTCGGGGGTGCCCAGGTTGACCAGCAGAATGGCGCTGCGGCCAACGGTGCCGTGCTTGTAGGGAGGTTCTTTGGAAAAAGTCATGGGGGCAATGGCGGTTTGAATAGGACAGTTTGCCATTATAGATAAGAAACCCGCCGACTCCGGGGTCAGGTCCTAATTCCGCCATGTTAAGGGTTTTCGTAGGGCGGATTAGGCGGGACGCCGTAATCCGCCATGAGCCGTCGGCGGCGCTTGGCGGATTACGCTGCGCTAATCCGCCCTACGTGGTTCCGATGTCCGCTTAACTTAGCGGCATTCGGACCCTGCTCCGGATGCTAGCGGCGCAGCGTCAGCCGGCCCTCGGTGACGACGGTGCGATCGGCCCCCACCGCCGGTTGCGCCGCGCCGTTGTCGTAGTCGACCACCTCCGCGCCGGTGGCCGCGTCCGCGTGCGCCACCCGTATCCGCAGGCGATCCCGGCCGGCGCCGCCAGCGACGGCTTCCAGCACGAAATGGTAGCCGGCGCGGCCGTCGAGCCGTCCCGTGCCCTCCACCCGCGCCCGGCCTTCCCCGGTCGAGCTGGCACGCGTCACCGTCTCGCCGCGGAAGTGGAACGGGCCGGCCAAGCTGACCACCGGCGCGCCCGTGGCGGCGTCGCCGCTGGCCGCCGCCCCGTCAAGCGGCGTCCACAGCGCGAAGCGCAGCGGCGCGGGGCGATGCCCGGGCACGGTCGATGCCGCGCCGCCGTTCAAGGTTCCCTGGCCGCCCAGCGCCGCCCGTCCGGGCTGCTCGACGAAGACGTCGCGCTGCAGCTCGGTGGCGCGCCCGCCCGAATCGGTGACCAGCACCTTGATCGAGTAATAGCCCGTCGCGCAGAACCGGTGTTGCAGCCGCACCTGGCCGCTGCCGCCAAACTCGGTGAGCGTCGGCGCCGGCGACGGGCAGCCGTCGCCCCAATCCACACTGACCTGGTGGGTTTGGGTCCAGCCGTTGTCGACGAAGTTGAGCGTCGACGCCAGGTCCTGCCCGACTTCAACCGTGACCGGCAGGCCGACGATGGGGCCGAGCACCGGCGCGTCGGTGCCGCGCAGGCCGGGCCGCAGCATGACCAGGCCGGCGTTCGATCGCGCCAGGATCGTGCCGTTGTCATTGAGCGCCAGCGCCTCTTGCAACACCAGGCCGGCCGGCGCGCGGTACAGGCGCGTGGTCAGATCGACCGCCATCGCCGTGTACGACGGCCACAGCACGGCGCGCCAGATGGTGCCCTCGCTGGTGGAGCGCTGGGTCCAGCCGGCGATTTCGCCACGTTCGTTGATGTCGAGCGCGTGGCTGTGCAGGCCCGCCTCGACCGCCAGGCGCGTCACGCCACGCCCCGGCGCCCACCGGACCGCCCTGCGCAGGTTGTCGACCTCGCCGCTGCCCACCACTTCGCCGCGGTTGTTCAAGTCGCCCAGGCGAAAGTCGACGCCGGCGTCGATCCGGGTCGTGCCCGTGACCGGGCTCCAGAACAACCCCTTCCAAGGGTCGAACGGCCTATCGTTGATCACCCCGGCCACTTCGTTGCGTTCGTTGATGCGCTGGCCCACTCCGGAGCCGGTCGCCGACGGACTGAGGTCGGTCTGGGCGCCGGCGCGGTCCCAAAAGGTGGCGTGCAACGGGGTGCTGCCGTCCGTCGCGAAGCCGGTCGCGTAGCCGCGGTTGTTGATGGCGATGCCCGCCGAATACACATGGAGAGGCGGCCCGAGCAGGGTGACGCCGCCGTCCGGATTCCAGCGGACCGCGCGTCCGGCCCAGTCGGGCGACGCTACCGCGCCGACGATCTCGCCGCGCTCGTTGATGTCGATCGCGATCGACGGCAACGCGCCAGGCAGCGCGCGGATGCCACCGGCCAGCGTCCACGCGTAAGCTTGATCGCCGGCCTCGGCGGCGGTCGCCGAGGCGCCCACCACCACGCCGCGGTCGTTGATGCCGGCCACCGACGAGGCGCCGCCGCCGAGCGAGCCGATGGGCCAGAGCCGGTCGCCGTCGAAGAATCGGCTGGCGCGGTCCGGGAAACTGGTGGACGCCGCCTGGCCGCGCTCATTGAGCACCGCGGCGGTCGGTTCGGGCCCCAGGTTGATGACCGTGTAGAGGCCGAAGGGCATCTGGCCCGCCGGACTGTTTTTCGGTTGCGCCGGCGTGGCGTGCGCGCCGGCCCAGAACGGCAGCGACGCGAACAACGCGGCAACGGCGCCGATGATGCGGATCGATCGAGATTGCATGATGATTTCCCCTTGCAAGAAATGAGCGCAAGCAGGCGCTTGCGCTGACGGGACCGGCCCGCGCGGATCTCGCGCACCGGTCCCCCGCTCCGATACCGCTAGTGGCGCAGCGCCAGCCCGCCCTCCGTCACGACGGTGCGGTCGGCGCCGGCGCCGTTGTCGTAGTCGACCACCTCCGCGCCGGTGGCCGCGTCCGCGTGCGTCACCCGCACCCGCAGGCGATCGGCGCCGGCGCCTTGGGTGGCGCCGCCGGCGATGGCGTCGAGCACAAAGCGGTAGCCGGCGCGGCCGTTGAGCCGCCCCGTGCCCTCCACCCGCGCCTGCATGCCGGTGGACGTGGCGCGCGTCACCGCCTCGCTCAGGAACTGGAACGGGCCGGCGAGACGGACCACGGGCGCGCCGGCCGCCGACGCGTCACCGAGCGGCGTCCACAGCGCGAACCGCAGCGGCGCGTTGCCCCGTCCCGGCGCGGCCTCGGCGACGACGCCGGCCAGCGTTCCCGCGCCGCTGAGCGAGGCCAGCCCGGGCGCCACTACGATGACGTCGCGCCACAGCTCGGTGGAGCGCCCGCCGGAATCGGTCACCACCACCTTGACCGCGTGATAGCCGGCCGCGCAGAAACGATGTTGCAGCCGCACTTGGCCGGTCCCGTCCGCCTCGGTGACGGTCGACGCCGACGACGGGCAGCCGTCGGTCCAGGTGGCGCTGGCCGTGTGGGTCTGCCGGGGGGCGTTGTCGACGAAGTTGAGCGTCAACGTCACGTCCTGGCCGACTTCCACCGTGGCCGGCAGGCCGATGATGGGGCCGAGCACCGGCGCGTCGGTGCCGCGCCGGCCGGGGCGCAGCAGCACCAGGCCGGCGTTCGAGTCCGCCAGGATCGCGCCGCTCTCGTTGATCGCCCAGGCCGTCCGCAGCTCCAGGCCCGCCGGCGCCCGGTACAGCTGCGTGTTCAGGTCGATCGGCGCGGCGGCGTACGATGGCCAGCGCGCCGCGTGCCACGGGCCGCCGTCGGCCAGGGCGATCGAGCCGACGATCTCGCCGCGGTCGTTGATGTCGTAGGCCTGGCTGGCCACGCCCGGGCCGAGCGGCAACGGCACCACGCCGCGCCCCAGCGTCCACTGGAAGCCCCGTTCCCGGCCGCCGATCTGGGCCGTGCCCACCACCTCGCCCCGATTGTTCAGGTCGCCCAGCCGGAAGTCGGGACCGGCATCGATCGCCACCCGGCCGGTGTCGCGGCTCCAGAAAAACCCCTGGGCGCGGCCGGGAGCGGGATAGTTGATGACGCCGGCGACGTCGTTGCGTTCGTTGATGCGCAGGCCGAAGCCGTCGCCGCCATCCGTCGGGCCGAGGTCGGTCTGGGCGCCGGCCGGGTCCCACAACGTCGCGTGGGCGTGCACCTCGCCGTTGGCGACCGTGGTGTAGCCGGTCGAATAGCCGCGGTTGTTGATGGCGAACGCTTCCGACACCAGCGCTGGAAGCGGCCCCAGCGGTGTGGTGCTGCCGTCGGCATTCCAGCGGAAGGCGCGCGCGGCAACGCCGGGCGCCGACACAAAACCGACAATCTCGTTGCGATCGTTGATGTCGCGCGCCGCCGACGGCGTGGGGCCCGGCAGCGCGCGGATGCCGCCGGCGAGCGTCCAGGAAAACGCCTGGCCATTCGGTTCCGTCGGGGTCGCCGAGGCGCCCACCACCACGCCGCGCTCGTTCAATGCGTTCACAAACGTGAAGCCGCCGCCCAGCGAGCCGATGGGCCAGAGACGTTCGCCGTCGAAAAAGCGCGCTGCCCTGTCGAAATAATTACTGGAGTTGATCGCCACCTGGCCGCGCTCGTTCAGCACGCCCGACGACAGTTCCGGCCCCAGGTTGATCACCGTGTAGAGGTTCGCGCGCTGCTGGTCGACGGGAATGGTTTGCCGCTTGGCGGCGGCCGCGGCGTGCGCGCCAGCCAAGAACGGCAGCGATGCGAACAATGCGGCGATGGCGCCGGCGACGGCGCGCCGGCGCGATCTGATATTGCAGATCGATTGAAGTTGCATAATGGCTTCCCCTTGCAAGAAATGAGCGCAAGCAGGCGCTTGCGCTAACGCCACGGAGGGCGAGTGCGACCCGGCCCCGGTGCTGCCATTCACTCTAGGCGCACGCGGCGCGTGGACGCTGACGGCGCTCAAACGCGGGCGCGACAAGCGCGTGCAAACGGCCGCGCCGGTCTGGCAGGAAAGTTGGATGAGGGGATTTTCGCCGGACGGTTAACGGCGACGGCGTAACCGTCCATCGACGCGGGCATGGCGGATTACGCCGCGCTGATCCGCCATACGGATCAGCTCGTGTAGAAATGGTGGACCTGACCCCGGATCAGGAGGCCAGCAGCTCGCGGGCGTGCTTGCGCGTGGTGGCGGTGATTTCCAGGCCGCCCAGCATGCGCGCCACTTCCTCCACCCGGGCCTTGGCATCGAGCACGTCGATGCGCGAGGCGGTCTTGCCGTTGTCCAGCGTGCCCTTGGCCACCTGGAAGTGCTGGCCGGCCTGGCTGGCCACCTGCGGCAGGTGCGTGACGCACAGCACTTGGCGCTCCTGCCCCAGCCGCCGCAGCAGCCGGCCCACCACCTCGGCGACGCCGCCGCCGATGCCGCTGTCGACCTCGTCGAAGATCAAGGTCGGCGTGGCCGTGGCGTTGGAGGTGATGACGGAAATGGCCAGCGAGATGCGCGCCAGCTCGCCGCCCGAGGCCACCTTCGCCAGCGGCCGCGCGGCCACGCCGGCGTGGCCCGCCACCAGGAACTCGACCTGCTCGAGGCCATGCGCGCCCGGCTCGCCGGCGTTGAGCGCGACCTCGAACCGCCCGCCCGTCATGTTCAATTCCTGCATCGCCCGGGTGACGGCTTCGCCCAGCTGGCGCGCCGCCTGCGCGCGCGTCGCGCTCAGGCCCGCGGCCACCTGCAGGTACGCGGCCTTGAGCTTTTCCTCCTGCTTGCGCAGGCCGTCGATGTCGCTGGCGTCGGCGATTTGCGCCAGGCGCTCGGCCAGCTTCGCGTGCTCCTCCGGCAGCTGCTCCTCGGTGACGCGGAACTTGCGCGCGGCCGAGTGGATCGCCTCCATCCGCGATTCCACCTGGCGCAGCCGCTCCGGATCGAGCTCGACGCGGTCGAGATAATCGTTGATCGCGTACACCGCCTCCTGCAGCTGGATGCGCGCCGGTTCAATCAGGTCGACGATCGCCTGCAGCCCGGTGTCGATGCCGGCCAGCTTGCCGAGCTTTTGATTGAGCGACGACAGCTGCGACAGGATCGGATGGTCGTCCGATTCCGACAGCGCCGCCAGCGCCTCCTGCGCCCCTTCGAGCAGGCTGGCGGCGTGCGACAGGCGGCTTTGCTCGTTGCTCACGTCCGCCCATTCGCCCGGCTTGACGGCCAGCTTTTCGAGCTCGTTGACCTGCCACTCGAGCCGCTCGCGCTCATACAGCACATTGGCGGCGTTGGTTTCGAATTCCTGCAGCTGTTTGGCCAGCGCGCGCCAGGCCTTGTAGCTGGCCGCCACCGCCTTGACGTCGGCGCCGGCGCCGGCCTGGCCGTCGAGCAGCGCGCGCTGCGCCTCGGCTTTCATCAGCGACTGGTGCGCGTGCTGGCCGTGGATGTCGACCAGCAGGTCGCCCAGCTCGCGCAGCTGCGAGGCGGTGGCGGCGATGCCGTTGATGTAGGCCTTGCTGCGGCCGGCGTTGTCGATCACGCGGCGCAGCAGCGCGCCGCCCTCCTCGACCGCGAACTCGTTGGCCGCGAGCCAGTCGCGCGCCGGCTCGCCGACGGCGAAATCGGCGCTGATGTCGGCCTTGGCCGCGCCTTCGCGCACCACGCTGGCGTCGCCGCGCCCGCCCAGCGCCAGGGTCAGCGCGTCGATCAGGATCGATTTGCCGGCCCCGGTCTCGCCGGTGAAGACGGTGAAGCCGGCGGAAAATTCCAGTTCTATCGAGTCGACGATGACGAAATCACGGATGGACAGGGTACGGAGCATGGATGCCTGGGGTGATGGTGGATGCCGGTTAATTGAGTTTGCCTTCGCCCGACGGATACTCGTTCCAGTGGAGCTTTTCGCGCAGCGTGTTGAAGTAGTTCCAGTCCTCCGGGTGCAGGAAGGTGATCGCGTGCGGCGAGCGCTGGATCACGATCTGGTCCTGCGACTGCAGGCTGGCGAAGGTTTGCATGTCGAAGTTGACGCTGCAATCGCGCCCGCGCACGATCTCGATGACGATCTGGCTCGATTCGGGCAGCACGATCGGCCGGTTCGACAGCGCGTGCGGCGCGATCGGCACCAGCACCACGCCGCCCAGGCTCGGATGCAGCAGGGGGCCGCCGGCCGACAGCGCGTACGCCGTCGAGCCGGTCGGGGTGGAGATGATCAGGCCATCGGAGCGCTGGTTATACATGAAGTGGCCGTCGACGTCGACCCGCAGTTCGGCCATGCCGGCGCCGGCGCCGCGGGCGACGACGACGTCGTTGACGGCCAGGCCGAAGTGGATGTCCTCGCCATTGCGGCGCACCCGCCCTTCGAGCAGGGTGCGGCGTTCGGCCTTGTAGCTGCCGCCCAGGATCTTGGCCAGCACGTCGAGCATGCCCTCGAGCGGAATGTCGGTCATGAAGCCGAGCCGCCCCTGGTTGATGCCGATCAGCGGCACGTCGAACGGCGCCAGCTGGCGCGCGATGCCGAGCATGGTGCCGTCGCCGCCCATGACGATGGCGGCGTCGCACGCGGCGCCGATCTCGCTGGCGCTCATCACCGGCACGTCGTCGAAGCCCAGTTCCAGGTGGCCGGCGGTCTGCTCCTCGAACACCACCTTGTAGCCGCCCTGGCGCAGGAAGCCGACCACGCTGACCACCGATTCGGCGATGCCGTCGGTGTTGGGGCGCACGACCAGTGCAATGGTATGGAAAACGGCGTGCGTGGCGGTCATATAAATCTCGGCAAAAAGGTGGGGTCGACGACACGCAGCAGAGTAACCCATAACGCCGGCTTCTGCCATCACCCGTCGGCACACCCGTTACTGTACGTTTAAACAGTATTTCGCGCAGTATAGTGCGCGGGCCGCCAGACTGCAAGCGCCGGCCGGCATTTGACCCGCTGTCGCGTTTTAAGCGTGGTTCAGTGCAAGGTCATGATGCCGCTGGCCGCGCTGACGGCGATCGCCACGAAAACGCAGATCATATAGGCCGCCATCAGCACGATCCAGCGCCAGAACGTGCCGAAGCGGCTGCGGTGGTAGACCCGCCGCATGGCCCACGGCAGGTAGGCCAGCAGCCAGCACCACAGCGCGAAGTCGACCACGCTGACTTTCACCAGCAGCATGGCGCAGAAGATGAAATAGGCGAAGGCGTTGGTGTGCAGCGCGAACAGCACATGCTCGCCGAAGCGCCGTCCCGATCCCAGGTACAGCACCTTGAGGAACAGCGCGAACACCGGCATCAGGCAGAAAATCGCGTACGGGGCGTAATGATAGAAGGCGTCGGCGAACACTTTTTGCTGCCGCTCCTGCGGCAGCTCGTCGAACATGTGCCATTGGTGGCTCAGGCGCGGCCAGCCGCTGAGCAGACCTTCGATCTCCTTGGGGCCGAACTCGTTGTCGGCCTGCTCTTCCTTCACCTCGGGCGCGCCCGCCTTCAGATCCCGCTCCATGGCGGCGATGGCCGTCTCGGCGGCCGTCTTGCTTTGCTCGTGGTCGGCCTCGGCCACGGTGGCCACGGCCTCGGTGCCGGCCTTGCCCGGCTTCGCTTCGAGCGCCGGCTCGAAGCCGCCGGTGAACTTGAGCAGCGCGAAAAACAGCAGGCTCAAGGTCAGGTAGATGCGCAGCGGCTGCACGAAACGCACGCGGCGGCCACGGATGTACTCGTTGGTCAGCGCGCCCGGACGGAACAGCAGGCGCGACAGCGTGCCCCACAGCTTGCCTTCGAGCGCGACATAGTGGCCGATGAACTCGTGCAGGAATTCGCGCGTGCTGGCGTGGTGCAGGTGGGCTTCCTGGCCGCAATTGGCGCAAAAGGCGCCGGTGAGCACCGCGTCGCAATTGGCACAGTGGCCGGCCGGCGCGTGGCTGTCCGGAACGGAATGTACGGCAGTGCTCATACGATCAACCCTGGTCGGAAAAAGTAGACTAAATGATAAACGACTTCGCGCTGATGTTGTCGAAATTCAATCTGGCGACCGACGTGAAACCAACTCGCTAATATCGTTGAAACAACGATTCGAGGGAGAACGCCATGAAGGACCAACAGATCAACACCGACGCCAAGGTCAAAAACGACGGCCAGCAACGCATGCCGCACGAGCGCGACGAGTCGCCCGACGCCCAGAACATCAAGCCGCGCAGCGTGATGAAACAGGCCGCCGCCGACGTCGACAGCGGCATGGTCGACACCGACGCGCGCAACAAACCGGGCGTGGAAAAGGTCAAGACGCCGGTGCCGCACGACGCCACCGCGCGGCCGCAACCAAACACCAAGCGCGACTGAGCCACGGGCCGTCCGCGCACCGCAACCCACCGCAACCCTTCACCAAGGCACCAGGCCATCATGAAAAACACCACCGCAAGCGCAGCCCTCCTCATCCTCGGCGCCGTGCTGGCGCCGCCAGCGGCGCTGGCGCAGGGGGCGCCGGGCGCCTATCCGGTCGGCTTCGGCCCCAACCCGGTGCTGCCCGAACCGGACCGCTCGCTGATCCCCACCGTCAACGTCGCCCCGGTCGAGCGCTGGACCGCGCAGGAGGCGCCGGTTCCGGCGGCCGGCTTCGCCGTCACCGCCTACGCGCGCGGCCTCGACCATCCGCGCTGGGTCTATACGCTGCCCAACGGCGACGTGCTGGTGGCCGAGACCAACGCCCCGCCCAAGCCCGACGACAGCAAGGGCATCAAGGGCGCCGTCATGAAACACCAGATGAAGAAGGCCGGCGCCGTCACCGAGTCGGCCAACCGCATCACCTTGCTGCGCGGGCTCGACGCCAAGGGCGCGGCGCAGACCCGCACCGTCTTCCTCAAGGGCTTGAATTCGCCGTTCGGCATGGCGCTGGTCGGCAACAACCTGTACGTGGCCAACAGCGACGCCATCGTGCGCTTCCCGTACAAGGAGGGCGACACCAGCATCGCCGCGGCCGGCGTCAAGGTCATGGACCTGCCGGCCGGCACCATCAACCACCACTGGACCAAGAACATCATCGCCAGTCCGGACGGCAAGTACATCTACGCGACGGTGGGCTCGAACAGCAACGTGGCCGAGAACGGCATGGAGGCGGAGGAAGGCCGGGCCGCGATCTGGCAGCTGGACCTGGCCACCAACAAGGCGCGCCTGTTCGCCACCGGCCTGCGCAACGCCAACGGCATGGGCTGGGAGCCGCAGACCAAAACGCTGTGGACCGCCGTCAACGAGCGCGACGAGCTGGGCAACGATCTGGTGCCCGACTACATGACGTCGGTGAAGGAAGGCGGCTTCTACGGCTGGCCGTACAGCTACTTCGGCCAGCATGTCGACACCCGCGTCAAGCCGCAAAAGCCGGAGCTGGTGGCCAAAGCCATCGCCCCCGACTACGCGCTGGGCGCCCACACGGCATCGCTGGGGCTGGCGTTCTACGAGGCCAAGCTGTTCCCGCAAAGCTACCAGGGTGGCGTGTTCATCGGCCAACACGGCTCGTGGAACCGCAAGCCGCACAGCGGTTACAAGGTGGTGTTCGTTCCGTTCAGCAACGGCAAGCCGTCGGGGCCGCCGCAGGACTTCCTGTCCGGCTTCCTCGACAAGGACGGCAAGGCGCAGGGCCGGCCGGTCGGCGTGGCCGTCGACCAGGCCGGCGCGCTGCTGGTGGCCGACGACGTCGGCAACATCATCTGGCGCGTGGCGCCGGCCGCCGCGCGCTAGGCACTAGGCGCCGGGCGTAGTGTGCGGCAGCGAACGGACTCGGCCGTGCGCTGCCGCCATGATGACACTCCTATCCCAACACCCACGGAGATCACCATGAGCAACGAACGCGCAGGATCAGCAGTCTGGAGCGGCGGCCTGAAGGAAGGCGCCGGCAAAATCTCCACCGAGAGCGGCGCCATGGACGGCGTGCAGTACGGCTTCCACACCCGCTTCGAGGACGGCCCCGGCACCAATCCGGAGGAATTGATCGGCGCGGCGCACGCCGGCTGCTTCACGATGGCGCTGTCGGGCATCCTGGCCGACGCCGGCATGACGGCCAAGCACCTGGCCACCACCGCCACCGTCACGCTGGACAAGGTCGACGGCGGCTACGCCATCACCAAGGTGCACCTGAACCTGGTGGCGACGATCCCCGGCGCCGACCAGAAGAAATTCGACGAGGCGGCCCTCAAGGCCAAGCTGAACTGTCCGGTGTCGAAGCTGCTCAACGCCGAGATCACGCTCGACGCCCAGTTGCAGGGCTGAGCAAGGATGCGGCAAAACGCATAGAATCCCGGTTTCTCTCAACCAATGAAAGACCACCATGCGTATTTTGCACACCATGCTGCGGGTCGGCGACCTGCAGCGCTCGATCGATTTTTACACCAAGGTACTGGGCATGAAGCTGCTGCGCACCAGTGACAACCCGGAGTACAAATATACGCTGGCGTTCCTGGGCTACGGCGCCAATCCCGACCATGCCGAGCTGGAGCTGACGTACAACTACGGCACCACCAGCTACGACATGGGCAACGCCTACGGCCACATCGCCATTTCCGCCGACGACATCTACGCGGCGGCGGCGGCGGTGCGCGCCAACGGCGGCACCGTCACGCGCGAGCCCGGCCCGGTCAAGGGCGGCTCGACGGTGATCGCCTTCGTCACCGATCCGGACGGCTACAAGATCGAATTGATCGAACGCAGTTTCGACGGCCAGGGCGCGGGGCTGTAACTATTCTTCAAATGCCGATGAGCCGTAATTGGCGGACGCTTGCCGCGAACTCGGGATGCGCGCAGAGTCTGACTGGACTTGACGGCTTCAACACGGGCGGTTTTTTCGGGTCCCGCTCGAACAACACGACGGCTACGCTGTTATTGACCCGGCGCGACATGTACAAAAAGCCGTCGACCTGCTGCGGATGGTCGTACACCGCGCGAGCCCACTTCTGCGTCAACATGTAGTTGGTGGTGCCGGAGATTTCACCGTTGCCGTTTAATAGCAGCAAGGGCGTTCCAGTGAGGTTCGCTAGCCGCAATACCGCTCCGCTGAACCTAAATACGTAGCGCGCCTCTACTTCGGACACCGGCACCTCGAAGCGCCCATTTTCTGGCTCGGCATTGTGAAGAAGCGATTCGGCAATCGCAACAGTCAGGTTGCCCCCAAGGTAACAAGTGCCGAACCGATCGGCCTTTCTCGCCACTGGGTCATCGAACCGATTGCCACGGCTGCGTCCGAAATAGGGCTCACCGGTATCGTGGCTTGAGACGCGATACAGAATCGCCGGATTCAGCAATTGAATGTCGAGAGGCAGCTGCGAAAAATTCGCGCCAGGCGGGAGCAGCTTAGCCACTATTAACGCTGCTCGAAAGCTGCTGCCGCAATCAATACTTCTTCCACTCGTCCTTTTCTAAGGGCCTCGAGGGGAGTTGCCGCTCCAAGGTACGTAGACTTGCTTGTGAAAAAGTGATATTTGGATGCCGCCGGCAGTCCCCCCAACGCTTTCGCGACTTTTTCCAACTCACGGCGGTGCAAGTGACCATCGGCATAGAACGCCGGATAATAGTATTCGCCGGCCGGACCGAGGAGCGCGAACATGCGGCGCGCTTTTACGGCCTCATTGATGGACTGTCTGCTAATGCCCAAGGCGTCCTGAAACTCTTTTGGCGGCAGGAGCTCCTTGCTGTCGATGCGCCGTTGCAGCGATGCGGCAGCTTCTCGGCGCAACTTGTCCATCACCTCCGCGTTGGCGTGCCTTTCCACTGCGGTCTGTTCGGGCACCAGCGACTCCTTGCGCCTACCAGCCAGGAGGCCGCGAATTATCGAATCTTCATTTGTAGCAGCTTTCTCCTCCGATAGTCTGACCGTGCCATCTTCGCGTGCCTGGTTCGTGCTCCCGGAATTATTGTTGAGCTCGAACAATCGTGCGGAAACCTGCTCAAGGATCCGACTCACGGCGGCGACTTCATCAACCGGAGCCTGCTGCAGCGCATTCAACAAAGCATCCAACTGTTTTGACTTCAGCGTCAATTTATTACCTGTAGCTGGCGAGGCGAAAAGGCCAGCCAATTGTTCGAAAAGACTCGTCGCTGCCGGGTATGCCGAGGACATAGGGACTTTTTTGATGGCTCCAGACATGGTTGCACCTCCTGTTGACTAAAGTATATGTAGGCATGTCAGGCAGGTCAAGCAGGTCAAGGCGAGACCCGAGCATCGGCCACTGAGCGGACAAAGAAAAAGCCGCTCAGTTTTCACTGGGCGGCTTGGCCGGCGTTCCCGGCGGTTCGGTACGTTCGAGGGGGCCTAGCGCGCCAGCAACGCGTTGACCGGCGCCAGATCGTCTTCCTTCAAGGTGCCGGCGGCCGACTTCAGGCGCAGGCCGTTCATGATGGTGTCGTAGCGCGCCTTCGACAGGTCTTTCTGCGTCGCGTACAGCTGGCGCTGCGCGTTGAGCACGTCGATGTTGATGCGCACGCCAACTTGATAGCCCAGCTTGTTCGAGTCGAGCGACGATTTGCTCGACACTTCCGCCGCCTCCAGCGCCTTGACCTGGGCCAGGCCGCTGTTCATGCCGAGGAAGGCCTGGCGCGCGTTTTGCGACGCCAGCCGCTTGGTCGATTCCAGGTCGTTGCGGGCCTTGTCCTCGAGCGCGATGGTTTCGCGCACCTTGCTGGTGATGGCGAAGCCGCTGAAGATCGGGATGTTCCAGGTCACGCCGATGGCGTTGGTCTTGGTGGTGCCGTTCGCGGTCTGGCCGAGGTGCGTCGTGGACGCCGTCAGGTTGGCGGTCGGCAGGTGGTTGGCGCGGTTGCGCGCGATTTCGCGCTTGGCGATCTCCAGCGACAGCTGGGCCGAGATGACGGCGAAGTTCTGGCCTTCCGCCGAGCTGATCCACGGGTCGACGGCGGCCGGCTCCGGCGCGGCGATCGTTACGCCGGCGCGCAGCGGCGCCAGCTCGCCCGGCGCCTGGCCGATGATGACCTGCAGCGCCGTGCGCTTGTTGTCGAGATCGTTGATGGCGGCGAATTCCTGCGCCACCACCAGATCGTAGGCGGCCTGCGCCTCGTGGGTGTCGGTGATGGTCTGGGTGCCGACCTCGAAGTTGCGTTTGGCCGAGGCCAGTTGCTCGGTGGTCGCCACTTTCTGCGCCTGCGTCGACGTCAGGTTGTCCTGCGCGGTCAGCACGTCGAAGTAGGCTTGCGCCACGCGGGTGATCAGATCCTGGCGCGCCTGGGCGAACGTGGCCTCGGCCTGCGCCTGCGCCAGCTTGCTCTGCTCGTAGGTCTGCCACAGGCCCCAGTTGAACAGCGGCTGCGTCAGCGCGACGGTGTAAGTATTGCTGTGATAATCGCCGGGACGCTTGCCGACGTAGACCGGCTGGCCGGCGGCGGTGGTGCCGATCTGCTCGCCGAAGTTGAACGGCGTGAAGTCGCCCGTGTTGCGGGTGTTGGCGCCGTTCGCGCTGATGTTGGGCAACAGGCCGGAGCGCCCCTGCGTGATCCGCTCCCGACCGGCTTCAACCGACGAGCGCGCGCTGGCGTACGTGGCGTCGTTCGCGAGCGCTTGCTGGTAGACTTGAAGTAGATCGGCCGCCTGTGCGTTGAGCGTCAAAAAGGCGCTGGTGATCAGCACGGCGATAAGGGGTCTCTGCATTGCATTCTCCGTTGGAGTCGTCAAAAAGGTTGATCAAATCAAAAACACCGCCGCCTTGGCGCCGCGCCGGTTCGGTCGGGTCCGTTAGTGGCGCACCTCAGTACTTCGCCATCGCCGGGTCGACCTGCAACGCCCACGCGTGGATGCCGCCGGTCAGATTGACCGTCTTGCCGAAGCCGTTACGCTCCAGGAAGGCGGCCACCTGCAGGCTGCGCGCGCCGTGGTGGCAAATGCAGACGATCTCGGCGTCCTCATCGAGGTCGTCGATGCGCGCCGGTATCGTGTTCATCGGGATCTGCACCGCGCCGTCGATGCGGCAGGTCTCGAACTCCCAATTTTCGCGCACGTCCAGCAACACCGGCTTGGGACGCGCCTCGTCGGCCAGCCACGCGGCCAGTTCCGGAGCGGTAATGTGCTGCATACGCCGCCCGCCGCTTAAAACTGGAAGGTCGACGGCGCCTGTGCCGACGCCAGCGGCTTGACGCTGGTTTCAAACAAGGTGCGCGTGTCGTAGCCGGCCTCGCCGGTACGGGTGATCAATTGCGCCTTCATCGCCGGCGCCTGGCCGATGATGACGGCCAGCCGGCCGCCCACTTTCAGTTGCTGCAACAGCGCTTCCGGCAGCACCGGCAGCGAGCCCGACACGACGATCACGTCGTACGGGGCGCCGCTCGGCCAGCCCTGCGCGCCGTCGCCCAGCTCGACCTTCACATTGGTCACGCCGTTGTCGGCCAAATTCTTTTCCGCCAGCGCCTTCAGTTCCGGCGAGATTTCAACCGTCGTCACATGGCGGCCCTTGTGCGCCAGCAGCGCGGCCATGTAGCCGGAGCCGGTGCCGATTTCCAGCACGTTTTCGTGCTTTTTCAGGTTCACGTCCTGCAGCAGCCGCGCCTCGATCTTCGGCATCAGCATCGATTCGCCGCCCGGCAGCGGGATCTCGGCGTCGACGAACGCCAGCGCCTTGTGCGCGGCGGGGACGAAATTCTCACGTTTAACCACGTGCAACAGCTCCAGAACGTCCGGGTCGAGGACGTCCCACGGACGGATTTGCTGTTCGATCATGTTGAAACGGGCTTGTTCGATATTCATCTTATGACTCGGTCGGGATTAAATAATCCGTCATTTTATCGTTGAACTGGCATGGAGGCACATATTAACGATATGACGGCCGTGGCGCGCGAAATTGCGACAGTCTGCAGTTTAAGGGGGTTGAACCTACCAAAATGGCAACTTGGGCGGAAAACGCCTCGCCCGGGAGAGGCGCGCGTCACGCCGCGGGCGCCTCCAACCCGCCCAGCGTGGTACCGATGAAGGTGTCCATGAAGGCGTGCGGGTCGATCGGCGGCATCTCGCAGGCCGGCATGAAGGAGTTGGTCCACATCATCAACATCATCACCGGCGCGATCAGCACCGGCGTCATGACGGCCGGATCGACGGCACGGAACTCGCCCCGGCCGATGCCGCGCACCAGCACGCTGGTGATCAGGTCGCTGCCGCGCTTGACCACCTCCTCGTTGTAAAACTTGGCAAGTTCGGGGAAATTCTGGCCTTCGGAGAGCATCAGCTTCGTAATGCCCGCCAGATGGGTGGTGCAGATCTCGTCCCACCAGGCCATCAGGATGGTGCGCAGCAGTTCGCCGCTGTGGCCCTCGAACACGGCCGCGTCCTGCTCGGCCTCGCCGATGGCCTGCACGATGTTCTCGCGCACGACGGCCTTGAACAGCTCTTCCTTATTGGTGAAATACAGGTACAGCGTGCCCTTGGACACGCCGGCGCGCCGGGCCACGTCCTCCAGGCGGGTGGCCGCGTAGCCGCGTTCGACGAACTGCTCCAGCGCGGCGGCCAGCAATTCCTGCGGCCGCGCGTCCTTGCGCCGCTCCCAGCGCGGCTTGGTGTCTTGAGGGGCTTGCATGGGCGGGCTTCATTTTAACTTACTCATAAGTCATTAATATAAGCGCAACCTTCCGCAGCGTCAAGCGGCGGACGCGGTTGTTACGTTGGAACACCGCTATGCCACCGTCCCGGTCCCCTTTCTGTCCAGCACGACCTGGATCAAGCGGTCGCGGTAGCGCACCTGGACCTTGTCGTGCGGCTCGCCGCGCAGGCGCAGGCGTTTCATGCGTCCGCCGGCCCAGTCCAGATCGAGCTCGACGCCGCCCTTGGCGCGCACGCCGCGCAGCGAACCCTCCGGCCACGCCTTGGGCAGGGCCGCCAGGATGTGGATCTCGCCGCCCCACGATTGCACCAGCATCTCCAGGATCGCCGCCGCGCCGCCGAAGTTGCCGTCGATCTGGAAGGGCGGATGGGAGTCGAACATGTTCGGATAGGTGCACTCCGGCCCCAGCAACCCTTGCAGGATCGAATAGGCGCGCTCGCCCTCGCCCATGCGCGTCCACAGCGCCAGCCGCCACGCCGTGGCCCAGCCGGTCGATTTGTCGCCGCGCGTGTCGAGGGTGACTTTCGCCGCCGCGATCAGCTCCGGCGTGTCGCGCACGTTGATTTGCCCGCTCGGGTACACCGCGTACAGGTGCGAGACATGGCGGTGCCGCTGCTCCGGCGCGCCGGCGTCCCAATCCTCCAGCCACTCCTGCAACTGCCCCTGCGCGCCGATGCGGTCGGCCGCCAGGCGCGCGCGCGTGGCCCGCAGCGTCGCCGCGAAGGCGTCGTCGCCGTCCCCCAGCAGCGCATGGGCCTTCAAGGTCCAGCCGAACAGGTCGCGCACGATCTGGCGGTCCATGGCGGGGCCGGCGCAGATGGCCACGCCGTGGTGGTGTGCATTTTCGGGCGAGATCGATGGCGACGTGACCAGTCCCCTGCCCTGCGGATCCTCGACCAGCGCGTCGACGAAGAACAGCGCCGCGCCTTTCAGCAGCGGGTAGATGCGGCGCAGCCAGGCCTGGTCCGGATGGTATTCGTAGTGCTCCCACAAGGCTTGGCACAGCCACGCGCCGCCGCACGGCCACATGCCCCATTTCGGCCCGTCGATGGGCGCGGTGGCGCGCCACAGATCGGTGTTGTGGTGCGCCATCCAGCCGCGCGCGCCGTACCCCTTGCGGGCCGTGACGGCGCCGGTGACCGCCAAATCCTCCACCATGCGCACCAGCGGCTCGACGCATTCGCCCAAGTTGGCCGATTCGACCGGCCAGTAATTCATCTGGGTGTTGATGTTGATGGTGTACTTGGAACCCCACGGTGGATTGTTCCCTTCGTTCCATAGCCCTTGCAGGTTGGCCGGCTGGCTGCCCGGGCGCGACGACGACATCAGCAAATAACGGCCGTACTGCACGTACAGCGCCGCCAGCGCGGCATCGGGGCGCTGCTCGACGGCGGCGATGCGTTCGTTGGTCGGCCGTGCCGCCGCCGCGTTGGCGCCGATCCGCAGCGACAGCCGGCGGAACAGCTTGCGGTGCGCCGCGAGGTGCCCATCGCGCAAGCGCGCGAACGTCTTGGCGGCGGCGGCCTCGGTCTGCGCGCGCACGGTCCGGAGCGGATCGCCGCTGACGTCGGCGTAGTTGACGTAGCTGGTCGCGGCCGCCACCAGCAGCGTCACCGCGCGGGCGCCGCGCACTTCGATGCGGTCGCCGCGCGGCGTGATCGCGCCGTCGCCGACGACCTTCACGCGCACGGCGTAGCGCAGCGCGGCCGGAATCCCGGCCCACGCGATGTTGCGCCCGTCGATCAGCAACGCGTCGCCGCCGTCGGCGCGCACCGACAATGTCGACGGCGGCTGGCCGGCGCGCGGCGGTTCGCGGTAGTCCCACGCCACGCCCGGCGACGCCGCCGCCTTACCTCGGCCGCCGTAATCGGTATCGCCGTATTGGGCGTTGGCCGGATGGCGATAGCCGAGATCGAAGTCCAGCGTGCCGCCCTGGACGCTCAGGCGGATCACCAGCACCTGGTCGGGCGCGCTGGCAAACACTTCGCGCAGGTGGCGCGACTTGCCGTCCGTGAAGCGGGTGGTGGCGATGGCGCTGTCCAGTTCGAGCGAGCGCCGGTAGTTGTCGGCGCCCGCGAGGCCCTGGAAGTCGAGCAGCAGGTCGCCGGCGGTACCGTAAGGCATCTGCTGCAACGGCGTGGCCATCATCGAGGACGAAATCATCTTCGCCGCCGCGTCGAACTCGCCTTGATCGACCAGCTTGCGGATCGCCGGCAGCGCCTCCAGCGCGCGCGGATTGTTAGAGTCGTAAGGCCCGCCGGCGAACAAGGTGTCCTCGTTCAGCTGGATGCGCTCCTGGGCGACCCGCCCGAAGCACATCGCGCCGAGGCGGCCGTTGCCGACCGGTAGCGCCTCGACCCAGGCACCGGCCGGCTTTTCATACCAAAGCTCGAGATTCTCGCGGCCGCCGCCGGCCGGCGTGGCGACCGCCGTTGCGCCTGCCAATCCGGGAAACGCCATCGCCAGACCGGCCGATACCATGAAATGCCGCCGCCCCGACGACATGCCGCTGTCCACACCGTTTTTCTTTTTATTCAAGTCATCCTCCAGATGGATCCGATTGCCCATGTCGTACGAGTATATGGATAGTTAATATTGCCAGCAATTACGAAAATGCTCAGCGGTTCGCGTCCTGCCTGATAAATTTGAGTCGTTACAGGGTGTGGACTGTATTTCGCTTTAACAGTCCTGAACTTGTATCCAGGTTCCGGCTCTAACACTTCATACAGGTTGGCATAACGGGCAATGGCTGCTTCCGCAAGGCAGCACGCCGACCACGCACATATTAAAACTCCCCCTCGGCCTGGTCGGCGACATGCAAGCGGACTTGCGAACCTCGGTGGCTTGCCCGTCGCGCGCACGGCCATCCTGCAATTTGACGACCAGAAGGTATTGGCCGTCGAACGCTTCGACCGCAAGCATTCCGACGATGGAACCTGGATCGCGCGGCTGCCGCAAGAAGATATGTGCCAGGCGGTCGGTTGTTCGCCGCTACAAAAATACCAGCGTGAAGGCGGCCCGGGCATCGAACGCATCATGCAGCTGCTGCTGGGCTCCGAAGCGGCCGAATCCGATCGCCTCAATTTTTACAAGACACAACTGATCTTTTGGCTGCTGATCGCGACCGATGGGCACGCAAAAAACTTCAGCATCAAGCTACTGCCGGGCGGACGCTATCAGGCAACGCCTTTGTACGACGTGCTGTCCGCGCACCCGATCATCGGCACCGGAAGGAATCACATCCAGCCGCGCGAAGCGAAGCTGGCGATGGCGGTGCGGGGCAGCACCAACTACTACGAGGTGTACCGCATCCAGCGCCGGCACTGGTCCGCCATGGCCAGGCAGGTGAGACTGGGCGCCCAGGCGGCCGAGCGCATCATCGAGGAACTGATCGTGCAAACGCCGCAGGTCGCCCAGGACGCCTATCGGAGAATTCCCGCGGGGTTTCCGCCAGACTTGGCGGACAGCATACTGCAAGGGATGCTGCGGCAACTGGAGACGTTGCGGGGGCAGCCGTCCGGCGTTTGAGCGCGCCGTCCTCAACTTTTTCTTTCGATATATTTCTTGACCCGCCTATGCCGCCCGGCATACGCCCTCCCCCCCGGTCGGCAGATTTTGAGCCCCGACATGATCCCCATACTGTGTTCATCGGCAGCAAATTTAACGCTGCCGGCAAACCTGTCCGCACGTATGGACTCACTAGTCGCACAACTTGAAGGAACTAACCCCATGTTTAAATCGATCCGCACCGCCGCCCTGGTCACCGCGCTGTTCGCCACCGCCGGCACCGCGTTCGCCGCCGACGCCACCGCGAAATACGGCAGCACCGCGCCGGCCGCCAGCGCCCACCGCCACATCGTCATCACCGAAAAAACCAAGCACGTGCGCGTGGAAAACGGCGAGACGGTGGAGTTCAAGGTCAACGGCACCAGCTTCACCTGGCACTTCCTGACCTTGCACCACGAAACCTCGTTTGACCTGTCCAAGATCGCGCCGGCCGGCACCGTCAAGCAGAAGGTAACGGTGCACGTCGCCTCCAACCCGCTGTACCGCAGCTAAGCGTTGCCGTGGCCCGGCCAGGCGGCCGGGCCCGCCGGATCAGTGCTCGCTGATCTTCGACCCGTTCTCGCGCGGCATGTAGTGGTAGGTGCGCAGCTTGTGCTGGATGTCGATGGCCGGGTTCTTCAGCAATTTGAGCATCTCGGCGCCGGCCAGCAGCACCGGACCGTAGCCGTGCATCGCGTCGACGCTGACCGGACGGTTGTAGTAGTACACCTGGTCGCTGGCGAACGTGGTGCCGACGCAGGTGCCTTCCACCTGGCCCTTGGCGTTGATGCGCGTGCCCAGGCCGATCCAACCGGCCTGGGCGATCGAGCCGTAGGTGGTCGGGCTGATCCAGCCTTGGTTGATCGCGTGCGCGTAGACGTAGACGAAGATCGCGCTGGCCGAGGTTTCCAGGTACGAATCATTACGGTCCAGCATCTGGTGCCACAGGCCGGTGCCCGATTGCAGCTCGGCGATGCCGCGCAGGCTGGCGCGCAGCTGCGCCAGCACCTTCGGATAGGCGGGATGGTCCTTCGGCAGCACGTCGAGCAGGTCGCTCATCGACAGCACCGCCCAGCCGTTGGCGCGCGCCCAGTAGAAACGCGGCGCGTCCGGGTTGTTGGCGTTCCAGCCGTGCGTGAACAGGCCGTTGCGCTCGTTGTACAGGTGCTGGGCCATCGTCAGCACGTTCGAGGCGGCGTCGTCGAACCAGGCCTTGTCGCCGGTCAGGTGGCCCATCTCGGCCAGCGCCGGGATGCCCATGTACATGTCGTCGGCCCACACCGACGAGGCCTGCGGCCGCTGGCGCGCGAAGGTGCCATCGTCGAGCCGGTACTGCTTCTTCCGCACATAGCCGCTGCAGGTGTCGATCATGCCCTTGAGGTCGGGGCCGACCTTGGCGAAGCGGGCGCGCACCAGCGCCGCGCACATCGAGCCGCTGTCGTCGAGCGAGCGCGGCTCGAGGAAGCGGGTGAAGCTGTTGGCGCGGCCCAGCTTGAACTGGGCTTCCTGCGCACGGAAATACGGTTGCGTATCCTTGAAAAACTGCAGGTGGCGGCGCGTGACGTCGCTGTAGCGCTGGTCGCCGGTGACCTCGGTCGCCTTCAGCAGGCCGGCGTGGATCACGCCCATCTCATACACCATCAAGCCGAAATCGCCCGGCGACGGCTCGAACACGGCGCCGGCGACCGGCTTGCCGAGGTCGGTGATCGGCTTGCCGCTGGCCTTGTCGACGACGCGGGTCGGCGTGATGCTGTCGATGTAGCCGCGCACGCGGTCGAGCGCGCCGACGATCTCGGCCTCGGTCGGCTTTTTGTACGGAACCGGATAAGTGCCCTCGCCGGCGTCGTTGGCGCTTTTGTTGTCGGGATTGCGGAACGGGCCGTCGGCGTGAACGGCGCCGGCGGCCAGGACGGCGGCCACGAGCAGGGCCAGCCGGCGAGGAAAGTGCTTCATTGTCAACCTTTCTATTTATGTCGGTAATTGAATCTCCGATACGAAGGCTAGGCAAGGTCGACGATTACGTCAAGCACTTATTAAACGTTTACCTATCAGACCACAATTTGAAGTGGTCAGACCGCCTTGGGCGGCCACGCCCCCACTTGGTTGAGCATGCCGAACCAATCCTCCAGGTGCCAGGTGCGCAACACGCGGTCGGCCGACAGCTGGTGGAACTCGTGGATGGCGATGGCGATCGGCTTGCCGGTCGGGGCGACGCCGAAGAACTCGCCGAGGTGCGTGCCGGTGATGCGCGCGCGCACGGCGGCGCGGCCGTCGCGCCCGAAGACGTCGAGGATGGTGATCTTCACGTCCGGGAAGGCGGTGGTGAACAGGGCGATCACCGGCTTCATGCCCGCCAGGCCGGGCTGCTGATTCGGGCCGAGCGGGATGTCGTCCCAATCGACGGCCAGCGCCTGGTCGAGCAGGTCCGGATTCTTGTCGTTGAAGGCGCCATAGAGGTTTTCGATGGCTTGCTGCTGGGCCTTGGTCAGGCCGTTGTCTTGCATGGTCATGATGTGCTTTCGGTTCGGTTGAGTGACCCGGCCACTGTAGCAACGCCGGCGACACAACTCCAATCGATAATGGATATGCGGTATCATCCATGCCATGGATTTACATGGCATCGACCTCAATCTGCTCGTCGCCTTCGACGCCCTCATCTGCGAACGCAACGTGACGCGCGCCGGCGTGCGCATCGGCCGCACGCAGCCGGCCATGAGCGCCGCGCTGGCGCGCTTGCGGCTGCTGCTGAAGGACGAGCTGTTCGTGCGCAGCGCCAGCGGACTGCAGCCGACGCCGCGCGCGCTGGAACTGGCCGCGCCGCTGGGCGAGGCGCTGGCCGCCATCCAGCGCACGCTGGACTTTACGCAAGCGTTCGACCCGCTGGCATCGACCTTGCGCCTGACGCTGGGACTGTCGGATCATCCGGCCTTCGTCGTGCTGCCGCCGCTGCTCGAGCGGCTGGCGCTGGTGGCGCCGGGCGTGACCTTGCGGGTGCGCGCCTTCACCGCGCGCGAGGACGCGCTGGCGCTGCTCGATGCCGGCGAGGTCGACGCCGCCATCGGCGTCCTGGGCGGCAGCACGCCGCGCATCCCCACGCTGCCGCTGTTCGAGGAACGCTTCGTCTGCGTGGCGCGCAAGGACCATCCGCTGGCGAAAAACAAATCCCTGTCGCTGGACGCTTTTCTGTCGGGGCGGCACCTGCTGGTGTCGCCGGAGGGCGACGGCGTCGGCCACGTGGACGTGCGGCTGGCGCAGCTGGGCCGCAAGCGCGACATCGCCGTCGCGCTGCCGCAGATGTACGCGGCGCCGGCCATCGTCGCCGGCGGCGACCTGCTGGCCACGCTGATGGCGGGCGTGGTGCGCGCCAGCGGCCTGGCCGGCGCGCTGGCCGTGCTGCCGCCGCCGCCCGAGCTCGATCTGGCGCCGGTGCCCTTCGTGCTGCACTGGCACCGCCGCAACGACGCCCATCCGGCCCAGCGTTGGCTGCGCGGGCAGGTTGCGCAGGTGTGCGCCGCATTCGGCCGCTAAATATCGTTCCGCGCGCGCGGCGAAAGCGGACACTTCGGCTACACTAGCTGGCATATTCCCAGCCGCCTTCGCCCATGCCAGAGAAGAACCTGCCCGAACTGATCACCCTGAAACGTCTGATCGACGAAGGCGGACGCCATCTGGAAGTGGGCACGCCGTGCACGGTGGCCATGGACGGCCGCCAATTTCCCGTCTACACGATCGCGCTGGGCAATCCGAGCCCGGACGTGCCGGCGCTGGGCTTGTTCGGCGGCATCCACGGTCTGGAACGCATCGGCACGCAAGTGATCCTGTCGTTCCTGGAAAGCCTGCTGGCGCGGCTGCGCTGGGACAGCACCCTGCACCAGCAACTCGAATCGATGCGGCTGGTGTTCATGCCGCTGGTCAATCCGGGCGGCATGTGGCAGGCCACGCGCTGCAATCCGCAGGGCGTGGACCTGATGCGCAACGCGCCGCTGAGCGCGGTGGAAAAAGTGCCGTTCATGCTGGGCGGCCAGCGCTACAGCCACCGTCTGCCGTGGTACCGCGGCGTGGCCGGCGCGCCGATGGAGCCGGAAAGCCAGGCCGTCTGCGACCTGGTCACGCGCGAGCTGCTGACGCGCCAGTTCAGCATGGCGCTGGACTGCCACTCGGGCTTCGGCCTGCGCGACCGCATCTGGTTTCCGCACGCCCACACGGCCACGCCGATCCCGCACCTGGCCGACATCGGCGCGCTGGAGGAGCTCTTCAGCCAGAGCTATCCCAACCACAACTACGTGTTCGAGCCGCAAAGCCGCCAGTACCGCACCCACGGCGACCTGTGGGATTACCTCTACCTCAACGGCACCACCGGCAGCGACCGCGTGTTCCTGCCGCTGACCTTGGAGATGGGCTCGTGGCTGTGGGTGAAGAAAAATCCGCGCCAGATCTTCGACCGCGTCGCCTTCTTCAATCCGACGGCGGCGCACCGGCTGCAGCGGGTGCTGCGGCGCCACCTGGTGTGGTTCGACTTCCTGATGCGGGCCGCCAACAGCCACGGCCGCTGGACGCCGGAAGGCCTGGCGCGCAAGGTGCAGCACCGGCGCGCGCTGTCGCAGTGGTATCACATATGAGCACCTCGATGAGCACCCCGATGAGCACCCCGATGAGCGCCCCGGGCGGCACCTGGGTTTTGCTACGCGGCCTGATGCGCGAACAGCGCCATTGGGGGCGTTTCCCCGGCCAGCTGGCCGAGACGGTGGCCGGCGCCGACGTCGTCACGCCCGACCTGCCGGGCAACGGCGTGCGGCACGCGCTGCGCAGCCCGACGACGGTGGCGCGGATGGTGGCGTTCTGCCGCCAGGATTTGCTGGAGCGCGGCTTGCGCCCGCCCTACTCGCTGCTGGCGCTGTCGCTGGGCGGCATGGTGGCGGTGGAATGGGCCAGCCGCCATCCCGACGAGCTGACGCGCTGCGTGTTGATCAACACCAGCATGCGCCCGCACAGCCGCTTCCACCAGCGGCTGCGCTGGCGAAACTATCCGGCCATCATCAGGCAACTGCTCGACGGCGGCGTCGAACAGCAGGAACGGCTGATCCTGCGCCTGACCAGCCGCCACGGCGACGCCGCCGAACGCGCCGGCCTGCTGAACCGCTGGCTGGGCTACCAGCGCGAGTTTCCCGTCACGCGCGCCAACGCGCTGCGCCAGTTGTGGTCGGCCGCGCGCTACCGCGCCCCGCTCGCGCGCCCCACGATGCCGCTGCTGATATTAAGCAGCGCCGGCGACCAGCTGGTCGATCCCGGCTGCTCGCGCCGGCTGGCCGCCGCGTGGCGGGCCGAGCACCGCGAGCATCCCGACGCCGGCCACGACTTGCCGCTGGACGACGGCGCCTGGGTCGCCGACCACATCGAGAAATGGCTGGCCGCCGGCCAAGCCGGGTAAAATAACGCCCCTATGACCTCGACCACCCCGGCCAAGGCGTGCCGGACGGACTGCGGCGCGTGCTGCATCGCGCCTTCGATCACCAGCCCGATCCCCGGTATGCCCGACGGAAAACCGGCGGGCGTCCGCTGCGTGCAGCTGGCGGACGACAACCGTTGCAGCATCTTCGGCAAGCCGGAGCGGCCCGCCTTCTGCGGCGGGCTGCAGCCGTCGGAAGAGATGTGCGGCGCCAACCGCGAGCAGGCCATCCGCTGGCTGGACGACCTGGAACGCGCCACCCGCCCGGACTAGCCGCTCAGCTTCCCTGGCGGGACTTGAAGGCCGGAATGAACAAGTCCGACCACACCGCCGGCACGGTCTTGATGGTGCGCGCCTTGCCCATGAAGGCGACATATTCCATCAGACCGTTGGGTGTGGTCGTGAAGCGCGTGTCGGGGTCGTCCAGCATGCGCTCGACCTCGGCCACGCTCATCTTAACCTTGGACACGCGCAGGAAGATTTCCGCGGCGCCCTTGCGGTTGGCGGCGATGTAGGCGTTGGCCTCCTCCTGCGCGGCCATGAAGGCCTGCACCAGCTTCGGATTGCTCTGCGTGAAGTGCTTCGGCGCGAAGACCACATCCAGCGTGATATTGCCCAGCAAATCGGTCGAACTGAGCACGCGCTTGATTTTCGGATCGGCCACTTCCTGGTAGGAGAACGGCGGCGACGTGAAATGCGCGGTCACTTCGGTTTTCCCGGACAACAAGGCACCGACCGCGTCCGGGTGGCTCAGGCTGACCGTCATCGGATCGAGCTTGGCGTAATTCTCCGGCCCCAGGGTCTTGGCGGCGGCCATTTGCAGCACCACCGCCGACAGCGAGGTCTTGATGCCGGGCACGGCGATCTTGTCACGCGGCGTGAAATCCTTGAGCGATTTGATCGCCGGGTTATTGGTGTTGAGCCACAGCGCCGACGTGCTCAGCGCGCCCAGCGCCGTCACCTCCGAGCGCGGGATGCCCTGCGCCTTGGACCACAGCGTCAGGAAGCCCGGCGCGCCCGTGCCGGCGATATCGAGATTGCCGGCCAACATGGCGTCGTTGATGACGTTACCGCCGTCCAAGGTCAGCCACGCGGTGGCGACCGTGCCCAGGCCCATCTTTTGCGCGTGCTTCTCCACCAGCTTCTGCTCGCGGATGACCATCAGCGGCAGGTACAGAATGCCGTAGCCGTGCGAAATGCGCACCGTGGACGCCTCGGCGCGGGCGGCCGGCGCCAGGCTCGAGAGGGTGAATGCGGCCAGCGCGGCGGCGGCGATGAAGGTACGT
Organism: Duganella sp. 1411; assembly: GCF_017833525.1. GTDB lineage: Bacteria > Pseudomonadota > Gammaproteobacteria > Burkholderiales > Burkholderiaceae_D > Rugamonas. Next base: position 203,404 of record NZ_JAFICD010000007.1, read on the forward strand.
CGTGTCATGTCTTGTCTCCTGTTTTTTTAATGTATGTTGCAGCGGAATCAGTGCTGCATGCCCCAACGGCGGATGGTGCGCTTTTCGATCGTGGCGAAGACCAGGTTTTCCACCACCAGGCCGATGATGATCACAAAGAACAGGCCGGAAAACACGTTGGCGGTTTCCATCTGGTTGCGGTTCTCGAAGATGTACCAGCCCAGGCCGCCGCTTCCCGACGACACCCCGAACACCAGCTCGGCGGCGATCAGCGTGCGCCAGGCGAACGCCCAGCCCACCTTCAAGCCCGTCAGGATGCTGGGGAAGGCGGCCGGAATCAGGATGGACCGGACCAGCGAGAAGCCCTTGAGGCCGTAATTGCGCCCGACCATGCGCAGCGTGGCCGAGACGGCGCGGAAACCGCCGTGCGTGTTCAGCGCGACGGCCCACAGCACCGAATGGACCAGCACGAAAATAATGCTGCCGGTGCCGAGCCCGAACCAGATCAGCGCCAGCGGCAACAGCGCGATCGCCGGCAGCGGGTTGAACATCGAGGTCAGGGTCTCGAGCAAATCGGTGCCGATGCGCGAACCGATGGCCACCGTCGTCAGCAGCGCCGCCAGGCCGATGCCGATGCCGTAGCCGACCAGCAGCGTTTGCATCGACGCCGCGGCGCGCTCGATCAGCACGCCGCTGGCGATGCCGTCGGCAAACGCGGCGACGGTCTGCAAGAAGCTCGGGAACAGCAAGGGATTGCCCAGCCAGCGGCCGTAGAGCTCCCAGATCAGCGCCAGCGCGGCCAGGATCACCGTCTTGCGCAGCCACGACTGGCGGTACAGGGTTTCGAACGGCGACAGCGGCCGCAATACCTGCGTGGTCTCGGGGGCCTGGGTGTCGCGCACGTATTCGGGGCGCACATGGGGCCGGGCGCCCGGCTTGAGTGGGGATAGCGTCGTCATCATGGCCTCTCAGTGTGCGAACAGCATGTCGTTGATGCGGGTTTCGAGTTGCGCCTGGCTGGCGGTGCCCAGCTCGTCGGCGGGCACGCTGTTGAGCTCGGCCTTGACCTGCCCCGGATGCGGCGACAGCAACAGGATGCGGTTGCCGATGCGGATCGCTTCCTCGATCGAGTGGGTCACGAACAGCACGGTGAAGCGGGTGTCGTCCCACAGGCGCAGCAATTCATCCTGCATCTTGCGGCGCGTCAGCGCGTCCAGCGCGGCGAACGGCTCGTCCATCAGCAGCACGTCCGGCTCCATCGCCATGCCGCGCGCGATCGACACGCGCTGCTTCATGCCGCCCGACAGCATGTGCGGATAGCTGTCGATGAATTTGGCCAGGCCGACCTTCTCGATGTAGTATTCCGCGCGCTCGGCCGCCGCCGCGCCCTTGAGCCGCCCGCTGGCGCGCAACGCGAACTCGACATTCTCGCGCACGGTTTTCCAGGGCAGCAGCTGGTCGAATTCCTGGAACACCATCATGCGGTCGGGGCCCGGTTCGCTGACGGTGCGGCCCTTGAGGCGGATGGTGCCGTGGGCCGGCTCGAGGTAGCCGCCGATCGCCTTGAGCAGGGTCGACTTGCCGCATCCGGACGGCCCGAGCAGCACGTAGCGGTCGGACGGATAGACGTTGAAGCTGACCTGGCGCGTCGCCGTCACCAGGTGTTCGGCCGTCTTGTATTGCAGGGTAACGTTGTCGATTTCGAGCAGCGGCGTGGCTGCGCCATCGCCCGCCTCGTTAGGGGGATTGTGTTGCATCGCGGGTCTCCGTTAATATCTTTTTATGGAATCCTGATTATAATTACCGTACCTGTAGCGAACCTGACCTGACCGGACGGCCCAACGTGCGCATCCTCGTGATAGAAGACTCGATCGATGTCGCCGATGCGGTATGCGCCCATCTGGCGGCGCTCGGCCACAGCGTCGACCGCGACGCCGACGGCGCCAGCGCCGCCGCCAAGGTGGTCGCCGACCATTACGACCTGCTGATCCTCGATGTCATGCTGCCCGGCGTGGACGGCTTCGAACTGCTGCGCCGGGTGCGCGCCGCCGGCCTGCGCACGCAAATATTGATGCTCACCGCGTGCGCCGAGATCGAGGAGCGGGTGCGCGCGCTCGACCTGGGCGCCGACGACTATTTGATCAAGCCGTTCGACTTCCGCGAGCTCGAGGCCCGCATCCGCGCGCTGCTGCGCCGCGTCGGCGGCGACTCGACCAACCTGCTCACCTACGGCAACGTCACGCTCGACCGCAAGAGCCGCGCCGCCCGGCTCAACGACGTCCCGCTCGATCTCACGCGGCGCGAGGTGACGCTGCTCGAAATCATCATCGCGCGGCCGGGCCGCATCTTCGGCAAGGACGAGCTGATCGAGAAGCTGTTCAGCCTGGACGACAACCCGAACGCCAACACGGTGGAGCAGCACATGGCCCGCCTGCGCAAGAAACTCAGCGGCGCCGACTTCGAGATCCGCACGTTGCGGGGACTGGGCTACCAGGCCGTGCGGCCATGACGGCGCCGAGCCGCTCGCTTTACGCGCGTCTGGCGCTGCGGGTGGGCTTGGTGCTGGCGGTCAGCGGCCTGCTGCTGATCACGGCCATCGTGATGTCGACCCGGCTCGCCGCGCGCGACGTCTACGACCGCCTGCTGATCGGCGCCGCCTTGCAGATGGCCGAACACACCTGGTACGAAAACGGCAAGGTCAACGTCGACGCGCCGATCTCGTCGCTGTCGATGCTCAGCGCCGGCGACCAGACGTTCTACGCCGTGCGCGATCCGGCCGGCAGGATCGTCGCCGGCGACGCCGAGTTCCAGCCGCCGATACCGTGGAAACAACTGGAGGACGGCCCGGTGGTCATGCAGGGCAACCACCTGGGCCTGCCCGTCAGCATCGCCTTCGTCGGCCGGCGCATGCCGGTGGCCGGCGCCAATCCGTGGGCCGTGATCATGCTGGCGCACACCAACAACGCGCGCAACTCGTTCGCCGACAAGCTGGGGACCGACGCCACCGTGCTGGTCGCCGCCGCAGCGCTGCTGACCTTGTTCGCCGCGCTGTTCACGCTGCACCAGGCGCTGGCCCCGCTCAAGCAGATCGTCGGCGCCATCGGGCGGCGCGACCTCAACGACCTGGCGCCGTTCACCGAGCGCGTGCCGGCCGAGATTTACCCGCTGGTGAAGTCGCTCAACGAGTTCGTCGAACGGCTGTCGCGGCACCGCGCGGTGATGCGGCGCGTCATCGGCGACGCCGCGCACCAGCTGCGCACCCCGGTGGCGGCCTTGCTGTCGCAGATGGAAATGCTGTCGAGCGCGCGCAGCGACGGCGACGGCGACAAGCATCTGTCGCGGCTCGGCGAACTGACCAGGCAACTGGGCGCGCTGGTCAATCAGCTGATCAACCATGCGATGGTGCAACACCGGGCCGGCTCGGTGCCGTTGCAGCGGATCGACCTGGCGCGCCTGGCACGCGACGAAATGAGCGAGATGCTGGCGGCCCACGCCAACCGCATGCTCGACCTGGCGTTCAGCGCGCCGGACCAGCCGTGCGCCGTGATCGGCGATCCGGTCACGCTGCGCGAGGCGCTCAGGAACGTGCTGGCCAACGCGCTCGAGTACGGCGCGCCCGGCTTGCTCCATGTCGAGATCGGCGCCGAGGGGACGGACTGGGAATTGCGCGTCATCGACGACGGCCCCGGCATCCCCGCGCCGGACCAGCAACGGCTGCGCCGGCCGTTCGCCGCGCGCACCGGCAACCGCCCCGGCGCCAGCCTGGGCCTGTCGATCGTCGAGGAGGTCGCGCGCGCCCACCAGGGCGAGTTGCGTTTCGGCCGCGACGCCGGCGGCCGCTTCGTCGTCGCCCTCAGCTTGCCCGCCGCGCGCGGCGACACGCCGGCCGCGTCCCCGAGCGGCGCCGGCGGACAACCCTGACGCGCGACGCCGGCGTTCGCTCGTCCGTCAGGAAACAGCCGTTGCCAAGGAACCCGGCGCCGCCCCCGCTGTCCAATCGTACGTGCCTTGCCGCGAAGGAGAAGGCTCACCCACATGCGAGCGGCGCACCCCATGGACCAGAGAAAAGAGAACCAATACGCAGCCCGCATCATTTTGCTGGTCGCACCCAACGGCGATATCCTCAGTTGGGACCGCCAAAGCGCCGCCGGGTTCGGCTGGGCGGACGGCGAGGCGAAAAATATCGCCGATCTGCTGGCGCCGGAAGCCCGGGGCGAATGGCGCCGCGACGCCGCCACGCTGCTGGCGGAGGGCGGCGAGCGGACCGTCGACATCGTCGCCGCCGGCGCGCCGCCGCGCCGCGCCCACCTGCGCCTGTGGCCGCTGCACGCGCCCGACGGCACACCGGCCGGCTGCGCCGTCGACATCCTCGCCGCCGCCCAGGGCGCCGGGCGCAAGGCCGACCTGATCGGCGCCATACCGCTCAGGTCGGTCATCAAACTGTTCCCGGGAGCCTTTTATGTGATCGACTGCGACGGCCACTTCGTGCTGTGGAACAGCAACCTGGAGCGCATGACCGAGCTGTCCGCCTGCCAGCTCGAACGCATCCACGTGTGCCAGCTGTTCGGCGAGGCGGACCGCGCGCGGGTCGAGGACAGCCTGCGCGCCGTGCTCGAGGACAACCAGGAGGTGTTGATCGAGGCCAACTTCGTCAGCCCCAGCGGCAAGCCCAGCACGTTTTTGATGTCGGGCACGCGCATCCGCTGCGACGGCGAGTACTACCTCTGCGGCGCCGGCCTGGACGTGACGCGCCGCCATCAGCAGGAGAACCTGCTGCGCCTGCGCGAGCGCGCGCTGCACGCGGCCAGCAACGGCATCATCATCAGCCGCTGCGCCGGCAAGGACAATCCGATCGAATACGTCAACCCGGCCTTCGAACGCATCACCGGCTACCGCGCGCAGGAGGTGCTGGGCCGCGACTCGCGCTTCATGGGCGCGCCGGGACTGGACCAGGACGCCCGCACGCAGCTGCGCGAGGCCATCTGCGAGCGGCGCCAGGCCAATGTGATCTTCCGCAACCTGCGCAAGGACGGCACGCTGTTCTGGAACGAACTCACCATCACGCCGGTGCACGACGAGGCCGGCGTGGTCACGCACTACATCGGCGTCATCAACGACGTCACCGCCGTCAAGCAGCGCACCTCGCACCTGGAGCACCGCGTCAACCACGATCCGCTGACCGGGCTGGCCAACCGCAACCTGTTGTGGGACCGGCTCGAGCAGGCGCTGCACGTGGCCCAGCGCAACAAGACGCTGGTGGCGACGATGCTGATCGACCTCAACAAATTCAAGTTGATCAACGACACCTTCGGCCACGAGGCCGGCGACGTGGTGCTGACCTCGGTCGCCAAGCGCATGGAGGCGTCGGTGCGCGACAGCGACACCGTCGCCCGGCTCAGCGGCGACGAGTTCGTGCTGGTGCTGGCCAACCAGCCGTCGCTGCGCTACACGCTGCGCATGCTCGACCGGCTGCGCGAGGCGCTGCAAGTGCCGGTCGCCTTCGACAGCAGCGAGATCGCCGTCGGCGCGGCCGTCGGCGTGAGCATCTACCCGCACGACGGCAGCTCGCCGGTGGACCTGGTCAAGGCGGCCGACATCGCCATGTACCACGCCAAGTCGTCCGGCAAGAGCGACGTGCACTTCTATTCGGCGGACATGAAATCGTCGTCCGACGCCAAGCACAAGATGGAAACCGACATGCGCGCCGGGCTCGACAACGACGAGTTCTTTCTGCTGTTCCAGCCGCGCCTGTGCACGCACACGGAGCGCTATCCCAGCGTCGAGGCGCTGCTGCGCTGGCGCCACCCCGAACTGGGCGTGTTGACGCCGATCTCCTTCCTGGCCGAGGCCGAGGAAAACGGCATGGTGCGGCCGATCGGCGCGCGCGTGCTCGATCTGGCGGTCCAGTTTTTGCGCGACATGCGCGCCGACGGCTTCGTCGACTTGCGCGTGTCGGTCAATGTCGGCTACCGGGAGATCAGCCAGCAAAACTACATCGCCAACATCCAGCGGCGGCTGACGGACGCCGACGTGCCGGCCGACCGCCTCGAGCTGGAGGTCAACGAGAAGAACCTGGTGCGCAACCTGCAGCTGAGCCGCGACGTCACGCGGCAAATGCACGACGCCGGCATCAAGCTGTCCATCGACGAGTTCGGCAACGGCATGACCAGCTTGAGCAACCTGCCCGCGCTGGGGGCCTCGCACCTGAAATTGAACAAGGCGGCCGTCGGCGCGATTTCCCAGGACGGCGACCATGGCATCTTGGCCACCATGCTGATCGACGTCGGCCACGACCTGCGCATCCAGGTGGTGGGCACCGGCGTGGAGACGGAGCTGCAAGCGGCGTTCCTGCGCGAGAACGGCTGCGACGAACTGCAGGGCAGCTTCATCAGCAGCCCGCTGGCGCCCGGCGCGCTCAAACAGTTGCTCGCGGCCACCCGCCGCCGTTAGCGCAGCGCCATTTGCGCCAACAGCTCCACGAGCTGCGCATACACGCGCGCGTACCAGCGCGAACGCGGCGCCGGCGCGCGCGCGCCTGCCCGCCGCCGGGCAACATTGGAATGGGGGATGGTGGACTGTGACATGGCTGACTCCTCAATGTATCGTGGCCGCCGTCATCAATAAATCTTATTCATGGAAGTTCTGCGGCGTATGGGGTATATTTTCATCCCGCATGCACGTGCGATCAAACGAGTTATTTTCGATTGATGCATAAGAAAAACTTAGCCTCAGGATGTCATGAACAAACCGTTGCGCTCCCTTTCCGGGCTGGTGGACTTCGATTGCGCCGCGCGCTGGGGCAGCTTCAAGCTGGCCGCGCAGGAGCTGCACAAGACGCCGGCGGCGATCAGCCTGCAGGTCAAGCAGCTCGAGGAGACGCTCGGCTTCGAGCTGTTCGTCCGCCATCCGCGCCACATCGCGCTGACCGAAAAGGGCCAGGAACTGGCCGCGACGGTGCGCCGCCTGCTCGGCGAGCTGCGCGCCAAGGTCGAGGCGCTGCGGGGCGGCGACGAGGAAAAGATCCTGCGCATCTCGACCACCCACTCGCTGGCGATCAAATGGCTGGTGCAGCGCATCGACCGCTTCACCAAGCTGTATCCGGAGCTCGACATCCGCATCGACTCGACCGACCGGCTGGTCGACCTCGCCGACGACAACACCGACGTCGCGCTGCGCATCTCCACCATCGACAACGATGATCCCGATTTCCTGTTCCACATCCGGCTGGTGGCCGTCTACAGCCCGTCGCTGCTGGCGCCGGGTGCGCCGGAGCTGACGGCGGCCGACCTGACCCGCTTTCCGCTGCTGTACGAGGACTCGACCGACAACTGGATCAGCATGCTGCGCGATCACGGCCTGCTCAAGGGCAAGTACGACTTCTCGCGCTCGTACACCAACGCGGCGGTGCTGGTGCAGGCGGCGCTGGCCGGCCACGGCGTCGGCCTGACGCACTACACCATCGCCTACGAGGACATCCGCAGCGGCGCGCTGAAGATGATCCCCGGCTTCACCGCCAAATACGGCCGCGGCTACCGGCTGCTGGTCAATCCTGCCAAGCGCGGGCTGAGCAAGATCGGCCACTTCAGCGCCTGGCTCGGCGCCGAGATCGCGGAGATGGAACGGTCATTCGATTGACGGCGCGATGGGAATGGGCTACCTTTTGCCGGGTCTCCATCTCCGGGCGCAGCGCATGACCGCACCATTCCGTGCAGCACTTCCTTGTTTCGCCATCGCCCTGCTGGCCGCGCAGCCGACGGCGGCCATGGCGGCGGAGCCGTCCAAGGGAACGCTGCGCTTCGTGCAAAAGATCGAGGACGCGCCGGGCCAGTCCCGACCGCGCAAGGCCGGCTTCCAGGAGGGGCTGGGCAACGCGCTGGCCAAGCAGCTGCGCATGAAGGTGCGCTTTATCGGCCTGCCGCGCAAACGCATGATGAGCGCGCTCGAATCGGGCGAGGGCGACATCGTGTGCGGCTACCTGCCGGCCTGGTTCCAGGGCGACGTCGCCTGGAGCCGCACCTTCATCCCCACCTCGGAAGTGCTGATCGCCTCGCCACGGGTGCCGGCGCCGACGTCGATCGAGTCGGTGCGCGGCAAAACCGTGGGCACCGTGCTCGGCTTCCACTACCCCGACATCGAGCAGGCGCTGGGCGCGGACTTCCTGCGCGACGACGCGCCGTCGCTGAACCTGACGGTGCGCAAATGGCAGGCCGGCCGCTTCGACTACTTCCTCACCACGGGCCAATCGATCGACAAGCAATTCCCCCACGGCGAGCTGGCGGGCGGCTACAGCCTGCTGGTGGTCAGCGAGGTCAAGAGCGGTTGCGCGGTCTCGCGCAAGGGCAACGTCACCGTGGCCGAGGTCAGCGCCGCGCTCGACGCGCTGGAAAAAAACGGCGAAATGGCGCGGCTGCTGCGCCTGCGCTGAGCGGATTTCGTTGCACCGCAGCAAGGCGCCCGGCCGCCTGGTTTTCATCCCGCACGGCCATGCGGGGACTCGGCGTCCCCGTCGTACCCGCCGGGTACGACCCCTACGTGGCGGCGCCGGCGTCCCCGCAAAAGCTGGCGGGGCTGGGGGGCAACGCCTTTTTATGCCGCGACGCACCAATCCACATTACGCTTGAGTTAGATTACGAAAAGACAACCCCGGAACATGGTAAGCTTCGACCCCGGCGGCACGCACTTCGCGGCACTCCCTCAAACTCCCTCGCGTAAATACTTAATTCATGGATATTGTTCTCGCACTAAAAGCCATCATCATGGGCCTCGTGGAAGGTTTCACGGAATTCCTGCCGATCTCCTCCACGGGCCACCTGATCCTCACCGAGCACCTGCTGGGCTTCGCCGGGATGGAAGACAAAATCAACGTGTTCGAGATCGTGATCCAGGCCGGCGCCATGCTGGCCGTGATGTGGGAATACCGCGCCCGCATCGGCGCCGTCATGACCGGCATCTTCAGCGACCGCAAGCAGCAACGCTTCGCCCTGAACGTGCTGATCGCGTTCCTGCCGGCCGCCGTGCTGGGCCTGTTGTTCGGCCAAAGCATCAAGCAAAAGCTGTTCGCGCCGATTCCGGTGGCGCTGGCCTTCATCATCGGCGGCTTCATCATCCTGTGGGTGGAAAAGCGCGCCAAGGACAATCCGCGCGCCGCGCGCATCGACTCGGTCGACGACCTGACGCCGCTCGACGCCCTCAAGATCGGCCTGGCCCAGTCGTTCGCGCTGATCCCCGGCACCAGCCGCTCGGGCGCGACCATCATGGGCAGCATGATGTTCGGCCTGTCGCGCAAGGTCGCCACCGAGTTTTCGTTCTTCCTGGCCATTCCGACCTTGCTCGGCGCCACCTTCTATTCGCTGTACAAGGACCGCGCGCTGCTGTCGGCGGCCGACTTGCCGTTCTTCACGGTCGGCACCGTGGCCGCGTTCATCTCGGCCTTCCTGTGCGTGCGTTGGCTGCTGCGCTACATCAGCTCACATACCTTCACAGTCTTTGCGTGGTATCGCATCGTTTTCGGCCTGATCGTGCTCGTCACCGGTTATTATGGCGTTATCGTCTGGGCCGACTAACACCTTCTGTTGTAGAAACGAGCTGTAAAAAATGATTCATCAGGAAACAAACGAGCGCGCGCTCCATCTGCTGCAAACCGTCTTCGGTTATCCGGCCTTCCGCGGCCAGCAGGCCGAAATCGTCGGCCACGTCAGCGGCGGCGGCGACGCGCTGGTCCTGATGCCGACCGGCGGCGGCAAGTCGCTGTGCTATCAAATTCCGGCGCTGGTGCGCGACGGCGTCGGCGTGGTCGTCTCGCCGCTGATCGCGCTGATGCAGGACCAGGTCGACGCGCTGGCCGAGGTCGGCGTGCGCGCCGCCTTCCTGAACTCCACCCAAACCTACGAGGAATCGCAGCGCATCGAGCGCCTGGTGCGCACCGGCGAGATCGACCTGGTCTACGTCGCCCCCGAGCGGCTGATGACCGAGCGCTGCCTCAATCTGTTCCAGGCGTCGAAGATCGCGCTGTTCGCCATCGACGAGGCGCACTGCGTCTCGCAATGGGGGCACGACTTCCGGCCCGAGTACATCAAGCTGTCGGTGCTGCACGAGCAATTCCCCGACGTGCCGCGCATCGCGCTGACGGCCACCGCCGACCCGCAAACGCGCGCCGAGATCGTCCACCGCCTGCAGCTGGGCGACGCCGCGCAGTTCGTGTCGTCGTTCGACCGCCCCAACATCCGCTACCAGATCGTCGAAAAGGCCAACGGCCGCAAGCAGCTGCTCGACTTCATCACCACCGAGCACGGCGGCGACTGCGGCATCGTCTATTGCCTGTCGCGCAAGAAGGTCGAGGAGACCGCCGAGTTCCTCAACGAAAACGGCGTGCGCGCGATGGCCTACCACGCCGGCATGGACCACGCCAAGCGCGCGGCCAACCAGGCCAAGTTCCTGCGCGAAGAAAACATCGTCATGTGCGCCACGATCGCCTTCGGCATGGGCATCGACAAGCCGGACGTGCGCTTCGTGTGCCACCTGGACCTGCCCAAAAGCATCGAGGGCTACTACCAGGAGACCGGCCGGGCCGGCCGCGACGGCGCCCCCGCCAGCGCCTGGATGGCCTACGGCCTGCAGGACGTGGTGCTGCAGCGGCGCATGATCGACGAATCGGAGGCCGACGAAACCTTCAAGCGCGTGCTGGGCAACAAGCTCGACGCGATGCTGGGCCTGTGCGAGACGCTCAGCTGCCGGCGCGTGCGCCTGCTCGACTACTTCGGCGAGCGCTCCGGCCCGTGCGGCAACTGCGACACCTGCCTGATCCCGCCGGTGTCGTTCGACGGCACGGTGCCGGTACAAAAGCTGCTGTCGGCCGTGTACCGGGTCGACCAGCGCTTCGCGGCCGGCCACGTGATCGAGGTGCTGCGCGGGGTCGAGACGGAACGCATCAAGACCTGGCACCACGATTCACTGTCGGTGTTCGGCATCGGCGCCGACCGCAGCGAGCAGGAATGGCGCGCGATCCTGCGCCAGGCCATCGCGCTGGGACTGGTGACAGTCGACCACGAGTCATACAGCTCGCTCAAGCTGACCGACGCCGCCCGTCCGGTGCTCAAGGGGGGGCAGAAGGTGCAGCTGCGCCAGTACCAGAAACCGGTCAAGCAGAAAAGCGCAGGCCGCAGCGCCAAGGGCTACGTGGAAAGCGACCTGTCGACCAGCGAGCAAGCCATCTTCGACAAGCTGCGCTGGTGGCGGGTGGAGACGGCGCGCGCGCACGACGTGGCCGCGTACATCATCTTCAACGACGCCACGTTGCGCGAAATCGCCAAGGCGCGTCCGACCACGTTGTCTGACCTGCGCGGCATCTCCGGTGTCGGCGAGAAGAAACTGGCGTCCTACGGCGACGAGATCGTCGCCATGATCAGCGAAATGGAGTAGGCATGCATCCGTCGGCGGTTTTTCATCGTTCGCTCGCGCAGTTGTGCGCCATGTTGGGCAAGATCGAGGCCGACCCGGACGGCGCCGGCGTGCTGTCGGCGCGGCTGCACGAGGACATGCTGCCGTTCGCGCAGCATGTGCGGGCGACCGCCAATTTCGCGCTGCGCGGCTGCTGCCCGCTGGCCGGGGTGGAGGTGGTCAGCTTCAACGGCGACGAGACCTCGTACGCCGCGCTGCAGTGGCAGATCGTCGAGACGATGCGCTTCATCGCCGACATCCCGCCGGCGCAATTCAACGGACCGGCGGACCGCATCTGCCGCGACCGCGCGGGGTTCGCCGACCTGGCCTTGCCGGCCGATGAATATCTGAATTTGTATATCCTGCCGAATTTCTATTTTCACCTCAGCATGGTGTACGCGATCGCGCGCAGCCGCGGGGTGGCGATCGGCAAGGGCGATTTCGACGGGTATCACATTTACGCACCGGGGTTTTCGTTCGAAAAACCCGCATAGCCAGGCGAGCCGGCGGGGTCGTACCCCGTACGGGGTACGACCCCTAATCGACGGCGCAAGCACCGCGGCGAAACGTGGTTGGGGTTGAAAACCTAAGCCAAGGCGCTCCGATACCGACTAGGCGGCGCCCCCACGCTGTCGCGGAACCGGTGGCTGAAATGACTTAAATCCGCATACCCGCAGGCGTCGGCGATCTGCTGCAATGGCTGGCTGGTCGTCTTCAACAAGCGCCGCGCGTGCTCGATGCGCCGCTGCGCCACCCACGCCGACGGCGGCATGCCGAACGAAATCCGGAACATCCGCGCCAGGTGATACTCCGACATGCACGCCAGCTCCGCCAGCATCCCCAGCGAAATCTGCCGCGCCAGATTGGCCTCGATGAAATCGGCCAGCCTGCGCCGCACCGCCGGCGCCAAGCCGCCGCGCACCCGCTGCTGCGGCTTTGGCATCGATTGCGACAGCAGCAAATGGCTCAACGTCTCGTGCGTCACCTCGTTGGCGCGCAGCAGCGCGTCCGGCCCGTCCCACGACATCGCCGCCAGCCCCTCGCACAATGGCCCGATGCGCTCATGCTCGAAATACGTGCGGTCGGCCAGGGTCAGCTCGCGCGGCTCGCGATCCAGCTCCACCACCGCGCGCCGCGTGAAATGCTCGGGCAAAAAGTAGACGTGCATGAAGCGCAGCGGTCCGCGCACCATCCAACTCGACTCGTGCCAGTCCGGCAGCGTGCAAAGCCGCTTCGGCGCGCCGTAAAGACCCGGCAGCTCCCCGCGCTCGGTGCGATAGCCGCCGCCCATGTAGTACGACAGCGTATGGTGGCCCGGCTTGTTGTAGCTGGTCTCGGCGATCTCGGTGTCGCGCCGCCAGATGGCGACCGCCAGATCGTCGCCCAGCCAGGCGAAGCGCTCCAGCTGCGCGTCCGTCTCCGACATCGTCCTGAACACGGCGTGCGAAATGAGCCCGTCCGGCGCGCGGGCGGGGGATGCGGAGTCGAGGAGGGGGCGGGCTGTCATGATGCATAAAGTCTAGCATGGGCCGATGCCATTGCCGCACCGCCGCATCGAAATGCGCAATTTCAGACAAGCGGCCGGCACCCGTGATCCGGCATGCTGGCGGCATGAATATCTTCCTTTACCTCCTCACCGTCCTGATCTGGGGAACCACCTGGATCGCCATCACCTTCCAACTGGGCGTGGTGCCGGCGCCGGTGTCGATCGCCTACCGCTTCTGGCTCGCGGCCGCCGTGCTGATGGCCTTCCTGCTGATCGCCCGCAAGCCGTGGTGGCCGCCGCGCCAGGCCTGGCCCTACCTGTTCGCGCAGGGGATCGCGCTGTTTTGCCTGAACTTCCTGTGCTTCTACTACGCCAGCCAGTGGGTCACCAGCGGGCTGGAAGCGGTGGTGTTTTCCACCGCGCCGCTGTGGAACGCCATCAACGGCCGCATCTTCCTCGGCCGCCCGATACGGCGCCAGGTGATGATGGGCGCCCTGCTCGGCCTGGGCGGCATCGTGCTGCTGTTCGCGCCGCAGATGGCCGGTCACTGGAACGATAGCAAGGTGCTGTTCGGCCTCGCGCTGACCTTGGGCGGCACGCTGTGCTTCTCGTGCGGGAACCTGCTGTCGAGCCGCATGCAGTCGCTCGGGCTGACGCCTTGGCTGACCAACACCTGGGCCATGCTGATCGGCTCGACGACCCTGGGCGTGGCCGCCTTCGCGATGGGCATGCCGTTCGCGCTCGATCCGTCGCAGCGCTATCTGGGCGCGCTGCTGTACCTGGCCATTCCCGGTTCGGTGATCGGCTTCACCGCCTATTTGATGCTGGTCGGCCGCATAGGACCGGACCGCGCGGCCTATTCCACGGTATTATTCCCCATCGTGGCGTTGACCATTTCGACCATTTACGAGGGCTACCACTGGACGCCGTTGGCCTTGAGCGGGCTGGCGTTGGTGTTGGCGGGGAACCTGCTGGCGTTTCTGCCGCTGGCGCCGCGCGCCAAACAGTTGGAGGCCGCATAACCCGGGGGATGCATGACCAGCAGGGCTTATTTCGCAGGACTGGCACTATTGACGATGGCGTCGGCGCATGGTGCCGCGCTTAGTGCCGAAACACCCGCCGATACCGTCTACCGCAACGGCTATGTCTACACGGTGGACGCCAACGACAGCGTGCGGCAGGCGCTGGCGGTGCGCGCCGGCCGCATCGTCTACGTCGGCGACAACGCCGGCGCCCGGGCGCGGACCGGCAAGGCCACCAAGGTCATCGACCTCAAAGGCCGCATGCTGATGCCCGGCCTGATCGACGGCCACATGCATCCGCAATCGGGCGGCAGCCGCCTGCTCAATTGCAGCCTGAATTACGAGGCCCTGACGGTGCCCCAGTTCCAGTCGCGCATCCAGGCCTGCCTCGACAAGGATAAAAAATCCTCACCGGACCGTTGGCTGGTGGTCGTCAACTGGTTCCAGCAAGGGATGCTGCCGGACGGCGTGCAAACCAGCGCCGCCACGCTCGACGCGCTCAAGACCGACCGCCCCGTCATCGTGCGCTCGTCCTTCGGCCACTCGGTGCAGCTCAATTCCAAGGGGATCAAACTGGCCGGCATCACGCGCGACACCAAGGATCCGGCCGGCGGCAAAATCACCCGCGACGCCGGCGGCGACGCCACCGGCCTGCTGGAGGACGCCGCGCAGGACATGGCCATGAACCTGCTGCCGCCGCTGACGGTGGCAGAGAACCTGGCCGCCTCCAGCGCCGCGCTGGCGGCGATGCGCAAGCAGGGCATCACCTCCTTCCTGGACGCCTACACCGATCCGGAGACGATGACCGCGTTCACCGACCTGCACAAGCAAGGCAAGCTGACCGCGCGCGCCCACTTCGCGGTGCTGATCGATCTGGACAAGGGCGCCACGCCGCAAAGCGCCGTCGCCGAGCTGCTCAAGCAGCAGAAGCAGTTCGACCAGGGGCCGACCACGGTGGCGCCGTCGATGCAGGTGCGCCACGCCAAACTGTTCATGGACGGCGTGATCTCCGCGCCCGCCTTCACCGGCGCCATGCTGGAGCCGTATCTGGTCAACAAGGGCACGGCCGAAAAGCCGGACTGGCAGCCCGGCCCCAGCGCGGGACCGGCCAGCTACTTCACGCAGGACGCCCTCAAGACCACGCTGACCGAGTTGGCCAACGCCCGCATCGATCCGCACATCCACGTCGACGGCGACCGCGCGGTGCGCGAAACGCTGGACGCGATCGAATACCTGCGCTCGACGCCGGCCGGCAAGGACGTGCGGCCCGCCCTGGCGCACGACGAAATCGTCGCCCCGGCCGACTACCCGCGCTTCGCCAGGCTGGATGTGACGCCGGTGCTGTCGTTCCAGTGGGCCAAACCGGCGCCCGACACCGTCGGCGCGCTGCGGGACTATATGGGACCGGCGCGCTACGCCACCGTCGAACCGCAAGCCGTGCTGCTCAACGCCGGCGCCCGCATCGCCTATGGCAGCGACTGGCCGGTCGATCCGCTGGACGAATGGTTCGCGCTCAAGGTGGGCGTGACGCGCACCGCCGCCCCCGACGCCGGCAAGGAATACGCCGGCCGTCTCGGTGCGCAGCCCGGCATGCCGCGCGCCGCCGTGCTGCGCGCCATCACCATGAACGCGGCCTACACGCTGCGCCAGGAGGCGCTGACCGGCTCCCTGGAAGTGGGCAAGCTGGCCGACATGATCGTCCTGGACCGGAATTTCTTCACCATTCCGGAAGAGGACATCGCCAACATCAAGGTGCTGCAGACGGTCGTGGGCGGCAAAATCGTGTATCAGGCCGGGGGCATGCGTTAAGATATCGGCCTCACCCATATCGGCCTCACACGCCAGCACCCGGACAGACTCGCCATGCAATTCGCCATCTCCCTGTTGATCATCGTCGCCACCGCGCTGGTGGTCTACGCGATCATCAAGACCAATCCCGCCAAGCCGATGGTGCTGCCGCCGCTGCCGGCCACGCCGTACGAGCCGAAACTGCCGGACGCGCCGGCGGCGCTGCACTGGTCCGACGATGGCCGCTTCCTGGTCGAAGTGGTCAACGAATCGCGCTACCAGAACACGCTGAAGGAACTGGCCGGCGACCATGGCGAGCAGCCGGCCAAGGTGCCGTACCTGGCGACGCTGGTGCCGGACGACGCCAATCCGTACGAAAGCGCGGCCGTCGCCGTGTTCCTCGATGGCCGCATGACGGGCTACCTGTCGCCGAAGGCCTCGCTGGCCTTCCGCGCCAACCTGAAACGCGAGGAAATCCCGGATCAAATCACCACCTGCGACGCCCAGGTGCGTGGCGGCGGCGTGTGGAAGAACGGCCGCCTGGCCTATGTCGTCGTGCTGGATATGGAAACGCTGGAGTCGTGATGAAGGCACTGGCCGCACTGATACTGGCGATGGCGGGCGGCGCGGCGGCCGGCCAGACCCTGATCGTCCACTACAGCGAGCGGCAGGGAGTGCACTATACCAATCCGCAAGGCCAGCTGGCCGGGGACGCGGCCAAGCCGGTGACCGACGCCCTGGCCGCCGCCGGCATCGCCTACGAAATCCGCCGCACGCCGGCCAAGCGCCAGCTGGTGCTGCTGAACGAGAACAGCGAGCCGGCCTGCATGATGAGCTGGGTCGACATGCCGGGCCGCGACAGCAGGGGAAAATTCTCGGACGTGATCTATCGCGGCGAATACGAACGCCGCCTCTGGTGCACGAAGATGGTGCCGGACGATGTGATCAAGCGCTTCAACGCGGCGCTGGCCCGGCAGCCCAAATAACTACTTCTTGGTGAAGACCAGGTCCCACACGCCGTGGCCCAATTTGAGGCCGCGGTTTTCAAACTTGGTCAGCGGACGATAGGCCGGCTGCGGCGCGTAGCCGTCGGCGGTGTTCTGCAAGCCCTCTTCGGCGCCCAGCACTTCCAGCATCTGCACCGCGTAGTCTTCCCAGTCGGTCGCGCAGTGCAGGTAGCCGCCCACGGCCAGCTTTTGCACCAGCAGCTTGACGAACGGCGCCTGGATCAGGCGGCGCTTGTTGTGGCGCGCCTTGTGCCACGGGTCCGGGAAGAAGATATGCACGCCGTGCAGCGAGCCGTCCGGGATCATCTGGTTCAACACCTCGACCGCGTCGTGCTGGATGGCCTTCAGGTTGGTCAGGCCCTGCTCGTCGATCAGTTTGAGCAGGCTGCCCACGCCCGGCGTGTGCACCTCGACGCCGATGAAGTCCTTCTCCGGCATGGCGGCGGCGATGTGCGCCGTGGTGCCGCCCATGCCGAAGCCGATTTCCAGCACCACCGGCGCCTTGCGGCCGAACGCCTGCTCGTAGTCGAGCGGCGCCTTGGTGTAGCCGATCATGAACTTCGGCCCCTGCTCTTCCAGCGCGCGCGCCTGCGCGGTCGACAGCCGGCCGGCGCGGGTGACGAAGCTGCGGATGCGGTGTTCGGTCGGGTCGTAGAGCATCGGCCGCGCCGGGCCGTCTTTAGGGGTTTCGGAAGACATGTTGGGAAGCTGGTGGATAAGCTGATAAATAATGAGGCAGCATTATATCAGCGCGCTCCTAAAGCACCCCGCAGGCCGATCCGTCGCGGGGTCGTACCCAACGGGGTACGACCCCTCTTACGATGGCGGGTTAAACGCCCGCAGGCCACCAATCAGCAAATGATTGACACTCACAGGGAGTTGAGGTCTAATCCTAACAAGAGGCGTGAAATCGTTTTCAAACGTCAAAATGCCCTCTCCGCCCCATGTTTAACCTGCCAAAAACGACAAAAATGACCGATTTCACGCAATTCCCTCCCTCGTTTACCTGGGGCATCGCCACCAGCGCCTTCCAGATTGAAGGCGGCGCCACCGCCGACGGCAAAGGCCCGTCGATCTGGGACACCTTCAGTCACACGCCGGGCAAGATCATCGACGGCACCAACGGCGACGTCGCCTGCGACCACTACAACCGCTACCCGGAAGACGTGGCCATCATGGCCAGCCTGGGCGTGGACGCCTACCGCTTCTCGATCGCCTGGTCGCGCGTGCAGCCGACCGGCAAAGGCGCGTGGAACGAGGCCGGCTTCGCCTTCTACGACCGCCTGCTGACCGAACTGGAAAGCAAGGGCATCGCCGCCCACGCGACCTTGTACCACTGGGACCTGCCGCAAGGCCTGGAGGACGACGGCGGCTGGCTCAATCGCGACACCGCCTACCGCTTCGCCGACTACGCGGCCGAAGTGGCGCGCCGTTTCGGCAACCGCTTGAAAACAATTGCGACGCACAACGAGCCATGGTGCACGGCCAATCTTGGCTACGGCAACTCGCAGTTCGCGCCGGGCGTGACGGACCTGAAAAAATCGGTGCAGGTTTCGCACCACCTGCTGCTGTCGCACGGACTGGCGATGCAGGCGATGCGCTCGGTCGGCAGCTCGGCCAAGCTGGGCATCGTGCTCAATCAATGGACCGCCGATCCGGCCACCGACAGCGCGGCCGACATCGCGATGGCGGAATTCGAATACGCGCGCTCGGTGCAGTGGTTCATGGACCCCATCTTCAAGGGCAAGTACCCGGAACTGGCGCTCAAGGTCTACGGCGACAACGGCCCGGTGATCCAAGAGAACGACTTCAAGGACATCCAGCACCGCATCGACTTCCTCGGCGTGAACTACTACTTCCGCTCCTACTGCAGCGCCGAAGTGCCGCCGCGCCAGCCGGAAGCGAAGCTGGGCAAGACCGACATGGGCTGGGAAATCTACCCGGACGGCCTGACCGAGCTGCTGCTCAAGCTCAACGCCGAATACGAGCTGCCGCCGATCTACATCACCGAGAACGGCATGGCCAATCCGGACACCGTCGTCAACGGCGAAGTGCCGGACGAAGCGCGCATCGATTTCGTGCAGCGCCACCTGAAGGCGCTCAACGACGCCCGCCTGCAGGGCGTGGACGTGCAAGGCTACTTCCTTTGGAGTTTGCTGGATAACTTCGAATGGAACTCGGGCTACGCCAAGCGCTTCGGCATCGTCCATGTGGATTACGCGACGCAGAAGCGCACCTTGAAGCATAGCGCTCTGTGGTACCGCGATTATTTGATCAAGCAGCGCGCGCAGCAGGCCGCGCACGCGGCATAACGGTATTGAACCGTAGGGCGGATTAGCGCGCAGCGCGTAATCCGCCATGAGCCGCCGACGGAGCGTGGCGGATTACGGGAAGCCCCAAACGCAGTACCCATTGGCCGCAGAGCCAAGTGCTACACTCCACCGAGAACAACGAGGACGACACCATGCAGACCGCACCTTCCGCCACGCCGCAAGAGCAGCAGGCTCCCCCCGACAACGGCGAGCAGAAATCGCTCCTGAGCGCCATGTTCGCACGCGGCACGCCGATGCTGTGGGTACCGACCGGCTACTTCTCGATGGCGCTCACGTACATGATGCTCACCAGCGTCACGTCCATCATGTTCAAGAACCTCGGCATGGGCAACGGCGAGGCGGCGCAATACGCCAGCTACCTGATCCTGGCCTACACCATCAAGCCGCTGTTCGCGCCCTTCGTCGAAATGTACCGCACCAAGAAGTTCTTCGTGCTGTGCGCGCAGCTGATCGTCGGCATCGGCTTTGCCGCCGTCGCGCTGGCGATGTCGCTGCCGAACTACCTGGTCATCATGGTGTTCCTGTTCGGGATCCTGTCGCTGGTCGGCGCCACCCAGGACATCGCCTCCGACGGCGTCTACGTCACCTCGCTCGACTCGAAGACCCAATCGCTGTTCTGCGGCATCCAGAGCCTGAGCTGGAACGTCGGCCCCATCGTCGCCTCGGGCGGCATGGTGTATTTGAGCGGCTGGCTGCACACCCACTACTTCCACCACCAAGCCGGCGTGTTCGGACCGGAATGGATCGAATCGTGGCGCATCATCTTCTTCATCGCCGCCGCGCTGACCATCGTCACCGCGCTGTGGCACCTGCGCGTGATGCCCGACGGCGCCAAGGCCGAAAACGCGCCCAAGTCGGTGGCCGAAGCGGCCTTCATCCTGCGCGACTCCTTCGTCACCTTCTTCCAGAAGCGCGACGTCTGGCTGATGGTGGGATTCGCCTTCGTGTTCCGCCTCAGTATCGGGCTGCTGGAAAAAATCGGCCCGTTCTTCATGGTCGATCCGGTCGCCAAGGGCGGCCTGGGATTGTCCAACGAGATGCTGGGCCTGATCTACGGCACCTATGGCCTGATCGCCGTGCTGCTCGGCTCCCTGCTGGGCGGCATCTTTGTCGCGCGCCGGGGCCTGCCGGCCACCTTGTTCGTGCTGTGCTGCGCGGTCAACATCCCCAACGTCACGTTCTTGCTGATGAGCATCTACCAGCCGGAGAACCTGTGGCTGATCAGCGCCGGCGTGGCGATAGAAAAGTTCTTCTTCGGCTTCGGCTCGGTCGGTTTCATGATTTACCTGATGCAGCAGTTGGCGCCCGGCAAATACACCACCACCCACTACGCCTTCGGCACCGGTTTGATGGGCTTGTGCATGCTGGTCACCGGCGTCGTCAGCGGCCACCTGCAGCAGGCGCTGGGATATGTACACTATTTCTGGCTGGTGATGGCGGCGACGATCCCATCTTTCCTGGTCACGTGGTTCGCGCCGTTCCATCACAAGAGCTAGCCTGTCCAGAAACTGACCCGTTTTTATGTGCGTTAGCGCTCGCACGATTGATTGAAGTCCTGTTTACGCGGGATTGCATAGGTATGATCACCCGCAAGGGAATTTATTATGCAATTGGCACAAGGACTTGCGCATGGTTACGGAAACACTGCGGTTCAGCGGCATCCACCGAGAATCCCTGGGGGATATCCTCGGCGATGCGCCGGAAACGGAGATCGATGACCTGCGCGGCGAGCTCGAAGCACGCATCCGTCACTTCCTTGGCGACGGCGGCGACCAGCGCGATCCGCTGACGGCGGCCATGCGCGCGGCCGCGCTGAGCGCCGGCAAGCGCATGCGTCCGATGTTGCTGATGCTGGTGGCGCGCGATCTGGGCTGCGCGTCGCCGGCCCTGCTCGACGCCGCCTGTGCGGTCGAGCTGGTGCACGCCGCCTCGCTAATACTCGACGACTTGCCTTGCATGGACGACGCCAAGCTGCGCCGCGGCAAGCCCACGGTCCACATCCAGTTCGGTGAAAACGTCGCCATCCTGGCCTCGGTCGCCCTGCTCAGCCGCGCCTTCCACATCCTGGCCCAGGCGCAGGACATCTCGCCGTCGATACGCGCGCGCCTGGTCGCCGCGCTGGCCGAAACGGTCGGCACCCAGGGCCTGGTGCGCGGACAATTCCAGGATTTGCACGGCGGTCAAAAGCGCACGGTCGACGACATCGCCACCACCAACGAACTCAAGACCGGCGTGCTGCTCGGCCTGTCGGTGGAAATGGCCGCCATCATCGCCCAGGCCGACGAACCGGTGCTGCGCGCGCTGCGCGCCTTCGCCATGGCCGCCGGCCACGCCTTCCAGATCAAGGACGACCTGCAGGACGGCCCTGGCAACGACAGCGCGCTGACCGGCAAGGACGTCGGCAAGGACGCCGGCAAGGCCACCATCACCGCCACGCTGGGCATGGAAAAAACCCAGCGCCGCCTGGCCGCGCACCTGCGCGACGCCGACGGCTACCTGACGGACGCCATCGGCAGCAAACAACGCACGCGTCGCCTGGTGGGCAACTTGTTCCGCAAGGCCGGTCCCGTCGCCGATCTGCACGCGCCTTAGCGCGCGGACATCGCATGGCGCACTTCGGCGTGGTAGCCCCGGCCTTCTACAGCCATTTCAACGCGCTGGCCGCGCTGGCGCTGGCGCTGATCGCGCGCGGGCACCGGGTCACCTTCCTGCACCGGCCCGACGCCGCCGCCTGGATCACCGACGCCCGCATCGGCTTCCACGCGCTCGGCGCCGACCGCTATCCACCGGGATCGCTGGCCGCCTCGCTGCGGCTGGCGGCCAATCCGGGCAGCCCGCTCGGCCTGCGCAAGGTCATCGTCGACATGGCCGACACCACCGACATGCTGTGCCGCGAACTGCCCGCCGCGCTGGAGGCGCTGCGCGTCGACGCCCTGCTCGGCGATCAAATGGAGGCGGCGGCAGGGCTGGTGGCCGAGGCGCTCGGGATGCCGTTCATTTCCATCGCCTGCGCGCTGCCGGTCAACCGCGAGCCGGGCATCCCCCTGCCCGTGATGCCGTTCGAATTCGGCACCGGCGAGCGCGCGTTGAAGATGTACGAAGGCAGCGCGCGCGTGTACGACTGGCTCATGGCGCCGCACCGCAAGGTCATCGAGCGGCAGGCGCGTGGCCTGGGCATCCCGGCGCGCGCGGCGCTGCACGAGTGCCTGTCGCCGCTGGCGCAAATCAGCCAGACGGTGGCCGGGTTCGACTTTCCGCGCCGGAATCCGCCGCCGTATTTTCACCATGTCGGGCCGCTGCGCCACACCGCCAGCGCGCATGGCGGCGACGCCCTTCCGGCGATTGCCGGCGACCGCCCTTTCATCTTCGCCTCGCTCGGCACGCTGCAAGGCCAGCGTTTTGCGCTGTTCAAGCGCATCGCCCGCGCCTGCCGCGCGCTGGACGCGCAACTGCTGGTCGCCCATTGCGGCGGCTTGAATGCGCGCCAGGCGCAAGCCATCGAAAGCGCCGGCCCGGCGGGCGCGACGACCGTGTGCGCGTTCGCGCCGCAGCAGGCCGCGCTGGCCCGGGCGGACGCCGTGGTGTCGCATGCGGGATTGAACACGGCGATGGATGCGATCGCCGCGCGCACGCCGATCCTGGCGCTGCCGATCGCCTTCGACCAGCCCGGCGTGGCGGCGCGGATCAGCCATGCCGGCATCGGCCTGCGGGCGTCGCCGCGCTTCGCCGGAGCGGAGCAACTGGCCGCGCGCTTGCGGCGGCTGCTCGCCGACCCCGCATATGCGCAGCAGCTGGCGCCACTGGCGGCGCAACTGGCGCAAGCCGGCGGCACGCAGCGCGCCGCCGACATCGTCGAAGCGGCGCTGGGCCTGAACGCGCAAGCATCGAACGAAGCGAGCGCCCGCGCATGAGCGGCGCGCCGTACGACGTGATCCTGGCCGGCGGCGGCCTGGCCAACGCGCTGATCGCGTGGCGGCTGCGGACCACGCGCCCGTCGCTGCGCATCCTGCTGCTCGATCAAGCGGATAGCATCGGCGGCAATCACACCTGGTCGTTCCACGACAGCGACCTCGATGCCGCGCAGCGTCAATGGCTCGCGCCGCTGGTCTCGGCGCGCTGGCCGGACTACGATGTCATCTTCCCCGAACACGCCAGAAAGCTCGACGGCGGTTACGCCAGCATTTTCTCTGGCGATTTCGCGCGCGTCATCGAAGCGGCGCTCGGCCCCGCGCTGCGGCTGGCGGCAGGGATAGCGGACCTGACCCCGACCACGGTGCGCCTGGCCGACGGCGAGGTTTTGCAAGCGGGCGCCGTCATCGACGGCCGTGGCCCGCGCGCCACCGAGCGCCTGGCGCTGGGCTACCAAACCTTCCTCGGCCAGGAAGTTCGCCTGGCCGCGCCGCACGGATTGACCTCCCCCGTCATCATGGACGCCAGCGTCGCGCAGCAAGGCGGCTACCGTTTCGTCTACGTGCTGCCGTTCGCGGCCGACCGCCTGCTGATCGAAGACACGCACTACGTCGACACCGGCGCGTGGGAACCGGAACGCCTGCGCGCCAACATCGCCGCCTACGCCGCCGCGCGCGGCTGGCGCATCGAGGAGACCATCCGCGAGGAACATGGCTCGCTGCCGATCGTGCTGGCGGGCGATATCGATCGCTTCTGGGCGGACCTGGACGGGCAGCCGTGTTCCGGCCTGCGGGCCGGCCTGTTCCACCCGACCACCGGCTACTCGCTGCCGCACGCGGTGCGGCTGGCCGAGCGGATAGCGGCGCTCGACGACTTGACCGCGCCGGCCTTGTTCGACGCCATACGCCGCACCGCGCTGGACGAATGGCGCGGCCAGCGCTTCTTCCGGCTGCTCAACCGCATGCTGTTTTTGGCCGGCGACGCCGACCACCGCTGGCGCGTCATGCAGCGTTTTTACCGCCTTCCGGCGCCGTTGATCGCCCGCTTTTACGCGGGACGGCTGACGCTGGGCGACAAGGCGCGCCTGGTGTCGGGCAAGCCGCCGGTCCCGGTCGGCCAGGCGCTATCGGCCGCACGAAAAATCCATCCCCATCAAATCAGGAAACCCGCATGAACGAAACAAAACAGGCAGTGGTTGTCGGCGCCGGCTTCGGCGGCCTGGCGCTGGCCATCCGTCTGCAAGCGAGCGGCATTCAAACCACCTTGCTGGAAAAACGCGACAAGCCGGGTGGGCGCGCCTACGTCTACCAGGACCAGGGTTTCACCTTCGACGCCGGCCCCACCGTCATCACCGATCCGTCGGCGATCGAGGAACTGTTCACCGTCGCCGGCAAGCGCCTGTCCGATTACGTCGACATGCTGCCGGTGGCGCCGTTCTACCGCCTGTGCTGGGAGGATGGCAGCCACTTCGACTACGCCAACGACCAGGAGGCGCTGGACCGCCAGATCCACGCGCGCAACCCGGCCGACGTGCAGGGATACCAGCGCTTCCTGGCGTATTCCAAAGCGGTGTTCGACGAAGGCTACCTCAAGTTGGGCGCCGTGCCGTTCCTGTCGTTCCGCGACATGATCCAGGCCGGCCCGCAACTGGCGAAGTTGCAGGCATGGCGCAGCGTCTACGGCATGGTGTCGAAGTTTATCGAGGACGAGCATCTGCGGCAGGCGTTCTCCTTCCACTCGCTGCTGGTCGGCGGCAACCCGTTCGCCACGTCGTCGATCTATACCTTGATCCACGCGCTGGAGCGGCGCTGGGGCGTCTGGTTCCCTCGCGGCGGCACCGGCGCGCTGGTGAACGGCATGGTGCGGCTGTTCCAGGATATCGGCGGCCGCATCGAACTGAACGCCGACGTCGCCGCGATCGAAGCCAGCGGCGCGCGCGTCAACGGCGTGCGCCTGGCCGATGGGCGCCACTTCCCGGCGCAGGCGGTGGCGTCCAACGCCGACGTCGTCCACACGTATGCGGATCTGCTGTCGCAACATCCGCGCGGCCCGTCGCAGGCCGGCGCGCTGCGCAAAAAACGCTTCAGCAATTCGCTGTTCGTGCTGTATTTCGGGCTCGATCACCACCACAGCCAACTGCAGCATCACACGGTCTGTTTCGGGCCGCGCTACAAGGAACTGATCACCGACATCTTCGGCGGTAAAACGCTGGCCGACGATTTCTCGCTGTACCTGCACGCGCCCTGCATCACCGACCCGTCGCTGGCGCCGCCGGGCTGCGGCAGCCACTACGTGCTGGCGCCGGTGCCGCACCTGGGCAACGCGAATATCGACTGGACGGTCGAAGGCCCGCGCTACCGCGACCGCATCTTCGAGTATCTGGAGCGCCGCTACATGCCGGGACTGCGCAAGCAGCTGGTCACCAGCCGCATCTTCACGCCGCTCGACTTCCGCGACGAGCTCAATGCGCACGTCGGCTCGGCGTTCTCGCTCGAACCGATCCTGACGCAAAGCGCCTGGTTCCGCCCGCACAACCGCGACAGCGAACTGGCCAACCTGTACCTGGTCGGCGCCGGCACCCATCCCGGCGCCGGCGTGCCGGGCGTGATCGGCTCCGCCAAGGCGACGGCGGGCCTGATGATCGAGGAGTTCGGACGATGAGCGAGGCATTGCTGGACCACGCCACGCAGACCATCAAGGTCGGCTCGAAAAGCTTCGCCGCCGCGGCCAGGCTCTTTCCGGCCGACGTGAGGCGCAGCGTGTTGATGCTGTACGCCTGGTGCCGTCACTGCGACGACGTGGTCGACGGCCAGGAGCTGGGCTTCGCCGCCGTCGAACCGGCGCCGGCGCAGGAGGACGCCGCCGAAAAACTGGCGATGCTGGAGGACCAGACCAGGCGCGCCTACGCCGGCGAAAAGATGGGCGATCCCGCCTTTGCCGCCTTCCAGGAAGTGGCGCTGCGCCATACGATCGCACCGCGTTTCGCCTTCGACCACCTGGCCGGCTTCGCCATGGATGTCGAACAGGCGCGCTACGAAACGATCGACGACACGCTGCGCTACTGCTATCACGTGGCCGGCGTCGTCGGACTGATGATGGCTACCATCATGGGCGCGAACAAGGCGACGGTACTGGACCGGGCCTGCGACCTTGGCCTGGCTTTCCAGCTGACCAATATCGCGCGCGACATCGTCGAGGATGCGCGCATGGGGCGCTGCTACGTGCCGGCCGCGTGGCTGCGCGAGGCGGGCATTCCGCCCCATGAGCTGGCGCTGCCCGAGCACCGCGCGGCGCTGGCCGGCGTCGCGGCGCGGCTGGTCGATTACGCGGAACCGTATTACGCCTCGGCGACGCAGGGCATCATCGCGCTGCCGCTGCGCTGCGCGTGGGCCATCGCCACGGCGCGCAATGTGTATCGGCAGATCGGCATCAACGTCAAGGCGCGCGGACCACGCGCATGGGACGAACGGGTGGGCACGTCGCGCGCGACCAAGGTCTGGCTGCTGGCCAAGGGCGGCGCGGGCGCGCTTACTTCGCGTCTTCGGCGGATGGCGCCGCGCCGGCAAGGTCTGTGGCAGCGGCCCGACGCGACGACAAAGGACCATCGTGCAGCTCGCGCAGTTGACGCTTGAGTTCCACCACCGGCGGCGCGTACAGGAATCCGAACGACACCGCGCCCTCTTTTCCCTCGACCGCGTGGTGCATGCGGTGCGCCTGGTAGAGCCGCTTCAGGTAGCCGCTGCGGGGCGTGTATTGAAACGGCCAGCGACGGTGGACCAGCCCATCGTGGGCGACGAAGTACAGGAAACCATAGGCGGTCATGCCGGCGCCTATCCATTCCAGCGGATGACGGCCTTCGGTGCCGAAATAGATCAGCGCGATCGCCAGCGAGGCGAACACGACCGCGTACAAGTCGTTCTTCTCGAACCAGCCGGTGCGCGGCTCGTGGTGCGAGCGGTGCCATCCCCAACCGAAACCATGCATGATGTATTTGTGCGCGACAATAGAAAACAATTCCATCAACACAATGGTGATCAGGACGATGAGCGTGTTTAATATCATAGGTGGGATCGATCCGTCGATCGGGTGAAAACTGCGATGCAGACAGCCTACCATAGACGCTCTTTCCGCAGCGCCAGCAACCCACCGCGCATCGACGCGAAACAAAGGAAACCTATGCAAACACTGGACAAGCGATCTTTATTCCTCGCCGCCGCCGTGCTGAGCGCCGCAGCGGCATCGGCATCGGCCGCCACGGTCGAGGTGCGGGTATCGTCGGTGGTCGCCGGCAGGGGCAAAGTCAACGTCGCCGTGTGCGACAAGGAACGCTTCCTGAAGGACTGCCTGTACAGCGGCTCGGTGCCGGCCCAGGCTACCGACGTGGTCGTAACGATACAGAACGTGCCGAAGGGAACGTGGGCAGTACTGGCCTACCAGGACGAAAACCAGAACGACAAGCTGGACCGCAATCTGATCGGCATCCCCAGCGAAAACTACGGCTTCAGCCGCGACGCGCGCGGAAAGTTCGGCCCACCGGATTTCAGCGACGCCGCCATCGACGTCGGCGACGAATCCACAGTGGCGAAAATCAAACTGCGCTAAAGCAACTCCAGGGTCAGGTCCACCATTTCTACACGAGTTCAGCATTAAAATGGCCGTGCGGGCTTCTACAGACCAGCTCGTGTAGAAATGGTGGACCTGACCCCGGATTAAAAAAAGCCCCTCGACCTGGAGAGGGCGAGGGGCCATAAGACCACAGACAACACTGGACTACATGAAACTCCTTACTGCTGCTATTCCTTAGAACGTCTTGCCGACGTTGATGCCGAACGTGCGCGGCGGCAGATACTGCGCCTGCCACGGGCCGTTGGCGTTCATCGCGCTGGTCTTGACGTTCTTGTCCTCGGCGTTGCGGACGAAGGCGTCGAAGTACCACTTCGAGTCGGCGTCGAAGCGCAGTCCCAGGTCGGTACGGGTGTAGGCCTTCTGACGATCCGGCTCGCCCAGGTTGAACACGCTCAGCCAGCTGGCCGTTTCGTAGTGGGCGCTGATGCGCGGGATCAGCGTGCCGCCCGAGAACTGGAAGCTGTGCTGGTACATCGCTTGCGCGCTGAACTTCGGCGAGTGCGGCATCGTGTTGCCCGTCACGTCCAGGCAGGTGCTGATGCCGGCCACCGGGCAGGCCGGCAGCACGTAGTCGTTACTGCCGCCGATCAGTTTTTTCAGCTTGGCGTTGGTGTAGGCGGCGGTGAACTGCACCCGGTCCACCGGCGTGATCTTGGCGGCGATCTCGGTCTCCAGGCCCCAGATCTTGGCGCCTTCGGCGTTGCTGGTGGCCAGGCCGCGCGTGCCGTCCGGATTGGTAATCGGCGCGCTGAACTGGAAGTCCTTGAACTTCGAGTAGTAGGCCGCGTTGTTCATGCGTACCGCGCCGCCGAGGAAGGTGCTCTTCGAGCCGACTTCGAAGTTGGTCAGCGACTCCGAGCCGTAAGGCACGCCGCCGTCCTGCAGGCCCCCCGACTTGTAGCCGGTCGCCACGCTGGCGTAGACCATGTTGTTCTTGTCGATGTCGTAGTTCAGGCGCAGCAAGCCGGTCAGCTTGTTGTCGGTGAACTTGCCGTCGTTGTGCTGGTAGGTCGAGAAGCCCGATCCTGGCGCCAGCGGATTCATCGACGGATTGACGGGAATCTGCGGCGCGGTCAGATCGCTCCAGCCGTTGTTGGTGCCGCCGATGTTCTTGCGCTCGTCCGAGGTGTAACGCAGGCCGCCGGTCAGGTGCAGGCTGTCGTTGACGTTCCACGTGGTCTGGCCGAAGACGGCTTTCGAGTCCACCGTTTCCTTCGGCTGGATGAAGGAGCCCTGCCAGTCGACGGTGCCCTGCTGGGTGCCGTTCATGATCGGGATGTCGAAGCGGATGCCGTTGTTTTCGTTGGCGTAGTACAGGCCAAGCAGCCAGTCGACGTCGCGCTTGCCGGTCGATTGGATTTCCACTTCATGGCTGTAGTTCTTGTACTTGGACCAGACGGTGTTGTTGGCCTGGTACTTGCCGCCGGTGGTGAAGCTGGTGGCCGGACGCGCGCCGCCGTCCTGGTCGTAGGTCGACGAGCCGTTGAAGCGCGAGTAGCCGGCGATGTAGGCGAGGCTGATGTCCTTGTTGATTTCGTAGTCGACGCGGCTGCGCACCGAGTTCGAATCGCGCACCACGTTCGGCGCCACGTCCACCAGCGCGGACCAGAAAGGCTGGCCCGCACGCTGCTGCTGCAACAGGTTCATGCTCGGCGTGCCGCGGTCGGCGTAGTGCTCGTACGCGACGTTCCACTTCAACTGGGCGCTCGGACGCCACAGGAAGCTGACGCGCGCCGCGCTCTGGTCCTGGGCGCTGTACTTCTGGCCGTTGCGGACGTAGTTGTTGTTGTTGATCGGCTGGAAGGCGATCGGATTGCCCGGATGGGCGGCGTTCCACGCGGCGATCACCGGCGCGGCGGCGGCGCGCTGGTCGGCCAGCGAGACGTCCTGCGGGTTTTGGTAATCGATGTAGCCGTCGTGCTGCTCGTGCACGAACGCCACGCGCATCGCCATCTGGTCGTTGATCGGGATGTTGACCGCGCCGCGCGCGCCGAAGCGGGCGTAGTTGCCGTAGCCACCCTCGAAGAAGCCGGCGGTGCTGCCGATCTCCGGCTTCACGGTCTGCATGTTGACCGCGCCGACGGTGGAGTTGCGGCCCCACAGCGTGCCTTGCGGACCGCGCAGCACTTCGATCGCGTCCAGGTCGAACAGCAGCGCGGTGGCGCCTTCGGGACGCGGCGAGTAGATGCCGTCGACGAAGGTGGCCACTTCCGGGTCGGCGTATTCGGTCTTGGCGCTGTCGTTGCCGATGCCGCGCAAGGTCATGGTGATGACGCCGTGGTCGCCCTGGCCGGTGGCCGAGAAGCCCGGCACCAGGTTGACGACGTCCTGGATCGTTTGCACGTGGTTGTCGTCCAACGCGGCGGCGTTCAGCGCGGTGACGGCGACAGGCGTCTTCTGCAACGAAGTGGTGCGCTTGGTAGCGGTAACATACACCTCTGTGATCGTGTTGCTGGTTTTGTCGCCGGCGGCGGCGGCGGCCGGCGCGGTCTGCTCGGCCTGGCCCGCCGCGTGGGCGACACTGGTGCCGGCCAACAAGGCGATGACGGCCATCTGGATCGGCGAAAGCAGACGCTTGCCGGTTTGCGGTACGTGATTCATAAGTCTCCTTTTGCGCACCGGCGCCTATGAGAAGCGCCGCCGCCATTTATCGTGGAAAACGATTTCATGTTGTGTGAAATCGATTTCAAATCTGCTGAAATCGTTTTCTTTATTTGTGAAATCGATTTCATGGTACATAATCTCAAACACCGATGTCAATTTAAAAATTGTATCGTCGTTGTTTTTGTTGATATTTCTCAAACGAATCAGCAAACAGACGCGCTACGCACGGAGACGGGGAAAACAGATGAAAACGGCAGCAGAAAACGGCATGCAGGCGGTCGCGAACACGGGGGGCAAGCGGGTGTTGATCGTCGGCGGCGGCACCGCCGGCTGGCTCACGGCGGCGTTTTTGGCGCGCACGGTCGGCTGCGGCGCGGACGCCGACAGCGTACGCGTGACCTTGGTCGAGTCGAAGGAAATCGGCATCATCGGCGTCGGCGAAGGCACCTTCCCGTCGATCCGCGGCACGCTGGCCGCCATCGGCATCGACGAGGGCCGCTTCATCCGCGAATGCGACGCCACCTTCAAGCAAGGCATCAAGTTCACCGACTGGGTTCGCCCGCCCGGCGCGCCGGGCAACGACCACTACTTCCACCCTTTCAGCCTGCCCAGCCAGCGTCCCGGCGGACCGGAACTGCTGCCCTACTGGCTGCAGGGCGCGGCCGCGCCGGGCGCCGGTTTCGCCGCCGCCGCGACGATGCAAAAGCGCGTCGCCGACGCCGCCCACGCGCCCAAGCGCCCCAACGACGCCGACTTCCTGGGACCGCTGAACTACGCCTACCATTTCGACGCCGGCAAATTCGCCGCCCTGCTCAGCACCCACGCGCAATCGCTGGGCGTCCAGCATGTGCAGGCCACGGTGGAACGCGTCGAACTCGACGCGCAAGGCGCGATCGGCGCCGTGCACACCAGGGAAGCGGGCACGCTGACGGCGGATCTTTACATCGACTGCACCGGCTTCCGCGCGGCGCTGATCGGCGAGGCCCTAGGCACGCCGTTCCGCAACATCAACGACGTGCTGTTCGTCGACCGCGCGCTGGCGATGCAAGTGCCGTACGAGCGTGCGGATGCGCCCATCCCCTCCTACACGATATCGACCGCGCACGAAGCCGGATGGACCTGGGACATCGGCCTGCACAAACGGCGCGGCATCGGCTATGTGTATTCGAGCCGGCACACCGACGACACCCGCGCCGAGCAGGTGCTGCGCCAATACATCGGCCCCGCCGGCGACGCGCTCAACCCGCGCCAGCTCAAACTCAACGTCGGCTACCGCGAACTGCACTGGGTGAAAAACTGCGCGGCTGTCGGCTTATCCGGCGGCTTTCTGGAGCCGCTCGAATCGTCCGGCATCGGCCTGATCGAAACGGCGGCCTACCTGGTCAGCTACCTGTTCCCGCACAGCGGCGACATGGCGCCGGTGGCCAAGGTGTACAACGACATGATGAAGGCGCGCTACGAGCGCATCGTCGATTTCGTCAAGATGCACTACTGCCTCACGCAGCGCACCGACAGCCAATTCTGGATCGACAACACCGACCCGGCCAGCGTGCCGGACTCGCTGCGCGACAAGCTGTCGATGTGGCGCAATCGACCGCCGCACCGGATGGACTTCGTGGTGGACGTGGAGATGTATCCGCCGTCAAGCTGGCAGTACGTCCTGTACGGCATGGAGTTCCCGACGAAGCAATACGCCAACGCCTTGACGCTGCCGCGTTTCGACGAAGCGCGCAAAGAGTTCCAGATGATCGACCAGATGTCGCGCCGCGCGGTGGCCGACCTGCCAACGCACCGCGCACTGGTGGACCACTTCATCCGCCAAGGAGAAAAGAAAACCGGCACCTGACCACAACGGCAAACCAACTCTAAACCACGTAGGGCGGATTAGCGAAGCGTAATCCGCCATGCCCGCTCCGCCGACGGCCGCAATCACCCCCGCGCAGCCCCCAGCCGCGCACTGGCCGCAATAACCAGCATCGCGCACCCCAAGCCGGCAAAGGCCAGATTCAAACTGGCCGAATGCGCGACAAACCCGATCACCGCCGGCCCCGCAAGAATCCCCGCATACCCCAGCGTGGTGATAGCGCCGATCGCCAGCCCGGCCGGCATCGCGCTCTGATTCCCTGCGGCGGTGAACAGAATCGGCACCACGTTCGACGCGCCCAGGCCCACCAACAAAAAGCCCACCAGCGCCAGCGTCGGCGACGGCGCCAGCACCGCGCCGAAGAACCCCACCGCCCCGCACAAGCCGCCCAACAACAGCACGCGCTTGCCGCCGAACTTGCGCACCACCCGGTCGCCGGTCAGGCGCCCCACCGTCATCGCCATCGCGAACGCCGCATAACCAAGGCCCGCGCGGGCCGCATCCATCCCCTGCTCGGACGTCAGCAGCAAAGCGCTCCAATCGAGGATCGCCCCCTCGGCCAGAAAGCACAGGAAGCACAACACGCCGATGAAGATCACGGCGCCGTGCGGCACCACGAACATCGACGCATGTCCCTCTTCCGCATCAGGCTCGCGCAGCAGATGCGGCGCCCCGATCGCCAGCGACAGCGCCACCAGCAACGATATCGCCACACTGGACGCGACGGGGCTCAAGCCCGCCCACAGCATCAACGCCATCAAGCCGGCGCCGATAAAACCGCCCACGCTGAACAGCCCATGGAAGCCGGACATGAGCGAACCGCCGCTTTCGCGTTCGACGATCACCGCCTGCACGTTCATCGCCACGTCCAGCGTGCCGAGCGCCGCGCCGAACGCGAACAAGGTCGCTCCCAGCAGCATCGGCGTGGGGGCGATCGCCAATCCGGGCAGCACCAGGCACACAAAGGCGCCCGACACCAGCACCACGATGCGGCAGCCGAAGCGCGACGCCAGCAAGCCCGTGACCGGCATCGCCATCAGCGAACCGGCGCCAAGGCACAGCAGCAGCAGGCCCAGATCGGCCTCGCCCAGCGCCAGGCGCGCTTTGGCGAACGGCACCAGCGGCGCCCAGGCCGACATGGCCAGGCCGGCGGCAAGAAAGGCAAGACGAGTGGACAGGCGCTGTTTCGGGCCGATTGAATTCATGGGGGATTTTCCGGATAGGGGCAAAGCGATCTCGACCGGTAAGTATACGGCAAGTGGCGCCGCGACGAAATCCGCACGAAAACGGTGCATCCGTACGAGCGCTAACATTGCTATCGCCGATGAAGGCGCATGATCGGATCCGCGTTGTTCAACACATCATAAGGAAAAATCATGCAAACTCAACCATTCACACCCGGCGCGGTGGTCAGCCGCGATGGCGACGACGGCTACGCGTCCGGCGTCTCCTGGGGCGCCATCTTCGCCGGCGCGGCGGCGGCGGCCGCGCTCTCGTTCATCCTGCTGATCCTCGGCATGGGCCTCGGTTTGTCGTCGGTCTCGCCGTACGAACGCAACGCCGCCCCGATAGGCATCGCCACGATCGTGTGGGTCGCCTTCACGCAGCTGGCGGCATCCGGCATCGGCGGCTACATGGCCGGCCGTCTGCGCGTCAAATGGGCCAGCATCCACGGCGACGAAGTGCACTTCCGCGACACCGCGCACGGCCTGCTGGCATGGGCGGTGGCGACCCTGATCACGGTGGCGGTACTGGCCGGCGGCGCGCGCGCTGTCCTGAGCGGCGCGATCGACGCCAGCGGCGCGGCAGCACCGGCGCTGGCAACCGGCGCCGCGACGGTGGCCGACAACCCGCGCCCGAACGACTACTTCGCCGACATGCTTCTGCGTTCGCCGAACGGCCAGGGCGCCACGGCATCCGAACGTGAGGAGATCACCCGCATCCTTGTCGCCGATCTGGCGGCCGGCAAAATCAGCGCCGACGACCGCACCTACATGGCGCAGCTGGTGGCCAAGCGCAGCGGCCTGTCGCAAGCGGAAGCCGAACAGCGTGTCGACGCGATCTACGGCCAGGCCAAGCAGGCGGCGGCCGACGTGAAGGCCAAGGCCATGGCGGCGGCGGAAGCGGCACGCAAGGCGGCCGCGCGTTCTGCGCTGTGGATGACATTCGCGCTGCTGCTGGGCGCCTTCGTCGCCAGCCTGTGCGCCACCATCGGCGGCCGCAACCGCGATCACGCGCGTGTCGTCACGCGCACCGTCATCTAATTCAAGGAGAATACTATGCGCTCGATACTGCTACTGCTGCTCGGCATCCCACTGCCCATCATCATCCTGATCGCCATACTGACGTAATCCGGTCGGTGTGATTTGTTAGCAAGGCGGGGATCATGCGTGATCGCCGCCTTGTGTCGTTTTGAGCCAGGCATGGCGTTACTCCAGGCTTTCATCGTATTAAAGGATGCTTTAATATGGATGGTAACTATTAAAGAAAGCTTGAAATGGCACGCGCTTCCGGCTCGTTTATCAAGGTCACCACGCTCAGCGAGACAGTGCGTGCCTTTGTGCCGCATGCCCTTCCGCCGGCCGAGCCGCCATTGGCACCTGAGTCGTACGAGGCACAAAACCGTGCGGCGGAAGTAGCGTTGGCACGGCTTTCCGCAGTATCCGGGCTCGTGCCTTCGGTTGAATGGCTGCTCTACAGCGCGGTACGCAGGGAAGCGTTGCTGACGTCTCAAATCGAGGGTATCCAGGCGACCCTGATCGACCTGTTCGATCAGGAAGCCGGTGTCGAGTTGGAAAATCGCGACGATGTCGAGGAAGTCACCAATTACATGCGGGCATTCCGCATGGTGCGCGACAATCTGCGCGATATCCACGGACTGCCGTTAAGCGTGCGCTTAATTTACGAGGCGCACCGGATACTGCTCGACGGAGTCAGGGGCGCCAGCAAACAACCAGGCCAGCTGCGCCGCACGCAAAACTGGATCGGCGGTAGCCGGCCCGGCAACGCCGCGTTTCTCCCGCCGCCACCTGAGCAAATACCCCGGTTGCTGGGCGATCTGGAACGATTCATTCATACGGAACCTAGGCAACTACCGCCGTTGGTCATCATCGCCCTCATCCATGCGCAGTTCGAAACGATTCATCCATTCCTTGACGGGAATGGGCGCATTGGTCGCTTGCTGATCACCGCGCTGCTCGAACATTGGGACCTTTTAAAGGAGCCGCTGCTGTACCTGAGCGGATACCTGAAACGCAACCAGACGGAATACTACCGCTTGCTCTCCGCCACGCGCACCGATGGCAACTGGGAGGCTTGGGTAGACTTTTTCTTGGTCGGCGTGGCCGAAGCTGCGGCCGAGGCTGAACGAAGCGTCATCGATGTGGCGACCCTGGTCGCGGCCGACCGGCGCCGGTTGCTTGGATCACCCAAGGCTGGCTCCGCCGCTTTCCGCCTGTTTGAACTGCTGCCGACGATGCCTCGCTTCACGGTGGACAAAGCTCGGCAGCAACTGGAGACGAGCTTTCCAACAGCGAATGCCGCCGTCAAGCTGCTTGAGGAACTGGGGATCGTGATGGAAATGACGGGACAGC
The DNA here is from genome assembly GCF_017833525.1 of Duganella sp. 1411. Taxonomy (GTDB): domain Bacteria; phylum Pseudomonadota; class Gammaproteobacteria; order Burkholderiales; family Burkholderiaceae_D; genus Rugamonas. The sequence goes on from NZ_JAFICD010000007.1 coordinate 239,051, forward strand.
GAAAAAACAGGACGTTCAGCTACCAGAACTACATCGAGTTGCTGGCGCGCGCGGCATAAACGCGCCGCTACAGTCGATTGTTTATGGAGCGGGTGAAGGGAATCGAACCCTCGTCGTAAGCTTGGGAAGCCGTATAAGGAATTCAGCAAAGATGTGGCTCTCCGGCCAATCTCCTCTCCCCAATTACTGCAATTCGATGAGAACGCCCGCCCGGAGGATGCTGCCAAAAATTCTGTTTGGGGAGGTGAATTTGCCGAAGTTTTATCGCTCGCAGCATTGGAATACCTGCACTATCGGAAGCTTGCCCTTAACCCATAACAGAATTGTTCTATTCCAGCAAATATTCGTATTGCTGTGGAAGTAACGCGAACTCACCGTATCCCAAATTTTCCAGACACAGTCCGCTTCCGTTGATTGTGACCGGTCCAAACATTAGTAAGAATCGGCCTACACTATCCTTCGAAATACCTTTTTCGGCCTGCATTGAGCCGCGTAACTTGAGGCAGAAATCTCCCACGCCTGGCGCCGAATGTTGAAGCGCTGTCTTCCATTTCGCAGACGTCCATAATTGGTGGTGACCCGTAATTTTTCCAAAGTAGAGCCTCGGTACAGCATTCGGTTCACTCACGTCTTCAACGCTGAAAAGGAGCTTTCGAAGTGGGACAGCATATTGAGCGCCAGGCATTACAAAGTACTTATCGAAATTCTCATCAAAATTTCGGCACATGCCTGCAATCGTGGAAATCCGGCTCGGCAGCAGAAATGACTCTCCCCGATGTCGTGCTATTGGGACTGAAGCAAGCGGCCCTTCCATATCCTCGACTGGACCTTGGTCATATTCACCCGCCTCACCTCTCGGCCCCTCCGGCCTGTCTTGCATGAACTCGCTAAGAATCACGAGGCGCCCGTCTTCAATCGCCTTACGTGCCTCCTCCTCATTCTCATATCTACGCCCCTCAGTGGGTTTTGTTCGGATACTGCACGGCGGCCGAACGGAACGCGTATGGGCGAAATAGGCCGACTTACCTGCTGAGCTACGATCACGGCCTTTGGGAGATCGAAAAAGCGGAGCGAAGCATTCGGGGCAAAACAAATGTCGCTCCATGCCAGGAAGATATTCAGAGGGGGTAACTCTCTGGCCACCGACAGGGTACTCGCCCGGAGTGTGGGACCAGTCGGGAAGATAAAGCGCATACTTGTCGGTAGAATTAGCCACAGTCTCTCCTTTACAAGAAATATTGCACAGGAAGACAAAGTTGTAAACCTATTGATAGACTGCCAGCTTAGAAGTATGATACTCCAAATCAGTTTTAACGTTTAGATTCAATGATTTACGTAGCGTTCTATGGGTTATTTAAAATAGAGTTGTCACGCTCTAAGTCATTGATTCTATGAGGCTACGGATCTTCCAATAACCCTACCTTTTGCCATTCAAAACAGTCCAGCTGGCTCCGCATCGCGATCCCAACTGTAGATAATGAGCTCGCTGCGCTCCGCGCCCTTCCCGCCCCCGACGGTGTAACTAATGCCCGTGAAATCCATCTTGAACGCTTAAATACGCGCCGTATATCGGGATGATCGTTAAGGCTGAGGATAGCCTTGCCCTTCAGGCGGGACATCACCTCAGCCATCTTTTCGTACTGTGCGAACTCGAACTCGACTCCGTAGCCTGCTGTCTGCCAGTACGGGGGATCAAGATAGAACAGGGTGTGAGGTCGATCATAACGCTCCATACCTCCATACAGTCATACCAGTCGAGGTTTTCAATAAACGCGCTCGCAAGACGCAAGTGCGCAGCGGATAGGTTCTCTTCGATGCGCAACAGATTTACCGGGGGCGCGGTCGTTGGCCGTGCCCCAGCTTTGACCTTCTACCTTTCCGCCAAACGCCTGCTGCTGCAAATAAAAGAATCGTGCGGCGCGCTGGATGTCCGTAAGCGTGTGCGGCGGCGTGACCTGGAGCCACTTGAAAACGTCCCTGCTCGACAAAGCGTACTTGAACTTCCGCACGAATTCCTCTAAGTGATTCTTCACAACTCGATACAGGTTCACCAAGTCCCCGTTTACGTCGTTGATTACTTCCACCTCGGCCGGCGGTCGCATGAAGTACAGAGCGGCACCGCCTGCGAAGACTTCAACGTAATAGCTGTGCTTTGGAAATTGGGGCACGATGCGATCTGCCAGACGACGCTTGCCGCCAATCCAAGGGATGATAGGCATCGCCATGATTGAACCTTGGTACTGTATAAAACCACAGTACAATAAGGTAAGCGTCAATACGGGATGTCGTCGGTGAATAATTGCCGACTCGCACCGCGTGTGCGGGTTGCGGCGCCGGCTTCCTCGGGCAATACGTCCGAGGAAGCGGTGTAATACGAATAGCCTTGCTGTTTACCCACTACAAGCCACCGCTCCCTAAATGTACCTACAAGTATACCTACAACGAAATCTTACTGGAATCTGTGAATTTTTTTGCCAGCCGTGAAATTGAACTGATCTCCCCTATGCAGAAGCCCCTTGCGCGACAGCCGCTATAGCGGCACTTGCCACTCCCCACCCCAGTTGCGCAGCGCCATAAAGGTCGTTCACCGTGCCGGCGGACGCGCCGATTACCACTGCTTTGATCCAAATTTTTTGTAGTAGCGTAATCTCTGCTGCTGGGCCATTGGCAATAATTTCGTCCTGCACCGGAAGCATTTCCAAGCTCATGATTCGCAATGCTTCCTTTATTGATCGCGGGCCACCAATCGAATAGTTTGCGAGGGCGCGACGCAAGGCGTCGATGTGATTCTGCAATAAAGAAATCAGCTGAGGAGAAAGACGAGAGGCCCCTATCAACTCCTGCAGATCACTAATGAGTGAATGCAACTCTTGAATTTCATCGAAAGTTGCCTCAACTTCCTCTGAACGAAGAATGCCAACAAGCATCTGGAGTGTACGGTAATGTTCCATGCTTAACATGGCTCGAAGATGGGCAAACGTAAGGTTCAACCTTTGTGGAGAGAACACCTCACGCATTTGATCTAATGCCTGCATATACAGATCTCTAGGAATAATAGCCTCCTGATCCAACTGCGATTCAAGTATCTGAATTTCTTCAAAGACTAATGCAAGCTTAGCTGCAACCTTATAAGGCATACTCACATCTTCGGCGAAAACCTCGAATGCTTCACGCCACACTGTAAGAACGGGGTCATTATCATTTTTTCGTAGAGCCAAATCGACTATTTTTAAAATTCTGGAAGCTGCGTTATACTGGGTAGGCATCTATGTTCTCCAAAGTCACTTCGTTTCGATAATGAAACATATCATAAAATTCCTGTGGCTCATAGTACCGATGATGCATCGGCGTGTTTCCCCCTATGACGGCCTCACTCAAATAACCAAAGTTACGCCAAAAACTACGCCATGAAAAATATCTTGATTGCGTTCACGATTTCCCTCACAGCATTGCCATCCTTCGCCGGATGCGTCGCTTTGGACTATCAAGAAATGAAAGACATGAAGACCGACGACCTAATCGCGGAATGGTGCACCGTTCGGAAAACGGTGAGCGCGAACTATGATGCCGGAGTCGCGGCAATGGGGTCACGGCAGCGCCAGTCCGAGAAAGCTGCATCTCAAGATGAATTCGACCAATGCATCGGCCAGGCAAAGCGTATCGCGCGGGTGCTGGAATCCAAAGGCATTCCGACAAAGGGGCTGATCGAGAAGTGCAACGCGGCCGAAGAAAAACCGCGATAACGAATCGAACGCCAGTTATCCACATTCCCGCCACTGTTACTGAAGGAAGTCGCATGAACTTGAAGAGCTCCGACAGAAATTTGGAACATTGCATTTTTTGTGGAGAGAAAGGGCCGCTTACAGGGGAACACGTCTTCTCCGACTGGATCGGCGGAATCTGCGGCGCGCCAAACCTCACCTGGACCGATCTTACCCTCACGTACAACGGCGAGACGCGCCACACCGCAATCAACGAACCGCATGAGGACGCGAAATTAGATGTCTTGTGTTATGACTGTAACAGCATCTGGGGAAGCAAGAAGCAGAGTACTGCGAAAAGACACTTAGCCCCACTTATGTTGGGGGAATGGCCACGAATAAACGAAGATGCCAAGAAAATAGTTGCATGGTGGGCGACTAGCTTCGCAATGGTTCGGGAATTTACTCATCCCGAGACAGTGATAACGCCACAGCTCGCAAGGGAGCAATTCAGAGCTACGTCTATGCCGCCGCCAGGCTGGCGAATTTGGATGCGACCTTACGAGGGTTACAGACATTTGGAAAGCAGACATCACATTTTCCCATCCATATATGGGGCAGCAGTTCCAAATGTCTTCATACAATTATTCGTCTCTGGGAAAATTGCCTTCTTCGTCTTCGGCCCTTCTGATCCCTGGTTATCGAACTACCACAGCACTGCGAGTTACTGTGTATCGAACGCCCTGATACATCATCGATTTGTGGAAATCTGGCCGACGCATAAATTCTTCCTTAAAGAGGCTCCCACGCCTATTGAAGATGCTGAATACTCAAATATTATCGACATCATGAGAGAAGCCGTACATAGCCCAATGGACTGGATGCGGCGAATCCCGCCTCCGGCCAAATAGCATAATAGCAAGGAACTCAAAATCCCGCGCCGCAAGGCGTGCCGGTTCGATTCCGGCTCCCGGCACCACTAGGATTCATGCGGGCTCCAACCAGTTTAGGCTGCTTGGAGCCCTTTTCATTTAGTTCCGCAAAAATGAACGAGTTCCGCAAAATGCGGGCGGCGCGCCCGGCTAACGATCCGAGCCACCGCCGCGAGGACCCCGCTCTTGACGCTCACGCAGATCATCTAGCGGCGCCTGCTCAGCCACCGCGGACTCGCCCTCAAGCTCACGCCACAATGCGTTCGGTACCAGCAGACTCCCACCAGTACCGCCATAGGCCGACTATTCGTATTGGTGCGCACGTAGCACGATCGAGCGCAACCGCTTGATCTCCCACAGCAGGCGAATGATGTCAGCAGGATCGCGACGCACCTGCTCCCGTTCAAGGCAACCGAGCATGACCCTCGCTATTACCTCAATTCGGTACACATCGCACCGCACGAGCACGGCGGCGCGATCCTGATCGCATGCAACGGCCACACGATGATGTGCGTGCGCGCCTCACATACTCCCGCTGACGGCGGGCCGGAATGAGCACCTTTCTAACGCTCGACGAGGTGGCCACCCGGACCGGCGCCGCGTAAAATCGAAGCAGGTTGAGCAACTGCGTACAATGGGGATCGCCTTCTGAGTGAACTCGATCGGCCGGCCGGTCGTGACCGTCGCCGCCGTCGAAGGCCGCAAGGAAGTCCCGCCGCAGAAAACGTGGGTACAGCCGAGAGTGAATCATGGGTCGAAAACCAACCGTTAATTTGAATCTCCCACCGCACATGCGCAAGCGCGTATTCGGCGGGAAGACCTACTATTACCTCCGCAGCACGATGGACGGCAAGCGGAGGGAGATTCCGCTCGGTAGCGACTTCATTTTGGCATTGCGCCGGTATGCAGACCTCAACGTCATCGACGCGCCGCATCGTTGCGCCACCTTCGCCGACGTCCAGAGAAAATACATGACCGACGCCGTTCCCAAACTGGCCAGCAGCACGGCGCGCATGTATGCGTCGGACATCAAGCACTTGATGGCTTCGTTCCAGGACGCTCCGCTGGACCAGATAAAGCCGAAGAACATCAGAATGTTCCTTGACGACAACGCCGACAAGCCCACAACCGCCAACAGGTGCAAGCGCCTGTTCTCCACTATGTGGAACCAAGCACGTGGCTGGGGATATACCGATCTGCCGAACCCCTGCGAGGGGATCAAGGGCCACGCCCTTGCTAAACGCACAGTCTACATTACTGACGCAATGTACGCCGCCGTGTACGCGCAGGCCAGTGCGCCGCTGCGCGATGCCATGGATCTCGCCTACCTGACCGGCCAGCGGCCCGCCGACACGTTGCGCATGACCGAACACGACATCATTGACGGGCACCTCATCGTAACCCAAGCGAAGACACAACAGCCCTTGCGGATTATCCTCGCCGGCAAGTTGGCCGAGCTGGTCGAACGGACCCGCGCGCGCAAGGCTACGCATAAGATCGTCACCGGCGCGCTGCTAACAAACACCAACGGCAAGCGGCTGACGGCGCCGGTGCTGCGGAACCACTTCGACGCGGCCCGTAAGGCGGCAGCCAAGGCGGCGCCGACAATGAGAGAGGCGATCGAGGGCTTCCACTTCTATGACCTCCGTGCCAGGCCGCCGACGACACGAGCGACCTTCGCGGCGACCAAGCGGCCAGCGATCTACTCGGCCACGACAGCGTCAAGACGACTCAGCGTCACTATCTCGAAGGAGAAAGATTGTCGGTTCAACAAAATAACTATAAATCCGCTGTACATACGGACAGCCCACCGAGCAGATGCAACGAAGCACCTAAAAATACTCGCACTCTGTGACGTACATCACAACAAAACTATTGTATATACACGCACAATAGGCTATCGTTCTTCTCCGCCCGCCGTTATCGGACTTCGTGTGTGACGCAGCACACATTTTGTTACGAATAGGGTTGCAAAATGGGATTTTGGACCCGATTATGTATATACGCGAGGTGGCATAGTTGATACGGTTAAGTGAGAAAATTAAGCAAAAACTAGCGGACCGGAACATCTCCCCGCTTGAAGTCGAGCAATGTTTCTCGAACCTTGAGGGAAGCTATCTGGACGACACCCGCGCAGAGCACAAGACAAATCCGACTACCAAGTGGTTCGTAGCCGAAACCGACAAAGGTCGGTTATTAAAAATTATGTTTGTACCTGGCAAAGATGGCGTGGATATCAAGTCCGCATACGATGCCAATGAGGTAGTTTGCCGCATGTACATTAAAAATGCGCACTGTTAAGGAGTGAAAATGAATACCCCCGATATCAAAATTGAAGACACGATCGAAGCGTGGGAAGATGGCCGCTTGGGAAACGATGAGCAGTTCATCCAGCGAGTTTCCAGCGAAGTGCAGAATAGTATTGACGATTCGCTGGGGCTGCAGGCGATTTCAATCCGCCTGCCGAAAGAGCTGATTGAGCAATTCAAATTGATCGCAAAAATTCATGGTATGGGCTACCAGCCACTCATGCGTGAAGCGCTCAAGCGGTTTGCCACGTCAGAACAAAAGGTCATCTTGGCCCAAATCGCGAATAGCGAGAAGAAAGAAACCTCTGAAGATGGAAAGCAGAAAGTCGAGATCGAACTGGACTTCCACGTTGAGCGTAGAGCAGCCTAACAATCTCTTTGCTATCAAGTTGCCGGCCAGATAGGCCGGCTTTTTTATGCCCAAACCATTTTCGATTTCTTATTTTTTTGGGGAGGAAGTCCGCTTTGGGGGAGGAAAACAATGGCTCGATTTAGAGGCATTTCTCCCATGGAGCGGGTGAAGGGAATCGAACCCTCGTCGTAAGCTTGGGAAGCTTCTGCTCTACCATTGAGCTACACCCGCGTGCCACGCATTCTACGCGGTTTTGTGCGTTGTTGCCAATGACGTCAGACGATTCAAGTGATCACGCCATCCGTCCCAAGATGTTAACCCCATTTGCCATGCCCGCCCTCTTCAAAAAAATACACGCCCTGATTGACGGCGCACGTATAGCCCACGCTCGGACTTGCGGTGTATGAAGGCAACGAAAAAGTGCTCATGGTGAACGCGACGGCGCTTTCCGGCTTCACCTGATCTTTAGGCCACCGCGCGTGCTCGATGGCGCGGCGGACGCGTCATTGTTCGTGCATTTGGAAAAATCAAGCTTCACGGACACGGTGCCGCCACTCATCAGTGCCCTTTCAACATCACTGACCGTGGTCAGGGCGGCCGTCGGGTCGGCTTGCGCTACTGGGGCGGCACAGCCGATAGCAATACCTCCGATTATTTTCTTAAACAACGATTTCTTCTGTTCGTAATTAAAAGAAACAGTCATCTTGCGATTTACCCATGCCAGCGGCCACGTTCAGAGCAAGATGCCCAAGAAACAGCCGGCCGCTTTTCTCAGCCCCTACAAAGTGACCGCGCCGGCACGGCGACCGCAGGAAAACACCGAAGTAAATACCTCAATTACGAAAAAAAGGTTCATATGAAAAAATCGCCCGCGCCGCGACCAGCAGCGCTTCATCTAAAGCTAATGACCGAATCATTTGCGTGGCTACGAATGATTTCCATTACTTTTGGATCATTCTTGTATTTCGAAGTAAGTCGTTTAAGCTGCTTCTGAGCAGGTTGGCAGTAACGAACTACCCCTCGCTCGATCTCCTTTTGTCGCTGCCGGCTCAAGCCACCGTCAAATTCACCGGCAAAGTGCTCGCATGCATCAGCGTTATCAATAAAAACTTGAACATCTTTGGGAATCGCATCTTTTGCGAACACTGCGGTGGTCATCGCAAAGCAAACCACGCCTACGGCTATTTTCCGTCTCATAATTCCCCCTTCTTTAAGCTAGCGCCCGTTGTTGGACCAATGCGGCACGTCCCTGCCACCGCCATGACGGAAAGTACCAGTGAGGTCGTAGATATGGGTTCCGCCGATAAACTGACGGGCCCATCGGGGCCCACTTAATTCTTTGTTGCTCCCGAGCGGACGCGCGTTGTCGCGCCTGGGCGCGAGATTGGTTATAGCCATATAGAACCTCCTTGGTCATGATTTTCCTTGCGGAAACCATCAGAGTTCAAAGAGTAATTCAGATAGTCGCGCCCCCGGTTGATCTAAACTAAGCGTGCGAACTTACTCCGGCTTCTCCACCACATACCCCTTCGCCTGCAGCGCCGCCATGTACCCCTTCGGATCGAGCAACTCCTTCAGCGGCACGGTGGCGAAGGTGGTGGCGTTGGCCGCCAGCGCATTCTCGGCGGCGGCCACCCAGCTCTCCATCACCTGCGCCTCCACCGACCTCAACCCCGGTCGGCTCTGCAGCAATGCGCTGTTGAGGATGGCCGAGTCGCAAGCGCCGTCGCGGTCGGCGTAACTGATCTTCTGGATCGCCGCGAGATCGCCCTTGGCCCAGGCGTTGGCGCGCACGCGCATGGCGTCGATATCATCCTCCAGCCGCGCCAGCGTGTTGGAGAAACAGGCGACGTCGTCGAGCGGCGTCTTCTTGAACTCCCTGAGCATCTTGACCGGATCGTCGACCTCCAGCTTGGCCAAGGTCGACGTCATCTTGATCTTGTTTTTCTTGACGATCTTTTCGATCGTCTGGCGCACCTCCTCGCCTTCCGGCGTCAGGCCGGCCTGCTCCAGTCCCTTGTTGAACAAGGTGTCGGCGACGAAGATCGGCCGTTCGCGCTCGATGCCGTCATCGTCGCCGATGTACTTCTTCTTCAGCACCAGCCAACGCGCGTAGACCGGCTCGGGCAGCAAATCCTTGAGCTGCGCGCCGTCGGGATTTTTCTTGAAGCCGACCGCGAACGGCAGCATCGCCACCTGGCGGAAAAACCCCACCTTGGCCGTCGCCCCCGGCGGCCGCAGATATTCCTGCGACTGCGCCAGGATGGTTTCCACCTCCCGCGAGCGCCATTCCATCTTTTTCGGCAGCGGCGAGTAGGTGCCGAACACCCACAGCACATGGTCGCCCTTCGAGACTTTCCACAAACCCGGGCCGGGGCGTTGACCGGCCACCAGGATGGTCTCCGTGATGGTATTGTTATCGGCGGGCGCGGACTCGGTTTGCGCCAGGGCCGGCATAGCGTTCAACGCGCACAGCGACAACGCGACCAGGCAACGACCTACGGTGAACCGGAACGGCAAGCTGCTCATGATGATCCTAAGGTTGGGACAGAATGTTGCAAAGTATATATTCCACATTCACTCGTGGGTGGGCCACGACCTCCCGATCAGGCAAGTATCGCGAGGCGCTCCCCCGGGCACAACAAGACGCACCGCGTTAAACACCCGCGTCATACCGGCTAAACAACGGCCCAAAAACCTATCCTGGTTGAAATGCTCCTGAAGCACGGCTACATTGGGGGGCTTGAATACCCGAACCCTAGGAATCGCCATGCCCCCCTCCCCCGTCGCGGCCATCAAACTGCTGGCGCTGTCGGCGATGCTGACTTTATCGGCCGCCACCCTCGCCGGAGAGACCTGCACCGTGAACGGCAAATCCTGGCCCTTGTGCGGCGGCGACAACGGCGGCTGGTCGTTCGAAAACGGTCAATACTGCGTGGCGCGCAATTTCTGTCCGGCCAACCGCACCAGCGCGCCGGCCATCGCCACCCGCGCGGCCCCCGTCGACGCGAAAGCTAATCCCAAAACCCGCGCCATCTATACCTGGCTGCGCGGCATCTGGGGCAAGAGCATCATCGCCGGCCAGACCGACCTGTCCTGGGACGATACCATCGACATGGCCGAACGCGTCCACGCCGATACCGGCAAATACCCGGCGCTGATGGGCTTTGATTTCATGGACTACGGCATGAACGGCACGGCGCTGTCCGGCCAGCACCAGACCGAGGAAGCCATCGCCTTCGCCAACAAGGGCGGCCTGGTGAGCTTCCACTGGCACTGGCGCGATCCGTCGCTGCTCAAGACCGCGCGGGTCAACCAGGCGCGCTTCTACGCCCACGAGCCGGACGCCGACAAGAACACCAGCTTCACGATCCCCGTCGCCAACGGCGCGCTGGACGCCAACAGCCCCGCCTATCAACAGATCAACGACGGCATCGACCTGGTCGCGGTCCAGCTCAAGCGGCTGGCCGACGCCAACGTGACCGTGCTGTGGCGCCCGTTGCACGAGGCCTCGGGCAACAACGGCGACGGCTGGTTCTGGTGGGGCCGCGCGCGCGCCGACGGCGTGCCGCAGGCCTACGCCAACATCCTGCTGTGGCGCCACATGTATGAGCGGCTGGTCAAGGTCCACGGCCTGCACAACCTGATCTGGGTGTGGAACGGCCAGGACCCGGCCTGGTATCCCGGCGACGACGTGGTCGACATCGCCAGCGTCGACATCTACGACAAGGCCGACAACAAGACCTATGGCGCGCAGCTCGCGAAGTACCGGCAAACCGCGCAAGCCTCGGCCGAAAAAAAGCCGATCGCCCTGAGCGAGAACAGCTACATCCCGGACCCGGACAAGATCCGCGCCGATGGCGCCTGGTGGCTGTGGTTCATGACATGGAACGATGGCGCCGGCCCCGCCGGCGTCAGTTCGCCCAACAATTTCTGGACCGGCGAGTACTTCAACACCGCCGCCCACAAGCGCAAGGTGTACCACCATCCGAACGTGATCACGCTGGACAAGCTGCCCCGGTTCTAAAGAGAGATAACTTCTCAAATCCTGCGGTGTGATGCAGAATGGCAGAGCTTTCTTACCCTGCCGAGAGGACATCCATGAAACGAGTAATCGCGCTGGGCGTGGCGCTGGCATGCGCGGCGTCCGCCGCCCGGGCCCAGGCGCCAACGCCAGCCCCAACGACGGCCGCCGCCGACCCGATCGCCGCGCTGGTCGGCCAGCTCGATCTGGAAAAGTACAAGGCCACCATCAAGAGCCTGACCCGCTTCGGCGACCGTCGCCAGGGGACGCAACGCAACCGCCAGGCGCTCGACTGGATCGAGGCGCAACTGAAGTCCTACGGCTGCGCCAACACCGAACGCCTGCAATACCAATACACGCAAGCGGCGCCCGGCGATCCGGCGCCCAAGCGCGCGCCCGGCATCCCCAGCGGCGGCGCCGGCGGGCCGCCGGGCCAGGGCGGCAGCACCTTGTTCGGCAACCGCATCGCCACCGGCGTCAACACCGACCCGATGCTGCAGCCCGACGAGAAACTGCGCGCGCTCAACGCCGAACCGACGCCGGTCGGCACCTCGCAGCGCGAGAACGTCTACTGCACCAAGGTGGGCAGCAAGCACCCGGAGGAGATGTACATCGTCAGCGCGCACATGGACGGCATCGGCTTCGGCGAGGCGGCCAACGACGACGGCTCCGGCACCGCGCTGGTGATGGAGCTGGCGCGCGTCTTCAGCGCGCCGGGCGTCGAGACCGACCGTTCGATCCGCTTCATTTTATGGAACAACGAGGAAACCGGCTTGAACGGCGCGAGCGCCTACGTCAACCAGCGCAAGGATTTGCAGGGCGTCGAGTCGCCCAAGGGATCGGGCAACTATCCGGAGCCGAAATGGCTGGGCATGATCCAGCACGACATGATGCTGTTCGATCACGGCATGCCGTTCCAGCGCATCGACGGCTACGGCAAGCCGGTGGTCGACGACAAGGGCCAGCCGGTGTTCGTCGCCCCGCCCGAGCAGCGCCTGGAGGCCGACGTCAATATCGAGTACCAGTCGGTGTCGAAACAGGCGGAAGGCTCGGCCAAGCTGGCCTGGGCCTTCCGCGCCGCCAACGACAAGTACGCGACCCATTATCCGGCCGCCGTCGGCTTCCACATGACCAACACCGATTCGACGCCGTTCATGGACCTGGTGCCGTCGATTTCGCTGCGCGAGAACGAGCGCGGCCAGCAGATCGGCTCCGGCTGGGACCCGCACTGGCACCAGCCGACCGACCTGTACGCGAACTTCTCGGACAAGGACTTCCTGCTGGGCCTGAATGCGGCGCAGACCACCCTGGCCGGCGTGGGCCAGCTGGCCGGCGTGCGCATCAAGAAGTAATTACTGCGCCAGGTAGTGCTGCGAACGCGGTCCGTACAACAGGCCGTTGGTCGTGCCGCCGCTCAGCAGGCGGGCGTTGGCCACGCCAGCCACCGGGTGCGAGGCGTCGGTGGTGCTGTTGATGATTTGCTTGACGGCCGCCGCCACCAGCGCGCCGATCAAGCCGCCCCCGCCGTTGTTGCCGCCTTCGTTGTTCGACGCGCTGGCCGAACCCGTCCACAACACGGCGCCGGTCTTCAGGTCGACCAGCTTGGCGTCGACGGCGACCACCACCACGCTGTTGACCACGGTGTAAGTGGCGCCGTACTTGGAGATCGTCATGTACAGCGCGGCGTCGGCGCCGAAGATCTCTTGCAGCTTCTTCGGATCGACGCCCTGGATGTCGGCGGCACTGGTCAAGCCGTTTTGCTTGAAGGTTTCGGCCACCACCGCCACCGGCAGCACGTAATAACCGGCCTCGGCCAGCGGATACGTCACCTGCGCGTAGACGCTGTTGCCGGCGTTGACCTCCGGCGAATTGTTCAGCGGCGGCAGCACCACGATCGAGCGCGGCTTGGCCGCCTTGAACGCGGTGTAGTCATACGAGGGGGCCTTGGTCGCGCAGCCGAACAGGAACACGGCGGGCGCCAGGCAGGCGGCCAGTTTCAGGAAACGCGCCATCATAATTTCTCACCCTTTTTCATTTTGCCCAACAGGAAGTCCATATACGCGGCCGATTCCGGGAACAGTTTTTTCTCGTCCTCGAACTGCGCCACCACCTGGTCCGGCTTGCCGGCCACCGAATACAGCATGCCCAGATGGGCGTGGAAGCCCGGCGGCACGTTGTTGCCCTTGGCGCTGATGGTTTGCAGGTCCTTTTCCATCGCGGCGATTTGCTGGTCCGGGCTCTCGCCCTTGAGGTACTGGTACACCTGCGGCTGGTAGCCCTCCCACTGATACATGGTCTTGGGCGGCGTGGCGCAGCCGGTCAGCACGCCGGCGGCCAGCGCCAGCAGGGCGGCGCGCTTGAGGTTCTTGGTCGAGGTCATGGCGGTCCTCATTGTTTTTGCGGGGTCAACGCGCCCGCCTCGACGCCGGCCACCAGGCGGTCGACCGCCTCGCGCATCGCCAGGTCCAGCACCTTGCCGTTGAGCGTGGCGTCGTAGCTGGCGGTGCCGCCGAAGCCGAGCACTTCGCGGTTCGACAGGCTGAATTCGCCCGCGCCCTGGGTCGAATACACCACTTCCGACGTCGCGATATTGACCACGTTGAGCGTGACCTTGGCGTAGGCGACCTGGGTCTTGCCACGGCCGGCGATGCCGAACAGTTGATGATCGCCCACTTCTTTGCGGCCGAACTCGGTCACGTCGCCGGTGACGATGAAATCGGCGCCCTTGATGTTCTGGCCCTGCTTCTTGTAGTCGGATTCCTGCTTGAGCTCGGACATATTGTCGCGGTCGAGCACGTTGAAGCGGTTGGTCTGCTGCAGTTGCGCGATCAGGATGGTTTTGGACTGGCTGCCCAGGCGGTCGACGCCGTCCGAGAAGATGCCGCGCATGAAGCTGGAGCGGTTGTCGAACTTGCCGACGGCGACCAGGGTGCGCGGTCCGACGTACGGACGCGCGGCGCTGGCGGCGACAGGCACGGCGATGGCGCGCGAGGATTCGGTGGCGCAGCCGGCCAACGCCGAGACGATCAGCGCGGCGGCCAGCAGTTTGCCGGTGGTGAGAGTGTTCATGTTGCCCCTAAGTGGTGGATGGACCAAAGTCGTCTGCAAATTGATATTTTGCAAGTAAATTACTTTGCAGCAATTATAGGCGATCGCGCGCCCGACAATCTCTCCAATACTCACTTTTACGGGGAAATGCGTGCGCCGTCGATACGCATGCAGTGGCGGATTACGCTGCGCTAATCCGCCCTACGTGTTTTCCGGGTTTTCCAGGTTTTCCGGTTTTTTTTGTGTTGTCGTGTCGCGCTTCAGCCCAGCGCCGGGGCCACCGCCTCCAGCACGATCTCGCGCAGCCTTTGCGCCACCGGGTTCAGTTGCGCTTCCGATTGCAGCAGGCTCAGACCGATATGCGGCAGCGGCGGCAACGCCGGCGTCTCCAGCAGGCGCACTCCGGCCGGCATGCCGACCGACGTGCGCACCGTCACCCCCAGCCCGGCGGCGACGGCGGCCCACACGCCCGACAGGCTGGTGCTGGTGAAGACGACGCGCCAGGCGATGCCGGCCCGGTCCAGCGCGTCGATCGCCGCCGAACGCATCAGGCAGGGCGCGTCAAGCATCACCAGCGGCAGCGGCGCGTTGTGGTCGGGCGCCGGCAGCGCCGCGTGCGCGCCGGCCAGCCAGCGCATCGGTAACTGGCCGAGCCGGTGCGCGTACGGCCAGTCGCCGGTCCGGTCCCAGGCCAGCGCCAGATCGAGCTGGCCGGCGCCGACCTGCTCGATCAATTGCGCGTTGCGCCCCACCCGCGCCTCGATGCTGACCTGCGCGTGCGCGCGGGCGAAGCGGCCCAGCACCTCCGTCAGCAAGTGCTCGCCGAAATCCTGCTGCATGCCGAGGCGCACGCCACCGGCCAGCTCGGCGCCGCGCAACGCCGCCACCGCCTCGTCGTTCAGCTCCAGCAGGCGGCGCGCGTAGGCGAGCAGCGTCTCGCCCGCCGCCGTGAGCTCCATGCCGCGTCCGGCCTTGCGCAACACCGGCACGTCCAGTTGCTCCTCCAGTTTCTTCAGCTGGGCGCTGACGGCGGAGGTGGAACGCCCCAGCCGGTCCGCCGCCTTGGCAAAACTGCCCAGCTCGACACCGGCGGCAAAGGTGCGCAACACATCGAGGTCGAACGTGATCTTTCGCATAACCGTCCCGTTTTATTGAACTATTGATCAAAATATTCCTGATTTTCAGTACTAACTTAGTCCTGTATCGTGAAGCTGTCAATCAAACAAACGGAGGACACCATGCCCATGAGCCGCATCTCGCTACTGAAGGGAAAATCGCCCGACTATTTGCGCGCGCTAAGCGACAGCCTGCACGCCGCCATGGTCGAGGCGTTCAACGTGCCGCCGACGGACCGCTTCCAGGTCATCCACCAGCACGAGCCGCATGAACTGATCTTCGACCGTGACTATGAAAGCCAGGGCGGTCCGCGCTCGGACGACTTCGTCATGATCGCCATCACGGCCGGCAAGCCGCGCACCACGGAAACCAAGCAGGCGTTCTACCGCCGCCTGGTGGAGCGTCTGGCCGAGGCGCCGGGCATCAACCCGCGCGATGTGCTGGTGGTCATCACCACCTCGCTCGGCGACGAGTGGTCGTTCAGCGGCGGCGCGCCGGCCGCGACGCTGCTGCGGGGAGTGGGATCATGATCGCCATGCAGTACGGCTTCGTGCTGCCGGCCGATTACGATATGGCGATCGTGCGCGGGCGCATCGCCACCAAGGGGCCATTGCTGGATAATTTGCCGGGGCTCGCGTTCAAGGCCTACCTGTATGCGGAGCGCGGCGAGTCGGTCGAGAACCTGTACGCGCCGTTCTACCTGTGGCGCGACGAGGAGTCGATGCACGGCTTCCTCAATGGCGCCGGATTCGCGGGCGTGGCGCGAGCCTTCGGCTGGCCGTCGGTGCGCACCTGGACGCCGTGGCACGCCAGCGTCGGCGCGCGGGTGCGCGAGGCGCGGCACGCGACACGCGCCATCGAGGCGATCGCGCCATACAGCGATCTGGCCGCGCTGCGCATCAAGGAGGAGGAGTATGCGCGCCAGACGCTCGCACGCGGCGCGCTGGCCGTGGTGATCGGCTTCGAGCCGGTGACGTGGAGCGTGGTGCGCCTATGCCTGTGGCACGATGCGCAGCCGGCGGACGACGGCGCGCTGCGCTACCGCGTCGGCCACCTGTCGGCACCTTAATCTTTGTGCGCGTAAGGCGAGGTGTTGTCACGAAGCTGCCGCTTGGCGTCGGCGGCATCGGTGGCGGAAACCATCGCGCTGCGCGTGCCGGGAATACGGCTGCCGGTGACCAGCGACTGGTCGCGAACCTTGACCGGGCCGGCGTCGGCGGAAGCGACGGCCGGCGCCTCGGGCGACTCCGTCGTGGCGCATCCTGTCATTCCAACCATCGTCATCAACGTTGCGACCAAGAGCATCTTGTTCATAACTTCTCCCTGACTTGCGGTTTTGAATTTACAAATTAATAACCAATAGTACCAAGTTAACGCCCGCGCCAGAATTTTTTTTTAAATCAGCCCTGCGCGCTTTCCACTAGCCGGGCACCATGACGCGCGCGGCGGCGTTCTTGATATAGCGGGCGGCGGCACTGAAGCCGGCGCGTTCGGCCATCGTCAGCCATGTCAATGCCTGGCCGGCGTCGGCGCGCACACCCTGCCCCGCCAGATACATCAGCCCGAGGTTGAACTGCGCGCGGGCGTGCCCCTGGTTGGCGGCCTGCAGATACCAGTGGTGGGCCCGCGCATAGTCTTGCGCCAGCCCCTGGCCATTGTCGTAGCGCAGGCCGAGCGTGAACTGGGCCAGCGTGTGCCCCTGCGCCGCCGCCTTGGCGTACCAGCCGTTGGCCTGCGCGCTGTCCGGCTGCGGCCCCTCGTCGTTATCGAACAGCAGCGCGAGGTTGTACTGCGCCGCCGCGTAATCCTGTTCGGCCGCGCGCCGGTACCACTGCATCGCCTTGCGCAAGTCCTTCGGCACGCCGCGCCCCGTTTCGTAGCGCAGGCCCAGATCGAACTGCGCCCGCAGGTGGCCCTGGTCGGCCGCCTTGCGGTACCAGAAAATCGCTTCCTGATGATCCATCGGCACGCCATGGCCGGCGTCATACAACAGGCCCAGATGGTACTGCGCGCCCGGATAGCCCTGCTCCGCCGATTTGCGGTACCAGAACTGCGCCTGTTCGTAATCCTGCGGCACGCCCTGTCCATGATCGTAGCGCAGCCCCAGATTGTTCTGCGCGCCCGCGTGGCCCTGCTCGGCCGCCTTGCGGTACCAGTCCAGCGCCTTCTGCTCGTCGCGCGGCACGCCCTGGCCGTTATCGTAGATCAGGCCCAGGTTGAACTGCGAGCTGGCGTGATCCTGTTCGGCCGCGCGGCGGTACCACAGGATCGCCTTCTGGCTGTCCTGCGCGATGCCGTCGCCCTTGTCGAAGCGCAGCGCCAGGTTGAACTGCGCCGGCGCATATCCCTGGTCGGCCGCCTTGCGGTACCACGACATGGCCTGGCCGACATCCTGCGGCACGCCCTGGCCGTTGTCGTAGCGCAGGCCAAGGTTGAACTGCGCGCGCGCGTAGCCCTGCTCGGCCGCCTTGCGGTACCAGGCGATGGCCTGCTTGAAGTCCTGCGGCACGCCCTTGCCGGTGTCGTACATCATGCCCAGATTGTTTTGCGCGCCGGCGTCGCCCTGCTCGGCGGCCTTGCTGAACCAGTGCATGGCCTTCTGCGTGTCGGCGTCCAGGCCCTGGCCCTTGGCGTACAGCCAGCCCAGGTTGTACTGGGCGGCGGCGTAGCCCTGCTCGGCGGCCAGCTGGTACCACGCCGCCGCCTCATGATAATTCTGCTCGACGCCCTGGCCCTTCTGGTACATCACCCCGAGGTTGTACTGCGCGTGCTCCAGCCCCTGCATCGCCGCCTGGCGATACCACACCACCGCCAGCTCGAAGCTTTGCGCCACGCCCTGGCCGTTAAAGTACATAAAGCCCAGGCTATGCTGGGCGTTGGCGATACCGCGTTCGGCTTGCTGCTTAACGCGCAGGAACTCCGCTGTGTGGGTGCTGCCTTTATCGGGTCCGTCGGGCGTGTATTTCGTCATGCTGCTTCACTGATTGTTCAAGCCTGGATTGCGACCATGGCCGGTTGGGTGTCCATATTCGGCGCCGGATGGAGCGCGGCGTGCGCGTTCGGCGGCGACCCGGCGCCGGCCGACAAGCGGCTCTGATCCTGCAGCACGTCGATAAAGCTGAGCAGGGAGATCGGCCGATGGTACAGATAGCCCTGCATCGTGGTGCAGCCGTTGGCCTGCAGGTAGCGCGCCTGCACGTCGGTCTCCACGCCCTCGGCCACCAGGTGCAGGCCAAGGCCGCGGGCGATCGAGATGATCGCCAAAATCACCGGGTAGTGGCCGTTCTCGTCGTGGATCTCCTTGACGAACGACTGGTCGATCTTGATGGTGTGGATCGGGAAGCGGTGCAGGTACGACAGCGACGAGTAGCCGGTGCCGAAATCGTCGATCGCCACCGACACGCCCAGCTGGCAAAGCTTGTTCAACTGTTCGATCGCGTACTGCGGATTGCGGATGCAGATGTTCTCGGTGATCTCCACCTCGATCTGCGCCGGCGAGATGCCGTAGCGCGTCAGCGCGCCGCGCATCTTCTCGAAGAAGTCGCCGCGGTCGAGATATTGCGGCGACAGGTTCAGCGACAGCCGTATCGCCTCGCCGCCGGCCGCGTTCCACTGCAGCAGATCGCGGCACAGCGCGCCCAGCATCCAGTCCGAGATCGGCAGCATCAAGCCGTTCTCCTCGGCGAACGGCAGGAACTCGCCGGCCGACAGCAACCCGCGCTGCGGATGGTTCCAGCGCATCAGGCCCTCGGCGCCGATGATGCGGCCGGTGGCGACGTCGAGCTGCGGCTGGTAGTACATTTCCAGCTCGTTGAGCTCCAGCGCCTTGCGCAGGCTTTGCTCGAGCGCGATCTTCTGATGCGACACGTCGAGCATCGAGTCGTGATAGAAGCTATGGCCGTTCTTGCCCAGCGCCTTGACCTGGTACATGGCGATGTCCGCGTGGCGCAGTAGCTCGTCGATGGTCTCGCCGTCGCCCGGATAGATGGCGATGCCGATCGAGGCGGAGATGTGCACCTCGTGGCCATCGAGGTCGAACGGCTCGTGCAGGCTTTCGAGGAACTTGTCGGCGATGGCCTTGGCGTCCTGGCGGTCGCGCAGCTCCGGCAGCACGATGGTGAACTCGTCGCCGCCCTGGCGCGCCAACGTGTCGCCGCGGCGCAGGCATTCCTTGAGCCGCTGCGACACCTGCTGCAGCAGCTCGTCGCCCTTGACGTGGCCCAGCGTGTCGTTGACCAGCTTGAATCGGTCCAGATCGATGAACATCACCGCCAGCTCGGTCAGTTTGCGCTTGGCCTGGATCACGGCCAGGCCCAGACGGTCCTTGAACAGCATGCGGTTCGGCAGGTCGGTCAGGATGTCGTGGTAGGCCTGGTAGGAGATCACCTCCTCGGCGCGCTTGCGGTCGGTGATGTCGCGGGCGACGCCGTAGGTGCCGAAGAATTCGTGCTTCTTGACGCTGCTGTTGTCGGGAACGTGCATGCCGATCGCGTTGAGCGAAATCGTCATCAGCGTGTTGTTGAAGGTGCGCTCGATGCCGCCGCCGGTGTTGCACTTGAGGCGCAGCTCGACGTTGCGCGAGGCCCGTTCGTCGACGCGGCGCTCGTTGAAGGCGTAGCGCGCGCGCTCCTGGTCCTCGTCGTGCACCAGGATCGAATAGTGCTTGCCGATCAGCTCCTCGCGCGTGAACCCGAGCAGCTGCTGCACGCGGTCGTTGACGAACGTGAATTTGCCTTCGTGGTTGAGCGTATAGATGATGTCGGGCGAGCTGTCGACCAGGTAGCGGTACATCTTTTCCGAGTTTTCCAGCTTGGAGGCGATGCGCTCGTTGTCGATGGCCAGGCGGCGCTTTTGCAGCGCGTTCTCCACCGTCTTGAGCAGCTCCTCGCGGCTGTACGGCTTGCGCAGGTAGTCGTAGGCGCCGCGTTTGAGCGCGCCGATGGCGGCGTCGATGCCCACTTCGCCGCTCATGACGATGACGTCGCCGTCGATGCCCTTGGCGTTGATGAAGTCCATGATCTCGTGGCCGCTCATGTCGGGCAGGCGCAGGTCGAGCAGGATCAGATCGAATTTCAGTTTGATCAACTGCGCCAGCGCCTCGCTGCCGCAGGTGGCCGTCACCAGGTGGTAATCGCGGTCGCGCAGCAGCTCGTAGAGCGACGACAGCAAACGCGGTTCGTCGTCCACCAGCAGGATGCGGGGTCGGTTGTCGGCGGCTTGGGCGACGGGGGTTGGGTCGTCCGAACTCGTTTCTGGGGCGGCGTAGCCGGCGGGAGTCAGGTTCATCATGGCCTTAAACTGAATCCATCAACCGCGTTTGCACGCCGCCGACGGGACTGGGATTGCTACGGGCGGGCAGCAAAATTTCGAACGTGGTTCCCGCTTTGCCGGACCGGCAGGTGATCAAACCATGCATCTTCTTGACCAGGCCATGGACGATGGACAGGCCAAGGCCGTGGTGCGGCCCTTCCTTGGTGCTGCGCACCTGGGAGAACAGGTTGGCCAGCACGTCCGGCGAGAGCCCCGGGCCGGTGTCGCCGATGACCAGTTCCAGATACAGCTTGCGCTCGCGGTTGACGTGGCCGCGGTTGGCGATTTCGATCTTGCCGCCGTCGGGCATGGCCTCGACCGCGTTCTTGACCAGGTTGACCAGGATTTGCTTGAGCAGGTCGGCGTCGCCCTCGATGTCGGCCGGCTCCTCCTGCATGCGCACCACGATCTGCACCGAGGCCGGCACGAAGTCGGTGGCGCGGAACAGGCGCAGCACGTCGTCGACCACGCGCGCGACGTCGGTGGCGCGCGTCGTTTCGGTCGGCTGCAGGTCGGCCAGGCCGTTGATCAGTTGTCCGACGCGGTCGATCTCCTCGTTCAGGATCGACATCTCGCCGACCACCGGCTCGCGCTTGGCCAGCTTGCTGTCGAGGACCGACAGATAGTTCTTGATGATCGACAGCGGGTTGTTCACCTCGTGCACCACGCGGCGCGACGCCTCGCGGTACTCCTCGGCGACGTGGGCGATCTGGCGCCTGGCGTGACCGCGCTCGCTGATGGCCGTCTCCAGCGCGACGGCGGCCTGGGTGCCGAACGACTGCAGGAAGCGCGCGCGCTTCTGGTAGCTGGCCATCTGCCAGGCCGGCGCCCCGCCGATCAGCACACCGAGGCAGCGCTGGTTGGCCACCAGCGGCAGGCACACCATGCTCTCGGTGCCGAGGATGCGGAACAACTGGTCCTCGGCCACGCTCAGCGGCGGCTGCGGTTGCAGGGCGGACTGCGCATGGCCGTCGCGGCTGATGAAGGCCAGCTTGCGTTCGAGCGCCGACGCCGCCACCAGGCCGCCCTTGTTGAGCGGGATGACGAACTCGGAAAAGCGCTGCTGCTGGTCGCCGGTCGCGGTGCCGTGCAGCGCGTGCCCGGTCGGATTCTCCAGCAACACCAGCGCGTTCTCGAAATCGAACAGGATGCGCGCCGAGCGCGTCATCGATTCGAGCAGGCCGGCCTCGCCGTCCTGGCGCGCGAAGGACTGGCCCATCTCGGACACCAGCACCATGTTGCGCACTTCCTCGGACAAGCGCTGCTGCACCGGGTCGAGCACCGGCGGCGCGTAGGCGGCCGGCACCGGCACGTCGTCGACGCCGGTCAGGTCGATGCCGAGGTAGTCGGCCGACTTTTCCACCTGGCGCGCGGCGCTGCTGACGATCTGCGCGAGCACCTCGCCATCGAGTCCGCACAGGTAGGCGCCGCTCTCGACGGCCTCCTGCTGGTCGTCGTGGCAGCACAGCAGGTGCGCCAGCCGCACGATGCGGATCAACGGATGCGACGACTCCAGGCGCGCCAGCGGCTCGTGGTGATACAGCACGCTGTCGGCCAGGAAGGAATCGAGGTGCCAGCGCTCGATCAGCCAGGCGCCCGCCTCCGTGTGCGTGATCTGCAAGGTGCGCTGCTCGACGGCGCACAGGTCCTCGTCGTCGCGCGCCATGAAGTTGAAACCGTATTCCTTGGGCGCGGTCGCCAGCAGCGCCAGGCGCCCGACGTTGTGCAGCAGGCCGGCCAGATAGGCCTCCTCGACGTGCGGGTACTCCATCTTGCGGGCGATGTCGCGCGCGATGACGGCCGTCGTCAGCGAGTTTTTCCAGAAGCCGCGCAAGTCGGTGCTGCCGGAATGGGGGAAGCTGTTAAAGGTCTGGAACACCGATTCGCTGATGACCAGCGTCTTGATCATGTCGGTGCCGAGCGACACCAGCGACTGCTCGAGGCCGACCGTGCGGGCGTTGCGGTGGTAGGCCGAGCTGTTGGCGACCGACAGGATCTTGCTCGTCATCGCCGCATCCTTGGCGATCAGGGCGGCCAACTCCGGCATGCCGGCGTCGTCCGCCTGCAAGTGCTCGATCAACTTAATGAGTATCTGCGGCATCGCCGGCAGACGGGCAATCAGCAATCGATTGCGAATATCATGGTCAGGTTGATGCATCGTATCCAGCTTTGCCGCCAGTGGTCATCGAATAGGGGGAGGCACTCAACGGCTCAGTACCGCCACAGTTGTTGTTATTTCATCAGTATTTTCAGGCAGGTTTTGGGCTTGAAATTACGTTTGGAAAAGTTATATTAGCATAAAGTATCATAATAACTTAGCAGCTATTATCTTTCCTTCTAAACTAATTCAATTTCCCCCCGTAAACAACTATTAACCTGGATGGCGTAGAAGCATGCGCCGGTAATGGCGCGACGTCAACCATAAAAGCAGAGCAGAGGCACTAAAGGCCAGCTGTCCGGCGGCTAGCCAGAGCACCGAATGTGCTAGAAACGGCGCGATCACCCCCGCCACCAGCGCCCCCAGCAGGGTCAGCGCGAACGACTGGCACGAGGCCACGGTGCCGCGGATGTGGGGGAACAGGTCGAGCGCCAGCAGAGTGGCGGCGGGCGCCACGATCGACATGCCGAAGTTATAAAACAACAACGGCGCGACCGACCACGGCAACGCCGGTGGCAGCCAAAGATGGTACAGAACGTTCAATACCGGGGCCGCGATCAGGAAACAAAAGCCGATGCCGATCTGTCGCGAAAATGTCATCCTGCCGGCGATGCGGTTGGCCGCCAGCGCGCCAAGGAAGATCCCCGACACCGCCGGAATGAACAGCCAGCCGAACTGCGACGCCCCCAGGCCCAGGTGCTTGGGCAGGAACTCCGGCGCCGCCGCGATATACACGAACAGGCCGGCGAAGTTGAGCGCCACCACCCCGGACTTCATGTGAAACAGCGGCGAGCGCATGATTTCGCCGTAGTTGCGTGCCAGGTAGCGCGGGTTGAACGGCTGGCGCTTGTGCGGCGGCAGCGTCTCGGGCAGGCGCCGGTAGCAGTAGATGAACAGCAGGATCGTATAGGCCAGCAGCGACAGGAAGATCGCGCGCCAATCGAACAGCGTGACGATCCAGCCGCCGAGGATGGGGGCGACCGCCGGCGCGATCGAGAAGATCATCGTCACCAGCGACAGCAGGCGGGCGGCGGCGGCGTCCTCGTACAGGTCGCGGATGATGGCGCGTCCCACCACCACCCCGGCGCCGGCCGACACGCCCTGCATCACGCGGAACACCCACAGGTAGTGCACCGTGTGGGCGGAGGCGCAGCCCAGCGTGCCGATGGCGAACATCACCAGCGACACCAGGATCACGTTGCGGCGCCCGAAGGCGTCCGACAAGGCGCCGTGCCACAGCACCATGGCGGCGAAGGCCAGCATGTAGAACGTCAGGCTTTGCTGCACCTCGAGCGGGGTTGCGCCCAGCGTGGCCTGGATGTTGGGGAACGCCGGCAGGTAGGCGTCGATCGAGAAGGGTCCCAGCATCGACATCGCGGCCAGCATCGCCGCCAGGCCGGCGGCGCTGAGCACCTTCATGTGCGACGGCGGCGGCGGCGGGATCGGCTCGACCGGATCGGGAGGGACGTTGGCGGGAGGTGTTGGGAACATCGGGCGCTTTCCTCAGGAGCGTACTTGCACCCCGACCCGCGAATCAGAGGCGGGGGTCGGACCCGCGGGGTCCGACCCCGCGTGGCCCTGCGGGGTTCGGCGGCGCCAAAACGCGGACTTCTTAAACTTCTTTAGGCTTGGCTGCTTCGCGGCGGTTGAAGCCCGCCACCATATCGAAACGGAACAGGCGGCATTCGAGCGCGCCGTTGAAGAACGGCGTCTTGCGCGACTCCTTCAAGCGCAGCATCTTCGGCAGGCCCAGGTCGGCCGTGAACAGGAACACCGTCCAGCCGGCGAAGCGCTGCTTGAGCGTGGTGCTCAGCGCCGAATAGAAACCGCTGGCCAGTTCGTCCTCCGGCAGCGAGCTGTCGCCGCGCACGCCGATACGTTCGCCGTACGGGGGATTGGTCAGCAGGATGCCCGGCTGCTCGGTCGGCGCCTTCACCTCCTGCGCCTCGATCTGCTTGAGCGGCACGTCGAACATGATGCCGGCGCACTTGAGGTTATGGCGCGTCATGGCCACCATGTCGCCCGAGATGTCGGAGCCGAAGATGGTCGGCGACGCCGGCAGCGGATTGGCCTTGATCGAATTTTTCATGTCGTTCCACGGCGCCGGATCGAAGTCGTTGAACGCCTCGAAGGCGAAACGGCGGCGCGCGCCCGGGGGAATGCCCTGCACCATCTGCGCCGCTTCGCACAGGATGGTGCCGGAACCGCACATCGGGTCGAACAGCGGCATGCCCGGCTTCCAGCCCGCCACGCGCAGCAGGCCGGCGGCCAGGTTCTCGCGCAGCGGCGCGTCGCCGGTCTCCTCGCGCCAGCCGCGCTTGAACAGCGCCTCGCCCGAGGTGTCCAGGTAGATGATGAACTGGCGCGCGTCGAGGAAGCCGACGATGCGCATGTCCGGCTCCTTGGTGTCGACCGACGGGCGCTTGTTGAACTGGTCGCGGAAGCGGTCGCAGATCGCGTCCTTGATCTTCAGCGTGGTGAATTCCAGGCTTTTCAGCGGCGATTTGACGGCGGTGACGTCGACGCGGATCGTGTGGTCGTAGGTGAACCAGTCTTCCCAGGGCTGCGCCAGCACCAGGTCGTAGATGTCGTTCTCGTTCTGGTAGCCGGTGACGGCCATGCGCATCAGCACGCGCGAGGCGATCCGCGAATGCAAGTTGATGCGGTAGGAATCAAGCAGGTCGCCGGAGCAGTGCACGCCGCCGGGGACCTGGTTGTGCACCTTCATGGTGGTGCTCAGGAGGGCGATTTCGCCCAGTTCTTCGGCCAGTGCCGCTTCCATGCCGCGCGGGCATGGGCAAAAATAGGATGCCATAGGTGTACCTTTTGTCCGTTGAAAAACCAAAACTCGTTACTTATTACTTTGTTACCGCTTTACTTTTGCATCGCGCGCTCGAGGAAGTCCAGGCGGTCCTGGCCCCAGAAGCTTTCACCATCCAATACGTACCATGGCGAACCGAAGACATTGGCGGCCGTGGCGTCCTCGGTGTTGCGGTCGTACTCGGCCTGCACGCTGGCCGTCTCCGACGATTTGATCAGCGCGCGGCCATCGAGGTCGCAGCCGCCGGCGATCTGCGCCAGCGTATCCTCGTCGCCGATGTTCTTTTCCTCCGCCCACAAGCCGCGCATGATGGCGCCGGCCAGCTCCAGCGAGACGTCGACGCCGTGCGTCAGGCGCGCGGCGATCACCATCCGGTTGGCCAGGTCGGGCGACACCGGGAAAAACTTGGGCTGCACATTCATCGGCACGCCGAGGAACTCCGACCAGCGCGCCAGCTCCACCAGCCGGTAGGCCTGGCGCTGCGGTGCGCGCTTGGCCAGCGGCAAGCCGCCGGACACGCCGAACACCTTGCCCAGGTCGAAAGGACGCACCTCGATCTGCACCGCGTGCTGGCGCGCCAGCGCGATGAAGCGCTCATGGCCAAGATAAGTCCACGGCGAGTGGATGGCGAAAAAATACTGACAGACTTTGCTCATGATGCTCCGATCAGAATGGTTTGACGACAACCAGGATCACGATAGCCAACAGCATGAACACCGGCACTTCATTGAACACGCGGAACCACTTGTGGCTGCGCGTATTGACGCCTTTTTCGAACTTCTTCAGGATCGGGCCGCAGGCGTGGTGATAACCGATGACCAGCACCACCAGCAGCAGCTTGGCGTGCAGCCAGCCGGGCATGTGCGCGCCGTACTGCATGTAGACCAGGATCGCGCCGAACACCACGGCGAACACCGACAGCCACATCGAAAAGCGATACAGCTTGCGCGCCATGAGCGTCAGGCGCTCGATGGTGGCGGTGTTGGTCTCCATCGCCAGGTTGACGAAGATGCGCGGCAGGTAGAACACCCCGGCCATCCAGGCCATGACGAAGAAAATGTGCAGCGCTTTAATCCAGAGCATAGCTATAAATCCTTGAGCTTTTCAACAAGTTGAGATTCAAAAAAATCAAACGACGGCAAACCGCGCAACCCGGAAAAATCATCGGTGTATTCGGTCACCTGCAAACGCTGTCGAGACAGCGGTAAGCGTTGTTGCCGCCGCACCGACTTTTCCGATGCCGCCTGCAAGGCCCGCTCCAAAACCTGTTTAGGATCGCGCAGATGTTCCCAGCGCGCCTTGCCCGGCAACTCCAGCTCGCCCGTGCCATTTCTGTTGCCGGCCGCCTTGCGTATCGCCAACGAGTCCGATAGCAGCCAAGCCTCCGACATTCGCACCGGCACGATAGGAACATATGCCTGATCAAAATGGCTCATTGCCTCGGCGATTTCCTGCAGCCGCAGTTTGGCGGATGCCCCTTCGGCGTCCCGGTGGACGAACAGCAGGTCGCAAGGATACCTCAGCAATGCCGCCGGCAAGCGACTGTTCAACGCGTGACCGACCGGACCAAGTCCGCGTGCGAACTGCGGCTGGATAAGCAGGTCGGGCCGGTGTTGCAGCAGTAGCCAGTCGATCAGCGGCATCAACGCCGTGTCGGAACTGCCGTCAGTCAACAGTGTATAGCGAAGCGCTTCCATCCGGCCCGCTATTTCAACACCAAACTCTGCAGCTCTTGCTTATACACTTGTTCGATATTCAATTTATCGGTCGGCGGCCAGGCGCTCTCCGCAACGCCCTCGAGATACGAGAACACCGCGCCCAGTCCCAATGCACGCTCTGTGCGTCCGCCATGCGGGCCAGGTACATCGCGCCACGTATGCTGCAACGGCGAAAACACCGACAGCGATGCGCCGTCGCGCCGGTAGGCGTGACAAATGATCAGCTCATCCAGCAGCAAGTTCTGCACCAGCAGCGGCGAGTGCGTATTGACAATCATTTGCCGCAGCGGATTGTCGGCGCCGACAGCGACCATCGGATCGACGACAGTGCGCTTCATCTGCTCGAGAATGAGCGCCAAACGACCGGGATGAATCCCGTTCTCGGGCTCCTCCATGCAAATGAGCCCGCTCGTCTCCGTGTCCGCGCTGACAATGGCAAGCGCCAGAAAGCGCAACATCCCGTCGGACAAAGTTTCGGCCTCGTGCACGACTCCGCTGCGCGACTTCAAGTACAAAGTCCTGGTGCGCCGCTCCGGGTCGGCCCGCACAAAGATATCATCAACATCGGGCACCAGCGTGGCCAACTGGCCGGCGATGCTTTCGTTGTTACGCACACGCTCCAATGTCGCCGGCAGGTGCGCTCCCTCCGGAGACAGCCGGTTCGGTGCGTCCAAGCGATCCGGCCGCCGCAGCGCGCTCAGTTCAAGCCGCAACATGGTCCATGCCTGCATTTCCCGCTTAAGCGCCAGCGCTGTCGGGAAGTCGATGACGTTCATCAGGCTAAGCGCCGTGCGCGTGGCCTGCGCGGCCGCAAAGCGAAGCGGCGTGCCGCTTGACTGCTCGCGCCGCACCTCGATTTCCCCGGCATCGGTGCGGATGAAGTCGACCGCGCCGGCGCCCCGATGGACAGAGGTCAAAAACGCCTTCGACGTGGCGAAACCGAGCGCTTTCGCCAATGCGGCTTTCGGCAAGCCCGACAGGCTTTCGCTGACCAGGGCGATGCCTTCGGCGTAGCCGTCGCCGCCGGGTACGTACTGCAACGCCAGCCGGTAACGCAGATAGGTGGCGCCGGGCCGGGCCGGACGGCCAAAATCATCGGCGACGGCCGCCTCGATCAACATCTCGGCCTCGAACTCCATCGTTTGCGCGCGCGCCGTTTTCGTTTGCGTGAACAACGAAGCCACCCCGCTGTTGCGGACGCCGCGCACCGCCTCCAGTATCGGCATTTCCGCCAACCTCTGCAAGAAGGCGATAGCGTCGAACAAATTGGATTTGCCAACCCCATTGACCCCGGCAATGCATGTGAGCGGGCCAAAACGTATGTCTACGTCTTCCAGGCTCTTAAATCCCCTCACCTTCAAACGGGTCAGCATTGCAGCGCCTTTATTCGCGGATCTGGCCAGACCCAAACACCACATATTTTAATGAGGTTAAACCTTCCAGTCCAACCGGGCCGCGCGCGTGCAGCTTGTCGTTCGAGATGCCGATTTCCGCGCCCAGGCCGTATTCGAAGCCGTCCGCGAAACGCGTCGAGGCGTTGATCATCACCGACGCCGAATCGACCTCGCGCAGGAAGCGCATGGCGGCGCTGTGGTCCTCGGTGACGATCGCCTCGGTGTGCTTGGACGAGTACTGGTTGATGTGCTCCATCGCCTCGTCGATGCCGTCGACGACCTTGATCGCCAGGATCGCGGCCAGGTATTCGGTCGCCCAGTCCTCCTCGGTGGCCGCCACCAGGTGCGGGTAGCCGGCGGCGGACAGGATCGCCAGCGCCTCCGGATCGGCGCGCAGCTCCACTTCCTTGGTGGCGTACAGCGCGGCCAGTTGCGGCAGCACCTCCGGCGCGAGCGCGCGCGCCACCAGCAGCGTTTCCATCGTGTTGCACGTGCCGTAGCGGTGGCACTTGGCGTTGAAGCCGATGTCCACGGCCTTCTTCAGATCGGCCCTGGCGTCGATGTAGACGTGGCAGATGCCGTCCAGGTGTTTGATCATCGGCACGGTCGCCTCTTCCATCAGGCGCGCGATCAAGCCCTTGCCGCCGCGCGGCACGATCACGTCCACGTACTGCGGCATGGTGATCAGCGCGCCGACGGCGGCGCGGTCGGTGGTGTCGACCACCTGCACGCCGTCCTCCGGCAGCCCGGCACCGGCCAGGCCTTCCTTGACCAGTTTCGCCAGCGCGCGGTTGCAGTGGATCGCCTCCGAGCCGCCGCGCAGGATGGTGGCGTTGCCGCTCTTGATGCACAGGCCCGCCGCGTCGACGGTGACGTTGGGACGCGACTCGTAGATGATGCCGATCACGCCCAGCGGCACGCGCATTTGGCCGACCTGAATGCCCGACGGGCGGAATTTCAAGCCGGAGATCTCGCCGATCGGATCGGGCAGCGCGACGATCTGGCGCAGGCCCTCGACCATCGTGGCGATGGCCTTGTCCGACAAGGCCAGGCGGTCCAGCATCGCCGGCGCCAGGCCGTTGGCGGCCGCCGCGTCCATATCGAGCCGGTTGGCGGCGCGCAGCTGGGCGGCGTCGCGCTCGATGGCGTCGGCGATCAGGGTCAGCGCGCGGTTGCGGGTGGCGCTGTCGGCGCGGGCCATCGCGCGCGATGCCTTGCGCGCCTGCTGGCCCAGTTGCTCCATGTAGTGCTTGATATCCATGTTCATTCCATTGTTAGAAGGCGAACGTCATCCGCGCGCCACTTTCAACCCCAGTTGCAGCATGGCGTCCCAGGCGTCGCCGTTGTGCGCCTTGGCGCGCAGCCCCTTGATCATCTTGTCCACCTGCGCCGCGTCCTTCATCGCCGCCTCCAGCGTCGGCAGCGAAATGCGGCGCAGCGCAGGGTCCATCATGCGCTCTTTCGGCCCCCAGATGCGGTATTCCTTGAGCAGCGCGCCGAGCGGCCGGCCCTGCGCCATGCCCGACTTCAGTTTCAATAGGGTGCGGATCTCCTCCGACACCGCCCACAGCACCAGCGGCAGCGCCTCGCCCTCGCCCTTGAGGCCCTCGAGCATGCGCACCAGCCGCGCCGGATCGCCGGCCAGCATCGCCTCGCTCAGCTTGAACACGTCGTAGCGCGCCACGTTGAGCACCGCGTCGTGCACCTGCTCGTAGGTCAGCCTGCCCGGTTCGTGCAGCAAGGCCAGCTTCTGGATCTCCTGGTGCGCCGCCAGCAGATTGCCCTCGACGCGGTCGGCGATGAAGTCGATGCTCTGCCGGTCCGCGCTTTGCCCCTGCGCGGCGAGGCGCTGGCCTATCCAGTTGGGCAATTGCGCCCGTTCGATCTGCGCGATGTCGATATACACCGCCGCCTGCTGCAGCGCCGCCACCCAGGCCGCCTTCTGCGTCTGCCAATCGAGCTTGGGCAGCGTGATCAGGGTCAGGTTGTCCGGGCTCAGGTCCTTGACGTAGTTCTGCAGCGCCGCGCCGCCATCCTTGCCCGGTTTTCCGGTCGGGATGCGCAGCTCGATCAGCTTCTTATCGCCGAACAGCGACAGCGCCTGGTTGGCCGCCAGCAGCTCGCCCCACTTGAAGCTACGCTCGACGGTCAGCACGTCGCGTTCCGAATAGCCCTGCGCGCGCGCGGCGC
Source organism: Duganella sp. 1411 (assembly GCF_017833525.1). Lineage (GTDB taxonomy): Bacteria > Pseudomonadota > Gammaproteobacteria > Burkholderiales > Burkholderiaceae_D > Rugamonas. The sequence continues at coordinate 270,124 of NZ_JAFICD010000007.1, forward strand.
GGCGGATCTTGTCGGCCGCCTCCAGCGCCAGCAGATGCTCGTCGCTGGTGATGACGTACAGCTGCGACAACGGCTTCGCCAAATGCCCGTCCAGCGCTTCCAACCGCAATTGCATAAACGTGCCCTTAAAGGATCGGCACGGCCGGAGCCGATTGCGTCGGCGCCGGATTCGGCGTTGACGCCGGCACCGACATGCGCGTCATTTTAATGGCGGCGATACGGCGCATCATCTGCTGTACCAGGTCGGTCTGCATGTCCTTGTACAGCAGCGCCTCTTCCTGCTCCTTGGCCAGCAGCTGGGTTTCGTTAAAGTCGATCGGGCGGCTCAGCGCGATCGACGTTGGCCCCAGCAGCTCGACGCCCTGCTTGTTCAACACGCGGAACACGATGCTGTACGAGAGCAGGTATTGGCGCACGCGGCCATTGCTGTTCAGCGACAGGATGGTTTTGGTCTTGGTGTGTTCCGGATTGGAGATCACCTCGATGATGCCCTCGGCCTCCTTGGCCGTCTTGACGACGGTGGTGCTGCCGTTGGCGTTGATATTGCGCTTCAAATCGACCGCCAATGGCGACGACTCCGGCAATCCCACGTACATCGTCGGGAACGGCAACGTGTAGTGGCCGCCGTCGCCGCGCAGGTGGAAGCCGCACGCCGACAGCGTCAGCGACAACGCCAGCACAACACCGCCCAGGCGCGCGCGCTGGAACAACCGGGACCTGCTTGCCATGTTAGTCATCCGATATCCGTCCGCTAATCTATTAAACAACGATGTTGATCAATTTGCCCGGTACGACGATGATCTTCTTCGGCGTGCCCTCGATGAATTTCTGCACCCCTTCGCTGGCCAGCGCCGCCGCTTCGATGGTGGCCTTGTCGGCGCCCTTGGCGACCACCACGCTGCCGCGCAGCTTGCCGTTCACCTGGATCATCATCTCGATCTCGGCCTGCTCCAGCGCCGCCGGGTCGACCTGGGGCCACTGGACGTTGAGGATGTCGCCGAATTTTTTCGCGTAGCCCAGCTCCTCCCACAGCACGTGGGTGATGTGCGGCGCCACGGGATTGAGCAGCCGCAGGAAGATCGACAGCCCTTCGGTCACCACCGCGCCGGTGGCGGCGCCGTCATCGAGCTTGGCCGATTCGAGCGTATTGAGCATCTTCATGCAGGCCGACACCACGGTGTTGTACTGGATACGATTGATGTCATAGTCGGCCTGCTGCAGGATCTTGTGCAGCTCGCGGCGCAGCGCCTTGTGGCCCTCCGCGTAATCGCGCGCGCCCGGCGTGATCGGGTCGGCCAATGCCGCGCCGATGCGCGCGGCCTGCGCATAGCCGTAAGCCCACACGCGGCGCAGGAAGCGGTTGGCGCCTTCGACGCCGCTGCCCGACCATTCCAGCGTTTGCTCCGGCGGCGAGGCGAACATCGTGAACAGGCGCGCCGTGTCGGCGCCGTACTGGCCGATCTGCGCGGCCGGGTCGATGCCATTGTTCTTCGACTTCGACATCTTCTCGGTGCCGCCGATCTGCACCGGCTGGCCGTCGTCCTTCGACACGGCGCCTTGCGGGCGGCCCTTGTCGTCCAGCGTCACTTCGACGTCGGCCGGATTGAACCAGGTCTTCTTGCCGGCGTCGTCCTCGCGGAAGTAGGTTTCGTTGAGCACCATGCCCTGGGTCAGCAGGTTGGTGAACGGCTCGTCGAACTTGACGATGCCGAAATCGCGCATCACCTTGGTCCAGAAGCGCGCATATAACAAGTGCAAAACAGCGTGCTCGATGCCGCCGATGTACTGGTCCATCGGCATCCAGTAGTCGTTGCGTTCATCGACCATGGCCTCGTTGGCGCCCGGCGACGTATAGCGCATGTAGTACCACGACGAATCGACGAAGGTGTCCATGGTGTCGGTCTCGCGGCGCGCCGGCTTGCCGCACTGCGGGCAGTCGCACTTGAGGAAGGCTTCGTACTTGTTGAGCGGATTGCCGCTGCCGTCCGGCACGCAGTCCTCCGGCAGCACCACCGGCAGGTCTTTTTCCGGCACCGGCACCGAGCCGCAATCGGCGCAGTTGATCATCGGGATAGGCGTGCCCCAGTAGCGCTGGCGCGAGATGCCCCAGTCGCGCAGGCGGAAGGTGATCTTCTTCTCGCCCAGTCCCTTGGCGACCATGTCGGCGGCCACCGCGTCGACCGCGTCAGCATAATTGAGGCCGTCGTACTTGCCCGAGTTGGTGACGATGGAGACGGCCTTGTCGCCGTACCATTCCTGCCATGCCTCGGTCGAAAACTCCTGGCCCTCGGCCTTGATCACCTGCTTGATCGGCAGGTTGTATTTTTTGGCGAAGGCGAAATCGCGCTCGTCGTGCGCCGGCACGCCCATGACGGCGCCGTCGCCGTAGGTGATCAGCACGTAGTTGCCGACCCAGACCTCGACCTGCTCGCCGGTCAGCGGATGGGTGACGAACAGGCCGGTCGGCATGCCCTTCTTCTCCATCGTCGCCATGTCGGCCTCGATCACGGAACCCAGCTTGCACTCGGCGTTGAAGGCGGCCAGCGCGGGATTGGTCTGCGCGGCGTGGATCGCCAGCGGATGCTCGGCCGCCACGGCGCAGAAGGTCACGCCCATGATGGTGTCCGGGCGGGTGGTGAAGACGTACATTTTGCCGTCCTGGATCAACTGGCCGTCGGCGTCCTTGATCTGGTGCGGGAAGGCGAAGCGCACGCCGGTCGATTTGCCGATCCAGTTGGCCTGCATGGTGCGCACGCGCTCCGGCCAGCCCGGCAGCTTGCTGTCGACGTGTTCCAGCAGCTCGTCGGCGTAGTCGGTGATGCGGGCGTAGTACATCGGGATCTCGCGCTTTTCGATCAGCGCGCCCGAACGCCAGCCGCGGCCGTCGATGACCTGCTCGTTGGCCAGCACGGTCTGGTCGATCGGGTCCCAGTTCACGGTGCCGGTCTTTTTATAGATGATGCCTTTTTCGAGCATCTTCAGGAACATCCACTGGTTCCACTTGTAGTATTCCGGCTTGCAGGCGGTCATCTCGCGCGACCAGTCGATCGCCAGGCCCATCGACTCCATCTGCTCGCGCATGTGGGCGATGTTCGAATAGGTCCACTGCGCCGGCGGCACGTTGTTGGCCATCGCCGCGTTCTCCGCCGGCATGCCGAACGCGTCCCAGCCCATCGGCATCAGCACGTTATAGCCGTTCATGCGCAGGTAGCGGTACATCACGTCGTTGATCGTATAGTTGCGGACGTGGCCCATGTGCAGCTTGCCCGACGGGTAAGGCAGCATCGAACAGGCGTAATACTTCCCCTTCGGGAAACGCGGGTCGTGCTCGACGGCTTTATAGGCGTCGATGGCCTTCCAGTGGGATTGCGCGGCTTTTTCTACGTCGGCGGGACTATATTTATCTTGCATGGTGGTGTGCGGCCAGGCGTGGCGGCTAAAAGTGTATATGAACCGGACATTATACTGGGTCAACCGGGCCTAGCGCACGAGAGTGCCCCCACGGCGCCCTCCAGACGGTAAGATAACCGTATGCTGTACCGCGAATACCCTCCCCACCCGGCCTTAAGCGCCCATGTCGACTGCATGTGGACGGCGCGCGCGCCAGCCGTCGCGCCCGGGCGGGCGCATACGCACCGGGTGCTGCCCGATAACTGCGTCGACATCCTGTGGCAGGACGGCGGCGGGCCGGCTTTCGCGGTCGGCATGATGAGCACGGCCATCCAGGTGGCCAGCGCCGGGCCGGTGCGCACGGTGGCGGTGCGCTTCAAGCCCGGCGCGGCGGGGGCTTTCCTGGCGACGCCGCTGCACGCGCTGACCGACCAGCGGGCCGACATCGACCTGCTGTGGGGTCGCGGCGACGCCGACCGGCTGGCCGACGCCCTGTGGACCAATGAATTGACCGACCGCGCACGGCTTGCGTTGATTGAAACACAACTGCTGCGGCGGCTGCGCGCGGCCGATCCGGGCGCCGCCGCCGGCGAGGCGCTGATCCGGCGCGCGTTGGGCGCGCTCGACGCCAGCGGCGGCGGCGTGCGGATCGACGAGCTGGCGGCGCGGCTGGGGGTGTCGCGCCAGCACCTGGCGGCGCAGTTCCGCACCCGGGTCGGACTGTCGCCCAAGCTGTATGCGCGCATTTGCCGCTTCCGCCTGGCCACGGCGGCGCTCAAGGCGGCGCCGACGCCGGACTGGGCGCGATTGGCGCTCGACTGCGGGTATTTCGACCAGTCGCACCTGATCCATGATTTCCAGGAGTTCGCCGGCAGCGCGCCGGAGCGCTTCCTGCGCGCCGCGTGATCGCGGCGGCGGATTCCATTTTTACAATCGGCAGCGCGGCGAACGTGCCAAGATGGCGCTTTCGTCATGTTTATGGAGACTTGCATCATGATCAAGGGACTGCGCACGGTGGTGTATCCGGTGGCCGATCTGGCCGCCGCCAAGGACTGGTATGCCAAGGTGTTCGATACCGCGCCGTATTTCGACCAGCCTTTTTATGTCGGCTTCAATGTCGGCGGTTTTGAACTGGGTTTGATCCCGGACGGCCGCGCGGCCACCGCCGGCGGCATGGTCTACTGGGGCGTCGACGACATCGCGGCCGAAGTCGAACGCGTCACCGCGCTGGGCGCGACCATCCACGGCGCCATCCAGGATGTCGGCGAAAACATCAAAACGGTCGAATTGGCCGACCCGTTCGGTAATTTGCTGTGCCTGATTTACAACCCGCATTTCGATCCGAAAGCGGTACGCTGACGCATGGGGTTGACGGTTTGTGGCAAACTACGCCCCTTCAAAAAGAAAGAGGTAGTCCATGTCCCGCCGTAACGCCAATATGATCAAGTCGCCCGAACAAATCGTCATGGCGCGCGTCGCCGCCCAGCTGGCGGCCGACGTGCTGACGATGATCGGCCCGCACATCAAGCCGGGCGTGACGACGGCCTACCTCGACCAGCTGTGCAACGACTACATCGTCAACGTGCAGAAGGTCATCCCGGCCAACGTCGGTTACGGCGGCTTTCCGGCCACCGTGTGCAGCTCGATCAACCACGTGGTCTGCCACGGCATTCCCTCGCCCGACGAAGTGCTCAAGGACGGCGACATCATCAACATCGACGTCGCCGTCATCAAGGATGGCTGGCATGGCGACACCAGCCGCATGTACTACGTCGGCGAACCGTCGAAGGCGGCGCGCAAGCTGGTCGAGACCACCTACGCGGCGATGTGGGCCGGCATCCGCGCCGTGCGGCCGAGCGCCACGCTGGGCGATGTCGGTTTCGCGATCCAGACGGTGGCCGAGAAGGCCGGCTTCAGCGTGGTGCTCGATTATTGCGGCCATGGCATCGGCCAGGTGTACCACGAGGAGCCGCAGGTGACGCACTACGGCCGTCCGGGCCAGGGCATGGTGCTCAAGCCGGGCATGCTGTTCACGATCGAGCCGATGATCAACGCCGGCCGCGCCGCGACCAGGGAATTGGACGACGGCTGGACCGTCGAGACGCGCGACAAATCGTTGTCGGCGCAGTGGGAGCACATGGTGCTGGTGACCGATACCGGGTTCGAGGTGTTGACCCTGGCCCCGGGCGAGACCGGCGCCAAGGCGCAGATCCCGATCGTCGGCTGAGTTTTAACCCCGGGCCACGCCGGGGTCGGACCCAAGGGGTCCGACCCCATACCCGCGACCGCAGCGCCGTCCGCGCCCGGCGGTGCGGGTTTACTTCAACGTCAACTTCAACGCCGGCTTCTCGCCGTAATCCTCGTACCGCTCGTTGATGCCGGTCACGCAGTACGTCACCTCCTCCAGCACATCCGGCGCGGCCGCCTTCATCGCCGCTGCGTCCTGGATGACGATGTCGAGCACCTCGTTCGGCTTCAGGCGGAATTTGCTCATGCAGTCTTCATCGCGCAAATAGCTCAGGCAATCGACCCAGGCGTCCATCGTCGCGCCGTACGTGTCGGGGAAACCCATCGCCGCCTTGCAGGCCGCGTGGAAGCTGCCCATGTCGGTGATCGCCGCGCCGTTCAATTCTGCGGTTGCCATTATTTCTTCTCTGCTTTCTTCGGGTCCGTGACGAACCCCAGTTTCGTTAATCCATTGGTCTGCGCCGCCGCCATGACCTGCGCCACCACTTCGTAACGCGTGTCCTTGTCGGCGCGCAGCTGCAGCTCCGGCTGCGGCTCCTGTTTGGCCGCTTCGACCAGCCGCGCCTCCAGCGCCTCCCGCTCGATCGGCTCGTTGTTCCAGAAGACCTTGCCCTTGCCGTCGATGGCCAAGGTGACGGTGGCCGACTCGGCCTGTTGCGGCGCGGCCGGCGCCTGCGCCTTCGGCAGATCGAGCTTGACCGCGCTGGTGAACATAGGCGCGCTGAGGATGAAGATCACCAGCAGCACCAGCATCACGTCCACCATCGGCGTGACGTTGATGTCGGACATCGGTCCCGGCTGGCGGTGGTGGTTAAATGCGCCAAAACTCATGGCTGCTCCCGGCTCAGGTTGAGAGTGCGTGCTTACTTCGCGGCGCGGGCGCCGGTCGTCAGGTAGGCCTGCAGGTCGTACGCGAACGCGTCCAGCTCGGACAAGGTCAAGCGGTTGACGCGGTTGAAGGCGTTAAACGCCAGCACCGCCGGAATCGCCACCGTCAGGCCGATGGCGGTCATGACCAGCGCCTCGCCCACAGGGCCGGCCACTTTGTCGATCTGCACGGTGCCGTTGGCCGAGACGTTGGCCAGCGCGTGGTAGATCCCCCACACGGTGCCCAGCAGGCCGACGAACGGCGCGGTCGCGCCGATCGACGCCAGCACGGTCAGGCCGCCCTCGAGGCGGTTGGTCGAGCGCTGGATCGCCACGCGCAGCACGCGCGTGACCTGCGCCGCGTGGTCCATCTCGCCGCCCAGCGACGGCCGCTCGGCCACCTTGATCTGGGCGGCGCCCTGCAGCGCCAGCGGCAGGTAGATTTTTTCCGGGTCGGCCAGTTCCAGCGCGGACACGCCGTCGCCCATCGTCGGCGCCTCCCAGAACGCCTGCACCGCCGGCGACGTGCGGCGCACGCGCCAGGCCGCGAAGGCCTTCGACAGGATGAAGAACCAACTCACCAGCGACATCGCCAGCAGCACGAACGCCACCGCGTGGCTGATGCCGTCGCCCTGCTCCCAATAGTGGGCCAGGGTGAACTGGTTGGCGACGGCGGGCGTCATCCGTTCAGCGACAGCACGTCATACATGTCGAACAAGCCGGTCGGCTTGTCGGCCAGGAAGCGGCAGGCGCGCAGCGCGCCTTGCGCGTAGGTCGCGCGGCTGCTCGATTTGTGGCTGATCTCGATGCGCTCGCCGATGCCGGCGAACAGCACGGTGTGGTCGCCGACGATGTCGCCGCCGCGGATGGTGGCAAAGCCGATCGACGACGGATCGCGCTCGCCGGTGACGCCTTCGCGCGCGTAGACGGCGCACTCCTTCAAGTCGCGGCCGAGCGCGCCGGCGATCACTTCGCCCATCTTCAGCGCGGTGCCGGACGGCGCGTCGACCTTGAAGCGGTGGTGCGCCTCGATCACTTCGATGTCGTAGCCGGTCGCCAGCGCCTTGGCGGCGCGCTCGAGCAGCTTCATCGTGACATTGACGCCGACGCTGAAGTTGGGCGAGAACACGATCGCGGTTTTCTTGGCCGCTTCGGCGATGGCGGCCTTGCCGGCGTCGTCGAAGCCGGTGGTGCCGATGATCAGTTTGATACCGTGCTCGGCGCAATAGGCCAGGTGCTCGAGCGTGCCCTCGGGACGGGTGAAGTCGATCAGGTACTGGGCGCCGGCCAGGCCTTGCGCCAGGTCCGAGCGCACCAGCACGCCGGCCGGCTTGCCGAGGAAGGCGGCGGCGTCGACGCCGACATTGTCCGATCCGGCGCGGTCGAGGGCGCCGGCCAGGCGCGCGTCCGGCGCGTTCTCGACGGCTTCGATCAGGATGCGGCCCATGCGGCCACCGGCGCCGGCGATGGCGATATTCATTTCGGTCATGCTTACTTCCTTATTTGGCCTTATTTTCTGTCGTTGCCCACGGTCACGCCGACCGGCGCGGGGGCGGCGTTGTCGGTACCCGTCGGCGGCGGCGGCGCGCTCGGCGACGGCTTGTTCTCCGGCGCGTTCGGATCTTTCTTGATCTTCGGCGCCGGGCCGGCGATGCGGGCGATGTATTCTTTTTCGGTCGGCAGGTTGCCGCCTTCCCAGCGCGCGACCTTGCCGTCGTCGTCGAAGAACACGATCACGCGGCTGGTGGTGACTTCGCCGTTGCCCTTGGCCATGCGGAACGCGTAGTCCCAGCGGTTGGCGTGGAACGGGTCGGTCAGCAGCGCGGTGCCGAAGATGAAGCGGACCTGGTCGCGCGTCATCCCGACTTTCAATTGCGCCAACATTTCCTCGGAAACAAAGTTACCTTGCTGAATATCGGGACGGTATGGCGAGAAGAACCACATGAACTTCTGCAGCGGGGTGATGGTCGTCGTTTGCGCGCCCTTGCTGGCGTCCAGGGTGATGCCGGTTTCCTTGACCTCGTTCGATTTCTCGCCCAGGGTGGTGTTGGAGGCACAGCCGCCGGCGGCCAGCGCGACGCAGACGGCGCCCGCGAGCAATGGAGCGCGGCGGGTAAAACGGTGCAACAAAGACTGCAACTGGGGCTGCAATAAAGCCTGGGTGACGCGCATAAGTGTCCTCAATCTGGTCAAGCGGAAATGCCGAAAAACGCCATATCATAAAGCACAATGCCTGGCGCATGGTGCGGGAAGGGGCAGCGCGGGCACGCAAAGTGACAGCATTATCCTGTAAAACAGGGGATATGTCCCTGTTTTGCCAGGCGCAAGTGTAAATGTTTGCAAACGCCGGGCGGCCCACCGGGCCGCAATCAGGTGACGGCAATAAGTGCGGTCGCGCGCGGAGTGCGTTAAACTGTGGGCTAGCTTTTCGCCAACCAGAATAAGAGTGTCCACCATGGGTAATAATCCAACCGATCTGAAGGCCAGCGGCCTGAAAGCCACGCTGCCTCGCCTTAAAATCCTGGACATCTTCCAGAACAGCGACGTGCGCCACCTGACGGCCGAGGATGTCTACAAGATCCTGCTGGCGGACAATATGGACGTCGGCCTGGCCACCGTCTACCGCGTGCTGACCCAGTTCGAGCAGGCCGGCCTGCTGAACCGCAACCACTTCGAGACGGGCAAGGCCATTTTCGAGCTCAACGAGGGTTCGCACCACGACCACCTGGTGTGCCTGGACTGCGGCCGGGTCGAGGAATTCTTCGACGAAGAGATCGAAACGCGCCAGCAGATGGTCGCCAAGGAGCGCGGCTTCAACATCGCCGAGCACGCGCTGGCGATCTACGGCAACTGCACCAAGACGGCCTGCCCGCACCGTCCTTAAATTCAAACCCGCACGGCGCTCAGCCTGGGGTCGTACCCCGCACGGGGTACGACCCCGCCTCACCGGGACTTCAATTATGGCTCAGCGCGTTCGATAACAGCTTGGCCGTGATGTCGACGATCGGTATCACGCGCTCATAGGCCATGCGGGTCGGGCCGATCACCCCCAGGGTGCCGACGATCTTGCCGTTGGCCATGTACGGCGCGGTCACCACGCTCATCTCGTCCATCGGCACCAGGCTCGACTCGCCGCCGATATAGATCTGCACGCCGCTGGCCTTGCTCGACACGTCGAGCAGTTGCATCAATCCCGTCTTTTGCTCGAACATGTCGAACATCTGCCGCAGCGACGTCATGTTCGACGACAGATCGCTGACCGACAGCAGGTTGCGCTCGCCGGCGATGACCATGTCGTCCGAGCTGTCCGCCATCGCCTCGCTGCCGGCCTCCACGGCGGCCTGCATCAGCCGGCCCATGTCGTCGCGCAGCTGGCGCACCTCGGTCTGCAGGCGCGTGTGCACCTCGTCGAAGGCCAGGCCGCCGTAATTCTGGTTGATATAGTTGGCCGACTGGATCAGCTGCGTGGGGCTGTAGTCGACATCGGTCAGCAACAAACGGTTCTGAACGTCGCCGGTGGGGCCGACGATCACCAACAGGATGCGCTTTTCGCCCAGCCGCAGGAACTCGATCTGCTGGAACACCGATTCGCGCCGCGGGCTGAGCACCACGCCGGCGAACTGCGACAGCGACGACAGCATCTGCGCCGCGTTGGAGATCATTTTCTGCGGCTGCGGCGCCTGCAGGCGCATGCGGCCCTCGACCGACTGCTCGTCCAGGTGCTGGACCGTCAGCAGGGTGTCGACGAAGATGCGGTAGCCGCGCGGCGTCGGCACCCGGCCGGCCGACGTGTGCGGGCTGGCCACATAGCCGAGCTCCTCGAGGTCGGCCATGATGTTGCGGATCGTCGCCGGCGACAGGTCAAGGCCGGAGATCTTGGAGAGCGCGCGCGAGCCGACCGGCTGGCCGTCCGCGATATAGCGTTCCACCAGGGCTTTGAGCAGGGTTTGAGCGCGTGTGTCGAGTTGCATGCTGTATATCTTATTTGCCGAGAGTTGCCGTATTTACCTATTATGCACGCTCCGCGCCGGCCGGGGGCTGTCGCGTCGCATCAATGCCGCATTGGCTCCCCCATCTGTGCCCTGACCCACGCCAGCAACGCGTGGAAATCGGCGCAGATGGCGTCGGGCGCGATGCCTGCGGCCAGATGGGCGTCGCCGCCGGCGCGGTTCATCCACACGGCGCGCAGGCCGGCCGCCTGGGCGCCGCCCACGTCCAGCCGCAGGTCGTCGCCGACATAGACGGCGTCGGCCGGCGCCACGCCCATCGCCTGGCAGGCGGCCACGAAGATGGCCGGGTCCGGCTTGGCGCGGCCGAAGCGGGCCGACGCCAGCGCCACCTCGAAATGGTGGTGCAGGCCGATGACTTCAAGGTCGGCGTTGCCGTTGGTGACCACGCCCAGCCGCAGCATGCCGCCCAGCTCGGCCAGCACCGGCGCGACGTCGTCGAACAAGGTGACGGCGTTGCGCAGCACGTTAAAGTGTTGCATCGCGCCGTCGATGTGGGCGGCGTCCTCGCCGGTTTCGGCAAAGACCGCCTCGAGCGCGACGCGGCGCAGGCGGTACAGGTCGGCCGTCAGTTCCGGCTGCTTTTCCAGCAACGCCAGGCGCAGCGCGCGCAGCGCCTCGACCGAATACTTGCGCGTGACGGCCGGCGCGCGCTCGGCCAGCCAGGCGTGCCAGCCCACTTCGGCCGCCGCGATGACCGGGCCGATCGGCCACATGGTGTCGTCGAGATCGAACAGCAGGGCTTGCGGGCGGCGTGGCGTCATGGGTGGCGAAAATGAGTGGAATCGCCGCTATTGTCGCACCGATCGCGCCGATCGTAGCGCCGCGCCATAACACGCTGTTACATCCATTGGGGGGACTGGCGTTACCAAATGCACTAAAATACGGGGCAAATCCGTGTAAGATGCTGCACCCGTGCGTGCCGCCGGCCCTATTCGTTTTGGAGAAGATTTTATGAAAAGTGTGTTTCCGCGTGCGGGCCTGGCCCTGCTGTGTGGCGTGATTCTGAGCGCCTGTGGCGATAGTGGCAACGGCAGCATGCTGCTGCAAGGCAGCATCACCGGCCTGACCAAGCCCGGCCTGGTGCTGATCAATAAACCGACCGGCGAAAAGCTGACCATCGAGGCCGGCGCCGGCGCGTTCCAGTTCACCCGTCTGGTGGCGGTCGACGAATCGTTCGACATCGAGATCGACACCCCGCCGACCGGCGCCAAGTGCACGCTGACGGACAACATCAACAAGGCCAACTCGTTCACGTCCTATCGCACGGTGGTCAGCTGCACCACCAATCCCTGGGTCCTGGGCGGCACGGTGACCGGCCTGGCCGACGACGGCGTCGCCGGCACCAATGACGGCGTGACCTTGGCCAACGGCCCCGACACCGTCTACATCGCGCCAACGTCGACCACCGGCGCCGATGTGAAATTCTCCTTCGCCAACACGGTCGGCGAAGGTTCGCCGTTCGGCGTGACCGTTCTGGCGCAGCCGGCCAACCGGACCTGCACGGTCACCGCCCCCGTCACCGGCGGCGTCGCCGGCGCCGGCCTGATGCCCGCTGGTAACTACAGCGGCCTGATCGTCGCTTGCGCCCCCAAATAACCTGCCGGCTTAATCTTGGAGAAATACATGAAATTATCGTATATGGGCGCCATCGTGGCGTTGAGCGCGGCTGCGCTGGTGGCCGGCTGCGGCGGCAAGGCGCAGTACACGGTGCAAGGCACGATCACCGGCCTGGCCACGCCCGGCCTGACGCTCAGCAATGGTGGACAAAACATCACCGTGCCGGCCGGCGCGACCACGTTCTCCTTCCCCAACCAGATCAGCTACGGCACCAGCTACAACGTCGGCTTCGTCCAACAGCCTGACCATATGCTCTGCCAGTTCACCTCCATCAACACCGGTTCGGCCGGCCAGACGGTGGGGATCTCGGTGGGAATCGCGTGCGCACGCAGGGCCTACACGGTCGGCGGTCAGTTCACCGGCCTGTTCCCTAAAGCCGCCGCGGTCGGCACCACGCCTGCCGTGTTGCGCACCGTGACGTTGTTGAACGGCTCGGCCGGCGGCCAAGTCACAGTGAGCAGCCCGACCGACGGCACCGGCGCCGGCGACTTCGTGTTCCCCGCCGCCGTGGCCGACGGCCAGTCGTATGGCGTGACCATCCACCCGGACACCACGCTGAGCTCGGACGACATCACCTGCACCGTGAAAAACGGCGTGGGGGTGATGGGCGAGGCGGCCGTGACCAATCTGTTGGTGACGTGCAACCCTAAATAAGGTGGACGGCGCCGGACCCGCTGAGGTCCCGGCGCCTGTGGGAGACGGTAGACATTCACAAATCTGATGTTTGATATGTGAAAAATAAAGTGGCGTGATATACCGCGACGCAGCATACTGTACTTGTCTCCTCCACTTCTTGCAAAGGAATTGGATTTAGCCCGCTTTAACCAGCGGGCTTTTTTTTTGCCCGTCGCTGTAGGGCGGATCAGGCGGAACGCCGTAATCCGCCCTACGAGGTTCCGACGGCCCGTCCCCCCGGGGGTGGTTTATTTGAGCAGGTTGGCCAGCGCGACGTACTGCGCCAGCCCGACCGTCTCCGGACGGTGCGTCGGGTCGATGCCGGCGGCGACGATCTGCGCTTCCGTGAACATGCCGGCCAGGCAGTTGCGGATCACCTTGCGGCGCTGCGAGAACGCCTTCAGCACCACCGCCTCCAGCGTGGCGCCGTCGCACGGCAGCGGGTTGGCCACCGGGATCATGCGCACGATCGCCGATTCCACCTTCGGCGGCGGATCGAACGCCTCCGGCGGCACCACGAACAGCAAACTCATGTCGTAGCGCCATTGCAGCATCACCGACAGCCGGCCATAGGTCTTGCTGCCCGGCTCGGCCACCATGCGCTCGACCACTTCCTTTTGCAGCATGAAGTGCTGGTCCTGGACCCGCGGCGCGAACGTGGCCAGGTGGAACAGCAACGGGCTGGAGATGTTGTACGGCAGGTTGCCGACGATGCGCAGCTTCTTCCCTTCCGGCACCGGGATCGTGCCGAAGTCGAACTTGAGCGCGTCGCCCGCGTGGATCGTCAGCTTGGCCGGGTTGTAGGTCTTTTCCAGCCGCGCCACCAGATCGCGGTCGAGCTCGACCACGTGCATCATGTTGAGCGTGCGCATCAGCTGCTCGGTCATGGCGCCCAGCCCGGGACCGATTTCGACCATGGCGTCGTCCGGCGCCGGCGCGATGGCCTCGGTGATGCTCGACAGGACGTACTTGTCGTGTAAAAAATTCTGGCCAAAGCGTTTGCGGGCTACGTGTTTCATGGGTGTTCTTTGAATGGGTGAAATTTAGAGGCCGGATTTAGCGGCAAAAGCGGACGTCGGCCATCGCCAGCGCGGTGTCGATGGCCGCGTCCATGCTGCCACAGTCGGCCAGGCCGAGGCCCTGCGCGGCCAGGTCGAGCGCGGTGCCGTGGTCGACCGAGGTGCGGATCAGCGGCAGCCCGAGCGTGATGTTGACGCCGTGCCCGAAGGTGGCGTACTTGAGCACCGGCAGCCCCTGGTCGTGGTACATGGCCAGCACGCAGTCGGCGTCGCGCAAATACTTGGGCTGGAACAAGGTGTCGGCCGGATACGGGCCGAGCGCGTCGATGCCGCGCGCCCGCGCCGCCGCGATCGCCGGGGCGATGATGTCGATGTCCTCGCGCCCCAGGTAGCCGCCCTCGCCCGCGTGCGGGTTCAGGCCGCACAGCAGGATGCGCGGGGCGGCGATGCCGAACTTGGCCTTGAGGTCGCGGTCGAGGATGTCGAGGATGCGCGCCAGCCCGTCCTGCGTGAGCGCGGCGGCGACGTCCTTGAGCGCCAGGTGGGTGGTGGCCAGCGCCACCCGCAGCGGCGGCGGCGCCGGGTCGCCGGCCGGCTGGCCGGCCAGCATCATCACCACCTGGGCGGTGCCGGTCTGGTCGGCGAAGTATTCGGTGTGGCCGGAGAATTTGACGCCGGCGTCGTTGATCGTGCTCTTTTGCAGCGGCGCCGTGACGACCGCCTCGAACCAGCCGGCGCGCGCGCCTTCGATGGCGGCGTCCAGGGTGGCCAGAACGGCCCGCCCGTTGTTCTTGTCGAGTTTGCCGGGCACGACGTGGGCGTCGAGCGGGATGTCGATCACGCTCACGCGCCCGGGCCCGAAGTGCGGCAGGCCGCCGTTGCGCACCGCCTGCAACGACAGCGCCGACAACTGGATGGCGGGATCGATGTCGGCGGCCAGCATGGCCAGGAAGGCGGCGTCGCCCAGCAGCACGCAATCGGCTTCGTGGCGGCGCGCCCAGGCGGCGCGGATCGAGATTTCCGGGCCGATGCCGGCCGGCTCGCCGACGGTGACGGCGATCACCGGCCGCCCCGGGCGGCGCCGGGTCGGGACCGCGCCGGTGGCGGGGTCGGCGGGCGCTACGCCTGCGCGCCCGGTGGATGAAGTGGCGCCCATGCGTGCTCCCGTGTGGCTAAGTTACTGTTTGGCGGCCGCGGCCGCGGCGGCGCCCTCTTCGGTGCGGAACTCGACGTAGGCGCGGTCGCGCACTTCGCGCTGCCAGCTCTCGGCCGCCTCCTCCATCTTGCGTTCGCGGATGGCCTGGCGCGCGTTGTTGCGCTCGCGCTCCTTGGAGACGTCGTCGCTCTTGCGCTCGAGCACCTCGATCAGGTGCACGCCGAAGCTGGTCTCGACCGGCTGCGACACCTCGCCGATTTTCAGGTTGTTCATCGCCGCCTCGAACTCGGGCATCGTGTCGCCCGGGTACAGCCAGCCCAGGTCGCCGCCCTTGGAGGCCGAGCCGTCGTTCGACACCAGCCGCGCCAGATCCTCGAACTTGGCGGCGTTGTTGTCGAGCCGCTCCTTGAGCTCGGCCAGCTTGCGCTTGGCGTCGGCCGCGCTCATGGTCGGCGTCACCTTGATCAGGATGTGGCGCGCGTGGGTCTGCTGCACGGACGCGGCCGCCTGGGCCTCGGCCACGCTGCGGCGGTCGACCGCCTTCAGGATGTGGAACGCGCCGGTGCTCTTGATGATGGGCGTGACCTGGCCCGGCTTGAGCTTGGAGAGCGCCTCGGCGAACACCGGCGGCAGCCGCTCGGGCAGGCGCCAGCCGACCGCGCCGCCCTGCAGCGCGTCGCTGGCGTCCGAATAGGTGGCGGCCATCTTGGCGAAGTCGGCGCCGGTGCGCAGCTGGCGCATCACTTCCTCGGCGCGCGCGCGGCGCTGGGCGATCACCTCGGCCGTGGCGTTGTCCGGGATGCGCACCATGATTTGCGAGATGTTGATCTCGAACTGCTCGGCGGCGGCGGCCTTCTCGGCGGCCAGGAAGCTGTCGACCTCGGCGTCGGAGATCTGGATCTTGGAGTCGACCTCGTGCTCGCGCAGGCGCTGCATGATGATCTCTTCGCGGATGTCCTCGCGGAACGAGGCGAACGGCGTGCCATCCTTCTCCATCTGGTTGCGCAGGTCCTGCACGGTCAGCTTCTGGGCCTCGGCGATGCGGGCGATGGCGCGGTCGAGCTGGGTGTCGTCGACGCGCACGCCCATCTCCTTGGCCATCTGCAGCTGCGCGCGCTCGACGATCATGCGCTCGAGCAGCTGGCGCTGCAGGTCGGCGGCGGCCGGCATCTGCACGTTCTGCGCCTTCATGCGGGCGGTGACGGACTTGATGCGGTTGGCCAGCTCGCGCTGGGTGATGACGTCGTCGTTGACGACCACGACGATGGAATCGATGGCGACGTTGCTCGACGAGCCGGGCGGGATGAAGCCCTTGCCGTCGGCCTTGGCGTCCGCCTTGGCGGTGGCGGCCGCGGCGGGCGCGGCGGCGCTGGCGGTGGCGGCCGGGGTGGTGGCGGCGGCCGGCGCCGGCGTCGGTTTTTTCGAGAACAGGCTGCAACCGCCGAGGGCGGTGGTGCACAACAGGACGGCGAGTAGCTTCATTTGGTACATACTGGCATTACGCATGGTAGAACGCTCATGAGTCAGGTGTAAAAAAATCAAAAGGCGCCCGCCCGTCACTGCCGGCGCGCGCCCGGGTGCCTTGCTTTAGCGGCCGTAGCCCTCGTTCAAACGCTGGTAGCCGGGAATGCTGTTTTTCATCGCCTCGAGCGGGCTGCCCACGCCCAGGTGCGACAGGCCGTTGAGCTCGAGCTGGAAGAAGATCGGCGTCGACGCGGTGGTCGAGGTCGTCACGAAACGCTGGCCGCCGACCCGGAACACCCAGCAGTCGGCCTTGTATTCGAGACCGATCAGGCTCTCGAGGATTTTGCTGTCCTGCATCGAGTAGCTGACCCGGCCGACGCCGTACCAGCGCTTGAACAGCGGCCACTGGCTCGACACCTCGATGTTCTTGAAACTGCCGCTCAGGTAGCGGTAGCCCAGGTTGAGCACCTTCTTCTGGGCCGGGATCCATTGCACCGTGTAGCTTTGCGACACCACCTGGTGCTGGCTCGGATTGTACTGCAGCGCGCTGTCGAAGCCCCAGTGCTCGGAGATGCGGCCGTTGGCCGACAGCAGGATGTCGGAGCGGGCCTGCACCACCGGCGTGGTCGAGGCCAGCTGTACGCGCTGGTCCTCGAAGTAGAAGCGCTGGCCGAACGCCAGGCGCAGCTGCTCGGCGCCGGCGGCGTCGAGGAAGCGCGACACCAGCGCGGCGGTCAGCTGGTTGGCGTCGCCGATGCGGTCCGAGCCGACGAAGCGGTTCTCGCTGAAGATCTGGCTGAAGTTGAACGTGGCCGCGTCGGTGTCGAAGGTGGGGAACTGGCTCTGGTCGCGGTACGGCGTCTTGACGTAGAACAGGCGCGGCTCGAGCGTCTGCGTCATCTCCTTGTTCTGGAACTTGACGTCGCGCTCGAACACCAGGCCGGAGTCGAGCGAGAACGTCGGCACCACGCGCGACATGTTGCGCGCCGCCTGCGCGCCGAAGCTGTCGAGCGAATAGCTGGCCAGGTTGACCATGACCTTGGGCGTGACGAAGTAGCTGGGGCCCACGATCGGGTAGCTCAGCTGCGGAATGCCCACCAGCCGCGTGCCGTTGATCAGGGTCGGATGGGTGAAGCGCGTCAGTTCGCTGTCGAAGGCCCAGTCGAAGCCGCCGGCGACGTCGTACTGGGCGGCGTGGAAGTTGACCGCCGGCAGCCGGTCATACGGGCGCGACACGAACAGCGACGCGTCGGTCACCGAGGCCGGGTCCTGCAGCACCTGGTACTTCTGCACGCGCGCGGTCAGGCTCCAGATGTCGCCGTGGTAGTCGGTGCGCAACTCGCGCAGCAGCTGCCGCTCGGTCGAGCTCGAGACGGTCTTGGAGAAGTCGTTCGGATAGTTGTTGTCCGACGCCGCGCGCAGGCTCCACGCGTACGACCAGTCCTCGGTCAGGTCCTGCTTGTGGGTCGACTTGACGGTCCAGCGGTCGGTCGAGCCGCCCGGCTTCTCCGGCACGTATTTCTTGTCGTGCGGCAGGTACTCGAGGTAGGTGTCGCCCTGGTACAGGCCGCCATCGGTCTCGCCCAGGTAGCGGGCGTGGGCGCCGAGCTGGAAGCCGCGCCGCGTGATGATCTTCGGAAACAACGTCAGGTCGCGGTTGGGGGCGATGTTGAAGTAGTACGGCACCACCAGCTCGGGGCCGGTGCGCGAGCCCACGCCCGGGGTCGGCGAGAGCCAGCCGGAGCGGCGCGCGCCCGACAGCG
This sequence comes from Duganella sp. 1411, assembly GCF_017833525.1. Taxonomy (GTDB): domain Bacteria; phylum Pseudomonadota; class Gammaproteobacteria; order Burkholderiales; family Burkholderiaceae_D; genus Rugamonas. The sequence continues at coordinate 288,332 of NZ_JAFICD010000007.1, forward strand.
AGAACGACAGCGCCGGCGTGCCCAGGATCGGCACGTCCTTGAAGTAGACCACGGTCGGGCCGGCGGTGCCGACGTCGCGCCCGGAGTCGAGGTTGAGCGTGTTCGAGCGCAGGTACCAGTCCGGATTGGTGCCCTCGCAGGTGCTGTAGGTGCCGTTGAGCACCAGCGCCTCGTCCTCGTTGAGGAAGTTGATGCGCTCGGCCTTGCCCTGGGCGTTGTTGGCCTCCATCCGGTACGTCGGGCTGAGCATGTAGCCCTTGCCGCTGTCCATGTTCAGCTTGAGCTCGGTGCCGGTGTAATAGTCGCCGTAGCGCCAGATCTTGACGTCACCCTTGGCCTCGACCTCGTTGTCGACCTGGCGGTAGCACGCGTAGTCGGACTGGACCTTGGTCTTGTCCTTGATGATCTCGGCGTTGCGCTCGAGCGTGATCTCGCGCTCGGGGCGCCCGCCGATGTCCTCGGCCATGACGGTGGTGACGGCGTTCGGGTCCTCCACGCGCGGCGCGCGCGCCTTGGGCGGCGTGCCCTGCGCGTAGGCGTACGGCGGCACGGCCGACACAGTGACGATGGCGGTCAGGGCATACGCCCAGCGGTGCGAAGTGGGGGGGGCCAGTAGCCAGCGCATGCAGCTCATGAAAAGAAGGGAGGAAACACCATGAAAGGCGATTTTTTGATTTGAATCCCTTATTATATGGGAATCTTCACCTTACGCCGGTTTCCACGGTTCGCTTAATGTCTTTATTACAGAATTTAACTTCAGATACATCTGGAGCAAGCCCGGGAGCAAGCCCGGCCGCCGCCACCGATCCCCGCCTGGCCCAGCTGACGGCCTGGCTGGCCGGCCTCGGCGTGGTCGATGTGACAACCGCCCGTCCGGCCTCGGCCGACGCCAGCTTCCGCCGCTACTTCCGCCTCGACGTCCTGCCGGCCCACCGCGCCGCGCTCGGCGCCACCCTGATCGCCATGGACGCGCCCCCGGAGCGCGAAAACGTGCTGGGCTTCGTCAAGGTTGACGAAATGCTCACGCAGGCCGGCGTCACCGTGCCGCGCATCGTCGCCACCGACTACGAGCGCGGCTTCATGCTGATGTCCGACCTGGGCGTGACCACCTACCTGCAGGTGCTCGACCACGACAACGCCTCGACCATGTACGCCGAGGCGCTGGAGGCGCTGGTGCGCTTCCAGGCCACCAGCACGCCGGACGTGCTGCCCGAGTACGACCGCGCCTTCCTGCTGCGCGAGCTCAACCTGTTCCCCGAGTGGTACATCGGCAAGCACCTGGGCGCCACGCTGACCGACAAGCAGAACGCCGAGCTGCAGGGCGTGTTCGACGCCATCCTGGCCAACGTCACGGCGCAGCAGCAGGTGTACGTGCACCGCGACTTCCACTCGCGCAACCTGATGTGGATGGACGCCGGCAACCCGGGCGTGCTCGACTTCCAGGACGCGCTGTACGGCCCGGTCACCTACGACCTCGCCTCGCTGCTGCGCGACGCCTACGTGCAATGGGACGAGGAACTGGTGCTGGACTGGGCGATCCGCTACTGGCAGCACGCCAAGTCGGCCGGCTTGCCGGTCAACAAGGACATCGACGCCTTCTACAAGGATTTCGAATACATGGGCCTGCAGCGCCACCTGAAGATCCTCGGCATCTTCAGCCGCCTGCACCACCGCGACGGCAAGGACCAGTACCTGGGCGACCTGCCGACGGTGCTCGACTACGTGCGCAAGACGGCCGGCCGCTACAAGGACCTGAAACCGCTGCTGCGCCTGCTCGACGCGCTCGAGGACAAGCAGCCGCAAGTCGGCTACACGTTCTGATGAAGGCGATGATCTTCGCCGCCGGCCGCGGCGAGCGCATGCGGCCGCTGACCGACACCTGCCCCAAGCCGCTGCTCAAGGTGCGCGGCCGGCCGCTGATCGTCTGGCACATCGTCAACCTGGTGCGCGCCGGCATCACCGAGATCGTCATCAACACCGCCCACCTGGGCGACGTCATCGAGCAAACGCTGGGCGACGGCGCCCAGTTCGGCGCCCAGCTGCTGTACTCGCGCGAGGCGACGGCGCTGGAGACGGCCGGCGGCGTCGCCACCGCGCGCCACCTGCTGGGCGAGGCGCCGTTCGTGGCCGTCTCGGGCGACATCTACTGCCCGTACTTCGACTTCGAGCAAGTCAAGGACGTGCTCAAGGACGAGGACCTGTGGGGCCAGCCCTACCCGGCCGACCAGCGCGACGTCTGCTGGCTGTACCTGGTGCCCAATCCCGACTTCCATCCGGAGGGCGACTTCGGCCTGACGATGTACTCGCTGACCAACGACGGCGCGCCGAAGTGGACCTTCGGCAACATCGGCGTGTACCGGCCCGACATGTTCGACGCCATCGCGCCGGGCCAGCACGCCAAGCTGGGACCGCTGATCCGTTCGTTCATCGAGCGCAAGCAAGTCGGCGGCGAGGTGTATGAGGGCGAGTGGCACAACGTCGGCACCGTCGAGCAGCTCGACCGGCTCAACGCGCCGCCGGCGGCCAGGGGCGCGCGGTGATGGCGGCGGCGGCGGTGCAAACCCACGCCGCGCGGCGCGCGCGCGTGCTGGCGGCGATGCCACCCGGCGCGGTCGCCGTGCTGGGCACCGCACCGGAGGTGGCGCGCAACGGCGACAGCGACTATCCGTACCGGCACGACAGCTATTTTTATTACCTGACCGGCTTTACCGAGCCGGAAAGCGTGGTGGTGCTGGTGGCGGCGGGCGCCGACGCGGCGTCGGCACCGGCGCGCTCCATCCTGTTCTGCCGCCAAAAGAACGTCGAGCGCGAGATCTGGGAAGGCTTCCGCCACGGCCCGGACGGCGCCCGCGCGGCCTTCGGCTTCGACGCCGCGTATCCGATCGAAGACCTCGACGGCGAAATCACCAGGCTGCTGGCCGACGCGCCGGCGCTGTACTGCGCGCTGGCCAGCAACCCGGCGCTCGACGCCCAGATCAAACTATGGCTGGGCAGCGTGCGGCGCATGGCGCGCACCGGCGTCACGCCGCCGGCCAGCGCCGTCGACCTGCTGCCGCTGCTCGACGACATGCGCCTGATCAAGGACGACGGCGAGCAGGCCACCATGCTGCGCGCGGCCACCATCTCCGGCGCCGCGCACGCGCGCGCGATGCGCGCCTCGCGCCCCGGCATGTACGAATACGAGATCGAAGCGGAACTGCTATACGAATTCCGCCGCAATGGCGCCCAGGCGCCGGCCTACAACTCGATCGTCGCCGCCGGCGCCAACGCCTGCGTGCTGCACTACAGCGCCAACGACGCGCAGACCAAAGATGGCGATCTGGTGCTGATCGACGCCGGCTGCGAGCTCGATGGCTACGCCTCCGACATCACCCGCACCTACCCGGTCAATGGCCGCTACTCGGCGCCGCAAAAGCGCCTGTATGAACTGGTACTGGCGGCGCAATCGGCGGCGCTGGCGGCCATCGCCCCGGGCCTGCCGTATTCCGGCGCGCACGACGCCGCGCTGCGGGTGCTGTCCGAAGGCATGCTCGATCTGGGCCTGCTGAACAAGGATATCCACGGCGGCGTGGCCGACGTCATCGCCAACAAACACTACATGCGGTTCTATATGCACGGCACGGGGCACTGGCTGGGCATGGACGTGCACGACGTCGGCATGTATCGCGACGTGAACGCGGCCGGCAAACCTTCGCGCGCGCTGCAGCCGGGCATGGTGCTGACGGTGGAGCCGGGCATCTACGTGCGGCCGGCCGACGGCGTGCCGGAGGAATACTGGAACACCGGTATCCGCATCGAGGACGATGTGCTGGTCGGCGCCGACGGCCACACCATCCTGAGCGCGGCCGCGCCCAAGACCGTGGCCGAGATCGAGGAAGTGATGCTGGCGCGATGACCGATTCCATTCTCGACGCCGACATCGCCATCTGCGGCGCCGGTCCGGCCGGCATGGCGCTGGCCGCGCTGCTGGTCAAACGCGGCGTGCCCGCCGCCCGCATCGCGCTGGTCGACGCCAAGTCGCTGGCGCAGGCCGGCAAGGATCCGCGCTCGATCGCGCTGTCGTACGGCAGCCGCCAGATACTCGAGGAAATCGGCGCCTGGCCCGTGGCGGCTACGGCGATCCACCAAATTCACGTGTCGCGGCGCGGACAATTCGGCCGCAGCCTGATCGACCGCGACGAACACAAACTGCCGGCGCTCGGCTACGTCACCCGCTACGGCGACCTGGTGACGGCGTTGGGCGCCGTCTGCGAACGCGCCGGCATCGCGATGCTGCGCCCCGCGCGCGTGGAAGCGCTCGACGAACTGTCCGACGCGGTGGTGCTGACCATCACCGACAGCGCTACCGGGGAGGCGAAATCGTTAAAGGCCTCCATCGTCGTGCAGGCGGAAGGCGGCTTGTTCAACGACCAGGAAAGCCGTTCGCAACGGCGCGACTACGGGCAGACGGCGATCATCGCGCAAGTGCGCAGCACCCGGCCGACCGGGCATCGCGCCTTCGAGCGGTTCACCGGACAAGGCCCGCTGGCGCTGCTGCCGCAGGGTGATGAATACTCGCTGGTGTGGTGCGTGCGGCCGGACGTCGCCGACGCGCTGCGGGCGCTGGACGACCAGGCCTTCCTGGCGGCGCTGGGCGAAGCGTTCGGCGAACGGGTTGGGCGCTTCACGTATGCCTCGCCGCGCCTCGCGTTCCCGCTTGGATTGAACGCCGACCCACGCGCCACCGCCCGCACGGTCGCCATCGGCAATGCCGCGCAAACCTTGCATCCGGTGGCGGGACAGGGATTGAATCTGGGCCTGCGCGACGTCACGGTGCTGGCGCGTTTGCTGGCGCAAGGCGCGAAGCCGGAGAAGCTGGCGGAGTTCACCGCGCTGCGCCGGCAGGACCGGACCACGACGGTGCGGCTGACCGACACGATGGCAAGGATCTTCGCCAACGACTCGCCGGCGCAGGCGCTGCTGGGGCTATCGCTGGCCGCGATCGACATGGTCGGCCCGGCGCGCGGCGTGCTGGCCGAGCTGATGATGTACGGCCGCCGCTAGTCTACTCATGCACGATATTTATGCCCGGCTCGGGGTGCCTGCCGATGCGGATGCGCGCGAAATCCGCAAGGCCTATGCGCGCGAACTAAGAAAGATCGATCAAGAAACCGAAGCCGCCGCATTTCAAACGCTGCGCCAAGCCTATGAAATGGCACTGCAACTCACAGCGCGCGACTCGCAGTCCTCGCCTCCCCCGCAGCCAGTTATTGAACGCACATCTGAGAAGGCTCCGAGGCAGGTACCCGCTTTCGTTATACCTCCTACAAATTCGGAAAAAGAATCAGCCGAGGAGCTAGCGCACCTCGCATGGGCTAGATGTCTCGCCTCGATGCCCCAAGAGGCACAAATCGACGAGCTGACGTGGGACGAAGCGCTGCGCGAAGCACTGGCCGATGATTTTTTAGTCAACCTGGACTCACGCATATGGTTTGAAAGTTTGGTGGTGCGCCACCTCACTGATGGCTCGCATCCTGGTCACGAATCGCTATTCTTGGCAGCGAACAGACAATTTGGATGGGAGGAGGCTCCTGACCGCATCATGCGCTTCCAGACTGGCGCATTGGTCCGGAGCGCGCTTCATGAATTACGCCTGTTTGAAGGCGTACAATTTGCCCAACGCGCCCAGTTGCGGGCGGCCATTTGCCGGATGCGCGATCCACGTCCGCCGGATGCGGGAGATCTGCAGCAATACAGTTCTGCATTAGTGCGACTGAACCGACTATTCCCGAACCTGATGGCGGTAATTCTCGACGCGGACGTCTTTCTCCAATGGCGACAAGCCAGAGTGACCGAACCCGTATTTGCGGAACCGATTACCTCTTCGCGCGCGTCGCTCGGTAAAGTGCTGGTCTGGCTGTTTGTTATAGCAATCATTGCGCCTATATTTGTGAGCAAAGTCTCTTCATGGGGAAGCCGCGAACCAGATCACATCGTGTCCCAAGTTCGACTACAGGAAATCGGTACTCGCATCGCCTATCGCGCTAGCCCTTCGCAGAAAAAAGTCCTAACCGTGGAATACGAGGTATTTCTCGATGCCGATCGTGCATTCTTAGGCATGAATCTAAAGCGAAAATCTGGCGACGACCGCTTTGACCAAGCTGTGGCTAATGCGATCCGTGAAACTCCACCTTTTCCACCAAACACGGTCACCGTCTTTCGTGCCCGATACAGCATCTCCCCTGCGGAACCCAAGCCCTAGCACAATGAAACATTGGGAAGACGATGCGGAGCAGCCAACAGAATTGGCGTAATCACACGGGCCATTATCGCCTAGCCGTCCCCGGAATCACGTAGGGCGGATTAGCTGTGATGTTTCAATAGGTTGTTGTGGTTCATTCGGACTAGACTTGAGAACTTGGAAATCGCCAAACCCCCAATTCTCAAGGAGCTAGCCGAATGA
>NZ_JAFICD010000008.1 GCF_017833525.1 Duganella sp. 1411
TGTTCGCGTTGGCGCACAACCTGATGCGTACGGTGGCGCTCGCACCAATGCTGTTGAGCACGCCCCTGGCAAAAAACGCCTTCTAAAACCGCAGCACCGCACAATCCCTCCGCCTTACCCTCTCAAATGCCTTCCAAGGCATCTCCAAACAAGTAAAACAACTTTTCGCCGGTGTAAAACATCACCTGGCGGCAAATGCCATCGAGCCGGACATCGTCTACCGGACCAGGACAGGAAATCGAAAAATTCACAACCTCGTAGGGCGGATTAGCGTAGCGTAATCCGCCAAGCGCCGCCGACGGCTCATGGCGGATTACGGCGTTCCGCCTAATCCGCCCTACGTGGCACAAGTGCTTTTAGTCGAAGCAGAGGCGCTTCTTGGTGGCGGCAATTAACTTGTCGTCGTACGGATGCAGGTTCTCGATGAACAGCAGCTCCGTCTCGTCCGGCTCTTCCAGGCACATCTCGATCATCATCGGCCCATCTTCCATGCGGCCCAGAAAGTGCGAAGGCCAGCGGTTCTTGCGGTGCGTCTTCAACACTTCCATCCCCAGCTTGGCCAGCGGCGCCTTTACGCCGGCAGCCAACGCTTCGCGCTGCCAGTCGTCCCAATACTCAGTCATTGTCTTACCTTTAAATGTCTACCAAAGCGCTAGTGTACTCCCTGCAGCGCCCTCCCTACCAAAGCCAGACCAAAGTGGCATGCATCAACCATGCACCACCCCGCTCCGCCCGATTCGCCAATCCCTATTAAAAACAGGTAGTTACAAACACATATCAGCCCGACAACGCCAGTCCACTTCGATATTTTATAATACCAGTTAAATACCTGTTGACAAGCTGGTTTGCCAACCATATAGTGCCCTCACCACCCGGCCAGGCCGGATTCCCACCGATAGCGTTTTCGGATACACATGATCGAATTTTTACTCGGCGTCGACGGCGGCGGTAGCGGCACCAGGGTTCGCCTGGCGCGCGCCGACGGCGTCGAACTGGCAACCGGCACCAGCGGTCCCTCCGCCCTGTCGCACGGCATCGCCGGCGCCTGGGCCGCCGTCGACGACGCGGCCAGCAAAGCCTTCGACGCCGCCGGCCTGGCTTTCCCGTCCAAGTCGGCCATCGCCATCGGCCTGGGCATGGCCGGCGTGCACAATCGCCAGTGGGCGGCCGCGTTCGTCGCCGCCAATCCCGGCTACGCGCGCCTGGCGCTGGAGTCGGACGGCCATACCACCGTGCTCGGCGCGCACGCCGGCCAGCCTGGCGCCATCATCGCGCTGGGCACCGGCAGCGTCGGCGAGGTCAAACCGGCGCACGGCCCGCATATCGAAATGGGCGGCTGGGGCTTCCCCGCCGGCGACGAGGCCAGCGGCGCCTGGATGGGACTGCGCGCGGCCAACCATCTGCAGCAGGTGCTCGACGGCCGCATGCAGGCCAACGCCTTCGCCACCGATGTCGCCCAGGCCTGCGGCGCCGCGCAAGGCGCGAACGCCACCGAGGCGCGCGACGCGGTGCAGAACTGGCTGGCCAAAGCCACGCAGACCCAATACGCGCAGCTGGCGCGCGTGGTGCTGCGCCATGGCGAGTCCAATCCCACCGCGCGCGCCATCCTGCTCGACGCCGGCCGCGAGGTGGAGTTGATGGCCAACGCGCTCGATCCGAGCGGCGCGCTGCCGATCGCGTTGTGCGGCGGCCTCGGTGCGCCGTTGCGCCCCTACCTGCCGGCGGCGGTCCTGGCGCGCAGCGTGGCGCCGCAGGGCGATTCGGCGGCCGGCGCGCTGCGGCTGATCCAACAACGATTGAAGGAGTAGCCCGTGCTAGCCCAGTTGAGAGACTTCGAGCCGGACGCCGGCAGCGATACGCCGCTGTACATGCAGCTGGCGAACAAGCTGTCCGACGGTATCGTCAACGGCGAGTGGCGCGCCAACGAGGCCTTGCCCTCGGAGCGCGTGCTGTCGGAGATGCTCAATATCTCGCGCGTCACCGCCCGCAAGGCGATCGACATGCTGTGCGAACGCGGCATGCTGACCCGCAAGCGCGGCTCGGGCACCTACATCACGCCGAAACTGGAGCAGCCCTTGTCGCGCCTGACCAGCTTTTCGGAGGAGCTGCGCGAGCGCGGCTTCACCGCCGGCTCGCGCTGGCTGCAGCGCGACCTCGGCGTGGCCTCGCCGGTCGAGGTGCTGTCGCTCGGCCTTTCGCCCAACATGCCGGTGGCGCGCCTGAAGCGCCTGCGCACCGCCGACGATGTGGTGATGGCGATCGAGACGACCACCATCCCCGCCCAGTACATGCCCAATCCGCACAGCGTGACCGATTCGCTGTACGGCTATCTGGAATCGAAGGGCACGATTCCGATGCGCGCGCTGCAACATATCCGCGCCGTCAACGCCAGCGTGGAACAGGCGCGCCTGGCCAACATACCCACGGGTGCGGCGATGCTGCACATCACCCGCGTCAGTTATCTCGACAACGGCGCGGCGGTGGAACTGACCCACTCGTTTTGCCGAAGTGATTATTATGAATTCGTAGCGGAGTCGCGCAGATGAGCAGTGCAATCAAAGGTAACATCCTCACGTCGGCGGGCTGGGTCCACGGCGAGGTCACATTCGACGAACGCGTGGTCGCCATCACCGGCGGCGGCGTCGATCCGGCGCTCAATGCCGACGACTACATCATCCCCGGCTTCATCGACCTGCACGTGCACGGCGGCGGCGGCAAGGACGTGATGGAAGGCGGCGACGCGGTCCACACCATCGCCGCCATCCACGCCCGCCACGGCACCACCAGCATGCTGGCGACGACGATGACGGCGCCGCCCGAGGACATCGACATCGCGCTGGCCGGCATCGGCAACGCCGCCGCCCAACGCGGCAAAGGCGAGGCGCGCGTGCTCGGCGCCCACCTCGAAGGCCCATACATCAACTCCGGCAAGCTCGGTGCCCAGCCCAACTACGCGCGCTCGGCCAAGCTGGCCGATGTCGAACGCCTCGAAACGCTGGCGCCTTTGAAGCTGATCACCGTCGCGCCGGAAATCGAAGGCCACCTGGCGCTGGTCAAGGAACTGTCCGACGCCGGCATGCGGGTGCAGATCGGCCACACGCTGGGCTCCTACGAGGACGGCAAGGCGGCGCTGGAGAACGGCGCCCACGGCTTCACCCACCTGTTCAACGCCATGACCGGCCTGCACCACCGCGAGCCGGGCATGGTCGGCGCCGCGCTGGCGCACGCGCAGTACGCCGAGCTGATACCGGACCTGCTGCACGTGCACCCCGGCGCCATCAAGACCGCGCTGCGCTGCATTCCGCGCCTGTACTGCGTGACCGATTCCACCTCCGCCACCGGCATGCCGGACGGCGAATATATGCTGGGCCGCCAGGTCGTCATGAAGTGCATGGGCGGCGTGCGCCTGCCCGACGGCACGCTGGCCGGCAGCACCCTCACCATGGACCAGGCGCTGCGCAACCTGGTCGGACTCGGCCTCGATCTGGCGGACGCCTCGGCGCGGGTCTCGACGTATGCGGCCGATTATCTCGGCCTGCAGGAACGCGGCCGCGTGGCCCCGGGCGCCTACGCCGACCTGGTGGTGCTCGACCGTGACCTTAACCTCAAAGCCGTCTATATCGAAGGAGAATTGTTGTGACCTCAATGATGTTGAAAGAAGCCCTGTCCGCCGCTGATTGCGTGGCCCTGCAACTGGCCCACGACGGCGACCGTTACGCGGAGCTGGGCCGCAAATTGAGGAGCACCTCGTTCTCCACCGCGCTGACGATCGCGCGCGGTTCGTCGGACCACGCCTGCGCCTACGCGGCCTACCTGATCATGGCGCGCCTCGGACGCGTGGTCGCCTCGCTGCCGATGTCGCTGGTGACGTTGAACAAATCGCCGCTGATCACCCGCGACACGCTGGCGATCTCGATCTCGCAGTCCGGCCAAAGCCCGGACGTGGTCGAGCCGATCAAGTACTTCCGCGACGGCGGCGCCACCACCATCGCGCTGGTCAACGATATCGATTCGCCGCTGGCGCACGCCGCCGAATGGGCGATGCCGCTGCGCGCCGGCAAGGAGCAAAGCGTGGCCGCGACCAAGAGCTTCATCACCAGCCTGGTGGCCGGCGCCCGCCTGGTGGCCGCGTGGCAGAACGATCCGGAGCTGCTGGCCGGCCTGCAGGCGCTGCCCGACTCGCTGCGCGCGGCCACCACCGAGGACTGGTCGCCGGCGCTGGAGGTGCTGGCGCCGGCCCGCAACATCATGGTCGTCGGACGCGGCATCAGCTTCCCCGTCGCGCTGGAAGCCTCGCTGAAGTTCAAGGAAACCTCGGCGCTGCAGGCGGAGGCCTTCAGCGGCGCGGAAATCAAGCACGGTCCGATGGCGCTGATCGAAGAAGGCTACCCGCTGGTGATCTTCGCCACGCGCGGCCCGACGCAAGCCGGCCTGCTGCAGCTGGCGAGCGAGATGCGCGGACGCGGCGCGCGCGTGCTGCTGGCGGCACCGGCCGACGTGGCCGAGCGTGACCTGACCTTGCCGGTGGCGGCAACGCCGGACCTCGACCCGATCGTGGCGATCCAGACCTTCTACGTGATGGCGGCGAAACTGTCGGCGGCGCGCGGCATGGACCCGGACGCGCCGCGCCACCTGAGCAAAGTCACCAAAACCAATTGAGAACACGACGAGTGAGCCGCGCCGCCGCCCCAACCGCATGGGGTCGGACCCAGTGGGGTCCGACCCCGGTATGCCGCCGTGCGGGTTCAAGCAGGCATTATCGTGACATGAACGGAACCGCAAAATGACCCAAACCCACGACGAACTGCGCAAGATCGCCGGCCAACTGATCATGATCCGCTTCCCCGGCACGGTGCTGGACGCGGCCACCGCCGAATTCCTGAAGACGAACGGCATCCGCGCCGTCTGCCTTTTCCGCGGCAACATGACCGACTCCGAACAACTGGGCAAACTGACCGCCGACCTGCGCGCGGTCATGGGGCCGGAATCGCTGATCGGCATCGACCAGGAAGGCGGCGCCGTGGTGCGCTCGACCTGGGTGCCGGCGCCGCCGGCGGCCATGGGCCTGGGCGCGGCCGACGACACCGACCTGGCCTACCGCACCGGCGCCGCCGTGGCGCGCGCCGTCAAGGCCCTGGGCTTCAACTGGAACTTCGCGCCGGTGCTGGACCTGAATAACAATCCGCACAACCCGGTCATCGCCGAGCGTTCCTTCGGCGCCGAAGCCGGACGCGCCGCCGAACTGGCGATGGCGTGGATGGCCGGCAGCCATTCGGAAGGCGTGGCCTGCTGCGTCAAGCACTTCCCCGGACATGGCGACACCAACGTCGATTCGCACCGCGACCTGCCGACCGTGGACAAGCCTTTGGCGGAACTGGACCGCCTCGAACTGGCGCCGTTCCGCATCGCCTCCGGCGCCGCGCCGGCGATGATGACCGCGCACATCGTCTATCCGACCTTGGACCCGGACTATCCTGCCACGATGTCGCGCCGCATCCTCACCGGCCTGCTGCGCGACGAATGGAAGTACAAAGGCGTCGTCATCACCGACGGCATGGACATGCACGCCATCGCCGGCCGCTACGGCGTCGGCAACGCGGCCGTGCGGGCGCTGACCGCCGGCGCCGACATGGTCATGGCGCTCGGCACCCCGGAAACGCAGAACGAGACACTCGACTCCATCGCGGCGGCGCTGGCGAGCGGCGAACTGACTGTGGACGACGTGCGGCTGCGCCTCGAACGCCTGTCCGCGCTGGCGCTGGCCTATCCGTGCAAACCGCGCTCGTACAAGGAAGACGCCGCCGACCGCGAAGTGATGGCCGAAGGCTGGTGCCGCGCGCTGACGGCCTACGGCCAGCCACGCCGTCCGGCCAAGGGCGCGCATGTGCGCCTGGTGGTGCGCCAGGACGTCGTCAGCGACGGCGTGTCGGAAGCGGGCGTGCCGGCCGAAACGGTGGCCGCGTCGCTGCGCCGCCTGTACGACGTCGAACTGGTGACCTTCGCCGACGCCGAGCGCTTCGACTGGAGCGCCCTGCCCCGCGACGGCAGCTTCACGATACTGGCGTCGACCTCGCGCCTGCGCTACGGCGAGCATGCGCGCGCGACGTGGCGCCCGGACCTGCACCTGGCGCTGTGGAATCCGTACCAGGCGCTGGACATCCAGGCGCCCGCGCTGCTGACCTACGGCTTCGCCAAGCCGGCGCTGGACGCGGTCAACAGCTGGCTGCGCGGCGAGCGGGAAGCGACAGGCCGCGCGCCGGTGCCAGGCTTCGAATAATAAAAATCCGGGGACGACCTCAGTGGACCACAACCAGCCAAACATCCGCAACCCGAAGTTCTGGGTGCCCAGCCTCTATCTGGCGCAAGGCCTGCCGTTCTTCGCGGTGGCCATCGTCGCCAACCAGATGTTAAAGAGCATGGGCGTGCCCAACGACGAGCTCAATCACTGGACCGGCTTGATCGGCTTCGCCTGGGTGTTCAAGCCGTTGTGGAGTCCCTTCCTGGAACTGGCCAGCAGCAAAAAGCTGGTGGTCGTCGGTTTCCAGATCCTCGGCGGCGTATGCCTGGGCGGGGTCGCGCTGGCGCTGCACGCGCCGTTCTGGTTCGCCGCCTGCATGGCGATGCTCACGCTGGTCGCGATCTCCGCCGCCACCCACGATATCGCCTGCGACGGCTTGTACATCACCAGCCTCGATGAAAAAGGCCAGGCCCAATACGCCGGCTGGACCGGCACCTTCTTCAACGCCGGCAAATTCTTCACCACCGGCGGCCTGCTGCTGCTGGCCGGCCACTTCGAAAAGACGCTGGGCGTGGTCCCGGCGTGGACCATCTGCTTCTGCATCCTGGCCGCGCTGATGGTCGGCCTTGGCCTGTACAACAGCTGGGCGCTGCCGCTGGCGAAAAACGACATGAGCGCCGACACCAACGCCGCCGCCATCGCCCGCACGCTGTGGCAGGTGATCGTGGAGTTCTTCAGGAAGCCCGGCATCTGGATCTCGATCCTGTTCATCATTTTGTTCCGCGCCGGCGAGGCGCAGGTGCAGTCGATCGGCCCCCTGTTCCTGCGGGAGGCGCGCGCGCTGGGCGGACTGGGACTTTCCACCGCCGAAGTGGGCGCCGTCTACGGCACCGTGGGCACGGTCGCTTTCGTCGTCGGCAGCATCGCCGGCGGCTACTTCACCTCGTGGCTCAGCCTCAAACGCGCCATCCTGTGGCTGATCCTCGCGGTCAACCTGCCCAACGCCGCCTTCTATCTGCTGTCGCACTTCCAGCCGACCGACCTGACGGTGATCGGCGCGGCGCTCAGCGTCGAAATGTTCGGCTACGGCTTCGGCTTCGTCGGCCTGATCCTGTACATGATGCAGGTGGTCGCGCCGGGCAAATATCAGACCGCGCACTACGCCTTCGCCACCGGCATCATGCAGCTCGGTTTTGTCCTGTTCAAATTATTCAGCGGCGACATCCAGATCGCCCTCGGCTACCGCCATTTCTTCGTCTGGGTGATGCTGTGCGCGATCCCGGTCGCCGTCCTGTCGCAGATCATTCCGATGACCGCGCGCCCGCAGCGGGAAGCGGAAGCGGTGGCGCAGCCGGCCCATGCCGGGTAAGCGCTTGCGCGCCGGCGGCGCACACTTGAATTAAGCGCATCAACCATGATTTATGTAACAATACGTTGGTTTGACCGGCGCGCCCTTTTACTTCCCGGAAAGGGATCGTAGAATGTGCGGTTTGCCGGATTGCGCGCAGCGCGGCCCATAACACAACTCCAATAGCGACGGCATGGCGTTTCAGGTTCGGCGCCGGCCATCTCATGTCTTTGATTGAAGGATTAAACATGTCCCATTTTCGTCTCGCTCGTATTAGTCTGATCCTGGCCGCCATCGGTCTGAACGCGGTACCGGCCATGCTGGGTGTGACCGCCGCCCACGCGCAGGACAAGGAAAAAGAAAAAGCCGCCGCCGAAGCGCCGAAGGATGCGGTCCGTCCCGAAATCTACAAACTGATCGACCCGGCGCAAACCAAGCCTCTGCTCGACGCCAAGAACTTCCAGGAATACCAGACCCGCATCGACAGCGCCGCCGCCGCGCCGAACCTGACGCCTTACGAATCGTTTGTGCTGAACCAGATGCGCGTGCAACTGGGCCAGGCGAGCGGCAACAACGAACTGACCTTGAAGGCGCTGGAAGCGATGATCGATTCGGGCCGTCTGAAGCAGGAAGACAAACTGCGCTTCATCGACGCCGTCGGCGGCATCTACTACAGCTCCATCAAGGACTACGACAAGGCCATCACCTGGTTCAACCGCTACGGCACCGAATCGGGCGACACCGCCAAGCAGCGTCAATACATCGTGCGCTCGTAGTTCCTGAAGAACGACTTCGCCACCGCCAAGACCGAAGTGCTGAAGGATATCGACGCGGCGAAAAAAGCCGGCACCCCGCCGAGCAAGGACGAACTCAATTTGCTGGGTAACGTCGGCATCAAGCTGAAGGACACCGACCTGTATCTGCAGGCGATCGAAGAGCTGGTGCGCTACTACCCGTCGGAAGACTACTGGTTCGACCTGCTGAACCGCACCCGCGGCAAGAAGACCTACGCTCCACGCCTGGACCTGGACATGGCGCGCCTGAAGGCCGTCGCCGCGCCGTCGAAGATGGAGCCTGAGGACTACGTCGAACAGGCCGAATTGGCGGTGCTGGGCGGCTTCTTCACCGAAGGTAAAATCGCGATGGACAAGGCTTATCCGGGCGCCATCCCGGCGGGCAAAGACAAAGCCGCGATCCAGAAGATCCGCGACAACGCCAACAAGGGCGCCGCGGACGATGCCAAGAACATCGATTCCGGCGTCGCCGCCGCGCAGAAGTCGAAGGACGGCGTGGGCCTGGTCAACCTGGGTTACAACTTCATCACCCTGGGCCAGTTCGACAAGGGTATCGACTTGATGAAGCAAGGTATCGCCAAAGGCGTGTCGAAGAATCCTGAAGACGCCAAACTGCGCCTGGGTTACGCGCTGGCGCTGGCCGGCAAGAAGGATGAATCGGTCAAGCTGCTGGAAACGATCACCGGCAACGACGGCCGTGGCGATCTGGCGCGCTACTGGATCATGTATCAGAACAAACCTGCGGCAGCCGCCAAGTAAACGCGGCGCGATGTCAAAAATGCCGGCTTGAAGCCGGCATTTTTTTCGAGCTTTTTTAGCTTATCCCTGACGCTTGCGCAGCTTGAGGGTGGCGCCAACCATCAACAAACCAGCCGCCATCATCAGGTAGCTGTCCGCCTCCGGGACCGGAGCGGCAATCTGCGTGCCGAGATCGAATCGCAGCTTGTCGAGGGTGACCAGCGCATTCAGGTTGTTGTCGGTGCTGATTTCAGCGATGTTGATCAGGCCAAGCGTGTGGTAAAGGCCAGTGGCGCCGGCGACAGCATAGCCGCTGTAGGTGCCGGAGGTGTCGAAATTGCCCGTCGGGTTGACAACCGCCTCGGCGTGGCTATTGAAGCTGCTAAGATCGGTAGGATAAAACTGATGATCCACGCCGGAGGCGGTACCGGAGTACAAGAAGGTGCTGAGGCTGATTCTGGCATTGGCGTCCAGCGCGCCCACCGAGCTGCTGCTCGGCCATTGCATCGTTCCCTCGATACCGATCGTCATGCCCCCGTTCAATACATAGCCCGTGTGCGACGTCGCGTAGATCTGGAAATAGTCGCTACGGTAGGCGGTGGGATAGCCCGCTTGCGAATGCATGCTAATGTCGAATTCCACCAGGTTGCCAACCACCGTCGGCGCGCTATAGACCCTCGTGTCGTAGTAATAATCGACGTTGTCGCCGTGCACGACCGCGTACTCCGCATGGGCCGATACCGCCACCCAAAACAGCATGCAAAACGCGAGCAATCTTGCTGATACTCTATTCATAATTCCTCCAAAAAAGTTTAATCTTTCAACACGGCAAATGCCAGGGAATTATAAAGAGTATTTCCAAAAAAATATTATTAACTTTAATAAAACCTATTTAAGCAACACCTTGCAATTCGCGCCCCTCGCGTTCAACGTTTCATCGCCGACGACAGCGTTTGCAGCAGCTGATGCTCGCCGTCGGCGCTCAACTCCCAGAACATCGCTCCGCGCAGCTTCTTCGACTTGATGAAGCGCGCCTTCCCCTTCAGCGAGTCCTGGTCCTCGTACGTGATCCAGATCTTCTCCTTGGCGTTATACAGGTACGGCACCTTGGCCGAGGCGTTCCAATAGCGCCTGTAGCCGTTGCCGCCCTCGAACGCCGGCGTCAAGATCCCCTGCTTGAGCAGATGGCTGAAGCCATACGCGTTGCCGCCACCGGCGCCGCCGGTCGCGCCGCCTTCGCACAGCTGATACTGGCCATCGCCCGCCGGACCCGGCGCGCAATCCTTCCAGCCATACCCGTAAAACGGCACGCCCATCACCAGCTTGTCCGCCCCGATGCCGGCGTCGAGATAACGCTGCACCGACGCCTCCGCGTACAAGCCCTTGGACGCGACCGGATCTTTCGGATCCGCGCCCAGCGCCGCCAGGTGTCCCGTGCTTTTCTCCCACGGCGCGTGGTAGTCGTACGTCATGATGTTGATCCAGTCGAGGCTTTGCGCCAGCTCCTTGATCCAGGCGCTGCCCGCCGCGCCGTCATTGACGAAGTTGGCGTTGGCGCCCGACGCGATGGTGACGCTGTAATGCTTGCCGTCCTTCTTGCCAGCCGCGTCGAAGGCGGTGCGCAGCTCGCGCACCAGCTTGATGTAGTTCGGCTTGTCCTGCGGCCGCACACACACCCTGCCCGCCACGCACGGCACGCCGACGTCGGTCGGATATTCCCAGTCGATGTCGATGCCGTCCAAACCGAAACGGCGCATCAGCTTCACCGACGAGGCGACGAAATTGGCCCGCGCCGACGCCGAATCGGCGACATCCGAAAACCGGTTCGACCAATTCCAGCCCCCGACCGACACCACCACCTTGAACTTCGGATGCCGCTTCTTCAGCGCCACCAGCGCGCGCAGATTGGCGCCGTCCGAGACGGCGTCGCGGAACACCAGCGCGCCGTTGGCCGATGCCGGATCGCCGGCGGCGTCCTGGCATGGCGCCTCGTCATTGATGGACGGCTCGGGGTTGCCATGCTTGCCGTCCCAGCACACGTCGATAAACGCATACAGCGCCATGGTCAGCTTGCCGGCATCGACATTGGCCGCGGTGACGGGATAGTCCGCCGATTTCCAGCCGGGGTAATAGCCGACCACTTCGTCCGCCGTGGCGGTTGATGACAACAACGCTGCGATGACCGCTGCGCCGGCTGATAACTTCATGCTACCTCCAGTGTGATTATTTTTGCAGCTGCGCGATCAGCGCGTCCTTGAGGCGGCGCACCTCTTCGGGCGACATCGCCCCCAGCGCGCCGCGCCGCTGCCCGGGGATATGCTCCAACCGCTGTGGATCGGAATCGAATACATAATGCTCGAAGATCGCGCGCCAGGCCTGCAGCACCGACGGCTCCAGGTCCTTCATGTTCAACAGGCAGTGCATCAGCGCGTTCGACGGCGACATGCCGCGGTCATTGGCGGTGTGCGACCCACCCCACCAGTAATTGACCAGGATGTTCAGATGGCCGATCGATTCGACCTGGTGCCACCAGATGGCGGGAATGTAGATCGCGTCGCCCGGCTCCAGCTCGGCCACCTGCGCCGCCGCCAGCGCATCGCGGAAGCGCGGGTATTTGTCGAAGTCCGGTTGCGCGCGCGAGGCCATGCTGATCGGCGCGCCGGCCGGCGTGTAATCGAGCGGGCCGACATACAGATTGCCGACCTGCTCGGGCGGGAACAAGGTGAAGCGCCGCCGCCCGCTGACGCAAGCGGCGATATTGTGCGCCTCGTCGAAGTGCGCCGGCACCGTGATGTGATTGCCCAGCCAGATGCGCGGTTGCACCTCTGCCCCCAGCAACGGCAGCTGGTTCTCCGCCAAAAAGCCCGGCAGGCATTCGGCGACGACCGCGCTTTGCGCCGCCAGCGCGGGCGCGCGAGCGCCGGCCGGCAGGTAGCGCATCAGCTGATCGATGACGCTCGATAGCGGCAGGCGGTTGCGCACGAAGCTGAACGCGCTGACATCGTCGCTGTAGGTCACCAGCCCCTGCGCGGCGGGCGGCGTCATGATGGCGTTGACATCGGCGCCGCTGTCGAGGGATTTGAGATAGCCGCCGACCGCCTCGGGCGAGCGCAGCGCGTGCGCGACGACGGGCCAATCGCGCACCACGCCGCGCAGCACGGCGGGACGGTGCAGCGGCAGTATCTGCTCGTGGAAGACGCGGGCGTCGACGTCGCGCCACTCGGGTATCGGTTGCGGAGTTGGGTGCATCGGCACAGTATATCCGTATCGACCCGGCGTCCAAACGCCGGGTCGGATTCGGTTTAGTACTTGACGCGCATCGTCAGGAAGAACTGGCGGCCGTTCTTGTAGACCGAACGTGGCTGGTCTTCATTCAACGCGTAGTACTTCAGCTTGGGATCGTTCAGGTTACGCATATCCAGCGTGAAGCCGATCTTGTCGTTGAACTTGTAGCCCAGCGACGCGTTCAGATACCCCATGCCGACCTGGTTGAACTCCGTGCCGCGATCGAGGCCGACGTAGGAATCCGAACGATAGCTGTACGTCAGGCGGGCGTTGAAACGCTCGTCCTCGTAGAACGCGCTGGCGTTGTAGGTCTGCTTCGACGAGCCGAGCACCTTGGCGCCGCTGCTGTCGCTGGCGTTGGTGAAGGTGGCGTTGCCGTCGATGCCGAAGTAGCCGAACAGCGGCTGCTGGTACGACAGTTCGATGCCCTTGACCTTGCCCTTGCTGTTAATCGGCGAGGAGATCAGGTACTGCGCGTCGAAACCATTCGGATCGGTGATCTTGGTCGCCTCGGTGTAGGTGCGGTAGGTGCCCACTCGGGTGCCCTGGCCGATGTAATTGGTCAGGTTCATGTAGTAGACACTGGCCGACACCAGCGAACGCGGCGCGAAGTAGTACTCCAGCGAGGCGTCGAAGTTATTCGACGTGATCGGCTTCAGATCCGGATTGCCGCCCGAACCGGAACCGACACCGCCCTTGGTGGCCGGCGGCGTCAGGGTGAAGGTGCCAACCAGCGACGAGAAGTCCGGACGCGTCATGGTGCGCGACAGCGCGAAGCGGGCCACCAGGTCCTTGTTCAGTTCCAGGCGCAGGTTGGCGCTCGGCAGATAGTCGTTATAGGTGTGTTCGACGGTGGTCGGCTTGAAGATGCCGAACGCCGACGTGTAGACCACGCCCGGCTGGCCGGCCGGCGTATCGCCCGGCATGCCGACGTTGCTGACGGCGCGCTCCTTGGTCTGCACATAGCGCACGCCGACGTTGCCGCTCCAACCCTCGCCCTCGAAGTTACCCTGCACATAGGCGGCGCGGTTCTTTTCCTTCAGGTTGAACTCATTGCCGAAGTCCTCGCGCGTGCCATCGGTGGCGCGGTTGGCGTACAGCTTGGAGAACGCCGCCAACTGGTCGGCCGTGTAGCGGAAGATCCCGCGCGGGAAGGTGCCACCCAGGCCGCTGGCGTAATTCGACGGATACGATCCGGCCGCCGCCGGCCAGTTGGCCGGGTTGTACGGCGAGTTGGCGCCGTTGATGCAGCTGTACTGGCTAGGCAGCGGCGCCGCCCAGAAGAAGCCGGGACCGCCCGCCGCGTCGGTGCGGGTCGAGCAGGTCGGGCCCTGGCCGACCACGTTGTCCGAATAGCGGTCGTGGTTCGCGCCGCGCACGCCGAACTTGAGCAGCTTGAGCGGACCGGCTTCGAGCTGGAAGTCGCCGTCCAGCTGTGCCCATTTTTCCTTGTCGGTGACGGTGACATTCTGGTCGCCGAACATCCAGCTAAAACCGCTGGTGGCGTCGGTGCCGGGCGTCGCCGCCGGGTTGTTATTGAAGGAGAAGTCGGCCGCCGTGCCGGTGCCGTTCAACTTATACGACGCGCCGGTGCCGGTGGCGCCGTTCCACGCGATGACGTCCTGGGTCGGCGTCTTGCCCTCGCCCTTGGAGGTGCCGGCCTTGCCGTAGAAGGTCAGGTTCTCGGCGGCGCGCCATTTGCCGTCCAGCGCGAGGAACTTGGCGGTCGCCTCGGCGCCGGGACGCGAGATCTGGTCGTACTCGTTGTAGTTGGTGCCCGCCACCGGCGCGAAGTTCGCGCTCACCAGGGTCTTGACGCCGTTCTTGGTGGTGACCACATAGCCCGGCAGCGGCGCCTGGCCGCTGCCCTGGTTGATGATGGCGCCGCCGTTGAGCAGATAGTTGTCGTTGGTGTTGGAGGCCTTGAGGGTCGAGCTGAAACCGGTCAGGTCGAAGTTCAAGTCGCGGCTAGGCTTGAATTGCAGGTCGATCAAACCGCCACGGCGCTTGCGCTCCTGCTGGAACAGCGACGCGCCCAGGAAGCCGGGATAGTAGGCGTTGGCCAGATCGGGGTGGTCTTTCGCCATCTGGCTGGTGGGCAGGATTTTGTCGTAGGACAGCGCCTCCTGGCCGTCGCGGCGCAGGTGGCGCTCCTCCGAGAACACCTGCAGCAAGGCGCCAAAGGTCTTCTGCTCGTTCTTCCAGTTCATCAGGGCGCTGAATTGGGGATCGGTCTTCTTCGGCAGGTCGGCGTACACCGCGCCCAGCGACACTTCGCCGGTGAAGTTGTCCTTGAACTCGAGCGGCTTGCGGCTGATGATGTCGACCGAACCGGCCACGCCGCCCTCGACCAGGCTCGCCTCCGAGCTCTTATGCACGACCACCGAGCCGACCAGCTCCGACGGCACCAGCGTGTAGCTGACGCTGCGGCCGACCTGGGTGGTCTGGTTCAGGATGAACCAGTCGCCGGAAGCCACGTTGTGGCCGTTGAACAGCGTCTGGGTCAGGTTGGGGTTGGTGCCGCGCATCGACACGCGGTCGTTCTCGTCGAAGCCGCCCTCGCTGGCGCCGGCGTTGCTGACGTTGACGCCGGCCACGCGCTGCAGCGAGTCGGCGACGTTTTTATCGGGCATCTTGCCGATGTCTTCGGCCGTGATCACCTCCAGGTGCGACTCGGCGTTCTTCTTCTGGTTCAGCGACTGTTGCAGGGCCGCACGAATGCCCTGCACCTGGACGGTTTGCATTTCCTCGCCGTCCTTCTTGCCGGCATTGGCCGCCGGTTGCGCCTGAGCTTGGGCCTGGGCCGACCACGACATGCCCAGCACCATCAGACCGACCGCCGCCGCGATCGGCGTCAACTGCTCGACCGCGCCGCGCGGCATGTTCTTCTTACCTGGCAGATTCTCTTTCATTTACTCCCCCTTGATTGCGGCCTGTTTTTATTAGAAGGCCCGTGCTGTTTAACGTAGATCAGTTCCCCGGTCCATCGCCGCCGCGATGTCGTACAGATCCCTTTTTGCAACCTCATACAAACCAATTCAACGCCAATATACCTCAACGCCAATACCAGAATACTACCAATTACCATAATATTTTCATATGTTGTGCGAAGTACACATACCAATTCCCAGTTCTTTGCAGAGGAGCATCTATGAGAAGGTGTGGTCCAGAGTAAAACCAGTGCAATACCAGAACGGTGGTTCTTTTTGGTATTATCGAAACGGACACAGCACCGACGAGGGGGATGAACGGATGACATCGCTTGCGGAAATCATGCACGGCCAGGCCGGCGGCCAGCCGCTGTACCAGCGCCTGCAGCGGGCGCTGCGCACGGCCATCGACCAGCGGCTGTTCGGGCCGGAGCAAGCGCTGCCGGCCGAGCGCCAGCTTGCCGCCGATCTCGCGATCTCGCGCATCACGGTCAGGAAGGCCATCGACGGCCTGGTGGACGAAGGCTTGCTGGTGCGCCGGCCCGGCTCGGGGAACTTCATCAACACCCGGATCGAAAAGAACTTCGCCAAGCTGACATCGTTTTCGGAGGACATGCGGGCGCGCGGACGCACGCCGCGCAGCGTATGGCTCAAGCGGTCGGAGGGAACGGTCACGCCGGAGGAGGCGCTCAGGTTGCGGCTCGGTCCCGGGGCGGCGGTGTACCGGTTCCACCGCATCCGCTACGCCGACGATATCCCGATGTGTATCGAGCACGCGACCATCGTCGCGGCCTGCCTGCCATCGCTCGACGCGGTGCAGGTGTCGATGTACGAGGCGCTGGAGCACGCGCACAACCGGCCGGTGCGCGCGCTGCAGCGACTGAGCGCGCTGCTGCTCGACGAGGAACAGGCGGCGCTGCTGCAGGCGCGCGTCGGGGACGCCGGGTTGGCGGTGGAGCGTTTGGGTTTTTTACGGGACGGCCGCGCGGTGGAATTTTGCCGGTCGTATTTTCGCGGGGATCTGTACGATTTTGTGGCGGAGCTTAACGCGGCGTGAGCGTTGCGGTGGCGGCGGTTGAGCCGCTGGCGGAGCTTAGGGTCAATGCGATCATCCGTGGTGACACGTAGGGCGGATTAGCCGAAGGCGTAATCCGCCATCTGCGAGCCGCCACCAAATCAAGCCGCAGCCGCGGACGCCCCGAAGATCAGCGACTGATGCGCCGCCACGCCGGCCAGCGTGCCATCGGCGGCCGCCAGCGCCACACTGCCGGCCATGCGCGCGGCATCACCACACACGTACACGCCGGCGACGCTGGTCGCCTTCATCGCATCGGTGCGCACGTACATGCCCATCGGCCCCTGCTCCATCCCGCACCCCAGCTGCTCGGCCAGCGGACTGCCGCTATGGGTGCGGCTGACAACGAACAAGCCGGCCATCTCCAGCGAACGGCCATCGCGCAATTCAACCGTCGCATGGCCCGTGATGGCCTTGACCGGCGTGCGCTCGATCGCCACGCCGCGCCGCTCCAGCGACGCCAGTTGCTCCGCATCCGGCTCGAAGACGCCGTTAAGTATCAACGTCACCTGCCCCCAATCGGGCAGCATCATCGCGTGATGCATCGACAGCGGACCGGTGGCCAGCACGCCGATGCGCCCCTCCATCAACTCATAGCCATGGCAATAAGGACAGTGGAACACCGTGCCACCCCAGCGCTCGGCCAGGCCGGGCACCGGCGGCAGTTCGTCGACCACGCCGGTGGCCAGCACCAGCCGCTGCGCGTTGTAGACGGCGCCGTCATGCAGCGTCACGCGGAAGCCCTGCTCCAGGCGCTGCGCCTGGCGCGCCGAGCCCTCGATCCAGCGCACGGTCGGATACTTCATCAACTGCGCGCGGCCGTCGGCGGCGATGGCGGCCGCCTCCCGCCCATCTTGGCCGAGAAAGCCGTGTGAATGCTGGGCGTAGCGGTTGCGGCGCTGGCCGGCGTCGATCACCAGGATGCGGCGGCGGGCGCGCGCCAGCTGCATCGCCGCCGACAAGCCGGCATAGCTGCCGCCGACGACGATGACGTCGAACTCAGTGCCCGGATGTTGGGTGTGCATGGGAGGCTCCTTTGTGCTTGGCGAATTCGTCGTTGAAGCGGGCCGACAAATCGGCCAGCGTGACGTCCTTGAAACGCTCGATCAGCAAAGCCTCGGCCTCGTCGAAGGCGCTGGAGAGCGCGTCGTTGACGGCGCGCTCCACCAGGCATTCAGGTTGCTCGGTGCGGTTCCCCATCGCGAACACGGTGGGCGAGCCGACCGCCTCGTAGATATCGCGCAGGGTTACCTGGCGCAGGTCGCAGGTGATGCTCCAGCCGCCGCCGTGGCCCTTGTCGGAACCGACGTAGCCGCGCTCGCGCAGGCCGGCCAGCACGCGGCGCACCAGCACCGGGTTGGTGCCGAGGAAGCCGGCCAGCTCGTCCGAGGTGAACGGCCGGTCGGCGTGCGCCATGTGCAGCAGCACGTGCAGGATGGAAGATAGTTTGCTGTCTCGTCTCATGTAACTAATGATAGTACATGATCCGGGGTCAGGTCCACCATTTCTACACGAACCCGGCTGTTGGCCAGGCAAACGGGCGATTTTTCCGGTCTACGGTCCAGCTCGTGTAGAAATGGTGGACCTGACCCCGGAGTTTTATTTCTTCGCTTTGGCTTCGTCGCCGGCCACCACCACCGTCAGCTTGGCCGGGTCGACCGCCTTGCGGAAGGCGGCGTTGACTTGCGCCAAGGTCGCGGCGCGCAGCTTGTCCTCGTATTCCTTGCTCCAGCTGTAGGTGCGGTTCAGGTACAGGTTGCGCGTCCAGCCGGCGGCCACCACCGCGTCCTTGGAACGGTTCTGGATGCGCTGCTGCAGCAGGCCGGATTTGGCGCCCGCCAGTTCCGCCGCCGTGAAGCCCTCTTTCACCGCACGGTCCAGCTCTTCCCTGATCGCCGACTGCAGCTTGTTCAGATTCTGCGGCGCGGCGATGGCACTGACCTCGAAGCGGCCGGCGCGGTCGATTTCGCCTGCCTGCAAGCCGGTGCCGCCGCCGTACGACAGGCCGTCCTTCTGGCGGATGCGGTCCATCAGCCGCGATTTCAAACCGCCGTCGCCGAAAATGTAGTTGGCCAGGTCCAGCAGCGGATAGTCCGGATCGTTGACGTTCAAATCGAGGTTGAGGCGCGCGGCATAGAAGCCGTTTTCCTTTTCCGGCGCGTTGATCATTTTGACGATCGGCGCCTTGTCGGCGTTGACGCGGGTGATCGGTGCGTAGGACACCTTGCTGTCCCAGCCCGAGAACACGTCTTCGATGGTTTTGCTGATCACGGCCTTATCGAAATCGCCGACAACGGCGATTTCGCCATGATTGGCGCCGTAGTATTTGCGGTGGAAAGCCACCACGTCTTCCAGCTTGAGCGCTTTGACCTGCGCCAGTTGCTCGTCCACCGACACCGCCTCGCGCACGTCGCCTTTCGGGTATTGGTTGAAGTACAGGTCCATTTCCGTGCTGGCCAGCGACTGCGGTTCGTTGCGCGATGCTTCAATCCCGACCAGCCATTGCTGGCGCAGCTGCTCGAACTCCGCCGCCGGGAAGCTGGCGTCCTTCACCACGTGCGCGGCCAGCCGCAGCGCCGCGTCCAGATTCGGACCGGTGGTCTCGAAGTTGAACGGGCCGCCGGAGATTTTCAGCTTGGCGAAGGCGTCGGATAATTGCTCGCGCGTGAACTTGTCGGTGCCGCGCATCAGCATTGCGCTGGCGGCGGCGGCGACGGCGTTGGTGTTGAACAGGTTCTTCTCGTCGCCCCAGTGCAGCGACATGTTGACCGATACCGCTTCGCCGCGATTCTTCTTCGGCAGCAGCGCCACCCGCAAGCCGCCGATGGTCTTGATCTCGGTGCGGGCGTTGATGTTGTCCTGGCTCGGATCGAACACCTCCGACGTCAGCACGCTGTCCTTGCCTTTGAAGTCCTTCATCACCTCGGCCACGCTCGGCGCGGCGGGGATGTCGGCGCGTAGCGGATTGTCCTCCGGGATGAAGGTGCCGACGGTGCGGTTGTCGCGCTTCAGGTAGCGCGCGGCGGCCGCGCTGACCTGCTCCGCCGTGATCGTCGGCAGCTTGTCGCGGTCCAGGAACAGCAGGCGCCAGTCGCCCAGCGCGATCTCCTCGGACAAGGTCACGCCCACCTTTTGCGGATCGTTGAGCGACTTCTCGATGCCATTGGCGACGTTGCGGCGCACGCGCTCCATTTCCTCGGCTGTCGGCGGCGTCTTGGCGAAGCCCTCGACCGCCGCGATCAGTGCGTCGCGCACCGGCTCCAGCGGCTCGCCCGCCTTGACCACGGCGCCGATCAATTGCAGGCCGGGCGCGTACCCGGTCTGGGGGAAGCTGAAGACCTCGGCCGCCTTGCCGGTTTCCACCAGCGCCTTGTGCAGGCGGCCGGTCGGCGTGTCGCCGAGGATCTCGGACATGAAACTGAGCGCGTCGCTGTCCTCCTGCAGCGCGGAAGGGATCTTGTAGCCGAGGACCACCAGCTGCATGTCGCCCTTGCGGCGCACGACGAAACTGCGCTCGCCGTCCTGGGTCGGTTCGACCGTCCAGAACGGCGGCAGCGCGCGCTTCGGTTTCGGGATCGCGCCGAACGATTTGCCGATCCACGCCAGCGTTTGCGCCGGGTCGAATTTGCCGGCCACCAGCAGCACCGCGTTGTCAGGCTGGTAGTAGGTGCGGTAGAAGGCTTGCAGGTTGTCGATCTTGACGTTCTCGATGTCGCTGCGGTTGCCGATGGTGTCGCGCCCGTAGCTGTGCCAGTCGTAGGCGACGCTCTCCATGCGCTTGAGCAGCACGCCGAACGGGCTGTTTTCGCCGCTCTCGTACTCGTTGCGCACCACCGTCATTTCGGAGTCCAGGTCCTTGCGGGCGACGAAGGAGTTCACCATGCGGTCGGCCTCCATGTCCAGCGCCCACTTCAGGTTCTCCGGGCTGGCCTGGAACACCTCGTAGTAGTTGGTGCGGTCGAACGAGGTGGTGCCGTTGAAGTCCATGCCGCGGTTGGCGAATTCCTGCGGGATGCTGCGGTTCTTCGGCGAGCCTTTGAACAGCATGTGTTCGAGCAGGTGGGCCATGCCGGTCTCGCCGTAGTTCTCGTGGCGCGAGCCGACCAGGTAGGTGACGTTGACGGTGACGGTCGGCTTGGAGGCGTCGGGGAACAGCAGCACTTTCAAGCCGTTGGGCAGCCGGTACTCGGTGATGCCCTCCACCGACGGTCCCTTGACGACGCCGGCCGGCAGCTTGACGGCGGCGGTGGCGGGCGTCTTGGCGGTGGTGGCGGTGGCAGTCGCCGCCCAGGCGCTGCCCGTGGCGACGAAGGACAGGCCGCACAGCATCATGCTGGCGACGACGGCGTGTTTCAAACGGCTGTTGTTCATGGTGTCTCGCTAAAAACGGATGAACAGGCAGCATAGCCCCGACCCGCCGACGTGGGTAGTGGCAAAAACGAAATTTTTCTGAGGGGAGGCTTAAGGATACCGGCGGCCAGCGGCGCGGGATAGAGCACGGAGACACGTAGGGCGGATTAGGCGGAACGCCGTAATCCGCCATGCATGAGCCGTCGGCGGAGCGTGGCGGATTACGCTGCGCTAATCCGCCCTACGTGTTTTATTGCTTATTTTTCCGGCACCAGGCAGGCGTCGACCATCTGCAGGTCGTTGTCCTTGGCGAAGGAGATCACGAAGTGGTACGCCAGCGGTTCGAGGGCGCGCAACTTGCCGTTGACGACCACCGACTTGACGCCGTTGACCACCGTCGGCGTGACATACGGAGAAAACTGCAAGTGGGAGTCGCGTCCGCCGCCGTAGCCTTCCGGCTTGAAGCAGGACATCACGCCGCACAGGCGCTCGGCCCAGTCGCTGGGACGGAACTGCCTGCCATTGCTGGTGAGGCCAAGGATGAAGAACGATTCCTGCTGTTCTGCCGGTTTTTGAACTGACTCTGCCATGGGCGGGGGCTTGTGCGTAGATACTTGTTGGTAACAAGAATGCGTGGAAAGTCCCGGCGAGGTGCGCCGGGCGGATATCATTCTAGAAGAATCTTACGTATTATATCTTATAGAAGACCTAAATACGTAAGCCATTGATTTCAAATGACCTTTCCTCGCGGATAACCACTTTGGTGCAGAAAATTCATCATTCCGCACCAAGGCAATACCGCTATTGTACCCTGCTCCCGGGGGTTTTAAGGCGTCCCGCCGAGCCAGGCGGCGCCTGAACACAGCAATAGCAACATCATCCACAGCAGCAGCGCGCGCCACACCAGGCCCACCGTGCTCTGCAGCGCGCGGATGCCCGGCTCCTCGCCCGGCAGCATGTCCGGCTCCATGTCGGAGACGTCAACCGTGCCGGCGTCGACCAGCACCACCTTGGCTGCGTTCTCGGCCGGCGTGCCCAGCCGCACGCCCATGGCGCCGCCGCCGGCCGACAGGATGATGCCGATCGCCTTGTCGTTCCAGCGGTGGGCGAAGTTGCGCCAGGCGTAGATCGCGTCCTCGAAGTTGCCGACCACGGCGAAGGCGACGGCCGTCAGCCGCACCGGGATCCAGTCGATCCAGTAGAACGCGCGGGCGGCGAACTGGCCGAACGCCTCGTTGCGCATGTGCTCGGGTTCGTTCCAGGCGCGCGCCAGGTATTCGGAGACGCGGTACATGACGGCGGCGGCCGGCCCGAGCGGCATCAGGAACCAGAAGAACACGCCGAACACGCTGCGGTGGGTGGTGATGAGCGCCTTTTCCACGGCGATGCGGGAGATCTCGCTGGTATCGAGGCCGATGGTGTCCTGCTTGGTCCACTCGGCCAGCAAGGCGCGCGCGGCGGCGTCGTCGCCGGCGCTGAGCGCCAGCTGGATCGAGGTGAAATAGTGGCTGTAATGGCGGAAGCCGAGCGTCAGGTAGACCACCAGCACGTTCCAGGCGAAGGCGGCCAGGAACCAGTCGTAGTATTTGAGCACCCAGTAGATCAGCGCGGTCGGCACCATCAGGATGGCCATCATCAGGAACCAGCCGAGGCGCCCGTGGCTCGAGTGGCCGGCGTTGAACCAAGTCTCCATCCGCAACGCCAGGCTCTTGATCTCGGCGTAGATCGGGTTGTCCGCGCGCAGCGGTTTCATTTGCTCGAGCAGCAGCGCGCATAAAATGGAAAGAAATGTCATTAATGGTCCTTTTAAGTCGGCAGCGCCTTGATGCCCGCTACGATAACCCACCGTGGTAAGAGAATCAAACTTATTAAGTTCGTTATAAGTTCGTCAATCCGCCCGCAAAAAGTGGAACAGGTTGCGCAGCATGCCGGCGGTGGCGCCCCAGATGTAGTACTCGCCGTAGGGCATGGCGTAGAAGCTGCGCCGCCCGCCGGGCAGTTCGGCCGACAGGCGCTGGTGGTTCATGCCGTCCATCAGGAAGGCCAGCGGCACCTCGAAGATTTCCGCCACCTCGGACGGGTCGGGCCGCAGCTCGAACGGCGGCGCGATCAGGCCGACCACCGGCGTGACGCGGTAGCCGGTGCCGGTGTAGTAGTCCGGCATGGTGCCGATGATGTCGACGTGGACGCGGGCCAGGCCGATCTCCTCCTCGCTCTCGCGCAGCGCGGTGTCGACGGGGTCGGCGTCGTAGGCCTCGGCGCGGCCGCCGGGAAAGCTGACCTGGCCGGGATGGTCGGTCAGGTCGGCGTTGCGCTGGGTCAGCAGGATGGTCAGGCCGGTCTCGCGCAGCACCAATGGGATCAGCACGGCGGCCGGGGTGGGCGCGGTGCCGTCGGCGCGCAGCAGGTGCAGCTCGTCGGTGCTCTCCGGCGTCCAGCGCGGCTGCTCGGCGAAGCGCTCGCGCAGCCATTGCGGCACCAGGCGCTCGCGGGCGACGGCCGGCTCGCCGGCGATGGCGTCGATCGGCAGCAGTTTGGGGTCAAATAGCGGTTTAGCCAACGCTGTCTCCACATTGAGAAACCCGCACGCATCGAGCGATACGCTTGCCGCGCCGCTGAGGGGTCGTACCCGGTGGGGTACGACCCCGCCTGGCCGTGCGGGGTAAAAAAAAAGGGCACCCCGTTAGGTGGTGCCCCTTCATCCAAACACAAGCGCGGCGATTAAGCGGCGGTTGCTTTCGCCACTGGGCGACGGTTTGGCAGTTTTTCCTTGATACGTGCCGATTTACCGGAACGATCACGCAGGTAGTACAGTTTAGCGCGACGTACGTCACCGCGGCGTTTCACTTCGATCGAAGCGATCAGCGGGGAGTACAGCTGGAACGTACGCTCGACGCCTTCGCCGGACGAGATCTTACGAACGATGAAGTTCGAGTTCAGGCCGCGGTTACGACGGGAGATTACGACGCCTTCGTATGCCTGGGCGCGCTTGCGGGTGCCTTCGACGACGTTGACGTTGACGATCACGGTATCGCCAGGGGCGAATTCAGGGATCTTCTTGCCCAGACGAGCGATTTCTTCTTGCTCGAGTTGTTGAATCAGATTCATTTTAAGACTCCAAAAACCATCATGCTGGCGCGCGATGAGTGCTGTTCAAACACTCGCCCAGTAGAGGATGGGGTTAAACAGGCGGACAACATGTCCGCAAGCTTCTACAACAACAGGTTTTTATAAACCTGCCAAAAATTTCTCGTCATGCTTGGTCAGCAGGCCGCTCGCGCGCGCCTTGACCAGCAGATCGGGGCGCTTGCGCGCGGTCGCCTCCAGCATGCGCTGGCGGCGCCATTTTTCGATCTCGGCGTGGTTGCCGCCCATCAGTACCGGCGGCACGCCCACCCCTTCATACGTTTCCGGCCGCGTGTAGTGCGGCGAATCGAGCAGGCCGTTGACGAAACTGTCCTCGATCGCCGACGCGTCCGTGTTGAGCACGCCGGGAATCTGGCGGATCACGGCATCCATCAAGGCCATCGCCGGCAGCTCGCCGCCGGACAGCACGAAATCGCCGAGGCTGATTTCCTCGTCGACGCAGCGGTCCAGCAAACGCTGGTCCACCGCCTCGTAGCGGCCGCACAGGATCACCAGGCCGGGCTCCTGCTTGAGCTGCATGACGCGCTCGTGCGTCAACTGCTTGCCCTGCGGCGACATGAACAGCACGCGGGGCGCGGGCAGACCGGCATCGGTCTGGCGCTGCTTCGCCGCGTTGAGCGTCGCCTCCAGGGGCTTGGCCAGCATCACCATGCCGGGGCCGCCGCCATAGGGGCGGTCATCCACGGTGCGGTGATTGTCGGTCGTGAAGTCACGCGGATTCCACAGCGACAAGCCACATTTATTCTGTTCGAACGCGCGCCGGGTGACCCCCGACTGCGTCAGTGCGGCGAACATTTCGGGGAACAGGGTCACGACATCGAATTGCATGGCGGGCCGCCCTTATGTTCTTTAGTAATCAAGGCCCCAGTCGACGGTGATCTTTTTCGCCGCCTTGTCCACCTTGATGATGAACGCGTCGACAAACGGGATCAGGCGCTCTTGCGCCGCAACCTCGGGATCCGCTCCTTCAGTGGCCGCCGTCGTGATGCGCAAGATCGACTGCGGACCGTTGCTCATCATGTCAGTCACCGTACCGAGGTGCTCACCTTGCAAATTCTCTACATCCAGACCAATCAACTCGGTCCAGTAAAACTCGTCATCGGACAAGGCCGGGAAACGACTGCGCGGAACCGACACAGCTGCGCCCTTGAGCGCTTCCGCGACGTCCCGATCGGTCACTCCCACCAGCTGCGCGACCACGTCGCCGCCATGCAGTTTGCACTGCTTGACATCGACATCGTGCAAGCTTGGCTTGTCGATCCACCAGGTTTTCACCGCGAGGAGCGCATCCGCATCTTCCGAGAAAGGACGTATCCTCACCCAGCCAGCGACGCCGTAGGCACCGAAGACAAAGCCCACTTGTGCCAGATCGTCGGGGACTTGCACCCCGGATGCATTCTTATCGGTCAAACCAGCGGCCAGACTTAAGCTGCTTTGTTCGACGCTACCAGGCGAGCGACGGTAGGCGACAGTTGTGCGCCAACCGATTGCCAGTGAGCCAGACGGTCAGCGGTGATGCGCAGTGGCACTTCGCCACCCTGCGCCATCGGGTTGTAGAAACCGATGCGTTCGATGAAACGGCCATCGCGACGATTGCGCGAGTCGGTTGCAACGATGTTGAAGAACGGACGCTTCTTGGCGCCTCCACGAGCTAAACGAATAACGACCATAATATTTCCAAAAAGTGTGCTAGGACGGAAAAAGCCGCAAATTATAGCGCGCTTAGCCGCGAAGCAGCAAGCGTTAATGAAATAATCGGGCGAATTGGGGTAATCGAAGATTATCCCCCGTTCCGGCGCACGGGGCAATAGCCACTGCGATAAAAAGGTGGGCCGGGCCGGTATTATGACCGATACTGCATGCTTTCCGGCTATTTAATCGATAACCATGACGAATCCGCACCACACCTCGCCTGCCGCCCGCCACAAAAACAAGACCTTCGCCGCCCTGCTTGCCTTCCTGTTCGGCGGGCTCGGCCTGCAACGCTTGTATCTGCGCGGGGCGCGCGATCCCTGGCTGTGGGCGCACCTGGCCTGCCTGCCGGCGGCCTGGCTGGTCGCCACGCTGGCGCCGCAGGCGGACGGCTTCTTCAAGCTGCTGCCGATCATGGTGTCCGGGCTGGTCGGCTTCCTCGAGGCGCTGGTGCTGGGATTGATGCCGGACGATAAGTGGGACGCCCGTTTCAATCCGGCGTCGGGGCGGCAATCGGACACGCACTGGCCGCTGGCCATCGTGCTGGTGGCCACCATGATGCTCGGGGCCGGCAGCCTGATCGCCACGATCTCCCGGTTATTTGACTTACTGTACACTGGTGGCGCATATGGCTAACAAGTAATATTTAAGCAACAACGAGGAGACCTACCATGAACAAACGTTCGATCCTGCTGGCGATCACGCTGGCCGCCCTGACATCGGCGGCGCAAGCGCAGACGCCAAAGCAGCACTACAACGCCGAAACCAAGCGCATCGCCACCCGTTACGCGGAAGACAAGAAGCTGTGCGCCGAGGAAAGCGAATCGAGCGCCCGCATGCAGTGTCTGCGCGACGCCAAGTCCGAATTCAACAAATCCAACGCGCAAGCGAAGGCCAACTATAAGAGTAGCGGCAGCGCCAAGGCGGAAGCCAACTGCGCCGACTGCGGCCGGGTGACCTCGGTTGTCGAGGGCGAAAAGAAAGGTGAAGGCGGCGCGGTCGGCATGATCGCCGGCGGTGTCGCGGGCGCCCTGCTCGGCAACCAGGTCGGCAGCGGCGGCGGGCGCAAGCTGGCCACCGTGGCCGGCGCCGCCGGCGGCGCCTACGCCGGCAAAAAGGTCGAGGAACATGCGCGCTCCACCAAGCAATGGACTGTCAACGTCGAATTCGAGGACGGCAAGCACAACAGCTACACCTTCGACCAGGACCCCGGCATGAGCAAGGGCGATCCGGTGAAACGCTCGGACGGCGGCATCGTCCGCCGCTAAGACCTCCACAGCGGGCTAAGTGCCTAATGCCGCTCAGTTAAGGCGATTTTCGTAGGGCGGATTAGGCGGAACGCCGTAATCCGCCATGAGCCGTCGACGGCGCTTGGCGGATTACGCTGCGCTAATCCGCCCTACGTGGTTCCGATGTCCGCCTAACTTAGCGGCACTGCCCCCCGAGGGGGTTAGTTTTTCTCGGCGTGCGACCAGACGAATCGCACGCCATCGCTGCCGTCCGGTAGCGGTCCGGGGCTGTCAGCTATTACCACTCCGGTGCGCGGATCGATGCGCAGGAAGCGGTTGTTGGCGATCGACATCAGCACCAGTTCCCCCGTCGGCGTTTCTATCCACTGGAAGCTGTGCGCGGCACCGGGTTTTCCCGGCCGCAGGCTGACGCCACCCTCCTTATCCACCGCCAGATACGACGCCCCGGATGCCAGCGCGACCCGGCCCAGTCCCATATCCTTTACCTTGAACGTTGTCGGAACGGCAGCGGCCGGCTTTCCGCCTGTGACGGCCAAGCCGGTCTCGGCCTTGTAAGAGGTCAGCCGGATAGCTTTGCCGAACGGAATGGCGCGCGTCAGCCCGCGCGGCATCGGCTCGGCGATATCGACGCTGTCGAAGTCGGCGTAGCCGCCCTCCACGCCGTCGCGGTTGTAGTTGAACAGCGCGTAGCGCACGCCCTGGAACGTGGTGAGCTGGAACACCATCGTCCATTCGCCGCCGATGGCGACAAAATGCTTGCCATCGACTGAATAACTAAAGCGCGCCTGCTCGCGCAGGAAATCACAGTCGGCGCGCAGCCAGACGCGGCGGGCATCCAGCGGCACCCGCGTGGTCTGGCCGCTGGCCTGGTCGAACAGCGCGACGCTCAAGCCCCCGGCGGTCTTTTCCACGCCGAGCGTGGCGTAAGGCAGATTGAGCAGGCCAAGGCCGGCGCTGTCGCCCTCCTTCAGACCCGCCACGTCCAGCGCGACGGTCGGCGACGACACCGGCCCGATCGCGCGCTGGGTCAGGCTGTTGCGCGCATCCCAGAACGATGTCGCGGGCAAGGCGTGCAGACGCAAAAAGCCGGGACGCTGCGCCAGCGACCATTTGTTATCGACCGGCACGTGGTTCCATTGCCAGATCGGCTTCAGCGCGGCGCCGGAAAAGTCGTCGTTGCGCTCGTACGGCATGCGGATCGGCTGCGCGGCGACGGTCTTCGGTTTGATCCACGTGCGCGGCGTGCGGCCCAAATTGCCCGGCAGGCCAAAATACGGCCAGCCATCGCTCCAGGTCACCGGCGACAGGCCCAGCAACCGCCCGACCGAGTTGTAGTCCATCATCGAAAAGCCCCACCACTCGCCCGCCGGGGTCAACACGATGCCGCCCTGGTGCAGCGACGTTCCATCCTTCGACGCGGGATTGGGTGGCTCGATGACAAACGGCGGCTTGTTCTCCTTCAACCGATGGCCGCGCACCATGCCGAAGCCCTCGTCCTTGCTGATCGCCTGGTTGACCTCGTACGGACCGTAGACGTGGTCGGCGCGCGCGGCCGGCATGCGGAATCCGCCCGCATAGTTGGCGCTGAGGATGAAATACTTGCCGTCGATCTTATAAAAATGCGCGCCCTCCCCCATGCCCTGATCCTTGTCGAACAAGGTTTTTTCGGTGCCGGGCACGATGTCGGTCAGATCGTCGTTGAGCTGGGCCACCTGCATGGTCTGGTGTCCCCAGACCGCGTATGCCTTGCCGTCGTCGTCGAACAGCACCGACAGGTCATGCAGGCCGCGCCGCATTTCGTGATGTTTCCACGGCCCGCGCGGGTCGGTCGCGGAATAGACCTGGGTGGCCCGGCGATTGATATTGGTGAAGATATAAAAAGTGCCGTTATGGAAGCGCAGGCTGGGCGCCCATATCCCCTGGCCATAAATCCCCTTGCCGTCCTCGAGCCGGAACGCCGGACCGAAATCGAGCTTGGGCGCGGCGTAGCTGAGAAACTCCCAATTGACCAGGTCCTTCGACCTGAGCACCGGCAGCCCCGGCATCGCGTGCATGGTCGTGCCGGTCAGATAAAACCAGTCGCCGACGCGGATCAGATCCGGATCGGAAAACTCGTCGTAGAACAATGGATTGGTGAAGGTGCCATTGCCGTTGTCGGCGGTCCAGGTTCGGGCCGGCGCCTGCCGGCCGGCCATCGCCGGCGGCAAGGCCACAGCCGCCAACAAGATCGCGCAGACGGCGGCGCGGCCCAGCCGCGCCGCAAGGTGGAGGTGTGTAAGTTTGGTCATCATCATGTCAGAAGGTGGTCCGCAACGACAGAGTATAGGCCGCGCCGGGCTTGTACTCGTCGGCGACCGCGTTGCTGAACTGCGTGTAGGTGCGGCTGATCGCCTTGTTCGCATTCCACACGCTCAACGTCAAGTCGGTGTTGTAGCGGAAGTTGAACAACTGCTTCAGATTGGCGCCCAGCGACAGGTCGACCTGCGAGCGCTCCGTCGTGTACGCATACGCGCCGCCGGGAACGTTCAGGCCGGTACCGGTGTTGACCACGTGGGACGCCGTGTACTGGCGCGCAACGCGCACGTTCAGCCCGTTGCGCTCGTAGTACAAGGTCAGGTTGTTGGTGCGTGGCGGCACGCCGGCCACCGGCGGCGCGTTCTTGGCCTCGTCCTTCTGCTTGGCGTAGGTGAAGTTCGCCGCGAGACCGAAGCCTTTGACCGGCAACATATCCAGCGGTTGCTGCCAGGTGAATTCCAGTCCGCGCACCTTGAGCTTGGTGTCGATGTTGTAGGGTTCGGAAATCTCGATCAGATGCTTGTCGCGCCCGCCGCTGGCGTTGACCGCCTGCTGTTGCGCGTCGGTCAGGCCGATGGTGCCGAAGCGCGCATCGAGTTGCGCCAGCGTATACGTGGTGACGCGCTGCCCCGGCCGGCTGATGATGTCCTTGGCA
The DNA here is from genome assembly GCF_017833525.1 of Duganella sp. 1411. Classification (GTDB taxonomy): domain Bacteria; phylum Pseudomonadota; class Gammaproteobacteria; order Burkholderiales; family Burkholderiaceae_D; genus Rugamonas. Next base: position 29,798 of record NZ_JAFICD010000008.1, read on the forward strand.
AAGCCGCTGACCGACACGTAAGCCTCGCGCGTGATGTAGTACTCCAGTCCAACATCGAGGTTGTTGGCCTCGAACGGCTTGAGGTTGGGATTGGTGAGGCTGCCCTGGCGCAGGCCCTGGTCGCCGACCGTCAGCTGGGTCTGGCGCAGGTCGGCGGGGTTGGCGCGTGTCAGCGATTTCGAGCCCGACAGGCGCGCGATGACCGACGGCGTGAGGTTGTAGGCCATGGTCGCCGACGGCAGCGTATTGCTGTAGGTGGTCGATTCGTACTCCCATACGCTGAGATTCTCATACAGGCCACCGTTGCGCAGGTTCGCGTTGCGCGGATCGGCGCCGACCTTGAGCGCGCCGATGGTCTGCCTGGTGCGCGCATAACGCACGCCGGCGTTGTAGCGCAGCGTGCGGCCGAAGACCTGGTTGCGGCCGTTGACTTCGGCGTACAAGGCGCTCACCGCCTCGCGGATGTAGCCGCCGCTGCCGGTGCCGAAACCCTTGTAGATATTGTCGCGGAAATATTGATAGTCGGTGTCCTGCGCGAACTTGGGCCAGTCGACGGTGATGAAGCCGTTGCCGGACGGCTGGGCGTAATTGACGACGGCGGAGTTCGGCACCACCGATCCCAGATAGGTCAGCGGCGCCGTCATGCCGCTGGTCGAGCCGGTGCCGTAGCCGGGATAGGCGGTGGCCGCGTCCGCGATGGGGCCGGGCGTGCTGCGGCCGTCGCACCCCTCCGGCGAGCGCAGCTGCGTATTGGGCGCGACATAGCGCACGCTGACGTTATTACCGCAGGCCACGTTCATCCAGGCGTCGGCCACCGAGAAGCTGCGATAGCGGCGCTTGATGTCGTCGTAGGCGCCGCCGACCTTGATGCTGAAGTCGTTGTCGCCCCAGTTCAGGTTCAGGCGCGTGCCGCGCGTGGTGTTGGTGCGCTCATACAGGTCCATGCGCAGGCCCGACAAGCCCTGCCCGCCCTGGTACCAGCCGAAGTTGGCCGGATCGTTGATATCCAGATTGGCCGTGTAGGTGGGCGGCAGGCCGGGGTGGGTGTTGTCGTAGTTGATCACCGAGTTGGGCGAGCGCGTGGCGAACAGCACCGTGGGCATGTCGCGGTAGAAGGTGCTGTTGGTGGCGTTGAAATGGGCGTCGACGGTCAGCTTGTCGGTGGCGCGAAACTCGAAGCCAGGATTGATGCTGTGGAACTTGGTCTTCTCCTCCATCGGCCGGTATTCGAGCGACCAGAAGGTGTTGGCGAAGATCGCCTTGTTGAGCACGCAACCGATGGCGCAATCGCTGCGGTCGAACTCCATGCCGATCGGAATCACCGTGTTGGCGCGGGTGCCGGCGTTCATTGCCTGGTAGGTCATCTGGTTGCGCTTCTGCGCCGCGACCAGATCCAGATAGAGGTCCCAGCGGTCGTTCGGCTGCCATTGCATGCTCAGCACTTCGCCGATGCGCTTGCGTTCGCCCTCGTACACCAGATGCCGGCCCAGGCGCGCCATCAGCGCGTTGTCGATCTGCTGGATGGTGGCGCCGGGATTGAGCGCGAGCAGCATCGCGCGGTCGATCTGCTTGCCCGGCACCAGGATGGAACGGGCGTACTCGGGCAAGTCCTTCAGCGCCAGCCCGGACGGCACGGTGTCCGGCGTCGACTGCGAGCCGCCGCCGGTGCTGTTGGGATTGTCGGCGGCGTTGGCCTGGAACGATTTCAGCTGGAAGTTGCGCATGTCGACGGACTGGAAGCCGTCGGTCTTGTATTTGGTGTCGCCGAAGGCCACGCCGCCGAGCAGGCCGAACTTGCCCCAGGCGTTGCTGGTCCAGGTGTTGCTGACCAGGCCGGAACCGGTGGCGCCCATCTTGCCGTTCTGCTCGCGATAATTGCCGCTCAGGGTGAAGGCCGAGCGGAAGCCGCTCTTGTCGAACGGGCGCACGCTGCGCATGTTGACGGTGCCGGCGATGCCGCCTTCGATCAGGCTGGCTTGCTGGCTCTTGTAGACGCTGGCGCTGCGGAACAGCTCGGACGGCAGGAAGTCCATGTCGACTTCGCGGTTGGCGCTGATCGAGCCGCCCCAGCTGCCGGCCGACGCCGACGCCATCGGCGCGCCGTTGAGCAACACGCGGGTGAAGGCCGCCCCCATGCCGCGGATGGAAATGTTCAGGCCCTCGCCGTCGATCTCGGCGCGGCGGACGGTGACGCCGGGCACCCTGGCCAGCGCGTCGGCGATGTTGGGGTCGGGGAATTTGCCGATGTCCTCGGAGAACACGGTGTCGCTCAGGCCGACGTTCTCGCGCTTTTCGTTCGCCGACAGCGCCAGCGAACTGCGGTAGCCGCTGACGACGACGACCGGCTTGGCCGGTTGCTGCTCGGCTTTTTCGTCGTCCGGTGCCGGCGACGCGGCCGGCGTCGTCGCCGGTGCCGGGGTGGTCTGCGCGTGCGCGCTCGAAATGAGGCCTGCGACAACGGTGGCGGCAATGCATCCGCCCAAGCCTGGTCCGCGCCGTGGCGCGCCGATCAACTTACGGTCCATACTGTCTCCTCTACTCGGCATTTTTTGCCTGTGGTTTTCGCGCCTTCGGGCGCATCATTTTTTGTTTTTCTCTACCAATTTTTATTACTTTTAGTCTCCATTCACCTCCTAACATGGAAATGTCATGCGCAATCATTTTGCGATGCTCGGCCTTTATTTCACCTTCGTCAATCGTTTAATTTGGCTATAGTTGTCAAAAAAATACAGTAATCAGGGGGTTTTTTAGCGTATATTCGCGCGAACTAGATTGCGCAATCATCCGGCCTGCCCGCCCTCGTTTGGACGGGTCGTCGCGGCTGTGACACAATCGCTGGTTGATTCGATCACCTCAAGGAGACGCAGTGTCCGCACCAACCTTCCCCGCCCAGTGGCAAGCCCTGGTCGACCAAGCCGCGACGGCGCTGCGCGCGCTCGCGCTCGATGTATCGGCCAAGGAAAAATTCTGCAGCGACCCGCTGCTGCGCGCCTACATGCACAAGGTGTCGCAGCGCTATGTGGCCGGCCAGACGGTCGCCGAGGCGCTGGCGCGGGTGGAGGCCATCATCGGCCAGGGCCACGCGGCCTCGGTCGAATACATGGGCGAGAGCGTGCGCGACGAAGCCTTCGCGATGGCAGAGACGGACGTGTTCATGGAGTTGACGCGGGCGGTTGGCCAGCGCAACCTGAACTGTTCGATCTCACTGGACCTGTCGCACGTGGGATCGATGGTCGATCTGGAGCTGGGCTACCGCAACCTGCGCCGCGTGGCGCTGGCGGCGGCCGAGATCAACCGCGAAGTGATGATCTCGATGGAAGGCGCGGACCGCGCCGACGACATCTACGCCGTCTACGCGCGGCTGCACAAGGAGGACGGCCTGCACAACGTCGGCATCACGGTGCCGGCCAAGCGCCACCGCACGGCGCGCGACTTGCCGGAGTTGATGAAGATCCCGGGCCGCATCCGCCTGGTCAAAGGCGCGTTCCTGGAATCGGCGGAGATTTCCCACGACCGCAACAGCCCCGAGCTGGCCGCCGCGTACCGGCGTTACGCGGGCGAGTTGCTGCTGAGCGGCCACAAGTGCTCGATCGCCACGCACGACCGCTCGATCCAGGCCGACCTGAGCGACTTGATACTGAAGGAGCGGATCGATCCGCGCTGGTATGAATTCGAATCACTGATTGGACTGGGGGCGGAAAACATCGCCGGGCTCAAGGCGCGCGGCTTCCCTACCCGCGAGTATGTGGTCTTTGGCGAGGAGCATTTCCTGTACGTGCTCAACCGCATCGCCGAGGAACCGGTGCGGGTGTATCAAGCGATTGTGGATGTGCTGGGCGCGCCGGCCTGATCAGGGGGAGCGGCCAGTTGAGGATCTATCAGTGCAGGCGCGGCTCGACCAGCGTCGAAATAGCGGCCTCGGCGGCACGCACAGAACGAGCGGAAGGTCGCGCGCCGGCGGCAACGGCCCAGGCCAGCACCCAGTGGCCGGCGATGATTTCCTCGGCGGCCGTTTTTGCTTGAAGCATGCGGCGGGCAGCCTCGTTCATGCGTTTCACGGCATAAGCTTTTCGGCCGTTTTTGATCGGGCCAATAACGATGGATTTCATGGCGAACCTCACTGTGAACATCCTCGTTTTACGCGGCGCGCACGTAAATGGATTCAATCCCAGCGGTTCCACGTAGGGCGGATTAGGCGGAACGCCGTAATCCGCCATTGCATGAGCCATCGAAACGCACGCATGGCGGATTACGCTACGCTAATCCGCCCTACGTGTTTTAGAGGTCGCCGATACTAGAACTGCTCCTCGCTCAGCGCCAGCACGCCGGCGCTGCCGTCGACGATGGCGGTGCGCAGACCCGACGATTGCGACAGGATGTGGTCGGCGAAGAAGCGCGCGGTGGCGATCTTGGCTTTGTAGAAGGCGGCGTCGCCCTCCCCCGCGTCCAGTTTGCGCTGCGCGATCACGGCCGCGCGCGCCATCTGCCAGCCGCCCAGCACGATGCCGGCCAGCTTCAGGTACGGCACGCTGCCCGAGAACACGCCCTTGATGTCGCTCTTCATGTTGGCGACGACGTACTCGACCACCGCCTCCAGATCCTTGCTGCCAGCCGATAGCTGCGCCAGGATCGCCTTGCAGTCGGCCGAGCCGCCGGCCGCCAGTTCGGCTTCCGTCGCGCGCACCTGGGCGATGATGCCCTTGGCCACGGCGCCGCCGTCGCGCACCGTCTTGCGGCCGACCAGGTCGTTGGCCTGGATCGCCGTCGTGCCCTCGTAGATCGTCAGGATCTTGGCGTCGCGGTAGTGCTGCGCCGCGCCGGTCTCTTCGATGAAGCCCATGCCGCCGTGCACCTGCACGCCGTCGCGCGCGACGTCCTGCGACATCTCGGTCGACCAGCCCTTGATGATCGGCACCAGATATTCGTACACCGCCAGATTGGCCTTGCGCACGTCCGCGTCCGCGTGGCTGTGGGCGACGTCGCTGATGCCGGCGCCGACGTAGGCCAGCGCGCGCGCCGCCTCGGTCTGCGAGCGCATCGACATCAACATGCGGCGCACGTCCGGATGATGGATGATCGCCACCGGACCGGCCGAGCCGGCCAGATCGCGCGACTGCACGCGGTCCTTGGCGAACGCCACCGCCTTTTGGTAGGCGCGCTCGGCCAGGCCGATGCCCTGCAGGCCGACGCCGAAGCGCGCCGCGTTCATCATGATGAACATGTATTCCAGACCGCGGTTCTCCTCACCGACCAAGGTGCCGATGGCGCCGCCGTGGTCGCCGAATTGCAGCACGGCGGTCGGGCTGGCCTTGATGCCCAGCTTGTGTTCCAGCGAGACGCAGTGGGCGTCGTTGCGCGCGCCGATCGTGCCGTCGGCGTTGACCAGGAACTTCGGCACGATGAACAGCGAGATGCCCTTGACGCCGGCGGGCGCGTCCGGCGTGCGCGCCAGCACCAGGTGGACGATGTTCTCGGAAAAATCGTGCTCGCCGTAGGTGATGAAGATCTTGGTGCCGAACACTTTATAAGTGCCGTCGCCCTGCGGCACGGCGCGCGTGCGCACGGCCGCCAGGTCGGAGCCGGCTTGCGGCTCGGTCAGGTTCATGGTGCCGGTCCATTTGCCCGATACCAGGTTTTCCAGGTAGATGGCTTTCTGCTCGTCGCTGCCGGCCGTCAGCAGCGCTTCGATCGCGCCGTCCGACAACAGCGGGCAGAGCGCGAACGAGATGCTGCCGGCATTGAGCATTTCAATGCACGGCGTGGCCAGCAGCTTGGGCAAGCCCTGGCCGCCGAACTCCACCGGATGCTGCACACCCTGCCAGCCGGCCTCGCCGAACGCCTTGAAGGCTTCCTTGAAGCCTTTGGACGTGGTCACCTGGCCGTCGTGCCAATGGCTCGGCTCCTTGTCGCTCGGGTGGTTCAGCGGCGCGATGACGTTGCTGACGAATTTCGCGTTCTCTTCCAGGATGGCTTCGGCCGTGTCCGGGGTCGCGTCTTCATTGCCCGGCAGCGCGTTGACGCCGGCCAGGTCGGCCAGTTCGTTCATCACGAACAGCATGTCTTTCAGGGGTGCTTGATAGGGCATCTTATGTCTCCAAGAAAAAAGCCACGGCGATCCGGCGTACCGGATCAGCGTGGCTCGAGGTGCGGTCGGGCGGTATTAGCCCAGTTCCGACACCAGTTGCGGCACGATGTCGAACAGATCGCCAACGATGCCGTAATCGGCAACGGAGAAGATCGGCGCTTCAGGATCTTTGTTGATGGCGACGATGGTCTTCGAATCCTTCATGCCGGCCAAGTGCTGGATCGCACCGGAAATACCGACGGCGATGTACAAGGTTGGCGCGACGATCTTGCCGGTCTGGCCGACCTGCCAGTCGTTCGGCACGTAGCCGGCGTCGACGGCGGCGCGCGAGGCGCCCATGGCCGCGTTCAGCTTGTCGGCCAGCGGTTCCAGCACCTTGAAGGCATCTGCCGAGCCCATGCCGCGGCCACCGGAGACGATGATCTTGGCGGCGGTCAGCTCCGGACGGTCCGACTTGGCCAGCTCGCGGCCGACGAAGGTCGACTTGCCCGAATCGCCGACGGCGGCGACGGTCTCGGTGGCGGCCGAACCGCCAGTGGCGGCGGCGGCGTCGAAGCCGGTCGAACGCACGGTGATGACCTTGATCTTGTCCGACGATTGGACGTAGGCGATGGCGTTACCGGCGTAGATCGGACGCTCGAAGGTGTCGGGCGTATCGACCTTGGTGATTTCGGAAATCTGCGCCACGTCCAGCTTGGCGGCCACGCGCGGCAGGATGTTCTTGCCGTAGGCGGTGGCCGGCGCCAGGATGTGGCTGTACGAGCCTGCCAGCGCCAGCACCTGCTCGGCGACGTTCTCGGCCAGGCCGTCGGCGAAATGCGCGGCGTCGGCCACGATGACTTTCGACACACCGGCGATTTGCGCGGCAGCCGCGGCGGCGGCGCCGGCGTTCGAGCCGGCGACCAGCACGTGCACGTCGCCGCCGCACTGGGCGGCCGCGGTCACGGTGTGGAGGGTGCTGCCCTTCAGGCTAGCGTTGTCGTGTTCTGCGATGACTAATGCGACCATGATTGTTCCTTTAGATGACTTTGGCTTCGGTGCGCAGTTTCGCGACCAGGGTGGCGACGTCCGGGACCTTGATGCCGGCCGAGCGCTTGGCCGGCTCGACGACTTTCAGGGTTTTCAGGCGCGGGGTCACATCGACGCCCAGGTCTTCCGGCTTGGTCACGTCCAGCGGCTTTTTCTTCGCCTTCATGATGTTCGGCAGGGTCACATAGCGCGGCTCGTTCAGGCGCAGGTCGGTGGTGACGATCGCCGGCAAGGTCAGCGCCAGCGTTTCCAGGCCGCCGTCCACTTCGCGCGTGACGGTCACTTTGCCGTCTTCCAGCACCACTTTCGACGCGAACGTCGCTTGCGGCCAGCCCAGCAGCGCGGCCAGCATCTGGCCGGTCTGGTTGGAGTCGTCGTCGATCGCCTGCTTGCCCAGGATGATCAGCTGCGGCTGCTCCTTCTCGGCCAGCGCCTTGAGCAGCTTGGCGACGGCCAGCGGCTCCAGCTCGACCGCGGTCTCGACCAGGATGCCGCGGTCGGCGCCGATGGCCATGCCGGTACGCAGCGTTTCCTGGCACTGGGTCACGCCGCACGACACCGCCACCACCTCGGTGACCTTGCCGGCTTCCTTCAGGCGCATCGCCTCTTCCAGCGCGATCTCATCGAAAGGGTTCATCGACATTTTGACGTTAGCGATATCGACGCCAGTGCCGTCGGATTTGACGCGTACCTTGACGTTATAGTCGACCACGCGTTTGACGGGTACCAAGACTTTCATAGGTGTGCCTTTGGAAAATGTGTAAATGTTCGGGACTAAATGTGGACTAGATTATATGAGAAATCCGCCATGCACAAGAAATTAAAGCACGATCGTGCGATTTTTCGCTAGTAGAAACCGTCTAAAAAACTGATTCCTTAGACGGCGGTTCTACGGGGAAGAATACTGCGGGGATCGCTGGCGCTTATTTGCGCTGCATCAAAAAGACGAATTCACGGCCCGTTTGCACGTGGGACAGCAACGCATTGCCCGTTTGTTTGGCAAATGCCTGGAAATCGCGCACGGAACCGGGGTCGGTTGCCATGATGCGCAGCACTTCGCCGCTTTGTAGCTCGGACAAGGCCTTTTTAGCCTTAAGAATCGGCAGCGGGCAATTCAAGCCGCGCGCGTCGAGTTCTTTGTGGAATTCCATGATTTCGTTTTCAAGTATCGTGTCGGTCATCAAGAACCCGCTAGTTTGTTAAGCACTTTCGTCATACTACTCCAATTTGTAGCGGTTGACGCGCTGCACCAAAATAGTTCATTGTGCGTTGCAAGTTCGCAACGGGAACTTGCGATTTTACAATAAGTCTGCTTAAACAACTGCGGCCCGCGTTGACACGCGGGCCGCATTGGTGCTGCATTAAAGGCCTGGTTACAGATTGATAGCCGCTTGTACAGCGACCTTAAGCGCGCTCACCGACCCACGCGGCGACCCCCGCCAGCGCCGCCGGCAAGCCGCTCGGATCGGTGCCGCCGGCCTGCGCCATATCGGGGCGGCCACCGCCTTTTCCGCCCACTTGTTGTGCAACGAAGTTCACCAGCTCGCCCGCCTTGACCTTGGACGTGGCGTCCGCCGTCACGCCGGCGATCAGGCTGACCTTGCCGTCGGCGACGCTCGCCAGCACGATGGCGGCGGTCTTCAGCTTGTCCTTCAGCTTGTCCATGGTCTCGCGCAGGCGCGCCACGTCGGCGCCGTCCAGCGTTGCCGCCAGCACCTTGATGCCGTTGACGTCGACCGCTTGCGTGACCAGCTCGTCGCCCTGGCCCGAAGCCAGCTTCGACTTCAGCGCGGCCAGTTCCTTCTCCAGCGCCTTGACGTGGTCCTGCACCTGGCCGATACGCGCGGTCAAGTCTTCCGGGCTGGCCTTGAGCGCGGCGGCCGCTTCCAGCAGGCGGCGGTTCATCGACTGCACCAGCGCCAGCGCGCCCTCGCCGGTCACCGCCTCGACGCGGCGGATGCCGGCGGCCACGCCGCTTTCCGAGATGATCTTGAACAGGCCGATGTCGCCGGTGCGCTGCACGTGGACGCCGCCGCACAGCTCTTTCGACGAGCCGATGTCGAGCACGCGCACTTCGTCGCCGTACTTCTCGCCGAACAGCGCCATCGCGCCATGCTTGACGGCGTCGTCGAACGACATGTGCTGCGCCTTGGTCGCGTGGTTTTCCAGGATCTCCTTGTTGACCTTGGCTTCCACTTCGGCGATCTGCTCGGCCGTCAGCGGCGCGTTGTGGCTGAAGTCGAAACGGGTCTTGTCCGGATCGACCAGCGAACCTTTTTGCGCCACGTGGCCGCCCAGCACCTCGCGCAGCGCCTTGTGCATCAGGTGGGTCGCCGAGTGGTTGCGGATGGTGCGCGCGCGCTTGGCCTGGTCGACGTCGGCGCCGACCGCGTCGCCCACCTTCAGCGTACCGGCGGCCAAGGTGCCGTGGTGGCCGAACACGTCGGCCTGGATCTTGAGCGTGTCGTCGACGTTGAAGCGGGCGGCGCCGGCGCTGCCGGTGATGCTGCCCTGGTCACCCACCTGGCCGCCCGACTCGGCGTAGAACGGCGTGGTGTCGAGCACCACGATGCCGGACTGGCCGGCCGTCAGTTCCTGCACCGCCGTGCCGCCCGTGTACAGCGCCACGATCTTGCTGGTGGCGTGGCTCAGGTTGTCGTAGCCGACGAACTTGTTCTTCTCGCCCGAGTACTCGACCTTGCTGTCCTTGACCGATTTGCCGCCCTTGCGCGACAGCTCCTGGCTTTCCTTCAGCGCGGCGTCGTAGCCTTCCTGGTCGAAGCTGATGTTGCGTTCGCGGCAGATGTCGGCGGTCAGGTCCGGCGGGAAGCCGTAGGTCTCGTACAAGGTGAAGGCGGTGGCGCCGTCGATGCCGGTGCTGTCCTTGGCCAGTTGCGCCTCCAGCACTTTCATGCCGGTTTCCAAGGTCTCGCCGAAACGTTCTTCCTCGGCCTTCAACATCTGCGCCACGCGGTCCTTGGCTTCCTCCAGCTCCGGATAGGCGCCGCCCATCTCGATCGCCAGGTCGGCCACCAGCTTGTAGAAGAACGGCTTGGTCTGGCCCAGCTTGTGGCCGTGGCGCAGCGCGCGGCGGATGATGCGGCGCAGGACGTAGGCGCGGCCTTCGCTGCCCGGAATCACGCCGTCGACGATCATGAACGCCGAGGCGCGGATGTGGTCGGCGATCACGCGCAGCGACTTGTTTTCCAGGTCGGTGGCGCCGGTTTCGCGCGCGGCGGCCTTGATCAGCGCCTGGAACAGGTCGATCTCGTAGTTCGAATGCACGTGCTGCAGCACGGCGGCCAGGCGCTCCATGCCCATGCCGGTGTCGACGCACGGCTTCGGCAGCTTGTGCATCACGCCCGCTTCGTCGCGGTTGAACTGCATGAACACCAGGTTCCAGATTTCGATGAAGCGGTCGCCGTCCTCGTCCGGCGAGCCCGGCGGGCCGCCTGGAATGTCGGCGCCGTGGTCGTAGAAGATCTCGGTGCACGGGCCGCACGGGCCGGTGTCGGCCATCTGCCAGAAGTTATCCGACGCGTAGCGCGACCCCTTGTTGTCGCCGATGCGGATGATGCGCTCTTTCGGCACGCCCACTTCGTTGGCCCAGATGTCGTAGGCCTCGTCGTCTTCCATGTAGACGGTGACGGTCAGCTTGTCGGCCGGCAGGCCGTACACCTTGGTCAGCAGTTCCCAGGCGAAGTTGATGGCGTCGCGCTTGAAGTAGTCGCCGAAGCTGAAGTTGCCCAGCATTTCGAAGAAGGTGTGGTGGCGCGCGGTGTAGCCGACGTTTTCCAGATCGTTGTGCTTGCCGCCGGCGCGCACGCAGCGCTGCACCGACGTCGCGCGGGTGTACGGACGGCTGTCGGTGCCGGTGAAGACGTCCTTGAATTGCACCATGCCGCTGTTGGTCAGCAGCAAGGTCGGGTCGTTGCCAGGTACCAGGGAGCTGGAACGGACAATCGAATGACCCTTGGATTCAAAAAACTTGAGGAATTTCTCGCGGATTTCAGTTGATTTCATGTCGTGAGCAGGGTAGCTGGCAAATGCAAAGGGTTGATTATATATGACCCCGCCATGGGAATGGTTGCTAGCGGGGCTAGGCAAACCCCGGGCCGATCAAATCGATGCGGTCGGTGCAGAAGCCGTCGACGCCCCACGACAGGATCTCCCTGCCCCGCCCGGGGTCGTTGACGGTGTAGCAGAACAGCCCATAGCCGGCGGCCTTGATCGCCTGCGCCAGCTCCCGGGTCAGGTGCTTGTGGTTGGTGTGGATGGCGACCGCGCCCAGTTCCCTCGCCTGCGCCTGCCAGTCGTCCGGAATCCGGTCCAGCAGGTAGCCGCGCGGCAGGTCCGGCGCGGCGTCGCGGGCGGCGGCCAGCGCCTCGAAGCTGAACGACGACAGCAGCGGCACGGCGGCCGGGTCGCCGGCGGCGATCTCGTCGGCATAGCTGTCGCGCGTCACCCGGGCCACCCAGCGGCCCGTATCGGCCTCGAAGCCGTCGGCCGGCTTGATCTCCACGTTCATCCAGATGCGCTGCGCCTTGCAGTAATCGATGAATTGCGTGTAATACGGCACCGGTTCATGCTGGAATTGCGGGCCGAACCATGAGCCCGCGTCCATCCCGGCCAGATCGACGGCGTCGGTGCCCGGCACGCTTCCCCGCCCCGCCACCGTGCGGCCGAAGTCGGCGTCGTGCATGACCATGCCGATGCCGTCGCGCGACAGCATCACGTCGAACTCGACGGCGTGGAAACCGTAGGCCAGGCCGGCGCGCAGGCCGGCGACGGTGTTTTCCGGCGCCACGGTCCCGCCGCCGCGATGCGCAACAATTTTAGGGTATGGCCACATGATAAGTGCCTCCAACTGCCCGAACCCGCGTACCGGAGGGGTCGTACCCCATGCGGGGTAGCCCCCGGGCCAAGCGGGGTGCGGGGTAAAATTTTAGTGTTAAACCAACACCAACCCTATCACGAATGCGGCGCAGACACTACACTGGCGGCCTGATAGGATTACTCAAAAGGTTAGACATATCATGACAGCTCAAAAAGCGCTTAGCCATATCCGCGTGCTCGACCTGAGCCGGGTGCTGGCCGGACCGTGGTGCTCGCAGAATCTGGCCGACCTCGGCGCCGACGTCATCAAGATCGAACGGCCCGGCGCCGGCGACGACACGCGCGCCTGGGGCCCGCCGTACGCCAGGGACGCCGACGGCAACGACACCACCGAGGCCGCCTACTACCTGGCCGCCAACCGCGGCAAGCGCTCGGTGACGATGGACATCGCCAGCGCCGAGGGCCAGGCGCTGCTGCGCGAGCTGGTCAAGCATTGCGACGTGGTGCTGGAAAACTACAAGGTGGGCCAGCTCAAACGCTACGGCCTCGACTACGAATCGCTGAAGGCCATCAAGCCCGACCTGGTGTACTGCTCGGTGACCGGCTTCGGCCAGGACGGCCCGTACGCGCACCGCGCCGGCTACGATTTCCTGATCCAGGGCATGGGCGGGCTGATGTCGGTCACCGGCGAGCGCGACGACCTGCCCGGCGGCGGCCCGCAAAAAGCCGGCGTCGCGCTGACCGATTTGATGACCGGCATGTACGCCACCATCGCCATCCTCGCCGCGCTGACGCAGCGCGACCGCGACGGCAGCGGCCAGTACATCGACATGGCGCTGCTCGACGTGCAAGTGGCGATGCTGGCCAACATGGGCAGCAATTACCTCAACAGCGGCAAGCCGCCCAAGCGCTGGGGCAACGCGCATCCGAACATCGTGCCGTACCAAACCTTCGCCTGTTCGGACGGCTACATCATCGTCGCCACCGGCAACGACGGGCAATATCAAAAGTTCGTCGAAGTGGGCGGGCGCGGCGATCTGGCCTTGCACGAGCGCTACGCCACCAATCCGCTGCGCGTGAAGAACCGCGACGAGCTGGTGCCGCTGCTGGCGGCCATGGTGCAGGCGCGCAGCCGCGATTTCTGGATCGACCAGCTGGAGGCGGTCGGCGTGCCCTGCGGCCCGATCAACAACCTCGACGATGTCTACAAAAACCCGCAGGTGCTGGCGCGCGAACTGGTGATGGAAGTGCCGCATCCGACCGCCGGCAAGGTCAAGCTGGTGCGCAGCCCGATGCGCATGTCGGGCGCGCCGGCCGACGACGCGGCCACCTTGCCGCCGCCGCTGCTGGGCCAGCACACCGACGAAGTGCTGCGCGACTTGCTGGGCCACAGCGAGGCCGATATCGCCGCCCTGCGCAACAAAGGAGTTCTGTAAGCATGAGTAGCAACGTGACGTTGGAAGAAATTACGGGCCACAACTTCGAGGCCTTCATGGACATGGAGCTGCCCGACCATCAACGCGATTTTATCGCCAGCAATGCCTTTTCGATCGCGCAGGCCAAGTTCTACGCCGACTACATCCCGCGCGGCATTTACTGCGACGGCGAACCGGCCGGCTTTTTGCTGTACGACCGCCAGTCGAATGACAACCCGGGCGAATATGGCATCTACCGCTTCATGGTGGATTTCCCGCGCCAGGGCCAGGGCATAGGCCGGCGCGCGATGGCCTTGCTGCTCGATGAACTCAAGGCCAAGCCGGACGTCAGGCTGATCACGATCTGCTACAAGCCGGGCAACGCGACCGCGCGCAAGTTCTACCAAAGCTTCGGCTTCCAGGAGACCGGCCTGGACGAGATCGGCGAGATGATCGCCGAAATCAGGGTGGCGCAGTAACGCTGCCGCGTTCCCCCCCTTCAACGGAGGACATCCCGCTTCAACTCCATGATCTGCCCGTGCATCTGGCTGACGGAGCCCTTCATCTGCGCCGACAAGCGCGGAATGTTGGTGCACACCCGCTTGGCGCGCTCGGCCAGCGCTTCCATGTCGCGGATCAGCTTGCGGATGCGCTCGCCGTCCTGCGACAGCAAGATCTCGCGCGCCGTGTCCGACAAGCGGTCGACGCGCTGGATGCTGTCGCGCAGCTCGCTGGGAAGATCGGGCTCGGCGGAACTGGCCTGGGCGGCCTGGCCTATCGCTTGCTCAAGTAAATGGAACCGGTGCTCGATGTCGTTCGTTTGCAGCATGGTGGACTCCTCCTTCGTGGGATCGGGCACAGGCGTGCCAGTGCAGATTCGACTCACTGCCCCGGCGCCAGTTTCAAAGCCCGCGTCCGCCCGTTGACCCATGTCAGAACATGGTCAAACTCGTCCGCCTACTCCCGCATGATCCCGCATGAGTCAGCTGTGCACGCGCCGCCACCGGCATCTGTTAGTATTAATCAACAAAGCCCGCACCCTCAGAACGGACATGGACATCGACCAGTATTCAGCACACCTTCGCGGGACCGAACAGCAGCCGCCGGGCGGGGATCGCCAGCCGGGCCCGGCCGCCAGCGCCGAACATTTTTTCGCCCACAGCCCCTATTTCGCTTTTTCGATCGACGACGGCGGCACCCTGTTGTGGTGCAACGGCCACACCCGCGCCGCGCTGGGACCGCTGCCCGACAAGGCGCCGGCCGCCTCGCTGTACGCCACCTGGTCTGTGCCGATGCTCAAGGACGAGGCGCTGCCGACGGCGCGCGCGCGCGGCTACTGGCGCGGCGAGCTGGAGCTGGTCGGCGCCGGCGGCGTGCCGCACATGGTCACGCAGACGGTGGAATGGCGCCGCGCCACGCCGCAGCAGCCCGCGCATTACCTGTGCCTGTCGTATCCGCTCGACGACTACGACGTGTTCGAGTCGCGCCTGCGCTTCAAGCACCTGTTCGAGGCCCATCCGCAACCGATGTGGGTCTACAACCTGCAGACGCTGCAGTTCCTGGTGGTCAACGCCGCCGCCGTCGACCACTACGGCTACACGGAGGCCGAATTCCTGCGCATGACGATCATGGACATCCGCCCGCCCGAGGAGCACGCGCGGCTCGAGCGCAACCTGGCCGCCGCCCCCGCCAGGGGCGCCGAGCGGGCCGGCGTCTGGACCCACATCAAGCGCGACGGCAGCCATATCCATGTCGAGATCTCGTCGCATTCGGTCACCATCGCCGGCCATCCGGCCCGCTTCGTCGTGGTTCACGACGTCACCGAACAGCTGCGCATGGCGGCCGAGCTGCACGCCTCGCGCGAATTGAAAAACCTGGTCATCAACCACCTGCCGCACCAGATCTTCTGGAAGGGGCTCGACGGCAGCTACCTGGGCGGCAACGAGGTGTTCGCGCGCGCGGCCGGACTCGCTAGCACGTCGCAAGTGGCCGGCCGGCGCGACGAGCAACTGCCGTGGGCGCACAACGCCGAGGCCATCCGCGCCGAGGACCGCGCCATCGTCGCCAGCGGCCAGCCGCAACTGGACCGCCAGGACCACATGACCTGGGCCGACGGCTCGGTGCATTGGTACACGATCAACAAGCTGCCGTTCCACGACCAGCACGGCAACGTCATCGGCGTGCTCGGCACGATCGAGGATATCAGCGAGCGCAAACAGAACGAGATGATGCTGCAGCTGCGCGGGCGCGCGCTCGACGCCAGCGTCAACGCCATCGTCATCACCGCGCACGGCCCCGACGGCGACCTGATCGAGTACGCCAATCCCGCCTTCTCGCGCCTGTTCGGCCACAGCGGCGAGGACGCCCGCGGCCAACGCCTGGACCTGCTGCTCGGCCACGACCAGCACAGCGACGACGGCGAGGCGCTGCGCGCGGCGCTGCAGTCGCGCCAGGAGGTGACGATGCTGCTGGGCGCGCGCCACCGCGACGGCGCGCCGCTGTGGACCCAGCTGCACCTGGCGCCGGTGCACACCGGCGACGAGATCGGCCACCACGTCTGCGTGCTGACCGATATGACCGAAACCATCAACTACCAGGAACAGCTGGAACACCAGGCCAGCCACGACGCGCTGACCGGCCTGCCCAACCGCGCGCTGTTCGGCGACCGCATGGCCCAGGCCATCAGCTACGCCCAGCGCTACGGCCACAGCGTGTGGGTCGCGTTCATCGACCTCGACAACTTCAAGCTGGTCAACGACAGCGAGGGCCACCAGTCCGGCGACGAGCTGCTGTGCGCCGTCGGCGCGCGCCTGAGCGCCTGCCTGGACGCCGGCGACACCGTGGCCCGGCTCGGCGGCGACGAATTCCTGCTGCTCATGCCCGACGCCGACGGCCGCGCCATGTCGCTCCTGCTCGAGCGCGTGCTCGACGCGGTCAGCGCGCCGGTGGCGCTGGGCAAGCAATTGTTCACCGTCACCTGCAGCATCGGCGTCAGCGTCTACCCCAACGACGGCGCCGAGCCGCAGCAACTGCTCAAGCACGCCGACATCGCCATGTACCGCGCCAAGGAGGCCGGCCGCAACCAGATCCAGTTCTACGAGGCGGCCATGCACACCCGCATCGCCGAGCGCACGATGATCGAGGCCGAGCTGCGCCACGCGCTGCCGCGCAACGAGCTGAGCCTGCAATACCAGCCCAAGGTCGACCTGCGCAGCGGCGCCGTGGTGGGCATGGAGGCGCTGCTGCGCTGGCACCATCCGAGCATGGGCATGGTGTCGCCGGCGCGCTTCATCGGCGTGGCCGAGGAGACCGGCATGATCGTGGCGATCGGCCGCTGGGTGCTGCGCCAGGCCTGCGCGCAGAACAAGGCCTGGCAGGATGCCGGCCTGACGCCGCTGCGGGTGGCGGTCAACCTGTCGGCGCGCCAGTTCCGCGATCCGGCGCTGGCCGGCGAGGTCGTCGCGGCGCTGACCGACAGCGGCCTGGAGGCGCAATACCTCGAGCTGGAACTGACCGAGAGCCTGATGATGCACAACGTCGGCGCGGCGGTCGAGGTGGTCGAGCAGCTCAAGCGGCTCGATATCGCGCTGTCGATCGACGACTTCGGCACCGGCTATTCGAGCCTGGCCTACCTGAAGCAGTTCCCGGTCGACTATTTGAAGATCGACCAATCCTTCACGCGCGAGATGCTGACCGAGCCGAAGGTGGCGGCGATCGTGCGCTCGGTGCTGGCGCTGGGCCACAGCCTGGGCTTCAAGGTGATCGCCGAAGGCGTGGAAACCGAGGCGCAACTGGCCTACCTGCGGCGCCATGGCTGCGACGAGATGCAGGGATATTTCTTCAGCCGGCCGCTGGTGCCGGACGACTTCGCCGAGCTGCTGCGCCAGGAACGCGGCCTGGCGCCGCGCCCGAGCGACGCGGCGCGCGGACAGCAAACCCTGCTGCTGCTGGACGACGAACCGTCGATCCGCGCGTCGCTCAAGCGCCTGTTCCGGGTCGACGGCTACCATATCCTGAGCGCCGAGACGGCCGAGCAGGCGTTCGACCTGCTGGCCATGCACGAGGTGCAGGTGGTCATCAGCGACCAGCGCATGCCGGGCATGAACGGCACCGAGTTCCTCAGCCGCGTCAAGAACATGTATCCGCGGACGATACGCATCATCCTGTCCGGTTTCGCCGACCTCGAATCGGTGCTCAACGCAATCAACCGCGGCGAGATCTACCGCTTCTACACCAAGCCGTGGGACGACCAGACCCTGCGCGACAACATACAGGAAGCGTTCGCCTACCACGGGCTGCTGCACGCCGCCGACGACCAGCAGGACCCGCCGCCCTAGCCCGTGGGGCGCGCGCGGCGATACTTGCAATAAAGATAAACCGCGCGCGCCGGCCCGGGTACAATCCCGGCCATGAACATACGACGCCCAGGCCATTACGCCGGCTTGCTTCTAACGGCACTGGCGCACTGTGCGGCCATTTATTTTTTGCTGCAAAACCAGCGCCTGACCCGGACGCCACGCGCGCCGCGCGACGCCATCCAATGGCTGTTGCCGATGCCGACCACGCCAACGCCGCGCGCGGCGGCGCCGAAGCCGGCGCCGCCGCCGGTGCGCCTGAAAACCCCGCCGGCCGCGCCCAACCGGTCGTTACCGGTGGCCGAACCGGCCGCGCCGGCGCCCGCCGCCGACAGCGCACCGCCCTACGATCCCTTCGCCCAAACGACGGCGACGACAGCGCCGGCGGCACCCGGCGCCGCCGACATCCTGGCGCAAGCCCGGCTCGACGCCGGCAAGATCGATCGGGAATTGCGCAAGACCTTCCCCGTCGCCGAGCCGCTGCCGCCGCCCGACAGCAAACAGGCCCGGCTGCAACGCGGCTTCGACGCCGCCCACGACGCGGTGCCGCCGAAATGGTATCAGGGCGCGAGAATGGTGGAACTGGGCACGCCGGACGGCGAGAACAAAACCCGCACCTACAAGATCATCACCGCGTTCGTGACCTACTGCATCAACATCCGCCCGGACGGCAAGAAGTCGTACACCAACTGCCCCTAATCATTTTTCCGCCTGGCCCAGCGGCGCCAGGCGGCGCAGGCGCCACGCCACCAGCATCGCCAGCGACAGCGCCAGGCCCAGCACCATGACCACGCCGGGCCAGCCGCCGCGCCCCCACATGACGCCGGTGGCCGAACCGATCACGCTCGATCCCAGGTAATAGAAGAACAGGTACAGCGCCGACGCCAGCGCCTTGCCGGTGGTGGCGCGCCGCCCGACCCAGCTGCTGGCCACCGAGTGGGTGGCAAAGAATCCATAGGTGAACAGCGCCACGCCCAGCACGATCAGCGGCAGCCAGTTCGACAAGGTCAGCAGCAAGCCGGCCAGCATCAGCGTCATCACCGCCCACAGCACGTGGCGGCGGCCGAAGCGGTCGGCCAGCCGCCCCGCCCAGACCGAACTGTAGATCCCCAGCAGGTACAGGAACGACACGGCCCCGACCAGGCTCTGGCTCAGCCCGAACGGCGCGCCCAGCAGGCGGTAGGCGATGTAGTTATACAGGCTGACGAACGCGCCCATCAGCAAGAAAGCCAGCGCGAACAGCCACGGCAGGCCCGGATCGGACAGGTGCAGCTTGAAACCCGACGCCATCGAGCGCCAGCCGCCGCCGGCCGGCACGAAATGGCGCGAGGCCGGCAGGCTGCGCCAGAATTCGGCCGCCGCCAGCACCCCGGCCACGCCGACCGCGCCCAGCGCCAGCCGCCACGAAAAGTGGTCGCTCAACACCGAGGTGATGACCCGTCCCGCCATGCCGCCGAAAGCGCTACCGCTAATATATAGACCCATCGACAGCCCCAGCGAGGTCGGCTCGATCTCCTCGCCCAGGTAGGCCATGGCGATGGCCGGCATGCCGCCCAGGGCGACGCCCAGCAGCACGCGCATCGCCAGCAGCTGCGGATAGCTGTGGGCGAACGCGCACAAGATCGTCATCAACGCGGCGACCGCCATCGCCGCCACCATCAGCGGCTTGCGGCCGAGCCGTTCCGACAGCGCGCTCGAGGCCACCAGCGACAAGGCCAGCGCGGCGGTCGACACCGACAGCACCATGCTGCTCTGCGCCGCGCTCAGCGCGAATTCGCGCGACAGCAACGGCATCAGCGGTTGCACGCAGTACAGCAGCGCGAAGCAGGAAAAGCCGCCGAAGAACAGCGCGCGGTTGCTACGGGTGAATTCGGCGCTGCCGGCGGCGATGCGCGGCGCGGCGACATACTGGGCCCGGGGCCCGGGCAGGGCTGAAGCTAAGGCTGTGCTTGAAGACATGGGGCGGTTCCAATGCAAAACGCGATGGTTTCATCTTAGGATTGCGCTGTATGGCTGTCCAATATATATTTAAGTCGTTAGTCATACTTTAAAACGATAACTGAGGACACCCGCGTGGAATTACGTCATTTGCGCTATTTCGTCGCCGTCGCCGAAGAGCTGAGCTTCACGCGCGCGGCCGAGCGTCTGCACATCGGCCAACCGCCGCTGAGCCACCAGATCCAGATGCTGGAAGCCGAAGTGGGCGCGCAGCTGCTGGAGCGCAGCAAACGCTGGGTGCGCTTGACCGAGGCGGGGAAATTGTTTCTGGACGATGCGCGGCGCGTGCTGTCGCTGTCGGAACAGGCGGTGCAGACGGCGCGCCGGGCCGAGCGCGGCGAAGCGGGCGAGTTGCGCGTCGGCTTCACGTTCTCGACGCCGCTGACGCCGCTGTTCGCGACCGTCATCAACCGCTACCGGCAGCGCTATCCGGGCGTCACGCTAACCTTGCAAGAGAGCTCGACCTTGGCGCAGATCACCGCGCTGGCCGACCGCGAGCTCGATCTGGGGCTGGTGCGGCCGCCGGAGTCGGCGCTGCCCGAGGCGGTGATGACGACCGAGCTGCGGCGCGATCCGCTGGTGATGGTGCTGCCGGAGGAGCATCCGCTGGCGGCCAGGGCCAGCTTGCGGATCAGCGATCTGGAGGGGCAGCCGCTTGTCATGTATCCGAAGACGGCCGGCACCGGCATTCATCCGCAGATTTTCCGGCTGTGCCGCGCGGCCGGGTTCGAGCCGACGATCGCCATGGAGGCCGGCGAGGCGTCGACGATGGCGGGGCTGGTGGCGGCGGGGTTCGGCATCGCGGTGTTGCCGAGTTCGTTCGACATCATCCGCCTGAGCGGCGTGCTGTACCGGCCGTTGGCCGATCCTGACGCCACCACGGCGCTGCTGCTGGCGCAGAGGAAGGACGAGATTTCGTCGCTGGTCGCGGCGTTCCGGGCGATCGCGCTGGAGGCGGCGCTGGAAAATCAAACCCATACCCCGTGAGAGGGGTCGTACCCCGAGGGGTACGACCCCGCAGCGTGGCGGGGTGCGGGTTAAACGCTACGAGTAATCGGCGTCCAGCTCCGAACCGGCGTAATTCTCCAACTCGGCGAACAAGGTCTTCATCGCCGTGCGTCCCTTGATGTGCTGGATCACGGTGCAGGTTTGGCGATAGCTGTCGATCCGGTCCAACAACACCGGATGATGCTGCACCGGCACCTTGGCCACCAGCGCCGCCCAGCCCTCCTCGTAGTCGGGCTTGTTCTTGCGCACCGATTTGACGAACCGCTCGAACTCCTTCTGCCCGGTGCGCGCCACCACCCTGCCCCCGCCCTCGATGGCGAAGATGATCGCCAGCGCGATCACGCCCTCGGCGTTCAGGTCCGTGTCGCTGACCGGGCCCTCGGTGTTGTGCCGCCGCAGCCATCCGGCCAGCCGCACGATCGCCTGCACCTCCTTGCGCTGCTTGAGCATGACGTCGTAGCGGTCCGCGCCGTTCCAGTTCTGGTTCGGATCGGTCTGGCACAGCTCGATGAACAGGTCGCGCAGCCGGCGCGCCGAATACACCGGATCGGTGTCGTACTCGCCGACCAGCGTATCCTCCGGCAAGGCCGACAACTCCTTGATCATCCGGAAGCCGATCTGGAACGCGTGCTCGGCGCCGTGCTCGACCAGGAAGTCGAGCGCGGCCAGGTCCGTCTCATGCGGAATCGCATGGTCGAGCCCCAGCGACACCCCGCCCACCGTCAACTGCAGCGCCTTCTGGATGCCCTCGGCGGTGCGGTCGTTGGTGAACTTTTCGGCCACCATGGCCGTGATGCCGGTCAGCTCGTCGGCCAGCGCGTAGGCGGCGTCGTCGTCCGGATGGGCGGCCAGTTGCTGGATCGCGCGCGTCAGGCGCGGCAAATTCTCTACTACTAATGCTGGCAGCATGGATCAAATTTCCATCACGAGAAAATGCCGGTGCCGACGCTGCGGCGCGAACCCGCCTTGGCGCTGCGCGTCGACGGCACCTGCTTGCGCAAGCGGTACAGCAATTCCTTGGTCGAACGCTGCAGGAAGGTCGGCTCCTCGTCCGGGTCGTCGCTGAACTCGGCGTCGGCCAGGTCGGCGCTGTGGCGGAACTCCGGGAACAGCTCGAACAGCGCGCGGTCCCAGCCGTCCTCGGACGCCTGCGCCAGCGCGATCGCCAGCGGCACGACGTCGTTGTCGGACGAGGTCTGGCCGGTCAGGTACGGCCCCTTCGAGATGATCTCGCCGGCCACCTCGAGGATTTCCTTGGGCGCCATCGAAAACAGGATGGCGAAAATGGTGGCGCCGTGGTCGGTCGCCGAGGCCGCCTGCAGCAGTTCGCTGCGGCGCTCCTCGTCGTCGGTCGAGAACACCACGCCGTGCACGTGCGCGAACAGCGATTCGGCGATGCGCTCCGGGTCGTCCTCGATCAGGTCGTCCTGCCAGGTGGCGGCGAAGAAGGCCAGGCTGTCGGCCCAGGCCTTGGGCGGCACCAGCAGCGTCGCCAGCGACATCTTGCCGCCGTCGAAGCCGGCCATGTGCAACGCCGTCACTTGCGGCGGGATGTTGCTGAGCACTTCCACCACCGCCAGGTCGCCGAACTGGTCGGCCGCTTCGGCGAAGGCTTGCTCGGCGTGGCCCAGCGAGCCGGCCAGCACCAGCTCGGTCACCTGCTTGCTCAGCGCGGGCAGGTTGCTTTTGTTTTCGTCGGACATGGTTTAATCCTCCTTGTCGAACATTTGGGCGAAGTCGTCGGTCGCGTTGTCTTCGTCCTCGATATCGTCGCCGTCGTCGTTGGCCGACAGTTGTTCCAGCGATTGGTCGTCGTCGTCCCACTTGCGCGGGTTTTTGTACAGGAAGGCGGTGATGATGGCCTGGCGCGCCAGGTCCGGCAGGTTTTCTTCCAGCGCCGCGTACATTTGTGCCGCCGCCTCGCCTTTGCACGAGGCCATCGAAAACACCCGCGCGGCGTCGCCGAACTCGTAGTCCTGGGCTTCGGCCAGCAGGCCTTTCGGATCGCTGAACTCGAGGTGGTCGACCAGCGCGAAGGCCAGCATGTTGACATCTTCGATGCCGCCGCCGGCGGCGTACTCCGACACCAGCGCGTCGATCATGCGCTGGTAGTTCTTGCGGTCGGGCGGGTCGCCCAGAATGCCTTCGATCTGGCCTTCCAGTTCGCGCGATTGATAGGCGAATTCGGGGTGTACTTTTCTCATTGCTTGCTTTCGTTTTTTGATGCTGTGTATATTATGTTTGCGTCGCTGGCGGCGCTTGGCGGATTACGGCGTGCCGCCTAATCCGCCCTACGTGTTTCCGGGGTCACCTCGCTCTTACGCGGGGGGCAGGGTCGTGCCGTGCAGGTTGAACACCGAGCGCCATAACTGGTACGCTTCCGCTTCCGCGTCGATGATGATGCGGTGGTTGACGCTTTGGTTGTACTCTTCGCGCTTGACCGGGTCCGACAGGATCTCGTAGGCCTTGGTGATGCTCTTGAAGCGCGCCTCGGCGCCGGGCGCCTGGTTGCGGTCCGGGTGAAAACGCATCGCCAGCGAGCGATATACCTTTTTGATCTCGTCTTCGGTGGCGTTAGGCGCGATACCCAGCGTGTTGTAGTGATTTTCCATCTTGGAAACTCCGGGCCAGTGTGCCGAAACAATTAAAGACGAATTATACCCGCCGCGCCACCGGCGATCCCCGCCGGCCGCCGCGATGCGGCATTTCCCCTCAGCCCACGGAGGGGATACGGTAAAATGCCCTTACACGAACTCTTGCAAAGCCCACTTTTCAGATGAGCAACGAAAAAAACAGCACCGCGCCCGCCTTACCGTCCAACTTCCTGCGCGCCATCATCGATCACGACCAGGCCGCCGGCACCCACGTGCGCGCCGGCATGCCCAGCGTGATCACCCGCTTCCCGCCCGAGCCGAACGGCTATCTGCACATCGGCCACGCCAAGTCGATCTGCCTGAACTTCGGCCTGGCGCGCGACTACCAGGGCCGCTGCAACCTGCGCTTCGACGACACCAACCCGGCCAAGGAAGAGCAGGAATACGTCGACACCATCATCGACAGCGTCAAGTGGCTGGGCTTCGACTACGACTACCCGGCCGCCGACGGCGGCGTCGAGCACCATCTGCACTACGCCAGCGACTACTTCGACCAGCTGTACGCGATGGCCGAGTACCTGATCGAGCAAGGCTACGCCTACGTCGACAGCCAGTCGGCCGACGATATGGCGGCCAATCGCGGTAATTTCAACACGCCGGGCAAGAACTCGCCGTTCCGCGACCGTCCGCGCGCCGAATCGCTGCAAATCTTCCGCGACATGAAAGCCGGCAAGTACGCCGACGGCGAGCACATCCTGCGCGCCAGGATCAGCGACGACGCCATGGCCTCGCCCAACATGAACATGCGCGACCCGGCCATCTACCGCATCCGCCACGCGCACCACGTGCGCACCGGCGACGCCTGGTGCATCTACCCGATGTACGATTACACGCATCCGATCTCGGACGCGCTGGAAAACATCACCCATTCGCTGTGCACGCTGGAATTCCAGGACCACCGGCCGTTCTACGACTGGCTGCTCGAAACACTGGCCGAAGGTGGCTTCTTCACCTTGCCGCTGCCGCGCCAGTACGAATTCTCGCGCCTGAACCTGACCTATGTGGTCACCAGCAAGCGCAAGCTGCGCCAGCTGGTCGAGGACGGCATCGTCAGCGGCTGGGACGATCCGCGCATGCCGACCATCGTCGGCCTGCGCCGGCGCGGCTACACGCCCGAGGCGATCCAGCTGTTCTGCGAGCGCATCGGCGTGACCAAGTCCGACGGCTGGATCGACATGAGCACGCTCGAAGGCTGCCTGCGCGAGGACCTCGATCCGAAGGCGCCGCGCGCCACCGCCGTGCTGCGTCCGCTCAAGCTGATCATCGACAACTATCCGGAAAGCCTGAGCGAGGAATGCACGTCGCCGGTCCACCCGCACCATCCGGAAATGGGCGTGCGCACTTTCCCGATCACGCGCGAGCTGTGGATCGAGGAAGAGGACTTCATGGAAGTGCCGAGCAAGGGCTATTTCCGCTACTACCCGCCGATCGACGACAAGCCGGGCAGCCGGGTGCGCCTGCGCCACGGCTACGTGACCGAGTGCACCGGCTTCGACAAGGATGACAACGGCAAAGTCGTCGCGGTCCATGTCAATTACTTCCCGGACTCCAAATCGGGCACGCCCGGCTCGGACACCTACAAGGTCAAGGGCAACATCCACTGGGTGTCGGCCGCCACCGCCGTGCAGGCCGAGGTGCGCCTGTACGACCGCCTGTTCACCGACGCCCAGCCGGACGCCGGCGGCAAGGATTTCCTGTCGCTGCTTAACCCGAACGCCAAGGAAGTGGTCACCGCCTATCTGGAGCCGGGCATCAGCGCGGCGCTGCCGGACCAGCGCTTCCAGTTCGAGCGGCACGGCTACTTTGTCGCCGACCGCGTCGACTCGGCCCCGGGCAAACCGGTGTTCAATCGGATCGTGACGCTAAAAGACAGCTTCGTCGCTAAATAAGACACCAAGCCTGCACCGGACCGGCGCCCTCCCCTGGAGGCGCCGGTTTTTTTTCGGCCATTGCCGGGGAGTATGTTCAGGACAAATGGCATTTTTTTTAAAATTACTTGACTCGCATGAGTAATATTTTCTATATTCAAGCACGGTGGAAATCATGGAAGTTGCTTGAAAGGCAATCGTAATGGAGGTACTTCTCGCGCAGCGACAAATGTTTTCGCCGCCAAAATCCGTCTGGTGGGCGGGCATCATGCTGTCCCTGGGCGTCGGCGCGCTGTGCTATGTCGCCGCCTATAAAATGGTCGAGTACGACGCCGGCGAACGCTTCATGCACCAGGCGCGCAACGCCCAGTATCACATCAGCTCGCGCATCGACACCTATTCCGACGTGCTGCGCGCCACCGCCAGCTTCTTCGACGCCAGCGACCGCGTCGACCGCGAGGCCTTCCACCGCTTTGTGCGCGGACTGAAACTGGCCACCCAGTTCCCCGCCCTGGTCAGCATTAACTTCGCTCCATACATCACCGACGCCCAGCGCGAGGAGTTCGAAAAGATTTCGCGCCACAGCGGCGACGGCACGCCCAACGGCTATCCCGACTACGTCATCCAGCCGCCCGGGCGCCGCGCCGACTATTCGGTCATCACGATGATCGAACCGATCGCCGCGTTCCGCTGGCGGGTCGGCCTCGACATCACGCACAAGCCGGCGGTGGCGCAGGCGCTGGCCTACGCGCGCGACACGGGCGAGGTCAGCACGTCCGGCAAGCAGATCGACATGGACAGCTTCGGCCAGGGCGGCGGCATGGCGATCCGCCTGCCGCTGTACCGCAAGGATATGCCGCTGACTAACACCGAGGAACGCCGCGCCGCCTACAAGGGCTCGGTCGGCATCGGTTTCAGCGTGCCGCGCCTGGTGCAGCTGGCGATGGACCAGATGCAGGTGCGCGACGTGCGCCTGCGCCTGTACGACGGCGGCGAAAGCGGCGACCGATCGCCGGCCGCATCGCCGCCCAGCCTGTTGTTCGACAACAAGCTCAACAACGGCGACAACGTGCGTCCGGCCGACCAGTTCGCCATCGTGCTGCCGCTGATGTTCAACGGCCGCCAGTGGCATGCCCACTTCAGCGCCCCCAAGGCGGCCTGGTCCAGCCGCTTCGACCTGTTCCTGCCGTGGCTGGCCATGCTGGCCGGCTTCATCGGCTCGCTGCTGTTTTATTTGCTGATCCACACGCTGTCGTCGTCGCGCATGCGGGCCATCAAGATGGCCAAGGTCATGACCAAGGAATTGCGCGACAGCCAGGCCAAGCTGCAACAGTCGCACCACAAGCTGCGCCGGCTGGCCGCGCACGCCGACCAGATCAAGGAACAGGAACGCAAGCGCATCGCGCGCGAAATCCATGACGACCTGGGCCAGAACCTGCTGGTGCTGCGCATCGAGGCGGACATGCTGGCCACGCGCACCCGGCACCGCCACCCGCGCCTGCACGCGCGCGCCAAAAGCACGCTCAGCCAGATCGACAGCACGATCAAAAGCGTGCGCCACATCATCAACGACCTGCGTCCGAACGTGCTCGACCTGGGACTGAACGCCGCCGTCGAATGGCAGATCGCCCAGTTCCGCCAGCGCTCCGGCATGGTTTGCGAGCTGATCGAGCACCAGCGCGACATCCGCATCGACGACCATTGCGCCACGGCATTTTTCCGCGTGCTGCAGGAATCGCTGAGCAATATCGTCCAGCACGCGCACGCCAGCCTGGTGCGGGTGGAATTGCGTCAGGCCGGTGGCATGCTGAGCATGACCATCACCGACAACGGCGTCGGCATGCGGGCGAGCAACCGCAACAAGGTCGGCTCGTTCGGCCTGGTCGGCATCGAAGAGCGCATCAGCCTGTTAGGAGGCGTGTGCTCGATCATCGGCAGCCCCAACGCCGGCACCACGGTGGCCATTTCGGTGCCGATCGACCACGTACCGCCCCCCTCCAGCGACGATATCAACGATATCAAAGACGCCGGCCACCTGGCCGCCAACGTCGTCGCCTGATCCCCTCCGTTTTATCCCGCCGCCGACTAGGAAAAAGTCGGCGGCGTGTAGGAATTTCCTCATAAACATTGATAAATATCAAATAACAAGAAGCAAACTTAGGCAAAAATCAACTGGTCGCAATGTTTTTTAACCCGTTTCAACACAGAGGAGATGCCCCAATGAACGTCATCAACGCCCTGGATCTGGACCCCATCAAGGTCAAGCTGATGCACAAAGAATCCGGCGAAGGCTGGTCGCTGGAACGCGCCAACGCTGTCGAGTTCGAATATCGCCGATTCCTGACGCTGATGAAAAAGTACCCGAACGAACAGACTTCGCCATTGGTCGACGTCGACACGTTCTGGCACTACCACATCCTGGACACGATGAAATACGCCGCCGATTGCGAGACCGTGTTCGGCTACTTCCTGCACCACTTCCCGTATGTCGGCATGCGCGGCGAGGAAGACGAAGCGGCCCTGGCGCGCATCGGCCAGCGCATGAAGGAACTGTACGAAGCCGAGTTCGGCGAGCCGTATGCCCGTCCCGCCAAGCGCGCGTTCGAGGGCGCGACCCAAGCCAACGCCTTCTGCGGCGCGCCTGAAATGCAGGCCAACGCCTTCTGCGGCGCTCCGGAGAAGCAAGCCAACGCGTTCTGCGGCGCACCTGAAATGCAGGCAAACGCCTTCTGCGGCGCTCCCGAAAAGCAAGCCAATGCGTTCTGCGGCGCTCCGGAGAAGCAAGCGAACGCCTTCTGCGGCGCACCTGAAATGCAGGCAAACGCCTTCTGCGGCGCTCCGGAAAAGCAAGCCAATGCGTTCTGCGGCGCCCCCGAGAAGCAAGCGAACGCCTTCTGCGGCGCACCAGGCAAGCAAGCCAACGCCTTCTGCGGCGCTCCGGAGAAGCAAGCCAACGCCTTCTGCGGCGCACCGGAAAAGCAAGCCAAAGTACCGAACCAGCCCGGTCTCTTCGCCGAGCGTCCACGTCTGAGCTAAGGCGGCCACAAAAGCTGGCGTCATCTAAACCACGTAGGGCGGATTAGCGTAGCGTAATCCGCCATCTGCGCGCCGCCGACCACGCCCGCAACGCCTCCCCCGCTGGCACACACGCAACAAAAAGCAACACCAGCGGGCGGCGTGATTAAATAAGTGGCATACTCTGAACTCCACCGATGTTGGGAGCTCATCATGGCCGTCAATTCCGTCGCCTCAAACAACGCCGCAGTCCAATCGGCACCGCCGCCGCGCCAGCCGGAGCCGGTGCAAGCCGCGCCGAAACCCGCCGAACCCGCCGCGCCGCCGGCACCGCCGCCGCAGCAAGCAACACCGGCGCCCACCGTCAACACCAACGGTCAGCGTATCGGCACGACGATCAGCACGTCCGCCTAGGACTTGGCATCAAGACAACTAGCAAAACCGGACCCACCTAAGAAAACGGCGCGTTACCGAGAGGTGCGCGCCGTTGTCTTTTTGAGTGGTCGCCCGTCAGGCCGCCATCATTTCGCGCAGTTCGCGAATGCTGAAATCGCTGATCTCGTGCATACGGATCAGGATGGTCGCACCGATCGGCAGCGTGTTGTGACGGATTTTGCTGATCACGGGAGGGGCGACCTCCAGGGCACGCGACAAGGCTGCGTCGTTTTTCAACTGCAGCTTTTCGATGATGGCGTCCAGGACGCGGTTCGGATTGTAGGTTGGGGATGCGGTGATTTCTTTGATAGACATAATGTTTAAGTAGGTTCGTGGCCGCTTTGCAAAAAAACGACACATGGGTAAATAAAATTTTTAGCTCAATTACCAGTGAAGCACTACAAAACGCGAACGTTTATGCCGGTTTTTAGTGCTTAGCCGCGATAATACACGTTTTTGTTAACGAACGGCTAACCCGAGCTAGCTTTCTGTGAGATTTCGATAGATTTTACACCCATTTCTTATGCTAGGAAGAAATTTGTTGTAAAAAAAGGTATAAAACCTTGTAAAGATGGTGTCGGAGTCAGTTGTGGCGGCTCAAGCCGGAGGCCAGAAAGCACCATTCGACGGCCATCAGGGCGGCCAGTTGGGCAATGGTGCTGGGGAGGAATATCGTCGACGCGGCTCCTAAGTCGGCGCCGCTGGAGTCATAGCGCCAGCCCAGCTGACGGCGGATTTCCTCCGGCATCGGTGGCGGGTGGCGGGCACACTCACGCAGCTGCATGTAAGCGCGGACCTGCTCTTTAGTCGGATGCAAAGTGGCTGGCATACGCGAGCTCCTCTTGGAAATATAACGATATCGCATCAAGCGATGACTTGTTTGATTCGCGTCAAGCAAGTCATCTTGTTAGTTTGACATACAAAGCTGACGCCGGCCTTGCACTGGTATAAGTGTGAGTCTATTTTTACACCTTTTTTCGCACCGGCTCAAACCTGCGCAAGGCAGTTATGTGAGGCCGCCAACGCTCGGCGTGTTGCGGTCGTTTAGAATGACGCTTTTCCCGCCTCCGGCGGCACCGACAACCGCAATCCAACAACAAGAAGGCGCTCATGACCTACGAAGAATTTCTCGATGAGGTAACCACCCTGCTGCACGAGATTTACGATCTCGACGATGCCGCGGCGATCAAGCTGGTGGTCGACGCCCAGGCCGCCGATTATTTTGTCGCGCACGACGACAAGGAAGAGATGCGCACGCTCGAGCAGGCGAAAAAAGACGCCACCGCGCTGTACGAAGCCAAGCAGAACCGGAATCAGACGCAGCGCAAGCAACAGCAGCGCCGCGTGCAGCAAAAGAAATAAACCAACGCCACGCCCGGGCGGATCGGGCGATCCGCCGGCCTCACGTCGCCGCCAGCATCCCCGCCACCGTCGGATAGCGCAAGCGCACGCCGAGCTCGCGCTTGATGCGCCCGTTGCTCAACCTGCGCGATTCCGACATGAACGACAACAGCGCCGGGGTGATCACCTGTTGCAATTGAGCACGCGGCAAACGCGGCGGACGCGCCATCCCGAACGCGTCGGCCACCGCGTCGAAATACTCCGCCATCTTCATATCGCTGTCATCGACCGCGTGGTAGATACGGTTTGGCAAGCCTCTGAACAGCGCGCTGACGATGATCATGGCCAGGTCGTCGGCATGGATGTGGTTGGTGTACACGTCCTCGGCGGCCAGCAGCGCCGGTGTTCCCAGCTGCAAGCGCTTGATCGGCAGCCGCTCGGCCCCATAAATCCCCGGTACGCGCAGGATCGACAGCGCCGAACCGCTGCGCACGGCCCATCGCCGCAGCACGGCCTCGGCGTCGACCCGGCGCGTCGCCCGCGGGTTGCGCGGCGCCACCGGCCGGCTCTCGTCAAACAACGCTCCGCCACAATCGCCGTACACGCCGGTGGTACTGACATAAACCATGCGGCCTTGCTCAGGTAAAATGGCGGTCAGATTACGCGTGCGCCGGTCCAGCGCGCCCTCGGCCGGCGGCGGCGCCAGGTGCACGACATGGCGGGCCAGCCCGGCCAGGCGCCGCAGGCTGGCGGGATCGTCGAGATCGGCCACCAGCGGCACGGCGCCCAGCGCGCGCAATTCGGCGCGGCGCTCGGGCTGGCTGGTGGTGGCGAACACGCGGAAATGGCGCCGCAGCAGCGGCAGCAGCCGCATGCCGACGTCGCCGCAGCCGACGATCAGCAGACGCGGCCGGTTGAATGCGCGGGCGTGGGCGTTGTTATTGATTAGCTTGATGTTTTTCATCTGAAGGATTGTATGACGTTTCAAATTACTGTACAGCCTAGCGGCCACCAATTCAGCTGCGAGGAAGACGAAACCGTGCTGGCGGCGGCGATCCGCGCCGGCGTCGGCCTGCCTTACGGCTGCAAAAACGGCGCCTGCAGTTCCTGCCGGGGCAAGGTTCTGTCCGGCTCGGTGACGCACAAGGCCCACCAGGAACGCGCGCTGAGCAAGGAAGACGAGGCGGCCGGCTACTCGCTGTTCTGCTGCGCCACCGCGCACGAAGACCTGGTGATCGAGGCGCGCGAAGTGGCCGGCAGCGACGAGTATCCCATCCGCAAGATGCCATCGCGCGTCGCGACGCTGGAAAAAGTGGCGCCGGACGTGGTCGTGATGACCCTGCAACTGCCGGCCAACGAGACGCTGAAGTTCCGCGCCGGCCAGTATATCGAATTCATGCTGCGCGACGGCAAACGCCGCAGCTACAGCCTGGCGTCGCCGCCGGACCAGGACCAGCCGCTGACCCTGCACATCCGCCACCTGCCCGGCGGCCTGTTCACCGACCAGGTGTTCAGCACGATGAAGGAGCGCGACATCCTGCGCTTCGAAGGCCCGATGGGCACCTTCTTCGTGCGCGAGGATAGCGACAAGCCGATGGTGCTGCTGGCCTCGGGCACCGGCTTCGCGCCGATCAAGGCCATCGTCGAGCACCTGCGGGCGCAGGATTCGCAGCGGCCGATGACCTTGTACTGGGGCGGACGCCGTCCGCAAGACCTGTACATGGACGCGCTGTGCCGCCAGTGGGAAGCGATCCTGCCCAACTTCAAGTATGTGCCGGTGGTGTCCGCCGCGCTGCCGGAGGACAACTGGAACGGCCGCACCGGCTTCGTGCACGCGGCCGTCATGGCCGACCTGCCCGACCTGTCCGGCCACCAGGTGTACGCCTGCGGCGCGCCGCTGATGGTCGATTCCGCCAAGCGCGACTTTGTCGCCCATTGCGCACTGCCGGAGGACGAATTCTACGCCGACGCCTTCACCACGGAAGCCGACATCAACAAACCGTAACAGCATCCAACCGCGGGCGGCCTGGGATGCGGAGTCCCGGGACCCCGCTTCCAGAAAGCCCCAATGCCCGACAGTTCCGCCCCTACCAACGCCAGCAATGGATTTAGCGTTCTGCGCCACCGTAACTTCACCCTGTATTTAAGCGCCCGCACCCTCGCCACCCTCGCCGTCCAGATGCAAAACGTCGCCATCGGCTGGCAGGTGTATTCGATGACGCACAACCTGTTCGACCTCGGCATGATCGGCCTGGCGCAGTTCGCGCCGTTCCTGCTGCTGATCCTGATCGCCGGCCACGCGGCCGACCGCTACGACCGCCGCAACCTGATCGCCCTCGCGCTGGGCGCGCAACTGCTGTGCGGGCTGACCTTGCTGGCCTTCACCCTGGCCGGGCTGGCCACCGTGTGGCCGGTGTTCGCGGTGCTGGTGCTGTTCGGCAGCGCGCGCGCCTTCATGGGCCCGGCCACGCAGGCCATCCTGGTCAACCTGGTGCCGGCCGAGAGCTTCAGCAAGGCTGTCGCGCTGAGCTCGTCGAGCTTCCACGTCGCCGTGATCCTGGGACCGACCTTGGGCGGCCTGTTCTACCTGGCCGGGCCGAAGACCGTGTATCTGGTGTCGTCGGCGCTGCTGCTGGCCTCGGTCGTCATGATGTGCCTGGTCAAACCGGTCAAGCAGCCCAGCAACCGCGAACCGGCCACCTGGCACACGGTGCTCGAGGGCCTGCGCTTCGTGCGCTCGCGTCCGGTGGTGCTGGGCGCCATCTCGCTCGACCTGTTCGCCGTGCTGTTCGGCGGCGCCACGGCGCTGCTGCCGGCGCTGGCGCACGACGTGCTGCACGCCGGCCCGACCGGCCTGGGCATGCTGCGCACCGCGCCCGGCGCCGGCGCCGCGCTGTGCTCGATCGCGCTGGCCTTCTTCCCGATCACGCGCCGGGTCGGCCTGTGGATGTTCGGCGGCGTGGCCGTGTTCGGCCTGGGCACCATCGTGCTGGGCGCCACCTCCACCTTCGTCGTCGCGCTGGTGGCCTTGTTCCTGATGGGCGCCGGCGACATGATCAGCGTCTACGTGCGCCACCTGCTGGTGCAGTATGAAACGCCGGACGCGATACGCGGCCGCGTCAGCGCCGTCAACTCGGTGTTCATCGGCGCCTCGAACGAGCTGGGCGAATTCGAATCGGGCGTCACCGCCGGCTGGATGGGCCTGACCCGCGCGGTTCTGTTCGGCGGCGCCGCCACCTTGGCGGTGACGGGCTTGTGGGCCTGGCTGTTCCCGGTCCTGTCGCGCATGGACCGCTTCCCGCATGAGGACAAACCATGAAATTTTTGCCGGGCATCGCCCACAGCCGCCCCCACCTGACGTTCGCCATCGTGCTCGGGGCCGTGGTGTTCCCCTTGCTGCCCGGCGATTGGCGCTGGCTCAGCCGCTTGCTGACGGCGTGGGATGCGACGGTCTGGGTCTATCTGGCGACGATGGGCTGGATGATGCTGCGCGCCGACCAGCACGACATCAAGCGCGCGGCCTGCCGCCAGGATGAAAAAGGGCCGGTGATCCTGGCCACGCTGTCGATCGCCGTGATGGTCAGCCTGGTCGCCATCGTCTCGCAGCTGACCACGCTCAAGGACGCGCCGCACGCCGATCTGGCGCTGCACTACGGCTTCGTCGTGCTGACCTTGACGGGCTCGTGGTTCATGGTGGGCGTGATGTTCTGTTCGCACTACGCCCATCTGTACTACACCCACCCCGGCGGCGAGCCGGCGCTGGGTTTCCCTGACCGCCACCTGAAGCCGAACTACTGGGACTTCCTGTATTTCTCGTTCACCATCTCGGTGGCGGTGCAGACCTCGGACGTGAGCGTGCGCTGCCGCCGCATCCGCAAGGTGGTGCTGGGGCAGTCGGTGCTGTGCTTCTTCTACAACCTGGCGATCCTCGGTCTTTCCATCAATATCGCGGCGTCGCTCATCAATGGTTAGCTACTTAACGAGAACCTAAGCCGAAAAGGAGTAATATGGATTCGTAGTTCAACAACACAGGAGCAAGCATATGCAGATCAATATTAATTCCGACAAAACCATCGATCGTCACGCCAGCCTGGACGAGCATGTGCAATCAGTCGTGAGCAATGCGCTCCACCGCTTTGGTGAGCAGATCACCAGCGTCGAAGTGCACCTGAGCGACAACCTGGGCCAAAAGTCCGCGGACGGCGACAACCGCGTCCTGATGGAAGCCCGCGTTACCGGATACAAGCCCATCGCGGTGAGCGACCACGCCGCCACGCTGCACCAATCGATCGGCGGCGCCGCCGACAAGCTCAAGCGCGCGCTCGACAGCGCCCTGGGCCGCCTGCACGACAAGGACAAGCGCCACGCGGCCGATCCGGTCGCCGCCACGGTGGATACCGACGACGACGAGTAAAAGCCACGGTGACACGTAGGGCGGATTAGCGCAGCGTAATCCGCCACGCTCCGTCGGCGGCTCATGGCGGATTACGCGCTGCGCGCTAATCCGCCCTACGTGTTTTAGAGTGTTTTTTAGCGTATCTCACAGAGCGTTTCATCAGCGCGTGGCCAGTTCCCGCAAGTACCGCAGCCCCTGCACCGACCGGCTGCCGTACCACGACATCATTTCCCCATCGACCAGCAGCACCGGCTTGCCGAGCTGCTTTTCCAGCGCATACGCATGAGCCTCGGTAAATCGATACGGTTCGCTCGACAACAGCACGCCGTCGACGCCGGCCACCAGCTCCGACGACCAGCTAAAACCGGGATACCGCACCTCGCCCAGATCCGGCACGCTCCAGCCGATCTCCTCCAGCATGCGGGCGATATAGGTGTCGCGCGAAATCGTCATCCACGGGTCCTGCCAGATGCAATACAACATGGTCTGAGGCGGTCCCTTCGGCGCCGCCCGCAACAATTCATATTCCGCCTCGAACTGCGCGCACCAGCGCTCGGCCGCCTCCTGCCGGCAAAACACCCCACCCATCAAACGCGCCAGCGCCAGGTTGTCGCGCGGCCGCAGCGGATGGGTGACGACGATGTGGGGAATAAACTCGGCCAACTCGTCGACGGTCGGCTTCTCGTTCTCGTCGATATTGACCACCAGATGCGTCGGCGCCAGCTTGCGGATCTTGTCGATGTTGACGTCCTTGGTCCCGCCCACCTTGGGCACGGCCTGCACCACG
Source organism: Duganella sp. 1411 (assembly GCF_017833525.1). Lineage (GTDB taxonomy): Bacteria > Pseudomonadota > Gammaproteobacteria > Burkholderiales > Burkholderiaceae_D > Rugamonas. The sequence continues at coordinate 65,020 of NZ_JAFICD010000008.1, forward strand.
TCGGCCGGATGGATGCAAAACCCGGTGCGCCCGACCAGTTGCCCGGCCAGCCCGAGATCGCACAGCAATTCGGTGATCGACGGCACCAGCGAGACGATGCGCGCGTTCGGGTCGGCCGGGTGCGCGGTGCCGAGCGCATCGATATAAGTCATGGGGTTTTCCGTCTTGATAGCAATGGCAATATTGAAGCACTCCACACCACAACACGCAACAACTACGTGACCCCGTCACAGCGTTTGGGTATGATGTTTAAGTCTCATAAGAATGCCCGCCAGCATAAATCGCTGCGCTATTGAAAGATTATCTTGAAACAAATCAGCACCTTCGGCGCGTCCGACCACCAGATCAGCGACTTGCAACTGTTGCGCAGCGCGGATAACGACGCCGCCATCGCCAAACTGCTGGCGCACTGCCCCATCATGCGTCTGGAGGCGGACGAGGCGGTCCAGGAATCGAGCCAGGCGCGGCTCTACATCGTGCTGCGCGGGGCGCTGTCGGTGGCCACCGACACCCGCACCGGCATGGCCGACGGCACCGTCAGCAAGATCCTGCCGGGCGAGAGCGTGGGCGAGCAATCGGTGCTCGACGAGGAAGCCAATCTGTCGAGCATCACCGCGCTGGAGGAAAGCGACGTGCTGGTGATCGAGGCGGCCCTCGTGTGGCAATTGATCGACGAATCGAACGTGCTGGCGCGCAATCTGCTGCGCCTGTTGTCGTTCCGCATACGCGCGGCCAACGCGCAACTGCGCCGGCGCCAGAAGCTGGGCGAGTTCTACCGCCAGCTGTCGATGATCGACGGCCTGACGGGGCTGTACAACCGCGCCTGGCTCAACGACTTGCTGCCGACGATGATCGCCACCGCGCACGGCTCGAACTCGCCGCTGGCGCTGATCATGATCGATCTGGACCATTTTAAGCGCTTCAACGACAGCCACGGCCACCTGGCCGGCGACCAGGCGCTGCGCGCGGCCGCGCAGGTGCTCAGCGGCGCGCTGCGCCCCACCGATTTCGCCGTGCGCTACGGCGGCGAGGAAATGATGGTGCTGCTGCCGGACACGCAGCGCAAGGTGGCGCTGGCGGTGGCCGAGCGGCTGTGCGAGCGGATGCGGCAGGCTGTGGTGTTCAACGACATGCGCGCGCCGCTGCCGCACGTCACCGCCTCGTTCGGCGTGGCGATATTGCGGGCGCAGCAAAACGAGCAGGATTTGATCGCCGCCGCCGACGCCGCGCTGTACCGCGCCAAGGAGCTGGGCCGCGATCGGGTGGCGCAGGAAGAGCTGGTGTAAATCACGGCCGCCGAAACGCATGCATGGCGGATTACGCTGCGCTAATCCGCCCTACGTGTCTCCACGGTTATTTTTCAGGCTGTGGTTTTCTGTTCCGCCGGCTTGGCCAGGCGCGAGGCGACGAAATCCTCATACCCCTTCTGCACCAGCTCGTACGTCTTGTCGATGTTGCTGGCGACCTCGCCGCCCAGCACCTTTAAGCCCCGCAGCACGTCGCGCGCCTCGCCGAAGCCCTGATCGACACCCTTTTTCAAGGTATCCATGAACTTGTTCAGCAGCACCTCTTCATCCTCGCCGGGGTTCTGCTGCTTGAACGCATCGTAAAATGCGGTCGACAGCGATACAATGCGGCTCGCGGTGCCTTCCGGCGTATTGTCCTGCGACGCGGCGTTCTCGATGGCGTTCTCGCCGAACTGGTCCTTGAGCGCCTCGTTGATGCCGGTCAGCGCGGTTTTCAGCACGACCGACATCGGTTCGTTGGAAGAATTCAACGACACCGTCAAGGAAGCTTGTACGATGGAAGCGTTGAGCTGGGCCTTGGCCTTGGCGCCGACCGACATGGTACTGTCTTCCCTGCCTTGGACGTCTTTGGTCTGGATGGGAGCGGCCTTGCCGGCCGTGGAACCTGATGTAACTGAGACTGGAGTGGCCATGATGTTGCTCCGGTTGGAATACCTTTGAATTATCGGCAGTTTTTAAAATTACTGTAGCCCCCCTGACTGCGCTCTATGACCACACAGACTTTTCTCTGGCACGACTACGAAACCTTTGGCGCCCAGACGCGTCGCGATCGCCCGGCGCAATTTGCCGCCATCCGCACCGACGCCGACCTCAACGAGATCGGCGATCCGATCATGTTGTACTGCAAACCCGCCAACGATTTCTTGCCCGATCCGCAATCTTGCCTGATCACGGGCATCACGCCGCAGCAGTGCCTCGAATGGGGCGTGCCCGAGCACAAGTTCGCCGCCACCATCGAGCAGGCGTTTTCCAAGCCCGGCACCATCGGCGTCGGGTACAACACGATCCGCTTCGACGACGAGATCACCCGCTTCATGTTTTGGCGTAACCTGATCGATCCGTACGCGCGCGAATGGCAAAACCAGTGCGGCCGCTGGGATCTGCTGGACGTGGTCCGCATGACCTACGCGCTGCGCCCGGAAGGCATCGCATGGCCGAAAAAGGCCGACGGCAAGCCCAGCTTCCGGCTCGAGGACTTGGCCAAGGCCAACGGCCTGCTGCACGAGGCGGCGCACGACGCGCTGTCCGACGTGCGCGCCACCATCGCGCTGGCGCGGCTGATCAAGCAGAAGCAGCCGAAGCTGTTCGACTTCTGCTTCGCGCTGCACAAGAAGGACCGCGTGGCCGACGAGATCGGCATGCACCTGGCGCCGCACCTGCGCGCGCCGTTCCTGCACGTGTCCGGCATGTTCCCGGTCGAGCGCGGCTGCATCGCGCTGGTGTGGCCGCTGGCCACGCATCCGACCAACAAGAACGAGGTCATCGTCTGGGATTGCACCTACGATCCGACCGAGCTGTTCACGCTGGACGCGGACACGATACGCACCCGCATCTTCACCCGCGCCGACGCGCTGCCCGAGGGCATGACGCGGCTGCCGGTCAAGAGCATCCACCTGAACAAGTCGCCGATGCTGGTGGCGAACTTGAAGACGCTGTCGCCGGCCATGGCCAGCCAGTGGGGCATCGATCTCGAGCAAGGCAAGGCGTACGCCGCGCTGGCGGCGGCCGGGCGCAATATGGATATCGAGTGGGAACAGGTGTTTTACCGTCCGCCGGGCGCGGAGCTCGATGTGGACGAGGATTTGTACAACGGCTTCATCGGCAAGGAGGATCGCCGCCTGCTCGAATCGCTGCGCAAGGAGACGCCGGCCAGACTGGCGGCGGCGTCGCCGTCGTTCGATGACGCGCGCTTGGCGGAGTTGTTGTTCCGTTACCGTGCGCGCAATTTCCCGGAAACGCTGAGCGAAACGGAGATGGAGCATTGGGAGCAGCACCGGGCCGCGCGCTTTTACGACGGCGCCGGCGGCGCGCGCAGCATCGACCAGTTCTTCGGCGAGATCGATCACCTGCAGCAGGATGCCGACGAGCGCGCCGAGCAGATCCTGGCCGAGCTGTACGAGTACGTGGAGCTGATCGCGCCGGCGCAGTAGTAAAGCTTGCGCCAACCCGCACGGCGCCCAGCCTGGGGTCGGACCCGACCGGGTCCGACCCCGCTGTACCGGGTTAAAGTATGACTTAGCCGCGATGCAGATTGATCGCGTCGCGCGTTTCCAGCGCCACGCGGCGCGCGGCGGCGGCGAAATCCTCGCCGGCCTGCGGCGCCGCGTACAAAATCGCCCGCGACGAGTTGATCATCATGCCGGCGCCGGCCGCCGTCTTGCCCGACTTGACCGTGGCGGCGATATCCCCGCCCTGCGCGCCGATGCCCGGCACCAGCAGCGGCATGTCGCCGACGATCGCCCTCACCTGCGCCAGTTCTTCCGGGAAGGTGGCGCCCACCACCAGCGCGCATTGGCCGTTGGCGTTCCACTTCTCCGCCACCAGGCGCGCCACGTGCTGATACAGCGGCTTGCCGTCGACGTTGAGGAATTGCAGGTCAGAGCCGCCGGCGTTCGAGGTGCGGCACAGCACGATGATGCCGCGCTCGCTCCACTCCATGTACGGCTCCACCGAATCCGCCCCCATGTACGGGCTGACCGTGACCGCGTCGGCGCCGTAGCGGTCGTACGCCTCGCGCGCGTACTGGCGCGCGGTGGCGCCGATGTCGCCGCGCTTGGCGTCGAGGATCAGCGGGATGTGCGGATAGTTCTCGCGCGCGTAGGCGCAGATTTTTTCCAGCTGGTCTTCCGCGCTCAAGGCGGCGAAATAAGCGATCTGCGGCTTGAACGAGCAGGCCAGGTCGGCCGTCGCGTCGATGATCTCGCGGCAGAAATGATAAATGCCTTGCGGGTCGTTCTGGAACTGGGCCGGCAGCTTGGCCATGTCCGGGTCCAGGCCCACGCACAGCAGGGAGTCGTTGGCCGTCCACGCGGCAGATAATTTGTTGATGAAATTCACGACGCGCCTTTGTAATCTGTTGCAAACCCTCTATTGTAACGCGGCCCCACCGGGCTGTTAAAATTTGCCCTCCATCTCCAGACCGCTCAGAAAGCATCCTATGAAATTATCGCAAAAAGTCGCCATCGTGACCGGCGCCACCCAAGGCATAGGCTTGGCATGCGCACAACGCCTGATTACCGAAGGCGCGCAAGTCATGCTGGTCGATATCAAACCCGAGGGTGAGCAAGCCGCCGCCGCACTGGGCGCGCAGGCGCGCTTCTTCGCCGCCGACGTCAGCCAAAAGGCCGACGTGGACGCGCTGGTCGCCGCCACCCTGGCCGCCTTCGGCCGCATCGACATCCTGATCAACAACGCCGGCGTCACCCACGCCGCCGATTTCCTCGACGTCACCGAGGACGATTTCGATCGCGTGCTGCGCATCAACCTGAAATCGATGTTCCTGTGCGGCCAGGCGGTCGCGCGCGAGATGGTCAAGCAGCAAAGCGGCTGCATCATCAACATGTCCAGCGTCAACGCGGAACTGGCGATCCCGAACCAGGTGCCGTATGTGGTGTCCAAGGGCGCGATCAATCAGTTGACCAAGGTGATGTCGCTCAACCTGGTCCAACACGGCATCCGCGTCAACGGCATCGGACCCGGCACCATTTTGACGGAACTGGCGAAGCAAGCCGTCATGTCCAGCCCGGAAGCGCGCCATACGATCTTGTCGCGCACGCCGATGGGCCGCTGCGGCGAGCCGGAGGAAGTGGCGTCCATCGCCGCCTTCCTCGCCAGCGACGACGCCAGCTACATGACCGGTCAAACCCTGTACGTCGACGGCGGCCGGCTGGCCTTGAATTACACCGTCCCCGTCAAATGAAAACCCATTAACTGACGAGTTATGCGCCTAAATGATGACGGGTATCTGAAACAACAATTAGACACATATCTGATGCGCCCCCATAATTACACCTGTCTCCACTATTCTCCTCCAAGAAAATAGTTTTAAGCCCGCTTTAACCAGCGGGCTTTTTTTTGCCTTTTCCGCCTTGCATTGATTTTTGTCATGGCCGCGTCATATTGCCGCCCTATAATGATTACATCTTAAGTACATGCAACCGATAGGCATGACTGAAGAAAGGTGCACCGGGAAGCCGGTGCACCACTCCCCCTCCCCATTTCCCGCCGCGCATGGTATTGTTTGGTTCATGATCAAGCAATTACTTCTGACCTCATCGCACGCCAAACTGCGCTACTGGACCGCCATCTTCCTGTATCTGCTGATTTTAGTATTCGGCTCGATTCCCGGCGCGCGCGCCGATATCGGCGAGGTCGCGCCCGGCATCATCCTGCACTCGATCGCCTATGCGGGACTGACCTTCCTGCTGTTCACCGGGGGCACGGGCGGCCTGCCGCAACGCGCCGGCAAAGCCGTCCTCACCATCGCGGCCATGGGCGCGCTGGACGAGCTGGTGCAAAGCTTCCTGCCCTACCGGCACGGCGCCGTGTCCGACTGGCTGGTCGACTGCAACGCCGCCGTCCTGACCGCCCTGTTCATGTGGGCCTTGTGGACGCGTTTCCGTATCCAGCCGTCAACCTGACATCGGCGGGACGAGCGCTCCCGCCACCCGTCGCCAGTTCCACATCCAATCGCATTTGCTGTAATTGCTCGGCTTGTGCCACGCGTACCAACCCGTGCAATGCGTGAGTGAGCAAATGCCGGCAGCGGGGATCCTGCTTTTCCCCACAGGCTAGAGTGATTAACTCTTCGATAATAGTGTCTGTCACGCGTGTCAACATATCGATGTCCTTTAAAGTGATACCGAACAATTATTGTCTGCGAGTAGCATGTTTCAATTGATGTACATCAATTGTGACGGGATAGGCTGGAACAAAAAAGCGTCGCCCCGCTCTGACCCAAGTGGCTGGCCCACTTTGATTAACCAACGGGGAGGCGAAAAAAATGAACAGGACTAAGCAAAATAAATGGGTTGCAATGTTATGCATCGCGGCATTGGCCGGATGTGCTTCGGACCGAATGTCCGGGGAGTCATCCAGCCGTGCCGACAGCGGCTATACGTCGCCGGGCAGCACGGCCGCGTCGAGCAGCGCCGGAACTAGCAGCCCGAGCAGCAAAACCAGCGGCGAGACCGGCAGCAGCACGGCAGGAACGGGCAGCAGCGGCACCGGCAGCTCGGGGAGTGGCAGCATGGGCAGCAGCGGTAGCACGGGAAGCAGCGGCAGTATGGGCAGTATGGGCAGCACGGGCGGCGCCGCCGACAGCAGCACCGCGCAAACCTCGTACGGAACCGTGCAGGCCATCGATCAAATGCAGCGTCAGGATGTGGGGGCGGGCGCGGTGGGCGCGGCGGCGGCTGGTGGCACCATGACCGGTTCGCCGACCGACCGGGTGTATCGGGTCACCGTGCGCATGGACGACGGCAGCAGCCAACTGATCGTGGTCGACTCCATGCCGCCCTACAAGATCGGCGACAGGGTCCGCTACAACAACGGCACCTTGTCGCCGTATTAATACAACTGTTCGACCTGGTAGCCGCGCCGTTTGAGCAATTGCGGCAGCCCGTCGTCACCGACCAGATGCAGCAGGCCAACGCCGACAAAGGCCACTTGGTCTTGCTGCATGATGCGCTCGATATTGGCGACCATTTCCGGGTTGCGTTTGCCCAGCAGCACACGCTGCATGAAGCCCGCCGAGATGGAATCACCGGTGGTGGCCGACTGCCAGGCCGCCTTGATGCCAGGCGCGTCCGCCGAACTCCACGCGTCGATCAAGGCCTGCGACTTCTTCAGCGACGAACCGCTGGCCAGATCGGCCAGCGTTTCCGTCAGATACTGCTCCTGCTGACGCGCGTCCAGCATCTCGAACAAGCTCAACTGGTATTCCGCGCTTTCGAGTTCGTGGACAGTCTTTTCCTGCTTCTGGGCGGCGGCCAGCAAGGCGTATTCGACCGCCTGGCTGCGCTGGAAGCCGTGCAGGTCCAACTCCGTACCCACCAGCAAATTGGCGATCAGCCACGGCTTGTAGTGCTGCACCGATTGCAGCGACAAGCCCGCCTTGGCCAGCGCCTGCGTCATCTTGTTCAGGGTGGCCGGGCTCAAATGGTTCTGCACCACGTCGCCGTCCGCGTAGCGGCCATGCCGCGCCAAGGCCTTCTGAAACGGCGCATCCTGGCGAATGTCAAGTTCGAGGACCAGCGTCTTGGAATCGAGCAGCGCCCGCGACGCCTCGGCATCGAGCGGGTAGAAACCGTCCTTGCCGACATGAATAGTGCCAAACAGGTAACTGGTTTTACCGTCGTGGGTAATCCGATAAAGCTGGCCGCGCCGTTGCGGAGAGGTCTCGCTCACGCCGGCGGCGAACACCGCCTCGCTGACCAAACTGAGTAACAACGCGAACAAAATAACAAGTTTCGAAGGCATGCGAATTCCCGACGATAGCAGGAGATGCCATCGAAATAACATTATTTAAGGAGGAGTGAGAGCAGCTCGGCGTGGCGCCCTACTGTTTCCAATAGTAAATCAGGAAGGCGCTGAGGAAAAACATTTTGTGAAATCCGCGACCAATGTCGGCAAATTAAACACACTTAAATAGCAACGGAATAATAAAAATGCTGTTCAAATATAAAGATGTTGGCGCTTCAACATCGACGCTTATACCCACGTCCGCTTCAAGGGCTTCATTGAAACCTGTACGGTCGGCCCGATATGCCTTTCATGATCCCATTTTCCATACTCGACCTCGCCCCGATCGCCGAAGGCAGCAACGCTTCCGCTTCGTTCCGCAACACGCTCGACCTCGCACAACACGGCGAGCGATGGGGGTATAACCGCTACTGGCTGGCGGAACACCACGGCATGCCGGGCATCGCCAGCGCCGCCACCGCCGTGGTCATCGCGCATGTGGCCGGCGGCACCTCGACCATCCGGGTCGGCGCCGGCGGCATCATGCTGCCCAATCACGCGCCGCTGGTGATCGCCGAGCAGTTCGGCACCCTGGAAGCGCTGTATCCGGGCCGCATCGACCTCGGGCTGGGCCGCGCGCCCGGCTCCGACCAGACCACGGCCCGGGCCTTGCGCCGCACCCTCGAAACGGACGCCGACGCCTTCCCGCAGGACGTGCTGGAGCTACAAGATTACATGTCCGACGCGCCGCGCCAGCGCGTGCTGGCCGTGCCCGGCAAAGGCGCCAAGGTGCCGCTGTGGATACTCGGCTCGAGCACGTTCGGCGCGCAACTGGCCGCGCACATGGGCTTGCCGTTCGCGTTCGCCTCGCACTTCGCGCCGCAAATGATGATGCAGGCGCTCACGCTCTACCGGAACAACTTCCAGCCATCGGCACAGCTCGACAAGCCTTACGTCATGCTCGGCTTCAACGTCTTCGCCGCCGACACGGATGAAGAGGCGCGCCTGCGCGCCACGTCGATGCAGCAAGCCTTCGTCAACCTGCGCAGCGGCAAACCCTCGCGCCTGCAACCGCCGCAAGCGGGCTATCTGGAAGCACTGGGGCCGCAGGAGCGCGCCCTGCTCGACTCCGTCCTGTCGTGCAGCGCGATCGGCGCGCCGGAGACGGTCGGGCGCCAGTTGCAGGAGTTCATCGCCCGCACCGGCGCCGACGAGCTGATGATCACCTCGCAGATCTTCGAGCACGCGCACCGGCTGCGCTCGTACGAAATCACCGCCGAAGTGCGCCAATCGCTCAAGCGCGCCGAAGCGGGCCTGTAAGCCCTCCGTAGAAATCGCCAAGCTCAGCAGCATTTTGCGATCGCCGGTAAAATTGCCGGCTGCAAAATGAAGGAGCACCCGTGAGCCAGTCCCACGCCCAGCAAGATCTTTCCCCCGGCATGGTCTGGCTATTCGCCGTCGCCACCGGGCTCATCGTCGCCAATCTGTACTACGCGCAAACCCTGGTCGGCCCGATCAGCCGCGCCACCGGACTCGATCCGGGCGCCGCCGGGCTGATCGTCACGCTCACGCAAATCGGCTACTGCCTCGGGCTGCTGTTCATCGCCCCGCTGGGCGACCTGGTCGAAAACCGCCGCCTGATCTTCATCGCGCTGCTGACCAGCGCCGTGGCCCTGCTGGCCGCCTCCGCCACCAGCAATCCCAACCTGTTCCTGCTGGCCGCCTTCTGCATCGGCCTCGGCACGGTGGCCGCGCAAATCGTCGTCCCGTTCGCCGCCCACATGTCGCGTCCGGAAACGCGCGGCAAAACCGTCGGCAAGGTCATGAGCGGCCTGCTGATGGGCATCATGCTGGCCCGTCCGGTCGCCAGCCTGATCGCCGACGCCTTGAACTGGCACGCCGTGTTCGTCATCTCCGCCATCACCACCACCGCCCTCGCCTTCCTGCTGCGCGCCAAACTGCCGCAGCGCCATCCGAACTCGGGCCTGCACTACTTCCAGCTGCTGGGGTCGATGTGGCACCTGCTCAAGACCACGCCGATCCTGCGCCGCCGGGCCGCCTATCACGCGTGCATGTTCGGCGCCTTCAGCCTGTTCTGGACCAGCGTCTCGCTCGAGCTCACGGGCCCGTACTTCCACCTCAGCCAAACGGGTGTCGCCATTTTCGCGCTGGTCGGCGTCGCCGGCGCGATCGCCTCGCCGATCGCCGGCCACCGGGCCGACCAGGGGAAAAGCCTGTCGACCACCTTCATCGCGTTCGCGCTGGGGGCGACGGCGTTCGCGCTGCCGCTGCTGATACACGTCAACCGGATCGTCGACCTCGGCGTGCTGGTGCTCACCTCGATCCTGCTGGACATGGGGGTCTCGGCCAACCTGGTCACGGGACAACGGGCGATTTTCGCGCTGCCGGCGGAGATACGCGCGCGCCTCAACGGGCTCTACATGGCGTTGTTCTTCATGGGAGGAGCGCTGGGTTCGTCGCTGGGCGGCTGGATGTTCGCCGCGCACGGATGGCAAGGCGTGCTGCTGGCCGGGCTCGTGTTCCCGCTGGCCGCGCTATGCATCTTCGCCACCGAACCCGGGGTCCGCACTCGGCGCACCCGGGGTCGGCGCACCCGGCGCACCCGGGGTCAAGTCTAACATCTCTACACGGGCTGATCCTTCGGGCGCCCGCACCCGGGGTCAAGTCTAACATCTCTACACGGGCTGATCCGTCGGGCGCCGGTGACGGCTCATGGATGGCGGATTACGGCGTTCCGCCTAATCCGCCCTACGTGGATCCGAGGTATTTTTAGGGCGCGGTAGCCTGCGCCCCGTCCCAGGATCCAGGGTGCTTTTCGCCTGAACTTATTTGCGTCGCATCGTGCCGTCGGCGTTGTATTCGATTTCCTGGACCAGGATCGAGCGGCGATGGTCGCCGCCACCAGGCAGCACGTTGTCGTGGTAGAACAGCAGCGTCTTGCCGCCATGCTCCAGGATCGCTTGGTGGTTGGTCGATATCTTCAGGAAGTCGATCAGCACGCCGCGGTAGTCAAACGGGCCCAGCGGCGACTTGCCGGTCGCGTAGACGATCTGCCCCGGCCAGCCGGTCGAGAACGAGAAATAATACACACCCTTGTGCTGATGCAGGAACGGCGCTTCGCCATACGCGGTCTGGGCCGGGAACCCGTCGACCACCACGTTTTTGATGCCGCCCACCGTACTCTTGAGATCGGCGGAAAGCTCCACCACCTTCGGCACCCGCGTGCCAAAATACAAATAAATCCGCTTGTCCTTGTCGATAAACACCGCCGGATCGATCGGCTCGTCGCCGGCGTTGGCGTCGCGCGGCGTTTCGACCAGGGGCTTGCCGATCAAGTCGACGAACGGCCCCAGCGGATTGTCGCTGACGGCCACGCCGATCTGCTTGCCACCGACCGGCGCGAAGAAATAGTATTTACCGCCATGCTCGACCGCTTCCGGCGCCCAGGCCTTGGCGTCGGCGCTGGCCCACTTGAAGATACTGGCCGGCAAAATAGGGCCGTGGTCCTTCCAGCTCTTCAAATCGGCCGACGTCAGCACGCGCCACGACGTCGAATCCCAATACTTGCCCGAGTTGTTTTGGTCGTCGGTCGCGTAGACCACGTACTTGCCGCCGAAAAAGTGCGGCGAAGGATCGGCGGCGAAATTTTTTGTCAGCAAAGTTTGCGCGCTTGCGCACGCGCTCGCCGCGATCAGCAGGCTGGCCAAGATAGTTTTCATTCTGTCTCCAATATTTTTATTGAGTAAATGGTAAAACTGATAATGGCCGCCGAGATATAACTTTATTGACGCCAGCCATAAAAAAAAGCAACCCGCAGGCTGCTTTCCAGGCAAAACCGCCGCCGCTTACTTAACGTTGCGCGGCTTGGCGAACGCGTCGCCGGCCTTCCACTCGGGCAGCTTAGGGCTGTCGGCGATCATGCGGCCCAGGTTCAGCGTGTACTGCGCCATCTGCACCATGCCCGACAAATCCCAGCTCGCGTCGTACTCGTCGGTGACCTGGTGGTAGCGCTTCGCATACGCGTCCGCCTTCAGCTTGGAGCCGGCCGGATCCTTGACGTACTCGCGCCCGCCCTCGATCGAAAACGCCGGCACGCCCTGCTTGGCGAAACTGAAATGGTCGCTGCGGAAATAGCCGCCGGCCAGATCCGGCTCGGCCTCGGCGATATGCATGCCCATGCCACGGGCGGTGGCCGCGGCCATGTTGCCCAGCTCGGTGCGCTCGCTGCCCTGGGTGCCGATGTCGCGCGTGGCGCCGACAAAGTTCAGGCTGTCGAGATTCAAATTGGCGGCCGTCTTCGCCAGCGGCCACAGCGGCGAGGTCGCGTACGCGGCGCTGCCCAGCAGCCCCTGCTCTTCGGCGGCCACCCACAGGAACATCTGGCTGCGCTTGGCCGGCGCGCGCACGGCCTGCTGCGCCATCGCCAGCAAGCCGGCCGTGCCCGACGCGTTGTCGACCGCGCCGTTGAAGATGGTGTCGCCCGTATCGCCCTGCTTGCCCAGATGATCGTAGTGCGCGCTGTAAATGACCACTTCATCCTTCAGCTTGGGATCGGTGCCCGGCACCACGGCGGCGACGTTGAACTGCTCGACCTTGCGCACCGCCGCCTTCATTTCGCCGCTCAGTTTGGCGGCCAGCGGCACCGGCTTGAAGTCCTTGCCCTCGGCGGCCGCGCGCAGCGCGTCCAGATCCTGGCCGGCGGCCTTGAACAGCGAGCGCGCGGTGTCGTCGGTCATCCAGCCCTGCAGCTCGGTACCGAGGGTGCCGGCCGCCAACTGGAAACGCTCCACGCCCGACCAGCTGTTCTGGATCACGCTCCAGCCGTACGACGCGCTCGGCGTGGTATGGATCAGCAACACGCCGGCGGCGCCCTGGCGCTTGGCTTCCTCGAACTTGTAGGTCCAGCGGCCGTAGTACGTCAAGCCCTTGCCGTTGAAACGGTTCGGCTGCTCGGCGGTCGGCTGCGGATCGTTGACCATCATGACCAGGATCTTGCCCTTCAGGTCGGCGCCCTTGTAGTCGTTCCACTGCTCGTCGTGGGCGGTGATGCCATAGCCGACGAACACCAGGTCGGCGTTGAAGCTGTGCGCCGGCGTCGCATCGCCCGGCGCGAACACCCAGTCCTTGCCAAAGCTGATCGGCAGCGCCTGGCCGCCCGCTGCCAGTTTCAACGTGCTCTCGGCCGGCAAGGTCTTGACGCCGGCGATTTGCACCGCTTGACGATAGCTGTCGCCGTTGCCGGGTTTCAAGCCCAGCGCCAGCGCCTGCGTTTCCAGATAGGAGACGGTCAGGTCGGCGCCGCGCTGGCCGGTGCCGCGGCCTTCCAGCAAATCGCTGGACAGGAACGCGAGGTGGGCGCGCAGGGGTGCTTCCTGCACGGCGGCGGCGGGTTTGCCGCCGGCCGCGTGCGCAGGGAAAGCCAGCGCCAGGCTGATGGCCAAGGCGGAGGCAATAAAGGAGGGGGTCATTTTTTGCATGATGTCCTGAAGGCGTAGAGTATGGATGCGGCTTGCCGGAAGTACCGCAAGTTAGCGCAAATTAGCGCAAATTAGCGCGCGCACATTGTAAGACATTTGCGCCGGCGGCCGGACGCCATCGCTTGCGCAGCGCAGCATCGCGCGCCGCGTTAAAATGCCGGCATGACCGACCGCGACAACCCCACTGGCAAGCAGTTCGACAACCCCGTTGGCAACCACGACGTCAACTACGTCGGCCGCTTCGCCCCCTCGCCCACCGGCCCGCTGCACATCGGCTCGCTGGTGGCGGCCATGGCCAGCTACCTGGACGCCAAAGTCCACCACGGACGCTGGCTGGTGCGCATCGAGGACGTCGACGGCGACCGCAACGTCGCCGGCGCCGACCGCGACATCCTGGCCTCGCTGCAACGCTGCGGCATGCGCTGGGATGGCGAGGTCACCTGGCAAAGCCGCCGCACCGCGCTGTACGAGCAAGCGCTGCGGCGCCTGGGCGACCTGGTCTACCCGTGCGGCTGCTCGCGCAAGGAAATCGCCGATTCGCAACTGAGCCTGAGCGGCCGTCAGGCGCAGGCGCTGATCTACCCCGGCACCTGCCGCGACGGCCTGGCGCCGGGCAAGAGCGCCCGCGCGCTGCGCCTGAAAGTGCCACGCTCGCCGCACTGCGTGATCGGCTTCGACGACCGCTGGGCCGGCCACATCAGCCAGGATCTGACCGACGAAGCCGGCGACTTCGTGGTCAAGCGCGCCGACGGCTTCTGGGCCTACCAGTTGGCGGTGGTGGTCGACGACGGCGACCAGGGCGTGACCGACATCGTGCGCGGCGCCGACCTGCTCGACTCGACCCCGCGCCAGATCTACCTGCAGCAAGCGCTCGGCCTGCCCCAGCCCAGCTATCTGCACGTGCCGGTGGTGGTCAACGAGCGCGGCGAAAAACTATCCAAGCAGACCGGTGCGACGGCGTTCGACGACGGCGCCCCGCCGGAACTGCTGCTGCGCCAGGCGCTGCTGCCGGCCGCGCGCTTCCTCGGCATGGATGTCCAGGCCGACACCATCGACGCCTTCTGGCGCGCCGCCACGCCGGCCTGGGCGGAAGTTCTGCGGAATCCGCGTGGTCTGGACATCGCTCAAACATAGCAGATCCGTGCGCCCCTCGGCCGAGCTTTTCATCTACACTAGGGCGATGGAAGTCGAACTCAAACTACTATTGTCCCCCGCCGACAACGAGGCGCTGATGCGCCACCCGCTGATCGCCACGCACGCCAGCGGGCCCGCGCGCAAGCAGCTGACCACCGCGCATTATTTCGACACGCCGGACCTGCATTTCCTGCATCACGGCGCCGGCCTGCGCGTGCGCAAGGTCGGTGACGAGTGGATACAAACGATGAAGGCCGGCGGCAGCGTGCAGAGCGGCTTGCACAGCCGCAACGAGTGGGAATGCCCGGTGGACCGCGCCTGGCCGCGCCTGGGGCGCCTGCGCAAGCTGATCGGCGACGACGAGCAATGGCTGGAGATGCTGGCCCTGCCGGACCTGAAGGAGCGGCTGGAGCCGCTGTTCGTGGTGGAGGTCGAGCGCCACACCTGGGATCTGGACATCGAAGGCAACCGCATCGAGCTGGTGCTCGACCACGGCCACATCGAGCGCCACGGCCGCAAGGTCGACGTCAACGAAATCGAACTCGAACTCAAGGACGGCGAACCGGCCGCCCTGTACGCGTTCGCGCTGGAACTGCACCAGCGCATCCCCCTGCGCCTCAGCAACATCAGCAAGGCCGAGCGCGGCTATCTGCTGTGCCGGCAAACGGGCACCGCCCCCTACCGCGCGCAGGCGCTGAGCCTGGATGCGGACGCCACCGTCGGCGAAGCCCTCAAGACCATCCTCGACAACTGCCTGCAGCACATCCAGCGCAACGAGGACGCCGTCATCCATGGCGACGACCCGGAAACCTTGCATCAGATGCGCGTCGGCCTGCGCCGGCTGCGCTCGGCGCTAAAACTGTTCGACACGGTCGCCCCCTGCCCCGATCCGCTGGCGGCCGACATCGCCTGGCTGGGCACGGAACTGGGCGCCGCCCGCGACGCCGACGTGCTGCTGATGTCGACCTTGCCGCGCATCCAGTCCAACCCCGGCGGCAAACACGGCCTGATGGAATTGCAGACGCTGGCACTGGCGGCGGCGCGCAGCTACCGCAAGGTGGCGGCGCAGGCGCTGCTGTCGCCCCGCTACACGCAACTGTTGCTGTCGATGGGCGTGTGGATGCAGCACCTCGCCACGGACGTGCCGGACAGTCCGCTGCCCAAATTCGCCCACTCGACGATGCAGCGCCTGCACAAGCAACTGATCAAGCGCGCCAACCGCATGGACGACGCCGATGCGGCCTCGATCCACCGCACCCGCATCGCCGCCAAGCGCGGCCGCTACGCGCTGGAATTCTTCCATTCGTTGTACCGGCGCAAGGGCTCGCGCCAATACCTCAAGACGCTGGCGGCGATCCAGTCCGAGCTGGGCCAGCACAACGACCTGATCATCGCCGACCGGCTGTTGCAGGAAATGGCGGAGCAGCATCCGGACGCGGCCGACAGCATCGGCTACGCGCGCGGCTATCTGCAGGCGCTACAGTCGCAAAAGCCGGTCGACCTGGACGCCATCCGCGACACGCTGCACCAGCTCAAACTGCCGCACTGAATCACTGCGCCGAGGGGCCGCCGGCGGCCGGCACCGGCTTGGACGTGACCGTCCACGTCAACGTGCCGGCGCACTTGGCCGCCGCCACCGACGACAGCGCGTGGTCGGCGTCCTCGCTGGCCAGCGGGTACTCCCTGCTGCCCTCGATCTTGAAATGCAAATCGGGCATAGTGGAACTGGCGGTCTTCGACAACACGGGCAGGAAGCCGCGCTCGGACAATATGCGCCGGCAAGGCTCGATGCCCTTCAGATCGAACGATTCGAGCTTGATGCTGAACACCCAGCGCTCGGCCACGCCGCGCGCGGCCAGCACGGGGTCGGGCAGCATCAATTGCGACGGCAACGTGGCGGCGCCGGCCTGGGCGCCGGCAAGCATGCCCAGCAGGGAGGCGGCCAGCAAGGCGGCGCGGGCGGTACGACGGTACATGGGCTATCCTTAAAATCCAGTCAAGCCGCCATGGTATCAGCCCACGAGAATTGGATATAGCGTGGCCACCAACAACAGCGCCATCACCACATTAAAGATGCGCACCGAGCGCGGGTCCTGCAACAGCCGGCGCATCGCCACGCCGAACATCGCCCACGCGCCGACGCCGACGGTGCCGACGGCGTTGAACACCAGCGCCAGCTGCGCCACGTCGCCGGCGCCGAAGCCCTGCGGCAGGTAGGTGGTGATGGCGCTGATGGACATCACCCACGCCTTGGGATTGATCCACTGGAACGCCGCCGCACCGAAGAACCCCATCGGTTTGGAGCGCGCCGCCTGCTCGGCGCTCATCGGCGCCGCGTGGGCCAGCTTCCAGGCCAGCCACAACAGATAGATCGCGCCGACGTACTTCAGTATCAGCTGCAACAGCGGAAACCGCACGAACACCGCGTGCAAGCCCAGCCCGGTGGCGAAGATCATGAACGCGAAACCGAAAGTGATGCCGAACAGGTGCGGCAACGAGCGCCTGAATCCGTAGTTCAGGCCCGAGGCCATGATCATCGCGTTGTTCGGCCCCGGCGTGAGCGAGGTGACGGCGGCGAAGGTGCACAGAGGCAGCAGCAGGTCGGGCGGCATATTATTTTCCGGTGGCAATCAAATGGTTCATTGTAGGCGCAACTGTGCTGGTGCGTACCGGTACAGTTATGCACACCGTGCTTCCACGTGTACTGGTCACTTCGCCGATACGACCTTCGCCACCGAACGCGCCGGCTTGCGCTGGCGGCCCAGCAGCTTGTAGAAGCTCTCCAGCTCGCGGCGCACCAGGTCCTGGCCATTCTCGATGACGAAGTCCTGGAACGCCGCGGCCACCTTGGGGATCGGCTGGCCGCTCAGGTGCATGATGTGCCAGTCCGCCTCGACCGGATTTTCCTGCATCGGCAGGATCGCCAGCAGGCCGGCCTCGAACTCCAGGCCGCACGCGTGCACCGACAAAAAGCCCAGCCCCAGCCCGGCCGACACCATGCGCTTGATCGCCTCGTTGCTCGACACTTCGGAGCCGAATTCGGCGGGATGGCCGGCGTCGCGCAGCAGCTTCTCGACCGCCGTGCGGGTGCCGGAGCCGCGCTCGCGCACCATCAGGTTGGCGGCCATGACGTCGTTGAGCGTGATTTTTTTCTTCTTCATCAGCGGATGCGCGGGACTGGCGACAAACGCCATCGGATGCCGCGCGAACTTGGCCGCGTTGGTGCGCAGTTCGCGCGGCGGCGTGCCCATGATGGCCAGGTCGATCTCCTGGCGCGCCAGCATGTTGACGATCTCCGAGCGGTTCCCCACCTGCAGCTTGAGGCGCACGTCCGGCCGCTTGATCGTGAACGGCACCAGCATCGGCGGCAGCAGGTGCTCCGCCGTGGTGACGGCGCCGATGCGCAGCGTGCCGCTGGTGACGCCCTGCAGCGCGGCCAGCTCGTCGCCGGCCTGCTCCAGCAGCCGCAGGATGCGCTCGGAGAAGGTCGCCATCACCTCGCCGGCGGCGGTCAGCTGGATGTTGCGTCCCACTTTGCGCGTGAGCGCGATGCCGGCGATGTCCTCCAGCGTGCGCAGTTGCAGCGACACGGCCGGCTGGGTGACGTGCATCGCCTCGGCCGCGCGTGACACGCTCTCGTGGCGGGCCACCAGGACCAGCGATTGCAGCTGTCGGAAACTGGCGTGATACATAAGCTCTCCCTTATCAACTATCGAATATCTTTAATTT
The DNA here is from genome assembly GCF_017833525.1 of Duganella sp. 1411. Lineage (GTDB taxonomy): Bacteria > Pseudomonadota > Gammaproteobacteria > Burkholderiales > Burkholderiaceae_D > Rugamonas. The sequence goes on from NZ_JAFICD010000008.1 coordinate 83,150, forward strand.
TTCTTTTGTAGATTCTACCGTTATATTTACGTCAATGCGATAAATCAAATTTTTAAGAGATGGGTTCTTCAACCGGCACTGTTTAGCGAGAACGATATGAGCATAGACGTGATCTTCCTTGGCCTCGACGGCGTACTGTTCGACACCGAAGCGCTACATCTGGCGGCCTGCAACGCGGCCTTCGCCAACGCCGGCCTGTCGATACGCTGGGCCCTGCCCGCGCTGCGCGCCGCCGCCACCACCCACGGCTATGCGCGCGCCATCGGCACCGTCAACACCCGCGAGCTGTTCCCGCGCGACAAAGGCCGCGCGGCCGAACTGTTCGCCGACAAGCACCGCCAGTTCCACCAGGCGATCGCCGCCAATCCGCCGGCGGCGCTGCCGGCCGCGCTGACGCTGATCGACGACGCCATCGCCGCCGGCTGCAAGATCTGCATCCTCACCGACCTGCCGGCGCCGGCCACCTCGGCGCTGCTGGCCAACAGCTTCGGGGCCGATGTCAACAGCGTGTTCACGGTGGTCACCGGCGGCGCCGCTTTCGACGGCCCGTCCGGCACCGGCCCGTATGCCAAGGCGCTGCACGCGATGGGCGTCGCGCCCGCCGACGCCATCGCCATCGACACGGCGGTACCCAGCCTGCGCGCCGCCGAGGAAGCCGGCCTGTGGACGGTATCGGTGGCCCCCTACGGCGCCGACGTGGTGCGTCCACGCCAATTCATCACCTTCGAAGCGCTGAACGAATTGCGCTCCAGCCCCTACACGCCCGACCAGCAGCAAGACCAGGACCACCACAACCTGGCCGCGTAAAACGCAAGGGTGCCGCCACCGGCACCCATCGAATCACCAACCGGGAGAAAAAAATGGAAACGATCGTCATCGTAGGGGGAGGTGCGGGCGGACTGGAACTGGCCACCCGCCTTGGAGACACGCTGGGCGCCGCCAAGCGCGCGCGCATCGTGCTGGTGGACCGCTCGCCGGGCCACTTCTGGAAGCCGCTGCTGCACACGGTCGCCTCGGGCAAATGCGATCCGCAGGTCACGGAGCTGGCCTTCACCGCGCACGCGCTAGACCATGATTTCGACTTCATCCAGGGCGAAGTGCTGTGCGTGGACCGCGCCCACCAAACCATCACGCTGACGCCGCGCGGCGGCCGCCACGACGACGGCGTCTGCCGCACCATCGGCTACGACAAACTAGTGCTGGCGCTCGGCGCGGTGACCAATTTCTACAACGTGCCGGGCGCCGCCCGCCATGCGCTGACGCTCGACAGCGTGGCCGACGCCGAAGCCTTCCGCCGCCGCTTCGTCGACGGCTGCATCGGCGCCGGCGAACGCAAGGAGCAGGTCAACGTCGTCATCGTCGGCGGCGGCGCCACCGGTGTCGAACTGGCGGCGGAACTGAGCAACAGCGCCCGCGCGCTGGCCGAGTACCGCGTCCACGCGCTCGATCCGGAGCGCGACATCCGCATCACCGTCATCGAACGCGGCGACCATCTGCTGCCGCACCTGCATCCGCTGCAATCGCAGCGCGCCGCCAACCATCTGCGCTCGCTGGGCATCGCCGTGCGCACCGCGACGGCCGTCGCCCACGTCACCGACAACGCGGTGATCGACACCGCCGGCGCCGCCCACCGCGCCGACCTGACCTTGTGGGCGGCCGGCGTCGAGGCGCCGGAACTGTGCGCCAACTTGGGCCTGACGCTCAACCATATCCGCCAGATCGTCGTCGATTCCAGCCTGCGCGCGGCCTGCGACAGCCGCATTTACGCGCTCGGCGACTGCGCCAGCTACGTCTGTCCGGTCAAGGGCGCGGCGCCGCCGCGCGCCCAGGTCGCGCATCAGCAAGCGATGTTCCTGGCCGAGCTGCTGTCACGGCGCGACGACGACGGACCACGGCCCGGTTTCCGCTACCACGACTACGGCTCGCTGGTCTCGCTCGGGCCGCAGACGGCGGTCGGCGTGCTGACCGGCGCCATCACCGGCAAGAGCATCCGCGTCGGCGGGGCCACCGCCAGCCTGCTGTATGAGCTGATGTACCAGAAGCACCTGCTGCAGCTGCACGGCGCCTTGCGCGTGGCGGCGCAAACGCTGGCGGACTGGCTGCGCGCCAAGATCCTGCCGCCGGTGCGGCTGCACTAGCCCAGCGCTGGCGTCAGGAAAGCCGCAGGCGCGGCGACAGCTGGCCCCTGCCGGCCCCGCCGGCGCCATCGGCCACCGTGAACTGGCCAACCTGCGCCAGCAGGGCCTGCGCCTGTTCGCGCATGCTGGCCGCCGCGGCGGCCGCCTGCTCGACCAGCGCGGCGTTCTGCTGGGTCATCTCGTCCATCTGGGTGATGGCGACGTTGACTTGTTCGATGCCCGAACTTTGCTGCTCGCTGGCGAGCGTGATCTCGCCCATGATGTCGGCCACCTTGCGCACGCTGGCCACCACCTCGCCCATGGTCTGGCCGGCGCGGTCCACCAGCCGGCCGCCTTCATCGACCTTGCCGACGGAATCGTCGATCAGCGCCTTGATCTCCTTCGCCGCCGACGCCGAGCGTTGCGCCAGGTTGCGCACCTCGGAGGCCACCACCGCGAAGCCCCTGCCCTGTTCGCCGGCGCGCGCCGCCTCTACGGCGGCGTTCAGTGCCAGGATATTGGTCTGGAAGGCGATACCGTCGATGACGCCGATGATATCGACGATCTTGCTGGAGCTGGTCTTGATCGAGCCCATGGTCTCGACCACCTGGCCGACCACGTCGCCGCCGCGCACCGCGATGCCGCTGGCCTGCGTCACCAGTTCGTTGGCATGGCGGGCGTTGTCGGCGTTCTGCCGCACGGTGCTGGTCAGTTCCTCCATCGAGCTGGCGGTTTCCTCAAGCGCGCCGGCCTGCGCCTCGGTGCGCGCCGACAGATCGGCGTTGCCGGCCGCGATCTCCTGCGCCGCCACGGTGATGGTGTCGGTGGACAGGCGCACGTCGCCGACCAGCTGCGACAGGTTGAGGTTCATCTGCCCGAGCGCGTCGAGCAGTTGCCCGGTTTCGTCGCGCGCGTTGTTCTCCACCCGCGAGGTCAGGTCGCCCGCCGCCACGCGGCGCGCCAGCGCCACCGCGCGCTCCAGCGGCTGCGCAATGGAGCGGCCCAACGCGAACGCCAGCGTCCCGCCCAGCAGCAGGATCACGACACCGAGCGCGATCATCAAATTACGGCTGGCGATATTGATCTCCTCGATATTCCGCGTGGACTCGTCGATCTGGCGGCGCTGCTCCTTGAGCAGTGCCTCGGCCGAAGCCAGATAGGCGGCGCTGATCGGGTTGTAGCGGTCGCGCATTTGCTGCAGCGCCTCGTCGGTCTTGCCGGCCTTCTTAAGGGCCAGGATGTCGTCACGCGCGCCGAGAAAGGCCTTGCGGCGCGCGCCCAGTTCGGCGAACAGCGACTTCTCGGCTTCGGTGTCCATGCGCGCCTCGACCTGCTTTTGCAGCGTGCTGGAGGCGTCGGACGAGGCTTTGATGAGCGGCGCGAAATAGGCGCCCAGACTGGTGTCGGTGCTGACGATGATGGCCGTCGTGCGCGGCACCGCCGCGAACATGTAGCGGTACCACTCCTGCAGATAGCGTTCGGTGGCCATCGGCTCGTCGAGCATCTCGCGGGTGGCCGCGGCCACGCTGTGCAGGCGGGTGACGCTGACCACGATCGCGATCAGCGACAGCAGGAGTATGCTGGCGAACCCCATGATCAGGCGCCGTTTGACACTGATGTTGCTGAACATTGTGAGCATCTTGGTCCTCCTACTGGATAGGCTGCGATCGAACATCATAGACCGAAAATACCAGGTGATCGACACTCTGTTACTCTTACGCAACAAACAATTGGATCGTGTCGCCTCGCGCCCGCGCCCCCTTGACACCCACCTCGTTCTATAATGGATTCATGACGACCATCTCTCCACTCAATCGGGATATCGGCGCCAGCGCCTCGATTTCCCGCACGCCCTCCCCCTCCGCGTCCAGCCAAGTCTCCGGCGCGGCCGGCGGCGGCGCGTCCACCACGGTGTCGCTCGGCGCTGCAAACCAGGATGGGCGGCAGGCCAAGGCCGTGGTCTGGGAAAACCGCACGCGGAGCACGTCGAGCATGCTGATGGCGCGGAACTTCGCCGATCAGCCGCTGGCGGGACGCCTGAAGGGCCTGGGCGGCGAGCTGCTCAAACAGGTGGCCTACGACGGCGAGGATTTCTCGCAATCGATCCAGCAGGCCCCCGGCGGCGGGCAAGCCGACACCTACGAGATGCTGGTGTCGCCGTCGCAGGTGTCGCAGCACGGCATGGGCGACAACCGCATCGGCCTGACCATCACCACCCGCAGCGGCGTCTCCGTGGAACTGTCGCTCGACGCCGGCGACAACAGCATCGCGGTCGAAGCCAAAAGCAGCGGCAAGCTCAATGAGGTCGAACGCAAGGCCCTCGGCAAACTGTCGGAAGCGTTCCAGAAGGCGGTCGACGGCCTGACCGAAGAGCCGCCCCGCGTCGACCTGGCCGGCCTGACGCAGTTCGACAGCGGCGTGCTGGCGTCGGTCGATCTGAAGGGGGAGATCAAGCTCAATCCCAAGGAAACGCAGCGGCTCGAATTCCACGCCGACAGCGCCAAGCGCACCGTCAGTTTCAGTGGCCCGGACGGCGTGGCCAAGATCGGCGTGGACCTGAGCCAGCCGGCCAGCTGGGGCAGCAAGGAGCAGCAGGCCAAGGCGCTCAACCGCTATCTGCAGCAGGTCGACCAGGCGGGCATGCGCGGCCAGGGCAACGCCGCCATGCTCTCGATGTTCAAGGACGCGCTGGTCGACATGAACAGCGACTACGGCACGCCGGCGCTGGCGCCGCGCGACATGCTGCTCACCGACCGCGATCGCGCCACCACCACCGGGCTGGCGGACTTCACCGCCTCCATCACGCAAACCGAGGTCGCGTCCAATCCCGCCAAGTCCACCGAGAAGGACAGCTTCGCCTACGAGCTGTCGCAAAAGACCAGCATTTCGGGCCGCTCGCACATGGACCTCGCGCTCTCGCAGCAGCAACAGTCGCACCTGAAGGCGCGCTACCACGCGCCGGTATCGGCGACGGCGACGCTGGCGCTGGGCCTGGAGCCGCAGTCGCAGAACTACAAATACACGATGATCGACGAATCGGCCAGCAGCACCACCAGCATCGCGTACGACCAGGGCAAGCTGGTCAAGGCCTCGCTGGAGATGCAGGCCAGCCGCTCGACCCGGGTCCTCGACTACATGTTCGGCAAGCTGAAAAGCGACCACACCTCGCCATCCGGCAAGACCATGACGCGCGACCTGCTGCCGACGCTGGACCCCGCCGATGGCGGCCAGTCCATGGGCGACTATGAGCGCGCCCAAATGCTCGCCAAGGTGAACGACGCCATCTTCCTGCAATCGAATCCCGACGCCATACCGAACGAACGCGAATGAGCACACCTGAACATTTTGTCCTGCTGGCGAAGTACAACGCCGACATGAACCGCAACCTCTACACGGCGGCCGAGCGGCTGCCGCCGGGCGAACTGACGGCGGACCGCAAGGCCTTCTTCGGTTCCCTCGCCGGCACCATGAACCACCTGCTGGCCGGCGACACCATCTGGCTCAAACGCTTCGCCACGCACCCGGCCAGGTTTCCGGCGCTGGCGGCGATGGACGGGATGCCGCAACCGGGCGGCCTGACGCACAGCTTCGGCGACGACCTGGCCACGCTGCGCCGCCACCGCGAACAACTCGACGCCATCATCAGCGCGTGGGCGCCGCAGATCACCGCGGCGGATCTGGCGCACGGCTTCGAGTACCGCAGCACCAGGGGCGACGTCTACCGCAAGCACTTCGGCAGCGTGGTGGCGCACTTCTTCAATCACCAGACCCACCACCGGGGCCAGGCCAGCACGCTGCTGACGCAGGCCGGCGTCGACATCGGCGTCACCGATCTGCTGCTGTGGGTACCGGACCTGGAAGCGTGACGACATGAAAATCGCAGTCTTCAGCGCCCAACCCTACGACCGCCGTTTTCTCGACGAGGCGCGGCTCGCCGAGCTTGAAAAAACGCCCTCGGCGCCGATCGACGCCGTCTATTTCACCGACCGCCTGACCATCGACACGGTGGCGCTGGCGCAGGGCTGCGCCGTGGTCTGCGTGTTCGTCAACGACATCCTGGACGCGCCGGTGCTGCAGGCCTTGCACGCGCTGGGCGTGCGCGCCGTGCTGCTGCGCTGCGCCGGCTTCAATAACGTCGACGTGCAGGCCGGCGAGCGGCTCGGCATGTTCATGGCGCGCGTGCCCACCTACGCGCCGGAAGCGGTGGCCGAACACGCGCTGGCGCTGGTGATGACGCTCAACCGCCGCACACACCGCGCCTACGCGCGGGTACGCGAGGGGAATTTTTCGCTCGACGGCCTGCTCGGCATGACCTTGCACGGCAAGACCGTCGGCATCGTCGGCGCCGGCCAGATCGGCACCGCCGCCGCCCACATCTTCAAGGGCCTCGGCTGCACGGTGCTGGTGAGCGATCCGGCGCCGCAGTTGCAGCTGCAGCTGGGCGCCATCGCCGCCCGCGTCACGCTCGAGCAGCTGCTGGCGCAATCGGACATCGTCTCGCTGCATTGCCCGCTGATGGAGGCCACGCGCCATCTGATCAACGCCACCAGCCTGGCGCTGATGAAGCCCGGCGCCATGCTGGTCAACACCTCGCGCGGCGCGCTGATCGACACCATGGCCGTCATCGCCGCGCTCAAGTCCAAGCAACTGGGCGCGCTGGCCATCGACGTCTACGAGCAGGAAAGCGACCTGTTTTTCCACGACCATTCGAGCGACATCATCGACGACGACGTGTTCCAGCGGCTGATGACGTTCCCGAACGTGCTGGTCACCGGCCACCAGGGCTTTTTCACCATCGAAGCGATGCGCGAAATCGCCGCCGTCACCTTTGCCAACCTGGCCTGCCACACGCGCGGCGAGCCATCGGCCAACGCGCTGGCCGCCAACGCGCGGCCAACTTAGCATCGCAATCCTCAAAAAAGTGATCACCCGGGGGCGTTTTCCCCGGTAACATCACCGATACGCATGACCGCCATGCGCAGCGCCCGGTTGTGGCCGCGCGCCGCCTGGCATATACTGCATTGCAACAATCCGGCTTTTTCCCATAACTAATAAAACTGTTTCACCGGAGAATGTCATGTCCCTCGCTTACCGCGCCACCGCCGATTTCGCCAAATTGAACCACCCGATGCGGGTGCCGCTGTCGGCCGAAATCCATTCACGCCCGTTCCTGCAGCTGCAAGCGCCGGAAAGCCTGACCCATTTCGCGCTCTACGTGCAGCAGGATCAGCCGTCCCAAAAATACCATCGCGGCACGCAGCACCAGATCCTGCAGCAGTTGTGCACCCACTACGGCGTGGCCGTGCCGCATCCGCAAGCGCGCTACTTCTTTCACGACTTCGGGCGTTTTCGCCTGAAGTGGGAATGCCACACCGAGTTCGCCACCTACACCTTCGTCGAGTGCGGCGATCCGGCGCTGGATTTGCGCCAGTCGTTCGAGCGCATGCCGCTGCAGCACGTGCCGCAGGAATGGCTGGCCAGCCTGTATGGAAAAATCATCGTCGCCTCGCACGTCCTGCTGCGCCGGGGCGACGCGGCCGGCGCCGACGAAGAAGCCATCAGCGAACTGTTTCAGGGTAAATCGCTGGTCGGCAGCAGCGTTGGCAGCGGTGCCGAGGTCTGGACCGATTTCCTGATCCAGCCCGATGGCTTCAGCCGCTTCATCGTGCGCGATCTGAGCCTGCGCGAATTCCAGGCCGGCCGCCTGGTCGGACGGCTGCTGGAAATCGAAAACTACCGCATGATGGCCCTCCTCGGCCTGCCGCACGCCGAGGCTTCGCAGCCGCAGTTGAACGGCATCGAGAACGAGCTGGCCGACCTGACCGCGACCCTGGTGCAGGCCGACATGCCGCCGTCGCAGGAAGCGCGCGTCACCGACGCCCGCGAGGAGCAGAACCTGCTGCACCGTATCACCAGCCTGGCCGCGCGGCTGGAAAAACTCTCGGTCAACAACAGCTACCGCTTCGCCGCGTCGCAGGCGTATTTCAGCCTGGTGCAGGCCCGCATCCACGAGCTGCGGGAGGTGCGCATGGCCGGCTCGCCGACCCTGGCCGAGTTCATGGGCCGCAGGCTGGCGCCGGCGATCCACACCTGCACCTCGGTCTCGCAACGGCAGGAAGCGCTGGCCAAGCGTATCGCCCGCAGCAACGACCTGCTGCGCACGCGCGTCGGCATCGAGCAGGAACGCCAGAACCGCAAGATCCTGCAATCGCTGGACACGCGCGCGGCCCAGCAACTGCGGTTGCAGCAGGCGGTCGAGGGCCTGTCGGCGGTGGCGATTTCGTACTACACGCTGGGACTGATCGGCTATGCCGGCAAGGCGATGAAGGCCGGCGGCCTGCCGGTCAATCCGGACATCCTGCAAGGCGTCGCGGTGCCGGTGGTGATCCTGGCCGTTTGGATGGGCCTGCGCCGGGTGCACAAGCAGCTGACGGCGCGTCCGCAGGCGGCCGCGCAGCGCCACGCCGCCTAGATCACACCAGCGGCTGGCCGGGTTGACTGAAGCGGCTCGCCAGGAAGCTGGCGATGCGCTGCTGCGTCGATTCCAGATAAGGGATGTTCATGTGGTCGGAATCGGGCACGATTTCGTCCGCGTGCAGGGTGCCCAGTTTCTGCACCAGCAGATCGGTGTGCGAATGCGGCACCACGTCGTCGAATGCCGCGCGCAGCACGTAGGTCGGCGCCTTGAGCTGGTGCGCGTACTTGACCGACTCGAATTTATGCCGCAGCACATACTCCACCGGCAGCGTCCTGAATTTGCGCTTGGCGATCGCCAGGATCGAATCGTAGGGCGTGATCAGCACGATGGCGTTGGCCTCGCGCTCCATCGCCACCTGCACCGCCACGCCCGAACCGAGGCTGCGGCCGACGACCGCGATGCGCTTCGGGTCGACGTGGTGACGCTCGCTGAGCCAATCGAACAGCATGCGGCCATCCTCGACGAAATGGGCCTCGGCCGGGTCGCCGTGCGAATCGCCGTAGCCGCGGTAATTCACCGCCAGCACCGCCATGCCCGGGAACAGCTTGCCGGCGTCGCGCGCCACCCACGACACCTCCTCCGAGCGGCCGCCGAAATAGACCACGCCCGGATGCGGCCCCGCCACCGGTGGCGTCATGAGCCATCCGGACAAACGGGTGCCGTCCTTGGAGCGCACCACGATGGGGCGCGTGCGGTGGCCGGTGCTGTAGGGCTTGAGCACCTCGCGGCGGCTGCCGAGAGGATTAAACAGCAGCCGCTTCTGGTTGGCCGCGACCGCCGCCGTCAATCCCATCCACAGCACGCTGACGATGCCGGCGAGACCGGCCACTTTTTTTGAATTGTCCATCCCTCTACTTTACTCTGGTCGGCGCTCGCCGCTGTACGCTAGCGAACAAATACATTTTCCTATCATAAACACTAAATACGGGCGGCTTGCGCTTTCTCAAGACGGGGTGGCGCGAACCGGTATAATCCGCGCAGCGTTCACTCTCCCGTCCCCTATGAAACCGGCCATCGTCCTGCTGCACAGCTCCATGAGTTCCAAGGCCCAGTGGGCCGCGCTTGTGGAACAACTCACCCCCGATTTCCGCTGCATTCCGCTCGATTTGCTGGGCTACGGCGGCGCGCCTTATCCCCCCGGCGCCGACCAGGACGAAGCATACACCCATACGCTGGCGCACGAAGCGGACGCCATCACCGCCGCCCTCGCCGCCCATCTGGCGCCGGACGAAGCGTTCCACCTGGTCGGCCACTCGTTCGGCGGCGCCTCCGCGCTGCACCTGGCGCGCCGCATGCCGCAACGCATACGCACCCTGACCTTGTTCGAGCCGGTGGCCTTCCACCTGCTGCCGGAGGACGACGCAGCGCGGGTGGAGATCGTCACCGTCGTCGGCCGCATCATGGCGTGCGCCACGGACCGCGACGCCACCCGCATCTTCATCGACTACTGGAACCGTCCTGGCTCGTTCGACGCCGCGCCGACGTCCGCGCAGGACAAGATGATCGCGCAGATCGCCAAGGTCAAGCTGGACTTCCAGGCGCTGCTGGGCGAACCGGTCACGCTGGCCGACCTGGCCGTGCTGACCATGCCGGCGCTGGTGCTATCGGGCCAACACAGTCCCGCGTCGACGCGATCGCTGGCGGCGCGGCTGGCGACGGCCCTGCCCAACGCCCAGGCGCTGCAAACACGCGGTGGCCACATGGGACCGATCACCCACGGCGACGCCGTCAACCCCGTCATCGCCGCCTTCCAGCGCGGCGAACTGATAACCGAAGGCTGACATGCACAGCGCATCCACGTTGATTAAGCGCGGCCTGCTGGCACTGGCCTTGGCCAGCGTCGCCGCCCTGTCGCATGCGGGCGTGAAGCCGGTGACGGTCGCCCCGCAGGTCACCGGCGAGTGGGTGACGCCGGACGGCGCCTGGGACGGCCGCACGGTGCTGCTGCTGCACGGCTTCGCCGACGACCTGAATGGCGCCGGAGACCTGAGCAAACGCATGTCCGCGAAGCTGGCGCAGATGGGCATTGCCTCGCTGCGCATCAACTTCCGTGGCGAAGGCGCGCGCATGCGCAGCGACATCGACTCGACCTTGGACAGCCGCGTCGCCGACACCGAGGCCGCCTATGCCTTCCTGCGGCAGCAGGCCGGCGTCAAGGTCGCGCACAGCGCGGTGCTGGGCTGGAGCCTGGGCGGCGCCACCGCGATGGTGGTCGGCGGCAGGCATCCCGACTGGTTCCGCAGCATGGTGCTGTGGTCCACGCCGAGCGGCGACCTGTATAAATACTTCATGTCGAAGCCGACGGCGCAAAAAGCGGTGCGCGACGGCGTCGCCTCCGAGGTGGTGCCGGGCTGGAAAACCATCGTCACCAAGCGCGAATTCTACGAGAGCTTCAAAGGCGTGGATTTCGACAAGGCGCTGGCAGCCTATCCGGGAGCGTTCTTGACGGTCCGTGGCAGCAAGGACTACCTGCCGCAGCGCGACCTGGATCTGATCCGGATCGCCCCGGGCAAACCGGCGCAGGCGGAGATGATCGACGGCGCCGACCACGTGTTCAACGTGTTCGAAGCGAACAGCCCCGCGCCGCAACGGGTGATCGACATCACGGCGAATTGGTTAGCTAAAACCCTGTGACAGTGTAAAGATCACCTTGGAGACACGTAGGGCGGATTAGGCGGAACGCCGTAATCCGCCATCTATGAGCCGTCGACGGCTCATGGCGGATTACGCTACGCTAATCCGCCCTACGGTCCGATCTCACAACCTTCAACGGTCGCCCACCACGATATCGATCGTATTCTCCAACCAAATCCCCAGGTTCGGCGTACGTCCCCGCTGCGCCGACGGTCCCAGCTCTTGCGGCGGATGGAACTTCGTCCCGATCGGCAAAATCGCGTTCAAAAACGAGATATCCCCCGGCGGGAAATCCATATGCGTGTCCTTCGGCTCGAACCCCGCCCCGCTGGCCTCCCTCGGCGTAAACACCCGCAGCGCGATATCGTCGCTGTGATTGATGAACATGATCGGCAAGGTCCTGGTGGCCAGCTCCGCCCAATACACCTTGTCATGGAAGCCTTTAAACTCCGGGTAATTCCACGACAGCCCGGTGATGGTATCGTTATAAGCCTTCTGCCACACATCGAACTCCACACCCTGCGTGCGGTTCTTCCAGACGCGATAAGGACCGCGACCCAGCCAGCGCATCGACTGCACCTGCGCATCCGGATAGTCGAAGGTGACGCCCAGCGCGTCAACATACTTGGCGGCCTCCATGCTGTACGCATAGTTCACGCTCAAGGTACCCGCCGGGTTGAGACGCCAGTTCACCTTGCGCAGATTGCCGTTGAATTCCGCCTGCACCACCACATCGTCGCCATCGCGCCGCGCCGCGATGCCCTTCAAAGTCGCCGTCCCCGCCACCAGACGCGGGCCGTTCGTCAGCGGCACCACGACATCGCCCTTTTTCAGCGAGCGCAGATAGCCGGTGCCCTTGTCGATGACGGCGCTCAACGCGCCCGCCTTCAGCTCGAAGCCGTCCGCCTGCTCGGTCACCGTCGCCGCAGCCGCCGCCGGCGCCGCTGGCTGCATCCGCTGCGCCACCTTCTGCGCGCTGGCGATCATCCACGACCACGTATAGATCTCGCGGCCATCGCGGTCCGTCGCCGTGAAGTACAGCGCATCCTGCTGCGCCCAATCGGCCGGCAAGGCGATGCTGGTGGTACCGCGCATGCCGGCGGCGACATCGGGCGCCTTCGCGCCACCCCTGGCCACGACGGTGTGGCCGGCGTCGCGGCCGAACTTCACCAGCTGCCAGCTCAACTTGACCTGGTTCAGATTGGTCATGTCGTAACGGTTCTCCAGCGTGATCCTGCCATCGAAGGTGGGCGGCAGGAAGGCCATCTCCGACAGCGGCAAATACACCGGCGTCCAGATTTTCTTCACCGCGTAGTAGCTGCCTTCCTTCTCGCGATACGGTCCGACGATGCCGTCCGGGGCCAGGTTGCCGGCGACATCGATCTCGCCATTTTTATCGTCGCGAACGATACCCTCGTCGGCAAAGGACCAGATAAAGCCGCCCGCGCTCAGTGGATTGGCCAGCATCCCCTTCCACCAATCGTCGAGGCTCGCGCCGGCGCCGCCGTCATACAGGCCATGCAGGAATTCGGTCGGCATGAACACATCGCGGCCATGGAACAGCGACGTCGCGCAGCAGTCGTAGGTCGGATAGTGGGCGGTATCGATGCCGCCGAAGTTGGCCCACGGGTGGATCACCGGGCGGTTCTGCGTATCCCACTGGGCAAACAGCTTGTCCAGGTCGCGATTGAAGCCGCCCTCGTTACCGTTGGCCCAGAAGACGATCGACGGATGGTGCTGGTCGCGCTGCACCAGCTCCTTCACCAACGGCGTGGAGACGTCGGTGTCGTAGAACTTCTGCCATCCGGTCAGCTCGTCGATCACGTACAGCCCCACCTCATCGGCCACGTCGAGGAAATGCGGGTCCGGCGGATAGTGGGACATCCGCACCGCGTTCATATTCATCTCCTTCATCAGCTTCGCGTCCTGGTAGCTCAACGCCTTGCTGCTGGCGCGGCCGGAGGTCGGCCAGATCGTGTGCCGGTTCGATCCCTTCAGGCGCACCTTGTAGCCGTTGACGTACACGCCGTCGCGCTGCCGCAGCTCGATGGTGCGAAAGCCGATGGTCTTGCTGACTTCATGCACCACTTTCTTGCCGCTGACCAGTTGGAAGTTCACCTTGTAGCGCTGCGGATTCTCCGCCGACCATGGCGTCACCTTCGCGACATTCCCCTGCAGATGTGTCTTGCCGTCGACCACCGGCGCCGCCATCTCCTTGCCGAGCGCCTTGCCATCGAGCGTGGTCACGCGGGCGACGACCTTGGCGTCCGCCTGGCCCGCAAGGAAAACATCGGCGCTGAAGTCGCCGTTGTGGCGCGCATCGAGGCTGATGCGATCGATATTATCCTGTGGCTTGGCCTCCAGCCACACGGGCCGGTAAATCCCGCTGAACAGCCAGAAATCGGCGCTGCGCTCGGCGCGGTTGACCGACGCGTTGGCAGAGAAGCGATTGACCGTCACCTCCAGTTGATTGCTCTGGCCGGGCTTCAGCAGCTTCGAGATATCGTAGCGGAACTCGTAGAACCCGCCCTGGTGGACGGCGCCAGCCGGCTGGCCGTTGACCTTGACCAGCGTATCGGTCATCGACCCGCCGAACACGATGTCGATCCGCTTGCCCTGCCAGTCGGCCGGCACGTCGAACTTGTGGCGGTAGATGCCGGTGGTGTCCGGCGCCGGGTCCTTTTCCCAGTCGCTGAAGTAGCGGTAGGTGCCGAAGCCCTCCATCTCCCAATTCGACGGCACCGGTATGATCTTCCACACGCCGCTATTGCGCCCGCCGTTGACCATGAATTCCCAATCGACGCGATGGTCTTTGTCGGTGCCGCTCAAATACCGCACCTGCGTGACTTCCGCGAATGCCAGTCCGCTCAGCGCCAGCAGCAGCGTGCCAAGAATCCGTCGCATCATAGTTTTTCTCCCAGACGTTTGCTCTCCCCGACCTTGAGGTCGAGCGGTATGACCTTGTCGCCGTAGCGCACCTTGCCGGCGCCTTCGCCGGCCGTGCGGCGTATCGTGGCGGAGGCCAGCTTGCCGTTCTTCCATGCCAGATCGACCTCGTAGCCGCCGCGCGCGCGCAAGCCCTTGACCGAGCCGGAGTCCCAGGCGGGCGGCAGCGCCGGCAGCAGGTGCAGTTCGCCCGTCTGCGACTGCAGCAGCATTTCGCAGATCGCGGCGGTGGCGCCGAAATTGCCGTCGATCTGGAACGGCGGGTGCGCGTCGAACATATTGGCGTAGGTGCCGCCGGCGTTGTTCGATTCCGTGCCCTGGCCGCTTTGCTGGGCGGCGCGCGCGCCGGGCTTCGCCAGCTGCCCGCGCAGCATCTTGTACGCGTGGTCACCGTCGAGCAGGCGCGCCCAGTAGGCCGTCTTCCACGCCATCGACCAGCCGGTGCCGGCGTCGCCGCGGCTCTCCAGCGATTTGCGGGCGGCGGCGGCCAATTCAGGCGTCTTGGTCGGCGAGATCTGGCGACCCGGGAAAACGCCGAACAAATGCGACACATGACGATGGGTGTCGCCGGGCTTGTCCAGCACCGGATCGTCCTTCTTCTCCTCCATCCATTCCAGCAGTTGGCCCCAGCTGCCGACGCGCGGCGCGGCCAGCTTGTCGCGCAGGCCGGCCACCTGGTCGCGGAACGCCGCGTCACCCAGCACGCCGGCCGCTTCGGCGGTATTGTTGAACAGGTCCCAGATGATGGACTGGTCGTAGGTCACGCCATCCTCGATCGGGCCATGCTCCGGCGACCAGCCCAGCGGCGCGACCAAGCGCCCGTCGGGCAGCAGCTTCAGATAATCCTGCCAAAAGGCCACCGCCTCCTTCATCACCGGATAGGCCACCTGGCGCAGATAGGTTTTGTCCTGGGTGTACGCGTAATGCTCCCAGAAGTGCTGGGCGTACCACGCGTTGCCGGTCTTGTTCCAGATGTAGCCCATGGCGCCGAACGGATTGGACTCGGTGCGCACGGTCCAGCCGCGCACCGGCTTGCCGGCGGCGCTGACAAAGGTCTCCTCCTTCTGCACCGCCTGGCCGCTGAGGTCCGGTGCGGCCATCACCACGGATGCCGGATCGGCGATCGCCTTGGCCGCCGTCTCGGCGATCAGCTGCCGGTACACGGGCGCCACGCCCTGCACGAAGTCCAGGAACGGCAACGCGTGATCGGACAGATTGGCCGGTTCGGCGGGCCAGTAGTTCATCTGGACGTTGATGTTGGTATGGTAGTCCGAGCGCCATGGCGGCGACGGGTTGTTGTTCCACAGCCCCTGCAGGTTGGCCGGCAGCGAACCGCGCGAGCTGGAAATCAGCAGGTAGCGGCCATACTGGAAGAACTGCGCCTCGAGCTCCGGGTCCCTGCCCTCGGCGGTATAGGTTTCGATGCGTTGATCGGTCGGCAGCGCGCGGCGCGCCGCCGTGGCCGCGCCGAAGTCCACGCTCACGCGGTTGAACTGCGCCTGGAAATCCTTGCGGTGCTCGGCCAGCAGCGCGGGCCACGGGCGCGACGCCGCGTTGACCTGCGCCGACACGCGCGCCAGCGGATGCTCGCCCTGGAACTTCCTGGCCGCGTCCATCGCATAACTGGTGCCGGCGCCCAGTATCAGGGTCACCGCGTCGCAGCCGGTGAAGGTGATCTTGTTGCCGTCGATGGCGATGGCGCCCCCCTCGTTTTGCACCCTCACCTGGCTGGCGTAGTCCATCGCGTTCGACGACGGCTCGCCTTTGCCGCGCAACGAACCGGTGGCGACGATGCGGTTACCCAGCGCGTTGATCTGCGCGTCGTGCATGTCGGTCAGTTCGATCGACCCGGTGTACTGGCCGCGCTTGTCGGCGCTCAGCCGCACCGCGATCACCTGCGCCGGATAGCTGGCCAGGGCCTCGCGCTTGAACTTGACGCCCTTGTACGTGTAGCTGACGCTGTGCAAGCTCTGGCCGATGTCGAGCTGGCGCGAATAGCCGGTGGCCTGCTCGTGCCCCGGCAGGTTCACATACACGTCGCCGAACGGCTGGTACGCGCCCATCACCTTGTCGTCGCCGGTCCACAGCGTGATGTCGTTGAACTGGATGCGCTCGCGCGCCAGCTGGCCGAAGATCATCGCGCCGATGCGGCCGTTCCCGATCGGCAGCGCCTCGCGCTCCCAGCCCTGCGGCGTGTCGGGCGCGGGCTGTTTGTAGCGCAGCGTCAGATCCGGCGCCGCCGTCGCCGCGATGGCGACAACCGCCGAAGAAAAAAACAGCGAGGAGCGCAGCAAAATTTTCATAGGTGTCTTCTGATAGAGCAGAGAAAAACGGCGGAGGCGGCATGCACCGCCCCCGCCGTCATCGAGGAATCATCGTCGGTGCGAAAATCAGCGCTTGACGGTGACCGCCTTGCCTTCATAGCTGACGACTTTGTCGGCGGCGTCGAAGTTGTCCGAGCTCGATACGCCGGCCTTGATGAAGCGCACCTTGAACTCGCGCTTGGCGACCATGCCCTTGAACTGGCCCACCCGCTCGCCGATGGTGACGGTGCCGGTCTTGTCGTTGTAGCTCAGCGGAATACGCGAGAACTCGTTGCGCAGGTAGGCGTTGGAGACGCCGTCATCCTCGTACAGGCTGAATTTGCCGTCCGCGCCGGTGTAGATGTTCAGCGTGATCGGCGCATCCGGTTTCTCGTCGACGTACTGCGTCACCGGACCCAATGGCAGGATCGCGCCGGCCTTCACCAGCAGCGGCATGCGGGTTTCCGGCGCCTTGATCGAGGTCTTGGTGCCGCCCTTGTGCACTTCGCCGGTATAGAAGTCATACCAGTTGGCGCCCTTCGGCATGTAGACATCGCGCTCGCGGCCACCGTACACGTACACCGGCGCCACCATCAGGCTGTGACCGAACAGGTACTGGTCCTTGATGTTCTTGACCGCGTCGTCGTTCGGGAAGTCCATCACCAGACCGCGCATGATGGTGCCCGAATCGTGGTAGGTCGTCGCCGCCGTCGAATAAATGTACGGCATCATGCGGTAGCGCAGCTTGTCGTACCAGACCATCGATTCGCGCATCGGCGAGCCTTCCGGCGAGATCTCGTGGATCTCGCGCTTGACCACCTCGCCGTGCGAGCGGAACAGCGGCGAGAACGCGCCGAACTGCCACCAGCGCAGATTGAGCTCGCGCCATTCCTTCATATCTTCCGGATTGGCCACCGCCGCGCCGACCGCGCGGTTTTCCTGCGCCGTGCCGGTGGCGCCGACCTGGTAGCGGGCTTCCTGCGCGTAGCCGCCGATATCGTGCGTCCAGTTGGGGATACCCGACATCGACATGCTCACGCCGGCCGAGATCTGGTCGTACAGATTGTTCCAGCGGCTGGCTGTGTCGCCGCTCCACAAGGCGGTGGCGTTGCGCTGGATGCCGGCGAAACCGGAACGCGACAGGATGAACTGGCGCTTCTCCGGCTGATCGTTCTTCAGGCCCTGGTAGAAGCCCTCGGTGTGCACCAGGCTATATGGATTGAAGGTGATTTCGCCGGCGCCGTAGACGGTCGGTCCGATCAGCTTCTTGAAGTCCTCCAGGCGGGTGTTCGACAACACGTCCGGTTCGGTGTTATCCATCCACCAGGCGTCGAAGCCCAGATCGACCAGCTTGGACTTCATCTGGCGATAGTACATCTCGCGCGCGCCCTTGGTGTACGGGTCGTAGTGGCTGTTCTTGTAGCCCGGGCCCACCCAGTCAAGATCGCCGTTTTCGACGTTCTTGGTCCACATATAGCCCTTCGACGCCAGCTCCTTGTAGTTGGCGGTGTTGTCGTAGAACTTGCCCCAGATCGAAATCATGATGCGGGCGTTGTTCTTGTGGACCTCGTCCACCATCCCTTTCGGATCGGGGAAGCGGGTCTTGTCGAAATCGTGCGAACCCCAGCCGTCCTGCGGCCAGTAGAACCAGTCCTGCACCATCGTGTCGACCGGCCAGCCCTGCTTGCGGTACTCGCGCAACACGCCGAGCAGCTGCTCCTGCGTTTCATAGCGCTGGCGCGACTGCCACAGGCCATAGGCCCACTTCGGCATCATCGGCGCCTGGCCGGTCAGATGGCGGTAGCCGGCGATGACGTTGTCGATGCTGGTCTCGCCGTTCACGACGTAGTAGTTGATGCTCTGCGCGACTTCCGAGGAGAACGTCAGCGAGTGGCGTTCCGGCGCCGGCAGCGGATCGTTGTGCGTCATGGCGATCATGCCGCCGGACGGCTTCCATTCCACATGCAGCTTGACCGGTTTGCCGGCTTCGAACTTCTGCTCGAAGTTGTGGTACCACGGGTTCCAGCCCTGGCGCCAGACGTCCATGACTTCCTTGCCGTCCATGCTCAGCTTCGCGTAGTCGGACGCATACATCTGCATCTTGTGCACGCCCGTTTTGTCGGAGGTCAGCGTGCCGTCCCACACCACCTTGACGCCGACCGCCTTCTTCGGATCGCCCAGTTCCTTCGGCCAGTTCTCGGCCACGTCCTTCAGGTATTGGTAGTCGATGTCCTTTTCCTGGCGCGTCAGCACCAACTTGCCGTCGACGTAGTAGCGCGCGGTCAGGCCGCCGGCATTGCCTTCGTCGTCGACCAGTTTCAGGTCGCGGCTCAGGAAGCCGTACGGCTTGGTGTCGCCGAAGCGCGAGATCGAATTGTTATCCCACAAAACGCCGTAGTTCTTGTCCGAGACGACGAACGGCACCGCGATGACCATATTGTGCTGCATCAGCAGCACGTCTTCGCCGTTCAAATTCATCTGGCCGTTCTGGTGCTGGCCCAGGCCATAGTATGCGTCCTTGGTGCCGTGGTTGAAGCCCTGCTTAACCGCCATGAACGGCTTGCCGCCGATGTCCACGGGCGTCATGCTCTCCGAGGCCTGGCTCAGGAAAGCCTTGCCGGCCGCGTTGAAGAACTGCACCTGGCCGGTCGCCAGCGACACGGCGACGGAGATTTTCTTCGCCTTGAGCGTGACCTTGTCCTTGCCCGAAGCGGTGACGCTGAAGATACCGCTAACAGGTGCGGCCACCGTCATCAGCGAGGGAGTCAGCTCCTTGCCTTCCTTATCGGTCTTGACGACATGGATGATGTTGTCGCTCATGACCTCGAGCCGCACTTCCTTGGCGCCGGCATCGGGCTTGACCACCACGCCGGTGGCGGTCTTTTCAAACGTCCCGGCCAATGCGTGGCCGGACATCATCACCGCCAGGCACGAAGCCGCCGGCACTATCGCTTTGAATCGCATGTTCTATCTCCTGTGTTTTTTATGTTAGTACGTACCGACTTTAACCTTCAACACCACCGGCTTGCCGGTCAGGTTAAGGCCGTAGTCGGTCTGGTCGCCGTTCCAGTTGCGCTCCATGACCCATTTACCGGATGGATCATAATAGCCTTCCTCGACGCGCGCCCACATCGTTGGTTTGCCGTCCGCATGGTCGATCTTCACGCGCGCGTACTGGCCGACGATGATGAACTCATCGTCGGCGATCTGCGCGATCGCCACGCCGCCGTTGGGTTTCTCCGTGTTGGCCGGCAGGTCCTTCACATCCTTGAAGTATTCACGCTCGCCGAACTGCCATTCGCGGAACGAAATGGTGCCCTTCCAGCCCTTCATCGCGATGGTTTGCGGCGCGCGGTCGTCGCCTTCGGCCACGCCGTAGGTGCGGCCCTCGAACGCCCACCTGGACCACTGGCGCTCCATCGGGCGGAAGACCGAATAGATCTTCGCGTACGGTTCGACCATGGTCTTGTCGGTGGCCTTGTGGCCAAGCGGGAAGTTGCTGTAGTCGGCGTAGTCGATGCCGAACGGCGAGAAGTTGATCGCGCCGCGGCCCAGCACCAGATAGGCGTAGCGCACGTATTCGGCGGCATTGCTCATCTCCGGCACGGCCAGCGGGTTGTCCGGACGCTGGAACTTGTCTAGCGTGGCGACGAACTTCTTCGAGTCCGGGCTGTAGATATCGGGCGCGGCGAAGTCGATCGCCGGCGCCGCGGCCTTGTAGATATCGATCACGTCGAAGGTCGGGCCGCCGCTGGCGAAATTCTTGTTCCACGGCTTGACCGGCTCTTCGAGCGGATCGCGGATCGAGTTATTGACGTACATCGGCAGGTTGTAGACCGCGCGGCCCGCCTTGGCGATCTCGCCGATGTAGCTGGCGATCGACCAGGCGTGGAAGTACTCTTCGGCGTAGTCGCCGTAGACCTGCTTCCAGGTGCCGCTGGCGGCCAGCGCCACCGGCGATTTTTTACGCTTCAACACCGCTTCGGGCACCGGCTGGTTGAACGCCGCTTCGGCCTTCGGCGCGTAGTCGCGCGCGTAGCCGTAGGTGCCCACCTCGTTCTCGACCTGCATCATGATGACGGTGCGGTGCGCCTCGTCGATCTTTTTAATGTGCGTCATCAGCGCGACAAACGCCTTCTTGTCGGCCTTGAGCGTTTCCTCGCCCTGCGGCGAGAGGCAGTAAATCGGCTTGCCTTCCTTGTCCAGCATGCGCGGGAAGCGCTGGTTGTTAAACTTCACCCACTCCGGCGCGTAATTGGCGCCGGTGTTCTTCCAGGTGCCGAACCACAGCAGCACCAGGCGCACCTTGTTCTTGCGCGCCTCGGCCACCAGCGTATCGACATAGCTGAAATCGAACTTGCCTTCGACCCGCTCGATCTGTTCCCATGCGACCGGGATTTCGAGCGTGTTGGCGTTCATGTCCTTGATCGCCGGCCAAAGCTTCTTCAGGGCCAGCGGATAGTTACTCGAATTCTGCGCTTGAGCCCCGAACATCACAAAAGGCGCGCCGTCCACCATCAAGGCGTAACGGCCATCCTTTTGTACCAGTTCGGGGATCGGCGCGGCCGCCGCGCCAGCCGAGGCCAATACAACAAAACCAATGGAGCTTACAAGCTGGCGGGCGATCATCTTCATGCGGTCTAGCCTTTCCTTAATTGAAGTTGTAGCTCAGGCGAGCGACGTAGCGCGGGCCGGACGAGAACCATGCGCGGCCCATCATACCGGTAGTCTGCTGCATCAGGACCTTGTACTTGGAGTCGGTGATGTTCTGCGCCTCCAGGCCGATCTGCACACTGTCGTTGATCTTGTACGACACCGAGGCATCGGCCTGGCCGTAATCGTCAGCCCAAGTTGGCAAGCCCCATGCCACCGTGGTCTTTCCGAAGTTCGGGCTGGCCGGGTTGGTGTCGGTACCGTCGGTGCCCTGGGTGCCGTTCACGTTGACCGCCTGCAGAGACTTCGAACGCCAGTTGTAGGCCAGACGCGCCGACCATGGGCCCTTGTCGTACATCAAAGCGATGTTGTACGAACGACGGGACAGGTTTTCCAATGGCAGATTGCCAAAGGTGGTGCCGTTGGTGTCGCAACCGTTCAGGTTCAAGTTCAGGTTGGCGGCGCCGCCGCCGCTGCCCGTGCAGTACTGCTGGTAGACGCCGTTGTACAAGGTGCGCTTGCTGTCGACGAAGGTGAAGTTACCCTGCAGGCCCAGGCCCGACAAGGCGCCCGGCAGCTTGTCGAAGTACTGCTGGTAGGCCAGCTCGAAACCACGTGCGCGGCCTTTGGCGCCGTTGACCGGCGCGGTGGTGATGAAGTTATACGACTGTCCGGTGACGGAGTTCAGTTGATACGCGGTCGTCTGGTTGACGATCACGTCCTTCAACTGCTTGTTGAACAAGGCCAGGGTGAACGAGCCGACCGGCGAGAAGTACCACTCGGCGGTCAGGTCGATCTGCTTGGCGGTGATCGGACGCAGATTCGGGTTGCCCTTGGCTTCGCCGGTCAGACTCTGGCTGTTGACGGTGCCGTCGGATTTGACGTCGGCGGTCTGGCTCAACGACGTGTAAGCCTGCAACTGCGACGGGTCCGGACGCGACATCGCCGACGCGAACGCGAAACGGAACTGCAGCGTGTCGCTGGCCTTCATGCGCAGATTCAGGCTAGGCAGCCAGTTGTGGTACGAGTTCTCGTAGCTTTCCGCCCTCTGGAACGGTGCGAAGACCGGAATCGCCGGATTATTCGTCGGGGTGGTCGAGCTAAACACCGTGTAACCGGTGGCGTGGGAATCGGTCTTCACGTAGCGCAGGCCGATATTACCGTCGACCGGGAATTTCAGGTCGTCGAAGCCGAAGCGGGTTTGCGTGTAGAGCGCCTTGGTTTTCTCGCTCTGCTCATTGATACCGGCCGGATCGCCGCCAAAGGTGGCCGCTTTCCATGGCGTGCAATTTGCCGCACCCGATTTTTCCGCGCACAGGATGTCATGATAGGAGTGCAGCGTGGCGTAGCTCGATGGGTAGCCCTGCGCCAGCGAGGGGTTCGGGAACACCACCGCAGGCACGCTCATTTTACCGTTGAAGAAGTTATCAAAGGAGTGGACCGTGGTATTACCCGAGAAACGCGGATCGCCCAGATAGGCCAGGCCGCTGATCTCGCCCTGCCATGGCTGGGTAATGGCGGCCCAGTTGTAGCTTGGATTGGAGTTCTGCGTTACCGAATCGCGATTGGTCATGCGCGCACCGAACTTGATGTCGCGGAAGATCGGGTGGTCGAAGTCATATTTCAGATCGATCTTGCCCGCGTCCGAATCGGCCTTGGCGCGATCCAGGTGCTCCATCGTGAACGCCCAATAGTAATTGTTCGGATTGGCCAGGTTGGCGCGGTCCGCGGCGTCGAAGACGATGTTCGGCAGGCTACCCGACAGGTCCAGCTGCTCCTTCGGCATTTTCAAGCCGGTGGCCACGGTCGAATCGACACTCTGGGTATTGGCGCGGATGCGCTGCAGATCGGTGGTGATGGTCCAGCGGTCGTTCGGACGCCAGCGCATGTTCCACGACACGTCGGTGGTGTCGGACTTGCGCCATGCGGCTCGCGTATCGTTGTTGAAGTTAATGCCGCCATCGGCCGGGTCGCTCAGGGTGCCGCTGATGAAGGCGCCGTTGTCCGCGTACTTGCCGTTGGCGACCTGGATGTTGTACGGGCTCGATTGGGCGAAGATCGCCTGCTCGTCCCAGCTCATCTTGTACTTCGATTTGAAGTAGGTCAGGCCGGTGGTGATCTCGCTGTTCGGTTTCCACTGCAGCGCGCCGTACGCGCCTTCGCGGGTGCGGTCGAAGTTCAGCGAACGCCATTCCGCGCCTTTGGGAATATAGACGGTGCGGCCTGGAACGATGTCGGTGCGCGGGTAGTACGGCTCGACCTGGATGGCGTCGGTGCGGGTCGCCGATTCCGAGTAGGCCAGGTCGATCAGGGCACCGACTTCACCGAACGGGGTTTTCCAGCGATTGGTCACCATGCCGGAACCCGATGGCGACGCTTTGCCCTTGCGCAGTTTGGAATAGGTCTCCGAACCGCTGATGGAAGCCTTGAAGCCTTTGTAATCGAACGGCAGTGCGGTGCGCAGGTTGATCAGGCCACCGATGGCGCCCTCCACCTGTTCCGCCGACGGGTTCTTGTAGATGTCGACGCCGGCCATCAGCTCCGGCGGCACGTCCTCGAAGTTGAGCGAGCGGCCGCCGTTGGCCGAGAACGAATCGCGGCCGTTCAGTTCCGAACGCACGTAGCTCAAGCCGCGCACGGACACGCCCGAGCCTTCGACCGAGAAGTGATCCGGGTCGGCGCGCGACATGGCGCGGTCGATGGTCACGCCCGAGACGCGTTGCAGCACCTCGGTGACCGAGCGATCCGGCAGTTTGCCGATATCGTCGGCGGAGATCGAGTCGACCACCTCGTCCGCGTTCTGCTTGATTTTTTGTGCCGATTGCAGCGCCGCGCGCTGACCGGTGATGACCACCGCCACCGGCGCCGCGGCTGGCGCCGGGGTGTCGGATTTCGCGGCCGGTTCCTGGGCGGTTTGCGCCGAGGCGACACCGCTGGCCATCATCGCCATCTGGGCCAGGCCCAGTGCGATCGCTGTTTTCTTAAACTGTTTCATTCACGCTCTCCAAAGTTATACAACTTAAATCACGGCTCTTCGGCCTTGTTGGTGATTCTCTACTGAAGCTTTACTGCTGCTGCGGTGAAGCCGGGTTTTTTAGGGACGTAAGGGCGAGTGAGCACGCAGGCGCCGACGGGCGCCCTGCTTGATCATCATTTGGTGGTGTCTCGCTCTTAATATTTTTGTCGTTCTGGCTTTATTGGCTGGGTGCCGAGGCCATACGATGCTATGCGAACATTTTGCAAGTTACCCAAAAGTGTGGCAATTGCGAAATTCACCAAGCGGCGGAATGATAATCCGCAAGCGTCGTGTACATAAGACAAACGAGGGCCGTAAACGGCAACGCGGCCCGTCGTTGCGGGCCGCGTGGGGGAGGAACCGGACTCAGCTTATCAGACTCAACGGCGGCCGGAGCGCGTCGCCACGTCGACCCACACGGCCAAGGTCAGGATGCAGCCCTTGACGATCATCTGCCAGTAGGTGTCGACATCCAGCATCGACATGCCGTTATCGAGGCTGGCCATCACCAGCGCGCCGATCAACGCGCCGTACACGGTGCCGGAGCCGCCGCGCATCGAGGTGCCGCCGATGAAGCACGCGGCGATCGCATCGAGTTCGCCCGAGGTGCCGGCCGACGGCGAGCCGGCCGCCAGACGGGCCGTGTTGATCAGGCCCGCCAATGCGCACATCAAGCCCATGATCCCGAAGATCCACAGCTTCACCGCCTGCACGTTGACGCCGGACAGACGGGTCGCCTCCATATTGCTGCCGACCGCGTAGATACGGCGGCCGAACACGGTCTGCGTCGCGACGTAGCTGAACACGCCCAGCAACACCAGCAGCAGCAGCACCGGCAGCGGAATGCCCTCGTAGCTGTTCAAGGTGCGCACGAAAGCGAACAGCACCACGGCGATCGCCGCCAGGCGCAGACCGTCGCGCCACATCGGCGGCACCGGCAGGCCGTGGCGCGCCAGGCTGGCGCGCTGGCGCCAGGTCAGCACCGCGCCCAGCACGAACAGGGCGACACCGAGGCCCACGCCCATCTGCGGCGACAGGTAGCCCTGCCCCAGTTGCACCATCGACTCGGACACCGGCGCCACCGTCACGCCATCGGTCACACCGAGCACGATGCCGCGGTAGGCCAGCATGCCGCCCAAGCCGACGATGAAGGACGGGATGCCCTTGTACGCGGTCAGGTAGCCGTTGAACAGTCCGAGCACCAGGCCGCACGCCAGCACCACCGCGATGGTGGCCGGCAGCGGCATGTGGTGGGTGACGTCGAGCACCGCCGCCACGCCGCCAAGAAGGCCAAGCAGCGAGCCGACCGACAGATCGATCTCGCCGGCGATGATGACGAAGGCCATGCCGCAGGCGACGATGCCGGTGACGGCCATCTGCCGCATCAGGTTGGACAGGTTGCGCGGCGAGATGAAGCCGCCCTCGGTCTTCCAGCTGAAGAAGGCCCAGATGATGGCGATGGCGATCAGCAGCGCGAGGATCTTGTACTGCGTGAAAAGCTGTTTGAGTTTATTTGTTTGCATGGTTTTCACAGATAAGGCATCACGAATGATCGAGTGCTGCCGACAGCAGCGTTTCCTGGGTCAGGTTCTGGTTGATGAAATCGCCGCGCAGCTTGCCCTCGCCCATGACCAGCACGCGGTCGGACACGCCCAGCACCTCGGCCAGCTCGGACGACACCATGATGATGGAGACGCCCTGGCTGGCCAGTTCCAGCATCAGTTTATAGATTTCGAACTTGGCGCCGACGTCGACGCCGCGCGTGGGCTCGTCGAGGATCAGCACCTTGGGGCGCGTCAGCAGCATCTTCGACAGCACCGCCTTCTGCTGGTTGCCGCCCGAGAGCGACGTGATCGACAGGAACGGGCTGGCCGTTTTCAGGCCCAGGCGGGCGATTTCCTCGCTGACGACCTTGAGCTCCTGCTCGCGGTCGATGCGGGTGAAGCGCGAGAAGCGGCCCAGCACCGACAAGGTGATGTTCTGGCCGACGTCCAGGTCGCGCACGATGCCGTGCTGCTTGCGGTCCTCCGGCACCAGCGCCAGGCCGGCGCGGATGGCCTTGAGCGGCGTGCCGGTGTCGATCTTCGCGCCTTCGAGCCAGACCTCGGCCTCCGAGCGGCCCGGATAGGCGCCGAACAGCGCCGACACCAGCTCCGTGCGGCCCGCGCCCACCAGGCCGGCGATGCCGAGGATCTCGCCCTTGCGCAGCGAGAAGGAGACGTTGTCGACCTTCCTGCGCTCGGGCTTCTCGACGTCGTAGCAGGTGACGTTGCGCGCCTCGAACACGATGTCCTCGCTGGGCGTGCGCTCCAGCGTCGGATACAGCTGGTTCATTTCGCGGCCGACCATCTGCGCGATGATCTGCTTGACGTCCATCTTGTCCATCGGCGTGGTGGCGATATGCTGGCCGTCGCGGATGACGACGATGGTGTCGCAGATCGCCTCCACCTCATCGAGTTTGTGCGAGATGTAGACGCAGGCCACGCCCTTGGCCTTCAGGCCGCGGATGATATTGAGCAGCACCTGGATCTCGGAGGTCGTCAGCGACGACGACGGCTCGTCGAGGATCAGCAGGCGCGCGTTCTTGTTGAGCGCCTTGGCGATCTCGATCAACTGCTGGTGGCCGCCGCCGTAGTTCGACACCGGCAGCACCACGTTGACGTCGGTCAGATTGAGTTCCTTCAGCAGCGCCTCGGCGCGCTGGTTCATGGCCGAATAATCCATGCGGCCGCCCGGCAACGTGATCTCGTTGCCCAGGAAGAGATTCTCGGTCACCGACAGCTCGGGCACCAGCATCAGCTCCTGGTGGATGATGACGATGCCGGCGGCCTCGCTTTCGCGGATCGACTGCGCCTGCAAAGGCTTGCCGTCGAAGTGGATTTCGCCGTCCCAGGTGCCGTGCGGGTAGACGGCGGACAGCACTTTCATCAGGGTCGACTTGCCGGCGCCGTTCTCGCCGCACAAGCCGATGCACTCACCGGCCCGCACTTGCAGGTCGATACCGTCGAGCGCCGGAACACCGCCAAACTTTTTGACGATGCCCTTCATTTCTAGCAAATAGCCGGACATACTGGTTCTCGCAGAGGTGGTGGAACTCGCCACGCGCAAGCCGCGTTATCGGCGAAGCGAGGCGTGGCGAAAGACAGTGCGAACGCACGGCGAGGCGTCTTTGGCGACGCCCCGGTCTTCATGAAGCGGCGATTACTTCGCGGCCGCAAGTTGTGCCTTGGTATAGAAGCCGTCGGCGACGACGACATCCATGTTCGCCTTGGTCAGCATTGTCGGTTTCAGCAGCAGCGTGTCGACTTGTTTAAAGCCGTTCTGATACTGCGAATTGAAGCCCGGCTTTTCGCCGCGCACCAGCTGCACCGACAGCTTGGCCGCCTCGCTGGCGATCAGCTTGAGCGGCTTGTAGACGGTCATGGTCTGGGTACCGGCGATGACACGGCGCACGCCGGCCAGATCGGCGTCCTGGCCCGACACGGCCACCTTGCCGTCGAGTTTTTGCGAAGCCAGCGCCTGGATCGCGCCGCCGGCGGTGGCGTCGTTGGAGGCGACCACCGCATCGAGCTTGTTGCCGTTGGCGGTCAGCGCGTTTTCGACGATGGACATCGCCTCGGCCGGGTTCCAGTCCTTGACCCACTGCTTGCCGACGACTTTGATGTCGCCCTTGTCGATCAGCGGCTGCAGCACTTTGAGCTGGCCTTCGCGCAGCATCTTGGCGTTGTTGTCGGTCGGCGCGCCGCCCAGCAGGTAGTAGTTACCCTTTGGTTTGACGGCCACCACGCCCTGCGCCTGCATCTCGCCGACCATCTTGTTGTCGAAGGAGATGTAGGCGTCGATGTCGGCGTTGAGGATCAGGCGGTCGTACGAGACCACCTTGATCTTGGCCTTCTTGGCTTCCTTGACGGCGTTGTTCAGCACCGTGGCGTTGTAGGGAACGATGACCAGCACGTCGACGCCGCGCGAGATCAGGTTCTCGATCTGGGCGATCTGGCGCTGCTCGCTGGCGTCGGCCGACTGCACGAAGACCTTGGCGCCCTGCTTTTCGGCGGCGGCGACGAAGTAGTCGCGATCGCGCGCCCAGCGCTCGAGGCGCAGGTCGTCGATGGAGAAGCCGATTTTGGGATTCTTGGCGTCCGCCATGGCGTTACCGCCGGCGCACACCATCATGACCGCGATGGCGGCCGCACTCAGTATTTTCTTCATTTGTTTCGTCTCCTGATTCGAATGCCGTTATGCCTGACAAAGGCCCTACTTTTCCAACTCGTTACTGTACAGGTCTATGCCCAACTAGCGCTTTTTACAGATTTTCGTAGGGCGGATTAGGCATCGCCGTAATCCGCCATGAGCCGCTGGCGGCGCTTGGCGGATTACGCTGCGCTAATCCGCCCTACGTGGTGCTTAATGATTGTGGCGGGCCGGATTGTCCGCCACTCCACGGTATGGTACAGCCAGTTCCATGCAAGCGCCGTTTTCCATTTGGCCGACGGTGCTGCGGTAGATTTCCTGCCACGGCGTTTGGCTGGCCGGGATGGTCGGCAGCGCGCCCTTCTTGCGTTCTTCCCACTCCGCCGCCGGCACCAGCGCGTCGCAGGTGCCCGCGTTCAGGTCGACACGGATCATGTCGCCGGTGCGCAGCCACGCCAGGCCGCCGCCGACCGCGCTTTCCGGCGACGCGTTCAGGATCGACGGGCTGTCCGAGGTGCCGGACTGGCGGCCGTCGCCCAGCGTCGGCAGCCAGTTGACGCCGCGCTTGACCAGCGCGTCTGGCGGTTGCATGTTGACCACCTCGGCCGAACCGGGCCAGCCCACCGGGCCGGCGCCGCGGATCACCAGCATGCAGTCCTCGTCGATGTTCAGCGACGGATCGTTGATGCGGTTATGGTAGTCGGTCGAGCCGTCGAACACCACGGCGCGCGACTCGAATACATTCTCCTGACCCGGTTTGCTCAGGTAGCGCTCGCGGAAGGCCGGCGAAATCACGCTGGTCTTCATGATCGCGAAGTCGAACAGGTTGCCCTTCAGGACGAAGAATCCGGCGTCCTCCTTGAGCGGCGCGTTGAACGGGAAGATCACTTCGCGGTCCTGCGTCTCCTTGCCGACCAGGTTGTCGCGCATGGTGCGGCCGGTGACGGTGGCGCGCTCCGAACGCAGCATGCCCTGCTGCTCCAGCTCCCACATCACCGCCGGCACGCCGCCGGCGCGGTGGAAACGCTCGCCGAGGAATTTACCGGCCGGCTGCATGTTCAGCAGCAGCGGCACCTTGTGGCCGTATTCCATCCAGTCGCTCGAATGCAGCTCGACGCCGGCGTGGCGCGCCATCGCGACGATGTGCTGCTGCGCGTTGGTCGAACCGCCGATGGCGGCGTTGACCACGATCGCGTCGAGGAAGGCGTCGCGGTTCAGGATGGCCGAAGGCTTGATGTCCAGCTTTGCCATTTCGACGATGCGGCGGCCGGTCTCGTAGGCCATCTGGCCGCGCTCGCGGTACGGCGCCGGAATCGCCGAGCAACCGGTCAGCGACATGCCCAGCGCCTCGGCGATGGCGTTCATCGTCGACGCCGTGCCCATGGTGTTGCAGTGCCCCGCCGACGGCGCCGAGGCGGCCGCGATCTGCAGGAACTTCTCGTTGTCGATGGTGCCGGCGGCCAGTTGGCGGCGGCCTTTCCAGATCGCCGCGCCGGAACCGGCCAGTTCGCCCTCGAACCAGCCGTCGAGCATCGGCCCGCCGGACAGCACGATGGCGGGAATGTCGACCGTGGACGCGGCCATGATCTGCGACGGCGTGGTCTTGTCGCAGCCGGTGGTCAGCACCACGGCGTCGATCGGATAGCCGTGCAGGATCTCGACCAGGCCCATATACGCCAGGTTGCGGTCGATCGCCGCCGTCGGACGGCGGCAGTTCTCGAAGATCGGATGCAGCGGGAACTCCATCGCGATGCCGCCGGCGTCGCGGATGCCGTCGCGCACGCGCTTGGCCAGCTCCAGGTGGATGCGGTTGCAGGGACTGATGTCGCTGCCGCTTTGCGCGATGCCGATGATCGGCCGGCCCGAGCGCAGCTCTTCCGGCGTGATCCCGTAGTTCATGAAGCGCTCCAGATAGAGCGCGGTCATGTCGATGTGGTCCGGATTGTCGAACCAGTCTTGCGAGCGGTAGCGGCGTGGCTGCTGGTTGTTCATGTCATTGCCCATATATTCCTATGCTGCCTTATGCGCCGTACCAGCCGGCGTCGACGAAGTATTCACGACCGGAGCAGGCCGAGGCGCTGTCCGAGGAAAGGAACAGCGTCATCGCCGCCACGTCGTCCACCTGCACGCGCTGTTTCAGGCACTGGCCGGCCAGGATGCGAGCTTCCTCGTCCGGCGTGTGCCACAGCGCTTCCTGGCGCGGAGTGCGTACGCCGCCGGGAATAATGCAATTGACACGGATATTATCAGGTCCCAGGTCGCGCGCAAGGCCCCGGGTCATGCCTTCGATGGCGGCTTTGGCCATCATGTACAAGGTCAGGTCCGGCAACGCCAGGTGCCACGAGATCGAACCGAAGTTCAGGATCACGCCGCCGCCCTGCTCGCGCATGCCCTGCGCCACGGCCTGGGCGCAGAAGTATTGGTGGCGCAGGTTGACCGCCATGCGGCCTTCCCAGTATTCCGGCGTGACGTCGGCCAGGTTGTGGCGGTCGTCGTTGGCGGCGTTGTTGATCAGGATGTCGACGGTGCCGATGTCGGCGAAGGTCTTGGCCAGCGTGGCCAGGTTGGTCAGGTCGCACTGCACGAAGGTCGGCGGCACCGGCAGGGTCGACAAGGTCGCCTCCAGCGCGCGCGAATCGGCTTCGGCGATGTCGAGGAAGTGCACGCGGGCGCCCTGGCGCGCGAACGCCTCGACGATGCCGGCGCCGATGCCGCTGCCGCCGCCGGTGACGACCACGCGCTTGCCGGCCAGGCTAGGATAGATCGCCTGCTCGGCCTTCGTTTGCACGGCCGGTTTGGCCGGCACCGAGGCGCGGGCGCGGTTCAGCAGTGCGCGCGTGCCATAGGTCCACGGCGCGATCTGGTCGCTGCGCTGCACATGGTTGACCAGCGCGCCCAGCGAAGGCGTCGAGATGCTGACACGGTCGCCCAGGTGGTGGGTGAAACCGCCGCCGACGGCGTCGCGGTCTTTGATCGGCGAGAACATCGTGCCGAGGAACAGCATGAAACCGTCCGGATACTGGTGGTGGCGGCCGCACACCTGGCTCACCAGGTCCAGCGGATCGCGGCTGATTTCGCGCATGCGGCTGGCGCCGGCCAGGCGGAAGTCGTCGTCGCGGCCTTCGATCAGCATGCTCACTTCGGCGTTGCGGATGGTGTCGATGGTGAAGTGGTCGTCGAACAGGCGGATGAACGGGCCGATCGAGCACGAACCGTTGTTGTCCTTGGCCTTGCCCAGCAACAGGGCGCTGCGGCCCTCGATGTCGCGCAGGTTGACGTCGTTGCCCAGCGTGGCGCCGAGCACCTTGGCCTGGCTGTTGACGGCCAGGACGATCTCGGGCTCCGGGTTGTTCCATTTGGAGTCCGGATGCAGGCCGACGTCGGCGCCCACGCCGACGGCGGACATCGGCTGCGACTTGGAAAACACCTCGGCGTCCGGGCCGATGCCCACTTCCATGTACGGCGACCACAGGCCGCGCGCGATCAGGTCCGCCTTCAGCTTGGCCGCTTCCGGCGAACCCGGACGGATGGCCGACAGGTCGGAACCGATGATGGTCTGGATTTCGGCGCGCAGGGCGTTGGCGCGCGACGGATCGCCGGCGGCCTGCTCCTCGATCACGCGCTCCAGCAGGCTGACCGCGAAGGTCACGCCGCAGGCCTTGATCGCCTGCAGGTCGCATGGCGCCAGCAGGCGCGGGATGCTGTCGTCGGCGCCGCCGGCCAGCGCGTTGGCCAGCAGGGGCTGCACGTCGCCGAGCGATTCGCCGGGAGCGGAACGGGCCACTTCCAGCGCGTCGTCGCGCTCGAGCAAATCGGACATCGTCGGAGCGTGGCCGGTGATGTCGAACACCTCGCCGTTGCGTACGGCGACCACACACGGTCCGTTGATGACGCCACCGCGCCAAACACGTCCCACCAGTACTGCGCGGCTCATATCGTCCGGCAGCATCGAATTTATATTATTTTCCAAGGTCTCTCTCTCCAGGCAGGCTAGCAAACTGCGTGGGAGATTTTCACCTTAATCACTGGTGGCGGCAATTACGAAAACCACCAAGCCCAGTCATGATTTACGCCTGACTTGGGCAATATCGTTAGGCGACGCTGCGCAGGGCCGGCCCGGCGCCCTCCTGCGCGGCCGCCGCCTCCGGGCACTTGAGCATGCGGTCCTGGTAGGCGCGCGGGGTGCAACCCAGTTCCCGCTTGAACACCGCGTGCATGTACTGGACAGAGGTAAAGCCGCAGGTCAGCGCCACCTCGGCGATGCTGCTGTCGCCGGCCGCCAGCCGCTCGGTGGCCGCGTCGAGCTTAAAGCGCAGGATCACGTCGTGCACGCTGCAATCGAGCTCCTGGCGGAAGTACGACTCCAGCGACGAGCGCGAAATACCGACATATTCCGCCACCTGGTGGGTCTTGATGCCCTGGCAGGCGTACTGGCGGATGAAATGGCGCGCCCGCATCACGTGCGGATGCTTGGGCGCCTCGTGGCGGGTCGAGGTCTGGACGTTGATGCCGACCGGCGGCACCATCACGCGCGTGCCCTGCAACCGCACGCCGTGCAGCATCTGGTCCAGCAGGTGGGCGGCGGTGCGCCCCATCTCCTGCGCGCCCTGGATCACGGAACTGAGCGGAATGCGGGTCAGCATGCGCGCCAGCGGATCGTTGTCGATGCCGATCAGCGCCACCTGCTCCGGCACCTCGATATTGGCCATGATGCAGGCCTGCAGCAGCTGGCGCGCGCGGGCATCCGTGACGGCGATGATGCCGACCGGCTTGGGCAGGCTGTGCAGCCATTTGATCTGCTGCTCGACCGCCTCGTCCCAGGCGGCGGCGCTGGTGCCCAGGCCGCGGTAGATCTGCGGCTCCATCTTGTCGTCGGCCATCAGCTTGCGGAAGGCCGTCTCGCGCTCCTGCGCCCAGCGGTTTTCCTGCGCCTCCGGCAGGCTGAACATGGCGAAATGGCGCAGGCCGGCCTCGATCAGATGATCGTGAGCAAGTTTAATCAGCTTGAAGTTGTCGGTGGCGACGTAGGGCACGCCGTCCGGATAGTCGCTCTCGCTGGCATAGGAGCCGCCGACGGCCACCACCGGGATGCGGGTGCGCGACAACGCGGCCGCCACGGCCGGGTCGTCGAAATCGGCGATGATGCCGTCGCCCTGCCAATGCTCGATGCCCGGCAGGCGCAAACGGAAGTCTTCCTCGAGGAATAGATCCCAAGACGCCCGGGTGCTGCTCAAATGCGCGGCAATACCGGCGATGACTTCGCGGTCAAAAATCTTGTTTGCATTGAACAACAGCGCAATACGGTGGGACTTCATCTGCATATTCAACTACCTCAATCGGAAACGGCTCGCCTCATCGCACCCTCTGCGGAGTGAGATTTGTATTGTGGCATGATTCCGTCACGATTTAGATGAAAAAGACGTTCCCGTCCGTAAATGGCTACATCCGAAGGGCTATTTTTCCCCCTTCAGAAGGGTGGGTTTCCCAAACACAATGCCCCGACCCGCCGTACTCATGAAAACGTTGCCAAAAGTGTTATTGTCCCCGATAACGAATTGGGCATCGCCGGGGCCGCCATATTGATGATCATCGTCATTTATGCGCAGCCAGCCGGCGCCGGCGTCGGTAGAGCGGAACAAGCCGCGCACGCCGCCCACCGTGCCCCAGATATAAACGGCCGGATAAGCGGCACCCGGCGCGGCCTTGCCGAAGCCCACCGCCGCCGCGTAGCTCACGCCCGGCACATCGCGGAAAGTGGCGCCGCCATCGGTCGAGCGGGCCAGGCCGCCGTCGTAGCGCGGCACCCATAGGTCGCCCTCGCGCCCCGGCGCCGCGCGCAGCACCGCGCGCGTGCCCTTGGCCGTGGCCAGCGCGCCGGCCGGCGCGAAACTGGCGCCGCCGTCGGTGCTCGCCAGAAGACGGTCGCCGCCCAGCGCGTAAAACCTGGCCGGGTTGACCGGATCGGCCACCGGACGGGCGCCGTCCAGGCCCTTGACCGGGTTCCAGCTGCCGCCGCCGTCGGTGCTGACGTAGCTGGTGGTCGATTTTTCCGGGCTGTGCACGATCGCCTTGCCGTCGGCGCTCAGCGCCAGCTGCCCCTGCTTTCCCTTCAGCGCGGCGGTCTTCTTCCAGCTCACGCCCATGTCGTCCGATAGATACATCGCACTACCCACGCGCGCGACCACGTTGGGCTTTTGGGCCGCGTAATCGAGGCCCCAGGTGGTGCCCATGCTCGGCGTGTGGATCGGCGAGTATTTGGTCACGTCGGTGTGGCGAAAGCCGTCGTAATCGCCGATGGCGGAGATCACCGGGCCTCCCGGGATGCTGATGATATTGAGCGGCACCGACTCCTCCAGTCCCTCGTCCTCGAACTTCCAGACCGCCGGCGTGGCGTTGATGTCGGTCGAGTTGAAGATGCCGTTGCCGGAGACGACCATCAGCTTCCTGGTGTCGAACGGGTCGAACTCCACGCTGGCGGCCCAGTGGATAAAGCTGCCGCCGATCCAGCTCACGCCATTGGCGTCAATCTTCGCGCCCTGGTCGACGATGCTCTTCCAGCTCTTGCCGCCGTCGAGCGTCTCGAAGAACTGGTCGCGGATCGCGTTGGTGTGGTTGCGGTAGTAGCTGATGGTGGTGACCACCATGCGTTTCGGGTTGCCCGGATCGACGGTGATGCCGGCGTAGGCGCGGTTCAGCGGCGGCGAGATATCGGTCCATTTTTTGGCGCCGATATCGTACTGCCACACGCCGCCCTCCTCCAGCCCCTCGCCATGGGCGACATCGCCCCACGGACCGGCGCCCTTGGCGAAGGCCACCACCAGTTTGCCGTCGGCCAGCACGGCGCGCTGCGGCATCAAGCCGGCCGGCCCGCCATCCATCGCGGCAAAGGTCTTGCCGGCGTCGGACGACATATACATATTGGGGCCGACCTTGCCGAAGCGCGAAACGCCGGCGAACAGCCGCTGCGTGGCACCGCCCGAGGCGCTGGACGGATCGAGCACCACGAAACTGACGCCGTTCTTGTTGTTCGGCGTGGTGGTCACGTCCAGGCCGTCCAGGCGCCGCCAGCTCAGGCCCTCGTCCACGCTCTTGAACATGCCGTTGGCGCGCGTGCCGATGTACAGGATCTTGCCGTTGACCGGATCGACTTGCAGCTTCTCGCCGTTGCCGCGCCCCATGCCGTTGCCGTGCACCTTGAACTGGTTGGTGACGTCGATCTTGGTGAAGGTCTTGCCGTAGTCGGACGACTTCAGGATCGCGCTGGCGCCGCCGTTCATGTACTCGATACCGGTCGACATATACACCCGCCCAGGCGTGTTCGGATCGATGGCGATCGACTCCACGCCCAGCATGCCGGTCTCCTTGTCGGACACCCAGTCCATCAGCGCGATCCAGCGCTTGTTGGCCGCGTCCCAGCGATAGGCGCCGCCGACGTCGGTGCGCAGGTAGATCAGGTCCTTTTCGGTCTTGCTGGTGATGATGCCGGAGACGAAGCCGCTGCCGCCGATGGCCACCGGCTGCCAGGCATAGCCCGCGCCCCGGCTCGCGCCCGCGGACATCAGTTTTTCCAGCTCCGGCGCCAGCGCCTTGGCCCAGATCTCGTAGCCCTTCTCGTTCGGATGCAGCAGGTCGGGCATGATGTCGGTCGACAGCGTGCCGTCCGCCGCCAGGAACTGCTGGTTGATGTCGGCGAAGAAGACGTGACGGTTGTCGGCATAGCCGGCGATGATGGCGTTGACCTTGTCGTTGATACGGCGCAGCGTGTCGTCCGGCTTTTCGCCGCGCGGGAAGATCGCCAGCAGCAGGATCTTGGTGTCCGGCAGGCGGCGCCGCAATTCATCGATATTGCGCTTGATGCCGGCCGCCGTGGTGTTCGGGTCCTCCTGTCGGTGGCCGGTGTTGTTGGTGCCGAACATCAGCACCGCGACCTTGGGCGCCAGGCCATCGACCTCGCCATGCAGCAGGCGCCATAGCACATTCTCGGTGCGGTCGCCGCCGAAGCCCAGCGCCAAGCCGTCCATCGGCTTGTAGTAGCGCTCCCATACCGGCGCGCCGCTCTTTTCCCAGCCCTCGGTGATGGAGTCGCCGATGAAGACGATCTGGCTCTTCTTGCCCAGCGCCTTGGCCTCTTCCAGCTTTTTCTCGTGGCGCGGCGTCCACCAGCTGATCGACCACGATTCGTTGAGCTTTTCCGGCGTGACCGACGCGGTCCGGTAATCCGGGCAGCCGACGTTCGGCTTGCCGGCCTTGAGGATCTTGACGTTGGCGACGGCCACCTCGCCGGTGCCGGTGCCGTCCAGCGCGAACGGCCGCGCCACCTTGCTGAAGTCGGCGCCGTCGCGCACGAAGCAGCTCATCGCAAACACCAGGTGGCGCCAGCCCTTGCCGGCGGCCGCGCGTCCCGGCAGCACATACGGCACCGCGCGCTCGCAGCCCTCGCCGCAACCGACCTTGAAGCCGATGCCGCCGTTGCTCAATTCCTTGACGTTGACGTCCAGCGCCAGCACGCCCTTGGCGATGTACGGGCGCAGGTCGGCCGGCTGGCCGGCGGCGTCGATGCGCAGGCTGGCGTACCAGGTGTCCTTCCATTGCAGGGTCAGCGCGTCGTCGGCCTTCTTCATGCCGGACCTGCTCACGCTCACGCTGCCGTTCGGCGCCTTGTTGGCCGGCGCGATGACGGCGCTGGCGCCGTCCAGCGTCTTTTGCGACTCCGAATCGGCGACGGCAACCTGCCAGGGGTCCAGCACACGGCTGTTGAAAACGCTGATGTCATGCGGCGCGGCGCCGGCCTGAGCGGCGCAGGCGAGCGCGATGGCCGCGAAAGCGCGCCGGTGGGTGATCGTCATTGATTGTCTCGCAGGGGTTTTATTTTGAGCCTATTCTGCAAGCGGCGCTGGTCGCTTGCAATTGCGAAAATCACCAATCCGGCGAATGATATTGGCCTCGCCGGACCGTCACACGCCGAGAATACCGCGATTGAGCGCGATCGTCACCGCATGGGTGCGGTCGTTGGCCGCCAGTTTGGACAGGATGTTTTTCATGTGGCCTTTGACCGTATCCTCGGTCACGCCCAGCAGCAGCGACGCGCGCCGGTTGGAGTTGCCGTTGGCCACCAGCCGCAGCACCTCGACCTCGCGCGGCGTCAGCGCGTCGCCGGGATGGCGGAACACGGCCAACTGGCGCGCCACGTCGGCCGATATCGGCCGCCCGCCCGCGTGGACGTTGAGCACGCATTCGAGCAGCTCGGTGCGCGCGGTGTTCTTCAACAGATAGGATACCGCGCCCAGGCGCAGCGCCCGCATCACCTGCGCGTCGCCGCTGTAGGTGGTCAAGGCGATGATGCGCGCCGCCGGATCGGCTTGCAGGATGGCGGCGATCGCGTCGGTGCCGCTCATCACCGGCATTTGCAAATCCATCAGCACCACGTCCGGCCGGTGCTGGCGGTACAGCTCGATCGCCTGCAGGCCGTTCTCGGCCTCCGCCACCAGCGCCAGCTGGCCGTGGCACGCGATCATTGCCGCGATGCCGTCGCGCATCAACGGATGGTCGTCCACCACCATCATCCGCACCGGCTTGGCCGATCCCTCATCCATGGTTGCCTCCGTCGCCCATTTTTGCCGTCCACACCCAGCTGAAATCGTACAGGGAAAGCCGCGATCGTACCAGCCGCCGCGCGCTTTGGCCACGCCACCCTTTCGAGTATAGGCCGGCGCGGGGCGAACGCCTACGCTGTGCGATTTGAACCCCGTCCACTTCCAGGAGCAAAACCATGATGTCACTGTCCAACCTTCGCCACGCGGCCGCCGCGCTGCTGATCCTCGGCGCCCACGCGGCCCACGCCGCCGCCCCGATCGACGTTGCCGTCCCCGGCTTCAGCGACAAATACGCGACCGTCAACGGCGTGCGCCTGCATTACAAGATCGGCGGCAAGGGCACGCCGGTGGTGCTGCTGCACGGCTACGCGCAAACCGGCCACATGTGGGTGCCGGCGATGCGCGAGCTGGTCAAGAACCACACCGTCATCGTGCCGGACCTGCGCGGCGCCGGCGGCTCGGACAAGCCGGCCGGCGGCTACGACAAGAAAACCATGGCCACCGATATCCACGAACTGGTCAAGTCGGTCGGCGGCGGACCGGCGGCGGTGGTCGGCCACGACATCGGCATGATGGTGGCCTACGGCTACGCCGCGCAATTCCCGGCCGACACCAGCCGGCTGGTCGTCATGGACGCCTTCGTGCCCGGCGTCGGCGAGTGGCGCACCGCCTTCCCGGCGCAGGCCGTGTGGCATTTCCACTTCTACGGCGAAACGCCGCTGGCACTGGTCAAGGGCCGCGAGCGCATCTACTTCGAACACTTCTGGAACGACTTCTCGGCCGACAAGGGCAAGTCGATCAAGGAGGCCGACCGCAAACTGTACGCGGCCGCCTACGCGCAACCGGACGGCATGCGCGCAGGCTTCTCCTACTTCAGCGATTTCGAGAAGGACGCCGCCGATTTCGGCCCGATGAGCAAGACCAAGCTGACCATGCCGGTGCTGACCATCGCCGGCGAAAAATCGGCCGGCGCCTTCGTCGGCGACCAGGCGCGCCTGTACGCCACCAACGTCCAGAGCGTCATCGTCAAGGGTTCCGGACACTGGCTGATCGACGAAGCGCCCGAGCAGGTGGTGCCGGCGCTGGTGTCGTTCATCGATTGAACGGCGCCAGCGGGCGCCCGGATCAGGGTGGGTTTGCGATAGAATGGCAAAAATAGCAAACTTCCCCGATCATGGCTGAGGCACGGATTTGTCGATACATGGGCCGCTGGCGCCTGCTGGCCTGCCTGCTGCCGGCGGCGGCGCCGGCGTCCGCCGCCACCATCGATCTGCACCACGCCAGCTGGACCGCGCGCGACGGCGCGCCGCAAATGGTCATCACCATGGCGCAGACCAGCGACGGCTGGCTGTGGCTGGGCGGCAGCGCCGGCTTGTTCCGCTTCGACGGCGTGCGCTTCGAACGTTACGCCCCGCCCGGCGCGGCGCTGCCGGCCAACGGCATCAGCATCCTCAGCGCCCGGCCCTCGGGCGCGTTGTGGATCGGCTACCGCTTCGGCGGCGCCAGCGTGCTCGAGCAAGGCCGCCTGCGCAATTACGACGAGCGCGACGGCCTGCCCGCGCACAGCCCAGTGTGGGGGCTCGAACAGGACGGCGCCGGCCGCACGTGGGCCGCCACCAGCCACGGCATGTTCCATCTCGAGCAAGGCCGCTGGCTGGCCGCCGAGCCGTCCTGGCGGCTGCCGCGCACCGGCTACAAGACGCTGATGCGCGACCGCCAGGGTGTGTTCTGGGCGCAGGGCAACGAGGGGGTGTACGCGCTCGCCCCCGGCGCCACCAGCTTCGTCAAATCGGTGCCCGGCACCGGCACCGGCGTGCTGTTCGACGTCCCGGACGGCAGCATCTGGAGCTGGGACGGCCTGCACAACCGCCTGAACCGCCTGACGCGGCCGGCCAACGGCGCCCGGCCGCGCGTCTGGGATGTGCGCGGCGACGCCGCCAGCATGCTCTTCGACCGCGCCGGCGACCTGTGGGTCGGCCGCCAGCAGGGGCTGGAATACCACACGGCCGGCGCGGTCGCCACCACCGAACCGCAGCACGGCCTCAGCGGCAGCAACGTGGCCGCCATTTTCGAGGACCGGGAAGGCAATATCTGGGCCTCGACCTCGAACGGCATCGACCGTTTTCGCCGCAAGCGCGTGTCGGCGGTGCCGCTGGCGCAGTCGCCCGGCACCCAGGCGCTGGCGGCCGATGACGATGGCGGCGCCTGGGTCGGCCGCTACCACGTGGCGCGGCCGGGCGCCGGGGCCACCGTCGCCACGGCGCTGTGGCCGCCCGTGCCGGCCGCCTGGCGCAACTTCGTCACCTGCGCCTACCGCGACCCGGACGGCGTGCTGTGGGTCGGCGGCTACGGCGGCCTGTGGCGCAAGCGCGGCGGCGACGTCCGCCCGGTCGCGCTGCCGCCGGGCACGGACGGCGTGGTCATCCATAGCATGGCGCGCGACCGCGCCGGCGGCCTGTGGGTATCGCTGGGGCAACGCGGCCTGTACCGGCTGGGGCCGGACGGCGGGTGGCAGCGCAAGGACGGCGTCGCCGGCCTGCCGGACGAGCCGCCGCGCGCCATGGCCCACGCGGACGCGGCCGGCCTGTGGCTGGGCTATCCGCGCGGCCGCCTGTTGCACCTCGAGGACGGACTGTGGCGGCGCTACGGTCCCGCGCAAGGCGTCGGCGTCGGCATGGTCATGGCCGTGCACCTGCGCGGCGCCCACGTGTGGGCCGGGGGCGAGAACGGCCTGGCGCTGCGCCACGGCGGCGGCTTCATCGGCGTGGCCGGCGTCGACGGCCAGGCCTTCGAAGGCATCTCCGGCATCGTCGAGCTCGACGATGGCGACCTTTGGCTCAACGCCGCCGCCGGGCTGTTCCGCATCCCGGCGGCCGAGATCGCCCTGCTGCAGGCCGCGCCCGGCCATCGCGTGGGCTACGAACGGCTCGACAGTCTGGACGGCCTCGACGGCAACGCCCCGGTGCTGCTGCCGACGCCGTCGCTGATCCCGGCCGCCGACCATCATTTGTGGCTGACGACCACCACCGGGGTGTTCCGCTTCGATCCCGCCCGCAGGCCGGCGCCGCAGCCGGCGCCGCCCGTGCTGATCCGCGCCATCGGCGCGCCGGGCCGCCCGCGCCCGGCCGTGGCGGGCGTGCGCCTGGCGCCCGGCACCGGCACGCTGCAGGTCGACTACACGGCGCTGGCGCTGGCCATGCCGGAGCGGGTACGCTTCCGCTACCGGCTGGCCGGCGTCGACCGCGACTGGCAGGATGCCGGCGCACGGCGCACCGCCTACTACAGCAACGTCGGACCGGGCGACTACCGCTTCGAGGTGATGGCCTCCAATTACGACGGCCAGTGGCCGCGCGAGCCCGGCACGCTGGAGTTCAGCATCGCGCCCACCGCGACCGAGACCTGGTGGTTCAAAAGCCTGTGCGCGCTGGCGCTGCTGACGGCCGGCTGGCTGCTGTACCGCTGGCGCACGCGCCAGCTCGCGCTGCGCCTGGCCGGGCGGCTGGAGGAGCGCCTCTTCGAACGCGAGCGCATCGCCCGCGAGTTGCACGACACGCTGCTGCAATCGGTGCAGGGATTGATCCTGCACGTGCACGCGGCGGCGACGCGGCTGCCGCCGCCGGAGCCGGCGCGGCTGCTGATCGAGCAAGCGCTGCTGCGCGCCGACGACGTGCTGCACGAGGGCCGCGAGCGGGTGCGCGACCTGCGCTGCCACGACACCGGCCCGCGCGGACTGGCCGAGGCGCTGGCGGCGGCGGGCGCCCATTCGCAGCCGCCGGACGCCCCGGCGCCGCGCCTGCTCGTGACGGGCAAGGCGCGCGCGCTGCATCCCATCGTGCAGGAGGAAGTGGTGGCGATCGCCGGCGAGGCCATCGCCAACGCCCACCGGCACGCCGCCGCCGGGCGCATCGATGTGCAATTGGATTACAGCGCGGCGGAATTGCGTCTGCGCGTCATCGACGACGGCGTCGGCATCGCGCCGGAGGTGATGGCGGCCGGCGGCCGGCAGCAGCACTGGGGCTTTTCGGGCATGCGGGAACGGGCCGAACGGATCCAGGCCAGGCTGGACTTGCGCAGCCAGGTCGGCATGGGCACCGAATGGCAACTGACGCTGGACGGTGGATTGGCCTATCGGACCGTGCGGCGGCGTTCCTGGTTCGGCGCCGACTAGCGCGCCATCAGTCCGGCGGCGTTTGCTTCGGATCGACGCGATACGGCCGCTCGCGGTAGTCGAAATAGTCGAAGTCCGCGTGCAGGCCGCTGCCGGCCATGTCCTGGCACGCCATGCCGACAAAGGCGCCGGTGAAGTTGGGCTGCCCGGGCGCGTTGGCCTCGTCCGACAGGATGCTGGCGTCGAACTGCTGCGCCAGCCACTGCCAGTCGTTGTCGCCGGCGGTCCGATAGCCGAAGTACAGCCGCTCCTCGTCCACCTCCACTCGCAGTTCCACCGGCGCGCCCGGCGCCAGCGCGATCGGCGCCGTGAAGGTGTCCGTCTGCACATGGTTGGGCAGGCTGCTCATCACGCGCAAATGCTTGCCGACCACCTCGTCATGCGTGATGTACAGGTAATGGAACTTGGCGCCGCCGTAATAGCAGACCAGCCCGGCCTGCTGCTGGTAATGCTCCGGCTCGAAGTCGACCAGCGTCGAGGCGCTGTAGCAATGCGCCTGCTGGCGCCGCGCCACCAGCGCCTGGCGGAACTGGCTGCCCAGGCTTTCGCGCCCGTACAGGCGCAGATGGCCGGGCCGCGCCGTCAGGCTGAACAGCTCCTCCGGCCACGGCGAGCGCAGCCACTGGAAGGCCGGCGGCAGTTGCGCCGTATCGAAGTCCTCGCGCGCCGGCTCGGCGGGCCAACGGTGCTCCGGCAAGCCGGGCGCGGCCGCCTGCGACTGCGGCGCGCCGCTGCCGTCGACGGTGCGCAGCCAGCCGTCCTCGCCCCACGTCATCGGCTGGATGGCCGTCTCGCGCCCCAGCGTGCACGTGCCGCGATTGCGCAGCGGCCGTCCGCACAGATACACCATGTAGGTCTGGCCGTCCTGGGTCTCCACCAGATCGGCGTGGCCGGCGCGCTGCAGCCCGGCATCGGGCCGGTTGCGCGAGCTGAGGATGGTCTGGTCGGGATGCAACTCGTACGGACCGTGCAGCTCGCGCGACCGCGCCATCGTCACGCCATGGTTCCAGCCGGTGCCGCCCTCGGCGGTGAGCAGGTAATAATAACCGTCGCGTTTATACAGGTGCGGCGCCTCGGTCAGGCCGTGCGCCGTGCCTTTGAAGATATTCTCGCGGCGGCCGATCAGGCGCCCTTCCTGCGGCGAATACTCCTGCGCCACGATGCCGGCGAAACGGTTGCCGCCCGGCCGATGGTCCCACAGCTGGTTCAGCAGATACTTGCGGCCGTCGTCGTCGTGGAACAGCGACGGATCGAAACCGCTGCTGTTGAGATGCACGGGATCGGACCACGGGCCGTCGATGGCCGGGCTGGTCACCAGATAGTTGTGGAAGTCGCGCAACGAGGCGCTGCCGGCGGCGCCG
This sequence comes from Duganella sp. 1411, assembly GCF_017833525.1. Taxonomy (GTDB): domain Bacteria; phylum Pseudomonadota; class Gammaproteobacteria; order Burkholderiales; family Burkholderiaceae_D; genus Rugamonas. The sequence goes on from NZ_JAFICD010000008.1 coordinate 126,610, forward strand.
CCGGTGGAGGTGCGGCCGTAGCGCTTGACGTCGGTGTAGATCAGCCAGAACAAGCCGTCCGCGTACGTCAGGCACGGCGCCCACACGCCGCAGGAATCGGGCGCGCCCAGCATGTTGAGCTGGCTGGCGCGCGTCAGCGGGCGGCACAGCAAACGCCAGTTGACCAGGTCGCGCGAATGGTGGATCTGCACGCCCGGATACCACTCGAAGGTGGACGTGGCGATGTAGTAATCGTCCCCCACGCGCACGATGGAGGGATCGGGATTGAAGCCGGGCAGGATGGGATTTTGGATCATGCTGGTTTGACGATGAGGGGTTCTTGTTTTACCGCCGCCGGTTCACGCACCAGCGTCCACAACAGCACGGCGGCCACGAGGTCGAGCACCGCCAGGCTGACAAAAAACGGCGTGTAGCCGACGCTGGCCATCAGGCCGCCGATCAGCAGCGAAAAGATCAGCAGGCCCAGGTTGCCGAAGGTGCCGCACATGCCGGCCACGGTGGCCACCTCGTTGCGCCGGAACAGGTCCGACGACATCGTGATGACGGTCACCGACAAGGTCTGGTGCGCAAAGCCGGCCAGGCTCAGCAAGGCGATCGCCGCGTACGGGCTGTCGACGAAGCCGACGAACGCCACGCCCATCATCATGCAGGCGCCCAAGGTGAACGCGCCGCGCCGGGCGTTGATCAGGCGCACGCCGCGTTTTTGCAGCGCCAGCACCACCAGCGGCCCGAACATGCAGCCGAGGTCGGCCGCCAGGAACGGCAGCCAGGCGAACATCGCGATCTGCGCCAGATCGAAATGGCGCACCGTGGTCAGATACAGCGGCACCCAGAACGACAGCGTGCCCCAGGCCGGGTCGGCCAGAAAACGCGGCAGCGCGATGCCCCAAAAATTGCGCATCTTCAGGATGCTGACGATGGAGGGACGCTTGCCGTCGCCGTCCAGATGGCGCTCCTGGCCGGCGGCGATGTGCTGGCGCTCGGCCTCCGACAGGCGGCGGTGGCGCGCGGGCGCGTCGTACAGCAGCAGCCAGCCCGCCACCCATATCAAGCCCAGCGCGCCGGTGATCACGAACGCCGACTGCCAGTTGTAATGCAAGATCGCCCACACCACCAGCGGCGGCGCCAGCATGGAGCCGAACGACGCGCCGATGTTAAAGATGCCGCCGGCCAGCCCCCGCTCCCGCGCCGGGAACCATTCGGACACGGCCTTCATGCCGGCGGGATTGGACGACCCCTCCGCCAGTCCCAGCAGCGCGCGCAGGGCGGCCAGCGTCTGCCAATTGGTGGCCATGCCGTGCGCCATGCAGATGACCGACCAGGCCGCCGCGAACATCGCGAAACCGTATTTCAGGCCGATCACATCGAGGATATAGCCGCACAGCGGCTGCAGCATGATCGCACCCTGGAACGCGGCGGTGATGTACGAGTACTCCTTGGTGCCGATGTGCAGCTCGGTGAGCAAGGTGGGCGCCGCCACCGCCAGCGTGCTGCGCGTCAGATAGTTGATGACCGCCCCCAGCATGATCAAACCGATCATCCACCAGCGTAATCCTTTGATCTTGGAGACAGACATGTTTGCGCAATCATTCAGGGCGGGATGGCAACATTACCATAGTTCCAGTGAAAAATGATAGCGCAATCTTCGATCCGAACGACCCGCGCAATAGTGAACGTAAGCGTCATCTAAATCACGTAGGGCGGATTAGCGCAGCGTAATCCGCCATCTGTGAGCCGCCGGCGGCACATGGCGCAGCCCAAGCGAACTGAACTAATTATGCTTTGTATCAATTTTGCACAGAAGCTATCAACTTACCCCCCGCACGACTGAAATTGTATTGGTAATTCCTGAATGCAATTATTACAATGACTTTCCTCTCACTTTCAGTGGATTACAAACATGGCTAATTTCAACCCGACCACGGTCGCGCTGGCACTCTCCCTCGCCGGCGCGGTGTCCATCGCCCAAGCCAAGCCGGTAAGCTACACTTTTACCGCCGAGGTGAACTCGCTAGTCGCCACCACCGATGACGGCGGCTTTCACGATGTCGATTACGCCGAGTTAGCCGGGCGCCACATCGCGCGCGGGGAGAAATTAGTCGGCACGATCACCTACGACGCCGCCAACGCCCAGTTCCTGCAGGACAGCGATCCCTCCACTCCTGGAACCTCCTACGACTATCGCCTGCCCACCTTCAAACTGGAATACAAATTGGCGACAGGCGGCTTCAGTTACGCCAGCGCCGATCCTGGCTTCGCGTCGGTCGTCAACGCCACGCCCAGCGATTCGCTGCTCTTCCAGAGCTTTATGATGGCCCAGGACCACGGCGTGGACCTGCGCAGTAGCGCCTCGTTCGGCCTTGGCGACTTGAATGGCAAGTTGCTGAACTCCGCCGCGATGCCTGCCTCCATCAACACCTTATTCCCAGGACTGTTGGCGCAATCCGGCTTCGGCGGCGGTCTGTCCACGCTCGATGGCGCGGAGTTCTTCTCATTTGGCGCACAACTGATGTCCTTGTCCCCAGCGGCGTCCCCATCGGCCGTCCCTGAACCGGGTACTTATATGATGATGTTTGCCGGCCTCGGCGCGGTGGGCTTCGCCGCGCGCCGCAAGCGTTCGTAATGGTAGTGCCTGAGCGTACGATGAAGGCAATCCGGTGGGTGGCGGCATGGATGTTGATGATGTGCAGCCTTGTGGCGCACGCGGACGGGCAGACCTTCAAGGTGGCCACCCGGCCGGGCGTTGAAACCAGCGTCTACTGGGAAGCGCGGGAGGACGCCAAAGCAACGGTGTTCCTGTTCACCGGAGGGAATGGCGGCTACGGCAAAGTGGTCGACGGCAAGCCGAGCAGCCGCAACTTCCTGGCGCGCAGCGTGGCGCTGTTTTTGGCCGACGGCTTCAACGTCGCCATCTTCGGGCTGCCCAGCGACACCCCGGCGCTCGACTACAGCGACCGGGTCGACGAAAAGCATCTTACCGACGTGCGCGCGGCGTTGGAATTCGTGCGCACCAAGAGCGCGGCGCCGATCTGGCTGGTGGGCACCAGCCGCGGCACCATCTCGGCCACCTATGTCGCGATCGGCAGCACGGGTGACGCCGGCATCGCCGGCCTGGTGCTGACCTCCAGCGTGACGGCGTTCAAAAAACGGGGCGCGGTGCCGGCGCAGAACTTGGCCGCGCTCAAGCTGCCGGTGCTGGTGGTGCACCACGCCAGCGACGCCTGCCCGATCTGCCAGCCGCACGAGATGGACTGGATCATGAAGGGGCTGAAAAACGCGCCGGTCAAGAAACTGGTGATGGTCACCGGCGGGGGCAACCCCAGCGGGGATGTGTGCGAGGCCATGCACTATCACGGCTTTATCGGGCAGGAGAAAGAGGTGGTGGATTTGATGGCGGAGTGGATGAAAAACCCGGTGAATTGACGTCCAGGCCTAACCCCATGCCATCACCTTAAGAGCCCATCTAAACCACGTAGGGCGGATTAGCGAAGCGTAATCCGCCAAGCTCCGTCGGCGGCTCAGAGCGGATCACGACGGTCCGCCGAGCCCTTACGTTACATGATTAGCGTCGAGATACTGTCTTATGACCCTTCAATAACTTCGCTTTAAGCAACAGGAACCAGAACCGCCAGTTTCCGACCCAGATTGCCGCAAAGGCCACGGCCCTATGACGCCGCTCACATTGATCGAGGACTGGTCCGATTGACAACGATAGTGAACCGTCCGATGATCGTCAACATGGACTCCGTCACCCAAGAAGTGCTCGACGCTCGCCTCGAAACCATCGAAACCAGAATGGATGGTCGTATCGCGACCTTGGAAGTGAAGATTGACGGAAAGTGCGCCGGGGTCGATGCCAAGTTTGCCGAGTTGCGCAAAGACATGCACAAGGGCTTCGCGGACATGACCAAGTGGATTGTAGGCACGGTGATCGGCGTCGCTGCGGTCACCATCACCATCATGACCTTCGTGCTCAACAATGTAGGACCGAAGTCAGCCGCAACACCGGCGGCGCAGCCAGCACCTATCATCGTCTACGCGCCGCCCGCGCCAGCATCGGTTGCGCCTCAACCCAAGCCTTAAACGAGCCCGCCCGGCGCAGTCTTTTTTGCCCGCCGCAGACATTTACTGGCGGCGGATGGACAGCGACATCAGGATACGCAGGTGCGAAGAATAAGCAAAAATGTTTATATTTATCTTGTAAGTATAAGCATTTTTGTTTACCCTCATCACATCGAACAACGAAAGGAGGTGTGGTGAAACAGAGTGAGTTTGTAAGGTGGCTGCGGCAGCAAGGGGCGCGGAAACTATGAAATATCCATCTACCTTTACACCCGAAACCGGCGGCTTCGTCGTCACCTTCCGCGATATCCCGGAGGCGATCACGCAGGGAGATACCGAACAGGAAGCGCTCGACATGGCGCGCGACGCACTGATCACCGCGATGGATTTCTACTTTGAGGATCGTCGGCCAGTGCCGGCGCCGTCGAAAGCGAAGCCGGGCGAGCGCATGATCAGCTTGCCGATCAACCTGTCCGCAAAGGTCCTGCTGCTCAACGAGATGTTGTCGCAGAAGGTCATCCCTGCCGAGCTGGCGCGCCGCATGGGCGTTAAGCCGCAGGAAGTGACGCGTATTCTCGACCTGGGCCACTCGACCAAGATCGACACCGTGGCGGCCGCTCTGTCGGCGCTGGGGCGTGAGCTGTGCCTGTCGCTGGCCTGACCGTCACGGCTCGTCGTCGCCCTCAAGCTGCCGGTGCTGGTGGTGCACCACGCCAGCGACGCCTGCCCGTTGTGCCAGCAGCACGAGATGGAGTGGATCATGAAGGGGCTCAAAAGCGCACCGGTCAAGAAACTTGTGATAGTCATCGGCGGGGTCAATCCCAGCGGGGACGTGTACGAAGCCATGCACTATCACGGCTGTATCGGCCTGGATGTCGACGTGAGCTCAGAAACTTCTGGCAGAGCAGCGCAGTAATCGATCCAAGCCTGCGTAAGCATCGTGCCTTTTGTCGAGCAGAAACGCAGCGGGGCGCAGGTCTGGCTGACAATCAGAGATTAATCAAGTGAAATAGTGTTGCCAGGAATTTTTTGCGCTCCGCGCTGCGCCTCCCGGCGCGCCACCGCTAACGCGGCGGCAGTCGGACGATTCGGAGCGGCACGCCCCTGCAGGGGCGAGGCCTTCGAATCCCCCGCGCAGGGCCCGCAGGGGCCCTGCTTCTCTCCGCCACGAAAGAAATGCAAAAAGGCCACCCGAGGGTGGCCTTTTTTACATTTCTATTCTTGGCGGAGAGAGGGGGATTCGAACCCCCGATAGGCTATGAACCTATACACGCTTTCCAGGCGTGCGACTTCAACCACTCATCCACCTCTCCTGCATTCCTTCCCCTCTCGGAGAAGCCGCGAATTATAACAAACATTCCCCATACCACCAACTTTATTTCCCCCGCCACACCCCAACAACCCTCCCAACCAAATCCTAAGCTACAATTACCCGCGTCCCCCCACCCTGCCGCTAAGCGGCCAGCAAACACCGTGGCGGCGACCCGATACCCTTCCGCCTGGCCCCCAACCGCGCCCCGGCAACGACAAACACCGCGCCATCCCGCGCAGCAGACCACAAAAACAACCGCAAAAAAAACCAAGCCACCAACCCCGGCCCGCGAACCCGCCACATCAAAAGACACCTATGACGACTTCGCTATCTTTCATGGACAACGGCGGCGAAATGGGCGCCCGCATGCGCGCCCACGATTGGTCGACGTCGTGCCTGGGCGATCCCCACACCTGGCCGCAATCGCTGCGCTCGGTCGTGTCCGCCTGCCTGAACTCCCCCATCCTCGGCACCATCCTGTGGGGTCCCGAAATGTGCATGCTCTACAACGACGCCTACATCCCCTCGATGGCCGACCGCCATCCCGCCGCCCTCGGCAAACCCGTGGCCGAGGTGTGGGGCAGCGCCTGGGAGCAGGTCGCCCCGCAATTCCACCAGGCGATGGCAACCGGCATCGGTTTTTCAAGCAGCAACGTCGAGTTGATGATCCTGCGCCACGGTCACCTGGAACAGACGATATGGAATTTTTCCGCCGCCCCCATCGTCGGCGAGGACGGCAAGATCGCCGGCCTGTTCAACCAGGGTATCGAGATCACCGAACAGGTGCGCAGGGAAAGGGCGATCCACCAGGCCCAGCAAACGCTGGAACGCACCGTCGATGAAACCACCCGCGACCGCAACCGTCTGTGGGAGTTGTCCACCGATATCATGCTGCGCTGCGGCTTCGACGGCCGCATCAAGACCGTCAATCCGGCATGGAAAGACGTACTCGGCTGGGACAACGACGACCTGGTCGGCGCCAACCTGATGGAATTGCTGCATCCCGACGATATCGACCGCACCATCGCCGGCGTCCAGGAACTGGCCGACGGCGGCTACCATACCCGCTTCGATAACCGCTATCGCCACAAGGACGGCAGCTACCGCTGGATCTCGTGGTCGACCCAGGCCGATGCCGATAGCATCTACGCCGTCGGCCGCGATTTCACGTCGGAACGCGAGAACGCCGAGGCGCTCCGCTCGGCCGAGGACGCCCTGCGCCAGGCCCAGAAGATGGAGGCCGTCGGCCAGCTGACCGGCGGCCTGGCCCATGATTTTAATAACTTGCTGGCCGGCGTTAACGGCAGCCTGGAGCTGATGAAGCTGCGCGCCGCCCAGGGCCGCTTCGGCGATATCGCCCGCTATATCGAGACCGCCAGCGACGCGGCCAAGCGCGCCGCCGCCCTCACCCATCGCTTGCTGGCCTTTTCACGCCAGCAGACCCTCGATCCGAAACCCACCGATGTCAACCGCCTGGTGCTGGGCATGGAGGAGTTGCTGCGGCGGACCGTCGGCCCGGCCGTGGCGATCGAGGTGATCGGCGCGCGCGACCTGTGGACGGCGCTCGTCGATGCGTCACAGCTGGAAAATTCGCTGCTGAACCTGTGCATCAACGCGCGCGATGCGATGCCCGGCGGCGGCCATATCCGTATCGCGACCGCCAACCAGCAGTTGAGCCAGCGCGCCGCCGCCGCCCAGCAAATGCCCGAGGGCGAGTATCTGTCGCTGAGCGTGACCGATTCCGGCACCGGCATCGCGCCCGAGGTGATGAGCCGCGTGTTCGAGCCGTTCTTTACCACCAAGCAGCCTGGCGAAGGCACCGGCCTGGGCCTGTCGATGGTGTACGGCTTCGCCAAGCAGTCCGGCGGCCTGGTGCGCATTTATTCGGAGGTGGGCCGCGGCACCACCGTGTGTATCTACTTGCCGCGCCATCATGGCGTGCCCGAGCCGGCGCCCGCTTCCGCCCAGCCGCAGCTGCCAACCGCCCATGCCAACCACGCGACCGTGCTGGTGGTCGACGACGAGCCGAGCGTGCGCTTGCTGATCGTCGATATCTTGCAGGATATGGGCTACGACGTGATCGAGGCGGCCGATAGCGCCGCCGGCCTGGCGCTGCTGCAGTCGGACACGCACGTGGATTTGCTGATCAGCGATGTCGGCTTGCCGGGCGGGATGAACGGCCGCCAAATGGCGGAGGCCGGCCGGGTGAACCGGCCGCAATTACGCGTGCTGTTTTTGACCGGCTACGCGCAGACCGCCGTGTTCGGCGGCGGGCAGCTCGACGAGGGCGTCGAGGTGATGACCAAGCCGTTTAATATCGATGCGCTGTGCGAGCGCGTGACCAAGATGCTGGCGCCGCGCTGAACACGCGGCGCCATTTTCATTGCATCAGGAGGCTTCCTTGAGCTGCTCGAGGATGGCCGGGTTTTCCAGGGTCGAGACGTCCTGCGTGATCGTTTCGCCCTTGGCCAGCACGCGCAGCAGGCGCCGCATGATCTTGCCCGAACGCGTCTTCGGCAGGTTGTCGCCGAAGCGGATTTCCTTCGGCTTGGCGATCGGGCCGATTTCCTTGGCGACCCAGTTGCGCAACTCGAGCGCGAGCTTTTTGGCTTCGTCGCCGGTCGGCCGCGCTTGCTTGAGGACGACGAACGCGCAAATCGATTCGCCCGTCGTGTCGTCCGGCTTGCCCACCACCGCCGCCTCCGCCACCAACGGGTTGGCCACCAGCGCCGATTCGATTTCCATCGTGCCCATGCGGTGACCCGAGACGTTGAGCACGTCGTCGATGCGGCCGGTGATGGTGAAGTAGCCGGTCTCCTTGTTGCGGATGGCGCCGTCGCCGGCGAGGTACATCTTGCCGCCCAGCTCCTCCGGGAAGTAGCTGGTCTTGAAGCGCTCGGGGTTGTTCCAGATGGTGCGGATCATCGACGGCCACGGACGCTTGACGACCAAAATGCCGCCCTGCCCGTTCGGCACGTCCACGCCCGCTTCGTCGACGATGGCGGTCATGATGCCCGGCAGCGGCAGCGTGCACGAGCCCGGCACCATCGGGGTGGCGCCCGGCAGCGGCGTGATCATGTGGCCGCCCGTTTCCGTCTGCCAGAAGGTGTCGACGATCGGGCATTTTTCGCCGCCCACCTGCGTGTAGTACCACATCCACGCTTCCGGATTGATCGGCTCGCCCACGGTGCCCAGCAGGCGCAGCGACGACAGGTCGTAGTTTTTCGGATGCACTTTCGGGTCGACGTCGGAGGCCTTGATCAGCGAGCGGATCGCCGTCGGCGCCGTGTAGAAGATGCTGACCTTGTGCTTGGCGATGGTGTCCCAGAAGCGCCCGGCGTTCGGGAAGGTCGGGATGCCTTCGAACACCACCTGCGTGGCGCCCACCGCCGTCGGGCCGTAGGCGATGTAGCTGTGGCCCGTCACCCAGCCGATGTCGGCGGTGCACCAGTACACATCCGTCGGCTTGATGTCGAAGCTCCATTTCATCGTCAGCGCGGCCCACAGCAGGTAGCCGCCGCTCGAGTGCTGCACGCCCTTCGGCGTGCCGGTCGAGCCGGACGTGTAGAGGATGAACAGCGGGTGCTCGGCGTCGACCCATTCCGGTTCGCATTCGGCCGGCTGGTTGGCGACCAGCTCGTGCAGCCACAGGTCGCGCCCTTCCTTGAAGGCGATCGTGCCGCCCGTGCGGCGGTAGACGATGACGTCCTTGATGGTGTCGCAGCCGCCGAGCGCCAGCGCTTCGTCGACGATGGCTTTCAACGGCAGGTGCTTGCCGCCGCGCAGTTGCTCGTCGGCCGTGATGACGGCCACCGCGCCGGCGTCGATGATGCGCTCCTGCAGCGATTTGGCCGAGAAGCCGCCGAACACCACCGAGTGCGTGGCGCCGATGCGCGCGCACGCCTGCATCGCGGCCACGCCTTCGACCGACATCGACATGTAGATGATGACGCGGTCGCCCTTCTTGATGCCGCGCGATTTGAGGCCGTTGGCGAATTTGCAGACCTTTTCGTGCAACTCGCGGTAGCTGACGTTGGTCGACATGCCGTCGTCCGCCTCGAAGATGATGGCGGTCTTGTCGGCGTTGCCGTTCTGCAGGTTGCGGTCCAGGCAGTTGTACGAGACGTTCAGGTGGCCGTCCTCGAACCATTTGTAGAACGGCGCGTCGTCTTCGTTGAGGGTCTTGGTGAACGGCTTTTGCCAGACCAGGTGCTCTTTCGCCAGGCGCGACCAGAAGCCTTCGTAGTCGGCCTCCGCTTCGGCGCACAGCGCGTTGTAGGCGTCCATACCGGCGACCGTCGCTTGCGCGGCGAACGCTGCCGGTGGTGTGAAGATGCGGGATTCCTGTGGACCTTGTTGCGTGGTAGTGCTGCTCATGCTTGTCTCCAGTGTTTGTAATCGTTTTGCACCAACATAAACTTTGTCGCTTACTGAGCCCTTACAGACTGCTAGCCGCGGCGCCGATGTATAATTTTACCAATATTTCTGCGGCGCTACGCCCCGGCGTCGCGGCGCGACACGACGGTGCGATTGCTGGGCAGCACGTGTAAAATGTCGGCAACCTTTATATAGTCTGCCTCATTTTCAGGAGTCCCGCCTTAATGACCGATCCTAAACCCAAGCTGCGCCCGCTGCCAGCGTTTATCTTCATGACCCGCTGGCTGCAGCTGCCGCTGTATCTGGGCTTGATCCTGGCGCAGTGCGTCTACGTGTTCCATTTCTGGGTCGAACTCAAGGACCTGATCGGCGCGGCCATGGGCAACGAGACGGCGCTCCAGCATATCTTCCAGGCCGTCGCCGTGCCCAACAGCGGCTCGATGCCGACCAAACTCAATGAAACCACCATCATGCTGGTCGTGCTGGGCCTGATCGACGTGGTCATGATTTCCAACCTGCTGGTCATGGTCATCATCGGCGGCTACGAGACCTTCGTGTCGCGCATGAACCTGGAGAGCCATCCGGACCAGCCCGAGTGGCTGTCGCACGTCAACGCCTCCGTGCTGAAAACCAAGCTGGCCATGGCGATCATCGGCATCTCGTCAATCCATCTGTTGAAAACCTTCATCAACGCCGCGTCCTACGAGCCCAAGGTGCTGATCGCGCAAACCGTGATCCATGTCGCCTTCCTGCTGTCGGCCATGGCGATCGCCTACACCGACCGCCTGACCACGCTGACGCACCAAGATTCCAAGTCCCACTAAGCACCATTCCTTCCCTCGCGAGAACATCATGACCATCATAAAGCAAGAAGACCTGATCGAATCCGTCGCCGCCGCGCTGCAGTACATCAGCTACTACCACCCCGCCGACTACATCGAGCACCTGGCGCGCGCCTACGAGCACGAGCAGAGCCCGGCGGCCAAGGACGCGATCGCGCAGATCCTGACGAACTCGCGCATGTGCGCGGAAGGCAAGCGTCCGATCTGCCAGGACACCGGCATCGTCAACGTCTTCCTGAAAATCGGCATGGGCGTGCGCTTCGAGGGCTTCACCGGCACCGTCACCGACGCCGTCAACGAGGGCGTGCGCCGCGCGTACAACTTCGACGACAACAAGCTGCGCGCCTCGATCGTCGCCGACCCGCACTTCGACCGCAAGAACACCAAGGACAACACGCCGGCCGTGGTCCACATGGAACTGGTCGAGGGCAACACCGTCGACGTCAAGGTCGCGGCCAAGGGCGGCGGCTCGGAAAACAAGTCCAAGATGATCATGATGAACCCGTCCGATTCGCTGATCGACTGGGTCATGAAGACCGTGCCGACCATGGGCGCCGGCTGGTGCCCGCCGGGCATGCTGGGCATCGGCATCGGCGGCACCGCCGAGAAGGCCATGCTGATGGCCAAGGAAGTGCTGATGGAAGACATCGACATGTTCGAACTGAAACAGCGCGGCCCGCAGAACAAGCTCGAAGAGCTGCGCATCGAACTGTGCGACAAGATCAACTCGCTGGGCATCGGCGCGCAGGGCTTGGGCGGCCTGACGACCGTGCTGGACGTCAAAATCATGATGCACCCGACCCACGCGGCCTCCAAGCCGGTGGCGATGATCCCCAACTGCGCGGCCACCCGCCACGGCCACTTCGTGCTGGACGGCTCCGGCCCGGCCTACATGACGCCGCCTCCGCTGTCGACCTGGCCCGACGTTTCGTGGGCGCCGGACACCGAAAAATCCAAGCGCGTCGACCTCAACACCTTGACCAAGGAAGAAGTCGCCTCGTGGAAGCCGGGCCAGACCCTGCTGCTCAACGGCAAAATGCTGACCGGCCGCGACGCCGCGCACAAGCGCATCCAGGACATGCTGGCCAAGGGCGAGGAATTGCCGGTCGACTTCAAGAACCGCGTGATCTACTACGTCGGCCCGGTCGATCCGGTGCGTGACGAGGTCGTCGGCCCGGCCGGCCCGACCACGGCCACCCGCATGGACAAGTTCACCGACATGATGCTCGAGAAAACCGGCCTGATCGCCATGATCGGCAAGGCCGAGCGCGGCCCGGTCGCCATCGAGTCGATCAAGAAGCACCAGTCGGCCTACCTGATGGCGGTCGGCGGCTCGGCCTACCTGGTCTCGAAGGCGATCAAGGGCGCCAAGGTGCTCGGCTTCGCCGACATGGGCATGGAAGCGATCTACGAGTTCGACGTGGTCGACATGCCGGTCACGGTGGCCGTCGACGCCGCCGGCACCTCGGTGCACAACACCGGCCCGGCGGAGTGGAAAGCCAAGATCGAGCAGTTGAACGTTCCGGTCGTCGCCGCCTGATGACCAGCGCCCGCCCCCACATAACCAGCGCTGTGGGCGGCGCTTTGGCCAAAACATCGGCCGAGGCGCCGATCGGCGTTTTCGATTCCGGCGTGGGCGGGCTGTCGGTGCTGCGCCATATCCGCGCGCAGCTGCCCAATGAGCATCTGATGTACTTCGCCGATTCCGGTCACGCGCCGTATGGCGACAAGACCGAGCAGTTTGTCGTCGAGCGCGCGCTGGCCGTGACGGCGTTCCTGCTCGAGCACGGCGCCAAGGCGCTGGTGGTGGCCTGCAACACCGCCACCGTGGCCGCCATCAAGGCGGTGCGGGCGCGCTATCCGGATTTGCCGGTAGTCGGCGTCGAGCCGGGCTTGAAGCCGGCCGTTGCCGCCACGCGCAACGGCAAGGTCGGCGTGCTGGCGACGGCGCGCACGCTCAAGGGCGAAAAATTCCTGCAACTGCGCGAGCAGATCTCCGCCGCCAGCAAGACCGAGTTCCTGCTGCAGCCGGCGGTCGGGCTGGTCGACCTGATCGAGCTGGGCGACCTGGAGGCGCCGGCCATCGGCGCCATGCTGGAGCGCTATATTGCACCGCTGCTGGACCAGGGCGCCGATACGCTGGTGCTCGGCTGCACCCACTATCCGTTCGTCAAGGCCGGCATCGAGCGCGTGCTGCGCGACCATGCGCGCGCCGAGGTCGCCTTGATCGATACCGGCGACGCGGTGGCGCGCCAGCTGGTGCGGCTGCTGGAGGCGGCGGGGTTGCTGCGCGCGCCCGACGGTGCTGCCGCCGAACCTACGCTGCGCGGCTATACCACGGCCGACATCGGCGCTCTGGCGCCCGCCTTCGACAAGCTGCTGGGGCTGCATCCGCCGGTCGAAAAAGTTAAAGTCTGAGCAAAACTTCATCTTTCGCAGGAAACTTTGCATTTAGATTTGCAGGATTTAAATCAGGCTTGTATAATTCGGCACCTGTTCAGCGAATAGCTGGATAAGTGATGTAAGACAGTGGTGGCTGTAGCTCAGTTGGTAGAGTCCAGGATTGTGATTCCTGTTGTCGTGGGTTCGAGCCCCATCAGCCACCCCAAAGAATTAAGAGAAAAGCCCAGTCATCGACTGGGCTTTTTTCGTTGATGCCCGCGCATTGACGCAGGCTTGAGTTCGCGCCCACCAGAGCCGCCAACATCCACATTGCCGCAAAGCATAAATCAGTGGTTTAGGTCCACTCTCCCCTAGACAGCAGCGTCAAAGCCACTATACTTAAATTATGAAAAGTTCAATCTCACGGTCGCGCCTGAAGAACGCAATCATATTCTTTGCCAAGAATACGCAGGCCTGTGGCAAGGTCAAACTTTTCAAATTGCTTTACATGATGGATTTTGAGCACTTCAAGCAAACGGGAAAAAGTGTCACGGGATTGGAGTACGAGGCGTGGAAGTTCGGCCCTGTTCCATCTGAGCTCATGCGCGAATGGACTGCCCTCAAGGAGGACCTGTCAAGTGCCATCGAGATCGTTAAAGAGCCGCAGTATGATCATGTCCGTGAGAGCGTGCACGTTCGCCAAGGGATAGAGTTCAACGATGAAGACTTCACGCCGCGTCAGCTAACGATCCTTGAGTCCCTTTGCAATCAGTATCTCGCCAATAAATCCCAAAAGATGATTGATTTCACTCACGAGCACAACGGCGCGTGGGACAAGATCTGGGCAGATGGCCAAGGCGATCACAAAACAATCCCGTATGAGCTGGCGATACCGGACGATGCCCCGAACCGGGAATTGATTTTGGAATCAGCGCGCGAAGCCCACGGCGTCGCAACTCCGGTAGCCGAAGGCTACTAATGCCCGCGCCAGGTGAGGTCTGGCGGCATGCCGCGTTCTATGCGGACGCGAACACAGGCGCACCGCTGACTAAACATCTGCTGGTTCTGGCCATCCGACCCGATAGGGATATCGTTTACCGGCTTCTCACAAGCCAACAATATCATCGTACTTCTTCCCCGGCGTGCTGCCACGACGGCGACCGCCCCGGCTACTATCTGGGCATTCCCCAACCAGGCGGAATTTTGTGGAAGGAAACTTGGCTAGACCTCCGAGAACTGGAGGAAGACTATGATGCGCTTGCGTTCTCGAAACTGGCTGCGGCAGGTCAGCTATCGCACATCCACACCTTTTCCAGCGCTGAACTTTGCCCCGCCCTCCTGTGCGCGGCATACGCGCAAGACACGACTTCCGCACAAAAACGCCACATCATGAAAACCCGGGCTGATCTGAAGTGCCCATGATCGCCACAAGCCCCACTGGTGGGTTATTGCCATCGGCAAGGTGTCGCTTGCCGCCGATCTAAGGAATGATAGATATTGCCAACTCCGGACCAGTAAGGAACGGAGCAGCCGTGTGCAGACGTCTCAGCATAGTCGCCCCCTGTCACTTAGACGATCCGGCCGCCTACAATCAGGTGCGCGATTCCGCGTGCATCATCCAGCCAGACCACCAACGGCAAGCGATGATGTCACTCAACGTCTGTCGCCGCAGAAGGGGATAAATTAGATTTCCGACCCACTTGGAGAGTCTGATATGCCTTCCGCGAAACCAAACGAGCACATGCGCATGAGTCTGGAAGCAAAAGCCAGAATGCGCTCGACAGAGCGAGCCGTCTTCAACTACTACAACGACATGGGAACGAACAAAGGCCATTGCACGTGGGGTCCGGGCATTCTCGCACACAGAGGTGTCTGCAGCGAGGAAGAGCTTGGGAAAAAGGTCAGTGTCACCTCGGTGGAAATCGAATTTGAACGTCGCGTGGCCGAGGCCGAAAGGGGAGTAAAACACAATGTATTCGTCGAACTCAACCAAGCGCAATTTGATGCCCTTGTAAGCTTCACTTACAACGCCGGGGTCCATGGTTCTAGCGACACCTATGCCTTCCTGAATCGCGGAGATTTCGCCGGCGCTGCCCTGAACATGTCGACAATGACCAAGGTAAAAGTCGGGCGCAAGAAAGTCGTTGCGCCTGGACTGATCAGCCGCCGAGCAGAGGAAAGCGCACCATTTCGCGGGGTCGCTGCGAACTCATCAATTCCGAATAAATAAGGCAAGGAGTGACAAATGTCCTACCTTCATTTCAACGCCCTTCTCCGTACTGGCATCGCGGCGTTTGCCTTAATTTGCTATCCAGCTCCGCAATTGCACGCGGCCGACCGACTAGGCACTTCCGTTATTGGCAGTTGGAAGCTGACCGCTGTACTCGACTCTTCGGACATCACCTCGCTGGACGACCAAGAGGCAGCGGATTTGGTGGGTCAAGTCATCACAATCGGTCGCGACAAAGTTCAGCTTGGCGCTCGGGTGTGTGATGCACCGAGCTTTGAAGTGACGACGGCCGAAACAAATAGCTATTTCCGCGACGAAGCGCACGCGAGTGCGAAAAAACTCGGACTACCCAACCCCGTTACCTCCGTGAGCGTGAGCTGCACGTTCGTCTACATCAAGTCAAAAAACCGGCTGGTGGTGCACTGGAAAGGCTTCTTCTTTGACGCCATCCGCATGCCCAGCAAATCCATCTAAAACATCTCCGGCGGATTCGGCCGCACGCCACAATCCGCCCGACGAAGACCCATTCCCATCACCCAAGAATATTTCGCAAGCCATTGCCCGACGGCACTAGATTGGCGCTACAATGAGTAATGCCTTTCGGCCCAATCAGCGTCCACTTCGCTTCCCGAATTACGTCATTCAAGTCTTACCTATAGCGCAGCCATGTCTGAACCAAAATCCCTCTCAGAAGTCAGTACCTACAGCAAGGACACGCCGGTCGGCCGTCCCGACATCGACGGCCGCGCCGGCGTGTTCGTTCCATCCGAACTGTTCGACGCCAACGCCAACAGCGCCATCCGCAGCGGCTCCGGCATCGTCGGCTTCGGCAACCCGGACGGCTCGCTGACCGTCTACTTCGAATCCAACCGCTTCGACGACAGCAGCCTGCACAAATGGGAAAACAAGGCCCGCAAAGCCTACGACCGCATGGTCATGGGCGCGCCCACCGTTTCCAAGGCCAAGATCGACGCCAAGATGCTCGACCAAGTAGGCCTGATCGACGGCATGGGCATCCACCTCAAGCAGCCCGATAACCTGCAGCGCTGGCTGGTGGCGTCCAACGCCGCCGACACCGCGCCGGCCGGCCCGGTCGTGCTGTGGAAAATTAAATAAGAAGTTGGTAAAAAGATAGAGACGGCGTGTTGTCCTACACGCTGCCGGACATTTTGCTGATGTTCTTAATGTAGCCTTAAGACTATTCTGGAGACATCAACAACCCTCACCCACCTCCGGGAGTCTGTCATGGCACGCTATCTCCACTTCGCTTATGGGGCTTTATTACTGAGTCTGGCATGCGTGTCGACTTACGTGTTGTGCGAGGGGAATGCGCTAAGCCAGGCGTCGGTTTACGTGTTGCGCTGAGGCGACGCTAGCACAGCGGCAAGCAATTCCGGATCAAACGTAAAAAATCCCGCCAGGCCCGATGAGGCTTGGCGGGATTTTTTGTGCCCGCTTGGTTCGGCGGGTGGTCAGCGGCGATATCCGCCGCGTCCCCAGCCACGTCCGCCCCAGCCGCCGCGATGGCCGCCCCAGTAGCGGCCGAACGAGAGGTCCAGGCCGAACGACACCGGCGGGTAGTAATAGGCCGGTGCCGGCTGGTAATACACGGGCGCCGGCGCGTAATACACAGGCGCGGCGACGTAGGTGGTGGTGGTGACCGGCTCGGCATAGACCACGCGCGAACTCGGCGCCGGCAATTCCTCGGTCGTGTAGACGGTCGACGCGCCGCTGCCGGACACGCGGTCGGACGGCTGCACCGACACCGTGTGCCACTGATACGGATCCTGTACCCGGGCGGTGGTGTAGTAAGGCTGCTGCACTGCGCACCCGGTCAGCGCCGCCAACGCGCCGACCACGGCAAAGATAGTCTTCATGGCAAATCTCCTTGTTCCATACTTATACTATATAAGGAAGTTTAGCGCGTCCGCAGCCCGATTACAGCTTGTTACACGTAATAATACTGGCGAAAAAAAAGGAACAGCATGCTGTTCCTTTTGGTGTCGCCAGGCGGGACTATGCTTAATCCAGCTTCCAGGCGTAGTCGACCTTGGTCCAGGTTTCGGCCGGCGCGCCGTCCTTGGTGCCCGGCTTGAATTTGCATGCGCTCAGCGCCTTGATGGCGGCCTTGTCCAGGTTCTTGAAGCCGCTCGTCTTGTCGAGCTTGGAATCGGCCACCGAGCCGTCCGACTTGACCAGGAACGACATCGACACCGTGCCCTGCTCCTCGTTCATCAACGACGCTTTCGGATATTCCGCTTTGCAGTTTTTGGCGTCGAAACTGGCCGGCACTTCGGCCGCGAACGCCGCTGGAACGCTCGACACGAGCACTGCTGCAACCACACTCAACCAACGCTTATTTGTAGACATCTGATTTCCCCTAGTGGATGGATCGGCAATCAGCCACGCGCCCACGCATGGCCCCTTGAGACAGGTGTTACAGCTTCCAGCTATAGTCGACCTTGGTCCAGGTCTGTGCTACCGCGCCGTCCTTGGTGCCCGGCTTGAACTTGCAACCGCTCAGCGCTTTCAGGGCGGCCTTGTCGAGGTTCTTGAAACCGCTCGACTTTTCCAGCTTCGATTCGACGACGTTGCCGTCGGCCGCCACCAGGAACGACATCTTGACGTCGCCCTGTTCTTCATTGATCAGCGATGCCTTCGGATATTCCGCCTTGCAGTTCTTGGCGTCGAGCGAGGCCGGCACTTCGGCGGCCACGGCAACGGCGGACACGGCGGACAGCAACACGGCGGCGAATACACTGGTCGAAAACTTGTTCATTTGCATTTCCCAACAATTATTTTTAGAGACTGATTAGATAGACGCCAAGGCCCGCACACGTGTCGCAACGGGCGACAGCAGGCCAGGGCAGGCTTAAAACTCTTCCCACTCGTCGGCGGCGTTGCTGCTCGGCGCGTTGACGACCTTCTTCGGTTTGGCGACCGGCGCGGCTGGCTTGGCGGCCAGTTTGCGCACCGGTGCGCGGGCGGCGGTGATCGGCTTGACCACCGCTTTCGGGGCCGGCGTGAATACCGGAGCGGCGACGCGCTCCTCGCCTTCCACCAGCTTGAAGATGCTGACCACCCGGGACAACTCGGAGGCCTGGTCTTGCAAGCTTTGTGCAGCGGCGGCGGATTCTTCCACCAACGCGGCGTTTTGCTGGGTCATGCTGTCCATCTCGATGATGGACAGGTTGACCTGTTCGATGCCGGCGCTCTGCTCCTGGCTGGCGTTGGCGATCTCGCTCATGATGTCGGTCACGCGGCGCACCGACGCGACGACTTCATCCATCGTGACGCCGGCCTGACCGACCAGCTTGGTGCCGGCGCCGACCTTTTCGACCGAGTCATCGATCAGCATCTTGATTTCCTTGGCGGCACCCGCCGAGCGCTGGGCCAGGTTGCGCACTTCCGACGCCACCACCGCGAAGCCGCGGCCCTGCTCGCCGGCACGGGCCGCCTCGACGGCGGCGTTCAGCGCCAGGATGTTGGTCTGGAAAGCGATGCCGTCGATCACGCCGATGATGTCGACGATCTTCTTGGCCGACGCGTCGATCGAGCTCATGGTGTTGACCACTTCCGACACCACCTTGCCGCCCTTGATCGCCACGTCCGACGCGGCCGAGGCCAGCTGGTTGGCTTCGCGGGCATTGTCGGCGTTCTGTTTCACGGTCGAGGTCAGCTCTTCCATCGCCGAGGCGGTCTTTTCCAGCGAGCTGGCTTGCATTTCGGTGCGGGCCGACAGATCGATGTTGCCGGCGGCGATTTCACGCGAGGCGGTGCCGATGGTCTCCGTGCCCGAGCGCACCTGGCCGACGATGTCCACCAGGCTGTTGCGCATTTCCTTCATCTCGAACAGCAGGCTGTCCTTGTCGTTGCCGTTGGTGTCGATGCCCACGGCCAGGTCGCCGTTGGCGATGCTGCTGGCGATCGAGGCGGTGTAGTCCGGCTCGCCGCCCAGCTGCTTGAGCAGGCCGCGGGTGATGACCAGCGCGGCGACGATCGAGATACCGACCGCCAGCAGGCCCATGATGATCATGAAGTTGCGGCCACTGGCGAAGCCGGCGGCGGCGTCCACCTGCATTTGCGCGTTCAGCTTGTCTTCCAGCGCGGCCAGTTGGTCGAGCGCGGCCATCCATTTTTTCTGGGCCGGACGGATTTCCTTGATCAGCACGCGGGTCGCGCCTTCGGCATTGCTCGCCAGCCACATTTCGGTCGCCTTGGCGATCGCCGGCATGGCCAGGCCTTCTTGTTCCTTGATGGTCGCCAGCAGGGCTTTTTCCTCGGCGCTCGACTCCTTGGCGAATTGCGCGCTCAGCTTGCCCTCCGCTTCGCTGTACTTGGCGGCCAGGTCCTTGACGCGGTTCAGTTCCGGCTCCATGTCCGCGGCTTCGGTCATCAGGGTCAGCACGCGCAGCGAGCTGATACGGTCACTGACGTTGTCGCGCATGTCGATCACCAGGCGCGACACGACATTATTGACGCCGATGACGTGGTCCAGGCGGTCCTGGATTTGCGCCATGCGGAAGATGCCCACGGTGGTCACGGCCACCAGGAACAGGAGGACCAGGGCGAATCCGAGGCCCAGGCGCGTTCCGACTTTCATTTTTGCTAAATTCATTTCGTCTCTTCTTAAGTGGCGCTGTTGATAAGAATTTGCCCCGGGCAGCCTCGTGGATACGAGAACACTATCCGCACAGCCATTGCTGTAAATCAATAAAACATGACATTAGCAAACAATGACTGCGAATGCAAAATTTAGCGCTACACAAGGTCTTAGGTGTAGTTTTTGCGCCGCAATATGCAGTCGGACGGTGTTGGAAATGTGTGGTATTTGATGAATTATAGATGCAAATTTTTCCTCAAAGCAAGAAAAAAATGCCACTAAATTACGCAAATTAATTTTCTGCGGGGAAATACCAACAGATTCGAGGAATCAATGTCTGATAGGCAAGACTCAAGCGGCGGAACGCAGCCGGGCGGCCGCTTCGAGCAAGAGATTGGCGTCGCCGGCGGCGAGCTTTTTGGAGTCGGACAGCACCTGGCGGAACGCGCGCGCCCCCGGCAGGCCGGTCATCAGGCCCAGCATGTGGCGCGTGATGCTGTTGAGTTTGAGGCCCTTGGCGCCATGCTGCGCCAGCTGGGCCTGGATATACGGGATCATCGCCTCGAGCACCTGCTCGCGCGTCTTGATGGCGCCGTCGTCGCCGTAGTAGCGCTGGTCGAAGCCGGCCATCACGAACGGGTTGTGATACGCCTCGCGGCCCAGCATGACGCCGTCGAGGTGCCGCAAATGCTCGTCGATCTCGGCCTCGGTCTTGATGCCGCCGTTGATGATGATTTCGAAGTCAGGAAAATCGCGTTTCAGGCGGTAGGCGTAGTCGTATTTCAGCGGCGGCACCTCGCGGTTTTCCTTCGGCGACAAGCCTTTGAGGATGGCGTTGCGGGCGTGCACGATGAAGGTCCTGCAGCCGGCGTCGGCCACGGTGCCGACGAAATCGCGGACGAAGTCGTAGCTTTCGGTCTGGTCGATGCCGATCCGGTGCTTGACGGTGACGTCGATGCTGACGGCGTCGCGCATGGCCTTGACGCAGTCGGCCACCAGTTTCGGCTCGGCCATCAGGCAGGCGCCGAAAGCGCCCTTTTGCACGCGCTCGGACGGGCAACCGCAGTTCAGGTTGATCTCGTCGTAGCCCCATTTTTCGCCCAGCTTGGCGCTGGTGGCCAGGTCGGCCGGGTCGCTGCCGCCCAATTGCAAGGCGACCGGGTGCTCCTCGTCGTTGAAGCGCAGGTGGCGCTCGACGTCGCCGTAGACCAGCGCGCCGGTGGTGACCATCTCCGTGTACAGCCACGTGTGGCGGCTGATGTGGCGGTGGAACACGCGGCAATGGCGGTCGGTCCAGTCCATCATCGGCGCGACCGACAGGCGGCGGCTCGGCTTGATGCCAGGCGCTGCGGCTGTATCGGGGATCTGCTGGTCGATGATGGTCATGGCGGCTGCTACGGGAAACGGATGAGGGTCGTCATTATACAGCGAATCCCCCGGCGGACACCGGCCCCGCCGGCGCCATCGACAGACGCAATTTGTGGCTTAATTTGCAATATTGATCGATATTCCGCTATATTCAGCATCTTCTATCATGAATCAATCCGAAAGAATACGACCCAGACGCGGCGCACCGTGCCACGGCCGCCGGAAAAACCGAACGATCAACGAGAAAGGGAGTTCCCCGTGTCACAAATCAGAACCTTCTTCGCGGGCGCCACGACGATGGCCAGCGCCCTGGCGGCCGTATTCCTGTTGAGCGGCGCCAAGGAGCCGCCCAAACATGAGCAGTTCGACGAGATCACCGTCGGCCGCATCAACATCGTCGAACCCGACGGCACCAAGCGCATCGTGATTTCCAACCGGGCGCAGTTCCCCGGCGATTTCATTCAGGGCAAGGAAGGCGCGCGGCCCGATCGCCGCGGCTTTGCCGGGATGCTGTTCGTGAACGAGGAAGGCACCGAGAACGGCGGCCTGCTCCAGAAAGGCGCCATCGACGCGGACGGCAAAATATCGTCGGGCCTGTCGCTGACCTTCGACCGGTTCCGCCAGGACCAGGCGCTGCAATTGCTGAACACCGATAGCGCGACGCAGCAGCAGACCGCGCTGATCATCAATGACGTCCCGCATTTCCAGGTGACATCGGTGGAAGACCAGCGCCGCTTTGGCGCCGAAGCCGGCAAACTGCCGGCCGACGAGCGGCGCGCGTACTGGCAAAAACTAACCGAGCAAGGCCGTCTGGGGACCAACCGGGTGTGGCTTGGCAAAACACGCGACAAGGACTCGTCGCTACAACTCAAGGATGCCCAGGGCCGGGTACGCATGCAACTGCTGGTCAGCGCCGATGGCGTGGCCGAAATTCAAATGCTCGATGAAACCGGCAAAGTGCGCAAGACCATCTCCGCCGCGTCGAAAGACTAAATGATAGCGCTGATGACTATTCCGGTCCATGCGCGACAAAGGGCAAAGTCACCAGCCCGACCAGATAGCGCGCCGGCCGGCTGCCCGGGTTGGCGTAGCTGATCTGCCGATCTTCGCGCATCGCCACGCAATCGCCCGCTTCCAGACGCCATTGCTGCTCGCCCGCCGAGATATCCATCGTGCCTTCGAGCAGCCAGACCTGCTGGTAAACGTCCGATGCCCGGACCACCTGCTCGTAGACCACACGCTGGCCGGGCGGGAACACCACCTCCACCAGTTGCAAGGGCGACCGGGTTGCCGGCGACAACTGCCGCCGCACATAGCCCGAGGCCGGATCGGTCCAGACCTGCTGCTCGGCCGCGCGGCGCAGCGGCGACGGCGCGCCCTCCCCGGTCTCGAACAGCGAGGCCAGCGTGACGCCGAGGGCGCCGGCCAGCTTGTCGAGCACGGTCGCGGTGGCGCTGCTCTCGCCGCGTTCGATCAATGAGATATTGGAACGGCTCACGCCGCTCAGTTCGGCCAGCGCCGTCAACGACAGCTGGCGCGCTTCGCGCAGGGCCAGCACGCGGCTGGCGATAAGTTTGTTAATGTCCATGGAATCCATTATACTGGATTTTCCATCCAACAAAATGACCGATCATCCACCATGCATATCGCCTTTGAAACGCCGAACCAGCCTGAAGTCATCGCCCTGATCGCCGATCTGGACGCTTATCAGCTGACGCTTTATCCGCCCGAGTGCGTTTATGCGCTGGATTTGCCGTCGTTGATGCAGCCGCATGTGAAGTTCGCCGTGGCGCGCGAGGGCGGGGCCATCGTGGGATGCTGCGCGATTGTGCTGTCGGCGGAATATGGCGAGATCAAGCGGCTGTATGTGCAGCCGGCGGGACGCGGCAAGGGTATTGGCCGCGGCTTGCTGGAGTTGCTCGAACAGGCGGCGCTGGAGGCTGGGTGCAGCCGGATGGTGCTGGAGACGGGACCGTCGCAGCCGGAGGCGATGGGCTTGTACGAGCGGCAGGGGTTCACGCGCTGCGGGCCGTTCGGCGATTATCGGGATGATCCGTTGAGCGTGTTCATGCGAAAAATCCTGTAGCCGCCGAATTCGTTCAACCCGCACGGCGGCGAACAGGGGTCGTACCCCGCACGGGGTACGACCCCGCCCGGCCCTGCGGATTGCGCGTCTCAATCACCCCAATCACCCCAATCACCCCTCTCACGCTTCCTTTTTCTTCTTGCGCACCACCGCCAGCTTCGGCGCCTGCGGACCGAACATCTCCGCCACACGCTCCAGCCGCACCGCGCCGTCGCCGACCACGGTGCCGGTCGCGCCCACCACCTGCCGCACGATGCCCAGCGCCGCCGCGCGCGCTTCCGGCTCGTCCGGCAGCAACAGCGGCAAGTCGCGCACCGCCGCCTCCTCGTCCACCTGCAGCATCAGATACTGCTCGCGCACAATGGTCTTGAATTGCGTGACGCTCAATTCCTCGTCGTCGGCCGTGCGCAAGCGCAACTGCCTTATCGTCGCGAAGGCGCGCTCGTCGGCCGCGCTCATCTCCGGACTGCGGTAGATGTACAGCAAGCCGCGGATGATGGCCTCCGTCGTCCCGCCCTCGGCCGTCTTGGTCGCGGCCGCCAGACGGTTCGCATTCAATGCCGCCTCGTGCGACAGGTCGCGGCCGATGCGGCGCGGCGCGCCGGCGTCCGAACGCAAGCCCACCAGCGCCTGCAGCACCGGCGAGCCGTAGACGTTGAGGAAGACTTTTTCCGTGGCCTCGTCGCGGGCGTCGCGATACGCGTCCAGCGCGGCGACGATCTGCTTCGACATGTGCTCCTGCATCTGCAGGAAGACGTTGTCCTTGGCCACCGGCCGGCGCTGCGCGCGCACCTTTTCGGCCAGCGCCGGGATGCCGTCGAGCAGTTTGTTCTTGCTGGAAAACGCCGTATAGCGCAGCCGCAGCGGGTGCGCGTCTCGCAGCCGTTCCGCGCTCTGTTCGGTGACCATGCTCTTGACGATGGGGCTGACAAACTGACGATACAGGCCCTGGTTGATTTCCGACACCCGCGCGACGGTGGCGAAGCGGCGCTCGTCCTCGGCGTCGTTGCCGCCCAGCGCGCGCAGCGCGTCCAGGCCGCGGCGCTCGAAACGCATCACGTAGTCGCCGCCCATCATGTCGCCGGCGGCAATCTCGGCCTGCAGCATTTCCTCGTCCTTGTCGAGGAACACCGCCTCGTACAGGCCGGGCGGCATGATGTCGATCATGTCCATCGCGGCGGTGAATTCCTCGTGTTCCTTGTTGGCCACCGACGCCGAGACGAAGATGCCCAGGTGGCCTATGCTCTGGTGCATCGAGTAGATGATGGTCTGGCCGCCGGCGACCAGCGCGGCGTCGTCCTCGTACAGGTCGAGCACCCAGCCGAGCGCCTGCTGCGGCGGCGTGATGTCGTCGCCCCACGAGCAGAACACGACGATCGGCGATTTGATGTTGCGCAGGTCGATGCGGTGGCCTTCGCTGTCGAGCAGCGCGGCGTCGCTCAGGCGGTTGCCGACGAACAGCGAGTCGGCGATGTATTGCATCTCGCCGGCGTTGAGCAGCACCGGGTTGCCCCACCAGCGCTCGAACTCCAGGAAGCGCGCGGCCTCGGTGTCGATCTTCGAGTAGACGTTGTAGTTCTTGGTCCACATCGTGTTCGACGGGTTCATTTTCTCGAAGTTCTCGACCAGCTGCGCGCCGTCGAAGATGCCATTGCCAAGGTCGCCAGCGAGCGACGTCGTCCAGGTGCCGCCGAGCGCGCCGCCCAAGTAGCGCATCGGGTTCTTGCCGCGCACGCCGGCCCAGTACGACAGCGGCGCCCCGGCCAGCACCAGCGGGCCCACCAGGTCCGGCTGCAGCGCGGCGGTCATCATGATTTGCCAGCCGGCCTGGCAGTTGCCGATCAGCGCGGGCTTGCCGTCGGCCTCGGGATGCAGCTCGGCCACCCTGGCGATGAATTGCGCCTCGGCGCGGCACACGTCCTCGATGGTCTGGCCCGGCACCGGCTTGGGCAGGAAACCGACGAAATAACACGGATGGCCGGCCTTGAGCACGACGCCGATTTCACTGTCCTGCTTCATGCCGCCGATGCCGGGGCCGTGGCCGGCGCGCGGGTCGAACACGATGAACGGGCGCTTGGTCGGATCGGGGGCGACGCCGTCCGGCGGCGCGATGTAGCACAGCCCGTAATTGACTGGGCGCTCGAGCTTGGCGCCGTCCATGATGACCTCGAAGGCAAAACTCAGCACGTGCGGCGCGGTCTCCTCGGTGCGCAGGTTGCGCTCGTCGCCGCGCTGGCGCAGCACGTCCATGAACAGCACGCTGCGCTGGCAGGCGTCGATCCAGTAGTCTGTGGCCTGCTGGGCCAGCGAAAAGGGATTGGTCGGCCAGGCCGACCACGGATTCAACTTTTCGTCACTCACCTTGATGCTCCTCAATACGGATTTATGCTGCCATGCGTCAAATTAACCCAGCGCTAGTAAAAAGGCAATTGAATCCGTTGCCGCGAAAAAAAACCCCGGTGCTCCGCAGAGGCCGGGGTTTTCTTGTCAAACCCTGCCACCGTGAGAGGGGTCGGACCCACGGGTCCGACCCCGGCGGTATGCGGGGTGCGGGTTCAGCGCGAACGATTAGGATTCGCGCGATGCCTTCTTACGCTCGTGCTCTTTCAGGAAGCGCTTGCGCAGACGGATCGATTTCGGCGTGATTTCCACCAGTTCGTCGTCGTCGATGAATTCGACGGCGTATTCCAGCGACATCTGAATCGGCGGCACCAGGCGCACCGCTTCGTCGGTACCGGACGAACGCACGTTGGTCAGCTGCTTGCCCTTGATCGGGTTGACGACCAGATCGTTGTCGCGCGAGTGGATACCGATGATCATGCCTTCGTAGACCGGGTCGTTGTGGACCACGAACATACGGCCGCGATCCTGCAGTTTCCAGATCGCGTAGGCCACGGCGGCGCCGTCGTCCTGCGAGATCAGCACGCCGTTGCGACGGCCGCCCAGTTCACCCTTGGTGTTGTCGACCGGAGCGTAGGCGTCGAACACGTGGCTCATCAAGCCAGTGCCGCGGGTCAGGGTCATGAATTCGCCCTGGAAGCCGATCAGGCCGCGCGCAGGAATACGGTATTCCAGACGCACACGGCCTTTGCCGTCCGATTCCATGTTTTGCAGGTCGCCGCGACGACGGCCCAGTTCTTCCATGACGCCGCCCTGGTTGGCTTCCTCGACGTCGACCGACAGTTGCTCGAACGGCTCGTGGCGCACGCCATCGACCATTTTAAACACCACGCGCGGACGCGACACGGCCAGCTCGAAGCCTTCGCGGCGCATGTTTTCGATCAGGATGGTCAGGTGCAACTCGCCACGGCCCGACACTTCAAAAATGGTGTCGTCGTCGGTCGGCGCCACGCGCAGCGCGACGTTGGCTTTCAGTTCCTTGTCCAGACGGTCGCGCAGCTGGCGCGAGGTCACGAACTTGCCTTCGCGGCCGGCCAGCGGCGAGTTGTTGACCATGAAGTTCATGGTCAGGGTCGGCTCGTCGACGGTCAGCATCGGCAGTGCTTCCGGGGTGTCCGGCGCGCACAGCGTCGAACCGATGCCGATTTCATCGATACCGTTGATCAGGCAGATGTCGCCGGCGACGGCTTCGTCCACCAGCACGCGCTCCAGGCCCTTGAAGTTCAGCACCTGGTTGATGCGGCCCTTGATCGGGGTCGCGCCCGGGCCATTGATGACCAGGACGTCCTGGCCGACCTTGATGGTGCCGCGGTTGACGCGGCCGATGCCGATCTTGCCGACGTAGGACGAGTAGTCCAGCGACGTGATTTGCATCTGCAGCGGGCCTTCCGGATTGTCGTCGCGCACAGGAACGTGTTCCAGGATGGCGTCGAACAGCGGCTTCATGTCGCCGCTGCGCACGTCGTCGGTCAGGCCGGCGTAGCCGTTCAGGCCCGACGCGTAGACGACCGGGAAGTCCAGCTGCTCGTCGGTGGCGCCCAGTTTGTCGAACAGTTCGAAGGTCTGGTTGATGGCCCACTCCGGACGCGCGCCCGGACGGTCGACCTTGTTGACGACGACGATAGGCTTCAGGCCCAGCGCCAGCGCCTTGCGGGTCACGAAGCGGGTCTGTGGCATCGGGCCTTCCTGCGCGTCGATCAGCAGCAGAACGGAGTCGACCATCGACAGCACGCGTTCCACTTCGCCGCCGAAGTCGGCGTGGCCGGGGGTATCGACGATGTTGATGTGGGTGCCGTTGTACTCAACCGCGCAGTTCTTCGACAGAATCGTAATGCCGCGTTCCTTTTCGAGGTCGTTCGAGTCCATGACGCGGGTATCGACCGCTTGGTTTTCACGGAAGGTGCCGGACTGGCGCAGCAGCTGATCCACGAGCGTGGTTTTGCCGTGGTCAACGTGGGCGATGATGGCGATGTTACGAATTGCGCGTTTTGTAGTAGACATGGTCGTTATATTTGCTGAAAAACTGCGGGTGCGTACAAACTGTACGGGTGGTATTCCGGGGTGTTCGTGGGCTACAACTGCTTAGCCAATTTCTGGAACCGCGTAGTATAGCATGGTGCGTTGCAACTCCTTAAAAATATCGAGTATTTTCAAAGAGTTGCTTTGTGGCGCCGAGGTGACCCGTTGGACACGTAGGGCGGATTAGGCGGCACGCCGTAATCCGCCATCTTTGAGCCGTCGGCGGCGCACGCATTGGCGGATTACGCTGCGCTAATCCGCCCTACGTGGATTAGAAGTTTTAAAAGATTTTCTAAGATGGCTTAGGGCGCGGTGAACGCGATCAAGCGCTCCGGCGCCAGGATGCTGTATTCGCCCAGCATCGCCGTGCCCAGCAGCTTGTCGCCCAGGTAGACCCGCACCCTGCCCTCTTCGGCCGGCACCGCGACCGGCTCCTTGCCCAACGCCAGCCGCTGGCCGTTGAGGAAACGCTTGGCCAACTCGGCGTTCAACCGCACCGCCGGGAAACTGGCCAGCAGGGCGTCGACCGGGGCCAGCAGGCTCAACGGTTCGGCGTGCGCGGCCAGCGCTTCCAACGTGATCATGTTGTCCATCGTCAGCGGGCCGACCTGCGTGCGGCGCAGCGCGTTCAGGTGCGCGCCGCAACCGAGCGCTTCGCCGATGTCCTGGCCCAGCACGCGGATGTACGTGCCCTTGCTGCACGTGACCGTCAACTTCAGCAACGGCGCCTCGTACGACTCCAGCTCCAGCCTGTGGATGATGACGTTGCGCGCCTCGCGCTCGAGCGTGATGCCGGCGCGCGCGTATTCGTACAGCGGCTTGCCGTCGCGCTTTAACGCCGAGTACATCGGCGGCACCTGCGCGATCGGACCACGGAACTTTTCCAGCACCGCGTGGATCTGCTCCAGGGTGACGTCGACGTCGCGCTTGTCGACCACTTCGCCCTCGGTGTCGCCGGTGTCGGTGGTGACGCCCAGGTGCACCGTGGTTTCGTAGGTCTTGTCCGCTTCCAGCAAGTCCTGCGAGAACTTGGTCGCCTCGCCAAAGCACAGCGGCAGCAGGCCGGTGGCGAACGGGTCGAGCGTGCCGGTGTGGCCGGCCTTCTTGGCGTTGAGCACGCGCTTGGCCTTGATCAGCGCGTCGTTGCTCGAGAAGCCGACCGGCTTGTCGAGCAGCAGCACGCCGTCGACTAGGTCGCGGATTTTTTTAGGGTGGTGTTGTTTCATTGGACTCTGATTGAGCGGCGCCGTCAACCCGAAAGGTCGGGGTCGTACCCCGTACGGGGTACGACCCCTGTTCGCCGCCGTGCGGGTTGAACGGTTCCCGCAGGCGGTGCGTGTAATTACTCGGCGGCCTTGTCGTCCGGCTTGGCCTGGTCGTCGTCCAGCGAACGGGTGGCGTTGGCCTGGTCGATCAGCAGCGACAATTCCATGCCGCGCGCGGTCGAGTTGTCGTGCACGAAGTGCAGCGCCGGCAAGGTGTGGATGTGCAAACGCTTGCCCAGCTGGCCGCGCATGTAGCCGGCGGCGGCCGACAGGCCTTCGACGGTCTGCTTGACCTGCTCCGGGCTGTCCTTGAGCATCGTGAAGAAGATCTTCGCGTGCGCGTAGTCGGGCGTGACCTGCACTTCGGTGATGGTGATCATGCCGACCCGTGGGTCCTTCAATTCGTAGGCGATGATTTCGGACAGATCGCGCTGGATCTGGTCCGCGACGCGCTGTCCGCGCTGCGGGATGGTTTTACTGTGTTTTGCCATGATTCGGTACTGCTTTCCATAAACGGCAAGTGGACGGGAGCTGTTGCCCCCGTCCACCGTGCCTAGTCCTACTGTCTAGTCCTACTGTCCGTAACGATTACAGCGTACGGGCGATTTCCTGAACTTCGAACACTTCCAGGGTGTCGCCAACCTGGATGTCGTTGTAGTTCTTCAGCGACAGGCCGCACTCCAGACCGGCGCGTACTTCCTTGGCGTCGTCCTTGAAGCGTTTGAGCGAGTCGATCTCGCCGGTCCAGACGACGATGTTGTTGCGCAGCAGGCGTACCGAGGAGGCGCGCTTGACCACGCCGTCGGTGACCAGACAGCCGGCGACCGCGCCGACCTTCGAGACCAGGATAACCTGGCGGATCTCGACCTGGCCGATGACGGTTTCGCGCTTCTCCGGTGCCAACATGCCCGACAACGCCGCCTTGATCTCGTCGATCGCATCGTAAATGATGTTGTAGTAGCGAATGTCCACGCCGTTCGACTCGGCCAGCTTGCGCGCCTGCGCATCGGCACGGGCGTTGAAGCCGATGATGACCGCTTTCGAGGCCACCGCCAGGTTGACGTCCGATTCCGTGATGCCGCCGACGGCCGCGTGCACAACCTGTACCCGCACTTCCGACGTCGACAACTTCTGCAACGAGCTGACCAGTGCTTCCTGCGAACCCTGCACGTCGGTCTTGATGATCATCGGCAGGTTTTTGACCTCGCCTTCGGCCATCTGGTCGAACATGTTTTCCAGCTTCGCGGCTTGCTGCTTGGCCAGTTTCACGTCGCGGAACTTACCTTGACGGAACAGACCAATCTCACGGGCTTTACGCTCGTCGGCCATGACCATGACTTCCTCGCCGGCTTGCGGCACTTCCGTCAGGCCCTGGATTTCGACCGGGATCGAAGGACCGGCTTCGTTGATCGGCTTGCCGTTCTCGTCCAGCATGGCACGCACGCGGCCATACGAGGAGCCGGCCAGGATCACGTCGCCGCGCTTCAGGGTACCGGACTGCACCAGGATCGTCGCGACCGGGCCCTTGCCCTTGTCCAGACGGCCCTCGACCACCAGGCCGCGCGCTGGCGCGTCGACCGGGGCTTTCAGTTCCAGCACTTCGGCCTGCAGCAGCACTTGTTCCAGCAGCGCGTCGATGCCCTGGCCCGTTTTGGCCGACACCGGCACGAATGGCGATTCGCCACCGTATTCTTCCGGCACCACTTGTTCGGCGACCAGTTCCTGCGTCACACGGTCGACGTTGCCGCCCGGTTTGTCGATCTTGTTGATCGCCACAACCAGCGGCACGCCGGCCGCTTTCGCGTGGGCGATCGCTTCCTTCGTCTGCGGCATCACGCCGTCGTCGGCCGCCACCACCAGAATCACGATGTCGGTCGCTTTCGCGCCGCGGGCACGCATGGCCGTAAAGGCTTCGTGACCCGGCGTATCCAGGAAGGTGATCATGCCGCGCGGGGTGTCCACGTGGTACGCACCGATGTGCTGGGTAATGCCGCCGGCTTCGCCCGACGCCACTTTGGCGCGGCGGATGTAATCCAGCAGCGAGGTCTTACCGTGGTCGACGTGACCCATGACGGTCACCACCGGCGCGCGCGCGACCGACTCGAAGTGGGCGTGCTCACCCTGGTCGGCCAGCAGCGCTTCCGGATCGTCCTGTTCGGCGGCGAAGGCTTTGTGGCCCATCTCCTCGACCAGAATCATCGCGGTTTCCTGATCCAGCACCTGGTTGATGGTGCACATCTGGCCCAGCTTCATCAGCTGCTTGATGACCTCGGATGCCTTGACGGACATCTTGTGCGCCAGTTCGGCCACGGTGATGGTTTCAGGGACGTACACGTCCTTGACGACCGCCTCGGTCGGGGCCTGGAAGTTGGTTTCGCGGTCGTCCGAGTGCGAGCCACGACGGCCGCCACTCTTGCCACCACTACGCCAGCCGTCACGGCCGCCGGCCGCGCCGGTGCCACGGCCCTTGTTGGCCGCGCCGCCCGGGGCGCCGCGCTTCTTGGCGTCATCCTGCCAGGTCGACGAGACATTGGCCGACTTGATCGACTTCTTGTCGGCGGTGACCGGCTTCTTGTCGCCCGGCTTGTCGCCAGGTTTGGCGGCGGCGCCGGTGGCCGGCTTGTGCAGCGTGCCTTCCGGAACCTTGGCCTTGACCGGCGCGGGCGCCGGCTCGGGCGCCTTGATGGCGCGCCGCGGCGCGTTCATCATGGCCTTGATCTGGGCGACCTCGTCCGCCACGGCCTTGCGGGCGCGTTCGGTGGCTTCGGCTTTTTCGGCGGCTTCCTTGGCGGCGGCGGCGGCCTTCTTCTTGGCCTCTTCCGCTGCGGCTTTTTTCTTTTCCTCGGCGGCGTTGTCGACGGCGGTCGGCGCTGGTGCGGCGGCGCCGGCGTTGGTCGCGGCGGCCGCTGCCTTGGCGGCGGCTTTCTTCGCTTCGGCTTCGGCTTCCTTCTTCGCTTCGGCTTCGGCGGCGGCCGTGGCCTTGGCCTGGGCTTCCTTCTCGGCGTCCAGCTTGGCCAGGCGGTCTTGCTTCTCGCGCAGCTCAGCTTCCTGACGCGCGATCAGTTCGGCCTGCTTGCGGGCGTCTTCTTCACGACGGGCCACCTCGGCCGCGTCCACCACCGGTGCGGCTGGCGCAGGGGCGGGAGCGGCGACCGGCTCGTCGCGCTGGACGAAGGTGCGAACCTTCTTCACAGCGACCTGAATCGTGCGGGCCTTGCCGTTGGCGTCGGCCTGCTTGATTTCAGTGGTTTCTTTGCGCGTCAGCGTGATCTTCTTCTTTTCGGTATCAGCCGATGCGCCGTGGGTACGACGCAAGTGATCAAGCAGCTTATCCTTATCATCTTTCGACAATGGATCTGACGTCGAACTTTTTTCGACGCCGGCAGAACGCAGCTGCGTCAGCAGCAAATCTGCAGGCATCTTCAGTTCGGTGGCAAATTGGGCTACGTTGTTACTCGCCATTCAGTCCTCTTTTCTATGTGTCGCGGAGATGATAAAGATACTCAAATTATGCCTTTGCAGATTCGGCAAGACTCCATGCCTTGGCTTGCAAGCCTTTGGCACGATCGTCGTACTTCGAGTCAACCAACTTCATCTCATCGTCGGTCACATCTTCAAATTCACTTGTAATCAGTGCGCGCGCACGGTCGGCGGGCAGGGCCAAAATGGCGCCAAACTCGTCGTAGGCCAGTGCAGCGAATGCATCGACAGTCTTGATACCAGCCAGGCCCAGCTTGCCGGCGGTGATGCGGTCCATGCCTTCCAGACCGACCAGCGCCTCGTCCATGCCTTCCAGGCCTTCTTCCGAAGCGATCGCTTCGGTAACCAGGGCGTCACGGGCGCGGGTGCGCAGTTCGTTGACGGTATCTTCGTCAAACGATTCGATTTCCAGCATTTCGGAGATCGGCACGTAAGCGATTTCTTCCAGGCTGGCAAAGCCCTCTTCCACCAGGATGTCGGCGACTTCCTGGTCGACGTCCAGTTTTTCCATGAACAGTGCACGCACCGCCGCGGTTTCCTGGGCTGCCTTGTCGGCCGATTCCTCGGCCGTCATGATGTTGATCTTCCAGCCGGTCAGGTCGGAAGCGAGGCGCACGTTCTGGCCGGAACGGCCGATCGCGATCGCCAGGTTCTCTTCGTCGACGACCACGTCCATCGCGTGCTTTTCTTCATCGACCATGATCGACGACACGTTGGCCGGGGCCAGCGCGCCGATGACGAACTGGGCCGGATCTTCCGACCACAGCACGATGTCGACGCGCTCGCCACCCAGCTCGCCGGTGACGGCCTGCACGCGCGAACCGCGCATGCCGACGCAGGTGCCGATCGGGTCGATGCGCTTGTCGGCCGTGTAGACGGCGATCTTGGCGCGCACGCCGGCGTCGCGGGCGGCCGATTTAATTTCCAGCATGCCTTGCTCGATTTCCGGCACTTCCAGCTCGAACAGCTTCATGATGAAGTCCGGCGCCGTGCGCGACAGGATCACCTGCGGGCCGCGCATATTGCGGTCGATGCGCAGGATGAAGGCGCGCACGCGGTCGCCGATGCGCAGATTCTCTTTCGGGATCATCTGGTCGCGTGGCAGGCGGGCTTCGATCTTGCCCGACTCGACGATCGCGTCGCCGCGTTCCATGCGCTTGATGGTGCCGGTCACGAGCGAGTCGCCGCGCTCGAGGAAGTCGACCAGGATCTGTTCGCGCTCGGCGTCGCGCACGCGCTGCAGGACCACCTGTTTGGTGTCCTGGGCGAAGCGGCGGCCGAATTCGACGGACTCGATCGGTTCTTCGATGTGGTCGTCCACTTCGATGTCAGGGATTTGTTCCTTGGCTTCGAAGTGCAGGATTTCCTGGTCCGGCAGTTGCAGGCCCGCTTCATCCGGCACGACGTGCCAGCGGCGGAAGGATTCGAACTCACCCGACTCGCGGTCGATCGAAACGCGGATGTCCACTTCACCCTCATAGCGTTTCTTCGTGGCTTGCGCCAACGCGAATTCCAGCGCGCCGAAAACGACATCTTTATCGACGTTTTTTTCACGCGCCAGCGCGTCCACCAATAACAAAACTTCGCGACTCATGCTTTGCGTCCCTTAAAATCCACCTGCGGCACCAAGCGTGCCTTATCCACGTCGGCGAGCGTAAACTCCAACAGCGCCGGACCATCATTGCTATCAAATTCCAACGACAAATTATCGCCCTGGGGTTCTTGCAAAACGCCCTGGAACGATTTCCGGTTGTTCGTACCCGGCATTGCGGTGCGCAGTTTGACGATTGCTTCGCAACCGGCAAAACGCACGAAGTCTTCCAGCTTGCGCACCGGACGATCCAGACCCGGCGACGAGATTTCGAGGCGTTCGTAATTGACGTTCTCGACCGTCAGCACGTGCGACAGCTGGTGGCTGACCGTGGCGCAATCCTCCACGGTGATCGGGCCTTTTTCCTCGGCGTCGGCGGCGCTGAAATCGATAAACACGCGCAGCAGTCCGCGCTCGGCCCGTTCGACATCAACCAGCTCATAGCCCAGACCCATGACGGTCTTTTCAATTAGTTCCGGCAGCTGCAAGAAATTCTCCAAATCAAGGCCTGTTTCCATTTTTAAAAAAAACAGGCCATACAAAACGCTTCAACAAAAAAAAAATGGGCATCTGCCCATCTTCTTGTAATACCTAGCCAGATGAAAGGATTCCTGGGGAGCTACCCGCGAAGAACTTTTACTAGGCTGGTTATTATAACCTTATCTGAACTTCGCTGCAATCGGCGCATAACACAAATAAGGTCGATGGACCAGAAAACAAGCGGCTTGAACCCTCACTTCGACAGAGGGGTCGGACCCCGAGGGGTCCGACCCCGGCGTGTCATCGCCGTGCGGGTTGAGGTTTGCCCTTAACCCTTACGGCGACGCGGCATGCCGTGATCGATGGCGCCACCGCGCGGCGGCTGGTTGCGGCGCGGCGCGCCGGCGTTGCCGAAGCCGAAAGTGGTCTGCAACGGATCGGGCTGGCGCGGACCGCGGTTCGGCCCCTTGGCCGACTGGCCGCCACCCAAACCACCACCCTGGCCGCCTTGACCCTGCGGACGGCCCTGGCCTTGCGGACGGCCTTGGCCGCCGCCGGCGCCGCGCGCCGGACCTTCGCCCAGCGGACGGCCACCGGCGTAACCGCCGATACCCTGCGGACGGCCGCCCGGACGACCGGAACCCTGGGCGCCAGCGGGACGGCCTTGGCCGTTGCCCTGGCCGTTACCCTGGCCCTGGCCGTTGCCGCCGGGACGACCCGAACCTTGCGCGCCACGGCCGTTGCCGCCGGCGCCATTGCCCGGACGGCCCTGGTTACCGAAGCGCGGACCGCGCTGCTGCTTGGCGAACGGCATCGCGTTGTCGTTGCTGACGTCGGCGCGGTTGAAGTTCGGCTCGTCGCCATCGTCCTCGTCGTCATCGTCGCGGTCATCGAAGTCGGCGCGGGCGCGCTGCGGACGCTTCTCCGGGCCTTTGTTCGGGCCGGCGGCCTTGGCGGCCTGCGGGCCCTTGCCGCGCGGCGCGGCGGCGGCGCCGTCGCCGCCTTTTTTATCGACGCCATACGCGGCCAGCAGGTCGCGCACGGTGTTTTCTTCCATCTCTTCCCAGCGGCCGCGTTTCAGGTTGCTTGGCAAGGTCATCGCGCCGTAGCGGGTGCGGATCAGGCGCGACACGGTCAGGCCGATCGCCTCGAACATGCGGCGCACCTCGCGGTTGCGGCCTTCGCCGATGATCACGCGGTACCACTTGTTGATGCCCTCGCCACCGCCGTCGGCGATCTTGGAGAACTGCGCCAGGCCATCCTCGAGCTCGACGCCGGCCAGCAGTTTCTGGCGCATGCCCTCTTCCAGCACGCCCAGGGTGCGCACCGCGTATTCGCGGTCGATGCTGTAGCGCGGGTGCATCAGCCGGTTGGCCAGATCGCCCGAGGTCGTGAACAGCAGCAAGCCTTCGGTGTTGAAGTCGAGGCGGCCGATGGCCAGCCATTTGCCGGCCTTCATCGTCGGCAGGCGGTCGAACACCGATGGACGGCCGTCCGGATCGTCATGGCTGACGATCTCGCCGGCCGGCTTGTGGTACACCAGCACGCGCGGCGGCTTCTTGCTGACGCGGCGCTGCAGCAGCTTGCCGTTGATGCGCACGGCATCGGCCGGCAGGATGCGCTGGCCGATGTGGGCCGGCTCGCCATTGACCGACACGCGGCCGGCAACGATCAATTCTTCCATGTCGCGGCGCGAGCCGAGACCGGCTTCGGCCAGCACCTTGTGCAGCTTCGGCGCGTCGTCGTCCGAGGTCAGGTCGCGGCGCACGGCCTTCTGCGGCGCGCGGCCCTTGCCCGAGTCTTCGCTGTCGAACGCGTCCGAGGTGACGTACGAGAAGGCGGCGTCGGCATCGTTGGCCTTGCCGGCGTTGCCGAAGGCGCCATGGACGCGCTGCGGCTTCGGTCCCTTGCCGCCGCGGCCGGCCTGCTTGCCGTTGCGCTGCTGGCCCGGACCGCGCTCGTTGCGCGGCTTGCCGTTCGGCTCGCCACCCTCTTCGGCTGGCGCCGCTTCGCCTTCGGCCGCGACCACCGGCTCAGGACGCGGCATCGTCGCCTCGCGCAGCGCGCGCTGCTCGCGCATCTGACGCGGACCACGCGGACCGCGCGGACCACGGTCGCTACGCTCGCGCTGGCCGGCTTCCTGGCCGGGTTCGCTGGCGACGGCGGGAGCGGCTTGCGCCGCTTCCACCGCCGGCGCGGCTGGTTCGGCCGGAGCCGCCGCCGGTGCGGCCGGTTTGCGGGCGCGCGGCGCCTTGGCCGGCGCCGCTGGCGCCGTTTCAACGGTTGGAACAGCCTCGACGGCGGCCTTGGCAGCCGGTTTGGCGCGCGGCTTTTTCACCGGCGCCGGAGCATCGGCGCCGTCGACGGCCACCGGAGCGGCGGCCACGAGAGCGGCGGCGGCCGTCTCGACGGCGGCTTCGGCCTTCGGCTTGCGCTTGGCCTTGACGGCGGGGGCGGCCTCGGCGGCACCGGTCGCTGCGGAAGCGAGCGCGTCGGCTTCGATCTGGGCTTTGGTGCGGCGTTTAGGCTTGGCGACCACTTCGGCGGTGGCGTCGTTGACTGTCTCAGGGGTATTAGATTTGTTCATTATTCGTTTCTTGGTTGTGCTCAGCGTCAACCGTTAAATCTGGCGCATGGTCGTGATTGATTGCTTGCTGGCCGGCTTCCGGGCTAGTCGCGGCGTCTGCTTCTACGTCGGCCACTTGCAACTCGCTATCCGTACCATCTCGTTGTAGCGCGACGCTTTCGCTGTGCGCGGCTTTGTCAAAATTCTCCTGCAGGGCCGCCTCCAGCGCTTCCATATCCGGACCGCCGCCCTGCATCTCGCTCATTTGCTGCAACGGCGGCAGCTGGGACAGCGAATTCAATCCCAAATCATCCAAAAACTGCTTGGTCGTGCCCAGCAACGCCGGGCGGCCCACGACGTCGCGGTAACCGATGGCGTCCACCCAGCCCCGGTCCTCCAGCATCTTGATCGTCTGTGAATTGACGGCTACGCCGCGTATCTCTTCGATATCGCCCCGCGTGACCGGCTGCCGGTACGCGATGATCGCCAGCGTTTCCAGCGTCGCCCGCGAATACTTGGGCGGTTTTTCCGGATTCATCCGGTCCAGATACTGCTTCATCTCGGGGCGGCTCTGGAAGCGCCAGCCGGTCGACAGGCTGACCACTTCGACGCCCTTGTCCGCCCAATCGCGCCGCAACTCTTCCAGCAATTCCTTGATCGTATCGGACCCGACTCCGGGACCGCGCGGCCTGCCCTGGTCGTCGACATCGACATACAGCTTCTTCAGACTGTGGATCGACAAAGGCTCATGGGCGCATAGCAAGGCGGTTTCGAGGACTCTTTTAGCCTCAGCTGTATCCATAGCAATCTTGTGGTTGCATTGTCATGCAAAGAAAGAAATCAATCACATTCAGTGAGGCACTGGCCGCATTCAAAATGCCGCCTGCCGGAGTACTCGCTGAAGCTGTTTCCAAGCCTGGGCGATACGCGCCAGGCGGGAGAGAGAGGCATGCCGACGACGACCGAGGCCGGCGTTTTCTACGTGAAACGCGACTGCGCAACGCGATTTTCGGGCGAAAACATGCGAGAGCTATCAATGACGTTTCATCCTACAAGCCGAATTGTACCTGATAAAAGCGCAAAACGCGCGTTTCGGCCACATCGATGTGTAACTTGCCTTACGCAGCAGCAAGTCTTTCCGACAATATTGCGGAAACGCCAACGAAGGCGGGGTATTCGGCGGTGATGACCCAGGTCGGCACCTGGCACAGGTATTTGTTGAAGCGGCCCTTCTGCTCGAAGCGCGCGCGGAAGCCG
Organism: Duganella sp. 1411; assembly: GCF_017833525.1. Classification (GTDB taxonomy): domain Bacteria; phylum Pseudomonadota; class Gammaproteobacteria; order Burkholderiales; family Burkholderiaceae_D; genus Rugamonas. The sequence goes on from NZ_JAFICD010000008.1 coordinate 164,930, forward strand.
GAGCGGTCGAAACGCTCGCCCAGGCGCGGCACGATGCCGCCGCCTATATAGATACCGCCCTGCGCGCCCAGGGTGATGGCGATATTGCTGGCGATGGTGCCGAGCATGCGGCAGAAGGTCTCGATGACGTCGTCGCACAGCGGGCATTCGCCGGCCAGCGCGCGGGTGGAGATGTCGGCCGCGCTCAACGGCTCGGCGGCGACGCCCTGCTGGTCGGCCAGCGCGCGGTAGATCAGTTCGATGCCGGCGCCGGACATCAGGCGCTCGGCCGACACGTGCTCGAATTCTTTCCAGGCGAATTGCAGGATCGCCACTTCCTTGGCGTTGACCGGCGAGAAGCTGACATGGCCGCCCTCGCTCAGCAGCGCGGTCCAGCCGTCCTTGCCGGGAATCAGGCCGGAAACGCCGAGGCCGGTGCCGGCGCCGATCAGGCCCAGCGGCGTGCCGGGCACGGCCGCGCCACCGCCGACCTGGTGTTTTTGCGTGGCCGACAGCTGCGGCAGCGAGCTGGCCAGCGCGGTGAAATCGTTGACGACGACCAGGATGTCGAAATTGACCTCGCGCCGCAGCGCCTCGATCGAGAACTGCCAGTGGTGGTTGGTCATGCGCACCATGTCGCTGGTGACCGGATTGGCGATGGCGATGGCGCCATTGCGGATGCCGGTGACGCCCTTGCCCGCCACCGCCGGCGAGGCCAGGTAGGCGACCAGCGCGTCGGCGATGGTCGGATAGGCGGCGCACGCCAGCACTTCAATCGCCTCGATCTTGCCCGGGGCGGTCTCCAGCGCGAAGCGCGCGTTGGTGCCGCCGATATCCGCTAGCAGACGCGGGCCGCCGATGTAGTCGGTGGTCAAAGGGGAAGGCGTTTGGAGGGACTGGGCTGTCATGGTTGGTCGAAAATAGTTGAGGCCTAAGCTTAAGGTATTTTCAGTAATTCAGGCAAGCGAAGTTTGTAGTTTTAGTACAGTTAGGCATCGTTTGCCACGTGGAATTTCTTTTTGGAATTTATTTTGCGTAGTATGACTACCCGGCGCTGCGCGCCGTCGGGGTGGCGTTCTGGGCGGATCTTGGCGGATTACGCTGCGCTAATCCGCCCTACGTGGCGCCGTGGTCATTCGATGTCCACGTGGTTATGCAACGCGATGTCCGCGTGGTTATGCGACACGAAATCGGCGTGGTGACGCCTACACGTGTTGCAGCCGACACCTTGTCCGCTTACGCCGCCGGCGCCGTGTCGATCGTCTCGTTGGCGGCCGGCTCGCGCGCGCCGAAGCGCGCGTTCCACGCGTCCAGGCCGCCATCCAGGGGCCGGGCCAGCGTGAACCCGTGCGCCTTGAGCTCCTTGGCCACCTGCGCCGCCGTCACCTCGTTGGGGCAGCTGCAATACACGAAGATATGCCGCTTTTTGTCGAGCGCGATGATCTCGGTGCTCGGCTCGCCGCCATTGAACGACAACGCGCCGGGAATCGCCGGCTCCAGCATTTGCGCCGTCACGCTGCGCGCGTCCACCAGCACCGGCTCGTGCCCCTCTTCCATCAGGCGCTTGAAGTCGTCCACCGTCACCCGGTCGATCTGCACCGACTGCTCGAAGCGCTTGCGCTCCACATACTTATACGCCACAAACAGCGCCAGCAGCGCCAGCAACACCATCAGCGCGGTCGAGCCCAGGTCGCTCAACGTGGTCAGCACCGAATCGATGCTGGCGTGGAAGAACGCGCCGATGGCGATGCCGGTGCCGCTCCAGAACGCCCCGCCCAGCAAACTGAAGCCGAGGAAAGTCTGGTAACGCGTGCCCATGGCGCCGGCCAGCGGCGAGGCGATGGTGTTAAAACCGGGAATGAACTTGGCCACGACCAGCATCTTCGGGCCCCACTTGGTGAAGCTGTCCTCCGTCTGGCTGACGCAATAATCGGGAGACAGCGAAATCCGGCACAGCAGCTTGAGGATGCGCTTGCCGTAGTGGCGTCCCATGCGGAACCAGAAACCATCGCTGATCACACAGGCGCAGACGGCCGCCGCCAGCACGGCGGGCCAGCTGAAGTCGCCGTCGACCGACAGCGCGCCGGCGACGATCAGGATGGGATAAGCAGGAATCGGCATGCCGATTTGTTCGATCAGCACGACCGCGAACACGATCAGAACGCCATATTCTTGCAGCAGGTGGATTAAATTCGGCATCCGACTATCTTAACTTAAAAAACGCTTAACCGTCCCGCTTAACCGTGCCCCCGACAGCCGCCAGCAACGCCCGCGTGTAGGGGTGCCGGGGGTCGCGGTACAGCGCGTCGGAGTCGGCCATCTCCACCACCGCGCCGTGCCGCATCACCATCACCTGGTCGGCGATGTATTTCACCACCGACAGGTCGTGCGAGATGAATAGATACGACAGCCCCAGCTCGTCTTGCAGATCCTGCAACAGGTTCAGCACCTGGGCCTGCACCGACACATCCAGCGCCGACACCGACTCGTCGCACACCAGAATTTCCGGCTTCATCGTCAGGCAACGGGCGATGGCGATCCGTTGCCGCTGGCCGCCGGAGAACTCGTGCGGATAGCGCCCGAACGCGGCCGCCGGCAGCCCGACCTTGTCCAGCAGCACCAGGGCGGCGGCGGTGCGCTCGCGGTCGTCGGCGCCGATGCGGTGGATGCGCATCGGCTCGAGCAAGATCTGGCCGATCGTGAAGCGCGGGTTCAGCGACGCGTACGGATTCTGGAAAACGATCTGGATGCGCCGTTTGTAGGCCTGGAATTCGCGCGCCGTCATCGCCAGCAGGTCGCGCCCGTCGAACAGCGCGCTGCCGCCGCTGGCCTGGTGCAGCCGCAGCAAGGTCAGGCCGAGCGTGGTCTTGCCGGAGCCCGACTCCCCCACCACGCCCAAGGTCCTGCCGCGCGCCAGCGTGAACGAAACCCGGTCGAGCGCCTTGAACTCGCGCTGGCCGAACCAGCCGTCGCGCAGATAAAAACTCTTGCTCAGATTGTTCACCACCAGCAGCGGCTGGTCGTCGGGCCGGTAGCCGCGCTCGCGCTCGAGCGGATGCAACGGCGTCACGCCGCGCCCCTCGGCGATGTCGCCGCCGGCGAAGCGCCGCCGCTCCCCCGCCCCACCCTCCTGTATATAGTCGGCGATCACCGGCAGATGCCACGGCCGGCTATCGAGCCGCGGCCGGCAATGCAGCAGCGCCCGGGTGTACGGGTCGGCCGGTTCGGCCAGCACCCGCCGCGCCGGGCCGGCCTCGCGCACCTCGCCATGGCGCATGACGACCACGTGATCGGCGACCTGCGCCACCAGCGCCAAATCGTGCGTGATCAGCAGCATCGCCATGGCCCGGCGTTTTTGCAGCGCGGCGATCAGCTCCATGATCTGCTTCTGGATCGTCACGTCGAGCGCCGTGGTCGGCTCGTCGGCGATCAGCAGCTTCGGTTCGCAGGCGATCGCCATGGCGATCATCACGCGCTGCTGCTGGCCGCCGGACAACTGGCTGGGATAGGCGTCGATCTTGACCGCCGGATCGGGAATGCCGACCTCGTCGAGCAGCGCCAGCGTGCGGCGGCGCGCTTGCGCCCGGCCCATGCCCATGTGCAGGCGCAGCACCTCGCCGATCTGCGCGCCGACCGTGAACACCGGATTGAGCGACGACATCGGCTCCTGGAAGATCATCGCGATGTCCTTGCCGCACAGCGCGCGCCGCTCGGCCGCCGGCAGCGACAGCAACTCGCGGCCGTCGAAGCGGATGCCGCTCGCCGGCGCGATGACGGTGGTGTCCGGCGCCAGCAGCCCCATCACCGCCAGCGCGCTGACCGACTTGCCGCTGCCCGACTCGCCCACCAGCGCGACGGTGCCGTGGCGCGGCACGGCGAACGAGACGTCCTTGACGGCGTCGACGGTAGTATCGCGGTCGAGCCGGAAGGCGATCCGCAAGCGGCTGACTTCCAAAAGTATCTCGTCGGCCATCATTTCACCTTGGGATCGAGGGCGTCGCGCAGCGCGTCGGTCAGCAGCGAAAACGCCGTCACCAGCAACGCCATGGCGATGGCGGCGGCCGTCAGTTGCCACCAGCGGCCCAGGATCAACTCGTTTTGCGCCTCGTTCAGCATGCTGCCCCACGACACCACGCCGACCGGCACGCCGAAGCCCAGGAAGCTGAGGATGACCTCGGCCTTGATGAAGCCGACCACCAGGATCGACAGCTGCACCAGCGCCACGTGGCTGACATTGGGAAAGATGTGCGAGAACATCCTGCGCCAGTGCGAGGCGCCGATGGCGTCGGCGGCCAGCACGTATTCACGCCCCTTGTGCTTGATGTACTCGGCGCGGATCAGGCGGAACGGACCGGTCCAGCCGGTCAGGCCGAGGATCAGCACGATAGTGACCACGCCGCGCTGCTGCAGCACGGCCGCCACCGCCAATATCATCAGCACCGACGGGATCGCCGTGAAGACGCTGTAGAACCAGTTGAAGAGGTCGTCCACCACGCCGCCCCGGTAGCCCGCCAGCGCGCCGAACAAGGTGCCGATGCCGACCGCCAGCGACGCCGCCGCCAAGCCGACCACGATCGACGTCTCGCCGCCCTTGATGGTCTTCTTGATGATGTCGTGCCCCCATTTGTCGGCGCCGAACGGCAAGGTCGCGCGGCGGACGGCGATGGCCGGCGCCGGCGCGGCGGCGGCCCGCAACGCGCGGAGGTCGTCGGCCAGCGGATCGAACGGATTGTCCGGCAGCGCCGCCGGCGGCGCCGCTGCCGGACCTGCGGCCGGCGCCGCAGCACTGGAGAAACCGGGCGGCGCGTAGCTGACGCCGACCTCGTCCTCCCAGTCGGCGGCCACCAGGCCGGCGGCCGACAGCGCCAGCATCAGCAGGAAGGCCGCCACCACCGCCAGCGACAGCATCGCCACGCGGTCGGCGCGCAGGCGGCGCCAGGCCAGCGTCCACAGTCCGGCCGGCGCCATCATGCGAGCTTCACCCTGGGGTCGAGCGCCTGGTACATCAGATCGGTCAGCAGATTGAACACCATGGTCGCCACCGCCACGTACACGGTGATGGCCTTGATGACGGGAAAATCGCTGCGCTCGACGGCCAGGATCACCTCGCGCCCGATGCCGGGAATGCCGAAGAAGCGCTCCAGCAGGAAGGCGCCGATCAGCAGCGCCGGCAGGCTAGCCATCACGTGCGTGACGATCGGAATGGCGGCGTTGCGCAGCACGTGCACCCACATCACGCGCCGCTCGCCCAGCCCTTTGGCGCGCGCCGTGCGCACATAATCCTGGCCGGCCTCGTCGAGCACGAAGCTGCGGTACAGCCGCAAGGTCGGCGCGATCGACACCGCCAGCCCGATCAGGATCGGCAGCGCCGCGTAGCGCAGCAGGTTCTCGCCCAGGCCGCGCCCCCAGCCCTGCACCGGGAACAGGCCGAGCTTGTACGCCAGCCCGTACTGCAGCACGATGATGTACACCAGGATGCTGACCGACATGCCGACGGTGCAGGCGATCATCACCGCGCGGTCGGCCGCCGAGCCGCGCGCGAAGGCGACCGCCAGCGCCAGCGCGACGCCGATCAGCGTTTCGAGCAGGGTCAGCGGAACGAGCACCGTCAGCGACGGCCCCAGCCGCGTGGCGATGATGTGCGCCACCGGCTCGCCGGTGGCCCAGCTCAGGCCGAAATCGAAGCTGACGATCTGCCGGACGAAGATCCACAACTGGGCCGGGTAGGACTGGTCGACGCCGAGCTGGTGGCGGATGTTGGCGATGGCCTCGGCGTTGGCCATCTTGCCGGCCAGAATATAGGCCGGATCGCCGCCGACCCAGTTAAACAATATAAACACCAGCAGGATCACACCCAGCATGGTGGGCAGCATCTGCCACAGGCGCCGCACGATATAAGCAAGCATGGCGTGCCGCATCCCCGTCCCCAGCCAAAAAAGTGCCTCCACAATACAGCACTTCGCGCGCCGCCGGCAGGGGCAATCCGCGGCGCGGCCAGGGCGCCCTCCCCCGCGCGCGCCGCGGTGCTGAAATTTTCAGCCGGACGGAATAGACGCGCTGTGGCAAAAATGTGACATCCAGTATCTTTCCAATCGGAAAATTACGACTTGCGGTGGCGCACCATGCCGTGGCGCGGCAACCACGGCGCCCAATACATTCCCTTCTTTTTTGCCAAGGCGCCAATGTTTCGCAGCACTCTTTCACCCTCGGCACCAAATTAGAGCGTTTTTTGACGCCGCTTTGGCGCGCCGCCGCGTCGCACGAAATCCTGCGTTTGTCCGCGATTGGCAAAACTTTCTACGTTGACAGGCAATATCGCAGGGTGATCTGATGGCGAATGGAGAAAACGTTACGTTTTTTTCACTGGCATGTGCCGACAAAAGATAGCGATCACGCCCGTGGTCATCGATAGAAAGAATTGGGAGAACAACAGAATGATGGTTGAAACGATATTGGCACGCTCCGTCCGCGCCGTCTGCGCCGGCGGTCTGCTGGGCCTGGGCCTGATCGCGCCCGCCGCGCAAGCGCAAACCGCCGACCAGCCGATGCAGCGGGTCGAAGTGACGGGCTCCTCGATCAAGCGCCTGGTGTCGGAGACGGCCAACCCGCTGTCCGTGTTCAAGGCCGACGACTTCGTCAAGCAAGGCCTGACGACGGCGCAGGAAGTGCTCGACCGCATCCCGTCGAACAGTTCGAGCTTCGGCGCCGGCAACGTCGTCGGCGGCAACAGCAGCGGCCTGCCGACCGGCGGCGCGGCCAGCGCCGACCTGCGCGGCCTGGGCGGCGACAAGACCCTGGTGCTGCTCAACGGCCGGCGCATCGCCAACCATCCGTACGACGGCGCCAGCGTCGACCTCAACATCATTCCCGTGTCGGCCCTGGAGCGGGTCGAGGTGCTGCGCGACGGCGCCTCGGCCATCTATGGCACCGACGCCATCGGCGGCGTGATCAACTTCATCACCAAGCGCTCGGTGCAAACCACCACCATCAGCGCCGAGGCGGTGCTGCCGCGCGCGCCCGGCGCCGATGAAAAACGCGTCAACATCTCCAGCGGCTTCGGCGACCTGGAAAAGGACGGCTTCAACGTCTTCGGCGTGTTCGACCACCACAAGATCGACATCCTGACCTCGCAGCAGCGCGAGTTCTCCAAGACCGGCGTGATCCCCTCGCGCGGCCTGAACCTGACCTCCGGCACGACTTTCCCGGGCAACTACTTCGACGCCGGCTCCGGCGCCACCGGCAACCCCGGCTTCGCCAGCGGTTGCGACGCGCCGCTGTCGGTGCCGCGCGCCAGCAACGGCACCTGCCGACAGGACTACACGCGCCAGGTCGACGACCTGCCCGAGCAAAAGCAAACCGCCTTCTTCGGCAAGGCCACCTTCAAGATCAACAACGACCACCAGGCCTCGATCGAGTACCTGCACTCGGAAAACGACGTCGTCTCGCACACGGCGCCGCCGCCGCAGACCAACCTGGTGCTGCCGATCACCAGTAAATACTACCCCGGCAACTCGGGCGGCGTGCCGGCCATGCCCGGCCTGTCCGGCGGCCCGCTGACGGTCAACTGGCGTCCGACCGAGGCCGGCCAGCGCGAGATCAATTCCAAGGGCGCGGCCGACCGCATCGCCATCTCGGCCGAGGGCCTGCTCGGCGGCTGGGACTACAAGACCGGCTTCACCTTGTCGGAAAGCCGTTCGGCCGAGTACTTCACCGGCGGCTACGTGCGCGACGAGAGCTTCGCCGCCGGCGTCTTCAACGGCATCCTCAACCCGTTCGGCAAGCAGGACGCGGCCGGCAAGACCTATCTGGACAGCACCGCGCTGCGCGGCCAGGTGCAAAAGGGCAAGACACGCAACACCGGCATCGACGCCAAGGCCAGCCGCGAGCTGATGGACCTGCCGGGCGGCAAGATGGCAATCGCCATCGGCGGCGAACTGCGCCGCGAAGAGGCCGACTTCTTCGTCAACCGCGACATCGCCGGCCAGGCGACCAGCTCCGGCCTGTCCGGTTCGCAGTCGACCAAGGGCGCGCGCACCGTCAAGGCCGTGTTCGGCGAGCTCAACCTGCCGCTGATCCAGGACCTGGAAGTGCAGCTGGCCACCCGTTTCGACGATTACAGCGACGCCGGCAACACCACCAACCCGAAACTGGGCGTGCGCTACCAGCCGACCAAGCAAGTGGTGCTGCGCGGCTCGGCCTCGACCGGCTTCCGCGCGCCGACCCTGTTCGAGAAGAACGCGCCGCAGTCGAAGAACGACACCAACAACTCGTACAACGACCCGATCCTGTGCCCCGGCGGCGTGCTGGCCAACAACCCGATCGCCAACCCGCTGCGCGATTGCGACCTGCAACAGTACAAGCTGCAGGGCGGCAACCAAAACCTGAGCCCGGAAAAATCGAAAACCTTCGCCTTCGGCGTGGTGGTCGAGCCGATCCCGCAGGCGACGTTGTCGGTCGACTACTGGAACATCAAGCTCAAGGACAAGATCAACGCGCTGCCCGAGGAAGCCATTTACGGCGACTACGCCAAGTACCAGGCGCGCTTCCTGCGCAACCCGGACGGCACGCCGTACGCCATCCTGGACTTGAAGGAAAACCTGGGCAAGGTCAACACCGACGGCCTCGACGTCAGCCTGACCTTGCGTTCGGGTAACAGCGCGTACGGCAACTTCACCTTGACCGTCGACGGCACCTACGTCCACAAGTATGAGTACCAGGACGAACGCAACGGCCCGTTCATCCAGAACGTCGGCCGCTACGCCGCCAACAATCCGGTGTTCCGCTGGAAGCACAACGCCGCGCTGAACTGGCGCCTGGGTGTGTGGGCGGCGACGTTGGCGCAGTCGTACAAGTCCGGCTACACCGACCAGAACCTCGACATCGCCGACCAGTACCTGAACAAGGTGCCGTCGTACAGCCTGTGGAACCTGTCGGCCACCTACACCGGCTTCAAGGGCGTGAGCCTGACGGCCGGCGTCAAGAACCTGCTCGACAAGGACCCGCCGTTCTCCAACCAGGGCACGCTGTTCCAGAAAGGCTACGATCCGCGCTACACCGACGCCGTCGGCCGCGCGATCTACCTGCGCGGCAGCTACACCTTCTAAGCCTTTCCCCGCCCTCCAGCGCCGGTGCCAGCACCGGCGGTACCCGGACCCGCCGCCAGGCGTGTCCGGGTTTTTTCATGGCCGCGGCGATCCTGTGGGATAAATGTAACGTTCTGTATAAGCATTAACACAAATTCACGATGATTGTTCATGCACAATCATGTTGCACGCCCCCCCGCACCACCGCATATTCGCTTATTTTTTGATAGCAATCCGATTTTTCCTCATGCCACCGCCCCCATTGCACCAAATTAGAGCGTTATCTCGTACCAATTTGAGGCACGCCGGCCCGGGTGGACAAAAACGCAGTAGTGCTTTTTGCATGATTTGCATATTGACAGCAAATCATGCCCGGTGATCTGATGCACAGATGAAGAACGTTTTCTTCGACGGCGAACCGCCGATAACAAAGAGTGTGCATCGTTTTGAAATTGGGAGAGCAACATATGATGGTTGAAACAGTATTGGCACGATCGGTACGCCTGGTGTGCGCCGGCGGCCTCATGGCCCTGGGCATGCAGGCCGCCGTGGCACAAACCGACGCGGCGCCGGACACCATGACGCGCGTCGAAATCACCGGTTCGTCGATCAAACGGATCGCCAAGGAAGGTTCGCTGCCGGTGCAAACGCTGACCCGCGCCGATATCGATCAGAGCGGCGTCAACAACGTCGCCGACCTGGTCGCGCAACTGCCGTCGATGCAGGGCTTCATCACCTCCTCGGCCTCCGTCAACGGCGGCGGCGCCGGCGTGCAGACCGCCTCGGTGCACGCGCTCGGTACCCAATACACGCTGGTGCTGCTCAACGGCCGCCGCATGGCGCCGTACGGCACCGGCAGCGCCGTCAACCTGGCCAGCATCCCGCTGGCCGCCGTCGAACGCGTCGAGATCCTGACCGACGGCGCCTCGACCTTGTACGGCTCGGACGCCATCGCCGGCGTCATCAACTTCATCCTGAAAAAGAACCAGCGCGACCTGGTCATCGACGGCACGCTGACGGCGCCGGAAAAATCGGGCGGCCACACCACCAACTTCTCGATCTCCAAGGGCTTCGGCGACTTCGACACCGACGGCTACAACGTCCAGCTGTCGTACAGCCACGACGAGCAAAAGGCGCTGAACGCGTCCCAGCGCAGCTTCGCCAACTCCGGCGTGCACAAGTTCACCCAGAACGGCAAGCAGTACGCGACCTGGCAGACCAGCATCAACTCGACCCCGGCCAACGTCGAGGTGGTCACCCCCAACGACGACGTCGTGCTCAACACCGATCTGCTCAACAAGGGCGGCTGCACCCAGGCCAACACCTTCTCGCGCAGCGGCGCCTGCCGCTACGACTACGCCGCCACCGTGCAGCTGCTGCCGCAACTGAAGCGCGACAGCGTGTTCGCCAACGGCACCCTGCGCCTGGGCAAGGACACCACCATGTTCAGCGAAGTGGTGCTGTCGAAGTTCACCAACACCGCGCGCTACGCGGCGGCGGCCCAGCCGCTGACCGTGTTCAGCACCGACCCGGTCACCGGCGTCAAGACCGTCAACAACAACTATGTGGGCGCGTATAACAACTCGGTGGTGCCGCTGCTGGCCGGCCAGGGCGTCAACCCGAACGACGTCACCGACGCGCTGCTGTACTACCGCGGCGCCGACGCCGGCGGCCGCACCGACGAATACCGCACCGACGCCGCCCACATCGTGCTCGGCGTGGACAGCTCGCTGGGCGGCTGGGACGTGGGCGCGGCCTACACCCACTCGCAGAACAAGCAGATCGACACCGCCGTGGCCGGCTATATGAGCGGCAACAAGTTCGAGGAACTGGTGCGCACCGGCGCCTATAACCCGTTCGTCTCGAACCCCGGCGCGGCGGCCACGCTGGCCCCGGCCGTGCTGCAGCAGGAACTGGACGTGATCCGGTCGAAGATCGACGTGGTCAGCGCGCACGCCTCGCGTGAAGTGTTCACGCTGCCGGGCGGCAGCGCCGCGCTGGGCACCGGCGCCGACTTCACCCGCCAAAGCTACAAGGACAATCCGTCGCGCATCGCCATGGGCCCCGGCCCCGGCAACCCGGGCTGGACCGACGTGGAAATCGGCGGCGGCACCGGTTCGCAGGCGCTCGACGCCACCCGCAACAACTGGGGCGCCTTCGCCGAACTGCTGATGCCGGTCATGAAGGACCTGGAAGTGACCACCGCCGTGCGCTACGACAGCTACGACGCCGTCGACAAGAAAAACGTCAGCTACGATTCGAGCGGCAACCCATCGCCGGCCGGCAAGGTCGGCGAGGACGTCGCCAAGGCCACCTACAAGCTGGCCGCGCGCTACACCCCGACCCAGTCGCTGCTGCTGCGCGGCTCGTACGGCACCGGCTTCAAGGCGCCGACGATGAACAACGTGGCCGACCCGCTGAAGAACGCCGGCTCGTCGAACTCGTTCCCCTGCCCGGTCAAGGCGCCGGACCCGCGCGCCGTCTACTGCCGTCCCGGCTCGTCGGAATACGGCCTGCTCGACCGCGGCAACCCGGCCACCGGCGCCGGCGCGCTGCAGGCGGAAACGTCCAAGCAGGCCACGCTGGGCTTCCGCCTCGAGCCGAGCACCGCCATCTCGTTCGGCCTCGACATGTGGGACGTCAAGCTGAAGAACCAGATCCGCACGTTCTCGCAGGACCAGCTGTTCACCAACCCGGTGCTGGCCAACCAGTGGATCGCCGTCTACGCCGACCCTATCCAGAAGAGCAATGTGCTGGTGGCCGTGCGTTCGCCGCTGAACCTGGCGTCGTCGCACTTCCGCGGCATCGACTGGGACACCACCCTGCGCGGCAACACCCCGATCGGCCGCGCCAGCGTCAACTGGACCGGTACCTATATGCTCAAGGCCGAGCAGGACGTGCCCGGCGTCGGCCTCGAGAAATCGATCGGCCGCTTCAACTCCTACGACGACGTGGTGTTCCGCGTGGTCTCGAAGCTGGTGTTCGCGCTCAAGACCTCCAACAAGCTGAGCAACTCGCTGACCCTCAACTACCGTTCCGGCTACCATGACAAGCCGATCACCGAAGACGACGCGGCGGTTCGCTCGGTCAACGCCGACGGCAGCATCGGCGGCGTGGTGGCGATGGACCGCGACGTCAGTTCGTACACGACGGCCGATTACCAGCTCAAGCTCGACTACGTGAAGAACCTGACCATCACGGCCGGTATCCGCAACCTGCTGGACAAGGACCCACCGTTCTCGGTGCGTAACTCCGGCGGCGGCAACCAGGTGGGCTACGACGGCCGCTACGCCGACCCGCTCGGCCGCACCTTCTACCTGACCGGCACCTACAAGTTCTAAAACGGGCCGGACGCATCAAAAGGACTCTTCGGAGTCCTTTTTTTTGGGGGGGCGCCGGCGCGCGCGGCGCCGGCCGGCATCTGTCGCATAAATGTAACGTTACGTAAAAACATTAATCCAGATTCACGATGATTAATTTTGCACAACCATGTGGCAACCAGGGAGACGACCGCCGGAGATTCACTTCTTTTTTGATAGCAAACCAATTTTTCACGACATGGCGCTGGGTAATGCACCAAATTAAAGCGTTTTCGCGCCTCCTTTTGGCCCGCGCGGCGGCCAAACGGGCTATGGCATTTGCGCGTTTGTGCCATGCATTGCAGATTGACAGTCATTTGCGCCGGGTGATTTGATAGCGAGATGAAAAGAACGTTCATGTTTTTTTCGCGGCGGTGCGACCGCCGAAAAAAATTAACTAAAACACACCCGTGTACACGTTTTGAATTGGGAGCTTAACAATGATGGTTGAAACAGTATTGTCGCGATCCGTACGCCTGATCTGTGCCAGCGGCCTGGCGCTGGGCATGCACGCCGCCGTGGCGCAAACCGCCGACGCGCCGATCCAGCGCGTGGAGATCACCGGCTCCAGCATCAAACGCATCACCGCCGAGGGCGCGCTGCCGGTGCAAACGCTGTCGAAGGCCCAGATCGAACAAAGCGGCGCCACCAGCGTCGCCGACCTGATCGCCACGCTGCCGTCGATGCAAGGCTTCACCACCTCGTCGATGTCGGTCAACGGCGGCGGCGGCGGCCTGCAGTCGGCGTCGATCCACTCGATCGGCGAAGGCTACACGCTGGTGCTGTTGAACGGCCGCCGCCTGGCCCCGGCCACCTCCGGCTCCACCGTCAACCTGGCCAGCATCCCGCTGGCGGCGGTCGAGAAGGTCGAGATCCTGACCGACGGCGCCAACACCCTGTACGGCTCGGACGCGATCGCCGGCGTGGTCAACTTCATCCTCAAGAAAAACCAGACCGACGCCATCGTCGACGTCTCCTACAGCCAGCCGGGCAGCCGCCACGGCCAGACCACGACCGCGTCGATCTCCAAGGGCTGGGGCGAGCTGGAAAAAGACGGCTACAACATCCTGGTGTCGGCCGCCCACGACGAGACCCAGGCGTCCTGGGCCAAGGACAGCGACTTCTCCAAGAGCGGCGTGGTGCCGTTCTACAAGGACGGCAAGGCCTACAGCCTGTACCAGTTGAGCTCGAACTCGATTCCCGGCACCGCCACCGTCAAGTACACCGAAGCCGATGGCACCCCCGGCAGCAAGGCCTTCAGCCCCAACCTGTTCGCCACCGGCGCCTGCAACGGCCCCAACCTGTTCCGCGTCGGCAACCGTTGCCTGTACGACTATTCGGCCACCGTGCAAAACACCCCGAGCCTGAAGCGCGATAGCGTCTTCGCCTCGTTCAACGCCAAGATCAACGAGAACGCCAACTTCTTCGCCGAAGCGCTGGGCTCGTCGTTCAGCAACACCGCCCAGTACGCCCCGCCGGCCCAGCCGCTGGGCGTGCCGCTCAACAGCGCGCTGTACGCCAAATCGATCGCGCCCTACCTGAGCCGCCTGGGCGTGCCGGCCGGCGCCACCGTCGACAGCACGACGATGAACCTGCGTCTGGCCGACGCCGGCGGCCGCGCCGACCGCTACAAAACCGTCGCCAAGCACCTGGCCTTCGGCGTCGACGGCACGTTCAAAGGCTTCGACTACCGCGCCGCCTTCACCCATTCGGAAAACAAGCAGACCGACACCGCCGCCGGCGGCTACATGAGCCTGAACGCGTTCGACGCCCTGGTCACCTCCGGCAAATTCGATCCGTTCGCGCCGCCGGGCACCTCGCAGGCCGTGCTGGCCCCGGCCGTGCTGACCAACGAGTTCAGCGTCACCAAATCGAGCATCGACCAGCTGCAGGCCAGCGCCACGACCGAAGTGTTCAAGATGCCGGCGGGCGCGGCCCAACTGGCGGTCGGCGCCGACTTCACCCGCCAGAAGTATTCGGAAGCCCCGGACGCGTACTCGCAAGGCACCAACAAGCAGCAGCCCGACTTCACCGACGCCATCGTCGGCGGTGGCGCCGGCGCCCTGCCGATCGACGCCAGCCGCAAGAACTGGGGCACGTATGGCGAGTTGCTGCTGCCGGTGCTGAAAAGCATGGATCTGACCGCGTCGACCCGTTACGATAGTTTCGGCGCCGTCACCAACAACAAGAACTTCGACGCCGACGGCAACCTGATCGGCTCGGGCAAGCAGGGCGAGACCGCCAGCAAAGCCACCTACAAGCTGGCGCTGCGCTGGAATCCGCTGGACTCGCTGCTGATCCGCGGCTCCTACGGCACCGGCTTCAAGGCGCCGACCCTGACCAACATCGTCAAGCCGCTGGTCAACGGTGGTTCGTCGCAATTCCACAACTGCCCGATCACGGCGCCGTCCGACCCGCGCTTCAAGCTGTGTAACGGCAAGGCCGAATACGGCCTGCTGACCGGTGGTAACGCCGCCGTGGGCGCCGGCGCGCTCAAGCCGGAGGAATCGAAACAGGCGACGCTGGGCTTCCGTCTGGAACCGATCCCGAGCCTGTCGTTCGGCTTCGATTTGTGGGACGTCAAGCTGAAGAACCAGATCCAGACCTTGTCGGAAGACCTGGTGTTCGGCAATCCGGCCGTCTACGACAGCCTGCTGCGCACCTACTTCGACCCGATCCAGAAGCAGAACGTGCTGGTGGCCGCGCTGACCCCGTTCAACCTGTCCACCGCGCACTACCAGGGTATCGACTGGGACCACAGCTACAAGACCAACACCTCGCTGGGCAAGGTCAACGTGCAGTGGACCGGTACCTTCATGACCAAGGCCGAACAGGACAACCCCGGCACCGGCCTGGAGAAAAACATCGGCCGCTTCAACTCGTACGCCGACGTCACGTTCCGCGTGATCTCGAAGCTGACCGCGTCGCTGCGCACCGAGATGTTCACCCACTCGCTGACGGCCAACTACCATTCGGGTTACGCCGACCAGGAGTACACCGAGGACAACTCGGTCGTGCGTGAAGTGCTGGCCGACGGCAGCCTGGGCGACTATGTGCCGCTGACGCGCCGGGTGAGCTCGTACACCACGTTCGACTGGCAGACCAAGGCCCAGTTCAGCAAGCAGTTCACGCTGACCGCCGGCATCAAGAACCTGGCCAACATCGACCCGCCGTTCACCATGCGCAACGCCGGCGGCGGCAACCAGTCCGGCTTCGACCCGCGCTACACCGACGCGCTGGGCCGCACCTTCTACCTGACCGGCAACTACAAGTTCTAAGCCGGCGTGGAATGATAAAAAAAGGACTCTTCGGAGTCCTTTTTTTTTGCGTCGCGGGCGGCGCCTGGCGGATTACGCTGCGCTAATCCGCCCTACGTGTTTCCGTCTTATCCTATGGTACCGGGCCAAGCACTCGCCGGAATGTCTGAACCACGTAGGGCGGATTAGGCGGGACGCCGTAATCCGCCACGGCGCCGCCAACACCGCGTCAGAACCGGTAATTACCGGTGATGTAGAACGAGCGCCCGCGCGGATCGCTGTACCGCGCGTCGTAGCCCAGCTGGTTGCCGCCCCCGGCGTTCTGCAGCGTCAACGGCGGATCGCGGTCGAACAGGTTCTTGATCCCGGCCGTCAGCGCGAACGCGCCGAAATCATACTTGCCCTGCCAATCGAAGGTGGTGTACGACGCCGTGCGCAAGCCCTCGAACGCCACCGAGTCGCCGATGCCGCCGTCCGGATTGACCGCGAAGATCGCCGTGTCGAGCGGATAGGCCTGGTCGTGATACCCGGAACGATAATTGGCCGTCAGCGTGTTGGTCAGCTTGCCCGTGACCAGGCTCAGGTTCAAATGGCTCTGCAAGCGGAACACCACCGCGTTGTCCGGCCCGAACCGGCCCAGGTCCGACTGCACCTCGCCGCCGGCGGTGGTCGTGTAGTTCTGCTTGAGCATGTAGGTGCCGGTCCACCCGGCGCGCAGGTCGCCGATGCGGGTCTTGTGGCGGAAGCTGAAGTCCCAGTCGACGCCGCGGTAATTGGCCACGCCGCCGTTGATCGGCGCCAGGATGTAGCCGATCGTCGTGTAGCCGGCCGGATCGGGATACGGATTGACGAACAGCCGCTGGTACGCCTGCGGATTGGCGAAGCCGACCTGCTCCGGCACGCCCGCCGACAGCACCTGGTTGCGGATGCGCACGTTCCACAAATCGAGCCCCAGCGACAGGCCGGCCAGCGGCTCGACCCGCCCGCCGATGGTCCATTGCTTCGATTTTTCCGGCTGCAGGCCCTCGTCGCCGCTGGCGCCGTTGGGGCCGGTCAGCAGGTCGTATTGCGCCTGCCCCACCTGGCAGCCGCGCGAGCCGGGGAACGGGCAGGCGTAGCTGCCGGCCGTGCTGCCGAAGAAGGTCGGCGAGCCGGCGATGTCGTTGATGTTGGGCGCCTTGAAGCCGGTGCCGTACGAGGCGCGCAGCAGCACCGTGTCGAGCGGCGTCCAGCGCGCGCTGACCTTGTACGTGGCCGAGCTGAAGTCGTTGCCGACCTCGCCGCCGGGCAGGCGCTGGCGCACGCCGCTGGCGTCGGCCAGCCGCTCGAAGATGTAGCCGCTGTCGGTCTTGCCGTAGCTGTCGTAGCGGCCGGCCAGGGTCGCCTCCAGGGTCTTGCTGACCGGCAGCAGCATCTCGGTGAACACGCCCCAGTTGTCGCGCTTGGCATCGAACGGCACCTGGCCATAGTTGCCGCCGACCGGATAGTTGGACGACGCCGGCTGCGTCGAATAGCCCGAGCCCGACAGGATGGTTGGATGGTAGGCGGTCTGGTAGCGCGTCTTCGCGTAGTCGCCGCCCAGCGAGACGATGGACATCCCGCCCGGCAGGGCGAGCATGTCGTGCTGCGCGGCCGCGTGCAGCGTGTTGAGCTTGGAGTCGGTGGTGGAGAACTCGGTGCCGTTGACCAGCGCGCCGCGCAACTGCTCGGCGCCGACGCCGGTGACCGGATCGTAGGCGCCGGAGGCGACCAGCGCGGCCAGCTTGTCGTAGTCGGAATAGCCGCCGGCGGCGATATCCTTGAGCTTGGTCTTGGACAGGATCAGGCTGGCGTTCCAGGTCCAGCCGAAGTGGTTGCCGTCGATGCCGGCGGCGAAGTGGCGGGCGTCGGTGGTGTACTCGTCGGCGCGCCCGCCGATCAGCACCGAACGGTAGCCCAGGGTCGCCTCGCCGCTGGGGTTTTCCAGGTTGTTGGCGTTCAGGTAGGGCTGCACGTAGCGCGCGTACAGCTGCGGGAAGCGGTCGGTGGTGTTGACGCCCATCGGCTGCGCCGACGGCGCGAACTGCGCCGTCATCGAATAGCTCGACAGCACCAGCTCGCCCCACAGCGAGGTCGTGTCGTTGAGCTTGAGGGTGCCCTTGAGCAGGCCGCTGTCGCGGTGCGAGCCGGGGATGTCCTCCACCGTCGCGCCGTAGTTGAAGCGGCATTGCGTGCCCTGCGGGCCGGCCAGCGGGCCGCCGCAATTGCCGTTGGCGGCCAGGTAGGGATTGATCGCCACGCCGCTGGTCTCGACCGTGTCGGCCGAGCCGCGCGGGCGCACGTTGAAGGTGATGTTGGCCGGCTCGGTGTTGCCGGTGCGCTGGTCGAAATAATACTGGCGCCCGCCGCTGCCGAAGCGGAAGAAGGCGCCGCGCGCCGAAAAGTCGCGCTGCAGCGCCGTCAGCCGCTCCTCCTCCTCGTGGCTGTACGAGGCCAGGATGTTCCAGCGGTCCTTCTCGAGGTCGCCCCAGCCCTTGGTGATGCCGGCGCTCGACCACGCGCCGCCGTTCTTCTTGGGCTGGCCGTAGGTGGCGTACATCTCGCCCTTGGTCAGATCCTTCTTGAGGATGAAGTTGACGACGCCGGCGATCGCGTCCGAGCCGTACAGCGCCGAGGCGCCGTCGGCCAGGATCTCGACCCGCTCGACCGCCTCGAGCGGGATGCTCTCGATGTTGACCGCGTAGCCGCCGCCCTGGCTCGAGCCGAGCGCGCTCGGCGCCATGCGCTGGCCGTCGAGCAGCACCAGGGTGTACTTCGACGGCAGCGAGTGCAGCGCCGCCGTGGTGACGCCGGCGCCGCCGCCATTGACCGAGCTGGACGCCGGCACGAAGCCCTGCATCGACGGCTGCATCTGGATCAGCTCGGTGGCCGAGGTGGCGCCGCTCTGCTTGATCTCGGCGGCCGTGAGCACCTGCACCGGCAACGCCCCCTCGCGCGCGATGCGCTTGATCGACGAGCCGGTGATCTCCACCCGCGGCATGATCGGGTTGCCGGTGGCCGCCTCCTGCGCGCGCGCCGGGGCCGGCCAGGCCAGCACGCCGAGCGCGCAGCAGGCATAGGCGCCCCCGGCGAACACTTGGCGCAACGAACGGCATAACACTGTTTCCTGCATCATCATCAACCTCCGCTATTGTTTGGGAAAAAGACCGGCAACGGCGCTCAAGAACCGAACGTGGTTGACATAAAAACATGCCATGGAATTAACTGTCAACCGGGCTCGGGCGCCGATTCGGGGTTCTTACAACAGGCGGTGGAGTGCAACGCAAAAACAAACGGCCCCATATGGCGATTGGGGCCGTTTGTGTTGCCGGAGTGTAGCGTCCGGCGCGCCGTGGCGTGCGCGGTATTACTTCGATGCAGCTTCCCCTGCCTGGGTGGCAAGCCGGCGCTGGCGCACGGCGGCGGCCAGGCCCTGCAGCACCTGCACGCTGCTGTCCCAATCGATGCAGCCGTCGGTCACCGACTGGCCGTAGGTCAGCTCCTTGCCCGGCACCAGGTCCTGGCGGCCGGCCACCAGGTGCGACTCGACCATCACGCCGACGATGCGGCTGTCGCCGCCGGCCACCTGGCCGGCGATGTCGGCGCACACCGGCACCTGGTTCTCCGGTTTTTTCGAGCTGTTGGCGTGCGAGGCGTCGATCATCAGGCGCGCGGCCAGGCCTTGCGCGGCGATCGCCTTGCAGGCCTCCTCGACGCTGGCGGCGTCGTAGTTGGGCGTCTTGCCACCGCGCAGGATGATGTGGCAATCCTCGTTGCCGCTGGTCGAGACGATGGCCGAGTGGCCGCCCTTGGTCACCGACAGGAAATGGTGCGGCTGCGAGGCCGCCTTGATCGCCTCGACGGCGATCTTGACGTTGCCGTCGGTGCCGTTCTTGAAGCCGACCGGGCACGACAGGCCCGACGCCAGCTCGCGGTGCACCTGCGATTCGGTGGTGCGGGCGCCGATCGCGCCCCAGCTGATCAGGTCGGCGACGTACTGCGGGCTGATGACGTCGAGGTATTCGGTGCCGGCCGGCAGGCCCAGCTCGTTGATGTCGCGCAGCAGTTCGCGCGCCATGCGCAGGCCGTCGTTGATGCGGAAGCTGCTGTCCATGTACGGATCGTTGATCATGCCCTTCCAGCCGACGGTGGTGCGCGGCTTCTCGAAGTACACGCGCATGACGATCTCGAGGTCGCCGGCCAGTTCGCGCCGCAGCTGGACCAGGCGGCGGGCGTACTCCATGGCCGCCTTCGGATCGTGGATCGAGCACGGGCCGATGACCACCATCAGGCGGTCGTCCTGGCCGTGCAGGATGCGGTGCAGCGCGACGCGGGCGTTGGCGGCCGTGTGCTCGGCGGCGTCGCTGCAGGCGAACTCGCGGATCAGGTGGGACGGCGGGGTCAATTCCTTCATCTCGCGGATGCGCAGATCGTCGGTACGGGGCATGCTGTTCTCCAAGTTATCAAAATGTCGGGGTGAAAAAAAACCGCCTCGACAGGCGGTTTTTTCAGGATTTGCGGGAACTCGTTTTTACTTCCACGTGCACCGGCCGCTACTCCACCGCCTTGAGGTTGGAATCGCTAAAGTAAAAGTAGCCGGTAAAGAAGAAGTGGATCATGAACGTGTTCGACGGGTATTAAGCAGATATCGTGGAATTACTATAACGCCAACGTGCCGCGCTTGGCAAGTCATTTCTTAAGCCGCCTCAACGACGTCCCTACAAAACTTTACACCTGCCCGTTCCTCTTTACATCTTATCGGCTGTGACCAATTGTAATCGGCGCCGCGCCGGGCCCGTTCCGCGCCGGCGCGCTGGGCGCACAAAACCCTCTTTACAGGTGTGAGCGTTTGCCACTGTTGGTTATCGGCACTGTTATTGAATGGTCATTGTCCGCCCGGCATGCCGAATGTTTTGATGGCTCGCCCCGCTTGTGCCAAGAGCCCAGGCCAGGACGCAGATGAAAACCCACCCATCCCCATATCGAGCAGGAGTAATAACAATGATCATTGAAAGAGCGATGTCCCGCGCGCTGCGACTGGTGTTCGCAGGCACCCTGGCGGCCGGCGCGCAGGCGCAGGCACAGATGCAGGCGTCCGCCGACGGCGACGACGCCGGCATGCAGCGCGTCGAAGTGACCGGTTCCAGCATCAAGCGCCTGGCCTCGGAGACGGCGCTGCCGATCACCACCATCAAGGCCAGCGACTTCGTCAAGCAGGGCCTGACCACCGCCGCCGAGGTGCTCAACACCATTTCGATGAACCAGAGCGCGACCGGCAGCAGCCAGTCGGTCGGCTCCGGCACCGGCGGCGTGGCCAGCGCCGACCTGCGCGGCCTGGGCGCCAACAAGACCCTGGTGCTGCTCAACGGCCGGCGCATCGCCAGCCACCCGTTCAACGGTTCCAGCGTCGACCTCAACATCATTCCGCTGTCGGCGCTGGAACGGGTCGAGGTGCTGCGCGACGGCGCCTCGGCCATCTACGGCACCGACGCCATCGGCGGCGTGATCAACTTCATCACCAAGCGCGAGGTGCGGGGCCTGACCGTCAGCGTCGAGCGCTTCCAGCCGCAGGCCAGCGGCGCCGGCGCCGAATCGCGCCTGAACCTGTCGGGCGGCTTCGGCGACCTCGACAAGGACGGCTACAACTTCTTCGGCGTGGTCGACTTGCACAAGCAGACCGCGCTGGCCGCCGCCGAGCGCGACTTCGCCAGCACCAGCGTGCGGCCCGACCGCGGCGTCAACAACAGCAGCGGCACCTCGCAGCCGGGCAACTTCTTCTCCGACAACGGCATCACCGGCAACCCGTACTACGCCGGCGGCTGCGTCGGCAAGGGATTGATCGCCAACACCGCCAACGGCACCTGCCGCACCGACACCACGCAATACATCCAGGCGATTCCGAAGACGCAGCAGGAATCCTTCCTCGGCAAGGCCACCTTCAAGCTCGGCGGCGACAACCTCGCCAGCGTCGAATACCTGCACAGCCGCAGCACCAACGCCAGCGCCATCGCGCCGTCGCCGCTGACGGGCCTGACCTTGACCTCGGCCAGCCCCTACTACCCGGGCGGCAGCGCCGGCGTGCCGGCCGTCGCCGGCCTGAGCGGCGAGGACCTCAGCGTCAACTGGCGCACCGTGGCCGCCGGCAACCGCATGGGCTACGACACCAGCATCTCCGACCGCCTGGTGCTCGGCGCGGAAGGCCTGGTGGCCGGCTGGGACTACAACGTCGGCCTGACCTGGGCCATCAGCAAGGCCAGCAGCGCCTTCACCGGCGGCTACACCAACGACTCGCTGATGCGGGCGGGCGTGCTCAGCGGCGTGCTGAATCCGTTCGGCGCGCAATCGGCCGCCGGCCAGGCCTACCTCGACGCGGCCCAGCTGCGCGGCGAATACCTGTCGGCCAAGATGACCAGCGTCGGCGTCGACGCCAAGGTCAGCCGCGAGATCTACCGCTTGCCGGCGGGCGCGGTCGGCTTCGCGCTGGGCACCGAGTTCCGTCACGACAAGGCCAGCTACGATGTCAACACCGAGCTGGCCTCGCAGGCGTCGAGCTCGGGCTACGCCGACGCCCAGGACCAGGCCGGCCAGCGCAACATCGCGGCGCTGTACTCGGAGCTGAGCGTGCCGCTGGCCAGGGACGTGGAGTTGTCGATGGCCGCCCGCTACGACCACTACAACGATGTCGGCGGCAGCTTCAACCCCAAGATCGGCCTGCGCTGGCAACCGGCCAAGCAGTTGATGCTGCGCACCTCGTACAACACCGGCTTCCGCGCGCCGACCCTGTACGACCTGCACGGCCCGGCCACCTCCACCTTCACCAGCAATTCGTACGACGATCCGGTGCTGTGCCCGGGCGGCACCGCGGTGGCGGGCGCCAATCCCAACCTGGCGTGCAACCAGCAGCAAACCATCCGCAGCGGCGGCAACATCGGCCTGAAGCCGGAGAAATCCAAGACCTTCAGCCTCGGCGCGGTGTTCGAGCCGACCAATGCCGTCAGCATGTCGCTCGACTACTTCAACATCAAGATCAAGGACAAGATCGGCACGGTGTCGGAAACCACCATCTTCGACAACTACGACAAGTACGCCAGCTACTTCGTGTACTCGGCCGACGGCAAGACCTTGCAGTATGTGAACGCGGTGCTGGACAACCTGGGCGAGGTGCACACCTCGGGCATCGACGCCAGCCTGCGCTGGAAGCTGCCGCGCGGCGCGGCCGGGGATGTCAGCTTCGTGGTCGATGGCACCTGGGTGCACAGCTATGAATATCAGAACGAACCCGGCGGCGCCTACGTTCAAAACGTCGGCGTGTACGCGGAGAATACCCCGGTGTTCCGCTGGAAGCACAACGCCGCGATCAATTGGAAGAACGGGCCGTGGGGCGCGAGTTTCGCCAACAAGTATATGAGCGGATATGTCGATCAGAACGACGTCGCCGAGGCGTATTACCACAAGGTGCGGGCGTATTCGACGTATTCGCTGTCGGTCAGCTATGCGGGGATCAGGAATACGGATTTGACGGTGGGGATCAAGAATCTGTTCGACACCAATCCGCCTTATACCAACCAGGGCACGACGTTCCAGAGTGGTTACGATCCGCGTTACACGGACCCGCTGGGCCGGACGTTTTATGTGAAGGCGACGTATAAGTTCTAAACGGTTGATTGAGACGTGGACCCGCACCCCGGACGCGTGGGGTCGTACCCCGGACGGGGTACGACCCCTTGTGGCCGCGGTGCGGGTTGGGGCTTACGCGGTGCCGCCCACCGTCACGCCGTCGATGCGCAACGTCGGCTGGCCGACGCCGACCGGCACGCTCTGGCCTTCCTTGCCGCACACGCCCACGCCCGGGTCCAGCCGCATGTCGTTGCCGATCATCGACACGCGGTTCAACACCTCCGGCCCGTTGCCGATCAACGTCGCGCCCTTGACCGGATAGGTGATCTTGCCGTTTTCGACCATGTACGCCTCGCTGGCCGAGAACACGAACTTGCCGTTGGTGATGTCCACCTGGCCGCCGCCGAAGTTGACCGCGTACAGCCCGTTCTTGACCGAGGCCAGGATTTCGCCCGGGTCCTTGTCGCCGCCCAGCATGTAGGTGTTGGTCATGCGCGGCATCGGCAGGTGCGCGAACGATTCGCGCCGCGCGTTGCCCGTCACCGGCATCTTCATCAGGCGCGCGTTCATCGTGTCCTGGATGTAACCCTTCAAAATGCCGTCCTCGATCAAGGTGGTGCACTGGGTCGGATTGCCTTCGTCGTCGATGTTGAGCGAACCGCGGCGATCGGCCAGCGTGCCGTCGTCAACCACCGTCACGCCCTTGGCGGCGACGCGCTCGCCGATGCGGCCCGAGAAGGTCGACGAGCCCTTGCGGTTGAAGTCGCCCTCGAGGCCGTGGCCGATCGCCTCGTGCAGCAGGATGCCGGGCCAGCCAGGTCCGAGCACGACCGTCATCGGGCCGGCCGGCGCCGGGCGCGCGTCCAGGTTGACCACCGCCGACTTGACCGCCTCGGTGGCGTAGAAGTCGAGCAGGGCGTCGCTGAAATAGCCGTAGTCGTAGCGCCCGCCGCCGCCGGACGAGCCCACCTCGCGGCGGCCGTTCTGTTCGACGATGACCGTCAGCGACACCCGCACCAGCGGGCGGATGTCGGCCGCCAGCACGCCGTCGCTGCGCACCACCAGCACCACGTCGTATTCGCCGGCCAGGCCGGCCATGACCTGCACCACGCGCGGGTCCTTGGCGCGCGCCATCTTTTCCACCCGCTCGAGCAGCTTGACCTTGGCGCCCGCGTCCAGCGAGGCCAGCGGGTCGTGCGGCAGGTACAGCGAGCGGCCGCCGGTCGGCGTCATCGCGCCGGCCACCTTGATCTTGCCGGCCCCGGCGCGGGCGATGGTGCGGGTCGCGGCGGCCGCGTCCATCAGCGCCGCTGCCGAGATCTCGTCCGAATACGCGAAGGCGGTCTTGTCGCCGGAGACGGCGCGCACGCCGACGCCCTGGTCGATCGAGAAGCTGCCGGTCTTGACGATGCCCTCCTCCAGGCTCCAGCCCTCGTTCTTGGTGAACTGGAAATACAGGTCGGCATAGTCGACCTTGTGCGTGAACATCGCGCCCAGCGTCTTGAGCAGCTTGGCCTCGTCCAGTCCGAACGGCGTCAGCAGGATATCGCGCGCGACCGCCAGGGTGGCCAGGTTCGGTTCAAAAGGCTTCATGATGGGGCTCCGGTTCGAATTTGTATTGGCTATCACATGGTGCGGTGCTTCAGCGCCGGCAGGCTCTGGCGCACGCCGTCGATGAACAGCGGGTCGATCTCGCCCTGCACCACGCCCTCGCCCTCGGCCAGCACGTCCTTGATGGCGCCCCACGGGTCGACCAGCATGCTGTGGCCCCAGGTGCGGCGGCCGTTGGGGTGGGTGCCGCCCTGCGCCGCCGCCAGCACGTAGCACTGGTTTTCGATGGCGCGCGCGCGCAGCAGGATTTCCCAGTGCGCCTGGCCGGTGGTGTAGGTGAACGCGGCCGGCACGACGATCAGGGCCACCGGCCCCATCGCGCGGTACAGCTCGGGGAAGCGCAGGTCGTAGCAGACCGACATGCCGACCTTGCCGAACGGCGCGTCGACCACGCCGACGTGCTTGCCCGGCACGATGGTTTTCGATTCGTTGTACGACTCGGTGCCCTTGCTGAAGCCGAACAGGTGGATCTTGTCGTAGCGCCCGACGTGCTCGCCCCGGGCGTTGTAGACCAAGGTGGTGTTGACGACCTTTTGCGGGTCGTCGGAGGCCAGCGGCAGGGTGCCGCCGATCAGCCAGATCTCCAGCTCGCGCGCCAGCGACGACATGAAGTCCTGGATCGGCCCGCTGCCGAGCGGCTCGGCCACGGCCACCTTGTCGCTGTCGTCCAGGCCCATGATGGCCCAGTACTCGGGCAGCAGCACCAGGGTGGCGCCCTGGTCGGCGGCCTGCGTCACCAGCCGGCGCGCGGTGGCGATGTTCTCCGTCACGGACGGCGAGGAAATCATTTGTACTGCGGCGACTTTGGTCATGGCGGTTCCGTTCAAAATAAGGACTTAGTGCGCGGCCGGCGGCGGTTCCGCCTTGGCCCCGTCGAGCTTGGTGACGACCGGCGCCTTCCATGGTCCGGTGACCTGCATATGATAGGTCAGCGCCCGCATCACCGGCGCGCTGAGGAACAGTTGCGCCAGGAAGCTGCCCAGGCCGATGACCGGGTTGACGGCCAGCGCGTACACCAGCGGCGCCGTGCCCAGGTTCACTTCCGGGATCACGACCACGTGCAGGTTGGTCGTCTCGTTGGCGATGTCGGCGCTGCCGTCCATCAACACTGTAGCGGCCACGCCGTGCATTTTCAAGTTGTCGGTCTTGGCGATGCCCTGGTGGACGGTGGCGTTGGCGCTGATGCCGTCGAACGCCAGGCCCTCCGAAAAGACGTCGTGGAAATCGAGCTTGAGCAGGCGCGGCAAGGCCTGCAGGCTCAGCACGCCCAGCAGCTTGGCCGCGCCCGGGTCCTGCTTGAGGAACTGGCCTTTTTCGACGTTCATCGTGATCTGGCCCTCCAGGCTCGGCAGGTCCAGCGAGTACGGCAAGCCTTTCCAGGCGATGTCGCCGTTGAGCGTGCCCTTGCCGCCTTTGACGGTGCCGGCGAAACCGAAGCGGTCCAGCAGCTTGCCGGCGTCGGCGATGTCCAGCTTGAAATTCAGGCTGGTGTTGTGCGCGCCCTCGCGCGTGACCCATTTGCCGCTGCCGGTCAGCTCGCCGTCGGCGTTGGCCAGCGCCAGCTTGTTGATGCGCCACTCGCGCGTTTTTTCGTTCGGCAGCTGGGCGTTGCTCGCTTGCAGCTCCAGCTGGCCCAGCGGCTTGTTGAACAGTTCGAACCGCTCGATCACCACGTCCAGCGCCGGGATGGTGGCCGCCGCGCTCTTGCCGTCCGACAGCAAATCCTGCACCTCGGTGGACGCCGACGCCGGGATCACCAGCGACGACAGGCGCGCCGTCACCTTGCCCAGGCCGTGGCCGGTGGACGGTTCGCTCCACGTCAGGTAACCGTTGGCCTGGGTCGAGTCGACGCTGGCCTGCCACACCGTCTTGTGGCGGCTGACCCCGACGACGACGTTCTCCAGCTTGCGGCCGCCGATGACCAGCTCGCTGCTGCGGGCGGCGATGGTGTCGGGCACCACGTACTGGGCGAAGTCGGCGCCGTCGGCCGGCGCGGCGCCCTCCAGCGGCGCGCCCTGCGGCCCGGCGACGGCGTTGCCGAAGTCCAGCCAGGCGTCGACGTTCAGCGCCGGCAGGCTGATGTTGACCGCCATGCCGCTGTCCGGTTCCGGCGCCGGCGTGTTGACGCCGATGCCGCCGCGCACCACTTTCCACGGGGTCTTGCCGATTTTCTGGCGCTGGTAGCGCGCCGCGACGCCGCCGCCGAGGGCGATGCGGATCTCGTCGTGCAGCGCGTTGTTGGCGTCCGGCGTCAGCCCGCTGGTCAACAGGAAACGCAGCGGCATCGTCTCCGGCGCCGCCTTGGCCACCGGCGCCGGCAAGTCCAGCGCCAGCCCGGCCAGGGTCGAATCGACCGCCACCGTCAGCTGGTGGTCGCGCACGGTGACGGTGCCGTTGTAGCGCGTGGCGCCGGAAAAATGGCTGCCCAGCCGCTGCATCGCCGGCATCGTATAAGTCTTGCGGAAACCGTCGGCCGTCAGCATGCCGCCCAGCTTGATGACGATGGCGTTGTCGCGCTGGGTGCCGCCGGTGATCGACACCGGCCCGTCGAGGAAGATGCCCGACAGCTGGTTCAGGTTGACGCCGCGCTCGTTGAATTCGATCTTGCCCTGCGACGCCTGCACCGGCGGCAAGTCGTTCATCAAGGTGATGTCGTTGTTGTTCAATTGCAGCGAGCCCTGCACCTTGGCGTCGATCAGGTGCGACAGCGGCAATTGCAGCTTGAGCGCCAGGGTGGCGTTGCCGCTGGCCTGGGTATCCTCGGTGAAGTGCGAGATCCAGTTCAATACGGGGCTGTTGGCGACATATTTCAGGAATTCCTGCATGGGCGCGGCGGCGTTGCCATCGATCTCCAGCATCGAATCGTGGATCGTCAAGTCCGGGATCACCGCCTTGACGCCGCTCAGCGCGGCGCCGCCGGTGGTGGCGCTGTCGCCGCGGATCTCCATGCGGGCGCGCTCGAACACGAAGCTGCCCTTGATGTGCTCGGCCTGCGGCCACAGCGGCAGCGGCTTGCCGTCCTTGCCCAGCACCTTGCCGTCCTGCAGATAATGGTTCGGCGAATAATTGAGCTTGCCCTCGGTCAGCTTGCCGGCCACGCGGAACTCGCCGCGCGCGGCGTGCTCGCCGTGGAAGGGGAAATGCGCCAGCTCGCCGCGCAGGCGCACGCTGACGTCGCTGGCGACGCCGCCCTCGAGCGCGCCGGTCAGCCAGGCGCGCAGCTCGTGCGGCGTCTGCATCGGCAGGTAGCGGTCGATGCGGTTGAGCTCGAAACCGTCGAGGGTGCCGGTCAGGTCGGCCTTGCCCATGCCCTTGCCGGCCAGCGGCATCGTGTGGGTGCCGCGCAGCGTGCCGCTCAAGCCCTGCTGCAGGAAGGCCAGGTCGTCGATGCGCAACAACAGCTGGTTGTCCGGCTCGAACGACCAGCTGGCCTTGAGCTTGAGGCTGTCGAACGGCATGGCCGCCTCGCTGAACTGGGCCGGCATTTGCAGCACCAGCTGCTGCGAATCGAGGCTGAAGCGGCCGCCCTTGTCGGTGGCGTCGACCGCGCCGGTCAGGTTGTCGAAACCGGGCAGGCCGGGCACGGCGGCGGTGGCCGGCGACCTGGCGGTTTTCGGCTGCGCCGGGCGCGGCGGCTGCGGCTGCAGGCCGACGCCCACCAGGTCGCCCTTGATGCGGTACGACTGCACGGCCGGCAAGGTGCCGGTCCATTCGGCCGAGAAGTTGCGCAGCAGCCCGCGCGGGGCGGTGTCGGCCAGCAGCTTGCGCTGCGCGGCGGTCAGCGGCAGGCGTTCGGCCAGGCCGGCCACCGTGCGCAGGTCGAGCTGCGGCGCGCGCAGCGCGACCCGCTCCGGCTGCGGTCCGGCCGCCGCGACATAGGTTTCCGACAACGACGTCGGCGCCATCACCAGGCCGTCGGCGGTGGTCAGGGTCAGATTGGTCAGCTCGACGCTGTGGCCGCGCGCGCCGAACTTGAGCCGGCCGGCGCCCTTGGCCACCGGCGTGGCCAGCGGCGGCAAGTCCTCGCGGGCGGCGACGCGGCCGGTCAGCTCGCGCAGGTCGAGCAGCGGCAAGTCCTGGCCCAGCACCGCCGAGACGTCGCGCAGGCCGACATCGGCGGTGACGGACGTCAGGCGCGTCTGGTCGAAGCCGAGCCAGGCGCGCAGCGAGCCGCCGCCGCTGTTGAGCACGAACGGGAAGTCGATCCAGGCTTTCCACGCGGCGACGTCGGTGTCGCGGATATCGGCGTACAGCTCGCCCTTCCACATCGACACGTTCGACACCCGGCTGGCGAAGGCCGGATGGGTGAAGTCGGCGCGCAGGTCGAGCGGCGCGGCCAGCGCGGCCGGCGGCGTGGCCTTCAGCGCGAACTGGTGGTGCAGCCATTTGTTGCGCAGCACAAAGGTGACGCCGTCCAGCGCCAGCGGCGGCGGCGGACCGGCGCGCGCCAGGTCGGTCCAGCGCACCCGGCCCTCGCGGATGACGATCTCGCGCTGCGACAGCAGCCAGTCGGCGGCCTTGCCGTCGCTCGGTTTGTTCGGATCGAGATACATGCCGGCCGCGAACAGGCGGCCGTCGGCCTCGCGCCGGAGGTCGAGGTCGGGACGGGTCAGCACCAGCGATTCGAAGCGCGGCCCGCCGGCCAGCACGCTCCACCACGACAACGTGGCCGACACGCCCGGCAGCGCCAGCGCCTGCCGGCCCTGGCCGTCGTGCAGCACGACGTCGCCCAGGTACAGGCTGGGGCGCAAACCGTTCCACGAGGCGTAGATGCGGGAGATGGTGACCTGGTTGCCGGCGGCGCGGCTGGCGGCGCGCTCGATATCGCCCTTGTAGTGGTCGATGTTCGGCAGCACGGCGTAGCGCAGCGCCAGGAACAGGATGGTGAAGGCGAAATACAGCAGCAGCGCCAGCTTGACCGTGAAGCCCAGCGCGTGGTGGGTGGCCAGGTTGCAGAAGCGGTAGGCGGCACGAAGCCGATGCCAGCGCGCGAGCAATGGGCCCTCGCCTGTCATGGTCTCCTCTTCTTGTTTTTGCATCAATAAGCTAATAAACAGGCCATGCGTCAAATAAAATCGCTACACTCGGCTTTTTCAAGCGCCCCAGCCTGCGCATTCTACCGCATCGCACCGCTAACACAGCGCCTGTTAGCCCCTCTTTGCGGCGGTTTTACGCGTGCCGGCCGGCGCCAACTTATTAGTATGGGGAAAATAGCAGTCTATGAACGCACCGTCAGTGACACCCTCCGCCTCCCGCTTCTATCAACGCTGGCTGGCCGCCGCGCCCGACCGCGCCGCCAAGGCCGATGAGTTGGCGCAGCTGTCGCTGGCCGCGATCGACCTGGACGCGTATCTGGCGCGCGAGGCCGCCGCCGTGCCCGAGGGCGCGCCGCCGCTGCCGCTGCAGCGCGCCATGCGCCGCCTGCGCAACCTGCTGGTGTGCGTGCTGATCCGCCGCGACCTGGCCGGCCAGGCCAATCTGGCCGAGGTGGTCGAAACCATGACCCGCCTGGCCGACTTCGCCATCCAGCGCCACCTGCGCGAGCTCGACGCCGAGATGCGCGCCGCCCACGGCGTGCCGACCGGGCGCGAATCGGGCCTGCCGCAGCAGCTGATCGTGCTGGCCATGGGCAAACAGGGCGGGCGCGAGCTCAACGTCTCGTCCGACATCGACCTGATCTTCGTCTATCCGGAGGACGGCGACACGGTGGTGGCCGCGCCGGGCCAGCGCAGCCTGTCCAACCACGAGTACTTCATCCGCCTGGGCAAGAAACTGATCGCCGCCATCGCGGAGATCACGGAAGATGGCTACACGTTCCGGGTAGATATGGCGTTGCGGCCCAACGGCGGCTCCGGTCCGCTGGCGGCCAGCTTCAACATGGTGGAGCAATACCTGATCGTCCAGGGCCGCGAGTGGGAGCGCTACGCCTGGGTCAAGGCGCGCGCCGTCACCGGCCTGGCCGACGACATCGCCGCGCTGGAGGCGATCGCGCGGCCGTTCGTGTTCCGCCGCTACCTCGACTTCGGCGTCATCGACGCCATCCGCAACATGCACGCCCAGATCCGCGCCGAGGTCAACCGCCAGGAGCGGCTGCACCCGGACCGCAGCAACAACGTCAAGCTGGGCCGCGGCGGCATCCGCGAAATCGAGTTCCTGGCGCAGGTGTTCCAGCTGATCCGGGGCGGCCGCGACGCCGCCCTGCGCGACCGCTCGACCCGCACCACCTTGCGCATCATCGCCGAAAAAGGCTTGCTAAGCCACGCCATCGTCTATCAACTGCTCGCTTCCTACACCTTCCTGCGCAATCTGGAGCACCGTTTGCAATACCTGGACGACGCCCAGACGCACACGCTGCCGGCCAACGAGGCCGACCAGCTGCTGGTGGCGCAAATGATGGGCCTGGCCGACGCGGCCACCCTGCTGACCCAGCTGGAGGCGCACCGCCAGTTCGTCGCCGGCCAGTTCGACGAGATGTTCTCCGACAAGACCAGCGGCAGCGAGAACGACATCAACCCGCAATCGAGCAACGAATGCGCCGATCCCGACAACCGCGACGCCATGATCGCCCGCTTCGGCGAGCTCGGCTTCGACGCGCCCGAGGTGGCCACCAAGCGCCTGGTCGCCACCTGGCAGGCGCCGCGGCTGCAATCGCTGCCCGAGGCCAGCCGCAATCGGCTGCTGGGCCTGGTCAACGCGGCGCTGCCGCTGATCGTCCAGTGCTCGGCCGAATCGAGCGGCGGCAACCAGCTGGCCACGCTGGGCCGCCTGCTCGACTTCCTCGAGGCGGTGGCGCGCCGCTCGGCCTACCTGTCGCTGCTGACCGAGTACCCGCACACCCTGGCGCGCGTGATCCGCATGGTGCACGCCAGCGGCTGGGCGGCGCAATTCCTCAGCCTGCACCCCATCCTGCTCGACGAGCTGCTCGACGACCGCGTGCGCAACGCCGTGTTCGACCAGGCCGCCGTGGTGCGCGACCTCGACGTGCAACTGGCCGCCGCCCCCGGCGACACCGAGCGCCAGATGGACATCCTGCGCGAAATCCACCACGCCCAGCTGTTCCACCTGCTGGCGCAGGACCTGGCCGGCGACCTGACGGTGGAAAAGCTGGCCGACCACCTGTCGGCGCTGGCCGACACCATCGTCGACGCCGCCATCCGGGCGATCTGGCAAACCATCGCCACCCGCCACCGCGAGGTGCCGCGCTTCGCCGTCATCGCCTACGGCAAGCTGGGCGGCAAGGAGCTGGGCTACGTGTCCGACCTGGACGTGATCTTCCTGTATGACGACCCGGACCAGGACGCCCCGGCCCAGTACGCCAAGCTGGCGCAGCGTTTTATTACCTGGATGACATCGCAAACGCCGGCCGGCATCCTGTTCGACATCGACACCGCGCTGCGCCCGGACGGCGCCAGCGGCATGATGGTGTCGAGCGTGGCCTCGTTCGAGAAGTACCAGAACAGCGCCGCCTGGGTGTGGGAGCACCAGGCGCTGACGCGCGCGCGCTTTTGCGCCGGCGACGCCGCCATCGGCGAGCGTTTCGAGCAGATCCGCGAGGCGGTGCTGCGCCAGCAGCGCCCGGCCGACGGTCCGCTGCGGCGCGAAGTGGTGGCCATGCGCAAGCGGATGGTCGACGCCAAGCCCAACCACAGCCAGCTGTTCGACCTGAAACAGGACCCGGGCGGCATGATCGATATCGAATTCATCGTCCAGTATCTGGTGTTGCAGCACGCCTCGACCTACCCGCAACTGACCACCAACATCGGCAATATCACCCTGCTTAAAATGTTCGGCGAGCTCGGTTTGATCCCGGCCGAGCTGGCCGCGAGCGTCGGCGATGCTTACCGACAGTTACGTAAACTGCAGCACCAGCTGCGCCTGCAGGGCCAGGACCTGGCCAGGGTCGACCCGGCGCTGATGGCGGCCCATGTGCCCCACGTGTTAGCGCTCTGGCAACTCATCTTTGGGTCTCACGTTGCCGACCAACAACAATCCTCTTGATTAAGTGCAGTACTATGTTAGGCGAGAATAATTAGAGCGCAAGCCGCCACCGTGGTCTCATTCAACCAGGAGAATCGACATGAAAACATTATTGGGCGCCGTGGCATTGAGCCTGCTGGCCGTGTCCACCAGCGCGTTCGCCGCCGACAAAGGCAGCAAGGACGAAGCCGTCGCGATGGTCAAGCGGGCCGTCGCATTGATTAAATCCGAGGGCAAGGACAAAGCCTTCGCCGCCATTTCCGATCCGGCCAATACCTCGTTCCACGACCGCGATTTATATGTCTACGTTTATGATTTAAACGGCGTCGCATTAGCCCACGGGAATAACCCTAAAATGGTCGGCAAGCCATTAATTGGCCTCAAGGATAATGAAGGCAAGCCGATGATCAAGGAAATGGTCGATCTCGCCAAAACCAAAGGCAGCGGCTGGGTCGATTTCAAATGGCCGAATCCCGTCACCAAGGCCGTCGAATCGAAATCCGGTTATGTCGAGAAGGTCGACGATATGCTGGTCGGTTCCGGCATTTATAAATAGCCGAACAAGCCGCCACCATTCAAGGCACCACCGCCGGGACGCGTCCCGGCTTTTTTTCGTCCGTCTTTTTGTTGGCAAGGGCGTTTCACCTGGAAATCATGCTTGAAATTGGCACGTAAAAGCCAAAAACCAGCTTGCGCCGGGCGGGAACTCTTCGCTGGCCTCCCCTGTCTATCGAACGGTGACATCCCGTTCATCATCACAAGGAGACGGACAATGATAAAAGAAAGATTGCTCGCCCGTTCGGTGCGGATACTCTGCGCCGGCGGCCTGGTATTCGGCACTTATAACGCCAATGCCCAGGAATCTGCTGAACCCATGCAGAAAGTGCTGATTACCGGCTCCCGTATCGCCTCCCCCGCCGCTGAATCGCCGTCGCCATTGCAGATATTAAGCTCGGCCGATATAGCGGCCTCGGGCGCGACAAATCTGCAGGAATTACTTCAAAAGAATCCGACCATGGGCACGCCCACCGTCAGCCGGACCAATTCTAATTTCCTCACATCAAGCGCCGGCGTCACCACGATTAATTTGCGCAATCTCGGCGATTCGCGCACGCTGGTATTGGTCAACGGGCGCCGCTTTGTCTCCGGCGTGCCCGGCGACAGCGCGGTCGACCTCAACAGCATTCCCACGGACTTTATCGACCGGGTGGAATTATTAACCGGCGGCGCCTCGGCGACCTATGGCTCGGACGCGGTGGCCGGCGTGGTTAATATTATTCTGAAGAAAAATTTCAACGGCGTGCTGCTCGACGCGCTGGCGGGAAAAAGCCAGGAAGGCGACGACTATAAGAAGAAAATCGCTTTAACTTTCGGTATCACCAGCGCCGATGGCGCGAGCAACCTGATGGGGCATTTCGGCTACTCGAAACAGGGCGCGGTGGCCTCGCGCGACCGCGAACGCTCGGCGCTCGACCAGACCTCGTCGATCCGCCAGGGGCATCCCGAGCTGGCCTTCGTGGCGCGCCGGCCCAACTTTTCCGGCTACGCGCCGCAAGGCCATTTCCTCGGCGACAGCGAGGATTTCACCTATGATGCGAATAACAACATTATTCCGTGGAATCAAAACGGCGCGCCCGGCAGCGGCGCCGGCGCCACCGGCTTCAACCGCTCGGACTACCGCCTGATCGCCGTCCCGGTCGAACGCTACCTGTTCGCCACCACCGGCAACTGGGCCTTCAATCCCGACCACGGCGCCTTCTTCGAGGGCACCTACGCCTCGTCCCGCGCCGCCAGCAACATCGAGCCGTTCCCGCTGGGATCGGACAATGTCTACAAGCCCGACGGCCGGGTGCCGGCCGCCTCGCTGGTCAACGGCGCGCTGGTGCGCAATCCGCTGGTGCCGCAATATCTGTACGACCGCATCAGCGACACCGACGGCGACGGCGTGCCGGATTACTTCTTCACCCGCCGCCTGTCCGAGTTCGGCCCGCGCCACTCCGCCGTCGACCGCGACACCTTCCGCCTGGCCACCGGGCTCAAGGGAACGCTGCGCGGCTGGAACTATGAAACCTACCTGACCTACGGCAAAACCAAGGAGGCCCAAAGCTCGACCGGGCAAGTCAACGTCATGAGCCTGCGCAACGCGCTCGAGGCCATCCCCGACGTCGACGGCACCCCGGTGTGCCGCGACGTGCGCTCGCGGCAGGAGGGTTGCGTGCCGATCAACCTGTTCGGCTACAACAGCATCACGCCGGACGCGCTCAAGTATGTGACGGCGCCCGGCTCGCTGTTGACCACCATCACCCAGCGGCTGGTGGGCGGCTCCGTCAGCGGCGAGGTGCCCGGCCTGGCGGCCGGCGCCATCGGCGTGGCCGCCGGCTTCGAGTGGCGCTCGGAGGAATCGAGCGCCATTCCCGATCCGCTGACGCAGTCCGGACTGAACGCCGGCAACGCCACGCCGCCCACCATGGGCGAGTTCACGGTGCGCGAGGTGTTCGTCGAAACGCGCGTGCCGCTGCTCAAGGCGCGCCCGTGGGTGCGCGAGTTGAGCGCGCTGGCCACGTTCCGCCACGGCGACTATTCGACCGTCGGCGCCACCAACAGCTGGAACGCCGGCCTGGAATGGTCGATCACCCCCGACATCAAGCTGCGCGCGACGCGGGCGCAGTCGACCCGGGCGCCCAACATCAACGAGCTGTACCAGGCCCCCAGCCAGGACTTCCCCACCGGCCTGGTCGATCCGTGCGAGGGCGTGTCCTCCAGCGGCACCGGCGCGCTGGCCGTCAATTGCCGCAACGCGCCGGGCGTGGCCGCCAACATGGCCGCCCATGGCGGCGTCTTCACGTTGAACCAGGCGGACCAGCAGGGCATCAGCGGCTACAACCGGGGCAATCCCGACCTGGCGGCCGAAACCGGCCGCTCGACGACGGTCGGCCTGATCCTCACGCCGCGCGCGATTCCGCTGCTGAGCCGGGCCGTCTTCACGCTGGACTACTTCAAGATCAAGATCGCCGACGCCATCGTCTCCACCGACCGCCAGTACGCGCTCGACCAGTGCTACAACCAGAACAACCCGCAATTCTGCGCCTTCATCACGCGCCGCCCCGCCGCCGTCGGCAACCTCAGCGCCGGTTCGATCCGCTACAGCGACATCGCCGCCACCAACAGCGGCGGCTTCGGCACCGAAGGCGTCGACCTGACCGCCTCCTGGAGCGGCCGCGCGGGACCGGGCACGCTGAGCGCGCGCCTGGCCCACACCTGGCTGCGCAAGCTGTGGCAGCAGGCCACGCCGGACGCCGACAAGAACCACGACGTCGGCGAGGTCACGGCCAACAACGTCAACGCGCCGCGCAACCGGGCCACCTTGAACCTGGCCTACAAATGGGGACCGTACGGCGCCAGCTGGACCAGCACCTACACCGGCCCGGTGTCGCTGGACGACCAGTTCCTCAAAAGCCTGAGCATCGCGCCGGGCACGGTCGGCGTCGGCTCGCGCACCTACAACGATGTCCAGTTCACCTACGACGTGCGCAAGGCGGTCCAGCTGTACCTGGGCGTCGACAACCTGTTCAACGCCAAGCCGCCGCCCATCATCAGCGGCCTGCCCGGCAACCAGACCGGCACCGAGACCGACACCTCGACCTACGACGCCATCGGCCGCCGTTTCTACGCGGGGCTGCGCGTGTCGCTATGAGTTATGGCCAAAGTCAACCGTGCGGGCACATTTGTGGCTGCACCACAACGGTGCAGGGTGACTATCAATTTGATATTGTTGGTTTTTTGATTCTATTGACTTTTTGTGTTTACAGGCCCAATCCCGACTGAGTACAGTGGCAGGTCGAAAAAATATTATTTCGACAATTCGCGCAGACCACTCAAATACTCAGGGAGTTGGAAATGATGAAAGAAAGAACATTGTCCCGTTCGGTGCGCATGATATGCGTGACGGGTCTGGCGTTGGGCCTGCAGGCGGCCCACGCCCAGGAGGCGGCGTCCGAGCCGATCCAGAAAGTGCAGATCACCGGTTCGCGCATCTCGTCGCCGAACGCCGATTCGCCGTCGCCGCTGCAAATCCTGACCTCGGCCGACATCGCCGCCTCCGGCGCCGTCAACCTGCAGGAACTGATGCAGAAGAACCCGACGATGGGCACGCCGACGCTGAGCCGCACCAACTCCAACTTCCTGACCTCCGGCGGCGGCGTCTCGACCGTCAACCTGCGCAACCTGGGCGACTCGCGCACCCTGGTGCTGGTCAACGGCCGCCGCTTCGTCTCCGGCGTTCCCGGCAACACGGCGGTCGACCTCAACACCATTCCGACCGACTTCATCGAGCGGGTCGAACTGCTGACCGGCGGCGCCTCGGCCACCTACGGCTCGGACGCGGTGGCCGGCGTGGTCAACATCATCCTGAAGAAAAACTTCGACGGCGTGCTGATCGACGCCCAGGGCGGCCGCAGCAGCGAGAGCGACGACAGCAAGCGCAAACTGGCGCTGACCTTCGGCACCACCAGCGCCGACGGCGCCAGCAACCTGATGGGCCACTTCGGCTATTCGAAACAAGGCGCCGTCTACTCGCGCGACCGCGCCGCCTCGGCCGTCGACCAAACCTCGGCGATCCTCAAAGGCCGTCCGGACCTGGCGTTCGTCCCCAAGCGTCCGAACTATTCGGGCTATGCGCCGCAGGGCCACTTCTACGATGACACCGGCGACTACAGCTACGACGCCAACGGCAATGTGATCCCATGGAGCACCAACGGCGTCAACGGCGTCGGCGCGACCGGCTACAACCGCTCGGCGCTGCGCACCATCGCCGTGCCGACCGAGCGCTACCTGTTCGCGCTCAACGGCACCCGCGCCCTCAGCGAAAACCACAGCGCTTTCTTCGAAGGCACCTACGCGGCCACCAAGGTATCGACCAACATCGAGGCCTTCCCGATCGGTTCGGACGACGTCTACAAGGCCAGCGGCCAGGTGCCGGCGGGCTCGCTGGTCAACGGCGTGGTGGTGAAAAATCCGCTGGTGCCGCAGTACCTGTGGGACCGCATCAGCGACAACGACGATGACGGCATCCCCGACTACTTCTTCACGCGCCGCCTGTCCGAGTTCGGCCCCCGCCACGCGACCGTCGACCGCGACACGTTCCGCCTGGCCACCGGCGTCAAGGGCACCGTCAAGGATTGGAACTACGAGACCTACGTCAGCTACGGCAAAACCAAGGAATCGCAGAACTCGACCGGCCAGGTCAACGTCCCCAACCTGCGCAACGCGCTGCAGGCCATCCCCGGCACCGGCGCCGGCGGCGCGCCGGTGTGCGCCGACCCCAACGCGGTCAAGGAAGGCTGCGTGCCGATCAACATTTTCGGCTTCAACACCATCACGCCGGAGGCGCTCAAGTACGTCACGGCGCCCGGATCGCTGCAGACGGCGGTGACGCAGAAACTGGCCGGCGCGTCGATCAGCGGCGATTTGTGGCAGCTGCCGGCCGGTAAGATCGGCATCGCCGCCGGCTTCGAGTGGCGCAGCGAGGAATCGAGCTCGGTGCCCGATCCGCTGACCCAGACCGGCCAGAACGCCGGCAACGCGATCCCGCCGACCTACGGCAAGTTCAACGTGCGCGAAGTGTTCGCCGAAACGCGCGTGCCGCTGCTCAAGGACCAGCCGTTCGCCAAGGAACTGAGCCTGCTGGGCACGTTCCGCCACGGCGACTACTCGACCGTCGGCAGCACCAACAGCTGGAACGCCGGCGCCGAATGGGCCATCACGTCGGACGTCAAGCTGCGCGGCACCCGCGCCCAGTCGACGCGCGCGCCCAACATCAACGAACTGTACCAGGCGCCGTCGCAAGACTTCCCTAGCGGGCTGGTCGATCCCTGCACGGGCGTGACGGCGACGCAGACCTCGGCGCTGGCGATCAACTGCCGCGCGGCGCCGGGCGTGGCCGCCAATATCGCGGCCAACGGCGGCGTCTTCACGCTGACCCAGGCCGACGAGCAAGGCATCAGCGGCTACAACAGCGGCAATCCCAACCTGAAGGCGGAAAAAGGCCGTTCGAGCACCATCGGCCTGGTCGTCACGCCGCGCTCGATCCCGGTGCTGAGCAAGTTCACGTTCACCGCCGACTACTTCAAGATCAAGATCGCCGACGCCATCGTGTCGACCGAACGCCAGTACGCGCTGTCGCAGTGCTATAACCAGGGCAATCCCGTGTTCTGCAAATTCATCACGCGCCGTCCGGCACGTGTGGGCAACCTCAGCGCCGGCTCGATCGACCTGAGCGACACCGCCGTCACCAACAGCGGCGGCGTGGGCACCGAGGGCATCGACATGACGGTCTCCTGGTCGGACAAGGTCGGTCCGGGCCGTCTGAGCACGCAGCTGGCCTACACCCGCCTGCGCGAACTGTGGAACAAGGCCACGCCGGATGCGGATCGCAACGAC
The DNA here is from genome assembly GCF_017833525.1 of Duganella sp. 1411. Classification (GTDB taxonomy): domain Bacteria; phylum Pseudomonadota; class Gammaproteobacteria; order Burkholderiales; family Burkholderiaceae_D; genus Rugamonas. The sequence continues at coordinate 204,269 of NZ_JAFICD010000008.1, forward strand.
GACGTCGGCGAGGTCACGTCGACGCAGATTAACGCGCCGCGCAACAAGGCCGTGTTCAACGCCGCCTACAAGTGGGGCAATCTGGGCGCGACGTGGACGGCGACCTACAACGGCCCGGTGGCGTTGGACGACCAGTTCCTCAAGAGTCTGGAAATCGCGCCCGGTTCGGTGGGCGTCGGTTCGCGCACCTACAACGACTTCCAGTTCACCTACGACCTGAAGAAGACGGTCCAGTTCTACCTCGGCATCAACAACGCGTTTGACGCCAAGGCGCCGGCCATCATCACCGGCCTGCCCGGCAGCACCACCGGCACCGAGACCGACGCCTCGACCTATGACGCGATCGGCCGCCGCTACTACCTGGGCGTGCGCGTCACGCTGTAACCGGCCGTCACCGCCGCGCGTCGACCAAAAGCCTTCCCGATCCTGTCGGGAAGGCTTTTTTTGTGAATAAAAACAACATTAGGATACAGTCAAGTAATGCAAAACGTTGTATTTTTTGTTTGGCAATGAAGTTTTTGGATTCCGGCAACTATACTGAAACTAGTTGAACGTTATTGTTTCAACGAAAAAATACGGCAATCAGGCCTAACTGTATAGTTATCGGGAGTGAGCATGTCAAAAATAGCATTGAAAGTAGGTGTCGCCGCGGTCGCGCTGACCCTGGGCTCGTCCAACGTCGTGCTGGCGCAGGATGGCGACGCGAAATCGCTGGAAAAAGTCGTCATCACCGGTTCGAACTTGAAGCGTATCGATACCGAAACGTCGACCCCGGTGCAAATCATGCGCCGCGAGGAAATCGCCCGTCTCGGCGTCAACTCGGTCAAGGAGGCGCTCGAAACACTGACCGCCTCGAACGGCGCGCTGTCCGACATCGGCGGCTCCAATTCCTTCGCCGGCGGCGCCTCGGCCGTTTCACTGCGCAATCTCGGCAAGCAGTCCACGCTGGTGCTGCTCAATTCGCGCCGCGTCGCCCCGTACGCGCTGGCCGACTACAACGAAGTGTTCACCAACCTCGATGCGCTGCCGCTCGACGCCATCGAGCGCATCGAAGTGCTGCGCAACGGCGGCTCGTCGATCTACGGCTCCGACGCCGTCGCCGGCGTCATCAACATCATCACCCGCTCCGACTACCAGGGCGTGCAGGCGCGCGCCAGCTACGACCAGTCGCTCAAGAACCAGCAGTTCAAGACCAAGACCGCCAGCATCACCGCCGGCATCGGCGATTTCGACAAGGACAAGTTCAATGTGCTGGCCAACATCGAGGTGTTCAAGCGCGGCGAGGTGATCTGGCGCGATGTGGTCAACGACATCAATCCCGCCTACGGCGACAAATTCTCGGCCGTCGCGCCAAATAGCGGCCTGATGTTCGGTAACCGCGGCGCGCCGTCGACCTACTCCTACCCCGGCAACCTGATCGGCCAGGGCGGCGTGCCCGGTTGCGCCACCGTCAACAGCGCCGGGCTGTGCGTCTACGACCGCTTCAGCCGCTTCGAAGCGGTACCGAAGTCAGACCGCGTCAACGGCCTGCTGTCGGGCAAACTGAACCTCGGCGGCGGCACCGAGGCCTTCGCCGAAGCGCTCTACTCGCACACCAAGACCAATTACACCAACGCCTTCGGCACCTACGGCTCGACCACCGCCAACGCCATCTGGGGCGATCCGTCCACCGGCAACGGCAAAAGCTTCATCTACCAGTACCTGCCGGCGAGCCATCCGCTCAACACCACCGGCGGGGACGTCGAGTTCCGCTACCGCTGGGCCGACGCCCCCGCCTACCGCGAGACCGACAGCGACCAGTACCGCGTGCTGGGCGGCCTGAAAGGCACGTGGAACAACTACGACTGGGAAACGGCGGCCGGCGTCATGGGCAGCAAGACCAAGGACCGCACCTACGGCTCGCTCAGCGACAGCGGCTTCAAGAAGGAGGTTGGCGACTACAACAACTTCGACCCGGACACCGGCAGCATGCTCGATCCGAACTTCTTCAACCATGGCTACAAGATCGGCCAGGTCAACTCGCCGGAAGTGCTCAACACCTTGTTCCCGGCCCAGGGCTACGACGGCAAGATCACCCAGTACTTCGCCGACGCCAAGATCAGCGGCGAGCTGGGCAAGATCGGCGAGCGCGCCATCGGCGTGGCCGCCGGCGTTGAAGTGCGGCGCGAGAGCTTCCGGATCACCCCCACCGCCAACCTGCTCGCCGGCGACATCGTCAGCTACGGCGTGGCCACCGCCGACGCCTCGCGCACCACCGAGGCGGCGTTCACCGAGATCAACCTGCCGGTCACGTCGAGCATCGACATCACCGGCGCCGCCCGCGTCGACAAGTTCCCCGGCTTCAAAGCGCACGCGTCGCCGAAACTGGCGGCGACGTGGAAAGCGACGCCGGCGTTGATGTTCCGCGGCACCGCCGAATCGGGCTTCCGCGCGCCGAACCTGACCGAAAGCGCGCAATCGAGCAAGTTCGCCTTCAGCCCCAGCGTGGCCGATCCCAAGCGCTGCGGCAAGGCCCAGGCGCTGGGCAGCGACCTGCGCAACCAGTCGGCCGCGCTGCCGGCCAGCGATCCGAACAAGGCGCTGCTGCTGGCGCGCGCCGACACCGTCGAAGGCAACGAATGCGCCGTCGGCTTGCCCAGCATCGTGCGCAACAACCCCAACCTGAAACCGGAAACGACCCACATGGGCACGGTCGGCTTCGTGCTCGAACCGTTCAACGGCACCAACATCTCGCTGGACTACTGGAAAATCGAGCGCAAGGACGAGATCGGCAACAAGAGCACCGACGAGCTGCTGGCCTCCGAAGCCGACCAGCCCGCCGGCGTCGTCAACCGCGCGCCTTTGTCGGCCGACAAGACCTTCACCGCCGCCGAGCAAGCCCAGTACGGCGTGACCGCGGGCCGCCTGGTTTCGACCACGGGTTCGTTCCTGAACGTGGCCCGCACCAAGACCAGCGGCTTCGACCTGTCGGCCAACACCCGCTTGAACACCGGCATCGGCCGCCTGGACCTGGGCGCCAACGCGACCTACCTGCTGGACCTGAAGAACTACAGCTCGGCGCTGAACAACTACGGCGACAACCTGGCGGGCCGCTATGGCTATTCGAAAACCTCGGCCAACTTCAACGCCGCGCTGAAAACCGGCGACTTCAGCAACAGCCTGCGCCTGATCTACCAGAGCAAGACCGCGCTCAACGACGACTACTTCGACGAAACCTACACGCTGGCCGGGTGCGCGTCGCGCAAATGGAGCGTCGACGAGTGCCAGATCAAAGCGTACAAGCGGCTCGACTGGAACCTCAGTTACACCGGGGTCAAGGACTTGACCGTGTCGCTGTTCGTGCGCAACCTCACCAACAACCGCCCGCCGGTTGATTTGCGCGCCTTCAACTCGGCCGGTGGCGTGATCCCGCAGGACAACCAGGACGTCAGCCGCCGTTCGGTCCGCCTGACGGCGGAGTACAAGTTCTACTGATCCGCTCGGCACCGCCATAAAAAAAGCCCTCCCGGCGCGAACCGGGAGGGCTTTTTTATCGGATGAAACGAATTACTTCGCGGTCATCAGCGCCACGGTGGTGTCGAGCATGCGGTTCGAGAAGCCCCACTCGTTGTCGTACCACGACGACACCTTGACCAGGCGGCCCGACACCTTGGTCAGGGTCGAGTCGAAGTTCGACGACGCCGGGTTGTGGTTGAAGTCGATCGACACCAGCGGCTCGGTCTGGTAGGTCAGCACTTCCTTGAGCGCGCCCTCGGCGGCGGCCTTCATGATCGCGTTGACTTCGTCGACGGTCGTGTCGCGCTTGGCGATGAACGACAGGTCGACCAGCGAGACGTTGATGGTCGGCACGCGGATCGCGAAACCGTCGAGCTTGCCGTTCAGTTCCGGCAGCACCAGGCCGACCGCGGCGGCGGCGCCGGTCTTGGTCGGGATCATGCTCATTGTGGCCGAACGGGCGCGGCGCAGGTCTTCGTGCATCACGTCGCTCAGCACCTGGTCGTTGGTGTAGGCGTGCACGGTCGTCATCAGGCCGGTTTCCAGGCCGATCGCGTCGTTGAGCGGCTTGACCAGCGGCGCCAGGCAGTTGGTGGTGCACGAAGCGTTCGAGATCACGGTGTCGGTCGACTTCAGCACGTTCTGGTTGACGCCGTAGACGATGGTGGCGTCGACGTCCTTGCCGCCCGGCGCCGAGATGATAACCTTCTTGGCGCCGCCCTTGAGGTGGGCCGAGGCCTTCTCTTTGGTGGTGAAGAAGCCGGTGCACTCGAGCACCACGTCCACGCCCAGGTCGCCCCATGGGATTTCAGCCGGGTTGCGCTGCGCGAACACGCGGATCACGTCGCCGTTGACGATCATGTTGTCGCCGTCGACTTCCACCGTGCCGGGGAACTTGCCGTGGGCGGTGTCGTAGCGGGTCAGGTGGGCGTTCGACTTGGCGTCGCCCAGGTCGTTGATGGCCACGATCTGGATGTCCTGCTTTTTGCCGCCTTCGTAGAAAGCGCGCAGCACATTGCGGCCGATGCGGCCGTAGCCGTTGATTGCAACTTTGATCGTCATACTCTGCTCCTGATTAAAAAAATAAGGTAGTCCGGTCTGCAATTATAGATTATGCAATGACCAGTTTGACTTTCGCCACGACGTTCTCCACCGTGAAGCCGAAATGCTTGAACAGCACGCCGGCCGGGGCCGACTCGCCGAAGCTGTCGATGCCGACCACGGCGCCTTCCAGGCCGACGTATTTGTACCAGAAATCGGTCACGCCGGCCTCGATGGCCACGCGCGGCACGCCTTTGGTCAACACGGCGGCCTTGTAGGCGGCGTCCTGGCGGTCGAACACGTCGGTCGACGGCATCGACACCACGCGCGCGGCGATGCCCTCGGCGGCCAGCGCCGAGGCGGCGGCCACCGCCAGCTCGACTTCCGAGCCGGTGGCGATCAGCGTGACCTTGGCGTCGGCCACTTCGCTCAGCACGTAGCCGCCGCGGGCGACGTCGGCGATCTGCTGCGGCGTGCGCTCCTGGTACGGCAGGTTCTGGCGCGAGAAGATCAGGGTCGACGGACCGTTCTTGCGCTTGACCGCCTCGCCCCACGCCACCGCCGATTCGACGGTGTCGCACGGACGCCAGTTGTCCAGGTTGGGGATCAGGCGCATCGACGAGATGTGCTCGACCGACTGGTGGGTCGGGCCGTCCTCGCCCAGGCCGATCGAGTCGTGGGTGAACACGAAGATCGAGCGCAGCTTCATCAGCGCGGCCATGCGCAGCGCGTTGCGGCTGTAGTCGGAGAACGTCAGGAACGTCGCGCCGAACGGGATGTAACCGCCGTGCAGGCTGATGCCGTTCATGATCGCGCTCATGCCGAATTCGCGCACGCCGTAGTTGACGTGGTTGCCCGGCTTGCCCGAACGCACAGGGATCGATTCCTTCCAGTTGGTCAGGTTCGAGCTGGTCAGGTCGGCCGAGCCGCCCAGGAATTCCGGCAGCACCGGCGCCAGCGCCTGGATGGCGTTCTGGCTGGCCTTGCGGGTGGCGATGTTTTCCTTCTTTTCCACGCAGGCGGCGATGGCGGCGGCCAGCGCGCCGTCGAACGCGGCCGGCAGCTCGCCCTTCATGCGGCGCGTCAGTTCGGCCGCCTCGGCCGGGAACTTGGCGCTGTAGTCGGCGAACAGCGCGGTCCATGCGGCTTCCTGCTGGGCGCCGGCCGCTTTCGCGTCCCACGCGGTGTAGAGCTCGGCGGGAATCTCGAACGGCGCCGGGCTCCAGCCGATGTATTCGCGCACGGCGGCGATTTCCTTGTCGCCCAGCGCGGCGCCGTGGACCTTGTCGCCGCCCTGCAGGTTGGGCGAACCCTTGCCGATGACGGTCTTGCAGCAGATCAGGGTCGGCTTGGTGGCGGTCTTGGCGGCGGCGATCGCGGCCGACACGGCGGCCACGTCGTGGCCGTCGACGGCGCGGATCACGTTCCAGCCGTACGCTTCGAAGCGGGCCGGGGTGTCGTCGGTGAACCAGCCCTCGACCTTGCCGTCGATGGAGATGCCGTTGTCGTCGTACAGCGCGATCAGCTTGTTCAGGCCCAGGGTGCCGGCCAGCGCGCACACCTCGTGCGAGATGCCTTCCATCAGGCAGCCGTCGCCGAGGAAGGCGTAGGTGTAGTGGTTGACGACGTCGTAGCCGGGCTTGTTGAATTCATTGGCCAGCAGATACTCGGACAGCGCCATGCCGACCGCGTTGGCGATGCCCTGGCCCAGCGGGCCGGTGGTCGTTTCCACGCCCGGGGTGACGTCCACTTCCGGGTGGCCCGGGGTTTTCGAATGCATCTGGCGGAACGAACGGAGGTCGTCCATCGTCACCGCGTAGCCGCTCAGGTGCAGCAGCGCGTAGTGCAGCATCGAGCCGTGGCCGTTGGACAACAGGAAACGGTCGCGGTTGGCCCATTTGGGGTTGGCCGGGTTGTGGCTGTAATGGCCACTCCACAGCGCAACGGCGATCTCTGCCATGCCCATCGGCATGCCTGGGTGGCCGGAATTGGCCTTCTGGACGGCGTCCATTGCCAGCGCGCGGATCGCGTTAGCCATTTGGGTGTGCGGGAGCGTAGTGTTCATCGTGTAAGTATGTGCGGGAGGTTTGGAATCCTGGAGCTGCCAACTGCCGTGCTGCTGAACGCAGTATTCTACCAGAGCCTACCCCGGCGGCCCAAAATTGGCGGATTTGCAACACCCGGCCGGCAAAACCCGGCGGCGGCGAGGGCGCGGCGTGCGGCCGCCGGCCCAAGTAAGTCACCCGGACGCTGGCGTAGCGACTAAAATTGTCGGTCATCCCAGACCGGACTTTCGCATGCCCCGCTTTTACATCCCCCAGCCGCTGGCCGTCGGCCAGCTGGTCACCCTGCCCGACCCCGTCGCCCACCACATCCAGGTGCTGCGCCTGGCCGAGGGCGACCTGGTCACGCTGTTCAACGGCGAGGGCGGCGAATACAGCGCCACCTTGACCCGCATCGAGCGCCGCGGCGCCAGCGTCGAGATCAAGGCGCACCACCCGCGCGACATCGAGCTGCCGTTCGCCATCACCCTGGCGCAGGCGCTGCCGGAGGGCAGCAAGATGGACTGGATCATCGAAAAGGCGATCGAGCTGGGCGTGTCGGGCTTCCAGCCGCTGGCCGCGCAGCGCTGCGTGGTGCGGCTGTCGGCCGAGCGCGCGGAAAAAAAGCTGGGCCACTGGCGCGGCATCATCGAATCGGCGTCCGAGCAGAGCGGGCGCAACCGCCTGGCCCGGCTGGCGCCGCTGCAGGACTATAAACAGTGGATCACCCAGCAGGACATGCACCGGCGCATCATCCTGACGCCGCGCGCGCAGCAGTCGCTGCCGGACTGGGCGCGCCACCAGGGGCCGCAGGCGGTCACGCTGGTGATCGGCCCGGAGGGCGGCCTGAGCGAGCAGGAGGAAGAGGCCGCGCTGCGCCACGGCGCGCTGGCGCTGGCGATGGGGCCGCGCATCCTGCGCACCGAGACGGCGGCGCTGGCGGCCGTCGGCGCGCTCAGCGCGATCTGGGGCGGCATGTAACCCCTACCTTTTGGTGAGTATTTACCAAACGCCCGCGCATCGACTAATCTATGGCTTCCGTTTAACTTTTTATTGAAGAGGCCACATGAGCAAAATCGTCATCGTCTATCACTCCGGTTATGGACATACCAAACGTGTTGCGGAATACGTCAGTGAAGGTGCCGGTGGCGAATTGCTGGCGATCGACGCCGAGGGCAACCTGCCCGACGGCGGCTGGGAAAAACTGGCCGCGGCCGACGCCATCATCTTCGGCACGCCGACCTATATGGGCGGCCCCAGCTGGCAGTTCAAGAAATTCGCCGACGCCAGCTCCAAGGTCTGGTTCGGCAGCGGCTGGAAGGACAAGGTCTTCGGCGGCTTCACCAACAGCGCCAGCTTCAGCGGCGACAAGCAAAACACCCTGGTCTACCTGAACACGCTGGCCTCGCAGCACGGCGGCATCTGGGTCAGCCTCGGCATGCTGCCGTCCAACACCAAGGCCGCCCAGCGCACCGACCTGAACAACATCGGCGGCTCGGTCGGCGCCATGGCGCAATCGCCGTCGGACGCCGGCGTCGATGAAATCCCGCAAGGCGACCTCGACACCGCCAAGGCCTACGGCGCCCGCGTCGCCGGCATCGCCGCGCGCCTGAAGTAAGCCGGCTGGCACCGCCGCCCCACCCGCGCGCGCCGCCAGGCCGCGCGGGTTTTTTTTTGTCGGCAAGGCGCGGCGGGCGGGCTATAATTTTTCTTCTGGCAACCGCCAGTTTCCACCATAAAAGAAAAGAGGCCGCCCATGGCTGACCCCGAAATCGCGATCCTGGAAGCGGCCGCCGTCCAGGCCGCCAAAGCCGGCAAGGAGGAGGACGCCGCGCGCCTGTGGGCGCGCCTGCTCGAGCTGGCGCCGGCGCACGCGCCGGCCCTGTCGGCGCTGGGCAGGCGCGCCTTCCGCCACGGCGACCACGCCACCGCCCGCCTGGCCTTCGAGCGCCTGGTGCGCGCCGACCAGGACGATCCGCAAAATTGGATCAGCCTGGCGCTGGCGTGCCAGGCGCAAAAGGACGAGCAGGCCGAGGAAACGGCGATCCACAACGCGCTGGTGGCCGATCCGTCCAACATGGTGGCGCTGATCCTGCGCGCCAACCTGCTCGAGCGCCACGGCAAGACGCACCAGTCGGCCAAGGTGTACGGCGCCGTGGCCCAGGTGGCGCCGCCGCTGGAGCGGCTCGAACCGGGCCTGCGCACCGCCGTCGAACACGCCCGCCACTATGTCGACAACTACCAGGCCGGGTTCGGCCGCTTCCTCGACGGCTTCCTCGAGCAGCAATACCGGCAGCACGCCGGCGCGGACCTGGGCCGCTTCCGCGAATCGATCGACATCATGGTCGGACGCAAGCGCCGCTACGAGTCCGAGTCGATGCTGTACCACTACCCCGGCCTGCTACCGCAAGCGTTCCTGCCGCGCGCCGACTTCCCGTGGCTGGACGCGATCGAGGCCGGCACCGACGCCATCCGCGACGAGTTCCTGCGGGTGCTGGAAGCCGAACAAGACTTCGTGCCCTACCTGACCTATCCGGACGACGTGCCGCACAACCAGTTCGCCGAACTGAACAACTCGCCGCGCTGGAGCGCCTTCCACCTGCTCAAGGACGGCGCGCCGGTGGACGGCAACGCCGCCCGCTGCCCGCGCACGATGGCCTTGCTGGGCCAGGCGCCGCAGCCCGACCAGCCCGGCCGCACGCCGACCGCGATGTTCTCGCTGCTCAAGCCCAAGACGCGCATCCCGCCGCACGTCGGCGTCAGCAACGCCCGCCTGGTGACCCACCTGCCGCTGATCGTGCCGCCCGGTTGCGGCTTCCGCGTCGGCAACGAAACGCGCCAGTGGGTGCCGGGCCGGGCCTGGGTGTTCGACGACACCATCCAGCACGAGGCGTGGAACGACAGCGACCAGCTGCGCGTGGTGCTGATCTTCGACATCTGGCATCCGCAGCTGTCGACGGCCGAGCGCGAGATGATCACCGCGCTCACGCGCGGCATCAACGATTTCCGCCAGCAGCAAGGCGGCTTCGACCTCTGACGGCGCGCCAAAAAAAAACGGCGAACCGAGGTTCGCCGTTTTGATTGATACCGGTTGCGATTAGAAGCGCGCGGTCAAGCTCATGAAGATCTTGCGGCCGAGGGCGTCGTACATCGATGGGAACGTGTTGGCGTTACCCACGCCGGTGCCGGCCGAGGCGGTCAGCGGAGGATCCTTGTCGAACAGGTTGTTGATACCCGCCGTCAGCGAAATCTTCTTGGTCAGCGCGTAGCTGGCGGCGAAGTCGATGTAGCTGCGCGCGCCCAGCGTGCTTTCAACCGGGAACACGGTGCCCTTGATCAGCGGGTTGTCGCTGGTCTTTTCCAGGTCCACTTCCTTGAAGTAGCGCCAGGTCAGCGCCAGGTCGGCCTGCCATGGGGTGTTCCAGTTCAGGCGCAGCTTGTGACGCCATTTCGGACGGGCCTGGCCGCACTTGCCGGCGCCGTTGTACAGGCCGGCGCAATCGTAGGAACCTTCGCCCGGCATTTCTTCGACCTCGAAGCTCTTCAGGTAGGTGCCGTTCATGACCACACCCATGCGGCCGTAGGCGCCGATCTTCTGGTCGTAGCTGAAGCCCAGGTCCAGGCCCTTGGTGCGCAGGCTGCCGATGTTGGTGTTGGTGCCGATGATCGACGCTTCCGGCAGCAGCCACAGCGTGCCCAGGCGGTCGCGCGTGATCTGCGAGCAGAAGGCGGCGTCGCCGGTCTCCAGGCACTTGCTCAGCGTCGTCGTCGGGCTGACGTTGCTGATGGTGTCGTCGACCTTGATGTCGAAGTAGTCCGCGGTCAAGGTCAGGTTGCGCATCGGCGCGATGACCAGGCCCAGCGTGTTCGACTTCGAGGTTTCCGGCTTCAGGTTCGGGTTGCCGCCGGCCAGGTAGTTGTATTGGCCGGCCGGGCTGTCCTGGATATTGCCGTACTGGGCGGCGGTCACGCCGGTGCGGGCGCATTGCGCCAAGGTGGCGGTCGGCTTGGTGCCGGCGCATGGATCTTCGTCGTTGTCGTACAGGTTGTTACCCGCTGGCGAGAACAGCTCGATGATGTTCGGCGCGCGCACGGCTTTTTGATGCGAAGCACGGACCTTGACCATCGCCATCGGCTGCCATTCCAGGCCCAGGCCGTAGGTGTTGGCCGACACGCCGGTGTCGATCTTGGTGTGGCGGAACGACAGGTTGGTCGACAGCAGTTCGGCGAACGGCTTGTCTTCCAGCAGCGGCACGCGCAGTTCGCCGAAGATGTCCTTGACGACGTAGCGGCCCTTGACCGGGCTCACCGGACCGCCAGCACCGTCGAGGTCGAAGTTCTGCGACGGACCGTCGGGATTGAGCTCGATCTGTTCGACACGGCGCTCGGCGCCGAACGACACGCCCACGCCGCTCTTGGTGCCGGGCACCTTGATGCCGTACTCGCCCAGGTCGGCGCCGATGGTGCCGCTCTGGACTTGTTGCTGCGTATAGCCGAACTGCTGGCCGGGGATCTGGATGTAAGCCAATTGCTCGGGGGTGACCGCGCCCAGCGCCCATGGATTGTACGGCACGCATTTCGGGTCGGTGCCGGCCACGGTGGCGGCGCAGGTGGCCACGCCGTTGACGTTGACCACGTCCAGCGCCTTGGCGCCGCGCTCTTTCGAGAAGTAGTTGTCCGAGCTGCCCGAGAAGCGCACTTTCGACGTCTGCGCGTACACGTCGTAGGACCACTTGCCCACTTCGCCCTTGGCGCCGAACAGCATGCGGTACGAGGTGTTGGTGAACAGCGCATCGCGGCCGCCGCCTTCGACGTTGCGGCGCTGGATGACGACGTCGGTCGAGTCGCCCGGCGCGAACAGGCTCATGGCGTTGCGCATGGCCGGGGTCAGCATCGGATTGTCGTACTTGATGTTGTAGACGTTGCCGAACAGGCCGCCCGGGGCGATCTGCGCGTCGCTCTTGTCGTCGTGGAAGGCGAAGTTGCTGTACACACGCAGCTTGTCGGTCACGTCGTAACGGGCCGACGCGGCCACGCCATAGCGTTCGTCCGGACGCTGCAGGTGGTTGATCGGGCCGAAGTTGTAGGCGTCCAGGTTGCCGTTGTAGAGGCGCGGGTCGCCCGAGGCGGTGGTGGTGTAGACGGTGTTGGTCTTGGTGTTGGTGAAGCGGCCGGTGGCGTTGGTGCCCGAGCCGCCGCAGGCGAAGCCGGCGGCCGACGCGGACAGCGAGCAGGCGCTGAAGTCACGCTCCGATTGCAGCAGGGCGTCGTCTTTTTTGTAGCTGAAGAACAGGGTGGCGTTACCCTTGCCGTCGGCGAAGTTACCACCGATGAGCAGCGAGGCGTCCTTGGAACGGCCGTCGAAGCGCTTGTTGTCCGGAACGGCGAACTGGCTCGGGTTGGTGGCCGCGCGCTTGGCGACGATGTCGGCCACGCCGCGCGGGTTGTTCTGCTGATGGTTGTAGCCACTGCCGTTCAGTTCGACCTGCACGCCTTCGAAACTGTCGTTCATGATGAAGTTGACCACGCCGGCCACCGCGTCGGCACCGTAGACGGCGCCGGCGCCGCCGGTCATCACTTCCACCCGCTTGATCAGCGCCGAGGGAATTTGGTTCAAGTCGGCGGCCGAGGTGCCGGGCGAGCCGGCCGGCATGCGGCGGCCGTCGACCAGCACCAGGGTGCGGTTGTCGCCCAGGCCGCGCAAGTTCACGGTCGCGGTGCCGGTGGCGCCGTTGACGACGTTGCCCGATTGCGAAGCGAACACCTGCGGCAGGTTGTTGAGCAGGCTCTCAACGTTGCGCACGCCGTCGATCTTGATGTCCTTCGATCCGAGCACGACCATCGGGCTGATGCCGTCGGTGTTCAGGGTCGGGATGCGCGAACCGGTCACTTCAACCTTTTGCATCGCCTCGGGGGCGGCTTCCTGCGCGGTGGCGGCTTGCATACCCAGCGCGAGGCCGCTGACGAACATCACGCGGATCGAGCGAGACAGTACTGTTTCCTTGATCATTATATTGAATTCCCTTGGTGTGTTTATTAGACGTTTTCCTGCATCTTTTGAACGACGAGTAAAACGACCCTTTTATTTTTTAAGCATTGATAGTCTGGATAAAACCATTCAATACTGCCCTGCTCTTTCAAAACCTTTTCACTGCCGGTGGCAAAGTCCGGGAAAGGATCATGGGCGAATAATCCTGAACTTTGCCGCCATTCATAAAAACATAGCAGCTCGGCCATTGTCAATGAACCTGAAGGCGGGCCGGGGCGGCCGCCGCGCGGACATTTTCGCGCGCACCAATTTGGGGCACCGGTTCGAGCCATCGCTCAGGGAGGAATTTTATTGTCAATGAGACATCTTTTGGACTTGTATCGTCTTCACAACAACGCGCACCGGAATCGGGAGAAATATTTTTATTTAGGCATCTTTAATGTTTTTTTTGATAATTTTCATTTCACTAAAAAACAACAAAAAAGCTATTCTGCCAAGCTTTCCACTCGGAAGTAATGTGGCTGCCGGGGTTTGCACCAAAAGGCGCCGGCGTCAAGCCCGCGCCGCAGAAAATCAAGGGTTGCCACTTCATTCGCAAAACAAAGAACATCGAAAACCGCGCATCGCCGACGCCGCGCGCGCGTAATGTTGGTAGTTGCCGCGCCGCCGGCTTCGGCGCACGAGCGCGCCGGCCGTATAAAACGCGGACGGCGGCCAAAGTGGTGCAAGTCGCCTTTTAGCAACAAACGCCGTCGTTGTCGCCACACAAACCATTTCTTAATCGCAACGTTTAGATTTTGACAAAGCGCTATCTTGCTTGCCCGATGGAATGAGAATCGGGTGCGGAAAACCGCGGCCCGGCCATGCGCGGGATGCGCGGAATAAATAGCGTTGAAATATACGCGCGCATCGAATGAATATATCGAAAGCGCCGGCGGGACCATGCGCGATATTATCCAGCGCGCTATCGGCGGGCCGCGCCATATAATCGCGGCGGCCGCCGGCGGCCTTAACGGCGCGCGCCGCGGCGGCCGCTCCCTGAACTTAATATTCTATAAGCGGGCTCGCGGCGTTTTATATTTCCCACAAGCGCGATCGGCCGCATTTCAACAGGCGCAGCGGCCCCCGCAAGCTGCATCCGGCCGGCAATATTGGTAAAATACGGGCTTACACGGGCCGGGCCCCGGGCCACGCCCGCGCCGGACCGCCGACCATGGCGCCTAGACAGCGCCCGCCGAGGAATCGATCATGCTGCGTTTAAACGAAGTCAAGCTCCCGCTCAACCACACCGAACAAGAACTGCCGGCCGCCATCCTGGCGCGCCTCGACATCCCGGCCGACGCCCTGCTCGGCTTTACCGTGTTCAAACGCAGTTACGACGCGCGCAAGAAAACCGCGATCGTGCTGATCTACTCGCTCGACGTCGACGTCAAGGACGAGGCCGCACTGCTCAAGCGCCTCAAGCACGACGCCCATCTGATGCCGTCGCCGGACACGTCGTATAAATATGTCGCCGCCGGCGAGCAACTGGCCGGCCACGACCGCAACCCGCGCCCGGTGGTCATCGGCACCGGGCCGTGCGGCCTGTTCGCGGCGCTGATCCTGGCGCAGATGGGGCTGCGGCCCATCATCCTCGAGCGCGGCAAGCAGGTGCGCGAGCGCACCGTCGACACCTTCGGCTTCTGGCGCAAGCGCGAGCTGAACCCGGAGTCGAACGTGCAGTTCGGCGAAGGCGGCGCCGGCACCTTCTCGGACGGCAAGCTCTACAGCCAGATCAAGGACCCGAAACACTACGGCCGCAAGGTCCTCACCGAGTTCGTCAAGGCCGGCGCGCCGGAGGAGATCATCTACGTCAGCAAGCCGCACATTGGCACCTTCCGGCTGGTCAAGATGGTCGAGCAGATGCGCGCCAACATCGAGGCCATGGGCGGCGAATACCGTTTCGGCAACAAGGTGGTCGACATCGAGATCGAACCGCTGGGCGACAACCCCGGCGACGGCGGCCAGGTGCGCGGCCTGACCCTCGAGAGCGGCGAGAAGATCGCCACCAACCACGTGGTGCTGGCGATCGGCCACAGCGCGCGCGACACCTTCGAGATGCTGTACGAGCGCGGCGTGTACATCGAGGCCAAGCCGTTCTCGATCGGCTTCCGGGTCGAGCATCCGCAATCGCTGATCGACACCTGCCGCTTCGGCCCCAACGCCGGCCATCCGATCCTCGGCGCGGCCGACTACAAGCTGGTGCACCACGCCTCCAACGGCCGCGCCGTCTACAGCTTCTGCATGTGCCCGGGCGGCACGGTGGTGGCGGCCGCGTCCGAACCGGGGCGCGTGGTCACCAACGGCATGAGCCAGTACTCGCGCAACGAGCGCAACGCCAACAGCGCCATCGTGGTGAGCATTTCGCCGGAGGTCGACTATCCGGGCCACCCGCTGGCCGGCATCGAATTCCAGCGCCGGCTGGAGGAAAAAGCGTTTGAATTGGGCGGCGGCACCTACAACGCCCCGGGCCAGTTGATGGGCGACTTCGTCGCCGGCCGCGCCTCGACCGAATTCGGCGCCGTGGTACCGTCGTACAAGCCGGGCGTGCACCTGACCGACCTGGCGCAAATCCTGCCGGAGTTCGCCGTGACGGCGCTGCGCGAAGCCTTCCCGGCGTTCGACAAGCAGGTGCGCGGCTACTTCAAGCACGACGCCGTGCTGACCGGGCTGGAGACGCGCACCTCGTCGCCGATCCGCATCAAGCGCCGCGACGACACGCTGCAAAGCCTCAACACGCGCGGCCTGTTCCCGGCCGGCGAGGGCGCCGGTTACGCCGGCGGCATCCTGTCGGCGGGCGTGGACGGCATCAAGGTGGCCGAGGCGGTGGCGCTGTCGATGGCGGCCGATAATGCGGCCCAACCCTGACGCGGCCAAACCCGGCTCGCTTTAAGCAAGCGCGGGCGGCACCGCGATGGGGTCGTACCCGGTTGGGTACGACCCCGGGTGGCCGCGCGGGTTGGCGGGTGCTTACGCCCCCACCCCCACCGGCAGCCGGATATGGATGCGGCACCCCGGCGCATCCGGCGACACCGCCACCTGCCCGCCCATCTGGTGCACGATCGTGTAGACGATATGCATGCCCAAGCCGGATCCGCCCTGCCCGCGCTTGGTGGTGAAAAACGGTTCGAACAGCCGCTCGCGCGCCTCCGCCGTCAGGCCGACGCCGTCGTCGGCGAACTCCAGCAGCAACCAGCGCGCGCCCGCCTCGACCACGTCGCGCCCGGTCAGGACGATGGCGCCGGGGCCGCCGTTCGGATAGCCGTGCCTGGCGGCGTTCATCAGCAGGTTCGACAGCACCTGCGACCAGCGCCCGGCGTCCAGCCGCACGCGCAGGTCGGCGCCGATGTCGACGCCGACCCGCAGGCCGACCTTGCGCAGCTCCGGACCGTGCGCCGAGACCACGCTGAGCACGTGGTCGCGCAACCCCAGCTCGACCACACGGGTGCTGCCCTGGTCGACCGCCAGCTGCTTGAAGTCGCCGATCAGATCGGCGGCGCGCGCCAGGTTGCGCTCGACCAGCAGCGCCGCTTCGCGCAGCCGCTGCGCCGTGGCCACCAGCGCCGAGCGGCTGACGCGCTCGCCGCTGACGCATTTGACCAGTTCCTCCGCATACGAACTCAGGCTTGACGACGCCGTCACCGCCACGCCGATCGGTGTGTTGACCTCGTGCGCCACGCCGGCCACCAGCGCGCCGAGCGCGGCCATCTTCTCCTGCTCGACCAGGATCGCCTGCGCCGCCAGCAGCGCCTCGCTGCGCTGTTGCACCGTGTGCTCGAGCAGCCGCTCGCGCTCCTGGTGCTGCAGCTCGGCCGCGCAGCGCGTGGCGAAGATCGACAGCAGCGACAGCGCCAGCAGGCGCTTGTCGTCGGAGATGGCGCGCGTGTCGATGGCCGACAGGATGCCCAGCGTGTTGCCCTCGGTATCGATCATCGGCATGCCGATATAGCTTTCGGCGCCCATGTCGACCAGCAGCGTGTCGCGCGGGTAATCGGCCTGGATGCCGCTGGCGTGGAAGCACATGCTCTGGTCGGTCACGTCCTGGCATGGCGTGTGCAGCAGGCTGTATTCGAGATTCGGCAGATAGTCGCCGCCGCCCCACAGCGCCAGCGTGCGGATGCCCTGGTGGCCGTCGGCCATGGCGATCAGGCGGCCGGCGATGACGTAGCGCACATCGAGCGCCGCGGCCAGCTCGCGCACCATGAGGCGCAGGAAATCGTCGCCGCGCGCCCGCGAGGTCGAGGCCGTGATCGCGCGCAGCGCCGCCTCGGCCGGCGCGCGGCCGTGGGCGCTACCGCACAAGGGCCCCGGCGGCAACTCGTCACTCATCGCATCCCCCCAAATGGACAGGTTTTCGATTGTACCGTCGTTCGTACGGATGAACACGGTTTAACTTTTATCGAGCTCTAGCACGAAATTGCCATAACGTTCCAAAAACTTTGTATTTTTGTGTAAAAAACGGGCTTTTTTATGTAAAAACCGTAGGAAGTGTTGTTTATGTCAGACTTGTTACAGAGGCACAATTGACCCGTGCGCCCTCCGGGTGGTCTTATGGCAACCCTGAATAATTTACCCATGGATTATTCAGCCCGGGTCGTTTAATGATAAAGAAACAACAAGATCTCTTAGGAGTTGAAGCAATGATGATGGAAACCGTTATTTCGCGTTCGCTGCGGCTGATGTTTGCCGGCGGCGCCGCGTTCGTGCTGGCACAACCGGCAATCGCTCAACAAGCAGCAGACGCGCCGATCCAGCGCGTGGAAATTACCGGTTCGGCAATCAAGCGTATCGACGCCGAGACCGCCGTACCAGTGACCGTCGTGAAGATGGCCGACCTGAAAAAAGAAGGCATCACCACCGTTGAACAGGTGCTGGCCAATCTGAGCGTCTCGCAGTCGACCCAGGGCACCAGCCAGGTGGTCGGCTCCGGCACCGGCGGCGCCTCGTTCGCCGACATGCGCGGCATCGGCGCCAACAAGACCCTGATCCTGCTCAACGGCCGCCGCCTGGCCAACAACGCCTTCGACAGCTCGGCGCCCGACCTGAACATGATCCCCTTCGCCGCGCTCGAGCGCGTCGAGGTGCTGCGCGACGGCGCCTCGTCGCTGTACGGCTCCGACGCGGTCGGCGGCGTGATCAACTTCATCACCAAAAAAGACTGGCAAGGCGGCACCGCCACCGTCGGCGTGGACAGCCCGCGCAAGGACGGCGGCACCGGCCGCAACGCCAACCTCGGCTACGGCTTCGGCGACCTCGAGCAGGACCGCTACAACATCTTCGCGATGGTCGACCACCAGGGGCAAAACGCCATCGGCGGCACCCAGCGCGACTACAACAAGCGCTACGCGGGCGGCCTGTCGGCATCGACCAGCCCGGCCAACTACTACCAGGCCGACGCCAGCGGCAATCCGGCCGGTCCCGGCTGCTCCAGCAGCCCGAACCTCATCCCAGGCAGCAACGGCGCCTGCCAGATGACCACCTCGTCCTTCGTCAACTACGTTCCGAAGAGCGAGCGCACCACGGGCCTGATCCGCGGCACCTTCAAGCTGACCGACAACCATGAGCTGGGCGTGGAATACCTGACCACCCAGAGCAAGGTGCAAAGCGCGATCGCCCCGGTCCCATACGGCGGCCTGTACATCAACCGCAACCGTCCGGACGGCACCCCCAACCCTTACTACCCCGGCAACGGCGGCGTGCCCAACAGCATCGCGCTGGACCCGAACTTCATGGACATCGGCGGTTCGATCACGCCGGGCGTACAGCCCGGCTTCGTGCACGCCCGCTGGCGCGATCTGCCGAACGGCTCGCGCGCCGACGAAAACATCAACCGCCAGGAACGCCTGGTGGTGAGCCTCAAAGGCGTCGTGGCCGGCTGGGACTACGAGACCGCGCTGTCGTACAACATGAACAAGGTCAAGGAAAACCTGTACGGCTACAGCGACGGCGGCATCATCTCGCAAGGCGTACGCGACGGCGTGATCAACGTCTTCGGCGACCAGAGCGCGGCCGGCACGGCGCTGCTCAACAGCGCAGCCCTGAGCGGCAACATCATGAACGCGCGCGGCCTCAGCAAAGGCGCCGACGTCAAGTTCAGCCGCGAAGTGGGCGACTGGTTCAACACCACCCACCAGGCCGGCCTGGCGGTCGGCGCGCAGTACGAGCACCAGGAATTCCGCAGCGCGGCCAACACCCCGTTCGCGGAAAAGGTGATCGCCTCGACCGGTATCGATCCGCTGACCCTGAACGAAGGCTCGCGCAGCGTGTCGGCCTTCTACTCCGAGCTGAACGTGCCGTTGCTGAAGAACCTGGACCTGACCGCCGCCTTCCGTTACGACAAATACAGCGACTTCGGCCACACCACCAATCCGAAGTTCTCGTTCGTCTACCGTCCGCTGACCTCGCTGCTGATGCGCGGTTCGTACTCGAAGGGCTTCCGCGCGCCGTCGCTGTATGAGATCAACGCGGCGAACTCGTACACCAACGCCGCCAACACCATGGACGATCCGATCAACTGCCCGGGCGGCAATCCGATCCCCGGCAAATCGGCGGCGGCCAACTGCGGCCAGCAGTTCCAGGTGCTCAACGGTGGTAACCAGCACCTGAACCCGGAGCGCTCGAAAACCGGCACCGTCGGTCTGGTGTGGGAGCCCGTCAACAACCTGTCGCTGTCGGCCGACTACTGGTCGATCCGCCTGACCCAGCAGATCAACAACCTGCAGGACAACGACGTGCTGAGCGACCCGGTCACCTTCGCGCCGTACTACCACCGCAATCCGTCGGGCGACCTGGCGGTGGACGGTTCGCAGTGCCCGAACCCGATCACCTGCGGCTACCTGGACCTGCGCACGCAGAACCTGGGCGACATGAACACCAACGGTGTCGACCTGTCGGCGGCCTACAAGCTGCGCACCAAGGACTACGGCCTGTTCAACTTCTCGTACAGCGGCACCTGGGTGCACAAGTACGAGTACCAGAACTTCGTCGGCGACACGATGCGCAACCGCCTGGGCGAATACTCGGGTGACGCCGTGGTCTTCCGCTGGCAGAACACGGTCAACGTGAACTGGAGCGAAGGCAAGTTCGGCGCCGGCCTGTCGGCGCACTACAAGTCCGGCTACATCGACCAGGATCCGACCAACCACGTCGCCTCGTACACCACGTTCGACGGCTACGGTTCGTGGGAAGCGATCAAGGGCCTGACCCTGACCGCCGGCGTGCGCAACCTGTTCGACCGCGATCCGCCGCTGTCGTACCAGACCACCGCCTTCCAGGCTGGCTACGATCCACGCTACACGGACCCAACCGGCCGCACCCTGTACCTGCGCGCCACCTACAACTTCTAAGCTGAAGTCGTAACAAAAAAACCACCCCGCGGCCTGCGCCACTGGGGTGGTTTTTTTTCGTCCTGGTTTTCGTTACAGCCAGCCGGCCTTTTTGAAGCGCCGGTACAGATACAGGCACACCGAGACCATCACCGTCAGCGCGAACGGATAGCCGTACTTCCACTCGAGCTCGGGCATGAACTTGAAGTTCATGCCCCACACGCCGGCGAACGCGGTGCAGATCGCGAAGATCGCCGCCCACGCCGCCAGCCGCTTGTTCACTTCGCTCTCCTCGATCGCCGTCATCGACAGGTTGACCTGGATCGCGGTGGCGATGGTGTCGCGGATGGTGTCGAGCGAGGCGCTGATGCGGTGCAGATGGTCGTGCACGTCGCGGAAGTATTCCTGGGTGTCCTGGCACATCGACGGCACCCGGCCGCCGTGCAGGCGGCCGACCGCCTCCATCAGCGGCACCACCACGTGGCGCACGGTGGTGACCTTGCTTTTGAGCTCATACAGGCGCTCGATGTTGTCGCGCTGCTTGCCGCGGCTGAAGATGAGCTCCTCGATTTTTTCCAGTTCCGTCTCCAGCATGTCGAGCACGGGGAAGTAGCGGTCGACCACCGCGTCCATCAGCGCGTACAGCACGAACGCCGGGCCCAGGCGCAGCATGTGCGGCTCCTTCTCGGCGCGCGCGCGCACGCCGAGGAAGCCCTGCTGGGTCTCGCCGTCGCGCGACGACAGGATGTAGTCCTGGCCGACGAAGATGTCGACCTCGCCGACGGCGACCTCGCCGTCGCGGCATTCGATGGTCTTGACCACCACGAACAGCGAATCGCCGTACTCCTCGATCTTGGGCCGCTGGTGGCCCCGGCTGGCGTCCTCGACGGCCAGCTCGTGCAGGCCGAATTCCTCCTTCATCACGGCCAGCTCGTCGGGCTTGGCGTCGCGCAAGGCGACCCAGACGAACGTCTCGGGCCGCTCGATGTAGTCGCTGATTTCCTCGACTGGAATGTCGTCCAGCTTCTGGCCGTCCTGATAGGCCACACAATTAATCAACATACGTGTATTCCATAAAAAAAAGCCCCTGGCCTCGTCAGCCAAGAGCTTACATTAAGACGGGGTCAGGTCCACCATTTCTACACGAACCCGGCGCTAGTGGCTGCCACGGACCCGCTCGTGTAGAAATGGTGGACCTGACCCCGGAGTTATGGCTTAGTCGTCCTTCGCGCCGTCGATGCCGAGCTCGGCGATCTTGCGCGTGATGGTGTTGCGGCCGATGCCCAGCCGTACGGCGGCGTCGTTCTTGCGCCCGTGCGTGTGCTTGAGCGCCGTGCGGATCAGCGCCGATTCGAATTGCCGCCCCAGCACCGCCATCACCTCCTGCTGGCCGCCGCTGAGCATGGCCGCGGCCTGCGCTTCCAACAGTCCCAGCCAGGCGTCCGGCGATCCCGGCAGCGCGTGCGCGCCGCCCGCCTCCGGCGTCGCCACCGGCACCACCGTGCCGTGGTGCTGGATCGCGCCGTAGCTCTCGGCCGGGGCCGACAGGCCGGCGCCGGCGCCCGCGCCCGCGCCCGCGCCGCCGCCCTGCTCCTGCGTCAGCTCCAGCGGCAAGTCCTTCACTTCCACCGTCTGCCCCGGCGCCATGACCGTGATCCAGTTGCACAGGTTTTCCAGCTGGCGCACATTGCCCGGCAGGTCCAGGCCGCTGAGGAATTGCAAGGTGGCGTCGCTCATGCGCTTGGCTTCCACGCCCAGCTG
This sequence comes from Duganella sp. 1411, assembly GCF_017833525.1. GTDB lineage: Bacteria > Pseudomonadota > Gammaproteobacteria > Burkholderiales > Burkholderiaceae_D > Rugamonas. The sequence continues at coordinate 225,961 of NZ_JAFICD010000008.1, forward strand.
CTTGGCGCTTTGCACCAGGAAGTGGCGCACCAAAATAGGGATGTCCTCGCGCCGCTCCCTCAAACTGGGCAAACGCAGCCGGATGACGTTGAGGCGGTGGTACAAGTCTTCGCGGAACAGGCCTTCGCGCACGCGCTGCTCCAGATTTTGGTGCGTCGCGGTGATCACCCGCACGTTGGCCTTGAGCGGCTGGTGCCCGCCGACTCGGTAGAAGTGGCCGTCCGACAGCACCCGCAACAGCCGCGTCTGCAGGTCGAACGGCATGTCGCCGATCTCGTCGAGGAACAAGGTGCCGTTCTCGGCCTGCTCGAAGCGGCCGCGCCGCGTCGTTTGCGCGCCGGTGAAGGCGCCGCGCTCATGGCCGAACAGTTCCGATTCGAGCAGGTCCTTGGGGATCGCCGCCGTGTTGAGCGCGATGAACGGCTGCTGCGCGCGCGGGCTGTGCTTGTGCAGCGCGCGCGCCACCAGCTCCTTGCCCGAGCCCGATTCGCCGGTGATCAGCACCGTCACGTTCGATTGCGACAGGCGGCCGATGGCGCGGAACACTTCCTGCATCGCCGGCGCCTGGCCGAGGATCTCGGGCGTCTCCGACGGCCCCGATTCGACGCTGGTCTCGCGCAGGCTCTCGTCGAGCGCACGGCGGATCAGCTCGACGGCCTTGTCGATGTCGAACGGCTTGGCCAGGTATTCGAAGGCGCCGCCCTGGAACGCGGCCACGGCCGAGTCCAGGTCCGAGAAGGCGGTGATGATAATGACCGGCAGCCCGGGGAAGCGCGACTTCACCAGTTGCAGCAGGTCGAGGCCGGAGTCGCCCGGCATGCGGATGTCGGACACCAGCACCTGCGGCGTCTCGAACTCCAGCGCGGCGATGGCGTCGCGCGCGTTGGCAAAACTCTTGGTGGCCAGGTTTTCCCGTGCCAGCGCTTTTTCCAGTACCCAGCGGATCGATTCGTCGTCGTCTACTATCCAGATTGGCTTCATGTGTTTGTGTTATCCCGCAATATGGATCGTCAATCAAGGGACTCGGTACCCGCCCCTGCTTGCCTCGGCTTATGGCAACGGCAGCAGGATACGGAAATCCGTATATCCAGGCCGGCTCTCGCACTCGATCACGCCCATGTGCTGCTGCACAAAAGTCTGCGCCAGCGTCAGGCCCAAACCGCTGCCGCCCTCCCGGCCCGACACCAGCGGGTAGAAAATACGGTCGCGGATCTGGGGTGCGATACCCGGTCCATTGTCAATGATATGCAAGTCTAATGCCAGCCCGTAGCGGACCTTGGCCAGGGTCACCTGGCGCGCCACGCGGGTCTTCAAAATGATCTGCGCGGCGCCCGCCTCGATTTGCGAAGCGAGCGCTTGCGCGGCGTTGTGGGCGATGTTGAGCACCGTCTGGATCAGCTGCTCCTTGTCGCCGCGGAACTCGGGGATCGAGGCGTCGTAGTCGCGCAGGATCGTCAGGCCGGACGGGAACTCGGCCAGCATCAGGCTGCGCACGCGCTCGAGCACCTCGTGGATGTTGACGTCGCCGACGATGTGCGGCCGCCGGTGCGGCGCCAGCAGCCGGTCGACCAGGGTTTGCAGGCGGTCGGCCTCCTTGATGATGACCTGCGTGTATTCGCGCAGCTGCACCGCGTGCAGCGCCGGCAGCTCCATCTCCAGCAGCTGGGCGGCGCCGCGGATGCCGCCCAGCGGGTTCTTGATCTCGTGCGCCAGGTTGCGGATCAGTTCCTTGTTGACCTGGCTCTGGTCGAGGATGCGCTCCTCGCGGTCGAGCTTGAGGTGCTGCAGGTGCTCGCGCAATTCGATCAGGATGTGGTCGGGCGGCTCGTCGAGCGCCGAGACGATGCTGTGCACGTGCAGCGGGTCGCGCCCGGCCCGCTCCAGGGTCAAGTCCTGGCGCAGGTCGGAGAACTTGTGCTCGCGCGCCTGGGCGCAGATGTGATCGAGCTCGTCGGGGTTGAGGAATTGCGCCGTCAGCTTTTGGCGCGACAGCGCCTTCAGGGAACTTTCCAACAGGTTCTCGGCCGCCGCGTTGGCGTAGGCGATGTGGCCCTGGGCGTCGAGCAGCACCACGGCCGAGGCCAGCAGTTCAAGGCCGGCCAGCGCCGGCGGGCGGTTCATGGCGGCCACCGCGCGGGCGGCGATATTGCTGACCAGGCTCATAGCGGGCTCGATTTCAAGTCGTGTTTCATTTGATATTCGCGATCTCTCGTTTCAGGGCGTCGACATTCTTTTCCGAGCGGCTGATGCTGTCACGCATGGCGGCCACTCGCTCCTGGTACTTGGCGTAGTTGCGTTCGTCGCCGCGCCGTTCCGGCTCGCCGCCGTTGAACTCCTTGCGCAACTCGGCCAGCTTCTGCGTTTCGTTTTTCAGTTCGTCTTCCAGTATCGCGCGGCGGTCGGCGTCGCGGGCGCGCTGCTCGGCGCCGTCGACGCGGGGGAAGTCGCCCGGCGTGGCGGCCGGCGCGGCCGGCGTCGCAGCCGTGCCGCCTGCGCGCGCCGGCGCGCCCTGCCGCTTCGGCGGCGCCGGTATCGCCAGGCCCGGCAAGTCCATCGCCTTGCAGTAATTGCCGCGATACACGTCGGTGTATTCGGTGCTGCCGTTGGGCGGGGTGCATTTATAGATGACGCCCTGCGCCCGCGCGGCGCCGGCGGCGGCCAGCGCCAAAGCCAGCGCCGCGCCAACGTTGGCTAAACCGCATCGTTTCAAACTCGTTGTCATTCTTAATCCATGGGTGGAACGCTCCATCCTGAATATACAACATCCAAACAAAAACGCGGGGAAAGCCATGGCTCCCCCCGCGTTTTTTGCTTCACCACAAGCATCGGCCAGCCGATGCGTTGCGATTACAGCGAGTAGTACATGTCGAACTCGGCAGGGTGGGTCGTCATGCGCATGCGCTGGACGTCCTGCATTTTCAGTTCGATGTAAGCGTCGATCATCGAATCGCTGAACACGCCGCCACGGGTCAGGAACTCACGGTCTTTGTTCAGCGCGTCGAGCGCTTCTTCCAGCGACGAGCAGACGGTCGGGATCAGCGCGTCTTCCTCAGGCGGCAGGTGGTACAGGTCTTTCGATGCCGCTTCGCCCGGGTGGATCTTGTTGGCGATACCGTCCAGGCCGGCCATCAGCAGCGCGGCGAAGCACAGGTACACGTTCGCCAGTGGGTCCGGGAAACGGGTTTCGATACGGCGGCCTTTTGGATTGGCCACGTGTGGAATACGGATCGAAGCCGAACGGTTACGGGCCGAGTAGGCCAGCTTGACCGGCGCTTCGAAGCCTGGAACCAGACGCTTGTACGAGTTGGTGCCCGGGTTGGTGATCGCGTTCAGCGCCTTGGCGTGCTTGATGATGCCGCCGATGTAGTACAGCGCCGTTTCCGACAGGCCGGCATAGCCGTCGCCGGCGAACAGGTTGACGCCGTCCTTCCAGATCGACTGGTGCACGTGCATGCCCGAACCGTTGTCGCCAACGATAGGTTTTGGCATGAAGGTGGCGGTCTTGCCGTAGCTGTGGGCGACGTTCCAGACCACGTATTTCAGGTTCTGGGTCCAGTCGGCGCGCTCGACCAGGGTCGAGAACTTGGTGCCGATTTCGTTCTGGCCGGCGCCGGCCACTTCGTGGTGGTGCACTTCGACCGGGATGCCCAGCGATTCGAGGATCAGGCACATTTCCGAACGCATGTCCTGGAAGCTGTCGACCGGAGGAACCGGGAAGTAGCCGCCCTTGACGGTCGGACGGTGGCCGCTGTTGCCGCCTTCGATTTCCTTGTCGGTGCTCCACGACGCTTCGTCGGAGTCGATCTTGACGAAGCAGCCGGACATGTCGATCTTCCAGCGCACGCTGTCGAAGATGAAGAATTCCGGCTCAGGGCCGAAGTAGGCGGTGTCGCCCATGCCCGACGATTTCAGGTACGCTTCGGCGCGCTTGGCGATCGAACGCGGGTCGCGGTCGTAGCCCTTGCCGTCCGACGGTTCGATGACGTCGCACTGCATGAACAGCGTGGTCTCTTCCATGAACGGATCGATGTTCGCGGTGTTTGGATCTGGCAGCAGAATCATGTCCGATGCTTCAATGCCCTTCCAGCCGGCGATCGAGGAACCGTCGAATGCGTGACCCGATTCAAACTTGTCCATGTCGAAGTGCGACACGGGCACGGTGACGTGCTGTTCTTTGCCACGGGTATCGGCGAAACGGAAATCAACGAATTTGACTTCGTTTTCCTGGACCATTTTCAAGACTTCTGCGGCTGTCATTGCCATGCGTATCTCCTAAAGGAATGTGTATAACTGGTGCGCTCGTTATAAGCAGTATCCATGCCAGCCCGAAACTCATCACCATATGTTCATAGCGTCTTGGAACTCGCCGCCAAAAGAGACTAAAACCGGCGGGCCAGCCAAGCTGCCACTATTTACGGCAGATCAATGCGGCACCATGGTGGTGCAATATTCTCAAACCGCACCAATTTCGTGCAATTTCCGCTTTCGCCGGAAAATTGCACGGCTTTGGTGCGCCATTGTCTCCGACGTGCACAGGACGCCTATAATAAACTCAATCTTATTTGGAGGGATATGCCATGAGCAAAATAGACGAGATTCTGGCCCTCGCCCGCGGGCGTAGCAAGGACTGGCCGTATGCCGGCGCGGTGACGCCGCAGGAGGCCTACGAGCTGTTAAGCACGGACAACGCGGTCAAACTGGTGGATGTGCGCACCAACGCCGAGCGCGACTGGGTGGGCCGGGTGGCCATTCCGGAAGCCCAACATGGTGCGGTCCAGTGGAGCCTGTATCCGGGCGGCATCGCCAACCATGAATTTATCGAGCAATTGAACTCGGTGGCACGCAAGGACCAGGTGATATTGTTCCTGTGCCGCTCGGGCGTGCGCTCGCGTGGTGCGGCCAAGCTGGCCACCGAGCACGGCTATCAGCACTGCTACGACATCCTCGAAGGCTTCGAGGGCGACAAGGACGAGCAGCACCACCGCAGGAACCTCGGCGGCTGGTGCAAGGCCGGCCTGCCGTGGACCGGCGCGTAATTCATACCCTCACACCCGCGACGCGCTTCGAACCGCCGCCGTCACCGGTCGTGGGGTCGTACCCCGCACGGGGTACGACCCGGCCGTGGCCTCGGGTTAAACCGGCACCGCCTGCGCGGCGGCCGGCGCCCCCTCCTCCATCAAGAACTGGATCCGCTTGCGCACGAACTGGATGTGGCTGCGCAAACCATACAGGCCGTCGGCGAACGACAGCGGAATCGAAATCTGGTTGACCAGCTCCTCGATCTCGTCGAGCCGCTTGAGCTGCGCCTCGTACACCTGCATGCGCGTCGCCTCCGGCGCGCTCTCGACCTGCTGCTCGACCGTGCGCAGCTGTCCATACCAGCGGTACACGCGCGAACGGATGCGCCACACGTACAACGGCGGAATGATGCGCGACAGCGGTATCACCAGCGCGCTCAGCGCCAGCACCACCACCCACATGCGGTCGAAGAAATTGGCCAGCCAGAACGTCATATAGCGCTGCAGCAGCGGCGGGCCGTTCTTGTAGAACTTGGCCGCCTCGGCGTCGACCGGGATCTCGGTGTACTTGGCCGACGGGAATTGCCCCTGCTGCTGGAACCAGCCGGCGCCGTTATGAATGCCGCTGGCCGCCTGCACGAACAAATCCACCAGCGCCGGATGCAGATCGTCGCGCGCCACCAGCGTGGCGGTCGGCGCGATCAGGTTGTAATTCTCGGAAGGAATATCGCGCCCCAGGTCGACGATCCCCTGCGGCAGCACCACGTGCGTGAGGAACGGCAGCTTGCGCGCGTAGGCCTCGGCCTGGCTGAAGTTGAACAGCTTGATGCCGGGGGTTTGCAGCAGCATCTGGATCAGCGGCGCTTCCGGTGCCGAGGTGAACACCAGGCCGTCGATGCGGCCTTCCAGCAGCTCCACCGTGGCCGGCGTGTTGGCCAGCGAAAAGCGTTCGACGTCTTCCTTCTCCAGGCCGTTCAATGACAGCACCTGGCGGAACAGGCGCGGCGCGCCGGCGCCTTTGGGGCCGAAGTTGATCTTCTTGCCCTTCAACTGGCTGAGCTGGGTGATCGGCGGCTGGCCCTTGGTTTCTCGCAGAAACAGCCACAGCGGCTCGACGAACAGGCTGCCCAGCGAGGACAGGCCTTCGCGCTCGGCCGCCTCCTCATTGGTCGAGCCGCTTTGGACGAAGGCGATGTCGACTTCGCCGGCGCGCAGGCGGCGCAGGTTCTCGCCGGAGCCGGCCGATGGCACCAAGGTGACCTTGACGCCGTGCTTGGCCAAGGCGGCAGCGTATTTCTTGCCGAATTCCTCGTAGGCGCTGTTTTCCTGGCCGGTGGCCAGGCGCACGCTGCGCGGCGGGGCCGGATCGACCAGCCAGTAGGCCAGCAGGCAGACGCCGACGATCAGCGCGATGGTGGGGGCGGAGGCGACGAACAAGTCCCGCAGCGAGAATTGCGTGAACTTGAGGATTTTGGACATGTGGTGGCGCATTGGTTTCATGGGCTCATACCATGCCAACAAATGAGCAATTATGCAAGGGGAATACGGGCGCGGGTGGATTGGCGGCGCCTTAACCCGCAAGGCCAACCGGGGTCGTACCCGACCGGGTACGACGGGGACGCCGAGTCCCCTGCGGATCGCCGTGCGGGTTGAAAATCAACCGCCGCAAGCCTGGAGCGGAGCCGTCACCACGGTATCCGGCACCCCGCCCGCCTTGACCACCACCGGCGGCGGCACCGCCCCCGGCTTGGCCACCGGATTGGGCTCGATCAGCGGCATCAGGCTGGGCGCCAGCACCACCAGCAACTGCACCGGCAACGCGCTGGTGAAGTCGTAATGCTTCGATTCCGGCCCGTGCACATACGCCGTCATGCTGCCGAAGAAGCGCTCGCCGATATTGAACACGAACGTCGCCGACCGGTTCACATAGCGCGATTCGATCAAGCGTCCGCCGCCGCCATACACGTCGAAGCGCTGGTCGCCGGTGCCGGTCTTGCCGCCGACCGGCAGCACCGTGCCGTCCGACTTGACGAACGCCATGCGCGCCCGCTTGGCCGTGCCGTCCGACACCACGCCGCGTATCGCGTCGGCCACCACGCGCGCCACCTCCGGCGACAGCACCTGCTCGTTGGAGGTCGGCTTGGCCTTGGTCACCACCGTCTCGTACGGCGTGCCCTTGGCGAAGTGCAGCGACGAGATCCGCTGCGTGCTCTTGCGCACACCGCCGTTGACGATAATGCCCATCATCTCGGCCAGCGCCGCCGGCCGGTCGGCCGAGGCGCCCAGGGTCGTCGCGTACGACGGCACCAGCGACTCGAACGGATAGCCCATCTTCTTCCACTGCTTGTGGATTTCCATGAACCCTTCGACCTCGATCAGGCCGGCGATACGGCGGTCCTGCGCGTGCTTGCGGTGGGTCTTGAACAGCCATTGATACACTTCCTGGCGTTCCTTCTCGCTGGCGGCGGTCATCTGCGACAAGGTGGCACCCGGATGCACGCGCATGTACGCGGCCATCCACAGCTCCAGCGGGTGCACGCTGGCCAGGTAGCCGCGGTCGGCCAGCGACCACTTGTCGATCGCGTACTGGTCGTACAGCTTTTCGACGCGCTCCTCGGTCACCTCGTTCTGCGATGGCAGGTTGTCATGCAGGAAGTCGCCAAACTGCTTCATCGTCGCCGCCGGATAGACGGTGCGGTGGATCACCGCCAGCCGCGTCGGCGTGCTGCGGATGTTGGCCAGCAGTATCTTGTCGACATCGGCCGCCGGCTTGCCCTTGTACTTGGCGTAGAAGCGCGTCAGGAACTCCTTGCCCTCCTTGTCGGCGAAGCGCGCCAGGTAGCCGGCGCGGCGCGGATCGTCGGCGTCGGCCAGCAGCGAGGCCGACGAGCCCGGCGTCTGGAACATGTAGAACTTGGCGACGTCGCGCATCAGCCGCACGAACACCAGGTTGGTCGAGTGGCGCAGCGCCTCGGTCACGGTGAGGATCTTGCCGTTGTCTTCCTTGGAGAAGTTGCCGAAGTAATGCAGGCCGCCGCCGGTGAAGAAGCCTTCGCCCGGATTGCCGGAATACTTGCGCTCCATGGCCGCGTTGAGCATCGGCGTCAGTTCGCGCTCGGCGCTGCCGACCGGGTGCGCCTTGAGGTAGTCGACCGCCCACGCCGACAGCTTGTCTTGCGGATCGACCGGGATCACGCTCAGGGTTTCCGCGTTCATGCCGCGATACTTCTTGTTGAGCTGGTCGATGATGTCCAGGTACGTGACCAGCGTGCGCAGCTTGGCCGTCGAACCGAGGTCGAGCTTGGCGCCCTCGTTGATGTCGAGCGGCTGGTCGTAATTGTCGGTCTGCAAGCGCAGCATGTTGTTCTGCTCGCCCTTTTCCAGCAACGTGAAGCTGTACACGACGTTGGCCGGATCGCCGTTGCCCAGCATGCCCTTGCCGGTCAGGCCGGCGGCGGCGGCGCGCTCGGGGTCGCGCAGGTCGCGCAGCACCTGCGTCACCGCCATCTGCGCCTTGGCGTCGAGCGTGCTGACCACGTTCAAGTCCAAACGGTCGAGGTTGTACATGCGGTTGTCGCCCAGCAGGTTGGCCAGGTGGTTGCGGATCGCGTTCGAGGCCTTGCGCGAGACGAAGGTCATCGCCGGCGCCGCCTGCAGGCCGTTGCCCTTGGCCGGATGCAGCGGCTGCTTGAGCGCGACGTCGCGCATCGCCGCCGTGATGACGCCGTCCTGCGCCAGGATGCGCAGATGGCTGTCGGCCAAGATCTCGAGGTCGTCGGCGCCGTCGCCCAGATAGTAGCTGGGGCGGCGCTGCGCGATCATCAGGCTCAGCGCTTCCTTGAACACCAGCGCCGTCTCGGCGTCCGGATTGGCCAGGTCGCCGCCCAGCAGGCGGTTGACGTCGGCGAACTCGCGGCCGTACCACACCCACATGCCGTCGCCGATGCCGTTGACCTCGCCGTAGCCGGGCTTGGCCGACAGCGGCACCGTGTTCAGGTAATCGATGACGATGCGGCGGCGCGCCTTGGTCGTGTCCGGCCCGTCCTGGTACGAGCGCAGGCTGGCCGACACCATCTGTTGCAGCTTGTCCTTCATCGAGCCGGTGCGCCCTTCCGGCGAGTGGCGGTATTTCTCGATCTGCGTGGCCAAGGTGCTGCCGCCGGCCGCGCGATGGCCGCCGGCCACCGAGCTGACGCTTTTCTCGATGACGGCCTTGCCCAGCCGGTCCCACTCGACGGCCGGATTGCGTTTCGGATAGGTGTTGTCGAGCAGCTCGCGGTTCTCGATGTACAGCAGGCTGTTGACCAGCGCCAGCGGCGCCTGCTCGAACTTGTTGTAGATGCGTTCCGGATAGCTGGCCGCGAACAGTTCCTGCGCGCGGCAGTCGTAGATCGTCAGGCCGGTCTTGGTCTTCTCGTGGTACGTGGCGAAGATGCCCATGTCGGCCAGCTCGGCCATCTTGGGCGAGATACGGGCCTGCGCGCTGACCTGGTAGTCGCGCGTGCGCAGCTTGCCGAGATAGTCCGGCAGGCTGGCGTAGCCGAGCCGTTCGTCGTACGGGCTGTCGTGCGGGAAGCGGATCGAATTGCTCGGTCCCGCCTGCATCTTGTAGGTCATCTTGCCGGCCAGGTCGGTGAAGACGCGCGCCTGCATGGTGGAGGTGCGGCTCTCGTGCACGCCCCAGTACACCGCGAACGAGGCGCCCACCAGCAGCACCAGGATGAAGGCGTTGCGCGAGCGCTTGCCCTTGACCGGGCGGTCCGGCGGCGGCGCGTCCATCTGCGCCTGCGCCAGATGCGCTTCGGTTTCTTCGGGGGTGAGTGGCGGCACGACATGCAGATGCCGGGTGCGACGATAGCCTAAGGCGGCCGCGCCTGCGCGCAACTTGCGCACTGCGCGAACCAGGGGCCGGCGGAAACGACGATTGCTTAACATATGATTCAAACCGGTCAGCTGTTTCAGTAAAACCTACTAGTCACCATTGCACCACATCGGCGCTGTGGTGACCGGTGATGACGCACAATATATTGCAACCGATGTTTATTTTTCGCAAAAAAACAACGGCGTTTCTCCCCAGGGGAAAAACGCCGTCAATGGTTGTGACCGTTACGTGACGCGGGCGCATTATCGAAGCGCTACCGAAGCGCCACCGAAGCGATATCGAAGCGCTATCAAGCGATGACGCCGTGCTATCAGGCGATACCGGCGCGCATTAAATGTTGTTGAACTCTACACCGAGCCTGGTCAGTTCCTCGCACATGCGCTGGAACGCCTCCAGTGTTTGCGCCGGTTCGCCTTTGACGCCGAGCTCGATGTGGCGGCGCGTGTTGGCGTCGCCCACGCTCGGCAGGCTGAACACCTTCACGCGCGGGTATTGCGCCTCGAGCTCGACCATCAGCGGCGTCAGCGCCGACTCGGCCGTCTCGTACACCAGCACCGACTGCTCCAGGTGCGGCTCGCGGTTGAACAGGTCGGCGTAATGGTGGTCGAGCACCCACTCGATCATCGGCCAGGCCATCACCGGGAAGCCCGGCACGAAGTAATGCTTGTGCAGCGCGAAGCCGGCGATGTTGTTGTACGGATTAGGGATCAGCGCCGCGCCCTGCGCGAACTCGGCCATCTTGAGGCGGTGCAGGTTCTCGGCAGAGTTCAGGTCGACCTCGTGCCCGGCCTCCTGGCCCATCTGCACGATGCGCTGCTGGATGTTGCGCTTGCCCTCTTCGTGCAGCACCAGCGGCAGGCCCAGCGCGTTGGCGGCGGCCAGCCGCGTGTGGTCGTCCGGCGTGGCGCCGATGCCGCCGCAGCAGAACACGATGTCGTCGCTGGCGAAGGTGCGCTTGAGCGTGGCCGTGATGCGCGTCGGATCGTCGGCCAGGATTTCGGCCCAGGCCAGCTGCAGGCCGCGCGCGGCCAGCAATTGCACCACTTTCGGGAAGTGCTGGTCGACGCGCCTGCCGGACAGGATTTCGTCGCCGATGATGATGAGTCCGATCGCCATGATAGTTCCGCTTTCTTCAGAGTTCCACCGGCGCCGGGTCGGCCTTCATGGCCTCGGCGGCGCGCATGCGCGCCAGCGCTTCGAGGCAATAATAGGCGAACCACAGCGCGGTGAAGATAAACACCAGCACATACAGCCAGATCGACGCGGCTGCCAGGAAGGGGAAGAATACCACCGCCATCACCCCGCCCAGCCAGATCGCGCCCGGCAGCGCGCCGGCCGCGCCGGACACCACGCCGATGGCGATCAGCGGCCAGCGGTGCCCGGCCAGCAATTGGCGGCGCTCGTCGGCGCTGGCGTAGTCGGCCAGCACGTCGTAGACCATCATGCGGCTGGTCAGCCAGCCCCACAGCAGCGCCTGCACGAACACGGCCAGCGGCGGAAACACGTACAGCGGCAAGGTCAGCAGCCACAGGCCGATGAACGCGGCCATGCCGCCCAGCGCCACGCCGACGCTGCCGAGCACGCTGCCGCCGTTGCGCTGCTCCAGTTGCGGATAGTGGCGCCCGCCGATATGGCGCAGGATCACCGGCATGGCGATGACGCCGATGAAGATCAGCGCCGTCAAGATCATCAGCGGCAGCAACAGCAGCATCGCTATCAACGGCACAACGACTGTTTTCAAAGCGCCAAGTCCGAGCGAGCTCAACAAGCTACCGCTGTAGCTGAACACGCCATATTGCGAGAACGTCGCGTGGACGAAATCGATCAGCGGCTGCAGGCCCAGGTACAGCAGCACCGCCCACACGCCGACCGCCAGCAGGAACGGCGCCACGCTCATCAACAGCAGCTTGCCGTGCCACTGGGCGCCGAACGCGCGGCCCCAGGCGCGCAGCACGGAAGAGAAGCCGCCGGCCATCAGACGCTATCCTTGCGCGCGTACTCGACCATGCGCTTGAGCGCCAGCCAGTGCTGCGAAAAGAAACCCTTGCCGTATTCCCGGCCCGGCCGGACGACGCCGTCGGCGCCGGTTTGCGGCAACTGGTCGCGGATGCCGGTGGCGACGAAGCGCGGCGTGAAATTGGCGGTGCGGAAGATGATGTCCCAGATCGGCAGCAGCACGGCGAAATTGCAGCCGCCCAACGTGCCCTGGCCGTGCGATTCATGGCCGACGCCGATCGCGTGGTGCATGCGGTGGTAGCGCGGCGACACCAGCAGCCACTCGCCGACCCGGCCGAAGTGGATGCGCACGTTGGCGTGCTGCAGGCTTTGCAGGATGCGCGACACCGACACCAGCATCACATATTGAGAAGGCTCGACGCCGATGCCCAGCGCGATCACGCCCATGTAGACGTCGCGCAGCAGGTCGTCGAGCAGATGGTTGCGGTTGTCGCTCCACAGGTTCATGTTCTGCTGGCTGTGGTGCAGGCCGTGCAGCGCCCACCACCAGTTGAAATGGTGGGAGGCGCGGTGATACCAGTAGTCGAAGAAGTCGAGCACGACGAAATACACCAGGAAGGCGCCCAGCGGGCTGATGCCAGGCCACAGCGACTCCAGGTTGATCGGCTGGAAGTTATCGAAGCGCAGCATCGCCGCCACGCTGTCGAGCAGCGGGTCGAGCGTGAAGAAGATCAGCACCGAGAACAGGCCGATGCGGTGCAGCACCGTGTAGATGAAATCGTTCCAGCGCGCGCGCGGATCGGTGAACTTGTGCACCGGGATCATCGCCTCGAGCGGGCGCAGCACGAGGAACAGCAAGGTCAGCTCCAGTATGCCGATCAGCAGCCATTCGGTGCCCTCGAAGGCTTCCTCGATGAATTCGCCAAAGCCGAGCTGGAACACCAACGGCTGGATCACCGTCTCGAACAACCAGCCCTGGGCCAGGCCCAGCCAGTCAGAAAAAAAATGAATCATAGGGGATGCGTCATGGATGATGCTTGAAAATGGTTTGGTAATCCGGGTGCTCGCGCAGCGTGGCGAAGCAAAAGCCTTTTTGCTCCAGGCCGCTGATCAGGGGCTCCAGGTTGGCCGGCGCCCACGCGTCCTGGCGCGACCAGATGCCCATGTGCGCGACGAAAATGTCGCCGTCGCGCAAATCGCGCAGCGACTTCCGCAACAATACCGCATTCGGGTAGGCCGCGCTCGACAGCTCATCGCCGGAGAAGCCGGCCGGCGCCCAGCCGACGTGGGCGTAGCCGCAGGCCTGGGCCGCCGCCAGGGTGCCGGGCGAGGTGCGCCCGGCCGGCGCGCGCCAGACCGGATCGAGGTGCTTGCCGGTCAGCTCGGCGAAACGGCGGTCGACCCGCTTGATTTCTTCGCAATACTGGGCCGGCGTCAAGGTGCGCGGCTTGCCGGCGGAGGCGCCGAAGCCGGGCTTGACCTTGAAGCCGTCGGCGCCGTCCTTGAGCAGCACGTCATGGTCGAAGGTGTGCGAACCGAACGCATGGCCCTCGGCCACGCGCGCCTTCCAGTACGCCGACCACGCCGGATCGAGCGAATAGTCGCCGCGCACGGTTTTTTCGTTGGCGAGGAAGAAGGTGGCGCGGATGTTGTGGCGCTTGAGGGTGTCGGCGATCAGCTCGGCCTGCGACTGGCTGCCGGTGTCGAACGTCAGGTAGATGGTGCCCTTGCAGGCCGCGGGCGCGGCGCCGGCGGCCGGCAAGGCCTGCAGCGCCGCCACGGTGGCCAGCGCGGCCAGGACGGCGGCGCGGCTCATTAGCGCTGGGCGGAGTTGACGAAGAACACGCCGTGCGGCGAGCGCCCGACCGGGATCGTCTTGATCAGCTTGCGCGTGGCCAGGTCGATCACCGCCACTTTTTTGATCCAGCGCAAGGTGACCCACATGGTCTTGCCGTCGGCCGTCACCTCCATGCAGTCCGGACCGCCCGGCACGTTGATCTGGCCGACGTTTTCCAATGTCTTCTGATCAATGATGTTGATCGAATTGGAAACCCGGTTCGACACATAGGTGTAGCGGCCGTCGCCGGCCGAGCGGAAGTTGTGCGCGCCCTGCCCGGTCTTGATGCGCTTGACGGTTTTCTGCGCCTTCCAGTCGATCACCTCGACGTAATCGCTGCCCATGATGCCGACCAGCAGATATTTGTCGTCCGGCGTCATGGCGATACCGGCCGGCAGCTTACCGACCGGCATGGTCCACTTGATGGTCTGCGTGGTCAGGTCGATGGCGCTGACCTGGTCGCTGCCCTGCTGGGTGATGAAGACCATGTTGCTGGCCGCGTTGAAGGCCATGTGGCTGGGCAGCTTGGCCAGCGGCAGGCGCTTGGCCAGGGTCATGTTGGTGCCGTCGTAGCGGTACAGGTCGACACGGTCCAGGCGCAGCGAGTTCGACACGAACCACTTCTGGTCCGGCGAAAAGCCGATCTGGTAGGGGTCGAGGATGTCCTTGACGGTGCGCTGGATCTGGCCGCTCTTCGGATCGAGGAAGATCAGTTCGTTGCCGACCGAGCTGGCGACGATGAGCGACTTGTTATCCGGCGTCGCCATCAGGTGGTGCGGCTCCTTGCCGACCGGGAAGGTGGACAAGTCCTGGTAGGTGGCCTGGTCCAGCAACTGGACGGTGGCATCACGCGAGTTGAGCACAACGACAACATTAGCCTGCGCGCTGCCGATGGCGGTCGCGGCGCAGACACAGGAGAAAACCAGACGGCGGACACTGCGGAGCATGAAGAAATCGCTTGAAAAGACTAAACGTTTATTTTACGTGCAAACGGGGCCGTCACAAGATAAATGCGGACAATTATTCCTATCCTTGCCCGAGCGCGGCGGCCGAACCACAGCGGGCTGCTACAATTGTCGGCTGTCTTTAACGTATAGGGAAGGAAACACCATGACCACCATCACCACCGAATCGGGCCTGCAGTACATCGAACTGACCGCCGGCGAAGGCGCCGAGGCCAAGGCTGGCCAAAACGTCACCGTCCACTACACCGGCTGGCTGCGCAACGACGACGGCACCAAGGGCGCCAAATTCGACTCGAGCAAGGACCGCAACGACCCGTTCGAATTCGCGCTGGGCGCCGGCATGGTCATCCGCGGCTGGGACGAAGGCGTGCAAGGCATGAAGATCGGCGGCGTGCGCCAGCTGATCATTCCGTCGGAGCTGGGCTACGGCGCGCGCGGCGCCGGCGGCGTGATTCCGCCGAACGCGACGCTGATCTTCGACGTCGAATTGCTGGGCGTTTAATTTTTTTCAAGCGTCATGCGTTGTCGGCGGCGCATGCATGGCGGATTACGCTGCGCTAATCCGCCCTACGTGTTTCCGAGGTCGACGCACGGCCGCGTGCCCATGGAGGCACGTAGGGCGGATTAGGCGGCACGCCGTAATCCGCCAAGCGCCGCCAGCGGCCCATGCGAACGGCCGCTACCGCTGCCAATTGCGCCGCAACGCCTCCAGCTCCGCGCGCGTATCGAGCATGCCGCCGACGATGCGCTGGTCGATCGCCTCCAGCACCGCCGTCGGCATTTCCGTCCCCGCCATCCGGTACGCGGCCGTCTGCGCCGACGGCCGCACATTCTGCACCATCACCGGTATCCGCCACTCCGCGCTGGCGCGGCAGGCCACGCCCACCAGATCCTGGCTCAAGCCCACCACGGTAAAGGTGCGGCAATACCCGCCCTCGTTCGACAGGAAACTGAGCCCGACCCGCACGTCGCCCTCGGACGGCGCGGCGCCGCCCATTTGCTGGGTCAACACGGTGTCGAGCTTGCCCTGCGCGACCAGCATGCCGTTGCGGCTGATGACCGTGGTCGGCAGTTTGTCCGGATCGGTCAGCCAGGCCGGCTGCCAGGCGGCCAGGCCGAACTTGCCGAGCGCCAGCCCCAGCACCAGCATCGCCGTCAGCGCGCCCCACTCGCGCCAGCCCAGATGGCGCCGGACCGCCTTGCGCGCGGCCTGCTGCGTGGCCACGCGCTGCGCGCGCACCGCCGCCAGCTGCACCACCTTGGCCTGCTGCGAACGCATCGCCGCGTTCGACGGCGCCTGGTCGGCGAACACGTCGTCGCGCGCGGCGCGCAGCCGCGCCACGCGGCGGGCGATGCTGCTGTCGCGCCGCATCGCGTCCTCGACGGCGCGGCGGGTCGCGTCGTCCAGTTCGCCGACGGCGTAGGCAATCAGTGTCTCGTCTGAAAAGCTCATGTTCACGTCCTTAGTCGCTCCATCATAAACCTTTTTTCCGCCCGGTGCGGCGCCGTCAGGATCGCGTAAGCCCTTTAAATACAAGGGTTTTATTGCGCCGCAGCGTGGCGCGGCAACTACTGTAAGGCCTACTTCCTACAGAAACCATTACATTTGACAATATTTATGCTAATCTGCGCGCTCTAATAACCAAGGAGGTAGTAATGAAAAAAGGCGAATTGATTGCAGAATTTGCGAAACGCACGGAGATGTCTGCTGCTGCCGCCAACGGTGCGGTGAACACTCTGATCGCGATCGTGACCGAGCGTCTGAAAAAAGGCGACACCGTCGGCATCACCGGCTTCGGCACCTTCTCCGTCGCTAAACGCGCTGCACGCAAAGGCCGCAACCCTGCCACCGGCGAAGCGATCAAGATCGCTGCGTCGAAAACCCCGAAATTCTCGGCTGGCGCGACCCTGAAGTCGGCTGTCAACCCGACCAAGAAGAAGTAAGCGCGGGCTGTGTTCGTGCCCGCGAGGGCACCGGAAACGGCGGCTCATGGCCAGGTCCCCGACCTGCCATGGCCGCCGTTCTGTTTTTGAGGAAGCCCTCTAGCGGCTTTCGCGCCCGCCCCGGTTATGATGGCGCATCCCCACCCAGCCACCATACCAAGGAGATGTAATGAGCTTACAAGAGCAATTTGAACAAGCCCAGGCGGACTCGAAGAACCTGCCGGAACGTCCCGACAACATGACCTTGCTGAAGATCTACGCGCTGTTCAAGCAGGCCTCCGTGGGTGACGCCAGCGGCGAGCGTCCGGGCTTCACCGACATGGTCGGGCGCGCCAAGTTCGACGCCTGGGACGCGCTCAAGGGCACCAGCCAGGACGAGGCCAAGCAGCAGTACATCGACCTGATCGAAGACCTGAAGTAAGCCCAACCCCGCCTGCCGTTGGCGAGACGCCAGCGCCGCCACTGAGGGGTCGTACCCCACTGGGTACGACCCCGGTCGGGGCCGCGGGTTAAAAAAAAGCCCCTGACGGGGCTTTTTCACATTCAGGCCGGCGCGAACACGGCGCGCATCTTGTCGGCCACCTTGCCCTCGATCTGCGACGAGAACGCGCTGAACAGGAATCCCAGCGCGATTTGCAGATGCGCCCGGCTCGGCTCCAGGGTCAGCGTGCCGTCGACGCCGCTGCGCTCGAAACGCAGCACGTCGCCGTCCCAGCGGCAGGCCAGCTCGAATTGTTCGGCCAATTTGTCGGCCACCTGCTGCGCCGCCGCGCGGGCCTGCTCCGGCGCAAGGTTGTGTTCCTGAACGATGTTAATGTCCGCCATGCGGCTTCCTCAATCAAATCTGCAAAGCCGACATCATGCCAGTTGGCTTGCCGCCGCGCCAGCCCGCGACGTCCACAAACGCATTTGCTTATTTGTATTGTATATAAGCGCAATTTGTGAGAAGCAGCGAATTACCTTAAAATACAGTGCTTTGCTGAGGTTAGCCGCGCCATCCAACCGCCGCCGACGCCGCTGCACACCAACATTGATAGGACTGTTATGACCCACGTTGTCACCGAATCTTGCATCAGCTGCCGCTACACGGACTGCGTCGATGTTTGCCCGGTAGATTGTTTCCGCCAAGGCCCAAACTTCCTCGCCATCGATCCGGACGAGTGCATCGACTGCGCCGTGTGCGTGGCCGAGTGCCCGGTCAACGCCATCTTCGCCGAGGAAGACGTGCCCGGCGACCAGCAGCAGTTCATCAAAATCAACGTCGATCTCGCGCGCCACTGGCCGTCGATCACCAAGACCATCCCGCCGCTGCCGGAAGCCGACCAGTTCAAGGACGTCAAGGAAAAACTGCACCTGCTGGTACGCTAAAACGGGTTTGTCTTGGCCGGGCAGCCCCGGGCAGCGTCATTCGCGAGCGCCACGTTGAGCGCCGCACAGGCTCGTGTCCGCCCAACCACCATTGAAATCACAGGAATATACGTATGAATAGCACTGTCACTTCCCCAGGCGTCATCGAAGCCGATGCCGTCATCATCGGCGCCGGTCCGGTCGGCCTGTTCCAGGTCTTCGAACTGGGCCTGCTGGAAATCAAAGCCCACGTCATCGATTCGCTGGGCGCGGTGGGCGGACAGTGCGTGGAACTGTATCCGGACAAGCCGATCTACGACATCCCGGCTGTGCCGTCGTGCACCGGCCAGGAATTGACCGACAACCTGCTCAAGCAGATCGAGCCGTTCGAGCCGACCTTCCACCTGGGCCAGGAAGTGACCAAGGTCGAGCGCCGCGACGACGGCCGTTTCGACGTTGAAACCAGCGTCGGCACCCGCTTCACCACCAAGACCATCTTCATCGCCGCCGGCGTCGGCTCATTCCAGGCGCGCACGCTCAAGGTCGACGGCATCGAAGTGTTCGAAGGCTCGCAGCTGCACTACAAGGTCAAGGACCCGGCCATCTTCGAAGGCAAGAACCTGATCATCTGCGGCGGCGGCGACTCCGCGCTGGACTGGGCGCTGAATTTCGTCGGCAAGGCCGAATCGGTCGTTTTGCTGCACCGCCGCGAAGATTTCCGCGCCGCCCCGGCCTCGGTCGCCAAGATGAAAGCCTTGTGCGACGACTACGAGATGCAGCTCATCATTGGCCAAGCCACCGGTTTCGAGTCGAAAGACAACAAATTGAGCGAGCTCAAGGTCACCGGCGCCGACGGCGTCACCCGCCGCGTGCCGCTGGACATGCTGCTGGTGTTCTTCGGCCTGTCGCCGAAGCTGGGCCCGATCGCCGAATGGGGCCTGGACATCGAGCGCCGCCAATTAAAGGTGCAAAACACCGAGAAGTTCGAGACCAACGTCCCGGGCATCTTCGCGGTGGGCGACATCAACACCTATCCGGGCAAGAAAAAGCTGATCCTGTCGGGCTTCCACGAGGCCGCGCTGGCCGCGTTCGGCGCCGCGCCGTATATCTTCCCGGACAAGAAGATTCACATGCAGTACACCACCACGTCGCCGAAGCTGCACAAGGTGCTCGGCGTGGAGACCCCGGTCTTCGATTAAGCGATTGACTGCCGTGGAAACAACGGCGAGGTGGGGCGTAGGAGCGTGTCCTACATAAAAGCAGCGGAAACGCTGCTTTTTTTATGGACTCGGCGGTACTATTATCTGACCAATGGCGTATTGTGTGGGGTAGCGGCGCTTTCTCAGCGGTATCTAGAAATGCTTGGCGCCACAAACAAATACTCTATAATTGGCTTATGATGTGATGTATTGGTGCACCGCACCATGCTTTGACCGGGAAGACCTATGCTCTACCAACTGCACGAAATGCAACGCACACTCCTTTCGCCCCTGATGCAATGGGCGGACGCGACGTCCAAGATCCTGACCAATCCGGTCTCGCCGCTGGCGCACACGCCGTTTTCGCAACGGATCGCCGCCGGTTACGAGTTGATGTACCGGCTGGGCAAGGACTACGAAAAGCCGGCGTTCGAGATCGACGCCACGGTCATCGATGGCGAGACGATCGGCATCATCGAACAAGTGGTGGTCAACAAGGCCTTTTGCCGGCTGATCCACTTCAGGAAGGACCTGGACGAGCAGCGCGTCAAGGCGCTGGGCCAGCCGACCGTGCTGCTGGTGGCGCCGCTGTCGGGCCACCACTCGACCTTGCTGCGCGACACCGTGCGCGGGCTGCTGGTCGACCACGACGTCTACATCACCGACTGGACCGACGCGCGCATGGTGCCGCTGTCGGAGGGGCCGTTCCACCTGGACGACTACATTTATTATGTGCAGGACTTCATCCGCCTGCTGGGACCGGACCTGCACGTGATCTCCGTGTGCCAGCCGACGGTGCCGGTGCTGGCGGCCATCGCGCTGATGGCCACCGAGCAAGACCCCAAGCTGCCGAAGACGATGACGATGATGGGCGGCCCGATCGACCCGCGGCGCTCGCCGACGGCGGTCAACAACCTGGCCACCGAAAAGAAGTTCTCGTGGTTTGAAAACACCGTCATCTACGCGGTGCCGCCCAACTATCCGGGCTTCGGGCGCAAGGTGTATCCGGGCTTCCTGCAGCACGCCGGCTTCGTCGCGATGAATCCGGGCCGGCACGCGCAAAGCCACCGCGAGTTCTACATGCACCTGGTCGAAGGCGACGACGAGCCGGCCGAGAGCCACCGCAAGTTCTACGACGAGTACAACGCCGTGCTGGACATGCCGGCCGAATACTATCTGGACACGATCAAGACGGTGTTCCAGGACTTCGCGCTGCCGATGGGCACGTGGAAGGTCGGCGGCAAGCTGGTGCGCCCACAGGACATCACGACGGTGGCGCTGTTCACTGTCGAGGGCGAGCTGGACGACATTTCCGGCGCCGGCCAGACGCAGGCGGCGCACGACCTGTGCACCGGCATCCCGGCCGAGATGCAGCAGGACTACGTCGCCCCTGGCGCCGGCCACTACGGCATCTTCTCCGGGCGCCGCTGGCGCGAAATGATCTGCCCGAAGATCACCGAGTTCATCCAAAAACACGGTTGATCAGCACTCCCCGACAAGATCCCTGCCCCGGCAGGGATTTTTTTTGCCCCAACTCCGGGGTCAGGTCCACCATTTCTACACAACCCCGACCGTAAAGGGCGAAAACACGCCCGTACTGTCCAGCTCGTGTAGAAATGGTGGACCTGACCCTGGAGTACGCAGGAAATATATCATCTTGTGATATATTCTCGTTTTCCGTTTTTTGCCGACCTCATGCCATCCCGTTCCCTGCCTCCGCTCGCCAAGGACGACTTCGCCGCGCTGTCCGAGTTCCGCTATCAGATGCGGCGCTTCGAGCGCTTTTCCGAGGATGCCGTCCAGGCCCGGGGCATCACGCCGCTGCAATACTTGCTGTTGTTGCACATTAAGGGCTTCCCCGGCCGCGATTGGGCCACCGTCGGCGAACTGGCCGAGCGCCTGCAGGCCAAGCCGCACGGCGTGGTGGCGCTGGTCACCCGCTGCGAGGCGGCCGGCCTGGTCGCGCGCCAGGTCAGCGACGTCGACCGCCGCCGCGTCGAAGTCCATCTGCTGCCGCCCGGCGAGGCCATGCTGGCCCAACTGGCCGAACTGCACCGCGCCGAATTGCTCTCGCTCGACGGCATCTTCACCATCCCCAAACTCCTCCGCGACCACCATGAATAACCACCTTTACGACAGCCGCCGCGACTTCGACGGCAGCGCCAGGCTGCTGATGATCGGCGCGCTGGCCGCCGTCGTCGGCGCGCTCAGCACGCTCACCGCCGACCTGCTGCTGCACGCGATCCGCTTCTTCACCAACCTGTTCTTCTTCCAGACGCTGTCGACCACTTTCATCTCGCCGGCCGCCAACACGTTGGGCGCGTGGGTGATCGCGGTGCCGGTCGCCGGCGGCCTGGTCATCGGCCTGATCGCGCGCTACGGCGCCGAGCAAATCCGCGGCCACGGCATCCCGGAGGCGATCGAGGCCATCCTGTTCAAGAACAGCACGATGTCGCCCAAGGTCGCCCTGCTCAAGCCGCTCGCCTCCGGCATCGCCATCGGCAGCGGCGGCCCGTTCGGCGCCGAGGGCCCGATCATCATGACCGGCGGCGCGGTCGGCTCGCTGCTGGCCCAGCACTTCCACCTGAGCGGCGCCGAGCGCAAGACCTTGCTGGTGGCCGGCGCCGTGGCCGGCATGACGGCGGTGTTCGGCACGCCGATCGCCGCGCTGCTGCTGGCCGTCGAGCTGCTGCTGTTCGAGCTGCGCCCGCGCAGCCTGGCGCCGGTCGCCGTCGCCTGCGCCGTGGCCGGCTTCCTGCGTCCGCTGCTGATCGAGAGCGGCCCGCTGTTCCCGCTGCATACGGCGGTGCTGCCGCCGTCGGCGCTGGTGTCGTGCCTGATCGGCGGCGTGCTGTGCGGCGCGCTGGCGTGGCTGCTGTCGACCGCGCTGTACCGCGTCGAGGACGGCTTCCACAAGCTGCCGCTGCACTGGATGTGGTGGCCGGCGCTGGGCGGCCTGGCGGTCGGCATCGGCGGCTACCTGCAGCCGCGCGCGCTCGGCGTCGGCTACGACGTCATCGCCGATCTGCTCAACAACCACCTGGCCGCCGGCGTCATCGCCAGCCTGTTGATCGTCAAGGCCGTGATCTGGCTGCTGGCGCTCGGCTCGGGCACCTCCGGCGGCGTGCTCGCGCCCTTGTTGATGCTCGGCGCCGGCCTGGGCGCGCTGGTCGGCCCCTACCTGCCCGGCGGCGAGCCGGCCGTCTGGCCGCTGGTGTTCATGGCCGCCACCCTGGGCGGCATGATGCGCGCGCCGGTCATGGCGGTGGTGTTCGCCTTCGAGCTGACGCACGACGTCAACGCCCTGCTGCCGGTGCTGGCCACGGCCACCGTCGCCTACGGCTTCACGGTGATCACCATGCACCGCTCGATCCTGACCGAGAAGATCGCCCGCCGCGGCCACCACATCTACCGCGAGTACGGCGTCGATCCGATGGAGCGCCACAGCGTGGCCGAGGTGATGACGCCGGCGCCGGCCAGCATCGACGCGCGCCAGACCATCGCCGAGGTGCTCGACAGCCACTTCGGCGCGGACCAGCGCCACCGCGCCTTCCCCGTCACGCGCGACGGCGCCCTGCTCGGCATGCTCGACCGCGCGGCCATCGCCAACGCGCGCGAGGGCGCCGTCTTGGCCGGCGACCTGTTCGGCGTCAACCTGCCGATCTTCGCGCTGGCCGACGAGACCTGCCGCGCGCTGGCCACGCGGCTGGCCGTGCACCAGCTCGAGCGGCTGCCGGTGGTCGACGACGCCGCCAGCCGCCGCCTGATCGGCATCGTCAGCCGCAGCGATCTGATCAAACCGGCGCTGAGCCTGCACGCGGAGGAGCTCACGCGGCAGACGGTGCGCCCGATCTGGTCGCCGAAACAGCGTCCGCGCTAGGGTTTTTCAGGTTTTTTCGGCCCGGCCGGCGCGGATATCGGATAATGACGCTTTATCGCTCCACGCCAGTCACCGCCGTGCCCACCAACAAAACACTCGCCGACCGCATCGAAGACGTCCTGCCGCAGACGCAATGCACCAAATGCGGCTACGACGGCTGCCGGCCGTACGCCGAGGCGATCGCCGCCGGCGCGGCCGACATCAACCAATGCCCGCCCGGCGGCGCCGAGGGCATCGTCCGGCTGTCGGCCGTCACCGGCCGCAAGGTCATCCCGCTCAATCCCGTCAACGGCCTGGAACGCCCGCGCGCGGTCGCCTACATCGACGAAGCGCTGTGCATCGGCTGCACCTTGTGCATCCAGGCCTGCCCGGTGGACGCCATCGTCGGCGCGGCCAAGTTGATGCACACCGTCGTGCCGGACCTGTGCACCGGCTGTGACCTGTGCGTCCATCCGTGCCCGGTCGACTGCATCGTCATGTATCCGGTCACCGAGGCCACCGGCTGGACCGCGTGGAGCCAGGCCGACGCCGACGCCGCGCGCGCGCGGCACGACTTCCGCACCCTGCGCCTCAAGCGCGAGAAAGAGGAAAACGACGCACGCCTGGCCGCCAAGGCCAACGCCAAGATGGCGGCGGTGGAGGCGCTCGACCCGGCCACCGACGCCGACGCCGCCGAGAAGGAACGCAAGCGCGCCATCATCGCCGCCGCGATGGAGCGCGCCCGCATCAAGAAAGAGGAAGCCGCGCGCGCGGCCGCCGACGCCAAGCCAGCAGATGGAAATCCGCCTGAATGAATCCAGCCAAACGCCAAGAAATGTTCGAGCGCTTCCGCGCCGCCAATCCCAGTCCCAAGACCGAACTTGAATACACCACGCCATTTGAACTGTTGATCGCCGTGCTGCTGTCGGCGCAGGCCACCGACGTCGGCGTCAACAAGGCCACGCGCAAGCTGTACCCGGTGGCGAACACGCCGGCGCAGATCCTGGAATTGGGCGAGGAGGAGTTGAAGTCGTATATCCAGACGATAGGGCTGTACAAGACCAAGGCCAAGAACGTCATCGCCACCTGCAAAATCCTGCTGGAACAGCACGGCGGCGAGGTGCCGCATGACCGCGAATCGCTGGAGGCGCTGCCCGGCGTGGGCCGCAAGACCGCCAACGTGGTGATGAACACCGCGTTCGGCGAGCCGACGATGGCGGTGGACACGCATATCTTCCGCGTCTCCAACCGCACCGGCCTGGCGCCGGGCAAGAACGTCGATATCGTCGAGCACAAGCTGCTGCGCTTCGTGCCGAAGGAGTTTTTGCAGGACGCCCACCACTGGCTGATCCTGCACGGGCGCTACACCTGCAAGGCGCGCAAGCCGGAGTGCTGGAACTGCATCCAGCAGGACTTGTGCGACTACCGTCAAAAGACCCCGATGCCGGACGGCCTCTGATCAGAACTGGAAGTAGATGAAGGGGTTGAAGCCGCCCTCCACCACCGCCAGGCAGGACACCACATACAGCACCAGGCTGTAGGCGCCGACCAGCTTCGGCCGGCGGAAGCTCATGTTGCGCAAACGCAGGAACACACGGTCGCCGGCCAAGCAGATCAGCGTTGACAGCGCCAGCAGGAAAATCACCTTCGGATCGGCCAGCATCACGTTGGCGTGAGTCCACAGCGGCGCGGACGGCTCGCGGCCGAACATCACGCGCAGCAGCTTGCCGCTCTGCTCCATGCTGTCGGCGCGGAACGGCACCCACAACACGGTGGCGAACAGAAACACCGGCAGGCTGCCGAGGCGCCACTTCGCGCTGTCGAGCACACCGGCGCGCTCAAGCGCGATCAGCACGCCGTGGCCGATGCCCCACACCAGGAAGGTGTAGGCGGCGCCGTGCCACAGCGCGCACAGGCCGAAGACGATGAACAGGTTGCGGTAGGTGCTGAAGGTCGAGCCGCGGTTGCCGCCCAGCGGGATGTACACGTAGTCGCGGAAAAACCGCGACAGCGTCATGTGCCAGCGCTGCCAGAACTCGGTGACGCTATCGGCCGCGTAAGGCCGGTTGAAATTGCGCGGGAAGCGGAAGCCCATCATCCGCGCCATGCCGATGGCCATGTCGGTGTAGCCGGAAAAATCGAAATAGATCTGGAACGAATAACAGAACGCCGCCAGCCACGCCGAGTAGGTCGTCAGCGCGAAATCCGGGCGGTGCGTGATGTCGACCACGGCGCCCAGCGGATCGGCGATCAGCAGCTTTTTCGCCAGGCCGATGATGAACAGGTTGAGCCCCCAGAACACGTCGCTGCCGACCAGTTCGCGCCGCTTGATGTCGAGCTGCTCCTTGACCTCGGCGAAGCGCACCACCGGACCGGCGATCAGGTGCGGGAACAGGAAAATGTAGATGGCGAACTTGTGCAGGCTGCGCTCGGGCGCGATGCGGCGCGCGTAGACGTCGGCTTGGTAGGACAGGAAGTGGAACACGTAGAACGAGATGCCGAGCGGCAGCACCAGGCCCAGCTTGGCCACATGGCCGAGCATGGCCACGCCGGTGAGGTCGGCCAGCAGTTGCGCCAGGAAGCCGAGGTACTTGTAGGCGATCAACGGCGTCAGGTTGAGCACCAGCGCCAGCGCCATGACCAGCCGCGCGCGCGGCCGGTCGGCCTCGCGCCGGCGCAGCTTGCCGATGACGCCGGCCAGCACAAAGTTGGCCGCCAACAGCACCAGCGCGACGATGGTCAGTGCGCCGGCCCCCAGCAGGTAGAAGCCCAGGCTGGCCAGCAGGATAAAGCCGTTGCGCCAGGTCTTGGGCAGCAAAAAATACAGCGCGTAAAAACAGGGGAAGAACAGGAACAGAAATCCCGGTGACGAAAAGACCATGACACTCCAGTGATAGGGATTATTTAGACAGACTCAGCCAAGCGCCCGCTTCATTGTCGAGCACCTGCACGATCAGGTATTTGCAACGCCCCTTGGTCAGCTCAGGCAGCCGTTGCAACTGCACGGCACGATCGAGTTTGACGAACTGCTCGAAGTGATCGGCCAGGCCGGCGCGCACCATGCCGTCGCCGAAACTGTTGCCGAACATGCAGGTGGCCGGCAGCAGGCCGCGCTCCGCCACCGTGTCGGTGATGAACTCATAGCCGGTTTGCTTGGCGTTCATCTCGGTGACGCGGTGCACATCCTGCCAGGTCTTGGTCAGTTGCGGCGATGGTTCCGACTCCACCGCGTCGAGCCGGGCGGCGAAGCGCGCCTCCGAGCCGAAGAACGGCGCCTCGTGGACCTCCATCCGGTGCCCCCACACGGCGCTCGACTTCTCCATGCGCGCGATGCGGTTGGTGACGTCGGCCGCCACCTGCATGGCCGACAGGTCGGTCCAGTGGAAATCGTTGTGGTAAAAAATCTGGAACTTGTCCTGCGATTGCTTGAGGATGCCGTAGACATCGACGAAATTGAACTCGGGCGTGCGCTCGAAGCGCCGGTACAGCTTCATGAAGTTCGATTCCATCTTCAGGCGCGGCAGGAAGAATGGAATCCGGTCCTGCGTGAAATATTGCTTCGACACGGGCGTGACCAGCACCATGGTGGTGCCCTGCGCCCGCAATTGCGCCGACAGCCGCGCCATGCCGTTATAGACGGCGTCGGCGGAGGCCGGGTTGGCCAGGAAATTTTCCGTCGCCGGCAGTTCGATGTCCGAAATGGAACGGCCATACAGCTCGCCCTGCTTACCGAAATACACGCGGCGCGAGGAGCCGAACAGGCGGAAGTCGATCTCGTTTTTGGTGCGCACCATCAGGCTGCGCAGCCCCAGATGATCGGAAAACCCGTTTTCGAAGCGGCGGTAGTTCTTGTCGAAGTCGAACCAGCGTCCCTCCCAGCCGGTCGGCCAGGGCGCCAGCGGGCGCATTTCCATCAGCGGCGAATAACGCGACGCCAGCTCCGGAAAGGCCTGCTCCAGACGGGCAGACAGCGGCGCATAGCTGAGGATGGCCGGCACGATGCTGATGACGAAAACAAGCAGAACAAACAGGGCACGCGGCAAGCGCGTCCCGCCGGACCGCAGCGCCACACTGGCAGTGGCCTGCGGTAATGGAATTGAACTCATGGGGAATACTTTTTGATGGGCGGTTGCCGGACAGAGCCGCCATGATAGCCGAAATGCAACAGGCAATCAATCAGCCGGGCCCACCGGCCGTCACACCAATACCAGGTTATCGCGGTGAATCAGCTCGCGTCCCTCGACGAAGCCCAGGATCGCCTCGATCTCGCTCGACGGCTTGCGCATGATGCGGCGCGTCTCGGCGCTGGTGTAATTGGAGAGCCCGCGCGCCACCGGCAAACCGCTCTCGTTCACGCAAGTGATCACCGCGCCGCGCCCGAACTCCCCTTTCACCTCCACCACGCCGATCGGCAGCAGCGACTTGCCCTCGCCGGTCAGCTTTTGCACCGCGCCGGCGTCGAGCACCACCCGCCCCGCCGTGTGCAGATGGTCGGCCATCCATTGCTTGCGCGCCGTCAGATGCCCGGTCTGCGCCGCCAGCTCGGTGCCGATCGCCTCGCCGCCGGCCAGACGCTCCAGCACCTTGTCCTCGCGGCCATAGGCGATCACCGTGTGCGCGCCCGACTTGGCGGCCCGCTTGGCGGCCAGGATCTTGGTCAGCATGCCGCCGCGACCGAGGCTGCTGCCCGCGCCGCCGGCCATCGCCTCCAGCGCCAGGTCGCCCGCGCGGCCTTGCTGGATCAGCACCGCCGCCGGGTCCTTGCGCGGATCGGCGCTGTACAGCCCATGCTGGTCGGTCAGGATGATCAGCGCGTCGGCCTCGATCAGGTTGGCCACCAGCGCGCCCAGCGTGTCGTTGTCGCCGAATTTGATCTCGTCGGTGACCACCGTGTCGTTCTCGTTGATGATCGGGACCACGCCCAGGCGCAGCAAGGTGGTCAGCGTCGAGCGGGCGTTCAGATAGCGTTCGCGGTCGGCCAGGTCGGCGTGCGTGAGCAGCACTTGCGCGGTGCGCAGCTGGTGCGCACGGAAGCTGGTCTCGTAGATCTGCGCGAGCCCCATCTGGCCGACGGCGGCGCAGGCCTGCAGTTCGTGGATATCGGTGGGGCGCTGTTCGAAGCCCAGGCGCAGCATGCCCTCGGCGATGGCGCCGGAGCTGACCAGCACCACTTCCTTGCCCATGGCCCGCAGGCCGGCGATCTGCGCGGCCCAGCGCGCGATGGCGGCGTGATCGAGGCCGCGGCCGTCGTTGGTGACCAGGGAAGATCCAACCTTGATGATGATGCGTGTGGCTTTTTGTATGACGGAATTCATGGGTGCGGCAGTCTCTTAACAGTCCTATCGTGCGGACGCGGGTCCGGATCCCCGGCGCGAGCCAGGAGGTACATTGCTGTGTGCTGTGAATGGCCGGGCGGATGACCCGTTCTTGCCGCTGCAGACGCCCGCCCCGGGGTGCGGGACGGCGCTGTTGTGGAAAGCATAACCAGCGAATAGCTGATTATGCCGGTGATGCGGATTTTTATCGAGGACTAGTCGAGCTTAATCGAGAATTTTGAAACGGGGATCGTCCGGATCGATCGACGAAATGCCGCGCGCCTCCTCCGTCATCTGCGTTTCTTCCGAACGTTGTTCGGAATGGCGCTTCTCTTCGAGGTGCATCTGGATCGCGTTGACCAGCTCCTGGGTGCCGTCGTGGCTCAGCGCGGAGATCTCGAACACGGGCCCCTTCCAGCCGAACTTCTTGACGAAATCCTTGACGGTTTTCTTGCGGTCTTCTTCCGGCACCATATCGAGCTTGTTGAGCACCAGCCAGCGCGGCTTGTCGACCAGCGACTCGTCGTACTTTTTCAGCTCGTTGACCAGGGCCTTGGCTTCCTTGACCGGATCGACGTTGGTCTCGAACGGCGCCAGGTCGACGATGTGCAGCAGCAGGCCGGTGCGCTGCAGGTGGCGCAGGAACTGGTGACCCAGGCCGGCGCCCTCGGAAGCGCCTTCGATCAAGCCGGGAATGTCGGCGATCACAAAGCTCTTCTCGTGCGAGACGCGGACCACGCCCAGGTTCGGGTGCAGGGTGGTGAACGGGTAGTCGGCGATCTTCGGGCGCGCGTTCGACACGGCCGAAATAAAGGTCGACTTGCCGGCGTTCGGCATGCCCAGCAGGCCGACGTCGGCCAGCACCTTCAGTTCCAGGCGGATTTCGCGGCGTTCGCCTTCCTTGCCCTCGGTCTTTTGACGCGGCGCGCGGTTGGTCGAGGTCTTGAAGTGGATGTTGCCCCAACCGCCCTCGCCGCCCTTGGCCAGCAGTTCCATCTGGCCGTGTTCGGTCAGATCGGCCAGGATTTCGCCGGAGGCGTCGTCGATGATCAACGTGCCGACCGGCATGCGCAGGTGGATGTCGTCCGCGCCCTTGCCGTAGCAATCGGCGCCACGGCCGGCCTCGCCGTCTTTGCCGCGGTGCATCTTGGAGAAGCGGAAATCGACCAAGGTGTTGATGTTACGGTCCGCTACGGCCCAGATCGAGCCACCCTTGCCGCCGTCGCCGCCGTCAGGGCCGCCGAACGGGCGGAATTTTTCACGGCAAAACGAGGCACAACCATTGCCGCCGTCACCACCGATCACTTCAATTTTTGCTTCGTCGATAAACTTCATGATGTACCGCCATAAAACTAAAAAGGCTCTACCGTGGGCAGAGCCTTTCGATTGAAGGCTCGCGCCTTACAAGGGGACGGCCGGGCGCGGGGCGCCTGGCCGTGAGCGTGATTTACGCTGGAACTACGGTAACGAACTGCTTCGAGCCTTCGCCCTTGACAACGAACTTGACCTTGCCGTCCACCAGAGCGAACAGGGTGTGGTCTTTGCCCATGCCAACACCTTCACCAGCGCGCACCGGGGTGCCGCGTTGACGAATGATGATGCCGCCAGCATTGATCGATTGACCGCCGTAGACTTTTACGCCCAGACGTTTTGACTCTGAGTCACGACCATTTCGCGTTGTGCCGCCGCCTTTTTTGTGTGCCATTTAAGACTCCTTGGATACTAATTCTCGGGCAAACGGAATTAACCGTTGATCGATACGATTTGGATTTCGGTGTAATTTTGGCGATGGCCTTGATGCTTCTGGTAGTGCTTACGACGACGCATCTTGAAAATCTTCACTTTATCGTGACGACCGTGTGCCACAACAGTAACCAGTACCTTTGCACCCTCAACCAGGGGAGCACCAAATTTGATGCTTTCGCCTTCGCCAACGGCGAGGACCTGATCGATGGTGAGTTCGGAACCAATGTCTGCCGGTATCTGTTCTACTTTAAGTTTTTCGCCAGCGACAACTTTGTATTGTTTGCCACCGGTTTTTATGACCGCGTACATGATTTGAAACCTCATCAAATGTTAAGAAAATTCCCGCCGCCGCCAGCGCAACCACATGCATGGAGATCGGGGAACCGCTGATTATACATGGGATGCCAATGGGCGTCAAAAACTATTCACAAACGGCCGGCGGCGTGGTATGTCGACCGGCCGCATGGCGGCCGAGCTTACCCGCTTCGTTATCCGATTAACAAAAGGAGTTGTCATAAACAGGGGGTGGCGCCCCTATGGGCGGGGGCATGTCGTATAATCTCGGCACCAATAGTCCACCGCACAGGTTCGTCTTGTCTGCCGCCACCAACACCGCAACACAAAACAATATCGCCCACTCGATCGCCGCCGACATGGACGCGGTCAACTCGGTGATCCGCCGCAAGCTGCATTCCGAGGTCAGCCTCGTCAATCAGATCGCTGAGTACATCATCAGCGCCGGCGGTAAACGCATCCGCCCGGTCCTGGTGCTGCTGGTGGCGAACGCCTATTCCTACAAGGGCAGCGGACACCACGAGCTGGCGGCGGTGGTCGAATTCATCCACACCGCCACCTTGCTGCACGACGACGTCGTCGACGAATCGTCGCTGCGCCGCGGCCGCGCCACCGCCAACGCGCTGTTCGGCAACGCCGCCTCGGTGCTGGTGGGCGACTTCCTGTACTCGCGCTCGTTCCAGATGATGGTCGGCCTCAACAACATGCGCGTCATGCAGATCCTGTCGGACGCCACCAACGTCATCGCCGAGGGCGAGGTGTTGCAGTTGCTCAACATGCACGATCCGGACGTCAGCCAGGAGCGCTATCTGCAGGTGATCCGCTCGAAGACGGCCAAGCTGTTCGAAGCGGCGGCCGAGCTGGGCGCGTTGATCGCCGGCGCCACCGACGCGCAAATCGCCGCCGCCGGCGAATACGGCCGCTCGCTGGGCACCGCCTTCCAGCTGATCGACGACGTGCTCGACTACGCTGGCGACGCCGCCGAGATCGGCAAAAACGTCGGCGACGACCTGCGCGAAGGCAAGCCGACCTTGCCGCTGATCTACCTGATGGAGAATGGCACGCCGGAGCAGCGCGAGCTGGTGCGCAGCTGCATCGAGCAGGGCGACGAGCAGCACTTCGACACGATCCTGGCGGCCATCACCAGCAGCGGCGCGCTGGACTACACGCGCCAGCAAGCGGAGACGGCCGCGCAACGCGCCGCCGAAGCGATCGCCGATCTGCCCGACAGCGTCTACAAGGAATCGCTGCTGCAGCTGGCCGACTTCTCGGTCAACCGCACGCATTAAAACCAAGCGCCGCCAAGACCGGCGGCGCTGAAATCATCTAAAACACGTAGGGCGGATTAGGCGGAACGCCGTAATCCGCCATCTATGAGCCGCCGACGGAGCACGCATTGGCGGATTACGCTACGCTAATCCGCCCTACGTGTCCCCACGTCGAAATTTAGAGCAGGTCCTGCACCAGCTCCGACGGCCGGCACAACCGCACGCCCTTCTCCGTCACCACGAACGGGCGGTTGATCAGGATCGGATGCGCGACCATCGCGTCGAGCAGCGCGTCGTCCGACAGCGAGGCGTCGGCCAGCCCCAGCTCCACATACAAATCGCCCTTGTCGCGCATGGCCTGGCGCGCCGTCAGGCCGGCTTTGGCGATCATCGCCTTCAGCGCCGCGCGCGACGGCGGATTCTTGACGTAGTCGATGATCTCCGGCTCGATGCCGGCGGCGCGGATCGCCTCCAGCGTTTTGCGCGAAGTGCCGCAAGCGGTGTTGTGATAAATCGTGACGCTCATGATGCTGCCCTTGAACTAAACTCAAAGGCGGCATTATCGCTTAAAACTTCGCCGCCAGACTGACGCCGATGGCGCGCGGCATCAGCCGGTAGCCCTGCACGATCGAGGCCACCTGCGGATGCTGGATCACCGTGTCGTTGTCGAACGCGTTCTTGACGAACACGGTCACGTTGTAGCGGTCGAAGCCCATGCCGGCGCTGAAATCGGCCGTGTGATACGCCGGACGATCGTAATCGGTCGATTCCGGATTGAGCGATCCCTTGCTCGATCCGACCCACTGCACGCCGCCCATGACAAACGCGCTGCGCTCGCCCAGCGCGAAGTTGTAGCGCGCGTTGAGCGCCGCGTTATATTTCGGCACGCCCTGGATTTGCGCCCCCGACACCGCGCCCACCACGCCGTTCTGGATGCCCTGGTCGTTCGACAGCTCCGCCTTGACATAGCCGCCCGAGGCGCTCAAGGTCAGGCCGGCGATCGGCTTGGCCTTGATGTCGAACTCGAAGCCCTTGCTGGTGGCGTCGCCGGCGTTGGCGTTGTAGGTGTACGCGCAGGTCGGCAAATACACGCCCTGCTGGATGTTCTTCCACTTGATGTAGAAGACGTCGGCGTTGACCGTCAGCCGGTTGTTGAGGAAGCGCGACTTGCTGCCCACCTCATAATTCCACAGGCTGTCCGCCGAGTAGTTGGGCGGTCCCTCGGTCAGGCCGTTCAACTCCAGGTCCGGGCCGCAGGTGGTCGGCGGCACGAAGATATTCGAGCCGCCAAGGCGGAAGCCCTTCGAGACGCTGGCGTACAGCGTGTTGCGCGGATCGACTTCCCACGTCACCGCGTACTTCGGCGTGAACGCGTGCGACTTCAAACTGGCGCCGCTGTTGTTGCCGGCGCCGGCCAGGTAGTTGCCGTTGCGCTGTTCCAGATTGGAGCTGGCGCGCAGGTAGCGCGCGCCCACCGTGGCGTGCAGCGCCGGCGAGAAGTAGTAATTGACCTCGCCGAACACCGACGACTGCTTCTCCAGGTAGTGGAAGGCGCCGGCGAACGAGTTATCGTTCGGGAAGGAGCCGGGACGCACATCGGGCAGCAGGTCCGGATCGTAGATATCGAAACCGAACTGCTTGAAGGTGTCTGTCACGCCGAAGATCGGATCGTTCTCGGCGATGTTGGTGTGCTGGCGCGAGAAGTACGTGCCGGCCAGCCAGGTCCACGGCGACACCGCCGCGTCGTACGGGCGCGAGGCGAGGCGGAACTCCTGCGACACCTGGCGCACCTGGTTATTCAGGTACACGGCGGACGGCAACGCCGCGATCGCGTCGATCAATTCCGGCGGCGCCTTGCCGCCGTCGGCGGTCGACGTCAGGAAGGTCGATAGCGAATAGCTGTTGTAGGCCGAGCCGTTTTGCGTGCGGTCGAACTTGCGCGAGAAGTAGCTGGTGGCCGACGTCAGATCGACCGCGCCCAGGTCCCAGTTGACGGTCAGGCTGGGCGTGAACAGCTTGTCGATGGACGGCTCGCGCACCTGCTTTTGCGCCTGGTAGTTCGGCAGCTCGAGATTGAAGGCGGAGATGTCCTTCGCGTCCAGCCGCTGGTAATAAATAGACGGCGTGACGGTCAACGTGCGGGTCGGCTTCCACTTCAGCGCCATGCGCAGTTCCTGGTCGCTGATCTTGTTGATGTCCTTGGCCAGCACGGCGCCCTCGCCGTCCACCTGGTTGATAAAGCCGCCCGTGTGCTGCGCCTGCACGCCGATGCGCAGCGCCAGTTCGTCGGCGATCAGCGGGATGTTGGCGACCACGTTGGCGGAGTAGCTCGGGCTGCCGTCCTTGGTGTGGGAATACTCGGTGTAGGTGGTGAACTCGCGCTCCTTCAGATCCGGCTCGTTCGGCACGAACTTGATGGTGCCGCCCATCGAACTGGCGCCATACAAGGTCACCTGCGGGCCGCGCAGCACCTCCACGCGGTCGATGTCGAAGAACCTCGGCTCGACGTTACCCATCGTGTAGACGTTGCCGACGGTGACCGGCGTGTCGCCCAGGTAGACGCCCACCGTCGCCGCGCCGGCCGTCGAGCTGATGCCGCGAATCTCGATGTTGGACGTGCCCGGCCCGGCGCCGCCGTTGCCGCTGGCGGCGGTGAAGGAGATGTTCGGCACCACGCGCGTCAGGTCGGTGATGTCGCGGATGTGCTCCTCCTGCAGCTGCTTGCCGGTGACGGCCGAGATACTCATCGCCACCTTGGCCGGATCTTCCTTGCGCTTTTGCGCAGT
This sequence comes from Duganella sp. 1411, assembly GCF_017833525.1. Taxonomy (GTDB): domain Bacteria; phylum Pseudomonadota; class Gammaproteobacteria; order Burkholderiales; family Burkholderiaceae_D; genus Rugamonas. The sequence goes on from NZ_JAFICD010000008.1 coordinate 260,377, forward strand.
GACGGTGACGACTTCGATTTCGTCGCTCGGCTTGAACTGCTGTTGCTGTTGCTGCTGCGCGCCCGCCGGAGCGGCCAGCACGGCCAGCGCGGCGGCGACGGAACTGCACATTATTTTGCGGGTGATTTTCATGCCTGAGCTTCTCCAGTCGGCGGGGACGCGCCCCAGAATGATGCATTTTTATATATTAACCATCTTGTTATTTTTAACAAGCAAGAAACCTGCCAAATTCAACAACGTTGGAATCCATCCACAAATTTAATTGACTTCCACGCGGCAAAATGTAGGATGAAATCGGTTTCACAACCAACTATCCATCAAAAACCATAGAACGGAGACACAGTGGAAATTTTCACCCGGCCGCGCTTTCGACGCGCCCGCACCTCGGCCCGCTTCGCCCTTCTCGTCCTGATGGGCGGCATCAACGCCGTCCACGCCGAGGGCGGCGATCGCAAAGTCGACCTCGCCACGCTGGCACGCCAGGAGCAACTGCTGCAGTTCGACAGCTTCGACAACGACACCGCGCTGGCGCTGGGCCTGCAGGTGGTCGAACTGGCGCGCGCCAAAGGCAAGTCGGTGGGCGTCAACGTCACCCGCGACGGCACCATGCTGTTCTTCCACGGCATGCGCGGCACCACGGCCGACAACGCCGACTGGATACGGCGCAAGAGCAATCTGGTGAACCGCACCGGCCACAGCTCGTTCTACACGCATAACGAAGTCAAGAACAGCGGCGGCAACGTCGACGCCATGCCCGGGCTGGACCCGCGCGAGTTCGCCGCGCAGGGCGGCTCGTTCCCGCTGGTGCTCAAGGGCGTCGGCCGCATCGGCACCATCACCGTCAGCGGCCTGCCCGGCGAGGAGGACCACGCGATGGTGGTGGCCGCGCTGCAGGCCTATCTGAAGGTCGACGCGGGGCGCTAACCCGATCGTTCAGCTATGGAATACCTTTGAGGTATCACGCGGATACTCAATCGGTGTTGGACGCGTAACGACAGGCTGTCTAATCTGAAGTCACCATAACAACGTGATAACAGAGAAAGAGACAACCAGCATGCGACACATCGACGTCCACAAACTATCCGACGACGCCACCTTCAACCGCTTCCACCGGAGCGTGTTGTTGTGGTGCGCGTTGATCATCATCTGCGACGGCTACGACCTGGCGGTGGCCGGCATCGCCCTGCCCTCGATCATGAAGGACATGGGCGTGACGGCGCAAAACGCCGGCTTCATGGTCAGCGCCGCGCTGTTCGGCATGATGTTCGGCGCCATCTTCCTCGGCACCGTCGCCGACCGCATCGGCCGCCGCAAGGCCATCGCCATCTGCATCGCCCTGTTCAGCGTGTTCACGGCGGCGGCCGGCCTCACCAGCGACCCGTACACGTTCAGCGCGATGCGCTTCCTGGCCGGCCTGGGCATCGGCGGCGTGATGCCCAACGTGGTGGCGCAGATGACCGAATACTCGCCCAGGAAAATCCGCGCGACGATGGTCACGCTGATGTTCAGCGGCTACGCGATCGGCGGCATGCTGGCCGCCCTGGTGGGCAAGGGGCTGATCGAAAGCTACGGCTGGTCGTCGGTGTTCCTGGCGGCCGGAGTGCCGGTGCTGCTGATCCCCTTCATCCTCAACAGCCTGCCCGAATCGATGCCCTTCCTGATCCGCGAACAGCGCCTGGACGAGCTCAAGGCCATCGTCGCGCGCATGGAGCCGGGCTACCGCGCCGACGCTGGCGACCGCTTCGCGCTGCCCGTCAAAGACCAGGCCGGCGGCGCGCCGATCGGCAAGCTGTTCCAGGAGGGACGCGGCTTCAGCACGGTGATGTTCTGGGTGGCTTTCTTCATGTGCCTGTTCATGGTGTACGCGCTCAGCTCGTGGCTGACCAAGCTGATGGCCGGCGCCGGCTACAGCCTCGGCTCGGCGCTGACGTTCGTGCTGGTGCTCAACTTCGGCGCGGTGATCGGCGCGGTCGGCGGCGGCTGGCTGGCGGACCGCTTCCACATCAAATATGTACTGATCGGCATGTACGCGCTGGCGGCGGTGTCGATCACGCTGCTCGGCTACAAGGTACCGACGGCGGCGCTGTTTATATTGGTGGGGCTGGCCGGCGCCTCGACCATCGGCACGCAGATCGTCACGTATGCGTACGCCGGACAGTTCTACCCGATGGCGATCCGCTCGACCGGCATCGGCTGGGCCTCCGGCGTCGGCCGCAGTGGGGCGATCCTGGCGCCGATCGCGATCGGCACGCTGGTCGGCATGGCGCTGCCGCTGGAGCAGAACTTCATGGCGATCGCGATCCCGGCGGTGATCGCGGTGGTGGCGGTGTCGCTGATCAGCCATGGCCGATCGGCGTCGGCGGCGCGGCTGGCCACGGCCAGCCACATACACAATGCCACCGGCGTTAAATCCATCTAAACCGCATGGCCGATGACGCTGCGCCGGGGAAGTCTGTGGCGGCACGTCCGGCCAGTTGATACCGGCATAAAAATCTGGTGTAATAACGTCATCGAGTCGGGGTGTGGCTCAGCCCGGTAGAGCGCTGCGTTCGGGACGCAGAGGCCGGAGGTTCGAATCCTCTCACCCCGACCACTAAACCCTTTAGACATCGGGTTTATTCAAATATCGCGGCCTGTGTACAGCACTGCAGTATCCTGCGTAGTAGACATGGGTCAGCATCTGCGTTTCCCTGATTTAGCCTCCCATTAGAGCGCGCTACCCATCGCTGGATCACGTCGAGGGTGTCAAACAGATGGCGGGCTTCGAGTTCCCCGACAAACACATCGACCGCGCGAACCGTCCAAGTAGTCCTCCAGCGGCGTGGGCTGCAACCTCTCCTGTCCTTCCCGCTGGCGCAATGACCAAAGAAAACTTCCAGTGAAATCAAGCAACCTGTACAATGTGCAACATTGACAACTTTCTGTATGTATTTTCATGAAAACACGATTTACCGGCCTGATTGCCGGCGTATTCGCATTAAGCCTGGCGGCTTGTGGTGGTGGTTCCGGTGGCTCGGCTGCCCCGCAAAACAACCCGGCCGGAAATTGGCTCACCTTCGATCCGGGCACACCCAGCACGACGCAGTATCAGGGCGAAAGCGCAAACGTGGTATTGACCGCAAAGGCTAGCCGCACTTTTACCGCACCATTCAATGTTGCAGTCATTGATACTACCGGTGTGATATCGACCGATGTGGAGATATCGGCGATATCGTCAACGGAATATCGCGCGACCCTGCGCACCTCCAGCGCCCTGACTACCGGCGAACATTCCACCATGCTTGAAGTCCGCTTGTGTGAAGACACGCCGACCATCTGCGCCAAGCCACTCCCAGGCTCGCCGTGGCACCTTCCTCTGAAGGTCCAGGTAAAGTCTGCAGCGGACGCGAAAACGCGCCTCACCCTTGCGTCGCCCAGCGCGAGCGTAACGACTTATCCGGACGAGTCGGCCCGTTTTTCCATTGAGGCTCAACTTAACAAGGAGTTGATGTCTCAGGTCGTCAATATCGGGGTGTTTGATCCATCCAGCATAACAATCGCCGCCCCCAGCCAGCAGACGTTTGCGTCAGACGGGCGTTATGTATTCGAATTGTCGACGGCAACCAGCAACGCGCTTGCGATCGGCACCCATAGTAGCAACCTGGAGCTGCGCCTGTGTCAGGATGACGTGCGGATTTGCAAGCAGCCGGTCGCCGGCTCCCCGTGGATCGTGCCGTTGTCGATAAAAGTCCTGTCGCCGACCAACCTGACTTCGCTCAAGGCAGTCGACGGCTTGGGCGCCTGGTCGACTTATCAGGGCAATGCAGCTCACACGGGTTATGTGGCGGCTAGCTTCGATCCGGCTGTGTTTTCGCGCCGTTGGAAAGTGGCAAGCCAAAGCAGTTACACCGGTAATTACACCTCCGCCGCCATCGACAATGGGCGCGCATTTTTCGTGCGCCGCACCGCAAGCGGCCGGGCGGAGTTGTACGCTATTTCAGAAGACCGGGGCGAACAGGCATGGAAGGTCGACCTTGGAACCTTGAGCCAGCTTAATCCGCCAGCTGCAGCGAATGGCCGCGTGTATCTCACATCGACTGGCCACTCGGATACGTTCTTATGGGTATATGACCAGGTCAGCGGCCGGCTGATCAGGCAAGAAAGCATGAGTTCTCAATGGCCAAGCTATTCCGCACCTACGGTACTGGGCACGGACGTGTATACCATCGATGGCTACTACGGTGGCATCTCCAAGTATGGTGACGCTGAAGGCAAGTTCATTTGGCGTGGTCCGGCGACCGCCTATGAAGGCTGGAGCCCGAGCACGGATGGGCGTTTCGTCTACGCATACAGTACGCCAGACAATACGCTCCAGGTATTCGACGCAGCCAACGGCAACCTGGCTTACTCAATCGGCGACCCTTACCCGTACAGCACATACTTTGTTTCCAGCGCAGTCGTCTTGACCGACACACAGCAAGCGATCGTCGGCGGCGGTAGCCTGACGGCGTTCGACCTCAATGGCCACAAGCGCTCGTGGATCCTGAGCGGCAGCTCCACTGGCACTCCGGCCTATGGCAACGGCACCATCTATGCGCTCGGCGCGAGCGGCCGGTCGCTTGAGGCACGCGCTCCGGCAACCGGAAACCTGCTGTGGACCGTCTCCCTTCTGGAAGGAGGTTCTTACACCAACGTCATCGTGACACGCAACCTTGCCTTCGTCAGCTCGGATTCCAGCACCCAGGCCATCGATCTCGTAACGCAGAAGGTCGTCTGGACTTATCCGATGGGTGGCAGTTTGGCCATTTCGGCAAGCGGCGTGTTATATGTCCTGGACGCGTCCGGCGCCCTTGCAGCCGTCAACCTGCGCTGAGTCCTGCTATTTTTGTCGCCCTGTTCGCCGCGCTCGGTGACGAAGTAGTAATGGACCGACACCGACGCCGTGAAGCGGCGCTGCCGCAACGCGGCCAGCGTGGCGGCGACCCGCGCGCCAACGGCGATCCGTACGCTGGAGTCGGGATGTCGCTCGGCCCGGCAGCGCGCTGCCTTCGGGATACATAGGCCTGAAGTTCGAATCCTCAGGCCGACCAAGATTTTCCTTACAAAACAGCGAGTTTTTTGACTCGCTGTTTTACTTCCCGAATCCAGAGGCGATCCTGGTTCCTCTTAAGAACCAGCCAAGGCTGCGCCTTTGACCCCGCGCAACCGAGCGGCAAGTTGGGCTGGCCAGCTCAGCAAACGGTTTCCGAACCATGCCATCATCGCATTTGAAGAAATGCAGCCATGAGCACGGCATAACCATGGAATTCCGCAACCTGACACCCTTCCCCGCGATGGCCTTCGACGCCCTCGACCAGCACGACCAGCGGTTCCATACCGCAGTCATGCGGCTGACGTTCGACGTGCGGGACGACGGTACGCTGACCCTGGCGCCCGTGCAAACGCCACTGGTGACGACCGATGAATACCACGGCGAATTAAACCGCTCCAGCGTCAAGCAGGAGTCCGACCTGGCGCCCTACAAGCCCCACACGGATGTGATCGTAATTGCCGACGCCCATGCGCCGAACGGCCAAGCCAGCGCGCAATTTGCCGTCATGCTCAAGATAAATGACGCGCCGTCCGACGCCGTGGAAGGCTCCCCCATCCTGCGCAAAGTACTGATGATCAGGGGCGCGCGCGAGTGGCGCAAGCGCCATCCGTTGACGCGGGCGCTCAGCATGTTCACGCTTGCACCATGGAGGCTGACGGCGCCGCAACCCATTGCGACGCTGCCGCTGCGCTACGAATACGCGTACGGCGGCGAAAACAAGGTTCTCGTCACGGATCAAGCGGCCAAACGGGTCGACGGAAAACACCGCTTGCCCGGTCGCGTGCCGCAAACCGGCGACGTCAATCCGAACGATCCGCAGGAGGCCATCGCGCACAGCGCCTGCGATCAAAATCCAGTCGGTCGCGGCTTCGCCGAGAACTGGTATCTGCACGCGACCAACACCCGGCGCATGCCGGCAGCGCAAATTGAAACATCCAGCCAGCCCATCGCGCGCTTTGCCGCCTCATCCACACCGCAGGGCTTGGGCGTGGTGGGGCGCGCCTGGCGGCCACGTATCGGGCTGGCGGGCACATACGACCAGCAATGGGTGGAACAACGCCACCCCAACCTGCCGGCCGACTTCGACTTCGCGTACTGGAACGGCGCGCCCGCCGACCAGCAAGTGACGCCCCATTTGATCGGAGACGAGAGCGTCACGCTGGCCAACTTGTGTCCCGCCGGCGCTGGCGCGGTGAAGGACGCATCGGGCAACACCTGCCTGTCTTTCTCCCTGCCAGGCCACTTGCCGTTTGTGCTGGTCCGATTTGAGGATGGGCGCATCGGCGAACTAGCCGCCAAGCTCGACACGCTGATCATCGACACTGCTGCGGACGCCAACAACCCGGCCAAAAAGACATCCGTGGTGTGCGTCTGGCGCGCCACCGTCGCCAGCGAACCCGGCGTGCGCGTGCTCGAAGCGCGGATGCTGACCCGCGCCGACGTCGCAGCCCTGCGCCAACCATAACGCCACCACCGTTTGAGAGGAATGTATGCCGACAGGTGCCCGCAAGAACAGCCTATTCAAGGCCGTCAGTCTGATCCCTAACGTTTGCAAAACGCCGATGGGGCCGAACCTGGTTCCAGTTCCCTACCCGATCATCGCCGATCTGGGTAACAGCGTTGAAGTGGCGAAGACGGTCCGGTTCAACGACGATGCCGTTTTCCTGCTCGGTGACAGTCTGGTCACGAATGTCACCGGCAACGAGGCGGGAACAGGCGGGGGCATGAAGTCCGGCGTCAACAAGGGCAAAGTGCGGGCCACGGCCGGTTCCAAATCGTTCAGGGTGGAGAAAAAATACGTCGTGCGCCATGGCGACGAATGCGATATGAATCTGGCGAGTTGAGCCTGGACGCGGGGCGCATCATGAGCACAAAAGGAGTGATCCTGGAACAAGCCGAAGCATCAATAACCCGGATCGAACCACACGGCGGCGGGTCTAATCCTGCTCTGGCTTTGGAAACCGCCGCGGAAAGGACCATGTGGCAAAAGTCCAGCCCTTGGGTACACGGTTTGCTGGGCGTCGCTAGTTTTGTTCCAGGGTTATCGGTGGCGACCGGTGCCGTCGATGCCGCCATCTACGCGGCCGAGGGCGAAGCTGTCGAGGCAGGCCTTGCCATGGCAAGCATGATCCCCGGCGGCAAAATTGTCACGACGGTCGGCAAAGTGGCAAAGGGGACGGTGGAAATGGCCAAAGGCGCGGGAGCGGCCGCGCGGATCGCCAAGGGAGCGCATGAAGCGGAAGAAGTGCTGACAGCGGCGCGGCAGGCGGAAGAGGCAGCCAAACTGGCGAAAGAGGTCAAAGCTGCCAAGGAAGCCAGGCAGGCCAAAGAAGCGGAGGAAGCCGCGCAAGCGGGTGCGGGTGGCAAGAAAGGCGGGAAGGACACGACGGTAAAACAGAAAAAGAAAGGACCGTGCGATCATCTGCGCCAGGGCAGCGGCAAGGGGCCATACCGGGGTGGCGCGCACAGCAAGACAAGCCAGCCCGCCAACGATGGCAAGGATTCACATCATATGCCGGCGGACGACGTTAGCCCATTGAAAGAAAAGGACGGCCCCGCTATCCAGCTTGATCCCCAGGATCACAGAAAGACGTCAAGCAATGGCACTCAAGGTTTAAAAGGTGTACGGTACAGGGCAAAACTGGACGCGTTGCTCAAAGATAAAAAATGGCGCGAGGCGATGGCAATGGAAATCAAAGACATCCGAAAAATAGCAAGGAAAGCCGGGAATCCCAGAAAATACAACGAGGCGATGTTGGAAATGCTTGAATATTTCAAATGTCTTGAAAAGCACGGCTTGTTACTATAGAGGCGACATGATGCTCAATTACGCAATAGACCCATTGATCGGGGTGGGCGAGGTCAAATTCGGCATGACCGCCGCACAGGTTTCATCATTGATCGGCGCGCCTGACGAATCAGACCTGGACGAAGACAGCAACGAAATCCGCGAATATCGGCGCGAGAACGGAATACAGGCCGTGTATTCCGAAAACGCTAAAGAGCTGGTGGAGCTGGGATTTGGAACAAACATCGTCGAACTTAATTACGATGGCGTTCCCCTTTTCACGGCGAATGACAAGGCGGTGTACGACCGACTTTTAGCCGACGATAGCAATCCCTATATGCTCCACGGCTTTATCATTTTCCTCGAAATCGGAGTGACCCTGACTGGATTTTTCAAGTCGGACAATGACGACAAGGCTGTTACGGTCTTCAAAAAAGGCAGATGGGACCCACTCAAACCCGAGATGAAGAAATTTATCGCGAAGTGAACAGCAGGACGTTGAAAAAGCCCGGGCCATCGATCCTCCCGGCGCCGCCTCAATCGAGGAAATCGGAATACTCGCGCCGCGCGTAGCCCTGCAGCTTTTTCCACGGCGCCTCGGTGGCGCCGGCCTGCGCCGTCACATCGACGCGGCGGTAGAAGGTGCCGGCCTTGTCGCCGCTTTCAATCACCAGCGGAATCTGTCGCCGCTCATCCCACAGCACGCGCTGGAACACGCCGCCCTCCTCGCGCTCGCGCCAGCGCGCGCCGGGCACGCTGGTGGCGCGCGTGGTCACCGGCATGGTGCCGAGCAGACGCGGATCGAGCAGATAAAAAGCGCGCTCCCACGAACCGTCGAAATTGACGTTGTCGAATTCCGACGGCGGAATCTCCACCACCGCGCGTTCCTTGGCGTCGACGTATTCGACGCGCGGCGTCTTGCCGGCCAAGGACACATGGCGTGGCAGCACGATGTGATTGAAACCGTGGTGATGCGCCTCTTCCGGCTCCGCCGCGTGCGCCGGCAGCACGCGCGCGCTCCACACGTGGCCCGGACGGCGCAGCATTTTTTCCTCGTAGCGCGATTCGCGCGTCACGCCATCGGGCGTGACCGTTTTGCTGTAATAGGCGACCGTGAGGTCCAGGTCGGGCGCGGCGGCCGGGGTGGCCGCTTGCGTCAAGCCGGCCGCGCAGACGGCGGCCAGCAGCATGGCGAAACGATGAATCTTCATGACTGTCGATCAAAAAGCGCCGGCGGACAGCCGCCGGCGCGGTTGCGGATTACAGGCCGAAGGCCGACTTGAGCAGGCCGAACACCTTGGTGTTGTCCAGGGTACCCTTGAACGGCTTGGCGCCGGCGCCCGTGGCGAACAGCTTGACGTCGCCGCCGCCGTGGGTCTCGCTCGACAGGCGCACACCGGTCTCCTGCAGGTAGTTGTCGGCCAGGACGGCGGTGCTGTCCAGGCTGGCGCGCGTGTTGGGACGATTCGGGCCGTTGCCGAACACCAAGGTGGTGTAGGTATTGCCGTCCGCATCCTTGGCCGGCTGGCCGTCGCGGTAGCCGCGGTTGATGTCCAGGATGGGATTGCCGCGCTTGCCGTAGCCGTTGAACGCCAAGGTGTGGTCGTGGTCGGCGGTGACGACGATCAGGGTGTTGGCCAGGGTCGGATCGGTCAGCTTGGCCTTGGCCAGCGCCGCCTTGATGGCGTCGTCGAAGGCGATGGTGTCGGTCAGCGCGCGCTTGGCGTTGGTGCCGTGCAGCGCGTGGTCGATGCGCCCGCCCTCGACCATGAGGAAATAGCCGTTGGTGTTCTGCGCCAACAGGTCCATCGCCTTGACGGTCATCTCGGCCAGGCTCGGCTGCGACGCGCCCTCGCCCAGCGGCGGCGTCGCGGTGCGGTCGAGTTCATATTCCAGATGGCTCTTGGTGCTGTACAAGCCGATGAACTTCTTGCCGCTGGCGGCGTTCATCTCGGCCTTGTTGGCGGCCACGGCGTAGCCCTTGGCGGACAACTCGGCCAGCAGGTTGCGGCCGTCGGCGCGGCCGGCGGTGTTGCTCGCACTATACGGCGTGAAGTGGTTGCGGCCGCCGCCCATCAGCACGTCGACGCCGTCGCCCAACGCGCTGTTGAAGCCGGCGCCGCCGGGCACCAGCTGGGCCGCGATGTGGTATTGCGCGTTGCGGTTGCAGATGTGCGCATAGGTCGCCGCCGGCGTCGCGTGGGTCAGCTCGGTGGTGGTGATGGCGCCGACCGCCTTGCCCTTGGCCTTGGCCAGTTCCAGGATGGTGGTGGCCGGCGTGCCGTTGCCGGCCGCGCAATTGTTCACGCCGAGGTTGCCGTTGGCGTCGCGGCCCGGATTGGTGGCCACGGTCTCGGGCGACATCGAGATGACCTCGTTGTTCATCTTGACGCCGGTCATGTAGGCGGCCATCGACGGCGCGCTGTCGGTGGTCTGGGCGTCGGCCGAGAAGGTCTTGATGCGGGCGGTGCGCTCCAGCGTGTCCATGGTCAGGCTGCCGTCCTCGCCGTACTTGTAGATGCGCGCGGCGGTGACGGTGGTCGGGCCCATGCCGTCGCCGAGGAAGAAGATGATGTTCTTGGCTTCGCCGGCCGCCTGCGCAGCCTGGGCGCCGGCCAGGGTCAGGGCCACGGCGGCCGCAAGTTTGGTGAATTTCATGAGTGGGTATCCGTTCGTTGTTGGTTACAGGCCGGCGGCGGCCTTGACCAGGCTGTAGACCTTGGTGTTGTCGATGGTGCCGGTGAAGGTTTCGGCGCCCTTGCCGGTGGCGGCCAGGAACACATCGGTGCCGCCGTGGGTCTCGCTGCCGGCGCCCATGCGCACCACGGCCTCCTGGTGGTAGGTGTTGGAGCCGGTGACGCTGTCGTCCAGGCTGGCCATGGCGCTGCGGCTGCCCTGCGTGCGGTTCTCGCCGTTGCCGAAGCCGATGATCGAATACGGCGCGCCGTCCAGATCCTTGTCGGCCGCGCCGGTGACGTAGTTCTTCACCACGCCCAGCACGCCCGCGTTGGCGGCGGTGGTCTTGCCGGTGCGCTTGGCGTAGCCGTTCAACACCAGCGTGTGGTCGTGGTCGGCGGTGACCACCACCAGCGTGTTCTTCAGCTCCGGATCGCTGACGCGCGCCTTGGCCAGCGCCGCCTTGATGGCGTTGTCGAACGCGACCATGTCCTGCAGCGCCTTCTTGGCGGTGGTCTCGTGCAGCGCGTGGTCGATGCGGCCGCCCTCGACCATCAGGAAGTAGCCCTTGCTGTTCTTGGCCAGCACGTCCATCGCCTTGGTGGTCATCTCGGCCAGGCTCGGCTCCTTGGCCGGGTCGCGGTCCAGGTCGTAGCTCATGTGGCTGGACGTGAACAGGCCCAGCAGGCGCTCGGTCTTGCCCGCGTCGATGGCGTTCAGTTCGGTCACGTTGCTGACGAAGGCCGCGTTTTTCGCCTTCATCTCGGTGATCAGGTTGCGGCCGTCGCTGCGCTTGCCGCCGTCCTTGACCGGCGTGAAGAACTGGCTGCCGCCGCCCAGCAGCACGTCCAGGCCGGCGCCCAGGGCGCTGTTGTAGCCGGTGCCGCCGGGCACCGAGGCGGCGGCGATATCGTTCTCCAGGTCGCGGTGGCAGATATGCGAGTAGGTCGCCGCCGGGGTCGCGTGGGTGACGCGGGTGGTGGTGACCACGCCGGCCGCCAGGCCTTGCGCCTTGGCCAGTTCCAGCAAGGTGGTGGCGGCGGTGCCGTTGTTGGCGCCGCAGTTGTTGCCCAGCTTGTTGCCGTTGGCGTCGGCCACCGGATCGACCGCCACCGTGTTGGGCGACATCGAGATCACTTCATTGTTCATCTTCACGCCGGTCATGTAGGCCGACATCGACGGCGCGCTGTCGGTCACCTGGGCGTCGTTGGAGTAGGTCTTGACGAAGGCCGTTTCCGGCAGCGTGTCGACGGTCAGCTCGCCGTCCTCGCCGACCGAATAGATGCGCGCGGCCGTCATGGTGGTCATGCCCATGCCGTCGCCGAGGAAGAAGATCACGTTCTTCGGCGCGGCGGCGACCGGCGGCGGGGTCACCGGCGCGTTGACCGGGGTGGAATCGCTGCTGCAGCCGGCGATCAGGGCCGCGCTCAAGCCGGCAAGGAGAAGGGACTTGCGGTTCATGTTGTCTATCCAGCGTCGTTTAAAGGTTTGTAAGATAGCAAGCCGTTATGACAACGTGATGACTAACGGATATCTATCCACTTCATCCATTGGTGGCGGGCCGTTGAAAATCGCCGGAGAGCGCCTTCGCCGATGAAAGTGACATTTGTCAAAAATTAAATGGTGACAATAAGTTATTATTACTTAGCAAATTGCAATTATTTCTGCGCCGTCTGCAAAGCAGTGCACGCGCTTTCCCCCCGATTCGGCGAGCTTGTCGGTTTGACCCAGGCCCATTGCAAATTCTTTCGATAGCACGCCCGATTATCCAGCCACTTAACGGTTGCGCACCGCTGCACGCCCTGCCGCGGTGAACGATGAAATAAGGAATACGACCATGGCCAAGCCAACAAATACGACCGCCACCATCACTGCAAAACCAGGCGGGGATTACTCCGTTACCGAAGACAGCGACGCGTTCGCGGCCGGTGCGCTATCAATCATCGACCCGGATCCAGGGCAGGCCGCGTTCCAGAGCGTGTCAGTCAAGAATCTGACAGGCTTATATGGCATCTTCGGCTTCAATTCCAGCACAGGCGCGTGGACCTATACGCTGGACAACACAAAGGCTGCGACGCAAGCGCTCAAAGGTGGCGCAACGGCGACCGACACCCTCACCGTCACATCGCTGGACGGCACGGCAAGTGCCCCGATTACGGTAGCGATTACGGGTACGAATGATATTGCGCGCATTAGTGGCACGGCCACCGGGGGCGTAACGGAGGCGGGCGGGACGAACAACCTCACAAAGGGGCAGGCAAATGCCACGGGCACCCTATTGGTCAGCGATGCCGACGCGGGCGAAGCCATATTCAAGGCTCCGGCGACCGGACTGACCGGCATGTATGGCACCTTCAGCTTCAATTCCACCAATGGCAAGTGGGCTTACACCTTGGACGACGCCAAAAGCGCCACTCAGGCGCTCACGTCATCTCAGACGGTGCACGATACGCTAACAGTCTCCTCATTGGATGGGTCGGCGAGCCAGATCATCGATGTGACGGTTATTGGCGCCAATGACAGTGCCATCATTACCGGCACTGCGACCGGCAATGTCGGTGAGGCGGGCGGCGCCAACAATAGTGTCAGCGGCGCGCCATCGGCCACCGGGACATTGGCGGTCGCCGATCCGGATGCGGCGCAATCCGCTTTCCGGCAAGTATTGGCGGCGAACCTCGACGGGACCTATGGCAAATTCAGCTTCGAGGCGTCGAGCGGCGCCTGGAGCTATGCGCTCGACAACAGCAAGGTCGGGACCGAAGCGCTAGCCGGAGGGCAGATCGTTCATGACACCCTGACGGTTACATCACTCGATGGCAGCGCGAACCAGGTCATCAACGTGACCATTACCGGCGCCAACGATGCGCCCATTGCGCGCGACGATGCCGCCACAACCAGAGAAAGCACTTCGGTCACAATCAGCAACGTATTAGCCAATGACAGCGATCCCGACACATTGCTGACGCCAGCCAGCGTTTCCGGATATACCCAGGCGGCGCATGGAACGGTGAGCTACAACTATGACGGCAGCTTTATTTACACCCCGAGTACGGGGTTCAGCGGTGCCGACAATTTTAGCTATACAATTTCGGATGGCCAACTCAGTTCGACCGCCACGGTAAGCATTACGGTCGATGCGGTGCAGAACCATGCGCCGGCTCTTACCTCCCCCGCTGCAACGCTGCAAGCGGGCATGGAAGACAATGCATATCTTATCAGCGCGATGGATCTGCTGGCGGGCTTCAGCGACATCGACGGCGACACCTTGAGCGTCTCCGCGCTAAGCGCCGACCACGGCAGCATCACTGACAATGGCGACGGCACGTACACCATCACCCCGGCTGCCAACTACAACGGCGCGGTCAGCCTGAGCTACAACGTGATCGACGGCCACGGCGGCAGCGTCGCGGCAAACCAGAGCTTCACGCTGGCAGCGGTCAACGACGCGCCGGCTGGCGCGGCCTCGGCCAACCTGGCCGCAGGCACCGAAGACACCGCCTACGTCGTCAGCGGGGCCGCCCTGCTCGCAGGCTTCGGCGATGCCGACGGCGATACCTTGAGCGTCTCCGCGCTTGGCGCCGACCACGGCAGCATCACTGACAACGGTGATGGCACGTACACCATCACCCCGGCTGCCAACTACAACGGCGCGGTCGGCCTCAGCTACAACGTAATCGACGGCCATGGCGGCAGCGTCGCGGCGACCCAGAGCTTCACGCTGGCGGCGGTCAACGACGCGCCGGTTGGCACGGCCACGGCCACCCTGGCAGCGGGCACCGAAGACACCGCCTATGTCGTCAGCGCGGCCGCCCTGCTAGCAGGCTTTGGCGACGTCGACGGCGACACCTTGAGCGTCTCCACGCTGGGCGCCGATCACGGCAACATCACTAACAACGGCGACGGCACGTACACCATAACCCCGGCTGCCAACTACAACGGCGCGGTCAACCTCAGCTACAGCGTCACTGACGGGCACGGTGGGACGGCGCCAGCGACCCAGAGCTTCACGCTGGCGGCGGTCAACGACGCGCCTGCCGGCGCGGCCTCGGCCACCCTGGCCGCAGGCACCGAGGACACCGCCTACGTCGTCAGCGCGGCCGCCCTGCTCGCAGGCTTTGGCGACGTCGATGGCGACACCTTGAACGTCTCCGCGCTGGGCGCCGACCACGGCAGCGTGGTCAACAATGGAAACGGCACCTATACGATCACCCCGGATGCCAACTACAGCGGCGCGGTCGGCCTCAGCTACAACGTGATCGACGACCATGGCGGCAGCGTCGCGGCGACCCAGAGCTTCACACTGGCTGCGGTCAACGACGCGCCGGTTGGCACGGCCTCGGCCAGCCTGGCTACGGGCACCGAAGACACCGCCTACGTCGTCAGCGCGGCCGCCCTGCTCGCAGGCTTTGGCGACGTCGACGGTGACACCCTGGCCATATCCTCGCTGATCAGCGACCATGGCAGTGTCGTCAACAATGGAGACGGCACTTACACGATCACGCCGACCGCCAACTACAACGGCGCGGTCAACCTTAGCTACAGCGTCACTGACGGGCACGGCGGGACGGCGCCAGCGACCCAGAGCTTCACGCTGGCGGCGGTCAACGACGTGCCCGCCGGCGCGGCCAGGGCCACCCTGGCCGCAGGCACCGAAGACACCGCCTACGTCGTCAGCGCGGCCGCCCTGCTCGCAGGCTTTGGCGACGTCGATGGCGACACCTTGAACGTCTCCGCGCTGGGCGCCGACCACGGCAGCGTGGTCAACAATGGAAACGGCACCTATACGATCACCCCGGATGCCAACTACAACGGCGCGGTCAGCCTCAGCTACAACGTGATCGACGGCCACGGCGGCAGCGTCGCGACGACCCAGAGCTTCACGCTGGCGGCGGTCAACGACGCGCCGGTTGGCACGGCCACTGCCACCCTGGCAGCGGGCACCGAAGACACCGCCTATGTCGTCAGCGCGGCCGCCCTGCTAGCAGGCTTTGGCGACGTCGACGGTGACACCTTGAGCGTCTCCGCGCTAAGCGCCGATCACGGCAGCATCAATGACAACGGCGACGGCACCTACACGATCACCCCGGATGCCAACTACAACGGCGCGGTCAGCCTCAGCTACAACGTGATCGACGGCCACGGCGGCAGCGTCGCGGCGACCCAAAGCTTCACACTCGCGGCGGTCAACGACGCGCCGGTCGGCACCGCGACGGCTACCCTGGTCGCAGGTACCGAAGACACCGCCTACGTCATGAGCGCCGCAGCCTTGCTCACAGGCTTTGGCGACGTCGACGGTGACGCCCTGAACGTATCCCCGCTGACCAGCGACCACGGTAGCGTAGTCAACAATGGGAACGGCACCTACACAATCACGCCGACCGCCAATTACAACGGCACGGTCAACCTTAGCTATAGCGTCACCGACGGCCAAGGCGGCAGCGTCGCGGCAACCCAGAGCTTCACGCTGGCTGCGGTCAACGACGCGCCTGCCGGCGCGGCCTCGGCCAGCCTGGCCGCAGGCACCGAAGACACCGCCTACGTCGTTAGCGTGGCCGCCCTACTAGTAGGCTTTGGCGACGTCGATGGCGACACCTTGAGCGTCTCCGCGCTAAGCGCCGACCACGGCAGCATCACTAACAACGGCGACGGCACGTACACCATCACCCCGGCTGCCAACTACAACGGCGCGGTCAGCCTGAGCTACAGCGTCACCGACGGGTACGGCGGCAGCGTCGCGGCGACCCAGAGCTTCACGCTGGCGGCGGTCAACGACGCGCCGGTTGGCGCGGCCTCGGCCAGCCTGGCCGCTGGCACCGAAGACACCGCCTACGTCGTCAGCGCGGCCGCCCTGCTCACAGGCTTTGGCGACGTCGACGGTGACGCCCTGAACGTATCCTCGCTGACCAGCGACCACGGTAGCGTGGTCAACAATGGGAACGGCACCTACACGATCACGCCGACCGCCAATTACAACGGCACGGTCAACCTTAGCTATAGCGTCACCGACGGCCACGGCGGCAGCGTCGCGGCGACCCAGAGCTTCACGCTAGCGGCGGTCAACGACGCGCCGGTTGGCACGGCCTCGGCCACCCTGGCCACGGGAGCAGAAGACACCGCCTACGTCGTCAGCGCGGCCGCCCTGCT
>NZ_JAFICD010000009.1 GCF_017833525.1 Duganella sp. 1411
AACGCCCTGGCCGACCCCAAGCTCTCCAGCGTGGCGTACAGCCACAGCGACAGCAAAATCTCCGGCGCGATCGGCGTGCGCCCCACGCCACCCTCCACGGCGCGAATGCGCGCGTACAGCTTGGACAAATCCAGTCGTTCGACATACGCCCACACCAGCCGGGCACGATGATCGTCCTCTAGCTGTTCATCCAAATTGGTGGGACGCAACTCAAGCTGGCTTCGATTGGGCATTTGCACCCTCGCAGGCGCATTGGGGGGCGACGCCGCAGGGGCCGATGCCGACGCCGGCAGCGCCTCTTCATCGAACAAAGAAAGATTGTGGGAGCTCATATGATTATCGATCCGATCACCGAGCCCCCATTTTACTTAGTTGGGGTATTTATTCACAACCTCTACGTGATTCCGTTGTCCGCGTAATTTAGCGGTATTCGGACCTGTCCCCGGAATTGGGACCGCTCATCAGTTGCTGGCTTTTTCGCGGGTGCCGTTGCGCTCGTACGTTACCAGCCGCGATTGCTCGGCCGCTTTGCCATTCACATTCACCACCGCGTTGCCGGGGCCGCGCACGATGACGTCGGCCTGCCCCGCCCATAATTGCCGCGCGTTCAGGTTGCCCGAGCCGCTCAGCTGCGCCGTCAGCGCGGCGGTTTTGCCTTCGAGCTTGACCTCGCCCGGGCCGTGCATGTTGAGCCGCACGCTCTTGCAGTCGGCCGTCGCCGTCAGGTCCCCCGGGCCGCCCACTTCCGCCTCCAGCGTTTCGCTGACCTTGCTCAGGTAGATGTCGCCCGGCCCCCGGCTGCGCGCCACCGCGCGGCCCACCTGCAGCATCTTGGCGTCCAGGTCGCCCGGACCGCTGACCTCCGCGCTCAGCATGGCCGTCGCCCCCGACAACGTCATGTCGCCCGGCCCGCTGAGGATGGCGCGCACCGTTTGCGCCTGCAGACCGCGCACCGTCAGGTCTCCCGAGCCGTGCACTTCGGCGTCGAGCTTTTTGATGTTGCCGGCGATGCAGGCGTCGCCCGGGCCGTGCAGCATGGCGCTGGCAGCCTCGGCGCTGAGCGAGCAGGCCTCCAGGTCGCCCGGGCCGGCCACTTCGGCGCGGATTTCCCGGGCGCTGCCGCGCAAGGTGACCGAGCCGGGACCGTGCATGGCCGTGTTGACCTTGCCGGCGTGGATGTCGCCGATGTCGAGGTCGCCCGGCCCGTTGACCGAGATGTTCAGGTCCTGCGTGACGCCGGCGGCGTGAATGTCGCCGGGGCCGTTCGAGACGATGTTCAGGTTGCCCGCTTTCAAGGTGCGCAGGTCGAGGTCGCCGCTGCCGGACGAGGTGACCGTCAGGTCCGTCACGGTGCCGTTGGCGTGGATGTCGCCGGCGCCGTCCGACGTCAGGCTGAGCGTTGGGCCCTGGAATTGTTGCAGGTCGACGTCGCCGCTGCCGCCGTTGCGCAGGCTCTTGAGGGTGGCGGCGTTGATGCGCACCGTCACCTGCGACTTGTGATCGCTGTTCCAGTTGAAGTTGAAGACCCAGCCGCTGCTCTTCTTGCGCGGCTGGCGCACGGTGAGCGTGTCCCCGCTGACCGAGGTTTCGATCTCGGCGAGTTTCTTGCGCGGACCGGTCAGTTCGATGCCGTTGGCGGCCTGGTTGGTGACGATCACGCGGAACGGGCCGATCAGGTTGATGTCGGTGAACGGCGCGACGGTGCGCGTTTCGGTGCCGATGGCGCCGTCCTGCTTGGCGTCCTGCTTGTCGTCGGCCTGGGCCAAGCCGCCGGCGATGACGGCCGCCAGCAAGGCGCCGGCCAGCGCGCTGTGTTTGATCGTCTGCTTCATTTTTATCTCATTGATGGCAAGTGGCGAGGATTGAACGATATGACAAATGCAAGCCAGCGATGCGGGGAATCAGACGGATGTGCGGAATATTGGGATCAACGGCAAAAAAGCGGCGCTGAACTGCGATTCAACTTGCCGTCGCGCGCGCCGATAATGTCATAATCGGGGTAATTGATGCTCGAGCGGTGAAAGGAAGCGGGGGCGGACATGATCAAATACGTGGGGACCAAGAACACGGAGGACGGCTCGGTGCTGTATGTGTTCTTAATCAACGGCTTACAGAAGGAAATCCGGGAGGCTGCCTTGAAGCAGTATCCGGGATGCTACGAGGCGTTGCCGGCGACCGCCAAGGCACGCATCAGCGCCAACCGATCCTGGTTATCGAAACTTTAATGACGACGTTTTCCCTCTCGCCGCGCCGTGCCGGGGCCGCCCTGGCGGCGCTTGCCGCGCTTGCTGTATTGGCGCCCGGCGACGCCCGCGCGCAGTCCGTGCCCACCACCTTCGGCACCGTCATCGGCAACGGCTTGCTGTGCCGCGACCAGACCGCCAATTTCTATTACTACGATTACCTGCTCAAGGCTTTCGGCCCGGCCTACAAGCACGACGGCGGCGCCTTCTGGTTCAAGACCGACGGCGCCAACCTGTGGGGCACGCCGGTGTCGGAGGTGATGGTCAGCGACGACACCAGCACCTATATCTTCGTCGGCGCCGTGGCCGAGGCCACGCCCGAGGAGCTGGAGAAGGCGATCATCGCCCAGGTCGGCGTCCATTATGCGAGAATCGACACGTCGGCCTTCCCCGTGCGCGAGGCCAAGCCGGCCAGCCGCATCGTTTATTTCGATACCAAATCCAAGATTTACTGCGCCAAGTACAAGCCCTTGCCGCCGGTGCAGCCGCCCGCGGTGCGCCAGCGGATAAAATAGGGTACGCGCATCCCCAAGGTCTTCATGTACACCCATTTTTTCAATCTGAAACAATCGCCGTTTTCCATCGCGCCCGATCCGCGCTACCTGTTCATGAGCGAACGCCACCGCGAGGCGCTGGCCCATTTGCTCTACGGTATAGGCAGCGGCGGCGGTTTCGTGCTGCTGACCGGGGAAATCGGCGCCGGCAAGACCACCGTGTGCCGCTGCTTCATGGAGCAGATCCCCGACAACTGCAAACTCGGCTATATCTTCAACCCCAAGCTGTCGGTGGAGGAATTGCTGCTGTCGATCTGCGACGAGTTCGGCATCGAGCTGCCGCCGCAGGGCGCCGGCCCGGTCAGCGTCAAGGGTTACGTCGACGCCATCAACGCCTATCTGCTGGCGAGCCACGCGCAGGCCAAGAACAATGTGCTGATCATCGACGAGGCGCAGAACCTGTCGGCCGAGGTGCTGGAACAGTTGCGCCTGCTGACGAATTTGGAAACGAGCGAACGCAAGCTGCTGCAGATCATCCTGATCGGCCAGCCGGAGCTGCGCACGATGCTGGCGCGCCCGGAGCTGGAGCAGCTGGCGCAGCGCGTCATCGCCCGCTATCACCTGGGCTCGCTGACCGAGGCCGAGACCGGCGCCTATATCGAGCACCGGCTGGCCGTGGCCGGGGCGTCGGCGATCGCGCCGTTTCCGCGTCGGCTGATGGGGCTGGTGCACAGCCTGGCGAAAGGCGTTCCGCGCCGTATCAACTTGCTGTGCGACCGCGCGCTGCTGGGCGCCTACGTGGAAAACCAGCCGCAGGTGACGCGCACCATTTTGCGCCGCGCGGCATCGGAGGTGTTTTCCGGGCAGGAAGTGGCGCCGGGCGGGCGGGGCGGCTTGCTGGCCGTGGCCGGCGGCTCGCGCTGGCCGCTGGTGGCCGCCGGCGCGCTCGGCGGTGTGATCGTCAGCGCCGTGCTGTGGCAGCTGGCGGCGCACGACGCCAAGCCGGTCATGCCGAGCGCCCAGGCCGCCTCGACGGCGCCGGCCAACGGGACCGCCACGGTGGCCGTGCCCAAGGCGCCGCCGGCCGCCAAGCCGGCGCCCGCGCCTTCGCAGGCGGTCGTCGGCAACCCGGCGCCGGTGGCGGCGGTCAATAGCGGCGCCAGCGGCAAGGCAGTGGCGTTGCGCCAGCTGGCCGGCATGTGGGGGCTGGCGCTGGCCGACGGCGATCCGTGCCCGGCGGCGGCGCGTTTGAACCTGCGCTGCCTGCAAACCAAGGGCGGCATCGACGAATTGCGCCTGCTGGACCGTCCCGCCGTGCTGACCTTGCGCGACGATCCCGTCGCGCCCAACTATGTGCTGCTGAGCGCGCTGGATAAGCGCAACGCCACCATCATGGCGCCCGGCGGCGCGGCGCACACCGTCGGCGTGGACGAGCTTGCCGCGCGCTTGGCCGGCGAGTTCACCACGTTCTGGCGGGCGCCGCGCAGCTGGCGCGACGAGGTTTCCGTCGGTGATCGCGGGCCCGATGTGGACTGGCTGGCCCAGCGGTTGTCGCAGATCTACGAGCTCAAAAAACCGCTGGAAAACCAGCCGCTGGACGCGGCGTTGCGCGCCCGTCTGACCGAGTTCCAGACGGAGCAGCATCTCAAGGCGGACGGCGTGGCCGGTCCGAAAACTTTCATCCGACTGTATCAGTTGGGCGGCGTGCAGGAGCCGCGTTTGGCGGCCCGTGCCGGCAAGGCCGACGCCGTGGCGGGGAAATAATATGTCCTATATTTTGGAAGCGTTGAAAAAAGCGCAGGCCGAACGTCAGCTCGGCAACGCGCCAACCCTGCACGCACCGACCCTGCAATCGGTGGAGCGGTCGACGGCCGGCGGACGCCTTAAAAAGCCGCTGCTGCTGGTGATCGCCGCCATGGCAGTGGCGATCGCGGCGCTGGTGGCGATGGTGCTGAGGCCGGCGGCGGCGCCCGCCCCGGCGCCGGTGGCGCAGGCCGCCGTGGGCGCGCCGGCGCAATCGGCACCGGTCGCGGCGGCCGTCCCGGCGGCGGCACAGCCGTCCGCCCCGATGGTCGCCGACGGTCCGGCACCGCTGCCGGCGCCCGTCGCCGCGTTGCCGCCGCCGGTGGCCACGCTGACACCGGCGGTGCGCAGGCATGCCGATCCGCAGGCCGCGCCAACGCCGGCCGCGGGCGATCCGGCCGCCGCGGCCGCCAATGCGGCCACTGCCGCGGCCACCGCCACCGGTGCCGCCGGCGCCCCGGCCAAGGCGCCGGCCTTCGAGGAGCCGGTCCAGAACCTGCGCGATCTGCCCGAGCCCATCCAGCGGTCGATTCCGCAGGTCGCCGTCGGCGGGTATATCTACTCCAAGAATCCGGCCGACCGCTTGCTGCTGATCGACAAGGTCCTGCGGCGCGAAGGCGACGAGGTCGCTCCCGGCCTGAAGCTGGAAAAACTGCTGCCCAAGGAAGCCGTGTTCAACTTCAAAGGCTACCGCTACCGCGTTCCGTATTGAGCTGTCATCAACTTGTCACCCGGTAGTGATATTTTCTTATCATTGAAAACAATGCATGGGGAAATATCATGAAACACCTGAGAATATTGCCTTTCCTGATAGCCGCCGCTTTCTGCATGCCACGCGCCCAGGCCGCCGACACCGCCGCTCAGCAAGAGTCGATCGGCTACGGCGCCGGTCTGCTGTGCCTGGGCCTGGCCTTGCTTGCCAAGGGGCGATCGCGCAACGACGCGTTCAACCAAAAGAACGACCGATAGACCGCCCATCAGCCTCGCTGCGTCACTAAATGTTGCTGCGTATAATGGCGGTAACAGTTAGGGGTAGAGGGGTTGATCAATGCAGCAAGAGAGTTCCGCGCAGATGCGCAAGGTCCTGGGCGTCATCGGGACGTCCGGCAGCGGCAAGACCACGTTGCTGGAATTTCTGATCGCCCGGCTGGCGGCGCGGGGGCTGAAGGTCAACGTCGTCAAGCACAGCCATCACGACCTGGAGCTGGAACCGCCACAGAAGGACAGCGCCCGCCTCCGCATGGCCGGCGCCGCCGAAGTGATGGTGGCGTCGCCGTTCCGGGTGGCCATCATCCGCGAGTTGCGCGGCGCCCCCGAACCCACGCTGGATGAGCAACTGGCGCGCTTGTCGCCGGCCGACCTGACCTTGCTCGAGGGTTTCAAGTCCTACCCCATCGACAAGCTGGAAGTCTACCGCGCCGAGCAGGGGCGCCCGCCGCTGTATCCACTCGATCCGCACGTTGTCGCGGTCGCTTCCGACCAGCCCCGGCCCGCCGATCTATTGCCCGGCACCGTATGGCTGGATCTGAACGCCCCCAACGAGGTGCTGGAATGGCTGTTGGCCCACGTCGAGAAAAAAAGTATGGAGCGGGCCTAAAGTTATCGCCGGATCGTCCGTAAAAGAAGTGATACCCCTTAAAGGAGGATGATATGGACGTTACCGGCATTGCTCAAGTTGCAACCTCGATCGCCGACACCGGCACCAAGCAGGCCGTTGGCATTGCCGTGCTGAAAAAAGCCCAGGACATCCAGGCCTCCAGCGCACAGGCGTTGATCGAAGCCATTCCCCCGGTTCCATCGGCACCGAAACTGCCGTCCCACCTCGGCAACACCATCAATACCACCGCCTGAACGGCGGTTCGCGGCCCGTCATGGCGCCGCGGCAAGCACCGTGCGCCGTGGCGCGCGCGGCGGCTGTGCGTGATCGTTCGATCCGCGCGTCTTCTCGATTTTGAATCCAGTCAACACATTCAAGCGTATCAACGTTAATGCTGGTACGCTGCGACTGTAAAAAGCGCCTGCCCGCTAAATTGTGATGAATTCAACCAGGAGACTTACCATGAATAAACGTCAAGCCATGATCGCCGCCGCCCTCGCCACCGTCTGCGCCGCCGGTGCCGGCAGCGCCTTCGCCGTCGATCAGGACACGCCGAAGGACAAGTGTTACGGGATCGCCAAGGCCGGCCAGAACGATTGCGCCGCCGCCAACGGTTCGCATTCCTGCGCCGGCCAGTCCAAGGCCGATAATTCGCCGACCGATTGGAAATACGTGGCAAAAGGCACGTGCGAAAAGGCCGGCGGCAAGACCACGCCGCCCGCCAAGTAAGTTTCAGCGGAGCCCATGTCCTTGCCGCGCCTGTCGGAGCGCCTGCCGGGTGTCGGCGTGGGATTGCGGGCGCCGCATTACCGCCAGTTTCTCGAGCAGCGGCCCGATGCCGCCTGGCTCGAGGTCCACACCGAAAATTATCTCGATCAATCCGGCTGGGACAGCCACGTGCTGCTAGAGCTGCGGCGCGACTATCCGATCAGCCTGCACGGCGTCGGGCTGGGGCTGGGATCGGCGCGCGGATTTTCCGAGCGCCACCTGGACAGCGTGCGCAGCCTGGTGGCGCGCGTCGAGCCGGTGCTGGTCTCCGAACACCTGTGCTGGGGCGCCGTCGGCGACCGCCATCTCAACGATTTGTTGCCGATGATGCTGGACCATGCCGCGCTCGACCTGCTGAGCGCGCGCATCGGCCGCGTGCAGGATGCCCTCAAGCGCCAGCTGCTGCTGGAAAACGTCTCCACCTATGTGCGCTTTCATCGGGATGCGATGAGCGAGGCGGAGTTCCTGGCGGCGTTGGCCGCGCGCACCGGTTGCGGCCTGCTGCTCGACATCAATAATCTCTACGTCAACCAGTGCAACCACGGCGAGGACGCGCTGGCCGCCATCGCCGCGATCACGCCCGGCATGGTCGGCGAGATGCACTTGGCCGGCCATCTGGTGACGCCGCAGGCTGTCATCGACCACCACGGCGCCACGGTTGCCGACCCCGTCTGGCGCCTGTACCAGGCGGCGCTGCAACGTTTCGGCGCCGTGCCGACGCTGATCGAGTGGGATACCGACATCCCGGAACTGGCCGTGCTGTTGGCCGAGGCGGCCAAGGCCGACGTGCTGCTACGCCAATACGCGGCGCCGCCGGCGCGGACGTGGCAGGCGGGGACGGCGGTCGCGATGGAGGAGGATGCCCCCGCGTTGGCCGCCAGCCAGCACTTGTTCGCCGGCGCGCTGCTCGATCCGGCGCGGACGGCCCCTGTGCTGGAGCAGCTTCAAGGCGAGCAAGGCCTCAACGAACACCGCCTCGCGCTGTATCGCGGCAACCTGGGCGCGACATGGGACAAAACCCTGGCGGCCGCCTATCCGGTGGTGCGGATGCTGGTGGGGGAGGAGTTCTTCAGCGGCTTGAGCAAGGCCTACGGCCGCGCCCATCCATCCAACAGCGGCGATTTGAATCGCTTCGGCGCCGATTTCGACGTCTTCCTCCGTCATTTTCGCCACGTGGCCGATTATCCCTATCTGCCCGACATGGCGGCGCTGGAGTGGGCGCTGCATCGCGCGCACTACGCGCCGGCGGCCGAAGCCGTCACAGCCGCGCAGCTCGCCGGCTTATCTCCCGAGCAAATGGAAACCGCACGGATGACCTTGCATCCGGCCTGCCGGCTGGTCGCGTCGGAATGGGCGGTGGTTCCGCTCTGGCAGGCGCATCAGGCGGACAGCGGGGTGGGCTTCCCCGAACGGCTGGCCGCGCCCAGCCATGGCGTGGTCGCGCGTCCGCAATGGAAGACGCGGCTGGTGCCGCTCAGTGGCGCCGGCCACGCGGCGTTGCAAGTACTGGGGGAGGGGAGGGACTTCGGCGCCGCGCTCGATGCCGCGTTCGACATCGACGACGCCTTCGACGTGGCCGGCAACTTACAACTCTGGCTGGCCCACGCGCTGATCGTCAGGATAGAGGTATGAAAGGGCGGCGCTCAGGCGCCGGGCTTGAACGCGCGCAACACCTTGGCTTCGCCGGTCAGATCCCGGTGCAGCCGGCAGGCGGCGGCCGTCAGTTCGATCATGCGGTCGATCTGGGCGTTCTCGAACCGGGCCAGTTCCTCGGTGGCCGTCAGCAGCGCCTGCGCCAGCTTGGCGCGCGCGCCCTGATACAGCGAGCCGTGGTACTGGTTCGTGTTCTTGAGCAGTTCCTCGGCGTTTTCAATCACCTGGCGCAGATCGTCGAGCAGTTTTTCCTGGGTTGGGCTATGTGGTTCAGGACCGTCCATGACGTCCCCCTGGTCGTAAAAAAATTGGTTGAAAAAGCCGGGTGGCAAGCAATTCCAATATAACTACGATATCGCCAGTCGGTTTGCGCGTTATCAAACACGCTCACCCCCGTCTGCAGCGTTTTCTCGGCTGCGCTTACAGATTACTCGGTTATTGCTCAAAAGCAAGAAGAAATTACACGCCGCCAACGGTAATGTTGACGTCGCCGACGCTGACCTGCTGGCCGGCGCGGATCTTCGCGGTCTTGCGCAGCTCTTGCTTGCCGTCCACTTTCACCTCGCCGCTGGCCACCATCATCTTGCCGGCGCCACCGCTGTCGCACAATCCGACCAGCTTCAACAGCTGGTTCAGCTCGACAAACTCGCCGTTCAATTCGAAGCTTACTTTTTGCATTTTATCCTCTATTGCCATGATATCAACCTGGTACCGACGTCACTTTTGACAGTGTAGCGGCATTCCGACAGGCGCGCAGTTTACCCCATCGAATCGGATTGTCAGCCGGAAAAAAAATTGCTATGCTGAAGTAACTGCTAAATATTTAAGCAGGGTGTCGTGCCTTACCGAGCAGCATCATGAATAAGCTCTCCCTGACTGTGCTGGTAACCGTTTTTCCGCTCTCGACAGTGGCTGGCGCGGCCACATCCGACGCCGCTCTTCCCCAGCAAACGACGCCGGCGTTCGAGACGCGCGCCAATTCCACACTATTATTTGAAGCGGCCGACCGGCAGTCGGCGCTGGTCGATCAGTTGCAGACCGACGGCGCGCGCCGCTATGCCTCGTTCGCTGGCGCGCCGCGTTTGCATTTCGGCGCCTTGCCGGAGAATTTGTCGTTGCTCGATCCGCTGGGCCCTCTGTTGACCGAGCGCAGCCGGCGCTATCTGAGCAGCGCCGAGTTCGAAAAGAAAACGGGGCGCGCGGTCGGCATCCTGACCATCGGCCTGCTGCGCGAGACCGGCTCCACGCTCGGCGGCGGCCAGCCCGGCACGTCATGGGGCGTGAACAGCCGGCCCACCACCAAATTCACGTCATTGTCGCTGGGCTACGCGCTGACGCCGCGCAGTTCGGTGATGGCGATGGCGACATATGGCAAGACCGAAGGCTTCGGCGCGCCGGACAGCTTGATGGCGCAGGTCTCGTCGGTGCGGACGATGGCCTTCAGCCTGGGCCTGGCCACGCGCCAGATATTCAATGAGCAGGACAAGTTGGCGATGACGTTGTCGGTGCCGGCCAAGGTGCGCACCGGCGTGCAGAGCGCCGACTCGGACGCCCGCGTCAATTACGCCAACGGACAGGCATTCGGCACGCCGACACTGAATCTACGGCCGACCGCCACCGAGCGGGATCTGGAGTTCGGCTACACCACGATGCTGGGCAAGGCCGGCAGCATGGGCAAGGTGACCGGCGCGGTGATGTTGCGCGTCAATCCCGGCCACGACGCGAACGCCCGGCCGGATGTGCTGACCGGGGTGCGCTACGCCTACGGCTTCTGAGCCAGCCGGCTGGGTTACGCGTTCGGGCGCGTCATATCCAGCGGCACGATCCACTGATCGAACTGCGCGTCGGTGACATAGCCCAGCGCCAGCGCCGCTTGCTTCAACGTCGTGCCTTCATGCTGCGCCTTCTTGGCGATCGACGCCGCCTTGTCGTAGCCGATGTGCGGCGCCAGCGCCGTCACCAGCATCAGCGAGCGTTCCATCAGTTCGGCGATGCGGCCGCGATTCGGCTCGATGCCGTGGACGCAATGTTCCTCGAAGCTGCGCATGCCGTCCGCCAGCAGGCGCGCGCTTTGCAGGAAGTTGTGCGCGATCAGCGGCTTGTAGACGTTCAACTCGAAATTGCCGGAGGCGCCGCCCATCGTGATGGCGACATCGTTGCCGAACACCTGGCAGCACAACATCGTGACCGCCTCGCACTGGGTCGGGTTGACCTTGCCCGGCATGATGGAGCTGCCCGGCTCGTTTTCCGGGATCGTGATCTCGCCCAGGCCCGAACGCGGGCCCGACGCCATCCAGCGCACGTCGTTGGCGATCTTCATCAGCGCGGCGGCCAGCGTCTTGAGCGCGCCGTGCGCCGACAGCAGCGCGTCGTGGCCGGCCAGCGCGGCGAACTTGTTGTCGGCCGTGCGGAACGGCAGCGCCAAGGTATGTTCGAGCTCGGCGGCGATGCGCACCGCGTATTCCGGATGCGCGTTGAGGCCGGTGCCGACCGCCGTGCCGCCGGCCGCCAACTGCAGCACGCCGGGCAGGGCGGCGTTGATCGCGTGCTCGGCGAAATCGAGATGGGCGACATAGCCGGAAAATTCCTGGCCCAGGGTCAGCGGCGTGGCGTCCTGCAGGTGGGTGCGGCCGATCTTGACGATGTCGGCGAAGGCCTCGGCCTTGGCGTGCAGGCTGGCGCGCAGCTGGCGCAGCGACGGCAGCACGGTGTGGGCCAGCGCCTGCGCGGCCGCCACGTGGATCGCGGTCGGGAAGATATCGTTCGACGACTGGCCCTTGTTGACGTCGTCATTCGGATGCAGCTTGCGGCTTTCGCCGCGCACACCGCCCATCAGCTCGGAGCCGCGGTTGGCCAGCACCTCGTTCATGTTCATGTTGGACTGGGTGCCCGAACCGGTCTGCCACACCGCCAGTGGGAACTCGCCGCTGTGCTTGTCGGCCAGAACCTCGTCGGCGGCCTGGGTGATGGCGATCGCCTTCGGGCCGTCGAGCAGGCCCAGGTCCAGGTTGACGCGGGCGGCGGCGCGCTTGACGCTGGCCAGCGCGTGGATCAATTCCGGCGGCATGCGCTCGGTGGAAATATGGAAATGCTCCAGTGAGCGCTGGGTCTGCGCGCCCCACAGCTTGTCGTCAGGGACGTCGATCGGGCCAAAACTGTCACGTTCGCTTCTGTTGCTCATAATTCATCCTTGTGCGGAAGTCATCATTTGTGGGCTTTTCAGTGTAGCGCAGTTTGGAAAAATTATCCTGGGGCTACAAAATTGGGAAAATCAGCCGTTAAAGACGTATATCTTAGAATTCGCGTCACTGGCGCCATCCTTATGCAGCGTTCCACTCCTGTTTACTTGCTCCGCGTGCTGGCCTGCGCCATGTCGCTGGCGGCGGCCGGCGCGGCCACGGCGGCCGAGCTGGGCGACGTTTCCGTGCGCTCCTTCATCGGCCAGCCGTTGGCGGCGGACATCGAACTGGTGGCGCTGGCCCCGGACGAGGTCAACGCCTTGCAGGTACGGCTGGCGCAGGCGGACGTGTTTCGCGGCGCGAACATCACGATGAACCCGGCGCTGGCGTCGGTGCACATGGCGGTGGTCAAGCGCGATCAAAAGCAGTTTTTGCATGTGACGACCACGCGTGCGATCGACGCCGAATATGTCCACCTGTACCTGGAGCTGAGCGCGGCGGGGCGGCACGACGTGCGGCTGGCCACCGTCTGGCTGCAGGCGGACCCGAATCCGGCGCCGCTGCCGGCCGCCCCGGCACCGGCGCCTGTCGCGGCGACTTCCGCCGACGCCGCGCAACTGGCGGCGCAGGCGCGGGCGGAGCGGGCGGCGGCGGCCTCGACGCCGGCTGTGCCGGTGGCGCCGGCGCCGCGGGACCGGACGCGTCCGGCGCCATTGCCGTCGGCGCACGAATCGGAGGTGGGCGTACCGGGCGCCGTGCGGGCCGCCGCGTCCGCGACGCCGGCGCGGCCGACGTCGACGGTGGCGGTGCGCGACCTGGCCTCGCGCATCGCGGACGCGATGGGCACGCCGCGTCCGGCGGCCCCCGCGTCGGTGCCGGCATCGGCCAAACCGGTGGCGAAACGGGAAGCGGCCGAGGCCGCCGTGCCGTTGCCGGTGGCACAGGCCCTGCTGCCGCTGGCGCCATTGCCTTTGCCGGCCGGTGTCAAGCGTCCGGCCGCGCCGGCGGCTTGCGCGCCCTCCGGCATCAGCGCCAAGGAATGCAAGGCGCTCGACAACCATAGCGTGGCCTTGTCCAGCAAGCTGGTCGAGCTGGAAGGGAAAATGAAGGCGCTGCAAGGCGCGATCAAGGCGACCGCCGGCGCGCCGGCGGCTTCGGTGGCGGCGCCGGCGGCCGCGCCCAAGGTCGGCCAAGCGGGTACGGCGGTATTGGCGGCCGCCGGCAGCAGCGTCGCCGCGGCGGTGGCGGCGCCGGCGGCGTCGGCCCATGAGACGCCGAAGTCGGCATCGGTGGCGTCGGCGGCGCCCGGTCCGGCATCGGTGGCGGAGAAGGTGGCCGGGAAGTCGGCGGAAGGCAAATCGGAACAATCGGGCAAGGTGGCGGCCGGGGATGGCGCATCGGCGTCGGCCTCGGCGGCGGCCGGTTCGGCGTCCGCCACGGCGTCTGCCGACGGCCATGGCGCCAACGCGGCGGCTTCGGCGGCCGGCGCGTCCGCCTCGGCCACGGCCCCCGTTCCGCTCAAACGCGTATTGCCAAAATTAAAATACAAGAAGGAAAAGCCGGTCGAACGTCCGCCCAACTACGCCGCCTGGGGCGCCGGCGCGGTTGGCGTGCTGATGCTCGCCGGTGCCGGCCTGCTCTATCTGCGCCGCAAAAAATCCGGCGCCGCGCCGCTGAAGATCTGGCAAGGCTTCCGCCGGAAAAAGCCGGCCGAGCCCGGGGCCGAGCCCCAGCCGGCCCAGCCGTTGCATGAAGTGACGCCCGAATCAATAATGCAATAGTTATAAGCTTATAACCTCAGCTTTGCCTGCGGTCCATCGTTCTGGGTTATAGTAATCGACGCTTTTTGCACGCCTTACCCATTTCGAAAGAGTCCCATGACCGCAGCAGATCTCCCGTCTCAGTACCAGGAGCAATACCAAGCCTTCAAACAACTCGGCCTTAAACTGGATATGTCGCGTGGCAAGCCAGCGCCCGAGCAACTGGATTTGTCCAACGCGCTGACCGAGGCGCTGGGTGGCTACAAAGCTGCCGACGGCACCGATTGCCGCAACTACGGCGGCACCATCGGCCTGCCGGAAGCGCGCGAGCTGTTCGGCAAATTGCTGGACGTGCCGGCCGCCCAGGTGGTCGTCGACAGCAGCGCCAGCCTGTCGCTGATGCACGACGTCATCATCTACAGCCTGCTCAACGGCACGCCGGGCAACGCGCCGTGGGTGCGCGAGCCGGTCACGTTCCTGTGCCCGGTGCCGGGCTACGACCGCCACTTCGCCATCTGCGAAGCGCGCGGCATCAAGATGATCAACATCCCGATGACCGAAGACGGCCTGGACATGGACCTGGTCGAAAAGCTGGTGGCCGAGGACGCCAGCATCAAGGGCATGTGGTGCGTGCCGAAGTACAGCAACCCGGGTGGCGTGGTGTATTCGGACGACGTGGTGGCGCGCCTGGCCGCGATGAAAACCGCCGCCCCGGACTTCCGCCTGATGTGGGACGACGCCTACCGCTTCCACCACCTGAGCGACAAAAAGCTGGTGGTGGCCAACATTCTCGACGCCTGCGCCCGGGCCGGCAATCCGGACCGCGCGATCGTGTTCGCCTCGTCGTCGAAGATCAGCTGGGCCGGTTCGGGCGTGGCCGCGCTGGCCGCGTCGCCGGCCAACATCGCCTGGTGGACCAAGCACGCCGGCATCCGCAGCATCGGCCCGGACAAGATCAACCAGCTGCGCCACGTGCGCCTGCTCAAGGATGTGGCCACGGTCGAAGCGCTGATGGAACAGCACCGCGCGCTGCTGCAGCCGAAATTCGACGCGGTGCTGGCGCAGTTCGAGCATTATCTGGGCGACGTGCCGGGCGTATCGTGGACGCGTCCGTTGGGCGGCTACTTCATCGATCTGGTGACGCCGCCGGGTTCGGCCAAGCGCACGGTGGCGTTGGCCAAGGAGGCGGGCATCACGCTGACGCCGGCCGGCGCCGCTTTCCCTTATGGCAACGATCCAAAGGACAGCCACATCCGCATCGCCCCGAGCTTCCCGTCGCAGGACGAGATCGTCAAGGCCGCGCAGGGCATCGCCTTGTCGTTGCGCGTGGCGTTGGCAGGCTGACAACCAACTCCAGGGTCAGGTCCACCATTTCTACACGGGCTCGGCCCTACGGAGTCGCCGCCCATGTGGTTTGGGAATAAAAAAAGCGCCTTCGACGAGGCGCTTTTTTCGTTGGGCGGGCGGTTTTACTGGCGGGCCATGCCTGGCACTTGATTCATCCATGGATCGGTGAGGTCGCGGATTTCGCGGTCGTTGGCCAAGATTTGCTTGAGCAGGTCGATCTTGCGCAGGCGCGGGGTGCCGCTCAGCGCGGGCACGCCGGTGGCGACGGCGCGGGCTTCGGTGGCGCACTGGGTTTCCAGCTGGCTCAGACCGTCCCAGTCGCCCAGGCGCGCGGCGGCGGCCATCTGCTTGCTCAAACCGGCAATGTTTTCGTACATCGAGAGGACTTCGGTAGAGGTCATATGCTCACCCAGGCTAGTTGACTTCGGTAAAATGGATTACCGCATGTCCTGATTAACGTCGCCTTAAACGGGAACTTTAGGGTGATTTGAAAAAATATTTAAAAAAACGCGAAAAAAAACCGCCGGGCTCGAAAGCGGGCGGTTTTTGTTGTCGTTACGGCAAGCTGGCGCAGTCGCCCGGCTTACTTGACCAGCTCCTCCAGACCAGCGCTGAGCTCGTCCGGTGATGGCATATCGTCAATCAATGCGTTGTCTTCCAGACCCAGCTCCTCGGCCAGTTCGGTCGGATAGCAGGCGGCGATTTCCTCGTCGTTCAACTCGGCCTGCTCGACACGGGCGCGCCACGCGGCCAGCGAAATGACGGCGGCCAGGCGATTGAGCTCGCCATTGTGATGCGGCTCCGGGAATGCCTCGATGGTTTCCGAGAAGGTGATCGGGAACTTCCAGCGCTTGGCCAGCTCCGCGCCCACGTCGGCGAAGGTGTAGCCGAACGAACCCATCTCGGCGTCGAGGCGGCGCGCGTCCATCGGGCCGGCGACCTTGTCGAGCGCGATGGCCTTTTCGGACATGGCCGAGTGCATCACCAATTGGCCGATCGCGTGCATCATGCCGATGGTGAAGGCGAGGTCGGTGTTTTCCTTGGTCTTCTTGGCGATCCACTTGGCCGACACGGCCGTGTGCAGGCTGTAGCGCCAGAATTGTTTGAGGTCGAGGCCGGGAACGGTCTTGAAGCCGCTGACCAGGCCGGAGCTGATGACCAGCGTGCGGACGGTGACAAAGCCCAGCATCAACACCGCGTCCTCGACCGTGCCGATGCTGCGCGAGACGTGGTAGTAGGCCGAGTTGGCCAGGCGCAGCAGCTTGGCGCTCAGCACCGGATCGGTCGACAGTTTCTTGGCGATTTCCTCGGTCGACACGCTGGCCTTGTCGAAACTGCTGATCAATTCCTCGACGACTTTCGGCGCGGTGGGCAGCGCGGTCGGATTCTGGAACAAGGCGTCAAGTTTCATTTTTTATCTCCTCGGTGATGGGCGCGTTGCTATGGGCTAACTATATAGCGATTCCCTGAATGAAAGAAGCGATTTGATACCTGAGCGTATCTTTTCTGCCGTGTCGATACGCTACACTGGCGCCATGGAACCCGATCACATCGAACAAATCACGCAGAAAACGCTGCAACATTACGAGCAAACGGCGCAGCAATTTTTTGCCGGCACCATCGACCACGACGTCAGCCAAAATATCGCCGCGCTGCTCGGCGCGATCGAGGCGCCGGCGCCGCACCGGCTGCTCGACCTGGGCTGCGGTCCGGGCCGCGATCTGAAAACTTTCCGCGAGATGGGCCACGAAGCGATCGGGGTTGACGGCTTGGCTCGCTTCGTGGAGATGGCGCGCGCCTACAGCGGGTGCGAGGCGTGGCGGCAGGATTTCATCCACCTCGACCTGCCGGCCGAATATTTCGACGGCGTGTACGCCAACGCCTCGCTGTTCCACGTGCCGAGCGCGGCGTTGCCGGACGTGCTGCGGCGGCTGCACGCGGCGTTGAAGCGGGGCGGCGTCCTGTTCAGTTCGAACCCGCGCGGCGACAACCGCGAAGGCTGGAACGGCCCGCGCTACGGCAGCTACTACGATTACGATACCTGGGAACGTTACCTGGTCGCGGCCGGTTTCAGCGCCGTCCGGCATTACTATCGGCCGAGCGGATTGCCGCGCGAGCAGCAGCCGTGGCTGGCCAGTGTATGGCGGAAAATTTGATTCGTGGCAGCGTTCGCGAACGCACAGAGAACTCAGCGGCTGGAGCCTATAGTGGATCCATGCACACGGCGCCAAGTTGTGTGTCCTGTAGCTTCAACAACGATAAAGGAGTTCATCATGAACAAGGATCAAGTTAAGGGTACGGCGAAAGACATCGGCGGCAAAATCCAGGAAAAAACTGGCGAGCTGGTGGGTAGCTCGGAACAGCAGGCCAAGGGCCTGAACAAGCAAGCCGAAGGCAAAATGCAAAAAGGTCTGGGCGACGCCAAGGAAGCTGTCGACGACATCGTCAAAGGCAACCGCAACTAATTGCACGACCCGCGCCGAGTGCGCACCACGGCGACCATTCGCCGCATAAAAAAACAGCCGCATCAGCGGCTGTTTTCGTTTACCCGCGAGGGGGAACTCAGGCGGCCACGCGGTTGGTCGACAGATCCCAGCCGCCGGCGGTGTTGCCGCCCGCGCCGCCGGAAATCTTTTGCTGGGTATAGCGCCACTTCACCTTCGAGAACTTCAGCGACACCTGTTCGGCCAGCACTTCGCCTTCGTGCACGCTGGGCGACACGGTTCCGATCAACACGTTTTCCAGTTCGATTTCATAATACTTGACACGCTCGCCCTGGCCGTCGGCGCGCATGAATTCGAACTTCGCCTTCGGAATGGTTTTGCCGGAAGAACAGGTTTGCAGCAGCACGGGCGAAGCCAGGTCGGCCAGTTTAAGCAAGGTGATGTCCTGGTGTTCGCAACGCTCGGCGGTATGGCCGCCGCCGGTGGAAGCGGTCGCCGATTTCGGCTGGCTCACCGCCCAGCTGACCGACTTGCATTCAATCCAATCCTTGTGTTTATCGTCTGCGGATTCGCCGCGAATCCCGTCGATTTGCAGATAGACATCGATAGCCATAATTCCTCCTGGAATATAGTTGGAACGGCGCGAAACGCACCGCACCTGGCATTATCGAATGGTCAACAAATCCGCCGCTTGTGGCCGCTCAAGCCGCCCAAAAAAACTCCAGGGTCAGGTCCACCAATTCTACACGGCCCCGGCGCTAGCGGCGAATCGCGCCGCCTACGCCCCAGCTCGTGTAGAAATGGTGGACCTGACCCCGGAGTGGTTCCAAGGTGGTTATTGCTGCTCGGGCTTCAGGTTTTTCTTGAAGAAGGCTTCGATGTTGCCGTAGACGTGGCGCTG
The DNA here is from genome assembly GCF_017833525.1 of Duganella sp. 1411. Lineage (GTDB taxonomy): Bacteria > Pseudomonadota > Gammaproteobacteria > Burkholderiales > Burkholderiaceae_D > Rugamonas. Next base: position 18,190 of record NZ_JAFICD010000009.1, read on the forward strand.
CGGCGCGCGGCCGGCGATGCCGTGCTTGCCGCCAGGGTAGGTCATCAGCTCGAAGTGCACGTTGCGGCTCACCAGCGCGTCGATCATGCGCGTGGTGTTGGTGAACAGGACGTTGTCATCGGCCATGCCGTGCATCAGCAGCAGCGGCGATTTCAGGCCGTCCAGGTGCGCGTACACGCCCGCGGCCGTGTAGCCGGCGGCGTTCGCTTTCGGCGTGCCCATGAACTGCTCCGTGTAGTGGGTGTCGTACAAGGACCAGTCCGTCACGGGGGCGACCGAGACGCCCATCGCGATCTTGTCCGACGCTTGCGCCAACAGCCGCAACGTCATGAAGCCGCCGTAGCTCCAACCGAACACGCCGATGCGCTTGGCGTCGATGTAGCTTTGCTTGCCCAGCCATTCGATGCCGGTCAACTGGTCCTCGACTTCGACCTTGCCCAGGTTGAGGTAGTTGGCGTCGGTGAAGGCGCGCTCGCGCCGGAACGAGCCGCGGTTGTCCAGCCGCCACACCACGAAGCCTTGCTGCGCCATGTATTGGTCGAACAAATTGCCCCATTTGCGCGCCACGTGCTGCGCGTGCGGCCCGCCGTAGGTCGACAGGTAGACCGGATATTTCTTCGACGGGTTGAAGCCGCTCGGCTTGATCATCGAGTAGTACAAGGTCTGGCCGTCGTTGGCCTTCAAGGTGCCGTATTCGGTGCGCAGATGCGCGTCGCGGTACTTGCCGTACGGGTGGTTCGCGTTCAGTTCGTTGTGCTCGATCCAGCTGATCATCTTGCCGTCGGGACGCCGCACGCTTACCTGCGGCGGCGTGTCCGGATCGGACCAGGTGTCGACGAACACTTCGCCGTTGCGCGAGAACGCCGAGTCGTGCCAGCCGTCGCCCTGCGTGATGCGTTCCGGTTGGTCGGCGCCGCTGCCGTCGAGCTTGAGCGCGTAGGTCTGGCTGTCGATGACGGCGTCGCGGTTCGATTGCACGAACACGCGGCCGTTTTTCTCGTCCACCGCCAGCAGCTTGTCGATGCCCCATTCGCCGCGCGAGATCGGATGCAGCAGCTTGCCGTCCAGGTCGTATAGGTAGAGGTGCTTGCGCCCGCTGCGCTCGGACGGCCAGATGAATTGCTTGCCGTTGCCGAGGAAGCGCAGGTCGTCGAAGATGCTGACCCACGTCGGCGAGGTTTCGGTGATCAGCACGCGCTGCGCCAACGTGGCGGCGTCGACCGACACCAGCTCGAGCTTTTTCTGGTCGCGGCTCTGGCGCTGGAACAGCAGGGCCTTGCCGTTGGCGCTCCAGTCGGCGCGCACCAGGTAGATGTCGCGCTCGGCGCCGAGGTCGACGTCGCGGATCTCGCCGCCCGTCGGCGCGACGATCTTCAGTTGCACCAGCACGTTCGGATCGCCGGCGGCCGGGTAGCGCTGCTCGATCACGTCGGTGCGGTCGGCGTAGATTTCAAAGCGCTTGACCACCGGCACCGGCGCCTCGTCGTAGCGCTTGTAGGCGATGGCCGAGTCGTCCGGCGCCCAGTAGTAGCCGCTGGTCTGGCCCATTTCCTCCTGCGCCACGAATTCGGCTTCGCCGTTGTGGATGGTGCCCTTGCCGTCGCTGGTCAGCTGGCGTTCTTCATTGTTCGACAGGTCGATGACGAACAGGTTCTGGTCGCGCACGAAGGAGACGTAGCGGCCCTTGGGCGAGATCTTCGGGTCGAGCACGTTGCCGGTGGCGACCATGCGCGCCGCGTCCGGCTTGCTGACGTCGATCAGGTACAGGTTGCCGGCGATCGGCACCAGCAACTGCTTGCCGTCCGGCGACCAGCTGTAGCTGAGGATGCCCTTGAGGCTGGCCGTGCGCGCGCGTTCGCGGCGGGCCTTTTCGGCGTCCGACAGGTTTTCCTCCGGCACCAGGATCTTGGAGTCGACCAGGCGGTGCGTGGTCTTGTCCTTGAGGTTGTACTCCCACAGGTCGAGCTGGAACTGGTTGTCGTCGCGCCCGCGCAGGAAGGTGACGCGGGCGCCGTCGGGCGATACCTTCAGGCTGCGCACGCCGGGGCCGCTCAGCGACGGATCGGCGTGGATGCGGTCCAGGGTCAGTTTTTCGGCGGCGGCGTTGCCGCCGGCCAGCAGGGCGAGAAAGCAGAGGATAAAGCGCATGGAAGGTCTCTTGATGGGCAATCCAAGACGATACCAGAGACGCCTTTTCGTGGCGAGGTGGCAATGTTCTGAATCCGCCGCGCAAAACCGTCTTTCCTTCGGCGGGCAAACCCGCACCGCGTGGCAGGGGTCGGACCCGACGGGTCCGACCCGGGGTGGCTCCGGGGTTTCAGGCCGCCCGCATGCGCGCGAGCGACAGGTTGCGCAGCGACCAGCTCAGCAGCACGGCCGCCACCGTCAGCCCCACCACCAGCCCGATCCAGAAGCCCGAGGCCGCCATCGGCTCGGCCGGCGACCACGGCAGCCATCGCGGCGCCAGGCCCAGCCAGCAGCCGAGCGGCAGCGCGAAGCCCCAGAACGCCAGCAGCTGGATCTGCATCGGCTGGCGCGAGACCTTGTAGCCGCGCAGCGCGCACGACGCCGCCACCTGCGTCGAGTCCGACAGCTGGAACAGCGCGGCGAACAGCAGCAGATGCGCGCACAAGGCCTGCACCGCCGGGTCGGAGGTGTAGGCGCGCGCGATCTGGTGGCGGAAGGCGACGATGAAGGCGGCCGACAGCACGGCGAACGCGAGCGACATCCACACGCCCACCCACGCCACGAAGCGCGCCTTGACGGCGTTGCCTTCGCCGAGCGACTGGCCGACGCGGGTGATCAGCGCGATGCCAAAGCTGAGCGGCACCATGAACACCAGCGAGGTGAAGTTGAGCGCGATCTGGTGCGCGGAGATCTGCACCACGCCGTAGCGCGCCACCAGCAGGCTGACGGCGCCGAACGCGCTGACCTCGGCGAAGTAGCTGATGCCGATCGGCACGCCCAGGCGCAGCATCGCGCCGATCTCCGGCCAGTGCGGCCATTCCCAGTGCGTGAACGGGTAGGTGGCGCGGTAGGCGGGCGCGTAGCGTATCCAGGCCAGCATGGCCAGCAGCATCATCCACATGCACAGCGCGGTCGAGACGGCGCAGCCGACCCCGCCCAGCGCCGGCAGGCCCCAGTGGCCGAAGATCAACAGCCAGTTGACGCAGACGTTGATGCACAGGCCCATGATGGCGATCAGCATCACCGGCAGGGTCTGGTTGATGCTGGTGCTGTAGCCGTACAGCGCGCGGTAGGCGGCGAACGGCGGCAGCCCGATGCTGATGATGTGCACGAACAGCTCGGCCTGGGCCTGCACATGCGGCGTCAGGTACAAATGGGCGAACAGCAGGGTGGCGACGTTGGCCACGGCGGCGGCCAGCACGCCGACGCCGAGCGCCTTCCACAACGCTTGGCGCACCGTGTGCGGAATCTTGCGCAGGTCGGCGGCGCCGACGTCGTGCGCGACGATGCTGTTGATCGCCATCATGACGCCGCTGACGGTGACCAGGATGATCGACCAGATCGAGGCGCCCAGCGACACCGCCGCCAACTCGTCGGCGCTGGTGTGGCCGGTCATGGCGACGTCGGCCACGCCCATGCCGACCGTCGCCAGCTGGCCGATCAGCATGGGCCAGGCCAGGCGCCACAACGCGGCGGCTTCAAGGCGGATCGACGAGGCGGTGAACGAGTGGGGCATAAGCGGGGCCGGACCGGCGGCCTGGTGTGACGGAACCCGCCATTTTAACGGCTGGCGCGGGCGCGATTGCATTTGGTTGCAATTTAGTTAGACTGCTGCGTGAACGAAACCAATACCATGCGCGTTAGATGCGCAAGACTCCAACCGGAGTTCGCCCAACCACTATCAGGCCACTATCATGAAAAAAATCCTGCCCCGCCTGCTGAACGCCGCCCTGGCGCTGGCCGCGCCCGTCGTCTTCGCCGCCGCCGCGCACGCCGGCGAAATCACGCTCTACACCCACGCCAATTTCGGCGGCCCGGCGATCACCGTGCGCGACCAGGTGAGCGATTTGTTGCCGGAGGGGTTCAACGACCGCACCTCGAGCGTGCGGGTGCGCTCGGGCCGCTGGGAGCTGTGCGAGCACGCCAATTTCGGCGGCCATTGCATCGTGCTGGGGCCGGGCGACTACCGCGTGCTCGACGGTTTTAACGATGTGTTGTCGTCGTTGCGCGAAGTGGGCGACGGCGACGGCGGGCGCGGCGATCGCGGCCACGACCGCCGCGACGAGCGCCGCGAAGGCTACGGCGGCGGGCGCGGCCGCCACGGCGCGCCGGTGGTGCTGTTCTCGCAGCCCGGCTTCAATGGCAGCGAGGTCGAGCTGCGCGACGACATGCGCAAGCTGGAGAACGTCGACTTCAACGACCAGGCCGGGTCCGTGGTGATCCGCGAGGGCGACTGGCAGCTGTGCGACGACGCCAACTACCGTGGCAAATGCATCGTGCTGTCGCCGGGGCGCTACGACAACCTGCGCGACATGGGCGACCGCATCTCGTCCGTGCGCCGGGTGCGCTAACGCCCCCGGGCGTGGCTAGGCCGCTTTGCGGCGCGAAAAGCCGGCGATCATGGCCAGGCCCATGCCCAGCATGGCCCAGCTGGCCGGCTCGGGTACGGCGGAAACCGCCGTCTGGTTGATGACGATGTTGTCGACCAGGCTGAAGTAGGTGGCCTGATTAATGGGGCTATACACCAGTTCCATCACCAGCGAGGTGAGGTTGTTGAAGCCGGTCAGCTGGGTGGTTTTCAGGTCGTACGGGTGGGCGCTGTTGGCGTTGCTCAGCGTGTACGTCTGGATGATGTGGTTTCCGCCAATATCGGTGCCCGTCAACCTGACGGTGCTGGTTTCCCCCGCCCAAAAGGTGGCCAAGTCCATGCTGGTCACCGAGAACGGCTGGTGCGCGGCACTGGTGACGGTGACGTTGCCACCCAAATCGAGGCCGGTGCTGCCATTGGTCGCGTAGCCCGAGCTCGTCGACTGGGCGGGGGCGATCCATACCAGCCCTTGATCCACCTTGAAATCGTAGCCGCCGGTCGCGAAGGCGTAGCCGGCGTAATGGATGTCATTGAGGCTGGCGGGCAGGTCGTCGAAGGTGATGGTGGTGGCGTGGGCCGCGCCGGCTCCCAGCGCCAGGGCGGCGGTCAATAAAACGGCAGTCAGTCTCGGTGAAAACATGGAATTTTCCTTTAATTTTTATTAATATCAGAATGCTAATCATTTTCATGTGAAAAAGATACTTAATTCGCGCGCCGGTTGAAATTTTTTCCCCCGTCCTCCTTCTCTGGAGGGGCGCGGTGCAGTTGCGTTTGCGGTTAAACTGGTGGCTAACGCAACAAGCTACCGGACGGAGTGCGCAACGTGGAATACAAGGACTATTACCAGACCCTGGGCGTGTCGAAAACCGCCTCGGAAGACGAGATCAAGAAGGCTTACCGCAAGCTGGTCCGCAAATACCATCCGGACGTCAGCAAGGAGCCCGACGCGCAAAAGAAAACCCAGGAACTCAACGAGGCCTACGGCGTGCTGGGCGACGCCGAAAAGCGCGCCGCCTACGACGACCTGGGACGCGGACGCCAGTTCCGCGCCGGCCAAGAGTTCCGTCCGCCGCCGGACTGGGGGCGCGGCGGCGCCGGGGCCGGCGGCCAGCCCGGCCACGGCGGCTTCGGCGACGCCGACTCCAGCGATTTCTTCGCCGACCTGTTCGCCAACCTCGGCGGGCGCCGGCGCCAGCAGTACACGCCGCAGCGCGGCGACGACAGCCACGCCGCCATCACCATCGACCTGGCCGACGCCTACCATGGCGCGACCCGCAACATCAGCCTGATGGTGGCCGACCGCGACGCCCAGGACCGCATCGTCACGCGCGAGCGCACCTTGAGCGTCAACATACCCAAGGGCGTGACCGCCGGCCAGCAACTGCGCCTGTCGGGGCAGGGCCAGCGCGGCGAGGCCGGGCCGGGCGACTTGTATCTGGAAATCCAGTTCCGTCCCGATCCGCGCTACCGCGTCGACGGCCGCGACGTGTTCGAGACGGTGCCGGTGGCGCCGTGGGAGCTGGCGCTGGGCGCCGACATCGAGGTGGCCACGCCGTCGGGCAAGGTCACGGTGACGGTGCCGGCCGGCTCGCAAACCGGGCGCAAGCTGCGCCTGCGCGGACGCGGCATTCCCGGCAAGGAGGCCGGCGATTTGTACCTGCTGCTGGAAGTGGCGCTGCCGCCGGCCAACACCGACAAGGCACGCGAACTGTATCGAACAATGGCGCGCGAGATGGCGTTCAATCCGCGCGCGGGAGGATAAGCTATGGGACAGGCAATGGGAACGGCGACCGGGCAACCGCCCCTGACCGCCGTGTTGATCGACGAGGCCGCGCTGACGCTCGAGGAACTGGCGCGCGCCTGCGCGGTGGATCACGATTGGGTGGTGCAGCGGGTGCGTACCGGCATCCTGATGGAAAGCGCGTCGGACGACTGCGTCAGCTGGCGCTTCACCAGCGCCGACCTGGTGCGGGCGCGCCGCCTGTGCCAGATCGAACGCGACTTCGAAGCCAACGACGACGTCGCCGCGCTGGTGGTCGACCTGTCGGAGGAAATCTACCGCCTGCGCCGCAAGCTCAGCGCCGCTGGCGTGAAGTAGGCGCCGGCGCCTCCCTGGCCGGCGGCGTCGGCGTGATGGCCGGCAGCGGCCCGATCGCCGGCTGGTCGCCGGCGCGCTGGTGGAATGGCATAGGAATCGGCATGTGGTGGGACGGTCCCGCCGGCGCGGCGCACGCCTGGTCGCCGGATTGCGGCGCGCCCCGCGCACCGGCCTGCGCGCTTGCCTCGGCGATGGCCTGATCCATGTCGAGGAATTGCTGCATCACCCAGCGCGTGGCCGGCCCGGGCTCCTCGTCGCCGCGCCGTATCACGTACAGCGGCGCGCTGAACGACGGCCCCTCGCTGACGTCGAGTTGCACCAGCCGTCCCGCGTCCAGATCCCACTGGATGAACTCGACCGGCATATTGCCCCAGCCGATGCCGCTGCGCAGCAGCGCGTGCTTCGAGCTCAGATCGCCCAGGCGCCAGTCGCGCAAGGCCACCACGCCGAAGTCCTGGCCCCGGGTCAGCGTGCTGCGGTCGGTCAGCACCAGCTGCGTGTGTTCGCGCAGCACCTCGTTGGGGATCTTGCCCTTGATCTGCGCCAGCGGATGGTCGGGCGACACCACCGGCACCATCGTCACGAAGCCGCAGCTCTGGCGTTCGATGGTGTCGGGCGCGCCCGGCATCCAGGCGCTGACGCCGATGCGGCAGGTGCGGTCCATGACCAATTGCGTGACCGCGCCCAGCGCCTCGGTGCGCAGCCGCATCGACACGGTCGGAAACTCCTTTTGGAACGCATGCAGAATGCGCACCAGCTTGCAGGTCGAATACATGACGTCGACCACCAGCGACACCTCCGCCTCCAGCCCGGCCGACAGCGCCTTGGCGCGCGCGCGCATGCCGTCGACCTTGAGCGAGACGGCGCGGGCGTCGGCCAGCAGCGCCTTGCCGGCCTCGGTCAGCACCGGCTTGCGCTTGCTGCGGTCGAGCAGCTCGACGTTGAGCTGCTCCTCCAGATTGGCGATGGTATAGCTGATGACGGACTGCGTGCGATGTAGCGCGCGCGCGGCGTGCGCGAAGCCGCCATGGTCGATGACGGCGATGAACACGCGCAGCTGGTCGAGGGAGGGAAGGCCGGGATCTCGCATGGGTTACCTGTGGTGAATATTGCTATATCGATAAAATCGATCGGTAGGATTTAAATTTCCAGTATTTCTTCGATACTAAACCCGTTCTATCATGCCTGCAACCTATCTCATAAGGAAGCACATCATGGCAACCGTTCTCCACATTAACAGCAGTGTTCGTCACACCGGTTCGTTGTCGCGCCAGCTCGGCGCCGAGTTCATCGCCAAGTGGCAGCAAGCCCATCCTTCCGACACCATCGTCACGCGCGACCTGGCCGCCAATCCGGTGCCGCACCTGACCGAACAGCTGATCGGCGCGTTCTTCACGCCGCCGGAGCAGCGCAACGCCGACCAGGCCCACACGATCAAACTGTCCGACACGCTGGTCGACGAGCTGCTGGCCGCCGACACCATCGTCCTCGGCGCGCCGATGTACAACTTCTCCGTCACCTCGGGCCTGAAGGCCTGGATCGACCACATCGCCCGCGTCGGCCGCACCTTCAGCTATGGCGCCAACGGCCCCCAAGGCCTGGTCACCGGTAAAAAAGTCTACGTGGTCATCGCCAGCGGCGGCGTCTACAGCGAAGGCCCGGCGGCCGGCTACGACCACCTGACCACCTACCTGCGCGCCGCGCTCGGCTTCCTGGGCATGACCGACGTCACCTTCATCGTCGCCGAAGGCGTGTCGCGGGGCGAGGAAGCGGCGGCCGCCGCCATCGCCAAGGGCCGCAGCGAGATCGACGCCATCCTGGTGTAACCGGAACCCGCGCGCCGTCAGTGATACGCGTGCGGCGCCGCTTAGGGGGCGTACCCCGGATGGGGTACGACCCCGTTTGGCAGTGCGGGTTTGCATAAATAAGCAACACTCTTGCAAGTGATTGCGGCCCCGCTTGCGGGGCTTGTTCTTTGCTGCGTATGATGGAAGGCATTCCCGTCACGGAGCGTCACATGAAACGAAATCTGCATTTGCTGATCATCGATCCGCAAAACGATTTTTGCGACCTGCCGGCCAGCCACCTGCCGGTCGATCCCGTCAGCGGCCGGCCGCGCGCGCCGGCCTTGCCGGTGGCCGGCGCCCACCAGGACATGCTGCGCCTGGCGGCGCTGATCAACCGCGGCCGCGCCGGCCTGACGGCGATCAGCGTCACGCTCGATTCGCACCACCGCTTCGACATCGCCCACCCGACGTACTGGATCGCCGGCGACGGCGCGCCGGTGCCGCCGTTCACGCAGATCAGCGCGGCCGACGTGCGCGCCGAACGCTACCTGCCGCGCCATCCGGCCGCCTTGCCGCTGACGCTCAATTATCTCGACCAGCTGGAGGCGGCGGGCCGCTACCGGCTGATGGTGTGGCCGGTGCACTGCGAAATCGGCAGCTGGGGCAACAACGTCCACGACGACGTGCACGCGGCCTACGGCGCCTGGGAGGAGGCCTCGCTGGGCATCGTCGCCAAGCTGGCCAAGGGCTCCAACCCGTGGACCGAGCACTATTCGGCCGTCATGGCCGAGGTGCCGTACGCCGACGACCCCGACACCCAGTTCAACACCAAATTCGTCGACACCTTGGCCGGCGCCGACCAGATCTACGTGGCCGGCGAGGCCGGCAGCCACTGCGTCAAGGCGACGGTCGAGCATATCGTCGACCATTTCGGCGACGCCGGCGCCTCCAGGCTGGCGCTGCTCACCGATTGTATGAGCCCGGTCGCCGGCTTCGAGGCGCAGTACCGCGACTTCCTGCAGGCGATGCGCGCGCGCGGCGTGCAGCTGATGCGGTCGGGCGACGTGCTGCCCGAGCTGCTGGCCAACGCCGCCCGCTGATTCGGTCCCGGCCGAAGGGGCGACTGTGACGATCGCGCGGCGTCAACTGCTGGCGGCGGCCGCCGCGTGGCCGCTGGCATGCGCGCCGTGCGGCGCCCGGTCCGAGGTGGCGGCGCCGGTCGTCGCCGGCGCGGCGGACACGCTGCGCTTCGTGTTTTCGCGTCCGTTCGACAATCCGCGCACGCAGTGGCTGATCCGCGTCTACACCCATCTGGTCGAGGAACTGGGCAAGCGCTTCGTCTACATCGACGTGCCGCCGATGCGCGCCACGGCCATGGTGCTGGCGGGCGAGGCCGACGGCGAGCTGGGACGCACGTTCGACTATCTAACCCTGTTTCCGGCGCTGGTGCGGGTGCCCGAGCCGAACAATGCGGTGCGTTTCGCCGCCTACGCGACGCGGCCCGGATTGCGCTTCGAGGGCTGGCCGGCGGCGCGCGCGCGCGGCCTGCGCTGCGAGTACCGGCACGGCATCAGCGAGCTGCGCGAGATGCTGTCGCGCGAGCTGGCCGCCGACGCGTACTCGCATGTGCAGACCATCGCCCAGGGCCTGCAAAAGCTGCGGCTGGGGCGCACCGACCTGTACTTCGACGTCGAGGAGGCGGTCGCCGATTTCCTGTTCTTCCTGAGCGACGCCGAGCGCCGCGCCGGCGGCCTGGCGGCGCTGCATCAGGCCGGCGTGGTCCGCAGCACCACCGGCCACGCGTACCTGCGCGGCGCGCACGCGGCGCTGGCCCCGGCGCTGGCGGCCGGGCTGGCGCGGCTCAAGCGCCGGGGCACGGTCAAGCGTTACCTGGAGGAGAGCCTGGCGGCGTACAAGCGCGGCCTGCAAGGGGCGGGGAAATGACGGCCGGGGGGCGACTATCCACGCGCGCGGCCGGCATCGCGTAAGATCACGGCTATACGCCATCTGGAGAATCAATGAGTCAGCCCATCGTCCGCAGTCTGCTGGAGACCGATCTATACAAATTCACCATGTGGCAGGCGCTGCTCCATGGCCATCCGAACTCGCACACCGAATACGAATTCGTCTGCCGCAACACGCCGGCCTATCCGCTGGCCGAGTTGCGCGAGGCGGTCGAGCGTGAGCTCGATCATTTATGTTCGATGGGGTTTTCGGACGAGGAGTTGAACTTCCTGCGCTCGCTGCGCTACATGAAAAGCGACTTCGTCGACTTTCTCACGGTGTTCCGCTTCCAGCGCAAGTTCATCGACGTGCGCGCCGACGGCGACACGCTGACGATACGCGCGGCCGGTCCGCAGGTGCACGTGATGGGCTTCGAGATCTATGTGCTGTACATCGTCAACGAGCTGTATTTCCGCCGCTTCGACCAGGGCGCCGCGCTGGCCGAGGGGCGCGAGCGCCTGGGCGCCAAGATCGACGCGCTCAAGGCCTTCGGCGCCGAGCCGGCGCGCCGCAACCCGTTCGAGTTTTCCGACTTCGGCACGCGCCGGCGTTTTTCCGGCGCCTGGCACGACGAAGTGGTGCAGCGCCTGTCGCGCGAGGTGCCCGAATTCTTCAAGGGCACCTCCAACGTCTACCAGGCGATGAAGTTCGGCCTGGTGCCGATCGGCACGATGGCGCACGAATACATGCAATCGTTCCAGGCCTTTGGCGTGCGGCTGCGCGACTTCCAGAAAGCCTCGCTGGAGGCGTGGGTGCAGGAATACAGGGGCGACCTCGGCGTCGCCTTGACCGACGTGGTCGGCATGGACGCCTTCCTCGACGACTTCGACTTGTACTTCGCCAAGCTGTTCGACGGCCTGCGCCACGACTCGGGCGATCCGGTGGTGTGGGGCGAGAAGGCGCTGGCGCACTACGCCGCGTTGCGCATCGACGCCAAGACCAAGCGGCTGGTGTTCTCGGACGGGCTCAACCTGGAGGTCGCCTTCGGCCTGTACCGCCACTTCGCCGACCGCATCATGACCGGCTTCGGCATCGGCACCCACCTGACCAACGACGTCGGCCTGACGCCGCTCAACATCGTCATGAAGCTGGTCAACTGCAACGGCCAGTCGGTGGCCAAGCTGTCGGACTCGCCCGGCAAGACGCTATGCAAGGACGAGACCTTCCTGGCGTATCTGCGCCAGGTGTTCCACCATCCGGCCGTGTGACGCGTCAGGCCGCGCGCGCGCCGAAGCCGCGCATGATGGCGTCGGCGTTCTCGCCCTCATCCTCGTCGTAGATGTCGACGGTCAGCATGGCGCCGCTGCGTTCGCGCGCGTGGGCGGCGGCGGCCGGACCGCCGGGCGTCAGCGCGTCGAGGATGTTGCCGACGGTGCTAGAGGCCACGGTCGGCGGCAGCGGCGTATGGCGGGTCAGCTTGACCGTGGAGGGTGGAAAACCTTTTGCCAGCAAGGCGCTGCGGGCGCTTTCGGCGTCGGTCACCTGTTCGAAATTGCGGTGTATGGTGCGTGTCATGACGTCCTCCTGAATGAACCGTAAAGGCCGGGTTTAGAAGCCGGCCACCACGGTTTCGAAATGCTCCACCTTGGGCGGTGTAGCGAAATAGCTGCCCACCAGTCCACGCCAGGACTGGAACGCCGGGCTGCCGCGGAAATCGACGGTATGGTTTTCCAGCGTCTGCCAGCCGACCACCAGATGGTAGGTGTCGGGCGTTTCGATGTCGCGGTCGAGGCGCATCGACAGGCAACCGGTGGCGGCCTTGAACAGCGGCACGGCCTCGGCGACCCCGGCCTGGAAGGCGGCGTGGGCATCGGGCTTGATGTAGAGCTCGGCGATCTCGTAAATCATGGGCATCCTTATGAAAGTATGGCCCTATTGTGCCTCAAGTGCGGCGGGCGTGCGCAGGATGAAGCGCATCGCCTGCCGGGCCAGTTCCTTGACGTCGGCGCCGCTGCCGGGCTTGTACCACTGCACGGTCCAGTTGAGCGCGCCGAAGATCAGCAGGCGGTCGAACGACGACGGCATGGCCCAGTCGCCGGACAGGTGCAGCTCGGCGATGGCGCGGTCCCACACGGCCTCGTAGCGATCCTTCAGCGCCACCACGCGCGAGCGCGAAGGCTCGTCGAGCGAGCGCCATTCGTACAGCAGCACGGCGATGTAATGGTGGTCGGGCGCCAGCAGCGTATGCAGATGGGCCTCGACCAGCTGGCGCAGGATCTCGCACGGCGGCAGCGGCTGGGCGCCGATGGCCTCGATCTCGGCCAGCGAGCGCTCCAGGCCTTGCTCCATGATGGCGGCCAGGATGTCCTGTTTGGTCTTGAAATGATAGAACCAGCTGCCGGCCTGGATGCCGGCGGCGGCGGCGATATCGCGCACGGTGGTGCTCTCATAGCCCTTGGTGCGAAACAATTCGGCCGACTTCTCGATCAATTCCGCGCGCAGCCCGCCGCCTTCGCCTTTCAGCGGGCGCCCGCGTTTCTTCGGGCTGGGAGCGTCAATCGTGGCGGCGTTAGGCATGAAAATGTGTCTGGGTAGTAGTTTTGGTACATCCCATTCTAATGCAGCGCCCGGGCGCGAAATTGAAAAAGTGTTTGAAATTGTTACTTTCTCAATGGAAGCGAGCGGCTTTTGTGCTGCAATGCAACACTTCGGTTGGGCGCGCGATTGAGCGGGGTCAAACGGCCAACGTCGCGGGGGCATAGGCTGGTTGGTGGACCGGGGAGCGGGCGATGACTGAGACATCTGCTGCAATGGCTGTGCTTGACATCGGCAATCGTGCCGATGAGGATCATAAGATGGAAACCGAGATGCAAGAGCTGAGGCGGGAAATCGGCGAGGGCTTTACCGAGGGGAACGCGCGTATCGATGAGTTACGTCGGGAAACGAGCGAGCGTGTCGAACAGCTGCGTGAGGAGACAACAACGCGGATGCGGGAAGACCGCGATGCGTTACGGGCCCTGATGTATGAGTTACATAAAGAGACGCTGGCCCGGATTGATGAATCACGCAGAGAAACGCAAAGTCGGGTTGATGATTCTCACAGGGAAACGCAAAACCGGATTGATGAGTTACGTCGGGAAACACAGGATCGGATTGATGAGTCTCGCCGGGCGACGCAAGCCCAGATTGATGACTTGCGGAAGCAGGCAGCGGCTAATTTTCTTGCTTTGGATACGAAAATTGAGCTTGCTCGGCAGGAAAGTTCGGCAGCGATCGCGAACGCTCGCCAATCCGCCCACGAAGAGTTCTTGGTATGCATGGCGAAGATCGATGACTCGCGCAAAGAAGCGGCCGATAATTTCAATGCTTTAACCGCCCGCATGATCGATCTTCAACGGGAAACGACTGCGCGGATTGGCGAGGTCAATGTACGCATCGATACCGTTATCAATGAGAGTCACAGGAGGATGGAGCGCAGTGACGTGCAGTTCCGTTGGCTGGTGGGCTTGATGGTCAGCAGCCTGTTGGCGACGGCGGGGCTGTTCGCCCGCGCCGCGCACATGCTGTAACTGAAGGAAATTGGTGCCGGTATATTTCCCGACCGCCGGCGCCGGTAGTAGCCGCCTCCGGGAGGCGCTAATTGGTCGTTCTGTGTGAGAACTGGAGCCATCATATCGGGCGATTGTGACAGGCGTTTGACGTGGGTTCCGAATGTGGCATGCGTGGAGGCGCAAAGTGCGCTAGAATGGAGGTCTGTGGGGACGACCTGGTTTCGACGTGGGTTGCAAAGCAGAGCAGGGCATACCGAGGGCTGGTTACCTCGTAAATACACCCAGAAAAACTTAACTGCAAACGATAACTCGTACGCACTGGCAGCTTAATTGCTGTTAGCTCCACAACACCTCGTCCCTGGGGTGGGCCGTTAAAAGCTGTGGAGTCATTTACAGGGACTCGCGCTGTGAGGGGTCACTTCAATCAGCGCTAAATCTAAGGTGAATCGCTAGTCCAAAACGTGCACGTCCGTGTTGTACTGGTTAAATTAAATGATAGTGCTAAGTATGTAGAACTGTCTGTGGAGTGCTTGCGGACGCGGGTTCGATTCCCGCCGTCTCCACCACAAATCCGATAAGCCGTTGATTCGTCAACGGCTTTTCTTTTTTGCCGGTCCGGTTTGGGCTTGAACCCCAAATCAGAACCCCAAATAGGGACCAGGCATGGCAATCAACTACCCTCACACCTTCACCGCAGCCGGTCGGGAACTTTGCATTTTCGTATTGCAATCCCTGCCGACCCTCACCGAATTCATCACCTGATGAGCGATCTGACGAGATCATGATTTTTGTACGAGCGAGCGCACTTTCCTGCGCACACATGGTACTGTATAGACTGTGAACGGGCTTTGATCCCGGAGGATATGATGAATTTAGCACTCAAATATCAGCGCACGCCTCTGTTACGCCGGACACGCAAGAGCTTAGGAACGGCCATCGAAAGGAGCATGGCGAACGTCGTTGAGGATGTACTGAACAAGTCCATACGTGCTCAGGTCGTCAAGTTGCGCGAGACGGCAGCTGTCGCTCAGCAGGAAGAATACCAGCGCAAATTGGATGCATTGGTCAAGCTTATGATCAGCTCGGAATCAATAAGCTCGCCACACTTCTATCAACCCTTGAACAAGGTGATGTTGCATCATGGCAAGATGGCGCCGCCGCCAGTTGCTCAGGTAACGCACTTCGGCGAGGAGGGATTGGCGGTTATTAACGAATCGACCGAGCGAGTGGCCGAGGCGCAGCTGCGCGCCGACCGCCTGGCAAAACACCGCAAGGCGGTCAGCCTGATCGCCGGACTGTGGAAAGATCACGAGGGCGGCCCGGTCGATGGCGTCGAGTACGAGAATGAGGCGCGCCAGGCATGGTAATTGAGAAGCCTGTTCTCATCGACACCAACATCTGGATTGACGCACTGAACGGCTTGCCCGACGCACTGAACGTTCTCAACAGCTACATCGACATCGCACTGAGCGCCATCACCTACGCGGAAGTGGCCTCGGGCTGCAGCGCGGTGGAGTCTGCTGTCTTTGAAGCGTTTCTGCAGGCTGGCCAGGCGGCGGGAACCGTTCAGATAATTCACACCGACGACGCGATCATCCGGCTCGCCTCCACCTTCAACAAGAATCACGACACCGGGTGCGGGTACGGCAAGAGACGCCTCCCCGACGCCATCATCGGCGCCACCGCGGTCATTTCGGGTCGAATCCTGCTAACCCGCAACGCCCCGGACTTCAAGTATGTCGTCCATGAAACGCCGTATCAGGGCCAATGGGTCGATCAGGAGAAGGACGGGAAGACCGTCAAGACCTGGCTGCCTGCCTCGACGCCAGCAGCCAATCCGCCAGTCGCAAAGGGCGCTTAATCGCCAGGCGGTCTGTCGATCAACAGAATCTCCATTCTCCAGCCCTGGGCATGCCACCTGTTATCCGGCTCTTCCTGCGCTAGGCCCGACACGTTGATGGCGCGGCCTCGCGCGTACCTCGTTATCATGTCCATCAAGGGCGGGAGCAGTTTGCGGCGGTTCAATCTTATCCTGGCGACCTGCGCATGGCGCCGTAGAAGCTGTACGCACTCTTCCTCCTGGGTGAACTCCCCCCAGCTCGCCGTGGCGCTGAAACGCTAATGGGGTTAGTTTAATAATTGAACTCTTGAATTGTTCTTTAAGTAAGTTTTGTTGAATTTTAAAAATTTATTTTGTTGGGTTCGATTAATGCCGTCCCACTGGTTTAAAAACAAAGGCCCCGACGCTTTCGCGTCGGGGGCCTTTGTTTTTAATCCTATTGCTGGCGCTGGCGGCTAATCGAAACCACAAGGCGGCGACACAGGTAATTCTACCAAGGGATGGCGCGCCGTATCGTTCGGCGGCATGTTCCTTCGTTTGGGAATGAGAAAACGTGCCGAGGTTCGTTAAGCTGGGGGTGAGCCTCCGGGCACGCGCCGGTCCTGCCCGGT
Organism: Duganella sp. 1411; assembly: GCF_017833525.1. Classification (GTDB taxonomy): domain Bacteria; phylum Pseudomonadota; class Gammaproteobacteria; order Burkholderiales; family Burkholderiaceae_D; genus Rugamonas. The sequence continues at coordinate 34,576 of NZ_JAFICD010000009.1, forward strand.
GCGCCAATGGCGCCAGTATCTTTTCCGAGGAGAACCGATGGCCGTAACTTCCATATCGCATATGTCGCCCCAGGCGCTGACAGGGCTGCAGGAGGCCGCACCCACACCTGCGGCCGGGCAGACCGGCGACGTCAGGCAGGCGAAAGCACGCCCGGCGATCGGCGGCCCGTTGAGTGGACTTGCGCCGTCGGCGGCGAAGCCCCGCACGTCGCCAACCGGCTCGGGCCCACGGCCGTTGGGCATGCCAGCGCAGCGCTTGAAAATCAAGGGACTGCCACCCGCCGCCAGTAACGCGAAGGCGAATGCGCCCACGTCGTCGTCGACGTTCGGATCGCAAGGCGGGGCGGCAGCCACCCACGCCCCGGGAAATCCGGACGCCAGCGCCACGCCGGCCACACCGGCATCCGAACCGCCAACCGATGTGGTGAGCGCGTTCGCCGCCTCGCAGCAAGCGGCCTTGGACATGTTGTTGGTGCAAAACGCGATCTCGCAGATTCAGAACCAGGTAACGATCAACCAGGCGCAAAATTCGGCCAAGGAAGAGTTGGGCAAGAGCGTGAAGGCCCTGTCCCAGTAGGTCCGGAGCAAAAGCTCAGTTGAACGCCCCCTCGGCCCGCAGCATCGACACCGCGAGGTCGATGAAGGCGCGTACCTTGGGCGTCGAGCGCCGCCCTTCGTGGTGCACGACATTGATCGGCATCGGCACCGACTCGTACGGCGTCAGCACCGTCTTGAGCCGCCCGGCCGCCAAATGCGGCGCGACCATGTAGGAAATCAACCGGGTCAGTCCAAAGCCGCCCACCACGGCCGCGATGACGGCGTCGTTGCTGGTGCTGACGAGGCGCGGACGCACGCGCACGACCACCGACTGCCGCTCGGATTCGAAGCGCCATTCGGCGGAGGCGGTCACGGGGCTGGCCAGCACGATGTCGTGGCCCGCAAGGTCCGCGGGCGCGAGCGGGATGCCGCGCGCGTCGAGGTAGGCGGGCGACCCGCACACCACCTGCCGCACCTGGCCCACCGGCACCGCCTGATAGCTCGAATCGGGCAGGTGGCCGAGGCGGACGGCCACGTCGATCCCTTCGTCCATCATGTTGACCACGCGGTCGATGAAGCGGCATTCCACCTCGGTGTCCGGATAGCGGCGCAGGTACTCGGTCACCACCGGCGTGACATACATGGCGCCGAACAACACCGACGAGGTGATCACCAGCTTGCCGCGCGGCTGCTCGTGCGTGCCGGCCGCCGCCTGTTCGGAATCGGCCACGTCGGCCAGGATGCGCCGGCAATCGGCCGCATAGCGCGCGCCCACGTCGGTCACGCGCACCACCCGCGTGGTGCGCGTCAACAGGCGCACGCCCATCGTTTCCTCCAGCTCCGTCACCGCCCGCGTCACCACCGGCGGCGAGATCCGCAGCTTGCGCGCGGCCGGCGCGAAGCCGCCTTCGTCGACTACCGCCAGGAAAATCGACATCGTGTACAGCCTATCCACATTATTCCTCTTTTGGGAATGGTTTATTGTAATTTCTCTGGATTCTCATTATCAGGCAAAAGATTCAAACTGCAAGCGCTGGGCAACACTTCATCGCCAACCAAGGAGAAACACCATGAGCCGCATCGCCATCATCGACAACAGCAACGCCAACGCCGAACAACAAGCCCTGCTCGACGCCATTCAAGGCCAGCTCGGCATGGTGCCGAACTTCCTCAAAGTATTCGCCAACTCGCCCGTTGCGCTGCGTGCCTTCCTGGGCCTGCACGGCGTGGCCGGCGCCGGCAGCCTGGACCCTCAAACCCGCGAACGCATCGCGCTGGCGCTGGCCCAGCAAAACGCTTGCGAATACTGCGTCTCGGCGCACACCGCCATCGGCCGCAAGAGTGGGCTGACCGCCGACGAGATCAGCGCCGCCCGCAGCGGCACCAGCGAAGACGCGCAAGCGGCCGTCGCGGTCAAGTTCGCCACCAGCCTGATGGAGAAAAAAGGCGAGGTCAGCGCCGTCGAGCTGGCCCAGCTGCGCAACGCCGGCTTTAGCGATTCCGACATCGTGGAAATCATCACCCACGTCGGCATGAACTTCCTGACCAACATCCTCGGCAAGGCCAGCAACGTCGAGATCGATTTTCCACGGGTCGACCTGAAACTGGCCGCCTGATTTTCCCCTCACTTTAACCAGGAGCCATCATGGGCCGCGCATTTTCCGACATCACCTTCACCCCGAACGTGCGCGCCATGCAGGAGCGCATGGGCAGCCGCGAAAAGTACGAACGCTTCGACCTGGCGACCAACCGCGCCGACCGTCTGGGCAGCATGGAGGCCGGGTTCATCGCCCAGGCCGACCATTTTTACCAGGCCACGGTCAGCGAGACCGGTTGGCCGTATGTGCAGCATCGCGGCGGCCCGGCCGGCTTTTTGAAAGTCCTCGATCCGAAAACTATCGCCTTCGCCGACTTCCGCGGCAATGTGCAATACGTCAGCGTGGGCAATCTGCAGAAGGACGACCGCATCTCCATCATCATCATGGATTACGCCAACCGGATGCGGCTCAAGCTCATCGGCCGCGTGCGTCTGGTGGAAGCCGCCGACGACGCCGCGCTGATCGAACGGCTGCGCATGCCCGGTTATTCGGCCCGCATCGAACGCGCGTTTGTCATCACCGTTGAGGGCTACGACTGGAACTGCCCGCAGCACATCACGCCGCGCTTTACCGAAAGCGAAATCGACACCATGACGGCGCCGCTGCACGCGGAGATCAAGCGCCTCAGGGAGCAACTGGCCGCGAGCATCGCCAAGCAGCCGCCGGGCGAACCGGGTTTGAATCTTTAAGGAGCTGTGGCGAGTTGCAGACGCTGGCGTGATTGGGTCGAACTGTGATCCGGGGCATAATCACCTGTTGAGTATGCCGAGGAGTCGAAATGAACGAACATATCGTGCCGGTGGCGCTGGAAAAGGCGTACCGCTTGCTGAATCACGGTCCAACGGTGTTGGTGTCCGCCACCCATGAAGGCATCGACAACGTCATGTCGGCGGCGTGGTCCTGCGCGCTGGATTTCTCGCCGCCCAAGGTGACCGTGGTATTGGACAAGGCCACCAGGACGCGCGCACTGGTGGAGGGCAGCGGCTACTTCGCGTTGCAGGTACCCAACCTGGGCCAAGTCCAGCTGACCTACGACGCCGGCAACATCAGCCTGGCCGATGCACCGGACAAGCTGAAACAATGCGGGATCGAGCTGTTTCGGGTCGAGGGGCGGGACACGCCGCTCGTCTCTGGCTGTTCCGCCTGGCTAATCTGCAAGGTGATCCCCGAGCCGCATATCCAGCAAACCTACGATTTGTTCATCGGCGAAGTGGTGGGGGCGTGGGCCGACGGGCGCGTGTTCCGCAACGGCCACTGGGAATTCGACAAAGCCGATCCGCGCCTGCGCAGCCTGCATTACGTCGCCGGCGGCCAGTTCTACGCGATCGGGGAGTCGGCGCTGGCAGATACCGGCAAGGCTACCTAGTGGAGCGGATGACGGCAAGACGCGCGGCAGCTAGCCAGTCATGCGCGTCATGCCGCCTTTTCAAACGCGTCGAGCACGTCGCCGGTGCGTACGACGGCCGCGTACTCGCCGTCCAGATTGGACAGCGCCATGGCGTGCACATCCTCGGCAGTCCGTGGCACGCCCGCATAGTCGACCTTGGCGAAGGCGAAGCACGCGTCGGCAACCACATGCGTCGCGAAGCCGAGGTTGCCCGCCGTCCGGGCGCTGGCCTCGACCGAGTTGTTGGTACTGACTCCAACGATAAAGAGCTCGCCGATGCCGCGCACCCGCAGCCACCGCTCCAGCCCGGTGTTGATGAAGGCATCGGGAACATTTTTCTCCATCACGCAGGCGTCCGGCAACGGCGCGAAGCGCTCCTGAAACTCCACCCCGGCTTGACCCGGCCAGAACAGCGAGCCAACCGTGCGCGATATGTGGCGGACATGGACCACCGTGCCACCGGCGGCCCGCCACGCGCCAAGCAACGCCGCGATATTTTGTTCCGCCTCCGGGTTGTTGCGGGTGCCGGCGGCCGGATCGGCCATGCCTTTTTGCATATCGATAATGATCAATGCCGCTGTACGTACTCTCATGAGGGTGTTCCGGATTCGTGGAAGCGGGGAAGATGTCGATTGTAGCTGAACTGATCCCGCGATCGTCACAATGAAAAAGGCCCGGAGCGCGAGCACCGGGCCTTGGTCTTTTCCCGCGCCGGGGCGCTGGAATTATTTCTGTTTGCGGCGGCGGGCGACCAGACTCATCAGACCCAGGCCCGCGAACATCATCGCGTAGGTGCCAGGCTCGGGAACGGCCGTCACCGCCGTGCCGGTCGAGTACAGCGTGGCGTTCGACAGCGAATCGAACCTGGTCGTGAAGCTGTCCACGCCGGCGCCGTTGCCGGCGTCAAAACGGTAGAAGGCGGTGACATTGTTCGATTCATTGCCCTGCGCATCCATCACATTGCCATAGTGGATGCCGACGATGGTGTCGCCATACAGCTGCTGGCTGAAGTTGATGACATTGTCGCCAGACAGGCCCGACAGCATCGACGTCGACGCCACGGCTTGGGTCAGATGCACGCCCCACACGGCCAGGTTCAGGTTGATGTCGGTGATGCTGGGCTTGTTGCCGTTCAGATTGCCGCTGACGAAACCGATGCAGCTGGCGCCCGGCACGGAAATATCGGAACCGGCGCATTCGGCCATCCCCGCAGCCATCGTGGTGCCGGCGGACATCAGCATTACAAGTGCAGCGGCAGTCGAAAATTTGGTCATGTTCATGTCAGAGATCCCCAAGGAAAGATTGTTCGCGGTATGTAATTGCGCACAGGAATCACGTTAGTGGATTTCTTTAAGCAATTCGCGGCGACGTGTTGAAGCATATCATGGTTTGCTGTTTTAAAGACATGTTAGTTTCCATTTGAATAAAATACATTTCCCATGCGGAATTATTGTTAACTTGAAAGTCACTGCGGTAACAGACGACTTGGCCGGGCGGGGCAGGACCGTGGTTTTGTTGTAAAACCGCCAGCATTGCCTTGCCATATGGCACTGTGTATTATCGATTGGTCCTGTCGACAAAAAACATAACCGGGTGACCCAATGAAAAACACACTGATCATATTGGCGGCCGCGATGGCCGGCTTGTCTGCGGCGGGCGCGCAGGCCGCGCCCGACTGCGTCGGCATAAGGCGCCATTCTTCCAGAAGGCGAAAGACGTTAAATGGGTATGGAACCCGACCTTGAAAGTCGAGGAAAACCTGGTCTGTGGCGATGCCAAGACCCCCGGCAAGCCTTTCGTCCAGATGCTGAAGTTCCCGCCGAATTTCGTGGGCGACCGCCACAACCACCCGATCGACCGCGTGGTGATACTCCAGAGCGGCAAGTGGATCTCCACCACGTACGACGGCCCGAACGGCGCGGCCGAGGCGCACGTCATGGATAAGCCCAACGATTATTACTACGAGTCGGCCAATTACGACCACAGTTTTAAAACCGGCAGCAAAGGGGCGGTCATCACCGTGCTGGGCTGGGACGGCCCCAACAAGCGCAACGATCCGAATAACTGATCCGGAGGTCCCAACGAAAAAGGCCCGGTGCGCGAGCACCGGGCCTTGGTTTTTTCCGCGCCGAAGCGCCGGGATTATTTCTGCATGCGGCGGCGCGCGACCAGACCCATCAGGCCCAGACCGGCGAACATCATCGCGTAGGTGCCCGGCTCGGGCACGGCCGCGGCGTGCGTCGGCGCGGCGCCGGTCGAGTACAGCGTGGCGTTCGACAGCGAATCGAACTTGGTCGTGAAGCTGTCCACACCTGCACCGTGGCCGGCGTCAAAACGGTAGAATGCAGTGACGTTGGTCAGCTTGTTGCCCAGCACATCGGTCACGTTGCCGTAGTGGATGCTGACGATGGTGTCGCCATACAGTTGCTGCTTGAAGTTGATGGTGTTGCCGGTCAGGCCGGACAGCATCGACGTCGACGCCACCGGCGCCGTCAGGTGCACGCCCCACGTGGACAGGTTCTGGTTGATCTCATCCAGGCTGGGCTTGTTGCCGTTCAGGTTGCCGCTGACGAAGCCGATGCAGCTGGCGCCGGCCACCGAGATGTTGGACGACGCGCAGGAGGCGGTCGCCGGGACCGTGATCACCGGCGTGGTGCCGGCACCGCTGTTATTATTACCGTTGCCGTTGCCCGGCGTGGTGCTGCCGCTGTTACCTTTACCGTTGCCGTTATTGCCTTTGCCGCCGGCGGCTGCCATCGCGGTGTTTGCGGACATCAACAAAACCAGGGCTGCAGCAGTCGAAAGAGTCGCCAATTTCATGTCAAATAATCCCAAAGAGTGAGTAGTTACGGTGTGACTTGCGCGCCGGAAACAATTTATTGGGTTTCTTTGAGCAATATCGTCAAAATTTTCGAAATCATAGCACGAATAGATTCTTTAAAGATATTTTAGTTGCGCAAAGACAAAAATATTGTTGTTTGAAGTTAACCCGGCCGCCTCCGCCGTCCTTCCGCGCGCATACGAAATATGTATTTGTAAATGCGGAATGATTCGTGGGCGCGGCACTCTATTCCACTTAGGCTGGCACCATCACCAACCCGGAGAAGCGATGAAACTGGAAACCCTTGCCGTCCACGGCGGCTACAAACCCGACCCCACCACGCGCGCGGTAGCGGTGCCGATCTATCAAACGGTCGCCTACGCGTTCGACGACACCCAGCACGGCGCCGACCTGTTCGACCTCAAGGTGCCGGGCAACATCTATACGCGCATCATGAATCCCACCCAGGACGTGCTCGAGCAGCGCATCGCCGCGCTCGAGGGCGGGGTGGGGGCGCTGGCGCTGGCGTCCGGCCAGGCGGCCGTCACGTACGCGATCCAGACCATCGCCGAGGCCGGCGACAACATCGTCTCGGCCGCCACCTTGTACGGCGGCACCTACAACCTGTTCGCGCACACACTGCCGCAGTTCGGCATCAACACCCGCTTCGCCGACGCGCGCGACCCGGCCTCGTTCGAGGGCTTGATCGACGAGCGCACCAAGGCCGTGTTCATCGAGTCGATCGGCAACCCGCTGGGCAACATCACCGACATCGAGCAGATCGCCGCGATCGCCCACCAGCACGGCGTGCCGCTGATCGTCGACAACACGGTGGCCACGCCGTACCTGTTGCGCCCGTTCGAACATGGCGCCGACATCGTGGTCCATTCGCTGACCAAGTATTTGGGCGGCCACGGCAACTCGATCGGCGGCGCCATCGTCGATTCCGGCAAATTCCCGTGGGCCGACCACAAGCAGCGCTTCAAGCGGCTCAACGAGCCGGACGTGTCGTACCACGGCGTGGTCTACACCGAGGCGCTGGGGCCGGCCGCCTACATCGGCCGCGCGCGCGTGGTCCCGCTGCGCAACACCGGCGCGGCGATTTCCCCGTTCAACGCGTTTTTGATCCTGCAGGGCATCGAGACCCTGGCGCTGCGCATGGAGCGCATCATCGACAACACGCGCCGGGTGGCGCAGTTCCTCGACGGCCACGCCAAGGTCAAATGGGTCAATTACGCCGGACTGGAGGGGCACCGCGACCACGCGCTGGCGCTCAAGTACCTGGGCGGCAGGTCGTCCGGCGTGCTGACCTTCGGCGTCGAGGGCGGGGTGGAGGGCGGGGCGCGCTTCCAGGACGCGCTGCAATTGTTCACGCGGCTGGTCAACATCGGCGACGCCAAATCGCTGGCCTGTCATCCGGCCTCGACCACGCACCGCCAGCTCAACGAGGCGGAACTGGCCAAGGCCGGCGTGACGGTCGACACCGTGCGCCTGTCGGTCGGCATCGAGCACATCGACGATCTGCTGGCCGATCTGGAGCAGGCACTGGCGGCCGTGTGACTACTTGGCCTTGGCGGCTTTGACGGGGTCCGGCACGCGCGTGATGACAACCTCGCCGTCGACGATGACGCAGTCGATGATGTGGCTGCGCGAGACCGGCACCTCGCGCGAGAACAGGTCCTGGTACGGCCCGGCGTCCTCCAGCCGTAGGTCGATGCGGAAGCTCTCCAGGTGGTTGACGGCGTGCACCTCGCGCACCCGCTGCTTGCGCACTTCCGCCTCCTTGTCGCTGCGCCCGTGCATCTGCGGGCCCTCGAAGTAGCGGATCAGCGCGCACTCGATGACGTCGATGCGGTCCTTGAGCAGGATGTCGGCGGCCACCGCGTTCTCGTTGGCCGGCAGCTCGGCGGGATCGCCGTCGTCGGACAGCACCTCGACGTTCATGCGCTGGATCAGCAGCAGCATGTCGTTGTCTTCGCTGTTGTTCTGATGGATGCGCTGCACGGCCGCCAGGCGCCCGCGCGCCAGCCGGCCGGACGCGTCCTTGGTCTGGCCGACGTATTGCACCTTGCTCTGGAACTGCAGATCGTTCTCGTACTGCTGCAGCACGTCGTGGATCGACAGCGCCTCGACCAGGCCGCCCCAGTTGAGCGTGAGGAAGCGGTCGGTCATCGTCACCGACGGCTTCTTGAGCGTGGCCGCGAACGGCACCGTCAGCTCGATCGTGATGCTGTCGCGTTTTTCCTCGACGCCGATCAGGATCGGCACCGTCAGCTTGAGCGAGAAGAAGCCCCAGCTGGTTTTGCCGGCCGCGTCGAAGCGCACGCGCGGACGGTTGACGGCGAAATAGATCAGCCGCTTTTCCATCGTCGCCTCGAGGTCGAACTGCATGCGGCGCAGCTGGCGTCCGACCGGGTCGCGGATGTCGGGCCGCTCGGGGAAGCCGGCCACCAGGTCGTACCAGTGGTATTTGGCGTCGGCCACCGTCACCACCCAGGTCTGCGGCGCGCTACCGCGTTGCGGCAACAGCGGCAGCAGATCGTCGAGCGGCTCGGCCGGCGGCGCCAGCAAATCATGAAACGGCTCCGGCGCCTCGGCCAGCAGCTCGCCTATGCCCAATTCCTCCGGGCTGGGGTCGGGGTAGTCGTCGTCGGCGATTAGGGGCGGGTAATCGCTCGTCATGATGCGCACTCCAATGTCTCGGTTAGTTGGCCTATTTATTGACTACAGTATAGTCCTTCCTTGTGACATTTCCACTCGGCAATTCCGGAAAGCGGCTAATTAGTCACACATTGTCACGCCGGGACGGGCGTTTGGGGTACTCAGCCGGTACTCAGCCTTTAACCGCGGCGGCGGCCGCCACCGGCAGCGCCGACACCTTGGCCTCGCCGTCGGCGATGAAGCAGCTCATCAGATGACGCGGCGCCGCCGCCACCTGTTCCGAGCCCAGCAGGTCGTAGTTGCCGGCCTCGGGCAGCGCGAGGTCGATGGTGAACTGCGCCAGGCTGTTGGCCTCTTGCACCTCGGTCAGGCGCGCGGCGGCCAACGTGCGCCGTTCCGGGCTTTGTGCGCGCTGGCCCTCGAAATAGCGGATCAGCGCCGCCTCGACCACGTCCATGCGCTCGGCCCGCAGCGCCTCGGCCGCCTCGGGCCCGGCGTTGGCGGGCAGGTCGGCGGCGTCGCCGTCGGCGCACGTGACCTGGATGTCCATGCTGTGCACCAGCAGCAGCGTGTCGCGATCGTCGTCGAGCTGCGCGTGCAGCTTTTGCAGCGCCGGCAGCCCGGCCTTGGCCAGGCGCGCCTCGGGATCGCGGGTCTGGCCGACCATGATCACGCGGCCGGGCGCGGCCAGATGGTTGGGGTAGGTCTGCAGGATGTCGTGGATCGACAGCGCCTCGACCAGGCCGCCCCAGTTGAGCGTGACGAAGGTCGGCGTCAACGTCACGGTCGGCTTTTTGAGGGTCGCGGCGAACGGCACCTTCAGTTCGATGGTCAGGCTGTCCCGGGCTTGGGCGGCGCCGACCAGCAGCGGCAGCGTCAGTTTGAGCGAGAAAAAGCCCCACTGCACGGCGCCGGCCGGATCGAAGCGCACGCGCGGCCGGGTGACGGCGAAGAACAGGTGGTGTTTTTCGGCCACCGCCTCCAGCTCGAACTGGGTGCGGCGCTGGTAGCGGCCGATCGGGTCGCGGATGTCGAGGCGTTCGGGGAAGCCGGCGATCAGGTCGTACCAATGGTAGCGGGCGTCGTCCACGGTGACCATCCAGCTTTGCGGGGCGCTGGTGTGCTCGGGCGTGTGGGCGGTGAAATCGGCAAACTGTTCGGGATAAGGCCGCGGGATTGGGGCAGCCTGTTCAGGGTTGATCATGATGGCCTGACGAAGAATTGGAATAGTGTCCGCTGCACCCACCTCCACCAACCGCATTACGTTAATGGAAATAAGTATTTCTACGCAGTAACCCGGAGACTATACCTGTCGGACGCTTTGATCAACATATTTCTTCAAGTGGTTTCATGGAAGCGCTGCCACTGCCGCACAGCTCGGCGTAGGGCGGATTGGGCGGAACGCCGTAATCGGCCATGGGTGGGCCGCCGATGACGCATGCATGGCGGATTACGCTGCGCTAATCCGCCCTACGTGGTTTAGATTGGCTCAGGGGTACGTATCCGCCGAATGTCGGGGGAGACACGTAGGGCGGATTAGGCGGCACGCCGTAATCCGCCATGTGTGGGCCGCCGATGACGCATGCATGGCCGATTACGCTGCGCTAATCCGCCCTACGCGGCCAGCTGCGCCTTGTCCGCCACGGCCGAGCGCATCAACGCCAGCAGCTGCTCGGGCGTGTCGAGCACCCGGTCGGCCTGCCATCCCAGCGGCTCGACCGGGCCGCAATAGCCCCAGCCGCAGCCGATGCTGGGCATGCCGGCGGCCTGTCCGGCCTGGATGTCGCGCAGATCGTCGCCGACATACCAGCACTGTTCCGGCGCCAGGCCCAGCCGCGCGGCCGCTTCCAGCAGCGGCGCCGGGTGCGGCTTGGCGTGCGCGGTGGTGTCGCCGGAGACGATGCACGCCGCGTGCGCCAGGCCGATCTGCGGCAGCAGCGGATCGGTGAAGCGGGCCGGCTTGTTGGTGACGATGCCCCATTGGAGCCCGGCCTGCTCGATGCCGGCGAGCAGCTCGGCGATGCCGGGGAATAGCGTGCTGTGCACGGCCATGGCCGCCTGATAATTGTCGAAGAAACCCTCGCGCAGCTCGACGAAGCCGTCGTCGCCCGGTTTGAGGCCGAAGGCGGCGCCGATCATGCCGCGCGCGCCGGCCGAGGCGGTCGGGCGCAGCAGCTCGTAGGCGGTCGGTTCCAGCCCGCGCACCGTGCGCAGCAGGTTGACGGCGGCGGCCAGGTCGGGGGCGGTGTCGGCCAGGGTGCCGTCGAGGTCGAACAAAATGGCGCGCGGCGCCGGCAGTGCGGTAGTCATGGGCGGTCGATCAGAGCGGACGGGTGGTGGCGGCCAGGTAATTGACGCTGGTGTCGTCGTTGAGGGAATAAATCTTGGTCAGCGGATTGTAGCCCATGCCCTTGAAACCCTTCAGTTCGAGGCCGGCGCCGCGCACGAATTGCGACAGTTCGGCCGGCGTGATGAATTTGTCGTAGTCGTGGGTGCCGCGCGGCAGCAGGCGCAGCACGTATTCGGCGCCGATGATGGCGAACAGATACGCCTTCGGATTGCGGTTCAAGGTCGAGAAGAACACGTGGCCGCCCGGTTTGACCAGCGCGGCGGCGGCGCGCACGATGGCCGCCGGGTCCGGCACGTGCTCGAGCATCTCCATGCAGGTGACGACGTCGAACCGGCCCGGCTCCTGGGCCGCCATCTCCTCGGCCGCGATCAGCTTGTAGCGCACCTGCACGCCCGACTCCAGGCTGTGCAGGTCGGCCACCTTGAGCGCCTTTTCCGACAGGTCGATGCCGGTGACGGTGGCGCCCTTGCGCGCCATCGACTCGCTCAGGATGCCGCCGCCGCAGCCGATGTCGATGACGTTCTTGCCGGCCAGCGGCGCGCGCGCGTTGATCCATTCGAGCCGCAGCGGGTTGATCTCGTGCAGCGGGCGGAACTCCGACGTCGGGTCCCACCAGCGGTGGGCCAGGTCGGAGAATTTTTGCAGTTCTAATGGGTCGGCGTTCATGGGCTCGGTGTTCTGTGAGAAAAGTATTCGCTATTCTAAAGCAGCGGGCGTAAAAAAACCCCGCCGGGGCGGGGTTCCGTGTGGGCTGCAGCGATATTACTTGCTGGTGCCGACCACTTCGATCTCTACGCGACGGTTTTTGGCGCGGCCTTCGGCGGTCTTGTTGTCCGCCACTGGCTGTTTCTCGCCTTTGCCTTCGGTGTAGACGCGGTTGGCGTCGACGCCTTTGGAGATGATGTAGGCCTTGACGGCTTCGGCGCGGCGCACCGACAGCTTCTGGTTGTACTCATCCGAACCGACCGAGTCGGTGTGGCCGACGGCGATGATGACTTCCAGGTTGATCGAGCTCAGTTTCGAGGTCACGTCGTCCAGCTTGGCTTTGCCTTCTGGCTTCAGCACGGCTTTGTCGAAGTCGAAGAACGCGTCGGCGGCGAAGCTGACTTTTTGCGCGGTCGGCACTGGCACTGGCACTGGGGCCGGAGTCGGGGTGCTAGGGGCCGGGGTGGCTGGCGCTGGTGGCGGCGGCGGTGCTACGCACTTGCCGTTTTCCAGTTTTTCTGGCTCGACGCACAGTGGCAGGTCGCAGCCTGGCACGGCGTCGGCGGGGGTCCAGTAGCCGGTGCGCCAGCACAGGCCGAACGGGTCGCGGGCGATGACGCCGCGCGAATCCTGAACGTAGGCGCTCTTAGGGGTAGCGGCCTTGATGTCCTGGGTGACTGGTGCGTACGGTGGCGCGGTAGGGGTCTGGGCGATTGCCGAGCCGGCGAAAGCTGCCGACACGGCCAACATCGAAATAAGTTTTTTCATATTTTTCTTCCTTTCGGGGGTGATATCCGCAGAAAAACTGCGCGACGCATATTACGTGGGCCGAATTCTACCACGCAGGGGCGTCACGCCTGTCTCCCGATTGCGAAACGAGCAATTAACTTCTGAACCATTTTGCCACAAGCGATCTGGCGGCGTGAAAAGGCGCCAACATGGCGCGCGTACGCGTCCGACCAAAATGTTGTTTTGTTGCAACGCGATTGTCGATAATAATTGAGTAATGTGTCATCAATATTACATCGTGTTACAACGCGCGGCCCCGCGCCCATGCCGCGCCGGGCGTGGGCCGGCGGCCAATTTGTGCTAGTTAGGCGGCGCGCATGCTAAAATCGCACGCTTGCCCGTCCAACTTGAACGGGCAGGGCAGGAGTGCAGTACGTGCGGCATACATTGCTTAAAAGATAACCCACAGTCAAAGATCAGTCGACCCGCCAATGGATCAATTCGCAAAAGAAACAATCCCTATTTCCCTCGAAGAAGAGATGCGCAAGAGCTACCTCGATTACGCCATGAGCGTGATCGTCGGGCGCGCCTTGCCGGACGTGCGCGACGGCTTGAAGCCGGTGCACCGCCGGGTTCTGTTCGCGATGCATGAAATGAACAACGTGTGGAACCGTCCCTACGTCAAGTGCGCCCGCGTGGTCGGCGAGACGATGGGTAAGTACCACCCGCACGGCGACGCCTCGATCTACGACACGCTGGTGCGCATGGCGCAGGACTTCTCGCTGCGCTACATGCTGGTCGACGGCCAGGGCAACTTCGGCTCGGTCGACGGCGACGGCGCGGCGGCGATGCGCTACACCGAGTGCCGCCTCGACAAGATCTCGGCCGAGTTGCTGGCCGACATCGACAAGGACACGGTCGACTTCCAGCCCAACTACGACGGCAAGGAAAAAGAGCCGACGGTGCTGCCGACCCGCATCCCCAACCTGCTGATCAACGGCTCGTCCGGTATCGCGGTCGGCATGGCCACCAACATCCCGCCGCACAACCTGCACGAGGTGATCGCCGGCGCGCTGCACGTGCTGCGCAACCCGCAGTGCTCGATCGACGAGTTGATCGAACTGATCCCGGCGCCGGACTTCCCGACCGGCGGCACGATCTACGGCGTCTCGGGCGTGCGCGACGGTTACCGCACCGGCCGCGGCCGCGTGGTGATGCGCGCCAAGACCCACTATGAAGAGTACGGCAAGGACGGCGGCCGCACCGCCATCATCGTCGACGAGCTGCCGTACCAGGTCAATAAGAAGTCGCTGCTCGAGCGCATCGCCGAGAACGTGCGCGACAAGAAGCTCGAAGGCATCTCCGACATCCGCGACGAGTCCGACAAGTCGGGCATGCGCGTGGTTATCGAGCTGAAGCGCGGCGAAGTGCCGGAAGTGGTGCTCAACAACCTGTACAAGCAGACCCAGTTGCAGGACACGTTCGGCATGAACATGGTGGCGCTGGTCGACGGCCAGCCGCGCCTGCTGAACCTGAAAGAGATGCTGCAGTGCTTCCTGTCGCACCGCCGCGAAGTGGTCACGCGCCGCACCGTGTTCGAGCTGCGCAAGGCGCGCGAGCGCGGCCACGTGCTCGAGGGCCTGGCCGTGGCGCTGGCCAACATCGACGACTTCATCGCCATCATCAAGGCGGCGCCGACGCCGCCGGTCGCCAAGACCGCGCTGATGGACCGTTCGTGGGATTCGTCGCTGGTGCGCGAGATGCTGGCCCGCACCGGCGAGGGCGACACCGTCGGCGGCATCGACGCCTTCCGTCCCGAGCACCTGCCTAAGCACTACGGCATGCAGTCCGACGGCATGTACCGCCTGTCCGACGACCAGGCGCAAGAGATTTTGCAAATGCGCCTGCAGCGCCTGACCGGTCTGGAACAGGACAAGATCGTCAACGAATACAAAGACGTGATGGCCGAAATCGCCGACCTGCTGGACATCCTGGCCAAGCCGGAGCGCGTGACGACCATCATCACCGACGAGATGACCCACGTGGTCAACGAGTTCGGCGACCGCGCAAAAGATCCGCGCCGCTCCAACATCGAGCACAACGCCACCGACCTGGGCACCGAGGACCTGATCACGCCGCAGGACATGGTGGTGACGTTGTCGCACACCGGCTATATGAAGGCGCAGCCGATTAGCGAATACCGCGCGCAAAAACGCGGGGGACGCGGCAAGCAGGCCATGGCGACCAAAGAGGAAGACTGGATCGACCAGCTGTTCATCGCCAACACGCACGACTACATCCTGTGCTTCTCCAACCGTGGCCGCATGTACTGGCTCAAGGTGTGGGAAGTGCCGCAAGGCTCGCGCAACTCGCGCGGCAAGCCGATCGTCAACATGTTCCCGCTGGCCGACAACGAGAAGATCACCGTCATCCTGCCGCTGTCGGGCGAGAACCGGACCTTCCCCGAAGACCATTACGTGTTCATGTCGACCAGCCTCGGTACCGTGAAGAAGACGCCGCTGAAGGACTTCAGCAACCCGCGCAAGGCCGGCATCATCGCGGTCGACCTGGACGAGGGCGACTTCCTGATCGGCGCCGCGCTGACCGACGGCGAGCACGATGTGATGCTGTTCTCCGACGCCGGCAAGGCGGTGCGCTTCGACGAGAACGACGTGCGTCCGATGGGCCGCAACGCCCGCGGCGTGCGCGGCATGAACCTCGACGAGGGCCAGCGCGTGATCGCGCTGCTGGTGGCGGAAAACGAGCAGCAGTCGGTGCTGACGGCAACCGAGAACGGCTTCGGCAAGCGTACCCCGATCATCGAGTACACCCGCCACGGCCGCGGCACCAAGGGCATGATCGCGATCCAGACCTCCGAGCGTAACGGCAAGGTGGTGGCGGCGACCCTGGTCACGCCGACCGACGAGATCATGCTGATCACCACCGGCGGT
The DNA here is from genome assembly GCF_017833525.1 of Duganella sp. 1411. Lineage (GTDB taxonomy): Bacteria > Pseudomonadota > Gammaproteobacteria > Burkholderiales > Burkholderiaceae_D > Rugamonas. The sequence goes on from NZ_JAFICD010000009.1 coordinate 50,315, forward strand.
GTGCTGATTCGCACCCGCGTGGCGGAGATCCGCGAGATGGGCCGCGCCACCCAGGGCGTGACCCTGATGGCGGTGGAGGATGGCACCAAGCTGTCCGGCCTGCAGCGCGTGGTGGAAACCGACATCGACGAGGTCGAGCTGGAACCTGGTCCGGACGGCAAACCGGCCGACACCCCGGCCACGGACGCCCCGGCGGCCGACACCTCCGCCGACGACACGCCGGCGGAATAAGCGCAGCAAACAAAGCCCCGGCCGCGGTTCCGGACCGGGGCCGGCGGGGCCAGGCTTATTTCGCGGATTAATGCGACAATAAGACTGGCCCCGTTGTCATTTCAAGAGAGAATTCATGAAGAAAATCGTAGCAGCTGTCGTTTCCGCCTTCGCCCTGATCGGCGCCGCGCCTTCGTTCGCGCAGACTCCCGCGCCCGCGCCGGCCACCGCCATCGACCCGGCCACCCTGGCCGCCTCGCAAGAGCTGTTCGAGGCGATGAACCACCGGGCCATGATGACCGGGATGATGCAGCAGATGTCGCAAGGGATCGCGCAATCGATGCGCGCCGGCGCCGAAGCGGCCATCAACAACAACCCGAAGCTGGGCGACGAACAGAAAAAGCAGGCGCAGGCGAAGATGGAAAAGGAACTGCCAGGCTTTATCGCTGCGATGCAGGGCGTGATGAACGACCCGGCGATGATCGACGAAATCCTGGCCGAGACGGTGCCTATCTATGCGCGCACCTTCAGTGCCGATGAACTGAAACAGATGACCGCTTTCTACCGCACGCCGGTGGGCGCGAAAATGCTGGCGTCGACGCCGCAGTTGATGGCGCAGGGGATGCAGGTCGGGCAGCAGGTGGTCGCGCGCCGTATCGGACCACTGATGCAGAAAATGCAGCAAGAAAGCAAACAGTAACCAACAAAGGATCCACAGTGACTCACATCTACAACTTCTCCGCCGGCCCGGCCGTGCTGCCGAAGGAAGTGCTGGCGCAAGCCGCCGCCGAAATGCTGGACTGGCATGGCAGCGGCATGTCCGTCATGGAGATGAGCCACCGCGGACCGGAGTTTATCTCGATTTACAAGGCGGCCGAGCGCGACCTGCGCGAGCTGCTGGCGGTACCGGACAATTACAAAATCTTGTTCATGCAGGGCGGGGGCTTGTCCCAAAACGCCATCATCCCGTTGAATCTGGTGGGCCACAAGCCGCAGCCAGCAACCATCGATTTCATTCACACCGGTTCGTGGTCGGGCAAATCCATCAAGGAAGCGGCCAAATACGCCAACGTCAACATCGCCGCGTCGTCGGCCACCGGCGTGCCGCCGCAGTCGGAGTGGAAGCTCACGCCCGGCGCGGCCTATGTCCACATGTGCACCAACGAGACCATCGACGGCATCGAGTTCGATTTCGACACCGGCCTGCCGGCGCCGCAGAAGGACGTGCTGATGGTGGCCGACATGTCGTCGCACATCCTGTCGCGGCAAATCGACGTGTCGAAGTACGGCGTCATCTTCGCCGGCGCGCAAAAGAACATCGGCCCGGCCGGCGTGACCATCGTCATCGTGCGCGAGGACTTGCTGGGCAAGGCGCTGCCGGCGTGTCCGTCGGCGTTCGACTTCAAGCTGGTGGCCGACAACGACTCGATGTACAACACGCCGCCCACCTACGGCATCTACATCGCCGGCCTGGTGTTCCAGTGGCTGAAGAAGAACGGCGGCGTCGCCGCCATGGAAAAGGTCAATATCGCCAAGGCCAGGCTGCTTTACGCGGCGCTCGACGTGGACGATTTTTATCAGACCAGGGTGGCGAAAGAGAGCCGCTCGCGCATGAACATACCGTTTTATCTGAAGGACGAGAGCCGTAACGATGCCTTCCTGGCCGGCGCGAAAGCGCGTGGCCTGCTGCAGCTGAAGGGCCACAAGTCCGTCGGCGGCATGCGCGCATCGATTTATAACGCGATGCCGATCGAGGGCGTGCAAGCGCTGGTAGACTACCTGAACGAGTTCGCCGGCCGCTGATTGGGCCCCGACACCAAACCCGGGCGAATGGGGTCGTACCCCGTACGGGGTACGACCCTGGTGTGCCGCGGTGCGGGTTAAACAGTGCCGCAGACGATAGCTGACCAATTGACGAGACCATGACAGATAAACTTACCCCGTTACGCGAGCAGATCGACGCCATCGACGCGCAGATCCTCGAGCTGCTGAATCGCCGCGCCAAGGTGGCGCAGGAAGTCGGCCACGTCAAAGCCGAGACCAACGCCCCGGTGTTCCGGCCCGAACGCGAAGCCCAGGTGCTGCGCGGCGTGGCCGAGCGCAATCCCGGCCCGATGGGCAACACCGAAATGCAAACCATCTTCCGCGAGATCATGTCCGCCTGCCGCTCGCTGGAAAAACGCGTCACCGTGGCCTTCCTCGGCCCGGCCGGCACCTACAGCGAACAGGCGGTCTACCAGCAGTTCGGCACCGCCGTCGACGTGCTGGCCTGCTCGTCGATCGACGAGGTGTTCCGCGCCACCGAGGCCGGCACCGCCGAATTCGGCGTGGTCCCGGTCGAAAATTCGACCGAGGGCGCGATCGGCCGCACCCTCGACCTGCTGCTGCACACGCCGCTGACGATCAGCGGCGAGGTGGCCATCGCCGTGCGTCACAGCCTGCTGACGGGCACCGGCAACATGGACGGCGTCACCGCCATCTGCGCCCACGCGCAGGCGCTGGCGCAGTGCCAGATCTGGCTGAATAATAACTACCCGGACATCGAACGGCGCGCCGTCTCGTCCAACGCCGAGGCGGCCCGCATGGCGCGCGACGACCATACGATCGCCGCCATCGCCGGCGAGCGCGCCGGCGTGCGCTACAGCCTGGGCACCGTCAAGGCCAACATCCAGGACGATCCGCACAACCGCACGCGCTTCGCCGTCATCGGCCACCTGCAAACCGGCCCGTCGGGCAAGGACCGCACGTCGATGGCGCTGGCGGCGCCGCACCGCGCCGGCTCGGTCTATCGCCTGCTTGGATCGCTGGCGCAGAACAACGTGTCGATGACGCGCTTCGAATCGCGCCCGGCCCGCAACGGCAATTGGGAATACTATTTCTACGTCGACGTCGAAGGCCACATCCAGAACGAGGCCGTGGCCAAGGCGCTCGACGAGCTGCAGAGCAACGCCGCTTTCTTCAAGGTGCTGGGATCGTATCCCGTCAGCCTGACCTAACTAAAACAGAGAACAGAGACCATGACCAAGAACTACGGGCCTGAATACGTCCGGGCCATCGCCCCTTACCAAGCCGGCAAACCGATCGCCGAAGTCGCGCGCGAATTCGGCCTCGATGAGGCATCCATCGTCAAACTGGCGTCGAACGAAAACCCGTTCGGCGTGCCGGAATCGGCAGTGCAGGCGATGACCGCCGCCGCCACCGACCTGGGACGCTACCCGGACGCCAACGGCTTCGAGCTGAAAGCGGCGCTGTCCAAGCGCTACGACGTGCCGGCCGACTGGATCACGCTGGGCAACGGCAGCAACGACATCCTGGAGATCGCCGCCCACGCCTTCGTCGAACGCGGCCAGTCCATCGTCTACGCCCAGTACTCGTTCGCCGTGTACGCGCTGGCGACGCAGGGCGTGGGCGCGCGCCACATCGTGGTGCCGGCCCAGGCCTACGGCCACGACCTGCCGGCCATGCTGGCGGCCATCACCGACGACACGCGCCTGGTCTTCATCGCCAACCCGAACAACCCCACCGGCACCTTTATCCCGGCCGCCGAGATCCAGGCCTTCCTGGACAAGGTGCCGGCCAATGTGGTGGTGGTGCTGGACGAGGCCTATAACGAGTTCCTGGCCGAGGAAAACCAGTTCGAATCGGCCGAATGGGTCAAGAAGTATCCCAACCTGCTGGTGTCGCGCACGTTCTCCAAGGCCTACGGGCTGGCGGGCCTGCGCGTCGGTTTCGGCATCGCCCAGCCGGCGCTGACGGACCTGATGAACCGCATCCGCCAACCGTTCAACGTCAATTCGATGGCGCAGGCGGCGGCCATCGCGGCGCTCAACGACAAGGACTTCCTCAAGCGCAGCGCGGCCAACAACGCCGCCGGCTATCAGCAGTTCATCGAGGCGTTCAAGCAGCTGGGTCTCGAATATGTGCCGTCGTACGGTAACTTCGTGCTGGTCAAGGTCGGCGACGATCCGGCGGCCGGCTCGCGCGTGAACCTGTCGTTGTTGAAGCAGGGCGTCATCGTGCGCCCGGTCGGCAACTACGGTTTGCCGGAGTGGCTGCGCATCTCCATCGGCCTGCCGCAGGAGAACGCGGTGCTGATCGCGGCGCTGACCAAGGCGCTGGCGGAGTAGGGCATGGCGATGCTGAACAAGGTCGTTATTTTCGGCGTAGGCCTGATCGGCGGATCGTTCGCGCGCTCGCTGAAGAAGGCCGGCGCCGTCGCCAGCGTGGTCGGCATGGGACGCTCGGCGGCCTCGCTGGCGCGCGCGAAGGAGCTTGGCATCATCGACGTCATCGGCGCCGGTGGCGACGATGGCATGGCCGAAGCGCTGCGCGGCGCCGACCTGGTGCTGCTGGCCGCGCCGGTGGCGCAGACCGAGGCGATCCTGGCCGCCATCGCGCCGCATCTGCAAGCGGGCACCGTGGTCACCGACGCCGGCAGCACCAAGTCGGACGTGGTGGCCGCCGCGCGCCGCGCGCTCGGTGGCAAGGTGGCGCAGTTCGTGCCGGGTCATCCCATCGCCGGGCGCGAAACCAACGGTCCCGAGGCGGCCATCGACGACCTGTACGTCGGCAAGAAGGTGGTGCTGACGGCGCTCGACGAGAACGCCGCCGCCGATGTCGAGCGCGTGGCCGCCGCGTGGCGCGCCTGCCATGCCGTCATCCATCGTTTAACGCCGCAGGAACATGACAAGGTGTTCGCCGCCGTGAGCCATTTGCCGCATTTGCTGGCCTACGCGCTGGTGGACGACATCGCCAACAAGCCGCATGCGGATTTACTGTTCCAGTATGCGGCCAGCGGTTTTCGCGATTTCACAAGGATCGCCGGATCGTCGCCGGAAATGTGGCGTGACATCAGCCTGGCCAACCAGTCGGCGCTGCTGACGGAGCTGGACGCCTATCTGGCACAATTGACGGGACTGCGCGCCCGTCTGGCCGCCGGCGACGGCGCCGCGCTGGAGAGCGTGTACGGCAACGCCCAGCGCGCCCGCCACCAGTGGATCACCGCGATCGAGACGGCCGAAGTGCCGCCGTCGCAAGACAAGGCGGAATAAGCGGCGCTGTAACCCTAAGACGATGGGGGCGTACCCCGTGCGGGGTACGACCCCGGTGTGCCGCAGTGCGGGTTTCGCAGGTGCCGCATAAGAGCGTAATTTAAAGGATTCATCATGAGTAACGAATACATCGATCTTCAAACCGTCCCCCACGTCGAGGGCGCGGTGCGCCTGCCTGGCTCGAAGTCGATCTCCAACCGCATCCTGCTGCTGGCGGCGCTGTCGCAAGGCGACGTCGCCATCGTCGACCTGCTGGCGTCGGACGATACGGCCGTCATGCTGGCGGCCCTGCGCTCGCTGGGCGTGCAGTGGACCGAAGAGAAAACCGCCACCGGCACCATCCACCACGTCAAGGGCGTGGCGGGCGTGCTGCCGAATAAATCGGCCGATCTGTTCATGGGCAACGCCGGTACCGCGATCCGTCCGCTGACCGCCGCGCTGGCCGTCATCGGCGGCGACTACACCTTGCACGGCGTGCCGCGCATGCACGAGCGCCCGATCGGCGACCTGGTCGACGCACTCAACGCCGCCGGCACCGATGTCGACTACACCGGCAATCCCGGCTTCCCGCCGCTGCACATCAAGCAGGGCAAGATCCACGCGAAGCGCCTGTCGGTGCGCGGCAACGTCTCGAGCCAGTTCCTGACCGCGCTGCTGATGGTGGCGCCGCTGATGGCGCGCGAGCACGCCATCAGCATCGACGTCGAAGGCGAATTGATCTCCAAGCCGTACATCGAGATCACGCTGAACCTGATGCGCCGCTTCGGCGTCAAGGTCGAGCAGGATGGCTGGGCCTCGTTCACGGTGCAGCCGGGCCAGGTCTACCAGTCGCCGGGCACCATCCACGTCGAGGGCGACGCTTCGTCGGCGTCGTACTTCCTGGCGGCCGGTGCGATCGCCGGCGGTCCCGTGCGCGTCGAAGGCGTGGGCCGCGATAGTATCCAGGGTGACGTGCGGTTCGTCGCCGCGCTGGAGCAGATGGGCGCGCAGATCACGATGGGCGACAACTGGATCGAGGCCAAGTCGAACGGCGTGCTCAAAGCCATCGACGCCGACTTCAACCACATTCCCGACGCCGCCATGACGATCGCGGTGGCGGCGCTGTACGCCGACGGCACCAGCACCTTGCGCAACATCGCCAGCTGGCGCGTGAAGGAGACCGACCGCATCGCGGCCATGGCGACCGAGCTGCGCAAGGTCGGCGCCATCGTCGAGGAGGGGCCGGACTACATCAAGGTGACGCCGCCGGCGGCCATCACGGCCGCCACCATCGACACCTACGACGACCACCGCATGGCGATGTGCTTCTCGCTGGTGTCGCTGGACGGCGCCGCGCGCAAGGGCAACGTCATGCGCATCAACGATCCCAAGTGCGTCGGCAAGACCTTCCCTGAATACTTCACGGCGTTTGCCGCGATCGCGAACTAGATAGATATATAGAACAATGGTCACATCCCAGATCCCAGTCATCACCATCGACGGCCCCACCGCCTCCGGCAAGGGCACCGTCGCGCACCGCGTTGCCGACAGGCTCGGCTTCCATTACCTGGATTCGGGCGCCCTGTACCGCTTGACGGCGCTGTCGGCCCTGCGCCGCGGCACCGACCTCAACGATGAGCACGCTCTGTCCAAGCTGGCCGAGCACCTGCAATGCAGTTTCCAGGGCGGCGACATCATTTTGTCGCAGGAAAACGTCACCGAAGCGATCCGCGCGGAAGAGGTGGGCAACACCGCTTCAAAAATTGCAACATTTCCCGCCGTGCGGCACGCGCTGGTGGGGCTGCAGCTGGGCTTTCGCAAGGCGCCCGGCGTGGTCGCCGACGGCCGCGACATGGGCTCGGTGATCTTCCCGCACGCGGTGTTGAAGGTGTTTTTGACGGCGTCTGTCGCGGCCCGGGCCGATCGCCGTTATAAGCAATTGATTGGCAAGGGAATTTCTGCTAATATGGAAGACCTACTGATGGATTTGCAGGCGCGGGACGACCGGGATACCCACCGGGCCATCGCGCCGCTGGTGCCAGCGGCAGGGGCGCATGTCCTCGATACATCCAATATGAGCGCTGATCAAGCGGTCGAACAGGTGTTGCAATGGTATGCGGCGGTGGGCAAGCCCCACTGAAAATGTAGCAAAGGCGGGTACCGCACGGCGAGTTAGTACTCACTAGCGGCACTTTGATCAACCTTAACCCAACTGAAGTCGCATATCGCGAGCCTTGTTGGCAACCTGGAAGTCACAATGTCTAATATGGAAAGTTTTGCAGCCCTCTTCGAAGAATCCCTGTCGCGTCAAGACATGCGTTCGGGCGAAGTGATCTCGGCTGAAGTCGTTCGTCTGGATCACAACTTCGTGATCGTCAACGCCGGCCTGAAATCGGAAGCATTCATCCCAGTTGAAGAATTCAAGAACGACCACGGCGAACTGGAAGTCAAGGTAGGCGACTTCGTTTCCGTGGCGATCGAATCGCTCGAAAACGGTTTCGGCGACACCATCCTGTCGCGCGACAAAGCCAAGCGTCTGGCTTCGTGGCTGGCACTGGAAAAAGCGATGGAATCGGGCGAAATCGTCGTCGGTACCGTCAACGGCAAAGTCAAGGGCGGCCTGACCGTTCTGACCAACGGCATCCGCGCATTCCTGCCGGGTTCGCTGGTCGACACCCGTCCAGTCAAGGACACCACCCCATTCGAAGGCAAGACCCTCGAATTCAAAGTGATCAAGCTGGATCGCAAGCGTAACAACGTGGTTCTGTCCCGCCGCGCCGTCATCGAAGCGTCGATGGGCGAAGAGCGTCAGAAACTGATGGAAACGCTGAAAGAAGGCACGGTCGTGACCGGCGTCGTCAAGAACATCACCGACTACGGCGCGTTCGTGGATCTGGGCGGCATCGACGGCCTGCTGCACATCACCGACCTGGCATGGCGTCGTGTGCGTCACCCATCGGAAGTGCTGACCGTTGGCCAGGAAATCACCGCCAAGGTCCTGAAGTACGATCAGGAAAAGAACCGCGTTTCGCTGGGCGTGAAGCAGCTGGGCGACGACCCATGGACCGGTCTGTCCCGTCGTTACCCACAAAGCACCCGTCTGTTCGGTAAAGTCACCAACCTGACCGACTACGGCGCGTTCGTTGAAGTCGAGCAGGGTATCGAAGGCCTGGTCCACGTGTCGGAAATGGACTGGACCAACAAGAACGTCGCTCCAAACAAAGTTGTCCAGCTGGGCGACGAAGTGGAAGTCATGGTTCTGGAAATCGACGAAGAGCGTCGCCGTATTTCGCTGGGCATGAAGCAGTGCAAAGCGAACCCATGGGATGACTTCGGCGTGACCCACAAGAAGGGCGACAAAGTCCGTGGCGCGATCAAGTCGATCACCGACTTCGGCGTGTTCATCGGCCTGGCCGGCAACATCGACGGCCTGGTGCACCTGTCCGACCTGTCCTGGACCGAAACCGGCGAAGAAGCCGTCCGCCGCTTCAAGAAAGGCGACGAACTGGAAGCCATCGTTCTGGCCATCGACGTCGAGCGCGAGCGCGTTTCCCTGGGCGTCAAGCAACTGGAAGGCGATCCGTTCAACAACTTCGCCGCCATGAACGACAAGGGCGCGCTGGTCACCGGCACCGTGAAATCGGTCGAGCCTAAAGGCGCCGTGATCCAACTGTCCGAAGAAGTCGAAGGCTACCTGCGCGCTTCCGAAATCTCCCGCGACCGCGTGGAAGATGCCGGTACGCACCTGAAGGTTGGCGACTCCGTCGAAGCCCTGGTCATCAACATCGACCGCAAAGCGCGTTCGATCCAGCTGTCGATCAAAGCCAAGGACAACGTCGAGACCCAGGAAGCGATGCAGAAAATGGCCGCTACCGACAACAACGCAGCTTCGGGCACCACCAGCCTGGGCGCGCTGTTGAAAGCCAAGTTCGATAACAAGAACTAAGAACTAGTCGATGACTAAGTCCGAGTTGATCAACCGCCTGGCTGAGCGTTATTCTCAGCTGGTGGCCAAAGATGCGGAGTACGCCGTCAAGACCATTCTGGATGCGATGACCAACGCCCTGGCGACCGGTCAGCGCATCGAGATCCGCGGTTTTGGCAGTTTCGCTCTGAATAGCCGGCCACCGCGTATCGGACGTAATCCGAAGTCGGGCGACAAAGTGATGGTGCCCGAAAAACGGGTGCCTCACTTCAAGCCGGGCAAGCAATTGCGCGAGCGGGTCGACGCGATGGTCGGGCAACCGATCATCGAGGACTGAAGCGTCTGATGGTTTGACAAGAAAGCGGCGTCCTCGGATGCCGCTTTTTTTATGGTTAAACGGAGTTTCAACCCGCACACCTGAAAAAGGGGTCGTACCCGGCGGGTACGACCCCGGTGGTCCGCGCTCTGCGGGTTTGATAGAAACTGTATCTAGTGCCATACTGGCGCTCTTAGAAATCCAGAACAGGAACCAGGCTGATGAAATTCTTATCCACCCTCATTGGAATCGTCCTATTCGTCTTGTTTTTTGGCTTCGCCCTGAAAAATACGCAGGAAGTCGACCTGCATTTTTTCCTCCACTATGATCTGCGCGGCCCCCTGGTCCTGATGCTGCTCGGCTTTTTCGTCGCCGGCGCCGTCCTCGGCGTGCTGGCGCTGACGCCGACGGTGTTCCGCCACCGCCGCGAAACGAACAAACACAAAACCACCATCACGACGCTGCAATCGTCGGCGCAGCAGGTCAACGCGCAGCCGCAGCCCGATGGCGTCACCACACAATAAGCACCACTACCAACTAAACAAGCATGGAATTTGAACTCTGGATGTTATTGGGCATCCCGCTCTTCTTCGGCATGGGATGGATCGCCGCACGCGTCGACATTCGCCAGCTGGTGTCCGAATCGCGCTCGCTGCCGCGCGGGTATTTCAAGGGCTTGAACTTCCTGCTCAACGACCAGCCGGACAAGGCGGTCGACGCCTTCATCGAGATCGTGCGCATGGACCCGGAGACGGCCGACATGCACTTCGCGCTCGGTAACCTGTTCCGCCGCCGTGGCGAGACCGAACGCGCCATCCGCGTGCACCAGAATCTGCTGGCGCGTCCCGACCTGCCGCAGGAGCAGAAGGAGCACGCCGAATATGAACTGGGCATGGACTACCTGAAGGCCGGCCTGCTGGACCGCGCCGAGGAAACCTTCAATCGCCTGATCCACAGCCAGTACGCGGTGCCGGCGCGGCGCGCGCTGCTGGAGATTTTCCAGCGCGAGAAGGAATGGCCGCGCGCCATCGAGGCGGCCATCGGCCTGCAGGAATCGGGCGCCGGCTCGCGCCAGAAGGAAATCGCGCAGTTCTACTGCGAGCTGGCACAGGACGCGCTGGTGCACCTGCATCCCGAGGACGCGCTGCCGCTGCTGGAGAAATCGCTGCAGGCCGACCGCGTCAACGTGCGCGCGACGCTGCTGATCGGCGACGCGCAGCTGGCCAAGGACGATGTCGAAGGCGCGTTGATGACATGGCGCCGGGTCGAACAAATCAGCGTGCCGCACACCGCGCTGGTGGCGCAGCGCATGATGGACGGCTACCGCAAGGTCGGGCGTCCGCAGGAAGGCGTCAACCTGATCAAGTCCTACCTGGAGCAGGCGTCGTCGATCGACCTGCTGGAGGTGGTGTACAAGGCGGTGCTGGAGCTCGACGGTTTGGACGCCGCCAAGGAGCTGGTGGTCAATGAGCTGCGCCGCACGCCGACCTTGCTGGGACTGGATAAGCTGCTCGAGGCGCGTTTGGTTGACGCGCCGCCGGGCGTGGTGTCGGAGCTGTCGATGGTGAAGAACCTGGTGCACGGCTACACGCAGAAGCTGGCGCGCTACCAGTGCAGCCATTGCGGCTTCAAGGCGCGCCAGTTCTACTGGCAGTGTCCCGGTTGCAGCCGGTGGGAGACCTACCCGCCGCGCCGCACCGAAGAACTGAATGTGATGAACTAAAGCTGATGATTCGCGTATCAACGGATGGACGTATCTGCGGATCCACGGATCCACGGATACACGGATACACGTATCCACGGATACACGTAGGGCGGATTAGGCGGAACGCCGTAATCCGCCATCTGTGAGCCGCCGACGGAGCGTGCATGGCGGATTACGCTGCGCTAATCCGCCCTACGTGATTCAGACAGCGCATAAAGACAGCGCATAAAGACAGCGCATAAAGACAGCGCATAAGGACCGCGCATAAAGATCGCGCATAAAGACCGCGCATAAAGACCGCGCATAATGCGAGCGCATAAATTAACAAACGAGGAACATGTGAGTACTTCCGTCACCGCTTTTCAAGCCCCCGCACTGGACAAGGTGCGCATCCTGGTCGTCGGCGACGTCATGCTGGACCGTTACTGGTTCGGTGACGTCAGCCGCATTTCGCCGGAGGCGCCGGTGCCGATCGTGCGCATCGAAAAGCGCGAGGCGCGCCTGGGCGGCGCCGCCAACGTGGCGCGCAACGCCGCCGCGCTGGGCGCGCACGCCGGCTTGCTGGGCGTGGTCGGCGCCGACGAGGCGGGGACCGAGGTCGAACAACTGCTGCAAGGCGGCGGCATCCACAGCTACCTGAAACGCGACGACGCCATCTCCACCATCATCAAGCTGCGCGTGATCGGCCGCCAGCAGCAGATGGTGCGCATCGATTTCGAGGAAGCGCCGACCGACACCGTGCTGCGCGACAAACTGCTGCAGTTCAAGGCACTGCTGGCCGACTACGACGTCATCGTGCTGTCGGACTACGCCAAGGGCAGCCTGGTGAACGTGGCCGACATGATCGCCTCGGCGCGCGCGGCGGGCAAGGTGGTGATGGTCGATCCGAAGGGCGACGACTTCTCGCGCTACGCCGGCGCCACCGTGCTCACGCCGAACAAGTCGGAGATGAAGCGCATCGTCGGCAGCTGGAACAGCGAAGAGCAGCTGACGGCCAAGGCGCAGCAGCTGCGCGCGGAACTGAAGCTCGACGCCCTGCTGTTGACGCGCTCCGAAGAGGGCATGACCTTGTACACCGAGAACGACCAGTTCCACATGCCGGCGCAGGCGCGCGAAGTGTTCGACGTCTCTGGCGCCGGCGACACCGTCATCGCCACGATGGCGTGCATGCTGGGCGCGGGCGCCGGCTGGCACGAAGCGGTGCAGACGGCCAACCGGGCCGGCGGCATCGTCGTCGGCAAGCTGGGTACCGCGACCGTCACGCGCGAAGAACTCTTCGACGCAGGCAATTAATGCAAGGAGACACGCGAAAACACGCGGAAACACGTAGGGCGGATTAGGCGGAACGCCGTAATCCGCCATGCATGCGTCGCGGCGGCCCATGCATGACCCACGAACCCTGCATTGATAAAGCTCAGAAGAACGGCGTCAACATGCCGGGTTCCTCATCCGTTAAGGACATCCAAGGCGCGACTTCCGCCCTTGCTAGAGACCAACCACGGAGACAGACATGTTCAAAAAACTACTGCTGGGCATTGCAACGCTGGCCGCCACCATGAGCTTTGCGTTCGCACAAGTGGATGTCAACAAGGCCGACGCGGCCTCGCTCGATTCGATCAAGGGCATCGGCCCGGCCAAATCCACCGCCATTCTCGAAGAACGAAAAAAAGGCGAGTTCAAGGACTGGGCCGATCTTGAGCACCGCGTCAAAGGCATCGGCGGCAAGAACGCCGCCAAGCTGTCGGAAGCCGGCCTGCTGGTGAACGGCAAGTCGAAAGAGGGCGCCGCGGCCACCGCCGCCGCCAAGCCAAAAGCCGACAAAGCCGCCGCCAAAACGGCATCCACGCCGGCACCCGCAGGCAAATAAGTCTGTAAGTAAGTTTGTAGTACGCGCCAAAGCCCGCAGCCTCCCGCGCTGCGGGCTTTGGCGTTTTTATGTCTGATAAGATAGCGCGACATTTTGATTGGAGCACGCACATGTCGCCGCTGAAGATTTCCAGAATACTCCACGCGGGCTACGTCTTCGAATACGAAGGCACGCAGGTCCTGTTCGATCCGATTTTCGAAAACCCGTTCAGCCGCAACTGCCACGCCTATCCCGCCGTGCGCTTCGATCACGGGCAAATCAGGAAGCTGACACCGGACGCCGTGTTCATCTCGCACTTCCACGACGACCACTGCTCGATGGAGAGCCTGGACCTGCTGCCGCGCGCCACGCCCATCTATCTTTACTGCCTGTTCGACGAACTGTTCGCGATGATACGGGAGCTGGGCTTCACCGACGTGCGCGCGCTGGCGGTGGATGCGCCGGTGCTGGTCGGCGCGATGGAGATCATTCCGCGCCGCGCGCTCGATGCCGATGTCGATTCGATGTTCCATATCCGCGCCGGCGGATTGAATGTGCTGAACGTCGTCGACTCGTGGATGGACCCGCAAACGCTGGAGCAGCTGACCGCCTGCGCGCCGTGGGACATGGTGCTGTGGCCGTTCCAGACGATGCGCGAGATCGATGTGATCGCGCCGTCGCGCGCCGAGGGCGGCCAGCCGCAGCTGCCGGAGGAATGGCCCGAGCAGCTGCGCGCGCTCAAGCCGCGCTACGTCGTGCCCAGCTCCTGCCAGTTCGTGCAGGAGCCGTGGTCCTGGTACAACCACGCGCTGTTCCCGATCACCTATAAGCAGTTCGAGCGCGAGGTGGGCGCGTGGCTGCCGGATGCGCGCGTCGTCCGCCTCAATCCCTCGGTCGCGATGGCGCTGACCGCCGATGCGCTGACGCCCGCCGCGCCGCTGCCGTGGGTGCTGCCGGTCGGCGAGCAGGACGTCGACTATCAATACGACGCCGACATCACGCCGCCGCCGACTTCCGGCATCGCCAGCCACTTCGCGCCGCTGACGGACGAGCAAACCGCGCTGGTGCTGGATTACTGCGGCGCGGGCCTGATCGACAAATACCAGCAGATGGAGCTGCCGCCGGATAGCTACTTCGAGACGCCGTGCGTCTGGCAGTTGTCGGTCTACGATCACGCCGGCGGCGTGCGGCAATACCGGTATCGGATTCATGGCGACAGCATCGCGGCGGCGGGCGACGAGGAGGCGCCATCGTGGATGACCGAAATCCCGATCGCCAAGCTGTACGCCGGGCTGGCGTTGGGCGAATCGCTGACGTCGATGTACATGCGCATCAGCGGCGCGCCGGCCGATGCCGATATCGTCGATGATCCGCTGATACGCTGCCTGTTCAACGACGCCTTTGGCGCCTACCAGGCCGCGCAACTGCGGCGACTCAAGGAGAAACAATGTTAGTGGTACTTCGTTCGGCCGCGATGGCCGCGTTGATGGCCGTTGCCGCCATGGGCGCGGCGCACGCGCAGTCGGTGGCCTTCACCTTCGACGACGGGCCCCGGCTGGAGGAGACGCCGTTGATGTCGCCCCAGCAGCGCAACCAGGCGATGCTCGACGCGCTGGCCGCGCACAAGGTGTCGGCGGCGCTGTTTGTCACCTGCGATTTCGGCGCCACCAAGCCGGCCGGCTACGCGCTGGCCAAGGCGTGGGGCGACGCCGGGCATGCGCTGGGCAACCATACGATGACGCATCTGGATCTGGCCGCGAAGACGGTGACGCTGGCGCAGTACCAGCAGGAGATACGCGACTGCGACCGCATCACGTCCACCTTGCCCGGTTATCGGAAGTGGTTCCGGTTCACCTATCTGCGCGAGGGCGATACGCCGGAAAAGCGCGACGGCATGCGCGCCTTCCTCAAGGAGCATGGGTATCGCAACGGGTATGTCAGTCTGGACACCAGCGATTGGCGCTTGGACGAGAAGCTGAACGAGGTGCTGCGCGCGGATCCGAAGGCGGATATCGCGCCGATCAAGAAAGCGTATCTGGCGCACGTCAAGCAGCGCGCGATCGCTTACCGCGACTTGTCGCGCAAGCTGGAGGGACGCGATATCCCGCAGGTGATGCTGCAGCATCACAACCTGCTCAACGCCTTGTGGTTGAAGGACGTGATCCAGCAGTTCGTCGATATGGGCTGGACCATCGTCACGCCGGCGCAGGCGTTCGCCGATCCGGTGTATCAGTTGCAGCCGGAGCGCCAGGCGCCGGGACAGAGCCTGCTGCTGTCGATCGCCCGCACGCGCGGCATGGCCAAGTTCAAGGGGTGGGAGCGGATCGTGGACGACGGCGATTTCGAGATCGAGCAGCTGCAGAAGGCCGGCGTGAAGTGAAACCCCGCAAGCGGTTGGCGATACGCGTGCGCCGCCGCTTAGGGGTCGTACCCGGTGGGGTACGACCCCGGGTGGCCGTGCGGGTTCGCTAGCGTTTGTCCGCCGGCAGGTTGGCCAGGAAGCCGTGGATCTGCGACACCACGGCCGCGCCTTCGCCCACCGCCGCCGCGACCCGCTTGGTCGAGCTGGCGCGCACGTCGCCAATCGCGAACACGCCCGGCACGCTGGTCTCGAGCGCGGCGCGCGCCGGCATCTCGCGCGGGTAGACACCCTTGTCGAAGTTGGCCTTGCACTGCGCCTTGGTGACGTCGAAACCGGTGCGGATGAAGCCGTGGCCGTCGACGTCGACGCCGCAGTCCTCCAGCCAGCCCGTGTTCGGATCGGCGCCGATGAACAGGAACACGCGGCAAACATCGTAGTCGCATTCCTGCTCGGTTTGCGAATTGCGGATGCGCACCTGCCGCAATCCATCCTCGTCGCCCTCCAGCGCGACGATCTCCGAGTGCGTGTGCAGTTCGATATTCGGCGTGGCCTGGATGCGTTCGATCAGATAGCTCGACATCGTCGACGACAGGCTGTCCTTGCGGATCAGCATGTGGACCTTGGACGCGTGCCCGGACAGGAACACCGCGGCCTGGCCGGCCGAGTTGCCGCCGCCGACCAGCACGATCTCCTCGCTCTTGCACAGCTTGCCCTCGATCGGCGACGCCCAGTAGTAAATCCCCTTGCCCTCGAACTGCTTGAGGTTGGCCAGCGACGGCCGGCGGTAGCGCGCGCCGCACGACAGCACCACCGTCTTGGCCTGCAGGCGCTGCAGGCTGCCGCACATTTCGACCTGCAGCGGATAGGTGTCGCAGATGAGCCGTCCGGCGGGGGCGGGGATGGCGACCTCGACGCCGAATTTCTGCGCCTGCACGTAGGCGCGGCCCGCCAGCGCGCGGCCGGAGACGCCGGTCGGGAAGCCCAGGTAGTTTTCGATGCGGGCGCTGGCCGCCGCCTGGCCGCCGAAAGCGCGCGTCTCCAGCGCCAGCACCGACAAGCCCTCGGACGCCGCGTACACGGCCGTCGCCAGTCCGGCCGGGCCGGCGCCGACGACGATGACGTCCCAGACCTTGTCGGCCGGCAGCTCGGGCAGCATGCCGAGGCAGCGGCCGACGTCGACCACGCTCGGGTTTTTCTTGACCACGCCGTCCGGGCACACCACCAGCGGCAAGTCCTCCGGCTTGGGCTGGTAGTGCGCCATCAGGTCGGCCGCCTGCTGGTCGACCTCCGGATCGAGCACGCTGTGCGGGTGGCCGTTGGCCGCCAGGAAGCTTTGCAGCGTGTGGATGCGGCCGTGGCCGCGCGGGCCGACGATGACCGGGCCGCCCGAGTTCTGTTCGATCAGGCCGACGCGGCGCAGGATCAGCGCGCGCACAATGCGCTCGCCCAGGTCGGCGTGCGCGACCAGCAGCGCGCGCAGCGATTCGGGCGGCACCACCAGCACCTCGACCTCGCCGACGGCGTGGGCGTTGCCTAGCGCCGGGCGTCCCGACAGCTGCGCCACCTCGCCGGAGAATTGGCCGGCCGTGTGCGTGGTGATGTACGAGGTGTTGCCCAGCCCGTCGAAGCGGCTGATGGCGACGCCGCCCTTGAGCACCAGCAGCATGCCGTAGCTGCTCTTGCCCGCTTCGGCGATTTTTTCGCCGTCGCTGAAGTGGCGCACGTGGCCGAAGCGCAGCATGTGCTTGATATCGGCGTCGGACAGCGTGGGGAACATCTGGTGGCGGCGGCTTTCGAGGTCGGCCGGCAGCGCCGCCGGCGTTTCTGGGGTGCTGTCGGGCAGCATTTCGAGCGGGGAGGTGGACATGGTGATCGCGTGGTGAAAAAAGGTGGCGGCGCGGGGCTGCGGCCCGTTGCGAGATGTCGCCAGTCTAGCGCATGGCGCGCTTCCAGTCCAAAGACTTCCGGCGCTTTATCCCCTCCGGCAGGGGCCGGCGGGGTCTTGCAATACGCGCAATTCCAACTCGGATTAAAATGCAGTATTGGCGAAACCACAAAAGGCTCAACACGATGGCTTACAAGACTCTGGAAGACACGATCGGCAATACGCCGCTGGTGCGGCTGACCCGCCTGCCCGGCGCCGACGCGGCCGCCCGCAACAATATTATCCTCGGCAAGCTCGAGGGCAATAATCCGGCCGGTTCGGTCAAGGACCGCGCCGCCATGTCGATGTTCAAGCGCGCCGAGGAGCGCGGCGACATCAAGCCCGGCGACACCCTGATCGAGGCGACCAGCGGCAACACCGGCATCGCGCTGGCGATGGCGGCGGCGTTGCGCGGCTACAAAATGTTGTTGCTGATGCCGGAGAACCTTAGCATCGAACGGCGCCAGAGCATGGCGGCCTACGGCGCGCAGATCATGCTCACGCCCAAGACCGGCGGCATGGAGTACGCGCGCGACATGGCCGAGCAGCTGCAAAAGGATGGCAAGGGCGTCATCCTCGACCAGTTCGGCAACCAGGACAACCCGCGCGCCCACTACGAGGGCACCGGCCCGGAAATCTGGCGCGACACCGACGGCCGCGTCACCCATTTCATCAGCGCCATGGGCACCACCGGCACCATCATGGGCGTGTCGCGCTATCTGAAGGAGCAGAATCCGAACGTGCAGGTCATCGGCGCCGAGCCGGAAGAGGGCTCGTCGATACCCGGCATCCGCAAATGGTCGGAGGCGTACTTGCCGAAAATTTACGACCGCGGGCGCGTGGACCAGGTTGAATCGGTGTCGCAGGCGGCGGCCGAGCGCATGGCGCGCCGGCTGGCGGCCGAGGAGGGGATTTTTTGCGGCATTTCGGCGGCGGGCGCCTGTGAGATCGCGTTGCGCGTTTCGCAGACGGTCGAGAACGCGACGATCGTGTTCATCGTGTGCGACCGGGGCGACCGCTATCTGTCGACCGGCGTGTTCCCAGCTTAAAATTCGCCGGCTTAAAATTCGCCAGCTTAAAATTCGCCAGCTTAAAATTCGCCGGCGTAAAAAACGACCGCGTAAAAAGACGCATCCCTCGCCCCTGTGGAAGGGGGGAGGGATACGCGGGCAAAACGGAGCAGGTCTGAGCCGGGGTGAAACTTAACCCTGGCCCTGGCCTGGTTCGCCTTCCTTTGGTTTGAACTGCTTATCGCTGATGCGGAACTTGTTGCGGCGGTCGCCCATCAAGTAACGCAGGTCGCGAATGCTCAAATCGCTCACTTCGTGCATGCGGATCAGCAGCGAAGCGCCCACTGGCAGGCGGTGGTGGCGAATTTTGCTGATCACTGGCGGTGCGACTTCCAACGCGCGCGACAGGGCCGCGTCGTTTTTCAAACGCAGGTTTTCGATCAGGGTATCGAGCAGGCGGTTGGGATTGTATTGCAGCAGGTCATCGCCATCCGCATCGTTGTTCATATCTATGCCGACTTGGTTTGTCATGATTTCGTCTTTTCCTTCTGTAAAGTTGTCCTGCAAAGTACAACACTCGGAGCTCGCTTTGCTGCGTTAATGTTCATCCTTACCAAGGAACGAATTTACACACGGACCGATTCCGGGATAACAAGTTTCATAATATATACACAATTATACAACATCTCGCATTGTAATACTCGGCAGCAATAGAAAAAAACTACATAACCGAGTATTGTTGTCCCGATGCAACATTGTGTGAGAATTATACACCGAGTCCTATGATAGGCTAGGGCGCACGCTATTATTTAGCAACTAAAGTTAATTATAAGGCAATTCTGTTGTATAGATGCTTATGATTTGACGCTTTAGCGGGCAGTTTGGATGAAGAATTTCCAAGTGTCAACTAAACAATACCGCGTGCAAGTTAGGCCAACAACACCAGTTACCGTTGCTTACATCCCTTTAGCCCGTTCTTACACGCTCCCTTTGCCTTTCTACATGCCGCCGCGCGCCAGCCGCACCGCGCGGCCCAGCTCGACCACCGACATCGCATAGAAATAACTGCGGTTATATTGAGTAATCGCAAAGAAATTAGTGTTTGCCAACCAGTACTCGGTTGGGTCGGCGCCGTTTTGCAGATCGACCAAGCCATAGGTCTGTTGCTCCGGCACCGGTACAGTGGTGGTGACCCCCGCCGCTATCAAGTCCTGCGGCGCATATTTTGCCGTCAGCCCCTGGTGCAGCATCGGTTCCCACGCCTTGTTCGGCGAGACGGCGGCCGAATACACCAGCGGTCCGCCGATCTCGCGCTGCCAGCCATGGGCGGCCAGGAAGGCGGCCACGCTGCCGATGGCGTCGCTGGCCGAATTGAGCAGGTCGATCTGGCCGTTGCCGTCGAAATCGACCGCGTACTTCATCACGCTGCTGGGCATGAACTGCGGCATGCCCATGGCGCCGGCGAACGAGCCGCGCAGCGACAACGGGTCGATGCCGTTCTGGCGCGCGAACAGCAGGGTCGCCTCGAGCTCGCCGCGGAAGAATTCCATACGGGCGTCGCGCTGCGGCGCCTCCGGATAGGAGAACGCCAGCGTGGCCAGCGCGTCGACCACGCGGAAACGGCCGGTGACGCGCCCGTACACGGTCTCGACGCCGATGATGCCGACCAGTATCTCGGCCGGGATGCCGTACAGCGCCTCGGCGCGGTTGAGCGCGTCGACATTGTCGTTCCAGAACTTGACGCCGCCGTCGATGCGCGTCGGCTCGATCGTCAGCGCGCTGTAGGCGTGCCAGTTCTTCGGCTTGCCCGGCGGCGCCGGCTTGACCAGCTGCACGGCGGCGTCGACGTAGCGGACCTGGGTCATCAAGGCGTCCAGCGCCTTGCGGTCGAAGCCGTTGCGGGTGGCGACGTCGTCGAGGAAGGCGCGCACCTCCTTCCATTCGCCGAAGTTGACGTATTCGCCCACGTAGTCGATCGCCGGCACGGTTTTTTTCTTGGCCGGCGGGGTTTTTTTCTTGGCCTTTTGCTGCATGCTTGGCGGCAGCTTGTAGCCGTAGCGGTCGACCTGGGCATGGCTGGCGCCGGTGGCGGTCAGCAGCGCGGCGGCCAGCAGGGGGGTGATCAGAGTCTTCATCGGCATAAAGGTAACAGTTTTTTCAGCGCCTTGAGCGACGCCGTTCGTGGTTCGGGTTCGGCGCCGCCGTATTGGAGCGCGCCGTACAAGGTTAAAAATGTCTGCATCGCCGCGTGTTTTTCCGCGCTGGCGGGCATGTCGCGCAGCCGCGCGGCGTAGCTGCGCGGGCCCTCGTCCGGGCGCCGCGCGTAACCGTGGCGCGCCTGCTGCCGGCAAAAGGCCTGGTACAGCGCGTCCAGCGGCGCGGCCGGCCGGCGCTGGCGCCGCCAGTACAGCAGGTAGGCCAAGGCGCAGGCCGGCACCAGCAGCGCGCCGCGCCAGTTGCTGAACAGGGAACTTAGTTCTGCAAGGAAACTCCGCTGCCTATCAGGATTGTAATCCAGGACCCATTGATTCCAAGAATTATTCAACGCGGCGTAGCGGAATCCGAGTCGCGCCAGCCACGAATCGGGATCGTTTCGCAGCGCGATGAACTGGCCGAAGCCGAACCCGGACGGCGGCGGCAGCGCCCGCGCCAGGTTGCTGGCGATGCGCTCGGGCGCGACGGCGGCGGTGGGGTCGACCCGGCGCCAGCCTTCGGCCGGCAGCCAGATCTCGGCCCAGGCGTGGGCGTCGGACTGGCGCACCGTCAGATAGCCGTCGAGCGGATTGATTTCGCCGCCCTGGTAGCCGGTGACCACGCGCGCCGGCACGCCCATGGCGCGCATCAGCACCACATAGGCGCCGGCGTAGTGCTCGCAAAAGCCGGCCTTGCTGGTGAACAGGAAGTCGTCGACCATGTCGCGCCCGGCCAGCGGCGGCTGCAAGGTGTAGCTGAAGCTGTCGCGGCGGAACATCGCCAGCACCCGCCGCGACAGTGCGCGCGCGCCCGCCGGCGGCGCGGCCTGGCCGAGCTGCCGCGCCAGCGCCAGGGTGCGCGGGTTGAAGCCGTCCGGCAGTTCCAGCCAGCGCTTGAGGTGTTCCGGCTGTTCGTCGGCTTGCAGCTGGAAATCGACATAGGCGCTGGCGGGGTAGCGCAGCCGCCGGTCGACCGGCTCCATCGTGAATTGCTCCATCTCGTCGGACGCGCGCACGTTGAAGCCGGGCACGCTGAAGCGCGGGCCGGTCAGCTCCAGCAGCGCCAGCCAGCGCTTGCCGGTGGGCTCCATCGTCACCTCGTGGCGGATCGCCCGGCCGCGCACGCTGATGGCGATGTCGTGCCGGCCTGGCGCGGCGCGGCGGCGCGGCACGCGGGTCCAGGTGCGGCCGTCGTAGTCGCCCAGCACGATGCTGCGCCAGTACAGTTGGTCGCGCGGCGGCGCCGGATCGAGGAAGCGCACGCGGAAGGCCACCTCGTCCGATTGCGCCAGCGATGACAGCGTGCCCGGCGCCATGCTGTCCGAGATGCCGTTGCGGCCGGCGTGGGCGTCGCCCGGCATGCCCCACAGCGGCCCCTGGATGCGCGGAAAGCCGATGAACACCAGCAGCGCCAGCGGCGCGGCCAGCATGCTCAGTTTGGCCGAGGTGCGCAGCCGGCGCGCCAGCGGCGGCACCACGCCGGTGTATTGGAACGATTGCTGCGCCGTCAGCAGCACCAGCAAGGTGGCGCCCATGAACAGCGCCGTCAACATCGTCTGCGAATAGAAAAAGCTGGTCAGCAGCACGAAATAGCTGAGGAAGACGACCACGAACAGGTCGCGTTTGGCGCGCATTTCCAGCAACTTGAACGCCAGCAGCAGGGCCAGCATGGCGACGCCGGGATCGCGGCCCAGCAAGGTGCCGTAGCTCAGGTGGACGCCGGCCATGGCCGCCAGCGCCACCGGTACCAGCAGCCACAGCGGCGGCATGCGCTTGCCGCGCCAGGTGATCGCCGCGCGCCACAGCAAGGTGGCGCACACGGCTAGGCCGACCCACGCCGGCAGGTGCGCGAAGTGCGGCGCCAGCACCATCAGCGCGGCGCCCAGCAGCAGTAAGGTGTCGGCCTTGTCCCTGGGCAGGCGCGCCAGGCCGGCCGCGCGCGCTGCGGCGCCGCGCGGCGCGCCGCTCATGCGCCGCCCTCGCGCCCGAACAGCGCCAGCGCGCGCAGGCAGGCGGCGCGGTGCGCGTCGCCCAGCGCCGGGCCGTAGGCGTGCTGGGCCAGGCGGAAGGTGTAGGGCAGGGCGCGTTGTTCGGCCTCCAGCACCCACTGCGTCATGCGCGACAGTTTCAGTTCCAGGTCCAGCCGCGGCGGCAGGTCGGCGAAGTCCAGCGTCAGTTCGGCCACCGCGCCGCCGTCGAAATGCTTGGTCACCAGCTGCCCGCCGAGCGCCGGGTCGTGGCGCGCGATCTGGCGCCACGCCAGATGCCGCATCGGGTCGCCCGGCTGGTAGCTGCGGATGCCGGCGAAGTTGTCCAGCCCCACGGTGCCGTGGCCGTCCTCGCTGGCGGCGCCGCGCGACGGCAACGGCAGGGCCGGCGTTTCCGGCGCCGGATACACCAGCACCCGCAGCGCCGGCTGCCAGTAGCTCCACGCCTTGAACAGGCCGAGCGGGAAACGCGTGGTCAGCTGGATGCGCGGCGCCTCCAGCCAGCCGCGTTCGCGCGTGGGCGCCGACAGCAGCACCGCGCTGGCGCCGCCGGCCGCCACGTCGGCCGCCTGGCGCGCGCCGTGCGCCTGGAAGCCGAGCCAGATGGCGTAGCGGTCGAGCCGGGTGCGGTTGATCAGGTGCAGTTCGAACTGCGCCTCCTCGCCGGCGAACACGGGCGGCGCGCGCCCCGGCGACAGCGTCAGCAGCGCCAGGTTTTTGGCCGTCAGGACCATGTCGGCCACGGCGCAGGCGCCGGTGAAGAAGGTCAGCGCGAAACCGAGGCCGAGGTTGTAATTGAGCGCGCCGATCAGCATGATCAGCAGCAGCACGGTGAACGCCAGGCCGGCGCGCGTGGGCACGATGAAGACCCGGCGCGACGTCAGCGTGACCTCGCCGGCCTCGTTGTCGCGCAGTTGGAACAGCCAGCGGTCGCGGCCTTTGCGGTACAGCGCTTGCAGCCCGGAAGTCACGGGGCGGGCGCCTACACCGGCACCGATTTTTGCAGCTGCAGCACCAGGTCGCGGCTGGCGAGCGCCACGCCGTGCGCCGCCTTGAGCGGGCGCAGGCGGTGGGCGCACACCGGCACCAGCACCGCCTGCACGTCCTCCGGCAGCACGTGGTCGCGGCCCTCGAGCGCGGCCCAGGCGCGCGCGGCCTGCAGCAACGCGATGGCCGCGCGCGGGCTCATGCCCTCGGCGAACATGCCGTTCTGGCGCGACGCGGCCGCCAGCGCCTGTACGTAGTCGACCAGCGCCGCCGACACGTGCAGCTGCTTGAGCGCGTGCTGCGCGGCCGCCAGCTCGGCCGGCGTCATCGCCGCCGGCAGCGTCTTGAGCAGCACGCGGCGGTCCTCGCCCATCAGCAGCGCGCGCTCGGCGGCGGCGTCCGGGTAACCCAGCGACAGGCACATCAGGAAGCGGTCCAGCTGCGATTCCGGCAACGGGAAGGTGCCGATCTGGTGGGTGGGGTTTTGCGTGGCGATGACGAAGAACGGCAGCGGCAGCGCGCGCGTGACGCCGTCGGCGCTGACCTGGCGCTCCTCCATCGCCTCGAGCAGGCCCGATTGGGTCTTCGGCGTGGCGCGGTTGATTTCGTCGGCCAGCAGCACTTGCGTGAAGATCGGGCCGGGATGGAACACGAAGCCGTTCTTTTCGCGTTCGTAGATCGAAATGCCGTTGACGTCGGCCGGCAGCAGGTCGCTGGTGAACTGGATGCGGTTAAAGCGCAGCCCCAGCGAGATCGCCAGCGCGTGCGCCAGCGTGGTCTTGCCGACGCCGGGCACGTCCTCGACCAGCAGGTGGCCGCCGGCCAGCAGGCAGGTGAGCGCCTGGCGTATCTGCAAGTCCTTGCCGACTATGATGTCGCCGACCTGGCGTGCCACCGAGTGCAATTTTGTGTACATGATATGTATGGTAAATTAGCGACTGGGATCAGCACAATCAGCAGCGGCGTTGCAAGGATTCTATGCGAGAAACCGCGCAGTGGATATAGCGCGGTCCGCGCGCGCGGGCGCCGCCCTGGAAAAACCAACCACATGACCACAGCCATCTACAGCCATCCCGATTGCCAGCGCCACGACATGGGCGACTGGCACCCCGAATCCCCGGCGCGTCTGCAAGCCATCGCGGACCAGCTGATCGGATCGCACATCAGCGACCTGCTGGAGCACCGCGAGGCGCCGCTGGTGGCGCTGGCCGACCTCGAACGCAACCACAGCCGCAACGCCATCGCCATCGTGCGCGACAACGTGCCGGCGCCGGGCGCCACCTATCCGATCGACGGCGACACCTCGCTCAACGCCTGGAGCTGGCTGGCCGCGCAGCGCGCCGCCGGCGCCGCCGTGGCCGCGACCGACGCCGTCATCGACGGCGAGATCGACAACGCCTTCTGCTCGGTGCGCCCGCCCGGCCACCACGCGCGCCCGGTCGAGCCGATGGGCTTCTGCCTGTTCAACAACGTCGCCGTGGCGGCCAAGCACGCGCTCGACGCGCGCGGGCTGGCGCGGGTGGCCATCGTCGACTTCGACGTCCACCACGGCAACGGCACCGAGGAAGCCTTCCGCAACGAGCCGCGCGCGCTGATGGTGAGCTTCTTCCAGCATCCGTTCTATCCGTACACCGAGCCCGAGCCGATCACCGCCAACCTGGTCAACGTGCCGGTGCCGCTGGCCACCAAGGGCGACGCGGTGCGCAAGATCGTCACCGAGCAGTGGCTGCCGGCGTTGCACGCGTTCAAGCCGGAGATGATCTTCATCTCGGCCGGCTTCGACGCCCACCGCGAGGACGACATCGGCGGCATGGGGCTGGTCGAGGCGGACTACGCGTGGATGACCGAGCAGGTGATGGCGGTGGCGCGCCTGTACGGCAAGGGCCGCATCGTCAGCTGCCTGGAGGGCGGCTACAACCTGTCGGCGCTGGGCCGCAGCGTGGTGGCGCACCTGAAGGCGCTGGCCGAGATCTGACGTCGCCGGCCGGCGCCGCGCCCGCGATTGTTTACTGGGCGTGCTTGAGGTTTTTGTCGAGGAAGGTTTCGACCTGCTGCCAGAAGGCGATATTGGTTTGCTCGTTGCGCCAGCCGTGGCCCTCGTCGTTATAGATGATCGACGTGACGTTGGGGTTGTGCGCCTTGACGGCGTCGCGGAAGCGGCTGGCGTGGGCCAGTGGCACGCGCAGGTCGGCGGCGCCGTGCGCCATCAGCAGCGGCTGTTTAAGCTCGGCGGCCCGCAGCAGCGGCGAATTGCGCAGGAACATCGCCGCGTCGGCCTCGGCGTCGGGATCGCCGATCAAGGTGCGCATGCTGTAGCCGAGGTCCTCCTGCGACGCGTCCGACTCGGTCGACGTGAACATCAGCTTGATATCGGTCACGCCGGCCCATTCGACGCCGGCGCGGAAAATCTTCGGATCCTTGATCAGTCCCATCAGGGTGGCGTAGCCGCCGTAGCTGGCGCCCATGATGCCGATGCGCTTGGGATCAACCCAACCCTGCTTGACCGCCCACAGCGCGGCGTCGGCCAGGTCGTCCTGCATCGTGCCGCCCCATTGCTTCCAGCCGGCCTCGAAATGGGCCACGCCGAAGCCGGTGCTGCCGCGAAACTCCGGCTGGATGACCACATAGCCGCGCGAGGCCAGGAAGGCGGCCTCTTGGTCCCATTCCCACGAGGCGCCGCGCACGTACGGGCCGCCGTGCACCAGCACCACGGCCGGCCGCGGCCCGCTGGCCGGGCCGGCCGGCATGGTCACGTAGGCGGGGATGGCGCGGCCGTCGCGCGCCGTATAGTGGTGGAAGGTGCGCGGCCCCATCTGCGCCGGCTTGAGGTCCGGGTGGGTGCTGCCCAGGCCGATCACGGCGCCGGTGGCGCGGGTGTAGAGCACGTACTGGGGCGGCTGGCGGTCGGACGCCGACTCGATCAGCAACACCGGCGACGCGAGGCAATCGGCGCCGCAGCGCACGGTGTTGATGGCGTCGGGCAGGGCGGCGTCGATCTTGGCCTGGTCGGCCTTCATGCGCGCGTTGAACCAGACCGTGGTGTCGGCGTCGGTCTCGAGGTGGATGCCGATCAGCCGTTTGCTCGGGTAGTCGATCTCGGGGCTGCCGTTGAAATCGTAGCCCTGCGTCTCCACGGTCGGCTCCTTGTCCATCGTCATGGTCTTCAGGTCGTAGCGGAACAGCGCCGCGTAGCCCTGGTGGACGGCCTTGACGTACAGCGTGTCGGCGCCGTCGAAGAACAGGGGCGCGAAACGGCGGTTCTCGAAGCAGACGCCGTTGTCGATCTCGGTCCAGGCGGTCGCGTCGGGCTGGCGGTAGGAGGCGATGCAGCGCCCCTTGACCTCCGACAGCACCACGCGCGGCACGTCGTTGGCGTCGGTGATCCACTGGTCGCTGGCCTCTGGCTGCGTGCCTTCGAACGTGCTGCTCAACTGCAACGTGCGGGTGTTGAGGCGGTACAGCCGCGACGAGGCGGGGCCGACGTCGATATTATTCCAGCGGAATTTCTTGACCAGGATGTCGTCCGAGCCGTCGTTGACGGTGCCATGGAAGGCGTAGGCGGCGGTCAGCACGCGGCTGGTCAGCATCGAGCCGGTTTGGGTTTGCTGATGCGCCCAGTTGCCGTTGATCAGATGGCGGTGGTTGGCGCCGTCGCGGTCGATGGCGAATTCATCCAGATTGGTCTCGAAGGCCAGCCGCATGTTCTTGAGCGTGAAGCCAATGCGGTTTTCGTTGATCCAGTGGACGGCATAAAAGACGCCCGTCTCCGGCGCGACCCGGCTGACGACCTTGACCTGCTTGAGGTCGGCGGTATTACGGATCACCAGCGCCTGGGTGCCGTCGGGCAGCATGGTGGCCATCGCCACGTAGCCGCCCTTGGGCGAGAGGGTGACGAGCTTGATCTGGCTTCTCTGGAAGAAGCTGGCGACGGCGGGCGGCTCGGCGGCGGTGTCGGCCGCGGCGGCGAATGGCGACAGCGCCGCCAGGCACAGCAGCAAGGCGGGGCGGAGGAAGCGGTGGCGTCGCATGCGGGGTCCGGTAGGGTTAAGGATTTGTCAATCATAGGGCCGGCATCCCGATTTGTCTATCCCGGCCGGCGCCGCGCCCCTATTGGGCGTGTTTGAGGTTCTTGTCGAGGAAGGCGTCGACCCGTCCCCAGAAATCGACCCGGGTTTGCTCGGTGCGCCAGCCGTGGCCCTCGTTGTCGTAGATCAGCAGGGTGGCCTGGTCGTTGTGGCCGCGCAGCGCGTTGGCGAAGCGGTTGGCGTGGTCGACCGGCACGCGGCGGTCGTCGCCGCCGTGCGCCATCAGCAGCGGCTGCTTGAGCTCGGCCGCGCGCAGCAGCGGCGAATTCTTGCGGAACAGCTCGGCGTCGGTGTCGGGATCGCCGATCAATGTGCGCATGCTGTAGCCCAGGTTTTCCTCCGAGGCGTCCGACTCGAACGAGGTGAACATCAATTTGAGGTCCGACACGCCCGCCCATTCGACGCCGGCGCGGAACAGCTGCGGCTCCTTGATCAATCCCATCAAGGTGGCGTAGCCGCCATAGGAGGCGCCCATGATGCCGATGCGCCAGGGATCGGCCCAGCCCTGCTTGACCGCCCAGCGCGCGGCGTCGGCCAGGTCGTCCTGCATGGCGCCGCCCCATTGCTTCCAGCCGGCCTCGAAGTGGGCCGCGCCGAAGCCGGCGCCGCCGCGGAATTCCGGCTGGATGACGACGTAGCCGCGCGAGGACAGGAAGGCCGCCTGCTGGTCCCACTCCCAGGAAGCGCCGCGCACGCCGGGGCCGCCGTGCACCAGCACCACCGCCGGCTGCGGGCCGGCCGCCTTGAGCGCCGGCATCGTGACGTAGGCCGGGATGACGCGGCCGTCGCGCGCCGTGTAGCGGTAAAAGCCGCGCGCGCCGGACTGGGCCGCCTTGAGGGCCGGATGGATGCTGCCCAGGCCGACGAGCTGGCCGCTGGCGCGCGTGTAGAGCGCGTACTGGGTCGGTTGCCGGTCCGACGTCGAGCTCACCAACAGCACCGGCGAGGCCAGGCACTGGCGGGCGCACTGGACGGTATTGATGAAGCCGGGCAGGGCGGCGTCGATCTTGGCCTGGTCCGCCTTGAGCGCGGCGTCGAGCCAGACGGTGCCGCCGGCGTCGGTGGTGAAGTGGATGCCGACCAGCCGCTTGGACGCGTAGTCGATCACGGGGGCGCCGGCAAAGTCGAAGCCGGGCGTCGCCATGATCGGTTCGGCGGCCAGCTTGCGGGTTTTCAGGTCGTAGCGGAACAGCGCCGCCAGGTCCTTGTGCACGGCCTGCACGAACAGCGTGTCGGCGCCGTCGAAGAACAGCGGCGTGAAGCGTTTCGATTTAAAGCACTCGCCGCTGTCGATTTGCTGCCAGCTGGTATCTTCCGGCTGGCGGTAGGAGGTGATGCAGCGGCCCTTGACTTCGGACATGACGATGCGGGGCACGGCGTTGCCGTCGGTGATCCACTCCTTGCTGGACTCCGGTTGCGGCCCCTCGAAGGCCGAGCTGAGCGACGCGGTGCGCGTGTTGAGCCGGTACAGGCGCGACGACGCCGGCGCCAGGTCGGTGTTGTTCCACGTGTACTTCTCGACCATGATGTCGTCGGAGCCGTCGTAGGTGACGCTGTGGAACGCGTAGTCGGCCGTCAGCATGCGCGGCGCGATCAGGGTGCCGATCGCCTTCTCCGGCTTGAAGCCCCAGTTGCCGTTGATCAGATGCTTGCTGGCGCCGCCGTCGCGGTCGACCGCGAACTCGTCGAGGTTGGTGCGCGCGCCCATGTGCAAGTTCTTGACCGTGTAGCCGATGCGCTTGTCGTTGATCCAGTGGACGTCGTGGAACGCCGCCATCTGCGGGTCGAGCTGGCTGACGACCTTGACGTTGGTGGGGGCGGCCGTGTCGCGCACCGCCAGGGCCGGGGTGCCATCGGACAGGATGATCGTCATGGCCACATGGCCGCCGCCGGGCGACAGGCTCACGTGGCTGATCTGCGGCGTCTGGAAAAAGCTGGCGACGGCCGGCAGCTCGTCGGCGGCGCGCGCGCCGCACGACAGCGCGGCCACGCACAAGGGGAAAGTCAGGCGGAGGAGGCGGTTGCGGCGCATGCGGGGACCCGGATGGAATTAAAAATTTGCTAATTATAGTTACGAATTGAAAATTCGTCTATCCCGGCTGCAAGATGACCTTGCGGCAGCCGTCCTGCTTGCGGTCGAACATGCGGTAGCCGTCGGCGGCCTGTTCGAGCGGCAGCCGGTGCGACACGAGCTTGCCGGGATCGAGCCTGCCCTGCCAGATCAGCTCGAGCAGCTCGGGCATGTGGCGCTGCACGTGGGTCTGGCCCATCTTGAACGTGAGGCCTTTTTCGAACGCGTCGCCGAACAGGAAGGCGTGGATGAAGCCGGCGTACACGCCGGGCACGCTGACGGTGCCGCCGCGCCGCACCGCCGCGATGCACTGGCGCAGCGCCTGGCCGCTGCCGCCTTCGAGCTTGAGCGTGGCGAGGGCGGTCTCGAGCGCGCTGCCCTTGGCCTCGAAGCCGATCGCGTCGATGGCGGCGTCGACGCCGCGGTAGGCGGTGTTCTCGACGATGACCTCGGCGGCGTCGACGTCGTCGAAATTGATCGGGATGGCGCCATAGGTGGCGCGCGCGAACTCCAGGCGGTAGGGATGGTGGTCGACCATGAACAGGGTCTCGACGCCGAGCATGCGCGCGCACGCGGCGGCCATCTGCCCGACCGGGCCGGCGCCGAAGATGGCCAGGCTGTCGCCGGGGCCGACGCCGGCGTTGAGCACGGCCTGATAGCCGGTCGGCAGGATATCGCTGAGGAACAGCACCTGTTCGTCGGCCATGGTGGCGGGGATCAGGACGGGGCCGACGTTAGCCTTGGGCACGCGGGCGTACTCGGCCTGGCCGCCCGGCACGCCGCCGTAGAGGTGGGTATAGCCGAACATCGCCGCGCCGGGGCGCAGCTGCTTCTTGTTGAGGATGGCGCCACGGGCGGGGTTGGTGGTCTCGCAGGCCGCGTACAGCTGGCGCGCGCAGAAAAAGCAATCGCCGCAAGCGATGACGAAGGGGATGACGACGCGGTCGCCGGGCGCCAGCGTGGCGACGGCGGGGCCGGCCTCGACGACCTCGCCCATGAATTCGTGGCCGAGGATATCGCCGGCCCGCATGCCGGGCACCTTACCGCGGTACAAGTGCAGGTCGGAGCCGCAGATGGCCGTGGCGGTGATGCGCAGGATGATGTCGTCGGCTTGCTGGAGGACGGGATCGGGGACGGTGTCGACTTTGACGTCGTGGGCCGAATGATAGACCAGAGCGCGCATGGCAACCTCCAGGACGGATAAGCGCCATCATGGGGCCGCGCGCCGGCGCGCGCCATCGGCGCACACGCCGATCCCGGTTAGGAATTCCCGCCCATCCCGTCAGACAAACAACTCCGGGGTCAGGTCCACCAATTCTACACGTCCTGGGCCGTAGGGCTGGCGATCCGCTCGCCACAGCTCGGCTCGTGTAGAAATGGTGGACCTGACCCCGGAGTAGGATCAGGCGTTGACGGCGTCGCCGCTTTTGCCGGACCAGCGATACAGGCCGACCACCACGAACAGGCCGACGATCAGCGAGATGAGCATCGTGTGCGCTTCGCTCAGCGTGTTGGCGATGGCCAGCGGTTCGCCCTCGCCCGAGACCACGATCAGCCCGGCCAGCGCGACGTTGAACAAGCTCTCGCCGACGATGAAGCCCGACATCACCAGCACCGCCAGCCGCTTGGCCGTTTCGCCGCCGGCCGTTTTGCCGCAGGCGCGCTCGAAGAAGTAGCCGGCCACCGCGCCCACCACCACCGGCGTGATCACCGCGCTGGGCAGGTAGATCGCCAGGCCCACGCCCAGCGGCGGCAGGCTGTATTTGTCGCCGCTGGCTTTTTTCAGCGCGAAGTTGATCAGCACCAGCAGCAGCCCGACCAGGGCGCCGTAGCCGAGCAGGTTCCATTGCAGGTTGCCGCCGATGACGCCCTTGGCCAGGGTCGAGATCAGCAGCGCCTGCGGCGCGGCCAGCGGCTGGTTCGAGATCGAGTCCAGATTGGGCGCGCCGACGAAACCGTTGGCGTGGTTGAGCAGCTCGAGCACCGGCGGCACCACGCACGATCCGGCGAACACGCCGATCAGCAGCCCGACCTGCTGCTTCCACGGCGTGGCGTCGACCAGCTGGCCGGTCTTCAGATCCTGCAGGTTGTCGTTGCCGATGACGGCCACCGCCAGCACCACCGTGGTGACGAACAGCGCGAAGGCGATCAGCGCCTGCGCCACTTCCGGCCCCATGATGCTGCGTCCGACCATGCCCACGCTCAGCGCCGCGCCCAGGATCGTCAAAATGGCGATGCCCGACACCGGCGAGTTGGAGGAGCCGATCAGGCCCGCCATGTAGCCGCACACGGCGGCGGCGAAGATGCCGGCCACCAGGATGTAGCCGATGCCGACGGCCACCAGCGGCAAGGCGATCTGCGACAGCGGCCCGCCCTGCAGGAAGCTGGCCAGCAGCCAGCCGGCCGGCACCAGCGAGATCAGGGTCACCAGGCCGACGATGAAGATCGGCATATCCATCTCGGTGCGGTCGATCACGGCGCCGTCCATCTTGGCGCGGCGCGCCGTGTCCATCGCCGATTTCAGGCCGCCGATAATCGGCTTGGCCAGGCCGGCCAGCGTGATGATGGCGGCCGTGCCGATCACGCCCGCGCCCATCATGCGCACTTCCTTCGACCAGATCGACAGCGCGTGGCCGGCGGCGTCCATGCCGGCGGCGGCCGGCGTGAGCGACGTCATGACCGGCACCATGATGCCCCAGGCGATGACCAGGCCGGCGAGCATGGCGATGCCGACCGTGATGCCCATCAGGTGGCCGGCGCCGATCAGCGCCAGCGACGAAGAGGCGCCGATGCCGGTGGCGCCGGCGCCGGTGCGGAAGTAGATCGACACTTCGCCGGCCATCAGCTTGACGGCCGAGCCGGCGGCGAACAGCGCCGAGGCGACGCTGCCGAAGATGACCGCGCGCAGCCCGGCCTTGCCCTCGGCCGCGCCGGCGCGCGAGGCCGTGCCGACCTTGAGCACCTCGGCGGCGGCGACGCCCTCCGGATACGGCAGGGTCGATTGCGACACCAGCGCGCGCCGCAGCGGCACCGTGTACATCACGCCCAGCACGCCGCCGATGGCGCAGGCGCCGAAGGTCGGCCAGAACGGCACGTGCGCCCACCAGCCGATCATCAGCAGCCCTGGCAGCACGAAGATCACCGACGCCAGCGTGCCGGCGGCCGAGGCGATGGTCTGGACGATGTTGTTTTCCTGGATGGTTGCGTCCTTGAAGGCGCTCAGCAGCGCCATCGAGATCACCGCCGCCGGGATCGAGGTGGCGAAGGTCAGCCCCACTTTGAGGCCCAGGTAGACCTGCGCCGCCGTGAATACCAGCGTAATCAGGATGCCCAGAATAATGCCGCGGAGGGTGATCTCCCTCGGGTTGGACGGTGCAGCTATGCTCATCTTCAGCACTCCGGTTGAAAAATATTGTTTATATGGTCAGGAAAACGGAAAAGCGCCTCATGATATCCGAATCCCGCGCGGGCCAGCAGGTAAAATAGCGGATTGTCAGAACGATTTTGAAGGTCAGAGCATGTCGATACAATGGTACCCGGGGCACATGAACGCCGCCAAGAAGAAGGCGGCGGAGCAGATGGAGAACACCGATCTGGTGATCGAGGTGGTCGACGCGCGCCTGCCGGAGGCCAGCACCAATCCGATGGTCGAGGAGCTGCGCAAGTTCCGCCAGCGTCCATGCCTGAAGCTTCTCAACAAGGTCGATCTGGCCGATCCCGCCGCCACGGCGGCCTGGGTGGCGTATTACAACGCCCAGGAGGGCGTGACGGCGTTCGCGATGACGACCAAGAAGCCGGCCGACGTCGCGCGCGTGCCGGAACTGGCCAAGCAGCTGGCGCCGCACCGCGGCGTGCCGACCAAACCGCTGCGCATCATGATCATGGGGATTCCCAACGTCGGCAAGTCGACCCTGATGAACGCGCTGCTCAAGCGCAAAGTGGCCAAGGTCGGCGACGAGCCGGCCGTCACCAAGCAGCAGCAGAAGCTTTACCTGGACAAGAACACCATCCTGGTCGACACGCCCGGCATGCTGTGGCCGAAGATCGCGCTGCCCAGCGACGGCTTGATGCTGGCCGCCAGCCACGCCATCGGCTCGAACGCGCTGATCGAGGAGGAGGTGGCGGTGTTCCTGGCCGACGAGATGCTGAAGTACTATCCGCAGCTGCTGGTGGCGCGCTACGGCTTCAAGGACATCGAGACGTTCGACGGCATCGCGGTGGTGGAGGGCGTGGCGGCCAAGCGCGGCTTCCGCCAGAAGGGGGGCGACCTGGATTTCGAGAAGGCCTCGCACACCTTCCTGGGCGACTATCGCAGCGGGATATTGGGACGGATTTCGCTCGAGACGCCGGCCTCGCGCAAGGAGCGGCTCGATGCGTACGCGGTGGAGGCGGCGGCCAAGGCGGCCGAAAAAGCGGCGATCGCCGAAGCCAAGGCCGCCGAATACGCCAAAGGCAAGCGCGGTTCCTGACCCTCTTTAGCACCCAACCCGCAGATCCGGGCAGGGGTCGTACCCCGCATCCGCATTGCGGGCTGAAGCCGTGCGCACTCTAGCCGAACCTGAAGCTACTCACCGCCATCGCCCCCATAAACGCGTCCTCGTGATACGGCACGGACGCGACTTCGTCCTCCGCCGCGCCCAGTACCACCATCAACGGCAGCAGGTGCTCCTCGCGCGGATGCGCCATGCGCGCGGCCGGCGCCTTGTCCCACTCCATCAACGCCGCCGTGCGTTGCGCCGGCGGCAGCGCCATGGCCGCGCGCAGCCAATTGTCGAACTGGTGGGACGCGGCCGCGCCCTGCGCGTTGAACGCCCGCAGATTGTGATAACTCAGGCCGCTGCCGACGATCAGCACACCTTCCTTGCGCAACGGCGCCAGCAAACGGCCGACCTCCAGGTGCGTCTTCGGATCGAGTCCGTGCTTGAGCGATAGCTGCACGATCGGCACGTCGGCGTTCGGATACACCGGGTACATGGCGCTGAAGGTGCCGTGGTCGAAGCCGCGCTGGTCGTCCAGCCGGGCCGGATGGCCGCCCGCGTCCAGCATTTGCTTGATCCGCGCCGCCAGTGCCGGTTCGCCCGGGGCGCTGTATTTGACCTCGTAGGTGTGCGCGGGGAAGCCGCCGTAGTCGTACAGCATTGGCGGCCTGGCCGATGACGACAGCGTGAAGTCGGGGCCTTCCCAGTGGGCGGTCACCACCAGCACCGCCTTGGGCGTGACGCCGATCTGGCGCGGGATGTCGCGCAGCGATGCGTCCAGTTTCGCGTACAGGTGGCCGACCTGCTCCATCATGAAGGGCCACGGGCCGCCGCCGTGGGACAGGAAGTAGGTGGGGAGTGCTTGGGTGCTCATGGCATTGCTCCAATATGGTGTTGTTATCTACTATAGGGATGCAAGGCCGGGCAATCAATGCTTGAAATGTAGATGGATACTATCTAAATGCTGAATGATGGTGGGGCTCGTGGCGGCGCTCGTGGCGGATTTTAGATGGCGGATTACGGCGTTCCGCCTAATCCGCCCTACGTGTCTCCACGGTGTTCCTTGGTCCCGGGCCGGGGCGGCGCGGCATCGAACGCGTATAATGCCGGGGTTCTGGTGCCTGCGCATGTGTTCACGTGCGCGGTTAAACGGGAAACACAGGGCCGATTCCGCACTTCGCGAACCGCCCAAGGTGTGCTGCCCCCGCAACGGTAACGCCTGCGCCGCGCCGATCTCCCCATCGGCCGCGCCGGCCAGCCCGGATATCGGCCAGACATGGGGGGAGCGCGCGCCGCGCACCGGCGTGCGGCTTCCGTACGCTTCCGACTTGCGGGGACGCAGGCGCGGATGTCTCTTTTGAAAACGATTTGCCATGAATTCCTTCGCGTTTGTTCCGCCTTCGGCGCCACGTTTGCTGGCCGCCGCCGTTTCCCTTTGCTTCGCCGCTGCCCCGGCCACCGTCTCCGCGCAGGAAGCCGCCGGCGCCCAGGTGGCCCAGGTGCTGGCGCCGGTCGTCATCACCGGGTCCCGCTTCGACGCCGATCCGGCGCTGGCGCCGATCGGTGCCACCGTGATCTCGGCCGAGGACATCCGCCGCGCCGGTGTCAGCGACGTCAATTCGGCGATCCGCAAGGTCGGCGGTGTCTACGGCCGTCAAAGCTTGAACGGCAGCCCGGATTTCGACCTCGATCTGGGCGGCTTCGGCACCAACAGCAGCCAGAATCTGGTGATCGTGCTGGATGGCGTGCGCCTGTCGGAAAATGAACTGAGCACCGCCATCCTGTCGACCATTCCAATCGATACGGTGGACCGCATCGAAATCACGCGCGGCGGCGCCAGCGTGTTGTACGGCGACGGCGCCACCGGTGGCGTGATCAACATCGTCACCAGGAACCCCGGCAAGAACACCCGCCGTGGCAGCGTGTTCGTCGAGGGTGGCCGCTTCAACGCCGGCGAGGCGCGCGTTTCGGCGTCGCAGGCCTGGGATGGCTTCGCCGCCGATGCGACGCTGGGCCATCAGCGCACCGACAACTACCGCGACAACAACGAATTCAAGCAAACCCAGTTCAGCGGCGGCGCGCAGTGGTTCAACAGCGCCGGCCGCGTGGGCTTCCGCTACGAGGGCGCGCGCCAGGATATGCGCCTGCCAGGTTCGCTGAGCCAAGCGCAGTTCAACGCCAATCCGCGCCAGGCCAATACGCCCGACGACCACGGCTCGCTCGACAGCGACCGCTTCACCGTCTTCAGCCAGTACCGCCTGGCCGGCTACGATCTGGCGGCAGACCTGTCTTACCGCAAAAAGACGGTCGATTCGTCGTACTTCTACGATGGCGGTTCGTCGGTCGGCACCAGCGATAGCAAACAGATTCAGTTCTCGCCGCGCGTGCGCCGCCTGGGCGAGATCGGCGGCATGCTCAACGAAGTGGTGGCCGGCGTGGACTTGAGCAAGTGGGAACGCACCGCCGCCACCGCCGACGCCGAGCAGAAGTCGAAGGCGTTCTACCTGCGCGACGAGCTGCGCTTCGACACCGCGCATCAAGGCCGGATCTCGGCCGGCGTGCGGCGCGAGATCTTCGACAAGAACTTCAGCGATCCGGCAGCTTTCGCCACCACCGGCTACGACGTGGCGCAGGGCTTGAACGCGTGGGAACTGCAAGCGAGCTACATGCCGCTGAGCGGCCTGACCGTCTTCGGCAAGGCGGGGCAGAGCTACCGCGTCGCCAACGCCGATGAAAACGCGTACACGCGCACGCTCAACGTGGCGCTGCTGCCGCAGAAGTCGCGCGACCTGGAGCTGGGCGTCAGCTACGCCGACGCGTCGCGCAAGGCGACGGCGCGGCTGTTCCGTCATAACCTGAGCAACGAGATCTTCTACGATCCCACGGCTTTCGCCAACGTCAACCTCGATCCGACCAAACGCCAGGGCTTCGAACTCGATGCGGAACAGCGCATCGCCACCGACTGGGCCGTCAGCGCGCACTATCAGTACGTCGACGCCAAGTTCCGCGAAGGCGTCAACGACGGCAAGCAGATGGCGCTGGTGCCGAAGAATACGCTGAGCGCGCGCCTGAGCTGGACCCCGGCCAACGGCCAAACCGCCGACATCGGCGCGCAGTGGGTCGACAGCCAGCGCTATGGCTCGGACTTCGACAATAGCTGCTCCGCCAAGATGCCGGGTTTTACCACCTTCGACGCCCGCTATGCCCGCAAGTTCGGCCAGTGGGAGTTCGCGCTGTCCGGCCTGAACCTGACGGACAAGCGCTACTACTCGCAGGCGTTCGCCTGCCAGGGTGGCATTTACACCGCCGACGGCCGCCAGCTCAAGCTGTCGGCGCGCTACGAGTTCTGATCCGCCGGGCCGCACGGGCGCGATAATTCACCTCGCGCCTGAAAAGTGGTAATCTGCCGTCGTGGCGTGGCCACCCGCCGCGAAAAACGGCGGTTTATTTTGGAACGGGTAAGAAAATGAAAGAAGTGAGCGACGAACGGAAGGCCGCCGAGGGCAAGGTGATGAATCTCTACAAGGAGTCGTCACCGGCCATCGAGACGCTGTTCGAGTGGGCGTACATCAACCATGTCGCATGGAGCCTGGTGGTGGTGTTGCTGGGCTTTGTCTTCTGGCTGGCGATCGCCTTGGCCAACGCGGAGAATCAGCGTTACGCGCTGATGACCAAAAAGTGCGAGGACCCGATGTTCAAGGGCGAGATCGACAAAAAATGCCTGCGCACGGTCGAATCGCGCGAGCACTGGTGGCAGCACGTGAGCTACGCGCTGACCCACACCAGTCCGGAAAAATAAATCGGACCACAAGCCCGCGACAGCGGGCTTTTTTACGAGGCGAGCGATGAAACAGGTGATGGTGGTGACCGGCAGCAGCCGGGGCATAGGCGCGGCGACGGCCTTGATGGCGAGCCGCCGTGGCTACGCCGTGTGCATCAATTACATCGGCAACGAGCAGGCGGCCGAAAGGCTGCGCGCGCAGATCGCCGGCGAGGGCGGCGAGGCGATCGTGGTGCGCGGCGACATGAGCGTGGAGGCCGACGTGCTGCGCCTGTTCGCGGCGGTCGACGCGCAGCTCGGGCCGATCACGGCGCTGGTCAACAACGTCGGTGTGTTGGAACAGCAGTGTCAATTATCGGAGATGACGGCCGAGCGCCTGCAGCGGGTCTTCACCGTCAACATCATGAGCGCCTTCCTGTGCGCCCGCGAAGCGGTCAAGCGCATGTCGACACGCAGCGGCGGGCACGGTGGCGGCATCGTCAACGTCTCCTCCGGCGCGGCCAGGCATGGCGGCGCCAACACCTACATCGACTACGCGTCCTCTAAAGGCGCCATCGATGTGATGACCCTCGGCTTGTCGAAGGAGGTGGCGGAGGAGGGCATCCGCGTCAATTGCGTGCGCCCCGGAGTGACCGATACGGAGATCCACGCCAGCGGCGGCATGCCCGATCGCGTGGCGCGCATGGCATCAAGCTTGCCGATGGGGCGCGCCGCGCAGTCGGACGAAATCGCCGAGTCCATTCTGTGGCTGCTGTCGCCGCAGTCTTCCTACGTCAGCGGGGCGATCCTGGACGTCGCCGGTTCGCGCTAGGCGTCCGCCTCGCGCAGCCCGTCCAGCGCCGCGTCGAGCACCGCGCGCAGGCGTGGCGAACGTTTCAGATCCTTGTGGTAGCCGGCCCAGACATCGCGGCCCGGCGGCGGCTCGCCCAGGTCGACCAGGCGCAGGCCGCGCAGGCCGTCGCCGATACAGCGCGGCAGCACCGCCAGCCCGGCGCCGCCGCGACACAGGTTGGCCTGGACGTCGCGGCTGTTGGCGCGCAACGCCACATGCGCGCGCGGCAGACGGCGCGTGATCCACGCGACGTCGACCAGTTCGGAGTAGGCGGTTTCCATGATGATCAGGCGGTGGCCGGCGCCGTCGCCCGGCGGGCCGGCCTGCTTCAGGTAGGCGCCGGCGCCGTACACGCCGAAGCGCGCGTGCATGGCCTTGCGTTGGATGACGTCAGGGTCGTCGAACTGGCGGAAGCGGAACACCAGATCGGCTTCGCGCCGGGCCAGGCTGACCAGGCGGGTCTCGGTCACCAGTTCGATCGTCATGCCGGGGTTGTCGGCGCTGAAGCGGGCGAACACCGGCGCCAGCATGTGGGTGCCGAACCATTCGATCGTCGACACGCGCAGCAGGCCTTCGAGGCGCTGGCGCCCGGCCAGTTTGCGCACCACGGCGTCGGCCTCGTGTTCCATCTGGCGCACGTGCTCCAGCACCGCCTCGCCCTCGCCGGTGAGCAGGAAGCCGTCGTCGGTGCGCTGGAACAGCGCGTAGCCCAGTTGATCCTCCAGCGCGCGCACGCGCCGCCCCATCGTCGGTTGCGACTGGCCCAGCGCGCGCGCCGCCGCGCCCAGCGTGCCGGCGCGCGCCACCGTCAGGAAAATCTTCAGGTCGTCCCAGTTCGCCTTCATGCCGGTGCATTCATTTTTGAATGGATATCAGTCATTAATGTGGATTTTCATTATATTCTGAATGAATTAACCTGTGCCCGTCGATACACAGCAGCCGCGCAGCGGCAAGAAAGGACCACCATGAAAACTTCGATTCAACTGGCACTGGCGGGCGCCATGCTGGCATGCGCTGCGGCGCGGGCTGCCGGCGCCGACGCCACAGACGCCAGCCTGCAGGCCGCGCGCCGCTATGCCGCCTTCTGGAACACCGGCGACGCGGCGCTGGCGCGGGAGGCGCTCGCGCCGGACTTCGTCGACCGCACCTTGCCGCCCGGCCGCGCGCAGGGGCCGGGCGGTCCGCTGCAGGCGTTGAAGGCGTTTCGCGCCGCCGTGCCGGACCTCAAGGCCGAGGCCACGCATCTGGTCGCGCAGGGCGACCGTGTCAGCGTACGGCTGCATTTCACCGGCCACTTCACCGGCGAATTCGGCGAGGGCGCCTCGCGGATACGGGGCAAGGGTCAGGCGATCGACTTCCAGGCCTTCGATATTTACCGCGTGGCCAACGGCCGCATCGCCGAGAACTGGCATCTGGAGGATAACCTGACCTTGCTCCGGCAGTTGGGCGTTTTGCCGGGCGGGTAAGGCCGCCGCGCTTATCCGTGGATGACGACCGTGCAGGTGGTGCCGGCCACCAGCGCCAGGTTCCCGGGCTTTTGATCGATGTGGATGCGCACCGGCACCCGCTGCGCCAGCCGCACCCAGTTGAAGGTGGGGTTGACGTCGGCCAGCAGCTCGCGGCCGACGCTGGCGTCGCGGTCGGTGATGCCGTGGGCAATGCTCTCGATATGGCCGTTCAGCTGCGCCGCGCCGCTCATCAGACGAACCTGCACCGGGTCGTTCACCTTCAGCAGCGGCAGTTTGGTCTCCTCGAAATAGCCCACCACGTAGAACGAATCGCTGCCGATGACGGCCAGCTTGGCCGCACCGACGGCGGCGAAATCGCCCGCGTGCACATTCAGGTTGGTGACATAGCCGGACACCGGCGCCCGCACTACGGTGCGCTCCAGATTGAGCTGCGCGAGGTCGCGTGCGGCCAGCGCCGCCTGGTATTGGGCCGACGCGGTGCCGACCGCGAATTGGGCCGTCTCCATGCTTTCGACGGAAACGATGGAACTGTCCAGCGCCGCGCGGCGGCTGGCCTCCTTGCCGCGCCGGCCCTTTTCGACCTGCTGCGCCGCCAGCATCGCGTTGGCCTGCGCCAGCGCGTTCTGGTAGCGCGCCTTGTCGACGACGAACAGCACGTCGCCCTGTTTGACCATCTGGTTATCGCGCACCATGACGTCGGTCACGGTGCCTGCGACG
The DNA here is from genome assembly GCF_017833525.1 of Duganella sp. 1411. GTDB lineage: Bacteria > Pseudomonadota > Gammaproteobacteria > Burkholderiales > Burkholderiaceae_D > Rugamonas. The sequence continues at coordinate 91,243 of NZ_JAFICD010000009.1, forward strand.
TCGGCGCTGATGGTGACCACGTCGGCCTTGACGCGGCCGTCGCGGGTCCATGCCGATTCCATGTAGTGGTCCCAGGCGGTGCGCCCGATCCACAGGGCGGCCGCCAACAGCAGCATGGTCAGGAAAAAGCGGAAGATTTTCGATGCGCTCACATTAGCTCTCAAGACAAGTGGGTTTATTGATACAAGGTGACCAGCAGGGCGCCGAAGATGCAGACGAACAGGCAAAGGCGCACCAGCGCCGGATGCCAGCTTTGGCGGTAGGCGCCGATGTGGCTTAGCACACTGTCCAGCGCGACCTGCAGCAGCAGGCTGACGAGGAACAGCGGCAGCACGCCGGGCAGCAGTACGCCGAAGAAGTCGATTTCACGCGGCATGGTGGGGTTCTCCTGTTGATAGCTGGTCCAGCAAGGACGTGTAAATGGAATGCAGGTCGGTCAGCGCCGTTTGCAGCGGCACGCGGCGTTCGGGCGCGGCGTCGGCCAGCACCGCGCGCACCGCCGTGCCGGCGTGCAGCAGCGATTCCAGTGCCGTGGCGCCGTGCGCCGGCGTCGGCGCGCGCAGGTAGTCGGCCAGGTGCCGCACCACCTGCTGCAGGCCGTGGCGCGCCGGGCCGGGTGGCGACGCGGCGATCAGTTGCCGCAGTTCGATCACGGCGTGGCCCAGTTCCAGCAGGGTCAGGCCCTGGCGCACCACCGAGCGCGCCGCTTCGCTTGGCGCCGGGCCGGAGGCGGCGTTCAGCTGGCTCAGAAGATCGCGCACGCGGTTGTCGAAGCGGCGCTTGAGCCGGTACAGCGGCGCGCCGCAGGCGTTCAGCGCCTCGCGCCACAGCGCGGCGGCGACATGGCCCTTGTGCCCCATCGTGTGCTCGGGCAGCACCACCTTGAACATCACGTAGGCCACCGCCACGCCGACCGTCAGCGATAGCTCGCTGCTGATGAAGGCTTCCACGTCGTAGCGCATCTGGTTGGCCGGCACCAGCAGCGTGGCCGAGAACATGCCGATGCCGATACCGACGCCCGCCCATTTGGGACCGGTGCTCAGATAGGAGCCCAGCGCCAGTAGCGGCAGGGCCGCCAGCACCATCGGGCCGAAGTCGTCGGCCCGCGTCATCAGCAGGAATTCGCTCAGGAAGGCCAGCGGCACGGCGATCAGGAAACCGGTCAGTACCTGTTGCACCAGTGCCGTCGGACGCGGCGACGACGACGCCAGCGCGCAGAAGATGGTCGCCATCAGGATGGCGTTGGCGGCGTAGGGCCAGGCCAGCCAGTACCAGGCGGCGGCCGTGATCAGCAGCGTGGCGCCGGCGCGCACACCGCTGGCGGCGACGATGGCGGGCGGCGTCTTCGGCGTGTAGGCGCCGGGATCGCTGACCTGCCGGCGCTTTTCCCGCGCCAGGCCGTGGTACAGGGCCGCGAAGCCCTCCAGGTCGCGCACGAAGCGCTCCAGCAGTTCGACCGCCGTGTCGAAGTCGATTTGTTGCGGGCGCGCGATCGATGCATCGGCCTCCAGCCACGCGCGCGCCGCCGCGATGTCGGCGGACAGGTCCGCGCGCATCCGCGCCAGCTGGCCGGCGTCCAGGTCCAGCTTCATCGCCCGCGCCAGATGCGCGTGCATCGGCTCCACCAGCGCCAGCACCGGACCGGTGGCGTTGGCGCGCAGGCGGTGGCTCAGGCGGTGCAGCGTGTAGAAGGTGGTCAGCACCGTCATGAAGGCGGCGTTGAAGGCATGCAGCTGGCGGGTGTGGGAGCGCGCGTGGTCGGCCTCGAAGAAGGCGGCGGCGCGGCCCGATTCCAGCGCGGCGATATCGGCGGCGAACTTCAGGTGGCTCAACTCCGCCTCCGCCGGCGACAGGCGATGCTCCAGCACTTGCTGGCAGAAGGCTAGGAATCCGGTGTAGCGCGTCTGCACGGTGCGCATGACGGCGCGCGAGTGGCGGCGCGGGAAGATCACGTCGTGCACCACGGCGGCGCAGATGATGCCCAGTCCCACCTCGGTCATGCGGGTGACGGCCAGGGTGAACACCTGGGCCGGCGCGTCGATGGCGGGGATGGCGATCATGCACGCGGTGTAGCCGGCCAGCACGAAGCTGTAGGACTGCTGGTTGCGGTGCATGGCGGCGCCGCCGGTGCACAGCGCCACCCACAGCGCCACGCCGATAAACAGCGCCGGCGGCGACTGCGGAAACAGCGCCACCAGCAGCAGCGCGGCCGCGCAGCCGACGATCGTGCCCAGAAAACGGTAGAAGGCTTTTTCCAGCACCATGCCGCTGCTCGGCAGCGCGAGGATGACGGTGGTGGCCAGCGCGGTGGAGGGAGAGTCGAGGCCGAGCCGGAAGGCCAGCCACAAGGCGGAGAACGCGGCCAGCATGGCCTTGGCGACGAAGACCCAGCGTTGGCCTTCGCTGTTGAACCAGCCGGCGGCCTCGGAGCGCAACCACGCCGCCATCCCACCCGCCGCTTTGTTTTCCTGTGTGGGGGAGGCGGCGGAGGGAAGGCTCATGGTGTGGGTTGGTCTATGTAAGTGCTTCTAGGTTGTTCAACTGCCGTTTGAGCAGCGCTTCGAGTTGTTTGACTTCTTCCGCGTTGTAGCCGTCGTAGGCGTGGGTGGTCGCGGCCCATACTTCCGGCAGCACCTTGGCGATCAGCGCGCGGCCGTTGTCGGTCAGCGAGATCATCACGCAGCGGCGGTCGCCCGGACGATTGCCGCGCGTGATCAGCCCCTGGGCTTCCAGGTCGTTGCACACGCGCGTCAGGTTGGCCGGCTTCTCCATGCAAGCCTCGCCCAGGGTGGAGGCGGTGGAGGTTTCGTTATCCGAGCCATACAGCACCGCCAGCACCATGTAGCTGGCGTCGACCAGCTCATATTTGCGCAGCGCGGCGTTGCTCAAGTCCTTCATCCGCTTCTGGATGTGGTAGGTCATGCGCATCAGGCGCATCAGATCTTCGGGGAAGTCCGGCATGCGGGCATGGATGTTTTTCAGGCGTTTTTTAGTCGCTTCAAAACTGCTCATCACCATGCTCCTCTTATATTTTTGAAGGATTGATTGTACTTGGAAGCCCCCCGGTTAATCCACTTTTATGCCCCCGCCAAGCGCCGACATCAGCAAAGCGTAGTTATCCAGTTGTTTGCTCGCCACTTGTGCCATCTGCTGCTGTTCATTTAACAGTGTCAGTTGGGCGTTGATGACGTTGAGCGAGTCGGTCATGCCGGCGTTGTAGGCGCGTTCGGCCAGTTGCTGCTGGCGGCGCGCCGATTCCAGCGCGCGCCGCGCCAGCAGGTCCTGCTGCCTGACGGAGGCGATGCGCACCGCCGCGTTGGCGACATCGGACATCGCCTGCACCACGGCGGCGTTGTACTGTTCGACCGCGCCGTCGTAGATCGCGGTCTGGTTGCCCAGTTGGGCGCGCAGCCGGCCGCCGTCGAAGATCGGCAGGCTGATGGCCGGCGTGATGCCGCGCATCTGCGAGTGGCTGTCGAGAAAGCGCGAGAAGCCCAGCGACTGCACGCCGACAAACGCCGCCAGGTTGATGTTCGGGTAAAAATCGGCCTTGGCGCCGGCGATGCGCGCGCCGGCCGCCTCGACCCGCCAGCGCTGGGCGACGATGTCGGGACGCCGGCCGACCAGTTCCGCCGGCAGCGTGTCCGGCACCGCCTCGCCGTGGCCCGCTTCAAGGGTCAGCTGCGGCCGGGCGATCGTTTCACCGTCGCCCGGTCCTTTGCCGATCAGTGCCGCCAGCTGGTTGCGCAACAGGGCGATCGATTCGCCGATCTGCTCATGGTCGCGCCGTCCGGCCGGCAGTGTCGTTTCGATGTTGGCGACGTCGATGTCGCTCACCAGCCCCGCCGCGTGGCGCTTGCGCGTCAGCTCGAGGATGCGCTGGCGCTGCGCCAGGTTGTCGGCGATGCTGTCCTGCAGCGCGTAGTCGAGCGACAGCTGGATGTAGCTGCGCACGATGGCCGTTTCCAATGTCAGCCGCGCCATCTGCGATTCGGCCGACGCCATATGCACGTCGTCGAGCGCGGCGGCCAGCGCGTCGCGGTTGCGGCCCCACAGATCCAGGTCGTAGGAGCCGGACAAGGTGGCCGTGTTCTTCCAAGCGTAGTTGCCGGCCAGCGGCGCGGGCACGGTGGTGTGGGCCGAATACAGTTCGCGGTCGATGCTGCCGGAGGCGTCCACGCGCGGCAGGATGCCGGCCTTGGCGACGCCGGCCAGCGATTCGGCCTGGCGCACGCGCGCCTGCGTGGCGCGCAGAGTCGGATTGCCGGCCAGCGCGGCGTCCACCAACTGGTTCAGTTGTTCGTCGTGCAGCGCTTCCCACCAGCGCTGGCCGGGCCAGGCCACGTTATCGGTGGCGGTGGCGGCGGCGATGGCCTTGCCGCTATTGAGTTGCGCGGGCTTGAGCGCGACGGCTTGCGGTTCGATGTGACCCATGTCGGCGCATCCTGCCAGCACCGCCATCGCGCACGCCAGCGTGGCTGCGGCGAGGGGGCGTTGGAATGGACGCGTGGTCATGGTCGTCGGCTCGATGCGGGATTACTGCGCGACGTGCTTGCGGGTTTGCGCGACGTCGAAGTCCGCTTCCGTTTGCAGCAGCGTGCCGTTCTTGCGCGCTTCGAGGAACTCCGCTTGCACCTGGGCGCGGGTCAGGCCGGTCGGCTGGGCCTTGCTGGCGGCGGCCGCGCTGCCGGCGACGGCGTTTTGCGCGGCGCTGCTGCTAGTCGCGGCCTTGGTGGCGCTGGCGGTGGTGGCGGCCGTGCCGGTGTTGGCGGTGGCGGCGGATTGCGGCGCGGTTTGCGCGAGGGCGGCGCCGCTGGCGGCGATGGCGACAACGATGGTGGCGGTGCGCAGCAGCTTGGTGGTGATGGTGTTCATGATGGACTCCTTCGTGTGTGTATGGAGTAACTATATCTATGAATAGTACATTTGTAAAGTAAAAAATTTCTATCGGGCAGATAGCGCAGGCATTGCGCCTATCCGTCATATGCGTGTGGGCGCACGGAACGGCCGGCGCGGCGGTGGTCCAATCAGGTTTTCAATGGAAGGAGCAGATCATGTCTGACAGTACACTCGACCCCGATAACATCCCGGCAGGCACCGATCGCGTGCTGGGGCGCGGCCACGGTACGCGCTCGCTCGGTCCGAGCGACAACTCGGACAGCGGCAGCGACGTGGCCGGCAATCCGGACCTGGCGCTCGACAGCGACACCGATGCGGAAGGCACCGGCGAGCGCGGTGACGTCGCCATCGACAAGGTGGAGGCGGGCGCCGATATCGGTTTCGATCATGTCGAAACCATACCCGGCGCCGATGCGATGGTGGACGGCGATTTCCACGACGTGGTGCCGCTGGAGGAAGACGGCAGCGTGCCGGATGACGACGTGCCGCCGGACCAGCCGCTGGAGCGCGGCGAGAAGGCGCGCCTCAACGGCCAGCCCGCGCCGCGCCAGTAATCGCTGTTATTTGTGGACGGACGATACCGCCCACAGATTGATGTCGCCTTCTTTGGCTTGCTGGTCGATGGCGGCCAGTTCGTCGGCGCTGAAGCTCAGGTTCTTCAGCGCGGCGACGTTCTCGCGGATCTGGGCGCTGCTGCTGGCGCCGATCAGGGTCGACGTGACGCGGGCGTCGCGCAGCACCCACGCCAGCGCCATCTGCGCCAGCGTTTGACCGCGCGTCTTGGCGATATCGTTGAGCGCGCGCACGCGGGCCAGGTTTTCCTCGCTCAGGTGCGACGCCATCAGCGAGCCGCCGCCCGGACGGTTGACGCGGGCGTCGGCAGGAATGCCGTTCAAATATTTGTCGCTCAGGATGCCCTGCGCCAGCGCGGTGAAGGTGATGCAGCCGATGCCCTGTTTGCCCAGCGTGTCGAGCAGGTCCTCCTCGATCCAGCGGTTCAGCATATTGTAGGACGGCTGATGGATCAGGCACGGCACCTTCCACTCGTGCAGCAGGCGCGCCGCTTCGGCGGTTTTCTCGGCCGAGTAGGACGACACCCCCACATACAAGGCCTTGCCCTGCTGGACCGCGTGCGCCAGCGCGCCCATGGTTTCCTCCAGCGGCGTGGCCGGGTCGTAGCGGTGCGAGTAGAAGATGTCGACGTAGTCCAGGCCCATGCGCTTGAGGCTTTGATCGAGGCTGGCCAGCACGTACTTGCGCGAGCCGCCGCCCTGGCCGTAGGGGCCGGGCCACATGTCCCAGCCGGCCTTGGTGGAGATGATCAGTTCATCGCGGTACGGTTGGAAGTCGGATTTGAACAAGTGGCCGAAGTTGGATTCGGCGGAGCCGTAAGGCGGGCCGTAGTTGTTGGCCAGGTCGAAGTGGGTGATGCCCAGGTCGAAGGCGGTGCGCAGCATGTCGCGCTGCGAGGCGAGGTTGTTGGTGTCGCCGAAGTTGTGCCACAGGCCGAGCGACATCGCCGGCAGCTTCAAGCCGCTGCGGCCGCAGGTGCGGTATTGCATTTCTTCGTAGCGGTGGGGTGAGGCGAGGTAGGTCATGTGGGCAATCTCCGGAGTGGTGTGTCGGGAGATTATAGGGCCCACACCGCAGATGCGTCGCGGGGACGCGGGCATTGGCGGATTACGGCGTTCCGCCTAATCCGCCCTACGTGTTTGTGCGGCATTCGAACGCCAACGCGCGGGGTTCGCCGGTTGATCGTATATCACGCGCCTCGGATGTGCCGAGGAGACACGTAGGGCGGATTAGCGCAGCGTAATCCGCCGTGCATGCGCCGCGTTGGCGCATGCACCGGCGGATCACGCTGAAACTCAGGCGAAGTTTTTCGCCGCGAAGTCCCAGTTGGCCAGCTTGAAGAACGTCTCGATGTACTTCGGACGCACGTTGCGGTAGTCGATGTAGTAAGCGTGCTCCCACAGGTCGCAGGTGATCAGCGCCTTGGCGTCGGTGGTCAGCGGGGTGGCGGCGTTCGAGGTGTTGACGATGTCCAGCGAACCGTCGGCCTTTTTCACCAGCCAGGTCCAGCTCGAACCGAAGTTGCCGACGGCCGACTTGGTGAACTCTTCCTTGAACTTGTCGAACGAACCCCACTTGGCGTTGATCGCGTCGGCCAGCGCGCCGTCCGGTGCGCCTTTGCCGTTTGGCGTCAGGCTGTTCCAGTAGAACGTGTGGTTCCAGACCTGGGCCGAGTTGTTGAACACGCCGCCGGACGATTTCTTGACGATCTCTTCGAGCGACAGGTTCTCGAACTCGGTGCCCTTGATCAGGTTGTTCAGGTTGGTGACATACGTCTGGTGGTGCTTACCGTAGTGGTATTCCAGCGTTTCTTGCGAGATGTGCGGCGCCAGGGCGTCGATGGCATATGGCAGTGGTGGCAGGGTATGTTCCATTGTTATTCCTTTGTTTGGGGTGTTGAAACCGAGGTGAATTATGGCGAAACGTTCATCATTGTAAAGCGGATGCGCCTTCCATGCTCAAAAGGCCCGCTTTCCGTGTGGATACTCAGCGCACGCGGCGCGTGGTCTCGCGCACGATCAGTTCGAGCGGCGGAATCTCGCCCTGCGCGTCCTCGCCGTTGATGACGCGCAGCAGCGCGTGGGTGGCGATGCGGCCGATGTCGTACAGCGGCTGGCGGATCGTCGTCAGCGGCGGCGTCGTGTAGGACGAGCCCGGCAGGTCGTCGAAACCGACCAGCGAGATGTCGTCCGGCACGCGGATACCCTTGCGGTACAAGGCCAGCCGCGCGCCATAGGCGCTCAGGTCGTTGGCCGCGAACACGGCCGTAAATTGCTGGTGGGTATCGAACAGCCGGTTCATCGCCATCATGCCGCTGGCCTCGTGGTAATTGCCCTCGACGATCAGGTGCGGGTCGGCGTCGATGTTGGCCTCCTCCAGCGCGCGCCGGTAGCCGGCCAGGCGCTCGTCGGCGTCCATGTTGTTGGCGGGACCGGAGATGAAGGCGATGCGGCGGTGCCCCAGCTCGATCAGGTGGCGCACGGCCAGGTAGGCGCCGTATTCGTTGTTGATTTTGAAGCCGAGCGCGGTGCGCGTCTGCAGCGCGCGGCCGGTCGAGACGATCGGGCGCTGGCTCGAAAAGCCCAGCACCGTCTCGTCCGAAATGCGGCCCGACAGCAGGATGATGCCGTCGACCTTGCGCGCCAGCAGCAGGCGGATGCGCTCGGCCTCCTCGTCGGCGTTCCAGTGGCCGCTGACGATGACCGAGGCGTAGCCGGTGCCTTTGAGGCCGTCGTCGACGCCGCGCAGCGTTTCGTCGAAGAACGGCGAGGAGATGTCCTGGACCACGATGCCAATGGTCAGCGAGCGGCCCTTTTTGAGGCCCTGGGCCATCTGGTTGGGCGCGAAATTCATTTTCGCAATGGCGGCCAGCACCGCCTCGCGCTTGTCGTCGGAGACCTTGGCGGTGCCGTTGAGGATGCGCGAAACGGTGCTCGGCGACACGCCCGCCTGGCGTGCGACATCCATCAGCGTCGATGGGCCGGCGGGGGAGGGGTGATCTGCCAAGGTGGTTCCTGTTATTTAAATGTTATGAAAACCTTTTCACCCAAGATTACCATAACAACTGGGCTTTCGGCCAGTTCCGGCCCCTCCTTTCGGTCGGGCACGCTTTGCCGAATGGTCGCGCACGGCCGCGCATTGACATTCCCGGGCGCGGGGTATTTAATGCGAAAACAGTGTTGAAAACGTTTTCATATCAGTGTGCTGCCGTATAATCGGCCCCACGGCACCAACAATAAAAAAGGAAGAGACATGGATCGCGCACCCTTTTCGCATCTGGCGAACGGCCCGCGCCTGCTGGCCGACATCGGCGGCACCAGCGCCAGCTTCGGCCTGGAGACGGCACCCAATCAAATCGACGCCATCTGGGTCACCGAGTGCGCCGCCTATCCCACCCTGGGCGCGGCGCTGGTGGCCTACCTGTCGCAGCCGGCCACGGTGGCGGCGGGCGGCTACCAGGCGCGCTTCGCCGGCATCGCCATCGCCAACCCGATCGACGGCGACTGGGTCACGATGACCAATCACCACTGGTCGTTTTCGATCGAGGCGGTGTGCTCGCAATTCAGCCTGAAATCGCTGGTGGTGGTCAACGACTTCACCGCGCTGGCCAGCGCCTTGCCGTATCTGGCGGCGGACCACAAGCGCCAGATCGGCGGCGGCGTGGCGCGCGCCGGCGCCACCATCGGCCTGGTGGGGGCGGACGCGGGACTGGGCGTGTCCGGGCTGGTGCCGGCCGGCGTGGACGGGCGCTGGATCGCCATCGACAGCGAGGGAGGGCACAGCACCTTCGCGCCGATGAACGAGCGCGAGATCGATATCCTGCGCTACGCGCGGCGCTACCACGAGCATGTGTCGAGCGAGCGGCTGGTGTCGGGCATCGGCCTGGGGCTGGTGTACCGGGCGCTGTGCGAGCGCGCGCGCGTCGAGCCGCTCAACCTGGGCACCACCGAGATCATGGAGCGCGGGCTGCATCGTTTGTGTCCGGTGTGCGAGGAGACGCTGGAGGCGTTCTGCGAGATGCTCGGCACCGTGGCCGGCAACGTGGCGCTGACCCTGGGCGCCAAGGGCGGCATCTACATCGGCGGGCGCATCGTGCCGCGCATGAGCGATTTCTTCGAGCGCTCGGGATTCCGCGCGCGGTTCGAGGCCAAGGGACGGTTTTCCGATTATTTGTCGCATATCCCGACGTTTGTCATCACCGAGGAGTATCCGACCTTGATCGGCATGTCGGCGATGTTGTCGGCCGGTTGAAACCCAACGGCGCGACCGTGGCCGGCGACGGTCGCGTCACAGGGGGCGTACCCCACGGGGTACGACCCCGACGTTACGACGTTAACGGGGTTGGTCCAGCGCCGGCTGCACCGATTCCACGCCCACTTGCGCGCTGCCTTCGGCCAGGCGCAACGTCAATGTGCTGCGCGGCTGCAGCTGCGCCGGCGCGCGCACGATGGCGCCGCCGGCGTCGGTGACGATGGCGTAGCCGCGCTCCAGCGTGCGCTGGGGGTTCAATAATTCCAGTTGCGACGACAAGGACTCCAGCGCATGGCGGCGCCGGCCCAGTTGCGCGGCCACGTTGATCGCGGCGCGGTGCCGCAGGCCGTCGAGCGCCGAGCGCGCGGCCCGCATGTCCGGCTTGTGCGCGGCCAGCCTGCCGCTCAAACGATCCAGCTGATAGCGCGACTGCGACAGCGGCATGCGGTTCGCGTGCATCATCGCCGTGGCCAGCGCCAGCAGCTTCAAACGCTGCTGCTTGATCTGCGCGCCCGGGTTGAGCAGGCGGCGCGAATAGCCGTCCAGCGTCTGCGCCGCCTCGCTGACGCTGCGGCGCATGGCGCGGCGCAGGTCGGTGGCGTCGGCGCGCAGCGAGGCCAGCCAGTCGGCGCGCGGCGTGGCCGCCAGTTCGGCCGCCGCCGTCGGCGTGGCCGCGCGCAGGTCGGCGGCGAAATCGCAGATCGTGAAATCCGTCTCGTGGCCGACGCCCGAAATGACCGGCATGCGGCAATTGGCGACCGCGTACGCCACATCCTCGTCGTTGAACGACCACAAATCCTCGATGCTGCCGCCGCCCCGGCAGACGATCAGCACATCGCAGTCGTTGCGCAGCGAGGCCGTGTCGATGGCGGCGGCGATCTTCTCGGCCGCCAACTGCCCCTGCACCGGCGTCGGATACAGCACGATGCGCACGTGCGGCGCGCGCCGCTTGAGCGCCGTCAGCACGTCGCGCAGCGCCGCCGCCTGCGGGCTGGTGACGATGCCGATCGCGCGCGGGAACATCGGCAGCGCGCGTTTGCGGTCGGCGTGGAACAGTCCGGCCGCGTCGAGCTTTTCCTTGAGCCGCTGGAACGCCTCGAACAGCGAGCCGACGCCGGCGCGGCGGATCGCCTCGACGTTGATCTGGTAGTCGCCGCGCGCGCCGTACAAGGTGACCAGCGCGCGCACCTCGACCTTGTCGCCCTCGCGCGGAATGAAGCCGGCGTATTGGGCGCGGCCGCGGAACATCACCGCCCGCACCTGGGCCGCGTCGTCCTTGAGCGTGAAGTACCAGTGGCCCGAGGCGGCGCGGGTGAAGTTGGACACCTCGCCGCCGATCCAGGCCAGCGGGAAGGAGCGCTCGAGCAGCCGCGCGACCGCCTGGTTGAGCGCGGTCACGGTCATCACGGGGGCGGCGGCGGGGGCGGAATCGGAGCGGTCGTCGAACATCGTTGATTTCAAAAAAGGAAACTATCCACACTATGTGAGATCTGTCACACAGCGGTCATACTGCAGGTGGAACAGTAAGTATTATAGATAGGGTCCTGATTTTAAAGGCTAATATTTCTGCCTTATTTAAAGGCAGTGGATAAAAAGCCTTATGGATCAAGCACTTTAGCCGCGTCGATGGCAGTTACGCACAAAGTTATCCACACAAACTGTTCATGACAGCAGCAGGAAGTCGAGGTCCTGCGCGCCGATCTTGTGGATTTCCATCTCCTTCGATGCCATGAAGGAACTGGCCACCACTTCGAGCGACACGCCCCCCGCCATTTTGTCCAGCCAGTAGGCGAACCCGCCCGCGTCGCTGTGCCGTTCGAAGATTCCCTGGTACAACAGTTCAAGGTCGTGCGCGTTGTCGCCATTGAATACCATCGGGTGCCGCGCCTGCGATTCGACCGATTGAATGATGCCCATGGCGATGCTGCCCAGGGTGACGCCGCGCTCGGCCGCGTTGACCCAAAACTCGATGCCCTGGTGGTCGGCTTGGCGGCCGAGCACGCTCTGGTAGAGGCCGGCGATCGTATTCAGCGACGCCGGCACGGTGACGGCCAGCGTGGTGTCGGCGAACGCCAGGCTTTCCGCGTTGACCACCAGCGCGTGCTGCTGCGGCTGCGATTTGGCGGTGACGATCACATAGCTCAGGTGATCTTCGACGACGTAGTCCGCGCGGTTGCCGCTGAAGGCGACGCTGTCGTTGCCCAAGCCGCCGTGCAGGATGGTGTTGGTGTCCGCCGGCGCTTCCGCCGCCGCGGCAGTGCCGGCGGCGCGCGCGGCGGCCGGGGAGGGCGGTGAATTGAAGACCAGCGTGTCGGCGCCGCCGCCGGCGAACACCGCGCCGCCGCTGCCGGCGGAGACGGTGAATCGCTGGCCGGCGGCGTCGCCGGTGAGGATCTGGCCGGCGGTGTTGCCGGTGACGTTGACGGCGCCGATGACGGCGGCGAAGTCGATCGCGTTCAACACCAGATTGCTGCCGGCGGCGAGATGGCTGGCGTCGATGACCAGCGCCGTGTGCTGGGCCGCGCTGCTGGTGCCGGTCAGCGTCAGCGCGCCGGCGGGCGCGGTGGCGCCGGTGATCGGGACGACGGTGCCGACCAGCAGCGGCGCGCTGTCCGCCAGCTGGCCCAGGAAGGCCACGCCGTTGCCGGTCAGGTGGCCCTGGTCGGCCGCCGGATGGTCCGGCGTCACGCCCAGGATCGCCTGGATCAGTTGCTCGGTCGAGCTGCCGGCCGGCCGGCTGGCGCCGGCGGTGACGGTCAGGCCGTAGCCGGGCGCGATCTGCGCCAGCAGCACATTGGCGCCGCCGCTGGTCACCAGCGGAATGTCGGCCACGCCGGCGTTGCCGCTCGATTCGCTGCGGTTGTCGCTGACGATGCCGATCACCGTCTGCGTGCCGACGCCGCCGCCGGGCAGCGCCACCGGCGTTTGCACCACCGCCACGCCGTCAATCGTGGTGGCGGGCGGCGTGGGCGGCACCGGCGGCGCCTCGATGGTCAGCGCCAGCGACGGGCCGGCAGCCGAGGCGTTGCCGGCCAGGTCGAACTGCTTGGCGGTGAGCGTGTGCGCGCCAACCGTCAACGCGGCGCTGGTGATGCTCCAGTGGCCGGCGCCGTCGGCGGTGGCCGTGCCCAGCACGGTGGTGCCGTTGCTGTCGTACAGGCGCACCACGGCGTTGGCGACCGCGGTGCCGGTCAACACCGGATTGGCGATGTTGGTGATGCCGTCGCCGGCGGCGCCGCTGTCGCTGGCCACGGCCAGCACCGGCGCGCCCGGCGCCGCCGGCGCCAGCGTGTCGATGGTCAGCGCCAGGCCGGCGCTGGCGGCGGAGACGTTGCCGGCGCGGTCGGTCTGCACGGCCGTCACGGTGTGGGCGCCATCGCCCAGCGTGCTGGTGGCGATGCTCCAGGCGCCGCTGCCGTTGGCGGTGGCCGTGCCCAGCACCGTCACGCCGTCGGTGTCGTACAAGGTGACGGCGGCGTTGGCCTCGGCGCTGCCGGTGATGGTCGGCGTGGCGCTGTTGGTGACGCCGTCGCCCAGCGTGCCGCTGTCGCTGGCGCTGGCCAGCGTGGGCGTGGCCGGCGCGGTGGTGGCGGTGTCGATCACCACCGTCAGCGCCGTGCCGGCCGCCGAGGTGTTGCCGGCGGCGTCGGTCACGCGCGCCGTCAGCGTGTGGCTGCCGTCCGTCAGCGTGCTACTGGTGATGCTCCAGTTGCCGCCGCCGTCGGCGGTGGTGGTGCCCAGCAGCGTGACGCCGCCGGTGTCGTACAGCTTGACGGTGGCGTTGGCCTCGGCGGTGCCGGTCAAGGTGGGCGTGGTGTCGCTGGTGATGGCGTCGCTGGCGGAGATGCCGCTGTCGCTGCCGGCCGTCATCGCCGGCGCGCTCGGCGCGGCCGGTGTGGTGTGGTCCAGCGTGTAGACCTGGCCGCTCGTGTGGCCGCCGACGATGGCGACGGCCGAGCCGTTCTGGATGCCGGTCGCGCTGGCGTTGAGGTCCAGCCGCAGGGTGCCGTCGCCGCTTATGCCGTTGACGGTGACGGTGTAGGTGTCGCCGCTGCCGCTGACGGATTGGATGGTGCCGGCCGCGGTGCCGCTGGCCGTCAGCGTGAAGTCGCTGGCGTCGACGCCGGTGACGCTCTGGCTGAAGGTGACCGTGTAGCTGACCGAGGTGGCGCTGGCCGCCACCGTGCCCGGCGCGGCCGCCGCACGCACGATGGACGTGACGCCGGGCGCGTCGACCACGGTGATGGTGAAGTCGTGCGCACCGTTGTTGCCGGCGGCGTCGGTGGCCAGCACGTGGACCTTGTAGGTGCCGGCGCTCAGGTTCTGGGCCGCCACCAGGGCGTTGCCGGAGAAGGTGAAGCTGGCGTTGTCGGCGTCGTTGGTGCCGTTGCCGGTGGCGAGGGCGTAGCCGACGGCGTTGGCGTCGGTGGCCGACAGCGTGGCCACGGTGGCGCCGTTGGTGGCGGCGCTTTGCGCGACGGTGGTGGCGCTGAGCGCGACGGCGGTCGGCGCGGTGGTGTCGAGCATGTAGCTGTAGCTGCTGGAGGCGGACGAGACGTTGCCGGCGACGTCGGTTTGTTTGGCCGTCAGCGTGTGCGTGCCTTCGCTCAGCGTGCTGGCGGTGATGCTCCAGTTGCCGGAGCCGTCGGCGGTGGCCGTGCCCAGCAAGGTGCTGCCGTCGCTGTCGTACAGGCGCACGGCGGCGCCGTTCTCGGCGTGGCCGGTGATGGTCGGCGTGGCGACGCTGCTGATGCCGTCGCTGGTCGAGGTGCCGCTGTCGCTGGCGACGTTGGCGCCGGCGATGGTCGGCGTCAGCGCGACGGTGTCGACTTGCAGCGCCGGTGTCAGGCCGGCCGCGCCGCCGTTGCCGGCCACGTCCTGGTAGCTGGCGCCGGTGACGGTGATGCTGGCCGTGGTGCTGTCGGTGGCCGCCGTCGGCGTGAAGGTGGCGGTGCGCGTCAGGCCGCTGCCGGAGATGGCGCCCAGCGTGCCGCCGGTGACGACCACGTCGCCGCTGCTGCCGTCCCAGGTGAAGCTGGCGCCGGGGTCGCTGCTGAAGGTGAAGGTGATGGTGGCCGTCTCGCCGGCCTTGACGCCGGCGACGTCGCTGGTGATGGACACCGTCGGCGCGGCCGTCATGATCGTCACCGTTTGCGTGGCCGAGGCGGTGCCGGTGTTGCCGGCGGCGTCGGTGGCCTTGACGCTGACGCTGTGGGCGCCGGCGGCCAGCGCGGCGCTGGTGATGGTCCAGGCGCCGCCGCCGTCGGCGGTGGTCGTGCCCAGCAGGGTGGTGCCGTCGGTGTCGTACAGCTTGACGGTGGCGCCGGCGTCGGCGGTGCCGCTGAAGGTGGGCGTGGTGTCGTTGGTGATGCGGTCGGTGTTGCTGGTGCCGCTGTCGCTGGCGCTGGCCAGCGCCGGCGTCGACGGCGCCGACGGCGCCAGCGTGTCGAAGCTGAGCGACGGCGTGGTGCCGGCGCCGCCGAGGTTGCCGACCGTGTCGGCGTAGCTGCCGGCGGCTACCGTGATGCTGGCCGTGCCGGCGTCGGTGGAGGCGGTCGGCGTGAAGGTGGCCGTGCGCGTCAGGCCGCTGCCGGAGATGGTGCCCAGCGTGCCGCCGGTGACGACCACGTCGCCGCTGCTGCCGTTCCACGTGAAGGTGGCGCCGGGGTTCTCGCTGAAGGTGAAGGTGATGGTGGCCGTCTGGCCTGCCTTGAGGCTGGCCACGTCGCTGCTGATGGACAAGGTCGGGGCGACGCCGTCGATCACCAGCGCCTTGTTGGCGGCCAGCGAGCCGGCCGTGCCGGGCGTGGGCAGGGTCAGCGTGGCGGCCGCGGCCCCCACGGTTTGCGTGATGCTGCCGCCGTTGAGGCCGAGCGCGCCGGTGCTGTAAATATCGAGGTCGCTGCTGCTGTCGCCGGCCTGCACCGTGTAGTTGAACGTCAAGGTGGTCGAGCCGCTGCCGCTGGCGTAGTTGACGGCGCGGCCGGCGCCGCCGGTGGCCAGGGTCAGTTGCGGCGTGCCGGACACCGTCACGGCGGCGTCGAAGGTGACGTTGACGGCGATGGTGTCGCCGACCTTGTAGCTGCCGTTGGCGGTGCTCGAGGTGATCAGCGTCACCGACGGCGCGGGCGGCTGGATATTGGACAGCGCAAGATCATCGAGGATCAGGTAGATCATCTTGCCGCCGTTCGAGGCGGGGTCCGCGGTCACCTTCAAGGTGGCGATATTGGTCAGGCCGGAGAGCGTGGCCGTCAGGTAGGTGCCGGTGCTGGCGGAGGTGGTGAAGGTCTGGGGCCCGCCGACCTGGTTGCCGGCCGTGTCGTAGCCCTTGAAGATCAGGCTTTGCGCCCCGGGGACCTGGGTGCCGACCTTGACGGCGGTCGGCGTGAACACCTGGCCGCCGACGAACGACAGCGTCAGCAGGGTTTCGCCGCGGGCGTAGCCGGCGTCGCTGGCCACATAGCCGCCGAAGTTGATGACGCCCTCGTTCTGGCCGTTGATCTTCAACTGGTAGGTGCCGTTGCCGGCCACGTTGTAGATGACGTCCTGGGAGCCGAGGTAGCCGCCGCCGTTCGAGAAATTGCCGCCGGTGTTGAAATTGACGGTGGCGCTGGGAATGGCCAGGGTCTGCTGGTACAGCGCGGCCAGCGCCGGGTCGACCACGGCGGCGGTCTCGATCTGGCCGCTGTGGACTTCCAGCCGCCAGTCGCCGCCCAGTGCGGACGCGCCGGTCGGGTTTGTCGAGGCGGCCACGTCGGCCCCGGTGGCGTCGGCCAGGCGGTCGATGAAGGCGGCACCGGCGCCGCCGGCGGCGACGTCGCAGCCGTACAGCAGGATGTCGCCGCCGTCGGCCATGGCGCGGCCGATCGACTCGAGCTCGGCGCGGTGGGCGTCCAGGTTGCCGCCGTCGAGCTTGAGCGCGCCGAAATTGACGGCCGCCGTCGCCCCGTGCGAGATGATGTGCAGCGCGTCGACGCCGGCGCGGCCGTCGAGGATGGCGGCGATCTGCCGCAGGCCGTCCTGCCCGGCGTCGAGCACGTGCACCTCGGTGCCGGCCAGGCCCTTGAGCAAGGTCGGCAGGTCGGCCACGTTCGATTCGATGAAGGTGATCTCGCTGCGTTGGGAGATCGCCAGCTGTTCCGGCGGCGCGGACTGGGGCGCTGGCGCCGCCGCCTCGGGCGCGCCGGCCAGGATCTGCAGGCGCCAGGGCGCGCCGTCGTCGTCCAGTTGGGATGGGATGCCGTGGCTGTGGTTGCGGATCATAATGGGTCTCCTGGCAGTGCCGGTTGGTTGCTGATCACATTCGCGCGACTGCCGTTGCGGTCGCCCCAGAAGGACAGCTTGGAATATTTGTCGAACAAATCGGGCGGCAGGATGGTGCGCCGCGCCTGGAACGCCACCTTGCTGCGCACCCGGTGCAGGCCGGGCACGCCCAGCTGCAGGTCGAAATCGACGGCGTCGTACTCGATGTGCTCGAAGTCGTGGTCGAAGCCCGGTTCGCCGAGGAAGTCGTAGATCAGCGGGATCACCTGCTGCGGCGCGCGCGACAGCAGGTCGTAGTCGACCACCAGCAGCGAGTCGGCCTGTTCGCCGTAGTAGGCCTCGCGCAGCGCGGCCCAGGCCGAGCCGACCATCTGGTCGTGCTGGATCAGGCCTTCGAGGCGGGTGTAGACCGAGCCGCGGCCGCCGGCCTGGTTGAACAGGCGCGTGTTTTCATACGGGTTGGCGCGGTACAGGCGCTCGATGCTGTCCATCACCCAGGCGACGTTGCGCACGCAGGCGATCACCTTGGCGGCGGGGAACAGGTCGCGCAGCAGCGGCAGCCTGCCGCACCACAAGCGGTTGGTGTCGACCACCACCTGCTGCGGGTGGTCGGCGTAATAGGCGTCGAACAGGCCGCGCAGCAGCGCGCGGCGCTGGCGGGCGTCGACCAGCGCGGCGAATTCGCTGCCGGCGCTGACCTGGCCCAGCAGGCCGGCGGCCAGGCTGGCGACCGGGCTGCTGATGCCGGCGTGGAAACGGGGATTTTGGCGCAGGATGGCCGACAACAAGGTCGAGCCGGAACGGGGCAGGCCGGAGATGAAATGGTAGGTGTGATCGGGCATGGTGGCTGTGAAGGTCGCCGACGATCCGGCGACTTGCATAATATCAACAAAAAACAAGTTTATTCAACTGTGGCATATTTATAGCTGGGGTTTCTCTCCAATTGTCACAACCGGTCACAATTGTCTTGATACTGGACAATTTCGTTGCGCAGGCGTGACCGTTCCAGCATGGCGTACAACTGCGCCACCCGCTCCAGCAGCGCCGGCTCCGGCGCGGCGCCGCGACGTTCGGCGGTGGCGCTGTCGCCGGTGAACGGCGCGCCGTGCTTGGCGTGGAAGCCGGCCCGTTGGCGCATGGCGAGCCGCTCCGTGCGGCCGCAGCGGATGCCCAGCCACGCCAGCAGCGGCGCGTCGGGCAGTTGCGGCAGTTGCTGGTAATTCAGCAGGGTCAACGGCTGGCCGCCGTCGCCGGCCGCCAGCGCGGTTTCCATCAAGGCGCGCAGCACGTGCAGGCAATAGCGGTCGAGGTCGGCCGGGGCCAGGCTGGCGGCGTCCTCCGGTTGGTCTGCGCCGGGGCGCCGGAAAGTGACGCCCAGCCAGCCGTCGTCGATCACGCCGGGCAGCATTTGCGGGCCGCGCTGGCGCCGGTGCGAGGCCAGCACCTGCAGCGGTTCGCGGTACAGGAATAGCATCGGCGTGTGCGGAAAGGCGGCGCGGAACAGCGGCAGATCGCGCAGGTGCCAGCTATCGAGCTTGATCACCAGGTGCCGCTGGCGCGCGTCGCGGCGCTGGCCGAGCGCCCGCACCAGCACGCGCAGCCGGACGGTGTCGCCGGCGTCGTCGATGGCGCCGGCCGCATCCCTGCCCGCGCGCCGCAGCCGCAGGAAGTCGTCCAGCACTGGCGGCTCCGACAGCGCCACGCACGAGGGCAGGGTGGCCAGCATCTGGGTCAGCAAGGTCGAGCCGCAGCGCGACACATGGAAGATGAACGCGGTCGGCGCCAGCGCCTCGGGCAGGTCGGCCAGCGCCGGCCAGTCGGCGAAGCGGCGCAGCCGTTCGGCCGGCGGCTGGCGGCGCAGCGTGTCGGCGAAAAACGGCTCGCTGAACGGCTGTTGGCCCAGGTGCCGCCACCACAGGCCGGGCGGATCGTCGCTGACGGCCACCGGATACCAGCCGTCCGCCGGCGCGGCGCCCGCCGGCGCGATCTCGGGCGCGCGCAGCAACGCCTGCCGCTGGTGCGCCAGCGGGTCGGGCGCGCGCTGGCCGGCGCCGGCCGCGTCGCCCATGCCGGCCTGCGCGAACAGGCGCCGCAGCCACGGGTTGACGCGGCAGTCGAGCACCAGGTGGATGCGGCTGCGCGCGCTGGCGTTGTGGACCGCGTGGGTGCGCCCGGCGTTCAGGTACCACGTGTCGCCACGGCTGAAGTGGACCTCCTCGCCGTCGATGCGGAACGTCACGGCCGGATCGGTCTGCAGCGGCACGTGCAGCCGCGCCAGGCCGTCCTCGAAGGCGGTGGCGGCGTCGCGGTGGGGCTTGATGACGGCGCCCGCCTCGAGCGCCATCAGCCGCACGGCGGCCTTGTCGCATTCGAAGGCGTCGAGCACGGCGCGGAAGTACGGACACTGGGCCAGCGCCGGCGTGTCGAGGAAGTTGGCCTCGGACAGCGCGCCGATGTGGCGCGGCTGGCCGTCCGGCGAGCGCAGCGCCAGACAGCGCCAGCCGCCGTCGTAGTCGCGCGTGTTGAAGTGGTCGATCCATTGCGGCGCCAGCAGCGCGTCGAGTTCGGCCTGCAAGCGCGCGGCGTCAAAGCTGAGCGGCAGCTTGAGGTAGCGCAGCGAGGCCGGAATCATGGCGGCGCCTGCGCGTCGGCGGCCGGTTCCCAGCGCATCGGCTCGAATACCTCGTCGCCGGTGCCGGCGCGGAAGCCCAGCTCCAGATACAGCAGGCGGGCCGTATGGTTGTCGCGCCGCACCCGCAGATCGAGCGGCACGCCGGCTTCGGCCGCTTGCCGCTGCGCCCAGCGCAGCAGCGCGCGGCCGAAGCCCTGGCCGCGCGCCTCGGGCAGCACGGCGAGGTCGACCAGGTGCAGGCGCCGCGGAGCGCGGTCGAGCACCAGTTGCGCCACGCAGCGCCCGTCGCTGTACAACAGCAGCTGGCGCGCGCCCGGAAACTGGCGCCGCCGGCCCTCGGCGTGCACGCGCTGCTGCATGGCGATCAGCGACGCCACCGCCGCGCCGTCGCCGAGCGGCGCCAGGTCGTCGCGGGTGGCGCGGTACAGCTCCGCCAGCAGCGGCTGGTCGGCGTCGGTGGCCTCGCGCAGGTCGAGCGCCGGCTCAGTTTCGGGTGGGGAAGATACCATTGAGACAGATAATGTAGTTGAGTGCGAGGAAAGGCGGCAAGGTGGCCACCGGCGTGGTCACGGTCACGTTGACGGGCACGGCGGCGCCGTCGCCGGTGTTGGCGACCGTCACCGACCCGCTGCCGCTGACCGTGGTGCTGACGCCGCCCAGCGTCACCGGCGCCACCGGCGCAACGCTCGACGGCTGGTAGATCGCCGCGCCCGACGCGCCCGACGCGGTGCTGGTCAGCGTGGCGCCCTGGGTCGCGGCCAGTTGGCCGCCGGTGCCGGTGCCGACGCTGATGTCGGTGACGGCGTTCAGGCCGCTCATCGACAGCGTCGCGCTGTGGCTGTGGGCCGGCAGGTTCGCCTGCGTCAAGGTGACCGAGGCGGCGCCGTTGCCCACGGCGTTCACGGACTCGGCGCCGCCGTGCTGGCCCGCCGTGCGATTGCTCAGCGGCGGCTGGCCGTTGGTGCCGAGGATGGTGCGTCCGCGCAGGTCGGGCAGCGCGAACGTGGTGCTGCCGTTGCCGCCGTACTGGGGGCCGATGACCGCGAACAAGGCCTGATACATATTGACTTGCAGGATGCGGCCGTCGCAGAAGGCCCAGCCGGCGGGGGCGTAGCTGGCGGGCCAGGGCAGTATGGTTCCGAGAAATGCGTCCATGAAACGTCTCCGTGTGCCGGGCATGGCCGGCTTTTGGTTGGCGGGCGGAAAGCGTGGCGCTCCCGGCGCTTTTAGCCGGCCTCAGCGGCTGGCGTGGAGACCATCTTAAAGAGGTTTTTGATTAAATAGAAATAAAAGCAATACTACCAAATTGGTAGCGTTGTAACTTTTCAATATCCCCATTGCTATTTTTTTGCTCATTGAAAAAGAATTGATAACAATCAATGACTTAAGTGCGTTGGGTGGGCCTTGCTCACAATCTTATCCACACAAAATGTGCAGAAGTGACGGCGCTTGTGGGCAAACCCTGTGCGTGCCTTTAAAAACGGCGGCTAGGCTCATCTGCTATTTTTTTACTCAAGGCAAAAATTCCCTTACGAATCAACGACCTTTCACGATGTGGGAGCGGTTGCGCACAATCTTATCCACATCAAGTGTGCAGAAGTTCCGCCGAGCGCCGGCGCCGCGCCCGCCCGCGCGCGGCGCCGGACGCTGCGCTTATTTTACGCATGGGAAAAATAGCCTTATAAATCAATGGCCTGGAACTTGTGGGGTAGCCTTGCTAACAATCTTATCCACAAATTTTGTGCAGAAGTGCACAAGTCGCCGGCTATCGCCTTAAAAGTTGTCCTGTGGATAACCATTTCGGGCTTGCCAGCGCCGCCGTGGCACGCCTGCCATATTTTTACGCAGAACAATAAAAGTGATTGAAATCAACGGCCTGCCGCCGCAGGGCGTGGCTTGCGCACAATCTTATCAACAGAATGTGGGCATAAGTTGGCACAGCTTTTGCAATGCATAAACCGGGCCATCTGCTGTCCCGCTGCGCTATTTTCGAGCTTCGATACTTTTCTTTTTTAAATCAATGACTTAATCTTTATTGAATGGCATTACGCACATTGTTGTCCACAGAAAATGTGCAGAACTCGTTCCTCCCCGTTGAGCGCACGCTACTTGCCGAGCGTCGTCCAACAAGATACATTGCGCCTTCGGGTTTATATATCTCTACAGGAGTTCGTTTTGCTCGCTATTTTCCAAGCCGCAGGTTGGCCCATCTGGTTGTTGCTGGTCGCGTCGATCGTCGCCCTGGCGCTGATCGTCGAACGCTTGCTGTATCTGCGCCGTAGCAAAATCCTGCCGAAAAAACTGCTGGACGAGGTGGTGCAGGTCTATCGCGGCGGCAACGCCAACCCCGGCGTCATCGACAAGCTGGAAAAAAGTTCGCCGCTGGGCGTGGTGCTGTCGGCCGCGCTGCGCAACGTCGACGCCCCGCGCGAGGTGATGAAGGAATCGATCGAGGAGGCCGGCAGCGGCGTGGCCCACACGCTGGAACGCTTCCTGACCACCCTGGGCACCATCGCCACCCTGGCGCCGCTGATGGGACTGTTCGGCACGGTGGTCGGCATGATCGAGATTTTCGGATCGCAAAACGCCTCCGGCTCCAACCCGGCGCAACTGGCGCACGGCATCTCGGTGGCGCTGTACAACACCGGCTTCGGCCTGGCGATCGCCATGCCGACGCTGGTGTTCTACCGCCACTTCCGCGCGCTGGTGGACAGCTTCGTCATCGAGATGGAGCAGCAGGCGGTGAAGTTCGTCGATATCGTGCACAGCAAGCGCAAGTAAGGACGCCGCATGAATTTCCGCAAAGGCCGGCACCGCGAGGATCCCGAGATCAACCTGATCCCGTTCATCGACGTGCTGCTGGTGATCCTGATCTTCCTGATGGTCTCGACCACGTACAGCAAATTCACCGAGCTGCAGATCACGCTGCCGACCGCCGACGCGCAGAAGCAGGAAGAGAAGCCGTTCGAGCTGAACGTGACGGTCGACGCCAAGGGCAACTACACGATCAACAACGAACCGGTGTCGTTCCGCGACGTGGCCGGCTTCGCGCAGTCGATGAAGGCGGCCGTCGACAAGGGCGGCCAGCCGGGCAAGTCGCCGGTGGTGATCGTCAACGCCGACCAGTTCGCGATGCACCAGATGGTCATCAACGTGATGGAGGCGGCGCGCATCGCCGGCTACGACAAGCTGACCTTCGCCGCCCAGACCAGCGCCGGCAAATAAGTGTCCGCGCCTTCGAACACCGGGTCGTCCGCGCTGGAAGCGACGCTGACGCGCAACTGGCTGCGGCGCGGCCCGCTCGCCTGCGCGCTGTGGCCGCTGTCGCTGCTGTTCCGCGCGCTCAGCGGCGCGCGCGCGGCGCTGTACCGCGCCGGCCTGCTCAAATCGTCGCGGCTGCCGGTGCCGGTGGTGGTGGTCGGTAATATCTACATCGGCGGCACCGGCAAGACGCCGCTGACGATCTGGCTGGTGCAGGCGTTGCAGGCGGCCGGCATGCGTCCGGGCGTCATCTCGCGCGGCCACGGCAGCGACGCCGACGGCGCGCGCGAAGTGGGCGCGCGCTCGACGCCGGCCGAGGTCGGCGACGAGCCGCTGCTGATCTGGCAGCGCACCGGGCGCCCGGTCATGGTCGGGCGCGACCGCGCCGCCACCGGCCGCGCGCTGCTGGCCGCCCATCCCGACGTCGACATCGTGCTCACCGACGACGGTTTGCAGCATTACGCGCTGCGACGCGACATTGAAATCATCCTGTTCGACGGCCGCGGCGCCGGCAATGGCTGGCTGCTGCCGGCCGGACCGCTGCGCGAGCCGGTGTCGCGCCGGCGCGATTTCACCGTCATCAACGCGCCTGTGTTGACGGACGAGCTGGTGCGATCGGTCGGCGGCCAACCCGCGAGCCTGGGGTCGTACCCCGTGCGGGGTACGACCCCGGTTGGCGCTGCGGGTTCCAGCGGGCAGCCAATTCACATGACGCTTGAGGGCCGGTACGCGGAACAACTGGTCGACCGCTCGCAACGCCGCGAGCTGGCGACGCTGAATCAACCCGGTCTGCGGCTGGCGGCGGCGGCCGGCATCGGCAACCCGGCGCGGTTTTTCGGCATGCTCAAGGCCGCCGGCCTGGCCATTGCCGAGCTGCCCTTGCCCGACCACCACGACTTCGCCGACCGGCCGTTCGCGCGGCTGGAGGCCGATATCATCCTGGTGACCGAGAAGGATGCAGTAAAATGTGCGCAAATTGAAGAACTCAGAGACGACCCGCGACTATGGGTCGTCCCGGTGACGGCGCGCATCGACGCGGCGCTGGCCGACCAAATCGTGGAGAAATGTCGTGGACGCTAGATTGCTTGATATCCTGGTATGCCCGGTCTGCAAAGGCCCCCTTGAGTACGATAAGAAAGCCCAGGAAATGATCTGCAAGGGCGACCGCCTGGCATTTCCGATCCGCGACGGCATCCCCATCATGTGGGCCGACGAGGCCCGCACCTTGCAAGACAAGGTGGACTGAGCGGTGTCGGCGGTCTCTACCCCGGTGTCCCCGTTCATCGTCATCATCCCGGCGCGGCTGGCGTCGACGCGGCTGCCGAACAAGCCGCTGGCCGACCTCGGCGGCAAGCCGATGGTGGTGCGCGTGGCCGAGCGCGCGCGCCTGTCGGGCGCCGCCCGCATCATCGTCGCCACCGACCACGAGGACATCCGCGCCGCCTGCGTGGCGCACGGCGTCGAGGTGTGCATGACGCGCGCCGACCATCCGTCCGGCACCGACCGCATCGCCGAGGTGGCGCGCGCGCTGAACCTGCCGGCCGACGCCGTCGTCGTCAACCTGCAGGGCGACGAGCCGCTGATCGAGCCGGCGCTGCTGCAAGCGGCCGCCGCCCGCATCGGCGCCGACGTGCCGATGTCGACCTGCGCCCATCCGCTGCACGACGCCGCCGACGCCTTCAACCCGAACGTGGTCAAGGTGGTGTTGGACAAGGCCGGCCGGGCCCTGTATTTTTCGCGCGCGACCATACCGTGGAACCGCGACGCCTTCGCGCAGTCCAAAGAGGCACTGCCCGCCGGCCACGTACCGCTCCGCCACATCGGACTGTACGCCTACCGCAACGATTTCCTGCAAGCCTATCCGGCGCTGGAAGCGTCGCCGCTGGAATCGATCGAAGCGCTGGAACAGCTGCGCGTGTTGTGGCACGGCTATCCGATCGCCGTCCACGTGACCGAGTCGGCGCCCGCCGCCGGGGTCGACACGCCGGAGGACCTGGCGCGGGTGCGCTTGCTATATTAGCCACTTTCTTGATATAGATCAGATTACCGGAATAAATCAATCATAAGCGGAAGGCAAGTGCCATATTCATACGGAATATGTCTCTATACTCCAGTTTTGCCAGCGAAGAACGGTGGAAGCCGTCACAAATTGGCGTTTAGACGAAGTTTTGTGGTAAGTTTCGTATCAACAAAGTCGGACTTGCAGTATTTCTACTGTTTCCCCACAAACACTAACCACATCCAAAATCTGTTTTAGGAATTTTTCATGCGTCTTATTCTTTTAGGAGCACCAGGTGCAGGCAAGGGCACCCAGGCTAATTTCATCAAAGAAAAATACAACATCCCGCAGATCTCGACCGGCGACATGCTGCGCGCCGCGATCAAGGCCGGGACGGAGTTGGGCATGGCCGCCAAAAAAGTGATGGATGCGGGTGGCCTGGTCTCCGACGACATCATCATCGGCCTGGTGCAGGAACGCTTGAAGCAGTCCGACTGCGCCAACGGCTACCTGTTCGACGGCTTCCCGCGCACGGTGGCGCAGGCCGACGCCATGAAGGATAGCGGCGTGGCGGTCGACTACGTGCTGGAAATCGACGTGCCGGACGAGTCGATCATCGAACGCATGGACGGCCGCCGTTGCCATCCGGGTTCGGGCCGCGTCTACCACGTCAAGTTCAATCCGCCCAAGGTGGAAGGCAAGGACGACGTCACCGGCGAAGACCTGGTGCAGCGCGACGACGACAAGGCCGAAACCGTCAAGAAGCGCCTGGACGTCTACCACAATCAAACCGAAGTGCTGCTCGGCTACTACAACACGTGGGCGCAGTCGGGCGAACCGGGCGCGCCGAAATACCGCCGCATCGCCGGGGTCGGTCCGGTTGAACAAATTCGCGACAGCGCGTTTGCCGCGCTCGCCGAATAAGCGGTAAAGTAGAGCGGACCGAGTGTCCGCTTTTTTTACGCCCGCGCGCCGCGCGCAGCACCCCGGCAAAAGCTGGATGCCTCCCGATTTGACGTTTTGCAGTTCGCAGGTTAGTTGGCCGCCTCCACAAGGGGCGGTTATCTGAAGTGTGGTTTGTAGGCTCGTTCAATAAAAATAAGGGGACTCTATGGCAGCCAGTCTTTGGTTAGCAGTCGGTTGCGGCGTCATCGCCGTGGTGTACGGTTTATGGTCACGTAGTTGGATTTTGCGCCAGGACGCGGGCAACCCGCGCATGCAGGAAATTTCCCTGGCGATTCAGCAAGGCGCCGCCGCCTACCTGGCGCGCCAGTACCGCACCATCGGCATCGTCGGCGTGGTGCTGCTCATCCTCATCGGAGTGCTGTTGGACATCAACACCGCGATCGGCTTCCTGATCGGCGCGGTGCTGTCGGGCGCCTGCGGCTTCATCGGCATGAACGTGTCGGTGCGCGCCAACGTGCGCACCGCGCAGGCCGCCACCAAGGGCATGAACCAGGCGCTCGACGTCGCCTTCAAGGGCGGCGCCATCACCGGCATGCTGGTCGTCGGGCTCGGCCTGCTGGGCGTGGTGCTGTTCTATATGTACCTGATCGCCGGCTTCCCGCCCGACCTCGGGCCCAATCTGCACAAGGTCATCGAGCCGCTGATCGGGCTGGCGTTCGGCGCCTCGCTGATCTCGATTTTCGCGCGGCTCGGCGGCGGCATCTTCACCAAGGGCGCCGACGTCGGCGCCGACCTGGTCGGCAAGGTCGAGGCCGGCATCCCCGAGGACGATCCGCGCAACCCGGCCGTGATCGCCGACAACGTCGGCGACAACGTCGGCGATTGCGCCGGCATGGCCGCCGATCTGTTCGAAACCTACGTCGTCACCCTGATCGCCACCATGCTGCTGGGCGCGCTGCTGATGACCGGCTCGAGCGCGGCGGTCGTCTATCCCTTGCTGCTGGGCGCGGTGTCCATCATCGCCTCGATCATCGGCTGCTCGATGGTCAAGGCCAAGCCGGGCAAGAAAATCATGTCGGCGCTGTACACCGGCCTGTGGTGGGCGGCCGGGCTGTCGCTGATCGGCTTTGCCGTCGTCACCTGGCAGATCTGGCCGGACGACGCCATGCGCATGCGCCTGCTCGGCTGCACCGTGGTCGGCATCGTGCTCACCGGGCTGATGGTCTACATCACTGAGTACTACACCGGCACCGACTTCTATCCGGTCAAGCACATCGCCGAAGCGTCCACCACCGGCCACGGCACCAACATCATCGCCGGGCTGGGCGTGTCGATGAAGTCGACCGCGTTGCCGGTGCTGGCCGTGTGCGCGGCGATCCTGGTGTCGTACCAGCTGGGGCAGCTGTACGGCGTGGCGATCGCCGCCACGGCCATGCTGTCGATGGCCGGCATTGTCGTCGCGCTCGACGCCTACGGCCCGATCACCGACAACGCCGGCGGCATCGCCGAAATGGCCGGCATGCCCGAATCGGTGCGCGCCATCACCGACCCGCTCGACGCGGTGGGCAACACCACCAAGGCCGTCACCAAGGGCTACGCGATCGGCTCGGCCGGGCTGGCCGCGCTGGTGCTGTTCGCCGACTACACGCACGCGCTCGAATCGGCGGGCAAGAGCATCACCTTCGACCTGTCGAACCCGATGGTCATCGTCGGCCTCGTCATCGGCGGCCTGATCCCGTACCTGTTCGCCGCGATGGCGATGGAAGCGGTGGGGCGCGCGGCGGGCGCCGTGGTGGTCGAGGTGCGGCGCCAGTTCCGCGACATCAAGGGCATCATGGACGGCACCGGCAAGCCCGAGTACGACAAGGCGGTCGACATGCTGACCGCCTCGGCGATCAAGGAAATGATCGTGCCGTCGCTGCTGCCGGTGGTGGTGCCGGTGGTGGTCGGCATGCTGCTCGGATCGGCCGCGCTGGGCGGCATGCTGATGGGCACCATCGTCACCGGCCTGTTCGTGGCGATTTCGATGACGACCGGCGGCGGCGCCTGGGACAACGCCAAGAAATACATCGAGGACGGCCACTTCGGCGGCAAGGGCTCGGAGGCGCACAAGGCGGCGGTGACGGGCGACACGGTGGGCGACCCGTACAAGGACACGGCCGGCCCGGCCGTCAATCCGCTGATCAAGATCATCAACATCGTCGCGCTGTTGCTGGTGCCGTTGCTGCCGGCGTCGGGCTGGCTGGCGGTGAGCGCGCCGGTGGTGGCCGTCCACGCGCCGGTGCCGACGCAGATGGCACCGGCCGACGCGCCGCCGCCGCCGCGGCCGGCGTCGCCGCTGACCGAGGGCGCGCCGCTGGCGCCGGGCCTGCCGCCACCGCCGCCGCCGGCATCGGAGCCGGCGCCGGCGCGCTAGCGCCGCCGCCGGTCTTGTGGCTGCCAGGTTACGAATTGTTTCAAAGCCTTCCGTGCGGCGTGATGCCTGCTAATAATGTAAACAGGCGTAGCACTCTGGAAGGTGATGACATGAAAAACCTGAAACCGGCCGCGCTGGCCGCGGCATTCCTGCTTGGATCATTACTTTGCACCAACGCGTGGGGAAACCCGGCGCAGGCGGACGCCTACGCCCGGCTGCCCGTGTGCAAGCTCAGCGCGGACGGCAAGCGGCTCGCGGTCGAGCCGTGCCGGACCGCGCCGGCCGCCGTGCCGATGCCGAGGCGGCCGGTGCCGCTGACGCTGCAGCGTATGCCCACGAACAAGCTCGCGCCGCAGGTGGCCATGCCTGCGGGGCAGCCATCGACGCCGATCGAAACGCTGATGCGGCCGCCGGGCACGCCGACCCCGGCGATCGGCTGCACGGCGGGCGGCTGCTACGACGCCGCCGGGGTGCGCCACAACACCGGCCCTGCCGGCACCACGATCACGCCCGCGGGCAAGCTCTGCCACCTCCAGGGCGGCTGGCTGCAGTGCTGACACTGCGGGGTGCGCCTCGATTTTCTCCGGTTTTCGTAGGGCGGATTAGGCGGAACGCCGTAATCGGCCATCGATGGGCCGTCGATAACGCATGCTAGGCGGAACGCCGTAATCGGCCATCGATGGGCCGTCGATAACGCATGCATGGCCGATTACGCTGCGCTAATCCGCCCTACGTGATTCCGAAGCAAATTCCCCGGTTTTTTCCGCTACAATGGGGCTTGATTGACGTTTACGTAAACGTCAGTTGCCGTCATTGAAATCGGGGAGACTTATGCAAATCACAGATAACGTATTCATCATCACCGGCGGGGCGTCCGGGCTGGGCGCGGCGACCGCGCGCATGATCGTCGAGGCCGGCGGCAAGGTGGTGCTGGCCGATGTGCAGGCCGAGGCCGGGCAGGCGCTGGCCTCCGAACTGGACGGCGTCTTCGTCCACACCGACGTGACCTCCGAGGCCGACGCCATCCGCGCCGTCGACGCCGCCGTGGCGCTGGGCACGCTGCGCGGGCTGGTCAACTGCGCCGGCATCGCGCCGGCCGCCAAGACCGTCGGCAAGGACGGCGCCCATCCGCTCGAGCTGTTCCAGCGCACCGTCAATATCAATCTGGTCGGCACCTTCAATATGGCGCGCCTGGCCGCCGTGGCGATGAGCAAGAACGACGCCGTCGATACCGGCGAGCGCGGCGTGATCATCAACACCGCGTCGGTGGCCGCCTTCGACGGCCAGATGGGGCAGGCCGCCTACGCGTCGTCCAAGGCCGCCGTCGCCGGCCTGACCTTGCCGATGGCGCGCGACCTGGCCCGCAGCGGCATCCGCGTGATGGCCATCGCGCCCGGCATCTTCGAGACGCCGATGTTGATGGGCATGCCGGCCGAGGTGCGCGACGCCCTCGGCGCCATGGTGCCGTTCCCGCCGCGCCTGGGCAAACCGCACGAATACGCGCACCTGGCCAAGGCCATCATCGAGAACACGATGCTGAACGGCGAGACCATCCGCCTCGACGGCGCTATCCGCATGCAGGCCAAGTAAAACGATTTAAACGATTTCGTGTACGATGCCAAGGTGATCGGGCGCGCCACGGGAGGCCATCCCGGCCCGCGCGCCCTCAATTTTGGAGAGCCCATGATTCGTTTGAAGATGCTGGCGCTGAGCGCCGCACTGGCCGTGCCTTTGCTGGCCGGCCTGCACGCGCCGGCCTACGCGCAACGCGCCACGCCCGCTGCGACTGCCGATGCGGCGCCGGAAATCGCCACCGGCTACGCCGAGAAGGCCGGCAAGTCCTCGCAAAAATTCATGGTGGCCGCCGCCAATCCGCTGGCCACGCAGGCCGGCTACCAGATGCTCAAACAGGGCGGCGCGGCGATCGACGCCGCCGTCGCCACCCAACTGGTACTGACCTTGGTCGAGCCGCAATCGTCGGGCATTGGCGGCGGCGCTTTCCTGCTCTATTCGGACGGCAAACGCGTGCAGTCGTACGACGGCCGCGAGACGGCCCCGGCGTCGGCCGACGAACATCTGTTCCAGGACGCGGACGGCAAACCCGTCTCGCGCGAAGTCGGCGTCATCGGCGGGCGCTCGGTCGGCGCGCCGGGCGTGCTGCGCATGCTGGAGCTGGCGCACAAGCAGCATGGCCGGCTGCCGTGGAAAACCCTGTTCGCGCCGGCCATCAAGCTGGCCGAGGAGGGCTTCGCCGTCAGCCCGCGCCTGAACGCGCTGATCTCCTACGACCGCTTCCTGGCGCGCGATCCGGTCGCCAAAAAATACTTCTTCGACGACGACGGCAAGCCGCGTCCCGTTGGCTACATCCTGAAAAATCCCGAACTGGCGCGCACCCTGCGCGAGATCGCCGCCGGCGGCGCCGACGCCTTCTACAAGGGCCGCATCGCCGCCGACATCGCCGCCAAGGTGGCCGCGCATCCGACCAATCCCGGCAAGCTGACCGCCGCCGACATCGCCGGCTACCAGGCCAGGGAGCGCGCGCCCATTTGCAGCGACTACAAGGCGTGGACCGTGTGCGGCGCGCCGCCGCCGTCGTCCGGTGGCATCGCCATCGCGCAGATGCTCGGCATCCTGGAGGTCAAGGACATCAGCCCGTACGAGCCGGTCGACGGCATGCCCACCGCCGAGGGCATCCACCTGTTCTCGGAGGCGGGACGGCTGGCCTACGCGGACCGCAACCGCTACGTGGCCGATACCGATTTCGTGCCGCTGCCGGGCAAGGGCGTCGGCGCGATGCTCGACAAGGGCTACCTGTCGCAGCGCGCCGCGTTGATAGGCGAGCGCTCGATGGGCCACGCCAACTACGGCACGCCGGCCACGATGCAGGTCGCGTGGGGCGCCGACACGGCCATCGACAAGCCGTCGACGTCGCACCTGGTGGCGGTCGATGCGTTCGGCGGCGGGCTGTCGATGACCACCTCGGTGGAGGACGCGTTCGGCGCGCGCCAGATGGTCGACGGCTTCATGCTCAATAACCAGCTGACCGACTTCTCCTTCGATTCGCAGGACGCCGACGGTCCGATCGCCAACCGGGTGCAGGCCGGCAAACGCCCGCGCAGCGCGATGTCGCCGACGCTGGTGTTCGACAAGGGCACGCACAAGCTGGTGCTGGCCACCGGCTCGCCGGGCGGTTCGGCCATCATCAACTACGTGGCCAAGGTGCTGGTCGGGACGCTGGACTGGAAGCTCGACGTGCAGCGGGCCATCAGCCTGCCCAACATGGGCAGCCGCAACGGTCCCACCGAGGTGGAGGCCGGGCGCGTGGCGCCGGCGGTGCTCGAGGAGCTCAAGGCGCGCGGCCACCAGGTGCGCGAGACCGAGCAGAATTCCGGTTTGCAGGGCATCCAGCGCCGCGTCGTCAACGGCAAGGCCGAATGGTTCGGTGGCGCCGATCCGCGCCGCGAGGGTATCGTCTTGGGCGAGTAAGTCCGGGGATTGTGGCAAAACGTCGCCGAAAAACCGCAGCCGCCTTCCCCAAACGCGGCATACCCTGCTAACCTTGGTGCATGGGAATTCAAAAGAAAACAGGCTTGATCCTGACGGGAGGAGGCGCCCGCGCGGCCTACCAGGTCGGCGTGCTGCAGGCGATCTCCGAGATACTGTGGGAAGCGGGCTGGCCGCCGGCGCGCAATCCCTTCGATATCATCTGCGGCACCTCGGCCGGCGCGATCAACGCCACGGCGCTGGCCTGCCGCGCCGACAACTTCGGCGAGGGCGTGCAAAAGCTGCTCGACGTCTGGCAGCATATCGAGGTCGAACAGGTCTACCGCGCCGATTCGCTGGGCGTGATCCGCTCCGGCGCGCGCTGGCTCTCGCTGCTGTCGTTCGGCTGGCTGCTGCGCAAATGGCGCGCCGCGCCGCCGGCGTCGCTGCTCGATAACACGCCGCTGGTCGGCCTGCTGCACCGCATGCTCGACCTGCCGCGCCTCGACACCGTGCTCTCCGAGGGCCTGCTGCACGCGCTGGCCGTCACCGCCTCGTCCTACAGCGCCGGCAACCACCTGACCTTCTACCAGACCGCCGCCGACATCGCGCCGTGGATACGCATGCAGCGCGTGGCGCTGCAGGACCAGATCGGCGTCGAGCATCTGCTGGCGTCGTCGGCGATCCCGTTCATCTTTCCGGCCACGCCCCTGTACATGGGCGGTCACCGCGAATACTGCGGCGACGGCTCGATGCGCCAGCTGGCGCCGATCTCGCCGGCGATCCACCTGGGCGCCACCAAGGTGCTGGTGGTGGGCGCCGGCCGCCTGACCGAGCCGGCCCGCAGCGCCGCCGAAAAGAGCGCGGCCCGCTATCCCAGCCTGGCGCAGATCGCCGGCCACGCGATGTCGTCGATCTTCCTCGATTCGCTGGCGGTCGATATCGAACGCCTGGAACGGATCAACAAGACGCTGTCGATGCTGCCGGCGGAGCTGCTCGACCAGACGCCCCTCAAGCCGGTCAAGCTGCTGGTGATCGCGCCGTCCGAGCGGCTCGACGATATCGCCAGCCGCCATATCGCCAGTTTGCCGGCGCCGATACGCACCATGTTGTCCGGAATCGGCGCCACCGAAACGCGCGGCGCGGCGCTGGCCTCGTATTTATTGTTCGAATCGACTTATACTTGCGAGTTGATCCGCCTCGGTCAGCGCGACACCCAGGCGCGTAAGGACGACGTGCTGGCCTTCTTTGAATCCTGACCACCGATTGCGGGACCGTTTTGCCGTTTTTTAGACGCTTATTCCGACCCTCGTTCCAACGGGGATGCCGACGCTTGTGCGGACACCTGCTGGTGCCGGTCCTGCTGCTGTGGGGACTCGGCATGGCCGCCGCATGGGCCGGCGCGCCGCCGCGCACCTTGCGCTTCGAGCAGCTCAGCGTCGAGCACGGACTGGCGCAGGAGTCGGTGCTGGCCGTCGCCCAGGACACCCAGGGCTTCATCTGGCTCGGCACCCAGGCCGGCCTGACGCGTTTCGACGGCTACCGCACCGTCACCTACAAGAGCGCCGTCTCCGATCCCAACAGCCTGGCCGACAACTGGGTGCGCGTGCTGCACGTGGACGGCACCGGCCGGATGTGGGTCGGCACCGACGGCGGCCTGGATCTGTACGACCCGGCCACGCGCCATTTCACCCATTTCGCGCCGCAGGAGCCGGGCCAGCGCGGCAACGGCAACCGCCATGTGCGGGCCATTGTCGACGATGGCCTGGGCGGCCTGTGGGTGGCCAGCGCCGACGGCCTGCACCACTTCAACCCCGCCACCAAACGCTTCACCAGCTGGCACCACGACGCCGCCGACACCGGCAGCCTGGGCAACGACCAGGTCAATGCGCTGGCGCGCGACGCCACCGGGCGCCTGTGGGTGGCCACCGCCACCGGCCTCGATATGCTGGCGCCGGGCGCCGCGCACTTCCGCCACTACACGCTCGACGACGGTGGCGACGGCCGCTTCAACGCCGTGCTGTCGCTGCAGGTCGACAGCGCGCAGACGCTGTGGGTCGGCACCATGGGCGGGCTGGAACAATGGCGGCTGCTGGGCGTCGAACCGCAGCGGCGCCGCCTCGGCGAGCGCGAAGGCATCAACCCCGGGGTCAGCATCACGACGCTGTACGAGGACGTCGAAAACCAGATGTGGGTCGGCACCCAGGCCGACGGCTTGTTCCGCTGGCTGCCGGCGGAGAACCGGCTGACCCAGTACCGCCACCAGTTCAGCGACAGCCACAGCGTGGCCGACAACCAGATATCGTCGCTGTTCCGCGACCGCGTCGGCACCTTCTGGGTCGGCACCTGGAACGATGGCGTCAGCCGCGTCGACATGGGCAGCGGCGGCTTTGCCCGCATCGTGCGCCAGTCCGACATGCTCAACTCCGTGTCGGACAACAAGGTGCGGGCGATCGTCTCGGACGGCGGCACGCGCCTGTGGCTGGGCAGCAGCGGCGGTTTGAACCTGTACGATCCGGTCAGCGGCGAGAGCCGGGTGTGGCGCCACGATCCGCGCGACCCCAATAGCCTGAGCGACGACCAGGTCACCGCGCTGCTGCGCGAAAAGAACGGCAACATGTGGATCGGCGGACGGGCCGGGGTCAACTACCTGAACCCGGCCACCGGCGCGATACGGTCGCTGTCGTTCATGCGCGGCGACGCCGCCAGCGACACGGTGCGCAACATCGTCGCCGACCGCGGCGGCATGCTGTGGGTGGCCAGCCGGGGAGGGCTGCACCGGCTCGACCCGCGCACCATGGACGTGCGCACCTTCCGCCACAACCCGTCCGACAATGCCAGCCTGGCCGACAACGTGGTGCGGCCGATCCTGGAGGACCACCGCGGCCAGCTGTGGATAGGCACCTTCAACGGCCTCGATCTGCTGGACCGCAAGACGGGGCGCTTCCGCCACTTCCGCCGCGACGCCGCCGATCCGCTCAGCCTCAGTCACGACGAGGTGCACTGCCTGTACGAGGACGCGCGCGGCACCATCTGGGTCGGCACGGCGGCGGGCCTGAACCGGATGGACGTGGCGCCCGACGGCGCCATCCGCTTCCGCCGCTACCTGCGCAAGGACGGCATCGCCGACGACGCCATCGCCTCGATCCTGCCCGACAGCGCCGGCAACCTTTGGCTGAGCACCAACAGCGGCCTGTCGCGGTTGAACATCGAGACGGGCCTGGTGCGCAACTACAGCGGCGCCGACGGCACCATCGAGGGCGCCTACTTCGACGGCGCCGCGCTGCGCACGCCGGACGGCACGCTGTATTTCGGCGGCTTTAACGGCATCACCGCGTTTTCGCCCGACGACGTGCGCGAAAACAGCGTGGCGCCGACGGTGGCGATCACCGATTTCCAGATCTTCAACAAGTCGGTTCGGGCCGGGCAGGGCGAGCATCCGAAGGTGCTGACGACGGCGATCGAGCACACCGGCGCGCTGACCCTGGACGAAAACGATTCGGTGTTCTCGCTGGAGTTCACGGCGCTGCACTACGCGGCGCCGCAGCGCAACCGCTTCGCCTACCAGCTGCAGGGTTTCGACGAGGACTGGGTGGTCACCGACGCCAGCAAGCGCTTCGCCACCTACACCAACCTGGACCCGGGCACCTACACGTTCCGCGTCAAGGCCGCCAACAAGGACGGCATCTGGAACGACAACGCGGCCACGCTGGAGATCACCATCCTGCCGCCGTTCTGGAAGACCTGGTGGTTCCGCAGCCTGATGGCGGTGCTCTTGCTGAGCGTCGCCTACGCGGCCTATCACGCGCGGGTGCGCAGCCTGCGCCGCCAGCAGCAGCGGCTCGAGCAACTGGTCGGCGCGCGCACCGTGGAGGTCGAGCACAAGAACCTGCTGCTGCAGCAGCAGAAGCAGGAGCTGGAGGCGCGGCGGCTGGAGGCGGAAACCCAGCGGGCGGAGGCCGAGCAACGCCGCATCGACACCGAGCGCCAGAAAAAGGAAGTCGAGCGGCAGAAGGAAAACGTCGAGCAGGCGCACCGCAACATCTCGGTGCTGAGCGAGCTGGGACGCGAGTTGAGTTCCACGCTGGACGTCGAGGCGTCGATGCTCACGCTGTACCGCCACGTCCACCACCTGATGAACGCGCAGATATTCGGCATCGGTTTCGTGCGCGAGCAGGATGGCGTGATCGACTTCCCGTTCGCGATCGAGGGCGGGGTGCGCACCTTGCCTTATCAGCGCCGGCTCGACCAGCCCAACCAGCTGGCGGTGTGGTGCCTGACCCAGCGCCAGCCGATTTTCATCAACGACTTCCATGCCGAGTACCGCGACTACATGGATGAAACGGGCCTGGAGGCGATGGTCCCGTGCGTACGCGAGGACGGCGTGCCGGTGAACTGGGCCAGTTCGATGATGTACGCGCCGCTGATCGTCGGCGACAAGGTGGTCGGCCTGCTGTCGGTGCAGAGCATGGAGAAGAACAGCTACCAGCGGGTGCACATGGACATGCTGCAGACGCTGGCCTCGCACGCGGCGGCCGGGCTGGAAAACGCGCGCGCCTACCAGCAGCTGGAGGAGGCGTTGCAGACGCTGCGCCAGACCCAGGAACAGCTGCTGCTGCAGGAGAAGCAGGTGCGCCTGCACACCGAGGAGCTGGCGCTGGCCAACCGCGCCTTGCAGGACAACGACGAACGCCTGCGCCTGGCCAAGCGCAAGGCGGAGGACGCGACCCGGCAGAAATCCGAGTTCCTGGCCAATATGAGCCACGAGATGCGCACCCCGCTGGCCGGCGTGATCGGCATGCTGAGCTTCGCGCTGCGCGACGGCCGCTTGCAGGAGAGCACGCGCGAGCAGATCCTGCGCGGCCAGGCCAACGCGCAGTCGCTGCTGTCGATCATCAACGACCTGCTGGACTTCTCGAAGATCGAGGCGGGCAAGCTGACCATCGAGAACATCGATTTCTCGCTGTCGGCGGCGGTGCGCAACGTGGTCGGCCTGTTCGAGGAGCAGGCGGCGGCGCACAGCGTCGACTTCAGCGTGGAATTCGGCGAGGGCCTGCCGCAGTTCGTGGTCGGCGATCCGACCCGCTTGCGCCAGGTGCTGGTCAACCTGGTCGGCAACGCCTTCAAATTCACCCAGCACGGCTCGGTCATGATGCGCGTCGAGCGCGTGCCGCACGCGCGGGCCGGCGAGCAGGAGGCGTTTAACCGCATCCGCTTCACCGTCGCCGACACCGGCATCGGCATCGAGGCCGACGCCATTCCGCGCCTGTTCCAGCAGTTCGAGCAGGCCGACGCCTCCACCACCCGCCGCTACGGCGGCACCGGCCTGGGTCTGGCGATTTGCCGCCAGCTGGTGGAGCTGATGGGCGGCGACATCAGCGCCGTCAGCACGCCGGGCAAGGGCAGCGTGTTCTCGTTCGAACTGCCGCTGGCCAACGGTGTGCCGCCGCCGCTGGTGCCGCACGTGCCGCGCGAGCCGCACAGCCACCAGCTCAAGGTGCTGTGCGCGGAGGACTTCCCCACCAATCAGATCATCATCCGCATGATGCTCGAGGACCTGGGCCACAAGGTGGACATCGCCGCCAACGGCGCGCTGGCCGTCAAGGCCTGCGCGCTGACGCGCTACGACTTGATCCTGATGGACGGGCGCATGCCGGAGATGGACGGCGCCAGCGCCACGCGGCTGATCCGCTCCGGCGGCACCGAGGGGGCGCCGGTGCGCGACCAGGAATTGATGATCATCGCGCTGACGGCCAACGCCAGCGAGGAAGACCGCAGCCGCTACCTCGCCTCCGGCATGGACGACTTCCTCACCAAGCCGATCGACGAGGACAAGCTGCACTTCCAGCTGAGCCGCGCGATCGAACGCCAACTGCAGCGCGGCGTCCAGCTGCCGCGCATGGCGCCGCAGCGCCATCCGGCCATCGGCACGCCGGAACTCGACGCCATGTTCGGCGTCGAGCCGGCCGCCTCGGAGCCGGCCAGGCTGGCGCAGCACAGCGGCGCCGGCGGCGACCTGAAGGCGCGCCTGCGCAGCGCCTTCAACCAGGACGCGCCGCTGCGCCTGGCCGACCTGGAACAGGCGCTGGCGGACGGCGACGGCGAGACCGCCAGCCGCCTGTTGCACGGCATGAAGGGCAGCGCCGGCTATCTGGAGGAGCAGGAGTTGCAGGCCCTGTGCGGCGACCTGGAACTGTGCGCCGACCACGGCGACTGGCGGCGCATCGTCGACGCCATGCCGAAGCTGCGCGCGCTGCTCGAACAGGCAGGGGCGGCTAGCACCTTGTAAGCCTCGTCCGCCGCGCAGATGCGCCATGCGTCTTCAGTTTCCGCTAAGGGAAGCGGCATAGGATTTGTACGGTGTTTAAGGTAAGATCACCACAAGTGCACACTGAACTTACATATGGTCGTTGGTGAAGGCACAGGGAGTTACATGAAAGTTCTGGTAGTCGACGACGATGTCGTCTCGCGCATGGTGTTGATGCATTTGATCGACAGCTGCGGCAAGTTCGATATCGTGGAAGCCGAGGATGGCGCCGACGCGTGGCGGCAGCTGCAGGAGGGCTTGCGGCCTGCTATCTGCTTCTGCGACCTGCGCATGCCCAACCTGTCCGGCATGGAGCTGTTGCAGCGCGTGAAAGGGCATGCCGAGCTGGGTGGCATGCCGTTCGTGCTGGTGACGTCGGCCACCGACAAGGACACCGTGGAGCAGGCCACCCAGGCCGGCGCCGCCGGCTACATCGTCAAACCGTTCCAGGCGGAGCAGGTGCGCGTTCATCTGGCGGCTTTCCTCGACCAGGCGGCCTGCGGGTCCGGACACCAGGCCGAGGACCCCGCGCTGACGCTGCAACGTCTCGGCATCAACGCCGAACGGCTGCTGGTCTATCTGAGCGGTTTTCACAACCAGCTGGCCGCCGCCGCCGGCGACCTCGAAACGCTGCTGGCCAGGGGCGGGCAGCAGGACGCGCAGGCGCGCATCGACCGTTTGCACGCGGGCTGCGTGACATTGGGGCTGGACGGCGCCGCCGCCGCGCTCAAGGCGCTGGCGTCGGGCCAACTGTCCAACGAGGCGGTGCAGGCGGTGCTGGCGGACGTGCTGCGCGCCGTCGACCAGCAGGCCGAATTGCTGCGCAAAGCCTCCCCGGGCTGACCTCCGTATTGATTTAGCTCTGGATTTTGAACTTGATGTTGCGATAGTTTAGGTTTAAAGTATCTCTGACATTGCACATCAGGGCGACCATGACCAGACCTACCGACAGTTCTGCCAGCATCGCGCCAGCCAGCGCCCACACCGACCATTTCGCGCGCGATCACCTGCCGCCGCCCGAGCTGTGGCCCGAGTTGCGCTTCGACCTGCCCGAGCTGCAATACCCGCCGCGCCTGAACTGCGTGGCCGAGTTGCTGGACGGCGCCGCCGATGTCGATGGACGGACCGCGATCCTCGGCGAGCACGCAAGCTGGAGCTACGCAGCCCTGCGCGAGCGGGTGGACCGCATCGCCCACGTGCTGCGCGGCCCGATGGGGCTCGAAGCCGGCAACCGCGTGCTGCTGCGCGGGGCCAACAACCCGATGATGGCCGCCTGCATCCTGGCGGTGATCAAGGCCGGCTGCATCGCCGTGCCGACCATGCCGCTGCTGCGCGCGCGCGAGCTTTCCGCCATCGCCGGCAAATCCCAGATCAACGCGGTGCTGTGCGCCGAATCGCTGC
Organism: Duganella sp. 1411; assembly: GCF_017833525.1. GTDB lineage: Bacteria > Pseudomonadota > Gammaproteobacteria > Burkholderiales > Burkholderiaceae_D > Rugamonas. The sequence goes on from NZ_JAFICD010000009.1 coordinate 130,634, forward strand.
GCGCCGAGCTGGAAGCGGTCGATCCGCCGCTGCCGCCGGCGGTGCGCGCCAACACGCTGTGGTTCGGCGGCGAGAGCTGCCAGCTTGAGGCGATGATGGCCGCGCAGCCGGCCCGCTTCGAGGCGGTCGACACGGCGGCCGACGATGTGTGCCTGATCAGCTTCACGTCCGGCACCACCGGCATCCCCAAGGGGACCATGCATTTCCATCGCGACGTGCTGGCGATCTGCGACTGCTTTCCGCGCTCGGTGCTGCGCTCGCGGCCCAGCGACGTGTTCATCGGCACGCCGCCGCTGGCGTTCACCTTCGGCCTCGGCGGCCTGCTGCTGTTCCCGCTGCGCGTGGGCGCGGCGGCGGTGCTGCTGGAAAAACTCACGCCCGAGACGCTGCTCAAGGCGATCGAAAAATACCGCGCCACGGTGTGCTTCACGGCGCCGACGTTTTACCGGCAGATGGCGCAGATGGCCGGCGACTGCGATCTGGCCAGCCTGCTCGCCAGCGTCTCGGCCGGCGAGGCGCTGCCGCCAGCGACGCGCGAGGCCTGGCGCCGCGCGACCGGGCTGGAAATGATAGACGGCATAGGCGCGACCGAACTGCTGCACATCTTCATCTCGGCGGCGGGCGACCAGGTGCGCGCCGGCGCCACCGGCAAGCCGGTGCCCGGCTACCAGGCCTGCATCCTCGGTCAAGACGGCAAACCGGTCGGCCCGGGCGTGATCGGCCGGCTCGCCGTCAAAGGCCCGACCGGCTGCCGCTATCTGGCCGACGCGCGCCAGCGCGATTATGTGCTCGACGGCTGGAACCTGACCGGCGACGCCTACGAGATGGACGCCGACGGCTATTTTTATTACCGCTCGCGCACCGACGACATGATCATCTCGGCCGGCTACAACATCGCCGGGCCGGAAGTGGAGGACGCGTTGCTGCGCCATCCCGCCGTCGCCGAATGCGGCGTGATCGGCCGCGCCGACGAGGAGCGCGGCCAGATCGTCGAAGCGCATGTGGTGCTCAAGCCGGAGGTCGCGCCGTCGCCGCAACTGGCGGCGCAGCTGCAGGACTTCGTCAAGCAGCAGATCGCGCCTTACAAGTATCCTCGTTCGATCCGATTCCTCAAGGCGCTGCCGCGCACCGAAACGGGCAAGCTGCAACGCTTTAAACTGCGCACGGAAAACCCATGAACATCGTTTGCATAGGCGGCGGCCCCGCCGGCCTGTATTTCAGTCTTCTGATGAAGAAGCACAATCCCGCGCACTGCATCACCGTGGTCGAGCGCAACCGCCCCTACGACACCTTCGGCTGGGGCGTGGTGTTTTCCGACCAGACCTTGGACAATCTGATGAAGGCCGACGAGCCGACCGCGCGCGAGATCCTGCAATCGTTCAATCACTGGGACGACATCGACGTGTTCTTCAAGGGCGCCAAGATCACCTCCGGCGGCCACGGTTTTTGCGGCATCGGCCGCAAGCGCCTGCTCAATATCCTGCAGCAGCGCTGCGAGGAGCTGGGCGTGTCGCTGCTGTTCGAGACCGAGGTGGGCGACGACCGCGAGCTCGCCGCGCGCTACGACGCCGACCTGGTGATCGCCTCCGATGGCCTCAACAGCCGCACGCGCACGCGCTATGCGGACAGCTATCAACCGCACATCGAGGCGCGCCAGTGCCGCTTCGTCTGGCTGGGCACGCGCAAGAAGTTCGACGCCTTCACCTTCGCGTTCAAGCAGACCGCGCACGGCTGGTTCCAGGCGCATATCTACCAGTACGACGGCGAGACCTCGACCTTCATCGTCGAGACGCCGGAATCGGTGTGGCGCGCGGCCGGCCTGGAGGACATGAGCCAGAACCGGGCGATCGCGTATTGCGAGCAGCTGTTCGCCGAGCGGCTCGACGGCCATGGCCTGATGTCGAATTCGCCCCACCTGCAAGGGGCGAACATGTGGATCAAGTTCCCGCGCATCGTCTGCGACCAGTGGGTGCACTGGAACGAGTCCGGCGGCAAGCGGGTGCCGGTGGTGCTGATGGGCGACGCCGCCCACTCGGCGCACTATTCGATCGGCTCGGGCACCAAGCTGGCGCTGGAGGACGCGATCGAGCTGGCGCGCTGCTTCGGCCGGCACGACGACGCCGAGGCTGCGCTGGCAGCCTACCAGGCCGCGCGCGCGGTGGAGGTGGCCAAGCTGCAAAGCGCGGCGCGCAACTCGATGGAGTGGTTCGAGAACGTCGAGCGCTATTCCGCGATGGAGGCGCCGCAATTCGCCTACTCGATGCTGACGCGCAGCCAGCGCCTGTCGCACGAGAACCTGCGCCTGCGCGACGCCGCCTACGTGGCCGCGTATGAGGACTGGTTCGCGGCGCGCGCCTTCGAGCGGGCGGGCCTGCCCGCGCCGGACCCGAGGCCGTCCGCCAGCGTGCCGCCGATGTTCACGCCGTTCAAGGTGCGGGATCTGGTGCTGAAAAACCGCATCGTGGTCTCGCCGATGGCACAATACAGCGCCCTCGACGGCGTCGTCGGCGACTACCACCTGGCCCACCTCGGCGCGCGCGCGATGGGCGGCGCGGCGATGGTGTTCGCCGAGATGACCTGCGTATCGGCCGACGCCCGCATCACGCCGGCATGTCCGGGCCTGTACACGCCCGAGCAAACGCAGGCCTGGCGGCGCATCGTCGACTTCGTCCACCGGCACAGCGACGCGCACATCGCCGTGCAGCTGGGGCACGCCGGCGCCAAGGGTTCGACCCGCGTGATGTGGGAGGGCATCGACCAGCCGCTCGACACGGGCAACTGGCCGCTGGTCTCGGCCTCGCCGCAGCAGTACCTGGCCGGCGTTTCGCAGACCGCGCGGGCGATGACCCTGGCCGACATGGACCGCATCGAGGGCGATTTCGTGCGCGCCACGCGGGCGGCGGACCAGGCGGGCTTCGACTGGGTGGAGCTGCACTGCGCGCACGGCTATCTGCTGTCGTCGTTCATCTCGCCGCTGACCAACGAGCGTGGCGACGAGTACGGCGGCAGCCTGGAAAACCGTTGCCGCTATCCGCTGCGGGTGTTCGCCGCGATGCGCGCCGCGTGGCCGGCGCACAAGCCGATGAGCGTGCGCATCTCCGCGCACGACTGGGTCGAAGGCGGCATCACGCCGGGCGACGCGGTGCGGATCGCGCGGCTGTTCAAGGCCGCCGGCGCCGACATGATCGATTGCTCGTCGGGGCAGGTCAGCAAGCTGGAAAGGCCGGTGTACGGGCGCATGTTCCAGACGCCGTTCGCGGACCGGGTTCGCAACGAAGCCGGCATCGGCGCGATCGCGGTGGGCTCGATCTTCGAGGCGGACCATGCAAACGGCATCATCGCGGCGGGACGGGCCGACTTGTGCGCGGTGGGCCGGCCGCACCTGGCCAATCCGGCGTGGACCTTGGGCGAGGCGGCAAAGCTGGGCTACACGGCGGTCAACTGGCCGAAACAGTACCTGCCGGCCAAGCAGCAGCTGGAGCGCAACATGGAGCGCGAGCGCCAGTCGGCGGCGGAGAACAACGTTGAGAACAACGTTGAAACACGTAGGGCGGATTAGCGCAGCGTAATCCGCCAATGCATGCGTGATCGGCGGCGCATGCATGGCGGATTACGGCGTTCCGCCTAATCCGCCCTACGTGTTTTATCATATTTAAAGGGTTGAACGAATGAACCAAGCACTGATATCACAACACATGCCCCTGTCCGGCAAACATGCCCTGGTCACCGGCGGCGCACGCGGCATCGGCGCCGCCTGCGCGCAGGCCTTGCTGCTGCGCGGCGCCCGCGTCACCCTGGCCGGGCGCGACGCCCAGGCATTGGCCGCCGCCCAGGCATCCATGTCCACCGCGTGCCCGCCCGGCGCCGAAATCGCCACCCAGGTGCTCGACGTCGCCGACGAGGACTCGGTGCGCGCCGGTTTCGCCGCCTCCGCCGAACGCTTCGGCCGCATCGATATCCTGATCAACAACGCCGGCCAGGCCGCCGCCGCGCCGTTCGGCAAAACCGATGCCGCGCTGTGGCAACGCATGCTGGACGTGAACCTGACCGGCACCTTCCACTGCGCCCAGGCGGCGCTGCCGGCCATGCTGGAGGCGAAGTGGGGACGCATCGTCAACGTCGCCTCGACCGCCGGCTTGACCGGCTACCGCTACGCCACCGCCTACACCGCCGCCAAACACGGCGTGGTCGGGCTGACGCGCGCGCTGGCGCTGGAAGTGGCGACGAAAGGCGTAACCGTCAACGCCGTCTGTCCCGGCTATACTGACACCGATATCGTGCGCGACGCCGTCGCCAATATCGTCGCCAAGACCGGCCGTGGCGAGGAAGAGGCCCGCGCCGAACTGGCCGCCGGCAATCCGCAAAAGCGGCTGGTGCAAAGCGAGGAGGTGGCCAACGCCGTCGTCTGGCTTTGCCTGGCCGAATCGGCCGCCATGAATGGACAGTCCATCGCCGTCGCCGGCGGTGAAGTCATGTGAAGCACAAGGACGTTATGCCCATATCAGACAACGATCGAAACGACGACAACCCGGACGAAGCGGCGGCCGGCGAGGCGCCGGTGCTCGACCTGGCCAGCCGCCTCACGCAAGACCATCACCAGTCGCTCAAGCTGTGGCTGCGCATGCTGTCGTGCACCGTCAAGATCGAAAACGAGATCCGAAGCCGCCTGCGCGCGACCTTCGGCATCACGCTGCCGCGCTTCGACCTGATGGCGCAGCTGGAGCGCTATCCGCAGGGCCTGCGCATGGGCGAGCTGTCGAAACGGATGATGGTCACCGGCGGCAACATCACCGGCATCACCGACCAGCTGGAACAGGAAAAGCTGGTGGTGCGCGTGCCCGATCCCAAGGACGGCCGCGCCTACAGCGTCAAGCTGACGGCGTCCGGGCGCCGCGCCTTCGCCGAGATGGCCGTGGTGCACGAGGGCTGGATCGCCGAACTGCTGCAGGACATGCCCGGCGCCGACAAGGGCCGCTTGATCGACCTGCTGTCGCAGATGAAGCAACACCTGTATTCGGCCGATCGTTCGGCCGAGCGCAACGCCGACGAAAAATAAGGACCACACCATGCGCTATCTTCCTGGCGAAGCCCACAAGCTGTCCGGCAACCGCGTCACGCTGGCGGGCTACCGGGCCAACCATTTTCTGTTCGAGGCCGACGGCGGCGTGGCCACGCTGACCTTGAACCGCCCGGACCGAAAAAATCCGCTGACCTTCGACTCCTACGCCGAGCTGCGCGACCTGTTCCGCGCGCTGGCGCACGCCGACGACATCAAGGCCGTGGTGATCACCGGCGCCGGCGAAAACTTCTGTTCCGGCGGCGACGTGCACGACATCATCGGCCCGCTGACCAAGCTCGATATGCCAGGCCTGCTGGCCTTCACGCGCATGACCGGCGATCTGGTCAAGGCGATGCGCGCCTGTCCGCAGCCTATCGTGGCGGCGGTCGACGGCATCTGTGCCGGCGCCGGCGCGATGCTGGCGCTGGCGTCCGACATCCGCCTCGGCACGGAGCGCAGCAAAACCGCGTTCCTGTTCACCCGCGTGGGCCTGGCCGGCTGCGACATGGGCGCCTGCGCGCTGCTGCCGCGCGTGATCGGCCAGGGCCGCGCCGCCGAACTGTTGTACACGGGCCGTTCGATGTCCGGCGTCGAGGCGGAGCGCTGGGGATTTTTCAACAGCCTGCGCGCGCCGGAGGAATTGGCGGACGCCGCCCGCGCCTTCGCGCAGGGGTTGGCCGACGGCCCGACCTTCGCGCACGGCATGACCAAGAACATGCTGCAGCAGGAGTGGAACATGGGCGTCGACCAGGCCATCGAGGCGGAGGCGCAGGCGCAGGCGATATGCATGGCGACCAACGATTTCCACCGCGCTTACCACGCCTTCGTGGCCAGGCAAAAACCAGAATTCGAGGGCGATTAAGGGATGACCGATAAAACCTATCTGGAGTGGCCGTTCTTTGAAACGCGCCACGCGGCGCTGGAGCAGCGGCTGGACGAATGGGCGGCGCGCCACATCGGGCAGCATCACGGCGCCGACGTCGACGATGCCTGCCGCCGGCTGGTGCGCCAGCTGGGCGAGGGCGGCTGGCTGCGGCACGCGGTGGCCGGCGTGGCGCACGGCGGCGAGGGCGACGCCATCGACACCCGCGCCATCTGCCTGATCCGCGAGACGCTGGCGCGTCACGACGGCCTGGCCGATTTCGCCTTCGCCATGCAGGGGCTGGGCGCGGGCGCCATCAGTTTGCACGGCAGCGCCGCGCAGCGCGACGCCTACCTGCCGCGCGTGGCGCGCGGCGAGGCCATCGCCGCCTTCGCGCTGTCGGAACCGCAGGCCGGTTCCGACGTCGCCGCCATGCAGTGCGCGGCGGTGCCGGACCAGGACGGCGGCCATTATGTGCTCGACGGCGAAAAAACCTGGATCTCCAACGGTGGCATCGCCGACTTTTACGTGGTGTTCGCCCGCACCGGCGAGCAGCCCGGCGCGCGCGGCATCAGCGCCTTCATCGTCGATGCCGGTACGCCGGGCTTCGACATCGCCGAGCGCATCCAGGTGATCGCGCCGCATCCGCTGGCGCGCCTGACGTTCAGCGGCTGCCGCATCCCTGCCGCCAACCGGATCGGCGCGGCGGGACAGGGCTTCAAGGTGGCGATGGCCACGCTCGACGTGTTCCGCACCTCGGTCGCCGCCGCCGCGCTGGGCTTTGCGCGGCGCGCGCTGGACGAGGCGCTGGCGCACGCCACGCGGCGGCCGATGTTCGGCCAGATGCTGTCGGACTTCCAGCTGACGCAGGCCAAGCTGGCGCAGATGGCGACCGGCGTCGACGCCGCCGCCTTGCTGACCTATCGCGCCGCCTGGCAGCGCGACCAGGGTAGAAAGGTGACCAAGGAGGCGGCGATGGCCAAGATGACCGCCACCGAAACGGCGCAGCAGGTGATCGACGCCGCGCTGCAGATGTTCGGCGGCCTTGGCGTGGTCAGCGAGCAGCCGGTCGAGCGGCTGTACCGCGAGATCCGCGCGCTGCGCATCTACGAGGGCGCGACCGAAGTGCAGCAACTGATCATCGCGCGCGAGCTGCTGCGCGACCTGACGAGCAAGGAAGCATGATGGAGATACTACAACCGCCGCATTGGGCCCGGCCGCGCGGCTATTCGAACGGCGTGGCCGCCAGCGGCCGCACGGTCTGCGTCAGCGGCATGATCGGCTGGGACGGACAGGGCGTGTTCCACACCGACGATTTCGCCGGGCAGGTGCGCCAGGCGCTGGAAAACGTCGTCGCCGTGCTGGCCGAGGCGGACGCCCGGCCCGAGCACATCGTGCGCATGACGTGGTACGTGATCGACCGCAAGGAGTACGTCGCCGCCTACAAGGAGGTGGGCGCGGCCTACCGCGACGTCATCGGCGCGCACTATCCGGCGATGACGGCGGTGCAGGTGGCGGGCCTGGTCGAGGACCGCGCCCGCGTCGAGATCGAGGTGACGGCGATCGTGCCGTAGCGCGTCAGCGCGACGACATCCGCGCCGGCGCGTCGTGCCGCCCTGCCAGCAGCGTGACGATGGCCGGCTGGTTCAGCATCACGCGGCCGCCGACGACGGTCAGGTGCTGCGAGTCGATGTAATACAGATCAGCGCGGCCGCTGTAGCTGCAGCGGCCGGCGGCGCACAGCGTGGCGGCCGGGTCGACCAGCGTGACGCCGGGATAGCGCCGGCCGATGTCGTCGATGTAGGCGCTGGCCAGGTCGGCCTTGTTGATCACCAGGCTGTCGGCCACGGTGTGGCCGTCGCCCGATGGTGGCATGCCCAGCGTCGTCGCCATGGCCTTGCGGGCCGGGATCAGCGTGGCGGCGACCGCGCGCACCGGGTCGAAGTTAAACATCGGCACGTCCTTGAGCAGTACCACCGACTTGCCGGCGGCCGTCATCATGGCCACCGTCTCCGCCAGCCCCTGGCGCAGATATTGGTGGCTTTGCTCCGGCGTGACCTCGGCGTCCGGCCGCGCGTCGAGCACGAAGCGCTGGCCCGCCGCCTCCTGGTCGAACGGCGCCGACCAGTAGCCGGCCATCACCACGGTTTTGATGGCGGGATCGTCGCGCACCCTGGCCAACGCCGCCTGGTTGTAGCTGGCGCACTCGCGCGCGTGCAGCGGCTGATTGAGCATGCGGCGGGTGACGCCTTGCAGCGTGGGGCACGAGGCCTTGGTCAGCTGGGTGAAGCCGATCCCGTAGCGCGACGCCAGCGCGCGCAGGCCGCCGGCGATGGCGGCCGCGTGGCTGTCGCCGATCAGCGCCAGCGATCCCTGTCCGGCGCCGGCCACGCACGCGGGCGCGAGGTTGAGCGCCGTCTGGCCGTAACCGACCAGGCATATGTCGCCGGGGATCGGCGCGCCACGCTCGATGGCGACGAAATCGTCGGGCAGGCGTTGCGGCCATCCGCGCCCGGCGACCAGGCCGACGCCGATGGCCAGCATGGCCGCCGTGGCCGCGCCGTAGCGCCACAGCGTGCCGGCGTCGCCGGCCTTGTTGGCGCGGAACGGCCGCTCGATCCACCGCCACGAGGCGATGGCGGCCACGAACGCCAGCGCGACCAGGATCAGCGCCGTGCCCACGCCGAGCGGGCGGTCCGCCACCAGCCTGGCAAAGCTGAGCATCGGCCAGTGCCACAGATACCAGGAATACGACACCAGGCCGACGAACACCAGCGCCTTGTTGCCAAGGACGACGCGGTTGACCAGGCTGCCATTGGCGGCGATCAGCATCGCCGCGCCGAGCACCGGCAGCGCGGCGGCGACGCCGGGGAAGGCGGTGGTGCCGTCATACAGCGTGACGGCGGCCAGCACCGCCAGCAGCCCGGCGGCGCCGAGCGCCTGCGTGACCCAGGCCGGCGGCGTCCGGCGCGCCAGCGCGGCGCGGCTGTCGTAGTGGGCCAGCAGGGCGCCGACGCCGAGCTCCCAGGCGCGCGACGGCAGCAGGAAAAACGCCGTCGACGGATTGCGCGACGTCATCCAGACCGAGGCCAGCAGCGAGGCCGTCGTCAGCGCCGCCAGCGCCGCGCCGGTGTTCCAGCGGTAGCGGCGGATCAGCAGCAGCACCGGCGGGAAGAACAGGTAGAACTGTTCCTCGACGCTGAGCGACCAGGTCATCATCAGCGGCTTGAGCTCGGCCGAGGAGGAGAAGTAGTTGGCGCTCTTCCAGAAATAAATGTTGGAGACGGCGCCGATGTTGGCCACCGCGCTTTTCGAGAAGTCTTGCATTTCGGCGCCGGTCATGACCAGCGCGGCCGTGGCGAAGCACACCAGCAGCACCGCGAACAAGGCCGGCAGGATGCGCCGCGCGCGGCGCGCATAGAACTTGGCGTAGCTGAAGCGTTGCTCGGCGATTTCCCGCCCGATGATGCCGCAGATCAGGTAACCGGAGATGACGAAGAAAATGTCGACGCCGACGAAGCCGCCGCCAAAGCCGCGCACGCCGGCGTGGAACAGGATCACGCACGACACCGCGATGCCGCGCAGGCCGTCGATGTCGCTACGGTAGGTGGAAGAGGATTGGGTCATCGGTCGGCGCCATGAGTGGGAGGGACCCGCCCGGCCTTGTCCGGCCAGGCGATCCGATCATAGCATAAACCCAATATTGCCACGCGGCGGGCGGGCGGCGAAGTTGTGCCGCCCGCGCCGAAGTCCCCGCCTTAGTTGGCGGTGAGCACGCCCCGTACTTTCGAGGCGGTCCAGACGCCGCTGTCGGCCAGCAAGGTCACCACGACCTTGCCCAGCGACGCGTTCGGCCAGGTGAACGTGGCCGAGGAGCCGTCGCCGAGGTAGCCGCTGTCGAAGTACAGCGCGCCGCCGACGGTGACCTGCAGGCGGATGGTGGCGCCGCCGCTGGCCACCGACGCGAAGCGCATCTTGTTGCCGCTCTTGAGCGCGCTCCAGCTGACGTGGCTGGCGCCGGTGCTGTAGTTGACCTGGCTGAGCTTTTTCTCGGTGTACGGGAACACCAGGGCTTGCTGCCAGGTGTCGAAGCTGCCCGGGCCGTTGCCGCCGCCGCCGACCTTTTGCCAGTCGCCGCGCATCGACAGCACGCCCGGCTTGTCCAGGTTGTCGAACGAGTTGCCGTCGCCATCGATCCAGCTCTCGCCCCACAGCACCGGGCGCAGCGCCGCGCGGATGCGCTCGAGGTCGGCCACCACGCGCGGGTCCCAGCCGTTGGGCATGAGCGTGTAGTTGGCGCCGTTTTCGATATAGATGCCGAACGCGACGTCATAGGTGCGGTCGACCACCAGCGCGCCGTACATGCGCAGCGTGTTGGCCACCTTGCGCAGCGCCGGGCTGGCGATGGTCGTGTGATCGAACGAGGCCGGCAACATCATGCGCGTGCCCAGCGGGATCTGGCCGGTGTTGGTGTTGGCCGTGCTGTCGGCCGTGGTGGCCGGGAACACATAGCTGGGCTGGTCGATGCCGTTGGCCAGCGACTGGCTCGGCAGCGCCATGGCCAGCGCGTGCTTGTAGTACTCGGCGCCGTCGTCGATCTCGTGACGGCGGATCAAACCGCCCGACGGCGGCACGCCCGACGAGCGCACGCCCTGGCTCCAGTGGACGGCGTCGCCCCAGCCGCGGCCGTCGATGCGGGTCCACGAATACATGCCGGCGGTCCACTTGCCGTTCACCCAGCGCAGCCGGTAGAACGAGTGGACGATGCCCGTCTGCGTGTCGACGATGTCGGCGTGGCCGTCGGCGCCGCTGGCGCCGGTCACGCCGGCCGGCCAATGCGGCAGCGTGACGTTGCGGGAGTAGCTGGCCGAGTCGGGGTCGGCCACGTTATAGACCGTCATCGGCGTGTCGCTGGCCGTGGCCTTGAACACCGTGAGCGAATACGGGCCGTCGTCGACGGCCGGCAGCCAGGTCGGGTTGAAGACCGGCTTGCGCAGCTCGAACGTGCCCAGATGGGGACGGACCGGACGCGCGTTCCACGGCGAATCGACCGAGAACAGCCGCTTGTAGCTCCCCCATCCGGTGGGAGAATCGTAGGCGTTTTGGGCCTGGGCGGTGAATGGAATCGACGCCATCATGGCGCCGGCGATACAGGTTGACGCGAGCAGGGCGCGCAGTCGGGTGGGGCTAAATCTCATGTACAGTCCTCTGGATTGATGAAGGCTGTAACTGACCGTGAGCAATTTATGCTTTTATGAAACTTATTATAGGGCATTAAGTTGCTTTTGTAAAATTTCCTTTCGGAATAATTTTACAGTGTCGCGCGGCTACGTCATTTGTTATCAGGAACTGTATATAGTCTGACAGCATCGCGGAACGGTACAAGACGCCGGCGCGCGGGGCGCGGCCGGGGGAGCGGGCGGCCCGGAGGGGCCGCCGCGAGGATGTTAGCCGGCCGCCGCCGACAACGGCCGTGGCGCGGCCGCTTCCGGCGCCGGCGCGGCTTGCCCGGCTGGCAACTTGACGCGGTGGTAGCGCACCGCCACGATGATCATCGCCATCAACTGCAAGATCCAGACGATGCGGCCCTGGTAGCGGTCGTGCGGCGTCGACAGCGCGCCGCACACGCCGGCGTTGATCAGCATGCTAAGCAGCATGATGGCCACCAGCGTCAGCTCGCCGTAGCGGCGCCGCCTGAACAGCACCACCACCGCCGCCAGGCACACCAGCAGCGCCGCCACGCTGGTGACGCGGATCAGCAGCGCCGAATAGCTGACGTTGAAGCTGCCCGTGGCGGCGCGCGTGTGCTCCAGCGTGGTCTGTTCGGCGGCCGGGATTTTCGGCGCGAAGGCCGGCACCATGCCCGGCGCGTAGACGAATTCCTCCAGGCCGATATAGCCGAGCTGGGCGCCGATGTTGCGCGCCGAATTTTCCAGCACCGGCAGCGGGTAGTGGGTGAAGACGGCTTTGGCGAACGCGAAGTCCTCCTGCCCGAGGCGGGTGCGGGACGCCCTGGTGGCCAGCGTGAACACGCCGATGCGCGGGTCGGCGCTCCACAGGAAATCGTCCGACGTGCCGCGCGTGAAGTCGCGCGCGTAGCGGCACACCTCGAAACCGGCCTGCGGGCACTGGGTCCGCACGAAGGTGTTGCCGGGGCCGTCGGCCAGCAGCCGGGCCGTCATGAACGGCGGACGGATCGGTGCGGTGCCGGTGAAGTAGCGCACGCCGGCGCTGAAGGCGGCCTCGCCGCCGACGCCGACGCCGACCAGTCCGAACGCGAGCAGCACCGCCCGCCAGTTGACCGGCTTGCCGCGGTTGAGCAGCAGCGACAACGCGACCAGCGTGATCACGGTGGCCAGGATGATCATGATGTTGGCGGTGTGGAACAGCACGGCCGCCACCGTGACCAGCGCCCAGAACAGGCGGATGGCGCGCGGCGCGCGCGGCATCAGGATCAGGGCGACGACGCCGGCGATGCCCAGCCCGGCGAACACGTCCGGCATCAGCATGCTGTTGAAGTAGGGCAGCGGGCTGGCCACGGCCAGCGCCAGCAGCACGGCGGCGATGGTGCGGTAATCGATGGTGTAGCGCTGGCGCAGGAACGTGGCGATCATGGCGGTGGCCAGCAGCGCCTGCAGCAGCGGCACGCCCTTCAGACCCAGCAGACAGGCCGTCAGCAGCAGGAACATGCCGTAGTAGATCGAGCGGCCCGAGATCACGCCGCTCTTGTCGGGCGAGCTGCTCAGCTGGGCGGACGGCGCGGGCGCGGTGCCTGCGTGGGGCGCCGGCGCGGCGTCGGCGCCGGCGTTGAGCCAGCTGCGCGCGGTCTCGGTCTCGACCAGCAGGTTGGCGGCGCTGGCGGCGCCCTTGATGTAGGCGGTGGTGTCCTGGAACAGGAACGGCTGGCCGTTGAACCAGGCCGGCCAGCTCAGCAGGAACGGCAGGACCAGAAACGTGATCAGTTTGTAAAAATTGAAAGTTTTCATCGTTCTATCGTCTCAGCGCGTCGGGCTTTTTTTGTTGAAGACAAAGAAGTTTGCCATGATGAAGTTGGCCACCAGGCCGGCGCAGGCGCCAACGCCGGCCGACAGCCAGGCGTTGTTGTGCGTCAATGGCAACGAGGTGAACGCCAGCATCGAGGCCAGCGCGTTGATGCCGGCGCCCGGCAGTTGCGACAGCGCGAACGTGAACAGCCCGCGCCAGCTGGCGCCGCCGGCGCGGTCGCGGAAGGTCAGCGAGCGGTTCAGCGCCCACGACAACGCGATGGCCAGCGCCACGCTGATCACGCGCGCCAGCGTCGGCCAGCCGGTCAGCCGGATCAGCAGCCAGAAACAGGAGGCGTCGAACAGGAAGACGACACCGCCGATGCAGCCGAACTGGAGGAACTTGACGAGGAAGGCGGTGTCGAGGCGCATCGGCTTATTTCGGTCGGGTGTGGTAGCGCGGGGTCGCCAGGAAGGACAGCTGCTTGATCTCGCGCCGGCCCTGGGTGACCGAGGTCAGGATCAGGCCGCACACGGCGCTCAGGATGCCGAGCATGACGATGAAGGCCGACAGGATCGCCGTCGGCAGGCGCGGCACCAGGCCGGTGTGCAGGTAGTCGCGCAGCACCGGCACGAACAGCGCCAGCGCCAGCAGCACGGCGACGACGCCGAAGCTGTTGAAGAACAGCGCCGGGCGCTCCAGCTTGATCAGCTTGAAGATCATCCACAGGATCTTGAAGCCGTCCTTGTAGGTGCTCAGCTTGCTGACCGAGCCTTCCGGGCGGGCGCCGTAGTTGGTGTCGAAGTCTTCGCTGCGCATGCGCAGCTCGAGCGTGTGCACGGTCAGCTCGGTCTCGATCTCGAAGCCCTTGGACACCACCGGGAACGATTTGACGAACTTGTGCGAGAACACCCGGTAGCCGGTCAACATGTCGCGCGTGGCGCGGCCGAACAGCTTGGCGACGATGGTGGTGAGCATCCAGTTGCCGAACTCGTGGCCCTGGCGGTAGGCTTCCAGCGCGGTCGAGTGGCGCACCGCGTTGATGCAATCGAGCTGGCCCTCGACCAGCCGGCGCACCATCGCCGGCGCCACCGAGGCGTCGTAGGTGTCGTCGCCGTCGACCATCACATAGACGTCGGCGCTGATGTCGGAGAACATGCGGCGCACCACGTTGCCCTTGCCCTGCAGCGGTTCGTGCATGACGACGGCGCCAGCGGCCAGCGCGATGGCGCTGGTGTCATCCTTGGAATTGTTGTCGTAGACGTAGACCGTCGCGTGGGGTAGGGCAAGTTTGAAATCGGCGACCACCTTGGCCACGGTGGTCGCTTCGTTGTAGCAAGGTACTAAAATGGCGACTGAAATATCTGACAAATTTTTTTGTTCGAATGTCATTGCTGGCAATCCTTCAAAATTGAACGGGGGCAGTAAACGCTGTGTTGCGGGCGGCGATGCTGCGTTGACTTTATCCTAAGTCGCTAGTATAGCGCTGCGCTGCACAAAAAGGTTGTCAAAAGAAAATCGAACGCGATTTTTCACGCTGAAATATCGGCGCCGGCGCGGCCTGCCCGGCGTGAATAGTTCCATTTGGTTAACGTTTTTGCGGTGGTGCGCGCCGCCGGGGGCGGGCGGGGCTGGCCCGGTCGGCGTCGGCCCCGACAGGGGCACGGAGGCGGGGACCGGTGGTCCCCCCGACTGGAATCGAACCAGTATCCCACGCTTAGGAGGCATGTGCACTATCCATTGTGCTACGGGGAGGACGCGGAGCGAGCGCATTATAGCCCAAGCGGCGGCGCCCGTGCGTCCCGGCCGGGTGGCGCGCTATAGAATACCCTTGGCAAAGAGGAAACTCCACGCTACAGTGCCTGGGTTGGCCGAATCCGGCCCCAGCTTCCCACGCCATCATGGACCAACCGCACATCATTTCAATCTCCCAGTTCCCGGTGATCAGCACCACGCAACAGCAACTGGCGCGCCGCCTGTTGGACGCGGTCGATGCCAAGCAACAAATTATGCTGTTCTTCGCCAACACCAACCTGGTGGTCAAGGGCCGCTTCCTGTTGGCGCACACGGCCGATCCCGCGCTGCTGCTGGTGAACGACGGCGTCGGGCTCGACATCGCGGCCAAGCTGCTGCACGGCCAACGCTTCCGCGAAAACTTGAACGGCACCGATTTCACGCCCTTCCTGTTCCGCCAAAGCCCGGTGCCGCTGAAGGTGTTCATGATCGGCGGCAAGCCCGAGGTGCTGGCGCGCGCGGCCGAGCATGTGCGCACCGTGCTGGGCCAGCAGGTGGTCGGCGTCTGCGACGGCTATGACGGCATGCGCCAGGGCGGCCTGGTCGAACGCGTCAACGCCAGCGGCGCGCAAGTGGTGCTGGTGGCGATGGGCAATCCGATCCAGGAGCGCTGGATCGTCGAGCACCGCGCCGCGTTGCGGGCCAATATCTTCATGGGGGTCGGCGCGCTGTTCGACTTCTGGGCCGGCGACAAGCCGCGCGCGCCGCGCCTGTTCCAGCGCCTGCGCCTGGAATGGCTCTACCGCCTGAGCCTGGAGCCGCGCCGCCTGCTGCGCCGCTATACCTGGGACATCCTGGTGTTTCTGCGGCTGTGCTTTAAATACCGTTGAGGATGGTGTTGGCATAAATCTATCGAAGGGGCGGTCGCGAACCAGCGAACGCCCACCGCCTCGCTCAGCTGGCCCGGCGCACGCCGCCCGGCAGGTAGGCGCGGATCAGCAACAAGGCTTGTTTCGTCACGCGCTGCAGCGCCGGCTCCAGGTGCCGCGCGATCAGCCAGCTGGCCGCCAGCACCAGCGCCACCGACGTCGCCAAGGCGAGCCAGCGGTTCCAGCCGCCCAGCACCAGCGCGCCCATGATGGCGCCGCCGACTACCTGGTGCAGCAGATACAGCGGGAACGTCATCATGCCGGCGGTGCGGATCGCGGCGCGCGCCGCGCCTGGCAAGCGATGCCATTGTGCATTGGCCTTGACCGACCACACCATGAACGCCATCGCCACCAGCCAGGTGACGCACGGCGCCAACGCGCTGTTGTGCACGCCGAATTCGGCGTTGCCGATGCCGTTGTGGGCGACGATCTGCACGCAGCCGGCAATCAGCAACGCACCTATCCACAGCAGGTTGGCGCGCGCGGGGCGCTTGACCAGCTCAAGCCACAGGAACACACCGAGCGCGAAGAATATGCCGTGGTGCACCAGCAGCAGGGCGACCAGGCGCGAATCGCGCGCGGCCGCCAGTTTGACGCCGAGGCCGGACGCCGGGTCGGCCACGGCCAGGGCCAGCCAGAACAGCGCGCTGACCGTGCCGAGCACCATCGCCAGCGGACGCACCAGCGAGAAGCGGCCCAGGCAGATGATGCCGAGCACCGTCGCGTAGAACGCTATCTCGATGCCCAGCGTCCAGTAGGCGAGGTCGATCCACGGGCCCCACGGAATGAAGGCCATGCTGTGGCGAAAGCCCCGGTACATCTCCTCGGCCGGACTGAAGCCGATGACGATGGTGACCAGCAGGCTCAGCGGCGCGCAGATCCACGCGCCCGGCCCCAGGCGCACCACGCGGCTGGCGAAAAACCCGAAAGGCGTCGCTTTTTCACCGGAGAAGGCGATCACGAAGCCGGAGATCACGAAGAATATCTGCACGCCAACCCAGCCAAAATGGCTGAACGGGGTCATCTCCGGAAAGGTGACCGCCTGCTGCGAGGCATTGCCGATGTAGCCGTGACGACTGACGTTGATCACGTAGCAGAAATGGAAAAACAGCACCATGAGGGCGGCGGCGAAGCGCAGCACGTCGATGCCGAGCAGGTGTTGTTTGGGGGCGGAATTGGCGGCAACGGTCATGGGGGCGGTCGATGTGGGAGCGGGTCCGCGCGGGACGCCCGGCTTCTTTTACGGAAATATTTTAAGTTAGACAACTATATCGATTTTTCCGAAAAGACGGCGTTCGATAGAAATCGAGCGCCGCCGCTACGCCGCCATGGCCCCGGCTCAGCTGGCGCGGCGCACGTCGCCCGGCAGGTAGGCGCGGATCAGCATCAAGGCTTGTTTCGTCAGGCGCTGCAGCGCCGGTTCGAGATGCTTGGCGATCAGCCAGCTGGCCGCCAGCACCAGCGCCACGGTCGCCGCCAGGGCGTTCCAGCGGTTCCAGCCGCCTAGCACCAGCGCGCCCAGGATGGCGCCGCCGACCACCTGATGCAGCAGGTACAGCGGGAATGTCATCATGCCGGCGGTGCGGATCGCGGCGCGCGCCGCGCCGGGCAAACGGTGCCAGTGCGCGTTGGCCTTGACCGACCACACCATGAACGCCATCGCCAGCAGCCAGGTGGCGCACGGCGCCAGCGCGCCGTGGTGCGCGCCGAACTCGGCGTTGCCGTGGGCGTTGTCGGCGACGATTTGCACGCAGCCGGCGACCAGCAGTGCGCCTATCCACATCTGGTTGGCGCGGGCGGGGCGCTTGACCAGCTCGAGCCACAGGAATACGCCGAGCGCGAAGAATATGCCGTGGTGCACCAGCAGCAGGGCGACCAGGCGCGACCCGCGCGCGGCCGCCAGTTTAAGGCCGAGACCGGACGCGGGGTCGGTCACGGTGACGGCCAGCCAGAACAGCGCGCTGACCGCGCCCAGCACCATCGCCAGCGGGCGCACCAGCGGAAAGCGGCCCAGGCTGATGATGCCCAGCACTGTCGCGTAGAACGCCACCTCGATGCCCAGCGTCCAGTAGGAGCCGTCGATCCACGGGCCCCACGGGATGAAGGCCATGCTGTGGCGCAGGCCCCGGTACATTTCCTCGGCCGGACTGAAGCCGACCGCGATCGTCGCCAGCAAGGTCAGCGGCGCGCAGATCCACGCGCCCGGCCCCAGGCGCACCACGCGGCTGGAGAGAAAACCGAACGGCGTGGCTTTTTCACCGGAGAATGCGATCACGAAGCCGGAGATCACAAAGAATATTTGCACGCCGACCCAGCCGAAATGGCTGAACGGGGTCATCTCCGGAAAGGTGACCGCCTGCCGCGAGGCGTTGCCGATGAAGCCGTGCGGACTCACGGTGATCAGGTAGCAGAAGTGGAAAAACAGCACCATGAGCGCGGCGGCGAAGCGCAGCACGTCGATGCCGAGCAGGTGTTGTTTGGGGGCGGGACTGGCGGTGACGGTCATGGAGGGCGGTCGGTATGGGGCGGGGCCGCGCGCGACGCCCGGTTTTTTCACGGAAATATTTTATGTTCGACAACTATATCGATTTTTCCGGAAAGGCGGCGTTCGATAGAAATCGGGCCGCCGCCGCGCCCCACCGTCCGCCTGGCTCAGCTGGCCGGGCGCGCGCCACTGGGCAGGTAGGCGCGGATCAGCGGCAAGGCTTGTTTCGTCAGGCGCTGCAGCACCGGTTCGAGATGGCGGGCGATCACCCAGCTGGCGGCCAGCGCCAGCGCCATGGTCGCGGCCAGGGCGCTCCAGCGGTTCCAGCCGTTCAGCACCAGCGTGGCCAGAATGGCGCCGCCGGCCATCTGGTGCACCAGATACAGCGGGTACGTCATCATGCCGGCGGTGCGGATCGCGCCGCGCGCCGCGCCCGGCAAGCGATGCCACAGGCTGTTGGCCCGGACCGACCACACCATGAACGCCAGCGCCGCCAGCCAGGTGGCGCACGGCGCCAGCGCGCTGTAGTGCGCGCCGTACTGGGCGTTGACGCGGGCGTTTTCGGCGGCGATCTGGCCGCAGCCGGCGACCAGCAGCAGGGCGATCCATCCCAGATTGACGCGCGCCTGGCGTTTGACCAGCGCCAGCCACAGGAACACGCCCAGCGCGAAGAACACGCCGTGCTGCACCAGCAGCAGGGCGACCAGGCGCGATTCGCGCGCGGTGGCCAGTTTGTGCCCGAGTCCGGACGCCGGGTCGGTCACGGCCACGGCCAGCCAGAACAGCGCGCTGACCGCGCCCAGCGCCATCGCCAGCGGGCGCACCAGCGCAAAGCGGCCCAGGCAGATGATGCCCAGCACCATCGCGTAAAACGCCACCTCGATGCCCAGCGTCCAGTAGGAGCCGTCGATCCACGGGCCCCAAGGGATGAAGGCGATGCTGTGGCGCAGGCCCGCATACAGTTCCTTGGCCTGGGAGAAGCCGAGCGCGACCATCACCAGCAGGGTCAGCGGCGCGCAGATCCACGCGCCCGGTCCCAGGCGCACCACGCGGCTGGAGAAAAACCCGAACGGCGTGGCTTTTTCGCCGGAGAAGGCGATCACGAAACCGGAAATCACGAAGAACACCTGCACGCCGACCCAGCCGAAGTGGCTGAACGCGCTGGTTTCGGAGAAGTCGAGCGTCTGCCGCGTGGCGTTGCCGATGAAGCCGTTAGGATTGAGGTAGCAGAAGTGGAAAAACAGCACCATCAGGGCGGCGGCGAAGCGCAGCACGTCGATGCCGAGCAGGTGTTGTTTGGGGGCGGGACTGGCGGGAGCGGGCATGAGTTGTCAATGGGTAAGGGGGCGCCGCGCGGGCGCCCGGCTACCGCGTATTATAATTCAAATATTTCATACTTGACAATTAGATTTATCTTTTCACAACAGCTGTGCTCGCTAGGCGAGCCGCCGCGCCGTCGCGGTTGGTTAGGCGGCGGCGGTCGCGGCGCCGCCGCGCGCGTGGTGATAAAGATGCTTGACCAGGTGCGTCAGCGGTTTTTCGAGCACGACATGGCATAGCCAACCGGCCGCCACGCACGCCGAGATCGTGATGAGGGCCGCGCCCTCGGCGGCGATGGTTGGATAGCCGAGCCTGGCCAGCTTGCCCATCACCCTGGGCGCCAGCATGTACAGCACCGGCACATGCACCAGGTAGATGGAGTACGAGGCGTCGCCCAAGGCGATCAGGGCGCGGGGCCAGCGGACTTTGCTTTCCGATAATAAGACAAACGCAAACAGCAGCGCCGCCGGCACGCCGCGCGTCACCAGCCGGAAGCCGTCGTCCACCGGGATTGGCGCCGCCAGCGCGAGCGCGATCAGTCCGGCGACCAGGCAGGGATAGGCATGCTTGGCAGCCAAGCTGCCTTTCAGGTAGGCGGTGGCGATCGCGGCGCCGAGCAGGAACTCCAGGATCACACTGTTAAACAAGAAGGCGCGAAGGACCGAGCCCGGCGGCAGCAGCGCGCCGAGCGCGTAGCCACCGGCCACCAACATGGCGGACGACGCCAGCAGACGTTTTCTTTGTATCAGGATGGAGGCGGCGAACACCAGGTAAAAGAACACTTCGTAGTTGAGCGTCCAGCCGACGCCGAGGATGGGCTGCAGAATGCCGATCTCGTTAAAGGACGGGACGAAAAACACCGACAACAGGCGCAGCGGCGTGAGGTCGAAGTCGGCGCCGCCGGCGGGCTTGGTGTAATACGCCAGGCAGCACACGCCAAGGGTCACCACGGCGTACAGCGGCCACACCCGGATCAGCCGGTTGATCAGGAAATCGGCGGTCGACTTGATGCCTTGCTGGTATGGGCGCGAGATGTAAATCATCAAAAACCCGCTCAGCACGAAGAACACATCCACGCCCATCGCGCCGAGGTCGACCAGGATGGGGTGCGACAGCAGCGGCGAGGGCGCCAGCCCGAAGCTGGCCGGCAGCTTGATGGTCACCGCTCTGAGCACGTGGTGGAAGACGACCGCCAGCGCGGCGAGTCCGCGCAGCGCTTGCAGTGAGGATAGACCTGGTTTGGACATGGGGGCTCGTGGGGAGGATTGCGGCGCGATACGCCGGAATTGCTATATTACACTTATAATTTCCTTTTTACAATTAGTATTATCGGGGAGTTAAGTAAAGGAATCTGGCACCTGGAGCGCCACTATCGGTACAATGCACGTTTCATCCATCTCAACGACGTTGCGCCCGCCCGCGGCGCGTCGCCAACACACTTACTCACTATGGCTGTCATCTCTCTTTCTTCGGCGCAACTCGCGTTCGGACACGTCGCGCTGCTCGATCACGCGGAATTTTCTTTGGAGGCCGGCGAGCGCGTCGGCCTGATCGGCCGCAACGGCACCGGCAAGTCGTCGCTGC
Source organism: Duganella sp. 1411 (assembly GCF_017833525.1). Taxonomy (GTDB): domain Bacteria; phylum Pseudomonadota; class Gammaproteobacteria; order Burkholderiales; family Burkholderiaceae_D; genus Rugamonas. The sequence continues at coordinate 151,591 of NZ_JAFICD010000009.1, forward strand.
TGAAGGTGATCTCGGGCCGCTTCAAGCTCGACGACGGCCTGCTGGTGATGCAGCAAAACCTGCAAATCGCCTATGTCGAGCAGGAACCGGTGTTCGATCCGGAGATGACGGTGCACGACGCGGTCGCCGCCGGCATGGGCGAGCTGCCGGCGCTGCTCAAGGAATACGACGCGCTGACCGGCCAGTTCGGCCAGGGCAACGACGATGCCGTCATGGAGCGCATGCACGACATCCAGGTCAAGCTCGACGCCGGCGACGCGTGGAACCTGTCGAACAAGGTCGAGACCGTGCTCGACAAGCTGAACCTGACCGGCGACATGCTGATGAAGACGCTCTCGGGCGGGATGCAAAAGCGCGTGGCGCTGGCGCGCGCGCTGGTGTCGGCGCCGGACGTGCTGCTGCTCGACGAACCGACCAACCACCTCGACTTCAGCTCCATCCTGTGGCTCGAGGGCTTGCTGCGCGACTTCAAGGGCAGCGTGCTGTTCATCACCCACGACCGTTCCTTCCTGGACAACGTCGCCACCCGCATCATCGAACTCGACCGCGGCCGCCTGCTGTCATACCCGGGCAACTTCACCACCTACCAGACCCGCAAGGCCGAGCAGCTGGAGAACGAGGAGGTCGAGAACGCCAAGTTCGACAAGTTCCTGGCGCAGGAGGAGGTGTGGATACGCAAGGGCGTCAAGGCGCGCCGCGTGCGCGACGAGGGCCGCGTGCGCCGCCTCGAGGCGCTGCGCCTGCAGCGCTCGGCGCGCCGCGAGCAGCAGGGCCAGGTCAAGCTGGAGGTCGGTTCTAGCGAGCGCTCGGGCAAGATCGTCGCCGAGCTGGAAAACATCAGCAAGCGCTTCGGCGAGCGCGTGATCGTCGACAACTTCACCGGCACCGTGCTGCGCGGCGACAAGGTCGGCCTGATCGGCGCCAACGGCGCCGGCAAGACCACCCTGCTCAAGATGATCCTGGGCGAGCTGGCGCCCGATAGCGGCAGCGCGCGCCTGGGCACCAAGCTGCAGGTGGCGTACTTCGACCAGATGCGCACCCAGCTCAACGAGGAGGCCAGCCTGATCGAGACCATCTCGCCGGGCAGCGACTGGGTCGAGGTCAACGGCCAGCGCAAGCACTCGATGAGCTATCTGAACGACTTCCTGTTCTCGCCCGAGCGCGCCCGCTCGCCGGTCAAGTCGCTCTCCGGCGGCGAGCGCAACCGCCTGCTGCTGGCGCGCCTGTTCGCCAAGCCGGCCAACTGCCTGGTGCTGGACGAACCGACCAACGACCTCGACATCGACACCCTGGAGTTATTGGAGGAGTTGCTCGAGGAATACACCGGCACCGTGTTCCTGGTCAGCCACGACCGCACCTTCCTCGACAACGTCGTCACCCAGGTCATCGTGGCCGAGGGCGAGGGCCGCTGGCGCGAGTTCGTCGGCGGCTACAGCGACTGGGAGCGGGTGCGCGACACGGTGGCGCCCACGCCCAAGGCCAAGCCGGCCGCCAAGGCCGCCGAGCCGGTCTCGACCATGGCGGCGCCGGCCGCCGCCAAGGCCAAAAAGCTCAGCTTCAAGGAGCAGCGCGAGCTCGACGAGCTGCCCAAGCTGATCGCCGCGCTCGAGGACGAGCAGAGCGCGCTGGCGCTGCAGCTGTCGGACCCGGATTTCTACAAGAAACAGGCGGCCGAGGCCAAGCGGGTCAACGCCCGCGTCGAGCAGATCGAGGTCGAATTGCTGGAAGCGCTGGAAAAGTGGGAACAGATCGAGGCGCGCCAGCGCTGAGCCCGGCGCCGTGAAAAAATGTTGCGGTGCGGTATAGACACCCAAGGTTGCTTCAAATATAATTTTACGGCGTCGGCGAGCGCCGGCCGCCGTCAAAAATGTAATGTGTGGAAGTCTTGTTATCACGGTGATATGATTCAGCGTCGCCGTCGCGGCCAGGCTTTGTTGCGCGCCGGACGAGGCGGTTTTACGGGGTTTTCCACGGTGCGCCGTCCCGGGCGCACACTCTCTAGGACTAAGAGCAAAAAAATGTTGAGATCGCATACAAGAACATCCCGGCTGTTTCCCCTGTCGACGCGGACCGCACCGTGGGCCTGATGCGCGCGCCCGGCGCCGGGAAACTCATCGCGTTGCCGCTCATTATCAGCGGCCTGTTCACCGCCTCCGCGCGGGCCCAGATCAGCGACACGTTCCAGCCGTATGTATCGGCTGGCTACGCCTACGACGACAATTTGCTGCGCCGTGACAACACCAAAAACTCCGGCGCGGCCGAGTCCGACACCTACACCACCCTGGTGGCCGGGGTCGGCATGGAGCGTCCGATCGGGCGCCAGGTGGTGACCGCGTCGGTGCGCGCCAGCAAGGTCGCGTTCGACAAGAACAGCCAACTCGACTATACAGGCAAGGACGCCGCCGCCGAATGGCAGTGGCAGCTGGGCAACCACCTGAACGGCCACGCCGGCGCCAGCTACAGCGAGTCGCTGGCCTCGTTCGCCGACTTCGGCTCGAGCGAGCGCAACATCCGTACCGACACCAAGCGTTACGTCGACGGCAACTGGCGCTTCCACCCGTCGTGGCAGGTCCACGCCGGCTACGTCAACGAACGCTTCGGCTTCGACCTGCCGTCGCAAAGCTATAACAACCGCACCGAGAAGGCCGCCGAAACCGGCTTCGACTACATCGCCAGCAGCGGCAGCACCTTCGGCATGGTGGCGCGCAAGCTCAAGGGCGAGTATCCGAACCAGGGCGTCAACCCGGTCACCGGCGTGTCCATCGACAACGGCTACGACCAGGACGAGCTCAAGGTCAACGTCCACTGGCTCGCCAGCGGCGTGACCCAGGTCACCTTCCTCGGCGGCTGGGTGCGGCGCACCCACGACACCGACAAGCAGCGCGACGACAGCGGCGTCAACGGCCGCCTGATCGCCAACTGGACGCCGCTGGGCCACACCCAGTTCAACGCCATGGTGTGGCGCGAGTTCGGCGCCGCCGAGGGCGTCTTCGTCAACAGCGCGCTGAGCACCGGCGTCAGCGCCGGCGCCGCGTGGTCGCCGACGGCCAAGCTGACCTACACCGGCAACGTCAAGTACGAGCGGCGCGAGTTCGAGCCGCTCACCGGCATCACCGGCCTGGGCGGGCTGACCGACAACGCCCGCACCGCCTCGCTCGGCGTCACCTACCAGGCGTGGCGCCAGGTCAGCCTGAGCCTGAACGGCTTCACCAGCCGCCGCTCCGGCAGCGCCGCGGCGGCCACGTCGAGCTACCGCGCCAAGGGCCTCTCGTTTAACGCCACCGTAAAGTTTTAAGCGTCATGACGGTCAATGAGAGTCCCCTGATCACCTTTTTCGAGCGCGTGGTCGATCCCCTGATCATCATGGGGATGTTGTATTTGTGCACCGTCGCGCTGGGCGCCAGCTTCACCGGGTACTCGCTGGTGCTGACGATCATCGCCTTCTTCGTCGCCTCGTCGGTCTACAAGTACATCGATCCATACCGCAGCTGGCACACCGGCGGGCGCTGGGCCGCCGCGCGCGACCTGGTGCTGGGCTGGCTGCTGACGGTGGTGCTGCTGATCCTGATCGGCTACGCCAGCGGCATGGTGCCGCACTACGACCGCACCGTGGTCGTGGTGTGGATGGCGGCCACGCCGCTGGCCATGCTGCTGTGCCACCTGGCCGCGCACCGGCTCGGCGCCGACCCCCGCCGCGGCCAGTTGAGCTCGGTCGTGATCGTCGGCGCCAACGACGTCAGCGTCAAGTTCGCCGCCACCATCGGCCGCCTGCCCAACCTGCTGATGAACGTGCACGGCTACTTCGACGACCGCGGCCCGGAGCGCCGCGTCGAGGGCGTGGCCCATCCGATGCTCGGCCGCATGTCCGACATCGCCGCCTACGTGCGCCAGCACCAGATCAAGATGATCTTCATCAGCCAGCCGATCTCGGCCCAGCCGCGCATCCGCCAGCTGCTCGACGAGCTCGAGGACACCACCGCGTCGGTCTACTTCCTGCCCGACATCTATGTGTTCGACCTGATGCAGGCGCGCTTCGGCAGCGTCGGCGGCATGCCGGTGATCGGCATCCGCGAGTCGCCGTTCACCGGCGTCAACAGCATCATCAAGCGCTGCAGCGACATCGTGCTGGCGCTGGCGATCCAGATCCTGCTGATCCCGGTGATGCTGGTGATCGCCGTGGCCATCAAGCTGACCTCGCCGGGACCGATCATCTTCCCCCAGCGGCGCTACGGCCTCAACGGCGAGGAGATCATCGTCTACAAGTTCCGCTCGATGACGGTGACCGAGAACGGCGACAAGGTGGTGCAGGCCAAGAAAGGCGACCAGCGCATCACGCCGGTCGGCGGCTTCCTGCGCCGCAGCTCGCTCGACGAGCTGCCGCAGTTCCTCAACGTGCTGCAGGGGCGCATGAGCATCGTCGGGCCGCGCCCGCACGCGGTCGCCCACAACGAGCAGTACCGCAAGCTGATCAAGGGCTACATGCTGCGCCACAAGGTCAAGCCGGGCATCACCGGCTGGGCCCAGGTCAACGGCCTGCGCGGCGAGACCGAGACGCTCGACAAGATGGAGGCGCGCATCGAGTACGACCTCGACTACCTGCGCAACTGGTCGCTGTGGCTCGATTTGTGGATCATCGTGCGCACCGTGCTGGTGGTGGCCAAGCGCGAGAACGCGCATTGACGGGGAGGGCGTCGAATAGGAATGCTGCATTGCGATATTTGTGCCACAATCCGGGTTGAGGTTGCATTTAATGCATAGCCTTTATAATATTGACAATCGTTTGAGCGGAACGCATACTCTGCCCCCACGCCGGCCGAGGGCCGCGCCGCCGCCACGAATGACCGAGGAAGACTATTTTGAACCATACACAATTTGACGGCCAACATGCCGGCGCCGCTGTCCGCGCCCCCCTGCGCCACCCCCTGCGCCGCGTCGGCGGCGGCGCCCTGGCGCTGCTGCTGGTGGCCGGCCTGGCCGCCTGCGGCAAGGGCGACCAGAAGTCCGGCCAGGCGCTCGTCAAGGTCGGCGGCGAGGAAATCACCGCGTTGCAGCTGAACGAGGAACTGGCGCGCTCGGGCGTGCCCGGCGCCCAGCAACAGCAGGCCCGGCCGCAAATCCTGGCGTCGCTGGTCGACCGCCAGCTGCTGATCAACGAGGCCGTCAAGGACAAGACCGACCGCGACCCCAAGGTGGTGCAGGCGATCGAGCGCGCCAAGTCGCTGATCCTGGCGCAAGCCTATCTGCAGAAGAAGATCGGCACGCCGGCCAAGCCGACCAAGGAAGAGGTCAAGGCCTACTTCGAGCAACACCCGGCGCTGTTCGCCCAGCGTAAGACGATCGACATGCGCCAGCTGCTGCTGGCGACGGCCGACCTGACCGACGACCTCAAAAAGGACATCGACGCCGCCAAGTCGCTCGACGACGTCTCCGCCTTGCTCGACCGCAAGGACGTCAAGTACCAGCGCAACCAGATCTCGCGCAGCTACGCCGACCTGGCGCCGGCGCTGGGCGACAAGCTGCTGGCGCTGCCCAAGGGCCAGTTGTTCATCATCCGCGAGGGCGAGCGCAGCACCGTCGTCACCATCACCGACGTGCGCGACACGCCGGTCGACCTGGCCGCGTCGACGCCGCAGATCGAGCAATACCTGATGAACACGCGCGGCAAGGAGGCGGCGGCGGCCGAGCTGGCGCGCCTGCGCGCGGCCAGCAAGATCGAGTACGCCAGCAAGGCCGACGAGCCGTCGGCCAAGCCGGCGGCCGCGCCGGCCGCGACCGCGGCCCCGGCCGCCGGGCGCGACGACGCCACCGCCCGCGGCGTGGCCGGACTGAAATGACGAGCGGCCCGACCGGGCCGAGCCCAATCGCACCCTACGGAGAACCTATTATGAAACGAATCGTATTTTGGATGATGGCGTCGCTGCTGGCGCTGACCCTGAACGCGGCCAACGCCGCCGAGCTGCTGCTCGGACCTGGCGACGTGGTCAAGATCTCGGTCTACAACAACCCCGACCTGACCACCGAGACGCGCGTGAGCGCGTCCGGCTTCATCACCTTCCCGCTGGTGGGCCAGGTGGCGGTGGCCGGCCTGCCGACGGCGTCGGCGGAAAAGAAGATCGCCCAGCTGCTGGTGTCGGGCGGCTTCGTCAAGAACCCGCAGGTCAACATGATCGTCACCGTGCTGCAGAGCCAGCAGGTGTCGGTGCTGGGCCAGGTGGGCCGTCCGGGCCGCTATCCGCTGGACGGCAGCCGTAGCGTGCTCGACGTGCTGGCGCTGGCCGGCGGCGTCAGCGCCGACGGCGGCGACACCGTCACCGTGCTGCGCACGCGCAACGGCGCCACCACCAAGGACGTCATCGACGTCGCCGAGCTGGTGCGCACGAGCAATATGAAGGCCGACCTCGACCTGAGCGGCAACGACGTCGTCTACGTCGAGCGCGCGCCGCGCTTCTACATCTACGGCGAGGTGCAGCGTCCCGGCATGTTCCGCATCGAACGCTCGATGACGGTGCTGCAGGCGCTGGCCGCCGGCGGCGGCCTGACCGCGCGCGGCACCGAGCGCGGCCTGCGCATCAAGCGCCGCGACGCCGAGGGCAAGCTGCAGATCCTCGAGGCCAAGTACGACGACCTGGTGCAGAACGACGACGTGCTGTACGTGCGCGAGAGCCTGTTCTGATAGTGCCGGCCGCCGGCCAGCCGGCCCGCGGCCCGTCCGCCCCTTTTTGAGAGACAACCATGAATTTCACCCATTTGATCCTGGCGCTGCGCGCCCGCTACAAGATCGTGCTGATGATCCTGGCCGTGACGGTCGCCGCCACGGTGGTCATCAGCCTGCTGCTGCCCAAGGTCTACAAGGCCAGCACCGCGCTGGTGCTCAACACCAAGGGCGTCGACCCGGTCACCGGCATGAGCCTGCCGGTGCAGATGATGTCCGGCTACGTCGTCACCCAGGCCGACATCATCCGCAGCAAGAGCGTCGCGCTGAAGGTGGTCGACAACCTGCGCCTGGCCGACAACCCGGCCGTGCAGCAGCAGTTCAACGACTCGGTCAAGGGCAACACCGACCTGACCATCAAGGAATGGCTGGCCAACCTGTTGCTGGCCAAGGTCGACATCGAGCCGGCGCGCGACTCCAGCGTGCTGACCATTAATTTCCAGGGCAGCGATCCGAAGTTCGTCGCCGCCGTCGCCAACGCCTTCGCCGACGCCTACATGCAGTTTTCCGTGCAGCTGAAGACCGATCCGGCGCAACAGGCCTCCGGCTTCATCAACACCCAGATCAAGCTGCTGCGCGAGCAGTACGAGGTGGCCCAGAGCCGGCTGTCGAAGTACCAGAAGGACAACAACATCTACAACGCCGACACCCGCGTCGACGTCGAGATGGCGCGCCTGAATGAACTGTCGAGCCAACTGGTGCAGGCCCAGAACCAGTCGATGGAAGCGCAATCGCGCTCGCGCCAGGCCAGCGGCAACGCCGAGGGCTCGCCGGACGTGCTGAATAACGGCCTGATCCAGGGCCTGAAGTCGAGCCTGGCGATGGCCGAGGCCAAGCTGGCCGACACCTCGGCGCGCCTGGCGCCGAACCACCCGCAATACATCGCCGCCAAGTCCGAGGTCGACAAGCTGCGTGCCAGCCTGAACGAGCAGATCCGCATCGCCTCGAGCGGCGTGGCCGGCACCAACACCATCTACAAGCAGCGCGAGGGCGAACTGCGCGCCGCGCTGGCCGCGCAAAAAGCGCGCGTGCTGGAGATGAACGGCGCGCGCGACGAGTTCGTCGTGCTCAGCAACGAGGCCGACAACGCCCGCCGCTCGTACGAGTCGGCCATGCAGCGCTACAACGCCACCAACCTCGAGGGCCAGTCCAAGCAGTCCGACATCGCCGTGCTGTCGACGGCCAGCACGCCGTCGTCGCCGTCCTCGCCGCGCCTGCTGCTGAACCTGGCGCTGTCGCTGGTGATCGGCACCATCCTCGGCGGCGGCGCCGTGCTGCTGCTCGAAATGCTCGACCAGCGGGTGCGCTCGGCGGCCCACATGGCCGACGCCTTCGGCCTGCCGGTGCTGGGCGTGATCGCCACGCCGCGCGCGGCCAAGCGCGTGCTGCGCCGCAACCGCCCGGCCGCGCCGATGGCGCAGCTGCAGTAACGACCCGACCCGCAACCGGGCACACCGACACACACGGAGCATCCACATGAATTCGAATTCCACCGTCCCATCCTACCCGGCGCCGGAACTGCGCGACAAGCCGCACACGGCGTCCGTGCCGGACCGCTCGATCGGCGCCATCCTGATCAAACAGGGGCGCCTGTCGGTGGCCGACGCCGAAAAGGTGATGCGCCACCAGGTCGAGCACAACGTGCGCTTCGGCGACGCCGCGCTGGCGCTGGGCGTGCTGACCACGGCCGACATCGAGTTCGCGCTGTCGCGCCAGTACGACTACCCCTACCTGCTGCGCGGCGAGAGCGCCATCAGCGAATCGGTGGTGGCCGCCTATGAACCGTTCACCGCCCGCGTCGAATCGCTGCGGGCGCTGCGCAACCAGCTGATGTGGCGCTGGTTCGAGACCGGCGACGAGCGCCGCGCGCTGGCCATCACCGGCGCCGAGCGCGGCGACGGCCGCAGCTTCCTGGCCGCCAACCTGGCGGTGGTGTTCTCGCAACAAGGCCAGCGCACCCTGCTGATCGACGCCGACATGCGCAACCCCAGCCAGCACGCGCTGTTCGGCCTGGAAAACCGGGTCGGCCTGTCGTCGGTGCTGTCGGACCGCAACGGCGTCGAGGCGGTGCAGCGGGTGCCGGCGTTGCTGGACCTGTCGGTGCTGACGGCCGGCGCGCCGCCGCCGAACCCGTCCGAACTGCTGGGCCGTCCGGCGCTGGGCAAGCTGCTACGCGAGCTGGCCCCGCAATTCGACGTGATCCTGATCGACACCCCGGCCGGCGGCGAATGCTCGGACGCGCAGATGGTCGCCGGCCGCGCCGGCGCCGCGCTGGTCGTCACGCGCCAGGACGCCAGCCACGTCAACCACGTGCACAACCTGATCGGCGCGCTCAACGAAGCGCGCGTGCACCTCGTCGGCACCGTCCTCAACAACTTCTGACCGCGATGGACACCATGCTCACCCAACCTGTCAGCACGCCGCGCGCGGCGCTGGCGCCGTCGATCCTCCTGCTGGCCGGGCTGGGTGTGGTGTACCTGCCGACGTTCTGGGACCTGTTCCACGGCGCCTGGAGCTCGGACCGCAACGCCCACGGGCCGATCGTCATGACGGTCGCCTTCGGCTTCCTGTATTTCCGCATGCGCCAGCTGCTGTCGCAGGACCGCTTCGAGCGCCGCCCGGCGCCGGTCGCCGGATGCGCCGCGCTGCTGTTCGGCCTGGCGTGCTACGCGCTGGGCCGCTCGCAGGGCGTGCTGCTGCTCGAGGTCGGCTCGCTGATCCCCGTGCTCAGCGGCGTGCTGATCGCCTTCTACGGCGTGCGCACCTGGTCGCGCATGTGGTTCGCCTTCTTCTTCATGCTGTTCATGATCCCGCTGCCGGCCTCGGTCGTCGACGTCGTCACGTTGCCGATGAAGATCGCCGTCTCGACCGCCACCGAGCATTTGCTGTACTGGTTCGGCTACCCGATCGCGCGCAGCGGCGTGATCCTCACCATCGGCCAGTACCAGTTGCTGGTGGCCGACGCCTGCGCCGGCCTGAACTCGCTGTTCACCCTGGAGGCGCTCGGGCTGCTGTACATGAACCTGGTGCGCCACCCGTCGGTGGTGCGCAACGTCGTGCTGGCCACGTTGATCGTGCCGATCTCGTTCGCCGCCAACACGCTGCGCATCGTGTTCCTGTCGCTGATCACCTACCACCTCGGCGACGCCGCCGGCCAGGGCTTCCTGCACGGCTTCTCGGGGCTGGTGCTGTTCCTGTCGGCGCTGCTGCTGATCATCGGCGTCGACAGCGCCCTGAGCTGGCTGGTGCGCAACCGCACCAAAAAAGACGACGACGAACAGGCCGGCCTGCAACTGCCGGCCGTGGCCGCCGGCGCCTGGCGCCAGCTGACCCACGTCGCGCTGCGTCCGGCGCTGGCGATGCTGGTGGCCATGGTCGGCACCGTCGCCGTGGCGCACGCGCTGACGCCGTCGCTGGCGACGGTGGCCGGCGGCACCACCCTGGCCACCAGCGTGCCGACCCGCTTCGGCGACTGGACCGAGGTGCCCAACGCCAACGCCCAGGCCGAGCTGTCGACCGCCGACGACGGCGGCCGCAGCCTTGAGCAGCCGTACGACGACGTGCTGATGCGCACCTATGTCAACCGCGACGGCGTGCAGGTGATGCTGGCGCTGGCCTATGCCAAGGAGCAGCGCCAGGACGTCAAGCTGCACCTGCCGGAGATCTGCTATCCGGCCCAGGGCTACAAGGTCATCGCGCTCAGTCCGGCGCAGCTGGCGGTGACGCCGGCCGGCACCTTGCCGGGCAAGCACATGGTCGCGTCCAGCCAGAACCGGCTCGAGGCGGTCACCTACTGGACCCGCATCAGCGACGCCTACCCGCAGGGCGGCTTCGACATGCGCATGAAGATCTTCCGCGACGGCGTGGCCGGCAAGGTTGCCGACGGCATCCTGGTGCGCGCCTCGACCCTGGTGCGCGACCAGAGCGAGACGGCGGCCGCGTATGCGGTGCAGCAGGACTTCCTGCGCCAGCTGGTGGCGGCCAACGATCCGCGCGGGCACGCGCTGGTGGCGCGCTGAGGCGCGATGGCGGTGATTGGATGTGCGAAAGCGGCCCTGCGGGGCCGTTTTTTTTGGGAGACACGTAGGGCGGATTAGGCGGAACGCCGTAATCCGCCACGCGATGAGCCGTCGATACGCATGCATGGCGGATTACGCTGCGCTAATCCGCCCTACGTGTTTTAGAGTGTTTTCGAGTGTTTTGGATGGAATGGACTTTTCGGGTCTCAGGCCAGGGTGCCGGCCATCGTCGGCTTGAACTTGCCGCGGCGCAGCCGCCGCAGCGCGTGGCCGCGCGTGGCCGGGTCGCCCGCCATCGTCAGCAGATCGCCCAGGCTCAGCTCGATCTGCGGATAGGCGCACAGCGAGCCGAGCAAGCCGGGCCGCACGCCTTGCCCCTTGCCGTGCTTGGCATGGAACAGCCGCGCGGCCTGGATGATCTTGTCCCCCGATTTGAGCGTGATGCGCTCGAACTCGTGCGAGACGTCCATCAAATAGCTGTTGGCGCCGATGTTGTGCGCCGGGCCGCCGTGCGCCACCAGCCGCACCCACATTTCCCAGTCCTGCCAGGCCGGCATGGCGGCGTCGAAGCCGCCCACCTCGCGCATGCGCGCCGGCGTCGTGAACACCTGGTTGCCGATGATGTTGTCGCTCAGCAGCGCCTCCAGCTCGGCCACCGGCGCCGCGTTGGCCAACGTCACCGCGCCGCCCTGGTCGACGATGCGGCGGTCGAACAGGCACGAGAAGCGCTCGCCCGTTTGCTCGCGCGCGCGCCAGGCCGTCAGGAAGCGCTCCAGACGGTGCGGCAGGAACATGTCGTCGTCGTCCAGTCCGGTGATGAACTCGCCCTCGGCGATGTCCAGCGCCTGGTTGCGCGCAACGCAGGCGCCGCGCGACGTTTCGTTGTGGATCAGCTTGACCTTGTGTCGGCCTTGCAGGCTGCGCACGTAGTCGCAGGTGCCGTCGGTGGCGCCGTCGGAGACGATGATCAGCTCGACGTCGGCGTGGGTCTGGCCGAGCACCGACTGCACCGCGCGGCGCAGCAGCGCCTCGCGGTTCTTGGTGGGGATGTAGATCGTAACGAGTGTGCCCATGGGACGCTCCGGTAGAAGAAGGAATCAATACGGCGGGCGGCGCGCGGTGGCCATTATTTGCCGCCCAGGCCCGCCATTTTTTTCAGGTCCTGCACCAGCGCCTTCGAGAACACGAACGTCAGCGCGCCGTACACGGCGGCGCCGAGCAGGGCGACCACGATCAGCTGCACCTGCGGTCCGGCCTGGCGGCCCAGCAGCCATTGCTGCGCCGGGTAGATCGCCGCCACCATCAGCAGCGCGAACAGCGGCGCCTGCCAAATGGCGCGCGTCAGCGCCCCGAGGTCGCTGTGCAGCTGGCGGGTGGCGTAGTAGAAGTGCGGCAAGCCGTTGAGCACGTTGGCGATCAGGTAGCAGATCGCCACCCCCTCGATGCCCCATTGCACGCCGATGAAGAAGCTGCCGACCTGCAAAATCGCCCCGAGCAGGCCGAGCCGCATCATCAGGTCGGTGCGTCCGGTCGACATGAACACGGTGCCGGTGGTGGTGATCAGCGACTGGATGAAGCCGACCGGCGCCAGCCAGGCCAGCACGATCGGCACGGAGGCCCATTTCGGCCCGAGCGCGACGGTGACGAACGGTTCGCGCAGCACCCACAGGCCGGCCATCATCGGCGCCGTCATGGTGGCGATCAGGCGCAGCGCGCGCAGGTACAGCAGCGCCATCTGCGGACGGTCGTTTTGCTGGCGGCTCATGACGGGGAACAGCGCCCGGCCGGCCACCGCGCTCATGCTTTGCAACGGGAACATCATCAGCTTGTAGGCCTGGGCGTAGATGCCCAGCTGCACCTGGCCGAGCACGCGGCCGATGACCAGGCTGTCGGCGTTGCGGGCGAAGAAGTTAATGAAGCTAAAGCCGGTCAGGTTGCCGCTGAAGCCCCACAGCGACTTGAACTCCTCGCTGCTCCAGACCCGCTTCGGGCGCCAGTTGTTGGCCAGCCAAAGCTGGACCGTCGACACGGCCGCCGCCGTCAGCGTCTGCCACACCAGCGCGTAGACGCCGAAGCCGGCGTAGGCCAGCACCACCGCCGCGACCAGGCCCGACAGCGCCGACACCAGTTCGACCCGCGCCAGCGTGCGGAAGCCGGAGCGGCGCTCGAGCAGCGCCTGGTGCACGGCGCTGGCGCTGGTGACGGGGAACGCCACCGCCAGCAGGCACAGCACCGGCGCCAGGCGCTCGGTGCGGAAGTACGAGGCCGCCAGCGGCGAGGCCGCGCACAGCACGGCCGCCAGCAGCAGGCCCATGCCGACGTTGAGCCAGAACACGGTGTTAGTGGTGTGGTCGCTCAGGTCCTCCTTTTGCACGATGGCGGCGGCGGTGCCCATGTCGCGCAGCAGGTAGGCGAAGTTCATGGCCACGGTGGCCATCGCCAGCAGGCCGTATTCGGAAGGGGGGAGCAGGCGCGCCAGGATAACCAGCGATACCAGTTGCAGCACGATACGTGCCGCTTGCGCCAGCGTGAGCCAGCGCGCGTTCGACATGGCGGACATCAGGCGGTGCTTCTTTCATTGGTGAAACCATAGGCCGCGATCATGGCCTGGAGTTGTTCGTCGTTGTAGCGGGCGCCGACGTTGTCGAGCCACAGCGCCACCTCCTGGGAGCCGTCCCAGCAATAGATCTCGTGGCTGGCGTCGGCGCGGCGGAAGGTGGCGCCGCGCGCGCGCGCCATCCACCAGAACCAGATGTCGTCGCCGCGCGGGCACAGCCGCGTGAAGGCGTCGACGTCGAGCACCTCGGGGCCGAACACGCCGGCCGGATACAAGGTGCCGCCGATGCCGGTGGGGAAGTTGAGCCGGCTCGATTCGGTGTTGGCGGACTCGAACTCCCAGTCGTTGTACGACAGCGGCAGGCCGTCGGCGCCGAGGCGCATGCGGTGCATGCGGTGGCACACCACCTCGAGCTTGCCGGCGGTGCGCGAGTCGGCCAACTGGCGCAGCCAGTCGCGCCAGTAATAGACGTCGTCGTCGGCGGTGACGATGGTGCGCGCCTCGCCCTGTTGCAGCAGCGGGATCATTTTCTTGTACGAACGGGTGTCGTCGCAGGCCTCGATCTCAAGCCCGGCCGCGCGCAGCGCCGTCACCGCCGGCGGCAGCTTGTCCATGTCGCCGTGGGCGATCCACAGCACCACGCGCGCCGGCGCCAGCGACTGCGACAGCAGCGACTTGAGCGTCAGGTGCAGGGTGGAAAAACGCGGCGGGTAGGATGTCAGCGACACCACGATGCCGGCGCTGTCCTGGGCCTCGCGGCGGGCGCCGTAGTGGCGCCCGTACGCCAGCCAGTCGCGCTCGAGCACGACGAAGCGGCGCAGGTTCGCGGCGCGCTGGGCCAGCCGGCGCGCCTTGTTCTTCAACCAACTAGTCATCGAGCCGTCCTAGCCGGCGTGCTTGCCGGCGCGGCCGATCGCGTGGTATTCGACGCCTTCCTTGCGCATCGTGGCCGGCTCGTACAGGTTGCGGCCGTCGAAGATCAGCGGTTGCGACAGCGCGGCCTTGAGCGCGCCGAAGTCCGGGCTCTTGAACGCTTTCCACTCGGTCATGATGATCAGCGCGTCGGCGCCGTCGACCGCGCTCATCGGCGCGTCGCTATAGCTGAGGCGGCGCTGCTCGGCCGGCAGCTCGGCCAGGTCCAGCTCGAAGGCGTGGCGCGCCTCCTCCATCGACACCGGATCGAAGGCGACCACCTTGGCGCCGCGCTTGAGCAATTCCTTGACCATCACGCGGCTCGGGGCGGCGCGCATGTCGTCGGTGTTGGGCTTGAAGGCCAGGCCCCACATGGCGAAGGTCTTGCCGCTCAGGTCCTCGCCGAGGCGGGCGGTGATTTTGCCGAGCAAGATCTGCTTTTGCTGGTTGTTGACCGACTCGACCGCGTGGAGGATCTCCAGGTGCTGGCCGAACTCGCCGGCGCTGCGCACCAGCGCCTGCACGTCTTTGGGGAAGCACGAGCCGCCGTAGCCGGTGCCGGCGTACAGGAAGGAGAAGCCGATGCGCGGATCGGAGCCGATGCCCTTGCGCACGTTCTCGATGTCGACGTCGAGCTTGTCGGCCAGGTTGGCCAGCTCGTTCATGAACGAGATGCGGGTGGCCAGCATGGCGTTGGCGGCGTACTTGGTGAACTCGGCCGAGCGCACGTCCATATACAGGATGCGTTCGTGGTTGCGGTTGAGCGGGGCGTACAGTTCGCGCATCTTGTCTCGCGCCTGCTGGCCGGCGGCGTCGGTGTCGGCGCCGATGACGATGCGGTCCGGACGCATGAAGTCGTCGACGGCCGCGCCTTCCTTGAGGAACTCGGGGTTCGACACCACCGTCACGCCGACGTCGGCGCCGCGCGCGGCCAGCTCCTCGGCGATGGCGGCGCGCACCTTCTCGCCGGTGCCGACGGGCACCGTCGATTTATCGACGACAACCTTGAACGCGGTCATGTGGCGGCCGATATTGCGCGCTGCAGCAACGACGTATTGCAGGTCGGCCGAGCCGTCCTCGTCGGGCGGGGTGCCGACCGCGATGAATTGGATGTCGCCGTGGGCGACGCTGGCGGCGACGTCGGTGGAGAAGGTCAGGCGGCCGGCGGCGCGGTTGCGCTCGATGATTTCCTTCAGGCCCGGCTCATAGATCGGCACGCCGCCGTTATTGAGGATGTCGATCTTGCGCGCGTCGACATCGAGACAAAACACCGAGTTGCCCAGCTCTGCCAGGCAGGCGCCCGTCACCAGACCCACATAGCCCGATCCAATCACCGTAATTTTCATTCGCGTTCCTTATTTTCACTGTTTGCGCGCCGCGCGCAGGGCACACGGCGCAGTATCGTTAGATCACCTTCTCATGCTATGCTACGCTGCAGCATTTGTTGGGAATTTTACACGTTATCGACATTTCCATCGGATTATTTTGAATCCAAGCGTGCGCGCGGGGCGGGCGGCACGATGCCGCAGCGGTACGCCCATTGCTATTCTTGCATGCTAGAATAGCGGGTCGCGCGCCGGCGGCGGCCCGTCCGCGTCCCGGCGCTCGGGCCGGGCCCACCCGTGCGGCGTCCCGTATTGTTTAACGCGTTAGCAGGAGTACCAAGTTGGCGAAGATCGATGTCTTGTTGCCGGTGAAAAACGGAGTTGATTTCCTTGCGGAATCTCTCGACAGCCTGCGGGCGCAAACGTTCCCCGATTGGCGCGCGCTGGTGCTCGACCATGGCTCCGACGACGGCAGCGCCGAGATGGTGCTGGAGTACCAGCGGCGCGATGCGCGCATCGAGCTGCACCGCCTGCCGCAGGCCAAGGGCCTGTCGGGCCTGCTCAACGCCGGCCTCGCGCTGGCCGACGCCGAGTTTGTGATGCGGCACGACGCCGACGATATCTGCTTGCCGGACCGCATGGCCGTGTCGCTGGCCGCCTTCGCCGCCCAGCCCGACTGCGTGGCGATCGGCGGCCAAGCCGACGTGATCGACGCGGCCGGCGCGCCGCTGGGCGAGATGTCGGTGCCGGTGGGGCGCGCGCGCGTCACCGCCGCCGCGCTGTTCCGCAATCCGGTGGCGCACCCGACGGCCATGCTGCGGCGCGCCGCGCTGGTCGAGCTGGGCGCGCGCTACGGCGTCGACTTTTTAAAAGCGCTGGGGCCGGCGCAGAGCCTCGAGGTGCCCAACCTGGCCGAGGATTATTTCCTGTTCGGCCAGCTCGCCGTGCTGGGCCGGTGCGACAACGTGCCGCAGACGCTGATCCGCTACCGCTGGCACGGCAACAACGTCAGCGCCACCAAGTTCATGGAGCAGACCACCTTGTCGCTGACGATCTCGCGCTTCCTGATGCGTTCGTTCTGCGCGCTGCGCGGGCTGCCCTACGTCGATCCGGCGCCGTTCTGCAACCATGGCGGCCTGCTGGTCGACGTCGGCGGCCGGCGCAATTTCGACGCCGACTTCGCGCGCCTGGCCGACGTGCTGCGGCGCGGCCTGGGCGAGTCGCCGGCGCTCGAGCGCGAATTGCGCTACCGGCGCGCGCTGGCCACCCGCAGCGGGGCGCGCCTGCTGTGGCGCTACCGGCAGTTCAGCGGCGCGCACCGGCCCGAGACCGGCGAATGGAACGCGATCCGTTCCTGGCTGGTGCGGCTGTTGCCCGGCAAGCGCCGGCTGCGCGTGGCCGCCGAACCCGCCTGAGGCGGTTTTTTGCCGGGCCGCGCCGCCAAGCGCGGCCCCCGTTTATATATTTGATAGGTACCTATGGCAACCTTGCTCAATTTGCCCTCGCTCAAGTCGTTTAAAGCGCCCGACATCCTGAAACACCCGTTCCGCCCCGTCTACCTGCTCGGGGCGCTGCTGGTGGTGGCCGCCGCCGTGCTGGGCGCGGCCACGCCGCTGCTGGTGGACTTGATGAACGGCAGCCTGGGCAAGCTGCTGGCGTTGCCGGCGGCGCTGGTGATCGGGCTGCTGATCATCTACGACCGCAAGCTCACCTTGCTGATGATCATCGTGCTGCGCGCCAGCGGCGACAACGTGCTCGAGCTGACCCGCTTCTCGATCGGCAGCTATCCGCTGGGTATCGGCGGCGTCATCAACGGCATGGTGATCTTGCTGGCCATCATGCTGGTGCTCGAGCAGCCGCGCAACATGCCGTCGCGCGGCTACACCGCCTGGTGGCCGTTCCTGCTGCTCACCTTGCTGGGCCTGATCCTGTCGCCCGAGCGCGGCGAGGCCGCCCGCCTGTTCCTGACCCAGGTGTCGTACTTCGCCATGTTCGTCGGCGGCTACTATTGCGTGCGCACCCGCGAGGATTTCCGCGCCTGCCTCAAACTGGTGATGTGGTCGTCGGCCATCCCGGCGGTGTACGCGTTCGTCTCGATGGCCATGGCCGGCGGCCACATCGGCGGTGAATTCCGCCTGAAAAGTACCTTCGGCCACCCCAACGTGCTGGCGTTCTACCTGACGGTGGTGATCGCGCTGGCGTTCTACCTGCTCAAGACCTTGCCCGCCAACGCCACGATGCGGGTGCGCGTGTTCATGTCGCTGTACCTGATCGTGCTGCTGTGCTTGCTGCTGCTGACCAAGACGCGTTCCGCCTGGAGCGCCGTCGGCCTGGCCTTCGGCCTGTACGCGCTGATCTTCGAGCGCCGCTACCTGATCTACATGGGCGTGCTCGGCGCGGTCGGCCTGCTGATCCCCGGCGTCGGCGACCGCCTGCTGGAGCTGGGCCACGGCAACGAGGTGACCATCTACGCCAACCTCAACTCGTTCGCGTGGCGCGTCTACCTGTGGCAGACCGGCATCGCCTACATGCAGCCGCTGAGCTACCTGACCGGCAACGGCCTGCAATCGTTCATCAAGTATTCGATCATCTTCTTCCCGTTCGCCGGCAAGATCAACTACGGCGCCCACAGCGTCTACGTGCAGCTGCTGTTCGAACTGGGCGTGTTCGGCCTGGTCACTTTCTTCTGGCTGGCCTACTCGATGCTGCGCCAGCTGTGGCCGCTGGTGAAGTTCGACCGGCTGGCCGGCTACACGCTGATGGTGCTGGTAATTAACCTGCTGGTGTGCAGCTTCAGCGACAATATGTTCTATTATCTTTCGTACAATTGGTATCTGTGGTTCGCGGTCGGTGCCGGCTGCTCGCTGTGCCTCCACCACCGCGCGGCCGCCCCGGCGCCGGCGGCCCGCGCGCGCTGAACCATGGTCACGCAGCGCCATACGCTCCCGCCGGCGGCCGTGCCGGCCGCCGCCATCCCGGCCGCACCGGCCGCGCCGGCCCATCCCGCCCACCTGTCGGTGCTCGACGGCTGGCGCGGCATCAGCATCCTGTTCGTGCTGGCGGCCCACCTGCTGCCGCTGGGCCCGCACCGCTACATGTTCAACTACAGCATCGGCATCCTCGGCATGGTGGTGTTCTTCAACCTGTCCGGTTTCCTGATCACCTCGTTCCTGCTCAAGGACCAGAACGTGCTCGGCTTCCTGATCAAGCGCTTTTGCCGGGTGCTGCCGCTGGCCTGGCTGTACATGCTGATCGCGCTGGCGGTCAGCGCCGCGCCGCTGGCCATCTGGCTGGCGCACTACCTGTTCTACGCCAACATGCCGCCGGGCGACGGCCGCTTCAACCTGTTGCTGCCGATGACGGAGCACCTGTGGAGCCTGTGCATGGAGATGCAGTTCTATGTCGGCGTGGCGCTGCTGGTGTGGGTGTTGCGCGCGCGCGGCCTGCTGTTGCTGCCGCTGCTGGCGCTCGGCTTCACGGGGCTGCGCATGTGGGACATCGTCACCGCCTCGTCGGTCAGCTACTACCGCATCGACGAGATCCTCGCCGGCTGCACGCTGGCGCTGGCCTACCACGGCAAGCTCGGCCCCCACGCGCGCCGCTGGCTGGCGCACGTGCCGCAGTTGCCGCTGCTGGTGCTGCTGATGTGGTCGTGCATGCCGCAGGGCCAGTGGCTCAACTACCTGCGCCCGTACCTGGCCGCGCTGCTGGTCGGCGCCACCTTGGTGCGCCCCGACGCCACGCTGGGCCGGGCGCTGCACGGACGCTTCCTGGTGTTCGTGGCCGGCATCTCGTACGCCTTGTACGTGATCCACCCGATGCTCACCCACACCTGGCTCGGCGACGGCGATGGCGACCTGGTCGTCAAGTACGCCAAGCGCCCGCTGTTGTTCCTGGCGCTGTTCGCGCTGGCCTGGCTGTCGACCCGCTACTACGAAAGCTGGTTCATGGCCGCCGGCCGCCGCTGGGCCGACAAGCTGGCCGGCGCGCGCGCCAGGCCGGCCGCCAAGGCCGACGACGCCACTCTTCCCCAGCCCTAACGCGCCCCGCGCACCCAAGTCCACCTTCATGAAAATAGCGTATCTCATCAATCAGTACCCCAAGGTCAGCCACAGTTTCATCCGCCGCGAGATCCTCGCGCTCGAGCGCCAGGGCTTCGAGGTGCAGCGCATCGCGCTGCGCGGCTGGGCCGATCACCTGGTCGACGCCGAGGACCTGCGCGAACGCGACAAGACGCGCTACCTGCTGCGCGACGGCGCGCTGGCGCTGGCGCTGTCGACCCTGGGCGCGCTGATCAAAAGCCCGGGCCGCTTTTTCGGCGCGCTGGCGCTGGCGCTGCGCATGGCGCGCCGCGCCGACCGGCCGTGGCCGCTGCACCTGATCTACCTGGCCGAGGCCTGCCGCATGCTCGGCTGGCTGCGCGAGTCGGGCGCGCGCCACCTGCACGCGCACTTCGGCACCAACCCGGCCGAGGTGGCCATGCTGGCGCGCGCGCTGGGCGGTCCGGCGTATAGTTTCACGGTGCACGGCCCGGAGGAGTTCGACAAGCCCGAGTTCCTGCACATCAGGGAAAAAATCGCCCGCTCGGCCTTCGTCGTGGCCATCAGCAGCTTCGGCCGCAGCCAGCTGTTCCGCTGGATCCCGTACACCGAGTGGCCCAAGGTGGAGATCGTCCACTGCGGCCTGGAGCCGGTGTTCCACGCCGGCCCGGCGGTGCCGCCGCCGGCCGCGCCGCGGCTGGTGTGCGTCGGCCGCCTGTGCGAGCAAAAGGGCCAGCAGCTGCTGGTGCGCGCGGTGGCGCAACTGGCCGCCAAGGGCGTGCCGGTCGAGCTGGTGCTGGCCGGCGACGGCGAGATGCGCGGCGAGATCGAGACCCTGGTGGCGCGCCATCAACTGCAAAACGCCGTGCGCATCACCGGCTGGATCAGCAGCGACCAGGTGCGCGAGGAGATGCTGGCCGCGCGCGCGCTGGCGTTGCCGAGCTTTGCCGAGGGCTTGCCGGTGGTGGTGATGGAGGCGATGGCGCTGCGCCGTCCGGTGCTGACGACCTACGTGGCCGGCATTCCGGAACTGGTGCGCGACGGCGTCGAGGGTTGGCTGATCCCGGCCGGCGACGTCGACCAGCTGGCCGCCGCGCTCGAACGCGCGCTGGCCACGCCGCTCGACGAGCTCGTCGCGATGGGCGAGCGCGCCCACACGCGCGCGCTGGCGCGCCACTCGATCGACACCGAGGCCGCCAAGCTGGGCGCGCTGATCAAGGCGGCCCGGCAGGATTGAGCCGGCCGCAATACCGACCGACGCGGCAACCCCGCCGCCGGCAAACCATGGAGTGTTGGCGATGAAAATAGCGTACTTGATCCAGGCGCATAACAATGTGGCCCAGCTGGAGCGCTTGCTGGCGGCGCTCGACGGCCCCGACGTATCGTTCTTCGTGCACATCGACAAGAAGGTCGATATCGGCCCGTTCGCCCATCTGGCCGCGCCCAACGTGGCGCTGATCGCGCCGCGCGTGGCCGTCTACTGGGGCGACTTCAGCCAGGTCGAGGCGACGCTGGCGCTGATCGCGGCGGCCCTGGACAGCCCGGCCGGCGCGCAGCGGCTGGTGTTCCTCAGCGGCGCCGATTACCCGATCCGTTCGAGCGCCGAGATCGGGCGCTTCTTCGCCGATCGGCCGCAGGCGGAGTTCATCAACACGGTGGCGATGCCGGCCGACGCCATGGGCAAGCCGATTTCGCGCCTGACGCGCTTCCATCCGCGGCCGAGCGCGCCGCGCGTGGTGCGCGGCCTGCAAAAGGTGATGATGCGGGTGGGGCTGCTGCCGCGCGAGCGCGACTACCGCCAGCACCTGGGCGGCCTGCAGCCGTACGGCGGCTCGAGCTGGTGGGCGTTGACGCGCGCCACCTGCGAACACATTTTGCGGTTCGTCGAGCAAAAACCGTCGGTGGTGGAGTTTTTCAAGCACACCGCCTGTCCGGACGAATCGTTTTTCCAGACCATCGTCGGCAACACCGAGGCGGCGGCGAACGTGGTGCCCAACCTGACCTACACGGTGTGGGCGCCCGGCGCGGCGAGCCCGGAATATATGTCGGAGAAACACTTGCCGATCCTGCGCGAGGCCGCGCGCACGCGCACCACGACCTCGTTCGGCGAAACGGACATCCTGTTCGCGCGCAAGTTCTCCGACCAGCAGGCGCATGTGGTGGGAAAGCTGGCGCGCCAGATCGCCGAGGACCAGGCGGCGCGGTAAATCGCGGGATCATGCATGCGTGGTCGGCGGCTCATCGATGGCGGATTACGGCGTTCCGCCTAATCCGCCATTGTATGCGCCGTCCGTGTCGTTCGCGGTATCAGCCGGCGATGAAACCTTGCTGCCAGCGCCAGGCGTCGGCGCACATCTGGTCGACGCCACGCTCGGCTTTCCATCCCAATTCGCGCTCGGCCAGCTCGGTGGCCGCGTAGCACACCGCGATGTCGCCCGGACGGCGGGCGTTGATGGTGTACGGAATCGGCTTGCCGCAAGCCTTCTCGAACGCGCGCACCATGTCGAGCACGCTGCTGGCGGCGCCGGTGCCGAGGTTGTAGGTCAGCACGCCCGGCCCGGCGGCCAGCTTCTCCAACGCGCGCAGGTGGCCCAGCGCCAGGTCGACCACGTGAATGTAGTCGCGCATGCCGGTGCCGTCCGGGGTCGGATAGTCGTCGCCGAACACGGCCAGCCGCTCGCGCCGGCCCTCGGCCACCTGGGCGATGAACGGCAGCAGGTTGTTGGGGATGCCGCGCGGGTTCTCGCCGATCAGGCCGCTCTCGTGGGCGCCCACCGGATTGAAATAGCGCAGCAGCGCGATCGACCAGTCGGGCGCCGCGCGCGCGTGGTCGCGTAGGATGTTTTCGATCATCAGCTTGGAGCCGCCGTACGGATTGGTGGTGCGCAGCGGCGAGTCCTCGGTGATCGGCACCGTGTCCGGATCGCCGTAGACGGTGGCCGAGGAACTGAAGATGAGCCGTTTGACGCCGAACTCGGCCATCGTCTGCAGCAGCACGATGCTGCCGTAGACGTTGACGTCGTAGTAGCGCAGCGGCTGCGCCACCGATTCGCCGACCGCCTTCAGGCCGGCGAAATGGATCACGGCGTCGAACGCGTTGGCGCCGAACACGGCGGCCATGGCGGCGCGGTCGCGGATGTCGGCTTCGACGAAGCCGGGCGCGCGCCCGCACAACTTGGCGACGCGCTCGACCACGCCGGCCTCGCTGTTGGACAGGTCGTCGACGATGACCACGTCGTGGCCGGCGTTGAGCAATTCGACGCAGGTGTGGGAGCCTATGTAGCCGGCGCCGCCGGTGACCAAAACTTTCATCGGTATTCCTTTTCCAGGGTTACTTGGTTGGGGGTATTCGCGGGGTTACTCCGTGTCGCGCTTGGAGCGCACCCATTCGACCTGGCGGTTGACCAGGAAGCCGATGTACACCGGCACCTTCCAGAACACATACAGCACCGCCATGGCCAGGTTGGCCGCGCTGAGGATCTTGCGGCCGTAGCGCCACCACGCCAGCAGCACCGCCACGCCCAGCGCCGCCAGCAGCGCGGCGGCCGCCAACAGCGGTCCGGCGCCGCCGCCCAACAGCGCGAACACGGCGGTCGCCGCGCCCAGCGCCAGCACCATCAGCACCAGCAGCGCCAGCGGCGGCACGGCCAGGTCGAGCGCCATGCCGACCATGCCGGGGCGGCCCTTGAGCACGCCTTCGAGCAGGAAGCGCGGCGCCGCCGACAGGATCATGCTCAGGTGGCCGTGCTCCCAGCGCTTGCGCTGGGTCTCGGTGCCGGCGTCGCTGGCCGGGAAGGTGCTCGACACCAAAGCCTGCGGACAGAACAGCGGCGGCGTGCCGGCGCGTGCCAGGTCCATGCCCAGCTTCATGTCCTCGACGATGTGGCCGTTGGCCAGCGAGGCCGTGCTGATGACGCTCCACGGGAAGGCCATGCCGCTGCCCATCAGCGGGCAGGGGATGCCCAGGCGCAGGAAGCCGAGCGGGCGCACCAGGTTTTTGACGGCCCAGGCGAATTCGGCGATCTTTTTCATCGGGCCGCTGCCGGCCGGCGAGCGCATCAGGTAAAGCGCCTGCACCGGGCGGCCGCTGGCGACGGCGGTGCGCGCCAGGCGGTCGATCGCGCCGGGCTCGACCAAGCAGTCGGCGTCGACGATCAGCATCACCTCGGGCGGGTCCTCGGCCAGGCAGCGCACGCCGAAGTCGAGCGCGTAACCTTTGCCGCGCAGGTTGGCGTCGAAGCGCTCGCGCACCTCGGCGCCGGCGGCGCGGGCGGCGCCGGCGGTGTCGTCGGCGCAGTTGTCGGCCACCACCAGCACCCGGTCGCCGTCCTGCAATTGCGGCAGCAGGGTGGCGATGGTGGCGCCGACGCCGTCCTGTTCATTGTGGGCCGGCACCAGGATGGCGATGCGCGGGCGGCGCCCGGCCAGCGGCGCGCCGGGGCCGGGCGCGGCGATGGCCAGCAGCGCTTGCGTCAGCAGCACCAGCACCGGCACCGCCAGCAGCGCCAGCACTATATAGAGGAGCCCCGCCAGCACGGCGCTCACGCGGCGCTCCGGGCGGCGGCTTCGGCGGCGGGCGCGCCGTTCGCCACGCCGTTCGCCAAGATCACGCGCGCCGGCGCGCCGACGGCGGTGGCGCCGGCCGGCACGTCGCACAGCACCACCGACATGGCGCCGATGCGGGCGTTGTCGCCGATGCGCACGCCGCCGAGCACCTGCGCGTACGCGCCGAACTCGACGTTGTCGCCGATGACCGGGGTCGGCCCGTCCGGATGGCGGTTGCCGATGGTTACGCCCTGGCGCAAGGTGCAGTTGGCGCCGATGACGGTGTCGGCGTGCAGGAAAATGTTACCGAAGTGCCAGATGCGCAGGCCGGGGCCGATGGAGGCGCTTTTCGGCAGGCTCACGCCGGTGGCCGTTTCGACCAGCCGGAACAGCGGCCAGTACAGCGCCAGCGCTACCTTGCGCGCCAGGCCGGCGGGGCGGCGGTCGAGGCGGCGGCCGAGGCGGTACAGCCAAACGGCCCAGATCGATTGTTCTTTTAAAAACGGGCGGCGCAGCGCGTAGCGTTGCAGGTCCGCCGCCCAGTCCGGGTCGTGGCTCATGGCGTGTGGCTTTCGTGTCGGGGCAGGGCCGCCGCGGGCGGGCGACGGCATCAAAACATGTATTTTAATCCACTTGCCGGACAGCCGTTGTTTTTTTGGTGCAGCGCAAAAGAAAAGGCGCATGGCCGACGCCGGGGGGCGTCGGGCATGCGCCGCGCCCGCGCGCACGCGGGCCGAAGGCTGAGGATTTTACTTCTTGGTGGTGGCGGTGGCCGTGGTCAGCGTGTCCGGGGCGACCGCCAGCTCGGCGCGCAGCGTCGCGACGGTGTTGACGCCGCCGGTGGCGATCAGCACGATCCAGCCGCCGTCCGGCCAGACGAAGCGGGCCGATTCACCGTTGCCCAAGTTGCCGGACGTGAACTTGACCGTGCTGCCGGAGTACACCATGACCCGCAGGCGGGCGCCGCCGGTGGCGAAGACCGACAGTTTCTGCGTCGAGCCGACCTTGGTCTTGGCCCAGGTCACCCGGGTCATGCCGCTGCCGTTGCCGTTGCTGACCACGGTCGCGGTGGGCGAGGCCGGGAACACCAGCGCCTGGGCCCACTGGTCGAAGGTCGGCATGGTGGTGCCGGAAGTACGGGACCACGGGCCGCGCATCGACAGCGTGTTGACGCTGGCCGGGGCGGTGATGCTGACGGCCTTGCCGTTGCCGTCGACCCAGCTCTGCGCCGCGACCACCTGGCGCAGGTTGGCGCGCATGCGGTCGAGCTCGGCGGCGACGCTGTTGCTCCAGCCGTTAGGCATCAGGTTCAGCGGCGCGCCGGTTTCGGCGTAGATGGCGAACGGCGTGCCGGTGTTGCGGTCGACCACGTAGGCGCCGTAGGTCTTGAGCGTTTCGATGATCTTGCGCAGGTCCGCGTTGCCGACCTTGGAGCTGTCGTAGCTGGCCGGCAGCATCATCAAGGCGCCCTGCGGGATCTTGCCGTAGTTGGTCTTGGTGGCGTCGCCGTCGGACGAGGTGGCCGGATACACGTACGGATTGGTGGCCGACAGCGCGTTGTAGGTCAGCGACATGGCCAGCGCGTGCTTGTAGGTGGGCTGGCCGTCGGCGATTTCGTGCGTGCGGATCAGGCCGGCGGCGGCGGGCACGCCGGTGGCGCGCGCGCCGTGGTAGTAGTGGGCCGGATCGCCCCAGCCGGTGCCCTTGGTCGGCGACCACGCGTACAGCGCCGCCTCCCACTGGCCGTTGGCGTTTTTCTTGAGTTGCCAGAACGAGTGGATGATGCCGGTGACCGGATCATAGATGTCGGCGTGGCCGTCGGCGCCGGTGGCCGGCAGCGTGGCGGCGGGCCAGCGCGGCAAGGTCACCGGTGCGGCCACCAAGGTGTCTGGATTGTTGGGGCCGGCGGCGCCGTTGCGGCCGATCACGGTCACCGGGGTGTCGGTGGTCTTGGCCAGGAACAGGCCGGTCGACCAGGTGCCGCGCTCGATCGACGGGTAGTAGCTCGACTTCGGAATCTCGTAGGTGTCCAGCACCGGATTGACCGGGCGCGAGTTCCATGGCGACGAGGCCGCGAACGGCTTTTGGTAGCTTTCAAAGCCGGCGCTGGCCGGCGCGGTGGTGGTTTGGGCGGTGGCGGTGAAGGCCAGCGCGCAAGTGCCGAGCATCGACCAGCCGACCAGTTTAGCAAGATGTTGGCCGGACGCGCCAGTTGATTTCCCGAAGTACATGATTAACTCCTGATTGGATGAGTGTGGAGGGCATTAACCGCATCCCTGAAAAATATTATACACAGATTTTCTTGCCGTACGGAATTCTTTTGAGTTGTGCGCGAGAATCTGACGTATTCACGCAAATGAATAGCGGCACCCGCCGCGGACCTTGTCTTTTTTTATTTCATTCTGTTCAATGCCGGGGCGCCCGGGCCGCGCCGGCGGGGCGCGCGCCGCCGGGCTTGCGTAAATAATATCGGCTGTTTTTAAAAATTAATATGTGCAATATATTAATCGCGGCGCTGTTCGTTTATTAAAGTTAATGTACCGCCGTTTAAATCAGAGAGTATTAAAATGGAATTAAATTAACCGCGGCGGCGGCGTGTTGATATAGCCCGGGCAGGGCGCGCGGCGCCCTTGCGGCCGCGCAAACTGTTGCCGTGCGACATCGCGCGTGCGGAGCGGGGCGGGGGCGCGCCGGTCTGCTATATTTCGGTAGCGAAACGCAAGAGACGGGTGGCGCGGCGATTTATGTGCACACGCAGCATTTTTGACTGGTAAAAATGTTGTTGCTATGTCATGATCCTACCGTTCGGTCCCGCGCGCAGCCCGCGCGGACCCCCGTCGCGGCAGGTGCTGGCCCGTCGGCGGACATTTTTTTTACCTATTTTATAGAGGACCAATATGAAGGCGATGATCTTGGCTGCAGGCAAGGGTACCCGGGTGCGCCCGCTGACGTTCGACTTACCGAAACCGATGATACCGGTGCTGGGCAAGCCCGTGATGGCCTACCTGATCGAACACCTGGCCAAATACGGCGTCAACGAAATCATGGTCAACGTCAGCTATCTGCACGAGAAAATCGAGGAGTACTTCGGCGAAGGCGACCAGTACGGCGTGCAGATCGGCTACTCGTTCGAAGGCTACACCAACGACAAGGGCGAAGTCGTGCCCGAGGCGCTCGGCTCGGCCGGCGGCATGAAGAAGATCCAGGAGTTCGGCGGCTTCTTCGACGACACCACCATCGTGCTGTGCGGCGACGCCGTCATCAACCTGGACTTGAAGTCGGCGCTGTTCGAGCACCGCCGCAAGGGCGCCAAGGCCAGCGTGATCTGCCGCGAGGTGCCGTGGGACAAGGTCGAGAGCTATGGCGTGGTGGTCAGCGACAAGAACGGCGCCATCCAGCAATTCCAGGAAAAGCCGAAGCAGGCCGAGGCGCTGTCGAACTTCGTCAGCACCGGCATCTATATCTTCGAACCGGAGATCCTCGACCTGATCCCGGCCGGCAAGGTGTTCGACATCGGTTCCGAGCTGTTCCCGCTGCTGATCGAGAAGGGCGTGCCGTTCTTCTCGCAAAACCGCACCTTCAGCTGGATCGACATCGGCAGCGTCAAGGATTACTGGGAAGTGTCGCAGAGCGTGATGATGGGCGAGGTGGCCCACATGGACGTGCCCGGCATCCAGCTGGCCGACGGCATCTGGGCCGGCCTCAACACCAGCATCGACTGGGAGGGCACCACCATCGAGGGCCCGGTCTACATCGGCTCGGGCTGCAAGATCGAGGCCGGCAGCACCATCATCGGCCCCACCTGGATCGGCCACGGCAGCCATATCTGCGCCGGCGCCAACGTCGTGCGCAGCGTGCTGTTCGAATACACCCGGGTGTTACACAACGTAAAACTTGAGGAGATGATCGTCTTTAAGGATTATAGTGTCGACCGCGCGGGCGAGATGCGCCATGTGTCCGAGTATGGCGACGGCGAGTGGACCAACGCCCGCGACCGCCGCAACAAGCGGCGCAACCCGGCCGAGGCCGATAAATAACAAGGAAGTTGCATGAAAATTTACCCGGTAATCCTGTCCGGCGGCGCCGGTACCCGGCTGTGGCCGCTGTCGCGGGCCGTGCTGCCGAAACAGCTGTTGCCGCTGGTGTCGGACCAGACCATGTTGCAGGAAACCGTGCTGCGGCTGGCCGGCGGCGCCGATTTCGCCGCGCCGCTGATCGTCTGCGGTAACGAGCACCGCTTCCTGGTGGCCGAGCAGTTGCGCGAGATCGGCGTGGCGCCGCTGGGCATCCTGCTCGAGCCGGCCGGACGCAACACCGCCCCGGCCGTGGCCGCCGCCGCCCAGTACCTGCGCGCGGTCGACCCCGAGGCGCTGATGCTGGTATTGCCGGCCGACCACGTCATCACCGACGTCGCCGCCTTCCACGCGGCCATCGCCGGCGCCGCCGCGCTGGCCGCCGGCGGCGCGCTGGCCACCTTCGGCGTGGTGCCGACCGCGCCCGAGACCGGGTATGGCTACATCCACCGCGGCCCGGCCGTCGGCGGCGGCGCTGCCTACCAGGTCGACCGCTTCGTCGAAAAGCCGGAGCTCGACAAGGCCCGCGCCTTCCTCGACGACGGCGGCTATTACTGGAACAGCGGCATGTTCCTGTTCCGCGCCGAGCGCTATCTGAGCGAGCTGGCCGGCTTCGCGCCCGCCATCGCCGCCAGCGCCGAGACGGCCGTGCAAAAAGCCTACCGCGACATGGACTTCTGCCGCCTCGACGAGGCCGCGTTCGCGGCGTCGCCGTCGGACTCGATCGATTACGCGGTCATGGAACGCACCGCGCACGCGGTGGTGGTGCCGGCCGACATCGGCTGGAGCGACGTCGGCTCGTGGTCGGCGCTGCGCGAGGTGCTGCCGCATGACGCCGACGGCAACGCCGCCCGCGGCGACGTCTACCTCGATGGCGTGACCGATACGCTGGTGCGCGCCGAAAGCCGCATCGTGGCGCTGGTCGGGGTGCGCGACCTGGTCGTCGTCGAGACCGCCGACGCGGTGCTGGTGGCCCACAAGGACCAGGTGCAGCGCGTCAAGCAGGTGGTCGAACACCTGAAGACCAAGGAGCGCACCGAGCACTTGCACCACACCCGGGTCTACCGCCCGTGGGGCTCGTACGAGGGCATCGACGCCGGCGACCGCTTCCAGGTCAAGCGCATCACCGTCAATCCGGGCGGCAAGTTGTCGCTGCAGATGCACCACCACCGCGCCGAACACTGGGTGGTGGTCAGCGGCACGGCCCGCGTGACGTGCGGCGACAGCGTCACCTTGTTGTCGGAAAACCAATCGACCTACATTCCGATCGGCATGAACCACCGGCTGGAAAACCCCGGCAAACTGCCGCTGCACCTGATCGAGGTGCAGTCGGGCAGCTATCTGGGCGAGGACGACATCGTCCGCTTCGAGGACGTCTACCAGCGCGTGTGACGTTAGCCGGGCGCGGCCGCCATGGCCGCGCCCCGGTTGTTCATTTCCTGCCGTGTCCACTTCCCGCCCGTGCTCCCTGGTCCGATTCCCCCAAGTCAAGGCGATTTTCGTAGGGCGGATTAGGCGGAACGCCGTAATCCGCCATGAGCCGTCGGCGGCGCTTGGCGGATTACGCTGCGCTCTTAACGCCTACCGGCAGGTAGGCGGCCCTTTCGATAGGCCCCCGGGGCGGTTGGCGGGCCTCGCCCGCTAACCGCCCTACGTGGTTCCGATGCCCGCTTAACCTGGCGGCATTCCCCCCTTACGGCGTTTGCGCCGAACGTTCCCCCGCGCGCTCGGCCTGCACCGTCTGCGCCAGGTAGGTCACCGCGCGCCGGCTGTAGCTCGGGCGCATGTGCAGCGGGTCGGTGTAGATCGGCGCGCCGGCCGCGTCGAGCACCGGACAATCGTTGGCGTGACACAGGTACTGGCTCGGATCGATCACTTGCGCGCCGTTGGCGGCGGCGATGGCCTGCAGCCGCCCGCGCGAGGTGGCGTTGTCGGTCAGGAACTTGTCGAGCTTGAGGCTGTCGATCCGTGGCAGCGGATGGATGCTGTCGAAGCGCGAGCCCTGGTACATATTGCGCGGATCGTACATATTTCCGCTCGGCGGCTGCAGCACGATGAACACCCGCTTGCCCAGCTGGCGCAGGTGGCGCACCGTCGCCTCGAACGAGGCGTAGGCCAGCTCGTGGGCGGCGGGCGACGGGAAGGCCAGCTTGCCGTGGCCGGTGTCGTACTCGATCTCGTTGTTGTAGCGGGCGAAGTGGACCTGCCAGGCCGCGCCGATGACGACGGTGGTGACGTTCGGCTGGCTGGCCAGGTCGTAGGCGGCCGCGATCGCCTGGCGGCACTGCGGGAAGCGGATCAGCGGCAGGCGGATCGCGTTGGGGATGGGCGGGCAGCCGCCGGCGGTGGCGAAGATGACCGGGTTGTAGCGTTGCGGCGCGGCGGCGGTCAGCTGCTCCATCTGCGGGCCGTACTGCTGCATCAGCGAGTCGCCGATGAACACCGTCAGGCCGGGGGCGTCGGCGGCCAGCTTCTGGAACAGGATGCCGTTGTGGCGCAGCGGCGTGAAGCGCTGGCCGGGGAAGTCGAAGTCGTTGAGCGCGTTGAGGTAGACGTCGCTGCCGTGGACGTCGATGCGCTCGCGCAGCGCGCCGGCGCCGACCGCGATGCCGAGCGAGGCCATGGCCACCATGCCGGCCGTCAGGGCGCCCACCACGCGCCGCTTGGAGGCCACGCCGCGCAGCGGGATCTCGACCAGCCGGTAGGTCAGCCAGGCCAGCGCGACGGCGCCGGCCATCAGCGCGATCTTGAGCTGGTAGGACGGCTTTTCACCGTAGATGATGTAGGCGAACGACAGCAGCGGCCAGTGCCACAGGTACAGCGGGTAGCTGATCAGGCCGATGCGCACGGCGAGCGGGTTGCCCAATATATAGCGGTTGATCAGCGTGCCCGGACCGGCCATGATCAGCAGGAACGTGGCCGACACCGGCAGCAGCGCCCACCAGCCGGGGAACAGCGCCTGCGGCTTGATCACCGTGAACGAGGCGGCCATCAGCAGCACGCCGGCGACCGAGGCCAGCTGTTTGGCGCGCGCGCTCCAGGCCGGCCGGTGCAGGTGCAGGTAGGCGCCGACGCCGCCGCTCATCAATTCCCAGAAGCGCGACAGCGGCGAGTAGAACGCCGCCGTCGGGTTGTCCTGCACGGTGCCGAGGTTGACCGCCATCGAGGCGGCGAACACCAGCGCCATGATCAGCAGGAAGTTGAGGCGCTTGCGCATGACGACCCACAGCATCAGCGGCCACAGGAAGTAGAACTGTTCCTCCACGCCGAGCGACCACAGGTGCAGCAGCGGCTTGGTGGCGGCCGAGTTGTCGAAGTAGCCGGCCTCGAACCACAGCACCAGGTTGGCGATGAAGCCGCCGCCGGCGGCGACGTGCTTGCCGACCTGGGCGAACTCGCCGCGCAGCAGGATGTACCAGCCCACCGCCAGCGTGGTGGCCAGCACCACCAGCAGCGCCGGGAAGATGCGGCGCACCCGCCGCGAGTAGAAGTCGAACAGGCTGAAGGTGCCGCCCTCGAGCTGGGTCAGCAGGATCGACGTGATCAGATAGCCGGAGATGACGAAAAAGATGTCGACGCCGACAAAGCCGCTGACAAACCACAGCGGCCAGCAGTGGAACAGAATGACGGCCAGCACGGCGACCGCGCGCAGGCCGTCGATATCGGGGCGATATTTGACGGCGTGGCTGTCGGGTGCGATGGGTGCGGTGCGCAGAATAACCTCCTGAAAATTTTGGACTACCCGTAATGGATTCCGGCGGTGCCGGGCGAGCGCGCGGCGCGCGATCGTTTTTTTGTGGTCCAGCTGCCGTCTGCCGGGTTGCAGCGGCGCCGTGGTTGCTGCCTTGGTGCTATGTTTGTTGCCTATGGAAGATAAAGGCCCATCTAAAATTGTAGTGTTGTTAAACACTTCGCGCAGCTCTTTTTTTTGCAAATGCGTCAAATCGTCACAGCGTTTCGTCATGCTGTGGCGTTTTTTGTGTTGACCAAGGGTAACATTTACTTTTTGTCTTGGTAAGGCGCAAGTCATTGTTTTTAAAAAAGATATTTTATCACGCAAGAGCTCGTTTGTGACCGTTGGTCGCCGCCGTTTCGTATGGCGGCACGCGGAAATACCGCGTCGCAACATTTATTTCACGCTATGAAAAAGGCTTTCTAAAAAAATATGTAAAATAAAAAAAGGGCAACATAATTGCTTGCGATATGATATGCTTACGTCTAGTTGCTAGTGAACAAACAAGTGGCCGGCTCCGGCGGCCTATAACCCTCCAAAGGAAATTTAGAATGAAACTGAAACACATCTTCGCCGCTCTGCTGGCCGCCGCTTCCTTCAACGCCATGGCTGCCGACCAGTCCGTCAACATCTTCGTGACCCCGCCGACCAGCACCGACAACCACTTCAACGGTCTGGCCCTGGCCAACGACGGTCTGCTGTCGAACGGCCTGGACGTCATCACCTTCACCGGCCTGGCGGCTGGCTACTACCAGATCGACGTCAGCATCAGCGGCCAGAACCTGACCTTCTCGCCACAGTCGAACTTCAACGGCGTTCCTGGCGACCTGACCTCGGCCGGCAAGGGCCGTTACGCCTTCTTCAGCGCCGGCTCGTCGTCGAGCTTCGTGCTGAACCTGATGGGCACCGCCGCCAAGGGCGCCACCTACAGCGGCGACGTCACCGTCACCGCCGTGCCGGAAGCCGACACCTACGCCATGATGGTTGGCGGCCTGGGCCTGCTGGGCTTCATGGCCCGTCGCCGCAAAGCTAAAAACGCCGCTTAATTAAGCGAGCGCACACACCGCGGCCGCGCCCCGACAGGCGCGCGCGGCATCAAAACCCCGGTCTTCGCGGACCGGGGTTTTTTTTATTTTTGGCGCCATGTTTCTGCCTCTATAATGATGCAAGTCCGATCACACCGATCGGTGCACGCGGAGGAGGGAAGGTGCGCGTTTCGCCCTGTCACACACTGGCCGCCGGGGCCGTCGCCGTTGCGCTGGGCCTGGCCGGGCCGGCCGCCGCCGCGCTGGGCCCGTCCCAACTGGCGCTGGTCATCAACGATGACGAGCCCAACAGCGTTGCCGTCGGCGCGCTGTACCGCGACGCCCGCGATATTCCCGAAAAAAACATCGTCCACGTGCGCATCCCCAAGTCGCCGCGCCAGCTCACGCCGGAACAGTTCGCGCCGCTGCGCCAGCAAATCCTCGACCGGCTCGGCCCCGACATCCGCGCCGTGCTGATGGTCTGGACCGCGCCGTACGCGGTCGGCTGCAATTCGATCACCTCGGCGCTGACCCTGGGCTACGACGCCGCCCAGTGCGCGGCGCCGTGCGGCCCCGGCAAGCCGAGCGCCTATTTCGCCGCCGACCAGGCCTCGCCGGCCATGGCGGCGATGAAGATCAGCATGCTCATGCCGACCGGCTCGCTGCCGCTGGCCAAGGCCCTCATCGAGCGCGGCGGCACCCGCTATTTCCGCTTCCCGGCCGCCGGCGCCTACTACCTGACCACCTCGGACGGCCTGCGCAGCGTGCGTGCGCGGCTGTTCCCGCCGGCCGGCAAGGTGGCCTCGCACGAGTTGACGATCAAGCGCCTGAGCGCCGACGCCCTCGAGGACGCGCAGGACGTCATGATCTACCAGACCGGCATGGCCAAGGTCGACAAGCTCAACACGCTGCGTTTCCTGCCCGGCGCGCTGGCCGACCACCTGACCTCGACCGGCGGCGATTTGCTCGGCGACGCCCAGATGAGCAGCCTGCGCTGGCTCGAGGCCGGCGCCACGGCCAGCTACGGCACCGTGTCCGAACCGTGCAACCACGTGCAGAAGTTCCCCCATCCGACCGTGCTATTGAAACGCTACCTGAGCGGCGACAGCGCCATCGAGGCCTATTGGAAAAGCGTGGCCTGGCCGGCCCAAGGCGTGTTCATCGGCGATCCGCTGGCGGCGCCGTACGCGCGCTGAGCGCGCCGCGCCCGCGGACGCCGCTTGGGGCGGCGGCGCAACAGCTGATTCATGTGAAACATATCATTGTCATGACGCCGTCATGACAATGTAATAATATGCAAGTTGCTATATTTAATAACAATTGTTCACTTGGATCGTTCATGAAAACTCTCCGCACTTCGTCCGTCCCCCGCGTCGTCGCCACGCCGGGCCGCCGCACCCTGATCGCGGCCGCGCTGTCGGCCGTGCTGTCGGCGCCGGCGCTGGCCGCCTCGCCGGTCGTCATCAGCCAGGTCTACGGCGGCGGCGGCAATTCCGGCGCTACCTTCAAGAACGATTTCATTGAACTGTTCAACCGCGGCGACACGGCGGTCGACATCACCGGCTGGAGCGTGCAGTACGCCAGCGCGGCCGGCGGCACCTGGTCCGTCAGCAAGGTCACCGGCAACGTCAGCCTGCAGCCGGGCCAGTACTTCCTGCTGCAGCAGTCGGCCGGCAGCGGCGGCAGCGAGAACCTGCCCACTCCAGACACGCTGGGCTCGCTGGCCATGGGCGGCAGCGCCGGCAAGGTCGCGCTGGTCAGCAACAGCACCGCGCTCAGCGGCGCGGCGCCGGCCGGCGCCGCGCTGGTCGACCTGCTGGGCTACAACGCCGGCTTCTTCGAGGGCGCCAACGGCCCGGCCCTGAGCAACACCACCGCCGCGCTGCGCGCCGCCGGCGGCTGCACCGACACCGACAACAACGCCAGCGACTTCGCCACCGGCGCGCCGACGCCGCGCAACAGCGCCAGCCCGCTGCGCCCGTGCGGCGTGCCGCAGGCGCCGCCCATCGTCGCCAGCTGCCCGGCCAACCTGTCGCTGGCGCACGGCATCGCCGGCGCCGCCGCGCTCAGCGCCACCGACGCCGACGGCATCGTCAACAGCGCCGCCATCACGGCCGGCGCCGTGTCCGGCATCGCGCTGACCAACTTCGTCGCCGCCGCCGGCGCCGGCGGCACCGCCAGCGCCAGCCTGGACGTGGCCGCCGGCGTGGCGGCCGGCAGCTATCCGCTGGTCGTCACCTTCGGCAACGACCAGGCCCAGCAGGCCATGTGCACCATCAACGTCACGGTCGCCGCGCCGGCCACCCTGACCCACACGATTCCGCAAATCCAGGGCAGCGGCGACACCAGCCCGTACGCCGGCACCGTCCAGACCACCGAGGGCGTCGTCACGGCCAAGGTCGGCTCGGGCTTCTTCATCCAGGACGAGCAGGGCGACGGCGATCCGCAGACGTCGGACGGCATGTTCGTCTTCACCACCGCCGCCAACAGCGGCACCGTGCAGGTCGGCGACCGCGTGCGCATCAGCGGCACCGTCAGCGACTACGCGCCGGTGGCCGGCGGCCGCGTCTACACCGAGCTGACCACCGTCACCGCCATCGTCAAGCTGGCCGGCGGCATCACCGTCACGCCGACCAACATCACCTTGCCGCACCCGGACCTGGGCCAGGTCGAGGGCATGCTGGTGCGCTTCGCCGCGCCGCTGACCGTCTCCCAGCTGCAATACCTGGGCGACCGCGGCGAAGTGACGCTGTCGTCCGGCCGGCTCGAGGCGCCGACCAATAAATACCCGGCCGGCTCGCCCGAGGCGATCGCGCTGGCCGCCGCCAACGCGCGCGACCAGATCATCCTCGACGACGGCATCTTCACCACGCCGAGCGTGATCCCGTACCTGGGCGCCGACGGCTCGCTGCGCGCCGGCGACACGGTCGACAACCTGACCGGCGTGGTCGACTTCGGCGCCAAGGGCGGCGGCGGGGCGGCCTTCAAGCTGCAGCCGACGGTGGCGCCGGTGTTCTCGCAGGACAATCCGCGTCCGGCCGCGCCGACCTTGGCCGCCGGCAACGTCAAGGTCGCCAGCGCCAACGTGCTCAATTACTTCACCACCTTCACCGACGGCAGCGACGTCACCGGCGCGACCGGGCAGGGCTGCACCATCGGCGGCGGCGCGCCGTCGCGCTCGAACTGCCGCGGCGCCGACAACCTCAACGAGTACAACCGCCAGAGCGCCAAGATCGTCGGCGAGCTCAAGGCCATCAACGCCGACGTCTACGGCCTGATGGAAATCCAGAACAGCGGCGAGTACACGGTCACCAAGCTGGTCGACGCCCTCAACGAGGCGATCTCGCCCGGCACCGGCGTCAAGACCTACGCCGTCGTGCCCAAGCCGGCCAGCACCGGCACCGATGCCATCCGCGTGGCGATGATCTACAAGCCGGCCGCGCTGACCCTGGTGGGCAACGCGCTGACCGACGCCGACGCCATCAACAACCGGCCGCCGATGGCGCAAACCTTCAAGACGGCCAACGGCGGCAAGTTCTCGCTGGTGGTCAACCACCTGAAGTCGAAGGGCAGCTGCCCGGCGGCGGGCTCGGCGGACGCCGACAAGGGCGACGGCCAGAGCTGCTGGAACGCGACCCGCGTGCGGCAGGCGCAGCGCTTGGTGGACGTGTTCGTGCCGCAGGTGGTGACCGCCGCCGGCGACGCCAAGGTGCTGCTGATCGGCGACTTCAACGCCTACGGCCATGAGGACCCGGTCCAGGCCATCGTCAACAAGGGCTATGTCAACCAGCTCGAGCGCTACATCCGCGGCGCCGGCGCGATGCCGTATTCGTTCGTCTTCAACGGCGAGGCCGGCTACCTGGACCACGCGCTGGCCAGCGCCGCGCTCAGCGCCTCGGTGGTCGACGCGGCCGAGTGGCACAACAACGCCGACGAGCCGCCGGTGATCGACTACAACACCGACGGCAAGCCGCAGGACAAGTACACGGCGGCGCCGTACCGCGCCTCCGACCACGACCCGGTGGTCGTCAGCCTGAACCTGCCGGCGGCCGCGCTCGACGTGACGGCCGGCGTGCGCGGCGTCGGCTCGGGCCTGGTCTACACCCGCCTGACCGGACGCTGGAGCGGCAGCTACGCCGTCACCAACACCGGCGCCAGCGCGCTCAACGGTCCGCTGCAGATCGAGCTGGGCGGGCTGGCGGCCGGCGTCACGCTGGTCAACGCCAGCGGCAGCCACAACGGCGCGCCGTATATCACGGCCGAGGTCGGCTCGTTGGCGCCGGGCGCCACCGTCACCGTCCCGCTGAGCTTTACCAAGACCGGCGCGGCCGGCATCAGCTACACGGCCAAAGTTTATAGCGGCAATTTCTAAGGAAAACACTACGATGATCGTCAAATTCCCTGTTGCATCCCTGCGGCGCGCGCTGCTGGCGCTGGCCCTGGGCGCCTGCGCCGGCGTGGCCTCGGCCGCCTCGACCTACCATGTCGAACTGGACACGTCGAGCTTCGCCTCGACCGGCTGGATCGACCTGCAATTCAATCCGGGCGACCCGTCCAGCCCGCTGGCGCAGGCGTCGCTGACCGGCTTCACCGGCTTCGGCGATCCGGCCTCGGCGCAAGTGACCGGCAACGTCGGCGGTTCGCTGGCGGGCGGCTACACCTTCGTCAACAACGATGCGGGCGGCTTGAACGAGCTGTTCCACGCGGTCGACTTCGGCGGCAAGATCGGTTTCGACGT
Source organism: Duganella sp. 1411 (assembly GCF_017833525.1). GTDB lineage: Bacteria > Pseudomonadota > Gammaproteobacteria > Burkholderiales > Burkholderiaceae_D > Rugamonas. The sequence continues at coordinate 189,270 of NZ_JAFICD010000009.1, forward strand.
CACCTTCAGCGGCGCCGCCGATCCGGGCGCCGGCTTCGGCTCGGCGTTCTCGGTGGCGCTGTACAACCAGGCGCAGACCGCCTTGCTGGGCACCAGCGACCCCAGCGGCACGCTGGTGCTGCTGAACTGGACGCCGGCCGGCACCGTCGTGCCGACCATGCTGAGCAACACCATCGGCACCAGCGTCGGCGCGGTCAGCGCCGTGCCGGAACCGGGCACGTGGCTGATGCTGGGCGCCGGGCTGGCGCTGATGGGCGGCATGGCGCGCCGCCGGACCGCGTTTGGCGCGTAAGCGGCCGTCGATGCGCCGTCGACCACGCACGCAGTGGCGGATTACGCTGCGCTAATCCGCCCTACGTGGTTTAGATGACGCAGGCGCTGTAGACAAAAAAACGCCGCGCCCCGAGGGGCGCGGCGTTTTCATATGCGCGCCGGAATCAGCGCGCGCTCAGTTTGCGGCTGACCTTGGCCGCACCCTCCGCCAGCGGCAGCGGGTTGTTGGTCTCCACCAGCAAGGTGGTCGACGAGGCGACCGCGCCGGTCGCGTCGAGGTATTGCACCCCGCCGTAGTAGCGCTTGCCGGTGGCCAGGCCGGTCCAGCTGGCCGTGACGGTGGCCACGCTGCCGGCGTAGACCCGGCTCGGCACGGCCGCCTTCAGCGCGCCGCCCATGTCGCCACGGGTGACCACGGCCGACGACAGGTTGAAGTCGGTCGAGACGCCGTCGGCCGGCGCGTAGCCGACCACGCACACGCGGTAGTTGCCGGCGGACGGGCTGTTCAGGCGCACCCACTCGTTCGAGCCGCCGCGCAGGCTGGAGCCGGCGACGCTGCCGTCCGGATTGAGCACCACCAGATCGAGGTCGTCACCGCCGTTGGACGAGGTGTCGCGGTCGAACAGTTCGAACGCGGCGGCCACCGTGTTGGCCGGGATCGCCACCGGGATGGAACGCACGCCGACCGTGTTGGCCAGGCACGCGGCGGCGACGTCGGCGGCCGTGTCGAGCGGCTCGAGGATCGCCTGCACCGTCTGCGTGGCGCCGCGGCTGACCTCCTTGAAGCCGCCGACGGCGGCGCCCATGCGGCCGTCGAAGCCGGTCACCACGCTCAACAGCACGGTGCTGGCGGCGCGGGTGCTGGCCGTCAGCGCCGGCGACGAGATGGCGCGGCCGGTGCGCGCCGTCAACGGCACCCGCACCACGTGGCTGCCGTCGGTCCAGGTGACGTCGCCGTAGCGCCATTCGTTGAACGGCGCCGTGGCGCGGGTCAGCTTGACGGTGTAGCTGGCGCTGGCGTTGGGCGCCAAGGTCAGCGTGGCCGGCGACAGCACGGCGTTGAAGCCGGGCAGGCTGGCGCTGCCGCTGTAGGTGGCGGCGCTGGCGCCGACGTTGGTGACGGTGCGGGTCACCTCGACCGTGCCGAGGGCGTTGTTGACGGTGATCGACGGCAGGTTCAGGTTGTAGCCGGCCACCGAGCCGTCGGTGCACTCGCTGGCGAAGCCGGCGCCGCACTGGTAGCGCTTGTAATCCTTGGCGCCCAGCTCGTAGACCAGGCCCGGATCGCTGGCGCCGTGCGGGTTGTACGCGCGGCCGTCGGCCGGGTGCACCATGGTGCCGTTCGGGTTGATGTGGCCGGCGCCCTGGGCCCATGGCAGCGTGCCCAGCTGGACGCCGCTCAGGCCGTCGCTGAAGGTCGGCGTGGCGCTGGTCATCAGCGCCGACTTGATCGCCGCCGGCGACCAGGCCGGATGTTGCTGGCGCAGCAGCGCGGCCACGCCGGCCACGTGCGGCGACGACATCGACGTGCCCTGGTACAGCGCCCACGCCGGCGGCGGCGTGAAGGTGCCGTTGACGATGTTGGCGCGCTGGGCGGCGTTGAGCTCCGGCGTCACGCCGGCCAGGATGTCGACGCCGGGGGCGGTGACGTCCGGCTTGAGCAGGTTGCCGTCGGCGCGGTTCGGGCCGCGCGAGGAGAAGCCGGCCGTGACCGGCGCGTTCGGCACGACCACGCTGCTAAACACGCTCAGGGCGGCGGCCGCGCCCGGGTTGGCCGCGTACGCCTTGATCAGGGCGCCGTCGGCCGCCGTCACGTGCACGGTCGGCACCGAATGGACCTCGGCCACCAGGCCGCCGCCGTTGTCGACCATGATCATGCCGACGCCGCCGGCCTGCTTGACGGCCAGGCTCTTGTCGACGCGGGCGTTGGTGCCGCGCACGCAGGTGACGACCTTGCCGCCGACCTTGGCCGGGTCCAGGGTCGGGCCGCCGTTGGCGCCGACGCTGTAGCACAGGCGCGCCTCGTTGGGGTTGGCGCCGGCCAGCACCGCGTCCTCGGAGCGGATCAGCGGCGACGACGGCAGCGCCGTGTTGTTGAGACTGGCGCCCTTGTAGCTGGCGCCGTTGGCCAGCGTGGCCGTGCCCTGGAACATGCGGTTGTGGGCGGCGGCGGCGATCGTGGCCAGCCACGGGCTCACGTGGTTGACCTCGTTGGCGGGGCCGTCGTTGCCGGCCGACGCGGCGACGAACACGCCGGCATTGGTCGCGTGCAGGAAGGCTTGCTCGACGGCGTCGTTGACGACCGTGCCGCCGCTGATCGAGTAGTTGAGCACGTCCACGCCGTCGGTGACGGCCTGCTCGACGGCGGCGACCGCGTCGGCGCCCCAGCAGCTGTTCTTGCCGCCGGTCGGATCGCTGGCGTCGTTGTAGCTCCAGCAAATCTTGTACGAGGCGATGCGCGCGCGCGGCGCCATGCCCGACACCTGGCCCATGGCGATGTTCTGGCCCAAGGTGGCGCTCACGCCGTTGTTGCCGGCGGCGGTGGTCGAGGTGTGGGTGCCGTGGCCGCCGTGGCCGACGGTGCCGCCGATCGAATCGCGCGGCGAGACGAACTCGGTCCAGTGCAGCGCGCGGCCGGTGGCCTTGAAGCCGTCGATGAAGTAGCGCGCGCCGATCAGTTTATTGTTGCAATGGCCCACCGTGAAGCCTTCGCCGCTGTCGCAGCCGCCCTGCCAGCCGGGCAGCGGCGCGTAGGCCAGGGTGCCGCTGTTGTCGAAGGTCGGCTTGCCGTTGGCGTCGACGCGGTCGGCGTAGGACAGGTTCTCCGGCCAGATGCCGCCGTCGATGATGCCGACCACCACGCCCTCGCCGGCGCCTTCCTTGCCGCCGAGCTGGCTCCACAGGCCGTTCGGGCCGTCCAGGCCGAGGAAGCCGGGCGTGTAGTTGGTCAGCATCTGGCGTGGCGTGTCGGCGGTGATGTTGGCCACGGCCGTGTTGGCCTTGAGCGCGCGCACCTCGTCGTCGGTGAGCATGGCCGAGAAGCCGTTGAGCACCACCTTGTAGTCGTACAGCATCGGCGCGCCGGCCACGACGGCCTTGACCGCCTGCTGCTTCTGGATCAGGTAGCCGCCGTAGGCCTGGGCGGCGCTGGTGTTGAGGTCGAGCCGCGCGCCGGCGGCCGGCTTGGTGGCGGCGATGCCGGCGACGCCGCCGGTGTAGGACGACAATGGCTTGTCGGCCAATTGCACGATGTATGGCCGGCGCGTGTCGTCGGCGTGCGCCGCCAGGGTCAGGCCGGACAGCAGCAGCAGGATCGCTGCGGAAACAGGGCGTAGTTTCATGGATGTGGTTCCTTGTTGGGGGGCTCAGGCGGCGAGGGCGGCAGTGGCGGAAGGGGCCGAAACGGCGGACTGGCGGCGGCGGCGCGCGGCGGCGGCCACGCCCAGCAGGCCGGCGCCCATCATCAGCCAGCTTTCCGGTTCGGGCACGGGCGCGGCCACCAGGCCGGTGGTGACGATGTTGTCGATGGCGAATTGGCCGCGCCCGGTGCTGAACGCCGTGCAGTCCTGATTGGCGTCGCAGGTGAAGGCGAACAGGTAGATGGCGGTGAATTGCGAGTTGGCGAACAACGGCGACGAGTTGTAGGCGCCGAACTCGAAGCCTTCGCTGCCGGGCGCGTAGAACGCGTAATCCTCGCTGACCCAGCTGTTATCGGCGTAGAAGCCCTGCACGCGCAGGAAGCCGGGGGTGGCCGGGTAGTCGTACAGGTTAGAGCCGAGGTAGCTGGCGTCGAACGATTTGAGGCCGAAGGTCTGGCCCGGCGCGCTGCGGGTGATCTCCATGTAGCCGTCGTTGACGATGGCGGCGTAGGTGCTGTTGCTGGTAGGGCATTGCAGGAAACCGCAGGAGGCGGCCGCGTCGGTGCCGTCGATGATGGCGCCCACCGCGTCGCCCGGTAGCGCCTGCGGGTCGTTGGAGAAGGTGCCGATGTGGAAGCCCTGGCTGACGATGGCGTCGCCGTGCGTCAGGCCGACCAGCGGCAGGCCGTCGAAGTCGATGGTGGCGTCGGCGGCGCGGGCGGACGGCAGCGCGGCCATGGTCAGGCCGGCGAGCAGGGTTGCGCGGACCAATTTTGTCAGTCGGAAGCGCGACGCGGCGCGTGGCGCGTCGGGAAGGTACAAGCTGCGGTTCATGGATCTACCCTTTTGTGAGTGAAGCTGCGATGACGTTGATGCCCCAGGACGCACCGGGACCGGCGAATTCCCGCGCGTGCGCGGAGATGTCAATAAGTGTAGCAACCCCGACAACAGGATGGTAAAAAGTTTAATAGTTTAAATTCGGGTGGCTTGCGATTTGGACGTCAGAAATTCGGTTTCCGCTGGGAGGCCGGGCCAGCAAACGCGCACGTTGACTGTGAGTAATTTGCAACGTTGTTGAGCGAGCACAAAGATGAGCCCGATGGCAAGCGGGTTTTGCGGTAGAGTATTGGCCTCGAAAATGGGCGAAATATGGTCCCCGCCCCGGGCGCGGCCGAAGAAAAGATTGTATTACTGGCAAAGCGCGTGGTAGCCTCTGTCAGCGCAGTGGGCGCCGTCGCGGCCGCCGGTGCGCGGCGGATGATTTCCGGTGATTTAAGGAGTTGGTCGGATGGAAGTGGCGAAGAATCGCGGTTGGACGGCGGCCCGCAAGGCCGGCGGTTTCACGTTGTTGGAATTGCTGGTGGTGATCGTCATCATCGGCCTGCTGGCGGCGTATGTCGGCCCCAAATATTTCGCCCAGCTGGGCAAGTCCGAGGTCACCATCGCCAAGGCGCAGATCGACGCGTTCGAAAAGTCGCTCGACACCTACCGCCTCGACGTCGGCCGCTACCCGACCACCGAGGAGGGCCTGGCCGCGCTGGTGGCGGCGCCGGCCACGGCGGGCGCCAAATGGAACGGCCCGTATCTGAAGAAGGGCGTGCCGCCCGATCCGTGGGGCCATCCGTACCAGTACAAGGCGCCCGGCGCCAAGAGCGAGTTCGAGATCACCTCGCTGGGCCGCGACGGCCAGCCCGGCGGCACCGGCGAGGACGCCGACATCGTCTCGCAATAGCCGCGCCAAGCCCCGCCACCGCCACCGTCAACCACCACAGCATCCGTCATGCAGTTCGATGTCCGCACCCTGTCGGCCGATATGGTCATCTCCCATCTGCTGGTCGACGGCCGCGATGAGGCCGACGCGCGCCGCCAGGTCGAGGCGCGCGGCCTGTTCGTCAGCGCCATCGCGCCGGCGCGCGGACGCCTGCCCGGCCGCGGCGGCAAGCGCGCCGCGCTGTCCCTGGTGCTGTTCAGCCAGGAGCTGCTGGCGCTGCTGACGGCCGGCCTGGGCATCGTCGAGGGGCTCGAGGCGCTGCTGGAAAAGGAGGCCAACCCGGCCACCCGCGGCGTGCTCGAGCGGCTGCTGGCCGGCCTGCGCGAGGGCCAGCGCTTCTCGGCCGTGCTGGCCGAGCAGCCCGAATTGTTCCCGCCGCTGTATGTCGGCATCGTCAAGGCGGCCGAGGGCACCTCCGACCTGCCGCGTTCGCTGTCGCGCTTCATCGACTACCAGCAGCGCATCGACGTGGTGCGCGGCAAGCTGGTGTCGGCCGCCATCTATCCGTGCATCCTGCTGCTGGTCGGCGGCGGCGTCAGCCTGTTTTTGATCGGTTACGTGGTGCCGCGCTTCGCCGAGGTCTACCAGGGCGCCGGGCGCGACCTGCCGTGGCTGTCGCAGCAGATGCTCAACTGGGGCCAGTTCGCCGGCCAGCACACCCTGCTGCTGTTGGGCGGCATCGCCGCCGTGCTGGGCGCGCTGGCGCTGACGGCGCGCCACCTGATGGCCGGCGGCGGCGTGGTGCGGCTGCTGGGCCGCCTGCCGGGCATCGGCGAGCGCGTGCGCATCTATGAATTATCGCGGCTGTACCTGACCCTGGGCATGCTCAGCGAGGGCGGCATCACCATCGTGCACGCCATCGACACGGTGCAGGGCATGGTCTCGGCCGGGCTGCGCCAGAACCTGCGGGCGGCGCGCACGGCCATCGAGGCCGGCCTGCCGCTGTCGACCGCCTTCGAGGCCAACCAGCTGACCACGCCGATCTCGCTGCGCATGCTGCGCGTGGGCGAGCGCACCGGCGACATGGGACCGATGCTGACCCAGTCGGCGGCCTTCTACGACGGCGAGATCGCGCGCTGGATCGACCGCTTCACGCGCACCTTCGAACCGCTGCTGATGGCCGCCATCGGCCTCATCGTCGGCGCCATCGTGGTGCTGCTGTACATGCCGATCTTCGATCTGGCCGGGGACATGTCATGACGGCGCAAGTGGATATCGCCGCCACCGACGCGGTGCCGGCGCTGGACACGGCGCTGGTGGCGCGCGCGCGCCATCTGCGCCAGCAATCGAAACGCACGCTGGTCGAGGAGCTCGAGGCGCTCAGCGGCATGGAGCCGCGGCTGGTGGTGCGGGCGCTGGCGCAGCCGTTCGGCATGACGGTGCTCGAAACGGTCGACATGCTGGCCTTCGTGCCGGCCTTCGACCTGCTGCCGCTGTCGCAGGCGATGGCGCGCTACTGCGTGCTGCTGCGCGGCTTCGACGGCGTGGTGGTGGGCGTCATCGCCGATCCGTTCGACCTCGATCTGCAGACCTGGCTCGGCACGCAGGCGCGCGCCACGCCGCACGCGCCGCTGCCGGTGCGCCTGGCGCTGCAGGCCGACATCCAGGCCTACCTGTCCAAGCAGGAGGAATCGGCGCGCGCCACCGACTCGCTGCTGCCCGGCGCCAGCGAGGGCCGGCGCGACGGCAAGACCGCCGCCGTGCTGTCTTTCGCGTCGGTGTCGGAGGCGGCCAGTCCGGCGGTCCGGCTGGTCAACTCGACCCTGTACGACGCCCTGAAGGCGGGCGCCTCGGACATCCACCTGGAGAGCACCTCCGGCGGCCTGGCCGTCAAGTACCGGGTCGACGGCGTGCTCGATCACGCCACCGCCGTCAACGGCATCGACGTGGCCGAACAGATCATCTCGCGCCTGAAGGTGCTGGCCGAGCTGGACATCGCCGAGCGCCGCGTGCCGCAGGACGGCAGCTTCCGGGTCGAGGCCAACGGCCGCGAGATCGACCTGCGCGTGTCCATCATGCCAAGCATCCACGGCGAGGACGCCGTCATCCGTATCCTCGACAAGCGCGCCATGATCGAAGCCTACGGTTCGCTCACGCTGGAGGCGCTGGGCTTCGACGCGCCGTCGCTGGCGACCCTGCGGGTGCTGGCGCAGGAAGCCTACGGCATGCTGCTGGTGACCGGGCCGACCGGCTCCGGCAAGACCACCACCTTGTACGCGGCGCTGACCGAGATCCACAACGGCCGCGAAAAGATCATCACCATCGAGGACCCGGTCGAGTACCAGCTGCCGGGCATCCTGCAGATCCCGGTCAACGAAAAGAAGGGGCTGACCTTCGCCAAGGGCCTGCGCTCGATCCTGCGCCACGATCCGGACAAGATCATGGTCGGCGAGATCCGCGACCGCGAGACGGCGGAAATCGCCGTGCAGTCGGCGCTGACGGGCCACCTGGTGCTCACCACCGTGCACGCCAATAATGTGTTCGACGTGTTCGGCCGCTTCACCCACATGGGGATCGATCCGTACGCCTTCGTCTCGGCGTTGAACGGCATCTGGGCGCAGCGGCTGGTGCGCATCAACTGCCCGCACTGCGCGGTGGAGTACACGCCGGACGAGCACGAACTGGCCAGCGTCGGCCTGCGCCGCGCCGATGTCTACGACTACCGCTTCATGCAGGGACCGGGCTGCGGCGATTGCCGCGGCACTGGCTACAAGGGGCGCCGTTCGATCGCCGAGATCCTGACCCTGAACGACGAGATCCGCGAACTGATCGTCGACAAGCGGCCGATCCGCCAGATCAAGCAGGCGGCCTACGACAACGGCACGCGCAGCCTGCGCCAGGCCGCGCTGGAGCTGGTCAAGCGCGGCGGCACCACCCTGGCCGAAATCAAACGGGTGACCCTGCATGCGTAGAATCATCGGACAATCGCTGCGCATCGGCGTGGCCGGCCAGGCGGTCAGCCTGGCGCGCGTGAGCCGCTGGCGCGGCGAGCCCTTCACGGTGCTGGCCGAGCACGCGATCGCGCCGTCGGCCGAGCATCCGTTCGACGCCATCGCCAACGCCTTGCGCGCGCTGCTGGGAGAGCAGGACGTGGGCGGCTGGCCGGTCGGCATCGTGCTGGCCGACGAACTGACGCGCATGTGGCGCGTGACGCCGCCGCCGGGCGCCACCCGCCTGGACGACATGGAGGCGGCGGCCGGGCTGCGCTTCCAGGCGCTGTACGGCGAGGCGCCGTCGGCCTGGCGGATCGCGGCCGACTGGAACGCCACCGAACCATTCTTCGCCGCCGCCATGCCGCGCGCGCTGCTGGCGGTGCTGGAACTGGTGGCGCGGGAATTCAAGCTCTCGGTGGTCGGCGTCGAACCGCATTTCGTCGGCGCCTGGAACCGCTGGCGGCGCGGCATGAAGCAGGGCGCCTGGTTCGGCCTGTTGCACGACAACCTGTTGACGTTGGCGGCGATCGACGCCGCCGCCAAGGGCGCGGGCGCGCAGTCGATGCGCGCGATCCGCGCGCTGCCGGTGCCGGCGGGCGCCGACGCGGCGTGGCTGACGCAGACGCTCAAGCGCGAGGCGCTGCTGCTCGACATGCCGCCGCCCGCGCTGCTGCAGCTGTGCGGCGGCGCCTCGGCCGGTGCGGCCGGCTGGACGCGCGCCGCCGGTGCGTCGCAGATTCCATGCGAGGCGCTCGAGCACGGACGGCATGCGGCCGGCGCCGGGCTGTCGATGGCGGCGCTGCTGGCGCGCGGCGGGAGCCTGGCATGAGCATGAATAGGAAAGCAATGCACAGCGCGATGCGCATCGACTTCGCGCCGCGCAGCCTGCGCCGCACCTTGTTCCACACGCATCCGGCGCTGCTGGCGCTGGCCGCCGCCGGACTGCTGCTGTGCGCCGGCGCGGCCTTCGGCGGCTGGAAGCTGGCCGGCGAGCGGCGCGAGCGCGAGCAGCAACTGAATCACGTACGGCAACGCGCGGCGGCCATGTCGGCGCGGCCGGTGGAGGTGGCGCGCGTGGTGATACCGGAGGCGCAGGCGGCCTTCGTCAACGGCGCGATCCTGCAATTGAACCTGCCATGGCGCGAGCTGCAGGACGCGGTGGCCGCGGCCACGCCGCGCAGCGTGGCGCTGGTGGCGATGGAGCCGGACCCGCGCAAGCAGGTGCTCAAGATCACCGCCGAGACCAGGACCAGCGACGACATGGTGGCCTACGTGGCGGACCTCAAGCAGCAGGAAACCTTCAGCGGCGTGGTCCTGACGCGCCACGAAATCAACGACCAGGACCCGTTGCGGCCCTTGCGCTTCCAGCTGGAGGCGACATGGATAACCCGATGAGCGCGTTGAGCGCCGTGAACAAGGTCAACGCCGGGGCGCTGGCTTTGCGCGCGCGTCTAGCGCTGCGGCGCCTTGGCGCGCCGGCCTGCGTGGCCATCGCCTTGTGCGTGGCCGGGGTGGCGGCATGGGCGTGGCTGCTGCCGCAGCGCGCGGCGCAGGCGCGGGTGATGGCGCGCCCGCTGCCGACGCCGTCCTCGCTGGTGACCTTGCCGCCGCCGCCGTCGGCCAACCAGAACCTGGCCGAGTTTTATCAGGTGCTGGGCGAGAACCGCTATGCCGAGCAGCAGGTCAAGGTGCTGTTCGACCTGGCCGCGAAATCGAATCTGGTGCTCAGCCAGGGCGAATACAAGTCCGGCTACGACAAGGCCAGCCGCGTCGCCACCTATCAGATCATCCTGCCGGTCAAGGGCCCGTACCAGTCGATCTGGCAGTTCGCCATGCAGGGGCTGCGCGAGATGCCGTTCGCCTCGCTGGACGAAATCGGCTTCCGGCGCGACACCATCGCCGAGCCGACGGTGGAGGCGCGCCTGCGCTTCACGCTGTACCTCAAGGACGGCGCGCCATGAAGCCCTACCAGATCGCGATGGGCGTGGCGCTGGCCGGCGCTGCGGCGCTGGTGGCTTTCGGCGACAACTCGCCGTCGTCGGGCATCGCCGAGCCGGTCGCGCGCGCCGGCAAGGCCGGCGACGTGGCTGCGGCCTTGCCGGCGCCGGCCGAGCGCTCCGGCAAGGAAGGAATAGCCACTCCCGAGCCGGCGATCCTGCGGCTGGTGCCGCGCGCGGCGCTGGTCGGCGACTCGGGCGACGCCAGCTTCGCCGCCGGCGAGGGCGTGTTCCTGGGCCAGAACTGGAATCCGCCGCCACCACCGGCGCCGCCGCCGCAATCGAACGCGCCGCCGCCAGCGCCGACGGCGCCACCGGTTCCCTACAATTATTTTGGCAAGGCCATCGCCGACGGCCAGTGGGAAGTCTATCTGGCGCGCGGCGACAAGACCTATGTGGTGCGCAACAAGACCGTGATCGAGGGCGCCTACCGCGTGGACCGGATCGCGCCGCCGGTGATGACCGTGACCTATCTGCCTTTGAATCAGGTACAACAGATTAATATTGGAGCATTCGACTGATGGCTAGTCATCTGAACACATGGCGCCGCCGCGCCGCGCTGCCCGCCATGCTGGCGATCGCCGTCGGCGTGAGCGGGTGCGCCGGACAAATGGCCTTCCGCGAAGCCAACCAGCTGGTCGCCAAGGACCAGGTGGAGGCGGGCCTGCTCAAGTACCAGGAGGCCGTGCGCGCCGAACCGGGCAACGCCGAATACCGCGCCGCCTATCTGGTGGCGCGCGACCGCGCCACGCAGCGCCTGCTCGACGAATCCGAGCGCCAGCTGGCGGAGGGCCATCCCGATCTGGCGGAGCGGGGCTTCCGCCGCGTGCTGGGCCTGGACCAGATGAACGAGCGCGCGCGCAGCGGCCTGCGCGCGATAGAACGCGACAGCCGCCAGGCCAAGCTGCTGGACGCCGCCATCGAACACGCCAACAAGAAGGAGTACGAACTGGCCAAGCAGCGCCTCAACGCGCTGCTGACCGAGACGCCGTCGAACGAGCAGGCGCGCCAGCTGCTGCGCGAAGTGACCGAGAAGAGCGCGCAACCGGTGGTGGAGTCGGGCCTGGCGAAGTCGTACAAGCAGCCGATCACGATCGAGTTCCGCGACGCCCCGCTCAAGCAGGTGTTCGAGGTGATCTCGCGCCGCTCCGGCCTGAACTTCGTGTTCGACAAGGACGTCAAGACCGACCAGCGCACCACCGTCATGCTGAAGAACAGCACCGTCGAATCGGCGATCTACTTCCTGCTGCTGACCAATCAGCTGGAGCAGCAGGTCATGGACGCCAACACCATCCTGATCTACCCGAACGTGGCGGCCAAGCTGAAGGAATACCAGGAGATGACGGTCAAGACCTTCTTCCTGGCCAACGCCGAGGCCAAGCTGGTGGCCAACACGCTCAAGACCATCCTCAAATCGCGCGACGTCGTCGTCGACGAAAAACTCAACCTGCTGATCGTGCGCGACAACCCGGAGGCGATCCGCCTGGCCGAGCGCCTGATCGCGGTGCAGGACGCGCCGGAAGCGGAGGTCATGCTGGAGGTGGAGATCCTGGAGGTCAAGCGCGGCAGGCTGCTCGACCTGGGCGTCCAGTGGCCGACCAGCGTGGGACTGTCGCCGCTGTCGACTTTGGACGGTGGCGGCATCACCATCCGCGACCTGCGCCGTTTGAATTCGGACAGCATCGGCATCAGCGGCGTATCGGCCACGATCAACGCCAACAAGACCGACACCGATTCCAACCTGCTGGCCAATCCGCGCATCCGCGTGCGCAACAAGGAAAAGGCCAAGATCGTCATCGGCGACAAGCTGCCGGTGATCACGGCGACGGTATCGTCGGGCATCGGCGGCTTCGCCAGCGACAACGTCACCTACGTCGATGTCGGCCTGACGCTCAACGTCGAACCGACCATCTATCTGAACAACGAGGTGGCGATCCGCGTGCAGCTCGAGGTGAGCAACCTGACCAACACCATCACCACCAAGAACGGCGGCACCGCCTATCAGATCGGCACGCGCCAGGCCAGCACCATGTTGCAGCTCAAGGACGGCGAGAACCAGGTGCTGGCGGGCCTGATCAACAACGAGGAGCGCGGCACCGCCAGCAAGCTGCCCGGCGCCGGCGACCTGCCGATCGTCGGCCGCCTGTTCGGCAGCAAGCGTGACGACAACCAGAAGACCGAGATCGTGCTGTCGATCACGCCGCACCTGATCCGCAATGTGCAGCGTCCGGAGGCCAGCGCCTCTGAATTCTCGGCCGGCACCGAGGCGAGCTTCCGCCGCCGTCCCGACTTGACCTTGCGCACGCCGGTGCAGTTGCCCGGCGCGATGCCGGCGCCGGCCAACCCCGCCGCGCCGGCCAACCAGCCGCCGACGGGGGCGACCACCCAGGCGATCCTGCCGCCACCGGTGCAGTCGATGCCGATTTCGACCGGCCAGCCGGCGCCGCTGCCGCCGACGCAAGGAGCGCAGCCGCAACCGGTGCAGCCGGCGGCCGAAATCTCGCCGCCGCCGCAGCAGTGACGCCGGGATGGGCATGATGCGCGCGCGCGGTTTCACGCTGATCGAATTGCTGGTGACGTTGACCATCCTCGGTTTGCTCAGCGTGCTGGTGATACCGACCGCGCAGGTGGTGGTGCAGCGTCGCCAAGAGCAGGAGCTGCGCGAGGCGCTGCATGAGATCCGCCAGGCCATCGACGCCTACAAGCTGGCCTACGACCAGGGCCGCGTGACCAAGTCGCTGGCCTCGACCGGATATCCAAAAACGCTGGAGCTGCTGGTCGAGGGTGTGCCGGATCTGCAGAATCCCAAGCATGCGAAGATTTATTTTCTGCGCCGGGTGCCGCGCGATCCGTTCAATCCGGACACCACGCTGAGCGAGGCGCAATCATGGGGCAAGCGCAGTTACGCCAGCGAAGCCGATCAGCCGAAAGAGGGCGAGGATGTCTACGATGTTTTCAGCACGAGCGAAAAGAGCGGCTTGAACGGCGTTCCGTACAAAAAATGGTGACCATGAAGACCAAGGGTTTCACGCTGATCGAGTTGCTGGTGGTGCTGGGTATCGTTGCGCTGATGCTGACGCTCGCCGTGCCGCGCTACTTCCCCAGCATCGACAAATCGAAGGAAGTGGTGTTGGCCGATAACCTGCGCAATATGCGCACGCTGATCGACCAGTATTACGGCGACACGGGCCGCTATCCGGATACGCTGGACCAGTTGGTCGAGAAAAAATACCTGCGTGCGCTGCCGGTCGACCCGATCACCGACAGCGAAACGACGTGGATCATCGTCCCGCCGGAGGACGGCACCAAGGGCGGCGTCTACAACATCAAGAGCGGCGCGCCGGGCAACGACCGTAGCGGCAAGCCTTACGCCGACTGGTGATGCGGCGGCCGCGCAAGCGCCGCGAGGGCGGCTTCACCTATCTGAGCCTGATCATCCTGGTGGCGATCATCGGGCTGGTGTCGGCGTCGGCGCTGAAGCTTGGCTCGGTGCTGCAGCGGAGCAGGGCGGAGCGGGAGCTGCTCGACATCGGCGCCGCGTTCAGCGACGCGCTGCAAAGCTACGCCAACGCCACGCCGGCCGGCTATCCGCCGCAGCCGCCGTCGTTGAAGGAGCTGCTGCGCGACCCGCGCTTTCCCGGCGTGCGGCGCCATTTGCGCAAGGTGTATGTCGACCCGATGACCGGCAAGGCGGAATGGGGCATCACCTACCTTGGCGACAAGGTCGGCGTGCTGGCGGTGTACAGCTTGTCGGACGCGAAGGCGGTCAAGATCGGCAATTTCCCGTCGCGGTTCCAGGGCCTGGCCGGCAAGCAGAAAATTTCGGAGTGGCGTTTCGCCGCGACCGGCGGCGCGCCGACGGCGGGGCAGAACGTGCAACCGGGCGCGGTGGAAGTGAAGCCGGGCATGCCGCCGCCGGGGAGTCCTCCCGCGCCGGTGCTGCCGCCGCCCGACGCGCCACCGGCGCCCCCGCCGCCGGAGCCAGAGCCAACCCCACCGCCCGAGGAGGAAAAACCCGCGATGGAACCGGAGCCGCCGGCCGAGCCGCAGCCGGAGCCACCGCAGCCGGAACAGAAATGACATCTAAAATCTAAAACACGTAAACCGCCAAGCTCCGTCGGCGGTCCAAAAGATCAGCCCGTGTAGAAATGTTAGACCTGACCCCGGAGGTTTTTACCTCGCCGTGCGCTTGAAATCGCGGAAGCGGAACCCCATCGCCATCAGCGCGCCAAAATACACCAGCGCCGACACGCCGATGACCACGATCAGCGCGCCGATGCGCAACAGCGTTTGATGCGCCATGGCGGTCCAGTCGACCTGCGCCGCGCTGTACCACGCGGTGGCGCCCATCAGCGCGCAGGCGATCACCAGCTTGGCGAAGAACAGCGCCCAGCCGGGCTTGGGCGTGTAGATGCGGCGCCGGCGCAGCCCCGTGAATAGCAAGCCCGCGTTCAAACACGCGCCCAGGCTGATCGACAACGCCAACCCGGCCACCGCCAGGTGCGGCACGAAGATCATATTCATCAGCTGGGTGGCGACCAGCACGCCCACCGCGATGCGCACCGGCGTGCGGATGTCCTGCCGCGCGAAGAAGGCCGGCGCCAGGATCTTGACCAGGATGATGCCCAGCAGGCCGACGCTGTAGGCGATCAGCGGCTGGGCCGACGCATGCGCCGCCGCCGCCGTGAATTTGCCGTTCTGGAACAGGGTGGAGATCAGCGGCACGGCCAAGGTGGCCAGGCCGACGGCCGCCGGCATCGCCAGCAAAAAGGTCAGGCGCAGGCCCCAGTCCAGCAGCGAGGAATATTCCTCCGTGTCGCCGCCGACGTTGGCCTTGGACAGGCTGGGCAGCAGGATGGTGCCCAGCGCCACGCCCAGCATCGCGGTGGGGAACTCCATCAGGCGGTCGGCGTAGGTCAGGAAGGAGATGCTGCCTTCGGCCAGGTTGGAGGCGATGCTGGTGTTGATCAGCAGGCTGATTTGCGCGGCGGCGACGGCGAACACCGCCGGCCCCATTTTCTGCAGCACGCGGCGCACGCCCGGGTCGCGCAGTCCCGACAGCGGATTGAGCGAGATGCGCGGCATCATGCGGATCTTCAGCAGCGCCGGGATCTGGATCGCGACCTGCAGCAGGCCGCCGACGAAGACCGCGATCGCCATCGCGTAGATCGGCCGCTCCAGATGCTGCTGCAGGAACAGCGACGCCAGGATCGACGCGATGTTCAGCAGCACCGGCGTGAAGGCGGGGATCTTGAACTGGCTCCAGGTATTTAAGATGCCGCCGGCCAGCGCCACGAACGACATGAAGGCGATGTAGGGGAACATCAGGCGCGTCATCCACACGGCGGCGTCGAAATCGTCCGGCTGCAGGCCGCTGGCGACCAGCAGCAACAGCAGCGGGGCGCCGATGATGCCCAGCGCGGTGATCGCCACCGTGGCCCAGACCAGCGTGGTGCCGACATGGTCGGCCAGGTTGCGGGTGGCTTCCTCGCTCTGCTTGTTCTTGTATTCGGATAAAATGGGCACGAACGCTTGCGAGAACGCGCCCTCGGCGAACAGCCGGCGCAGCAGGTTGGGGATGCGGAAGGCGACGTTGTAGGCATCGGTCATGCCCCCGGCGCCGAAGGCCCGGGCGATGAGGATTTCGCGCAACAATCCGGTGATACGGGACAGCATGGTCATGCTGCTCAGGGCGGCTAGAGTTTTAAGCAAGTTCATGGGGCATGATTATAGTTGCTCCCGCCGAAAAAGATCGCTATAATCGCAGGCTGTACAGAATTCTGTTACGCAGACACTAATGTTTGGCAGGCAGCAGTTTGGCTCACATGGTTCGGCAGACGCACTGAACGCACCTGTTTGGCAAACAATAATGTTTGCAAACGCACCTTTACCCTGATTTAGGAAATTCCATGGCAAATACCGCACAAGCGCGCAAACGTGCTCGTCAAGCAGTCAAGCAAAACGCTCACAACTCGTCCCAGCGTTCGACCCTGCGCACCGCTATCAAAGCAGTTCGCAAGGCAATCCAGGGCGGCGACAAAGCTGCTGCGACCGCAATCTTCCAGTCGTCCGTGTCGACCATCGACAGCATCGCCGACAAAAAGATCATCCACAAAAACAAGGCAGCTCGTCACAAGAGCCGTCTGGCAGCTGCCCTGAAGGCACTGTCCGCTTAATTCCCCTCGTCGGGAAGCAAAGCAAGAACCCGCGCTGACCAAGGTCGGCGCGGGTTTTTTCGCTTGTGGCGAACCCCGGCGTGCATTGAACGGGACGCGCGCTCCGCCTCTTAGGGGTCGTACCCCGAGGGGTACGACCCCGCATGGCAGTGCGGGTTACTCCAGCTACGCGCTCAACTCCTTGGCCGACACCTCGCGCCACTCGCCCGGCATCAACGGATGCGACGCCAATGAAATGGCGCCGATCGCGCTGCGCACCAGCCGCAGGGTGGGCAGGCCGACGGCCGCCGTCATGCGCCGCACCTGGCGGTTCTTTCCCTCTTGTAACGTGATGGCCAGCCAGCTGGTCGGCTGTCCCGCGCGCTCGCGGATCGGCGGATTGCGCGGCCACAGCCATTCCGGCTCGGCGATGCGCACCGCCTGGCACGGCTTGGTGATGAAATCGCCCAGATCGATCGGCGCCTGCAATTTGGCCAGGCTGGCGGCGTCGGCCACGCCCTCGACCTGTACCAGGTAGACCTTGGCTTCCTTGTGGTCCGGATGGGCGATCTGGTGCTGCAGCTTGCCGTCGTCGGTGAGCAGCATCAAGCCTTCGCTGTCGGCGTCCAGGCGCCCGGCCGGGTAGATGTTGGGGATCTTTAAATAGTCGGCCAGGGTGGCCTTGTCGTCCTGCGGCGAGAACTGGCACAGCACTTGGAAAGGTTTATTAAATAGGATGAGGGGCATGCTTGTCTGGCTGTGGAATTGGTGTAGGCTTGAAGGCCGGTGTCGTAAAATCGTGGCGCCCACTAAAATACTGGTGCATAATGCAAAACGCCTGTCTTATGTCTTATAGAAGACCTAGGTATTTGTACTAACTTGGCAATAAAATAAAGATCCTTGCCCCGGTAGCAGTATTGTATGCGGCTTGCCGAGCGTCCACTTCGGAGAACACGATGTACCAACATATCAAAGTACCTGCCGACGGCCAGAAAATCACCGTCAACGCCGATTTTTCCCTGAATGTACCAGATAACCCGATCATTCCCTACATCGAGGGCGACGGTACCGGGGTGGACATCAGCCCGGTCATGATCAAGGTGGTCGACGCGGCGGTGGCCAAAGCGTACGGCGGCAAGCGCAAGATCAACTGGATGGAAATCTACGCTGGCGAAAAGTCGACCTCCGTGTACGGCCCCGACGTGTGGTTGCCGGAAGAGACGCTGACGGTGCTGAAGGATTACGTGGTCTCGATCAAGGGTCCGTTGACGACGCCGGTCGGCGGCGGCATCCGTTCGCTCAACGTGGCGCTGCGCCAGCAGCTGGACCTGTACGTGTGCCTGCGTCCGGTGCGCTACTTCACCGGCGTGCCGTCGCCGGTCAAGGAGCCGGAAAAAACCAACATGGTGATCTTCCGCGAGAACTCGGAGGACATCTACGCCGGCATCGAATACCAGCAGGGTTCGGAAGGCGCCAAGAAGCTGATCGACTTCCTGGTCAAGGAAATGGGCGTGACCAAGATCCGCTTCCCGGAAACGTCGGGCCTGGGCATCAAGCCGGTGTCGATCGAAGGCACGCAGCGCCTGGTGCGCAAGGCGATCCAGTACGCGATCGACAACGACAAGCCGTCGGTGACCATCGTCCACAAGGGCAATATCATGAAGTACACCGAGGGCGGCTTCCGCGACTGGGCGTACGAGCTGGCGCTGAAGGAATTCGGCGCCGAGCTGATCGACGGCGGCCCATGGTGCAAGTTCAAGAATCCGAAGACCGGCCGCGACATCACGATCAAGGACTCGATCGCCGACGCGTTCCTGCAGCAGATCTTGCTGCGTCCGGCGGAATACAGCGTGATCGCCACGTTGAACCTGAACGGCGACTACATCTCGGACGCGCTGGCGGCGCAGGTGGGCGGCATCGGCATCGCGCCGGGCGCCAACATGTCGGATTCGGTGGCGATGTTCGAAGCCACGCACGGCACCGCGCCCAAGTACGCCGGCAAGGATTACGTCAACCCGGGTTCGCTGATCCTGTCGGCTGAAATGATGCTGCGCCACATGGGCTGGACCGAAGCGGCCGACTTGATCATCAAATCGATGGAGAAAGCCATCGACTCGAAGAAGGTCACGTACGACTTCGCGCGCCTGATGGAAGGCGCGACGCAGGTATCGTGCTCCGGCTTCGGCGCGGTGATGATCGAACAGATGCAGGATTGAGGACCACGAAAACACGTAGGGCGGATTAGGCGGAACGTCGTAATCCGCCATGTATGCGTCGCGTTGACGCACGCAATGGCGGATTACGCTACGCTAATCCGCCCTACGTGGTTTAGATGGAATCTGATTACCCGGCCGGAGTCACTTCCACAGCATCAAGGGCAGCATGCCCCATGCGGCGAGCACCAGCGTGCATTGCAGCGCGGCCATTAGCGCCACGGTGTCGGCGACATTGCGCGGTCCGCCACGCCATTGCCGCGCCAGCCCCGCCGCCAGCGTCAGCGGCAACGCCGCCGTCACCACGGCCAGCGTCGCGCTGGCCATCGTCAATTCCCCCATCCGCATGAACGATTGCAGATAGAACAGCGGCGCCGGCAGCGCCAGCGCGAGCACACCCATCAGCGGCGCGAACAGCGGACCGCGCGTCCGCGGCCGCGCGCGCAGCAGCCGCCAGCTACCAATAGTCACCACGTATGCCAGTCCCAGCAGCCCGGCCGCCAGGCTGGCCCATAGCCCGGCGAACAGCGCCATGTTGGCCTTGGCGTAGTTGCGGATGCCGTCGCTGACGATGCGCTGGCCGTCGTCGCCGATCAGCAGCACGTGCGTGTTGTCGAGCCGCCCGGCTTGCGTGAACAGCCGGCCACCCGTCGGCGTCAGCACGGTCGGCTTGCCCTGGAACGGCGCCAGCCGCAGCGTGCCGCCGTCCCAGCTCATCCGCACGAAGTTGAACACGATGTCGGTCCAGGCCAGGTTGCTGATCTTGTGCATCGCCGGCACGTAGATGCCCGGCCAGGCGCCGATGTCGCCCGCCGGCGCGGCCCGCTGGACCACGGGCGCGGCGGGCGGCAGCTCGAGCGCGTCGATCAGCAATCGGGTGAAGCGGTCGTAGTCGGCCGTTTCGCTATCGGTGTTCACGGCAACAAAAAACGCCTTGTGCCGGGCCGGATACACGCACAGCATGGCGTTGAAGCCAACCGTGGTGCCGGGATGGCAGTAGCCCAGCTGGCCGTGGCGGTCGCGTCCGACCAGCGCGTGGCCGTGGCCCGTCGTCAGGCCGGCCCGCACGGCTTCGGTGCCGGCCGGTGTGCCGAGCTGCGCCATGAGCCTGGGATCGATGAACGGCTTGCCGTCGATGCCGCCGTCGCCCATCAGGAACGCGGCGAAGCTGGCCATGTCGGCGGCGGTGGTGGTCAACTGCGCGGCCGAGGGCAGGTAGTTGGGCGTGGCCGCTTGCGTGACGCCGTGTTCGAAGTGGCCCATCGCCAGGCGCGGGTCGGCGCCCGGGCCGGTTTGCGTGACGAAGCCGAAGGTGCTGTCGCGCATGCCCAACGGTTTGAGCAGTTGCGTGTCCAGATAACGGTCGTAGCGCTGGCCGCTGACCGCTTCGATCACCATGCCGAGCAAGCCGTAGCTGATGTTGGAGTAGGCGAAGCGGCTGCCGGGACGCGACTGCACCGTCAGCAGCGCGGCGTCGGCGCCGGTGAAGGCGGCGTCCAGCGGCGTGTCCGCCGTTGCCGTCAGGCTGAACACGTGCCACAGCCGGAAGTTTTCCAGCCCGGCGGTGTGCGACAGCAGGTGCCGTACCCGGACTGGATCGGTGGCTTCCCAGCGGTTGTTGAACGATAGCGCCGGCAGCAGCGTGGCGACCGGGGTGTCGAGCGAGAGCCTGTCTTCGGTGATCAGGCGCAGCACGGCAATGGCCACCAGCGGCTTGGCGACCGAGCCGACCTGCACCCGCTGGTCGGCGCGCATGGCGGCGCCGCTGCCGGCGTCGGCCAGGCCGGCGGCGCCGGTGTGCGCGCCGCCCTCGGGCGTGACGGTGGCCCAGACGGCGCCGGTCAGCTGTTCTTGCTGCAGAGTGCGTTGTATTTCCGTCGCCAGCGGCGCTGCCGCCCAGCCGCGCAGCGGCATCGACAGCGCGACCAGGATCGCGGTCACCAGCGGTATCAGATAAGTCATAGTGGGGGAGGGAACGTCGGACTTCTACAACACTTTTATATGGCTATCCTCGACCCCAAGCGGACGACGGACGAAAAAAAACCCCGCAGACGGGGTTTTTCACATCTGGTGCCGTGGTGCTTAGGCAGCTTGGATGTTGGAAGCTTGCTTGCCTTTAGGGCCTTGCGTGACTTCGAATTGAACTTTTTGACCTTCTTTGAGGGTCTTGAAACCGTTCATGTTGATTGCGGAGAAGTGAGCAAACAAATCCTCGCCGCCGTCATCTGGAGTGATGAAGCCAAAACCTTTGGAATCATTGAACCACTTAACTGTACCTGTTGCCATAAAAAGAACTTTCAAAATTAAAACGGATCACACGAGCCATAAAAGCAAGAAGCTTCTTGCCCCCTCCTCACGCCTCACTTCTTATCAACATGTACATTTCTGCACGAAGCCGATAACGCATTGTTAGCGGACCAATTTTTAAAGTCAAGCAGATTTGTATGCATTTTGCTACTTTTGATCGTCTTAGCGAACATGCAACTCTTGATTTTAACAAATGGGTCGCCATCTGCGCCATGTTAAGAAAACGCGTAAGATGGAAAACAATTGGATGTGTATAGTGAAATGCACATTGCATCAACCCCGAAAGCATTAGAATATAAGCGTATGGCAACCAAGCATGACACCGAAACCCTTTTGGAGCGGCAAGCGCTGAAGCCGCCACCTTTGTACCAGGTGGCGTTGCTCAACGATGACTACACGCCGATGGAGTTTGTAGTCGCTATCATCCAGGAGTATTTCAACAAAGACCGTGAAACAGCCACGCAAATAATGCTCAGTGTTCATCGCTACGGCAAAGGAGTGTGCGGCGTGTTCTCTAAAGATATAGCCTGTACCAAAGTGGAGTTCGTTTTAACGCATGCGCGCAAGGCAGGTCACCCCCTGCAGTGCGTGATGGAGGAAGTATGATTGCGCAGGAATTAGAAGTAAGTTTGCACATGGCGTTTGTCGAAGCGCGACAGGCCCGGCACGAATTCATCACGGTGGAGCACTTGCTGCTGGCCTTGCTGGACAACCCTTCGGCTGCCGAAGTGTTGCGCGCATGCGCCGTCAACATTGAAGATCTGCGCAAAACCCTGACCAATTTCATCGGCGACAACACGCCGACCGTGCCCGGCACCGGTGAGGTCGATACCCAGCCGACGCTCGGTTTCCAGCGCGTGATCCAGCGCGCCATCATGCACGTGCAGTCGGCGTCGAACGGCAAGAAGGAAGTGACCGGCGCCAACGTGCTGGTGGCGATCTTCGGCGAGAAGGACTCGCACGCCGTCTACTACCTGCACCAGCAGGGCGTGACGCGTCTGGACGTGGTCAACTTCATTTCGCACGGCGTGCGCAAGGACCAGCAGACCGATGCCGCCAAGGCCTCGGAAGGCGTGGAGGAGGGCGCGCCGGGCGGCGAAGGCCAGACCAAGGAAAGCCCGCTCGACCAGTTCACGCAAAACCTGAACAAGTCCGCCGCCGAAGGCAAGATCGATCCGCTGATCGGCCGCGAAGACGAAGTCGACCGCGTGATCCAGATCCTGTGCCGCCGCCGCAAGAATAATCCCTTGCTGGTCGGCGAGGCCGGCGTCGGCAAGACCGCCATCGCCGAGGGCCTGGCCTACCGCATCACGCAAAGCGATGTGCCGGAGATCCTGCAAAACGCCGTCGTGTATTCGCTCGACATGGGCGCGCTGCTGGCCGGCACCAAGTATCGCGGCGACTTCGAGCAGCGCCTCAAGGCCGTCCTCAAGCAATTGAAGGACAACCCGAACGGCATCCTGTTCATCGACGAGATCCATACGATCATCGGCGCCGGTTCCGCTTCCGGCGGTACGCTCGACGCGTCGAACCTGCTGAAGCCGGCGTTGGCCAACGGCCAGCTCAAGTGCATCGGCGCGACCACCTACACGGAGTTCCGTGGCGTGTTCGAGAAGGACCACGCGCTGAGCCGCCGCTTCCAGAAGGTCGACGTCAACGAGCCGACCGTCGAGCAGACGGTGCAGATCCTGCGCGGCCTGAAGTCGCGCTTCGAAGAGCACCATGGCGTCAAGTACTCGTCGTCGGCGCTGTCGACGGCGGCCGAACTGGCCGCCCGCTTCATCAACGACCGCCATCTGCCCGACAAGGCGATCGACGTCATCGACGAGGCCGGTGCAGCGCAGCGCATCCTGCCGAAGTCGAAGCAGAAGAAAACCATCGGCAAGACCGAAATCGAGGACATCATCGCCAAGATCGCCCGTATCCCGCCGCAGACCGTCAACCAGGACGACCGCAGCAAGCTGCAGACCATCGACCGCGATTTGCGCAACGTGGTGTTCGGCCAGGATCCGGCGATCGAAGCGCTGGCGTCGGCGATCAAGATGGCGCGCGCCGGCCTGGGCAAGACCGACAAGCCGATCGGCTCCTTCCTGTTCTCCGGTCCCACCGGCGTCGGCAAGACCGAGGTGGCGAAGCAGCTGGCCTTCATCCTGGGCATCGAGCTGATTCGTTTCGACATGTCCGAGTACATGGAGCGTCACGCCGTGTCGCGCCTGATCGGCGCGCCGCCGGGTTACGTCGGTTTCGACCAGGGTGGTTTGCTGACCGAAGCCATCACCAAGAAGCCGCACGCGGTGCTGCTGCTCGACGAGATTGAAAAAGCCCATCCGGACATTTTCAACATCCTGCTGCAGGTGATGGACCATGGCACCTTGACCGACAACAACGGACGCAAGGCCGACTTCCGCAACGTGATCATCATCATGACCACCAACGCGGGCGCCGAAAGCTTGCAGAAGTCGTCGATCGGCTTTACGAATTCCAAGCAGGCGGGCGACGAGATGGCCGACATCAAGCGCATGTTCACGCCGGAGTTCCGCAACCGTATCGACGCGACCATCAGCTTCCGCGCGCTGGACGAGGAAATCATCCTGCGCGTGGTCGACAAGTTCCTGATGCAGCTGGAAGAGCAGCTGCACGAGAAAAAGGTCGAGGCTATCTTCACCGAGAAACTGCGCAAGTTCCTCGCGAAGAAGGGTTTCGATCCGCTGATGGGCGCACGGCCGATGTCGCGTCTGATCCAGGACATGATCCGCAAGGCGCTGGCCGACGAGCTGCTGTTCGGCCGTCTGGTGACCGGCGGCCGCGTGACCGTCGATCTGGACGAGAAGGATGTCGTCAAGCTGGAGTTCCCGGAACCGCCGGACGCCGCGCCGACCTTGCCGCCGGAGACCGTCGAAGTCGATTAAGTCGGCTAGCAAGACCCCGAAAACCCCGCCAGCCCGAGCGCGCATTGCGCCCAGGGCAGGCGGGGTTTTTTTACGTCCGTCGATTGAGCGATGCGCGACCCGCAAGGCCGGGCGGGGTCGGACCCGACGGGTCCGACCCCTGTTGGCGGCAGTGCGGGTTACGGTTTTTGCATGCAAAAATGAAAATACAATTTGACACGATTCTGATTCTAACTGATACTTTAAATACTCCATATTATCAATAAAACATCATAACCAAGGATCGTCATGTTCAAGTTTCTGCTGCCGGCACTCGCTGCCGGTTTTTTGTGCCTGCCCGCTTTGGCCGGCACGGTGGTCATCCATCAGGTCTTCGACCTCGGCCTGCCCGACACCGTCACCGGCTCGCTGCTGCGCTATTCCAGCGACGAGTTCGCCCCGCAGACCATCCACCAGGGCGACACCGTCGAGCTGGACTACGCCTTCCTGCCCGGCCAGGCGGTGAGCATGTATAGCGGCAACGGCTACCAGCTGTTCAACCTGGGCCTGTACCAGGACGCCAGCGATCCCCTCAACACCAGCAACTTCACCGTCGAAGGCTTGCAGATGACGCTGTCCGGCCTGTCCGGTGCCGCGCTGGCGCCGCTGAGCGGCTTCAACCAGAGCGGCGGCACCGCCCACCTCGGCGCCTTGTTCGGCGGCCCCTATCTGCCGGCCGACACCGCCATAATCTTCACTGGCCTGCGCGCGCGCTTCGTCGTCGGCGAGCTGGAAAACGGCTACGCCCACTACAACGCGGCTTTCTTCAGCGTGGCGGCGGCCGGCGTCGATGTGGCCGAGGTTGCGGTGGTGCCCGAGCCGGACGCCTACGCGCTGTTCGGCGCCGGCCTGATGATGCTGGCGCTGCTGCGCCGGCGCGCCTGATCGGAGGCCCGCATGCGTTATCCGACCCTGCTTTCCGCCGCCTTGTCGCTGGGCGTTGCCGCCGGCGCCCACGCCGCCGACGCCACCATGGCCGGCCCGCTGGCCGCCGCCGCGCGCGATGCCGGCCCGGCCTTGATCGAACAACTGCTGGCGGCCCAGGCCCGGCCGGCGCCGTTCGGGCTGGCGCTCGACACCATCCACCCCGGCGTCGCCGGCACGCGCGTCGCGCGCCTGCACCACACGTATCGGGGCCTGCGCATCTGGCAATCCGAATCGGTGGTGACGCTCGACGACGGCGGCGCCGTCATCGACGAAACGCCGAGCGACCGCCGCGCCGCGTTGGCCAAGGCCACGGAGGAGGGCGTCGACGCGCTGCCCGAACGTCCCCCGGTGAGCGCGCAGGAGGCCATCAACCTGGTCCTCGCCGGCATCGAGCGCGGCGCGCAGCCGCTGGAGGAGACCACGGCCGAGCTGGTCGTCTACCCGCTGATGGCGAGAACCCGCAGCCGCACCGGCGCGGGCAAGCCGGTGGCGCAACTGAACGCGGTCGACCTGGAGGACGTGGTCACCGATTACCGGCTGGCCTATGTCGTCAGCACGCGCATGTTGATCCGCAACGACCTGCAGTTCTGGGATCACATCATCAGCGCCGAGGACGGCCACCAGATCGACCGCCTCAACGTCCGCACCGACGTCGCCGGCACCGGCCACAGCCAGTACAGCGGCACGGTCAAGCTCAACACCACGCTGAGCGGCGGCCCCTATCTGATGAAGGACGGCAGCCGCGGCGTGAACGGAAAATTCGGCGGGCTGGCGATCACCAACGCCAACAACGACTACATCCCGACCGGCACGCTCTACAGCGACGCCGACAACCAGTGGGGCGACGGCCAGCAATACGTCAGCGGCGCCAGCACCACCGGCGCCAACGGCCAGACGGCCGCCGTCAACGCGCTGTGGGGGCTGGCCAGCACCTACGACACGATGAAGAACGTCATGGGCTGGCACAGCCTGGACGGCAACGACACCGCCACCTACGCCACCGTGCACTACGGCCAGGGCTACACCAACGCCAACTACGACGAGGCGTGCCGCTGCATCCGGGTCGGCGACGGCAACGGCGTCGACTACAAAAACCTGGGCGTGATCGACGTGCTGGGCCACGAAATGGGCCACGGCGTCACAGCGCGCACGTCCAAGTTGCCGATGTACGGCGAGGCGGGCGGCCTCAACGAATCGGGCGCGGACATCAACGGCGAAATGGCCGAAGCCTACGCCCGCAACGGCGCCGGCGGCAAGGCGGTCCCGGCCGGCAACGACTGGATGATCGCCAAGGAGGCGTGGTACCAGGGCCAGGCGCTGCGCTACCTGCGCAAGCCGTCGAAGGACGGCAAGAGCGCCGACGCCTGGAGCGTCGATATCGGCAAGCTCGATCCGCACTACAGCAGCGGCGCCAACAACCGCATGTTCTATTTCCTGTCGCAGGGCTCGGACGCGACGCCGGGCGCCGAGGGCCACAGCGCCTACCTCAAGCGCTCGCCCAAGGCCATGACCGGCATCGGCAACGACGCCGCCTACCGCATCTGGTTCACCGCCAACACCACCAAGTTCGCCGCCGCCACCAATTATTCGGCCGCGCGCGCCCGCATGATCGAGGTGGCGCGCCAGCTGTACGGCGACGACAGCGCGCAGGCGATCGCGGTGCAGCGCGCCTACGCGGCCATCAATGTCGGCTACGACGTCGACGAGCTCGGCTACAAGTCGCCGGTGGCCTTGCTGACCCAGCCGGCCAGCACCGGCGTCACCGTGGGCCAGCCGGCCAACTTCACCGCCTACGCCGAGGCGGGCACGGCGCCTTACTACTACGCCTGGTACAAGAACGGCGCGCGGGTCCGCAACGTCACCGGCCCCGGCTACAGCTTCACCGCGACGGCGGCCGACGCCGGCGCCAAAATCACCGTGCGCGTGACCGACAGCGCCAACCTGCCGACCACGGCCACCAGCCAGACGGCGGTGCTGACCATCAATCCGCCCGGCACCTTGTACGAGCGCATCGTCAACGGCGGCTTCGAGGACGGCGAGCTCGACTGGGCGGGCAGCCTGAACAACATCGGCGGCTGGAGCCAGTACCCGGCCCACGCCGGCAAGAAGATGGCGTGGTTCGGCGATTATGAATCGCCATCGGGCACGGCGCTGTACCAGGTGGTGACGATCCCGGCGCACAGCCCCACGGCCAAGCTGTCGTTCGCGCTGAAGGTCAGCACCACCGAGAGCACGGCCAAGGTGGAGGACCGCTTCCGCGTCGAGCTGCGCGGCCTGTTCAACCAGCCGCTGGCGCTAATCAAGGAGTTCAGCAATCTGGACGCGGCGCCGGGCTTCGTCGTGCATAGCTACGACCTGAGCGCCTTCCGTGGCCAGACCGTGCGGCTGCGCTTCGCTTCAAGTTCTAACGGTAGTCTGCCGACCTCGTTCATGCTCGATTCCGTCAGTCTGAAGACTGAGTAAAAACGTTTTCTTTGCCCGGACCGGTCAAGGTATGCCAGAATCGTCGTTCCCTTCGACAACTTGCAAAGCCTGTCCATGTCACCGTTCCGCCTCCGTCCCTTTGCCCTGACACTGATGTCCGCCGGCCTGCTGGCCGGTCAGGCCGCCGCCGCCGATGCCTACTACCGCTTCCCCTCCATCCGTGGCGACGCCGTCGTCTTCACCGCCGAGGGCGATCTGTGGAAGACCGGCGCCCAGGGCGGCCAGGCGCAGCGCCTGACGACCCACCCGGCCGCCGAAACCAACGCCGCCATTTCGTACGACGGACTATGGATCGCCTTCTCCGCCTCGTACGAGGGCGCGCAGGAAGCCTATGTGATGCCGCTTGCCGGCGGCCTGCCCAAGCGGCTGACGTTCGAGAACGGCGCCGTGACGGTGCTGGGCTGGACGGCTCAGGGCGAGGTACTGGTCAGCACCCAGGATTCGAAAGGGCCGTCGGCGCACCGCATCGTCGCTGCGGTGCAGCCATCGACCTTGCAGCGGCGCGTGTTCGCCGTCGCCGACGCCAACGACGCGGTGCTCGACGACGCCGGCAAGACGCTGTACTTCACGCGCTACGGCCTGGCCCTGACCAACGACAACGTCAAGAACTATCGCGGCGGCGCCCACGCGCAGCTGTGGCGTTACGACTTGAGCGCGGGTGCGTCGGCCGAAGCCGTGCCGCTGCTGGCGGCCGACGCGGGCAACAACAAGCGCCCGATGTGGTGGCGGGGACGCCTGTACTTCATCAGCGACCGTGGCGGCTCCGACAACCTGTGGTCGATGGCGCCCGATGGCGGCGACCCTCGCCAGCTGACAAAGCACACCGACTGGGACGTGCGCAACGCGGCGCTGGGCGACGGCCGCATCGTCTATCAGCTGGGCGCCGACCTGCGCGTGTTCGACCTGGCCGGGTCGGCCGACCGGCAGTTGGCTATCGGCTTGGTGTCCGACTTCGACCAGCAACGCGCGCGCCAGATACGCTCGCCGCTGGAGCAGTTGACCAACGTGCAGTTGTCCGGCAAGGCCGAGCGGCTGGTGTTGACCGCGCGCGGGCGCGTCAGCCTGGCCGGCACGGGCGCCCAGCGCCGCGTCGAGATCGCGGTGCCGGAAGGGGCGCGCGCGCGCGAGGCGGTGTTCAGCCATGACGACAAGTGGGTCTACGCGATCGTCGACACCACCGGCGAAAACGAGATCTGGAAGTTCGCCGCCGACGGCTCGGGACCGGGCGAGCAGCTGACGCGGGACGGCATCAGCCACCGCTGGCAGCTGTATCCGTCGCCGGACGGCCGCTGGCTGGGCCACACCGACAAGAAGGGACGTTTCTGGCTGCTGGACCTGGCCACCAAAGCGAACATCGTCATCGACGACGCGGGCAAGGCCGGCGTCGACAAGCACGACGAAATCCTGTGGTCGGCCGACAGCAAGAACCTGGCGCTGGTGCGCGCCGCGACCACCGAGCAGCGCGAGCAAATCGGCTTGTACAACCTGGCGTCGAAGCAGCTGACCTTTGTCACCAGCGACCGCTACACGTCACGTTCGCCGGTGTTTTCGCCGGACGGCAAATGGCTGTACTTCCTCTCGGCCCGCAACTTCCAGCTGGCGAACGGTTCGCCGTGGGGCGACCGCAATATGGGACCGGTGTTCGACAAGCGCACCGGCGTCTACGCGCTGGCGCTGCAGCCGGGGAACCGCTTCCCGTTCAAACCGGACGATGAATTGGGCAAGCCGGGCGAGAAGGCCGCCGAGGGTGCGGCCGACAAGGCGGTCGAGCAGGCGGCCGAGAAGGCGGCGGAGAAGGCGGTGGAAAAGGCCGCCGCCAAGGCGGCGCCGCCGGTGAAAAAAGCGGACAAGTCGCTGCCGGAGATCGTCTACGCCGGCCTGCAGGACCGCTTGTACGAAGTGCCGCTGGCGCCAGGTAACTACCGTGGCTTGAGCATGGACGACAAGCGCCTGTACTTCCTGGAAGTGGAGTCCAGCGACGGCAAGGCGAACCTGAAGACGCTGGCGATCGCCTCCAACGGTCCGCAGCCGGAGACCTTCGCCGCCGGCGTGCGCGAATTCGATCTGGCCGCCGACAAAAAGCATCTCTACTACCGCACCTTCAGCGGCGGTCCGGGCGACATGATCATCGTCGAAGCGGGCGCCAAGGCGCCCACCGACACCTCCAAGGCCAAGGTCAGGATCGACGACTGGAGCTTCACCTCCAATCCGCGCCTGGAGTGGAAGCAGATGTTCAACGACGCCTGGCGCATGCACCGCGACTTCCTGTACGACGCCAAAATGCGCGGCGTGAACTGGACCGGCGTGCGCGACAAATACGCGCCGCTGGTCGAGCGCGTAACCGACCGCGCGGAGCTGAACGATATCCTGGGCATGATGATCAGCGAGGTCGGTTCGCTGCACTCGCAGATCTCGCCGGGCGATATCCGCCGCCCCGCGCCGGAGGGCGTGCCGTCCGGCCTGGGCGCGCTGCTGACGCGCACCGACGAGGGCTACCGCGTCGATCACGTGTACCGCAGCGAGCCGGAGCTGCCGTCCGAGCACGGACCGCTGGCCCAGGCCGACGTCAATGTGAAGGAGAGCGACATCATCACCGCCGTCAACGGCAAGCCGGTGACGGCCGTGCGCGACATCGCCGACCTGCTGCTGAACCAGGCCGACAAGCAGGTGCTGCTGCAGATCAAACGCAAGGCCGGCGGCAGCGGCCCGGTGATCGTGATGCCGGTGAATATGGCCAAGCAGGCCAGCCTGCGCTACAGCGACTGGGAGCAAAGCCGCGCGCGCCAGGTCGAGACGGCGTCGAAGGGACGCATCGGCTACCTGCACCTGCGCGCAATGGGGCCGCGCGACATCGCCTCGTTCGCGCGCGACTTCTACGCCAACGTCAACCGCGAGGGCCTGATCATCGACGTGCGGCGCAACAACGGCGGCAACATCGACAGCTGGATCATCGAGAAGCTGCTGCGCAAGGCCTGGGCCTTCTGGGCCGCGCCGGGCGCGCAGCCGGCGCCGAACATGCAGAACACCTTCCGCGGCCACCTGGTGGTGCTGGTCGATGAGCTGACCTATTCGGACGGCGAGACCTTCGCGGCCGGCGTCAAGGCGCTGGGGCTGGCGCCGCTGGTCGGCAAGCGCACGGCCGGCGCCGGCGTTTGGCTGAGCGATAACAACCGCCTGAGCGACAACGGCATGGCGCGCGTCGCCGAGAACGGCCAGTTCAACACGGCCGACGGCCATTGGCTGATCGAAGGCGTGGGCGTGACGCCGGACGTGGAAGTGGACAACCTGCCGCATGCGACCTTCATGGGCCAGGACCGGCAGCTGGAGGTGGCGTTGGAGCTGCTGGATAAAAAACTGAAGGAACAGCCGATCAAACCATATCAACCGCAGGTGATCCCCGCGTTGAAATAAGGAGCCCTCGATGTACATGAAGCGCCTAGTATCCGCCGCCGTCGCCGGTGCGGCCATCACAATTGGCCAAACCGCGCAGGCGCTGCCCAGCACCAGCGATACCCGCATGCTGACCGAACCGGCGCTCTCCGCCGCCCACCTGGCCTTTATCTATGCGGGGGACGTGTGGCTGGCCAATCGCGACGGCGGCGCGCCGCGCCGCCTGACCTCCGACCCGGGCGAAAAATCGAACCCGCAGTTTTCGCCGGACGGCAAACTGATCGCCTACAGCGCGCAGGTCGACGGCAATACCGACGTCTACCTGCTGCCGGTCGAAGGGGGCGTGCCCAAGCGGCTGACCTATCATCCCGGCGCCGACGTGGTGCAGGGCTTCGCGCCGGACGGCAAGTCGGTGATGTTCACGTCGCCGCGCGCGGCCTTCAACAACCGCTATCGCAAATTGTTCACGGTGCCGGTGGCCGGCGGCGTGGAGACGGAACTGGAAGTGCCGAACGCCGCGCGCGCGGCATGGTCCCCGGACGGCAAGAGCATCGTCTACAACCCGTTCTCGCCGGCCTTTTTGCAGTGGAAGCACTACCGGGGCGGCACCAACTCGATCCTGTGGCTATTCAACCGGGCCGACAAATCGGTGGTCAAGATTCCGCAGCCGGCCACGCACTCGAACGACGTCGATCCGGTCTGGATCGGAGACACCATCTACTTCCGCTCGGACCGCGACGGCGAATTCAATCTGTACGCCTATGACGTGAAGTCCAGGGAGGTGCGCGCGCTGACCAGGCACACCGACTTCCCGGTGCTGAACGTGGCGGCCGCCGGCAATGGCATCGTCTACGAGCAGGCCGGCTATCTGCACGCGCTCGATACCGCCACCGGCCAGGCGCGCAAGCTGACCATCGGTGTCAGCAGCGATCTGGGGTTGTCGCGGCCGCGCTGGGTCAGCGGCGCCAAGTACATCCGCAACGCGTCGGTGTCGCCGTCCGGCGCGCGGGTCGCGTACGAATTCCGTGGCGAGATCGTCACCATCCCCGCCGACAAGGGCGACGTGCGCAACCTGACGCAGACCACCGGCGCCAACGAGCGCTCGCCCGCGTGGTCGCCGGACGGCCGTTCGGTCGCCTACTTCTCCGACGAATCGGGCGAATACGCGCTGCACATCCGCGCGCAGGATGGCAAGGGGGAGGCGCGCAAGTTCAAGCTGACCGGCTCCGGCTTCTACGACAATCCGGTCTGGTCGCCGGACAGTAAAAAGATCGCCTACACCGACAACTCCTGGACCTTGTACGTGATGGACGTCGCCTCCGGGGCGATCAGCAAGATCGCGTCCGAACCGCTGTATGGTGTGAACAAAACCTTGCGCGCGGCGTGGGCGCCGGATTCGCGCTGGATCGCATACGCGCTCAATTCGATGACCTACACGCGCAGCGCCTACATCTACTCGCTGGAGCGGAAAAAATCGTGGCCGGTGACGGACGGCTTGTCGGACGTCGTCAATCCGGTGTTCGACAAGAGCGGCAAGTACCTGTACTTCTTCGCCTCCACCAACGCGGGGCCGAGCAACAACTGGTTCTCGCAGCAGAACGAGGATAACCGCGTCACGCGCACGGTGTGGATGGCGGTGCTGCGGCGCGACCTGCCGTCGCCGCTGATTAAGGAGAGCGACGAGGAAAAGGCCTCCCCGGCCACGCCGCCGGTGTCGGACAAGAAGGAGCCGGCCAAACCGGAGACGCCTAAGGTCGATCCCAAGACGGGGCGCGACGATCCCAAGGTCACCGTGGCGCCGGTCGCGCCGATGGCGATCGACTTCGACGGCATCGAAACGCGCATCGTCGATTTGCCGATACCGGCGGCGTCGCTGTCCGACCTGGAAGCGGGGGAGGCCGGCCAGATCTTCTTCCTGCGCGAGAACGACGGCAAGAAAGCCATCCAGCGTTTCGATCTGAAGGACCGCAAGGCCGAAACGCTGCTGGCGGAGGCGGACGAATTCGAGGTCTCCGCCGACGGCAAGAAAATCGTCTACCGCCTCAAGGAAGCCTGGGCCATGGGCAGCGCCGGCGCCAAGACGCTGACGCCGGGCGAAGGCAAGATCAAGGTCGAAGCGATCGAAGTGCGCGCCGAACCGCGCGCCGAGTGGACGCAGATTTTCAACGAAGCCTGGCGCATCAACCGCGACTTCTTCTACGATCCCGGTATGCACGGCGCCGACTGGAACAAGATGCGCGAGAAGTATGCGCAGTTCCTGCCGGAGCTGTCGTCGCGCGCCGACCTCAATCGCCTGGTGCAGTGGCTGTGCAGCGAACTGGGTGTGGGCCACCATCGCGGTGGCGGCGGCGACTTCTTCACCGACGGCAAAGCCGTGCCGGGCGGCCTGCTGGGTGCCGACTACGAGATCAGCGAAGGCCGTTACCGCTTCAAGAAGGTCTACGGTGGCCTGAACTGGAATCCGGCGCTGCGCGCGCCGCTGACGGAACCGGGCCTGAACGTCAAGGCCGGCGAATACCTGCTGGCGGTCGAAGGCCGTCCGTTGGTGGCGCCGACCAATCTGTATAGCGCCTTCGAGAACACCGCCAACAAGGCCATCGACATCACCGTCGGCCCGAACGCGGACGGCAGCAAATCGCGCACCATCACCGTGGTGCCGGTGCCGACCGAGGACGCGCTGCGCAACCGCGACTGGATCGAGGGGAACATCCGCAAGGTGAACGCGGCCACCGGCGGCAAGGTAGCCTATGTGTACGTGCCGAATACCGCAACCCTGGGGCATACCTACTTCAAACGCTACTTCTTCCCGCAGGCCGACAAGGACGCCGTCATCATCGATGAGCGCTTCAACGGCGGCGGCAGCGTGGCCGATTACTACCTGGAGATTTTGCAGAAGAAGGAAATCGCCTGGTGGACCATGCGCTACGGCGCCGACATGAAAACGCCGTCCGCATCGATCCAGGGGCCGCGCGCGATGCTGATCGACGAAACGGCCGGCTCGGGGGGCGACCTGCTGCCATGGATGTTCCGTAAAAACCAAATGGGGCCGCTGATCGGCAAGCGCACCTGGGGAGGATTGGTGGGAGTGCTAGGCTTCCCGGTGCTGCTCGATGGCGGCGCGATCACGGCGCCCAACCTGGCCTTCTGGACGCGCGACGGCGGCTGGGGCGTGGAAAACGAAGGCGTGGCGCCGGACATCGAAGTCGATCAAACGCCGGCCGACGTCATCGCCGGCCGCGATCCGCAGCTGGAGAAGGCGATAGAAGTCATCAAAGCGGAATTGGCGAAGAATCCGCCGGCACGCCCGCCACGCCCACCGTTCCCGATAAAGGCCAGATAAATCGGGCATGTTGATCAAAGGGGAGCATGTTGAATTACTTGTGGACGAACACGTTGAATTACTTGTGGACGAACATGTTGAATGACTTGTGGACGAACACGTTGAATTACTTGTGGACGAACACGTTGAATTACTTGTGGACGAACACGTTGAATTACTTGTGGACGGACACGTTGAATTACTTGTGGACGAACACGTTGAATTACACGGAAACACGTAGGGCGGATTAGCGCAGCGTAATCCGCCATGCATGCGCCGTCGAAGGCTCACGCATGGCCAAAGTGTTCGGAAGTGAACAGCACCCCGTTCACTTCCGAACAGACATGAGCGATAAACGCGGATTCAGCGTATGAAAAGCCGTGGCACGGTAGTTGCACTATCCACCCGTCTTCCCCACACGGACCTGCCATGAAGTTAAAAGATTTTCGCATCGGCTGGCGCACGGTGATACAGCAGCCGGCATATTCGCTGTCGGTGATACTGGGCCTGAGCATAGGCCTGGCATCCTGCCTGCTACTGCTAGGCTTCGTAAAATACTCGCTGGATTACGACTCGCATGTGCCGGATGTCGACAACGTCTACGTCGTTACGCAGCGCTACCACGTCGACCCCAAGTCTCCGCTGTACGACGTTGCGCCGATGTTCCTGCGGTCGGTGGCCATGACCACGCCCGGCGTGGTTGACGCCACCAGCTTCTTCCCGTCTCGCCCGCAAACGTCACCGCTTGTGATCAGCATCGACAATCGCCAGCTGCAACTGCAAGGGCTTTACGTGCTGCCCGGCTTCGCGCACATGCTGGGATTGAAGGCGCTGCAGGGAAACCTGCGCGTGGCGCTGGACCAGCCGGACAGCATCGTCCTCACCGAAGCCTCGGCGCTGCGGCTGTTCGGCACGGCGGATGCGCTGGGGCGCACCATGCGGGCCGAGCGCAAGGTGGTGCGCGTGGGTGCGGTGGTCGCCACGCCGCCGGCCAACACCACCATCCCGTTCGACTCTCTGCTCGGCGTGAATTCCGCGCTGGTCGACAAAACCGTTCGCAACGAGATACTGACCGGAGAGCTGGGCTGGATGGGCAAGCTGCTGATCCGCGTGAAGCCCGGCGCTTCGCTGGCCGCGATCACGGACGCGCTTCAGCAAGTGGTCGACCGCACGCCCAGTATCCAGAACCATCCGCCGGAAACGCTGGAACGGCTGGGCAAGCGCAAGGTGATGGATCTCGGCCTGTCGCCGCTGCGGCGCGCGTATTTCGACAAGGATGTCGAAGGCAGTCGTGTCTTCGTGGCGGGAAAACGCGGAGATGCGGTGGTCGTCGCCGGTCTGGCGGCGATCGCGGTACTGATTCTGGTACTGGCGGCCATCAATTACGTCAACCTAGCGACGGTGCGCGTGCTGCGCCGCCAGCGCGAGGTCGCCATGCGCAAGGTGCTCGGCGTCGGCGTCGGCAGGATCGTGCTGCACTTTCTCGTGGAGTCGCTCGCGGTGTCGCTGGTGGCGACGATGATCGGCTTGCTGCTGGCCTGGTTGGCGCTGCCGATTTTCTCGGAGCTGGTCAACCGCGATCTGTCCGGGATACTTTCGTTGACCAACATCGTCGCGGCGATGACGCTGGGCCTCGCGCTTGGCGTGTTGACGGCGATCTACCCGGCCTGGATCGCGGTGCGCGTGCTGCCGACGCAAGTGCTGGCCGGGCGGCCCGGTAACGAGTCCGTCGGCGGCATGCGCTTCCGGCGGATATTGACGGTGGTGCAAATAGCCACGGCAATGGGCTTCGCCGGCATCACCGCCGCAATCGCGTGGCAGACCGGGTTTGCCATGCGCTCGTCGCCGGGGTTCGATCCCGCTCCGTTCCTGATCGTCGATTTGCCGGCGCCGGTGCGTTACAGCGACCCGGCGCGCGCCTTTATCACAGCGCTGAAGGCGCAGCGCGGCGTCGAAGGCGTGGCGTTATCGGAGGATCCTGTCGGGCGGCTCGACAACGCATGGACACGCGAACTGCGGCGCGAGGGGGGCGTTGGCGCCGGCATGGAAATGAAAGGCGTCAGCGCCAATTTCTTCGAGCTTTACGGCATACGGCCCCGGACCGGCCGCCTGTTCCAGGCGGCGTTGGACCAGGAAGACGATCCGGTGCCGGTGGTGCTCAACGCTATCGCCACGCGGGATTTGGGCTTCGTGTCGCCGGAGGCGGCGGTCGGGCAGATCGTTTTGTTCACCGGTTACGATAACAAGATCGTCCGCAAGCGCGTGGTCGGCATCGCCCCGGACCTGCATTTTCACTCGCTGCGCGAAGCACCGCGCGCGACAGCCTATGAGCTCTGGACGGCCAGCACAACGCTCAGCGTGCGGACGACCGGTTCGCCGGCGCAGGTGGAGAACATGGTGCGGGAGCTGTGGCCCAAGTACTTCCCGGAAGCGATCATGAAGACGTATCGCGCCAGGGATATCCTCGCGGTCAATTACGCCGACGATGCCCGGCTGGCCAAGCTGCTGGCTATCGCCACCTGCATCACGTTGTCGATAGCGGCCTTCGGCACCTACGTCCTGTCGGCCAACACGGTACAGCGCCGCGCCAGGGAAATCGTGCTGCGCAAAATGCACGGGGCGGGGCGGTCGGCCATCGCGATGCTGGTGGTGCGGGAGATAGGGATGCTCACCTTGATCGGCTCCGTGATCGGCCTGCCGCTGGCGGCGCTTGGAATCAAGAGGTATTTGTCGACCTACGTGGTGCAAGCGCCGATAGGCTACTGGACGTTGGGACTGGCGCTGATGGTGACGGTGATCGTCGCCCTGGTCGCCATCAGCCGCCACACCTGGCTCGCCATGCGCATGGTCCCGGCCGAAGCGCTGCGATAAAGCCAGGACCGGGATGCCAATGCCGACGCAAAACCACGTAGGGCGGATTAGCGAAGCGTAATCCGCCAAATATGCGCCGTCGACGGCTCAACGCCCCAGCCCGTGTAGAATTGGTGGACCTGACCCTGGAGTTAGAGGCTGGCGAGCAGCTTGAATTGCGCCGCGCGGCGGCGCGAGACTTCCACCCGCAACGCGTCCGGCAACGTCAGATCCAGGCCGCCGGTGTCGTTTGGCGTCACTTCCCCGACGTAGTCCAGATTGACGATATGCCGTCGGCTGGCGCGGAAAAAGCTTTGCGGGTCTAGCCGTTCTTCCAGCTGGTTGAGGGATCGCAGCATCAGCGGCTTGTGCTGGTCGAAGTAGACGCGCGTGTAATTGCCCTCCGACTCGAACAGCCGCACATCCTGCAGGCTGACGAACCAGCATCGCTCACCGTCCTTGATGAACAGTTTTTTTGCCGCCGTCGGCGCCACGGCTGACGACTTGTGTTCCAGCGCGTGACCGTGCCGCAATGCGCAGCGCTGCAAAGCGGCGGCCATACGCGCGGCCTGAATTGGTTTTTGCAGGTAATCCAGCGCGTTGACCTCGAACGCCTGCAGCGCATACTGGTCGAACGCGGTCGTGAAGATGACCTCCGGCGCTTCGTCCAACGCGGCCAGCAGGTCGAAGCCGCTACCGCCTGGCATTTGCACGTCAAGGAAAATCAGGTCCGGCTTGAGCACGGCGATTTGCCGTATGCCGTCCTCCGCGTTGACGGCTTCGCCCACAATCTCCACCTCCGGATGGGCCGCCAGAAGCCGCCGCAGCTCCGCGCGCGCCAGTCGCTCGTCGTCGATCAGCATCACGCGCATCTACGCCGCCTCCGGTATGGTCATCGTGGCCCGCACCCAGCCACTGTGTTCCGCCAAATCGAGATTGGCGCCGGGACCCAATGCCAGTGCGAGTCGCTTGCGGGTGTTGACCAGTCCGACCTTGGTCGAGTTGGCGAAGGGCAGAATCGCGCCGAGGTTGGCGATTTCGATATGGATCTCGCCATCATCCATGCGCCGCGCGCGTATCCTGATCTCGCTGCCGGTGGGGCTGGCCTCGACACCATATTTGACCGCGTTTTCCACCAGCGTTTGCAGGGCCATCGGCGGAATGCGCACATGTTCCAGTCCCGCGCCGATGTCCACGCTGACTTGCATGCGCTCTTCGAAGCGGATCTTTTCGATCGCCAGGTAGGCTTGTACGGCCTCCATC
This sequence comes from Duganella sp. 1411, assembly GCF_017833525.1. Classification (GTDB taxonomy): domain Bacteria; phylum Pseudomonadota; class Gammaproteobacteria; order Burkholderiales; family Burkholderiaceae_D; genus Rugamonas. The sequence goes on from NZ_JAFICD010000009.1 coordinate 227,438, forward strand.
TCCGCCGACAAGGGCACGGTGTCGTTCTGGCCCGATTGCAGCGCGTAGCGCATCATGTTTGCCAGTTGATCGACCATTTGCGCGGCCGCGTTCTGGTCCTCGTAGATCAGGGCGCGCACGCTGTTCATACTGTTGAAGAAAAAGTGCGGATTGACCTGTGCCTGCAAGGCACGCAGTTCCGCGTCCTTGGCGCTGATCTCGAGACGCAACGCCTCCGCTTCAAAACGGTTGGCGCGGCGCGCCGCCAGCACCGACATGTAGAACGTATTCCATAACAGATGGATGCCCCACCATGAAATCAGCGCGCCGGGCAGCCAGGCTATCCCGTGCACCTCGCCAAACGGCTTGATCACCAAGTAGCCGAGCAGGTGGACACCGGTGTGGATGGCGCCTAGCACCAGGACGGCCAGGGCGATGATTTTCCATCCGACGCGGGCGCCTTCGCGTATCCGTCGCTTGAGCATTCGATGCCAGATGTCGGAGATCACCAGCCCGGCCACGGCGCCCCAATAGCCGATCGCCAGTATGGCCCAGGCGCGCGGTCCGCCGAGCGAATTGGACGCCATCATGAGCGCCAGCACGTTCCAGCCGACCAGCTGCAAAAGCCAGTACCAGTTCATACGGGCGAGCAGCGGGGGGGCGTTCTTCATGGTGGACTTAGTTCAGAAATTGGTCGATCCGATCATACATCCAAGCCGGGTCGTCGTACATGATGAAGTGGCGGGCGTTGTCCGATAATTCCACCTTGGCGCCGGCGAGCTGCCGGTACTGGGTCGCGTACATCTGTTCGAACACCGGTTTGGTGCCGTAGTCCTTGTACGCGATCCAGCTGCCCAGCACCAGTGTCGGCGCCTTGATGCGGCTGACGTTCTGCCGCATGTCCTCCGACATCAGGTCGGCCATCGCGTTGATGACGGTGGCGCGGTCGGAGCGTTTTCCCCATGCCTCGATGCGGTCGATGTCCTGCTGTTTTGTGACCATCGTGCGCAGTATTTGCTGCTGGCCGGCGGCGGCCGTCGCGGCGTCTTGCGCCATCATCCGGCTGCGCATGCCTTCGGCCATTTCCTTCAACTGCGCGCTGGTGGCGCTTGGCAGTTGCGTCGCGCCCAGCGCCGGCAGGGAGTCGATGATGATCAGGCGGCCAACCTGGTCGGGATGGTCGGCGGCGAGCTTCAGGCCGATGAAGCCGCCGAGGCTATGGCCGATGACGACCGGTTGCTTGAATTTTTGTTTGGCGATGTAGTCGCTCAGTTGCTGTTCGACGGCGGGCAGCAGTGCGCCTTCGATGGCGGGGACGCCGGCAAAGCCGGCCAGCGTCAGCACGTGGCACTGGCGCTTGCCACTGCCGCAGTAATGCTCGACGGTGCCGTCCCATACTTCGCCGGACGAGGCCAGGCCTGGGATCAGGATGACGGGAGCGCCGGTGCCGCTGACTTTTACCTCGAAGGCGGCCGGCGCTGCGCTGGCGGTGGCCGATATCAGTAGGCTGGCGGCGAGGACGATAGCGTTAGACAGATGGTTGAGCGTGTTTCGTTTCATGGTTTGATTCCTCCTGTACCCCGATGCTAGCGGCTGCGGCCCGCGCCGGCGTGCGCGAAGTGACGACCGGTCGCCCGCGAGGATGAGTGGCCATGTGTCCCACGTTTTGCACGTCATCCACGTAGGGCGGATTAGGCGGAACGCCGTAATCCGCCAATGCATGAGCAGTCGCGATGCATGCATGGCGGATTACGCTGCGCTAATCCGCCCTACGTAGCCAGCCATCTAATCAGCCGTCGGCTTCGGAGCGCAGCCGCCGCCATAGCGTGGTGCGGCTGATGCCTAGATAATCGGCGGCGGCGTCGCGTCGGCCGCCAAAGCGGGCCAGCACTTCGGTTGCGCTTTCGGCGCGCGCCGGTTGTGCCGGTTGTGCCGGCGGCGCCGGCTCGCCGTGAACCGGCGCCGCCCCCAACTCCGGCGCCACGCTCAGCACAAACGCCGGCGTCAGCGCCTGCAGCGGCTCGGCCGCGAGAAACAGCGCCAGGCGCTCGGTCAGATTGCGCAGTTCCCGTACATTTCCGGGCCAGTCGTAATGCCGCAGCAGCGGTGCGCAGGCGCTCATCTCCGCATGCAAATTCGGATGCGGACGCGCGCCCAGCGATGCCAGCGCGTTTTTCAGCGACCACTCGGCCAGCGTCATTACATCGTCCGGGCGGGCCCGCAGCGGCGGCAGCGATAATCTTAAAACCGCCAACCGGTAGAACAGATCGGCGCGGAAGCGGCCTTCGCGCACGCGCTGTTCCAGATCGCAGTGCGTGGCGCTGACGATGCGCACGTTGACCGGAATCGGCCGCGTGCCACCAACCCGCACCACTTCCCGTTCCTCCAGCACGCGCAGCAGGCGCGTTTGCAGCGCCAGCGGCATCTCGCCGATCTCGTCGAGGAACAAGGTGCCACGGTTGGCCGCTTCAAACAGGCCGGCGTGGCCGCCACGGCGGGCGCCGGTGAACGCGCCTTCCTCGTGGCCGAACAGTTCCGACTCCAGCAGCGATTCGGCGATCGCGCCGCAGTTGACGGCGACGAACGGACGGTTCTGCCCCAGGCTGCGCGGGCTTTCGCGGTGGATCGCCTGCGCCACCAGCTCCTTGCCGGTGCCGGTTTCGCCTTGTATCAAGACGGTGGCCGGTGATTTCGCGTACAGCACGACCGACTGGCGCAGCGTCTCCATCGCCGCTGATTCGCCGCGCAGATCGTTGAGTCCATGCCTGGCGCGCAGGGTGTCCGTCACCACGGCGCCGCGCGTGCGCACGCGGTTCGATTCGAGCTGCGTCAGACGCGCCATTTCCAGCGCGTCGTCGAAGGCATGCCGGATCGAGGCGGCGGAGTAGACGAACACCCCGGTCAGTCCCGCTTCCTCGGCCAGGTCGGTGATCAAGCCCGCGCCGACAATGGCCTTGATCCCGGCCGCCTTCAGGTCGTTGATCTGCGCCCGCGCATCCTCCTCGGTGGCGTAGGTGCGCTGCGCCACGTCGAAGCCGAAGGTGCCGGCGAATTCGGCCAGCTCCGGCAGCCGCTCCTGGTAGGTGATGACGCCAATGCGGTCCGATACGCGGCGCGCGCGCGCCAGCGCCTGCATCACGTCGAAGCCGCTGAATTTGGCGATCACCACCGGCACCGAGAGGCGGCCTTTCAGGTAGGCGGCGTTGGAGCCGGCGGCGATGACGGCGTCGCAACGCTCGGTGGCCATGCGCTCGCGGATGTGGCGCGCGGCCTCGTCGAAGCCGAGGTTGATCGGTTCTATCGTCGCCAGATTGTCGTATTCGAGCGTGATGTCGCGGAACAGGTCGTATAGCCGCGACACGGAAACGGTCCAGATAACCGGCTTGTCGTCGGGATCGAAGGGAAGGGGCATGGAGTGGCGCATGGTTCAATTGTAGCGCAGTTGTTTCAGTGCTTGTTTCGGTGTTTCAAAATGAAACGCATGTGAAACTTTCCATGATGCTAAGTGTTTGATTTATATAGGGGAGCGGGGTGGCATGCCCCTTGCAATTGAAAATCCAACTTCAATGCAATACTGAAAGGTCACAAGATGAGTCAATACTCCGCAGGCGCCGCGTTCCGCAAAGCCGTCCAGGAAGAATCGCCGTTGCAGGTGGTCGGCGCGATCAACGCCAACCACGCCCTGCTGGCCAAGCGCGCCGGCTTCAAGGCGATTTATCTATCCGGCGGCGGCGTGGCGGCCGGTTCGCTCGGGCTGCCGGACCTGGGCATCTCGAACCTGGACGACGTGTTGACCGATGTGCGCCGCATCACCGACGTCTGCGATCTGCCGCTGCTGGTCGACGTGGACACCGGTTTCGGCGCCTCCGCGTTCAACGTGGCGCGCACCGTCAAGTCGATGATCAAGTTCGGCGCGGCGGCGATGCACATCGAGGACCAGGTCGGCGCCAAGCGCTGCGGCCACCGCCCGGGCAAGGAGATCGTCTCGAAGCAGGAGATGGTCGACCGCATCAGCGCCGCCGTCGACGCGCGCACCGACGATAACTTCGTGATCATGGCGCGCACCGACGCGCTGGCGGTCGAGGGGCTGGACGCGGCGATCGAACGCGCCGTCGCCTGCGTGGAGGCCGGCGCCGACATGATCTTCCCGGAGGCGATGATCAGCCTCGATATGTACAAGCAGTTCGCCGCCGCGGTCAAGGTGCCGGTGCTGGCCAACATCACCGAATTCGGTGCGACGCCGCTGTTCACCGTCGATGAACTGCGCGGCGCCGATGTGGGCCTGGTGCTGTATCCGCTGTCGGCTTTCCGCGCCATGAACAAGGCCGCCGAAAACGTCTATGGCGCGATCCGCCGCGACGGCACCCAGCAAAACGTGCTCGATACGATGCAGACCCGCGCCGAGCTGTATGAACGCATCAACTATCACAGCTTCGAGCAAAAGCTCGACGCGTTGTTTGCCGCCCAAAACGCGGCGCAGAAAAAATAACAGGAGACCAGACATGACCGAGACCACCTTCAAACCAAAAAAATCCGTGGCGCTGTCGGGTGTCACCGCCGGTAACACGGCGCTGTGCTCCGTCGGTAAAACCGGCAACGACCTGCACTACCGGGGCTATGACATCCTCGACGTCGCCAACTCCTGCGAGTTCGAGGAGATCGCCTATTTGCTGGTGCACGGCAAACTGCCCAACGAGGCGGAACTGCGCGGCTACAAGGCCAAGCTGCGCTCCCTGCGCGGCCTGCCGCAGGCGGTGAAGGCGGCGCTGGAGGCGCTGCCGGCGTCGGCGCATCCGATGGACGTGATGCGCACCGGCGTCTCGGTGCTTGGCTGCGTGCTGCCCGAGAAGGACGACCACAACGTGCCCGGCGCGCGCGACATCGCCGACCGCCTGATGGCTTCCTTCGGCTCGATGCTGCTGTACTGGTATCACTTCAGCCATAACGGCAAGCGGATCGACGTCGAAACCGACGACGACTCCATCGGCGGCCACTTCCTGCATCTGCTGCAAGGCTTCAAGCCGTCCGACAGCTGGGTGCGGGCGATGCACACGTCGCTGATCCTGTATGCGGAACACGAATTCAACGCGTCGACCTTCACCGGCCGCGTCATCGCCGGCACCGGCTCGGACATCCATTCGGCCATCACCGGCGCCATCGGCGCGCTGCGCGGCCCGAAACACGGCGGCGCCAACGAATTCGCCTTCGAGATCCAGAAGCGCTATGAGAATCCCGACGAAGCCGAAGCCGACATCCGCAACCGCGTCGCCAACAAGGAAGTGGTGATCGGTTTCGGCCACCCGGTGTACACGATCTCCGATCCGCGCAATGTCGTCATCAAGGAAGTGGCGCGCAAGCTGTCGCAGGAGGGCGGCTCGATGAAGATGTTCGACATCGCCGAACGCCTGGAGACTGTGATGTGGGACGTCAAGAAGATGTTCCCGAACCTGGACTGGTTCTCGGCCGTGTCGTATCACATGATGGGCGTGCCGACGGCGATGTTCACGCCGCTGTTCGTCATTTCGCGCACCTCCGGCTGGGCCGCGCACATCATCGAGCAGCGCATCGACAACAAGATCATTCGACCGAGCGCCAACTACGTCGGCCCGGAAGACCTGCGGTTCGTGCCGACCAAGGATAGAAAGTGATGAATACCTTATTCCGCAAGCCCTTGCCCGGCACCGGGCTGGATTACTTCGACGCGCGCGCCGCGGTCGACGCCATCCAGCCGGGTGCCTGGGCCAAGCTGCCTTACACCTCGCGCGTGCTGGCCGAGAACCTGGTGCGCCGCTGCGACCCCGAAACCCTGAACGCTTCGCTCAGCCAGTTCATCGAGCGCCGCCGCGATCTTGATTTCCCCTGGTTCCCGGCGCGCGTGGTGTGCCACGACATCCTGGGCCAGACCGCGCTGGTCGACCTGGCCGGCTTGCGCGACGCCATCGCGCTGCAGGGCGGCGATCCGGCGCTGGTCAACCCCGTGGTGCCCACGCAGCTGGTGGTCGACCACTCGCTGGCCGTCGAATGCGGCGGTTTCGATCCCGATGCCTTCGACAAGAACCGCGTCATCGAAGACCGGCGCAACGAAGACCGCTTCGATTTCATCAACTGGACCAAGAAGGCGTTCAAAAACGTCGACGTGATCCCGCCGGGGAATGGCATCCTGCACCAGATCAATCTGGAGCGCATGTCGCCGGTGATACAAACCGTGGACGGCGTGGCCTTCCCCGATACGCTGGTGGGCACCGACTCGCACACGCCGATGGTCGACGCGCTGGGCGTAATCGCGATCGGCGTCGGCGGGCTGGAGGCCGAGAGCGTGATGCTGGGCCGCGCGTCGTGGATGCGGCTGCCGGATATCATCGGCGTCGAGCTGACCGGCAAGCCGGGGCCAGGCATCACCGCCACCGACACCGTGCTGGCGCTGACCGAATTCCTGCGCAAGCAAAAGGTGGTGTCGTCGTATCTGGAGTTCTTCGGCGAGGGCGCCGCGCACCTGACGCTTGGCGACCGCGCGACCATCTCCAACATGGCGCCGGAATACGGCTCCACCGCCGCCATGTTCTACATCGACGAACAGACCATCAAGTACCTGAAGCTGACCGGGCGCGATGATGAACTGGTCAAGCTGGTAGAGCTGTATGCCAGGGAAACCGGCCTGTGGGCCGACGCGCTGAAGACCGCCGAGTACGAGCGCGTGCTGACGTTCGACCTGTCGTCGGTGGTGCGCAATATCGCCGGCCCGTCGAATCCGCACAACCGTGTGCCGACCTCCGAGCTGGCCGCGCGCGGCATCAGCGGTGTGGTGGAAAACGAACCAGGCTTGATGCCGGACGGCGCCTGCATCATCGCCGCCATCACCAGCTGCACCAACACCAACAATCCGCGCAATATGATCGCGGCCGGTCTGTTGGCGCGCAACGCCAACGCGCGCGGCCTGACCCGCAAGCCGTGGGTGAAAAGTTCGCTCGCACCCGGCTCAAAGACCGTGACCCTGTACCTGGAGGAAGCGGGACTGATGCCGGAGCTGGAAAAGCTCGGCTTTGGCGTGGTGGCCTACGCCTGCACGTCGTGCAACGGCATGTCCGGCGCGCTCGATCCGGCGATACAGAAGGAAGTGGTGGAGCGCGACCTGTACGCGACCGCCGTCCTGTCGGGCAACCGCAATTTCGACGGCCGCATCCACCCGTACGCGAAGCAGGCGTTCCTGGCGTCGCCGCCGCTCGTGGTGGCGTACGCGATCGCCGGCACCATCCGCTTCGATATCGAGAAGGATGTGCTGGGCCTGGACGCCAACGGCCGGCCGGTCACCTTGAAGGACATCTGGCCGTCCGACGAGGAGATCGACCGCATCGTCGCCGCCAGCGTCAAGCCGGAGCAGTTCCGCAAGGTGTATATCCCGATGTTCGCCAAGCAGGAGGACGACGGCCTGAAAGTGAGCCCGCTGTACGATTGGCGCCCGCAGACGACCTACATCCGCCGGCCGCCGTACTGGGAGGGCGCGCTGGCCGGCGCCCGGCCGCTGAAGGGCATGCGTCCGCTGGCGCTGCTGGGCGATAACATCACCACCGACCACCTGTCGCCGTCGAACGCCATCATGCCCGATAGCGCCGCCGGCGAGTATTTAGCCAAAATGGGCCTGCCGGAGGAAGACTTCAATTCCTACGCCACGCACCGTGGCGATCACCTGACCGCGCAGCGCGCGACCTTCGCCAACCCCACCTTGAAGAACGAAATGGTGCGCGGGCAGGACGGCAAGGTGATGGCCGGTTCGCTGGCACGGGTGGAGCCGGAGGGGCGCGTCACCCGCATGTGGGAAGCCATCGAAACCTACATGGAGCGCAAGCAGCCGCTGATCGTCATCGCCGGCGCCGATTATGGCCAGGGTTCGTCGCGCGACTGGGCGGCCAAGGGCGTGCGGCTGGCGGGCGTGGAGGCGATCGTGGCCGAGGGCTTCGAGCGCATCCACCGCACCAATCTGGTCGGCATGGGGGTGCTGCCGCTGGAGTTCATGCCCGGCGTGAACCGCCTGACCTTGGCGCTGGACGGCACCGAGACGTATGACGTGATCGGCGCGCGCACGCCGCGTTCGACGCTGACGCTGGTGATCAATCGCCTCAGCGGCGCGCAGGAGGAGGTGCCGGTGATCTGCCGTCTGGATACGGCGGAAGAGGTATCGATCTACGAAGCGGGCGGGGTGCTGCAGCGCTTCGCGCAGGATTTCCTTGAATCCGTGAAGGCGGCATGACATGACCAGCGCACCCCAAATCAAAATCCCCGCCGTGTATATGCGCGGCGGCACCAGCAAGGGCGTCTTCTTCCGGCTGCAAGACCTGCCCGAGGCGGCGCGCACGCCCGGCGCCGCGCGCGACGCGCTGCTGCTGCGCGTGATCGGCAGCCCCGACCCCTACGGCAAGCAGATCGACGGCATGGGCGGAGGCACCTCCAGCACCAGCAAGACGGTGATCGTCTCCACAAGCGACAAACCCGATCACGATATCGATTATTTGTTCGGCCAGGTCTCCATCGACAAGGCGTTCGTCGACTGGAGCGGCAATTGCGGCAACCTGTCGGCGGCAGTCGGCGCGTTCGCCATCAGCGGCGGCTTGATCGACCCGGCGCGCGTTCCACAAAACGGCACTGCCGTGGTGCGCGTGTGGCAGGCCAATATCGGCAAGACCATCATCGCCCACGTGCCGATGGCCGACGGCGAAGTGCGCGAGACCGGCGATTTCGAACTCGATGGCGTCACCTTCCCGGCGGCCGAGGTTCAGCTGGAGTTCATGGACCCGGCGGCGGACGAGGAGGGGGCCGGCGGTTCGATGTTCCCGACCGGCCAATTGATCGACGACCTGGAAGTACCCGGCATCGGCACGCTCAAGGCGACCATGATCAACGCCGGCATCCCGACCATCTTCGTCAACGCGCAGGATATCGGCTACACCGGCACCGAGCTGCAGGACGCCATCAACGGCGATCCCAAGGCGCTGGCGCGCTTCGAGCTGATACGCGCGCACGGCGCCCTGCGTATGGGGCTGATCCAGCACATCGACGATGCGGCCACGCGCCAGCACACGCCCAAGGTGGCGTTTGTCGCCAGGCCGGCGCCGTACACATCCTCCAGCGGCAAGCAGGTCGGCGCCACCGACGTCGACCTGCTGGTGCGCGCCATGTCGATGGGTAAGCTGCACCACGCGATGATGGGGACGGCCGCCGTGGCGATCGGCACGGCGGCGGCGGTGCCCGGCACCCTGGTCAACCTGGCGGCGGGCGGCGGCGCGCGCGAGGCGGTGCGCTTCGGCCATCCGTCGGGCACCTTGCGGGTCGGCGCGCAGGCAACGCTGCGCGACGGCGAGTGGAGCGTGACAAAAGCGGTAATGAGCCGCAGCGCGCGGGTGCTGATGGAGGGCTGGGTGCGGGTGCCCGGCGATCTGGCCTAAGCGGCTGACGTCCAAAACGGAGGAGACATGAATTACGCTGACTTTTATCGGCGCTCTATCGACACGCCCGAACAATTCTGGCAAGACGAAGCTGCGCTCATCGACTGGAACACGCCGTTCACGCAAGTGCTGGACTATTCGAAACCGCCGTTCGCCAAGTGGTTTGTCGGCGGGCGGACCAATCTGTGCCACAACGCGGTCGACCGCTGGTGCGCCACGCAAGGCGGCCAGCCGGCGCTGATCGCCATCTCCACCGAGACCAACACGGAACGCAGCTATTGCTTCGACGAGCTGCAAGCCGAAACGCAACGCTGCGCGGCGATGATGCTGGCGCTGGGCGTTGGCCGCGGCGACCGCGTGTTGATCTACATGCCGATGATCGCCGAAGCGGCGATCGCCATGCTGGCCTGCGCCCGCATCGGCGCGATCCACTCGGTGGTGTTCGGCGGCTTCGCGGCCAACAGCCTGGCCAGCCGCATCGACGACGCCAAGCCGGTGCTCATCGTTTCTGCCGACGCCGGCTCGCGCAACGGCAAGCGGATACCCTACAAGCCGCTGCTGGACGAGGCGATCTCGCTGGCCTCGGCCAAGCCGGCGCACGTGCTGCTGGTCGACCGCGGCCTGGCCGCCATGGAGCGCGTGGACGGCCGCGACGTCGACTACGCCGCCCTGCGCGCCGCGCATCTCGACGCGCGCGTGCCGGTGACGTGGCTCGAATCGAACGAGCCGTCGTACATCCTCTACACCTCCGGCACCACCGGCAAGCCGAAGGGCGTGCAGCGCGACGTCGGCGGTTACGCCGTGGCCCTGGCGTCTTCGATGAAGTACAACTTCTGCGCCAGGGCCGGGGAGACCTTCTTCGCCACGTCCGACATCGGCTGGGTGGTCGGCCACTCCTACATCGTCTATGGCCCGCTGATCGCGGGCATGGCGACCGTCATGTACGAAGGCTTGCCGATTTGCCCTGATCCCGGCGTCTGGTGGGGCATCGTCGAGAAATACAAGGTGACGCGCATGTTCTCGGCGCCGACGGCGATCCGTGTGCTGCGCAAGCAGCCGGCCGAATTCATGCGCAGGCACGATCTGTCCTCGCTGCGCGCGCTGTATCTGGCGGGCGAACCGCTCGATGAAACCACCTCGCAATGGATCGCGGCGGAACTCGGTGTGCCCATCATCGACAATTACTGGCAAACCGAAACCGGCTGGCCGATCCTGTCGATCGCCAAGGGCGTCGAGGACCTGCCGACGCGCCTCGGCAGCCCCGGCGTGGCGATGTATGGATACCGGGTCAAGCTGCTCAACGAATCGACCGGCGAGGAATGCGCCGTCAACGAGAAGGGGGTGGTGGTGATAGACGGCCCGCTGCCGCCGGGCTGCATGCAGACCGTGTACGGCGACGACCAGCGCTTCGTCGACACCTACTGGTCCACCTTCAGCGGCCGGACGGTGTACTCGACATTCGACTGGGGCGTGCGCGACGCCGACGGCTATTACTTCATCCTGGGCCGCACCGACGATGTGATCAACGTCGCCGGCCACCGGCTCGGCACGCGCGAGATCGAGGAGTCCATCTCCAGCCACGCCAACGTGTCGGAGGTGGCGGTGGTGGGCATGGCGGATAAACTCAAGGGGCAGGTGGCGATGGCCTTCGTCATCGTCAAGGACGCGGCGGGGATCGGCACCGACGAGGGCCGCCAGGCGCTCGAGCGCGAGATCATGGGCGTGGTCGACGGCCAACTGGGCGCGGTGGCGCGGCCGGCGCGGGTCTGCTTCGTGCCGCAACTGCCGAAGACGCGCTCGGGCAAGCTGCTGCGCCGCTCGATCCAGGCCATTTGCGATGGCCGCGATCCGGGCGACCTGACGGCGATCGAGGACCCGGCCTCGTTGCAGCGGATACGCAGCGCGTTGCTGGCATGATGGAAGTCGGTGCGCGGTGACGGCGAAGCTCGGACGCCGGCCGCGCACTGTCGTTTTTAAGAGCGCGAAACGAACGCGAAACGGGCGGTCCGGTGGCTAATGATGGCAATGTGGTTTATCATCTGCCAACAATGCTGCCGACATGTAACGACCAAGGCGGCATTTTTTTCGGGTGCCCCTGGTGTACATGAATCGCGTTTCATCCCAAACTGACTCCGTCGCGGACGCCCTGGCGCTGATCGGCGTCCCCGCGTGCGCGTACGGCGCGCAGGACTTGGTGCTGGCGGCGAACGCGGAATTGATCGCCTTGCTCGAATGCGATCCGCGCGGTCAACCGGTCGCGGATCTGTTCGCGCGCCACGTGCGCGGCGCCAGCGTCGCGCGCCTGCGCGAGGCGGTGGCGGGCCAGTGTTGGGACAGCTGCCTGGTCTCGGCCAACGGCAGGTACATCGCCGTGCAGGTCTGGGCCAAACCGCTGCCGGACGCTGTCGAAGCGGGGGGCGGCACGATCGTCTTCCACGACCTCAGCGACGTGCAGCGCTCGCAGCGCGCGTTGCGCAAGACGCTGCTCGAGCAGCAGGCCATCCTGGAGAACGCCGCCGTCGGCATCCTGTTCGGCAAGGACGGCCGCATCGCCGAATGTAATATCCGCTGCGCCGAGATGCTGGGCTACAGCCGCGAGGAGCTCGAGGGCGCGCCGAGCGTGATCGTCTATCCGAGCGAGGAGGACTTCCTCAAACTGGGACGCGAGGCCGGGCCGCCGCTGGCGCAGGGCCTGCCGTTCAAAACGGAGCTGGTGTTGCGGCGCAAGGACGGCAGCACGTTCTGGGCGCGACTGTTCGGCCGCGCCATCGATACCATCCACACCAGCGAAGGCACGGTGTGGATCGTCGAGGACATCAACGAGCACCGCATCGACGAGGAAAAGCTGCGCCGCGCGCTGCTCGAGATGCAGGCGATCATGGAGGCGCAAAAGAAGAGCGAGGAAGCGGCCAGGCAGCTGCTGATGGAGCAGAAGGCGATCCTGGACAACGCTTCGATCGGCATCCTGTTCAGCAAGGGCCAGATCGTCCGCAGCTGCAACCGGCGCATGGCCGAGATGTTCGGCTACGCCATCGAGGACATGGTGGGCATGCCGGCGGCCGAGCTGTTCCCGTCGCCGGAAAGATATCAGGCCTTCGCCGGGGAGGCGCGGGCGCGGCTCGACAACGGCAAACCGTACGAGAACGCGGCGTTCGAATTCCGGCGCAAGGATGGCGCCTTGTTCTGGTGCCGGGTGCGCGCCAACGCGATGAACGAGGTGAACACCGACGGCGGCGCCATCTGGATACTGGAAGACGTGACCAGCACGCGCCAGACGCAGATGGAGGTGGAGGCGATCATGACCAACGCCTCGATGAGCATCCTGTTCACCAAGAACCGCATCATCACGCGCTACAACCGCGGCTTCGGCGATATGTTCGGCTACCCGGGCGACACCGGCCTGGGCGTGCCCGGACGGGCGCTGTATCCGTCGCAGCAAGCGTACGAGCGGCTCGGCGCCGAGGCCTATCCCTATCTCTCGGTGGCAAAGCCATTCCAGACCGAGATCGAAATGCGGCGCGCCGACGACACCCGCCTGTGGGCGCAGTTGATCGGCTACGTGGTCAATCCGGCCGATCCGACCCAGGGCACCATCTGGGTCATCGAAGACCGCACCGAGCAAAAACGGGCCGAGGAGGCGCTGCGCAACGCGCTGCTGGAGAACCAGGCGATCCTCGACAGCGCCGTGCTGGGCATCTCGGTGGTGGAGCGGGGACTCAACCTGCGCTGCAACGCCAAGATGGAGGAACTGTTCGGCTACGGGCCCGGCGAAATGAACCACCTCAGCGTGCAGGCCTTCTACGCCGATCTGGACGCGTGGCAGGTGGCGCGCGCGGCGACGGCGCAGGACTTCCGCGCCGGCCGCGTCAACGTCGCCGAGTATCATCTGGTGCGCAAGGACGGCAGCCGGTTCTGGGCGCGGTTATCGGGCCGGCCGTTCGACCTGGCGCAGCCCGGCGGGCGCTCGGTGTGGCTGGTGGACGACATCACCGCGCGGCGCGAGGCCGCCGAAGCGGTGGTGCGCGCGCGCGACCAGCTGGAGGTGCGGGTGCTCGAACGCACGGCCGAACTGGCCGGCGCCAACGCGCTGCTGCAGGGCGAGATCGTCGAGCGCCGCCAGGCCGAGGCGCGCGTACACCACATGGCCTACCACGACAGCCTGACCGGCCTGCCGAACCGCGCGCTGCTGTCGGACCGGCTGGACCGCGCCATGCTGGCGGCGCAGCGCTCGCAGCGCCAGCTGGCGGTGATGTTCATCGACCTGGATCGCTTCAAGACCATCAACGATTCGCTGGGCCACATGACCGGCGACCAGCTGCTCAAGGAAGTGGCGAGCCGCTTGTGCCGCGCGGTGCGCGCCAGCGACACCGTGGCGCGGCTGGGCGGCGACGAGTTCGTGGTGCTGGTGCCGGGCATCGCCCACGACGAGGAGGCCAGCCAGGTGGCCGAGAAGATCATCCTGGCGCTGTCGGAGGGCTTCCCGCTGGAGGGGCGCAACCTGCACATCACGCCGTCCATCGGCATTTGCGTGTATCCGAACGACGGCGCCGACGTGGCGACCCTGATGCGACACGCCGACGCCGCCATGTACCACGCCAAGGCGAGCGGCAGGAATAATTACCAGTATTTCAAGGAGTCGATGAACCAGTCGGCGGCGCGCCACTTCGAGCTGGAATCGAGCCTGCGCGGCGCGCTGGCGCAGGATGAATTCATCCTGCACTTCCAGCCGATCATGGATATCGGCACGCGCCGCCTGCACGCGATGGAGGTGCTGCTGCGCTGGCGCCGCGACGACGCCGAGCTGGTGATGCCCGACAGCTTCATTCCGCTGATGGAGGAGAGCGGCTTGATCGTGCCGGTCGGCGAGTGGGTTATACGCCAAGCCTGCACGCAGAGCATGACGTGGCTGCGCGCCGGCCTGGCGCCGGTGCCGCTGGCGGTGAACTTGTCGCCGCGCCAGTTCATGCACCGCGGCCTGGTCGAATCGATCCGCCGCATCCTCGACGAGACGGGCATCGATCCATCGCTGCTCGAATTCGAGATCACCGAGACGGCGCTGATGCAGCACGGCGAACACACGCTCGATGTCCTGGGCCAGATCAACGCGATGGGCATCCGCCTGTCGATCGACGATTTCGGCACCGGCTATTCCAGCCTGGCCTACCTGAAGCGCTTCCCTGTCAAGAAGATCAAGATCGACCGCGCCTTCATCAAGGACCTGGAGGACAGCGCCGAGGACCGCGCCATCGTGGCGGCGATCATCGCGCTGTCGGACAGCCTGCAGCTGTCGGTGGTGGCGGAAGGGGTGGAGACGGAGGAACAGTACGCCCTGCTGCAGCGCAACGGCTGCCAGTTCGCGCAGGGCTATCTGTTCTCGCCGCCGGTGCCGCATGCGACGGCCCAGCTGCTGCTGCCGCGGCCCCAGGCCGCGGTGGGCTAGGTCGCGGAGGCCGCCGGTCAGTCCAGCGTGGCGATCACCGGCGCGTGGTCGGACGGCTGCTCCAGCTTGCGCGGCGCGCGGTCGATGACGCAGGCGCTGCAGCGCGCCACCAGCGCCGGCGACAGCAGGATGTGGTCGATGCGCAGGCCTTTGTTGAGGCGGAAGCCCAGGCCGCGGTAGTCCCACCAGCTGAACGATTTTTCCGGCTGCTCGAACAGGCGGTAGGCGTCGGCCAGGCCGATGTCGAGCAGGCGGGCCAGGGCCGCGCGTTCCTTTTCGGAAACGTGCACCATGCCCTCCCAGGCGGCCGGATCGTGGACGTCGCGGTCCTCGGGGGCGATGTTGTAGTCGCCGACGACGGCCAGTTGCGGGTGCCGGGCGGCCTCCTCGCTGATCCAGTCGTGGAACGCCGACAGCCAGCCGAGTTTGTATTCGTATTTCTCGGAGCCAACGCTCTGGCCGTTCGGGACGTAGGCGCAGACCACGCGCACGCCGTCGATGGTGGCGGCCAGGATGCGCTGCTGCGGATCGTCGAAGCGGGGATTGTTCTTCACCACGTCGGTGATCGGCAGCTTCGACAAAATGGCGACGCCGTTGTAGGTTTTTTGCCCGCTGTACACAACATGATAGCCTGCGGCTTCAATAATGTTAGCCGGAAACTTGTCATCGGTTAATTTTGTTTCTTGCAAACAGAGCACGTCTGTTGGATTTTCCCATAACCAATTCATAACGTGCGGCAGTCTTACGTTCAGTGAGTTAACATTCCATGTGGCTAATTTCATCGTGGCTCAGTATCCTTGCGGGTTTGGTAGGGGAGATGCGTGAATGAAACACATCTTACCGTAACTTGATTTAACAGATGAGCTTGTCTAAATGTCGTGTTTTATAAAAAAACATGAAATAGAACTTCGCAAGAGTGGTGGCAAGGCATAAAATGTTGCGAAAAGTGTGAAATAAAAAAATAATTGCTACATTTGTCTCATAGTTGTCAAAATTGTACTTCAATACGAGACAGAATGGCAAAAGAGAAATATACTGATACAAATTAACGGAAAACTAGTGTTTCCAAACAGCAACCACAAAATAGCAAGAGTCGCGTATATTATTTATTGTGAGGCTGCAATAAGTGATACTATACGGAAATAACTTGTAGTTTTAACAGTGAATTGCGCGTAGCGCATTTACAAAGGAATCGAAATGCGAACTGCATTTGAGGCATGGGCACAGCGCGACGGACATATCGTTCGCCGCCGTGAAGATAAGCCAGAAGAGTATCTGGTCTTTGAAACGCAGCGTCGCTGGGTGATCTGGCAAGCGGCACTGGAACATGGCAAAACGCCGGGCGGGCGCAAGACCGCCGCGCAAAAGGAGGCGGCCGCCGCCGAAAAGCGCGCAGCGGAAGCGCTGCAACGTCCACCGGCCATCAATTCCGACGAGGCCGCCGTGCGCAACCAAGTGTTGAACGAGGTGCTGGACGCGTTCTCCACCTTGGGCGGCGAGCGCGGCATGGACGATATCCTGAAAGTGGTGCAGGGCCTGAAGAAGAAGCAGCAGGAGCAGGCGCAGGACAAGGTCGAGGAACGCGTGGCCAAGTCGTCGTCGCCGGTTCGTCAGAACGCCTGACCGGCGGGCATGACACGCTTCCGGCATTACAAGGGCGGCCTCTACGAGCTGGTGTGCGAGGCCACCCTGGAGTCCGACCTGAGCACCATGATCGTTTATCGGGCGTCCGACGGATCCATCTGGGCGCGGCCGAAAGACGTGTTTTTTCAACTCATCGAGGTCGATGGCGTAAAAGTGCAACGCTTTACGCCGCTTGATTGAGCGAATCAATCCGCGTCCGGCTTGCTACACTGCGTCTGTATCTACTTTAGAGGCAGACTATGTTCCTCCGTCCCGTCGCCACGGGCGCCGCGCTGCTGGCCTTGCTGGCCGGCGCCGGCTGCGCGTCCCTGACCGAATCGAACCAACAAAACGTGCTGGTGCAGACCGTGCTCGATCACCGCGAGATCGGCGGCGTTGGCTGCGTGTTGTACAACGATGTCGGCAAATGGTTCGTCACCACGCCGGCGCGCGTGACCCTGCGCAAGAGCGCCGCGCCGCTGCGCATCGATTGCCAGAAAGAGGGCGCGGCCTGGGCCTATGAGAAGGTCGACTCCAAGGCGAACGGTAATTTGTGGGGCAATGTCATTTTGACGGCGGGCGTCGGCTATGTCATCGACCGCAACACCGGCGCCGGCTACGATTATCCGTCGACGCTGACGGTGCTGATGCGGCCGGCCGTCGAGCGCGACGACGGACCGCCGCCGGCCGCCGGCGTGACCTTGTACTGACCGTCGCGCGCTCCAGGGGATGCGACTGGTTCAGGTTAAAATATGACGATCGTCATTGATTGGGGTGGCCATGTTGGAACAGTTTCAGCGCAGTCGCATCGATGTCGGGGGCGTGACGATCAACCTGCGGCACGGGGGAAGCGGGCCGCCCTTGTTGCTGCTGCACGGTTTTCCGCAGACCCATCTGATCTGGCGCGGCGTCGCCGACCGGCTGGCGCGCGAGTTCACGCTGGTGATGCCGGACCTGCGCGGTTACGGCGACTCCTCCAAGCCGCCCGGCGATGCCGATCACGGCAATTATTCGAAACGCCGCATGGCGCTGGACATGGTGGAGTTGATGCGGGCGCTGGGCATGCGGCGTTTCCACCTCTGCGGCCACGACCGGGGCGGGCGCGTTGCGCACCGGCTCGCGCTCGATCATCCGGAGGCGGTCGAGCGGCTGATGCTGATCGATATTTCGCCCACCGAGACCATGTATGCGGCGACCGACCGGCGTTTCGCGACGCTGTACTACCACTGGTTCATGCTGATCCAGCCGGCGCCGCTGCCCGAGACGCTGATCGGCAACAGCGCGCGCTTTTATCTGGAGCATACATTGGGTGGTTGGGGATCGCAGGGGGCGCCGTGGATGGACCAGGCGGTGCGCGACGAGTATGCGCGCTGTTTTTGCACGCCGCAGGCGATACATGCGGCGTGCGAGGATTACCGGGCGGCCGCCGGCATCGATCTGGAACACGACGCGCAGGATGGATGGAAGCGGATCGCGGCGCCGACGCGGGTGGTGTGGGGAAGCGATGGGGTGGTGGGGCGGCTGTTCGAGCCGCTGGCCGATTGGCAGCGCAAGTGCGCGTTGCCGGTCGCCGGACGCGTGCTGCCGGCCGGGCATTTCATTCCGGAGCAGGTGCCGGATTTGCTGGCGGCGGAAATGCTGGCGCATTTCCGGGCCGATGCTGTTGGCGGCTCATAGATGGCGGATTACGGCGTTCCGCCTAATCCGCCCTACGTGAATCCGTGGTTTCGGCGCATTCGCGGCTTCGGCCAGCGGCGCTCGTGAATTCTGAATCACGTAGGGCGGATTAGCGCAGCGTAATCCGCCATGGGCCGCCAACGGCTCCGATCAGCCGTTTGCGCGGCCGATCAGGAAGTTCGACAGCAGCGGCACCGGACGGCCGGTCGCGCCTTTCGCGCCACCCGATTTCCATGCCGTGCCGGCGATGTCCAGGTGCGCCCACGTGTACTTGCGCGTGAAGTTCTCCAGGAACGCCGCCGCCGTGCACGAGGCGCCGCCCGGCGTGCCGATGTTGGCCAAGTCGGCGAAGTTCGACTTCAACTGCTCGTTGTACTCCTCGGTGATCGGCAGGCGCCACGCGGTGTCGCTGGCGGCTTTGCCGGCGGCCATGATCTCGTCGGCCAGCTGGTTGTGGACGTCGTCGTCGCGCGTGAACAGGCCGCTCTTGTGGTGGCCCAGCGCGACGACGCAGGCGCCCGTCAGCGTGGCGATGTCGATCACCGTGGCCGGATTGAAGCGCTCGGCGTAGGTCAGCGCGTCGCACAGCACCAGACGGCCTTCGGCGTCGGTGTTGAGGATTTCGATGGTCAAACCGTTCATCGACGTGACGATGTCGCCCGGCTTGGTGGCGCGGCCCGACGGCATGTTCTCGCAGCTGGCGATCACGCCGATCACGTTCAGCTTCAGGTCCATTTCGCCGATCGCGCGGAAGGTGCCCAGCACCGAGGCCGCGCCGCCCATGTCGTACTTCATTTCGTCCATGCCGGGACCGGCCTTGAGCGAGATGCCGCCGGTGTCGAAGGTGATGCCTTTACCGACCAGCACCACCGGCGCGTCCTTGGACTTGCCGCCCATGTGCTTGAGGATGATGAACTTGGGCGGCTGCTCGCTGCCGTTGGTGACCGACAGGAAGCTGTTCATCTTCAGCGCCTCGAGCTGTTTGCGGTCGAGGATCTCGACGTCGAACTTGTAGTCCTTGGCCAGTTTCTTCGCCGTGTTGGCCAGGTAGGTCGGGGTGCAGACGTTGGCCGACAGGTTGCCCAGCTCCTTGGTCAGGTCCATGCCGTTGGCGATCGCCACGGCCTGCGCCAGCGCCAGTTTGGTGGCGGCGCTGTTCGGCACCGCCAGGGCGACCTTCTTGACGCCGGCCGGCGCCGGATCTTTCTTGCTTTTCTGGCCGTCGGTGCGGAACGCGGCTTCGTGCGCGCCCTGCACCACGCAGCGGATCGCCCAATTGACGTCGCGCTCTTTCACTTCGGTCATCGGCAGTGCGATAATAGCGTCGCTCGCGCCCAGGGCCGAGAAAGCCTTCAACGTCGCCGAAACGCCGCTGGCGAAGCTTTTTTCGCTGACGGCGTCGTCGCTGCCCAGGCCGACCAGCAGCACGCGTTCGGCGCTGGCGCCCTTGACGCCGCGCAGCAGCAGGGTGGTGCCGGCTTTGCCGCTGATGTCGCCGGACTTGAGCGCGGCCGTGATCTCACCGGAGCCGTCCAGCGCTTTGGCAGCTTGCGACAGCTTTTTATTTTCGAACACCGCCACGGCGACGACGCCGGTCTTGGCCGAGTTGATGGTGTTTTTTGTGTCGAATGCTTTTATGCTAAAGTCCATTTGATTCTCCGTGTGGTGTACGAATTGCCAGCCTGTTTGGCCTGATCGGCCGGGCTGTTATTAAACTTGTGGCCCTGTGACGAGCCCTTAACTACCGAATTATAACTTTCGAATGATCTTTCAACGCACCCTACGACGTGAAATGGCCAGCACCGCCTTCGCCAGCTTCACGATCCTGTTCAGCGTTTGCGTTACCTGGACCTTGATCGGCATACTGGGCAAGGCCGCCGGCGGCAAGGTCGCCTCCAGCGACGTCGTCGCGCTCATCCTGTTCGCGACGGTGAATTATCTGCCAACTATCCTCATTCTCACCAGCTTTATTTCAGTGCTGATGGTGGTCACGCGCAGCTACCGCGATTCCGAGATGGTGGTGTGGTTCGCCTCCGGCTTGAGCCTGACGCGCTGGGTGGCGCCGGTGCTGACCTTCGGCCTGCCGATGGTGCTGCTGACGGCTGCCCTGAGCTTCGTCGCCGCGCCGTGGGCCAAGGAAAAAAGCACCGAGTACGTCGAGCGCTTCGCCAAGCGCGAAGACCTGCAGAAGGTCTCGCCGGGCCAGTTCCGCGAATCGTCGTCGGCCAACCGCATCTTCTTCGTCGAAGGCGTCGCCGGCGAGACCTCGGTGGTGCAGAACGTGTTCGTCAACACCGTCGATAAAAACGGCACCGCCGTCATCGTCGCGCGCGAGGGCGTGATCTCCACCGGGCCCAAAGGCGAGCGCTATCTGGTGCTCAAGAACGGCCGCCGCTACCAGGGCATGCCGGGACAGTCGGACTTCCAGACCATGGAGTTCGACACCTACAGCATGCGCGTGACCAGTCAGGCCCAGGACCTCGACTCCGAGCGCGACACCGATTCCGTGCCGACCATGGAGCTGCTCGCCGATAACAGCAACTCCGGCCGCGCGGAGCTGCTGTGGCGGATCGCCTCGCCGCTGACCTGCCTGGTGCTGGTGCTGCTGGCCATCCCGCTGGGCTTTGTCAATCCGCGCGCCGGCAGCTCTGCCAACCTGATTATCGCCTTGCTGATCTTCTTCTCGTACACCAACGCGGTCAAGCTGGTCGAGGCCAGCGTCAGGCAGGGCAAGTTCACCTTCGCGCTGTCGTGGTGGCCGCTGCACCTGATGGCCGCGCTGACGGTGCTCGGCCTGTTCGCCTGGAGGCTTAACCTGAACCACCGCTACCATCCGCTGGCCCTGCTGGCGGCGATGAAACGATCGCGCAACGCCGGCAAGAACGCGGCCGGTAACAAGGCGGTGGCGCCATGAGGATCTTACAACGCTACTTCGCCGTCACCATCTTCCAGGCGGTGGCCTTTGTGCTGGTCGCCTTCCTGGCGCTGCAGGCCTTCATGGACTTGACGGGCGAACTGCCGCGGGTCGGCAAGAACGGCTACGCGCTGCAGTACGTGCTGCTGTTCGTGGCGGTCAAGCTGCCGGGCCACGTGTACGAGGTGATGCCGCTGGCGGCGCTGATCGGCACCATTTATACGATGGCGCAGTTCGCGTCGACGTCCGAGTTCACCATCATGCGCGCCTCCAGCATGACCACCGGCATGGTGGCGTGGATGCTGGCCAAGATCGGCGTCGTGCTGGTGATTATCACCTTCATCTTCGGTGAGCTGATCACGCCGCGCACCGCGCCGCTGGCGGAAAAAATCAAACTCAGTGGGCGCGGCGCGGCGATTTCGACCGAGTTCCGCTCCGGCCTGTGGACCAAGGATATCGTCAAGTCCGAAGGCATGACCGGGGAGGTGATCGGTTCGCGCTTTTTCAACGTGCGCGAAGTGCGGCCGGACGGCAAACTGCTCGACGTCAAGCTGTACGAGTTCGATAACAACTTCCGCCTGCGCTCCATCACGGTGGCCACCACCGGCACCTACCAGGGCGGTAACAAGTGGCTGCTGTCGGGTGTGAAGGAAAACCTGTTCACCAATCCGGCGCTGCTCAAGCCGGGCAGCGAAGCCAATCTGGCGAACAATTACGCGCAGGGCAGCAGCATGATCGAGACGCGCGCCAGCGCCACCAAGGAGCTGATTTCCGAGATCACGCCGCGCATCCTGTCGGTGTCGCGCTCCGACCCGGAGCGCATGTCGGCCAGCGAGCTGGCGCTGTACACCCGCCACCTGCAGGAGAACAAGCAGGAGACGGAGCGCTTCAAGATCGCGTTCTGGAAAAAACTGTTCGATCCGCTGGCGATCTTCGTGCTGATGGCGCTGGCGCTGCCGTTCGGCTACCTGCACACCCGCAGCGGCGGGGTCAGTCTCAAGATTTTCGTCGGCATCATGATCGGCGTGAGCTTCTTGTTGGTCAACACGCTGTTCTCGCATCTCGGGATGTTGAGCACCTGGCCGGCGGTCCTGACGGCGATCGCCCCGAGTTTAATTTTCCTGCTGCTGGCGCTGGGCGCCTTGTGGTGGGTGGAGCGGCATTAGATGAGTAACACGTTGAATAAGCAGGCCCTGGTCCTTTTCGCGCACGGCGCCCGCGCCGCCTCGTGGGCGGCGCCGTTCGAGCGGCTGCGCGAGCTGACGCAGGCGCGCATGCCGGATGTCCCGGTATCGCTGGCGTTTCTGGAGTTGATGGAGCCGCGCTTGCCGCAGCGGGTGGCGGCGCTGACGGCCGACGGCGTCACCCACATCACGGTGGTGCCGGTGTTCCTGGGGCAGGGCGGCCACGTGCTGCGCGACCTGCCGTTGATGGTCGATCAGCTGCGCATCGACCATCCGCAGACGACCATCGACGTGGTGGAGGCGGCCGGCGAGAACGCGGCGGTGCTCAACGCGCTGTCGGATTACTGCGTGGCGTCGTTGAGCAAGGATTAACCCATTCGCCGTCACCGATACGCCCGCGTTACCGCTTAGGGGTCGTACCCCATGGGGTACGACGGGGACGCCGAGTCCCCGCGTGGCGGTGCGGGGTTGCCTATTTGCGCGGCACCAGCTTGATTTCGTAAAGCTTGGGCCACAGCTTGCCGGTGACGAACAGGCGTTTTTTGTCGGCGTCCCAGGCGATGCCGTTCAAGACGTTTTCGCTGTTCGGGCCCTTGCCGGCCTCCGGATACAGCTTGCCCAGATCGATCCAGCCGACGATCTTGCCGGTGTTCTGATCGATGCGCGCGATCGTGTTGGTGTGCCAGAGGTTGGCGAAGATCTCGTCGCCCACCACTTCCAGCTCGTTGATCTGGTCGACCGCGATGCCGTCGGCCGTCACCTTCACGCGCCGCACCTCCAGGAACGTCTTCGGATCGAGGAAGCGCAGGGTGGCGCTGCCGTCGCTGAGCACCAGCTCCTTGCCGTTTTGCGCCAGGCCCCAGCCTTCGCCGGGATAGGCGAACTGGTTGCGCAGTTCGAAGGTGGCCAGATCGAACACGAAGCCGGTCTGCGTCTGCCACGTGATGCCGACCAGCGTGTCCTTCCACACCGTCAGGCCCTCGCCGAAATACTGCGGCGGGATGTCCTTGCTTTGCAGGACCTTGCCGGTTTCCAGATTGACCTTGCGGATCGACGATTTGCCATTCAAGCCGGTGCTCTCGTACAGGAAACCGTCGCGGTACAACAGTCCCTGGGTGAACGCCTGGGCGTCGTGGGGATAGCTGTGCACGACCTTGAAGTCGTAGGTCGGTATCGAGGGCGCCGCCAGCGCGGCGGCCGCCGGCAGCAGGGAAAGCAGGAACAGGGTTTTAAAGCTTGTTTTTTTCACTATCAGGCTACCGTTGAATTTTGAAGTTCGACCATGGCGTCGAGGGTGGTGCCGGGGGCGGCCAGTTCCGCCTCGATGCAGGCGCGGGCCTCCGGCGAGGCGATCAGGCTGACGGCTTGCCTGCGCGTGGCCTCGACGGCGTCGGCTTCGCCGCAGCCGGCCAGCAGTTCGAGGATCAGGCGCACTTCGGTCATGTAATTGTAGACGGTGGCCAGCAGGTCGGACATGCCTTCGTTGGTCAGCAGCGCCAGCCCGGCCACGTGGGCGTTGACTTCGCCGGCGTAGGCCGCCAGATGCTTTTCCGGTTCCGGCAGGTGGCCGCGCGCCAGCGCGTAGTCGCCGCAGGCCATCATCGACGGCAGCGCCGAATTGGCGCATTCCGCCGCCAGCGCGGGCGGCAGTTGTTTGAACAGCAGCCAGGTGTTTTGCAAGTCGCCCAATTTGTCGTTGATCGAGCGGATGTCGTTGAAGAGGATGGCGTCGCCGCCGTCGGCCAGCAGGCGCTCGGTCAGGCGCTGGCGCAGCGCGACCAGCGCTTGCCGCGCCGGCAGGTGTTCCTCGGCCAGCTTGGCCCAGGCGCTGAGCACATACGACAGCCGCAGCGGCGCCACCTCGGTGTCGCGCACGGAGGTGGCGTCGAACAGCCAGACGTAGTCCTTCAGGGCGGCGTCGAATTCGCCGGCGGAATGGGCACCCCAGGCGCGCTCCAGAACTTCGTGAACATTATCCATTACTACCTCTTCGGAGATGAATGGACATTCTATTACGGATTTCGGGGAATCAGGCGCCGAGCTGGTGGTCTATTGCGCCGCTGATCTACGCTTCGATAGCTTGATGCGAGCGGCTTTGCATGGCGTCGCCCAGCATCACCAGCACCGGGCCGTGCGCTTCGCCCAGGCCCAGCGCCAGCGCGGCGATGGTCAGGCGGCGGATGCGCTGGTCCGGGCGGCTGCAGTTTTCGATGACCACCACCGGGGTGTCCGGACGGTGGCCGTGCGCCAGCAGGCGTTCGGCGGTGGCGATGGCTTCGCGCCCGCCCATGTACTGCACCAGCGTGTCGGTGTCGGGGATGGCGTCGTGCTGCGCCTCGTCCGGCGCGGTGGAAGACGTGAAGAAGGCGACGCTGCGGGCCACGCCACGCTTGGTCAGCGGCTGCTTGCTGGCGGCGGCGGCGGCGACGGCGGTGGTGATGCCGGGGACGATCTCCACCTCGATTCCGGCTTCCTCCAGCGCGCGCAACTCCTCGTCGGCGCGGCCGAACAGCATCGGGTCGCCGCCCTTGAGGCGCACCACCAGCTGATGCCGCCGCGCGTTGTCGACCAGCTGCTGGTTGATGACCTGCTGGGCGGTTGAACGCTGGCCGCTGCGTTTGCCGACCGAGATTTTTTCGGCCTGGGGACACAGTTGCAGCATCTCTTCGGTCACCAGCGCGTCGTGCAGCACGACGTCGGCTTGCGCCAGCAGGCGCGCGCCGCGCAGGGTGATGAGATCCTGGGCGCCGGGGCCGGCGCCGATCAGGTAGACTTTTCCAAGAGATGCCATTGCTATAACCGTGTTATTCCGACAGGCGAATCATACCCGCAGCGACGGTCTGGTGGGTGACTTCATCGATCAGGATGAAGGCGCCGGTGGCGCGGATGTCGGCGTAGGCGTCGGCCGCCAGCGGCTGCTGGACGGTCAGGCCGATGCGGGCGATGTCGTTCAGCTTCAGGCCCTCGGCGGCATGGCGCTGCTGGGTGTTGATGTCCAACAGCGAGTCGATGCCGGTGATCTTGGCCGACGTCTGCTTGGTGCCGTGCTTGATCCAGTACTTGCGGCGCTGGTCGAGCGGCTCGTCGGACATCCAGCAGACGTCCGCCTTCAAGCTCTTGAGCAGGGTGGCCGGCTGGCCGACGTTGGCCAGCAGATCGCCGCGCGAGATGTCCAGGTACTCGTTGAGCAGCAGCGTGATCGACTGGCCGACCACCGCCGACTGGTGCGAGCCTTCCAGCGTGACGATGTCCTTGACGGTGGCGGTCTGGCCGGACGGCTGCACCACCAGCGTGTCGCCGACGCTGACCTTGCCCGCCTCGATACGGCCCATGTAGCCGCGGAAGTCGTTGGCTTCGTGGCCGTTGTGGCGCGCCACCAGCTGCACCGGGAAGCGGAACGGCGCGTCGTGCGATTCGTCGTAGACCGACAGCGATTCGAGCAGTTCGATCAGGGTCGGGCCTTTGTACCAGCTCATTTTCTCGCTGGCGTCGACCACGTTGTCGCCGGTCAGGGCCGACAGCGGGATCGGCGTGATGTCCTTCAGGCCCAGGGTGGCGGCGAATTCGCCGTAGGCCTTGACGATGCGGTCGTAGATCGCCTGGTCGTAGTTCACCAGGTCCATCTTGTTGACGGCCACCACCACGTGCTCGATCTGCAGCAGGTGGGCGATGGTCGAGTGGCGCTTGGTCTGGATCAGCAGATCGACACCGCCGTCCTCGCGCAGCTTCACCTTCGAGACGTCGATCAGGATGATGACGGCATCGGCGGTGGAGGCGCCGGTCACCATGTTGCGGGTGTACTGCTCGTGGCCCGGCGTGTCGGCGATGATGAACTTGCGCTTGGGCGTGGCGAAGTAGCGGTAGGCCACGTCGATGGTGATGCCTTGTTCGCGTTCGGCCTCCAGGCCGTCGGTCAGCAGCGACAGGTCGACGGCTTCGCCGACGGTGCGTTTGTGCTTGGAGCGCGACATCGCGTCCAGCTGGTCGGCGAAGATGCCTTTGCTGTCGAACAGCAGGCGGCCGATCAGCGTGCTCTTGCCGTCGTCGACGGAGCCGGCGGTGATGAAGCGCAGCAGGCCGCGCTCGGTCAGTTGGTTGTTCAGGGGTGCGTTCATTAGAAGTATCCTGCTTTTTTACGTTTTTCCATCGAAGCCTCGGAGGTCTGGTCGTCCATCCGGGTGGCGCCGCGTTCGGTGATCTGGGTGATGGCGGTTTCGGCGATGATCGCCTCCACCGTCGCCGCGTCCGACGATACGGGGCAGGTGCAGGAGATGTCGCCCACGGTGCGGAAGCGCACCACCTGGGTTTCGACGGTCTCGCCTTCGCGCGCCGGGGTCAGGTCGGTCAGCGGCACCAGCAGGCCGTTGCGCGGAATGACCTGGCGCTCGTGGGCGAAGTAGATCGGCGGCAGTTCCAGCTTTTCGCGGGCGATGTACTGCCACACATCGAGTTCGGTCCAATTCGAGATCGGGAACACGCGCATGTTCTCGCCCGGGTGCACGCGGGTGTTATACAGGTCCCACAGTTCCGGGCGCTGCGATTTCGGGTCCCACTGGCCGAATTCGTCGCGGAAGGAGAAGATGCGCTCCTTGGCGCGGGCCTTTTCCTCGTCGCGGCGGGCGCCGCCGATGCAGGCGTCGAAGCCATGTTCGGCGATCGTCTCGAGCAGGGTGACCGCTTGCGCGGCGTTGCGCGAATCGGTGGCCGGATTACGCAGGCGCACCGTGCCTTTTTTGATCGAGTCCTCGACCGAGCCGACGATCAGGCGCTCGCCCAGTTCGGCCACGCGCTTGTCGCGGAAGGTGATCACCTCGGCGAAATTGTGGCCGGTGTCGACGTGCACCAGCGGGAACGGGAATTTACCGGGACGGAAAGCCTTCTCCGCCAGGCGCAGCAAGACCACCGAGTCTTTACCGCCCGAGAACAGCAGCGCGGGGTTGCTGCACTCGGCCGCCACTTCGCGCAGGATGTGGATCGCTTCCGACTCGAGGGCGTCGAGGTGGCGCGCATTGACGTGTACGTCGTGTACGTTGTTTTCAACTAAAGCGTTCATTGGCTAGCCTATTGTTTTTGTGGTGCGCATGAAGTCTTCCTCAGCTGCCACGGATTTAATGCGGATTAATTTACCGTCGACCATGTGCAGGCCGCATTCCTTCGAGTCCGGGTTTTCCCACCACCAGCGCCCGGCGCGCACGTCCTCGCCCGGTTCCACCGCGCGGGTGCAAGGTGCGCAGCCGATCGATGGATAGCCCTGGTCGTGCAGCGCGTTGTACGGCACGCCGTTGTCACGGATGTAGTTCCAGACGTCTTCCTCCGACCAATCGGCCAGCGGATTAAACTTGGTCATGCCGTGCGCCGGATCGTCCTCCTGCACGTGCAGCTCGGCGCGGGTGGCCGACTGCGCGCGGCGCTGGCCCGTGACCCATGCCTTTTTGCCGGCCAGGGCGCGGCCCAGCGGCTCGACCTTGCGGATGCGGCAGCACTCGCGCCGCATCTCGATGCTGTCGTAGAAGGCGTTGAGGCCATTCTGCGCGACGTAGGCGTCGACCGCCTCGGTTCGCGGCTTGTACAGCGCGATCTCGTAGCCGTCGTAATGCTCTTTCACCTTGTCGAGCATGGCCAGCGTTTCCGGGTGCAGGCGGCCCGTCTCCAGCGAAAAGATACCGATATCCAGTTTGGATTTCAGGATCAAATCGGTCAGCACCATGTCTTCGGCCGCCAGGCTGGAGGCGAAGACCGCCGGGGAAAAATCGCTGGCGATGCGCGACAGCGTGGCGCTGCTGTCGGCAATCAGCTTGCTCAGGTCACTCATTCGAACTCCAATCAGATTCCGGCGCCGTCGTTGTTGGCGGCCGCGCCGGCGGTGCCGGATGTGCGGGCATGGCGGCGATACAGCGGCAGCTTCTGGTCCACCGACGCCTGGTAGGTTTCCGAGAAATCCGACAGGCCCTTGAGGGCGTCGTGGATGCTGCGGTCCGGACGCGTGGCGTAGGCGTTGAAGCCGACCCGCTGCATCTGGAACAGCTGGTCGCGCAGCACGTCGCCGATGGCGCGCAGTTCGCCCGTCCAGCCGAGGCGGATGCGCAGGTTGTAGGCGATCGAGTAGCCGCGGCCGTCGGTGAATTTAGGGAAGTCGACGGCGATGAGCGCGAACTTCGACAAGTCGTCCTTGATCGCTTCCGGACGTTCGTCGCTGGCGATCCAGACGCCGATCTCGCCGGCCGCGGCGCGCGCGGCCAGCAGTTCGCGCTGCACCAGCCACAGGCTTTGCGGCACGATGATTTTGCCGGCCGGGACTTCCACGGTGGCCGGGTCGATCTGCGGCGCGCCTTCGACCGGTTCGGCCAGGCGCAGCACCTGCCAGTCGTCCTCGACGACTTCACGGCCCTTGATGATCAAATTTTTCGCTGCTTCAGACATATTCATCCTCTCCTACCAGGCGACCCGATTTTTCGGCGATCGGCGTGGCGTATACAAATTCCTTGAACGGGGCGACGCCGAGCCGTTGCGCGCAGGCGGCGAACGACTCGTCCTCGAAGCGCTCGCGCACATAGACCTGCAGCAGGCGGGCGATCACTTCCGGCATTTGCAGCGCGGAGAACGACGGTCCGATGATCTTGCCGATGGCCGAGTGGTTGCCCTGCGAGCCGCCGATCGACACCTGATACCATTCGCTGCCGTCCTTGTCGACACCGAGCACGCCGATGCTGCCGACGTGGTGGTGGCCGCAGGCGTTGATGCAGCCGGAGATATTGAGTTCGATCTCGCCGATGTCGTGCTGGTAATCGATGTCGTCGAAGCGCTCGGCGATGGCGGCGGCGATCGGGATCGACTTGGCGTTGGCCAGCGAGCAGAAGTCGCCGCCGGGGCAGCAGATCATGTCGGTCAGCAGGCCGATGTTCGGCGTCGCCAGGCCCTTGGCCTTGACTTGCTGCCACAAGGTGAACAACTGCGACTGCTCGACGTCGGCCAGCACGATGTTCTGCTCGTGGGTGACGCGCAGTTCGCCGAAGCTGTATTTGTCCGCCAGGTCGGCCATGAAGTCGATCTGTTCGGCGGTGGCGTCGCCCGGCGGCACGCCGGTCTTTTTCAACGACAGCACCACGGCCGCGTAGCCGGGCTGCTTGTGCGGCTTGACGTTGCGGTTGACCCAGTTGGCGAAGGCCTTGTTGCCGGCCGCCTCGGGGGCGGCGGTGACGTCGCTGTCGTCCAGTTGCTTGTACGCGGGCGGCTGGAAGTAGTCGATCACGCGCTGCATCTCTTCGACGGTGAGCGTCTCGGGACCGTCCTTCAGGTCGACCCACTCGGCTTCGACCTGGCGGGTGAATTCCTCGACGCCGATGGCCTTGAGCAGGATCTTGATGCGGGCCTTGTACTTGTTGTCGCGGCGGCCGTACTGGTTATACACGCGCATCACGGCTTCGGTGTAGGTCAGCAGGTGCTGCCACGGCAGGAATTCGCGGATCACGCTGCCCAGGATCGGGGTGCGGCCCATGCCGCCGCCGGCCATGAATTTGAAGCCGATCTCGCCGGCGTCGTTGCGCACCACGGTCAGGCCGATGTCGTGCACGGCGATGGCGGCGCGGTCTTCGACGGCGCCGTTGATGGCGACCTTGAATTTGCGTGGCAGGGCGATGAATTCGGGGTGGAAGGTCGACCACTGGCGCAGCACCTCGGCGTACGGACGCGGATCGATGATCTCGTCGGCGGCGACGCCGGCGTACGGATCGGAGGTGGTGTTGCGGATGCAGTTGCCCGAGGTCTGGATGGCGTGCATCTCCACCGAGGCCAGGTCGCTCAGGATATCCGGGGTCTGCTCCAGCTCGATCCAGTTAAACTGGATGTTCTGGCGGGTGGTGAAGTGGCCATAGCCGCGGTCGTACTTGCGGGCGATGTGGGCGAACATGCGCATTTGCTTGGACGACAACAGGCCGTATGGCACGGCGATGCGCAGCATGTAGGCGTGACGTTGCATATACAAGCCGTTTTGCAGGCGCAGCGGCACGAATTCGGCTTCGGTCAGCTCATCGGAGAGACGGCGCCGTACCTGGTCGCGGTACTGTGCGATGCGTTCACGCACGATAAGATGGTCGTACTGGTCGTATTGATACATATTCTTCCTAGATAGTAGCTTGCTAGAATCCCCACGGTAGTGCTAATAGTAATAAACTTCGTCTTTATTCCAAACGACTTAGTCTTTATTTGCTTATATAAGGATTGGACATAAGCATGGACGCAAATCATTTTAAGATGGGCCCAAACGATCAATGAACCTTCACCAACTGCGCTTCGTGCGCGAAGCGGTACGCCAGAACTACAACCTGACCGACGCCGCCAAGGCGCTGTTCACGTCCCAGCCGGGCGTGTCCAAGGCCATTATCGAGCTGGAGGAGGAGCTGGGGGTCGACATTTTCACGCGCCACGGCAAGCGCATCCGGGGCCTGACCGAGCCTGGCCGGCTGGTGCTGGAGTCGGTGGAGTTGATTATGCAGGAAATCGACAGCCTCAAGCGCATCGGCAAGGAATACGCGGCCCAGGACAGCGGCAGCTTCACCATCGCCACCACCCACACGCAGGCGCGCTACACCTTGCCCAAGGTGGTGCAGGCGTTCATGCTGAAGTTTCCCAAGGTGCGCTTGTCTTTATTGCAAGGCAATCCGCAGCAGATCGCCGAGATGGTCCAGCGCGACCAGGCCGACTTGGCCATCGCCACCGAATCGATCGCCGGCATTGCTGGGTTGATAACGCTGCCATGTTATCAATGGGAACACGTGGTGGTGGTCGCGCCCGACCATCCCTTGCTCAAATCGAAGCAGGTGACGCTGGAAGAAATTGCCGCTTTCCCCATCATCACGTACGATGGCGCCTTCGCCGGCCGCAGCAAGATCGACCACGCGTTTTCGCTGCGCGGGTTGAAGCTGGACGTGTTGCTGGAGGCCATAGATGCCGATGTGATCAAGACCTATGTCGAGTTGGGCATGGGGATTGGTATCATAGCGGGCATGGCCTATGACGCCGAGCGCGACAAGAACCTGCGCGCCATCCCTGCCGGCCACCTGTTTGGCATGAATGTGTCGCGGGTGGCGGTCAAGCAGGGCGCCTACCTGCGCAGCTATATATATACCTTTATTGAACTGCTGGCCCCCACGCTCAACCGCAAGTTGATCGAGCAGGCCATGAGCGGTGAAAAAGAGCACTACGAACTGTAACTTGAAAGCAATACCATGATTACCAATCAGTTGGCACAATTCTATGCCGTCAACGCCGACAACTACGACCAGGTCTACGCGCAGGAAGAGCGCTTCGACGACCTGGACGACCTGCAGGAAATGGTCGCCGAGCTGTTCCAGGGCCACAAGGTGCTGGAGCTGGCCTGCGGCACCGCCTATTGGACCGATCTGATCGCCGAGGTGGCCGAATCGGTGCACGCCACCGACCTGCTGCCGGAGATGATCGCGCTGGCCGAGACGCGCGGCCTGGACGAGGACGTCGTGACGTTCGGCGTGATGGACGCGTTCAACCTGCCCGACGACCTGGAGGGCAAGTACACCGCCGTGTTCGCCGCCGGCTTGTGGACGCACGTCAAGCGCGAGGATCAGGAAAAGTATCTGAAGACGCTGCGCGCCAAGCTGGGCAAGGATGTGTTGCTGGTGCTGCTGGACGAGTCGTATGTCGACGGCAGCACGATGGTGTTCGCGCGCACCGATATGGAGGGCAACACCTTCCAGATCCTGACGGCCGACGATGGCCAGCGCTACGAGGTGATGCACAATTACCTGACCGACAGCACCTTGCGCAAGCGCTTCGCGGCGTCGACCAAGCAGTTCCGCATCGAGCGGCTCGAGTATTACTATCTGTTGAGCTGCAAGCTGAAGTAGCGGTGCGCGGCGGCGTCGTGCCACCACGTAGGGCGGATTAGTGCAGCGTAATCGGCCATGCATGCGTTATCGGCGGCGCATACATGGCCGATTACGGCGTTCCGCCTAATCCGCCCTACGAAAACCGCTTAACTAGCGGCATTCCCCCCCTGTCGGCCTTTTTCGTTCGTGCCGCGGCGTCAAAGCCGCATGGCGCAATGGAAAGACGTAGTGGTAGATTTGCAACAGGTTGATGTTGTCACATTGTTGAAGTAATTGATAGG
The DNA here is from genome assembly GCF_017833525.1 of Duganella sp. 1411. Lineage (GTDB taxonomy): Bacteria > Pseudomonadota > Gammaproteobacteria > Burkholderiales > Burkholderiaceae_D > Rugamonas. The sequence goes on from NZ_JAFICD010000009.1 coordinate 259,833, forward strand.
CATGATTCGCCCCGTGCAGCTTTCTTTCAACCTTCAGTAGAGAACATCAAGTGAAAAAACTTACTCTGGCAGCAATGATCATCGGCGGCTTCGCCGCGCAGGCGCAGGCTCAATCGAACGTAACGATCTACGGTATCGTCGATGCCGGTATCGTCAGCGAGCGCGGTGGCGCGGCCGGCAGCGTGACCAAAGTCACCAGCGGTATCGGCAGCCAGTCCCGCCTGGGCTTCCGCGGCACCGAAGATCTGGGCAACGGCCTGTCGGCCATCTTCCAGATCGAAACCGGCTTGAAGGTCGATGACGGCACGCTGGACAACACCAACAACGCGCTGTTCAACCGCCAGGCGTTCGTCGGCCTGAAAAGCAAGGAAGCCGGCACCCTGACCCTGGGCCGTCAATACACGATGCTGTACAACGCCATGAGCCAGGTCGCCGACCCGTTCGGCGCGGGCTACGCCGGTTCGATCAAGAATCTGTTCCCGGCCGCCGGCGCCAACACGCGCGTCAGCAACGCCATCGTCTACGCCACCCCGGTGTTCGGCGGCTTTAGCGCCGAAGCGCTGTACGCGCTGGGCGAGCAGGCCGGCAGCACCGAAGCCGGCCGCCAGTTCGGCCTCGGCCTGAACTTCTCCCAGGCCGACCTGAACGCGCGCCTGGTCTACAACAACCGCAACAACGACACCGTCGCCAGCGGCACCACCCCGGCCGTGAACCGCGATACGGGCCGCAACACGCTGTTCGCGATCAACTACGACTTCAAGGTGGTCAAGGCTTACTTCGCCTACGGCGACGACAAGGGCGTCAACAGCGCCGCGCTGCCGGTGGCCAACGCCTATGGCTACGCCGTCGCCCCGCGCGCCAGCCTGGAAAGCAACGACATCCTGATCGGCGTGCAAGTGCCGGTCGGCAGCGGCACCATCATGGCGTCGGCGATCCGCAAGAACGACAAGACCAGCTTCAACCAGGATGCCGACCAGTGGGCCGTGGGTTACCTGCACGCGCTGTCGAAGCGTACCGGCGCCTACATCGCCTACGCCAAGATCAAGAACAAGAACGGCGCCGGCTACACCGTGGGCAACAACAACGAAGCCGGTACCGGCGACAAAGCCTTCAACATCGGCGTGCGTCACACGTTCTAAGCGGTATCGACGGCGCTTTCCTGCGAGCGCAGCGGCAGTCGGATGATGATCCGGGTGCCGCCGTCGCTGAGGATGGAAATGTCGCCGTGCAGCGCCCACACGCGTTCGCGCATCCCGATCAGGCCAAAGGACGACGCCTTGTCCATGTCGTGTTCGGCGATGCCGCGGCCGTCGTCGTGGATCGAAATTTGCAGCGACGATTCCGAGCGACGTAGCGACAGCTCGACGTTTTGCGCCTCCGCGTGGCGCGTGATGTTGGTCAACGCTTCCTGTGCGATGCGGAAGATGGCGGTGCTGTAGGCGTCGTCGAGTATCAAATCCTCCTCGTTCGCGTGCAGCCTGCAGGAAATGCCATAGCGCGACACGAATTCCTGGCGCAGACTCTCCAACGCGAAATACAAGCCGCCCTCGTCGAGCGCGCGCGGCCGCAGATTGCTGGCGATGCGCCGCAGCGAGGTGATGGCCGACATCAATAGTTCATCCATGCCGGCCTGCAGCTTGCGCGCGGCCGGGTCGCCGCTCGACTGTTGCTGCAACAGCGCCAGGTCGACCCGCAGCGTCGCCAGCAGTTGGCCGAGGTCGTCGTGCAGCTCGCGCGCGATGTGCTTGCGTTCCTCTTCCCGTATCGTTTGCAGCGCGGCCGACAGCTCGCGCAACTGGGAATACGATTGCTCCAGCTGCTCTTGCACCTGCTTGCGCTCGGTGATGTCGCGCAGGATGATGGTGTAGATCTGGTGGCCGTTTTCCGACAGCGACGAGATCGAGCCCTCGAGCGGGAAGTGCTGGCCGTTGGCCTTCATGCCGGTGACGGCGTAGTCGCTGGCGCGCCGGCCCTTCATGCGCAGGCGGATGCCGGTCGAGCCGAAGTAGTGGGTCGACGCGGTGCCGCCGGTCTGGCGCTGGTCCCGTGGAATGAATTGCTGCAGCGGCACGCCTTCCATCGCCTGGACCGTGGTGCCGAACATCGCCGCGGCCGACGGGTTCGCCTGCAGGATGTGCTGTTGTTCGTCGGTGATGATGATGGCGTCGCTGGCGTGCTGGATGATGCCGCGGCTGCGCTTGTGGGCGGCGGAGGAGGCGCTGGAACACAACCAGCCCATGCGCCACGACAGGCGGGCGAACAGGGCCGCCCCGACGCTGATGAAGGGCAGCTTGAATAACGATCTGGCTTGGCCGGGCATTTTCATGCGGCATCCCTCAGCCGGAAGAGGGGCGGCTGCAACACAGACAGTATTGCAGCCTGATTTTGCCCTCTTGATGTGTCTCAATCGTGCGCCGGGCCGGCGCGATCTTCCTTTGCTTTGTCCCTACATCTGCTTGAACAAATGCAGGAAACTGCGGCTCACCTCGAGCTTGTCGGACTTACCTTTGATCATCACCAGGTGGCGGCCGCGGATGTCGCGGGTAACGCCCTCGATGGCGTTGACGTTGACCAGCGTGGCGCGGTGGATTTGCCAGAACAGCGCCGGATCGAGCTCCTCGGCCAGGTCGCGCACCGGTTTGCGGATCAGCGCCTCGTAGCGCTCGGTCTGTACGCAGGTGTACTTTTCGTCGGAGCGGAAGAACAGGATTTCCTCGACCGGAATCATGCGCAGGTCCTGGCCGATGCTGGCCTGTATCCACTGCAGATAGGCCGGCTTGGGCGCGGTGATCTTTTCGGCCAGTTGCGACAGCATCGCCGTGACGCTGGCGTTGACGTCGGCGGCCGGCTTGCTCAAGCGGGTCTTGAGGCGGTCGACGGTGATTTGCAGCCGTTCCGGCTCGGGCGGTTTGAGCACGTAATCGACGGCGCCGCGCTCGAAGGCCTCGACCGCGTAGGCGTCGTAGGCGGTCACGAAGACGATATGGCTCTTGTTGCCGATCACGGTGGCCGCTTCCATGCCGGTTTTGCCCGGCATGCGGATGTCGAGGAAGGTGAAGTCCGGCTTGAGCTGGTCGACCAGTTCGATCGCCTCGTCGCCGTTCTTGGCTTCGCCGATAATCTCCAGTTCGGGCCAGACCTGGCCCAGGCGCATGCGCAACTGGTCGCGCATCAAACGTTCGTCATCGGCAAGAATAGCTGTAGGCATCGTGTTGGGTGTGTTTAAGTTGTTGGACGTGGATGGTTATTTGGTCAATTATTCAACGAATCGGCGCATTAATCAATCGCTCTTATTTTGACTCTTGCTGGCGAGCTGGTACGGCACCTCGATGGTGGCGATGACGCCGCTTGGACTGTTGGCCGCGATCAGCAACTGGCCCTGGTCCCCGTGCAGCAGTTTCAGGCGTTCGCGGATGGTCATCAGGCCCAGTCCGGTGCCGTCGCTGGGCACGGCGCCGAAGCCCAGGCCGTCGTCGCTGACGATCACGCGCAGTTTGTTGTGGGCGACGTCGGCGCGCACCTTGAGGGTGCCGCCCTGCGGTTTGGCTTCGAGGCCGTGCTTGATGGCGTTTTCCACCATCGATTGCAGCATCATCGGCGGGAACGCGGCGCTGCGCAGGCCGTCGGGGATGTCGAAGTCGACGGTCAGGCGCTCTTCCATGCGCATCTTCAACAGGTTCAAATAGGCCACCACCATGTCGGCTTCGCGGCCGAGGTTGGTGATCAGGGCGTTGTCGCGCATTTGCGGCAGCACCGCGCGCAGGTATTTGATCAGGCTGCGCTGCATGGCGGACGCGCGCGGCGGGTCGGTCTCGATCAGGTGCTCGACCGAGGCGAGCGTGTTGAACAGGAAGTGCGGTTCGACTTGCGCCTGCATCATCTGCATCTTCGCCTCGCTGAGCTGTCGCTGCATGGATTCGCGTTCGACGGCGGCGTTGGCGGTCAGTGTTTCCGCCTCGGCGCGTTTTTTTCCGCCCATCAGCGCCTTGGTGCCGAACAAGGCCAGCACCAGCAGCGTGATGAAGCTGCGGAACCAGGTCGACGCCTGGCCGTGGTAGCGGGCCACTTTCTGCTCGGCCGCGTCGTCGACCGCTTCCTCGATCGCGTTGGACAACTCTTCGCCGATTTGCGGCGGCAGGTCGATGTGGACTTCTTCGCCGGGCAGGGTGGGCAGGGCGGGCACGGCCGCGGTGGCGGCCTTGTCGCCTTTGCCAGCTTTGCCGCCGGACTTCGCCGGCGCGGCCGGTTCCGCGGGCGCTTCCGGCGCCTCGGGCGCGGCGGGCGGCGCCGGTTCGGCGGGCTCCGCACGTGGCGCGCCGCTGTCGTCGGCACCGCTTTCGGCTTTGTCGGTATCTTTATTGCGCTTGCCGCGCATGTTGAAACGAATGCCGCTGTCGTCGATCACGATATTGGTGTCGGCGCCTTTGCGTTTCTTGTCTTTGCGAACAATCTCCTCCTGCACCGGATTCGATGAAAACAGTTCGTCCTGAAGAATGGAGCCAGCGATCAGCATCAACACCGCGAACACCAGGAACTTCCACCACGACAGCTGAGTCACCCAAGTGGCGGTCGCGTCGAAGCCGCGATGTAGCCAGGCGGCGGCGGTCTTCAGGGTCTCTTGCGTTTTTGGCATAGGAAACATGTAAGGCTTTCACTCTTGAGGTCGGGTGTAACGAGTTTTGTGACGATGCAACTGTAACGGTGATGGCGGCGATACGCCATATGCTTGCGACAGTCTGCAAGAAATGGCGACTGGACGGCGCGGGGAGGGGACGGAAAATAGGCCTTGCCAAGGCCGTGGCCGCTTTGCTATAGTTCGCCTCCTCGCAAAACGGCGCATGCAAATGTGGTGTGAAACGAGAAAAGAAGAAGTGGTTGAGGGGTTGACGAAATAAGCGAAACGCTTCATACTCTTTCTTCTGCGCTGACGAACAAAACGATTTGTCAAGCGTGCAAGCAGTACCGAACAAGTTCTTTAAAAATTAACAGTCGATAAGTGTGGACGTTTGATGGAAGTGCACGCGGAACCAAGGTTAAACTTAGTTCCGCGATACTTAAAATATCAAATGTTCACAAGAAGTAATGAAATAGGCGCTACGAAAGTAGTG
>NZ_JAFICD010000010.1 GCF_017833525.1 Duganella sp. 1411
GGATCGAAACTACGGCGTTGCCTTGTCATGCAAATCTCCTCGGATGGTGGATTGTCCACCTATCGAGGTGTCCGGGCAAATTAGACCACTACAGAATGCGGCCACTACCGGACGTTGAACTTGTAACCCCCTTAAAGAAATTCATGAATATCTCTACGCTCGAAAGCAAAACCATCGCGAAATGGATTGGCATCGTTCTAGGATCAGCGATGTACTTGGGTACCCATGCTGCACCAAGTTCGCCCCCTGAGGAAGGATCTACGTATGAGCAAGTGCGCGCAGCCGTAGATCACTACTTTGAAACCAACCCGAAGCTGCGCCCGGTCGAGCGCTGGCGCGAACTCGTTCCGCAGCCGACTTGCTCAAGCCCAGGCTATCCGCGCGCCGGGTATCGTGAAAAAATGATGGGTACGACTGTGTTGAGCTTCGAAATCGGAGCCGAAGGGGGACACGCGATGAATGTGCACCTGCGAAAAAGTTCCGGTTGGGCGCTCCTTGACGAGGCGGCATTCGTCGCCCTCGCCACTTGCGTGTTCGTACCCGACACGCCGACCACTAAGACTGTGTCATACGTCTTTGGTGAGCAATAGCTAAAAAGGCTCGAATCTCCAAACCGGTGCGCCCGTGTCGGCCACAAGCGCCCCCAAGGATGGAAAATAAAGCAGAATATGGATCAGTCAAAAATCATTTATTTTCAAGAAACGTACTCCCGACTGAGCGATGATGAACTTGCTTATCTCATTGCCACCCGGAGCGACTCTCTAGTTGAGGAAGCGCGTATCGCATTGTCCAAGGTACTCGACACGCGGGACTTGAAAAATATTCAAACAGAGATTAAGTCGACGGTGGAAGACCTAAATAGTCAAGCCGAATTCGAATCTGAGCGTGCGCAGCAGCAAAAGCTGCAACGTTCCACTCGAAAAGCATTTCACGCGTTCTGTGCACTCTTCTTCATCGTGGGTGTTGGATTATTAGTCTTCGGCGACAACGAACGTGGCCCAATCCTTGTCGCGGCTGGTCTTGTTGCATCCGCATTATTTGAACTTCGTCGACTTGCAGGTAAATATATTGTCGCCCTTTTCAAGATGAATTAGTGGCGGGAAAAATTTCGGATTGATTAGGGACGAATAACGCGAAGGTCCGAAATGGGGTGCGGATTCAATCGGTCGTCGCAACACTCTAACCCAAATGCATAAGCATGAGGAGTGTTGATCATGAAACAGAGACCCCGGATCTATTACACCGCAAGTCAGAAAGCCTTGATGTGGGATCGCTGGAAGCAAGGTGATTCCCTTCAGACGATTGCGCAGTTGTTCAATCGAAACCACTCATCGATCCAGCATATTTTTGAGCGAACAGGCGGTATCCGTCCAGCGGAACGCTGCCGATCCGCACGCGCCTTGACACTATCTGAACGCGAAGAAATATCGCGCTCGGTCATCACAGGAGAATCGGTGCGCGCACTTGCGCGGCGCTTGCGACGCGCACCATCGACGGTCAGCAGGGAAATCAACCGCAATGGTGGTCGCTCGGCATATCGCGCCGTGCAGGCCGATCAGCATGCTTGGGATCAGGCGCGTCGCCCCAAACCTTGTAAGCTGGTTGAGAGTCCAAGCCTGGCCGAACTGGTCGCCGATAAGCTCTAGCTAGATTGGTCACCTGAGCAGATCGCTGGATGGCTCAGGCATATGTTCCCGAGTTCGCAGGGGGATTACGTGTCGCACGAGACGATTTACCGCAGCCTCTACATCCAGGCGCGTGGAGCGCTGAAGAAGGAACTGCTGGAGCATCTGCGCAAGACTCGGGCCATGCGCCGCTCCCGTCATCACTCTCAGAAGACCGATAACCACGGCAGGATCAAGGATGCCATTTCGATTAGCGAGCGTCCTGCATCCGCAGCCGACCGGGCGATCCCTGGGCATTGGGAAGGCGATCTGCTGTTTGGTACTCATAACAGTCAAATCGCCACGCTCGTCGAGCGTCAGACGCGCTACGTTATGCTGGTCAAGGTAGCGGGCAAAGACACGCAAACTGTCGTAAACGCGTTGATTCAACACGCCATGAAACTGCCACAGGAACTCTACAAATCCCTGACGTGGGATCGAGGTAAAGAGCTCGCCGATCACAAGCGATTCAAGTTGGCGACCGATATCCAAGTGTACTTCTGCGATCCGCAAAACCCTTGGCAGCGCGGTTCCAATGAAAACACCAACGGCTTGCTTCGGCAGTATTTCCCCAAGGGGCTTGATCTGTCAGACTATTCACAAGGCCAGCTCGACGCGGTGGCGAATCGACTGAACGGTCGGCCAAGAAAGACGTTAGACTATGAAACTCCAGCGCAACGATTTGAACGATGTGTTGCATTGACCGATTGAATCCACAGGCGTAAGCCGACCATCGATCCAGCTGACGCCGCGAAATTTATCAACGTCTTCGGCACATAAAGCGCATTCTTGTGTTTTTCTGCGCCACATCGCGTGGCGGGGTGCGACACAGATAATGAAAAACGCCGTCAAAATCACCGCCGGCCTTTTCACTATCCATGTCGCCCGACATGCTTGGCTTAAAACCCGATGCGGAAGCTGGACGCGATCGAGGTCGGCAAACCGGCCGGCAACGCGATCACCAGGCCGTCGTCTTGCTGCGTCCACTTCAACGCCGCCTTACTGCCCAGCAAGGTGACGTTTTTGACGGGCCGGCTCTCCAACGCCGATTTTTTGCCCAGCGACGCGATGCGCACCTGGCCCGCCGGTTCGCCCATGGTGATGGCGTACAGGTCGCCGGCCTTGGTCGTGAAGCGGATATCGGCGGCCGTGTAGGCGGTGTTTTCCTTGAAGTGCCCCGAGGCCGCCTTGGTCGGCCCTTCGCCGAAGATCTTCCACGGCCGGGTGCCGTAGATCGCGTCGCCGTTGACCTCCATCCAGGCGGCCATCTCGGCGACGAATTGCCGGCATTCGGGCGGCAGGCTGCCATCCGGGTACTGGACCACGTTCAACAGCAGATTGCCGTTCTTGCTGACGATGTCGGCCAGCATGTAGACCACGTCGGCGGTCTTCTTGTATTTGTACCCTTCGCTGTAGAACCAGTCGCCGATCGAGGTGTCGGTCTGCCACGGCTGCGGATTGATGCCTTCCATGACGCCGCGCTCGACGTCCTGCACGCCCGCCTTGCGCAGGAACTCGCCGGAACCGATGTCCTTGTGGTTGTACACGGCTTCGAGCTTGCCCTGGTGGGCGGCCATGTTGCGGTTATAGAATTCCGACACCATGGTGCGGCCCACCACGCCGAACGGAATGCCGCCGTCGGTGTACAACAGGTCCGGCTGGTATTGGGTCAGCAGGTCGGTGACGCGGTCGTACCATTCCCGATGCCAGGCCGGACTCTTGGCGTACCAGGAATTGCCATTGTCAGCGTACGGTTCCTGGTGGGCCGGGTGGTACAGGTCGGCGAAGGCGGGATCGGCGCCGTCGTAGGGCACGCCCTGTTGCGGGCCCTTGGGATCGGCGCCGTGGCTGGTCGACCACCACGCATAGCTGGCGCCCAGATGCTCCGAGACGCCGAAGCGCAGGCCGGCCGCCAGCGCGGCGTCGCGCCAGGCGCCGACGATGTCGCGCTTGGGCCCCATCTTGACGGCGTTCCAGCGATGGTGTTTCGAGTTCCACAGGTCGAAATTGTCGTGGTGGACGCCCATCGAGACGAAGTACCGGGCCCCGGCCCGCTTGTACAAGGCCATCAGCGCTTGCGGATCGAATTTCTCGGCCTTCCACAGCGGGATGATGTCCTTGTAGCCGGCCTTGCTGGGGTGGCCGTAGTTTTTCAGGTGGTGCTCATATTGCGGCGAGCCGTACATGTACATATTGCGGGCGTACCAGTCGCCCGCGCGCGGCACCGACTGCGGCCCCCAGTGCGACCAGATGCCGAACTTGGCATCGCGGAACCAGTCCGGGGCCGTGTAGGTGTTAAGCGATTCGGCCTCCGGCATGAACGGGGCCGGCGCGGCCGCGGCGGCCATCATGCACAGCGCGGCACAGGTGGCGAGCAAGGTTTTTTTCATGGGTCTCCTGAATTGGTTTTTTTATGTATGTTGAAAGGCGTCGAGGTCCCGCTCAATCCATATGGAAGACGGCGGGCATCATCGCCCAGTGCTCGCCCTCGGCGCGGCTGGCCAGCGGCACTTGGCACGGCGAGCAGAAGGTCCACCAGCGTTGCGTCTCCGGGTCGGCCGCGACGGCGCGCATGTCGGCCTCGAAATCGCTGCCGTGGTATTCCCAATAGCCGAACAACAAGTTCTCCGGCTCGCGCAGGAAGATGGTGTAGTTGCGCACGTTGGCGGCGGCCAGCGTGGCCAGCACCTGCGGCCACACGGCCGCGTGCAGGGCCTTGTATTCGTCGATCTTGCCGGCCTCTATGCCGATCACCATTCCCATCCGTTCCATCGTCCGTCCTTGTTGTTTGATAAAAAAGCCGCAGCGCGCGATCAGGCGTTGAGCGTGATGAAGCCGCCGTCGATCGGATAGTCGCTGCCGGTGATGAACGCCGCCTCGTCGCTGCACAGGTACAGCGCCAGCGCCGCCACCTCTTCCGGCCGCGCCATGCGGCCGATCGGCTGCGTCTTCGACAGCCGCTCGAACATCTCGGCCTCCCGGCCCGGATAGTTCTTGGCCAGGAAACCGTCGACGAACGGCGTGTGCACGCGCCCCGGCGAGATCGAATTGCAGCGGATGCCGTCCTGCAGATAGTCCTTGGCCACCGACAAGGTCATGGCCATCACCGCGCCCTTGGCGGTGGAATAGGCGAAGCGCTCCGGCACCGCCACCCACGCCGCCACCGAGGCCATGTTGAGAATGACGCCGCCGCCGTTTTCCTTCAGCAGCGGGATGGCCGCGTGCAGGCAGTTGTAGGCGCCCTTGACGTTGACGCCGATGACGCGGTCGAAGTCCTCCTCGGCGGTGTTGTCGGCCTTGCCCACGTGGGCCACGCCGGCGTTGTTGATCAGGATGTCGATCGGCCCGATCGCCGCGAAGCAGGCGCGCACCTCGGCCTGGCGGGTGACGTCGCAGGCCTGGGCGGCGCCCTGGCCGCCCGCCTCGCGGATCTCGGCCAGCACCTGCGCGCCGGCGGCCTCGCCGATGTCGAGGATGTGGACCTTCGCGCCACGGCGCGCGAACAGCAGCGCGATGGCGCGGCCGATGCCGCTGCCGCCGCCGGTGATGACGGCGGTTTTGCCGGTCAGTTCAAACATGGGTCAGTGCTCCTGTCGAGGTGGCGGCGACGGCCGGCCGCGCCTCGCGCGCCACGGCGCGGGCGAACCAGCCGATCACGAGAAAGCACAGCAGCGGCGCCGCGTAGCCGTATTGAAGATTGTGGGTGGCGTCGCTGATGGCGCCGAACAGCAGCGGCAGCACGGCGCCGCCGACGATGGACATGATGATCAAGCTGCTGCCCATCTCGGTGTCCGCGCCGGCGCCCTCGATGCCGAGCGAGAAGATGGTGGGGAACATGATCGACATGAAAAAGGCGATGCCGATCACCGCCGCCAGGCTGGCCACGCCGCTGGCGAACATGGCGACCGCGCACAGCGCCACGCAGGCCGCCGCGTAGCCCAGCAACAGGCGCGCCGGCGCGATGTATTTCATCAGGCAGGTGCCGGCGAAGCGGCCGACGACGAACGCGGTGCCGCAGCCCCAGCCCAGGTAGTCGGCCGCCGCGATCTGCGACACGCCGGCCGCCTTGGCCGCGTACAGGATGAAAAAGCTGAACACGCACACCTGGGCGCCTACATAAAAGAACTGGGCGACGACGGCGCGCCGGATCGGCGCGCGCCGCAGCGCCCGCATCACCGCGCCCTTGGCCGGCGCCGCGTGGGCAGAGGAGGACGCCGCGCCGACGGCCGGCACCTTGAGGAAGAAGAACACCACCGCGATGGCGACGATAACCAGCGCGATCGCCAGATACGGCCCCTTGACGCTGGCCGCCTCCGCCGCCAGCGCCGCCTGCCGCGCGCCGTCGGACATGGCCGCCAATTGCGCGTCGCTGGCGCCGTCGACCAGGATCACGCGGGCGCCGGCGATGGGCGCGAGCATGGCGGCCAGGCCGTTGAACGATTGCGCCAGGTTCAAGCGCTGGGTGGCCCGTTGCGGATCGCCCAGCAGCGTCACATACGGATTGGCCGCCGTTTCCAGCACGGTCAGCCCGCAGGCGATGACGAACAGCGCACCCAGGAAAAACACGTAGCGCCGCGTGTCGGCCGCCGGAATGAACAGCAGCGCGCCAATGGCGAACAGCGCCAGCCCGCACAGCATCGCGTTCTTGTAGCCGGCCTTGCGGATCAGCAGGCCGGACGGCAGCGCCATCACGAAATACGCGATGAACACCGCCGAATCGACCAGCGCCGATTGCAGCACGGTCAGGCTGAACGACCGCCGCAGATGGGGTATCAGGATCGGGTCGAGATTATGGACGAAGCCCCACATGAAAAACAGCGAGGTGATCATCACGAAGGCGAACTTGTAGGTCCGCCGTGCGGGTTGGTCGGTCATGGGCTTGGTGTCTCCGTGTGCGGCGCTTGTCTTTTTTTTTCGCGCCTGTGATTTTTAGCCGTCGATCAGCTCCGGGTTCCAGGCGTGGACGGTCTGGTTTTGCTGGCCCAGGCCTTCGATGCCGAGCGCCATGCTGTCGCCCGGGCGCAGGTAGACCGGCTCCGGCTTTTGCCCCAGGCCGACGCCGGGCGGCGTGCCGGTGCTGATCACGTCGCCCGGGTTGAGCGTCATGAAGCGGCTGATGTAGCTGACCAGGTGGGCCACCGTGAACACCATCGTGCGCGTGTTGCCGGTCTGGTAGCGCTTGCCGTTGACATCTAGCCACATGGACAGGTTCTGCGGATCGGGCACCTCGTCGGCGGTGACCAGCCACGGACCGACCGGGCCGAAGGTGTCGCAGCCCTTGCCCTTGTCCCACGTGCCGCCGCGCTCGAGCTGGTACTCGCGCTCGGACAGGTCGTTGACCACGCAATAGCCGGCCACGTGGTCGAGCGCGCGGTCGATCTCGACATAGCGCGCGCGGGTGCCGATCACCACGCCCAGCTCCACCTCCCAGTCGCTCTTGAGCGAGTCGCGCGGCAGCACCACCGGATCGTTGCAGCCGATGATGGCGCTGGTGGCCTTGGTGAACAACACCGGCTCGGACGGCACCTCCATGCCCGATTCGGCCGCGTGGTCCGAGTAGTTCAGGCCCACGCAAATGAGCTTGCCGATGTCGGCCACGATGGGGGCCATGCGGCCCGGCGCCGCCACGATCGGCAGGCTGTCGGGATCGATCGAGGCCAGCCGGTCCAGCGCGGCCTTGCCGAGGTGCGCCGACGTCAGGTCCGGCAGCACGGCCGACAGGTCGCGCACCCTGCCCTGGGCGTCGCACAGACCGGGTTTCTCGTGGCCCTTGGGGCCGAAGCGTAACAATTTCATTTGATTCCTTTACACGATTTACACGTCACGTCAAAAAGTCGAACCACTCGCGCCGGCGGGCGTCGGCGCCCGGGCGTCGATCAATCCGCGCCCGGCCAGCGACTGCCACAGCGCGGCGGGCAGCGGTTGCGCGAACCATTGCGCGTTCTGGCGCAGCTGGGCCGCGCTTTGCGCGCCGGGAATGCACGACACCACCGCCGGATGGGCCATCGGGAACTGCAGCGCGGCCGCCTGGATCGGCGCGTCGGACCGCGCGCACACCGCCGCGATGGCGTCGACGCGTTCGACGATGTGCGCCGGCGCGTCTTCGTAATTGAATTTCCTGGTGCCGGCCAGCACGCCGGAATTGAACGGCCCACCGATCACGATGCCGACGCCGCGCTGCGCGCAGCGGTCCAGCAGCGGCAGCGCCGCCTGCTCGAGCAGCGTGTAGCGCCCGGCCAGCAGCGCGCAATCGAGATCGCAGACCTCCATCGCCTCGGCCACCGCCTGCCATTCGTTGACACCGAGGCCGATGGCGCCGACCGCGCCCTCGTCGCGCAGCTGCGTCAGCGCGCGAAAGCCGCCGCCGAGCGTCAGCTGCTCCCAGTAGTGCGCGTGCAGCTCGCCGTGCGTGGCGCGGCCGATGTCGTGCACGTACAGGATGTCGACGCGGTCCGTGCCCAGGCGCTGCAGGCTGTCCTCGTGCGAGCGCATGACGCCGTCGTACGAGTAGTCGTAGTGCGGGCGGAACGGCAGCGGCTCGGCCCAGCCGGATTCGCCGGGCAGCACGCCCGGGTCGGGCCGCATCAGGCGTCCCACCTTGGTGCTGAGCACATAGCTGTCGCGCGGACGCGCGCGCAGCGCCGCGCCCAGGCGCCGCTCCGACAAGGTGTAGCCGTAGTAAGGCGCGGTGTCGAAGTAGCGGATGCCCAGGTCCCACGCGGCATCGACGATGGCGCGGGCGTCGGCGTCGCCGACGGCCTGGTACAAGCCGCCCAGCTGGGCGCAACCCAGCCCCATGCCGCTCAGCCAGAGGGCGCGGCGCGGCAGCTTGCGCGGGTCGCCCGCGTGCAGGGTGGCCTCCATGCTAGGCCGCCTTTAACGGGAAGCACCCGGGGCCGGACGCCTCGAACTGTTTATACGTGAGGATGAACTCCTGGTGTCCCAGCGCCTCCGAACAGCTCTGCGCGCCGTTGGCCACGCTCGCCACCAGCGCGACGATCTCGGCGCCGACCTGCTCCAGCGTCGCCTCGCCGTTGAGGATGCGGCCGGCGTTGACGTCCATGTCCTCGGCCAGGCGCTCGTAGGTGGCCGGGTTGGCGCACACCTTGATCACCGGCGCGATCGCCGAGCCGACCACCGAGCCGCGCCCGGTGGTGAACAAGGTGAGGTGGGCACCGCAGGCGATCAGCTCCACGATCTCGGCGTTGTCCGAGATGTTGGGGAAGCCGAAGCGCACCTCGCCGTCCGGCACCACGTCGAGCAGATACAGGCCGCCGCCGTCGGGCTGGTCGCCCGGCTTGAGGATGCCGCTGATCGGCGAGGCGCCGCTCTTGGCGTAGGCGCCCAGCGATTTTTCCTCCTGGGTGGTCAGGCCGCCGTCGGCGTTGCCGGGCGCGAAGCTGCCGTGCCCCAGCACCGTGTAATAGCGCGCCGCCTTGTTGACGCAGGCGACGATGGCCTCGCCCAGCTCCGGCGTGGCGGCGCGCCGCTTCATGTGGAACTCGCAGCCGACCAGCTCCCCCGTCTCCTCGAAGATGCAGGCGGCGCCCGCCTCGACCAGCCGGTCGAAGGCCACGCCGACGGCCGGGTTGGCGGTGATGCCGCTGGTGCTGTCGGAGCCGCCGCAGATGGTGGCCACCACCAGTTCGTCGAGGCCCATCGGCACGCGCTGCTGCGGCGCCAGCGCCTCGCGCGCCCAGCGCACCCATTCGATGCCGTCGGCCACGCTGGCGCGGGTGCCGCGGTTCTGCTGGATGGTCAGCGTGTGCACCGGCCGGCCGCTGGCGGCGGCCTCCTCCTCGAGCCCGCGCCGGTTGAAGCTCTCGCAGCCGAGCGAGACGATCAGCGCGGCACCGACGTTGGGGTGGGTCACCAGGCGCCGCATCATCTTGTCGGCGTAGTCGTTCGGATAGCAGCCGGGGAAGCCGATCAGGTGCACCTCTTCGCCATGGAAGGCGTTGACGATCAGGCGCGCCACGTGGTGCGCGCATTCGACGGTGTAGGCCACGACGACGACGTTGCGGATGCCCTTGCGGCCGTCGGCGCGCGGGTATCCGGTTAGCGCGGGCAGCGCGGGCAAAGAGGCAATGCTCATCAGTGGGTGCTCCCGATGAAGGAATGGCTGTCCGACGCCAAGGTGTAGGTCGGGATGTAGTCGCTGACCAGGTTGTGGGTGTGCAGCATGGCGCCGGGCGCGACGTCGGCCGTCACGGTGCCGATGATGGCGCCGTAACGCAGCACCTTGTCGCCGCGCTTGAGCGCGCCGCGCGCGACCTTGTAGCCCAGCGGGACCGCCTCGGGCAGCACGACGGGCGCGCCGTCGATCTCCAGCGACTCGCCGGCCGCCAGCGGCATGCGGGCGATCAGGCAGTTGTCATCGGGCGACATCAATAGCAGGCGTGGCGCCTGGGTGTTAGGCATGGGTGCTTCCCTCCGGGTTGGCGCGGGGTTAAGTGTTTTCAATATATCGCAAACCGAGGCGGCGTTGGCAATAAATAAGCGAATCAATCAAAAACATAATCGAAAATACAAAATTTAACTTTGTGATGTACGCAATATATCCGATACAATCGGCAAACGCCAACCTCATTTGGAAAAAGCCATGATGAAAACCGTTGTCTGTCCTTCCCCGGGCGCGTTGGAGCTGGTGGAGCGTCCCGTGCCGCAAGCGGGCGCCGGCGAGGTGCTGCTGCGCGTGCGCCGCATCGGACTGTGCGGCACCGACATGCACATCTTCCGTGGCACCCAGCCGTTCCTGCAGTATCCGCGCGTGATGGGACACGAACTGTCCGGCGAGGTGGTCACGGCGCCGGCGGGCGGCGAGCTTTCGCCCGGCGACCAGGTGTACGTGATGCCCTACCTGTCGTGCGGCGCCTGCGTCGCCTGCCGCCAGGGCAAGACCAACTGCTGCACCAACATCCAGGTGCTGGGCGTGCACCGCGACGGCGGCATGGCCGAATACCTGGCGCTGCCGGCGCGCTTCGTGTTCAAGACCGACGGCATCTCGCTGGACGACGCGGCGATGCTGGAATTCCTCGCCATCGGCGCCCACGCGGTGCGCCGCGGCGGCGTGCGGCCCGGCCACAACGTGCTGGTGGTCGGCGCCGGCCCGATCGGCATCGCCGTCGCCCTGTTCGCCCGCCTCAAGGGCGGCAACGTGACGGTGCTCGACCCGCGCGAGGACCGCCTGGCGTTTTGCCGCACCGCGCTCGGCATCGAACAGACGGTGCGCGTGGACGAACATGCCAAGGACAGCGACAAGGCGGCGCTGTCGGCGCTGAGCGGCGGCGAATTCTTCGACGTCGTGTTCGACGCCACCGGCAACGTCAAGGCGATGGAGCGCGGCCTGGAATTCGTCGCCCACGGCGGCACCTACGTGCTGGTGTCGATCGTGCTCGACCGCATCTCCTTCGCCGACCCGGAGTTCCACAAGCGCGAGACCAGCCTGCTGGGCAGCCGCAACGCCACCGCCGAGGACTTCCGCGAGGTGCTGGCGGCGATGAAGGCGGGCCAGGTGCCCACCGGCCTGATGAACACGCACCGCACCACCCTTGCCGAATTCGTCGACGTGCTGCCGCGCTGGATGGACCCGGCCGCCGGCGTCATCAAAGCCATCGTCGAGGTGTAGATGACTGTCCCGATCCTGCAATTCGGCACCAGCCGCTTCCTGCAGGCGCACGTGGACCTGTTCATCCACGAAGCGCTGCAACAGGGGCAGGCGCTGGGCCGCATCGCCGTGGTGCAAACCACCGGCAACGCCGCCAGCGCGCGCAGGGTGGAAGCCTTCAACGCGCCGGGCGGCTACCCGGTGCGCATCCGCGGCCTGGCCGACGGCGCGGCGGTCGAGCGCGAACACCGGGTCACCGCGATCGCGGCGGCGCTGCGCGCGGACCGCGACTGGGCCGCGATCGTCGAACTGGCCGCCACGTCGGTACAAGTGATCGTCTCGAACACCGGCGACCGTGGCTACGAACTGTCCGAGCATGACGCACCCGCGTTGCTGAACGCGGCGACGGCGCCGCGCGGTTTCCCCGCCAAGCTGCTGGTGTTGCTGCACCGGCGCTACCTGCGCGGCGCGGCGCCGCTGACGCTGTACCCGTGCGAACTGGTGGCCAACAACGGCACCGTGCTGCGCGACGTGGTGCGCAAGCTGGCCCGCGACTGGGGGCTCGACAGCGGCTTCATCGCGTATCTGGGCAATGGCTGCGTATGGGTCAACTCGCTGGTCGACCGCATCGTCTCCGAAGCGATCGAGCCGGCCGGCGCGGTCGCCGAGCCGTACGCCATCTGGGTGATCGAAGCGAAAAAGAAGATGGTGCTACCCTGCTCCCATCCGCAGATCGTCGTCACCGACCAATTGGAGCCGTACGAGCGGCGCAAGCTGTTCCTGCTCAACCTGGGCCACACCTTCCTGGCCGAGCACTGGCTGCAGCACCAGCGGCCCGCCGACGAGACGGTGCTGCAGGCGATGTCCCATCCCCGGCTGCGCGCGGAGCTCGAGGCGCTGTGGGAGGAAGAGGTGCTGCCGGTGTTCGACGCGCTCGGCGAGGCCGATGCCGCCCGGGCCTACCTGGCGCAGGTGCGCGACCGCTTGTGCAATCCGTTCCTGGCGCACCGGCTGGCGGACATCGCCCAGAACCACGAGCAAAAGAAGCTGCGCCGCCTGCGGCCGGTGGTGGCGCTGGCCAACGAGCTGCAATTGCCGCTGGCGCAACCGCGCCTGCGCGCGGCGCTGAAACTGGCGGCGGCATGAGCGCGCGCGATCCCGTGCGGGCCGGCCGCGTCGACGCCCACCAGCATTTCTGGCAACTGGCCGCGCGCGCGGGCGCGTGGCCGCCGCCGGAGCTGAGCGCCATCCACCGCGATTTCGGCCCGGACGACCTGGCGCCGCTGCTGGCGCGCCATGGCATCGGCGCCACGGTACTGGTGCAATCGCTGCCCGGCGAGGCCGACACCCGCTTCATGCTGGAGCTGGCGCAGCGCCACAGCTTCATCGCCGCCGTGGTGGGCTGGGTCGACCTGAAGGCGCCCGACGCGCCGCGCCGCATCGCCACCATGGCCGCCCACCCCAGGCTGCGCGGCCTGCGGCCCATGCTGCAGGATCTGGACGACGACGGCTGGATCGACGATCCCGCGCTGGCGCCGGCGGTCGAGGCCATGCTGCGCCACGGCCTGTGCTTCGACGCGCTGGTGCTGCCGCGCCATCTGCCCGCGCTGCTGGCGTTCGCGCGCCGCCATCCGGAGCTGCCGATCGTGATCGACCACCTGGCCAAGCCTGCCATGGGCGCCGTCGCCGACGCCCGCTGGCTGCGCGACATGGCGCTGCTGGCGGCGCTACCGCGGGTGGAATGCAAGCTGTCCGGCATGGTCACCGAGGCGGGTCTTGGCTGGACGGTGGCGCAACTGGCGCCGTATGCGCGCCATGTGCTGGAGGTGTTCGGGCCGGAGCGCGTGATGTGGGGCAGCGACTGGCCGGTGCTGCGGCTGGCCGCCGACTATGCGGACTGGGTCGAGGCCAGCGAGGCGCTGCTGGCGCATCTGTCCCCGGCGCAGCGGGACGCAGTGTTCGGATTGAACGCCACACGCTTCTACGGCATCGCGCGGGGGGCGGCATGAACGGTTTTCAGCCGCAGGCGGCGCGCCAGCCCGAACCGCGCATGTACCGCGTGGTGGCCGAGCGGATACAGGAGCTGATCCGGGAACAGCACCTGGCGCCCGGCGCGCGCCTGCCCGCCGAGCGCGAACTGGCCGCGTCGCTGCGCGTCAGCCGCGCCTCGCTGCGCGAAGGGCTGATCGCGCTGGAGCTGGGCGGCGTGGTCGAAGTGCGCGGCGGCTCCGGCGTGTACGTCTGCGAGCCGGCCGCGTCGCCGGCGGCGCTGCCCGAAGCGGGACCGGGGCCGTTCGAGGTGCTGTCGGCGCGCGGCGTGATCGAGACCGAGGTGGCGGCGATGGCGGCGAAGAACGCCTCGCCCGCCGCGCTGGACGCCATCGACGCGGCCTTGCGCGAGATGGAGCGCAGCCATGAGGACCGCTCCAGCAACGAGCTGGCGGACCGCGAGTTCCACCTCGCGATCGCGCGCGCGACCGGCAACACGGCGCTGGTTGGCGTCATCGACTACCTGTGGCGCCAGCGCAGCAGCCTGTGGCACCGGCTCAAGGAGCACTACCGCACCGAGGAGCTGCGCATGTCGACCTTGCTGGACCACCGGACGATTTTCGCCGCCATCGCCGCGCGCGACGCATCCGGCGCGCGCAAGGCCATGCGCATCCACCTGGCGCGCGTCACGCGCACGTTCGCCGGCGGCGGCGCGTGAATACCCTGTCGTTTAAGCCGCCGGCGGAGCCTGGCGGATTACGCTTCGCTAATCCGCCCTACGTGGTTCAGAAATATCCGGTCATGGCATTGTTCGCAAACCACGGTTGCACGTAGGGCGGATTAGCCGGAACGGCGTAATCCGCCAAGAGCCGCCAATAACTCGTCAACAAGGTTACAGCAACTGATTCAACTTGGTGATCTTGATGTCGGCCACCTCGCCGATGGCCCTGACCAGCTCCAGGAAATGCGGCGTGGCTTCGTGCCGCGCATTCGCCTCGGCGTCCGCCCACGCTTCGAGCATGACGAAGGTGGCCGGATCGCCCAGGTCCTGATGCAGGTCGTAGCGGATGCAGCCCGCCTCCGCGCGGCTCGGCGGCACGATTTGGTCCAGCGCCGAACGCACCAGCAGCTCGGAACCCGGATGGGCGGTAATGGTCGCGACGATGATCAGTTCTGACATGATTTATCCTGTGGAAATGTTTAAACTCCTATAATTGGGGCATTAGGCCAAATGAAAAGGCCCCGCTTCGGCCATCGGCAAAATACCGCGCGGCCGATTTCCGTGGTACCCTTTTGTGTTATCGATAACAAATAGACGGAGACTGAATGGCGAACCTGGGAAGAATCATGCGGGGAGCGGTCGCCGCCGCCGCGCTGGCGTGGTCGCAAGGGAGCGCGCTGGCCGCGCCCCGCTTGCCCGACACCGTGCTGTTCGGCGTCGCCTACTACGACGAGTACACGCCGGTCGACCGCATCGACGAGGACGCGCGCATGATGAAGGCGGCCGGCATCAGCGTCGTGCGCATCGCCGAATCCACCTGGGGCACGCTGGAACGCAGCGAGGGCGTGTTCGACTTCACCCACGTCGACCGCATGCTCGCCGCCTTCGACAAAGCCGGCATCAAGGTCATCGTCGGCACCCCGACCTACGCGATCCCCACCTGGCTGGCGCGCCAGCATCCCGAAGTATTGGTGAGCACGCCCAAAGGCCGCGCCGACTACGGCCCGCGGCAGAACATGGACATCACCAATCCGGACTTCCGCCGCGCCGCCGAACGGGTGATCGTCAAGCTGATCGACCATGTGAAGGACCATCCCGCCGTCATCGGCTACCAGGTCGACAACGAGACCAAGGCCTACTTCACCAGCGGGCCGAACGTGCAAGCGGCCTTCGTCGCGGCCATGCGCAAGCAGTTCCCCGACCTGGCGCAACTCAATAAAGCCTTTGGCCTCGATTACTGGAGCAACCGCATCAACAGCTGGGAGGACTTCCCGTCCGTCAACGGCTCCATCAACGCCAGCCTCTCCAACGCCTTCGCCGAGTTCCAGCGCGGCCTGGTCACCGACTACCTGGCCTGGCAGGCCGGCCTGGTGCGGGCGCACGCCCGGCCGGACCAGTTCATCACGCAGAACTTCGACCTGGGCTGGAAGGACCACTCGTACGGCGTGCAGCCCGAGGTCAACCACTGGGAGGCCGCCAAGCCGCTGGACATCGCCGGCGTCGACATCTACCACCCCAGCCAGGACCAGCTGACCGGCACCGAGATCGCTTTCGGCGGCGACCTGACGCGCTCGCTGCGCAACGGCCAGAACTACCTGGTGATGGAGACCCAGGCGCAGGGCTTCCCGCACTGGACGCCCTACCCGGGCCAATTGCGCCTGCAGGCGTTCAGCCACCTGGCCAGCGGCGCCAACATGGTCGCCTACTGGCACTGGGCCACCACCGCCAACGCCATCGAAACCTACTGGCGCGGCGTGCTGTCGCAGGATTACCAGCCCAACGAGGTGTACGCCGAGGCGGCGACGATCGGCGCCGACCTGCGCCGGTTGGGACCGAAGCTGGTCAACCTGCGCAAGAAAAACCAGGTCGCGCTATACGTCAGCAACACCGCGCAGGCCGGCTTCGATGCCTTCAAAGTCAACGCCGAGGGCAAGTCGATCGGCTACAACCAGGCCGTGCGCCCCTATTACGACGCGCTGTACCGGATGAACATCGAGGCCGACATCCTGTCGCCGTCGTCCACGGCCGCGCTGTCGGACTACAAGCTGATCGTGGTGCCGTCGCTGTACGCGGCCAGCGACGCCGAGATCGCCCGGCTCAACGCCTACGCCAAGGCCGGCGGCCGCGTGCTGTACACCTTCCGCAGCGGCTTCTCGGACGAGCACACCAAGGTGCGCTACGCGCTGCAGCCGGGCGCCATCAGCGAGGCGGCCGGGGTGCGCTACAGCCAGTTCACCAACCCGGCCGGCGTGACGCTGGACGGCGATCCGTTCGGCGTCGGCAAGCAGGACAACCAGGCCCGCTGGTGGATGGAGTTCCTGACGCCGACCACCGCCAAGGTGCTGGCGCGCTACAAGCATCCGTCGTGGCCCGGCTACGCCGCCGTCACGCGCAACGCCTACGGCAGCGGCGAGGTGACGTACGTCGGCTTCATGCCGAGCGACGCGGTGATCGAAAAAATCGTCGCGCAACAGGTCGCGCGCGCCGGCATCGCGTTGCCGAAGGCGCGCTATCCGCTCATCGTCCGCGGCGGCACGCTACAGAACGGCAACCGGGTGCGTTACTTGCTAAACTATTCAGCCAAGCCGCAGCGCCTGGCCTATGGCGACGCGGGCGGCACGGAACTGCTGTCGGGACGGCCGGTGCGGCGCGGGCAGACGCTCGAGCTCAAGCCCTGGGGCGTGGCGATCGTCGAGGAACACTGACGCCGCCGCGCAGTGCCGGCCGCCATCCACGCAACGACTTTCGAGGAGCACACATGGCTGCATCGAACGCAATACGGGTCGGCATCGGCGGCTGGGATTTCGCGCCGTGGCGCGAGACGTTTTATCCGAAGGACGTGCCGCAAAAGAAGGCGCTCGAATACGCCAGCCGGCAGGTCACCAGCATCGAAATCAACGGCACCTTCTACCGCACCGCCAAGCCCGAACACTTCGCCGCGTGGAACGCGCAGACGCCGGACGATTTCATTTTCTCGGTCAAGGCCAGCCGCTACGCCACCAACCGCAAGGTGCTGGGCGAGGCCGGCGAATCGATCGAGCGCTTCATCGGCAGCGGCCTGGCCGAACTGGGCGACAAGCTCGGCCCCCTGCTGTGGCAGCTGGCGCCAACCAAGCAGTTCGATCCCGACGACCTGGAGGCGTTCTTCAAACTGCTGCCGGCAAAACTGGGCGCGCGCAAGCTGCGCCACGTGCTCGACACCCGCCACGACAGCTTCATGTGCGCCGACTACGTCAAGCTGGCGCGCAAGTACAAGGTCGCCACCGTGTTCACCGACTCGCCCAAATTTCCCTCCTTCGCCGACGCCACCGGCGACTTCGTCTACGCCCGCCTGATGAACGCGCAAAGCGACCAGCCCACCGGCTACACCAAGCCCGCGCTGAAGAAATGGGCGGCCGTCGCGCAGCAGTGGCAGGCCGGCGCGGCGCCGCCGGATCTGCCCTACGTGGGGCCGGCCAAGGACGGCGCCAAGGAGCGCGCGGTGTTCGTCTACTTCATCAACGGCGCCAAGGAGCGCGCGCCGGCCGCCGCCCTGCACTTGCTCGGACTGCTTTAATTGAACGCGAATTGAATGCTCGCCGTTGCTCTTGGTAAAATACGTCTTTGGGCGCTGCCCGCATACGCATTTGAAACGCATTTGAAACGCATTTGAAAGTTACACATGAGCTCATCCAACGCATTCGCCGGCAGCCTGTTCATGGTGGTGGCGCCATCGGGCGCCGGCAAGTCGACGCTGGTCAACGCGCTGCTGGCGCAGGAACCGACGATCAAGCTGTCGATTTCGACCACCACGCGCGCGCCGCGTCCGGGTGAAACCCACGGCAAGGAATACTACTTCACCACCGCCGAGGATTTCGTCGCGCGCGCCGACGCCGGCGAGTTCCTGGAGTGGGCCGAGGTGCACGGCAATTACTATGGCACCTCGCGCATCATGGTCGAGCAGCAGATGAAGACCGGCACCGACATCCTGCTCGAAATCGACTGGCAGGGCGCGCGCCAGGTCAAGAAGCAATTCCCGCACGCGGCCGGCATTTTCATCCTGCCGCCGTCGATCGACGCGCTCGAACAACGGTTGAAAAAACGCGCCACCGACGAGGCCCACGTGATCACGCGCAGACTGCTGGCGGCGGGCGGCGAAATCGCCCACGCTCCCGAGTTCGAGTATGCTATTATCAATGAAGAATTCGCAGTCGCCCTGTCCGAACTGACGGCGATTGTCAGAGCGGCCCGTTGCCGGTTTGCGCAACAAGCGGCACGCAACACCTCGCTATTTGCCCAATTGGGTATCCACGCTGAATAAATACACAAGATTTTAGGAGTTAAGATGGCCCGTATTACTATCGAAGATTGTTTGAAAACCATTCCGAACCGTTTCCAGCTGACCCTGGCCGCGACCTACCGCGCACGCCAGCTGCTGCAAGGCCACACCCCGAAGGTCGAAGCCAAGGACAAGCCGACCGTCGTCGCGCTGCGCGAAATCGCCGCCGGCAAGGTGGGTCTGGAAATGTTGAAAAAGGTCCCAATGTAAGTTGGGCCCGCGTTCCCGAACAATGTGAATGATGCGGTTTCGCAGCAGTAGAGCAACAGCGCACGCCATCAGGTAGTATTTACATTGACATTCTCATTACGACGGAACGCACACGTATGAATCTGATCCCCGCCGATCCGACATTAAGCGGCAAGCCCCGGTCCAAGCAACCGGGCAAGCAGCCGGCCAAAGCGCCGGCCGCAGCCACGTCGGGCGCCAACGCGGGCGACAGCACTGCCTCCACCATCGCCTCTTCCGCGCCAGCGCCCGTCCCCCCCGTGATTTCCTCGTCGCCCCTGGCCACGCCCACCCTGACCGCCGGCGTCGCCTCGGTCACGCACCTGACCGAAAAACTGGCCGAGTACATGACGCCCGCCGACCTCAAAAAGGTCAAGGAGGCGTACCGCTTCTCGGACGAGATGCACCTGGGGCAGGTGCGCAAGTCGGGCGAGCCGTATATCTCGCATCCGATCGCCGTGGCCGAGATCTGCGCCGACTGGAAGCTCGACGCGCAAGCCATCATGGCCGCGCTGCTGCACGACGTGATGGAGGACCAGGACGTCAAAAAGGACGAGTTGATCGAGCGCTTCGGCGCGCCGGTCGCCAACCTGGTCGACGGCTTGTCGAAGCTGGAAAAAATCGAGTTCCAAAGCCAGATCGAGGCGCAGGCGGAGAACTTCCGCAAGATGCTGCTGGCGATGGCCTCGGACGTGCGCGTGATCCTCATCAAGCTGGCCGACCGGCTGCACAACATGCGCACGATGGAGGTCATGGCGCCGGCCAAGAAGGCGCGCATCTCCAGCGAGACGATGGAAGTGTACGTGCCGATCGCGCACCGCCTGGGCCTCAACAACATCTACCGCGAGCTGCAGGACTTGTCGTTCTCGCATCTGTACCCGCTGCGCTACCGAACCCTGGCCAAGGCGGTGAAGGCGGCGCGCGGCAACCGCCGCGAGGTGGTGTCGAAGATCCTCGACTCGGTCAAGACCACCTTGCAGATCGCCGACATCGAGGCGGAGGTCTACGGCCGCGAAAAAACCCTGTACGGCATCTACAAGAAGATGCGCAGCAAGCACCTGTCGTTCTCGCAGGTGCTCGACGTCTACGGCTTCCGGGTGGTGGTCGACAGCTTCCCCAATTGCTATGTGGCGCTGGGCACCCTGCACTCGCTGTACAAGCCGATGCCGGGCAAGTTCAAGGACTACATCGCGATCCGCAAGTTGAACGGCTATCAGTCGCTGCACACGACCTTGATCGGCCCTTACGGCACGCCGGTCGAGTTCCAGATCCGCACCCAGGAGATGCACCGCACCGCCGAATCGGGCGTGGCCGCGCACTGGCTGTACAAGAACGGCGAATCGAACCTGTCGGACCTGCAGCAGCGCACCCACGCGTGGCTGCAGTCGCTGCTCGACATCCAGCAGCAGACCGGCGACTCGGCCGAATTCCTCGAACACGTCAAGGTCGACCTGTTCCCCGATTCGGTGTACGTGTTCACGCCCAAATCGAAGATCATCGCGCTGCCGCGCGGCGCCACGCCGATCGACTTCGCGTACTCGATCCACACCGGCATCGGCGACCACACGGTGGCGGTCAACATCAACAACGAGCCGGCCTCGCTGCGCACGGAGCTGCGCAACGGCGACATCGTCGAAATCGTCACCGATTCGACCTCGCGTCCCAGCCCGACGTGGCTGTCGTTCGTCCGCACCGGCAAGGCGCGTTCGGCGATCCGCCACCACCTGCGCACCATCAACCTGCCCGAATCGATCACGCTCGGCCAGCAGCTGCTGTCACAGGCGTTGACGTCGCTGGGCATGAGCGCCGACCTGGAAGAGCACCTGATCGAGCGGCTGCTCAACGAATCGAGCGCCAAGTCGCTCGACGAGCTGTATGCCGACATCGGCATCGGCAAGCGCATGGCGGCGCTGGTGGCGCGCCACATCTTCGGCCTGCGCGGCGGCGAATCGGCCAGCGCGCCGGTGGACCACAACAGCGCGGCCGAACTCGATCCGGTGACGATCTGCGGCAGCGAGGGCGTGTCGGTGCAACTGGCGCCGTGCTGCCTGCCGATTCCGGGCGACTCGATCGTCGGCCAGCTGCGGCGCGACCAGGGGCTGCTGGTGCACACCAATGACTGCACGCTGGCCAAGCGCCAGAAGATCAAGGAGCCGGACCGCTGGATCGCGGTCAAGTGGGGCACGGAGTTGAACCGCCGCTTCGACAGCCGCATCAAGCTATTGATCAACAACGAAAAAGGCATCCTGGCGCGGGTGGCTGCGGAGATCGGCGAGTCCGACGCCAACATCACGTATGTGGGCATGGACGAGGACAAGGAACACGTGCTGCACCAGTTGCGCTTCACGATCCAGGTCAAGGACCGCGTGCATCTGGCGGGGCTGCTGCGCAACGTGCGCCGCGTGGCCGGCGTCAACCGCATCCTGCGCGAGCGCAGCTAGACCCGCACAGCCAGCCGGGGTCGTACCCCGTGCGGGGTACGACCCCATGTGGTAACGCATGCGTATCGCTAAGCGCTGGCGGGTTTGACCTTACAACGTCCGCTCCGCGTTGATGGCGGACCTTATCCGCGCGATCGCAACGTCGTCTGCCATCGGCTCTCCGATCAATCGAAGATATGCCAGACGGCGCGCAGCGGGACTCACGCCCAATCGCTGATACAGCAGGTGCGGTGTCACAATGCCATCATCCCTTCCCTCTGCATTGCAACGATAGCTAGACCAGCGATAATGGCCCGGATATCTCACCATTCCGGCGCGCACCGGGTTCAGCTCTATGTACCGCTGGCACGTCAAAAAATAATCCTCCGTCTGCACGACGCAGCTCTTATATCGTCCCTGCCAAACCGCGCCGCAACGCCGATAGCGATGGTTGAAATACTGCGCATAGTTTTGTGTCGTCGATTTCATCAAGCACGCAAGTGATTTGGCATCGACGACCGAAAGCAGAAGGTGTACGTGATTCGTCATCAAGACGTAAGCATGGATACGTGCTTGACTGGCGCGGGACTGCAGTTGTAGCCAGTTCAGAAACTTCCGGTAGTCGTCTTCGACGAGAAAACATGGCTGCCGATCATGACCACGCTGAATGATGTGCAATGGCACCTCGGGCAAGACGAGTCGGTGGCGGCGCGGCATGTGAGTCATCCGTAGGTTTAACCCGGCAAAGGTATCAGTCCGGTGGCCGGGCCAACGTGACTTTTATCAAACGGCGCTAAACCCGCACGGCCGTGCGGGGACTCGGCGTCCCCGTCGTACCCCACCGGGGTACGACCCCTAAGCGGTGAAGCATGCGTATCGCTAAAAGCTGGCGGGTTTCACGGCGACATAAGCCTTATTTGGCCACCGGATCATACCAATACGCCTTGTTCGACAGCGGCGTCAGCGGCGGCAGCATGGGATTCTCCAACTTGAAAATGCGCCGTTTGCGCAATCCCACCTTCTCGATCAACCCATCGTAGGACTGATGAAACAGCCGGTCCAGGCGGCCGTCGGTGCTCAGCAACCGCATGCCGTATTCGAGCCGCCGGGCCAGCCGCTGCTCGCCCGGCGCGACAAAGAAATAGCGCGCCAGCGGCATATACAACGCCAGCTCGTCCTCGATGGCGAGCGTCGGGAAGCTCGGGGCGTACGCCTCCCGCTCGAACACCGCCTCCTCCACCGAGCGCGGGAAAAACAAAAAGCGCTCGGCCGCCAGCATCGCTTGCAGGTTGTGGACCGAAACGCCCGTCACGACCTTGAAACCGTTATGGAGCAGCACCGGGGTCGAGCTCCACTGGCGGCCGGACCCCAGCGCCAGCTCGCGCAACTGCGGCAAGCCGCCCACCGCGCTGAACTGGGCCTGGCGGCGGCCGTCGATCAGGAAGATACGGTAGCCTGAAAATCCTTTGTCGATGGGAATGCGGATCGGGATCAGCTTGCGCTCCCATTCCTCGGTGGTGACCTGCGCGGTCAGGTTGACCATGCCGCCCTTGGCCATTTCCTGCATCAGGCGGTCCCGCTCCATGATCAATGGCGTGATGGTCAGCTCGAAGGGGCCGTATTTGTCGGTTGACGCCTCCAGCGCCGCCTTCAGCACGGCCAGCGCGTACCGGTCCCGGTAATCGGGGTTGTTGAAGACAAAATCGCCACGGTAGACATCGAGCGCGCGCGCCGGCTGCGCCCAGCCGACCAGCGCCAGCGCCAGCAGCGCGCACCGGACCAGACGCCGCGCGCGCGCGGGCGCCGAGCGTTCCTGACGCGACTTGGGGACGATTGCCGAGTTCATCTTGGCCATTGTAGCGGCTTCCTCCTTGCGGCCCCGAACCGCTGAGCCAACCCAGGCAGCATAGCTCACTTCTGAGGAAACGGATCATACCAATACGCCTTGTTCGACAGCGGCGTCTGGGGCGACAGGAAGGGGTTGTCCAGTTTAAAGAGGCGGCGCTTGCGCAAGCCGACCTTCTCGATCAGGTCATCGAAGGCATGGTGAAACATCTGGTCGAAGCGGCCATCGGCGATCAACAATTGCAGGCCGTACTCGAGGCGCCGGGCCAGCCGCTCGTGGCCTGGCGCGACGAAAAAATAGCGCGGCAGCGGCATATAAATGGCCAGGCTGGTCTCGATGGCCAGTGCCGGAAACGCCGCCCCGTGCGCCTCCAGCTCAAACACCGCCTCCTCCACCCCGCGCGGAAAATGCACGAAACGGTTCGCCGCAAGCATGCTGTGCAGGCCGGGCGTCGAATTGCCCGGCACGACATCGAAGCCGGCGCGGGTGAACACGGCGGTCGAACTCCATTGCCGGCCGGCGCCCAAGGACAAGGCCTTCAACTGCGTCAGATTGGTCAGCGCGCTGAACTGGGCCTGGCGGCGGCCGTCGATCAGCGAGATCCGGTAGCCGGACAAGCCCTTGTCGATCGGGATGCGGATCGGGATGAGCTTACGCTCCCATTCCGGCGAGGAGATCTGCGCGCTCAGGTTGACCAGCTCGCCGTTGACCATTTCCAGCATCAGGCGGTCGCGCTCCATGGCCAGCGGCGAGATGTTGAGCTCGTAAGGGCCGTATTTGGCGCTGGAGGCCTGCAACGCCGCCCGCAACAGCTGCAAGGTATAGCGGTCGCGGTAGTCGGGACGGCTGAAGTTGTGGTCGATCGTGTAGGAATCGAGCGCGGTGGCGTGCAGCGGGGAGCCGCACAGCGCCAGCAATGACCACGCCGCCAGCGCACGCCAAACCATGCGACGCGCGATCCAAAGCGTCCCGTCTTCATCCTTTGGGTGCGTTTTTTTAACAATTGCCGTGTTCATTTTGGCTATTGTAACGGCTTTCCAGCCTGGTGCTTCCTTGGGACAAGAGGTGACGCCGGGAAAGCTGGCGACGGCCCCACACAAAACTTGTTCAGCCCTTTGAAGCCTCGCCAGCCTTGCGGCGGCGCGCCAGAGCGATCAGGCCCAGCCCCATGCCCAGCGTCAGCCAGGCGGACGGCTCCGGGACCGGCGAGATCGGTGTCGGCAGAGGCAGGGGCAAACTCTGCAACGGCGTGCCGACAGTGGCCGCGCTGTCGAAGATACGCGTGGTCACGGTACCCGCCGCGTTGGTGGTCGGAGGCTGCCAGTACAGTTGAACCAGAGCGCCCGTCAGTGAATCGCCACTGCCCAACAAGGTGGTCTTGTCCGCGCCATACATGGCGACGGTGAACGTCGAGAGCGAGCGGTTGATCGCGGACCCCGGCGCGCCGTTGAAGTCAACGTTAAACCTGACCCTGCCGCCCGAACTGACCGAGTGAAACAGTTCGGAGCCGCTGTTCAAATTGTCCAGCGTATAACCCGTGGCCAGGGACCCGGAAACACCGCCAGCGGTCTCGGCGCCGCCGGCAGCGTCGAAGCCAACGAAGTCGTACAGGCGTGCGGTCGTCAGCGCGCTGTTGGCATCCGACGGGTTGAATAACAAGTCCATCCAGCCGTTATTGCCAAACGAACTCATGTCTATCTCCACGCGCAACGTCTCGGCCGAGGCCAGGCCGGCATACGCGGTCAGCATCGCCGCTACGAGGACGCGGCAAATCTTGTCGCACAATTTATTGTTAATCATGATAAGTCCTGTCAAAAGTTGGTTTCCATTAGGAATACTTAATCCCAAATGGAATTTATCATTTTAACAATATTGCCAAATCGCATAACTAAGGGAGTTTTACCGCCTTAATCGCCTGCCGGCGGGGCGGCAAGAACAGCCCAGGCGCGTGCGGCCCGGGCCATTCTTCGAGGAGGATTTAGAAAGTTCCGCTGTAAATCTTCGCCGCGTAACCAACGCCGACTTTGGCGGGGTTATCGACAATCAAAGGGATCGTCACCGAGCCATCCGGTTCCAGTCCACCCTGGACGGTGATATATGGCGAACCCTCGTAGGTCCCGCTGGCGTTGGCCAGGCTGACGCCCGCCGTCAAGTCCTTCAATACCAAATGCAGCGGTCCGTTCAAATTAATGCTGCCCGTATTGGTGATCACAAAATTGCCGACATACTTGCCGGTGGACCGGTTGTAGGCCAAGCCATAGGCGGTTGTGCGGACGTAACCGGTAACGTCGGTAAATGTCGGCTGCGGCGGGATCACGGCCAGCTTCACGGTCACCGTCTGCACGGCACTACGGATGCCCTCGGCTTGCGCGTCGAAATCGACTATGCCATCGGTAAAGCCGGTCATCGTATAGGTCCATCGGCCCTGCGCGTCAGCGACCGTACTCACCGACGACATCCATCCGGTGCTGCGATTCATCGCCGTCAACAAGACAGTGGCGCCAGGCGCTGCGGTACCCGCCAATGGCATCTCCGTTTTCGTCCAAGTCGCAGCAGGGATGACGATGGTCGGAGTAAGACCATCCGTAATAGTCACGCTAACTTCCGCCGGTCGCACCACGCTGTAGCTTGGGTCGGCGCTTGCGACGGTATGGCTAATCGTTGCGGTTTGCTTGCCCTCAGTAACCCCGTCGGCTACAGCTTGGACGCTGATGACTTGCGGCGTGCTCCAGTTAGTCGGCGTGAACGTTAGCTCCTTACGCGCCAAACTAAGCTGCGCACTGGTCCCCGCCTCGATTTTTGACGTCCGCATCTGGCACTTGTGCCAATGCCATGGTGTAGGTACCCGCATTCCCACCCTCCGTCAGCGTCAGCTGAGTGGTCGACAAGACGACGCCCGGCGCCACGCCCAAGTCGGCGATGGTTACCGACTGGAATCCACGCGTGTTATAGCCGGTAAATACAACATAGCGTCCATCTGTGGAGAAGCGCGGCGGACCATAGGCCTGCACACCAGTTTCGACGACCTTGCGAGTGACCTTGCTCGTGCGATCGTAGACATACATCAAGCCAGCTTGAACATAGCCAACATAACGCCCGTTGCCACTGACACCCGCATGGGTTACAGATGAATTGGTGATATTGCTGACCATTTCGGTTTTGCCAGCCTTGCGATCGCGCACGTACACGCCACTGTATGTCGAGAGGGGCGCCGTGGTCGCCAGAGCCTTGTCGGTCGACATAAACACGACAACTGAACCGTCGTCGCTCATCGTTACCTCGGAGGTGCTAACTGTTGACCGACTGCCATCTGGTCTTACGTCCACAGCTTCCGTCACGCCAGTCACCCGGTCATACACGGAGACTTTCAGAGCGGCGCCGCCGGCGTCGCGGCCGGTGTAAGCGATGTACCGGCCATCGCTGCTGATCGATAGTCGATAACTACTTGCCTGCACAGTTTGGGCGCTAGTACTGCTGGTGGTCTTGTTGACAAGATCTCGCACGTAGATTTTAGAGATGTTCTGCCCAGTCGCCGTGCGGAACGCCACGAAGCGACCATCGGCGCTGATCCCGGTGCCGAGGTTACCTGGCTTGTCATCGCCGGTATCCGGAATCATCTGCGTAGAATTAGTCTCCTGGTCATATAGGTAGTAAGCCCGGCCACCCATGGGCGTGCCCCCCATGGCCAACGCAATACAATTAAACACAACATAGCGGCCCGTGGCGCTCATAGATGGAGTCTGGCAATTCGAGTTACTTGGTGCGGGAGCGCCAGTAAGTGTTAGATTCGCCTGGAGCCGCTGACCACTAACCAGATCCTGAACATACAGAGTCGAGGGGAGTGTCGTGGTGGAGTTCCGCTGCTGAATCTGGTACGAGACATAGCGTCCGTCGGCGCTAATGTTGGCATAGGTCTCATACGTGGACATTTCGAACGGAATGCTTTGGATTGAGATATCGGGGGCGGCCCTCACAGCTCCCGTCGCGAAGACACTCGCCGCCAGCAGGCCCACGGCAGCTATACTTTGGATATGCATTATTAAGACTTTCAAAGAGTTATTTCGATGGAAATTAAATTCCGCTTGGAAAATATTATTATATGGCAATAATATGCGAAATAATCATCTTTGAATAATTTACAACATCCGGCGCAAGATCAGCGGCGCACCGCCTGACTCAATCCGCGATCGGCGCCGGATAACTGACTTCCAGAATTTCCAACTCCTCCACCCCGTGCGGCGCCTGGAACGTAATGACATCGCCCTCGCGCGCCTTGGTCAGCGCGCGCGCCACCGGCGCCACCCAGCTGATCTTGCCGTTCAACGGGTCGAGCTCGTCGATGCCGACAATGGTGATGGTGCGCGTCTCGTCGTTCTGGTTGCAATAGGTGACGGTGG
Organism: Duganella sp. 1411; assembly: GCF_017833525.1. Lineage (GTDB taxonomy): Bacteria > Pseudomonadota > Gammaproteobacteria > Burkholderiales > Burkholderiaceae_D > Rugamonas. The sequence continues at coordinate 27,191 of NZ_JAFICD010000010.1, forward strand.
CGCCAAAGAAGATCTGGTCGCTGCCATGATGCACGCTGGGGTCGACGATGGCAGCCGAATCCATGCGCTTGGTGAGGAAACGGATGCGGCGGTCGATCTCGCGCAGGCGCCGCTTGCCATATATATAGTCGCCATTCTCGGAACGGTCGCCGTTCGACGCCGCCCAGTGCACGATGCGCACCACCTCCGGCCGGTCGACGTCGATCAGCTGCAGCAGCTCGTCCTTGATGCGCTGGTAGCCGGCCGGCGTGATGTAGTTCTTCGACCCGGCCGGGATCGCCAGCGCCAGCGCGGCCGCTTCCTCGTCGTCGTCGCCGTCCGATTCTTTGACAAATGCTTTATTCATGCGGCCTATTGTAACGCCTCGGCCACGCTGCACGGCAGCCGCCTTTTCCCCCGCGCCGGCGAGGCTTCACGTATCATGCTGTCAGAGGAACAACATACCAAACGATGAAACCTTTCCGACGATACGCGCGCAGGCTGTTCGCGCCGCTGGTCTACCTCGCGGCCGTGTTGCTGCTGCTGGAAGACTGGCTGTGGACGCTCGGCGCGCGCCTGATGGCGCGGCTCGCCCAGTGGCCGCCGCTGCACCGGCTCGAGGCCTGGATCTGCCGCCTGGGGCCGTACGCGGCGCTGGTGCTGTTCGCGCTGCCGGCGGTGCTGCTGTTTCCCGTCAAACTGCTGGCCCTGTGGGCGATGGGCAACGGCCACGCGCTCACCGGCCTGCTCGTCATCGTCGTCGCCAAGATGGTCGGGGCGGCGGCCGTGGCGCGGCTGTACCTGCTGACGCGGCCGGTGCTGCTGACCATCCTGTGGTTCGCCCGGCTGCTGCACTGGTTCATGGCCTTGAAGGAGCGCTGGATCGCCGCCCTGCGCGCCACCGCCGCCTGGCGCGAGGTCAGCGCGCTGGCGGCCCGTCTGCGCGACTGGCGGCGGGCGCTGCCGATGCCGGCGCCGGGCAGCTGGCGGGCGCGCTTCCGCCGCCTGTTGAAACGTTTCCGCGCGCGTTGGCGCGCATAATCACCGCATGTCCACCGATCACACCATGAACTCCCCCTCCGCCCCCCGCGACGACCGCGCGGCCATCGCCGCCGAGCTGGCCGAGCTGCGCGAGCGCTTCGACGCCATCGTCTCCAACACGCCCGGCCTGGTCTACCAGTTCGTGCTGCACGCCGACGGCGCCGTGTCCTTCCCCTACCTGAGCGACGGCTGCCTGGCGCTGCTGGGCGTGACGGCGCCCGAGCTGCACGCCGCGCCGGGGCGCTTCCTCGACCTGATCCTGCCCGACGACCGCCGCGCCTACCGCGACGCCATGCAGGCGTCGGCGGCGGCGCTGTGGAGCTGGAACTGGGAGGGCCGCATCTGGGTCGACGCCTGGAAGGACGTCAAATGGATCAACCTGCGCGCCACGCCGCACGCGCTGCCCGGCGGCGGCGTGCGCTGGGACGGCATGATGACCAACATCACCGAGAGCAAGCTGGAACAGATGGAGGTGCGCCAGTCGCGCGCCCGCCTGGCCGAGCTGAGCGCCCACACCGACCGCGTCAAGGAGCAGGAGCGCACCCGCATCGCCCGCGAAATCCACGATGAACTGGGCGGCAACCTGACCGCGATCAAGATGGCGCTGGCCATGCTGGCCGCCCGCCTCGACGACGCCGACCCGGCGCTGCGCGAAAAAACCGATTACGTCGACGCCCTGGTCGACCGCACCATCGACGCCGTGCACCGCATCTCGCTCGACCTGCGCCCGGCGCTGCTGGACCTGGGCCTGGTGGCGGCGCTCGAGTGGCAGGTCAAGGAGTTCGAGAAGCAGGCCGGCGTGGCGAGCACCTTTTCCGCCAACCAGCGCGACATCGCGCTCGACAACGACCAGGCCACGGCGCTGTTCCGCATCGCCCAGGAGGCGCTGACCAACATCGCCAAGCACGCCGAGGCCACGCGGGTGACCGTCAAACTGGCGCGGCTGCGCCACCACGTGTCGCTCAAGATCGCCGACAACGGCCGCGGCATCCGCCAGGCCGACCGCGCCAAGCCCGCCTCGTTCGGCCTGCGCGGCATGGCCGAACGGGCGCGCGCGCTGGGGGGAACGTTGACGCTGAGCCACGCCGCCGGCGGCGGCACCGTCGTCGCCATCAAGATTAAGCAAGATAGCGCGCGCGAAACGCTCATCGCGGCGGCGGCCGGGACTACAATAGCTGGAGAAAATATTACCACTATGAAATAATGTCATAGCGGGTATCCAGAAAGAGTAGAGAAAATAATAATGACCGAAAAAGCCATCATCAAGGTCTTCATCGCCGACGACCACGCGATCGTGCGCGAGGGCTTGAAGCAAATCCTGGCCGAAACGCGCGACATCGTGGTGGCCGGCGAGGCCGAGAACGGCCTCGACGCCGTCAAGCTGTTCCGCAAGTCCGACTGCCAGGTCATGCTGCTCGACATTTCGATGCCGGACCGCAGCGGCATCGAGGTGCTCAAGCAGATCAAGAAGGAAAAGCCGGAGCTGGCGGTGCTGATGCTGTCGATGCACCGCGAGGACCAGTACGCGATCCGCTCGCTCAAGGCCGGCGCCTCGGGCTATCTGACCAAGCAGAGCGCGCCGCGCGAGCTGGTGACGGCGATCCGCCAGGTGGCCGGCGGCCTCAAGTACATCAGCGCGGCGCTGGCGCAGGAGCTGGCCAACCACGTCGGCGAGGACCACGAGGCGCCGCCCCACGACACCTTGTCCGACCGCGAGTACCAGACCCTGACCATGATCGCCTCCGGCAAGACGGTGGGCATGATCGCCAAGGAGCTGTCGCTGTCGGTCAAGACGGTGAGCGAATACCGGGCCCGCCTGCTGGTCAAGATGAAACTGAAAAACAGCGCCGAACTGACGCACTACGCGATCAAAAACCAACTGATCGAGTAATCGGACACGGCGCGTCCGGCGACGCGGGTAAGATAGGGGAATACACTGAACCACGGGCCGCGCACGCCCGGCATGGTTGACGGATTGCACATATTTAATGCCAAGATGAAAGGCACGATCCGCCCCCTACTCCGGCCATTGCTTTTCAGGACACGGCGTTATCATGGTGGTAATCAGAAAACCTTTTAAAAGGCCGCGTGTCATTTATGTCCAAACCATCCACTCCCGAGCAGAATCCGGCCGAGATCGCCCGCGAAGCGTTCAAGCGCCTGGCCGTGCGGCGCATCGCGCCGACGCCGGAAGCGTACCGGGATATCTATAACGAGATCGCCGGCATCACCGAACCGGCCGCCGCGCCCGCCACGGCCGCGCCGGTCGGCAGCGTCGATCCCGGTCCGGAGTCGGTGCTGAGCCAGTTCGCCACGCGCCTGACCGAAAACACCGGCGACCTGGCCGAGTTCGGCCGCCGCTTCAACCGCGCCGTCAAGACGCGCGACTGGGAGGGCTACGCCAGGACGTTGTCGCAACTGGTCGAGCGCCATTTCGTCGCCAAAAAAGGCATCGAGGTGGCCGGCGCCGGCGCGGACGACGAGCAAAGCCGCGTGCTGCGCGATCTGCTGAGCCGCACGCTGACCTTCGCCGTGGCCTCGCTGCTGAGCGGCGCGCCGGTGCTCGTGGCCGAGGCCGAATCGCTGGGCGCGGCCACCAAGCTGGCCCACAGCGAGGAGGCGCTGGCCGAGATCGGCCTGCGGCTGAAGCAACTGTGCTTCCAGATCGAGCTGCGCGGCGGCGACAGCGGCGAGCAGCAGGAGTTGCTGCTGCGCCTGTTCAAGCTGCTGCTCGAGAACGTCAGCGAGCTGCTCGACGACGACAGCTGGCTGCGCGGCCAGATCGAATCGGTGCAAAACCTGATCGCCGGTCCGCTCGACGTGCGCGCGCTGGAGGAAGCCACGCGCAGCCTGAAGGAAGTCATTTACAAGCAGGGCCAGCTCAAGCACAGCCTGTCGGACGTCAAGCTCACCGTCAAGAACATGATGATGACCTTCATCGACCGCCTCGGCCAGGTCGCCGCCTCGACCGGCGACTTCCACGAGAAGATCGGCGGCTATTCGGAAAAGATCAGCAAGGCCGACAATATCTCCGAGCTCAACAGCATCCTCGACGAGGTGCTCAAGGAAACCCGGCTGGTGCAGAGCGAGGCGCTCAAGGCGCGCGACAAGATGGTGCTGGCGCGCCAGGAGGTGCAGGACGCCGAGACGCGCATCCACGCGCTCGAGGCCAAGCTGCAGCATTTGAGCGAGCTGGTGCGTGAAGACCAGCTGACCGGCAGCCTCAACCGCCGGGGCCTGGACGACGTGTTCGAGCGCGAGACCGCGCGCGCCGACCGCCGCGGCACGCCGCTGTGCATCGCCATCCTCGACCTGGACGATTTCAAAAAGCTCAACGACACCTACGGCCACATCGCCGGCGACGCCGCCTTGAAGCACCTGGTCAAGATCGTCAAGGACACCTTGCGCTCGATGGACGTGATCGCCCGCTTCGGCGGCGAGGAATTCCTGATCCTGATGCCGGAGACCTCGGTCGAGGCGGCCGCGACGACGATGACGCGGCTGCAGCGCGAGCTGACCAAGCACTTCTTCCTGCACGATAACGAGAAGGTGTTGATCACGTTCTCGGCCGGGGTGGCGTTGCGCCGCCCCAACGAGGAGCAGACCGAACTGGTCAAGCGCGCCGACAAGGCGATGTACACTGCCAAGCAGACCGGCAAGAACCGGGTGGTGATCGCCGAATAGCGGCCGAACGTGGTCGAACCGACCACAAACGGGCGCCGCCGCCCGTCGATCTTCCCCCAGCCCGGCCTGCGCCGGGCTTTTTTTTCGCCTGAAACAGGCTGAAAAATAATTATTTTGGCCCTAAAGATTCCCGATTCGCGGTCGTTTAAGCGGGCACATGGGACGAACTTGAGGGTGGAAAACACAAATTTCCCGCTGTTTTCCACCCTAAATTTTCCCACTGGGCAACCGTTACCCATTACAACAGCGGTTTGATTGTCTCGGAACGTGGAGGCAGACCAAAGTGAAATGAGCATCTAGCCCAAATCGAAGTAATCTGGAGAATCATCATGGCACAAGTCATCAATAGCAATATTTCCTCGCTGAATTCGCAACGTAACCTGACCACCTCGCAAGCTTCCCTGTCGACATCGCTGCAGCGTCTGTCGTCCGGTCTGCGCATCAACAGCGCCAAGGACGACGCGGCCGGCCTGGCCATTTCCGAGCGCTTCACGTCGCAGATTCGCGGTAACCAACAGGCTGCGCGCAACGCCAACGACGGTATCTCGCTGGCTCAAACGGCCGAGGGTGGCTTGAGCACCGCTGGCGATCTGCTGCAACGTGTGCGCGAACTGGCAGTCCAGTCCGCCAACGGCACCAACTCCGATTCGGACCGTAAATCGATCCAGAACGAGGTGTCGGCCCTGTCGCAAGAACTGGACCGCGTCGCCAACACCACCCAGTTCAACGGCCAAAACGTGCTGGACGGTTCGCTGACCGCCGCCCAGTTCCAGGTCGGCGCCAACGCCAACCAAACCATCAACGTTGGCGTGCAGTCGGCCAAGGCGACCGACCTCGGCAACAACACCACGTCGTCGGCCAACGCCACTGGTTCGATCTCGCAAGCGCGTACCGCCGGCACGCAGACGGAAGACATCACCACCACGCCGCCGACCTACCCGCAAAACGGCGTGGCCGCGCAAAAGCTGACGATCAGCTCGCGTGCAGGCACGCAAACCGACGTGACGGTCAAGGCCGGCGATAGCGCCAAAGCCATCGCCGCCAGCGTCAACGGCTTGAGCGGAAAAAGCGGCGTGACCGCCACCGCCGCGACCCAGGCCACCCTCAGCGGCATCGTCGACGGCGCGGTCGAGTTCACCTTGCGCGGCGCCAACTCGATCCCGAACAACGTCAACTCGCAGCCAGTGACGATTTCGGCCAAAGTGGTCGGCGGCGACTTGTCTTCGCTGGCCCAGGCCGTCAACGCCCAGACCGGCACCACCGGCATCACCGCCTCGATCAAACTGACCGCCACCGGCACCAAAGAGTTGCAGCTTAACAACTCCACCGGCGACGACATCCAGATCAAGAGCACCACCGCCAGCACCGGCCTGACCGGCGCGACGCTGCGTGGCGCCGACCTGACGCCGGCCGTCGGCAACACCCCGGCGGTTCCGGACCCAGGCATCGCCTTGGCCCAAAATTCGGTCACCTTGGTCGGCGGCCACGTCGATTACTCGTCGGACGCCGGCTTCTCGATCGCCAGCGACGACGGCGCCAACACGCTGATGGCCAGCGGCTCCGAAGGCAGCTCGCTGCAATCGATCGCCAAACTCGACGTCAGCACCGTCGAAGGCTCGAACAAGGCGCTGAAGACCATCGACGCGGCGCTGAACCAGATCAACAGCAACCGCGCCGACCTGGGTGCGATCCAAAACCGGTTCAAGTCGACCATCGACAACCTGAACACGACGACGGAAAACCTGTCCGCTTCGCGCAGCCGCATCCAAGATACCGACTTCGCGGCGGAGACGGCCAACCTGACCCGCGGCCAGATCCTGCAACAAGCCGGTACCGCGATGCTGGCGCAAGCCAACTCGCTGCCGAACGGCGTGCTGTCGCTGCTGCGTGGTTAAGATCCGGGGATGAGCCGGCGCACTTGAGCGCCGCACTCTGACTAGGTTCCCCGGCTGATTTTCATCAGCCGGGGATTTTTCGTAAAGGAAAGCATCATGACTATCGATACCATAGGCTCCGCCAGCCCGGCCCGCCCGGCGGATCGGACGCCCGTCGGCGGCGATGCGGCGGCGGCACTGGGCGCTCCCCGCGCGCCGGCCACCGCCGTCGAAACGGCAGCCGCCGTCAAGGGTCCGGCCAGCGTGCCAACCTCCGAGCAACTCAAGGAGGCCGTGTCGCAGTTGAATAAGGCCTCGCAAGACAAGTCGCAGGGGCTGGAGTTTTCGATCGACAATGACAGCAAGCGCACCGTCGTCAAGGTGATCGACCAGACCACCAAGGAAGTGCTGCGCCAGATTCCAACCCCGGAGGCGCTGGAAATCGCCAAGGCGCTGGAGTCGAAATCGAGCACGGCCGGCTTGCTGATCCAGCAAACCGCATGAAGCGGCCGCGCCCAGCGCGCGCCGCTTTTTCTTCTTTTCAGGCATGCTTTTCCCAGGCGATGCCCCGCATAGCCGACCGCGTTCGCTGCGGCGGCGCCCGCCCCACACAGCGCTGCCGCCGGTTTTTCCGCTTTGCCCGAACAGGCCGGTAATCTCCCCTCTCAAGTCCGGTTTGATTCTGCCGATATTGTCTTATATTATTGCTTTACTTAGGAGTGCAACGTGGGCATCTCATCACCCGGCATCGGTTCAGGCCTGAACGTCAACGATATCGTCAGCAAGCTGATGGTGGCCGAGTCGACGCCGCTGGCGCAATTCGACAAGAAGTCGGCCAGCTATCTGGCGCAGGTGTCGGCGTTCGGCAACCTGTCGGGCGCGCTCGGCTCGTTCCAGTCCGCGCTGTCCAGCCTGACATCCCTGAGCGGCTTCCAGACCATGAGCTCATTGCCCGGCGACAGCTCGATCTTCACCGCCACCGCCGACGGCACGGCCAAACCGGGCAGCTACCGCGTCAATGTCACCCAGATAGCGCAGCCGCAAACCCTGGCTTCGGGCGGCTACAAATCGACCACGGCCGCGATCGGCCTGGGCGCCAAAACCACCATCAATTTCTCGCTCGGCACCGTCAGCGGCGGCAGCTTCGGCATCACCGGCAGCGCGCTTGGCGCCAGCCTCACCACCGGCGGCCTGACGCCGGGCGCGCTGAGCATCAACAACACCGCCATCGCCACCGACGGCACCACCCGCAGCGCGCGCCTGTTGGCCGACGCCATCAACGCCAAGAGCACCACCACCGGCGTGTCGGCCAAGGCCTCGGCCACCGTCACCAGCGCCACCCTGTTCGGCGCCGCTGGCGCCTCCAGCTTCGGCAATGTCGACACCAGCGGCGGCGGCACCTATTCGCTGTCGGTGGGCGGGGTGCAGATCGCCGCGCAGGGGGACGGCGTGGCCGCCGGCAGCGGCGTGAGCGCCGCCTCGATCGATGCCGCGCTGACCGGCAACACGGCCACCGCGCGCGCGCTGGCCGACGCCAACATTACCTACACCGGCAGCGCCGCCGACGGCACCCTGCAATTTACCAACGCCGACGGCAGCAACATCGCCATCGCCGAGGCCGTCTCCGGCACGGTCACGGGCGGCATCGGCAACAGCGGCGCGGCCAACATCGGCTCGAGCACCACGGCGGTAGGCGCGATCTCGCTGATCTCGGCCGACGGCAGCCCGATCAACGTCGGCGGCTCCAACCCGGCCGGTGCCGGCCTGGCCGCGGGCATCGGCGGCGCCTATCTGGGCGCGACGTACGCGGCCGACTCCGAGCGCACCAGCGGCAACATCGTCATCGACAGCTCCAACAATTCGCTGCAAGGCATCATGGATGCCATCAACAAGGGCAATTTCGGCGTCACCGCCAGCATCGTCTCGGACGGCTCGACCGGCACCAATGCCACCCCGAACCGCCTGATCCTGACCTCCACCGCCACCGGCCAGAACTCGACCATGAAGATCTCGCTGGCCGGCGCGGGCGCCGACCCGGCCGATCCGGCCTTGGTCAGCCTGCTCGGCTACGATCCGGCCGGCACGCAAAACCTGAGCCAGAAGACGGCCGCCTCGAACACCAAAGCCACCGTCAACGGTATCGACGTCACCAGTTCCAGCGCCGGCATCTCCGGGGCGATCACGGGCGTGACCATTAGCGCGCTCAAGGTCGGCAGCTCGACGCTGACCGTGTCCAAAGACACCGCCTCGCTGAACAGCGCGGTCAATGGCTTCGTCAAGGCGTACAACGATCTCACCACGCAAATGACTACGCTGGGCGGCTACAACGCCGACACCAAGACTGGCGGCCCGCTGCTGGGCGACACGACGCTGCGCAATCTGCAGGCGTCGATCCGGCGCCAAATGTCGAGCTCGATCACAGGCCTGCAAGACACCAGCTTGACCAATCTGTCGCAGATCGGCATCTCGTTCCAGAAAGACGGCACGCTCACGCTCGACAGTACAAAATTGCAGAAGGCCATCGACAGCAACTACAACGACATCGCGGGCCTGTTCGCCGCCGTCGGCCGCAGCAACGATCCCGATGTCAAATTCGTCAGTTCCAGTGCGAAGACGCAGGCGGGCGACTTCGCACTGAATATCACCCAGCTTGCCACCAAGGGTGTGCTCAAGGGCGCCACCGCGTTGCCGGCAGAGACCACCATCGACGCCGACACCACCTGGACCATCACGCTCAACGACACCGTGCCGGCCAATCTGACCAACACGCAAACGGTGACGATTCCCGCCGGCACCTACAATCCAAGCCAGTTGGCCACCATGCTGCAGTCGTCGATCAACGGCGTGAGCGCCTTCGCCACGGCCGGCGCCACCGTCGCGGCCACGGTCGGCGATGACGGCACGCTCAAACTGGAATCGACCCGTTACGGATCGAAGTCGAACATCACCGTCTCGAGCGCCAACGGCAGCCCGGTCTCGACCGTGTTTGGCGGCGCCGCCTCCGTCGCTGGCGTCGACGTGGCCGGCACCATCGGCGGCTACACGGCCACCGGCGACGGCCAGACGCTGACCGGCGCTCCCGGCGCGCCGGTCGACGGCTTGAAGCTGACGGTGGCCGGCGACACCATCGGCTCGCGCGGCACCTTCGGTTTTTCCCAAGGTTACGCCTACCAGCTCAACAACCTGGCGGCCGGTTATCTCGGTTCCCAAGGCGCGCTGACCAGCCGCACCACCGGCCTGAACAAGAGCGTGGCCGACATCACCAAGCAGCGCGACGCCTTCAGCGCCCGTCTGGTCGACATCGAGGCGCGCTACCGCAAGCAGTATTCATCGCTCGACACCTTGATCGCCAGCATGAACACGACGACCTCATTTTTGACGCAACAATTAGCGGCCCTGGCCAAGTCCTAACGCGACCCCATTCACAGGAGACAGAATATGTTCGGATCTCGACAAACTGGCGTGCATGCCTATGCCAAGGTCGGCATGGAAACAGGCGTTGTGGCCGCCAGCCCCCACAAGCTGATCGTCATGCTGTTCGACGGCGCGCTGGTGGCGCTGAACGCTGCGCTGGGCGGCATCCGCAGCGGCAACATCGCCGAGAAGGGCAAGTCGCTGTCGAAGGCCATCATGATCATCGACAGCGGCCTGCGCGCCGCGCTCGACAAAAAGGCCGGCGGCGAGATCGCCGAGGGCCTCGACGCGCTGTACGAATACATGAGCGGCCGCTTGCTGACGGCCAACATCAACAACGACCCGGCCATCGTCGAGGAAGTGCAGCGCCTGCTCATCGAGTTGCGCGACGCCTGGAACGCCATCGCCGACACCCCCGCCGTGACCGGCATCAAACAACCCAACCTCGCGAGCGCCTGATCCATGATGACGAGCCAAGAAATTTTATCCGTGTACGCCGCCATGGCCGCCCTGACCGAACAGATGGTGCAGGCCGCCACCCGCAGCGACTGGGACATGCTGGTGCTGCTCGAGGAGCGCGTGGCCGTGCACGTGCAATCGCTGCGCGAGCAGGAGCCGCCGCAGCCGATGCGCGGCGCCGAGCGCGAACGCAAGATCGAACTGATACGCCAGATGCTCAACGCCGACCGCCGGATCCGCGACCTGACGATGCCGTGGATGGAACAGCTGTCCAAACTGATCAACTCGACCGGCACGGAACGGCGCGTGGTTAACGCCTACGGCAGCGTTTAAAGCGGGCCGGCGTCATGCTGCCGCGCTTTGACGCCGCCGTCATGCCGGTGCGGCCGGCCGATGGCATCGGCGCCGGCGCCGCCGTCGGCGACGAACGCCAGGCCGCGCTCCAGCGCGTGCTGCAGGGCATGGTCGGCAAGTCGGTGACGGCCGAGGTCATGTCCCGCTTCAACGACGGCAGCTCGCTCGTCAAGGTGGCCGACAACGCGGTGCGGATGATGTTGCCGCCCGGCGTCAACGTCGGCGACCAGGTGCCGCTGACCGTGTTGACCGCCTCGCCGCGGCCGACTTTCCAGCTCGGCACCGGCACCCCCGGCGCCAGCACCACCCTGGTCTATTCCGAAAGCGCCGCCGCCGATGGCGAGGCGCTGTATTCGCCGCCGACGCTGCCGTCGCAGCAAGCGTCCGCCCAGCCGGGCCGCGCGCCGGCCGCCACCGTCCCCGGCCAGCCCGCCGACCCGGCGCAGGCCGGTGCCGAGGCCGAGGCCGGTGCCCTTCCCGGCCAGGTCCGTCCGGGCGCCGCGCAGCCGGGCGCGCAACCGGCCGTGGCCAGGCCCGGCGCGGACCCGGCCAATCCAGCCGCCATCCAGGGCCAGCCCGCCGACGCCGCCCAGGCCGCGCAAAGCGGCCGGCCGGCGCCATCGGCGGCCGGTGCCGCCGCTCAACCGGCGGCGGCCCAGGCGGCCGGCACCGCCGTTCCGGCGGACGCGGTCAAGCCGCAAAGCCTGGCCGCCACGCTGCTGGGCAAGGCGCCGCTGACGCCGGCCAGCGAACTGCCGGCGCTCGACCACACCACGCCGCAATCGACGCTGAGCAGCACCGCCCGCGTGTTGACCAGCGTGCTGACCGCCGCGCCGGGCGGCCCGGCCGCGCAACTGGCGCTGATCGGCAAGACCGCACTGTTCGGCAACAGCCTGCCAGCCACCGACGAGCTGGCGCAAAAGCTGCAGGACACCATCTCCAAGAGCGGCTTGTTCTATGAATCCCACGTCACCGAATGGGTCAAGGGCGAGCGCACGCTGCCCGAGCTGATGCGCGAGCCGCAGATGCAGCGCATGGCGCAAGCGGGCGAGAACGCCGCGCGCGCGGCCGCCGGCGGCCCCGATCTGACGGCCGCCCAGATGATCAACCAGCAATTGCACACCCACGAGCAGGGCCGCGTCCAGTGGCAGGGCGAGGCCTGGCCGGGCCAGGCGATGCAGTGGGAGGTGCGCCGCGAACAGCGCGAAGGCCGCAAGCAGGACGGCGGCGGCGCCGGCGACGACACCCCGGAACAGATCTGGCGCAGCGGCGTGCGCTTCCGCTTTCCGCTGCTGGGCGAGGTGTCGGCGTCGGTGACGCTGGTCGGCGGCCAGGTCCACATCCAGGTGCAGGCCGGCAGCGACGGCGCCGCCGACACCTTGCGCGCCCACGCGGGCGGGCTGGAGCGGGCGATGGAGGCGGCCGGGGCGCCGCTGTCGTCGCTGCTGATCACGCGCGACGACGCCGGAGGCGGCGATGGCCGATGACACCCCGCGCCGGCCGCTGCAGCAGGCGGTGGCGCTGGCCTACCAGGACGGCGCGCCGGCGCCCAAGGTCGTGGCCAAGGGCCGCGGGCTGGTGGCCGAGCAGATCATCGGCGTGGCCAAGGAGGCCGGCGTGTTCATCCACGAGTCCAAGGAACTTGTGTCTTTGCTCATGGATGTGGATTTAGATCAACAAATTCCACCCACGCTGTATCGTACGATTGCGGAACTATTGGCCTGGCTATATCATATTGAATCAGCGCAAAAGTCCGGTTTGCCCCTGCCCGAGGCCCCGGACACCAGCCTCCCACTCACCGAGATTTGACGCCGGCCACGATGTATCCACACTTTCAGGATGTCGAATTGGAAAACTGGCACGATTTTGAAATCGAGTCGCGCAAGGAGATCGTCGCCCTGCTGCGCGGCATCGGTGATAAGAACCAGCTGATCCGCATGCTGATCCACGGCGAAGCGGACGTCTGCGTCACCTCCATCCTCGACGTCGACGACCAGCTCGACACGGTCGTGCTCGACAGCTCGATCGACCCGGAGCAAAACCAGCGCATCCTGGCCGCGCGCGGGCTGTCGTTCGAGACCACGCTCGACAAGGTGCGCATCCTGTTCGCCGCCGAGCGCGTCGAACCGACCGTGTTCGAAGGCACGCCGGCCTTCAAGATGACGGTGCCGCCGACCCTGATCCGCCTGCAGCGGCGCGAGTTCTACCGCATCGCCACGCCGGTGACCAATCCGGTGCGGGTGGTGATCGCGCTGCCGGAGCAGCTGGGCGGCGTCACCACCTTCCCGCTGGCCGACATCAGCTGCGGCGGCATCGCCATCCTGGACAACAAGATGCTGCTGGGCGACGCCATCGGCAAGGAATACCTGAACTGCCGCATCGACCTGCCGGAGATCGGCCAGGTCACCACCGCGCTGCAAGTGCGCAACTCGCTCGACCTGACCCTGCTCAACAACAAGACCAACCGCCGCCTCGGCTGCGAGTTCGTCAACATCCCGCGCGGCATGCTGGCCTACGTGCAGCGCTACATCACCAGGCTCGAGCGCGAACGCAACGCCCGCATCGCCGGCCTGGCCTGATCAGCGGCGGTACGACGCCCGGTACGCCGACGGCGAGGTCTGCAACACGGTGCGGAAATGCTGCCGCAACGACAACGCCGAACCGAACCCTGCCTGCTGCGCCACCACCTCGACCGAGGCGTCGCCGCTTTCCAGCATCCACTGCGCGTGCGCCAGCCGCTGGCCCAGCAACCACTGCTTGAACGAAGTGCCCGTCGCCTGGCGGAAATGGCGCGTGAAGTTGCGCCGGCTCATGGCCGCCCGCTCCGCCAGCGCGTCGATGCTGTGGGCCTGCTCGAGGCGTTGCGTGACCCACTCCAGCACCCCGGCAAACCGCCCGTCGCTGCCGGACACCGGCAACGGCCGCTCGATGAACTGCGCCTGCCCGCCCTGGCGGTGCGGCGCGATCACCAATTGCCGGGCGACCCGGTTGGCGGCGTCGGCGCCGCGCAGCCCGCGCAGCAGGTGCAGGCAGCAATCGAGGCCGGCGGCCACGCCGGCCGACGTCAGCACCCGGCCGGCGTCGACATACAGCACGTCGCAATCGACATCGACCTTCGGGTAGCGCGCGGCCAGCGCGGCGGCGAACTGCCAGTGGGTGGTCGCGGCGAGGCCGTCCAGCAGGCCGGCCTCGGCCAGTGGAAACGCCCCCAGGCACAAGCCCACCACCCGCGCGCCGCGCGCATGGGCGGCGCGCAGGGCCTCGAGCAGCGCGGGCGGCGCCGGACGGCAATCGTTGTGCCACGAGGGCATGATGACGATGTCGGCCTGGTCCAGCGCGCGCAGGTCGAAGTCGGTGGCGATGGCGAAGCCGGCGGAGGTGCGCAGCGGCGTGCCGTCGGCCGCGCAGACGCGCACAGCAAAGCCGCCCTCCCCGCCTTCCCGGCCGGCGTCGAACACCAGGCACGGCACGGACAGGTGGAACGGCGTGATGCCGTCGAAGGCGATCACGGCGATATTGGTGGGGTTGGCGGCGGCGCTCATGGCCCGATTATATCGCAACGATGCCTTCGGGCCACTGGTTACGAATGGCGCACGGGCCGACAATGGACGTCATCATCCACCACCCCAAGGAGTTCATCATGTCCGCATCCCCGCGCCGCGCGCTGCTCGTCATCGACGTGCAAAACGAATATTTCACCGGCAACCTGCCGATCGAATTCCCGCCGGTATCGACTTCACTGCCGAATATCACGCTGGCGATGGACGGCGCCAGCGCGGCCGGCATCCCGGTGATCGTGGTCCAGCACGACGCGCCGGCGGACTCGCCGCTGTTTGCCGTCGGCTCGCCCGCGTGGCAATTGCATCCGGAAGTGGCCGCCCGCAGCGCCGACCACCATATCCACAAGCGGGCCGCCAGCGCGTTCGCCGGCACCGACCTGGCGCAATGGCTCAAGGACCATGGAATCGACACGCTGACGATCGCCGGCTACATGACGCACAACTGCGACGCGGCAACGATCTACCAAGCGGCGCACGACGGCCTGACGGTGGAGTTTCTGGCGGATGCGACCGGCTCGCTGCCCTATGAAAACGCGGCGGGCAAGGCCAGCGCGGAGGAGATCCACCGGGTCTACAGCACGGTGTTCCATTCGAACTTCGCGGCGGTGACGAGCACGGCGAACTGGGTGAAAGCGGTGCGGGAGGGGCTAGCCATCGAGCGCGACAACATCTACGCCTCGAACCAGCGCGCCCGCGCACACCAACAAAAGTAACACAACAACAACAACAACAACAACAACAACAACAACAACAACAACAACAACAACTACAACAACAACAAAAGCCACGAAACCACGAAACCACGTAGGGCGGATTAGCGCAGCGTAATCCGCCACGCGCCGCCAGGGACGCCTACCGCAACTACGGCCGTGCTCATGTATGAATGTTAGACTTGACCCCGGGGTTAGACCTGCATGTTCATGATCTCGTGGTACGACGACACCAGCTTGTTGCGCACCTGGATCGTGGCCTGGAAGTTGATGCTGGCCTTTTGCATCGCGATCATCGTGTCCGACAGGCTGACGCTGTCGTCGCCCAGCGCGAACTTGGTGCCCAGGTCCGCCGCCTTGACCTGGCTGGCGTTGACCGCCTCCAGCGACTTTTGCAACGCGTCCGAAAACTGCGCCTTCGGTACCGCCGGCGCTTCCGTCTGGATCACCGGCGGCGTCAGGCTCGGACGCGTCGCGTGCGCCTTCAACTGGGCGATCATGGCCTGGATCTGGCTGCTGTCGATGCCACCTGTTCTCATCTCTTACTCCCTTGTCTGTTGCTTTCGCGAAACAAATTCCGCGATCTCCGCGCGCCCGGCGTTACAATACGGGACGGCTCTGTCAGTCCTGCCAGAATACCAAGCCGGACGCAACACCACAGGCACGAGCAAGACGGTAAAGGGCGCTCTATTCCGGGCATTAAATTTCCGCACAACAAGCAATAATCTGTACTCCCCCTTTCAGACCACCCGGAACCCAACCATCATGGCCGCAGCCGAAGCAATCGACAACGACACAGCAGCCCCGCCCGCGCCAGGCGACGACGGTGCGGAAAGGCTGCCCTTCATCCGTACCCCGATGGGCCGCAATTTCCTGCGCGCGGCCGGGGCCGCCGCGATCGTGGCGATCATCATCGGGCTGTATCTGTGGAACAAACCGCCCGATTACGGCGTGCTGTTCTCCAATTTCACCGACCGCGACGGCGGCGCCATCACGGCCGAGCTCGACAAGCTGAACATCAAGCACAAGTTCTCCGACAACGGCACCGCCATCCTGGTGCCAACCGACCAGGTCCACGACGCCCGCCTGAAACTGGCCGCGCAGGGCTTGCCCAAGGGCGGCAACGTCGGCTTCGAGCTGATGGAGAACCAGAAGCTGGGCGTGTCGCAGTTCCTCGAACAGGTCAACTACCAGCGCGCCCTCGAGGGCGAGCTGGCGCGCTCGATCCAGTCGCTGGCCGCCGTCGAGAACGCCCGCGTCCACCTGGCGCTGCCCAAACCGTCCGTGTTCGTGCGCGACCAGCAGAAGCCGACCGCGTCGGTGCTGCTGACCTTGCACCCGAACCGCATGCTCGATCCGGCCCAGACCGCCGCCATCGTGCACCTGGTCGCATCCAGCGTGCCCGAGCTGATGCCGGCCAACGTCACCGTCGTCGACCAGGCCGGCAACCTGATCTCGGACCAGAACAAGAACGGCAACGGCGGCTTGAACGCCAAGAACATGGATGAAACCCAGCTCAAGTATGTCAAGGACATGCAGCTGCAGGTCATCAAGCAGGTCGAGTCGATCATCGTCCCCATCGTCGGCGAGGGCAACGTGCGCGCCGAGGCCACCGCCGACGTCGATTTCTCGAAGATCGAGCAGGCTGCCGAGACCTACAAGCCGAACTCGCCGCCGGCGGCGTCGGCCATCCGCAGCCAGCAAAGCAGCGAGACCAGCGGCGACGCCAACACCAATCCGGGCGGCATCCCGGGCGCGCTGTCGAACCAGCCGCCCGGCACGGCCACCGCCCCGCTCGACCAGGCCGCCGCCAACGGCGCCAACGCGCCGGCGCCGGGCACGCCGCCGGGCGCGGCCAACGCCACCACGGCCGGATCCAAGCACAAGGAGTCGACCACCAATTATGAAGTCGACAAGACCGTGCGCTACGAGACGCGCGGCATGGGCGGCCTGCGCCGCATGACGGTGGCCGTTGTGGTCAATTACAAACGCATCGTCGACAAGAACGGCAAAGTCACCATTAAAGCCTATACTCCCGAGGAGATGGCCAAGATCAACGACCTGGTCAAGCAGGCGATGGGCTACAACCAGGACCGCGGCGACGCCGTCAGCGTGGCCAATTCGCCGTTCGACGGCGTCGACCGGCCGTTCGAGCCGGCCCTCGACTGGTGGCGCGATCCGGCCAACCTGCCGATGGCCAAGGACTTGGCCAAGTTCCTGATCACCGCGCTGATCCTGCTGTACATCGTGCTGCGCATCGTGCGGCCGATGATGCGCCCGGTGTTCAAGAAGATCGACGAGATCAACGCGCCGGAGCCGGAACCGGAAGAGCCCGAGGAAGTGGTCGAGGAAGGCCCCGACGAGGCCCTCATCGCCGAGGAAGAGCTGCGCAAGATGGAAGAGAACACCGTCAAGACTTACCGCGAAAACCTGGCGATGGCCAAGAAACTGGCCGTCGAGGACCCACGCATCGTTGCCAACGTGATCAAGGAATGGATAGGCGCAAATGACTGAGAATACCGGACTCCAAAAGGCCGCCATCCTGATGCTGGCGATGGGCGAGAGCGAAGCGGCCGAAGTGATGAAATACCTCGGCCCGCGCGAGGTGCTCAAGCTGGGCGCGGCCATGGCCACCATGAAGAACGTGCCGCACGAGGAGGTGGTCGGCACGCTCGACAACTTCCGCGAGATGGTCGCCGCCGCCTCCACCGTGGGCCTCGACTCCGACGAGTACATCCGCCAGGTGCTGACCAAGGCGCTGGGCGACGACAAGGCATCGGTGCTGCTGTCGCGCATCCTGGGCGGCAAGGACGCCTCCGGCATCGAGTCGCTCAAGTGGATGGATTCGCAGTCAGTCGCCGAACTGATCCGCAACGAGCACCCGCAGATCATCGCCACCATCCTGGTCCACCTCGAGCGCGACCAGGCGTGCGAGATCCTGAGCCATTTCACCGACCGCCTGCGCAACGACGTGGTGCTGCGCATCGCCACGCTCGACGGCGTGCAGCCGGCCGCGCTGCGCGAGTTGAACGACGTGTTGACCAAGCTGTTGTCGGGCAACGAGAACATCAAGAAGTCGTCGCTGGGCGGCGTGCGCACGGCCGCCGAGATCCTCAACTTCATGAGCGGCGAGCAAGAAGGTTCGGTGATGGACAACATCAAGAACTACGACAACGACATGGCGCAGAAGATCATGGACGAGATGTTCGTGTTCGACAACCTGATCGATATCGACGACCGCGGCATCCAGCTGCTGCTGCGCGAGGTGCAGTCCGAGATGCTGATCATCGCGCTCAAGGGCGCGTCGCAGGAGTTGCGCGACAAGATCTTCAAGAACATGTCGGCGCGCGCCAGCGAGATGATGCGCGAGGACCTCGAGTCGAAGGGGCCGGTGCGCCTGTCCGAGGTCGAGACCCAGCAGAAGCAGATCCTGCAGATCGTCCGCCGCCTGGCCGACGAGGGCCAGATCGTGTTGGGCGGCAAAGGCGAGGATTCGTTTGTCTAATTTGCCAAAAGAGCAGCAAACCGCGTTCCAGCGCTGGGAAATGCGTTCGTTCGGCGACGAGCGCCCCAGCGCGCTGGCGCTGCGCGAGGCCGAGCAGCGCGAACGCGACGCCGAGGCCGCGCGCGTCGCGGCCGAGCAGCGCGTGCACGAGGCGCTGCTGGAGCAGCAGGAACTGGTCGAGATCGGCCCGCCGCTGCCGCCGCCGCTCGACTACCCGACCGTCGAGGAACTCGAGCAAATCCGCGAGGAGGCGCGCCAGTCCGGCTACGACGAGGGCCACGCGGCCGGCCACGCCGACGCCCTGGCCGCCGGCGAAGTCGCCACCAAGGAGCAATTGCAGCACATGCGGACGCTGGCCGACAGCTTCGGCGACGCCCTGCGCGACGCCGACCAGCTGATCGCCAACGAGGTGCTGGACCTGGCGCTGCAGCTGGCCAAGGGCATGCTGAAAAACGCGCTGCAGGTCAAGCCGGAGCTGATCCTGCCGATCGTGCGCGGCGCCATCGATTACCTGCCGGCGCTGCAACAGCCGGCGCAGCTGCAACTGCACCCGGACGACGCCGCCATCGTGCGGGCCGCCATCGGCGAGGAGCTCGACAAGGGCGGCTGGCGCGTGATCGAGGACGCCAACGTCGGCCGCGGCGGCTGCAAGGTCGACACCGCCAGCAACCAGATCGACGCCACCGCCGCCGCCCGCTGGCAGCGCCTGAGCCACGCGCTGGGCAAAGAAGTCGATTGGCTGGACTGACATGAGCGCCGCCCCCAACCCGCACGCCGGCCGCTGGAAAGCCTATCTGGGCGATTGCGGCGCGCTGGTCGGCTTCGTCGAGCCGATGCAGGTCTCCGGCCGCGTCACCCGCGTGGCCGGCCTGGTCATGGAGGCGGTCGGCCTGCGCCTGGCCGTCGGCGCCGCCTGCACCGTGCCGCTGCCCAGCGGCGGCAAGATCGAGGCCGAGGTGGTCGGCTTCGAGGGCGACCGCCTGTTCCTGATGCCGCAAAGCGATGTCGAGGGCGTGGTGCCCGGCACCCGCGTGTTCCCGGTCGAGCCGGCCATCCCGAAACCGGGCACGGTGGCCCATCCGCGCCGCCGCCCCAGCGACCGCGCGCGCCACTTGCCGGTCGGCCCGGAGCTGCTGGGCCGCGTGCTCGACGGCGCCGGCCGGCCGCTCGACAACCTCGGCCCGCTCAACGCCTCCGACAGCGCGCCGATCAACACCCGCCCCGCCAATCCGCTGGGCCGCGCGCCCATCGTCGACACGCTCGACGTCGGCGTGCGCTCGATCAACGCCATGCTGACCGTGGGACGCGGCCAGCGCATGGGCCTGTTCGCCGGCTCCGGCGTCGGCAAGTCTGTGCTGCTGGGCATGATGGCGCGCTACACCGAGGCCGACATCATCGTCGTCGGCCTGATCGGCGAACGGGGACGCGAGGTAAAAGAGTTCATCGAGCAGATCCTCGGCGAGGAAGGCCTGGCGCGCTCGGTGGTGGTGGCGGCGCCGGCCGACGCGCCGCCGCTGATGCGGCTGCAGGGCGCGGCCTACGCCACCGCCATCGCCGAGCACTTCCGCGACAAGGGCCAGAACGTGCTGCTGATCATGGATTCGCTGACCCGCTACGCCATGGCGCAGCGCGAGATCGCGCTGGCCATCGGCGAGCCGCCGGCCACCAAGGGCTATCCGCCGTCGGTGTTCGCCAAGCTGCCGGTGCTGGTCGAACGGGCCGGCAACGGCGAGATCGGCGGCGGCTCGATCACCGCCTTCTACACCGTGCTGACCGAGGGCGACGACCAGCAAGACCCGATCGCCGACTCGGCGCGCGCCATCCTCGACGGCCACATCGTGCTCAACCGCCGGCTGGCCGAGTCCGGCCACTATCCGGCCATCGACGTCGAGCAGTCGATCAGCCGCGCCATGCACTCGATCACCTCGCACGAGCACCAGCAGCGCGCGCGCCACCTGAAACAACTGTTTTCGCGCTACGAGCGCAGCCGCGACCTGATCAGCGTGGGCGCCTACGCCCCCGGCACCGACCCGGTATTGGACCAGGCTATCGTTCTGCACGATCGGATAGAAAATTTTCTTCAGCAACAAATCACCGAACGGGTCACCATGGGCGAGAGTTTGGGCCAACTTACCTCTCTGTTCGAGTGATGGACGGCGCGCGGCGCCCCCTATAATTGATTCACTATGGCATCTAAAGCGCAACTTGAAACCCTGATCGACCTGGCGCGGCGCGAAACCGACGACGCCGCCAAGCGGCTGGGCGCGGCCCTCAAGGCGGTCGACGAGGCCAGGCAGAAGCACCAGATGCTGGTCGGCTACCGCGACGAATACGTCAAGCGCTTCGAGGAGGCCCAGGCCAACGGCATCACGCCCATGGCCTACCGCAATTTCCAGGCCTTCATGGAAAAGCTGGACGTGGCCGTCAAGGGCCAACTCGACATGATCCGCCACGCCGAGTACCGCGGCGAGCAGGAAAAGGCCGCGTGGCAGACCGCCGAGCGCAAGCGCATGTCCTACTCGACGCTGAACGAGCGGGCGGCGGCCGAGGCGCTGAAGGTGGAAAACAAGCGCGACCAGAAGCAGATGGACGAACACGCAGCACGACAGGCTTATTACAAGCGTTGACCACACAGTTAAACCCTACCGACACGGCGCGATCATGCAAACTTCCCCTCTCCCACTCCCGACGCTGAACGCCAACGCGGTCTCGGTGCCCAAGGCCAATCTGAACCTGGGCGCGGGCGGCGACAACAACGCGTTCAAGCAGGCGCTGTCGCGCGAGATGGATCAACGCCAGGCCAACAACGGCAACATGATCGCCAAGGCGCCGGAGCGTCCGGCGCCGGCGTCGCGCCCGTCGGCGCCGAAACAGGCGGCGCCCGCCAAACCGGCGCAGCCGCAGAACCAGCAGGCCGACGCGGCCAACCACGCCGACAAGGCGGCCCAGCCGGCCGTGCGCGCCGACGCGGCGACGGCCGCGCCGGCGCCAGCCCCGGCTAAAGCCGCCGCCGACGACGCCACCGACAGCGCCAGCAGCGACGCCCAGGCGGCCAAAGCGGCCGATCCGGTGGCCGACATGCTGGCCCTGGTGGCCGCGTTCAATCAACCGCCGGCCCCGGCCGCCTCCACCGCCGCCGATGCCCCGGCCGCCATCAGCGCCGGCGGCGCCAGCGCGACATCGCTCGCCGCCGACGCCGCAGCGCTGGCGGCGGAACTGGCCGCCGCCAAAGCCGGCGATGCCGCCGCCGACGCTGCCGCCGCGCTGGCCGCCGCCGACCAGGCCCCCGCCGCCGCCGATGCAAGCGCGCTCGACGACGCAGCGCTGCTGGCCGCCAAGGCCGGCGCCGGCGCCGATGCCGCCGCCGACTTCAAGGCCGCGCTGACCAGCGCCGGCGCCAGCGCGCAGGCGGCCAGCGATGCCGCCGCCGCGGCCGCCAGCGCCAAGGCCGCCGCCGACGCCGCCAACGCGGCCGGCAAGCTGACCCCAATTCCAGCCGACGCCGTGCACTACGTCAACGCCACCACCAACGCCACCCCCGGCGTGGCCGGCCCGGACGACAAGGCCGGCGCCAGCGCCGTGGCGAAAGATACGGCCGCCAGCACGGACGCCGACGCCGGCGCCGCCACCAGCGGCAAGACCGCGCCGGCCGCCGACTTCCAGCAACAATTGACCCAGTCGCAGCAAGCGCAACAGCGTCAGTCCGACGCCGCACTGGCCGCCGCCGCGCCGCGCGTCGCCGCCGCCGCCAATGCCGAAGCCCTGGCCGTGCCGAAGGAGAACGCCAGCGCCGCCATCGCGCCGACCGCGCAGGCCGCGCTCGAAACCGCCAAGGCGGCCGTGGCCGCGCCGACCGACAAGCTCACCAGCCGCGTCGGCACCCAGGCCTGGGACCAGCAGCTGGGCCAGAAGGTCATCTTCATGGCCGCCGGCGGCGAGCAAAGCGCCACCATGGAACTGAATCCGCCGGACCTCGGTCCGCTGCAGGTGGTGCTGAGCGTGAACAAGGACCAGGCCACGGCCGCCTTCAGCTCGGCCCAGCCGGAGGTGCGCCAGGCGCTCGAAGCGGCCCTGCCGAAGCTGCGCGAGATGATGAGCGAGGCCGGCATCCAGCTTGGCAGCGCGACGGTATCGTCCGGAATGTCGGACCAGAACAACGGTTTCAATCAGCAAGCCGCGTCCATGCAAAACAATAGCGGCGGCCAGCGCGGCGCCCGCGCCGGCGGGGCCGGGGCGGACGGCGGCGGCCGCGGTGGCGATGGCGGCGGCGCGCGCGCCAGCGCCGCGCCGCGCCGCACGGCGGCCGGCGCGGTCGACACCTTCGCCTGACGCGGGCCGGCGCCGGCGGTTTTGTTGTCGGTTCAACTATGGAAGTGGCAAGCAGCGACTGGATCGCCCTTCTTTTCGGCGTTTCCAACCGCGCAGGCACAACCGATAATGACATAATGGCGAAATGATCCATTCGCACCATCAGGGCAAGGGCAAGGGTAATTTTGAAAGCGAATCCAAAAGTGAAAGCCGATCAGAAAGTTGAAGCGCCCGCAGGCGGCGGCAGCAAAAAACTGATCATCATCATCGTCGCGGTGGTGCTGTTGCTGGCCGCCGCCGGCGGCGGCGCGGCCTGGTTCTTCATGCACGGCAAGGCCGAC
The DNA here is from genome assembly GCF_017833525.1 of Duganella sp. 1411. Classification (GTDB taxonomy): domain Bacteria; phylum Pseudomonadota; class Gammaproteobacteria; order Burkholderiales; family Burkholderiaceae_D; genus Rugamonas. Next base: position 50,420 of record NZ_JAFICD010000010.1, read on the forward strand.
GCGCACGAGGAGGAAGACAAGCCGGTCAAGAAAAAATCGGCCAAGAAGGCCGGGCCGTCGGAGTACATCCCGGTCGAGCCGTTCACCGTCAACCTGCAACCGGGCGAGGCCGGCGCCGACCAGTATCTGCAGCTGGCCTTCACGCTGGAGGTGGGCAGCCTGGAAGAGGCCGACAATATCAAGAAGAACATGGCCAAGGTGCGCAACCGCGTGCTGTTGCTGTTGTCGAGCAAAAAAGCCGCCGACCTGAGCACGCCCGAGGGCAAGGTCGAGTTGTCGAAGGAAATCGTGGCGCAGCTGTCGGAACCGTTCGAACCGCGCGGCGACAAGCAGGACGTCATCGATGTGCTGTTCACGTCGTTTATCATCCAGTAAGCAGACCCACCATGGCCGATAATTTTCTCTCCCAGGAAGAAGTCGATGCCCTTTTGAAGGGCGTCAATGGCGACCAGGACGACGCCCAGCAGCAGGAGGACGTGGCCGGCGTCCGCACCTACAACCTGGCCACGCAGGAACGCATCGTCCGCGGCCGCATGCCGACCCTGGAGATCATCAACGAGCGCTTCGCGCGCCTGTTGCGGGTGGGCCTGTTCAACTTCCTGCGCCGCAGCGCCGAGGTGTCGGTGGGCTCGGTGCGGGTGTCCAAGTACAGCGAATTCATCCGCAACCTGGTGGTGCCGACCAACCTCAACCTGGTGCACATGAAGCCGCTGCGCGGCACGGCGCTGATGGTGTTCGATCCGGGCCTGGTGTTCCTGCTGGTGGACAACCTGTTCGGCGGCGACGGCCGCTTCCACACGCGGGTCGAGGGGCGCGACTTCACGCAGACCGAGCAGCGCATCATCCTGCGCATCCTCGATATCGTGTTCGAGGCCTACACCAAGTCGTGGGAGCCGGTCTACCCGGTCGAGTTCGAGTACATCCGCTCGGAGATGAACACCCAGTTCGCCAACATCGCCACCCCCAACGAGGTGGTGGTGGCGTCGACCTTCACGGTGGAGCTGGGCTCGGTGTCGGGCCAGATCCACTTCTGCATGCCGTACTCGATGATCGAGCCGATCCGCGATTCGCTGACCTCGAGCCTGCAGGGCGAGGCGCTGGAGGTCGACAAGCGCTGGATCCGCCTGATGACGCAGCAGATCCAGATCGCCGAGGTCGAGGTGGTCGCCTCGCTGGGCACGGCCAAGGTCAATTTCGACGAGATCCTCAACATGCGGGTGGGCGACATCATCCCGCTGACGATCCCGGAACTGATCTCGGCGACGGTGGACGGGGTGCCGGTGATGGACTGCAGCTACGGCGTGATGAACGGACAATACGCGTTAAAGGTCGAGAAACTGCTGGCCAATACCGATAACCTTAAATAACACCGGCGCGTTGGCCGGGCCGCAACACAGGAGAGAAACATGTCGGACAATCAAGACGACGATCAAAGCATGGACGACCCTTGGGGCGCCGCGATCGCCGAGCAAGCCCAGGCGGAAGCGGCGGCGCTGCAGGCGCAGCAAGCGCAGCAGGCCGCCAGCGCGGCCGTCTTCAAGGACTTTTCCGGCACGCCGAGCAAGAACGAGACCCACAACGATATCGACTTCATCCTCGACATCCCGGTCCAGCTGACGGTCGAGCTGGGGCGCACCAAGATCGCCATCAAGAACCTGCTGCAACTGGCGCAGGGTTCGGTGGTCGAGCTCGACGGCATGGCCGGCGAACCGATGGACGTGCTGGTCAACGGCTGCCTGATCGCCCAGGGCGAGGTGGTGGTGGTCAACGACAAGTTCGGCATCCGCCTGACCGACATCATCACGCCCTCCGAACGCATCCGAAAACTGAATAAATGAAGCACGGACTCCCCTACTCCCTGATCCTCGCGGCGGCCCTGGCCGCCGCGCCCGCGATGGCGCAGACCAGCGCGCCGGCCGCCGACCAACCGGCCGCGACCACGACGGCGGCGCCGGCCGCGACAGCAGCGACCACGCCGCCCGGCCCGCTGGCGATGACCATCCCCACCCCGCAACCGGCGTCCCAGGGCGCCGGCGGCCTGCTGCAAACCACCTTCGCGCTGCTGTTCGTGCTGGCGCTGCTGGTGGGCGGCGCCTGGTTCCTCAAGCGCTTCGGCCCGCGCAACCTGGGCGGCGGCGGCGGCACCGTCAAGCTGGTCGGCTCGCTGAGCCTGGGCACGCGCGAGCGCATCCTGGTGGTCGAGGTGGGCGAACAATGGATCGTGGTCGGCGCCTCGCCCGGCCGCATGAACGCGCTGGCCACCATGCCGCGCCAGGACGCCGCCGAGGCCGCCCCGCCCGGCAGCGCCACCCTGCAGACGGCCAACTTCGCCGAGTGGTTCAAACAAACGATCGACAAGCGCAATGGCAAATAGGCCGGGCAAGTCCGCGGGCGCGACCGCCGTCAAGCTGCTGTTGCTGGCCGGCGCGCTGGCGCTGCCGCTGCTGGCCGGCGCCGAGTCCAACATCGGCATCCCGGCGCTGAACGCGACGCCGGCGCCGGGCGGCGGCACCAACTACACGCTGCCGCTGCAGACCATGCTGTTGATGACGGCGCTGTCGTTCATCCCGGCCGCGCTGCTGTTGATGACCTGCTTCACCCGCATCATCATCGTGCTGTCGCTGCTGCGCCAGGCGCTGGGCACGCAGTCGGCGCCGCCCAACCAGGTGATGGTCGGGCTGGCATTGTTCCTGACCCTGTTCGTCATGGGGCCGACCTTCGACAAGATCTACAACGAGGCCTACCTGCCGCTGCAGGAAAACAAGATCACCATGACCGACGCGATGGACAAGGGCGCCGCCCCGCTCAAGGCGTTCATGATGAAGCAGACCCGCCAGGCCGACCTGGCGCTGTTCGTCAAGCTGTCGCGCAGCCCGGCGCTGCAGGGGCCGGAGGACGTGCCGCTGCGCATCCTGGTGCCGGCGTTCGTCACCAGCGAGCTCAAAACGGCGTTCCAGATCGGCTTTGCCATCTTCATCCCGTTCCTGATCATCGACATGGTGGTGGCGTCGGTGCTGATGTCGATGGGCATGATGATGATGTCGCCGGCGGTGATCTCGCTGCCGTTCAAGCTGATGTTGTTCGTGCTGGTCGACGGCTGGCAGTTGCTGCTCGGCTCGCTGGCGCAAAGTTTTTACTAGGAGGGCGCGATGACACCGGAAAGCGTCATGACGATGGGCCGCCACGCGATGGAGGTCACCCTGATGATCGCCGCGCCGATGCTGCTGGTGGCGCTGATCATCGGCCTGGTGGTCAGCATCTTCCAGGCCGCCACGCAGATCAACGAGGCCACCTTGTCGTTCATCCCCAAGCTGGTCGGCATCTTCGTGGCGCTGGTCGTGGCCGGGCCGTGGATGTTGTCGGTCATGCTCGACTATATGCGCGAAGTGTTCGGCGGCATCCCGAACCTCGTTGGCTAAATGCTACTAATTCCACAGAGAAATGTAACGGTGGGTAACAAACCCTCATGATTACCGTCTCCAGTGCCGATATCAACTTGTGGATCGCAGGATTGCTGTGGCCGCTCACGCGCATCCTCGGCCTGCTGGCGGCCGCGCCGTTGTTCGGCAACAACGCGGTGCCGGCCACCGTCAAGGTGATGCTGGGCGCGATGCTGGCGATGATCGTGGCGCCGACGGTGCCGGCGCTGCCGGCGGCCGATCCGCTGTCGCTGGCCGGGCTGCTGATCGTGGCGCAGGAGATGCTGGTCGGGCTGGCGATGGGGTTCAGCATCCGCATCGTGTTCGCGGCGGTCGAGATGGCGGGCGAGATTTCCAGTTTGACCATGGGGCTGGGGTTTGCGACGTTTTTCGACCCCAACACCCAGGGCCGCTCGTCGGCGATCAGCCAGTTCCTGGCGCTGGTGGCCACCATGGGTTTCCTGGCGGTCAACGCGCACCTGGTGTTGCTGTCGGTGCTGGTGGAGAGTTTTACGACGTTGCCGGTGTCGGCCACGCCGCTCTACGCCGGCGGCTTCAAGCAGCTGGCCGACTGGGGCGGGCGCATCTTCAGCACCGGCGTGCAGTTGTCGCTGCCGATCGTCGCCGCGCTGTTGATCACCAACGTCGCGCTGGGCATTTTGACGCGGGCGGCGCCGGCCCTGAATTTGTTTGGCATCGGATTTCCGATTACTTTAGGTGTGGGTTTGCTGGTGGTCGCCATGACACTGCCGTATCTGGCGACGCCGATACAGAACCTGTTTTTGGATGGCATAGAACGGGCGCGGCTGATGCCGCGCACTTGGTCGCAACGGCCGCCCCCTGTCAAACCGGCAAGCTTGCCGAACCGACCTCCGGGCCTTGCGCCATAGCAACGTTCAATCGCCGTTCGGCAGTATTTGGTTTCCGTGCGGCAATTTAAAGCGTATCATGGAAGCTCCCCGGGAGACCCTATAATGACTTCGTTTATCACAGGCATGACAACAGAGGTGGTCGCCAGTCTGACGACCGCCCGCATCGCCAGCCTGACGACCGAAGACATCGCGGCCTTCAGCTCGGACCAGTTCACCGCGCTGAGCACGGACCAATTGCGCGCCATCGGCACCCGCCAACTGGGCGCCTTGACCGCCGACGGCCTGGCCGGCCTGACCACCGACCAGGTGCAGGCGCTGTCGCTGCCGCAGGTGGCCGCCTTGACCACGGGCCAGGTCGCGCTGCTGAGCACCGACCAGCTGGTCGCGCTGACCACGCGCGAGATGACCGCCCTCACCAGCCGCCAGCTCAACACCCTCAACGGCAGCCAGGTCGCCGCGCTCGAGAGCGACGACCTGCGCGCGCTGCAAACCGTCCAAATCGCCGCGCTCGGCTCGGACCAGGTGGCGGCACTGAGCACCGACCAGCTCAACGCGCTGGCCACGCGCCAGCTGGCGGCGCTGAGCACCGGCGCCATCCGGGCGCTGGGCGCCGGCCAGCTGACGTCGCTGGCGACGGCCGCCATGGCGCGCCTGACCACCCAGCAGATCAACGCGCTGACGGCCGACCAGCTGGCCGTGGTCACGACCGACCAGATCGCCGGCCTGGGCAGCGTGCAGCTGGCCGCGCTGGCGACGGCCTCGCTGGCCGTGCTCACCAGCGACCAGATCGCCGCGATCGAGACGCGCGACCTGGTGGCCATGAGCGGCGCCCAGATCGCCCTGCTCAACGGCGACCAGCTGGCCGGCCTGAGCACCGACCAGGTGCACGCGCTGCGCAGCAACGCCATCGCCGCGCTGACCGCCGACCAGCTGCCGCTGCTGACGACCGACCAGATCGTCGCGCTGACGTCGCTGGCGACGCTGAACTCGGCGCAGATGGCCGCGCTCACCACCGACCAGATCGTCGCGCTGACGACCAAGACCATCTCCGTGCTCGACACGCGGCAGCTGGCGGCGCTGGTGCCCGACCAGGTGCAGGCGCTCACCACCGACCAGATCGCCGGGCTGACGACGGCCCAGGTGCAGGCGTTGACCACCACCATGGTCGCCGGGCTGACCAGCAACCAGGTGGCCGCGCTGGAGACGCGCGACGTCGCCAAGCTCACCAGCGCCCAGATCCGCGTGCTGCGCGACGACCAGCTGGCGGCGCTGACCACCGACCAGATGGCCGCGCTCGGCAGCGACAACCTGGCCGCGCTGCTGCCGGCGCAGCTGGCCGTGCTCAGCACCGACCAGATCGCCGCGCTCAAGAGCCTGGCGCCGCTGGGCACGCTGCAGATGACGGCGCTCACGACCGACCAGATCGTCTCGCTGGAGACGCGCGACCTCGTCAACCTGAGCAGCGCGCAGCTGGCGGCGCTGACGGCCGAGCAGATCCAGGCGCTGACGGCGGCCCAGATCGTCGACCTGACGGCGGCCCAGTACCGCGGCCTGAGCACGGCCATGCTCAACGCGCTCACCAGCGCCCAGATCGGCCAGATCGAGACGCGCGACATCGCCGCGCTGCAATCGGCGCAGGTGGCGCGGCTGTCGACCGACCAGCTCGTCGCGCTGGGCAGCGACCAGTTCGGCGCGCTCGCCAGCGCCGCCGTCGCCGCGCTCGACACCGACCAGATCGGCGTGCTGACGAGCGACCAGCTCAACGCGCTGACGACCCTGGCCATGCTGACCAGCGCCCAGATCACCGGCCTGACCACCGGCCAACTGGCGTCGCTGACGACGCGCGACCTGGCCACCCTGACCAGCGGCCAGCTGCGCGCGCTGTCGGCCGACCAGGCGCTGGCGCTGACGACCGACCAGATCGTCGCGTTGAGCGCGGCGCAGCTGCGCGCACTGGGCGCGGCGACCCTGGCGGCGCTGTCGACCGACCAGATCGCCGCGATCGAGACGCGCGACATCGCCGGCCTCGACACGGTCCAGCTGAACGGCCTCACGACCGACCAGATCGCCGCGCTGGGCACGGCCCAGGTGGCCGCGCTGGGCACGGCCGGCACGGTCGCCCTCAACAGCGACCAGATCGCCGCGCTGAGCACCGACCAGATCGACGCGCTGCGCTTTATCGACGCGCTGGCCACGCGCCAGATCCACGCGCTGACCACCAGCCAGGTGGCCAGCATCACGACCACCGACTTCGCCAAGCTGGCCACGCGCCAGGTCGGCGCCTTGGACAGCGACCAGCTGGCCGCGCTCACCACCGACCAGATCGTCGCGCTGAACAGCGCGCAACTGGCGGCGCTGGGCGCCGGCGCCATCGCCGCGTTGACCACCGACGCCATCGCCGCGATCGAGACGCGCGACTTCCGCGCGCTGCGCACGGCCCAGCTGGCGCAGCTGACCACCGACCAGATCGTCGCGCTGACGACCGCCCAGTTGACCGTGCTGGGCACGGCCGGCATCCGCGCGCTGGGCGCCGAGCAGCTGGCCGTGCTCAATAGCGACCAGATCGCCGCGCTGAGCGGCCTGGCGCCGCTGACGTCGCGCCAGATCGCGGCGCTGACGACCGACCAGCTCGCCCAGCTGGGCACGGCCGATTTCGCCGCGCTGCTGACCAGCCAGATCGCCGCGCTCAGCGTCGAGCAGGCCGCCGCCATGACCAGCGACCAGGTGCGCACGATGACGACGGCGCAGGTGCGCGCGCTGGGCACGGACCGTATCGCCGCGCTCGGCACGGACCGGATCGCCGCGCTGCGCCCCGACGAATTGGTGGCGCTGAGCACGCGCCAGCTGAGCGCGCTCGGCAGCGACCAGCTCGACGCGCTGAGCAGCCAACAGTTGCGCGCGCTCACGACGGCCGAGGTGGCCGCGCTGACGGCCGCCCAGATCGCCAGCCTGGACGACGCCCAGATCGACGCGCTGGCCACCTTGGCCGCGCTGACCACCAAACAGCTGGGCGCGTTCAGCACCGACCAGCTGTCGCACCTGAACCTGGCCGACCTGCGCTCGCTGCGCTCGAACCAGATCGCCGCCCTCAACAGCGACCAGTTGATCGCGCTCACCACCGACCAGATCGCCGGGCTGGCCACGGCCCAGTGGCGCGGCGTGTCGACCGCCAACATCGGCCTGCTGACCACCGACCAGATCGTCGCGCTGGGCTACACGGCGCTGGCCAGCCTGTCGACGCGCCAGGTGGCGGCGCTGTCGACCGACCAGGTGGCGGCGTTGACCACCAACCAGATCACCGTGCTCACGACGCAGGAGATCGCCGCGCTGACGGCCGAGCAGAAGGCCGCGCTCACCACCGACCAGCTCGGCGCGCTGGCGTCGCTGGCGAGCTTCTCGACGGCGGCCATCGCCGCGCTCACCACCGACCAGATCGCCTCGCTGTCGGCCGGCATCCTCGTCAGCCTGACCACGCGCCAGATCGCCGCGCTCACGACCGACCAGATCGCCGCGCTGACGACCAACGCCATCGTCACCCTGGGCACGGCGCAGTTCCGCGCGCTCGGCTCGGACCAGATCGCCGCGCTGACGTCCGACCAGGTGCCGGCCATCGAGATCGCCGACCTGCTGGCGCTGTCGACGCGGCAGATCGCCGCGCTGAGCACCGACCAGCTGGGCCGGCTCACGAACGTCCAGTTCGCCTCGCTGAGCACGCAGGACATCGCCGCGCTGACCACGCGCCAGATCGCCGCGCTCACGACCGACCAGGTGGCCAGCTTCGCCAACCTGGCGCCGCTGACGAGCCGGCAGATCGCCGCGCTCACCACCGACCAGATCGCCAGCTTGGCGCCGGGCCGCATCGCCACCCTGCGCACCAACCAGATCGCCGGCCTGACCAGCGCCCAGGTGGGCGCGCTGACGACCGACCAGATCGTCGCGCTGAGCACGGCGCAGGTGCGCAGCCTGGGCGCCGCCACCCTGGCCGCGCTGACCACCGACCAGGTGGCCGCGATCGAGGCGGTCGACATCGCCGCGCTGGGCACCAACCAGATCACCGCCCTCAACAGCGATCAACTGGCGGCGCTGACGGCCGGCCAGTTCGCCGCGCTGAGCACGCGCGCGCTGGCCAGCCTGACGGGCGCGCAGGTGGCCGCGCTGTCGACCACCCAGATCGGCAGCCTGGCAAGCCTGGCGCCGCTGACGACGACCCAGGTGCGGGCGCTGACGACGGACCAGATCGACAGCCTCGGGCTGGGCCAGATCGCCACCTTGTCGACGCGCCAGCTCAACGCGCTGGCCAGCGCCCAGCTGCAGGCGCTCACCACCGACCAGATCGTCGCGCTCGAGACGCGCCAGGTGCGCGGGCTGGCGACGGCCGCGCTGGCGGCGCTCACGACCGACCAGATCGCCGCGATCGAACTGGCCGACCTGGTGGCGCTGCGGACCGACCAGGTGGCCGCGCTGACGACCGACCAAATCACCGCGCTGACCCTGGCGCAGCTGTCGACCATGACCAGCCAGGAGATCGGCGCGCTGACCAGCCGCCAGATCGCCGTGCTCAGCACCGCGCAGTTCGCCGCGCTGGGCAGCCTGGCCAGCCTGAGCACGCGCCAGATCGCCGGCCTGTCGAGCGACCAGATCATCGCGCTCACGCCGGACCAGTTCGCCGCGCTGCGCACCGCCCAGATCGCCGCGTTCAGCACCGCGCAAATCCAGTACTTCACCAGCGACCAGATCCCGGCGCTGACGACGGCGCAGGTGCGCGCGCTGTCGAACGGGGCCATCGCGGCGCTCACCACCGACCAGATCGTCGCGCTGGCCGGCGACGACCTGGCCGCGCTCAAGACCAGCCAGTTCGTCGCGCTCACCAGCGACCAGCTGGCGGCGCTGTCGACCGACCAGTACGGCATGCTGGCCAGCGCCGAGATCGCCGCGATGACGACCCGCCAGATCGGCTACCTAAGCACCGACCAGATCGCCGCGCTGTCCAGCCTCAAGCCGCTGACGTCGGCGCAGATCGCCGCGCTGAGCACCGACCAGCTGGGCGCGATGGCGGCCGAGCGCTTCGCCACCCTGGGCACCAAGCAGTTGGCGGCGCTGACCAAGAACCAGGCCGGCGGCCTGACGGCGGCCCAGCTGATCGCGCTGTCGACCGGCCAGATCCGCGCCATCGGCACCGGCCTGCTGGCGCGCCTGGACCCGACGCTGATCGCCCAGATCGAGGTCGAGGACCTGGCCGCGTTCACCACCGCGCAGCTGCGCTCGCTCACCACCGACCAGGTCGTCGCGCTGACCTTGGACCAGTTGCACGCGCTCAGCAGCGCCGACATCGCCGCCTTCTCGCAAAACCAGCTGGGCGCGATGACGCCGGAGCAGGCCGCCGCGCTGGGCAACCTGGCCGACTACACGACGGCGCAGATCGCCGCGATGTCGCTGGCGCGCATCGCCGCGCTGACCGCGTCCGACATCGAACTGCTGAGCACGCGCCAGATCGGCGCGCTGCAGACGGTGCAGATGACGGTGCTCACGGCCGACCAGCTCGCCGCGCTGAGCCCGGCCCAGCTGGGCGCGCTGAGCCTGCCCGCGCTGGCCACCCTGACGGTCGACCAAATCGCCGCCATCGAGGCGCGCGACATCCCCGGCCTGAAGACGGCGCAGGTGCAGGCGCTGAGCACCGACCAGTTGCTGGCGTTCACCACCGACCAGATCGCCGCGCTGACGTCGCAGGAGGTGGCCAGCCTGAAGCTGACCCAGCTGGGCGTGCTGACGGCCGACCAGTTGCACGCGCTCGTCAACCTGCGGGCGCTGACGACGGCCCAGGTGCGGGCGCTGACGGCCGACCAGCTGCAGGCGCTGCTGCCCGAGCAGATCGCCGCGCTGCGCACCGTCCAGATCGCCGCGTTGAGCAACACCCAGGCCGCGCTGCTGACGACCGACCAGATCGTCGCGCTCACCACCGCCGAGATCGTGTCGCTGAGCACGCGCGCGCTGGCCGCGCTGACCGCCGAGCAGGTCGGCGCGATCGAGGGCGCCGACATCACCGCGCTGCGCTCGACGCAGGTGATGGCGCTGACGACCGACCAGATCGTCGCCCTCACCACCGACCAGATCGGCGCCATCGGCACCGCCGGCATCGCCGCGCTGAGCGACCGCCAGGTGCGCGCGCTGACGGTCGACCAGGTCGCCGCGCTGGGCAACAACCAGGCGAAGGCGCTGTCGACCCGCGCCATCACCCTGCTCAGCGTCGACCAGTTCGCCGCGTTCGAGCCGGGCGACCTGGCGGCGTTGCGCACCGCGCAGATCCGCGCGCTCACGTCCGACGAGATCGCCAACATGAGCGACGCCCAGCTGCAGGCGCTGACGTCGGCCCAGGTGGCCGCGCTGAGCTCGGCCCAGCTGGGCTACCTGACGCCGGCGCAATTCGCGCTGCTCGACATGATCGCCTCGCTGAGCACGACCCAGGTGGCGGCGCTGAGCACCGACCGCATCCAGGCGCTCAGCGACACCCAGTTGACCGGGCTGAGCAGCAAACAGGTGGCCGCACTCACCAGCCGCCAGGTGCAGGCGCTGACCACGCACCAGATCCAGGCGCTGACGGCCGAGCAGTGGCGCGCGCTGGGCACGGCCGCGCTGCGCGGCCTGTCGAGCGAGCAGATCGCCGCGATGGAGATCGAGGACCTGGCGGGGCTGCGCACAGCCCAGTTCGCCAGCCTGACGACGGCGCAGATCGCCCAGCTGGGCGTCGACCAGTTCGGCGTGCTGTCCACGGCCGAGCTGGCCGCGCTGACGGCGGCCCAGATGAAGGCGGTCAGCAACGCCCAGCTGGCCGCGCTGACGAGTTTGTCGGCGTTCGGCGCCACGCAGATCGGCGCGCTGACGACGGCGCAGCTGGCCGCGCTGGCCATGGACCAGTTCACCACGCTGCGCACGGCCCAGGTGGCCGCGCTGACGGCGGCGCAGCTGCAGGGCGTCACCACCGACCAGTTGGCCGCGCTGAGCACGGCCCAGGTGCGCGCCATCGGCGCGGCCGCGCTGGCCGGCCTCAGCACCGACCAGATCGCCAGCATGGAGGTCGACGACATCGGCGCGCTCAGCGACGCCCAGGTCGACGCCCTGACCCGGCCGCAGATCGCGGCGCTGACCTTGGCCCAGGTCGCCGGCCTGAACACCTCGCAGATCGACGCCATCAGCGTCGGCGACATCGGCGCGCTGTCGAGCGACCAGCTCAACAGCCTGCGCACCTTGGCCGCGCTCAACGCCGGCCAGGTGGCGGCGCTGACGACGCAGCAAGTGGGCGCGATCGACGTCGACCACTTCGCCACGCTGCGCTCGACGCAGCTGGGCGGGCTGGCGCTGACCCAGGTGGCGCAGCTGACCGCCGCCCAGCTCGGCGCGCTGGGCACGCGCCAGATCCCGGGCCTGAACCTGCCGGCGCTGAGCACGCTGCAAATCGCCGCGCTCAGCGTGGCCTCGGTCGGCAGCCTGAACTCGGCGCAGCTGAGCGCGCTCAAGACCAACCAGCTGGGTGCGCTGACGATCGAGCAATTCTCGGCGCTGGGCACGCGCGCGCTGGCCGGGCTGGACGTGACCAAGGTGCGCGGCCTGAGCACCAGCCAGCTGGCCTCGCTCACCTCGCTCAACACCTTCACGGCCGGGCAGATGGTGGGCTTCACGTCGGCCCAGATTTCGGCGCTGGAGGCCGGCATGATCGGCGGCCTGCGCACCAACCAGCTGGCCGCGCTGGGCGCGGCGCAGGCGCTCGGCCTGACCACCGCCCAGATCGCGACGCTGGACGCGCCGCAGGTGGTGGCGCTGAACGCGGCCGTGTTCAACGCGCTCAACTCCGACCAGATCCAGGCGCTCGACGCCAACGACATCGTCGCGCTGCGCACGGCGCAGGTGGGCGCGCTGTCGGCGGCGACGATCGCCAACCTGAGCGCACTGCAGGTGGCCTCGTTCTCGACGGCGCAGGTGCGCGCGCTCAAGGCGACCCAGATCGCCGCGCTGACGTCGGACCAGATCGCCGCGCTGACGGTGGCCGAACTGTCGGCCTTCACGATGGTGCAGGCCGGCGCGTTCAGCGCCGACCAGCTGTCGGCGATGGCCGACGAGCAGCGCGCGGCGCTGCTGACCAGCCCGCTGATCCTCGACCTCGACGGCAACGGCGTGCGCACGCGCGACGTGGCGGCCGGGGTGCGCTTCGACCTGCACGCGGACGGCCACCAGGTCGCGACCGGCTGGGTCGGCCAAGGCGACGGCCTGCTCGCGCTCGACCGCAACCATGACGGCGCGATCAACGACGGCGGCGAGCTGTTCGGCACATCCACCGCCACGGCCGGCGGCGCCAAGGCGCGCGACGGCTTCGCCGCGCTGGCCGGGCTCGACGCCAACGGCGACGGCGTGGTCGACCGCCAGGACGCGCAGTTCGGCGACCTGCGCGTGTGGGTGGACGCCAACGCGGACGGCATCAGCCAGGGCGACGAATTGCGCACCTTGGACGCGCTGGGCATCGCCAGCCTTACGGTGGGCGCCACGGCGACCAGCGAACTGGACAACGGTAACTGGATCGGATTGCGCTCCAGCTACACCAGCACCGACGGCCACGTCGGGCAGGTGGCCGACGTCTGGTTCCGCGCCGAACGGGCGGCGCCGGCGAGCACGCCGGCAAGCTTGCAGGTAGGAACACCGGTGAGCACGCAAGTGAGTGCGCTGGCGCAGGCGCTGGGCGGCTACGCGTTGGCGCAGGCGGCCCAGGGCCAGTTGACGATGCCGGCGCCGTCCGGCGCGACGGCCGATGTCGGCGCGCGGTCCAACTCAAGCGGATTGAACGGCTTGAGCGGCAATATCGCCACGCTGGCCGAGCAAATCAAACGCTACGACGCCAGCACCGGTTTGAGCGGCAGCGCGACGGCGCACACCGACGAATGGTTCCGCAAAGCTAGCATCAACGGTATGCTGGCGGCGAAGTAAGGCGTTCGGCGCCGGCCTTCAAAACCAAAGCGGCAAGCCCGATGCTTGCCGCTTTTTTTTGCTTCCTCCTTCCAGCAAAAAACTGGAGGGGACTATGTCACAGCGCCGTCCCAGCGCCGGTGGACGGCCGGGGCGGGCCATGGGCGCTCATCGCCCGCAAGTGTCGATAGTTGGCTAACGGGCCGGAGCGACATGGCGTTCAGGGCCGCGTGCGCATCCCCGAGGATGGCGAGGTTGTGTAGTGTTAACCGGGTGAGGTCGGCGGGTGCTCGGGCAAGGACTGCCTAGCCTTCGGTGCCACTGTTGCCGGCCATGCCTTGCATCAGGCGATAAACCGATGCGGCAATTGTATTCGCCTGCGAAGGGCCGGTTGCCTGTCCCGCTGTCGCCCTCGGCATCGCGGTTTCATTGAAACCCATATCCCCGCGATTGTCGATGATCACTCGAGTGATACCCGCGGCATTCCTTGCATTTTCAAGCGACATGGTCGCTATGTTCGGCAAGTACATCTCGTTTATTTCTGGACGCATCTTTTCCGCTTCGCGCACTTGCTTCGCGGTGCCGGCTGCCAGTTCTTCCGCAGCGGCTCTGCGTTTAGCGACCTCCGCCGTTTGCTCGGCTGTCGGCGTTCCGCGACGAAAAACCGTGACCTCATGCTCGACAGCGCGAAAGGCCTTGACCTCGTTACCGGGTTCGACCGCAATGCGCCTTGAAGGCGCCACCTGGACAGCTGTGGCGGTACTGCTGGAAATGGTCGTCATCTTCTGTCCTTTGATCAAAGCGTAGTCAGCTTCCACATGCAATCCTACCGCCTCCGCGCGTGCCATGAACGGGGGAGAAGAACGGCAAATCCCCCCCGTCATTGCTTTTTACAGCAGCCGCGATGTGCTATAAAAATCCGCACGTGAGCAGCCATACGCCATCGCTGCCGTCTTGATCTCCCCGAAAACCCGTCGAAACGGGTTTGTCGGGCATCATTTGTTAGGTGCCAGGATGAATTCCGCCGTCTGCGGTAACGATAAATTCAACGGTGTTTCCACCAGTGAACCAGCCTAGCAACAGCACGCCTGAATTCCCCACGCCGTTGTCGTTCATGTCGGCCTGGGAAGTCAAATATAGATCATCGCCCCGTTGCTCTTGGAAGAGATCGTTAAACGTGGCGATATTGTTCAAATAGACATAGTCGGTGCCTGTCGTTCCCGTATCGCGTATGTGGACGATGCCCGACGACTTCACATAATATGTATCGCCGCCTTCACCACCAAAAGCGTCTCCCACGCCATCGAGGTTGAGCGTGTCCGCGCCGGCATCGCCATACAGGGAATACAGGCTGCCATATCCGGTAATGCCGTCATCGCCATCGCCTCCCCGTGCCACGCCTTGTCCGTTCACGGCGATGCGGTCGTCGCCCTCGCCGCCCAGGGCCTGGCCGCTGCGCACCGTGAGGAAATCATTGCCGATGCCGCCATCGGCGATGCCGTTGACGACGGTGATCGTGTCCACCCCGGCTTCGCCAAAGGCAATGCTGCCGACATCGTTCGCCGCGGTCGTGATCGTGTCATTGCCGTTTCCGCCATACAGCATATCCGCCTGTGCCCCACTGTTTGCGGCAATCAGCGGCAAGACGGAACTGCCCACGTCACCGAAGATCGTATCGGCCCCGTCACCACCATAGATGATGTCGTCACCATAGCCGCCCTCGAGAACATTGACGGCCGTATTGCCGGTGATCGTGTCGTTGAGGGAGGATCCGATCAGGTTCTCGACGCTGGTCAGCGCGTCGCCGGCGGCATCGCCACCGGCGGCCGTTCCCGCCGCCAGATCGATTTGGACGCCGGCGACACTATGCAAGTACCACGAGGTGTCGTTGCCCAAACCGCCGGTGATCGCGTCGGCTCCGGCGCCGCCGATGAAAATATTGGCGTTCCCGTCGCCGACCAGGGTGTCGGCGAAACCAGTCGCTTGAATGACCTCGATGTTCGTCAGGAGATCGCCCGCAGCGATACCCGTTTGGATTTTGGCGGCCAGATCGAACGTGATTGCCGATGTCGCCGTTTCGTAACTCACCATGTCAACCCCGGACTGGCCATCGAGCTGATGGCTGTCGCCACTCTCGATGAAGATGTCGCCAAAATTCGAGCCGGCGAATTTCTCGATATCGTGGAAGCTGTCGCCGTGGCCGATGCCGGAGAAGTCGCCGGTGGCGAAGTTCAAGGTCATGGCGTTGCCGTCCGTGTAGCTGACGGTGTCGATGCCGGCGCCGCCGAAAAACTCGTCCGCCCCCGCGCCGCCGAGCAAGTTGTCGTTGCCCGAACCGCCTGTGAGGACATTGTCGCCCGCGTTGCCGGTGCCGGTGAAGGACGCCGTGCCGAGGTAGGTCAGTTTCTCGACATTGGCATAGGCCGCGATGCTGAGCGCGGCCAGCCCGGTTTGCACTTCGTCGATGCCGTTGCCGGCCGCCTCCGCCACCACGACGCTGGCGATGCCGACCGTGTAGAGGTCGTTGCCGGCGCCGCCCGCCAGCGTGTGGCCGGCGGTCGACGAGGCCAGCGTATCGTTGAAAGCCGAGCCGGTCACCGCTTCCATCGCGGTCAATATATCGCCCTGCGCGTCGCCGCCCGCGACCACGTTGGTCGTCAGGTTGACGTTGACGGCCGCCGTCGAACTCGAGTAATCGATCGTGTCGACGCCGGCACCGCCGTCGAAGGTGTTGGCGTCGGCGTTGCCGGCGAAGGTGTCGGCGAAGTTCGAGCCGCGGATCACCTCGATGTTGTCGTAGGTGTCGCCGGCGGCGATGCCGGTGTGCACGCCCGTCTTGAGGTTGACCGTAACGGCGGCGGTGGCATCGGCATAGCCGACGGCGTCGGTGCCGGCGCCGCCGTGGAACTCGTCCGCGCCCGCGCCGCCGTAGAGCGTGTCGTTGCCCCCGCCCCCCGTGATGATGTTGTCGATGGCGTTGCCGGTGCCGGTGAAGGCGCCCGTGCCGATATAGGTCAGCTTCTCGACGCTGCCATAGCCGGCGATGCTGAGCGCGGCGATCGCCGTCTGCACCTCGTCGTAGCCGTTGCCGGCCGTCTCGGCCACCACGACAGTGGCGAGGTTGACGATGTAGAGGTCGTTGCCGGCGCCGCCCCGCAGCACGTGGCCGGCGGTCGACGAGCTCAAGGTGTCGTCGAAGGCCGAACCGTTCACCGCCTCGAACCCGAGCAGCACATCGCCCTGGGCGTCGCCGCCCGATACGGCGTTGGTCGTCAGGTTGACGGTGACGGCCGCCGCCGACGTCGAATAGTCGATCGTGTCGGCGCCGGCGCCGCCGTCGAAGCTGTCGGCGCCGGCCTTGCCGGTGAAGGTGTCGGCAAAGTTCGAGCCCCGGATCAGCTCGATGCTGTCGTAGGTGTCGCCGGCGGCGATGCCGCCATGGATGCCGGTCTTGACGTTGATCGTAACGCCGGCGGCGGCGTCGGCATAGCCGGCGACGTCGGTGCCGGCGCCGCCGTGGAACTCGTCCGCGCCGGCGCCGCCGTAGAGCGTATCGTTGCCCAAGCCGCCGGTGATGATGTTGTCGCCGGCGTTGCCGGTGCCGGTGAAGGCGGCCGTGCCGGTGTAGGTCAGTTTCTCGACATTGTCGTAGGTTGCGATGCTGAGCGTGGCGAGCGCGGTGCGCACCTCGTCGTTGCCGTTGCCGGCCGCCTCCGCCACCACCACGCCGGCGACGCCGAGCACATAGATATCGTCGCCGGCGCCGCCGCGCAGCATGTGGGTGGCGTTCGACGAGGCCAGCGTATCGTTGAAGGCCGAGCCGGTCACCAGCTCGATCGAGACCAGCGAGTCGCCCTCGGCGTCGCCGCCGGAGAGCACGTTGGTACTCAGGTTGACGTTGACGGCCGCCGCAGAGGTCGAATAATCGACGCCGTCGAAGCCAGCGGCGCCGCCGTCGAAGCTGTTGGGGTTGGCGTCGCCGGTGAACGTGTCGCTGTAGCTCGTGCCGCGCATCACCTCGATGTTGTCGAAGATGTCGCCGGCGGCGATGCCGGTATGGATGCCGGTCTTGAGGTTGATCGTGACGGCCGCGCCGACGGCGTCGGCGTAGCTGGCGGTGTCAATGCCGGCGCCGCCGCGCAGCAGGTCGTCGCCCACGCCGCCGGCCAGCGTGTCGTTGCCCAGACCGCCGATGAGCTCGTCGTTGCCGGCGCCGCCCGTGAGCATGTCGTTGCCAATGCCGCCGGTGATGATGTTGTTGGCCACGCTGCCGGTGCCGGTGAAGGCGCCCGTGCCGGTGTAGGTCAGTTTCTCGATATAGTCATAGTTCTCGATGCTCAGCGCGGCGAGCCCGGTCTGCACCTCGTCGTTGCCGTTGCCGGCCGCCTCGCCCAGCACCACGCCGGCGGCGCCGACGATATACAGGTCGTCGCCGGCGCCGCCGCGCAGTGTGTGGGCGGCGTTCGACGAGGCCAGCGTATCGTTGTAGGCCGAGCCGGTCACCAGTTCGATCGAGACCAGGGAATCGCCCTGGGCGTCGCCACCCGAGAGTACGTTGGTGCTCAGGTTGACGTTGACGGCCGCCGCCGAGGTCGAATAGTCGACGCCGTCGAAGCCGGCGGCGCCGCCGTCGAAGCTGTTGGGGTCGGCGTCGCCGGTAAACGTGTCGCTGTAGCTCGTGCCGCGTATCACCTCGATGCTGTCGAAGACGTCGCCGGCGGCGATGCCGGTATGGATGCCGGTCTTGAGGTTGATCGTGACCGCCACGCCGACGGCGTCGGCGTAGCTGGCGGTGTCGATGCCGGCGCCGCCGCGGAGCACATCGGCCCCCACGCCGCCGGCCAGCGTGTCGTTGCCCACACCGCCGATGAGCTCGTCGTTGCCGGCGCCGCCCGTGAGCGCGTCGTTGCCGATGCCGCCGGTGATGAGGTTGTCGCCCGCGTTGCCCGTGCCGGTGAAGGCCGCCGAGCCGGTGTAGGTCAGCTTTTCCACATTGTCGTAGCCGGCGATGCTGAGGGCGGCGAGCCCGGTCTGCACCTCGTCGTAGCCGTTGCCGGCCGTCTCCAGCACCACCACGGTGGCGATGCCGACCGTGTACAGATCGTCGCCGGCGCCGCCCGCCAGCGTGTGCCCGGCGGTCGACGAGCTCAAACTGTCGTTGTAGGCCGAGCCGATCACCGTCTCAATCGCCACCAGCGTATCGCCCTGGGCATCGCCGCCGAAGGCCGCGCCGGTCGTCAGGTTGACCGTCACCGCCGCCGCTGAATTGGCATAGGTCGCGATATCAACGCCCAACCCGCCGTTGAGCGCATCGGCGCCGGCGCCGCCGTCCAGCACATCGTTGCCGGCGTTGCCGAGCAAGGTGTCGTTGCCTTCCAGCCCGAACATCTGATCCGCAGTGGTGCTGCCGGCCAGGGAGTCGTTACCTGTCGTACCCGTGAATGTTGCCATGTTTAGCTATCTCTCAAAAAGGGGAGTTTCCCAGGACCGAAACGAGAATCTATTTTCCAATGCAGCCAAGTCGACCTGCCCCTGTGGCGCCTTGCTCGTCCACGAGAGTTGGTTGCTGCCGAAAAGATGGAAAGGAGGGTCTTCATTGGTAAATTTTATATTTACCAAAGGCAATTTTAATAGATACAAAAGATTACAAACTAACCAATTGTAACAACCTAAGAAGTTGCTGTAGTTGCGCAATTTGGCTGGCGCTCAGGCGTTTTTGTGTCGCCCGGCACTTCTCATGTGCATTTTTCGAGGATGAATGGGATGACGGGACGAGCCCCTTAGCATTTAAAATTTACACAACCCCGATTCCTTCATAGACTAGGTGGATACGTACACCGGTCACGACCAACATGCCCACAAGAAAAATCAAGATCGGCGCCAAAACCGTGCAACTGGACGCGCGCCCGGACCGGCTCGACCTGCGCGACCGTCCGTACGCGCCGCCGATCGCCTCGCTGCCGCCACGCTGGCCCGAGGACGCTGCGCTGCGCAAGCTGCTGCCGCCCTACATCGCGCGGGGCTTGGTGCTGGATCAAAAAACCGAGGGCGCCTGCACCGGCTATGGCCTGGCCGCCACCGTCAACTTCCTGCTGTGGAGCAGCGCCCGGAATAAAAAGGATTTCACCGGCGTCAGCCCGCACATGCTGTACGACCTGGCGCGCTTTTACGACGAGTGGCCCGGCGAGGATTACGACGGCTCGAGCTGCCGCGGCGCGATGAAGGGATGGAACAAGCACGGCAGTTGCGCGCGGGCGCTGTGGACCCGCAGCGTGCACGCCGCCAGCGCCAAGGCCTACCGCCCCGCCGCCGACTGGGCGCGCGACGCGCTGGCGCGCCCGCTGGGCACCTATTACCGCATCGACAGCGCCTCGGTGACCGACATGCAGGCCGCCATCCACGAGATCGGCGCGATCTACGTGTCGGCCGCGGTGCACGACGGCTGGGCGCTGGCGCCCGCGCCGCCGGGGGCGCCGGCCAAGGGCCACGACGGCCTGCCGGCCATCGCCTGGCGCGACGGCGCGGCGGCCACCGGCGGCCACGCGTTCGCCATCGTCGGCTACAACGAGCGCGGCTTCGTGGTGCAGAACTCCTGGGGCGGCGACTGGGGCGCCGGCGGCTTCGCCGTGCTGGGCTATCCGGACTGGGCCGCCAACGGCACCGACGCCTGGGTCGCCGCGCTGGGCGTGCCGCAGGTGGCGCACGCGCTGCCGCCGTCGCGCGCGCGGCGCATCGGCCATTCGCTGGTGGCGGGCGATGTCCTGGCCCGCACCGGTGCGCCCGCCGGTCCGGCCACCGCGGCGGCGCAGCCGTGGAGCACCGAGGGCGCCTACGAGCACGCGCTGGTGGCCGGCAACAACGGCGCCGTGCGCATCGGCCGCCCCGACATCGGCCGCCCGGACGACCTGGTCGAGCAACTGGTGCTGGGCAACCTGGGCCAGTGGCTGCGCGGCGCCGGCGCGGCCGGCGGCAAGGTCGTGATCTACGCCCACGGCGGCCTCAACGCGGAGGCCGACTCGATCCAGCGCATCCGCGTCATGGGCCCCTATTTCCAGGCCAACGGCGTCTATCCGCTGTTTTACACGTGGCGCACCGGCATCCTCGACACCTTGTCCGGCGCGCTCGACGACGCGCTCGGCCTGGCGCCCGGCCAGGCCATCGCCGGCGGCCTGGTCGCCGAGGCCCGCGACAAGCTGCTGGAGGCGGTGGCCCACAACCTCAAATGGTCGTGGAACGAGATGAAGGCCAACGCCGCCCAGGCCGCGCAGGGCGGCGGCGCGCTGGCGCTGCTGGCCGCCGCGCTGGGCCGGCTGCGCGCCGCCCACCCCGCGCTCGAGCTGCACCTGGTGGGCCACTCGGCCGGCGCCTTCGTCCACGGCCACCTGCTCGAGCTGTGCCGGGCCGCCGGGCTGCCGGTGGCCTCGGTCACCTTGTACGCGCCGGCCTGCTCGCTCGAGTTCGCGGCCAGCCACTACCAGGCGCGCGTGGCCGACGGCTTCCTCGCCGCCGACCGCTTCTGGCTGCATATGCTGTCCGATGTCAGCGAGCGCGCCGACCGCGTCGGGCCGTACGGCAAGTCCTTGCTGTACCTGGTGAGCCGGGGCTTCGAAGAGCGGCGCAAGACGCCGCTGGCGGGCCTGCAGCGGCCGCTGTACCGGGGCGCCGACCAACCCGACGACGAGCTGTGGACGCCGGCCGACTGGCCGCGCGTGAAGGCGTGGCGGGCGTGGGTGGCGGCGCTGCCGCCGCAGGCCGACGGCGCCGCCGCCTGCGAGGTGGTCAGCGACCGCGTCAAGGTGTCGGCCACGCGCACCGAACAGGCCAGCCACGGCGGCTTCGACAACGATCTACGCGTGCTCGCGCGCACCATCAACCGGGTGCTGGGACGCCCGCCGTCGGCGCCGCTGGCGGTGCCGATCGGGGACCTGGAGTATTAGTTGGTCCGGGTACTAGCTGATGTAGTTAAACAGCGACAGGCCCGACATCGTCTTGAACGACTTCTGCGCCGCGTCCAACGTGGTCTGCTGCTGCGTGAACAGCGAGATCGCCTTGACCACGTCGACGTCCTGCAGGCCCGACAGGGTGGTGGCGTATTGCAGGTTGAGGTCGTCGCCGGAGCTGTCCAGGTAGTCGAGCTCCTTGAGCCGCGAGCCGACCGCCGACTCCACCGACAGCATGTTGTCGGCGGCGCTGTCGATGTTCAGCTGCGCCTGGTTCAGCTTGTTGTTCAGGCTGGCCTGGCCGGCGGCGCCGTCGCCGGGCGCGCGCAGCGCCGTGATCAGGTCGGTGATGGTGGTAAACACCGACTGCTTGGTGCTGGGCTCGACCGTGAAGTTGTCCTGGTCGGCCGGATCGCCCTTGATATCGAACTGCAAGCCGTCAAACGCGATGTTCTGGCCGCTGACATAGGGCTGCGGCACGGCCGGCACCGGCGCCGCCGGCACCGGCTGGTTCAAGGTCAGGTCGGTGACCGTGTAGGTGGTCACCTTCGGCACGCCCGGCGTGGCCGGCACCACCTGGAAATCGATCTGGTACTGGTGGCCGGTCAACTGGGTGGCGTCCTTGACCGAGCCGCCGCTGATGATGCCGCTGCCGCCGCGGCCGTAGTTGCCGGCCGCCGCGCCGGTGACGAAGGTGCCGTTGCCGGTGGCGTTGTTCTCGAACACGGACGAGCCCGAATCGCTGATCGGCAGGGTGCGGGTCGAGCCCACCTGCAGCGCGCGCTGGCCCTGGTCGCCCTGGTAGGCGGCGCCGGTGGCCGTTCGCGTGAACGGCAAGGTGGTCGATTTATACCCGGAGAACACATAGCCGCCGACCCCGTCCGAACTGTTGGCCTGGCCCAGCAGATCCTGCAGCCGGCCCTCGAGCTCGACGGCCAGCGATTCGCGGTCCTTCTGCGTCATGCTGCCGTTGCCGGCGTTGACGGTCAAGGTCTTGATGTCCTGCATGATCGTGCCCGAGCTGCGCAGCGCCACCGACTCCAGCGACAGCATGGTCTTGGCGTTGGCGCGGTTGGTCACCAGCTGCGTGTTGATGCCCTGCGACTGCGTCACCTCCAGCGCGCGCGCGGTGGCGATCGGATCGTCGGCGGCGGTCAGGTTCTTGCGTCCGGTCGACAACTGCGACTGGGTGCGCGCGAGCGCCGACTGCAGCGAGCTGATCTGCCCGACGCCGACGTCGTAGATGGTCTTCGAACTGATGCGCATGGTCATGGTGCCACCTCTTTCATCTTCTTAAAACGCCGGCCGCCGTCAGCGGCCCAGGCTGAGCAGGGTATCGAACAACTGGCTGGCCACCTGCATCACCTTGCCGGCGGCCTGGTAGGCCTGCTGGTAGCGTAACAGATTGGCCGCCTCCTCATCCAGATTCACGCCCGACACGCTTTGCTGCGCGTTGGTGGCCTGGGCCACGGCGGCGTCGGCCGCGGCGCCGCCGATCTGCGCCTCGCGCGCCTTGTTGCCCACATAGTTGACCATCTGCGCGTACGAGGTCTGGAACGTGGCGTTGCCGTTGTCCATCGTGTTCTTGGTCTGCAGCGCCGCCAGCAGGGCGCCGTTGCGGCTGTCGCCCACGCCGCTGGTGTTGGGCCCGACCGTAAACTTGTCGAGGTCGGCCGGGGTGCCGCTGATGGCGAAGTTGACGCCGCCAAAGCTGATCGCCGCGCCGTCCGTGTACGGGATGCTCGGCGTGCCGGCCGGATACACCGTGGCCACGCCGTTGACCGTCACCGTCACGTCCTGGCCGGCCGGGAAGCCCGACAACGAATTGCTCGCCTTGTCGAACGCCAGGGTCACCGGCGCCGTCAGCGCGTTGCCCGGCGCCAGGTAGTTGGCGTCGACGGTGCCGGCCGTGATCTTGGCGTTGCCGGCGTTGGTCGTCGGCGCGGCCGTGGCGATCGGCGCGGCCAGCGCGATCTTGGTGCGGTCCTCGACCAGCACGTCGAAATCCTTGGCCGCGTTGTAGGTCGGGCGCACCAGGAAGTTGTCGTTGGCGGCCGGCGTGCCGGTGATGGTGTAGGCCACGCCGTCGATCACCTGCGGCGCCGTCTGCGGGAACGGGTTGATCTGCGTGACCTGGCCGTCGCTGAGGCGCTTGACGCTGAAGTTGGCGCCGTCGTAGTCGACGCTGTAGTCGCTCGCCGTCAACCCGGCGGCGTCGGTCACCACGGCGCTGACGGCGGCCGTGCTGCTGCCCAGGTTGTGGCTGTTGGTGCCGACGTAGGCGTTGATCGGGCCGAAGAACGGCGTGCCCAGCGCGCCGTTCTGGTCCTGGCCCAGCTGGTGCTGGGCGTTGAAGCTGACCGCCAGCGCGGCGGCCACCTGGCCGAGCGAGTTTTGCGCGCGGTCCATCGGGCCGTTGCGGAACTCCAGCAGCCCGCCCAGCTGGCCGCCGCTCAGCACCCGGTCCGGCAGCGCGCTGAAGTTGCCGTTGTCGGTCACGTAGCCGACCGTCATGCGGGTGACGTCGGTCGGCGAGCCGGCCGTGCCCAGCGTGAACGCGGTGTTGCCCACCACCAGCGGCTGGCCGGTGCCCATCTCCACGGTCAAGGCGTTGTTGTCGCCGGCGATGACGGTGGTCTTGACCAGCTTGTTCAACTCGGTCAGCAGCGCGTCGCGGTGGTCCAGCAGGTCGTTGGGCGCCTTGCCGTCGGTGCTGAGCGCCGAGATGCTTTTGTTGAGCTCGGCGATCTGGCGGGCGAAGGAATTGATCTCGCCCACGTTCGAGACGATCTGGCCGTTGACGCCCGACGAGATCTCCGACAGCCGCGCGCTCATGCCCTGGAAGCGCGCCGCCAGCGATTCGGCGCTCGACAGCATGGCCTGGCGCGACGCCGCCGAGGCCGGATTGGACGTGGCGTCCTGGACGCCGTTGAAGAAGTCCTGCAGCGCCGGCGACAGCCCGGCGGTGGGATCGGCCAGCAGGTTGTCGATCTGGCTGATCTGCTTGGAGTAGACGTCCAGCGAGGCCTGGTTCGACTCGGCGTTGCGCAGCTGCGTGGCCAGGAAATTGTCGTAGTAGCGGCGCACCGCCGTCACCTCGGTGCCGGTGCCGACGAACCCGAAGCCCTGGTCCAGGGTCGGCGTGTCGCTCTGGATCGCCACCTGGCGGCTGTAGCCGGTCACACCGGCGTTGGTGATGTTGTTGCCGGTGGTCGACAACCCGACCTGGGCCGCCAACAGACCGCTTTTACCAATGCTCAGTAGACTCATGATGTTTTACTCTTAGTTATGATGGGTAACGGCGGCGCGCGCGAAAACTTGAATCAACGTTGCATGAAGCGCCACGGCGCCGGGCCCGTCCCCGCTCAGCCGGCCAGCGAGCGCGTGATAATGCTGGTCAATTTGGCCGCGTACTGCGGATCGGTGGCGTAGCCGGCCTGCTGCAGGCCGCGCGCGAAGCTGCTGGCGTCGCCGCCGCTGGCGAGCACCTTCTCGTAGCGCGGGTTGTTCGCCAACAACTTCGCGTAATCCTTGAAGCTGTCGGCGTAGCTGTCGTAGGCGCGGAATTTCTCGACCCGCGTCTGGGCCCGGCCGTTGACGTACTCGGTGGTGGTGGCGTCGACCGTCTTGCCCTTCCAGTCGGCGCCGGCCTTGATGCCGAACAGGTTGTGGCTGGTGCTGCCGTCGCGGCCCTTGATCTCGCGCTTGCCCCAGCCGCTCTCGAGGGCGGCCTGGCCCAGCATGAACTTGGCCGGGATGCCGGTGGCCTGGCTGGCCTCCTCGGCGTGCGCCGCCAGCTTGTCCTGGAAGCTGCGCACGTGCGCCGCCTGCGAGCCGCGGTTGCCCACCACCGTGGCCGGCACGGCCGACCGGTCCTCGACCGATCCCGCCTTGGCGGCCGCGCCGGCGCCGCCGGCCGCCGCGATCGCCTTTTGCAGCTTGGCGTCCATCAGGCTGGCCACGCCGCCGAAGCTGCCCGCGTTGGCGCCGCTGGCGCCGTCGCCGGCGCCGCCGATGGCCAGCGCCTGGGCGTCGGCGGTCTTGGTCAGCTGGCGGATCAGCACGTCCGACAGGCCGATGCCCTTCTTGGCGATGTTCTGGCTGGTCTGCTGGTCGAGCATGGTGGTGAACATCTTGGTCTGTTCGCTGTTCATCATGCCGTCCTGCGGCGAGGCGTCGCGCATGCTCTTCATCATCATGTTGACGAACATCGCCTCGAACTGGGTCGACGCCGTCTTCAGCGCCTCGGGGCCGCCGGCCTTGGCCGACTGGCGCAGGCCGCCCATGTCCTTGAGGTCGAGCGCGAACTTGCTACTGAGGTCGTTGTTGGTTTTGGAGGTGGTCATGGCGAACTCCGCTTAAATGCGCTTAAATGATCTCGAGCTCGGCGCGCAGCGAGCCGGCCGCCTTCATCGCCTGCAGGATCGACAGCAGGTCCTGCGGCGTGGCGCCGATGGCGTTGAGGGCCTTGACCACCTCGGCCAGCGAGGCGCCGCCCTTGACCATCATGACCTTGCCGCCATCCTTCTTGATATCGACGGTCTGGTTCGGCGTGACCACGGTGCGCCCGCCGGACAGCGCGTTGGGCTGGCTCACCTGCGGATCGGCCGTGACCGAGACTGACATATTGCCATGGGAAATGGCGCACGTTTCAAGCGTCACCGCGCGGTTCATCACCACCGAACCGGTGCGCGCGTTCATGATCACCTTGGCCGGCTGCTCGGCCGGATTGACTTGCATGTCCTGCAGGGTGCCGATGAAGCTGACGCGCTGGTCGCTGCCGCTGGGCGACTGCACCCGGATCACCCGGCTGTCGAGCGCGTAGGCGATGCCGGCGCCGTATTTCTCGTTGATGGCCTCGACCACGCGGCTGGCCGTGGCGAAGTCGGCGGTGTTGAGTTCCAGCTTGATCTGGTTGCCCTCGCCCAGGTTGGAGGCGACCGCGCGCTCGACCGTTGCGCCGGCGGAAATCTTGCCCACGCTCAGGTGGTTGACGGTCAGCGAGCTGCCGCCGGCGCCGCCGGCGGCGACGCCGACGCCGCCCACCAGCACGTTGCCCTGGGCCATGCCGTAGACCTGGCCGTCGGCGCCCTTGAGCGGCGTCATCAGCAAGGTGCCGCCGCGCAGGCTCTTGGCGTTGCCCATCGACGAGACGGTGATGTCGAGGGTCTGGCCCGGTTGCGCGAACGGCGGCAAGGACGCCGTGACCATGACGGCGGCCACGTTCTTCAATTGCAGCTGGGTGCCCTGCGGCAGGTTCACGCCCAGCTGCTGCAGCATCGACACCACGCTTTGCACGGTGAACGGGGTCTGCGTGGTCTGGTCGCCGCTGCCGTCGAGGCCGACGACGATGCCGTAGCCGATCAACTGGTTCTGGCGCACGCCGGCGATGCTGGCCAGGTCGCGCAGGCGCTCGGCGTGGGCGCTCCGCACCAGGGTCGCCAGCAGGAGGAACGCCAGCGCGACCAGCGCCAGCTTGCCAAATTTAAACAGTTTGGCCAGGCGGCGCGGGCCGGGGAACAGGTCGGAAGTGGTCATCATGGCCTCAGAACGGCAGCAGGCTTTGGAAGAAGCGCGAGGCCATCGAGGCCATCTCCGCGCGGTCGACCTGGCTGCTGGTGCGGTATTCGACCTTGGCGTCGGCCACGGCGGTCGACGCCACCGTGTTGCCGGTGGCGATGCTGTCGGGATTGATCATGCCGGAGAAGCGGATGAACTCGACGCCCTTGTTCATCGCCACCTGCTTCTCGCCGGCCACGATCAGGTTGCCGTTCGACAGCACCTCGACCACCGTCACGCCCATGGTGCCGGTGAAGGCGTTGCTGGCGGACTGGTTGTCGCCGTCGGCGTATTTGGTGTCGTTGCTCACGGCCAGCGGATTGCCGAAGGTCGACTGCAGCGGCTTGGGCAGCGCCACGCCGACGCTGCCGGACTTGTTGCCGGAGCTGGCGCCGGTCTTGTTGGCGCTGGTGCGCTCGGTGATGAGCAGGGTCAGCACGTCGCCCACCTGGCGCGCGCGGCGGTCCTCGAAGATCGGCCGGAAGGCCGTCCCCTGGTAGATGGCGCCGTTGTTCGGCTTGGCGGCCAACTGCTCGCTGTTGAGCGGACGGGCCGACATCGGCATGCTGACGATCGACGTCGGCGTGGTCATGCAGCCGCCCAGCGCGGCGGCGGCGGCGATCAGGATAATGGCGTGTTTCATGCTGCTCCCCTTACAGCTGCGCCAGCTTGGCGAGCATCTGGTCGGACGTGGTGATGGCCTTGGAATTGATCTCGTAGGCGCGCTGGTTCTGGATCATGTTGACCATCTCCTCGAC
The DNA here is from genome assembly GCF_017833525.1 of Duganella sp. 1411. Taxonomy (GTDB): domain Bacteria; phylum Pseudomonadota; class Gammaproteobacteria; order Burkholderiales; family Burkholderiaceae_D; genus Rugamonas. Next base: position 77,917 of record NZ_JAFICD010000010.1, read on the forward strand.
CACGTTGACGTTGGACGATTCGACAAAGCCCTGCAGGATGGCGCCGGTGCCGTTGGTGCCCGGGGTGTTGGTCTGCGGATTGCCCGACGCGCCGGTCTCGACGTACAGGTTCTCGCCCTTCGATTCCAGTCCGGTCGGATTGATGAAGGTCGACAACTGGATGCTGCCGATCTGCTGCGGCGCCACCTGGCCCGGCAACGTCACCGACACGGTGCCGTCGCGGCCGACGGTGATGCTTTGCGCGGTGATCGGGATGGTGATGGCCGGCTGCAGCACGAAGCCGCTGGAGGTGACCATCTGGCCGTTGTTGTCGCGCTGGAAGGAGCCGTCGCGGGTGTAGGCGGTGGTGCCGTCGGGCAGCAGCACGTTGAAGAAGCCGTTGCCGTTGACCATCAGGTCCTTGTCGTTGCCGGTCGACTGCGGGTTGCCCTGGGTGTGCACGCGTTCGATCGCCACGGGACGCACACCGGTGCCGAGCTGCATGCCAGACGGCAGGTTGGTCTGCTGCGACGACTGCCCGCCGGGCTGGCGGATGTTCTGGTACAGCAAATCCTCAAAGACGGCGCGCGACTTCTTAAACCCGTTGGTGCTGACGTTGGCCAGATTGTTGGATGTGACGTCGAGCGCGGTCTGCTGCGCCTCCATGCCCGTCTTGGCGATCCAAAGTGAACGTATCATTTTCCTTCTCCCGTAGCATGGATGGGAGCGGCCAGAAGCGACAGCTACTCATCCCACACCACCATTATGCGGGAGAGGTCATCAACCCAAAGCGAGGATCTGGGTGGCTTTTGCGGCGTTATTCTCGGCGTTCTTGAGCAGGCTCATTTGCATCTCGAACTGCCTTGCCAGACTGATCATGTTGACCATGGAATCGACCGGATTGACGTTGCTGCCCTCGACCGCGCCGTCGACCACGCGCACCAGCGGATCGTTCTGCGCCGGCGTGCCGTCCTTCTGGCGGAACAGGCCGTCGTTGCCGCGCACCAGGCCCTTGGGGTCCGGGTTGACCAGCTTGATGCGGCCCAGGGTGTTGGACGGGCCCGGCTGGTAGTCGGTCGACACGGTGCTGACGGTGCCGTCGCCGGCGATCATCACCGTCACGTCCGGCGGAATGGCGATCGGGCCGCCGTCGCCGATCAGGGTCTGGCCGCCGGCCGTCTGCAGCAGGCCGTTCTCGCTGACCTTCAGGCTGCCGTTGCGGGTGTAGGCCTCGGAGCCGTCGGGCGACTGCACGGCGATCCAGCCCTGGTCGCGGATGGCGATGTCGAGCGGGCGGCCGGTGGTCTGGATCGGCCCGGCGCGCATGTCGGCGCCGACCGTCGAATCGACCACGAAGGCACGCGTGGGCAAGCCCGGCGACACCACCGGCACCGCGCGGAAGCTGTCGAGCTGGGCGCGAAAGCCGGTGGTGTTGACGTTGGCCAGGTTGTTGGACGTGGTCGCTTGCTGCTCGAGCACGTGCCGCGCCCCGGTCATCGCGGTGTAGATCAGACGGTCCATGGCTTACTCCTTCATTAACGCAGCGTATTACCGCAGGTTCACCAAGGTCTGCATGATGCCGTCCTGGGTCTTGATGGTCTGCGCGTTGGCCTGGTAGACGCGCTGCGCGGTGATCATGTTGACCAGCTCGGCCGTCAGGTCGACGTTCGAGATTTCCACCGAGCTGGCGCGCAGCGAACCCATCGAGCCGGCGTTGGGCACGCCCACTTGCGGCGGACCCGACTTCGAGCTTTCCTCCCACGCATTGTTGCCCAGCGGGGTCAGGCCGTCGACGCTGGCGAAGTTGGCCATGGCGATCTGGCCCATGGCGCGCGACTTGCCGTTGCTGTACTGGCCCAGGATGACGCCGTTCTCGTCGATCGCGTAGCGCTGCCACGAACCGGCCGAGTAGCCGTCCTGGGTCGAACCGAGGTCGTTGGTCACGCTGCCGTACTGGGTGGTCTTGTCGAACGTGGTGCTCACCACCATCGGCTGCTGCGCGCCGGTGTCCGGGAAGATCGGCAGCGTGATCGAGAACGGCAGGGTTTGCGGCGTCGGCAGCGCGGCCATGGCGCCGGGGCTGAGCGCGCCGTTGCGGTCGAACACCAGGGTGCCTGCCTTGACGGCCGGCACGGCGACGGCGGCGGCCAGCTTGTGGGCGATATCGTCCGGCGTCATGTTGACAATCGCACTGCTGCCGGTCGGGTCGAGCGCGGCGAGCGCGTCGTCCAAGGCCTGCAATTGTTCCGGCGTGGCATTGGCCGGCGGCGTGACGGCCGCGGCGGCCATCACGTTGTGCGCGGCCTGCGCGTAGGCGAAGGCCGCGGAGGCGATGTCGCCCGGTACGGGCGGCGTGGCCCGGACCGCGTCGTTGTAGGTCTGGCGGGCCAAAACCACATCGGAGTCGTTGTTGATCGATGCGACCACCCCGGCCGACACCACCTCCTTGTTATCGGCGGAAGCGTACACGTCCCAGGTGTTGGCGTCGGTCTTGACGTAGTACGTGGTCATGATGTGCGAGGTGCCCAGGCTGTCGTAGACGTTGAGCACGGTCTGCTTGTTGTACGTGTTCGGGTCGTTCGCGTTGAACGGGTTCACTTTCGGCACTGCTTCGCCCGAACTCAGGTTCATCTGGAAGTTGGCCTTGGTGGTCTGCACCGGCGTCAGGTCGGACTTGTCCAGGGTCAGCGGCACCGGCGCGCCCAGCTGGATCACGCCGGCCGTGTTCGACAGGTAGCCGGTCAGCTGCGCGCCCTGGGCGTTGACCAAGGTGTGGGTGTTATCCTCGTGGAACTGGCCGTTGCGCGAATACTGCACCGCGCCGTTGACCACCTGGCGGAAGAAGCCGCCGCCGTTGATCGACACGTCCAGCGGGTTGTTGCTGGTCTCGATGTTGCCCTGCGTGAATTGCTGGGCCAGCTTGGCAGTCGTCACACCGATGCCCGGGTTGTTGCCGGAGACGCCGTTGAGCGAGTTCGCGTACAGGTCCGCGAACTGCGCCTGCGACCCCTTGAAGCCCACCGTGCTGGCGTTGGCGATGTTGTTGCCGATGACGTCCAGCGATTTGGATGCGGCGTTCAGGCCGCTCAGTCCTTGTTGGAACATGGTATTCCCCTATGGTGTGAAGACTACAAAACTTCCTTGATTTCAGCCATCGTGAAATGGCCGAGCGAGGTATTCAATTTGACGCCGGCGGCGCCGGTCGACACGCTGGCCACGGCCGCCAGCTGCAGCTGGGTGGCATCGGTCAGCGTCTTGCCGGTGGAGACGGCCTTGACGCTGAAGGTGTAGCTGCCGGCCTCCGCCGCCGTCTTGTCGTCGGTGGTGCCGTCCCAGGTGATCGGGTAGGTGCCGACGTCGACGTTTTTCATCGACATGGTGCGCACCACCTTGCCGGTCTTGTCCATGATGCTGATGTCGACCGTCTCGGCCGGCGAGGCCAGGTCGACGCCGAACACGCTGCTGCTGGTCTTGACGCCGGCCGCGTCGGTGCTGGTGCTCAGCTCGACGCCCTTGCCGGCCACCAGCACGCCCTTGCCGATCAGGCTGACCGCGTTCATCGACTGCGCGCTGGCCTGGTCGGTGCGCAGCGATTCCAGGGTGGCGTTGACCTTGTTGATGCCGGTCACCGTCGACAGCTGCGCCAGCTGGCTGGTCATGGCCGCGTTGTCCATCGGATTGAGCGGATCCTGGTTCTTCAGCTGCGTGATCAGCAGCTTCATGAACTTGTCCTGGTCGGCGCCGATGTCGCTGCTCGACGTCGTGCTGGTATTGCTGGTCGTGGCGACCGTGTTGAAGGTCGACGCCTTGGGCGTGTCGATGATGCCGCTGGTGGCCATGCTGGACTCTCTTCCTGTTCTGGTTAGCTCTGACCGATGGTCAGCGTCTTCGACAGCAGCGACTTGGCCGCGTTCATCGTCTCGACGTTGGTCTGGTACGAGCGCGACGCCGACAGCATGTTGACCATCTCGTCGACCACGTTCACGTTCGGCATCGTCACATAGCCCTTGTCGTCGGCCATCGGATGCTTGGGGTCGTACATCTGCTTCATCGGCGACTGGTCCTCGACCACCTGGCGCACGCGCACCCCGGTCGAATCGCCGCTGGCCGTCGGCGTGGCCTCGAACACCACCTGGCGGGCGCGGTAGGCCGCGCCGCTGGCGCTGGTGGCGCTGTCGGCGTTGGCCAGGTTGGAGGCAACCACGTTCAACCGCTGCGCCTGGGCGCTCATGGCCGAACCGGAAACATTAAAGATTTTAAATAGCGACATGGTTAATTCCCTGACTGGATCGCCGCCATCATGCTTTTGATCTGGGCGTTGATCATGGTGACCCCGGCCTCGTAGCGCAGCGCGTTGTCGGCGAACTGGTTGCGCTCGACGTCCATGTCGACCGTGTTGCCGTCGACGGCGCCCTGCACCACGCCGCGGTACAGCAGCGGCGTGCCGTCCTCCATCGTGGTGCCGTTTTGCTGAGGGTTGGGGAAATGCTTGCCGGCCGTGGTCTTGAGCGTGGCGGCCGCGCTCGGGCTGGCCTTGTCCATGGCCGCCTTCAGGGCGCTGCCGAAATCGACGTCGCGGGCCTTGTAGTTGGGCGTGTCGGCGTTGGCGATGTTCGATGCCAGGACCGTCTGCCGCTGCGAGCGCAGGCTCAGAGCGGCTTCGTTGAAGCGCATGTAATCGTCGAGTTTACCAAGCATGACAACCTCCGGATACCGCCCAAACAGTGGACGAACTTGTTATGACAGGATTCATCATACGGAGTTGCCTGAGTGAACCATCGACGGAGAAGCACCCGCTTTTCCGCGCTATTCAAGGTTTCAAGCGCGGCCCGGCGGACTATCATGGCAACATTGAAGGGGAAACCTACGCCATGACACCACGCCTTACACCATCCGCCCTGCGGCTCGCCGCCACCGCCCTGTTGTCCTTGGCGGCAAGCGCCGCCCACGCCCAGCAGAATCAGCCGGCCCAGCAGGCCCAGCAGGCCCAGCGCCCGGCCGCCTACCACGACCGCGCCGCCCTCAAGCGCACCGTCGAGGAATTCCTGCAGGTGCAGACCGGCGGCCTGCCGGGCCAGGTGACGGTCGCCGTGGGCGCCATCGACCCGCGCATGAGCCTGGCACCCTGCCCCGCTCCGCAAGCCTTCTTCATGCCCGGCGCCCGCGCCTGGGGCAAGACCACGGTCGGCGTGCGTTGTGCGACACCGGCCGCGTGGACGGTATATATTCAAGCCAGCGTGACCGTCATCGGCGAGTACGTCGCCAGCGCCGCGCCGTTGGCGCAGGGCCAGACCATCGAGGCCGGCCAGCTGGTGATGCTCAAGGGCGATTTGACAATGTTGCCGGCCGGTATAGCGACCGACATCAACCAGGTGGTCGGGCGCAGCAGCAACAGTTCGCTGCCGCCCGGCACGCCGATGCGCGTCGACACCTTGCGCATCAAGCCGGTGGTGCAATCGGGCCAGCTGGTGCGGCTGGTGTCGAGCGGCGCCGGCTTCAGCGTGTCGGCCGAGGCGCGCGCGATGGGCACGGCCGGCGACGGCCAGGTGGTGCAGGTGAAAACTTCCGGTGGGCAACAAATCACCGGGATCGCCAAGGCGGGCGGGCTGGTGGAGGTGGCGTTTTGAAGGTGGCGTTTTGCACAAACGCGGGGTTCTGATGACAAGCGAGGCTAAAGTTTTACCAGCGGGCGTCGTTAATGACTCAGATCCCGGGGTTTTAGGCCCCACCCAGAGAAGGATGATGCTGTGAAAATCAACGATACATTAAAGAACACGACCGGCCTGCCGGCGTCGAACGCGGCCCCCGCCGCGACCGCGCGCGGGACCGACAAGGCGGCGCCGGCACCGACCGCCACCAGTTCGGAAAGTGTGCGTCTGTCGCCCCAGGGCCAGGCGATGGCGGCCAGCGCGGCCGGCGGCGCCAGCGGCGTGTTCGACACCAAAAAGGTCGAGCGCATCAAGCTGGCGATCGCCGACGGCCAGTTCCAGGTCAACTCGGAAAAAGTGGCGGACGGCCTGCTCGACACGGTCAAAGATCTGCTGCACTCACGAAAACGATAGGATTTATCATGTCAACCGTCACCCCGCTCGACAACCTGCGCGAAGAAGAGCAGATCATGGCCGCGCTGCTGGAACTGCTCAAGCAGGAACAGCAGCTGCTGGTGACGGCGGACATCGACGGCCTGCCGGCCGTCACGTCGAAGAAGACGGCGCTCATCGCACAGATGACCTTGCTGTCGGCGCAGCGCCACCGCGCGCTGGGCAAGGCCGGTTTCCCGGCCGAGGAAGCGGGCATGGAGGCGTGGATCGCCGCCGGCGCCGACCAGCACATCGCGCAATCGTGGAAGCTGCTGCTCGAGCACACGCGCGAAGCCAAGGAGCTCAACCGCGTCAACGGCATGCTGATCAACAAGCAGATGGGCCACACGCAGGGCGCGCTGCAGGCGTTGCAGCCGCTGTCGTCGGGCGCCAACAATTTCTACAGCGCCAGCGGGATGTCGAGCACGATCCCGCGCAGCCGCGGCTTCCTGGCCGGCTGAGAACGCCCTTAAATCCCGATTTTTCGTACAACACGTAATCATGCGCCATCGACGGCGCATGCATGGCGGATTACGCTACGCTAATCCGCCCTACGTGTTTTAGATAGGATCTTGTTACCGCGCCGGAATCGGCGCCGTGGTCGGCAATTCCGTGACCGTGTCGGGGATGCCCGACAGGATGGTGACGGCCACGCGGCGGTTGCGCGCGCGCCCGATCGGGGTGTCGTTCGGCGCCACCGGCACGTTGGAGCTGAAACCGACGGCCGTCAGCCGCTGCGGCGCCACGCCGGCGTCGATGAACAGGCGCACCACGCTGCTGGCGCGCACCGCCGACAATTCCCAGTTCGATGGATACAGCGCGGTGCTGATCGGCAGATTGTCGGTGTGGCCCTCGACCTGCACATTGTGGCTGTCGTCCTTGAGCAGCGCGGCGACCGCGCGCAACGCCTCGACCGATTCGGCCGTCAGGCGCGCCTCGGCCGGATCGAACAGCACGCTGGCGTTGATCTCGACGCTGACGCCGCGGCTGTTCTGCGTCACCCGCACCTTGCCCTCCTTGACCAGCGGCGCCAACGTCGACAGCAGATCCTGCGCCAGCTTGGTCATCTGCTCCTTTTCCTTGCGCAGCAACTCGGTGCGGCGCTTCAGGCCGGGATTGGGAATCGGCAGGTTCTGCACCTGGGTGTTAATCGGTTCGGCCGCCCCGGCGCCGCCGAAGGCGTCGCCCAAGGCGTCGGAAAACACCTTGTACTTGCCGATATTGACCGACGAGATGGCGTACATCACGACGAAGAACGCGAACAGCAAGGTGATGAAGTCGGAATAGGAAATCAACCATCGCTCGTGGTTCTCCACCTCGTCGTCGAACTTCCTGCGCGCGCGCCGGTACTGGTACTGCATGTCAGTGCTCCCGCAGCAGCGTGGCGATGCGCTCGTCGATGACGCGCGTGTGGTCGCCGGTGGCGATGTCGTAGAACACGGCGGCGGCGATCTCCTGCTGGTGCACGGCCTGCGTGACGATGGCCTTGAGTTTGTTGGCGACCGGGTAGAAGAACAGGTTGGCCAGCCCGACGCCGTAAATGGTCGACACGAAGGCGACGGCGATGCCGGCCCCCAGCTTGCTCGGATCGGTGAGGTTCTCCATCACGTGGATCAGGCCCAGCACCGCGCCCAGGATGCCGATCGTCGGCGAGTAGCCGGCCGCCGATTCCCAGATCCGCACCGCCTGGCGCTCCTCGGTTTCGTAGGCGGTGATCTCGGTGTCGAGCAGCTGGCGCAGCTTGTCGGGATTGATGCCGTCGACGATCAGGCGCAAGCCCTTGGTGTTGAATTTATCCTTGGACGAGAGCATGTAGCGCTCCAGCGACAGCAGGCCGTCGCGCCGCGCCGCCAGGTTCCAGGCGTTGATGTCGCGCGCCAGCGCCGCGCGCGTGTCCTTGGGCGGCGCGAACACCAGCCGCAGCATCCGCACGCCGCGCACGAAGGTGCGGAAGCGGGTCTGCAACAGCACCGCGCCGAAGGTGCCGATGACAACAATCGCGAAGGCGGCCGGCTGCAGCAGCGACGCGATCTTGCCGCCCTCGAGGCTTTGGCCGACGACGATGCCGGCCAGCGCCAGCAGCACCCCGATTACGCTGGCCCAGTCCACGACTTCTCCCGGAGTGAGGCGCGCAGGCGCGCCACGGCCTGCGTATGCAATTGCGATACGCGCGATTCCGACACGCCCATGACGGCGCCGATTTCTTTCAAGTTGAGCTCCTCTTCATAGTACAACCCCATCAGGATTTTCTCGCGCGGCGGCAGCGCGTCGATGGCGTCGATCACGGCCTGGCGGAAGTCGCCGTCGAGCAGCGAGCGCAATGGATCGCTCTCCTCGTCCGAGCAGTAGCGGTCGAGGAAGCTGTCGTTGCCGTCGTCGTCGTGGAAATCCTCGTAGTACACCAGCTGGTGGCCGCCGCCGTCGGACAGCATCTCCTGGTAGTCGGCCAGCGACAGCTTGAGCATCTTGGCCACCTCCGACTCGGTCGGCGGATGGCCCAGGCGCTGCTGCAGCGTGCTCATCGCCGTTTCGATCTTGCGCATGTTCTGGCGCATCGAGCGCGGCAGCCAGTCGCTGTTGCGCAGTTCGTCGAGCATGGCGCCGCGGATGCGCAGCACGGCATAGGTCTCGAACTGGGCGCCATGGGTTTCCTCGTAGCGGCTGATGGCGTCGAGCAGGCCGATCATCCCGGCTTGCACCAGATCGTCGACTTCGACGCTGGGCGGCAGTTTCGCCTTCATGTGATGGGCAAGGCGCTTGACCAACGGCATATGCTCCGTCAGCAAAGAATTCTTGTCCGCTTTCCCTTTGACCGTGTACATAGCCTGATGTTTGTATTCTTATTGATAGTGCATTGATAGTTAGCTATGCGCCAAGATCGCCACCGCTCCCCCGCTCACAACGAGCGCGCCACCGACGGCGTGCCGGCCATCGCGAAGCGTCCCGCCAGCTGGCGGAACGCGACCGAGGCGCCGGCCAGCGGGAAGGCGTCGACCACCGCCCGCCCCAGGCGCGCGGCGCGCTGCAGATATTCGTCGGCCGGCACCGATCCCATCGAGACCAGGTTCACGGCCAGATAACGGCTAGCCGCCTGTGCCATATTATCGTATACCACTTTTGCCTCGGATTCGGAAGCCCCGGTGACCAGAATCCCGAACGGGCGCCGTCCCAGCTCCTGGTTCAGGCGCTTGATCATGCTGTAGGCGGCCTTGATCGAGGTGGCGCTGTTGGACACCTGCACCACGATCTCGGAACTGGCCATGACCGGCACCGGGAAAGCCTCGCCGTCGAATTCGCCGTCGACGATGACGATGCCGGTCTGCTTGACCAGCACGTCGAAGGCCTTGGCCAGGCGGCGCGTTTCGTCCGGGCCGCTGCGCGCGGCGCCGCGTGTCATCGACGCCACAGCGAAACCCTGCGGTACCTGGTGGATGACCTGGTTGAGCGCGCACTCCTGGCGCGCCACGTTGAGCAGGCTGGCGCCGCCGTCGACGCCGAGGCGCGTGGCCACGCCGTGCGCGCTGGCGCAGGCGTCCATGATCAACACGTCGTTGCCGGCGCGCGCCAGCGAGGCGCCCAGGTTGACCAGCATGGCGCCCTTGTCGTCCTGCGGCGTGGCCGACAGGAAGGTGACGATGCGGGGCTTGGGCCCCGCCAGCATGCGGCGCAGTCCCTCCGCCTGGTCGAAATCGAAATTAGCCAAGGTGCACCTCGCGCATCGACAGGTCGTTGCCCGCGTTCGACATCAGCATCGGCAGCTCCGCGTCCAGGTATTGGGTGTTGACGACCTCGCGTTTCAATTTGAAAGCGCGGTCGATCAGGTAGGCCGGATCGGCCAGGTGCAGGTCTTCCGGCACCCGCTGGCCGTTCGAGACGTAGAACAGATTGAGCTTCTGGCGGATGACGACGTCGAGCACGTTGCCGATCGCGGCCGCCTCGTCGAGCTTGGTCATGATGCAGCCGGCCAGGCCGCTGCCCTGGTAGGCGCGCACCACTTCGTTGAGCGTCTCCTGGGTCGCGGTGGCGTTCAGGCACAGCAGCCGCTTGACGTGGGCGCCGGCGCCCTGCAGCATCGACACCTGTTCGGTCACCATCTGGTCGCGCTGGCTCACGCCGACGGTGTCGATCAACACCGTGTGCTTGTTGCGCAGCTCCTTGAGGGCGATGCGCAGGTCGGCCTCGTCCTTCACCGAGTGCACCATCACGCCGAGGATCTTGCCGTAGATGCGCAGCTGCTCGTGGGCGCCGATGCGGTAGGCGTCGGTGGTGATCAAGGCCAGCTTGTCGGGGCCGTGGCGCATCACGCAGCGCGCGGCCAGCTTGGCGGTGCTGGTGGTCTTGCCGACGCCGGTCGGGCCGACCAGCGCGAACACGCCGCCCTGGTCGATCAGCGCGTCCTCGTTGGCCATCGTCGACAGGTTGCGGGTCAGGACGGTTTTAATCCAGCGCATGCTGTCGGCGGCGTCGCGGTCGGCCGGCAGTTTGTCGATCAGGTAGCGCGCCAGGCTGGCCGAGAAGCCGGCGGCCAGCATTTCGCGCAGCACGGCCGCCTTCTGCGGCTCGCGCGCCTGGGTGCTGCCCCAGGCGATTTCGGCCAATTGGGTTTCCATCATGCCGCGCATGGCGCGGATTTCGCTCATCATGACTTGCATCTCGGCGGCGGCGTTCTGCTTGGCGCTGGCGACGGCCGTGGCGACCATCGCGGTGATCTGGTCGACGTCGAGCGCCGGCGCCCGCGGCGGCTGCGCCGCCGGGGCCGGCGCGGCGGCGGCGGTCTTGCTGGCGTAGGACGACGGCGAGGCGACCACGCGGCGCACCGGTTGCGCGGGCATCTCGGCGGCCATGTGGTCAAAGCGCGGCTCCAGGCGCTGCTCGGCGCGGCCGTGCGGCAGGTTCAGGTCGAGCGACGGCATCGGCTCGGCCATCGGCGAATGCGGCGCCGGCGACGACAGCGACGCGGCGTCGTCGTTGGCCAGCGCGAGGATTTCGACGCCACCGTCGGACTGGCGGTTCGACAGGATCACGGCGTCCGGCCCGAGCGCTTCGCGCACCTTGCGCAACGCCTCGCGCGACGTCGGCGCGGTAAATTTTTTCACGTTCATGGCCGGCTCCCCAGGGACTGGGTGGCGCGTGGTTGCGAGGTAGGTTTGGCCATCATCGACTCCTGTAGCTTGAGTAGCGCGCCTGCCGGACGAGACGCTTTTCTACTCGGACAGTGCCATTATTGACGATGCACTCAGGAAACGATCCGCCGAACAAGCGCGGAAAGGGGCCGCATTTCCCCCCGGCCGGGAAGCTTGTCTATTTTTCAGCAAATACCTCCCATAGGCTACCGGCGCCAGGACTTCTTTTTATCCATTCGCCGAGCCGTTCAACGGTTGCCGCCGCCAGCAGCTCCCGAACCGACTCATCCAGTTCGCCAAAACGCTGGCTTAACAATAACGCCAACACTTCCTCCATCGCCTCCCGCCGTCCTTCCTGCAGCCCCCTCTCCCAACCGATCCGCCTTCCCAGCTCCTCCCCCTTCTTCATGCCGATTTCCATACCGATGCGCTCTATTGAAGACATGTAAGGCATGGTCTTTCTCCTTTCCAAATACAAGATGCCATGACGCAGCCGGGCATCCCATTCCGGTGGTAACGCCATGATCCAATCGATCACGCGATACAGGTTGATGATACGCTGACGATCCCAATCCCGCTCATACAGTAGCTTGGTCAACCGCCACTTGGCGACGTGCCGGCGATGCGCGTCGCCCTTGGTCTTTTGCGTGAGCAAATGCGCCACGGTGACCAGCGCAAACGGGTTGTCCAGCGTCAGCAATTCGTCGACGCGGCCGGCATAATCTTGCAGCTTAACGATAGGAAAATCGATGCGCATCTCGCAGCCGAACAAGCGGTAGGAGAAGGCACACGGCCGCCAGCGCTTGCTGGCATCGGTCAGTAGTGCCAAGCTGGCCACAGGACGCCGGTAGCGATCGTAGACGCGATAGTTGTAGACGAAAATGCGCTCGGCGAAATCGGCATCGTGCCGGCCCTGGACCTCCAGATGGACCAGCACCCACTGCTCGCCGCCCGCCAACGTATGGACGCGCACCAGCTTATCGAGCAGGCGCTTGCCCAGTTCGGCGTCGCGGGTCAGCGCGGCGAATTCCTGGTCGAGGAAATCATGCGGCCGCGACCAGTCGATCGCGGCGTGTGCCACGGGAAAATAGAAGGCCATGAACTCCGGAAAATGGTGCATGACCACTTCCTTCCACGGCGTGTCGAAATCATCATCCATGCGGGCAGTCTAGGCCGCCCGCATGGCCGCGATCGCGAATCGGTCAATCTTGCGCGGTCCGCCCGCCGCTTATTGCTGCCCCACCAGCGCCGTCACCCGGATGGTTTTGGTTTCCGGAATCTCGGCATGCGACAACACCTTCAACTGCGGCAACGCGCGGCGCAGGAAGCGCGACAGCAAGGCGCGCAACGGCCCCGGCACCAGCAGCACCGGCGTCAGCCCCAGCGCCTCCTGCTGCTGCGCGGCCTGCTGGGCCTGCTGGGCGATGGTGTCGGCCAGGCCCGGCTCGATGCCCGCGCCGTCCGGCCCGCTGGCCGCCAGCGCCTGCATCAGCAAGCGTTCCAGACGGTTGTCCAGGGTCATCACCGACAGCTCGGCCGCGCCCGGGAACAATTGCTGCACGATGGCCCGGCCCAGCGCGATGCGCACCAGCGCCGTCAGGTCGTTCGGGTCCTGCGTGTGCACGGCGTGCTCGGCCAGCGTCTCGATCACCGAGCGCATGTCGCGGATGTGCACGCCTTCCATCAGCAGGTTCTGCAGCACCTTCTGCAGGGTCGACAGCGACACCAGCTTCGGCACCAGGTCCTCCACCAGCTTGGGCGCCTCCTTGCCCAGGTGGTCCAGCAGCGCCTGCACCTCGGCGCGGCCCAGCAGCTCGGACGCGTGGGTCGTGATCAGATGGTTCAGGTGGGTCGCCACCACGGTGCCGGCGTCGACCACGGTATAGCCCATGCCCTGCGCCTGGTCGCGCAGGCCGGCGTCGATCCACGTGGCCGGCAGGCCGAAGGCCGGATCGGTGGTGACCAGGCCCTGCAGGGTGCCGCTGGCCATGCCCGGATTGATCGCCAGGAACTGGCCGTTGAAGGCCTCGCCCGAGCCGACCTCGACGCCCTTGAGCGTGATGCGGTAGGCCGACGGCTTGAGCTCGAGGTTGTCGCGGATGTGCACCGGCGGCGCCAGGAAGCCGACCTCCTGCGCGAACTTCTTGCGGATGCCCTTGATGCGCTTGAGCAGCTCGCCGCCCTGGGTCTTGTCGACCAGCGGGATCAGGCGGTAACCGACTTCCAGACCGAGCGTGTCGACCGGCATGATGTCCTGCCAGCTGGCCTCCTCCTGCTCGGGCGCGGCGGCCGGCGCGGCGGCTTCGGCGGCGGCGGCCTCGGCGGCCGCCTCGCCGCCGGCCTTGGCGCGCTTGGTCATCAGGTAGGCCGAGCCGCCCAAAATCGCGGCCAGCAGCAGGAACACCAGGTTCGGCATGCCGGGGATCATGCCCATGCCGCCGATGATGGCGGCGGTGATATACAGCACCTGCGGCTTGGCGAACAGCTGGCCGACCATCTGGGTGCCGATGTCCTGGTCGCTGGCCACGCGCGAGACGACGATACCGGCCGCCACCGAGATGACCAGCGACGGGATCTGCGCCACCAGGCCGTCACCGATGGCCAGCAAGGTGTAGACCTTGATCGCCTCGCCGAACGGCAGGTCGTGCTGGATCACGCCCACCAGCAGGCCACCGACCACGTTGATCACGGTGACCATGATGCCGGCGACGGCGTCGCCGCGCACATACTTACTGGCGCCGTCCATCGCGCCGTAGAATTCGGCTTCCTGCGCCACTTCGCTGCGGCGCTTGCGGGCCTCGGCCTCGCCGATCAGGCCGGCGTTGAGGTCGGCGTCGATCGCCATCTGCTTGCCCGGCATCGCGTCGAGCGCGAAACGCGCGCCCACTTCGGCGATGCGGCCGGCGCCCTTGGTCACGACGGTGAAGTTAATGATGGTCAAGATGATAAACACCACCAGGCCGACCGTGTAGTTACCGCCGATCAGGAAGTGGCCGAACGCCTCGATCACCTTGCCGGCGGCGTCGGCGCCGGTGTGGCCCTCGGTCAGCACCACGCGGGTCGAGGCCACGTTCAGCGACAGCCGCAGCATGGTCGACACCAGCAGGATGGTCGGGAAGGCCATGAAGTCGAGCGGCTTGACCGTGTACAGGCTGGTCAGCAGCACGATCACGGCCAGCGCGATATTAAAGCTGAAGAAGATGTCGAGCACGAACGCCGGCAACGGCAGCACCATCATCCCCAGCAGCATCACGATCAGGATCGGCGCGGCCAGGCTGGACTTGTTTTTGCTGTTGGCGAGGCCCTGCAGCCATGGCGGCAGGTTAATGTTGCTCAGTGCGTTCATGCGGATGCTCCGTTATTCAAATCGGGTTGCTTGCCATGCTTGGGAATGAAGGCCGGGTTCAGCGGATCGAGCTCGGGCGGCACGTCCAGCGTCTTCGGCACGTCCGGACGGTTGCCGCCGCCCTTGCTGAACAGGCGCAGCTGGAACACATAGGCCAGCACCTCGGCCACGGCCGCGTACAGCGCCTCCGGAATCTCGTCGCCGATCTCGGTGTGCTGGTACAGCGCGCGCGCCAGCGCCGGCGCCTCCAGCAGCGTCACCTTGCTGTCCTTGGCGATCTCGCGGATCTTGGCGGCCACCTCTTCGGTGCCCTTGGCCACCACCTTCGGCGCGCCGCGCATGCCGTCGCTGTACTTGAGCGCCACCGCGTAGTGGGTCGGATTGGTCACCACCACGTCGGCGGTCGGCACGTCGGCCATCATGCGGCGCTTGGCCATCTCGCGCTGCAACTGGCGGATCTTGGCCTTGATTTGCGGATTGCCGTCGGACTCCTTCGATTCCTGGATCATCTCCTGGCGCGTCATCTTCAGCTTGTTAGCGTAATGCCACATCTGGTAGGGGCCGTCGATGGCGGCGATCAGGCCCAGCGCGCCGACGATGAACAGGAAGCTGCTGCCGAGGATGTGGAGCATGTGCGCGCTGCCCAGCTTGAGCGGCTCGACGGCCAGGCCGATGACGGCGTCCTTTTGCTTCATCACCACCATGTAGGCGACCACGCCAACCACCAGCGCCTTGGCGATGGCCTTGAACAGTTCGACCAGGGAATTCTTGGAGAACATGTTGCCGATGCCGTTGATGGGATTGAGCTTGCTGAACTTGGGCAGGAAGGCCTTGCCGCTGAACAGCCAGCCGCCCACCAGCAGCGGCGAGGCCAGCGCCACCACCATCACCGCCACGGCCAGCGGCAGGCAGGCGACCATCACCCGGGCGACGTCGACCAGGATGCGGTTGAGCAGCACGTCGGCATTGAAGATTTGCTCCTGGTCCAAGGTCAGGCCGGACACCAGGGCGGAATTGAGTTGCCGTATCAGGCCGTCGCCGGTCATCCACAGGCCGGCGCCGGCGGCCATCAACACGGTGAACGTGGCCACTTCCCGCGATCGGGGAACGTCGCCTTCCTCGCGCGCCTGCTCGAGGCGCTTCGCTGACGCCGGTTCGGTCTTTTCTGCGTCGCTATCTTCTGACATGGTCGGTCTGCCGCGGGGTTCATTTCGATGTTGCCATTATCGAATGCGGGGCGGCCCGACCATCGGTCGAATACGGCGGTGTTTCAGTGCTTGCTCACTGATTCCACACGGCAATTACCGAAACGCCTACAGTGTCTTTTGCGTCACTTTTTGCTCGATGGCGCCGAACACCGACTTGCCGTCGGCGTTGAGCATCTCGATGCGGATGGTGTCGCCGAAGGCCATGAATGGCGTGACCGGCTCGCCGCCGGCGAGCGTTTCCAGCGCGCGCAGGCCGGCGATGCAGGAAGAGCCCCGCTTGGCGTGCTTGTTGGACACCGCGCCCGAACCGACGATGGTCCCGGCGCGCACAGTGCGCGTGGCCGCCAGATGGGCGATCAATTGGGGGAAGTTGAACACCATGTCGACGCCGGCGTGCGGCTGGCCGACCAGCTTGCCGTTCCACGTCGAGCGCAGCGGCAGGTGCACCTTGCCGCCCTTCCAGGCGTCGTCGAGCTCGTCCGGGGTGACCGCCACCGGCGAAAAGCTGGCGCCCGGCTTGCTTTGCAAAAATCCGCCGCCCATGGCCAGTTCGTCCGGCATCAAATTGCGCAACGACACATCGTTGGCCAGCACCAGCAGCCGGATGCGCTGGTGCGCCTGGTCCGGCGTCGCGCCCATGGGCACATCGTCGGTGATCACGGCCACTTCCGCCTCGAAATCGATGCCCCACTGCTCATGCAACAGCGCGATGTCGTCGGCCGGGCCGCGCAGCTCGTCGCTGCCGGCCTGGCACATCAGCGGCGCGTCCCAGAACGACGCCGGCGTTTCGGCGCCGCGCGCCTTGCGCATCAGCTCGACATGATGGACGTAGGCCGCGCCGGCGACCCGCTGGAAGGCGCGCGGCAGCGGCGCCATGCAGTTGGCCGGCTCGAAATCGAAGACGCGGCGCGCGCGCCCTTGGTTCAGGTCCTGGTAGATCGCCTCCAGCTGCGGCGCGATGAAGCTCCAGTCGTCGAGCGCGCGCTGCAGGCTGCGCGCCACGCCGTCGGCCAGCTGCGCCGTCTTCAGGTCGCGCGAGACGACGGCCAGCTGGCCGTCGCGGGTGCCGTCGTCGAGCGTGGCCAGCTTCATTGCGCGGCGGCCGGGGCCAGCAGGGCCAGTTGCTCGGGCGTCAGATAGCACCACTCGCCCTCGGCGATGCCCAGCGACTCCAGCGTCAGGCCGCCGATGGCCGACCGGTGCAGCGCGCTGCAATGGTTGCCGGCGGCGGCCAGCATGCGCTTGACCTGGTGGTATTTGCCCTGCTCGAGCACGATTTCCAGCAGGTGCTCGCCGCGCGGGACGCAGGTCTGCGCCGCCAGCGGCGCCGGTTCGTCGTGCAATTGCACACCGGACAACAACTGCGCCACCAGCGCGTCGGTGACCGGCTCTTGCGTGGTGGCCCGGTAAATCTTGGGCACGTGCCGCTTCGGCGACGATTGCGCGTGGATGAAGGGGCCATCGTCGGACATCAGCAGCATGCCGGTGGTGTCGTGGTCGAGCCGGCCGACCGGCTGCACGTCGCGCCAGGTGAATTGCTCGGGCAGCAAGGTCAGCACGCCGGGGTGGTGGCTGGGCTTGCGCGAGCATTCGAAATTGGCCGGTTTATGCAGCGCGATATACAGATGCTCCCGATAGACCCACTCCTCGTCGAAGATGGTCAACACCAGGCCATCGGTCTCGATCGGGGTCTTGTAGTCATCGTGCACAACGCCGTTGATGCGCACTTCGCCATCCTCGACGAGGGAGCGGCAGTACTTGCGGGTGCCATAACCCTGCGATTGCAGGATGCGGTCCAAGGATAATTTACTCATGGGCCGGATTTTACAGGATGCGCCGGATAGCGGGAAGGCAGGCGGAAAGGTAGCGTCGGCGCCACATGGCAATGTCCTGGACACTCCATTTTATTGATCCACATCAAGTGCCACGGAGATTGAATTGGTAGACTCGAAACTCATTAGGAATCCGCCTAATGGACTAGGAAATACTCAGCAGGACGACACCATGACTACCGTACTCACCGTGAACGCCGCGGCGCAAGAACAGGCCGCCATGCACCGCACCGAATTACTGCTGGCCCGCTGCCGCAACTGCCCCCCTCCGCGCGCCCCGATGGCGGCCCCGCAGAGCCTTTGGCACGAGCAGCGCCAGGCCCACTTCCTCGCCTGGCTCGACGCCGGCGGCTTCGCGCTGCTCACCCAGGACCGCCAGGACCAGGAGCAGGCCGATCCGGATCCGGCCACGCCGCGCCCAATAGAAAACAGCGGCATTGCGCCGCTGTTTTCAGTCCCATGAAGGGACTCTGACGAGGAATCGAAATTCTCTCAAATCCGCATCCACGATGCGGCTTAAAGTAGTTCAATCGCACTGCAAGATCTGCTGACAACGAGATAAACTGTTTATATCGGCCTCCCTTGGAAAGAACTACCCCCTTACTATAGTCCACCGAGTCGGATATGCAAGCTGAAATAAGACCGTATTGTTAATGTTTATCGGCGCGGCGGCCACACCACCGCCGCGCCTACCGGCCCGCCCCGCCTATCCCCATGGAAGCGGGCCCATGGAGCCTAACGCAAGCTGGGCTTGACGGTCTCGACCGCCGATTTCATCGCCCCCGCGCCCATCGCCGCGCCGAACTTCTTCAGCACGCGCTCGGGCAGGCCCTCGTGCTGGGTATAGTCGACGATGTCCTCGGCCCGGATGACGTCGCGCGCGACGCTGTCGACGGTGCCGAGCGCGTCGGCCAGGCCCATGTCGATCGACTTGGCGCCGGTCCAGAACAGGCCGGAGAACATCTCCGGGCTTTCCTTGAGGCGCTTGCCGCGGCCGGCGCGCACCACCTGGATGAACTGCTGGTGGATCTCGTCGAGCATCGCCTGCGCATATTGGCGGTGCTTGTCGGTCAGCGGCGTGAACGGGTCCATGAAGCCCTTGTTCTCGCCGGCCGTCAGCAAGCGGCGCTCGACGCCGACCTTCTCCATGAAGCCGGTGAAGCCGAAACCGTCCATCAGCACGCCGATCGAGCCGACGATACTGGCCTTGTTGACATAGATGCGGTCGGCGCCGGCGGCGATGTAATAGCAGCCGGAGGCGCAGATCTCGTCGACCACCACGTACAGCGGCTTGCCCGGATAGCCTTTGCGCAGGCGGTTCATCTCATCGACGATCATGCCGGCCTGGACCGGGCTGCCGCCGGGGCTGTTGATGTGCATGACGACCGCCACCGAGCCGGCGTCGGAAAACGCCTTGTTCAGCGCCGGGATCACCACCGAGGCGGCGCCGCTGCCCTCCGATTCGATGGCGCCGTCGATTTCGATCAGCGCGGTGTGGCGGCCCAGCGTCTCCTCCGAGCCGGTCCAGCTGAAATCGAAATAGCTGCCGAGCGCGACGACAATCACCAGCAAGGTGGCGAACTTGAAGAAGATGCCCCAGCGGCGCGCCAGTTTTTGCTCCTTCAACGTGGCGAACACGAGCTTTTCGAGCACCTCGCGCTCCCAGCTCGAGGCGGGCACGGTCGATGCGGCCGGCTGCGCCGGCGTCGGAGGGGTGTGGGGGCTGCTGCCACCGGTGTCGAGGTTGTCGCTCATGGATTAAATTAGGTGAGGTTGTCGGGCGGGGTGGTCGGGCCGGCGTCGGGCGCCTGCGGCGCCGGGCGCACATAGTCGTCCGGTTGCCAGAAGATCCGCTGGTCGTGCTCGACCACGGCGATCGGCCGCAGGCGCCCGCCCCGGCACGGACCGCCGGCGCACAAGCCGCTTTCCGGCACATAGATCGCGCCGTGGGTGGAACACATCAGATACAGGCCGCTGGATTCGAAGAACTCGCCCTCGGCCCAGTCGAGCTCGATCGGCACGTGGGCGCACCGGTTCAGGTAGGCGTACGGCTTGCCGCCGTAGCGGACCACGAAGCCGGTGCCGTCGGCGCCGCCGGCGAGCACGGGGAAACGCACGCCCTTGCCGCCCTCGGCCACGGCGTCCGACGCGCAAACCAGTATTTCGTCGCTCATCAGGCGTGCTCGCTCAGCCATTGGTGCAGTTCGGCCACCGTCGCCGCCGAAAACAGCGGCTTGCACGCGGCCAGCTGGTCGACCGGGTGGGCGCCGTACTGCACCGCGATGCCGGCCGCGCCGGCGTTGTTTGCCATCAGCAAGTCATGGGAAGTATCGCCGATCATCACGGTACGGCGCATATCCTGCCCCAACTCCCGCGTCAATTCCTGCAACATGGCCGGGTGGGGCTTGGAGAACGTTTCGTCGGCACAACGCGTGGCATCGAACATCGACAGCAGCTTGACGTCGTTCATGGCGCGGTTCAAGCCGACCCGGCTCTTGCCGGTGGCCACCGCCAGGAAGTAGCCGTTCTGCGACAGTTCCACCAGCATGTCATGCACGCCCGGGAACAGCACCAGTTCATGGTCGCGCGACAGAAAATGATAGCGGTAACGCTCCACCATGCGCGGATAGTACGCTGGATCGATCTCCGGCAACACCGCCTGCATCGCCTCGTGCAGGCCCAGGCCGATGACATGCGCGGCGACGTCGTCGCGCGGGATCGGCAGGGACAAGTCCTTCGCCGCCGCCTGGATACATTTCACGATCGTTGAGGTGGAATCCATCAACGTTCCATCCCAATCGAAGACGATCAGATCAAATTGCTTTCTTGCCATGTGTTCCGGCCGCTGCGCGCGGCCGGCTCCTTAGAATATTTGCGATTAGTTAAGTGGTTTTCCCAAGCTTACCAAGAATCGTTCACATTCGGCGGCCAAAGGCGCGTTCAGCGTCATGATTTTTCCGGACTCCGGATGGGTGAACGTGATTTGATGCGCGTGCAGAAACATCCGCTTGAGCGCGCCGCGCGTGGCGTCGGCCTTCAGCAGCATGCGGTTCAAGGCGAAATCACCGTATTTATCGTCACCCAGGATGGCGAAGCCGGACGATGACAGATGAACGCGGATCTGGTGGGTGCGCCCGGTCTTCAGCTCGGCCTCCAGCAACGCGAAATCCTTGAACTTCTTCAGCAAGGTGAACACCGTGTGCGACGGCAGGCCGTCGGCCTGCACCGCCACGCGGCGTTCGCCGTCGGCCGTGGTGTACTTGTGCAGCGGCAGCTTGACGTGCTGGCGCGCGTTCTTCCAGTCGCCGGCCACCATCGTCAGGTAGCGTTTGTCGGTGTGGCCGTCGCGCATCTGCTCGTGCAGATTGGTCAGCGCCGAGCGTTTCTTCGCCAACAGCAACAACCCGGAGGTGTCGCGGTCGAGCCGGTGCACCAGTTCGAGGAACTTGGCGTCCGGACGCGAGGCCCGCAACTGCTCGATGACGCCGAACGACACGCCCGAGCCGCCATGGACGGCCACGCCGGCCGGCTTATCGATGACTAATAAGTGGGCGTCCTCGAAAATCACCTTGAATTCGGCCGCCGGCACGTGCGTGGCGTCGGCTTTTTCGGCGATGCGCACCGGCGGAATGCGCACCACGTCCCCCTGCACCAGGCGGTACAGTTGGTCGATACGGCCCTTGTTCACGCGCACTTCGCCCGAGCGCAAGATGCGGTAAACGTGGCTTTTCGGCACTCCTTTGCAAATTCGCAACAAGTAGTTGTCGATGCGTTGACCGGCTTCTTCTTCAGTGATGGTGACGAATTGTGCTTGCAGCGGCAGCGGTGTTGAAGGGGGAACAACATCATTTTGCATCTTCATTTGATCTGTCTTCCCAGAAATCTCTCTAAGTCCTTCATTTTGAATATATAATTGTTTCGCTGCGGTTCGATCTGCGGCAAGTGTAAGAATAAAAGCACATTTTACACAGGGGCGTCTCCACTGGCCTCGCCAAATTGCAAATTCAGAGGAAAATATGTATACGCACCAGCCATGCGGGAATCAAGGTTGCACCGTTGTTGTAATCGGATGCCGGCATGGATGCAGAATTAAAATGATTGGATTGTAAGGATAAAGTCCGGCCAGCCTGGCTTCGAGCCAGGCTGGCCGGTTGATGAAGTTGATAACGCTTGCCGTTTTCGCCAGACCCCATGCTTTGCTGCAAGCGACGGAAGGCTGAAACCAGCCTGGTTACATTGCAACTTCGCGAAGTTGTAAATCGAAGTTGTAATACTTGTAGTACGTAAGCGTGGCCAGGATTTGGCTTTCAACGACGCTGCTCACCGCCTGCATTTCTCTGCCTCCCTTACGGGCCGCATGGAAGAGTTGCAGGTGATGCGAGCACTCGGCATGTCGATCGACCTCATGCGCCCAGTTGCGGCCGCGACGCTGGTTCACCGCCGGCGCCGCTGCGTCGCACAGGATGGGCATACCCACCGCAATCGTCTTAATTCTCGCGTATATCCCTGTACCTCGCCGTTATGTTCCAACGAGCACGACGGCATAGAGATGGCCTACGGGTCGCGGAGTTAATAAAAATGAAACGCATGTTGTTTAATGCTACGCAGCAGGAAGAATTGCGCGTAGCGATCGTCGACGGTCAGAAACTGATCGATATCGACATCGAAACCGCCGGGCGCGAACAGCGCAAGTCCAATATCTACAAAGGCGTGATCACCCGCATCGAGCCGTCGCTGGAAGCGTGCTTCGTCAGCTACGGCGAGGACCGCCACGGTTTCCTGCCGTTCAAGGAAGTCGCCCGCACGTATTTCCGCGAGGGTGTCGACGTCCGCACCGCCTCGGTCAAGGAAGCGCTGCGCGAAGGCCAGGAAATCATGGTCCAGGTCGAAAAGGAAGAGCGCGGCAACAAGGGCGCCGCCCTGACCTCGTTCGTCTCGCTGGCTGGCCGCTATCTGGTCTTGATGCCGAACAACCCGCGCGGTGGCGGTGTGTCGCGCCGCGTCGAGGGTGAAGAGCGCCAGGAACTGCGCGAAACCATGGACAAGCTGGACCTGCCGCCGGGCATGTCGGTCATCGCCCGCACCGCCGGCATCGGCCGCAACGTCGACGAGCTGCAGTGGGACTTGAACTACCTGATGCAACTGTGGCGCGCGATCGAAGGCGCCGGCAAGTCGGCCTCCGGCGCGTTCCTGATCTACCAGGAATCGTCGCTGGTGATCCGCGCCATCCGCGACTACTTCCAGCCCGATATCGGCGAGATCCTGATCGATACCGACGATATCTACGAACAAGCGCACCAGTTCATGAGCCACGTGATGCCCGACATGGTGCACCGCGTGAAACGCTACAGCGACGACGTGCCGCTGTTCTCGCGTTTCCAGATCGAACATCAAATTGAAACGGCATACTCGCGCACCGTGCCGCTGCCATCGGGCGGCGCCATCGTCATCGACCACACCGAGGCGCTGGTCTCGGTCGACGTCAACTCGGCCCGCGCCACGCGCGGCTCGGACATCGAAACGACCGCCTTCAACACCAACTGCGAAGCGGCCGAGGAAGTGGCCCGCCAGCTGCGCCTGCGCGACCTGGGCGGCCTGATCGTCATCGACTTCATCGACATGGAAGTGGCCAAGAACCAGCGCGAAGTCGAACAGCGCCTCAAGGACGCGCTGCACCACGACCGCGCCCGCGTTCAAATGGGCAAGATTTCCCGCTTCGGCCTGATGGAACTGTCGCGCCAGCGCCTGCGTCCGTCGCTGTCGGAAGGCTCGCACGTGACGTGCCCGCGCTGCTCCGGCACCGGCCACATCCGCGACACCGAATCGTCCGCCCTGCAGGTGCTGCGCATCATCCAGGAAGAGGCGATGAAGGAAAACTCGGCCACCATCCACGTGCAGGTGCCCGTGGACGTGGCCGCCTTCCTGCTCAACGAAAAGCGCGGCGAAGTGCTCAAGATCGAGAACCGCCACCGCATCGCCGTGATCCTGATCCCGAACAAGCATCTGGACACGCCGCACTACAAGCTCGAGCGCATCAAGCACGACGACCCGCGTCTGGAAGACAGCCAGGCCAGCTACACCCTGGCCGAGACCGCCGAAACCGACATGGCCTACAGCAAGCGCCAGAAGGAAGAAGCCAAGCCGCGCCAGGAAGCCATGGTCAAGACCATCACCCCGGACCAGCCGGCCCCGCTGGTCGAGCGCAAGCCGACCGAGACGGTCATCACGCCGGCGCCCGCCCCCGTGCCGGCCCCGGCCGAGCAAGGCTTCTTCGCCAAGCTGTTCAGCTTCCTGAGCCCGAAACCGGCCCCGGTCGCCCAGCCGCAGCAGCCGACCATCGTCGTCAAGGCGCCGTCGCCGGACCGTGGCGACCGCAACGCCCGCGGCCCGCGCGGCCGCAGCCGCAACGGCAAGGGCGCTCGTGGCGAGCGCGAGGAGCGCGAACCGGGCGCGGCCCGTCCGGTAGCGGACGAAGCCAAGCCGGTCGACGCCACCGGCCGTCCGGCGCGTCCGCCACGTCCGCCGCGCGAACCGCGCGAGCCGCGTGAGAACGCCGGCGCCGTCGCCGCCGACGGCCAGGCGCCGCGCGAACGCGCCGAGCGTCCGGAGCGTCCTGAACGCGCCGAGCGCACCCCGCGTCCGCCACGCGAACCGCGCGCCGACAAGGCCCCGGTCGAAGCCAAAGTGGAAGAACTGGCATTGAACGCCGGCCTGGCGTCGACCGGTCCAGTGACCGACGCCGCCACCAGCATCCTCAAAACCGCGCCCAATGCCGGTCCCGAGGGTGACGAGAACGAAGTGACGGCCGACGGCGAAGAGCCGCGCCGCCGCCGCCGTCGTGGCGGTCGCAACCGCAACCGCCGCGACCGCGAAGGTGGCGAGGGCGTCGACGGTGTTGACGGCCAGGAAACCGAAGTAGCCGGCGCAGCTGGTGAGCAAGGCGAGCACAAAGCGCCGAGCTTCAGCGTCGCCCCGGTTGCCGACATCGCACCGGCTCCGGTCGAAGCGTCCGTCGCCGAGCCGGTGACCGCGAAGGTTGAAGCGGCCGAGCCAGCGCCGGTGGCGGAGGCGGTCGCTTCCCCCGCCCCTGCTGCGGTGATCGAATCGGCCCCGGTGGCCGAAGCGGTCGGCTCCGCCATCGAAGGCACGGTGGTGATGCAAGCCGAAGCGCCTGCCGCGGCGACGACGCCGGTGCAAACCGAGGACGCCTTCGCGGCCCCGGTCGCCGAGCCGACGCCGGCCCCGGCAGTGGTTGCCGAAGCCGCCGCGCCAGTCGCAGTCGAGGTCGCTCCGGTTGAAGCGACGGTCGAAGCCAAGGTCGAAGCTCCGCTGGCAGCGCCGGTTGAAGCGCCGGTGGTTCAGGCGCCAGTGGTTGCCGAGCCGGTCGCCGCCGCGCCAGCACCAGTGCCAGCGCCGGCACCTGTCGCAGCACCAGTCCCGGCACCAGCTTCGGTAGCGACCGCGCCAGCCGCGCCGGTCGACCTGCAAGCGGTGCTCGGTTCCGCCGGCCTGACTTTGGCGGCCACCGATCCGGCCAAGCTGCGCGCCGCGCAGGAGGCCGCCGCCAAGGTAGCGGCGCCGGTACGGGTTCCACGCGAACGCAAGCCGCTGCCACCGCAAGCCGACGAGCCGCTGGTTCAGGTCGACACCCGCCGCTAATCCGGTGACGTAGCGAACAAAAAAGGGAAGCCGCGCGCTTCCCTTTTTTCATCCGGGGTCAGGTCCACCATTTCTACACGGACCCGGCCGTACAAGCTGTAATGGCTCAGGCCGTGTAGAAATGTTAGACCTGACCCCGGAGTTGTTTGACATGGCCGCTAAACCCGGCGGGCGCCATCGTGCTATCGTAGCTTCTTCGGCGGTCAACGAATTTCCTAAACAGTAACATTGTAGAGTCATGGCAGAAAAAATCATCATGATGGCCGAGCAGCGCGGCAACGCGCCCGCCATCCCCGCGATCCTGGAAGCGCCCACCGGCCTGCTGAGCGATCGGTTGGCGCGGCCGCTGCACGACCTGCGCATTTCCGTCACCGACCGCTGTAACTTCCGCTGCGTCTATTGCATGCCGAAGGCGGTGTTCGACAGCGATTACCAATACCTGCCGCACACTTCCCTGCTGTCGTTCGAGGAAATCACGCGGCTGGCGAAAATCTTCATCGCCCACGGCGTCGAGAAAATCCGGCTCACCGGCGGCGAGCCGCTGCTGCGCAAGAATCTCGAACGCCTGATCGCCATGCTCGCCGAGCTTAAAACCATCCACGGCAAGCCGCTCGATCTGACCTTGACCACCAACGCCTCGCTGTTGGCGCGCAAGGCGCAGTCGCTCAAGGACGCCGGCCTGCAACGCGTGACCGTGTCGCTCGACGCGCTCGACAACGCCACCTTCCAGCGCATGAACGATGTCGACTTCTCGGTCGACGATGTGCTCAAGGGCATAGACATGGCGCGCCAGGTCGGCCTCGGCCCGATCAAGATCAACATGGTGGTCAAGGGCGGCATGAACGACGATCAAATCCTGCCGATGGCGCGCCATTTCAGGAACACCCCCTACATCCTGCGCTTCATCGAATACATGGACGTCGGCGCCTCCAACGGCTGGAAGATGGACGAGGTGATCCCGTCGGCCGAAGTGGTGCGCCGCATCCACGCCGAGATGCCACTCGCGCCGGTCGCCGCCAACTACGCCGGCGAAACCGCCGCCCGTTGGCGCTACGTGGGCAACGATGGCGACGGCGGCGGCGAGATCGGTCTGATCTCCAGCGTCACGCAGGCCTTCTGCGCGGACTGCTCGCGCGCGCGCCTGTCGACCGAGGGCAAGCTCTATACCTGCCTGTTCGCCACCAGCGGCCACGATCTGCGCGCGCTGCTGCGCAACGGCCGCGCCGACGAGGAAATCAGCACCGTGCTGGCGCACCTGTGGCGCGCGCGCGAAGACCGCTATTCCGAACTGCGCACCAACAATACCGACGGCCTGCCACGCAGCGCCAACAAGGTCGAAATGTCTTACATCGGAGGCTAGTGGCTGTGAAGAGCAAGATCACCGGACTGATACTGGCGGGCGGACGCGGCACCCGCATGGGCCGCGTCGACAAGGGCCTGCAACCGTTCCGCAACGCCACCATGGTCGCGCATGTGCTGCGCCGGCTGGCGCCGCAGGTGGACACGGTCGCCATCAACGCCAACCGCAATCTGCCGCAATACCAGGCCGCCGCCGGCGCCGACACCGTCGTCATGCCCGATCAGATGAGCGGCTTCGAAGGCCCGCTGGCCGGGCTGCAGGCCGGCTTGCAGTATTGCGCCACCGAGCTGCTGCTGACGGCGCCCTGCGATTCGCCCTTCCTGCCGGCCGACCTGGCCGAGCGCCTGTACGCCGCGCTGGCGGACGGCGACGCCGACCTGGCCGTCGCCGTGACGATGGAAACGGACGACGAGGAAGGCGGCGCGCCGCGGCGCCAGACGCATCCCGTATTCAGCCTGCTCAAGGCCAGCCTGCTGCCGCAACTGGACGCCTACCTGGCCACCGGCGCGCGCCGCATGGAGGGCTGGCACAAGACGCTGCGCGTGGCCGAGGTCCTGTTCGACGACGCCGCCGCCTTCCGCAATATCAACACGCTGGAGGACTTGAAGCGGCACGAGCCGGAGCAGACCACCTCCGCGCCGGCGGCGCCGGCCAGCGCGGGCATGTCCGCCGACCCGGACGCCCTGCCCGTCGACGAGGCGGCCCGCCTGATCGCGCGGCGGATAACGCCGGTGGCCGCGACCGAGACGGTCGCCTTGTGCGCCTCGCTCGACCGCGTTCTGGCCGAGGACATCATCTCGCCGATCAACGTTCCCGCGTACGACAACTCGGCGATGGACGGCTACGCGCTGCGCGGCGCCGACCTGCCGCCGGACGCCGGCGCGGACCCGGTCACCTTGACGGTCATCGGCGTCGCCTACGCCGGCCGGCCGTTCACGCGCACGACGGCGCCCGGCGAATGCGTCCGCGTCATGACCGGCGCCGCCATGCCGCCCGGCTGCGACAGCGTGCTGCCGCAGGAGCTGGCGGCGGCGATCGGCGAATCGGGCGTCACCATCGCCCACGGCGCGATCCGCGCCGGCGCCAACCGCCGCTTCGCCGGCGAGGATTTGAAGGCCGGCGGCGTCGCGCTGGCGCAAGGCAAAATCATGCGTCCGGCGGACCTGGGCCTGGTGGCCTCGCTCGGCATCGCCGAAGTGACCGTGCGGCGCCGCCTGCGCGTGGCGTTCTTCTCCACCGGCGACGAACTGCGCTCGCTGGGCGAGACGCTCGATACCGGCTGCGTCTACGACAGCAACCGCTACACCTTGTTCGGCATGCTCGCGCGCCTGGGCTGCGAGGTGGTCGACATGGGCATCGTGCGCGACGATCCGGCGGCGCTGGAGGCGGCATTGCGCGCGGCCTGCCGCGACGCCGACGCCATCGTCACCTCCGGCGGCGTGTCCGAGGGCGCGGCCGATTACACGCGCGATATCATGGCCTTGCTCGGCGACGTGGCTTTCTGGAAGCTGGCGATGCGGCCCGGCCGCCCGCTCGCCTTCGGCCAGGTGCGGAGCGGGGACGACGCCGCGTGGCTGTTCGGATTGCCCGGCAACCCGGTGGCGGTGATGGTGTCGTTTTATATGTTCGCGCGTCCGGCGCTGCTGCGCATGATGGGCGTGGCCGAGGCGCTGGCGGCGCCGCGCACGGTGCGGGCGCGGGCCACGGAGGCGATCCGCAAGCGCCCCGGGCGCACCGAATACCAGCGCGGCATCGTGGCCACCGGCACGGACGGCGAGGCGCGGGTGCGGCTGACCGGGGCGCAGGGTTCGGGCATCCTCAGCTCGATGACCGAGGCCAATTGCATCGTCGTGCTGGGGCATGGGCAGGCCAATGTCGCCGCTGGAGACATGGTCGATATCATTCTGTTCGATGGCCTGATTTAACGTCATCGACGGCTCACAGATGGCGGATTACGGCGTTCCGCCTAATCCGCCCTACGTGCCTCCAGAATTTGCAAACGAAAGCATCCATACCCGGAAACAACCTGTCTCCAGAATTTGCAAACGAAAGCATCCATACCCGGAAACAACGTGTCTCCAGAATTTGCCAACGAAAGCGTCCATACCCGGAAACACGTAGGGCGGATTAGCGTAGCGTAATCCGCCATGCATGCGCCGCCCGGAACTACTCCTCCTGCCGCAACCGCAGCAGCGCCTCCGCCGAGTTGGCGAACAGCGCCGCGTCCTTTTCGATGCGCCGGAACGCCCGTCCCAGGCTGGCGCGCATGAAGGTGCTGTGCGCATAGCGCGTGACCTTGCTGTAATACCGCTCCGCCAACCCATTGACCGCCTCCACATATTGGTCCATCAAGTCCGGCGCGATCGAGAAATTGTCATAATTGATCACCGCCGGCACCTTGCGCCCCAACGGCGCCAGACGCTCCGCCACCAGCTCGCAAATGCGCTCGATGGTCGCCGCGTCGCCCACCTCGAAGCCTTCGAAGTCCGCAAAGAATAAGCCCTGCTGCGCGTCGTACACCAGCCGCCGCTCCAGCGGCCGCGCCAGGAAGTCGACCCGCCAGTTCATCGGCAGCGGCCCGAAGATGCGCGCGTCCATCAACTTCAACTGCGCGCTGATCGACGGCTTGAAATCCATCTGCGCCAGGATATCGCGCTGCAGATCGACGCCGGGCGCGATCTCGATCAGCTCCAGCCCCGACATGCCGCCGTCGAGCACCAGCTTGAACACGCAGCGCTCGGTGATGAACAAGGCCTCCTGGCCGCGCCGCGCGGCGTACTCGCCGCTGTAGGTGCGATGCTCGACCTCCTCGACGAATTTACGCGTGCGCCCCTTATCGGCGGTGAAGGTGCCGACAAACACCACCTTGCGCGCGTTCTGGCTGATGTTGATGAATCCCCCGGCGCCGGCCAGCTTGCTGCCGAATTTGCTGACATTCAGGTTGCCGTGCCGGTCCGCCTGCGCCAGTCCGAGGAAGGCCACATCGAGTCCGCCGCCGTCGTAGAAATCGAACTGGTAAGGCTGGTCGATGATGGCGTCGGCGTTGGTGGCGGCGCCGAAGTTCAAGCCGCCGGCCGGCAGGCCGCCGATCACGCCCGGTTCGGCCGTCAACGTCACCAGGTCGAGCAGCTTCTCCTCGGCCGCCACGTTGGCCACTCCCTCCGGCATGCCGATGCCCAGATTGACCACGTTGTTCGGCCGCAGCTCCATCAGCGCGCGGCGCGCGATGATCTTGCGCTCCGACAGCGGCATCGGCGCCATCGCCGACAAGGCCACGCGCAGTTCGCCCGCGTAGGCCGGGCTGTAGGCTTCGGCAAACGTCTGCATGTGGTACTCGGGCTTTTCCGCCACCACCACGCAATCGACCAGGATGCCGGGTATCTTGACCTGGCGCGGATTGAGCGTGCCGCGCTCGGCGATGCGCTCGACCTGCACGATGACGATGCCACCGGAATTGTGCGCGGCCATCGCGATCGCCAGCGCCTCCAGGGTCAGCGCCTCGCGCTCCATCGTCACGTTGCCGTTGGCGTCGGCCGTCGTGCCGCGGATGATCCCCACGTGCACCGGCTGCGCCTTGTAGAACAGGTACTCATGTCCGCCCATGGTCGCCACCTCGACCAGCTCCTCGGTGGTGCGCTCATTGATCTTGCCGCCGCCGTGGCGCGGATCGACAAACGTGCCAAGGCCCACGTGGGTCAACAATCCCGGCTTGCCGGCGGCGGTGTCGCGAAACAGCTGGCTGATGACGCCTTGCGGCAGGTTGTAGGCTTCGATCGCGCCGCCGATGGCCAGCTGCTGCAGCTTGGGCACCAGGCTCCAGTGGCCGCCGATGACGCGTTTGAGCATGCCCTCGTGCGCCAGGTGGTTGAGGCCTCGGTCCTTGCCGTCGCCCTGCCCGGCGGCGTAGACCAGGGTCAGGTCGCGCGGATGGCCGCCGCCGTCGGCCGCCGGCGCCAGGAAGCGCCGCTCCAGCGCCACCGCGATATTCTCCGCGAAGCCGACGCCGACGAACCCGCCGGTGGCGATGGTGTCGCCGTCGCGTATCAGGCTGACCGCGTCGGCCGCGCTGACGATCTTGTCGCGCTGGATGGCCGGCATGCCGACCGTGGAAAAATCAAGGCTACGTCCTGGCATGATCGGCTCCGTTTTTTAGTCCGTCTCGAGATCGTTCTTATCCACTTCAGGCCCCAGCAACAGTTGCGCCGCCTCGCTCGGCAGCGCCTCCACCGTCTTGAGCTTGCGCGCCATCTGGCGGCTGCGGGTTTCGGCCGATTCGATGTTCTTGGCGGCGCGTTCCAAAGTCAGCTTGGTCGCGGCCAGCACGTCGCCGAATTTGGCGAACTCCGTCTTCACCGCGCCGAGCACCTGCCACACCTCCGACGAGCGCTTTTCCAGCGCCAGCGTGCGAAAGCCCATCTGCAGGCTGTTGAGCAGGGCCGACAACGTCGACGGCCCGGCGATGCTGATGCGGTTCACCCGCTGCAGCTCGTCGGCCAGGCCGGGCCGGCGCATCACCTCCGCGTACAGCCCCTCGGTCGGCAGGAACAGGATCGCGAAATCGGTGGTGTGCGGCGGCGACACGTATTTTTCCGAAATCGTCTTCGCCTCGCCGCGCACCGCCCGTTCCAGTTCGCGCCCGGCCAGCGCCACGCCGTCGGCGTCGGCGCGCTCGGCGGCGTCGAGCAGGCGCTCGTACTGCTCCTTGGGGAACTTGGCGTCGATCGGCATCCACACCGGCGCCCCGCCCTCGACCTGGCCCGGCAGCTTGAGCGCGAACTCCACGCGCGCGCCGCTGCCGGCGATGGTCTCGACGTTTTTCGCGTACTGCTCCGGCGTCAGCACCTGCTCGAGCAGCATTTCGAGCTGCACCTCGCCCCAGGTGCCGCGCGTTTTGACGTTGGTCAGCACCCGCTTCAAATCGCCCACGCCCAGCGCCAGCTGCTGCATCTCGCCCAGCCCCTGGTGGACCCGCTCGAGCCGCTCGGACACCTGCTGGAACGACGCCGTCAAGCGCGTCTCCAGGGTCGCGTGCAGCTTCTCATCGACCGTCTTGCGCATCTCCTCGAGCCGGGCGCCGTTGTCCGCCTGCAGATCCTTGATCTTGGCCTCCAGGGTCGCGCGCACCTCCTGCATGCGCGCCGCGTTCGACTCGGTGAGCCGGGCCAGGGTCTGGTTCATGCTGTCGGCGAACTGCTTCAGGCCCCGGCTTTGCTCGTCGCGCCCGACCAGCCCCTGCGCCTGCAGCTGGCGGCGCATGTCGTCGAACTGCTGGACGGTGGCCGCGTGCGCCGCCTGCGCCGTCGTTTGCAGCTGCACCCGCACCTCGCGCTCGACCCGCTCGATGCGCTCGGCCAGGCCGGCGTCGGCGCCGGCGGCGCGCCCGCGCAGCAGCGCCACCACCTGCAGCACCATCACCAGCGCCAGCGCCGCCAGCAGCACAAAAAATTCGGTCTGGGTCATGGTCAGTCCGGCTTGTTGCGCATCCAGTCGGCGGTCTGGTAGAACGACTCCATCAGCCGCACCCGCAGCGCCTCGTCGATGCCGACATCCTCCATCGCCCACGCCATCGCGCGCAGCCACTGGTCGCGCTCCTGGGTGCCGATGGCGAACGGCATGTGCCGCATCCGCAACCGGGGATGGCCATGCGCGGCGATGTACAGGTCCGGCCCGCCCATCCAGCCGCTGAGGAACATGAACAGGCGCTCGCGCGCGTTGTCCAGGGTCGGCGGGTGGGCCGCGCGCAGCAGCGCGAACTCGGGCTCCAGTTCCATCAGATCGTAAAACCGGTCGACCATGTCGCGCACGCGCGATTCGCCGCCGATCACTTCGTAGAGAGTTTGTGGTTCAGTCATAGCCGCCATGATAGCGCACCGGGCGCCGCCCATGCGCGCCGGCGCGACCTGGCGTGACAGGCGGGGTGGCAGGTGCGCCGCGCCCATCTCAGACCAGCGCCAGCCGGTTCAGGCGCCGCGTCGACGACCAGTTCGCCAGATCGACGTGGGGCAGGATATCCTCGCAGGCCTGGACGATGCGCGCCAGCTGCGACCGGTCCAGGCCCGAGTTGAGCGTCAGCCGCACCAGCGAGCGGTTCTTGGCCGTGGCCGGCGCGCAAAACATGGCGCCGTAGACACCGTGCGCCTCGAGCAGCTTGCGCAGCGCCAAGGTCTTGGGCTCGGGCCCCGGCTCCAGCGCGATGATCTGCTCGCTGCCCTCGCCGACGTTGTAGCCGAGCGCGCCCAAGTCCTCGCGCAGCGCCAGCGCGCAGGCGTGCAGCGCGGCGCGGCGGTCGTCGGCGGCCGCGACGAAATCGATGGCGGCGTCGAACCACGCCAGCTCGTGGCTGAGCAGGCAAGAACTGAAAATGGCGGGGCGCGACTCCGACAGGAAGTAGCCCTTGAACTTGCTCGAACAGGTGATGAAGCCGGCGCGCCCGGCGAATGCCTTGGCCAGCGACGCCGTGCGGAAATGGACCCGCTCGCTCAAGCCGTGGGCGGCCACCAGCCCGGCGCCGCGCGGCCCGTGCGTGCCCAGCGAATGCGATTCGTCGACGATCAGCAGGCAGCCGTATTGCTCGGCGATCTCCACCAGCTCGGCCAGCGGCGCCAGGCTGCCGTTGGTGCTGTAGAGCGCGTCGACGGCGATCAAGCCGCGCCCGTGGCGCGCCAGCTGCTTGCGCAGGTGCTCCATGTCATTGTGCAGGAACGACACCGGCGCCGCCCCGGCCGACTGCACGCCCTCCCACAACGACGCGTGGGCCTGCATGTCCAGGTACACGGGGATGCCGGGCGCGGCCAGCGTTTGCACCAGGCCGACGTTGGCGGCCCAGCCCGACTGCGCGAGGATGCCGTCCTGCGCCCCCATCAGCGCGGCGAACTTGCGCTCGAGCCGGTGCTGCGCGCTGCCCTCCTGCAAGTACACGGCCGACATCAGCAGCTCGCCCCCGCTGTCGCGCAGCGCGGCGATCTGCGCGCCCACCAGCGCCGGCTCGCCGCCCAGGCACAGGTAATCGTTGCCGGCCAGGAACACGGCGCCGCGCGGCGTCGGTTGCCACGCGTGCGGATGCTCGCCGCCGAGCAACTGCCCGATGCGCGTGACGTAATGCTCGTCCATGCGGGCGTTGACATAGTCCGGCATCGCCTGCTCGGCGGCGATGTTGAGGCCATGGGACAGGGACACGGCGTTGCCGCGGATGCCGTTCTCGGCGAAGTTCTCAGCAATAGTTGGCGACATCTGGTTCGCTCCTTAGAAGTTGAAAGGTTGCTTTTTGTGAATCTCATGTCGCACCTTGCAGCAAATAAAGAGAAGGAGATTGATACACATCAACTTGTTATTTGATATTTCCAAGCACGCTCCGATTTCAGGCGATGATGCAAACTTGATACAAGTCACATTGGCCATGAAGCAACCCCTGCACGCACGCTGGAAACGTTGGCAACACGCACTGGTGCAGTCGCTGCTGCTCTATCACGGACGCGAGGACCACGCCACCGTGCGCGTGCTGCTGCTCGCGTGCATCGGCACGGTCGGCATGCCGCTGTACTACGTGATCTGGCAGCATTTTTTCCCACAGGAATATGAAAGCCTGCCGCTGCGCATGTTCGGCATCCTGCTGTGCGCGCTGGGACTGTTCGCGCGCCAGTTTACCCGCCGCATGCTGGACCTGTACCTGCTGGTCGCGCTGAGCTACATCTTTCCGTTCTTCTTCACGTTCATGTTCGTGATGAACCACGCCTCGGGCGTGTGGGGCGAGTCCTTGCTGATCGGCCTGGTCGTGCTGTTCCACTTCGACACCAGCCTGGCGCTGAAGGCCTACCTGATCGGCACCGCGCTGGCGTGCGCGGCCGCCGTCGCCCTGGGCGAGGGCGCCGCCCTGCTCGGCAGGCCGGTGCTGCAGCAATTGCCGGTGCACTGGTTCACCATCGCCGTGCTGTCGGCCGCCAAGATCAGCCGCAACGTGCTGGCGCAGGAAAAGCTGGCCGGACTGGGCGCCGGCCTGGCCACCGTCGCGCACGAGCTGCGCACGCCGCTGACCAGCGTCGACGCCAACGTGCGCGGCCTGCTGCGCTTGTTCTCCGACATCAACGGCCACGGCGCGGACGACCGCCTCGGCATGATCGACGCGCTGGCCCGCATCCAGTTCGAGGTGCGGCACATGAACCACATGATCGACCTGTTCCTGCTCAGCGCGACGGCGGTGCGGCAAAACCTGCGGCCGGTCGAGGCGGTGTCGATGGAGACGGTGGTCGAGGCCGTTCTAAAGCGCTATCCGTTCTCCAGCACCGGCCAGCAAAAGATGGTGACCCTGGAGGTGCGGCGCGACTTCCGCTTCGCCGGCCAGGCCGAACTGTCGGTGGTGGTGTTGCTCAATTTGCTGCGCAACGCGCTCAAGGCGGTGCAGCGCGCCGGCAAGGGCCGCGTGCGCATCGTCGTCGACGGCGCCCACGCGCCGCCGCGCCTGCTGTTCATCGACACCGGCTGCGGCATCCCGGCGCCGCAGATGGCCCTGATTTTTCGTCGTTTCTACTCCTACCCGCCGCACAACGGCGCGGGGATAGGCCTCGCGCTGTGCCAGGAAATCATGGAAGCGTGGAACGCCACCATACGCTGCGTGTCGCGCGAGAGCGCGTACGCCATCTTCGTGCTGGAGTTCCCCCAGCAGCTGCCCACTTCAAGGTGATCCCAATGCATTTGCCCGTCTATTCCCATCCCACGCTGACCGTGTTGGTCGACGACAGCGACTCGTTCCTCAAGAGCCTGTCGTTCCAGCTCGATCCCATGCTGGCCAGTAAAACCTTCCACGACACCTCGGCCGCGCTGCAATGGCTGCGCCAAAGCGAAGCCGACGACGGCGTGCTGCTGCAGGTGAACTTCGACATGCAAAACCTGACGGGCGACCAGTGCAACATCGCGCTCGACCTGGAGCGCATCTACCGCATCGGCGAGCAGCGCCGGCGCTTTGCCACGCCGTCGGTGCTGGTGATCGACTATTCGATGCCGCAAATGAATGGGCTGGAGTTTTGCGAGGCGGTCAGCCACCTGCCGTGCAAGAAGATTTTATTCACCGGCACGGCCGATGAAAAGATCGCCGTGAGCGCCTTCAACCGCGGCCTGATCGACCGCTACATCAAGAAAAGCGACGACCACGCGCTCGACATCCTGGAGGTGGAGATCGCCGCGCTGCAGCGCAGCTACTTCGACGACAAGTCCGAAACGCTGCGCGAGCTGGTGCTGCTGCACAACTACCACTTCCTCGGCGATCCGGTGCTGGCCAGCCTGGTGCAGCACACGATGGCGTCGATGGGCTTTGTCGAGCACTACATCTTTCCCAACCCGACCGGCATCCTGTTCCTCGACAAGCACGGCAAGGCCAAGCTGATGATGATCGAAACCGAGCAAGGCATGTTCGCGCAGTATGAGATCGCCCGCGACAGCGACGCCCCGCCGTCGCTGCTGGACGCGCTGCTGGCGCGGCGGGTGTTGCCGTTCTTTTCGGACGCCGACGGCGACGGCATGTACTCGCGCCAGGTGGGCGATAACTGGCACCGTTATTGCGCGGCGCCGCAGGTGTGCCAGGGGCGCGAGACGTATTATTGGGCCTTGTTCGACCTGCCGGCGCATTATTTCGACAAGCAGCCTTACGCGTTCGCGCAATTTTTGAAGGAACGCGGGGCGCATGAGGGCGTTGCCGCGTAAGAATGCGCGGGCCAGGGGCGGCTCGCCGATGGCGGATTACGCTGCGCTAATCCGCCCTACGTGGAACGGTGGTGCGCGGCCGTCGCGTTCCGCCACGGTTCCACGTAGGGCGGATTAGGCGGAACGCCGTAATCCGCCGCGCGCCGCCACCGGCCACTTTACGCCTCGCGCAAGGTCTGCAATGGCGGCTGGCGCAACACGTTGCGCAAGCCCAGCCAGCCGCCGGCGATGGCACATGCGGCCCCCGCCACCAGCCCGACCACCCACACCGACGGACTGAACGCCCAGTCGAACTTGAACTGGTAGGTCGCCAGCGCCCAGCCCATGGCCGCCGCGCCGGTCGCCGCCAACGCGCCCGACAACGCCCCCACCAGCGAGAACTCGATCAACTGCGCCTGCGACAACTGCTTGCGCGTGGCCCCCAGCGCGCGCAGCAGGCCGGACTCGCGGGTGCGCTCGTCCTGCGACCCCATCAGCGCCGCGTACAGCACCAGCAAGCCCGAGGCCAAGGTGAAGATGAACAGGAACTCGATCGCCGTCACCACCTGGTCCAGCACCGCCTGCACCTGCCGCAGCAGCCCGCCGACATCGACGATGGTCAAATTCGGGAAATCCCGCGTCAGCGCGTTCATCACCCCGCCCTGCCCGGCCGGCAGGTGGAAGGCGGTGATCCAGCTCTGCGACACTTCCCGCATCGCCGCCGGATTGATGATGACAAAGAAATTGACGCGCATCGATCCCCACTCCAGCTTGCGCAGGCTGGTGATGGTCACGTCCACCGGCGCGCCGGCTATGTCGAAGCGCAACTTGTCGCCCAGCTTCCAGCGCAAGGTCTTGGCGATGCCCGCCTCCACCGACGCCTCGGCCGAACCGGGCGTGTCGGCGAACCACTTGCCGGCGCTGATCTTGTTCTCGGCCTGCATCGTGGCCATCGTCGACAGGTTGAATTCGCGCTCGGCCAAGCCGCGCGCGCGCTCCTCGGTGTAGGTGTCGGCGGTGACCGGGCTGCCGTTCACGGCCGTCAGGCGGCCGCGTATCATCGGATATTGCGGCGCGTACGCGACGCCGGCCGCCTGCAGCCGCTTGGCGACCTGCTCGCGCTGCTCCGGCTGGATATTGATGATGAAGCGGTTGGGCGCGTCCGGCGGCGTGGCGTTGCGCCAGGCCGTCATCAAATCCTCGCGCACCACCGTCAGCACCAGCAGCGCCATCATGCCCAGCGCCAGCGACACCACCTGCACGATGGTCGCGCCCGGACGGCGCTGCAGCGAGGTGATGGCGAAGCGCCAGCTTTGATGGTCGATGGCGCCGCGCAGCGGCTTGAGCGCCTTCAGTCCCAGCCACGCCACCAGTCCGAACACGACGAACGCGCCGAGGAAGCCGGCCGCCGTGTACGCCGCCAGTTCGGCGTCGCCCGCCTGCCACAGCAGCAGCAGGCCGAAGCCGCCCAGGCCCAGCCCGTAGGTGGCCAGCGCCGCCACTTGCGGCGGGTCCTGCTCGCGGCGGATCACGCGGTTGTGCGGCACCTTGCGCAATTGCAGGATCGGCGGCAGCGCGAACCCGGCCAGCAGCAGCATGCCGATGGCCAGGCCCTGCAGCGCCGGGTAGATCGTCGGCCCCGGCAGATCGGCCGCCACCAGCTTGCCGAGCACTTCCAGCAGCACGTAATGCGCGCCGAAGCCGACCGCGACGCCGATCGCGCTGCCGGCCAAGCCGACCATCAAAAATTCGACTAGGTACATCGCCGTGACCTGGTTCTGCGTCAGCCCCAGGCAGCGCAGCATGGCGCAGGCGTCCAGGTGGCGCTGCATGAAGCGGCGCGCGGCCATCGCCACGGCCACCGCCGCCAGCATCGCCGACAGCAGGCCCACCAGCGACAGGAAGCGGTCGGCGCGGTCGAGCGTGTTGCGCATTTCCGGGCGGCCGTTTTCCAGCGATTCGACGCGCACGCCCTTGATGTTGCCGGCCTTGATCTTGTCGTCGAGCCATTGCTGGAACGACGCCGCGACGGCGGCGCCGTTCTGCAACGCCGGCGGCGCGGCCAGCAGCACGCGGTAGGTCACGCGCGAGCCCGGCTGGATCAGGTTGGTCGCCGGCAGATCGGCCAGCGCCAGCATCACGCGCGGCGCGAAGGCCAGGAAGTTGGCGCCCCGGTCCGGCTCGGACGCGATCAAGCGCGTGATGCGGAAGCTCCGGTCACCAAGCTTGAGCTCGCTTCCAACCGTCGTGTTCAGGCTGCCCAGCAGGCCGGCGTCGATCCACACCGTGCCGGGCGCCGGGATGTCGGCGGCCGGCGTGCCCTGGCTTTGCTCGGCCTGGGCCGGATCGGTGGTCCATTTCAGCTTGCCGCGCAACGGGTAGCCGGGGCCGACCGCCTTGAGCGAGGCCAGCATCGAGGTCGATTGCTCGCCGACGCCCGCCTGCGCCATGCTGGGGAAGACCACGGTGTCGGTGGCCACCAGGCCGCGCTTGAGCGCCTCGGCGCGCCAGGCCGGATCGACCGGCAAGTCGGCGCTGATGACGACGTCGGCGCCGAGCAGCTGGTGCGCATCGCGCTCGAGGCCGCTGCGCAGGCGGTCGACGAAGAAGCCCGTGGCCGACAACGCGGCCACCGCCACCGTCAGCGCGATCAGCAGGAAGCGCAGCTGGCCGGCGCGCCAGTCGCGCGCCGTCATTTTCAGGGCAAGCTTGAACATTGGGGTGACCTTGCTGTCTTAGACGGTGGCGGCGGCGAAGTAGGCGTCGACCTCGTCGAGGAAGCGCTGTTTGTCCTCGGGCGGCAGGAAGGCGGCGGCGAAGCCGTTGCGCGCCAGCCGCTGCGCGTGCGACAGGCCCAGCGGCAACGCGTCGAAGGTGGCGATGAAGTTATCGTTCATATAGCCGCCGAAGTAAGCCGGATCGTCGGAGTTGACGGTGGCCGCGATGCCGGCGTCGAGCAACTCGAGCAGGTTGTGCTGGCCCATGTGCTGGAACACGCACAGCTTGACGTTCGACAGCGGGCAGACGGTCAGCGCGATCTGCTCGCGCGCCAGGCGTTGCGTCAGCGCGGCGTCGTCGAGGCAGCGCACGCCATGGTCGATGCGCTCGACCTTGAGCACGTCGAGCGCCGTTTCGATGTACGCCGGCGGGCCCTCCTCGCCGGCGTGGGCGACCAGGTGGAAGCCGAGCTCCTTGCAGCGCGCGAACACGCGGGCGAACTTCTCCGGCGGATTGCCCAGCTCGGACGAATCGAGGCCGATGCCGATGTATTTGTCGCGGTACGGCAGCGCCTCCTCGAGGGTGGCGAAGGCGTCCTCCTCCGACAGGTGGCGCAGGAAGCTCAGGATCAGGGTGGCGCTGACCGGGCTGTCCTGGCAGGCGCGGTGGATGCCGTCGATGACGGTCTTGATCGGCACGCCGCGCGCCGTGTGCGTCTGCGGATCGAAGAAGATCTCGGCGTGGCGCACGTTGTCGGCCTCGGCGCGGCGCAGGTAGGCGGCCGTCATGTCGTAGAAGTCCTGCTCCTGCAGCAGCACGCTGGCGCCCGCGTAGTAAATGTCGAGGAACGATTGCAGGTCGGTGAAGGCGTAGGCGGCGCGCAGGTCCTCGACCGAGGCGTACGGCAGGCTGACGTTGTTGCGCCGGGCCAGCGCGAAGATCAGCTCGGGCTCGAGCGAGCCTTCGATGTGGATGTGCAATTCGGCCTTCGGCATCCCTTCGAGGATGGCGCGCAATTGTGGGTTCAACATGTTCTTTTTCCTGATACGGGTGGCGATAACGGGACATCTTATCTCATCCCGGCGCCGCCTTCACCGCGCGCCGCGGCGGCGGCGCGCGCGCGGGCGGCGGGCGGTGCGACAGCGGGCGCCGACTTGCGGCAAAATTTATCTATTTGAGGCGCGATCAGCACGGCGCCCACAGGCGTGATAATGTGGCATCAGTGTGGTAAAAACGAGCGAAAAAAATGCCATAAGACTCACGGAAAAGGTCGGAAATTGCGCAATATTATTCTTTAAAATCAGCATCTTACGAAAGAGTATTAACGATATTACGACATATCTTTTGACTTCCTGCGGCAATAGAGCAATAATAAATTTCATAGACGTAAGAAGCATTACGACCGACACATAAAAGCCGTCATCGGCGGACAGCCAGCGGCGATAAAGCCAGCTCGAAGGCACGGGCAATCCGTGCCGCCAAAAGGAAGCTGGAGATAAGAAAAACAAGATAGAAAGGGATCGCACAAATTAGGGCCAGGGCAGCCGTAACTGCCGGTGACCCGTGACTGGTAGGCTTACATTAAAGGACACCCAAATGACCATTTTTGACAACTACGCCGCACGGTACGAACGGACCAAAGAAGAAGAGATGTCCATGAAGGAATATCTCGAGCTTTGTAAAAAAGATCGACTTACCTACGCGAGCGCCCCCGAGCGCATGTTGGCCGCCATCGGCGAGCCCACCCTAGTCGACACCCGCAACGACACCCGGCTGTCCCGCATCTTTGCCAACAAGGTCATCAAGATCTATCCGGCGTTCCGCGAGTTCTACGGCACCGAGGAAGTGATC
This sequence comes from Duganella sp. 1411, assembly GCF_017833525.1. Classification (GTDB taxonomy): domain Bacteria; phylum Pseudomonadota; class Gammaproteobacteria; order Burkholderiales; family Burkholderiaceae_D; genus Rugamonas. The sequence continues at coordinate 118,745 of NZ_JAFICD010000010.1, forward strand.
GAGCAAGTCGTGTCCTACTTCCGCCACGCGGCCCAGGGCCTGGAGGAACGCAAGCAGATCCTGTATCTGCTGGGCCCGGTGGGCGGCGGCAAATCGTCGATCGCCGAAAAGCTCAAGTCGCTGATGGAGCACGTGCCCTTCTATTGCCTCAAAGGCTCGCCGGTCAACGAGTCGCCGCTCGGCCTGTTCAACGAGGAGGAGGACGGCGTGCTGCTGGAGGAGGATTACGGCATCCCGCGGCGCTACCTGCGCAACATCCCCAGCCCGTGGGCCGTCAAGCGCCTGCACGAGTTCAACGGCGACATCAACCAGTTCCGCGTGGTCAAGCGCTACCCGTCCGTGCTCAAGCAAGTGGCCATCTCCAAGACCGAGCCGGGCGACGAGAACAACCAGGACATCTCCTCGCTGGTGGGCAAGGTCGACATCCGCAAGCTCGAGGATTACTCGCAGGACGATCCGGACGCCTACAGCTACTCGGGCGGCCTGTGCCTGGCCAACCAGGGCCTGATGGAATTCGTCGAGATGTTCAAGGCGCCGATCAAGGTGCTGCACCCGCTGCTGACGGCCACGCAGGAGGGCAACTACAAGGGCACCGAGGGCTTCGGCGCGATCCCGTTCGACGGCATCATCCTGGCCCACTCGAACGAGTCGGAATGGAAGACCTTCCGCAACAACCGCAACAACGAGGCCTTCCTCGACCGGATCTACATCGTCAAGGTGCCGTACTGCCTGCGCGTGACCGACGAGATCAAGATCTACGACAAGCTCGTGGCCAACTCGTCGCTGTACCAGGCCCCGTGCGCGCCCGGCACCCTGAAGATGATGGCGCAGTTCGCGATCCTGTCGCGCCTGAAGGACCCGGAGAACTCCAGCATCTTCAGCAAGATGCTGGTGTACGACGGCGAAAACCTCAAGGACACCGATCCGAAGGCCAAGTCCATGCACGAGTACGTCGACTACGCCGGCGTCGACGAGGGCATGAACGGGCTGTCGACGCGCTTCGCGTTCAAGATCCTGTCGAAGGTCTTCAACTTCGACAACACCGAGGTGGCGGCCAATCCGGTGCACCTGCTCTACGTGCTCGAGCAGCAGGTCGAGCGCGAGCAGTTCCCGCCCGAGACCGAGCAGAAATACTTCTCGTACATCAAGGAGCACCTGGCGCAGAAGTACGTCGAGTTCATCGGCAAGGAAATCCAGACCGCCTACCTGGAGAGCTATTCCGAATACGGCCAGAACATCTTCGACCGCTACGTCACGTTCGCCGACTTCTGGATCCAGGACCAGGAATACCGCGATCCGGACACCGGCGAGAGCTTCGACCGCGAGTCGCTCAACAACGAGCTGGAGAAGATCGAGAAGCCGGCCGGGATTTCGAACCCCAAGGATTTCCGCAACGAGATCGTCAACTTCGGGCTGCGCGCGCGCGCCAACAATGGCGGCAAGAATCCCGCGTGGACCAGTTATGAGAAATTCCGCACGGTGATCGAGAAGAAGATGTTCTCCAATACGGAGGAACTGCTGCCGGTGATCTCGTTCAACGCCAAGGCCAGCGCCGAGGACGCCAACAAGCACGCCGACTTCGTCGCGCGCATGGTGGAAAAGGGTTACACGGCCAAACAGGTCCGCTTGCTGTGCGAATGGTATTTGCGCGTGAGGAAGTCGTCCTAGGCCTGGCAGTAATTCTAGGCCGCAATGCGCGCGCCGGCCCGACCGATCACGGCGGGCCGGCGCGGCGCCGACCAATAGCAGCAGGAGGCTTCTTTTGACTTACCTCATCGATCGACGTTTGCAGGGCAAGAACAAATCCGCGGTCAACCGCGAACGCTTCTTGCGGCGCTACAAGTCGCAGATCAAGGACGCGGTGGGCCGGGCCATCAAGGGCCGCTCCATCACCGACATTGAGAACGGCGAAAAGGTCTCGATCCCCGTCAAGGACGTGGGCGAGCCCTCCTTCGGACACGCCCATGGCGGCGTGTGGGAAACCATCAACCCCGGCAACCAGGAATACCAGAAAGGCGACTTGATCAATCGCCCCAAGGGCGGCGGCGGCGCCGGCCGCGGCAAGGCGGGCAATAGCGACCAGATGACCGAGGATGACTTCATCTTCGAGCTGTCGCGCGAAGAATTCATGAACTATTTCTTCGAGGACCTGGAACTGCCGCACATGGTCAAGACGCAGCTGACCGCCACGACCGAGTTCAAGAACCAGCGCGCCGGCTACAACATGTCGGGCACGCCGTCCAACATCCACGTGCTGCGCTCGCTGCGCGGCGCGCTCGGGCGGCGCATCGCCGTCGGCGGCAACTCGCGCAAGCGGGTCGAGGAGGCCGAGGCCGAGCTCGAGGCATTGCTGCTCGACGGCGCGCCGCTCGACGCCCCGCGCGTGGTCGAGCTCAAGAAACTGATCCACCATCTGCACACGCGGCTGCTGGCGATCCCCTTCATCGACCCGTTCGACCTGCGCTACAGCAACCGCATCAAGGTGCCCAAGCCGATGACGCAGGCGGTGATGTTCTGCATCATGGACGTGTCGGGCTCGATGGACGAGACGCGCAAGGACACCGCCAAGCGCTTCTTCATCCTGCTGTACCTGTTCCTCAAGCGCGCCTACGACAAGATCGACGTGGTCTTCATCCGCCACCACACGGCCGCGGCCGAGGTGGACGAGGAGGAATTCTTCCACTCGCGCGAGTCCGGCGGCACCGTGGTGTCGTCGGCGCTGCACCTGCTCGACAAGATCATCGAGGAGCGCTACGGCGCCGGCGCCTGGAACAGCTACGTGGCGCAGGCCTCGGACGGCGACAACTGGGACAACGACTCGGTGCTGTGCCGCCAGATGCTGATCAACACCATCATGCCCAAGGTGCAGTACTACACGTATGTCGAGATCACCGACGGCCCGCCGCAAAACCTGTGGGAGCAGTACTCGCAGATCCCGGACCACCACGCCAATTTCGCCATGCAAAAAATAGTCACGCCGGCCGATATCTATCCGGTGTTCCGCGAACTGTTCAAGAAACAGCCGAAATAAGGCGGCCACGCCGGCCGCCCCCTTAGCGAGCGCCCCATGAACGACATGACGCACCAGCCCAAGCCGCGCCACCCGCGCGCCCTGCCCGAGCAGTCCGAGTGGACGTTCGAGCTGATCGAGCAGGCCCACGCGGAGATCCGCCGCGTCGCCGAGAACTTCGGCCTCGACACCTATCCGAACCAGCTCGAGATCATCACCGCCGAGCAGATGATGGACGCCTACACGTCGGTCGGCATGCCGGTGTCGTACAACCACTGGTCGTTCGGCAAGCATTTCCTGTCGACCGAGAAGGGCTACAAGCGCGGCCAGATGGGCCTGGCGTACGAGATCGTCATCAACTCCGATCCGTGCATCGCCTATCTCATGGAGGAAAACAGCCTGACGATGCAGGCGCTGGTGATCGCGCACGCCGCCTACGGCCACAACTCCTTTTTCAAGGGCAACTACCTGTTCCGCACCTGGACCGACGCCGAGGCCATCGTCGACTACATGGTGTTCGCCAAGAACTACATCGCCGAGTGCGAGCAGCGCCACGGCATCGACGCCGTCGAGCTGCTGCTCGACTCGTGCCACGCGATCCAGAACTACGGCGTCGACCGCTACAAGCGCCCGGCCAAGCTGTCGATGATGGAGGAGCGCGCGCGGCAGAAGGAGCGCGAGGCCTACGTGCAGTCGCAGATCAACGACCTGTGGCGCACGCTGCCGCGCCGCGAGGAAGAAGAAGCCGAAAAGGCGGCGCCGCGCTTCCCGCCCGAGCCGGAGGAGAACCTGCTGTACTTCATCGAGAAGTACGCGCCGCTGCTGGAGCCGTGGCAGCGCGAGATGGTGCGCATCGTGCGCAAGATCAGCCAGTACTTCTACCCGCAGCGCCAGACCCAGGTGATGAACGAGGGCTGGGCCACGTTCTGGCATTACACCATCCTCAACCAGTTGTACGACGAGGGCGTGGTCGGCGACGGCTTCATGATGGAGTTCCTCAAGAGCCACACCAACGTGGTCTACCAGCCGCCCGTCAACAGCCCCTATTACAGCGGCATCAACCCGTATGCGCTCGGCTTTGCGATGATGACCGACATCCGCCGCATCTGCGAGCACCCGACCGCCGAGGACCGCGAATGGTTCCCCGACATCGCCGGCAGCGACTGGCGCAAGACCCTGGATTTCGCGATGCGCAACTTCAAGGACGAGAGCTTCATCGCCCAGTACCTGTCGCCCAAGCTGATCCGCGAGTTCCACTTCTTCGCCGTGCTCGACGACGACAACAACGAGAAGCTGGCGATCTCCGCCATCCATGACGACCTCGGCTATCGTTACGTGCGCCAGCAGCTTGCAGAACAATATAATCTCGGCAATCGCGAGCCCAATATCCAGGTCTGGTCGGTCAACACCCGCGACGACCGGGCGCTGACCTTGCGCCATACGCAGTTCCAGCGCCGTCCGCTGAACCAGCAGGCCGGCGAAGTGCTCAAGCACGTGGCGCGCCTGTGGGGCTTCGACGTCCACCTCGAGACGGTGGCGCCGAACGGCGAGGTGGTCAGCTCGATGGAGGTCAAACGGGAGAAGCGCGCCCGCGGAAGTTGACCGACATATATATAGTGCTGACGCGGGACGCGCGTGCGGTTTCAGGCACGGGTCTTGCAAGGTATGGATCGGGGTCAGGGGCGGTGCTCTGGCCCCGGTTTTTTTTGGTGAATGCATGATGCCGGCGGGAAGTCAACCCTTTTTTGCGCCCGCCGGCAACTTATCCTTCGCAACAATTTCATGCAAGAAACATCTACGGCCAAATTATCAACTGTTGGTAGTAAAATTACGCTGATAATATTCCGTAATTGGGCTTAAGGGAAAACTAAGTAATGTGGAGGTTCGCAATGCCCCATTTCCGCCCCGCGCACGCTTGCCGGGCGAACCGTTTTGGTGCAAAGTGAGCGCTATCACATAGGAAAACCCTATGAAATTTAACCGGTTTTAGGGATGAAAATTCTATGTAAAATCAAGAATTCGTATGTATAATTCGCCGACGTCCCGGATGCGGCTGTTGTTTTGTGTCGCCATTTTGGGGTTTAGTAGCAACAAAAAGAGTTGGTATTGGAGAAAGCAGGCATGAATTTCACGCACAACGAGAAAAGCACCGGGAAGAACTTTACAGGCATTACCATTGTCGTTTTGTTGCACATCCTGGTTGCATATGGGATCGTGACGGGCTTGGGTACCCGCCTGGTGGCAAAGATGGTCGCCCCTGTGGAGACAAAGATCATCGAGGAAGTAGCACCTCCTCCACCAAAAGAACTCCCACCACCGCCACCTCCGCCTGAGATGAAAGCGCCACCGCCGCCATTCATCCCGCCAGTCGAGGTGAACGTGCAGCAGCCGCCGCCGCAGCAGAACGTGATCGCCAACGCGACCAACGTGAAGCCACCGTCGAACGACCTGCAAAAGACGCCGCCGGCCCCGCCGGCGCCGCCAGCGCCGGGACCGGCCAAATCGGTCAACGTCGCCGCGGTAGCGGACTTCAGCACTTGCGCCAAGCCGGAATGGCCGAAGTCCTCGTTGCGTAACGAAGAAACGGGAACGGTGACGTTGTCGTTCCTGATCGCCGCCGATGGCCGCGTTGCCGACTCCAAAGTCGTCAAGTCCAGCGGCTTTAGGGATCTGGACAAGGCAGCGGTGAATGGCATCAGCAAATGCCGTTTCAAACCGGGTCTGACCGACGGGAAACCGACGGAAGCGTGGATGCAGATGCAATACGTCTGGACGCTGGAGTAAAAACCGAGACAGCAGTGACGTCTCACTTAGTAAGTTTCGTTGTCATACATTCAGCGATCTGATTATTTTATCAATTTGGAGGAAGCATGTTTAAGAATACCCGTTTGTCCGCTGTACTGGCCGCTGTGCTGTTTTCCGTGACCGCAGCCACCGCCCTGGTAAGCGCCCCAGCTTTCGCTGACGCGCCAGCCTCGGCCGCTTCGGCGCCGGCAGCCGCTCCAGCGGATGCGGCAGCAGCACCAGCACCGGCAGCCGACGCCGCTGCCGCTCCAGCAGCTTCGGCCCCGGCAGCCGCCGGCGGCCACGAAGAAGTGGCAAACCCATACGGCTTCTCCGCGGTTTGGGACGCGGGCTTCGTGTCGCGCGGCACCCTGATCATCCTGTCGATCATGTCGATGGGTTCGTGGTACATCATCATCACCAAGCTGATCGACCAGGCCAAGATCTTCAAGCAATCGAAGGAAACCTCGGCCAAGTTCTGGAAAGCCTCGTCGATCGCCGCCGGTTCGGCCGCGCTGAAAGAAGGCTCGCCATTCCGCTTCATCGCTGAAACCGGCACCAAGGCCACCGTGCACCACGACGGCGCCCTGCTGGAACAAATCGACCTGTCGACCTGGGTGACGATGTCGATCCAGCGCGCTGTCGACAAAGTTCAGTCGCGTCTGCAAGATGGCCTGTCGTTCCTGGCAACCGTCGGTTCGACCGCACCGTTCATCGGTCTGTTCGGTACCGTTTGGGGTATTTACAATGCGCTGATCGCCATCGGCATGTCGGGTAACGCGTCGATCGACAAGGTTGCAGGTCCGGTCGGTGAAGCGCTGATCATGACCGCCTTCGGTCTGTTCGTCGCCGTTCCAGCCGTTCTGGGTTACAACTGGCTGGTGCGTCGTAACAAGTCGGCGATGGAAGATGTCCGTTCGTTCTCGGCCGACGTGCACTCGGTGCTGATCTCGGGCGCCATGTCCACCAGCGAAGCCGGCCGTATGGCTGGTGCTAAAAAGATTGGATAATTAATCATGTCGATGTCCGTAGGCTCCGATAGCGGAGACGAAGATCAAGTCATGTCAGAAATCAACACGACGCCCCTGGTGGACATCATGTTGGTTCTGCTGATTATCTTCCTGATCACGAGCCCGGTTGTTCTGAAGCTGATCAAGATCAAGCTGCCAGAGGAAACCAACCAGGTCATTCAGACTAAGCCGGAAGATGTCAACATCGTTGTGAGCAAGGATGGCGACATCTACTGGAACCAAAAGAAGATGCGCGACGCGAATGAGTTGTTCGACAATCTGAAGGTGGAAGCAGTGAAATTGCCGCAGCCGGAAGTGCACGTTCGTGGCGACCAAGAAACACGCTACGAAGCGATCGGCAAGGTTATTTTCACTACCCAGCGCGCTGGTATTCAGAAGGTCGGCTTCATCACCGAACCGCCTGATAAGGGTTAATCCCCATTAGCGCATCGCGGGCCTGTGGTTCAGGCCTGCCCTTCTTAAAAGGAAACATCATGAGTATGAATGTCGGCTCCCCATCCGCAGGCGCGGATCCGGAACCAATGATGGAAATGAATATGACGCCCCTCATCGACGTGATGCTGGTGCTGATTATCATGATGATCATTACGATTCCGAAAGCCAACCACTCGGTGAACTTGAACATGCCGGTCGGCACCCCGCCGCCACCGACCAAGGATCCAGTGGTGATCACGATCGACGTCGACTTCGACGGCACGATTCTGTGGGATAACGCGGTCGTTCCCGACCGTGGCACCCTGGAAGCGAAGCTGACCGATGTCGCGGCGCAAGCGGACCAGCCGGAGGTGCATCTGCGTCCGAACAAGCTGGTGTCGTACAAGGTCGTGGCCGGCGTCATGGCTTCGGCGCAGCGTCTCGGCGTGACCAAGATTGGCCTGGTCGGCAACGAACAGTTCCAATAATCAGTTCTATGTTCAACGATAGGCAGGACCATTCCTGCCTATTTCGCATTTTGAAGAAAGAAAACTTACCCATGACCAAGTTTCGTCTCGCTCATTTCGGCCTGGTAATGGCCGCTATTGGTTTTACAGCAGCAGCTCCTTTGGCAGGTTTTTCGTCGGTCGCTTACGCTGCCGAGGCGGTGCGCGCTGAAATCGGCAAACCATTGCAGGAAGCACAGAAACTGGCTGCGGCAGGCAAGAACAAAGAAGCAGTAGCAAAACTGAAGGAAACCGACTCGGTCGGCAACAAGAGCGCCAACGAGACCTATCTGATCGAGCGCACCCGCGCCTCGGCCGCCGCCTCCGCCGGCGACTACGACACCGCCGCGCGCGCCTTCGAGAGCGTGATCAACTCGGGCAAGCTGTCGGCCGCCGAACAACCGAAATTCACCCAGGCGCTGGCCGGCATCTACTACCGCATCAAGGATTACCCGAAGGCCATCACCTGGATCCAGCGCGCGCTCAAGGACAATCCGAACGACGGCGCCATGCATGAACTGCTGATCCAGACCTACTACATCAGCGGCAAGTACGCCGAGGCGGCCAAGGAACTGCAGGCCACCAAGAACCTGAACGAAGCCCAGCTGGGCATGCTGGCCAACATCCAGCTCAAGCAGAACGACAAGGCCGGCTACGTGCAGACCCTCGAGCGCATGGCCGCCAGCTATCCGAAGCCACAGACCTGGGCCGACCTGCTGCAGCGCGTGCAAGCCAAGCCTGGCTTCTCGCCAACGCTGTCGCTCGACGTGCTGCGCCTGCGCCTGGCCAACGGCCTGCTGACCAAGCCGGCCGAATACATGGAAATGAGCCAGCTGGCGCTGCAAGCGGGCAACCCCGCCGAGGCGATCAAGATCATCAACGAGGGCTACAAGAAAGGCGCGCTGGGCACCGGTTCCGACGCCGCCCGCCACCAGCGCCTGAAAGACCTGGCCGCCAAGACCCAGGCCGAGTTCGACGCCAAGCAGGCCGCCGAAGAAGCCGAAGCCGTCAAGAACAAGGACGCCGACGCGCTGGCCGCCATGGGCTACGCGCTGGTTTCCGCCGGCAAGGCCGACAAGGGCCTGCCGCTGATGGAACAGGCGGTCAAGCTGGGCACCGGCAAGAACCCGGAAGCGATCAAGCTGCACTACGGTATCGCCCAATCGATCGCCGGCAAGAAATCGGCCGCGCTGTCGACCCTCAAATCGGTCAAGGGCACGGACGGCACCGCCGACCTGGCCCGCTACTGGACCCTGGGCCTGAACAAAGCCGCTTAATCGGCGTCTATTCGCGCGAAGGTTGCACTCGATGAAGCGCTGTCTGCTCCGGCAGGCGGCGCTTTTTTTTTAGGCAAAACCCGCACGGCCGACCGGGGGCCGGCCCACTGGGCCGGCGGGGCGAAGCCCCTCTCCGACCCTTCGGGGGTACGACCCCTAAGCGGCACAGCCCGCGTTTCGCCAACCGGGTGAGGGGTTAACAGTGTGCATCCCCGAAACAAACCGTATAATCCTCCATTTAGCGACAGTTCCCCCAGATTCCCATGAAGGTATTTCGAGGTCTCCCCAACGCCGCGGCGCGCGCGCCGTGCGCGCTCACGATCGGCAACTTCGACGGTGTCCACCTCGGCCACCAGGCGTTGCTGGCGCGCGTGCGCGGCGCCGCCACCGGCCTCGGCCTGGAAGCGGCGGTGATGACCTTCGAGCCACACCCGCGCGAGTTCTTCGCCCTCAAGGCCGGCGACCCGGCCAAGGCGCCGCCGCGCATCGCCAACCTGCGCGACAAGCTGCAATCGCTGTCCGACAACGGCATCGACCGCGTCATCGTCGAGCACTTCTCGGCGCCGTTCGCCGCGCTCACGCCGCGCGAATTCACCGAAAAAGTGCTGGTCGAGGGCTTGCACGTCAAATGGCTGATGGTCGGCGACGACTTTTGCTACGGCGCGCGCCGCGCCGGCAACGTGCAAATGCTGCTCGAGGCGGGCAAACAATACGGTTTCCACGTCGAGACCTTGCCGACGGTGATGAACGGCAGCATCCGCATCTCGTCGTCGGCCGTGCGCGCCGCGCTGGCCGAGGGCGACTTCGGCCACGCCGAGGCGCTGCTGGGCCATCCTTACGCGATCTCCGGCCATGTGATCCACGGCCAGAAGCTGGGCCGCACCCTGGGCTTTCCGACGCTGAACCTGCGCGTGCCGCACCGCCCCGCGCTGGCCGGCATCTTCATCGTCCAGGTGCACGGCCTGGCCGAGCGGCCGCTGGCCGCCGTCGCCAGCCTGGGCGTGCGCCCCACCGTCGACGACAGCGGCCGCGTGCTGCTGGAGGTGCACGTGTTCGACTTCGACCAGGGCTGCTACGGCAAGCAGGTGCGGGTCGAATTCCTGCAAAAGATCCGCGACGAGGAAAAATACGTCGACCTGCCTACCTTGACGGCCGCCATCCACCGCGACGCCGACATCGCCCGCGCCTGGTTTGCGCAGCGCGACGGCGCCACGGGCGACCTCATTAGCGCGACCAACGCCACCGACCGAATTTGAGCGCGCGACCAGCTACGCGCGCCGGCTATCCAGAATCCCCGAATACATCACTGAAGAAAAAACATGTCCGATAAAAGCAAAGCCCCGAAGAAGCCAGAAAGCAAATACCCGGTCAACATGACCGAAACCCCGTTCCCGATGCGCGGCGACATGGCCAAGCGCGAACCGGGCTGGGTCCAGCAATGGCAGGAAAAGAAGATCTACGAGCGCGTGCGCAAGGCCGCCGCCGGCCGTCCGAAATTCATCCTGCACGACGGCCCGCCGTACGCCAACGGCGACATCCACCTGGGCCACGCCGTCAACAAGATCCTCAAGGACATGGTGGTCAAATCGCGCTCGCTGGCCGGCTTCGACGCCCCCTACGTGCCGGGCTGGGATTGCCACGGCATGCCGATCGAGATCCAGATCGAAAAACTGTACGGCAAAAACCTGCCGACCGCCGACGTGCTGACCAAGGCCCGCGCCTACGCGCTCGAGCAGGTCGACCGCCAGCGCAAGGACTTCATCCGTCTGGGCGTGCTCGGTGAATGGAACAACCCTTACCTGACGATGAACTATTCGAACGAGGCCGACGAACTGCGCGCGCTCGGCAAGATGCTCGACAAGGGTTACGTCTACCGCGGCCTGAAGCCGGTCAACTGGTGCTTCGATTGCGGCTCGGCGCTGGCCGAGGCGGAGATCGAATACGAAAACAAGCGCGATCCGGCAATCGACGTCGGCTTCAAGTTCGCCGAATTCGACAAGCTGGCCGCCACCTTCGGCCTGCCGCAACTGCCGACCGAGAACGGGTTTATCGTCATCTGGACCACCACGCCGTGGACCATCCCGTCCAACCAGGCGCTCAACGTCAACCCGGAGCTCACCTACGCGCTGGTCAAGGCCGAGCGCGACGGCCAGCCATTGCTGCTGATCCTGGCCCAGGACCTGGTCGAATCGTGCCTGGCGCGCTACAAGCTCGAAGGCGTCACCATCGGCACCTGCCTGGGCGCCGCGCTCGAAGGCGTCAGCTTCCGCCACCCGCTGCACGCGTCGGACCCGTTCTACGACCGCCTGTCGCCGGTGTACCTGGCCGACTACGTGACCGCCGACAGCGGCACCGGCGTGGTGCACTCGGCACCGGCCTACGGCGTCGACGACTTCATCTCGTGCAAGGCGCACGGCCTCAAGGACGACCAGATCCTGACCCCGGTCATGGGCGACGGCAACTACGTCTCGACCCTGCCGCTGTTCGGCGGCATGAGCATCTGGGACGCCTCCAAGCCGATCTGCGCCGCGCTGACGGCCGCCGGCGCCCTGTTCGAACTGAAGATGTTCGACCACAGCTACATGCACTGCTGGCGCCACAAGAAGCCGGTGATCTACCGCGCCACGTCGCAATGGTTCGCCGGCATGGACGTGGTGCCGAACGACGGCGGCGCGACGCTGCGCGAGACCGCGTTGAAGGGCATCTCCGAGACCAAGTTCTTCCCGGACTGGGGCCAGGCGCGCCTGCACGGCATGATCGCCAACCGTCCGGACTGGACGTTGTCGCGCCAGCGCCAGTGGGGCGTGCCGATGGCCTTCGTGGTGCACAAGGAAACCGGCGCGCTGCATCCGCGCACGCCGGAGCTGCTCGAACAAGTGGCCCAGCTGATCGAAAAAGGCGGCATCGACGCCTGGCTGGCGCTCGACCTGAAGGACCTGATCGGCGACGAGGCGGCGCTCTACGTCAAGAACAAGGACACGCTGGACGTCTGGTTCGATTCCGGCACCACCCACCAGACGGTGTTGCGCGGCTCGCACAAGGAGCAGTCGGCCTTCCCCGCCGACCTGTATCTGGAGGGTTCGGACCAGCACCGCGGCTGGTTCCACTCGTCGCTGCTGACGTCCTCGATGCTGAACGGCGCGCCGCCCTACAAGGCGCTGCTGACGCACGGCTTCACCGTCGACGGCGAAGGCAAGAAGATGTCCAAATCGCTGGGCAACACGCTGGCGCCGCAAAAGATCTCCGACACCCTCGGCGCCGACATCCTGCGCCTGTGGATCGCCTCGACCGACTACACCGGCGAATTGTCGATCTCCGACGAGATCCTCAAGCGCGTGACGGAAGCGTATCGCCGCATCCGCAACACGCTGCGCTTCCTGCTGGCGAACATCTCGGACTTCGACCACGCGCGCGACGCCGTGCCGGTGACCGAGCTGCTCGAGATCGACCGCTACGCGATCGCCAACATGGCCGCGCTGCAGAAGGAAATCGAAGCGCACTTCGAACAGTACGAATTCCAGCCGGTCTACTCCAAGCTGCAGAACTTCTGCTCGGAAGACCTGGGTGGCTTCTACCTCGACATCCTCAAGGACCGCCTGTACACGTCGGCCGTGACGTCGCACGCGCGCCGTTCGGCGCAGACGGCGCTGTGGCACATCACGCAAAGCCTGCTGCGCGTGATGGCGCCGGCGCTGTCGTTCACCGCCGAGGAGGCATGGGCCATCTTCGCCGGCGACCAGGCTTACCAGGCCAGCGGCGAGACCATCTTCACGCAAACCTGGTGGCAGCTGCCGGAACTGGCCGACGCCGAGGCGCTGCTGGCCAAGTACACGGCGCTGCGCGCGGTGCGCACCGACGTCACCAAGCAACTGGAAGACCTGCGCACCTCGGGCGCGATCGGCTCGTCGCTGCAGGCGGAGCTGACCATCAAGGCCGCCGGCGACAAGTACCAGCTGCTGGCCAGCCTGGAGGACGACCTCAAATTCGTCTTCATCACATCGCTGGCGCAAGCCGTCGAAGTGGCGGCCGAAGCCGATGAAGCGGTCGAAGTGGCCGCCTCCACGGCCGAGAAGTGCGAGCGCTGCTGGCACTACCGCGCCGACGTGGGCAGCCACGCGGACCATCCGACGCTCTGCGGCCGTTGCCACAGCAATCTGTTCGGTGCGGGCGAAAAACGCAAGTTCGCTTAATATTGGGGCCGCCGATTTCCGATGGAATCGGCGGCGCCGCCGCCACGAACCTCCCTGATATTTTATGGCCACTAAAAAAATCTTCCCCACCAAGTCTTCGTCCAGCCTGACGCCGTGGCTAGGTATCGCCTTCATCATCATCCTGCTCGACCAGCTGTCGAAGATCACCATCACCCGGATGTTCCAGCTGGGCGAGGAGAAGTTCGTCACCTCGTTCTTCAACCTGGTGCTAGCCTATAACAAGGGCGCGGCCTTCAGCTTCCTGCAGCACAGCGGCGGGTGGCAGCGCTACTTCTTCACCGCCATCGGCCTCGCGGCGGCGGTCTACATCATCGTCCTGCTCAAGAAGCACGGCGGCCAGCGCATGTTCTCGTGGGCGCTGTCGCTGATCCTGGGCGGCGCCCTTGGCAACGTCATCGACCGGCTGATGTACGGCCACGTGGTCGACTTCCTTGATTTCCACTGGGACGGCGTGGGCCACTTCCCGGCGTTCAACCTCGCCGACTCGGCCATCTGCCTCGGCGCGGCGCTGTTCATCCTCGACGAACTGCGGCGCGTTAACAAATAAGCGGGAGAGCGGCATGATGGAACTGACTGGTAAAAAAATCGTCCTCGGCTTGTCCGGCGGCGTGGCCTGCTACAAGGCGGCGGAGCTGTGCCGCGCGCTGACCAAGGCCGGCGCCTCGGTGCAGGTGGTGATGACCGACGCCGCGACCCACTTCATCACCGCCGTCACCATGCAGGCCCTGTCGGGCAACAAGGTGTTCAGCAGCCAGTGGGACCCGCGCGTGGACAACAACATGGCCCACATCGACGTCACCCGCGACGCCGACGCCATCCTGATCGCGCCCTGCTCGGCCGATTTCATGGTCAAGCTGGCGCACGGCGTCTGCGACGACCTGCTGTCGACCATGTGCCTGGCGCGTCCGCGCCGCGTGCCGCTGCTGGTGGCGCCGGCCATGAACGTCGAAATGTGGCAGAACCCCGCCACCCAGCGCAACGCCCGCCAACTGGAGGAAGACGGCATCGTCATCTTCGGCCCGGCCGCCGGCGACCAGGCCTGCGGCGAAGTGGGCATGGGCCGCATGCTGGAACCGGCGCAGCTGCTGGAGGAACTGATCGCGTCGTTCCAGCCGAAGGTGCTGGCCGGCAAACGCATCCTGATCACCGCCGGCCCGACGTTCGAGCCGATCGACCCGGTGCGCGGCATCACCAATCTGTCGTCCGGCAAGATGGGTTACGCGGTGGCGCGCGCGGCGCGCGAAGCCGGCGCCGAGGTGGTGCTGGTGTCCGGCCCGACCGCGCTGCCGGCGCCGTTCGGCGTCCAGCGCATCAACGTCCAAAGCGCGCTGCAGATGCACGACGCGGTGATGGCCAACGTCGACCACCAGCACATCTTCATCGCCGTGGCGGCCGTCGCCGACTGGCGCGTGTCCAACGCCAGCGTGCAAAAACTGAAGAAGAATCCGGACGGCTCCGTGCCCGACCTGAAGTTCGAACAAAACCCGGACATCCTGGCCACCGTTGCCGCGCGCACGTCGCTGGCGGGCCATCCGTACTGCGTCGGCTTCGCCGCCGAATCGGAAAACCTGATCCAGTTCGGCGCCGACAAGCGCGAGAAAAAAGGCATCCCGCTGCTGGTCGGGAACATCGGCCACCACACCTTCGGCCAGGACGACAACACCATCGTCCTGTTCGACGAAAACGGCCACACGATCCTGCCGCGCGCCGACAAACTGACCCTGGCGCGCCAGCTCATTTCCGAAATCTCCAAACGCATCTCGCAGCACTCGCTGTTCGCGAAATAATACAAGTACACGCATGAAAAACATCGACGTCAAAATCCTCGACCCGCGCATGAAGGACCAGCTGCCGGCCTACGCCACCCCGGGCTCCGCCGGTCTCGACCTGCGCGCCTGCATCGACGCGCCGCTCACCATCGAAGCCGGCCAGACGGTGCTGATCCCGACCGGCCTCGCGATCCACGTCGCCGATCCGGGCTACGCGGCCATGATCCTGCCGCGCAGCGGCATGGGCCACAAGAACGGCATCGTCCTGGGGAATCTGGTAGGCTTGATCGACTCCGATTATCAGGGTCAGTTGATGATCTCGACTTGGAACCGTGGCAACAGCGCCTTCACCCTGAACCCGATGGAGCGCCTGGCGCAGCTGATCATTGTTCCGGTCGTGCAAGTCGGTTTCAACGTCGTCGAAGAATTCGACACCAGCGAACGCGGTGCCGGCGGATTTGGAAGCACCGGAAAACACTAAAAAAATACGGAGACTAGGGATGGTCCTGCAAAACAATTCGAAGAAATTCGCCACTATATCCCTGCCAGCCATCGCAGCGGCGCTGTCGCTGTCGGCCTGTTCGACCTTTTCATCAAAGCCGGCCGCACCCGAACAGGGTCCGGTCGTCGCGCGCACCATCGAGGAAGGCGCGCCGGTGGTCACCGCCAAGATGGCCGCCGCGCGCCAGGCGCTGGGCCAGATGG
Organism: Duganella sp. 1411; assembly: GCF_017833525.1. Lineage (GTDB taxonomy): Bacteria > Pseudomonadota > Gammaproteobacteria > Burkholderiales > Burkholderiaceae_D > Rugamonas. The sequence goes on from NZ_JAFICD010000010.1 coordinate 134,452, forward strand.
TGGCGCTGCAGGACCGCCTGTACCGCATCGCCGGTCCGCTGTTGATCAACAACGCGGACCTGTGCCGCACCCAGGCCCGCAACCTGCTCGGCTTCACCGCCAAAAACAAATACTCGTACACGGGCGAATTCGTCGACGCCGCCCAGGCCGTGCTCAATTATGGCGACCGGCTGGAGGTGGCCAGCGTGCTGCCGGGCAGCGGCGCCGCGCGCGTCGGCCTGCGCAAGGGCGACGTGCTGCTGGCGGCCGAGGGCAAGAGCCTGCCGACCGGCCAGCACGCCGAGACCGAAGCCGCCGGGGTTCTGGGGCCGCTGGTGGCCAACAACCAGGCGCTCAACCTGATCGTCGAACGCAACGGCAGCAACCAGGCGCTCAAGGTGCCGGTCACGCGCGCGTGCGCCTTCAAGATCGACATCGGCAATTCGGACAACATCAACGCCTATTCGGACGGCCAGCGCGTGATGATCACGCGCGGCATGGTCAACTTCGCGCAGACCGACGAAGCGATCGCCTACGTGCTGGCCAAGGACATCGCCCACAATGTGCTGGGCCACGCCGCCAAAACCCGCTCGGCCTACACGGTCGGCAGCATCATCGACAACCTGGTCGCGGTGCGCCCGGATGTGTCGATGCTGATCGGGACCGCCGGCATCAAGCCGATGCCGCAGGAGCTCGACGCGGCCGCCGATTCGCTGTCGCTGTACATGGTCGCGCGCGCCGGCTACAGCACCGCGCAGGCGCGCGCCTTCTGGCAGCGGCTGGCCAACCAGTATCCGGCCTCGGTGCTGAACGGCTACACCGCCAACCACCCGGCCGTGAACTACCGCTTGGCCGTGATCGACAAGACCGTCGCCGAAATCAAGGGCAAGCAGGCGGCCAAGAAGCCGCTGGTGCCGTGACGCCATGAACAAACCGGCATTGATCGCGCTTCTGCTGATGTCGGCGGTGGCGCCGGGCTGGGTCCAGGCGGCGCAATGGACCAAGGTGGGCGGCGCCAGGGGCGAGGCCTTCTACATCGACAAAAGTCACGTCATCAAGAAGGACAAGACGCGCAAGGTGTGGTCGATGCACTCGTACGCCAAGGCGCAAACGACGCCCGAGGGCAAGCCTTACCGCTCGGTCAAGGCACAGCACCTGTATTCCTGCGACGAGCGCACCACGGTGATGCTGTCGCAGGTGTTCTATCCCGAAGCGATGGGCAAGGGCGAACCGGTGGAAAACTACATCTACGAAAAATTCAGCCCAGAGGAAGTGGCCGCCGACAGCCCGTTCGCCAAGGCGCTGTCGAAGGTGTGCAAGCGCTAGCTCCGGAGCGGGTCCCCGTAGGGCGGATTAGCGCAGCGTAATTCGCCATGCGCCGCCAGCGGCTAAAAATCCTGCCCCTAGCGGAAATCAGGAAAATTCGGAAAAACGGTGCCCATCAGCCAAGTCAGCAAACCGCAAAACACCACGGCGAGTACCAGCACGATCAGCAGCCGGCCGAATTTGGGCGAGCCGTCGTCTTCCTTGTGGTCGGTCATAGCGATTCCTGCAAGCTTTGAATAGCCGTAGTATATTCCATCCATGGACAGCATCGATCTCGAAGTACTCAAGACCAGCGCCGCGTGGATCGCCTCCGGGCGCCGCTGCGAACTTATCACCGTTATCAAGACCTGGGGCTCGAGCCCCCGTCCGGTCGGCGCCACGCTGGCCATCTGCGAAGACGGCACGGTGATCGGCTCCGTCTCCGGCGGCTGCATCGAGGACGACCTGATCGCGCGCGTGCGCGACGAAGGCATCAGCCGCACCTTGCCCGAAATCGTCAGCTACGGCATCACCGCCGACGAGGCGCACCGTTTCGGCCTGCCCTGCGGCGGCACCATCGAACTGTCGATCGAACCGCTGTCGGAGCGCAGCCGCGTCGCCGAACTGCTGGAACGCCTGGAGCGGCACGAACTGGTGCAGCGGCGGCTAGATCTGCACACGGGCGATGTCGAACTGTCGCAGGCGGCGCCGGGCGCGCAGATGCAAGTGAGCGAACGCGCGATGGTCACGCTGCACGGACCGCGCTGGCGGCTGCTGATCATCGGCGCCGGCCAGTTGTCGCGCTTCCTGGCGCAAATCGCCACCGCGATGGACTACCACGTCATCGTCTGCGACCCGCGCGAGGAATACCGCGCCGGCTGGCAGGTCGACGGCGTGCAGCTGGTGCACGACATGCCCGACGATATCGTGTTGTCGATGAAGCTGGACCACCGCAGCGCCGTGGTGGCGCTGACGCACGACCCCAAGCTGGACGATCTCGCGCTGATGGAAGCGTTGAAGTCGGACGCGTTTTACGTCGGCGCGATCGGCTCGCGCCTGAACAACAGCAAGCGCCGCGAGCGGCTGTTGGAATTCGACCTGACGCCGGAGCAGCTGGCGCGCCTGCACGGACCGATAGGGCTGTACATCGGCAGCAAAACCCCGTCGGAGATCGCGATATCGATTCTGGCCGAACTGACGGCGATCAAAAACGGCGTACCGACGACGATGCTGATACCGCACGCCGCCTCGCCGGTGGCGCCTGGCGACACCGTGTGCGCGATCGACAGCGGCGCGGTTTAACCCACAGACCGAAAGGGGTCGTACCCCACGGGGTACGACCCCGGGGCCACGCGGAGTGCGGGGTAAACGCGAAAACAAAACAAAAGCAAGAATCGGCTGGCGCGCCCGAACCCCGACACGTAACAATGCCGCAATCACGTCATTACAAACCGCAACCGGAACCCCCATGAGCACCGCCAACCTCCTCCGCCTGATCTTCCTGGCCGCCATCTGGGGCGGGTCCTTCCTGTTCATGCGGATCGCCGCGCCGGTGCTGGGCGCCGCCGTGCTGATCGAATACCGCGTGCTGTTCGCCTCCCTGTTCCTGGCGGTGATCGCCGTCGTGCTGAAAAAGCCGCTCAACCTGCGCAAACACTGGAAGCACTACCTCATCCTCGGCCTGTTCAACTCCGCGCTGCCGTTCCTGATGTTCGCCTTCGCCGCGCGCACGCTGTCGGCCTCCCTGCTGGCCGTGCTGAACGCCACCACGCCGCTGTGGGGCACCCTGATCGCCGCCGTCCTGACGCGCCGGATGGTCAGCGCCAAAGTCATGCTCGGCCTATTACTAGGCGCATGCGGCGTCGCGCTGCTGGTCGGCTTCGACCACGCCAGCGCCAAACCCGGCGCCGCGCTCGCGATCGCCGCCGTGCTGTTCGCCTCCTTCAACTACGGCATCGCCAGCAATTACGCCAAATCGGTCAAGGACGTCGAACCGCTGTCCAACGCGCACGGCTCGATGTGGGCCTCGGCGCTGCTGGTGCTGCCGGTGGTGCCGTTCTTCCCGGCGCCGGGCGAACCTACCGTCGGCATCATGGGCGCGGTGATCGCGCTCGGTGTGCTGTGCAGCGGTATCGCCTATTTGATCTACTTCCGCCTGATCCAGGATGTCGGCCCATCGTCGGCGCTGACGGTGACCTTCCTCAGCCCCTTGTTCGGCATCCTGTGGGGCACGCTGTTCCTGGGCGAGACGGTCGGCTGGTACACGCTCGTCGGCGCCGCCATCGTCCTTGTCGGCACGGCGCTGGTCACCGGCTTCCGCCCCAACTTCGGCACGCTGCGCAAAACCAAACCCGTATGAAAACCTTCGCACTCGAGCTGCCGGCCAACTACCGCCTGCACGACGTGCTGGCCTTCCACAGCCGCGACACCGAAAGCGTGGCCGAGGAAGTCAGCGCCACGCGCCTGCGCAAAGGGATGCTGATCAACGGCGTGCCGGTGGTGCTCGACATTGCGCTGGCGCCCACCAGCGCCAGCTGCAAGGTGGACGCCGACGGCAAGCTCTCCAAGTCCGCGCAGCAGCGCGTGCGCGAAGCGGCGCTCAGCATCCTCGGGCTGCGCATCGATCCCGAACCGTTTTGCGCCTTCGCCGCCAAGGACGACATGTTCGGTCCCCTGACCCTGGCGCAACCGGGACTGCGCATCGTGCAATCGGCCACGGTGTTCGAAGCGCTGACCTGGGCCATCATCGGCCAGCAAATCAACCTGTCGTTCGCCATCTCGCTGCGCCGCACGTTCATCCTGCAGGCGGGCCGCCAGCACAGCAGCGGCTTGTGGTGCTACCCGGAGGCGGCCGACGCGGTGAAACTCAGCATCGACGACCTGACCAGCCGCAAATTCTCGCGCGCCAAGGCGGAGACCTTGCTACGGCTGGCGAATTTGGTCGCCAGCGGCGACCTGCGACTGGACGTTTCGCCCACCAACAGCATCGAACAAATCTCGGCGGCGCTGCTGGCGGTCAAAGGCATCGGCCCGTGGACGGTCAACTACGGCCTGCTGCGCGGCTACGGCTACGCCGACTGCTCGCTGCACGGGGATGTCGCCATCCGCGCCGCGCTGCAGCAGCTGCTGGGAGAAGACGTCAAGCCCGACATGCCGCGCACCGAACAAATCCTGGCCCGCTACGCCCCACACCGCACGATGGCCGCCGCCCACCTGTGGGCCAGCCTGCATCCGCCCGGCGACCAGCAGGACGAAGATTCCCCTTGATCCTGACGTAACGTCAGGCTTTACGATTCCGGCATCCCTCCGACCACTACCAAGGATGCCCATGAGCTGGATCGAAAAACTCCTGCCGCCCCGTATCAACCGCAGCGGTGCCGAAGCGCGCCAGTCGATACCGGCCGGCCTGTGGATCAAGTGCCCCGCGTGCGAGGCGGTGCTATACCGCGCCGACCTCGAAGCCAATTTGCACGTCTGTCCCAAATGCACGCACCATCTGCGCATCCGCGCGCGCGCCCGCCTCGACGCGCTGCTCGACACCGGCGGCCGGCACGAGATCGGCCAGGAAGTCCTGCCGGTCGACACGCTCAAGTTCAAGGGCAGCAAAAGCTATCCGGCGCGCCTGCAAGCGGCCATGGAGGCCACCGGCGAAACCGACGCCATGATCGTGATCTCCGGCGCCATCCTGTCGGTGCCGGTGGTGGTGGCCTGCTTCGAATTCGACTTCATGGGAGGCTCGATGGGATCGGTGGTCGGCGAGCGCTTTGTGCGCGGTGCGCGGGCCGCGATCGACCAGCATGTGCCGTTCATCTGCATCACCGCCAGCGGCGGCGCGCGCATGCAGGAGGGGCTGATGTCGCTGATGCAGATGGCGAAAACCACCGCGATGCTGGCCAGGCTGGCGGAAAAAAAACTGCCCTTCGTCTCGGTGCTGACCGATCCCACCTCGGGCGGGATATCGGCCTCGTTCTGCTTCCTGGGCGATATCGTGATCGCCGAACCGAAGGCGCTGATCGCCTTCACCGGCGCGCGCGTCATCAAAAGCACGTTGGGCGTGACGCTGCCGGAGGGTTACCAGCGTCCGGAATTCCTGCTCGAACGCGGCGCCATCGACATGATCGTCGACCGCCGCGACATGCGCGCCGAACTGGCGTCATTACTGGCCATATTGCTCAAGCTACCGACGGACGCCATCGCCAAAAACAAAGCGGAATCACGTAGGGCGGATTAGCGCAGCGTAATCGGCCATTGCAAGCGCCGGCGACGACTCATACAATGGCCGATTACGGCGTTCCGCCTAATCCGCCCTACGCGCATGAAAGAACCTCGCAATCAAGCCGTGTTAAAAATCGGCGAGCTGGCCGCGCGCTCCGGGCTGACGGTACGCGCGCTGCACCACTACGACAGCATCGGCCTGCTCACGCCATCGGCGCACACCGATTCCGGCTACCGCCTTTATAACCGCGCCGACGTCGCCCGCCTGCACCAGATCCAGGCGCTGCGCCGCTTCGGCATGTCGCTGGCCGACATCGGCACCTTCCTCGCCAGTCCCGACGCGCCGTTCGCCGACGTCGTCGCCCAGCAGATCGCCACGCTGGACCGGCAGATCGCGCAAGCGAGCGCGCTGCGCGAGCAGCTCTCGCAGCTGCACCGGCAGATGGCCGGCGGCGGCCAGCCGGAACTGGCCGACTGGCTCTCGACGCTGGAGCTGATGAACCTCTATGACAAATACTTCACAAAGGACGAATTGCACCGCCTGCCCTTCTGGCAGCAGGACGCACGCCGCAACAGCGGCTGGGCGGCGCTGGTCGCGCGGATACAGGAGCTGATGCGGCAAGGCGTGCCGCCGGCCGACGCCGAACCGCGCCAGCTGTCCGAACGCTGGATGCAGATGCTCGAACGCGACACCGCCGCCAATCCCGAATTCGCGCGCCGCATCACCGTCATGATGGAAATGGAGCCGGCCGCGCAACTGCACACGGGGATCACGCCGGAGCTGAAACAATACGTGATCGAGGCGTTCGGCGAACACAAACTGGCGCTGTACGCCGACTACCTCGACGCCGACGAATTGCGCCGCATGCGCGACGGTGCCGGCAAACACGGCGCGCAGTGGATGGCGCTGATCGCGGCAGTGCACCGGCGGCTGGAAGCCGGCGCCGATCCCGCCGATCCCGCATCGCAAGCATTGGCACGCGAGTGGATGACATTATTCAGGGTCCGCATCGGCGACGACCCGGCGACGCTGGAAAAGATCCGCCACGCGCACGCGGCGGAGCCACGATTGCTGACCGGCACATGGGTCACACCGGCCATGCTCGACTTCATCCGCGCATCATGCGCCACGTTGCCATCGGCGTGACTTGCCCGCCCCTTTGAGCGGGCGTAAAGTGAAGCCGCGACGACCGCATTACGCTGGTGGAGGTGCCCCATGGACGATCACATCAAAACCGATTACGACACGGACTTTCTAGTCTGGCTGGAAAGCCAGGCCGCGCTACTGCGCACCAAACAATTCGACCGACTGGACCTGGAACATCTGATCGAGGAGCTCGACAGCATGGGCAGCAAGGAGAGGCATGCGTTCAAAAACCGCATCGTGCAATTAATGATGCATCTGCTGAAGTGCAAGGTTCAGCCTGACCACATTTCCGGCAGTTGGCTGCGTTCAATCAGAGAACAGCGCTATAGCATTGCCGATCTCATGGAAGAAATGCCCAGTCTAAAACCACTACTGGACAATTACATCGCACGAAACTACGCCCGGGCAATATCCCTAGCGGCAGACGAGACACGCCTGCCCAAGTCAGCCTTTCCGGCCACGCTGCCGTTCACCACGGAGCAATTGCTCGATCCCGACTACCTACCGTGAGCGAAGGTACAACATGGACGATCACATCAACACCGACCACGACACCGACTTTCTCATCTGGACTAACGCCCAAATCGAACTACTGCGCGCCAAACAGTTCGACCGTCTAGACCTGGACAACATCGTCGAGGAGCTCGAAAGCATGGCGCGCGCAGAAAGACGTGAATTCAAGCACCGCATTGAGCAGTTAATCATGCATCTGTTGAAATGCCAGCTGCAGCCTGACCACATCTCTGGCAGTTGGCTGGGCACGATAACGGAACAGCGCCACTGCATCACTGATCTGATGGAGGAAATGCCCAGTCTAAAGCCGCAACTAGACGCGTATATCACACGAAGCTACGCGCACGCAGTCGCACGCGCGGCAGACGAAACACATCTGCCCAAGTCGACCTTCCCGGCCACGATGCCGTTCACCAAGGATCAATTGCTCGATCCCGACTATTTGCCATAAAGCCGCAGCACAATAGAAAAAGCCGCTGATCCCTAAGAATCAACGGCTTTCGAATTTGGTTTCGAGTAACGCATCCCTGTCCAGTTCGCGCCCCGCACGGATTCACCCCGGCGCCATAATCGCTTCGATACCCTTCTTCTCGACTAACTGAAGTAATTTCGCGGCGGCGCCAGTGGGATGTTTATTGGAGCTTTCTGATTCCCATTTTTGAACTGTAGAAACGCTTACATTGAGCACGGCGGCAAATACGGACTGACTCATCTTAGCTTTATTGGTTCGAAGAGCGACGACCTTTTCAGGCGGATACGCCGGCGGCGCTTCGCATAACTGCGTAATGAGGTCCAAGTCCTTTTTTGACATCATGCCGTTTTGACTTAGCCCGATCGCTGTTTCCATCAGCTCTTTGAGCACTCTCTCTTTTTCCTGAACCTTAGCCACCGCAGCCTTCGTCATCGCAAATCTCCTTAAGCTCACCCTTGGCCACCAAATGATCGAACTGGGCCGAGGTCATACCATGAAAGCTCTTCGCAATTGCTTTCGTCACTGCCACTTCGACGTCCGAGAAATCAGACCCTGGAGTACTTTTCTTTTTCCCCACGATGTAGACAACCGCAATCGCGCTCTTCTTGGCGACCAGAACCCTCGTTGAGGAGCTTTTCCCCTGCCCGGCGACGGCGACTCTTTTTTTACATACACCACCACCCGGGTCCGCCTCCCAAATTCCTCTTTCAATTTCGTCGGCGGATGCACAGAGAGCGGTGTCCGTGACGACTCCGCCTGCCCAGCGGTCAAATGTTTTCGTTTTAAACACTCGTTTGGAGCACATCGAATTTACCACCCCATAGCACCTGGTGCAATAGCATCACCGACAATAGCTCGGTTCCGTCAACCGGGCACAGCACATACTCACTGCCGCCGTGCTTGACGCCTCATGATGTTGGGGGATGTTCGAACGGTTGTGCGACTAAGGCCCAGACAATTGTTGAAAGGGTTGATCCGCATCAGATCACCGATCAGCAAGCTAGCCTGAAAATGAAAAAGCCGCTGATCCCTAAGAATCAACGGCTTTCGAATTTGGTTGCGGGGACAGGATTTGAACCTGTGACCTTCGGGTTATGAGCCCGACGAGCTGCCAGACTGCTCCACCCCGCGTCTGTGCAATCATTATAGGGCACTTCGGCAATTTAGGCAATGTTAATCCTGAAATCGCGCGCGATAGGCCGAATAAATGCATTTGCCGGTCCCTGTAGCCCATGCCGTGCGGGGCGCAATCGGTGTAAAGTAACCAATATGAACAAAAATCCCCGCCCCGAGTACCTCCCCTTATGAAATTCTGTTCCGAATGCGCCTCCCCCGTCAGCCTGCTCATTCCCGCCGGCGACAACCGCCCCCGCTACGTCTGCGAAAGCTGTTCCACCATCCACTATCAGAACCCGAAAATGGTGCTGGGCACGATCCCCGTGTGGGAGTGCGATGGCGAATTGAAAATCCTGCTGTGCAAGCGCGCGATCGAACCGCGCCACGGCTACTGGACGCTGCCCGCCGGCTTCATGGAAAACGATGAAACCACGGCCGAGGCGGCGATGCGCGAGACCCGGGAAGAAGCCGGCGCCAACATCGAACTGGGTAAATTGTTTTCACTGTTGAACGTCGCGCGCGTGCACCAGGTCCACATGTTCTACCTGGCCACGTTGCTCGACCTCGACTTCGCGCCCGGCGAGGAAAGCCTGGACGTGCAAATGTTCAGCGAGGCGCAGATCCCGTGGGACGACCTGGCCTTCCCCACCATCCGCACCACGCTGGAACTGTTCTTCGCCGACCGCGCGCGCATGCTTGCCGGCGACGGCGGCGACTACGGCTTCCACGCCCAGGACATCACCCGCGCCATGCGCTCGGACGCGGAACCGACGTGATCCCCTGGCTCGACAGCGACACGCCGTTTCCCGACGTCGCGCAGGCGCTGACGTCGGAGGCGCCCGGCCTGCTGGCGGCCGGCGCCGACCTGTCGCCGCGGCGCTTGCTGATGGCCTACCGGCGCGGCATCTTCCCGTGGTTTTCCGAGGGCCAGCCCATCCTGTGGTGGAGCACCGATCCGCGCATGGTGCTGATGACCGACCGCTTCCGCATCTCCGACAGCCTGAAGAAGACGCTGCGCAAGGTCGAGCGAGACATCGCCGCCGGCGGACGCTGGCAGGTGCGCTTCGACAGCGCCTTCGAGGACGTCATGCGCGCCTGCGCCGCGCCGCGCCGCGACGGCCCCGGCACCTGGATCTCGGAAGACATCATCGACGGCTACACCGGCCTGCACCGGCTCGGCTACGCGCACTCGGCCGAGGTGTGGCTGGACGGCGAGCTGGTCGGCGGCGCCTACGGCGTCTCGATCGGCCGCATGTTCTACGGCGAATCGATGTTCGCGCGCGTGACCGACGGCTCCAAGATCGCGCTGGCCTACCTGGTGCGCTTCCTGCGGCGGCACGGCGTCAAGATGATCGATTGCCAACAGGAGACCGGCCACCTGGCCTCGCTGGGCGCGGCGCCGATTCCGCGCGCGCAATTCCTGGCGCATCTGCGCAACACTATTGAATTGCCGCAAATCACCGTGTGGGAACCCATTGCACCGCTGGCGCCGGACAGTTAAGCTAAAGGTGACAAGCGCCTTCGACAAACAAGCGCTATCATCAGGTATAGACCCGGAACAGAATCTCGCCCTCGATAGGACGTGCATGACGCACCTGAACGATCTGCCTTTCGCGACGCTGCAGTTTTACACCACGGCGCCCTACCCCTGCAGCTATCTGGACGCGCGCCAGGCGCGCTCGCAGGTGGCCACGCCTTCCCACCTGATCAACGCGGACGTGTATTCCGAACTGGTCAAAAACGGCTTCCGGCGCAGCGGCATCTTTACTTATCGACCATATTGCGACGGGTGCCAGGCCTGCATCCCGGTGCGCGTGGTGGCCGACCAGTTCAGCCCCAACCGCGGCCAGCGACGCGCCTGGGCCCGGCACAACGACCTGCGCGCCGGCGTCGCCACCTTGCAATTCTCGGACGAGCACTACGAGCTGTACCTGCGCTACCAGAGCAAGCGCCACGCCGGCGGCGGCATGGACCAGGACAGCCGCGACCAGTACGCGCAATTCCTGCTGCAAAGCCGCGTCAACACGCGCCTGGTCGAGTTCCGCGAGCCCGGCGGCACGCTGCGCATGGTCAGCATCATCGACGTGCTGTCGGACGGCTTGTCGTCCGTGTACACCTTCTTCGATCCCGACGTCGAGAGCGCCTCCTACGGCACCTACAACGTGCTGTGGCAGATCGCCCAGGCGCGCGAGCTGGGCCTGCCCTACATCTATCTGGGCTACTGGATCAGGGAAAGCCCGAAAATGTCCTACAAAACCAACTTCAAACCGCTGGAGGCGCGCATCAAGGGCGTGTGGAGCGTGCTGGAGGCCTGATAAAATACCGGGGCCAACAACCAGAGCTCCCCATGTCCGAAAAATTCCTGTATTCCCTGGCCCGTCCGCTGCTGTTCTCGATGGACGCCGAAGCCGCCCACCACTTCACTCTTCCCGCGCTCAAACGCGCCGCCGCGCTGGGCCTGACCAAGCTGGTCAAGCAACCGGCGGCCGACCCGCGCACCGTGATGGGTGTCACGTTCAAGAATCCGGTCGGCCTCGCCGCCGGGCTGGACAAGGACGGCGCCTACATCGACGCGCTGGCGGACCTGGGCTTCGGCTCGATCGAGGTGGGCACGGTCACCCCGCGCGGTCAGGCCGGCAACCCCAAGCCGCGCATGTTCCGCCTGCCGGCCGCGCACGCCATCATCAACCGCATGGGCTTTAACAACGGCGGCGTCGACGCCTTCGTCGCCAACGTGCAGGCGTCGCGCTTCTACCAGGACAAGGCCGGCGTGCTGGGCCTGAACATCGGCAAGAACGCCGACACGCCGATCGAGCGCGCGGCCGACGACTACCTGCACTGCCTGGAAAAAGTCTATCCCTACGCCAGCTATGTGACGGTCAACATCTCCTCGCCCAACACCAAGAACCTGCGCCAGCTGCAGGGCGGCTCCGAGCTCGACGGCCTGCTGGCGCAACTGAAGGACGCGCAGGCGCGCCTGTCGGACCAGCACAAGCGCTACGTGCCGCTGGCCCTGAAAATCGCGCCGGACATGGACGGCGACCAGGTCAAGAACATCGCCGACGCGCTGCTGCGCCACAAGATCGACGGCGTCATCGCCACCAACACCACGTTGAGCCGCGACGCCGTGGCCGGCATGCGCCACGGCGCCGAGGGCGGCGGCCTGTCGGGCGCGCCGGTGTTCGAGCTGTCCAACACCGTGATCCGCCTGCTCAAGGCCGAGCTGGGCGACGCCGTGCCGATCATCGGCGTCGGCGGCATCATGCGCGGCGCCGACGCCAAGGTCAAAATGGACTGCGGCGCCCGGCTGGTGCAGCTGTACAGCGGCCTGATCTACGCCGGCCCGGCGCTGATCAACGATTGCGCGCAGGCCGTGCGCGGACACTAAGGAGCCCGCATGCAAACGATACAACTGGGTTCCAGCCACCTGCACGTGACCAGGATATGCCTGGGCACGATGACCTTCGGCGAGCAAAACACCGAGGCCGACGCGCACAGCCAGCTCGACTACGCGATCGAACGCGGCATCAACTTCATCGACACGGCCGAGATGTACCCGGTCATGCCGCGCGCCGAAACGCAGGGCGCGACCGAGCGCTTCATCGGCAGCTGGCTGAAGAAGTCGGGCATGCGCGACAAGGTGGTGCTGGCGACCAAGGCCGCCGGCCCGAATCCCAACATCGGCTGGGTGCGCGGCGGCAAGCAGAACTTCGACGCCGCCAACCTGCGCGCGGCGGTCGACACCAGCCTGCAGCGGCTGCAAACCGACCATATCGATTTATACCAATTGCACTGGCCCAGCCGCAACGTGCCAATCTTCGGCGCCAGCGTGTTCAATCCGCAGCTCGAGCGCGAATGCGTGGCGGTGGAGGACACCTTGGCCGCGCTGGGCGAGCTGATCAAGGAAGGCAAGATCGGCGCGATCGGCGTCTCCAACGAATCGTGCTGGGGCGTGAGCGAATTCATCAAGCAATCGGAGATGAAGGGCTTGCCGCGCATCGCCTCCATCCAGAACCTGTACAACCTGACGGCGCGCCACTACGAGACCAGCCTGCTGGACGAGACCTGCTTCCGCGACAACGTCGGCCTGCTAGCGTACAGCCCGCTCGCCTTCGGTCAATTGACGGGCAAGTACCACGACGACCCGAAGGCCCGGGGACGGCTGACGATTTTCCCGCCGACATGGAGCCCGCGCTACCTGCGGCCGGCGGTGCTGGCGGCGGTCGCGCGATACACCGAGCTCGCGCGCGACAACGGCCTGACGCCGACGCAACTGGCGCTGGCGTGGTGCTACGGCCGCTGGTGCGTGGCCTCGACCATCATCGGCGCGACCACCTTGGCGCAGCTGAAGGAAAACATCGACGCCTACGAGGTCCAACTGTCGCCGGAAATCATCGCGGCGGTGGACGCCATCCACGCCAGCGTGCCCAACCCCGGCCAATAACGCACGATCAAATCTAATCCGCCATGCATGCGCCGCCAACAACGCATGACAGACCAGCCCGTGTAGAAATGGTGGACCTGACCCCGGAGGCATAACCGTAGGGCGGATTAGGCGGCACGCCGTAATCGGCCATGCATGCGCCGCCAACAACGCATGACAGACCAGCCCGTGTAGAAATGGTGGACCTGACCCCGGAGGCATAACCTTAGACACAATCGTTCGTTTGTGCGGCATCGCCGGGCTGATATGCTGTGCCACCACCACAGCCCCACGAGACCGCCACATGAGCACACGCCCCATCGCCACGCCACTGCTGCTGAGCACGCTGATCGCGACCATCGTCATCCCCGCCTTCGCCCAGGACGCGCCCGCCGACGGCGAGCTGCAGTCGGTGGTCGTCACCGGCACCTACGCCAAGAACCGCCGCACCATCGATTCCGAATCGCCGGTCGACATCATCGGCGCGCGCGAACTGCAGGCCAGCGGCTCGACCGAACTGGCCACCGTGCTGGCCCGCCTGGTGCCGTCGATGAACTTCCCGCGCCCGTCCGGCGCCGACACCAGCGACGCCGTCCGCCCGGCCCAGCTGCGCGGCCTGTCGCCCGATCAAACCCTGGTGCTGGTCAACGGCAAGCGCCGCTACACCTCGGCCGTGGTCAACGTCAACGGCACCCAGGGCCGCGGCTCGGCGCCGGTCGACCTGAACGCGATCCCGCTGGCGGCGATCGAACGCATCGAGGTGCTGCGCGACGGCGCGGCGGCCCAGTACGGCTCCGACGCGATCGCCGGCGTGATCAACATCATCCTCAAAAAAGGCGCGGAAGGCGGCGACATCGAAGTCGGCTACGGCGAGTACAAGGAAGGCGACGGCAAGCAACGCACCGTGCGCGGCTCGACCGGCTTCGCCCTCGGCGACCAGGGCTGGGTGCGCGTGGCCATCGAGGCCGCCGACCGCGATCCGACCAACCGCGCCGGCGTCGACACGCGCCCGGTCGCCGGTTCCCAGATCGGCAAGGTCAACCAACGCTACGGCGACCCGGACAGCAAGCCCCGCACCCTCCTCGCCAACGGCCAGTACCGCGTGACCGACGATATCGACTGGTACGCCTTCGCCAGCTACGGCGAGCGCAAGACCTCGGCGGCGGCGACCTGGCGCACGCCGGACCGTTCGCCCACGCTGTATCCGCAAGGCTTCCTGCCGCTGCAGGACAGCACCTCGACCGACCAGTCGCTGGTGACCGGCCTGCGCGGCGAACTGTCGGGCTGGCGGTGGGACGCCAGCCTCAACTACGGGCGCAACAAATTCGAGCTGGACCTGGACAACACCGTCAACCTCGACCTGGGCGCGAACAGCCCGACCCACTTCTACGCCGGCAAGCTGCAAAACACGCAGGGCCTGTTCAACTTCGATATCGCCAAGGAGTTTCCCGTGGCCGCGTTCAGCGGCCCGCTGACGGTGGCGCTGGGCGTCGAGGCGCGGCACGAGGAATACGAGATCGGCGCCGGCGACCAGGCGTCGTACAGCGGCAGCGGCGCGCAGGGCTTCTCCGGCTTCCGTCCGGTCAACGCCGGCAGCAACAGCCGCCACAACAAATCGATCTACGCCAACTTCGAGGCCGACATCACCAGGCAGTTCTCGGCCTCGGCCGCGTTGCGCCACGAACGTTACAGCGACTTCGGCAACACCACCTCGGTGAAGGGCTCGGCACGCTACGCGGTCAACCCGCTGGTATCGCTGCGCGCGACGGCCTCGTCGGGCTTCCGCGCGCCGTCGCTGGCGCAACAGTTCTACACCATCACGACCACCAATTTCTCGATCATCAACGGCCAGAACACGGCGATCGAAACCGGCACCTTCGCCGTTGGCAGCGCCGCCGCCGACGCACTGGGCGCGCAGCCGCTGAAGGCCGAAAAAGCCCGCAACTACAGCGTCGGCCTGCAAGCGCAACCGACCCGCAACTGGAGCGCCAGCGTCGACGCCTACCGCATCGACATCGACGACCGCATCGCGCTGTCGACCAGCATGACCTTGTCGCCGGCGCTGCGCAACACGCTGGCCAGCCAGGGCCTGCTGGTGGGCGCGGCGCGCTACTTCACCAACGCCATCGACACCCGCACCACCGGCGTCGACGTGGTCAGCACCTACCGCTGGGATCTGGCCGCCGCCGGCCGCTACGATTTCACGCTGGCGTACAACCACAATAAAAACACGGTGCAGCACGTCAACGCCAACCCGGCCATCCTGAGCGCCAACAACCTGACCCTGATCGACCGCCAGACCATCAACCGCCTGACGGTCGGCTCGCCGAAGGACAAGTTCAGCCTGGCCACCGACTACACCCTGGGCGCCTGGAACGCGCGCGGCGTGGTGACGCGCTACGGCAGCTTCACGGTGCCGCAGAACAATCCGGCGCAGGATCAGGTGTACGATCCGCAATGGGTGCTGGATCTGTCGGCCAGCGTCAAGCTGGGCAAGAACTGGCGTTTGAGCGCGGGCGTGGACAACGTCACCGACAAGTATCCGGACAAGATCACGTCGGTGGCCAACCTCAACCTGAACGGCGTCAACCTGTACAGCGGCTGGGCGCCGAACGGCTTCAACGGCCGCTACTACTACGCCAAGGCCGGCTACAGCTGGTAAGCGGGTGACGTGATCGGCATGGCCGGGTTGGCGCCGGCGCTCACCCCAGCGCCAGCGCGCGGCCCGGCGCGCCGGCCAGCTTGAACACGCTGACGGCCTGCGTCAGCAAGTCCGCCTGGTCGCGCATGCTCTGCGCGGCGGCGGCCGCCTGCTCGACCAGCGCGGCGTTCTGCTGCGTCACGCCATCGATCGAGATGATGGCCTGGTTGACCTGCTCGATCCCACTGCTCTGCTCGCTACTGGCGGCGCTGATCGCGCTCATGATCTCGGCCACCTGCCTGACCGACTCCACCAGCCCCGCCATCGTCGCGCCCGCCTCGCCGACCAGCACCGCGCCGGCGTCGACCGTCTGCACCGAGCGCCCGATCAATTCCTTGATCTCCCTGGCCGCGCTGGCCGAGCGTTGCGCCAGATTGCGCACCTCGGACGCCACCACCGCGAAGCCGCGCCCCTGCTCGCCGGCGCGCGCCGCTTCGACCGCCGCGTTCAAGGCCAGGATATTGGTCTGGAACGCGATGCCGTCGATGACGCCGATGATGTCGACGATCTTGCCCGAGCTTTCCTTGATCGCGCCCATGGTGTCGACCACCTGCCCGACCACCTGGCCGCCCTTGGTGGCGTAAGCCGACGCCGCCACCACCAGCTTGGTCGCCTGGCGCGCGTTCTCGGCGTTCTGCGACACCGTCGACGTCAACTCCTCCATCGACGACGCCGTCTCCTCCAGGCTGGATGCTTGCTGCTCGGTGCGGCTCGACAAATCGAGGTTGCCGCTGGCGATCTCGTTGGAGGCGGTGGCGATGGTGTCGGTGCCGGCGCGCACTTGCCCGACCGTGCGCGCCAGGCTCTCGTTCATGTCGATCAGCGCGCGCAGCAGCTGGCCGGTCTCGTCGGTGGTGTGGCATTCCATGCGCATCGTCAAATCGCCGCCGGCCACCGCCTGCGCCATGCCGACCGCCCGGTTCAGCGGCAGCGTGATGCTGCGCGAGATGATCGTCAGCACCCATGCAGCGATGCCGGCCGCGAACACCGCCAGCAGTATCATCGTGTTGCGCGAGCCGGCGTACGCTTGCTCGGCCACGGTGGCGGCCTCCTCCACCGCGGCGTTCTGGAACTTGACCAGCTCGGTCAGCGCGTTGAGGTAGGCGGTCTGCTCCTTGCGCACCGTGGTCAGCAGATAGGCGATCGATTCGTCGCGCCGCGCCTCATCGGCGGAGCGCTTGAGGAACTCCGTTTGCACCACCGCATACTTGTCGCGCGCTTCGAGCACGGCCTGCAATTTTTGCGCGCTGCGCGGGTCGTCATCGTCGGCGATCAAGGCGCGCAGCCGGTCGAGCCGCTCGCCGATTTCGATCTTGCGCTGGTCGACGCGCTCGAGCTCCGCCTTGACGACGGCCGGGTCCCTGGACAGCATGGCGTTGCGCATCGCGCGGGCGATATCGTTGAGGCCGCCTATCGTTTCGTAAGCCACGATGACCTTGGGCACCTTGTCGGTGGCGAGGTCTTGGGTGTTGTTGTTGAGCTTGCCAAGATTGCCGATGCCGACGATGGCGATGCCAAGCATGAAGATGATCGCCACGCCCAGGCCGGCACCCAGGCGGGTGCCGATTTTCCAATTCCCCATTCCCATTTTGTCTCCCAGAGTAGGCCGAAGAAACCGCAACAGCGTTGGAAAAATTAGTATAGGGTGGTTTGTTAGTTCCGGTTAAGAAAATTATCAGACTGTTTTATGGCCGCCACATTGCTGCGGCGGCCATATGGACACTAAGACAAATCCCCGCCGTTCAAGGCGGCGTCGATTTCCGCCCGCGTCAGATCGGGCGCGAACTGCTGGATGAAGTGGTAGGCGTACGAGCGCAGATAGGCGCCCTTGCGCACCGCCAGCCGCGTCGTGTTCGACGCGAACAGGTGCGACGCCTCGACCGCGCGCATGCCCTTGTCGCGGCCGTGATCGAAGGCCATCGAGGCGACGATGCCCACGCCCAGCCCCAGCGCGACATACTGCTTGATGACGTCCGAATCCATCGCCGTCAGCACGATGTCGGGCTTGACGCCGGCGTGCGCGAACGCCGCGTCGATATGCCCGCGGCCGGTGAAGCCGATGTCGTAGGTGATCAACGGGAACTCGGCCAGATCCTCCAGCCGGATCGGCGAACGGCCCAGCAATGGATGGCCGTCCGGCACCACGATCAAATGGGTCCAGCGGTAGCACGGGAACGACACCAGGTCCGGGAACTGCGACAAGCCCTCGGTGGCGATGCCGATGTCGGTCTTGCCGGACAAGATCCATTCGGCGATGTGCTCCGGCGCGCTCTGCTGCAAGGCGATGCGCACGTCCGGATAAGCCTTGCGGAAACTTTGCACCACCTTCGGCAGCGCGTAGCGCGCCTGCGTGTGCGTGGCGGCGACGCTGAGCGTGCCGCTTTGCTGGCCCGTGTACTCCAGGCTGGCCTGCTGCAAATTCTCCGCCTCGATCAGCAGGCGGTCGATGATCTTGAGGATGCCCTTGCCCGGCTCGGTCATGCCGGTCAGGCGCTTGCCGTTACGTTCGAAAATCACCACGCCCAGTTCATCCTCGAGCTCGCGGATCTGGCGGCTCACGCCGGGCTGCGAGGTGAACAAGGCGTTGGCCACTTCGGTCAAATTGTAGCCGCGTCGGGCGGCTTCGCGGATCGACCGCAATTGTTGAAAATTCATATTGAAGCTCCAGCGTCGACAAACACATGCAGGCGTTTTGGACGCACTACCAAAGTCTCACCCTCCTTCAGTTGCAGAAGGCTGAAACGCTCATTGGACATCACCGCTTCGATCAGCTCGGCCGTATCGTCGCGCTCCAAATCCAGTTGCGCCAGCGGCCCGATCGCGTGCGCGCGGCGCAGCTTGACGACGATGCCCTCGGCGCCGGGCGTATAGCGCTCGATGTCGAGGTCGTGCGGACGCACATAGGCGGTGCCCTTGCCGTCGGCGTCCGGCTGGCCCGGCACCTCGAAGGTGGCGCCGCCGCTGGCCAGCACGCCGTCCTGCACGCGGCCGTGGAACATGTTGACGTTGCCCAGGAAGCCGTACACGAACGGCGAGGCCGGATGGTTGTAGACCTGTTCCGGCGCGCCGATCTGCTCGACGTTACCCTTGTTCATCAGCACCACCTGGTCGGCCACCTCCAGCGCCTCCTCCTGGTCGTGGGTGACGAAGATCGACGTCACGTGCAAGTCGTCGTGCAGCCGGCGCAGCCAGCGGCGCAATTCCTTGCGCACCTTGGCGTCGAGCGCGCCGAACGGTTCGTCCAGCAGCAGCACGCGCGGTTCGACGGCCAGCGCGCGCGCCAGCGCGATCCGCTGGCGCTGCCCGCCCGACAGCTGCGGCGGATAGCGGTCGGCCAGCCAGTCCAGCTGCACCAGCTCGAGCAGCTCCTTGACCTTGCGGCGGATCTGGTCTTCCGACGGCCGCTCGGCGCGCGGCTTGACGCGCAAGCCGAAGGCGACGTTCTCGAACACCGTCATGTGCTTGAACAGCGCGTAGTGCTGGAACACGAAGCCGACCTGGCGCTCGCGCACGTGGCGGTGCGAGGCGTCGTGCGAGTCGAGCAGCACCTGGCCCGAGTCCGGATGTTCGAGACCGGCGATGATGCGCAGCAGGGTGGTCTTGCCGCAGCCGGAAGGGCCCAGCAGCGCGGTCAGCTCGCCCGCCGGGAAGTCCAGCGAGACATTGTTGAGGGCGACGAATTCGCCGAACCGCTTGTTGATGTTTTTAACTTCGATCGTCATGTCAGTGCTCCTTGGAACGTGCGTCATCGGCGATCGATTCGTTCAAGCGCCAAGAGATAAAGGATTTCAGGGCCAGGGTCACCAGCGCCAGCAGCGCCAGCAGCGAGGCCACGGCGAAGGCGGCGGCGAAGTTGTACTCGTTGTAGAGGATCTCCACCTGCAGCGGCACGGTGTTGGTCTCGCCGCGGATGTGGCCGGACACCACCGACACCGCGCCGAACTCGCCCATCGCGCGGGCGTTGCACAGGATCACGCCGTACAGCAGGCCCCATTTAATGTTGGGCAAGGTCACGCGGCGGAAGGTATCCCAGCCGGACGCGCCCAGCACGATGGCGGCCTCCTCCTCCTCGCTGCCCTGCGCCTGCATCAGCGGGATCAGCTCGCGCGCGACGAAGGGGAAGGTGACGAAGATCGTCGCCAGCACGATGCCCGGCACGGCGAACAGGATCTTGATGTCGTGCTCCTGCAGCCACGGGCCGAACCAGCCCTGCGCGCCGAACAGCAGCACATAGATCAGGCCGGAGATCACCGGCGACACCGAGAACGGCAGATCGATCAGGGTCAGCAGGAAACTCTTGCCACGGAACTCGAACTTGGCGATGCACCACGACGCCGCCACGCCGAACACCAGATTGAGCGGCACGGCGATGACGGCCGTGATCAGGGTCAGCTTGATGGCCGAGATCGCGTCCTCCTCGACGATGGCGGCCACGTAGGCTTGCCAGCCCTTGCGGAACGCCTCGGCGAACACGGCCACCAGCGGCACGAACAGGAACAAGGTCAGGAAGATCAGCGCGATGGCGATCAGCACCGCGCGCACCCAGCGCGGTTCGAGGATTTGCGGCGCCGACGGCAACTCGCCGCGGCGCGCCGGGATGGGAGGCAGTGCGCTCATGTCATTTCCCCGTCTTTCCGCGCGCCCAGGCTTGCAGCAGGTTGATCGTCAACAGCATGAGGAACGACACCACCAGCATCACCACCGCGATCGCGGTGGCGCCGGCGTAGTCGTACTGCTCCAGTTTGGTGATGATGAACAGTGGCGTGATCTCGGAAATCATCGGCATGTTGCCGGCGATGAAGATCACCGAGCCGAATTCGCCGGTGGCGCGGGCGAAGGCCAGCGCGAAGCCGGTCATCAGCGACGGCATGATGGTCGGGAACACCACGCGGGTGAAGGTCTGCAAGGCGTTGGCGCCCAGGCTGGCGGCGGCCTCCTCCAGTTCGCGTTCGGCGTCCTCGAGCACGGGCTGCACGGTGCGCACCACGAACGGCAGGCCGATGAAGGTGAGCGCGATGACCACGCCGATCGGCGTGAACGCCACCTTGATGCCGAGCACGCCCTCGATGAACTGGCCGAACCAGCCGTTGGCCGAGTACAGCGCCGTCAAGGTGATGCCGGCGACGGCGGTCGGCAGCGCGAACGGCAGGTCGACCAGCGCGTCGATGATGCGCTTGCCGGGGAACTCGTAGCGCACCAGCACCCAGGCGACGATGCCGCCGAAAATCACATTGATGAAGGCGCCGATCAGCGAGGCGCCAAAGGTCAGCCGGTACGAGGCCATCACGCGCTCGGAGGTGACGGCGGCCCAAAAGCCTTCCCACGTCATCGTGAACGTCTTCAGGAAGACCGCCGACAGCGGGATCAGCACGATCAGGGTCAGGTAGAAAACCGTGAATCCGAGCGAGAGCCGGAAACCGGGCATCACGCGGAACGGCGCGCCCCTGGCGGCCACGGGGGCCGTGGCGGGCGCTGCGAGAACTGCAGACATGAAATTGCTCCCTTATTACAAATTCTTCTATAAGGGCTGCATAATCTCATCTGCACATCATATTACAAACGAAGCTTTTTTCATTTGGTTAGATGGTTCCGGTATATAGCTACTCAGAATATGAGTTTGGCGGCCACCGCTACCAAAACGAAAGCCAGCAGGCCGCGCAACATCCGTTCCGGCACCGCGCGCGCGAAGTACGAGCCCACGGTGATGCCGGGCAGCGACCCCACCAGCAAGGTCAGCAGCAGCGACCAGTCGATCGACCCCAGCCACCAGTGGCCGAAGGCGGCGATCGCCGTCAGCGGCACGGCGTAGGCGATATCGGTGCCGGCCACTTCGGCCGGGCTCAGGCGCGGATACAGCATCACCAGCACGGTCGCGCCGATGGCGCCGGCGCCGATCGACGAAATGGTGACCAGGGTGCCGAGCACGGCGCCGGCGAAGATGGTGGCGGCCGTCAGCGCCCCGCCCTGCAGCTGGCGCTCGGGACGGGCGTTGATCCAGGCCAGCATCTTGCGGCGGAACAGCAGCGCGCACACGGTCAGCAGCACCGAGGCGGCGATGGTGTAGCGGATGATCTTGCCCAGTTCCGGGCTGAGGGTGCCGAAGTATTTGAGGCCGAAGCTGGCCAGCACGGCGGCCGGCAAGGCGCCCATGCACAGGCGGCGCACGATGTCCCAGTGGACCGTGCCGCGCAATCGGTGGGTGAAGGTGCCGACGCCCTTGGTCAGCGAGGCGAAGGCCAGGTCGGTACCGACGGCGACGGCCGGCGTGACCCCGAACAGCAAGGTCAACAGCGGCGTCATCAGCGAGCCGCCGCCCACGCCGGTCATGCCCACCAATAGGCCGACCGCGAATCCTGAAATAACGAACGATACATCCATGCAATTCCCCAAGAGTAGCCCGAAGGTTACCTACTCTTGGGAAATATCCAAACAACGCAATCCTTATTTGCTTATGCGTTATTTAATCCAAACCCAACCCGAAGGGGTCGTACCCCGTGCGGGGTACGACCCCGGGCTTGGCGGGCTGCGGGGTTGAGCTTACTTGTTCGGCTGTGGCGTGACGCGCAGGTAAGGCTTGGCGGCGGTGAAACCTTTCGGGTACTTTTGCTTGAGCACTTCCGGATCCTGCACCGTCAGCGGGATGATGACGTCGTCGCCATCTTTCCAGTTGCCGGGCGTGGCCACGGTGTAGCCGTCGGTCAGTTGCAGGGCGTCGATCACGCGCAGCACCTCGTCGAAGTTGCGGCCGGTGCTCATCGGATAGGTCAGGCTCAGGCGGACCTTTTTGTTCGGGTCGATGACGAACAGGGTGCGCACCGTGGCCGTGGTCGAGGCGTTCGGGTGGATCATGTCGTACAAGGTGGCGACCTTGCGGTCCTCGTCGGCGATGATGGGGAAGCCGACCACCGTGTCCTGGGTTTCCTCGATGTCGGCGATCCAGCCCTTGTGCGATTCGGCCGGGTCGACCGACAGCGCGATCGCCTTGACGTTGCGCTTGTCGAATTCCGGCTTCAGCTTGGCGGTCAGGCCCAGCTCGGTGGTGCAGACGGGCGTGAAATCGGCCGGGTGGGAAAACAGCACCACCCAGGAGTCACCGGCCCACTCGTGGAACTTCAGCTTGCCGATGGAAGAGTCTTGTTCAAAATCGGGGGCGGTATCGCCCAGTCGCAGTGTCATGGTGGTCTCCAGAAATTGTTACGGGTTCAGGTGGCAAGGGCGCGCTCAATGCGCCGCGAGAGTCCTATTCTGCACCGGATCTATCAATAAATACAATGTTTCGGACCCGATGATGATCGACGCGACCGCCGGCGGCCGCGTCGGCAAGCGCTACTTGGGCTGGTAGATCTGGTCGAACAGGCCGCCGTCGGCGAAGTGGGTCTTCTGCGCCTTGGTCCAGTCGCCGGCGATCTGGGCGATCGTGAACAGTTTTACGGCCGGGAATTGGGCGGCGTATTTCTTCGCCTCTTTCTCGACGGCCGGACGGTAGTAATTCTTGGCGATGATTTCCTGGCCCTCGTCGGTGTAGAGGAAGTTCAGGTAGGCCTCGGCCACCTTGCGGGTGCCGCGCTTGTCGACCACCTTGTCGACCACGGCCACCGGCGGCTCGGCCAGGATCGACACCGACGGCGCGACGATGTCGAACTTGCTCGGTCCCAGTTCCTTGATGGCCAGCAGCGCCTCGTTCTCCCACGCGATCAGCACGTCGCCGATGCCGCGCTCGACAAACGTGGTGGTGGCGCCGCGCGCGCCGGAATCGAGCACCGGCACGTTCTTGTACAGCTTGCCGAGGAAGTCCTTGGCCGTGGCCTCGTTGCCGCCCGGCTGGCGCAGCGCGTAGCCGTAGGCGGCCAGGTGGTTCCAGCGGGCGCCGCCGGAGGTTTTCGGATTCGGGGTGATAACGGCCACGCCCGGCTTGACCAGGTCGTTCCAATCCTTGATGCCCTTGGGGTTGCCCTTGCGGACCAGGAACACGATGGTCGAGGTGTACGGGGTGCTGTTGTGCGGCAGTTTCTTCTGCCAGTCCGGCGCCAGGAGCTTGCGCTCGGCGATGGCGTCGATGTCGTAGGCTAGCGCCAGCGAGACCACGTCCGCCTCCAGGCCGTCGATGACGGCGCGGCCCTGCTTGCCGGAACCGCCGTGCGATTGCTTGATCTTGACGGTGTCGCCGGTCTTGGCCTTCCAGTCCTTGGCGAAGGCGGCGTTGACGTCCTGGTACAGCTCGCGCGTCGGATCGTACGAGACGTTGAGCAGGGAGACTTCGGCGGCCAGCACGGATGAGGCGGCGGTGGCGGCGAAAACGGCCGCGGCGATGATTTTTTTGGACAGCATGGAATTCCCCTAGTTGTGTTAAACCAAAGAGTAATGCCGTCCCTTATTAATTAGAACTAAGCTTTTATCAGTTCCATATGCGAAAACCTTATATGCGGCTAGTAGAACCGGTTGAACAGCACCACGCCCCAGGTGGCCGCCGCCAGCAGGCAGGTCAGCAACACCGCCGCGCTGCCGAAGTCCTTGGCGTTCTTGGACAGCGGGTGGCGTTCCAGCGAAATCCTGTCAACCACCGCCTCCAGTGCCGAGTTAATCAGTTCGACGATCAGCACCAGCACCAGCACCGCGATCAGCACCAGCTTCTCGAACGCCGAAATCTTCAACACCAGCGCGATCAGCGCGCCGACGACAAACAGGGCCAGCTCCTGGCGGAACGCGTGCTCGTGTTTCCAGGCCGACTTGAGGCCGTCGATCGAGTAGAAGAAGGCCGAAAAGATCCGCTTGAGGCCGCTTTTGCTTTTGAATTCGCTGACAGGTTCCATGGGAGACAAACAAGATAAAGATAGCGCATTATGCATCAATTCACATTTTTTTCACATTATGGTATAACGTAGTTACCGCATACTGCACCGCACCAACCACATCATGAAAATCGAAACCGTTCCCGAGCAAAAGACCACTATCCAGGTGATCGAGCGCATGGTGGCGCTACTAGACGCTCTCGCCAAGTATCCCGATCCCGTCAGCCTGAAGGAATTGTCCAAGGTGTCCGGGCTGCACCCGTCGACCGCGCACCGCATCCTCAACGACATGGTGCTGACCCGTTTTGTCGACCGCATCGAACCGGGCACCTACCGGCTCGGCATGCGGCTGTTGGAATTGGGCAACGTCGTCAAGAGTCGGCTGTCGGTGCGCGAGGCCGCGCTCGATTTCATGCGCGCATTGCACAAGAAGACGCAGCAGACCATCAACCTGTCGGTGCGCCAGGGCGACGAGATCGTCTACATCGACCGCGCGTTCTCGGAGCGCTCGGGCATGCAGGTGGTCCGCGCGATCGGCGGGCGCGGTCCGCTGCACCTGACCTCGACCGGCAAGCTGTTCCTGTCGGTCGACGAGCCGAAGGCCATCCGCGCCTACGCCACGCGCACCGGGCTGGCCGGGCACAACAAGAATTCGATCACGGATTTGTCCAAGCTCGAGCGCGAGCTCAGCCTGGTGAAGTCGCGCGGCTACGCGCGCGATAACGAGGAACTGGAACTGGGGGTGCGCTGCATGGCCGCCGGCATCCACGACGACAGCGGCAAGTTGATCGCCGGGCTGTCGATCTCGGCGCCGGCCGACCGCCTGCAGGAGGATTGGCTGGACGATCTGGTCACGACCGCCAGCCAGATCTCCGCCACGCTCGGTTACATGCCGGTCGAATAAACCGGCGAGGTGCTGTTGGTGGTCAGCGCCGCGGGCTTGAGCGCCTGCAGCCAGCTGCGCATGCGGCCGGCGTCGGCGGTGCGCGACTGCTTGCCCTTGGAGTCGAGGAACACCATGATCACCGAACGGCCTTCGATGACGGCCTGCATCATCAGGCAGCGTCCCGCTTCGTTGATGAAACCGGTTTTCTGCAAGCCGATCGCCCAGTCCGGATTGGCCACCAGGTGATTGGTGGTGCCGAACTGCATCGGACGGCCGTTGGCTTCGACGATGGCCTTGGCGTCGGTCGAGAACTGGCGCAGCATCGGATGCTGGTACGCCGCCATCGCCAGCTTGGCCAGGTCGCGCGCGCTGGCCACATTCATTTTCGACAAGCCGCTCGAATCGACATAATGGGTGTCGGTCATGCCCAGTTCGCGGGCCTTGGCGTTCATCGCCTCGACAAACGCCGGCTTGCCGCCCGGATAGTTACGGCCCAGCGCCGAGGCGGCGCGGTTTTCCGAGCTCATCAGGGCGATGTGCAGCATGTTGGCGCGGGTCAGCTGGGCCCCCACGCGCAGGCGCGAGCTGCTGAATTTTTCGCGGTCGACGTCCTCGTCGGTGACGGTCAGCAGCTCGTCCATGTCCTGGTTGGCTTCGACCACGACCAGGCCGGTCATCATCTTGGTGATCGAGGCGATCGGCAAGGCGACGTTGGAATTCTTTTCAAACAATACTTCGGAATTGGCCTGGTCGAGCACCAGCGCCACGTTGGACTTGAGGTCGAGCGGATCGTGCGTCGCGCTCAGGCCGGCCAGGTCGCCCATGGTCGGCACCGGCGGCGCGGCCGTGATCATGCGCTGGTACACCACCTTGCGGCGGCCGTTGACCTTGGTCACGCGCTTG
This sequence comes from Duganella sp. 1411, assembly GCF_017833525.1. Taxonomy (GTDB): domain Bacteria; phylum Pseudomonadota; class Gammaproteobacteria; order Burkholderiales; family Burkholderiaceae_D; genus Rugamonas. Next base: position 160,901 of record NZ_JAFICD010000010.1, read on the forward strand.
ACCACGCGCTCGCCCGCCTCGGCGGCGGCCACGCGCACCGGCTGGCGCGACTTGCCTTTCTTGACGTGGGCCTTCTTGGGCGCGGCGGTATCGGCGGTCGCGGCCTGGGCGGCGCTGAGGCCGGCGGATGCGAACATCAGCGAAATGAGCGCACTTAACGCTAGTTTATACATTCATATCCCCAAAAGAAGAAAAGCCGCATTTCACAATCGACAGTTGCAGTGTAGCAAAACGGTGCGCAAGCGCAAGCTAATTTAAGCTTGGTGGCATCTTTGGTTGCGTATCTGCAATATGCTTAAAGCAAGCTAGTCCTAAGCGACAAATTTAACAAATTCTTCGACCGGCATACGCTCCGTGATCAAAGAATTCTCGATTTTTGTCGTGTCGGCGTAACCGAGGGCCATGCCGCACACCACCATTTCGTTGGCGGGGAGATCCAGCGCGGAACGGATGACCCGATGATACTGGGTAAAGGCGGCTTGCGGACAAGTATCTAGTCCCCGCGCCCGCGCGGCCACCATCACGCTCTGCAAGAACATCCCGTAGTCCAGCCACGAGCCCTGCTCCATCACGCGGTCGATCGTGAAGATCAGGCCGACGGGGGCGCCGAAGAACTCGTAGTTGCGGCCGTGCTGGGCCGCCATGCCGGCCTTGTTGTCGCGCGTGAGCCCCAGCAGCGCATATAAATCCCAGCCCACCTTGCGGCGCCGCTCGATGAACGGCGAGACCCATTGGCGCGGGTAATACGCGTATTCCTCGGTGTGCTGGCCGGCTTGCTCCGGATCGTTATGTATGGCCAGGATCGCCGAAGACAACTCCCGCTTGCGCTCGCCTTCGAGCACATACACTTTCCACGGTTGCGTGTTGGTGCCGGACGGCGCCCTGCCCGCCACCCGCAGGATCGCCGTGACGTCCTCGCGCGCCACCGCTTGCGGCAGATAGGCGCGGATCGAGCGGCGCGACGTGATCGCCGCGTCCACCGCCTGCTGTTCTGGAGTAGAAATCATGTGGCCTCGCTATTTGGGTTGGTTTTTGCTGACAACGAAAAACACCCCGGTGACCGCCAGCGCCATGCCGACGATGCCGAGGGCGTTGAATGCTTCGCCGAACATCAGCCACGCCATGACGGCGGTGGTGGGCGGCGTCAGGTACATCAGGCTGGTGACCTGGGTGGCGTCGCTGCGGCGTATCAGCGCGAACAGCACGAAAATGGCGCCGATCGACAGGCCCAGCACCGACCACGCCAGCGCGCCGACGAACTGCGGCGTCCATCGCACCGCAGCAAAATCGGCGCTCAAGCCTTCAAATATGATAGCCAACGGCAACACCACCACGGTGGACGCGGCGAACTGGATGACCGTGCCGGTGCGCAGGTCGAATTGCGGGCAATGGCGTTTTTGATACATGGTGCCGACCGTGATCGACACCAGCGCCAGCACGCACAGCGCGATGGCCTCCACCGACAGCCCGGTCAGCTTGATCTTGGCCGCCACCACCAAGGCGACGCCGCCGATGCCGAACACCAATCCCAGCCACTGGCGCGGCCGCACCTTTTCACCGATCAGCGGCGCGGCGAACGCGGTCAGGATGGGCTGCATGCCGACGATCAGCGCCGACAGGCCGGCCGGCATGCCCTGCTTGATGGCGCACCAGACGCCGATCAGATAACCGGCCTGGACCAGCACCCCGGCCAGCGCGATGTGGCGGATCTTGCCGTGCGGCCAGGGCGCGCGCAACACCAGCACGGCCGGCACCAGCAACAGCAGCACGCCCAGAAAGCGCATCACCAGGAAGGTCAGCGGCGGCGCGTACGGCAGGCCGAACTTGGCCACGATGAAGCCGCTGCTCCATAAAAGGACAAAAAACAACGGCATCGGCGACAAAAAAGTCGCGTGTCCGGCCGCTGCGGCAGCGGGGTTTTGCGGGGAAACGGCGGTAGGGGTATCGGACATGAAAACTTACTATCGGACTGAAAGGAAACGAAAGGCGGGCAGACGGCATCGGCCAGTTGCCCGCCGAGTCTATCACGGCGGCCCGATCGGCACCGGCCCAGCCCCCAAAGCAAGCAACCACGCCAGCCCCGGCGATGCACCGCAATAAGTTTTAGCCGGGAAATACTTCCTCAAATCGACGTTTCATGCCTTGATGCAACGCACAAAAAATCGCTTGACTTAATTTCCCAAGGCCGTAAAATTGGCTTTGTTGCGTTGCACAATTCGATCGGTTTGAAACGTGGATGTTCTGTTTCTCGCCGAGCTAGAACGGCAGTATCCAATTAATGACTATTTTCCTGGAGAGTTAAATGTTTTCAATCCCTGAGCAATTTTCCAATGCGACCAAAGCCAACTTTGAAGCGCAGTTCGCCATCTTCTCGGCCCTGACCAACAAGGCGTTTGAAGGCGTGGAGAAGTTTGTCGACCTGAACCTGACTGCCGCCAAGGCGTCGCTGGAAGAGTCGTCGATCACCACCAAGCAACTGCTGTCGGCAAAAGATCCGCAAGAATTCTTCTCGCTGGCATCCGCTCAGGCCCAGCCGAACGCAGAAAAAACCCTGGCGTACGGCCGTCACCTGGCGAACATCGCCTCGAGCACCAGCGCCGAGTTCAGCAAAGCCGCCGAAACGCAAATCGCTGAAACCAACCGCAAAGTCATCTCGCTGGTGGAAGAAGTCAGCAAGAACGCCCCGGCCGGCAGCGAAAACGCCGTCGCCCTGTTCAAATCGGCCCTAGGCAATGCCAACGCCGGCTACGAGCAGTTCAGCAAGACCGCCAAGCAGGCTGTCGAGTCGATCGAAAGCAACGTCGCGCAAGCGGTGAACCAGTTCTCCGCCGCCGCCGCCAAGGTCGCTCCGGCACGCAAGTAATCAGGATGGTGCCGGCGCCCAGGCGCCGGCACCGTTCCGCTGCCTCCTCGGCATCCACGGTATCTCCGGCGGATGTCCTTAAAAGCCCCGGCACCGCCGGGGCCTTTTTTTTGGCTGGCAGACCCGCACGGCCACGCGGGGTCGTACCCCGAGGGGTACGACCCCTAAGCGGAGACGCAGGCGTCCCGCTAAAAGGATGCAGGGTGGGGTTTACTCGCCCAGATACGCCGCCTTCACGCGCGGATCGTCGAGCATGTCGCGGGCGTTGCCGGTCATCGTGATGTTGCCCGAATCCATGACGTAGCCGCGGTGCGCGGCCTGCAGGGCCAGCTTGGCGTTCTGCTCCACCAGCAGGATGGTGATGCCCTCCTTCGAGACATTGCGGATCACCTCGAAGATCTTGTCGACCATGATCGGCGACAGCCCCATCGACGGCTCGTCGAGCAGCAGCAGCTTGGGATGCGACATCAGCGCGCGCGCCATCGCCAGCATCTGCTGCTCGCCGCCCGACAAGGTGCCGGCCATCTGCGCCGCCCGCTCCTTCAGGCGCGGGAACACGTCGAACCACTTGGCGATGTCGGCCTCGATGCCGGCCTTGTCGTCGCGCGTGAAGGCGCCCATCATCAGGTTTTCCTGGATCGACATGCGGGTGAACACGCCGCGCCCCTCCGGCACCATCGCCAGCTTCCTCTGCACCAGATGGAACGATTTCGTGCCCTTGAGCGACTCGCCCTCGTACGACACCGTGCCCTCGACCTGGCACGGCGGCAAGGTGCCGGTGATGGCCTTCAAGGTGGTGGTCTTGCCGGCGCCGTTGGCGCCGATCAGCGCCACCAGCTCGCCCTGGTTCACCTCCAGGTCGATACCCTTGACGGCCTTGATGCCGCCGTACGCGACTTTCAGTCCCGATACTTTTAGAACATTGCCGCCCATTAGTGCGATCCTCCCAGATAGGCGTCGATGACGGCCTGGTTGCGCTGTATTTCCGCCGGCAGCCCCTCGGCGATCGGCTTGCCGTATTCCAGCACCATCAGCCGGTCGCACAGGCCCATCATCATTTTGACGTCGTGCTCGATCAGCAGCACGGTCTTGCCTTCGTTCTTGATCTTGACCAGCAGCTCGCGCAGCGCCAGTTTTTCGGTCGCGTTCATGCCGGCGGCCGGTTCATCCAACGCCAGCAGCTGCGGATCGGTGGCCAGCGCGCGGGCGATCTCCAGCCGGCGCTGGTCGCCGTACGACAGGAAGCGCGACGTGCGGTTGGCGAACTGGCCGATGCCGACGAAATCGAGCAACTCCTGCGCGCGCTTGCGAATGCTGGCCTCCTCCTCGCGCGCCGCCTTGTGGCGGAACACGGCGCCGAACACGCCCTGGTGCGAACGCACGTGGCGCCCGACCATGACGTTCTCGAGCGCGGTCATCTCACCGAACAGGCGGATGTTCTGGAAGGTGCGGGCGATGCCGGCCTTGGCCACCTCGTGCGGGGCCGACGGCGAATACGGCTTGCCGGCCAGCTCGAAGGTGCCCGTGTCCGGCTGGTACAGGCCGGTGATGACGTTGAAGAAGGTGGTCTTGCCGGCGCCGTTGGGGCCGATCAGGCCGTAGATCTGGCCCTTCAGGATCTTGATGCCGACATCGGTCAGCGCCTGCAAGCCGCCGAAGCGCTTGTTGACGCCGGCGATGTTGAGAATGACTGGTTCGCTCATTGTGTGTTTCCTCAAGCCGCCACGGTGCCGGACGATTGATCTTTGGTATCCGAATCGCTGTCGGGGCGGTCTTCATGCTTGGGCGCGGGCCACAGGCCGGCCGGACGGTTGAGCATGATCAGCACCATCGCCAGGCCGTACAGCAGCTGGCGCAGCACTTCGGCCTCGATCAGGACGTGGCCGAACATTTGCTGCTGCAGCGGCTCGACCACGTGGCGCAGCACCTCCGGCAACGCCGCCAGCAGCGCGCCGCCCATGATGACGCCCGGGATGTGGCCGATGCCGCCCAGCACCACCATCGCCAGCACGGCGATCGATTCGGTCAAGGAGAACGATTCCGGCGACACGAAGCCCTGGAACGAGGCGAACAGCGCGCCGGCGATGCCGCCGAACGAGGCGCCCATCGAGAACGCCAGCAGCTTGACGTTGCGGGTGTTGATGCCCATCGCCTTGGCGGCGATCTCGTCCTCGCGGATCGCGACCCAGGCGCGGCCCAGGCGCGAATGCTGCAGGCGCGACGTGACGAACACGATGGCGATGCACAGGAACAGGAACAGGAAGTAGTAGGCGTTGACCGACGGCATCGAGAAGCCGCCGATGACGACGTTGGCGCGCGAGCCGGCCTCGCCGGCCAGGTTGACGCCGAACACCTTGATCGGGTCGATCAGGTTGATGCCCTGCGGACCGTTGGTGAAGTTGACGGGCTCGTTGAGGTTGTTCATGAAGATACGGATGATCTCGCCGAAGCCCAGGGTCACGATGGCCAGGTAGTCACCGCGCAGTTTGAGCGTCGGCGCGCCCAGCAAGGCGCCGAACAGGCCGGCGAGCGCGGCCGCCAGCGGCACGATCACCCACACCGACAGGTGGATGCCGTTTTGCTGGATCTCCGGCCCGAAGATGCCGACCAGCGACGCGCCCAGCACCGGATACTGGTTGATCACCGATTCGAGCAGCGCCGCGAATTGCGGCGAGGCCAGCAGGCCGGTCATGTAGGCGCCCACCGCGTAGAACGCGATGTAGCCCAGGTCCAGCAGGCCGGCGAAGCCGACCACGATGTTCAGGCCCAGCGCCAGCATGATGTACAGCAGCGCCATGTCGATGATGCGCACCCACGAGTTGCCGAACTGCGCGGCGAAGAACGGGAAGATCAGCAAACCGATGAAGACCACGGCCATGCTGCCGTAGGCCTTGCGCGGGTTGCGGGAAACGTCGAAATTAAGAATAGCCATGAGATCCCCCTGTTACGCGCGGTCGGCGACGCGCTCGCCCATGATGCCGGACGGACGCACCGTCAGCACGATGATCAGCACGACGAAGGCGAAGATGTCCTGGTAGTGGCTGCCGAGGAAGCCGCCGGTCAGGTCGCCGATGTAGCCGGCGCCCAGGCTCTCGATAATGCCGAGCACGATCCCGCCGATCATCGCGCCGTAGATGTTGCCGATGCCGCCCAGCACCGCCGCCGAAAACGCCTTCAGGCCCGGCACGAAGCCCATCGCGAACTGGATCGACGCGTAGTTGGCGCCCCACATCACGCCGGCGACGGCGGCCAGCGCCGCGCCCAGCGCGAAGGTGGCGACGATGACCTTGTTCGAGTCGACGCCCATCAGGCCGGCGACCCGCGGGTTTTCCGCCGTGGCGCGCATGGCGCGGCCCATCTTGGTTTTTTCCACCAGCAGCACCAGCCCGGTCATCGACACGGCCGCCAGCACCAGCAGCAGGATCTGCGTCTGCGAAATGAGCGCGCCGCCGACCACCACCGGCTCGGTCGACAGCAGCTGCGGGAACGGCAGCGGGTTGCGGGTCCAGATCATCATGGCGAAGGTTTGCAGCAGGATGGAGACGCCGATCGCCGTGATCAGCGGCGCCAGCCGGGGCGCGTTGCGCAGCCGGCGGTAGGCGACGCGTTCGATGATGACGTTGACGATGATGCAGACCGGGATGGCGCCGCCGATGGCGATGGCCAGCTTGACGTAGCCGGGCAGGTCCGGCGCGTACTCGTTGAGATATTTGAGGATGGTCAGGCCGGTCATCGCCCCCACCATCAGCACATCGCCGTGGGCGAAGTTAATCAGATTGAGCACGCCGTACACCATGGTGTAGCCCAGCGCGACCAGCGCGTACATACTGCCCAGCACCAAGCCATTTATGATTTGTTGGATAAAAGTATCCATGAGAGCCTTTAATTTTTGTATTGCACAGACGGTCCAAGTAACAAAAACGGCACCCCGGGGCGAGATGTCCCCGTAGTGCCGCCGTTGACTACACGATAATCATGCAAGTTCCATGCCTGAGCCGGCATAAAACCCTGCGCACCGCTTGGGCGTTTATGAGCCTAATCGACAAGCTTTTGCGAGCGAGGCAATGATAGCGAGATTCCCTAAAAACTTACTGCGGAATAAGTACGCAACTACTGAATTAAGTTCTGCCTGCCGCCTTGCCGCTCAGCCCGCGCCTCCCGCGGCCGCCGGTTTTTGCCCGTCCAGGCCCTTGGGCAGCGGGAAGGTCACCGACTCCAGCACGCCGTCGAGCGGGCGCACGCTGCGCACGCCGCACTCTTTCAGGCGGTCGATGACGGCCTGCACCAGCACCTCGGGCGCCGACGCGCCGGCCGTCACGCCGACCCGCAGCTTGCCTTCGAGCCAGGCCGGATCGATCTGCGTGGCGTTGTCGACCATGTGGGCGGGCGTGCCCATCTTCTCGGCCACTTCGCGCAGGCGGTTGGAGTTGGAACTGTTCGGGCTGCCGACGACGATCACCAGCTCGACCTGCGGCGCCATGAACTTGACGGCCTCCTGGCGGTTGGTGGTGGCGTAGCAGATGTCGCCCTTTTTCGGCTCGATGATGGCCGGGAATTTGCGCTTGAGCGCTTCGATGATGTCGGCGGTGTCGTCGACCGACAGCGTTGTCTGGGAGACATAGGCCAGCTGCTCCGGCTTGGTCACCTCGAGCAGCTCGACGTCGGCCACCGTTTCGACCAGATACATGCCCGCTTCGGTCTGGCCCATCGTGCCCTCGACCTCCGGATGGCCGTCGTGGCCGATCATGATGATCTCGCAGCCCTGCTTGCGCATCTTGGCCACTTCCACGTGGACCTTGGTCACCAGCGGACAGGTCGCGTCGAAGATGCTCAGGCCGCGCGATTCGGCCTCGGCGCGCACCGCCTTGGACACGCCGTGGGCCGAGAACACCAGCGTATTGCCGGCCGGGACGTCGTCGAGGTCCTCGATGAAGATCGCGCCCTTATTGCGCAAGTCTTCCACCACATAGGCGTTGTGGACGATTTCGTGGCGCACATAGATCGGCGCGCCGAATTGCAACAGCGCGCGCTCGACGATCTCGATCGCGCGGTCGACGCCGGCGCAAAAGCCGCGCGGCTGGGCCAACAGGAGTTCTTTATCGCTCATCGGTTCCTCACAGCACGGAAATAAGGTTCACTTCGAACTTCAGCGGCTGGCCGGCCAGCGGATGGTTGAAGTCGAAGAGGCAGGTATCGTCGCCCAGCTCGCGCAGGATGCCGGCGAAGCGGCCGCCGCCGGGCGCGGCGAAGTCGACCAGGTCGCCCACTTTATAGTCGGCGCCGGGCACCGAGTTCTCGTCCAGGGTGGCGCGCGTGACTTCGCGCACCAGTTCCGGGTTGCGCGGGCCGAAGCCGACGCCCGGTTCCAGCTCGAACGTCTTGTGCGTGCCCTCGGGCAGGCCGATCAGCAACTCTTCCAGCACCGGCGCCAGCTGGCCCTGACCCAGCATCAGGGTCGCGGGATTTCCACTGAAGGTAGTGACGATATCAGTACCGTCCAGCGAGGCCAGACGATAATGCAGGGTGAGATAAGCCGATTTGGTGACGACAGGTTGCGCGTTGGACATGACTTGAGGTTCGGTGAGCTAGCAAAGGCTATATTGTAAGCCACCTTGCCCCTCGCGCCCGCCGCCTGTGCTGATTTGGGATCAATTGACTGCGCCGCCCAAGGGTGTATATTGATTTCGCCTGTAGCGCATGATTTTTTAGGAATCGACATGACCACCGCAGCGCCCCTTAAGATATACAACGCCAAGGATGCGGAGACGCAGTTCGGGGAAGTCCTCAACGAGGCGTCGCGCAAGCCCGTTGGCATCACCAAGCGCGGTCGTGTCGCCGCATACATCCTCTCAAGGCGCGATTTCGACGCCATGGTATCCCGCATCCAGGAACTGGAAGATCAACTTTGGTTGGCAAAAGCCGATCTGGCGCGCGAGGGGGGCTTTGTCGGGTCCGAGCGGGTGAAGACCATTCTTGGCGCTATAGGGGACGTTCAAAATGAGGAAGCTGGCGCTAACTCATAATGCCGAGAAGTTTTGGTCCGGACTGGAGCCCAAGATCTACAAGCAAATCGGCCGAACCGTACTCGGACTCTTGCGTAATCCGGAGCCACATGACAGTTCCCTCCTCAAGGGCGGGAAAAATCGTGAGCGCAGGGTGGACGCCGGCGAATATCGCGTGATCTACGCCGTCACCGACGATACGATCGAAGTGCTGGTGATCGGCAAGCGCAACGATGCCGACGTCTACAAACAATGGGACCGAATGAAGTAACTTCGGACTCAAATCGCCTTAATCAGACTCCCATCAGTATTCCAACTTCCGCTTTGACCACAATGGGTACTTCTTCCCGGAGGATACCCATGACGATCAATGACTGGCCGGCCGAACGCCGCCCGCGCGAACGCCTGATCCGCGAGGGCGCGGGCGCGCTGTCGGACGCGGAATTGCTGGCGGTATTTCTGCGCATCGGCGTGCCGGGGCAGGACGCGGTGCAGCTGGGCCAGCACATGATGCACCATTTTGGGTCGTTGCAACGGCTATTTGGCGCCTCGCTGCCGGAGTTCTCCGCAATCCACGGCCTGGGGCCGGCCAAGTTCGCCCAATTGCAGGCGGTGATGGAGCTGGCGCGGCGCGCGATGCTCGAGGAAATCAGGTCGGGCGAGACGCTGGCTTCGCCGCGCGCGGTCAAGGACTATCTGCGGCTCTCGTTCAGCGGCAAGAGCTTCGAATCGTTTCACGTGCTGTTCCTGGACGTCAAAAACCGCCTGATCGACAGCAAGGAATTGTTTCGCGGCACGTTGACCCATACCAGTGTCTATCCGCGCGAAGTGGTCAAGGAGGCGCTGGCGTGCAACGCCGCCAGCGTCATGCTCGCCCACAACCACCCTTCCGGCACGCCGGACCCGAGCGAATCGGATCTGCGGCTGACGCGCGCGCTGGTGCAGGCGCTGGCCCTGGTCGACATCCGCATCCTCGACCATTTCGTGGTGGCGGGCCACCAGGTGCACTCGTTCGCCGAGCACGGGCAGATGTGATCAGGGCGCCACGAAACGCTTGCTGGCGAAGGCCAGGCGCTTCGCCTTCCCGTCGGCAATCAAGGTCGCGGCGATGTACTCCTTACCCTTGGTCAAGCCGCCTGCGGGGATGCTGAAACTGGTCACTTGCGCCGGCACCACGGTCTGGAATTTGATCGGATTGGCGCCGCCCGCCTTCGCCATGCCCGGCTCGATCACGTACACCAGTGTCATGGCCGCGTTGGGCAACTTGGGCCACGACACTTTCGAGGCCGAGACGGTAACCTTGAAGCTGGCCGGCTGGTTCTGCTCGACGGCGAACATCTCCCAACTACCGTTCGGCCCGATGTAGTACTTGATGCAGCCGGGAACATCCTTGAACTGCTTGCCCGCGGCATTCGAATACACACCTTTGTAGTAACCGCTGGCCGGATCGTAACGCCCCTGATACGGCCCGGACTGCGCGCTGTTATCGATGTTGCCGGACCACGTGCCGCTCAGGTCGTAGCCCGCCTTGTTTCCCTTGACCGTGCCGACGTTGCTGCTCTGGCAGCCGACAAAGGTGAAAAACATCGCGCCCTCGAACGCGGCATCCTTCTCCGGCAGGTTCAGCACGAAGGCGCCGGGCATCGGGTCCTCCGGATTGGACAACGGGTCCTCCTGGTAATAGCCGACATACAGGCCGCCCGGCGCGGACGGGCCGGCGGCGACGGCCAAGCCTCCGGCGGACAGCGCCGACAACGCCATCAGCCAGCGTAACGCGAACAGTTTTTTCCTAGCGTACATCAGCGCAGTCTCCTTGTGGGGCGAGTGATTTCAGATGGGCATTGTGCCAGCTTTGCAAATAAACATCATGGCAAAAGAACCAGCTTTTTACCGTCCAGCGCCTGTTCGGCCGAGCATTTCCATAGGAGAAGCACCTTCAAGTCACAATTGTTAAATTTATTGAGATTATCAAGACACAATTGTTTTTCACAAGTCATTGAAAAAGCTGAGTTTTTTGGATATACTCTCGTTTTTCCAATTGTGGAATGTCTTTTAAGGAGTGCGTTATGGCACGTGTTTGCCAAGTTACTGGGAAGAAGCCGATGGTCGGCAACAATGTTTCCCACGCAAACAACAAAACCAAACGTCGTTTCCTGCCTAACCTGCAGAACCGTCGTATTTTTGTTGAATCTGAAAACCGCTGGGTATCCCTGCGTCTGTCCAACGCTGGTCTGCGCGTCATCGACAAGGTCGGCATCGACGCCGTTCTGTCGGACATGCGCGCCCGTGGCGAAAAAGTCTAATTAGGAGCTACCATGGCAAAAACTGGCCGCGACAAAATCAAACTGGAATCGACCGCAGGCACGGGTTTCTTCTACACCACCACCAAGAACAAGCGCACCACGCCTGCTAAAATGGAGATCATGAAGTTCGATCCTAAAGCACGCAAGCACGTCATGTTCAAAGAAACCAAGATCAAGTAATCAACGATCTTCGCTTCTTCAAAAGAACCGCCAGCGCAAGCCCGGCGGTTTTTTTACGTCTCCACTCCGGGGTCAGGTCCACCATTTCTACACGCGCTGAGCCGTATCGACACACTTCGCGCGCTTTTACAGGCAAATCGGCCGCCCACAGCCCAGTTCGTGTAGAAATGGTGGACCTGACCCCGGATGTAAAAAAGGCCCCGAACGGGGCCTTTTTGTTGAAGCGGAGCTACTTAGGCGTAGCTGCGCAGACGCAACGAAAACTCCTGCAGCGATTTGATGCCCGACGCTTCGGCGCGGTTGCACCAGTCCTGCAGCTTGTGCAGCAGCTGGTCGCGCGTGAAGTGCGATCGCTCCCAGATCACGCCCAGCTCCACACGCATGTTGTGCATGGTTTCCAGCGCTTTGCTGTGCTGGAACAATTCAACCAGTTGCTGCTGCTGTGGCGCTTCCAGCTTGCCCGGCTCGCGCTGCAACAGCTTGCGCGACGATTTGAGGAAACGCGATTCCAGCTGCGCCTTGTCTTTCAGGTGCTCCACCTCTTCGTGCCAGGCGGCCTTGATCGATTTGGCGTACTTGGCCATCACGTCGTAACGGTTGGCGATGACCGACTGCAAGGTGTCGAAGTCCGCTTCCAGTTTGCCCTTGGCGAACTTCGGCTCCGGCGCGCGTTTCTTGACCTTGGCCAGACCCATCATCTCCAGCGCGCGGATGTAACCCCAGCCGATGTCGAACTCGTACCATTTCGACGACAGCTTGGCCGACGTCGCGAACGTATGGTGGTTGTTGTGCAACTCTTCGCCGCCGATCAGGATGCCGAACGGGATGATGTTGGTGGCCGCGTCCGAGCAGTCGTAGTTGCGGTAGCCCCAGTAGTGGCCGATGCCGTTGATGATGCCGGCCGCCGTCACCGGAATCCACATCATTTGCACCGCCCACACGGTGATGCCGATAACGCCGAACAACATGACGTTGATCACCAGCAGCGACGCCACGCCCTGCCAGCTGAACCTCGTGTACAGGTTGCGCTCGATCCAGTCGTCAGGCGTGCCATGGCCATACTTTTCCATGGTTTCCAGGTTCTTCGATTCGGCGCGGTACAGCTCGGCGCCTTCCCAGAACACTTTTTTGATGCCGCGGGTGACCGGGCTGTGCGGATCTTCCTCGGTGTCGCATTTGGCGTGGTGCTTGCGGTGGATCGCCGCCCATTCCTTGGTGACCTGGCCGGTGGTCAGCCACAGCCAGAAACGGAAGAAGTGGCTCGGGATCGCGTGCAACTCCAGCGCGCGGTGCGCCTGGTGGCGGTGCAGGTAGATGGTAACGCTGGCAATGGTGATGTGGGTAACGGCCAGGGTGTAGAAAAACACTTCCCAGGCGGTGAATCGGGTCACGCCGTTAGACAAAAAATCCAATACCGCATTTAAACTAAAGCTCATTAATACTCCAAGGTGGGCCTGTCTCGCCTTCGCGGCAACTCCGCAAATATTGCGTTTTCGACAGGCGCAGGAAGTCCATTAGTCTTGCTAACAACCTGTAATTGTACGCTGAATCAAAGGTGATTTGAGGAAGGATTTCCTGAGGTCACAGACATTTCCTTTGGCACGGTCGTGCTTTCCGGGTCGGCCAGCAGCGCCGGCACGGGGCCGAGGATGCGCATTTCCCTCTGCGGGAACGGCACGGAAATGCCATGCTCTTTCAACGCGCGCCAGATCGCACGGTTGACGTCGGATGTGACGCCGCCACGACCGTTTTCCGGGTCGTCGATCCAGAAACCGACTTGCAGATCGAGACCATCGGCGCCAAAACTGAGCAAGGTGGCCGACGGCAGGCGCTCCTTGTTGACCCGCTCGACGCTCAGCGCGGCCGCTTCCAGCAACTTGAGCGCCAGGTCGACGTCGGTGTCGTAGGCTACCGACACCCGGGTTGAAATATTGACCATGCTGCTCGACAGCGAGGAGTTCTGCACCGCGCCCGACACCAGCATTTCGTTCGGGATGATCGATTCCATGCCGTCGAGCGCCTGCAGCACCGTGTAGCGGGTGTTGATCTGCGTGACCTTGCCGCTGTACTTGTCGACCGTGATCATGTCGCCGATGGTCAGGCTGCGGTCGAGCAGGATGATGAAACCGGACACATAATTACTGGCGATCTTCTGCAAGCCCAGTCCGAGGCCGACGCCGAGGGCGCCGCCGAACACCGACAGCACGGTCAGGTCGATCCCCACCAGCGACAGGCTCACCAGCACGGCCGCCAGGATCAGCACCGCGCGCACCGTGCGCGACAGCACCACCCGCAGGCTGGTGTGCATGCCCTGCAGGCGCATCAGCCATTCCTCGAGCGCGGTGCCGGCCCACAGCGCCAGCATCAGCATCACCACCACCGACACGATCGCTTGCAGCACGTCGGCGATCGAGACCTTGTATTTGCCCATCGGCAGGATGGTGTTGTCCAGATACAGGTACACGTCGTCCCACATGCCGGTGATGTAGACCACGAACGCCAGCCACACCAGCACCTGGAAGATTTTTTCAAACGCCAGCATCGTCGGGCTGATCTCGCCACGGCGGGCGAACACACGGCGCAGCAGGTAGACCGCGAAACGGATCACCGCCAGCGAACCGAAGATCGGTATCGCCACCTTGAGCAGATTGTTGGGGTGTTGGTAATACTTGAGCAGCACCAGGCGCGACAGGACCAGCAGGCCGACCACCAGCATCGGCGGCACCACCCGGCCGACGCTCTCGACGCCGAAGCGCATGATGTCGCCACGGTTTTCATTGCGTCCAAAATACTTGCGCAGCAGCCGGGCCAAGGTCCATCCCAATATCGCGGACACCACCAGCGCGGCGATTTGCCATAGCATGCTGGGGTCGCGCAGGTCGCCGGAAAGGTCTTCGATCAGGTTGAAAAGCGGCTGTTGTTTGGACATATCTAATGCTGAGTGTGGCTGGAGGCCGTAGAGTAGCGTAAACCCGTACGCTTTTGCCTGAACGCTGGCGTTACAGCTTAAGGGTCGTACCCCACCACCCCACGGGGTACGACCCTGCATGGCCGTGCGGGTTTACCGGCGCAAAGACCCGGAGATCACTCCTCGTCGGCCACTTCTTCTTCCTTGACCGGCGCCGCTTTCTTCGGCATCGGCTTGCGCTCGAACACGGCGGCGAAGAAGCCGTCGGTCTGGTGCTTGTGCGGCAGCAGCTTGAGGTAGTCGCCCATGTCCAGCTCGATCTTCTGCTCGGCCAGCACTTTGCTCATCGGCACCAGTTCGAAGTCCGGATGGCTGTCCAGGAATTGCTTGGCGATGAAGTCGTTCTCGTCGTCCAGGAAACTGCAGGTGGCGTACACCAGGCGGCCGCCGCCCTTGAGCAGGCGCGCGGCGCCGTCCAGGATCGCCGCCTGCTTGACCTGCAGTTCGCCGATCGCGCTTGGCTGCTGGCGCCATTTGACGTCCGGATTGCGGCGCAGCGTACCCAGGCCCGAGCACGGCGCGTCGACCAGCACGCGGTCGATCTTGCCGGCCAGACGCTTGATCTTGGCGTCGCGCTCGTGCGCGATCTGCACCGGATGCACGTTCGACAGGCCGCTGCGCGCCAGGCGCGGCTTGAGCTTGGCCAGACGCTTCTCGGACACGTCGAACGCGTACAGCCGGCCGGTGTTGCGCATCGTCGCGCCCAGCGCCAGGGTCTTGCCGCCGGCGCCGGCGCAGAAATCAACCACCATTTCGCCGCGCTTGGCGCCGACGATGGCCGACAGGATCTGGCTGCCCTCGTCCTGCACCTCGATATGGCCGCTCTTAAACAGCGGCAGGTTTTGCAGCGCGGGCTTTTGCAGCACGCGCAGGCCCAGCGGCGAATACGGCGTCGGCGTGCTGCGGATCGGCGCTTCGGCCAGGCCGGCGGCCACTTCCTCGCGCGTGCCCTTCATGGCGTTGACGCGCAGGTCCAACGGCGCCGGCTGGTTCATGCCGTCGGCCAGCGCCAGGGTTTCTTCTTCGCCCATCTGCTCGACCAGCTTGTCGAACAGCCACTTCGGCATGTTCGAGCGGCTCGACTTGTGCATCACCTTGCGGTCGATCTGCAGGATGCGCTCGACCCACGCGACTTCTTCCTCGGTGAGGCCGCCCAGCGAGTCGACGCCGACCGCGTCGGCCATGCCCAGCAAGGTCAGGCGGCGCATCGTGGCGCCGCCGCCCGCCTCGGAGAAATCGGTATAAAACGATTTGTTGCGCAGCACGTTGTAGATGCACTCGGCGATGGCGCCGCGCTCACGGCCGCCCAGGCGCGGGTGGTCTTTGAAATAGCGCGACAACGTGGTGTCGGCGGGCGCGGCAAAGCGCAAAATCTCGCGCAACACTTCTTCGGCGTTGGCGAGTATCGCTGGTGGCAATCTCATGGAATTCCTTGGTTAAATTATTTTGTGGTGGTCACATGTTCGTCCACATGGACCAGGTCCTGCTCCATCGTCAACCTGCCCTCGACGAACCAGCGCACCGCGCGCGGATAAATCACGTGCTCCTGTTGCAGCACGCGCGCCGACAAGGTTTCGACCGTGTCGCCGGGCAGCACCGGCACGGCGGCTTGCGCCACCATCGGCCCGTGGTCGAGTTCGGCCGTGACGAAATGCACCGTCGCGCCATGCTCGGCCACGCCGGCGGCCAGCGCCTGCGCATGCGTCGCCAGGCCGGGGAACAGCGGCAGCAGCGAGGGATGGATGTTGAGCATGCGGCCGGCGTAGTGCGCGACAAAAGGCGCCGTCAAAATCCGCATGAAACCGGCCAGCACCACCAGATCGGGCGCGAAGCCGTCGATCACGGTCTGCAAAGCGGCGTCGAACTCGGCGCGGCTGGCATAGTCTTTATTGGCAACAACAGCCGTCTCGATTCCGTGTTCAGCGGCGAACGCCAGGCCGGAGGCGTCGGCGCGGTTGCTGATGACGGCGGCAATACGGGCGGGCCAGCGCTCGGCTTGCGCCGCGCGGACTATCGCTTCCATGTTGCTGCCGCGACCCGAAATAAGGATGACGATGTTTTTCATAGGCCGACATTGTACCTTGTCCACACGGACCGGACCAGAAAATGCCGAGAAATGCTGCGGCGCAGCAGGCATCCGCCCCAGCGCGCAAGCGGGATGCGGAGGGGGAACCGGCTTACTCGAAGGAGTAAAACACCCGGAACGGAACTTTCTTTTCGGCCCAATAGTCGGCAGCGTCGCGGAAGACGTCCAATAACGTTTCCCGCGCTTCCTTGTCAAATTTCTGGGTATTGGGCAATTGCTCCAGCACCACCAGGAAACCTTCCTGATGGCCGGCCTTGGCCATGGTGTCGGTCAGCGTCTCGCGCAGGCCGTCAAAATTCTTGCCTATACCTTTAGGAAACAGAAAAGATTCCGCGATAATGCCCAGCACTTGCTGCTTGGTCGCGCCGGCGTTGCAATGCGCGTACAGGAAGTGGTGCCCCAGGCGGGCCGCCTCCTCCTGCAACTCGACGACGCGGAAGGCGCGGATCGACTGCACGAGGTTGGGCGGCACGGTCATCAGCAGAGTCTCGTTTTCCTCCATTTGACCTGGTATGTACGGTGTGTCCACTTTGCTGTCGTGAGTGCCTAACTTGTTGATTAATGAGTAAATAATTTGAGCACCTGTCCACTTAACACGGCCCGCTGGTCTAAGCTTGCCGTGGCTGATTCAACATCTTTCTCGAATCCCATACGCATATTAGGGTAACGTGTTGTTCCTTCCAGATCAACACGAATGTGAGTGCCCGCGCAATATTTGTTAAAAACAGAACAGTTATCAGGCATTTCGGCGCCAAATCCGCACAATTTCGGTCCCAAACTCGTCATGGCGCGATTCCGGCCCGCCTTGGCCATTGTTACAATTTGTTGCCACAGATACCGCTTAGCCACTGTTCCTGCCCCGCCAACGGGAATACCATAGGAACCATGCAATATCAGAACCCCTGATAAGACACCCTGACTGAACGAGGTACCAAATGAACTTGCAAGCCAAATTGATTGCATCCGTACTTTGCGTGAGCGCCCTGCCTTTCGCCCAGGCCGCCGACTTTGAAGATTTCGGCCGGGTGGTGCGCGTCACCCCGCAAGTGGAGCAAATCAACCGCCCGCGCCAGGAATGCCGCACCGAATACGTCCAGGTCCAGCAGCCGGCGCCACAACGCGGCGTCGGCGGCGCCATCATCGGCGGCTTGATCGGCGGTCTGGCCGGTAACCAGGTCGGCGGCGGCAGCGGCCGCTCGGTGGCGACCGCCGCCGGCGCCATCGCCGGCGCCGTGGTCGGCGACCGCGTCGACAACCAGAACCTGCCCAACAGCGGCGGCGTGCAGGAACAGCAGGTCAAGCAGTGCCGCACGGTCGACCACTGGGAGTCGCGCACTTCCGGCTACGAGGTCACCTACGACTACCGCGGCCGCAACTACACCAGCGTGATGTCGTACGATCCGGGCGAGCGCGTGCGCCTGCGCGTGGTGGTCGAGCCGATGCAGCGTTAATCCCCGCCGCTTCCGCAATCCCCCTCAATGCCGGTCGATTGACCGGCATTGCCGTTTTTGGCTTGCTTTGAGGTAAGGCAAAGCGGGATAATGCGCACTGGCCTCCCGCTTCCCTTCCCTCCCCATGCTGATCAAACGAAAATCCATCGAAAAAGAAGAATCCTCCCGTCCGGCGCGCAAGGCCAAATACGCGCCGGTGACCTTGTCGGAACAGGACGGCGTGCGCTATCTGCATTTCGGCACGGAATGGGTGCAGGGCGCGATGCGCATCCGCAAGCCCAACTGGCCGGAGCTCGAGTATGCGCAGCAAATGATGGCGTGGATGCTGTGGCTGCCGGAGCCGGCCGCCATCGCCCAGCTGGGCCTGGGCACGGCCACCTTGACCAAGTTCTGCCACGCCAGCTTCCCGTCGGCCTCGGTGACGGCGGTGGAACTGAACCCGTCGGTGATCGCCATCTGCGCCTCGATGTTCAAGCTGCCGCCCAACGATGCCCGCCTGCGGGTGCTGGAGATGGACGCGCTCGACTACGTCAACGACGCCGCCAACGCCGGCGCGCTCGACGTGCTGCAAGTCGATTTGTACGACGCCACCGCGCGCGGGCCGGTGCTCGACAGCGCCGAGTTCTACGAATCGTGCAACGCCTGTTTGACGGACGACGGCATCATGACGGTCAACCTGTTCGGCGACCACCCGAGCTACGCGCGCAACATCAAGGCGATCAAGTTCGCGTTCGAACAGGTGGTGTGCCTGCCGGAAGTCCATGATGGCAATGTCGTCGCCATCGCCTTCAAGCGCAAGCGCGCGATCGATGTGGATGCGTTGGCCGGGCGCGCCGCGCAAATCGTCGCCGACACCAAACTACCGGCCAAATCATGGGTCAAAGGATTGACGCAAAGCCTGGCCACGGCATAGGCAATGCCACGTAAACACGTAGGGCGGATTAGCGCAGCGTAATCCGCCAATGCGTGCGCCGCCGGCGGCCCATGCATGGCGGATTACGGCGTCCCGCCTAATCCGCCCTACGTGTTTCAGAAGCCATCAAGGTAAGCAGTCGCAGTCGCAGCACCGTTCCGCCCAACTTTTGAAAGTGACCGCAACGATGTCTTCCGCCCAGCCCGCCACCAAGTCCTCTCCGCTCGATCTGCAGCAGATCTACTCCTGGCTGCTGGCCGACAACATGATCCGCAAGACCGAGGTCAAGGAGCTTTACGCGCAAAGCCAGGCCATCCTTAAAAACACGGTCGGCCCGATGCATCCGCTGTGCGCGGTGGCCCACGCCAAGCTGCTGTCGGCGCAGCCGCCGCACAAGCTGCTGACCCTCGACGCGCTGTGCGAATGGCTGGCGCGGCGCACCGGCCTGCCGTTCATCCGCATCGACCCGCTCAAGATCGACTTCACCAAGGTGGCCGACGTCATGTCGGCCAGTTACGCGGCGCGCTTCAACATCCTGCCCGTCGAGCTCACGCACGACACGCTGGTGGTGGCCACCGCCGACCCCTGCTCGGTCGAATGGGAGGCGGAAATCTCCAAGATCTCGCGCCGCGCGATCCGCCGCGTGATCGCCAATCCGCTCGACATCGCGCAATACACCACGCAGTTCTTCAGCCTGGCCAAGTCGATCAAGAAGGCCAACAAATCCAACGGCAACGACCTGTCGCTGCGCAACAACTTCGAGCAACTGGTCGAGCTGGGCAAGATCAACAAGCAGGTCGACGCCAACGACCAGCACGTCATCAACATCGTCGACTGGCTGTGGCAATACGCGTTCGAACAGCGCGCCTCGGACATCCACCTCGAACCGAAGCGCGAGATGGCGGCGATCCGCTTCCGCATCGACGGCGTGCTGCACCAGGTCTACCAGGTGCCGGCGGTGGTGATGATCGCCATGACCGCGCGCATCAAGCTGCTCGGACGCATGGACGTGATCGAAAAGCGCCGCCCGCAGGACGGCCGCGTCAAGACCCGCACCGCCGGCGGCCAGGAGGTCGAGCTGCGCCTGTCGACCCTGCCCACCGCGTTCGGCGAAAAGCTGGTCATGCGCATCTTCGATCCGGACGTGGTGGTCAAGACCTTGCCGGAGCTGGGCTTCCCGCTCGACGACGCCGAGCGCTGGGACGCGCTGACCAAGCGGCCGCACGGCATCATCCTGGTGACCGGGCCGACCGGCTCCGGCAAGACCACCACCTTGTACACGACCTTGAAGGCGCTGGCGACATCCGAGGTCAACGTCTGCACGGTGGAGGACCCGATCGAGATGGTCGAGCCGGCCTTCAACCAGATGCAGGTGCAGCCGGGCATCGACCTGTCGTTCGCCGACGGCGTGCGCGCGCTGATGCGGCAGGACCCGGACATCATCATGGTCGGCGAGATCCGCGACCTGGCGACGGCCGAGATGGCGATCCAGGCCGCGCTGACCGGCCACCTGGTGCTGTCGACCCTGCACACCAACGACGCGCCGTCGGCCGTGATGCGGCTGCTGGAACTGGGCGTGCCCTACTACCTGCTGGAGGCGACCCTGATCGGCATCATGGCGCAGCGGCTGGTGCGCACCTTGTGCGCCGACTGCAAGGCCGCCGACGGCGAGCTGGGCGACGAGCTCTGGCACAGCCTCGTCGGCGACTGGGCGCTGCCCAAGCCGAAGACGATCTACCGCCCGGTCGGCTGTCCGGAATGCCGCCAGACCGGCTACCGCGGCCGCACCGGCCTGTACGAGCTGCTGACGGTCACGCCGGGCTTCAGCGAGCAGGTGCGCGAGGAGACCGACATCCAGGCGCTGCGGCGCCAGAGCGTGGCCGACGGCATGAAGCCGCTGCGCATCGCCGGCGCGATGAAAATCCAGGAGGGCGCGACCACGGCCGACGAGGTGCTCAAGGTCACGGCGGCGCTGGGGATGAAGGAAACAATAAAATGATTTCAGAAAACCCTTTGCACTTCGCGGAGGGCTGTATATAATACGGCCTCTTTCGGGGGTCGTTAGCTCAGCTGGTAGAGCAGCGGACTTTTAATCCGTTGGTCGCAGGTTCGAATCCCGCACGGCCTACCACCGAATTTTAGCAGTACAGATCAGGCTTACCCGCTTCGGCGCGTAAGCTTTTTTTGCGTCCTCATATGAGGAATATTCCCCAGATGGGGAATATTTTTCAGCGAGAAAGTAAAAATCTATCCCGATGCAATCACCGAGGAATGGCGACCCTGGCTATAACCGGATTTGAAACAGAGTAGTTGTAGTTATACAAAAAGCCGGCGTAGGTCATATTGTGGGAACCATCGGCAGCAAACGTATTTGCCGAATTTGCGGAGATGCCATATGAAGCATCTCCGCTCCCCAGGCTCCAGGTCCATCGAATCGCGCCCGTAGGTCCCAACAGCACCGAGTAGCTATACGATGCCGAAACAGGCGACAAGGCCGGTGACGTCATCGGACCTTGGCTCCATCCGCTCAGCAGCATATTGCCGTCTCCGTCGAGCGCAACGCCTGCGTTTTGCCCCGTACTCGCAGCGCCACCAAACCCGCTGGCAAACAGCAGCGTACCGGCGCTATTGAGTTTTAAGCCAAACGTATTATTCTCGTTGGACTCGAACGGCGGCAGTACTGGGTTAGTGGGGCTACCGCCATAGTTTCCTCCCACGCCGATATTGCCGGCGGCATCCGTCGCGACCGATATGCATTGCATCCCACCGCTGTAACTGCCGAAATTTTTTGCCCAAACCAGACCGCCAACGCTATTGAGTTTGATCACGTAGCAGTTGGTCCCGGCAGGGGAAGGAAGTGCGGGCGTGGTCATCACGCCACCCCAGTAACCGCCGGCGATGACGATATTCTGCGCAGAGTCTATGGCAACACCATTCGCAACGGCGGCTGTAGTGGCTCCGCCAAATCGCTGTGCCCATAGCGTATAGCCGGAGATATCAACCTTTATCACAAACGAGTTATATCCCGCGAACGCACTGTTGAACATCGCCAATGAAGGATTGGTGAGATTGGCTTTGTTGAACTGCCCAACGGCGACCGTATTGCCGGCGCTGTCTTCAGCCAACTGAAAGATCGAGGCATTAGCCAGGCTGCCGCCATAGTTTCTGGCCCAAATCATGTTGCCGTTGGCGTCCATCTTCATCAGGAAGGCGTCCGAATTGCCGATCTTCAACATATATGGCGTGGCGACGTTTCCGCCCGAGAAGTCGCCGCCGACAACGACGTTTCCTGACGAATCCAATCCTATCGTTTTGCCGAAGGTCGACGCGGTTGTGCCGCCATAATTGCGTGCCCACAGGACCACACCTGCAGGGTCAAACTTAGCGACAAACGCATCTTGTGGGCCGATGGCTGATAACGTAAATCCTCCCATGACCATGCTACCGCCGAGCTTGCTGAAATTTCCGGTCACATAGGTGTTGCCGAAGGCATCGGTGGTAGAGGCCGCCGCACGAGTGGAATAGCCTGAACCTTGAGCGTTCTTGGCAAATACGTCGATGAATGTTCCGGCTTGAGCGGGAGACATTCCAAGCAGTGGCAAGATAGCTAGCGGGAAGAGAACTCCGGTCAGGTGGTTTCGGATGCGTTGGTGGGCTCCTGTAGTGCTGCGCAAAAACGAAGTATAAATTTTTTTTAATAATTGCTGCGTTGATAAATGCATCCAATGCTCCGAAGTGAGTGTGTCAGTGAAAATACAAAAGGTCACTAAAAATTGCCCATGTGCACGTATTTAGGATGACTATTTTACAACATCAAGTGCATCTGTAACGATAATTTTCCGCTGAGTCAGCGTCGGGTAGAATATGTAAAATTATTCCCCATCTTTTTTTCTGAAAGCTGGTGTTCATGCGGGTTCTGGCCTGTTCCAGGTGCGGACTTTGAATCCGTTGGTCGCAGGTTCGAATCCCCGCACGGCCTACCACCGAATTCGCAGTACCAGATGAAGCAGCCACGAGCGATCGTAGCTGCTTTTTTTGTCTGGGCGAACCGTTTTACCCCCCTTCCCCCGCCGCCCCGCCTGACAAACGCTCACGCGATTGAGAGAAGACGCCAACCGCACGTGGCAGACGTGGCCGGCTGCTATGATTGCCTAATTGAGCAGTGTATTTGATAACACTTATCGCCGCCCGCATTTTCCCCTAGCGCAAGCCACACGCCAACGCTCCACATTGATTGGTGACCGAGACATGAGCAACCGGACGACGTCAGCAGCCTGGGTGAAAGGGATCCGGGACGTGTTGCAGGATGAGGGACTGGACGTGCGCTCGCTGTTTAGCCACGCCGGGCTGGATATGTCCCAGCTCGGCAATCCGGAGATGCGCTATCCCACCGAACAAGTGAGCCGGCTGTGGAACCTGGCGGTGCAACGCTCCCGCAACGCCATGCTCGGCATCGCGCGGTCCCGTTGCGCCTCCGTCGCCAACTTCGACGTGGTTGGCTACGCGATGATGTCGTGTTCCAATCTACTGGCCAGCCTGGAATGCCTGGTGCGCTATATGCGCGTGGTGAGCGAAGCGGCCTCGCTGGTGCTGCGCCCGGAGGCGGGTCGCTATTCGATCGAACTGACCTTGTTCGGCGGCGAGCTTGCCGTGCCCCGGCAGCGTAGCGAATTCAGTCTGCTCACCTTGCTATCATTCCTGCGCTGGATATCCGGACGGCCGATCGCGCCGCTGGTGGTCGAGTTCAGCTACCCGGAACCGGCGCATCCCCAGCCCTACCAGGATGCCTTCCGGAGCCCGGTCCGCTTCAACGCCGACGCCAACCGCCTGGTGTTGTCCGAGCCCGACCTGAGCGTGCCCCTGCCCACCCACCATCCGGCGCTGGAACAGTTCCATGCCCAGTTCGCCAGCCAATGCCTGGCGCGCCTGGACAACCACCGCATCAGCCGCAAGGTGGGCGAGCTGATCGCGCAAAAGTTGCAAGGCTGGGAACCACGGCGCGAAGAAATCGCGCGGCTGCTGTGTCTGGGCGACCGTACCTTGCGGCGGCGCCTGGAGGAGGAAGGGACGACGTTCCAGAAGATACTGGACGACACCCGACGCGATTTGGCGCGACACTATTTCGCGCTGCAGCGTTACTCCGCCGGGGAAGTCGCCTACATGCTCGGGTTCACCGACCAGGGCACGCTGTTCCGTGCCAGCCGGCGCTGGTTTGGTGTGTCGCCGAAGCAGTATCAAGCGCGTTGCTGCGCGCAATAATGCCGCCGCCCCGCTCCGGTCAACTTGCCGGCGGCGGCTTGGTCTGGCGCATGCCGTTCATCATTTCCTGCGCGCGCTCCGCCTTTTGCTCCGACGTCAGATTGGGATCGTCCTGCGCGGCCATCAAACCGATGAGCTTGCGTGTCATCGCCTCCTCTTCGCCGAACATGGCCTGCGCCGCCTCCGCCCCCAGATAAGAAACCCGCAGGGTGTGCAAACTGTCGAGCAGTTTCAAACGTTCCGGCTCCGTCTCCGGCGCGGTTTCAGGCGGGATGGTATGGGTCAGCGCCTTCGCGTATTGCTGGAATTGCCCCGACAGCACCTTCAGCTCCGCCGCCGCCTGCGGTGGCAGGGCTTTTGCCGCCTTGTCCAGGTTGGCCGCCAGCGTTGCCGGATCTTCCTCGAGTAATAGCTTCTCGAGGTTCGCATGGGTATCGGCGTTGAGGACCAGCTTGCCCCGGCTATCGGCGGCAAAAACCGGGGGCGTCATGGTGCTCAATGGCGAGGCCATGTCAGCCGAGTTCGCCGACGAAACCACTGCGGCCCAGGAGTTGAGCTGGCCGTTGCCGCCACCTTGGGCCGGCGCGCCGCCAGAGCCCGCCGCAGCCGGCACGGCGTGGGCAGCCGCGCGGCCATCGCCGTCGGCAGGCCCGTCGCCGGACGCGACCCAGAATATTCCCACTGCGCATGCCGCCGAAGCGATCGCGGCGACGATCCATTTTGTCATTTTCGTGCCCATGTTCAGTCCGTCGGGGGCGCGGAGCAAGCAATCCGCAGCCCCCGATTTCACTCAATCAAAAAGGTCCGGTGGAGCGGAAGGTGGCGAAGCGCGTATCGCCATTCAAGAACTGGCTGTAGCGCGTGTCGCCGTCAAGGAAGCGCTTCATCCACGCCACCTGCGTGTAGCTTGCCGGTTGGCTGGCCGTCCCCGGGAAGTAATGGTCGGCGCCCTGTATCACGCCGATCAATTTCTTCGTTGTCGCCGGCGTGGCGTTGTAGAACACGCTCGAATGCACCGATGCCGGCGCGACCGTGTCGGCAGTGCCGGCCAGATACGCCATCGGCACCGCCGAGCTACCCACGTTGTTGGTCAGCGACCATGGCGCGAAGGCCACGCCAGCCTTCAGTCCCGGGGTCATGCCAGCTGCCAGCATCGCGCCGCCGCCGCCCATCGACCATCCGGACACCGCTTGCCGGCTGGTGTCCATCTTGCCCGCCACCGGTCCCGTCGTCAGGGCCGTGACCGTGCGCAGCGCGGCCAGCAATTGGTTGGCGCGGCTGGCCGGATAATCGTACACGGTGTTGGTGTTAATCGTCACCACCACGAAGCCGTGGGTTGCCAGCCGCCGGCTGATCAACGCGATCGAAGTCTGCGTGGCGGTGAACCCGGGGCAGACCGCGACGACCGCATACTTCCCGGCCGTGTTCGGGGAGTACACGGTGCCGCCACCGAAACCACTGCCGCGCACCGTCTGGGTGGACACCGCGAACGGCCCGTCGGCCTGGACGCTGCTGAAGGTCGGCGCGGGACCGTTTTCGATGGCGAAAGCGTGGCTCGATGCGCACGCCAGCAGCAAGGCGGCAACGCCGGATCGCGTCATATTAAATCGTTGCATTGAATGCTCCTGATAGATGATTGAATGGCTGTCTCTTTACTACCCATTTGTTTTTTTTGGCAAAGACGGGTCGTTCAGACCGATGTCTTTACGTAGTGAATTGTCAACGATCGCCGCGAACGGCCACTGGCGCACCGGGACAAACTAGTGGCTTTGGACGGCCAATCGCGGCCTTTTCGCGGCGCTATCGGCCCGGCGCCTTGCCGGGATGACGGGCCCGGAAATCGGCGACCAACGCGGCGGCGGCATCGAACATCGCCGCTTCGGCGGCCAGGCAAGCGCGGCGTTCGCGCGCGATGCGGTCGCGGTTGTCGTTCCAGTTGGCTGCGTTCAGCCGGAAGCCGAATTCACCGGTCCCGGACGCGGCGCCCGCCGCGCCGAATACCCTCGCCAATATCCGCTCGCCGAGCGCGGCCTTGAAGTGTCCCGACTCCCAGTACCAGCGCGTGGCGCGGACGACATCGCCCCTGGCCGGTATCGGCTCGCATTGCGGCGCGCCGTAGCCGCTGAAGTCCCACAAAACGATGCGCGCCCCGGGATGCGCCGCGTTGACGGTGGCGATCTCGCGCAGCAGCCGCAGCTTCCACTGCTCGAACACGGGCCACAATCCGGTCTGCTCCATCATCGCCATCAACTGCGCGTGGTAGGGATAGATGATCAGATGGATGTCGGTCTTCCCGCGCGCGGCGGCGTCCAGCAATCCGCCCAGGTCGCGCCATTCGGAGGAACTGTCGCCGCGCGTGCGCGCGATGCCATGCGGCGCCAGCGAAAAGTTCCTGGCGTTTTCCAGCGCGCGCTGCTGAAACAGCGAGTGGTAGCCGTCCTCGCGCGCGAAGCGCAGATAGTCGTGCAACGGGTTGAAGCCGTGCGCGGTCATGGTGCCGGCGTCCGGATCGCGCTGTATCCTCAGCGTCGTCACGGCGTCGAGCAAGGCGTTCAGCGAGAACAGGGTTTCGACCTTCCAGCGCTGGCCGGCCAGGCCGCCGGGCGGCGCCTTCGCCGGGACCTCCGCGCTGTCCGGATCAAGTAGGAAATCGAAGAAGTCCACCCCCAGCAGCAAGGTCGACGGCGCCGCGCCGGCCGCCCGCAAATGCTCGAACTGCTCGCGCGAGGTGCCCACGCCGGTCCCCGGTATCGCCAGGTTGTAGGCCGGGCGCCGGGCAGCGCCCAGTTGTTCGCTGTCGGGATCGATACCGACGTCGACGCGCGAATTACCCATCAACACTGTGGCCGGGCGCAGCGCCTTCGCGCCGGCGAGCTTGATCTCCGATTGAAAATGTTCGGGGCGCGGCTTGACGGCGTTGAAGCCGGCGATGTCGACCAGCCGGAACAGCCGATACGGATCGACCACCACCACGAACAGGACGACCAGCAGCACGCCGGCCAGCAGCGTGGCGGCCATCCATGTGATAAATCCGGCGTAGCTGCGGTCCCCGGCCATGCGCGCTTCCTAAAATTGAAAATACAAAAACTCGGCGGGACGTCCCAGCGCCAGCAGGCAGGCCAGCATCAGCACACTGACGACCAGCGCCCAGCGCCGGTTGGGCAGCCACGCCAGCGGCAACGCCGGCCAGGCCGGATACCCGCCCGCCGCCGGATGGTGGTCCAGCGCGGGCTCGTAACGCCGCATGATTTGCTGCGTGTTCGGCAGCAGGAAGCAGATCGCCGCCGCCACCAGCACCCACGACCAGGTCTGCACGAAGCGCGTGCCGCCGCCGACGTAAAAGCTCACGCCCAGCCGGTCCATCAACGGCCGCAGCGCGTGCAGCGGCGCGGCCAGCGATTCCGGCAGCGCCACGCCGCCATGGCCGCACAGCGCGCCGACGATCGTCACCGCGCGCGAAAAATCGGTGGCGCGGAAAAACACCCACGCGTAGCAAACGGCGGCGAAGGTCAGCGCCATGCTGGCCAGCCGCCACGGCAGCGACGCCGTGGGCAGCCGCCAGCGCGCGGCCAGCGCGGCCCACGCGTGGTTGACCATCAGATAGCCGCCGTGCAGCAGGCCCCACACGGCGAAGTTCCAGCCGGCGCCGTGCCACAAGCCGCCCAGCAGCATGGTCAACATCAGGTTCAGGTAGCGCCGCACCGGGCCGCGCCGGCCGCCGCCCAGCGGGATGTACAGGTAGTCGCGCAGGAAGCGCGACAGCGTCATGTGCCAGCGGCGCCAGAAGTCGATGATGTTGACCGACTTGTACGGCGAATCGAAATTGAGCGGCAGGCGGATGCCGAAGATGCGCGAGATGCCGATCGCCATGTCCGAGTAGCCGGAAAAATCGAAATACAGCTGGAAGGCGTACGCCAGCACGCCGCCCCACGCCACCAGCAAGCCTTGCGGGTCGGACTGGTTGAAGAAGAAGTTCGCGTGCGGCGACAGGTTGTCGGCGATCAGCACCTTCTTGGCCAGGCCGATGGCGAAGATGCTCAGGCCGATCGCGACGTTGGCGGCCGACAGGCGATAGCTGTCCCGGCGTTCGAACTGCGGCATCATCTCGGCGTGGTGCAGCACCGGCCCGGCGATCAGGTGCGGGAAATAGGTGATGAACAGCAGGTAGTGCAGGAAGCGGTATTCCTGCACCTTGCCCTGGTAGGTGTCGACCAGAAAAGCGATCTGCGTGAAGGTGTAGAACGAGATGCCGATCGGCAGCACCACATGCCACAGCGGCCAGTGCGTGCCGCCGACGGCATTGACGCCGGAGATGAAAAAGTCGGCGTATTTGAAATAAGCCAGCAGCAGCAAGTTGGCGGCGACGGCCAGCGCCAGCCAGCGCGTTTTGGCGGTGCCGAGGCCGTGGCCGATGCGCCGGCCCACCATATAGTTAAAGCCGATCGAGGCCAGCAGCAACGGAATATATTCCACGCTCCACCAGCCGTAGAAAAACAGCGAGGCCGACGCCAGCCAGGCGGCCGCCATGGTCTGGCTGCGGCGCGCCAGCGTGAAGTATCCCAGCGCTGTGATCGGCAGAAACAGCAGGATGAAGCTGAACGAATTGAAGAGCATATCGGTCCGGCATGGCTGGAGGGAGAGGCGTACACGACGCGGCGCGCGCGGTCCGGCCATGCTAAGACGAAATTATCTAATTGTCTATCAAAAAGAACACCAACTTCCGCGCCGCCGATTCGCGGCTATACTTCGCCCCATGAACGCCAAGGTGGAACAGCTATACCTCAAAACCGGTCGCGGCGAGCCCATGCAGGCCGCCGACGCGCTGACGCTGGTGGCCGGCCTCGGCGTCGACGGCGACCTCAACGCGCACCGGCTCAGCCCGCGACAGATGCTGGTGACCGTCGCCTCGGAGCTGGAGGCGCTGGCCCTGCCCGCCGGCGCGTTGCGCGAAAACCTCGTCATCTCGACCGCCGCGCCGGAGCACGTCAAGCCCGGCGCCGCGCTCGTCGGCGCCGGCGGCCTCGAGATCCGCCTGACGATGTACTGCGAGCCGTGCAAGCAACTGCTGCCGCTGGTGGCCGACCTGGCCGGCATGATCGGCCGGCGCGGCGTCCTTGGCGTGGTCGTCCGCGGCGGCCGGCTGCGCCGCGGCGAGGTGCTCGATCTGATCCCCGGCCGCCACCCCGCCCTGCCGGAATCGCCCTACCAGAAATTTCTCGATTTCATACCGACGATACCGCGCGGGAAGGTGGTGCGCTACGCCGATGTCGCCATGGCGATCGGCGCCGACCACAGTTTTGTGCGGGCGATTCCCGGCTACATCAAGCGCAGCCTGGGCGCCGACCTGCCGTCGCACCGCATCGTCAGCGCGCGCGGCCACTTGCTCGCGACCGTCCCCGACCAGGCGCGCAGGCTGGCGGCGGAAGGCGTGCCGGCGGCGAGCGCCGCCGTCGACCTCGACACCTTCCTGTGGCGGGGCGAGCCGGGTGGCGGCGCCTGCATGACGGTCGGCAGCGAGCGCACTGTTATACTTTCCAAAAGTTAAGTATATAAGTAACAGTGAAACAAAATAAAATGCACACGATCGAGCCGAATAAACCATGCTGCCAAGACGATTTCACGCCCCGCTGCTAGCCTGCTGGCTGCTGCTGGCGGCCGCCCCGGCGCCGGCGGCGACCGGGCCGGTGGTCTCGCTGCGGGTGGCGGCGCAGGCCGGCACCGATCCCAAATTCATCGATGCCGGCGACGGCCGCATCGTCGGTGTGTGCATCGATATTTTCCGCACCATCGAACGCATCGATCCGGGCCTGGTCTTCATCGGCGACCAGCAGTGGCTGCCGCTGGTGCGCGCCCATTCGGAAGTGGCCAACCATCAGCACGACGCGCTGTGCGCGATCCAGCGCACGCCCGAGCGCGAACTGCAATATACCTATATCGACCAGCCGCTGTTGCCGCTGCGCTTCCAGCTGCTCGCGCGCGCCGACGACGCCGTCGTCGTCCACACCTGGGACGACGTGCGCCGGCTGGGCGCGGACGGCGTCATCCTGACCAACCGCGGCTTCGGCACCACCGAGGCGCTCGAGCGCATCGGCGGCCTGCGCTTCAGCGCCAGCGCCGCCGATCCGCTCAACAATCTGCAAAAGCTGGTGGCGCGCCGTGGCCGGTTTTTCCTGCATCGGGGACCGGGGCTGAGAAGTTTCATCCAACGCTCGGGATATGGCGGCAAGGTGAAAATTTTGCCGCAGGTGATGTACCAGACCGAGACCTACATGGCCCTGGGCACCCACGTCGACCCGGCGGTGGTGGCGCGCGTGCGGCGCGCCGTGGAGCAGATGGAAAGAACCGGCGAGCTGGCGCGGCTGCTGAAGAAGTGGGATTGAGCCTTCCGCCGCGCATGGAAACTTGATTGACAGCAACCGCAGTTTTGGCCAATATCGTCGTTTCGTCTTTTTAGCGACCCCGCCATGACCATGCCGCGCCTCACCATTACCGCCCTCCTCCTTTGCGCCGCGCTCGGCGGCCACGCCCTCGCGGCCGACATCGCCGCCACCAAACACGCGATCACCCACGAGGACGTGTGGCTGATGAAACGGATCGGCGCACCGACGCCCAGCCCGGACGGCAAGTGGGCCGTGTTCAGCGTCACCGACCCGGCCTACGACAGCAAGGAACAATGGTCGGACCTGTGGATCAAGTCGCTGACCGACGACACGCCGGCGCGCCGCCTGACCTTCAGCAAGGGCGGCGAAAGCGCCGTCAACTGGTCGCCCGACAGCCGCCAGCTGGTGTTCGTGGCCAAGCGCGACGGCGACGACGCCGGCCAGCTGTACCGCATCGACGTGGCCGGCGGCGGCGAGGCGCAGCGCCTGACCACGCTGACCTTGGGCGCGCGCCAGCCGAAGTTCAGCCCGGACGGCAAGCAGCTGTTGTTCGTCAGCGATATCTTCCCCGGCACGGCCGGCGAGGAAGACATCAAAAAGGTCGCCAAGGAACGCAAGGACCGCAAATACACGGCCCGGGCGTACGAGAGCTTCCCGCCGCGCTTCTTCGACAAGTGGCTCGACGACAAGCAGGTGCGCCTGTTCGTGATGGCGGCGGCGGTCGACGCCAAGCCGCGCGATTTGCTGTCGGGCACCCGGCTGGCGGCGCTGCCGGGCTTTGGCGGCGGCCAGGGCGACGAGGGCCAGACGCTCGACGCGATCTGGTCGCAGGACGGCAAGGCCGTGGTGTTCTCGGCCTCGATCAACCGCGACGAGGCCGCGCGCGCGTCCGGCTACACGCAGATTTTCTCGGTGCCGGCCGCCGGCGGCGAGGCGGCGCAACTGACCCAAGACAAGCGCAGCTACCACGCGCTCAAGTTCAGCAAGGACGGCAAAACCTTGTTCAGCCTGACGGAGGCGGAGGAGCCGGGCCAGGTCTACGACGTCAGCCGCCTGGCCAGCTTCGCCTGGCCGATGGTCGACGCCAAGCCGACCGTCCTGACGGCGTCGCTGGACCGCTCGATCTCGCGCTTCGCCTTGCCGGACGGCGCGCGGCGCGTGGTGTTCAGCTTCGAGCACGCCGGCCTCGAGCAGCTGCATTCGATCGACTACGCGGGCGGCGAAGTGCGCGCCGAAGCATCGCCGCCGACCGGCGCCATCGGCGCGCTCAACGCCGGCGGCAAGGCGGTGGTGGGCGTGTGGGAATCGGCCATCAACCCGCCGGAGGTGTACGCCTTCGGCAACGGCGCGCCCAAGCGGCTGACTTCGTTCAACACCGAGCGCGCCGCCGCGATCGACTGGCAGGCGCCGGAACACTTCTGGTTCAAGGCCAGCGACGGTCGCATGATCCACAACATGATCGTCAAGCCGGCCGGCTTCGACCCGGCGAAAAAATATCCGCTGTTCGCCGTGATCCACGGCGGCGCGGCCAATATGTGGCGCGACCAGTTCGTGCTGCGCTGGAACTACCACCTGCTGGCCCAACCGGGCTACGTGGTGCTGCTGACCGACTACAAGGGCTCGACCGGCTACGGCGAGGCATTCGCGCGCGCGATCCAGGGCGATCCGCTCAAGGGCCCGGGCGACGAGGTCAACGAGGCGGTCGACGAGGCGGTGCGCAGGTATGGTTTTGTCGACGGCGGCAAGCTGGCGGCCGGCGGTGCCAGCTACGGCGGCCACCTGGCCAACTGGCTGCAGGCGACCACCACGCGCTACAAGGCGATCGTGTCGCACGCAGGCGAGATGGATCTGGTGATGCAATGGGGCACCAGCGACAGCATCTTCGGGCGCGAGGTCAACAGCGGCGGGCCGGTGTGGGGCAATTTGCCGGTGTGGCGCGAGCAAAGTCCGGTGATGCAGGCCGGGAACCATGAAAAGGGAACGGGTTTTAAAACGCCGATTTTGATCTCGGTGGGCGAGCTCGATTACCGCGTGCCGGCCAACAACGCCTTGATGAATTTCGCCACGCAGCAGCGCTTGAACGTGCCCAGCAAGCTGCTGGTGTTCCCGGATGAGAACCATTGGATCTTGAAGGGGGATAACAGCCGGTATTTCTACAGCGAGGTGCACGGCTGGCTGGCGAAGTATCTGAAGTGAGGCGTTTCGTGGTACCGGGCCCACCCTTGCCTGCGCCGACCACGGTGACACGTAGGGCGGATTAGGCGGAACGCCGTAATCCGCCATGAGCCGTCGACGGCGCTTGGCGGATTACGCTGCGCTAATCCGCCCTACGTATCTCCTCGTGTGATCGGCATTTCGTGGCCATGGTCTTACCGGGCTACGCCAACACCGTATCACGCCGCCGCTTTGACATCCGCCACCACCGCCACCGCCGGCCGCCGTATCAACAAAATAATCCCGGCCGCGACCAGGCACGCCGCGCCGGCCGCGAACAGCGCCGGGTTATACGTCAGCATCAAGGTGCGCACGCGCCCCGCCCCCCACGCCGCCACCGCCGCGCCCAGCTGGTGGCCGGCGAACACCCAGCCGAACACCATGCCGGCCTGCTCCTTGCCAAAGGTCGACGCCACCAGCCGCACCGTCGGCGGCACCGTGGCGATCCAGTCCAGGCCGTAAAACATGGCGAACAGCGATAAGCCGTAGAACGTGAACTCCGAATACGGCAGCCAGAACAACGACAGCCCGCGCAGCCCGTAATACATAAACAGCAGCTTGCGGTTGTCGTAGCGGTCCGACAGCCAGCCCGAGCCGATCGTGCCGACCAGGTCGAACGCGCCCATCATCGCCAGCACCGACGCGGCCGGCACGGCGGCCAGGCCGGCGTCGCCGCACAGCGAGATGAAATGCGTCTGGATCAGGCCGTTGGTGCTGAGGCCGCAGATGAAGAAGCTGCCGAACAGTATCCAGAACACGCGGTTGCCGGCGACGCCGGCGAGCACCTTGAACGGCGTGGCGAAAGTGACGCGCATCGGCGGCGCCGGCGGCGCGACTGCCGTGCCGGGTGCGGCGCCGTACGGAACCAGGCCGAGCTCGTTGGGCCGGTTGCGCATCAGCAGCAGCACCAGCACGGCGACCAGCGCGCAGGCGGCGAACACGGGAATGACGGCCATGCGCCAGCCGAAGTGCTCGATCAACCAGGCGCCGACCGGCAGGAAGATCAGCTGGCCGGTGGCCGAACTGGCCGTGAGCAAGCCGACCACCAGGCCGCGGCGGCTGTCGAACCAGCGGTTGGAGACGACGGCGCTGAGCACCAGCGCGGTCATGCCGGAGCCGACGCCGAGCATGATGCCCCAGAACAGCACCAGGTGCCAGAACTGCGTCATCCGCGTGGCCAGCGCCATGCCGGCGCCCACCAGCGCCAGCGCCGTGACCACCACCTGGCGCAAGCCGAAGCGCTCCATCAGGATGGCGGCAAACGGTCCCATCAGCCCGAACAGCACGAAACGCACCGCCAGCGCCGACGAGATCTGTCCGACGTCCCAGCCGAACTCCCTCGACAGCGGCTGCAGCAGCGCGCCCGGCAACCCCAGCGCGGCCGACGACGTCAGCCCGGTCAGGAAGGTGACGGCGACGATCACCCACGAATAATGCAGGCCGCGCCGCCGCAGCCAGTTGGACAGGGATAGTGCGAACATGGGGCTCCTTGCGATGACGACGACGTGCGGATGGCCATTTTAAATTACGATCATCATCAATGCAAGCGAAAGAAAGGGGCCGGCGGGCGGCCCCTATCAGCGTGACGGCTGCTTACTTGATGCGCAGCGAGTTCTTCACATCGGTGACGCCTTTGACGTTGCGGGCGACATCAACCGCTTTGTCGGCCTCGGCCTGCGACGGCACGAAACCGCTCAGCACCACGGCGCCATTGTTGGTTTCCACTTTAACGTCCAGCGATTTGAGCGCCGGCTCGGCCATCAGTTCGGTTTTGACCTTGGTGGTGATCACGGTGTCGGCGACGGCATCCTTGGCCAGCTCGGTTTTCGAGCGCGCTTCGCACGAGGCCTTGTCGGTGCCGGTCATGGCGCTGCAATCGATGCCGGTCTGGGCGACGTCGGCGGCATCCTTGCCGGCCTTGGCGGCGTTGACGGCGGCGACCTTCTGCGACTTGGCGGTGCTCAGGCAGCTATCCTTGGCGTTGCCGTCGAGCGCGTCGCATTTTTCCTTGGCCAGGTCGTACTGGGCGTCGGCCACGTCGATGCGGGCCTTCTCGATCGATTTCTTATCGTTCTTGTACTGCATCGTGGCGTTGGCCTCGGCCGTCGCGCGGGCGACCTTGGCCTGTTCCTGACAAATATCCTTGGCGTTGCCGGTCTGCGCGTCACAAGCGGCCTTGGCGGACTTGTAATCGTTGGCGGCCTTGTCGGTCGCCGCCTTGTAGGCCACCGTGTCGTGGGCTGGGGTGGCGGCGAAACTGGCGCTGGCGGCACCGGCCAGGATCAGGAAGAGAAGCTTGTTCATGATGTGTCCCTTTGTTGTGGTGGTTGGTGGACACATTAAACGCCCGCTGCAGAGAAACCTCTGTGCGGAAACGAACAGAGTTGGTGAATCGCTACTTATGGTCTATGGATGGCGCCCGCGTGGCTACGCGGTCGCTAGTGTTGCGG
Source organism: Duganella sp. 1411 (assembly GCF_017833525.1). Taxonomy (GTDB): domain Bacteria; phylum Pseudomonadota; class Gammaproteobacteria; order Burkholderiales; family Burkholderiaceae_D; genus Rugamonas. Next base: position 195,970 of record NZ_JAFICD010000010.1, read on the forward strand.
ATTGATCAGCGTCCTGCCAGCCGTTGCGACCCAGCCTGCTCGCCGGTGGCCATCAAGCCCTGGCGCCACACGCTGCCGGCCTGTTCGAACAATGGCAGCCCGGTGTCGAAAACCGCGCCGCTCTGCGCCAGTTGCAGCCATGGCATGGTGCTGTGGGAGGCGCCGGCGCTGGCCGCCGACGGTGCGCGCACCTTGCGCATCCAGTCGGCCACGGCGGCGTACTGCTCGGGATGGCGCTGCTGGACCCAGGCCAGGGCGGACAGGTCGGCGAAGCCCTCCTCGCGGCGGGTTTCCTCCAACTCCTGCAGTTGGGCGTGATCGTGCGCGGCCTCGCCGGCGTTTTCCTCGAAGCCGGCCGGCAGCGCGTGCCACACGCCCTGCGCGTAACGCCAGCAGTGGCCGATCTCATGGGCCACCATCGCCTCGATCATCAGCGTCCGTTGCGCCTCGGGCACGGACGCCAGGATCTCCTCGGGGTTGCTGCCGTTGCGCATCGTCAGCACCAACTTGCAGCGTCCGTCCTGAAAACCCAGCGCCAGCGGCACGTCGGTCGGCTTGCCGGTGGGCTGGACGATGATGTCGATCGGCAGCTTGAGTTCTTTCTTGGCGTAGGTCAGCACGGCCGAACCGGCGGTGAGCCAGCGGGTTTCCATGTCGGTCAGGCCGGCGGCGGAGGCCAGGCTGGAAGACAGTATCAGCAGGGAGGCAAGTATGCGCTTGATCATGATTAGGTTTCCTTGCGTCAACTTTATCACGGCACGGAAACTTTTATTGCCTCAAGGCATGAATTACCACAGTATTTTTCTACGTAGGCAGAATGTAATTATCGGTTTGGAAAGAGGGAGGCGGGACGTGCGGACACGGGGGCCGGGCGGCCCCCGTCGGGTGAGGTGAGTGCTTACTTGGCCAGCAGGCTATTGGCCGTCTTGAATTCCGGCCGGATATCGTTGGGGACGGCTTTCATTTTATCCAACGCTTTTTGGACGTCGGGACGGATGACGACATACTTGGTCATCATGTCCTTGGCGCGCGCGTAGTCGCCGGTGGCCTCGATGGTGAGGAATTCGCGGTCCAGGTCGGTCACGGCGGCCTTGATCTTCTTGAAGTCCACCGCGAACGTGCCGTCGCCGTGCGACACGAAACCGCCCTTGTCGAGCAGATAATTGACCTGGATCGCCATGCCGCGCGCGTGCGAGTCGGTCAGGCCGAAGTGCAGCGTGCGGAAGGCCGACGCCAGGAACGTCGTATACAGCTTGCGCTCGGCCGCCTCGCCCAGCCCCAGCGTGCCGGCCAGCTGGCCCTTGTCCATCATGTAGGCCAGCGCGTACAGGCCGGTGATGTCGGCCTTGGCCTCCTCGATGGTCGAATAGGTGTCCTTCAGGTCCTGGCGCGGCGTCGATTCCTTGCCGTCGGCCTTGGTGATGTGCGGCCCCAGGCCGTGCGTGATTTCATGCGCGAGGATGTGGGTAAAGAACGAGTCGAAGTCGACATCCTTCTGGTCCGCCGGCTTAAGCACCAGCTTGGAGATCGGCGTCAACGTCGACTTGAACTTGGCCTGCTGCACGTTCTTGAGCATCACGCGCTTGGAGCCGCGCTGGCTGATGATGCGCTCGTCGTTGGGCAGGTTGTAGGCGGCCGTCTGCACCCCCATGTTGCCGTCACCGGCGCCGTAGACCTGGTTGACCACCACCATCGGCGCGATGGCGCCGACCTTGGGATTGCGGTACTGCGCGTCGAGCGGCAGGTTGTCCTCCAGCTCCTGCATGTGCTTGGCGAAGAAGTCGAGCTTTTGCGTCTCCTTCTGGTCGCGGATGTTGACGTAGGCCTCGAACGCGGCCTTGTAGCCGAACAGCTCGTCGTTATAGGTTTCGTACGGGCCGATGGTGACGTCGACCGGCGCGTCCAGGTCCATCCAGGCGAAATCGGAAGCGAGGTAGTCGTTGCTCAGGAAGGCGTCGGCGCGCAGCTCGAGGAATTTCTTCAGCGACGCGTTGTCGGTGGCGGCGGCGGCCTGCTTGAGCAGCGCGGCGGCCTGCTGCAGTTCGGCCTTGTATTCGTCGGAGTATTTGACGGTGGTGAACTGGCCGTCGGCGTTGCGGCGGATCGCCGTGAAGAACCACTGCGCCTGCTCCTTGTCGATGGCCGGCAGGGCGTTCATCCAGGTTTCCAGCTGCGCCTTGCTGGCGTCGGCCGGATAGAAGTTGCCGCCCTCGGGCTTCTTGGCGGGGATCTTGATGCCGTCGATCTCGGCCGGCAGGAACGACTCGTGATCGTCCAGGATCGACCACGGCCCCTTGTTGAGCCAGAAGTAGCCCAGGCGGGCCTGGCCCAGCGGGCTCTTGTCCTTCTTCAGCGCGGCCCACAGCGCCTCGTTGCCGGCCCAGCGCTGGCGCAGCTGCAGCACGTCGATGATCTTGGCCGCCTCGATCAGTTTGGCGATGGCCTTCTTGTCGCCGGCGGAGAGTTTGGCGGTGTCGGCGGTCAGCGCGATCGGCGCGTACCGCTTGCTCATTTTGTTCAAGTCGGCCAGGTCGGCCGGCGCGGCGTAGGCGGCGGCGCAAGCGAGCGTCAACGCCAATGGGAGCAGGATTTTTTTCATTCGAACCTCGGGTGGAGTGAGGGTCACATTGTAATCCACCCTCAGCCCGCGCTACTTGGCCGGCGCGCCGGTGTTGGCGGCGGCCGGCGCGTTTGCCGCGCGCGTGGCGCGGATCGTCCGGCCGTCCTGATGCAGCGCCAGCGCCGTCACGGCGCCGGCCGCGTTACGCTCGAACTGCAGCTCGGCCGCCACCACATCCCAGGCGAAGCGGTCGGCCTTGCCCGGCACCGGAAACACCGGCAACAGCGGTTGCTGATCCAACCGCGCCGACAGTTGTCCGCCCTCGGCGCGCACGTCGAAATCGAGTTTGGGCGCGCCCTCGCCGTTCGACAGGTAATGCCCGGCATAGCGTTCCGCCGTGATGGCCTGGTCGAAGGCGAGCGCCGGCGCCGGCTCGGCCGTCCGCCGCGCGGGTATCTGGCCGCCGTGCTGGCGCAGCGTCATCGTCGCCACTTTTCCATTCTCGCGGCCGAACGTGAACTCGGCGCCGTATTGGGGTAGCGTGAAAACGTCGGGCGCGGCCGGCGTCAGCGCCGTAAAGCCCTGCCCCGTCAGGCGGCCGTACAGCTTTCCGTCCTGGACCACGAAGGTGAAGGCGATCTTCGCATCGGCCCGGAACACGCCGGCGTACTCCGGCAGCGCGGCCGCATCCAGCGCGATGCTGGTGTCGTTGATCGTGTAGCGCGCGGCCAGCACGTCGGCGCCGAAGGCGTCGGCGTTCGCCTCGGCGTTGCTGACCATGACGATCGCCGCCTGCCCCACGTCCGGCATCAGCAGCAGCTGCGAGCGATAGCCGCCGGTGCCGCCGCTATGGAAATAGGTGCGCCGCTCCGCCGGGCCGCGCATCATCAACGCGTAGCCGATCTGCCCGCCGTTCATGGGCGCCAGCGGCTGCAGCGCCCGCTCGGCGGCGGCGCCCAGCGGACCGCCGCGCCCCGCCATCAGCGCGCGGCCGAACGCCAGCATATCGGGCGCGGTCGAGCGCAGGCTGCCGGCGCCGGCGAACGCGTCGAAGTCCCACGGCGACGCCGGCGCGTCGCCGCTGAACGGTGGCGCCACGCGCACCCGCTCCGCTATCCGCTTCGGCAAATGTTGAAAGGTGTTGGACATGCCCAGTGGTTTGATGATGCGCTCGACGGCCAGCGTCTCCCACGGCTGGCCGTAGCGCAGCGACAGCAATTCGCCGAGCACCGCGAAACCGAAATTGCTGTACTCGACCGCGCACGGCGCGCGCTGCGGCTTGAGCGCGGACAGCTCGGCCAGCATCATCGCGCGGCTGTAGCCGGGGTAAGGATTGGCCGCGTTCAGATCGGGGAAATTGGCGGGCATGCGCGGCAGGCATGAGGTATGCGTGACCAGCTGGCGCAAGGTGATCGCGGCCACTTCCGGCGACAGCTTGAGCGCCTGCGGCGCCGGCAACAACGGCGGCAGCAGCTTGCCCAGCGTATCGTCCAGCGCGAAATCGCCGCGTTCGACCGCCTGCGCCAGCAACAAGCCAGTGAACACCTTGGTGATCGAGCCTATTTCAAACAGCTGGGAATCGCCTTCCGGTTCGCTGGCGACCGCCGCGCCCGCAGCGGGGCGCCGCAACTCCGCGTAAGCCGCCTTATCGTCGCGCCACAGCCCGACCGCGATGGCGCCCGGACGGCCGCCCAGCAAGGCGCGCGCGATGGCATCGGGCGGGCTTTGCATGCCCAAGGGCGCCGAAGCGGCAAGCGCGTAGAGCGGCGCGCAAAGAACCAGCAGACGAACCAGAGTTTTGAGCACGGCGATTTCTCACTGTCATTGGTGAAGCCGCAGCATACGCGCTTTGGAATGGCCCAAATCTCACTGATTGTCACAACATGAACCCCAGGGCCCAGACTTTCAAGATTGATAATAATCAGACAATTTTTCTTTAAATAAGATGACTAATTATTAATCAATGTGGAATATTTATTGAAATTTAGACTATGCGTGCGTCTGAGATTGGAGATGCAAACGATCCAGTCAACAACATGGCTGGCCGACCGTAGTTTAAAGGAAGCAACATGCTAAAAATAAACAAAATCTTTAAAACAATGCCCCGCGTTACGATGGAGGTCACAACTCTTAATTTAATCCGCGAAATATTTATCTTGTCCATTGCGTTGCCAACACCCTCCATGGCCGCCGAAGGAACTATTGGGTGGAGTTATTTAAATGAACCGGTTGCAGGCTATAAGCTGCTATACGCGCCGAGTCCGATGAGCGCGTGCAGCAATACCGCCTTTCGCGGCTGGAGCGGAATCGTCGGGATGGACCCGATGGGCGGCTCTGGCACCGGCTACCACTGCAGGCTTAAACCGATTAGACCCAGCACCGCATATGCACACCAAATCATCGGCTACTCGTCTACCCATCTAGCGTGCAGCGCCGGCTATGTGGCCCGGTTTCCAGGAGTTTGCGTAAAAATTATTCGACATGCGGAACGCGCGATTCCCGCCGTCCCGCCACCCGCGCCAATCGAGTGCTCCGCCAGCAATCCAGGATTTACCATGGGTAATCCCGTGATATTGGTGACCGGGACGAAAATACAGCAAGAGCACGATATCGGCGCAAATCAATGGGGCACACTTGAAATCGGCCGCACGTATCGTTATACCCGCGATCCCGTCGACGCCCCGACGGCTGGTTCACTCTGGTCGTTCTCATTTGAGCGGCAATTTTCGGCTACGGACGCGGTGGCGGGAGCTTCGCCGTCCGGAATAACGATCACGCGCGGCGATGGCAGTTCGATTAAGTTCAATAAAATCGGGGCGACCTACGTGGCGGATATGGCCACGGCGGACACGCTCTATCCCCTTACGCCGCTGTACGATGAGTGGGCGTATAAAAGCGCCTCGGGCAAGCTTGAGCACTATAAAAAAATAAATTCCAGGTACCGGCTCGTTAGCGTGATCAACAAAGACGGGAGTGGAAACCACTTCTCCTATGATGGCGATGGAAAGCTGAGCACAATCAGCGATTCATTCGGCCGCACGCTCACGGTGGCATGGCAGGATGATTCCGCCATCGCGTCGATATCGTCGCCGGAATTTTCCGTGATCTATCAATATGATCAGCTGAAAAACGAGGACGGCGTCAAGGTGGGCGGCATGCAGCGCATCAGCAGCGTCCAGATCAACGACGCCGACGGCGTATCCCAAGGGATCAGGCAATACCACTACGGCGAAGGCTGGCCGGACTGGTTCTATCTGACGGGGATCAGCGACGAAAACAACGTCCGCTTCGCAACCTACGCCTACGACGCCGAAGGCCGCGTAACCCGCTCCGAGCACGCCGGCGGCGCCCAACGCTATGATTTTTCGTATCCCAACGACACCAGCCGGGTCGTCATCGATCCCATGGGCGGCGCGCGATCGCTATCACTGGCGCCCGTCGCCAATCAGCTGCGCGTCACATCGTTCAGCCAACCCGGCGGGGCCGGCTGCGGACCCGCCGCAAGCGCCTATACCTACACCGCCAAAGGCCTGTTGCAAAGCCGATCCGACTTTAACAACGTCAAAACGTGCTTTACCTACGACGCCGCGCGCCAGTTGGAAAGCAGCCATATCGACGGCATTCCAGCTGCGGCCGCATGCCCGGCGGCGGGCGGCGCACCGGGCGCGGGTCAGCGCAAGGTCAGCAGCAAATGGCATCCCGATTGGGCGACGCCAGTAACGGTGGCCGAGCCGCTGAAGATCACCCACTATATCTACAATGGGCAGCCGGACGCCGACGGCGGTATCGCGTCCTGCGGCGACGGCGGGACGTTGCCCGATGGTGAACCGATCGCCGTCCTTTGCAAAAAAATCGAAAGCGCGACCACCGATGTGAATGGCGCGGCGGGCTTCGATGCGGTCAAGACGGGCGCTCGACGGGTAAGCACCTACTCATACAATCGTTTCGGCCAGATGTTGTCGAGCACGTTATCGGGACGGGCGGGAAGCGGCGGCGACACCACGCGCTATGAGTATTACAGCGAGACGACATCCGGCCACACCCGTGGCGACCTGGCAAAAATCACCGGCCCCACCGGGCAAATTCGCGAGTTCCTCGAATACACCTTTTCCGGGCTGGCGACCAGGATCAACGAGCCCAACGGCCAGTTGGTCGAACTGTCCTACGACGCCAGGCAGCACCTGACTCGCCGCGTGGTCAGCGCCTCCGGCGTGGGCGAGCAGACAACCGGATATTACTACGACCTGGTTGGGCAACTGACCGGGGTCGACCTGCCCGATTCTTCCCACATCGCATACCACTACGACGATGCGCATCGGCTAACCGGCATCACGGACGGCCTGGGAAACACGGTGCGCTACTCGCTCGATCCGATGGGCAACCGCGTGCGAGAAGAAGTCCTCGACGCCACGGGAAAACCGGCGCGCCAAATCGTGCGAATTTATGACGCCCTGAACCGTGTCCAGGCTGTGACGGAAGGAGAACTGTGATGGAACCACTCGCCCATTTCACGCTTTCCAGGCTCATTCTGCTTGCCGCGGTGGTTTTCGGGCTGGCAGCACTTTGCGGCAGCGCGCTTGCGCAAACGCCGCGGTCGTCCACCACCCGCTACGAGTACGACGCGAACGGCAACGTCACCCGCATCGTCGATCCGCTGGGCCGCGTCACGGTCCAGCGCTACGACAGCTCGAATCGCCTGGTCCAGCAGGTGCTCCCATCGCCAATGGCGGGGGCGCCGCAACCGGTGATCGCCTATGGTTACGATGCGCAAGACCAGCTCAACCGCGTGACGGATCCGCGCAATCTGGTGACCCAGTACACGGTCGACGGCTTGGGCAATCAGACGGCGCTGGCCAGTCCGGATTCCGGCGTCACGACCAGAACCTTCGACGCGGCGGGCGACCTCGCGTCGTCGAAAGACGCGCGCGGGCAGCAGACAACCATCGACCACGACGCCCTGGGCCGGATCACCCGCATCGCCTACGCCAGCGGCACCCCGAGCATCTTTGAATATGACGCGGGATCGGCCGGCGCCATCGGCCACCTGAGCAAGATGACCGACGAATCGGGGCAGACCAGCTATATCTATGACAATGCCGGACGCCTGGTCAGCAAAAACGTCTCAATCGGCAGCGGCGCCGGGCAGAGGAATTTCGCCGTTGGCTACACTTATGGCGCGAGCGGCCCCGCCAACGGGAAAGTGGTCGACATCGCCTACCCCAGCGGCAACCACGTCGCCATCGAATATGGCGTTGACGGACGCGCATCGGGCATGTCGTTGCTCAAGGCCGGCGCCACGACGCCCGTTGTGTTGGTGAGCGAAATTCAATACCACCCTTCGGGCGCGGTGCAGTCCTGGACATGGGGAAATAGTACGGCGGCGGTACCGAACCGCTATTTCCGCGAGTTCGATTTGCAAGGCCGCATCACGCGCCTCCCGTTTGGCAATATTCTTAACGGCGGCGTCATTCGAACCATCACCTACGATGCCGCCGGGCGCATCACCAAAACCGAACATGTCGGCAGCGGCCAGCCTGGGGATTTGGCGGCGAACCTCAATCAAAGCTATGGCTATGATGATCTGGATCGGCTGACCAGCTTTAGCGGCAACGGCACCTCCGCGCGCTATCAATACGACGCCAGCGGCAATCGCATACAGTTGGCCTATGGCGGGCAGACCTTCACCAATACGATCAGTCCGACCAGCAATCAATTGCAAAAGACGACCGGTCCTGTGGCAAGCAAACTCAACATTTATGATGCGGCGGGCAACCTCGCCAGCGACGGAGCGATCAACTATTTCTACAATGCGCGAGGCCGGTTGCAGTCAGTGCGATCTGGTTCGGTCACCGGCACATACCTGCATAATGGGCTGGATCAGCGGGTATTAAAGATAGTCAAGATTGGCTCATCCGCCAACTCCTTCGACGAAACAACGCACTTCGTCTACGACGAGCTCGGCCAATTAATAGGCCAGTATGACGGAACACTCATTGAGGAAACCATATATCTTGGAAATATTTCGATCACTATATTAAAAAGCGCGGCCGCAAGCGGACCCGCGAGTTCCGGCGTATATTACATTCACAATGACCAACTAAACACCCCCCGCCTCATAACTCACTCGGCAGACAATCATATCGTTTGGCGGTGGGACCTGACTGATCCGTTTGGAGCATCGTCGCCTAACGAAATGTCGCAAGGACCGAGTAGATTTTCTTACAACCCACGTTTTCCAGGTCAATATTATGATAAGGAAACCAATCTTCACTACAACGCCTATCGTGACTATGATCCCCAAACAGGACGGTATGTGCAGAGTGATCCAATAGGGCTCTACGGTGGCATCAACACTTATAGTTACGTCGATGGAAATCCGCTAAACGCCGCAGACCCGCTCGGATTGTCGAAAATTATATTCTTGAGCAAAAATGATTCAAGTTATGCATCCGCTGTGACCGCTAAAGACGATCCAGAGACTTGTATCATTTTCTCGCATGGCAGCAATAAAACCGTCAACCGCATGAATGCCGCGCAGTTGAACAAAGCGATTACGGCGAAAGGTTGCAAGCCAAAACAGCCAGTGAAGCTGGATGCTTGCAGGACTGGCGAAGGGAACGATTCGATTGGCGAGCAATTGGCAAATTTAAGGCACAACACAGTGATCGCTCCGGATCAACCAGTCTGGGATACTTGGTGGGGGAGCTCGCCGTATCCACCTTTGAGCGAGGACAAGAATTCTGATTGGAATCACGTGCCAAACCTGGGCAAGCCTGGAAACTGGATAGTGTTTCCTGGCACAAAGAAATCGAAAGGAAATTAGATGCGTTTGCTTACTGTTATTTTGCCAATTTTAACTATAGGATGTTCCCCCAATCGCGCCCCGGACCCCGGTTTCACGCTAAGCACGGGGATTTCAGTAGTCGGTTCCGGAGGGTGCGACCCTTCACGGATTGGGAAAAATTCCACCATTATTAAGAATGAAACTGGATATGTCATAGAAGTGCCAGACGCATATATTTGTCGAAAGGAAGATGAGTCTGGCTTTCTTAGCCTGACCCGCAATCACAAGGCAACGCTGACACTTGGCAATTCATCGTGTGAATGTGCACGTGCGATAAAGGTGAAAATAGAAAGGAGATTAGAGTCGGGTGACACGCTTTACATTTTGAATGGCGGCGAGGTATCCGGCCATCTCTTGGTTCCATAGGGACACTAAAAACGCCAACTGTTTAAACAAGCGCAATTAACTTGACTTGCGTCCACGACAAATGGAGGAGATCAGATAGAGCAACTCAAAAGGTCGCTGTACTGGCCGGAGGGAACCTCCCATCCACGAAGGTTGCGCGCGGGCATCAGACAAGGGTGCAAGTGGGAGAGGCGCGGCAGAGGTCGATATTTCAAAAAAAACCGGCGCCATCCTGCGAGTAATTGACGGCAAGTGAGCAAGGTTGACGACCACTACCAGGCTTGGTACACCTGCCCCGTCTGGGCGCCATCGACGCTGCGCGCATACGCCAGCGCCGCGCGCTTACCTGCGATCGGTTCGAAGCCGATGAACAAAGGCCCGAACACCCGCATCGATTCCTCCAGCACCGTCGGACTGACGACGTTGATGCGCAGGCCGCGCGGCAGCTCGATCGCCGCGCCGCGCACAAACCCCACCACCGCCGCATTCGCCGTGCTGGCCGCCACCGCGCCGCGTATCGGATGATCGGTATCGACGCCGCTGGTGAGCGTGATCGATCCGCCGTCGTTCAGATAATCCCGCGCCGCCAGCGCCACGTTCACCTGCCCCATCAACTTGCTGGCCAGGCCCACGTGGAAATGCTCCGGCGTGAGCTCATCGAACGGCCCCACATGCAGCGCGCCGGCGGCCACCACCACCGCGTCGACCTTGCCGACCTGCGCGAACATCGCCCGCACCTGGGCGATGTCGGCGATGTCGGCCCGATAGCGCCCGCTGCGCGTGCCGACGCCGACGATCTCATGGCGCTGTCCCAACTCCTCGACGACGGCGGAACCGATGGTGCCCGTGGCACCGATCACGATCACTTTCATAGCGTCCCCTTCACCAGGCGCGATAGACTTGGCCGGTCTGGGCGCCGTCGACGCTGCGCACATACGACAGCGCCACGCGCTTGCCCGCCACCGGCTCGAAGCCGATGAAGAACGGACCGTAGCTGTCCATCGATTCCTCCAACACCGTCGGGCTGACGGCATTGATGCGCAGGCCGCGCGGCAGCTCGATCGCGGCCGCCCGCACAAATCCCTCCACCGCCGCGTTGACCATCGTTGCGCTGGCGCCGTTGCGGATCGGCTGCTCCGCCACGATGCCGCTGGTGAGCGTGATCGAACCGCCGTCGTTCAGATACTCGCGCGCCACCAGCGCCACGTTCACCTGCCCCATCAACTTGCTGTTCAGGCCCACGTAAAACTGCTCCGGCGTGAACTCCGCCAGCGGCGCGAAATGCAGCGAGCCGGCGGCCACCACCACCGCGTCGACTTTGCCGATCTGTTCGAACGCCGCCCGCACCTGCGCGATGTCCGTGAAATCGGCTCGGTACTGGCCACTGCCGGCGCCCACCGTCACGATCTCGTGCCGCTTGCCCAGCTCCTCCACCACCGATTTGCCCACTGTGCCCGAGGCACCGATAACGACTACTTTCATGATCAACTCCTTGTCTGGTTAAGTGCAACCAGTATCGCGGCGATCACGTCGTGAATAAATGAGCTAATATTAAGATCATTACAAACACATAGTTAGCAATCGTGGACAAACTGCGCAGCATGGAAATTTTTGTCGCGGTGGTCGACGCCGGCAATTTCACGGCCGCCGCCAGCGCGTTCAACATCTCCCCGGTCATGGTGGGCAAGCACATCGCGCAGTTGGAGGCCACGCTGGGCGCGCGCCTGCTTACGCGCACCACGCGCCGCCAGAGCCTGACCGAGATCGGCGCGCAGTACGTCGACCGGTGCCGGGTCATCCTGGCGCAGATCGCGGCCGCCGAAACGGGTGCCGAGGCGATGCGCAGCGTGCCGCGCGGACGCCTCAAGATCACCGCGCCGGTCTCCTTCGGCACCGAATGGATCGCGCCGGCGATGACCGACTACCTGCGCCTGCATCCCGAGGTGAGTCTGGATCTGAGTTTGAGCGACCGCACGGTCGATCTGGTGGAGGAAGGCTTCGACGCCGCGATCCGCATCGGCCGGCTGGAGGATTCGACGATGGTGGCGCGGCCGCTGTTCGATTATGCGATGGCCATCTGCGCCAGCCCGGCGTATCTGGAGAAGCATGGCACGCCGCAGACGCCGGATGATCTGGCGCGGCACGAGTGCCTCGATTTCATGGCGTGGTCGCTCAACATGCGCTGGCGCCTGCAGGGGCAGACGGGCAACCGCAACATCGACGCCAGCCGCTTCCGCGCCAATAACGGCCAGGCGTTGCGCATGGCCGCGCTGCAGGATTTTGGCTTGGTGATGCAGGCGGAGGTGCTGCTCGCGCAGGATATCGCGGCCGGGCGGCTGGTGCAGGTGCTGTGCGACTATATGCCAACGGCGCGGCCGATGAATTTGGTCTATCCGCGCGACCGCCAGGCCACGCCGAAGCTGACCACTTTCGTCGACTTCATCGTCGAGCGCTTCGGGCCGGCGTGGAGCCCGGCCACCGACCCAAAAAAATCCCGGGAAACACGTAGGGCGGATTAGGCGGAACGCCGTAATCCGCCATGCATGCGCCGTCGGCGGCTCATCGATGGCGGATTACGCGGTTCCCGCTAATCCGCCCTACGTGTCTCCGTAATCCTCGAACGCTCAGGGCCAGCGGCGCGGTGCCGCTGGCCTCATCGCGTAACCGTAAAAACTTAATTGGCCACCGCCGCCAGCCGCTCCGACGGCTGCCATCCAGCACCCAGCGCGCGCGCCACCGATACCGCCGCCAACAGGCGCTGCGTATTGATCTGCACCGCCGCCCGGTCGGCCGTCAGCGCGCTGCGCTGCGCGTCCGTCACATCCAGATAAGTCGACACCCCGCGCTCATAGCGCGCACGCGCCACCAGATATCCGCGCGCCGCCGCCACCTGCGATGCCGACTGCGCCTCGCCCTGCAACTGGCGCTGCTGCACATCCGACAGCGCGTCTTCCACTTCGCGCAAAGCCGTCAGCAGCTTGGTCTCGTGATTGGCGATGGCCTCCTCATAACGCGCCTTGGCGATGGCCAGATTGGCCTTGTTGCGGCCACCGTCGAAGATCGGCAGCGACAACGCCAACGGACCGGCGCTGAACTGGCGCGAACTCCCCTCGCCCAGCTTGCGCAGGTTCTCCGACGCGTAACCGAAGTTGCCGGTCAACGTCACCGACGGGTAGAACGCGCCTTCCGCCACGCCGATCTGCGCGTTGGCCGCGCGCAGGTTCGCCACGCTGCCCGCCAAATCCGGACGCTGCGCCAGCAGGCTGGCCGGCAGGCCCACCGGGATCGCCGGCGGCTGCGGCAGCACGGCGGGATTGGCGTTGGCTGCCGTCAGCATCGCCGACGGCGAGGCGCCCACCAGTGTCGCCAAACTGTGCTCGAGCAAATTGCGTTGACGCTGCACTTCCTGCAGATCGGCCTTGGCGTTGGCGTACTCGATGCGCGCGCGCGACACGTCCAACTCGTTCGACAGGCCGGCGTCGAAGCGCGCCGTCACCAGCTCCTCGCTTTCGCGGCGGGTATCGAGCGCGCCCTTGAGGATCGCGATCTCGGCGTCGAGGCCGCGCAGTTGCCAGTAGGTCGTCGCCAGTTGCGACGACAATATCAACAGCACGCCGTCGCGGTCCGCCTCGGCCACCAGCGCCTGCGCGTCGGACGCCTCCACCAGGCGGCGCACGCGGCCCAGCAGATCGAGCTCGTACGACATCGACGCGCCAACCGTGTAGTTGTTACCCTTGATCGAACGTCCGCCCAGCGCCAGCCCCTGCGACGTCTCCGCCGAGGTGCGCGAATTGGCCACCGACGTGTTCACGCTCAGCGACGGCTGCTGGCTGGCGCGGCTCACGCCGGCCTGCTCGAGCGCCTGCACCAGGCGCTGCGCGGCCGCCTTCACACTCGGATTGTCGCGCAGCGCGGTCTGCTCCAGGTTGTTCAGGGTCGTGTCGTTGAACACCGTCCACCACTGCGCCGGCAGATGCGCCTCGCTGGCGCCGGCCTGCGGCAGATGGCGGAACGACGTGTCGGCGACGTTCTTCGGCGCGGTGAAATCGCTGCCGACGGTGGCGCAACCACTGACGGCGAGCGTGACGGAGACAGCGAGCGTCAGGCGCTTCAAAGCTGTATTGAACATGGTGTTACCTCACAAATTAGTTAGTGTCGGCGCGCTTGAGCTTTAATGCGCGCCACCGCCGCCGCCACCCGAGGGGGCTTTGACTTTATCCGAGAACCACAGCACGCCGATGCACGCGAACAGCACCATGCCCACCAGGAAGAAGCCGTCGTTGTAGGCCATCACGTAGGCCTCGCGCCGCACGATGCCGTCGATCGCCTTGAGCGCCGTGTCGGCCGCCGCGCTGGGGTCCATGCCCTGGCCGATGAACGATTGCGTCATCGACGCCAACCGGTCCTGCGTGGCCAACGCGAAGTTGCTCACCGACTCGCCGAGGCGCTGCGAATGGAAATGCTCGCGCGTCGTCAAGGCCGTCGCCAGCAGCGCGATGCCGATCGAGCCGCCCAGGTTGCGCGTCATGTTGATCAGGCTCGAAGCCGACGGCATGTCCTTCGGCTGAATGCCGTTCATGGCGAAATTCGACAACGTCAGCATCACGAAAGGCTGGCCGAACGCGCGTACGATCTGCGACAGCAGCAGCTGGTCGTAGCCGGTGGTGGCGTCCATGTAGGCGTTCATCATGCACGAGCCGCCGAACAGCAGCAGCCCGAAACTGCACAGGATGCGGTTGTCGATCTTGGACGACAGCTTGGCGACGAACGGCATGATGAACAGCTGCGGCAAACCGGACCACATGATCACCTCGCCGATCTGCATCGGCGAATACCCGGCGATCTGGCCCAGGTACAGCGGCAGCAGGAACGACGAACCGTACAAACCCATCCCCATCGCCATCGACAGCGCGGTCGCGGCGAAGAAATTGCGCTGGCCGTACAGGCCCAGGTTGACGAACGGCTGCGGGCGCAGCGCGCTGTTGACCACCCAGCCAAGCAGGCCGACGATCGCCATCGCCGCGAAGGTGATGATGAAGGCCGAATCGAACCAGTCCTTGCTGTTGCCCTCTTCCAGGAAAATCGTCAGGCTGCCCAAGCCGAGCGCCATGAAGGCGATGCCCAGCCAGTCGGCGTTGAGCAGCAGCGACGCTTGCGTCTTTTCCTTGTCGAGGCCGAGCGCGATACCGCCGATCAGCAGCAGGCCCGGCACCCAGTTGATGTAGAAGATCGACGGCCAGCCATAGATCTCGCTCAGATAGCCGCCGAAGGTCGGTCCCATCGACGGCGCCAGCGTCGCGGTCAGGCCGAAGATGGCCATGCCGGTGGCGCGTTTCGACGGCGGCAGCTTGGTCATCACCAAGGTCATCGCCATCGGGATCAGCGCGCCGCCGGTGAAGCCCTGCAGCATGCGGAACACGATCATGCTTGGCAGGTTCCAGGCGAAGCCGCACAAGGTGGAAAAGCCCAGGAACAGCGCGGTGGTGCCCATCATGTAATTGCGCATGCCGAATACGCGCGTCAGCAGGCCGGTCATCGGGATGATGATGATCTCGGCCACCAGGTAGGCGGTGGCGATCCACGAACCCTCCTCCTGCGTGGCCGACAGCGTGCCGAGGATGTCCTTGAGCGACGAGTTGGTGATCTGGATGTCGAGCACCGCCATGAAGGCGCCCAGCATGCCGGCGGCGACGGCCATCCAGGTGCGGCCGGAGACCTTCTCGGCCGGCATGATGGGCGCTTGCGGCGGTGCCGCGCCGAGCGGCTTGCCGCCCGGCGTATCGATCGTGGTGCTGGCCATGAAGCGGCTCCTTAGTGCGCCGACACCGCGGACGGCGCGGCGGCGTGCGCCTTGTGCTCGTCCTTCTGGTTCACCGCCACTTCGGCGATGGCCGACATGCCCGGCACCAGGCGGCCGTTGAGGGCCTTGATATCCTCCGGCTTGAACACGATCTTGACCGGCACGCGCTGGACGATCTTGGTGAAGTTACCGGTCGCGTTATCGGCCGGCAGCAGCGCGAACTGCGCGCCCGACGCCGGCGCGAAGCTGTCGACGGTGCCCACCAGCTCCTTGCCGGGAATGGCGTCGATGCTCACTTTGACTTCCTGGCCCTTTTTCAGCTCGGCCAACTGGGTTTCCTTGAAGTTCGCGGTCAGCCACACGTTGTCCTGCACGATGGCGGTGATCTGCTGGCCGGGTTGCAAACGCTGGCCCACTTCGATGGTGCGCTTGCCGATACGGCCGCCGACCGGCGCCAGGATCTGGTTGTACGCCAGCTGCTGCTGCGCATCCTTGAGCTGCACGCGCAGCACGTCCACCTGGGCCTTGAGCACATCGCGCGCCGAGCGGGCGGCGGCGATTTGCGCCTTGGCGGCCGAGGCGCTGTCCTTGCGCGCGGCCAGGTCGGCCACCGCGCTGGCGCGGCCGGCGACGGCGGTGTCGAGCTCCGCTTTCGAGACGGCCTTCATCTGGCTGTTATACAGCTGGCCGTAACGCTCGGCGTCCTGGTTGGCGCGCACCAGCTGCGCCTGCGACTGCGCCACCTGCGCGGCCGAGGCGCTGGCCTGGGCCTGGGTTTGCGCGATCTGCGCCTCGGACTGCACCACCTGCTGCTCGGCCGACGCGATCTGCGCCTGGATCTGCTCGACCTTCACGCGCTGGTCGAACGGATCGAGTTCGGCGATCACATCGCCCTCGCGCACGATCTGGTTGTCGTCGATCAGCACCTTGGTCACCACGCCGGAAATGCGCGACGACACCGGCGTCACGTGGCCGGCCACGTAGGCGTTTTCCGTCTCGACGAAATAATGGCTGCGATACCACATGCGCCCACCGGCGGCCAGCGCGGCGATGGCGACCAGGCCGGCGATAACCAGCACTTTGCGGTTCGACTTGGCCGGACCGGCCGGCGCGGCGGCGGTGGCGGCTGGAGCGCCAGCGGCTGGTGCTGGTGGCACGGCGCTGAGCACTTTTTGTTCTTGTGGATTGGACATGTATTGCTCCGAGAGAATGAAATGGGATGGATGCATTATTCGCCTGTTCATTTGCAAAGTCAAGAAATGAAACGATTGCATTTCATTTTATTTTGGACTAGCATGCCGTCATTCGATATCATTAGCCGCCATGAAAATCACCGACCCACACGACATCGCGCCGGAAGCGCCGGATTGCCCGGACGAGGCCGTCACCGATCCGGCCTCGCCCTGTTACGGCAAGACCGCCGGGCGCCCGCGCGCGGCCGACAAGGAGGCGCGCCAACTGGCGCTGCTGCACACGGCCGCGCAACTGTTTTTGGAAAAGGGCTACAGCAAGGTCAGTCTTGAAATGATCGCGCGCGAGGCCCATGTGGCGGTACGCACGATCTACGTCAAGTTCGGCGGCAAGGCCGGGCTGTTGAGCGCCGTCATCAGCAAGGGGCGCGCGCGCTTCTTCGCCGACATGACCAGCATGGAGACGGACCCGCGCCCGCTGGAAGAGATCCTGAGCGACTTCTCGCTGCGTTTTCTGGAACTGGTGTCGCTGCCCTCGTTCGTCAGCCTGCACCGGATGGTGGTGGCCGAGGCCACCAGCACGCCGGAGCTGGCCGACACGTTCTACCAGGCCGGGCCGCGGCAATCGCGCGAGCAGTTGACGCGCCTGTTCGTCCGGCCGGAGATTCGCGCGCGGCTGCGGCCGGAGCTACCGCTGGAGCTGCTGGCGGTGCACCTGACCAACTGCCTGCTGGGCGACCACATGGCGCGCCTGTTGTTCCCCGAGGCGCGGCAGCCGACCACGGAGGAGCTGCGCCAACAAGCGGCGATGGGGCTCGATTTGTTCCTGCGTAGCGTGCTTCGTTAGACGCTGTGCAATTTTGCCGTTTGTTCTATACTTGTTTTTTCAATTGGAGCGCACATGAGCAAAATGAATCGACTGGACTGGAGCAAACAAGTAACGCTCATGAATGAGCGCATCAAGAATTTCCAGGCCAATCCTGGACAGGAGCAGCTGGACGCGGTGATCCAGGAATTGAAGGCCTACGCCGAAGCCGCGCGCACGGGCGGCATCGAAATCCCGACCCGCTTCACGGTCAATTAACTCCGGGGTCAGGTCCACCATTTCTACACGGGCTTGTCCGTAAACCGTCGGCGGTGCCTGGCGGATTACGGCGTTCCGCCTAATCCGCCCTACGTGTTTCCGTGGTTTCGCTGGATTACGCCGCCGCGGCGGCGATGGCCTTCTTCGCCCAGGCGAGGAGCTGCTCGGGATCGTCCATCAGGAACTCCGGCGCCGTGTAGAACTTGCGCACCAGGACAAGTCCCTTTTTGGTGGAATACGAAAACGGCTGCGCGCCGTGCGCTTCGAATTCGGCGCGCGTGCCGTCGCCGGCGCGCAGGTAAAGCGAATTACCCATCACCCAGGCAAACTGCTTGCCGCGCCAGCTGAACGCGCGTCCGCCGAAAAACACCGCATCGGACACGCCACCCAAAGGCGCGAATTGCTCGCGCATGTGGGCGACGAATTCAGCGCTGGCGCCCACCGTTATTTTTGCGACATCGCCACCAGCGCATCCAGCACCTGCAGCGTGGCCTGGTTCAGCTGCTGGCGCGGAATCTGACCGGGATTGCTGCCATCGACCATCGTCGGATTGGTCAGATAACGGCCGTTGACGATCAACGTCGGCGTGCTGTTGACCTCGTACGTGGCGGCCACGCGGCCAGCGTTTTTCAGGCGCGTGATGATCGCGAACGAGTTGTACACGGCCAGGAACTTCTGCTTGTCGATGCCGTTCTTGACGGCCCAGTTGATGTTGTCGTCATCGCTTTTCAGACGCTGGCGCTCGACGTGCCAGGTGCTCAGCACTTTGGCGTGCAGCGACTCTTCCAGCTTCATCGCCTCCAGCGTCAGGAACAGGTGCGCTTCCGGATCGTTCTCGCCGGTCAGCGGCAAGTGGATGCGGCGAAACACGATCTTGTCACCCTGCTTCTTCACCCATTCCAGCATCGCCGGTTCGAGCGCATAACACGCCGGGCAGTGATACATGAAGAATTCAATCACCTCGACTTTTTTGCCCTCGGCCTGCACCGGCTGCGGCGCCTTCAGGGTGGTGTACTCGGCGCCGTTCTTCGGCGCGGTGGGCGAGGCAAAGGCGGCACCGGCCATCAGGGCGGCAGCGGCGAAAACGAGTTTCAAGCGAAGCATGGTTATCCTTAAAAAAAAATCTGCAATCGGAATATACCAGCTTCCCGCGCCGCGCGGCGACCATGCCCGCCCAAAACCGCCCTAAGCTACAATTGCTAACAATTGAGCCACCCGGAACCCCCATGAAAATGAACCCGTTCGCCCTCGCCGCACTGACATTGTCACTGGCCGGTTGGAGCGCCGCCGGCGCGGCGCCGCTGTCACCCACCGAACAGCAAATCGTCGCCGAGGTCAAAGCCGGTTCGCCACAAGGGCTGCAGCTGCTGGAGGGCTCGGTCAACATCAACAGCGGCACGATGAACCACGAAGGCGTGCGCGCGGTCGGCCAGCTGTTTCGCGAGCAGTTCGACCAGTTGGGCTTTACCACGCGCTGGATCGACATGCCGCCCGCCGTGCAACGCGCCGGCCACCTGGTCGCCACGCGCGAGGGAAAGCAGGGCAAGCGCCTGCTGCTGATCGGCCATCTCGACACGGTGTTTGAAAAGGACAGCCCGGTGCAGCTGTGGAAGCGCGACGGCGACCGCGTGCGCGGCCAGGGCGTCAACGACATGAAGGGCGGCGACGTCGCCATCATCGAAGCGCTGCGCGCGCTGCACAAGGCCGGTGCGCTGGACGGCACCACCATCACCGTCATGTTCACCGGCGACGAGGAAAACGCCGGCGAGCCGATCGACGTCTCGCGCGGCGACATGGTGGCCGCCGCCAAACGCAGCGACATCGCCCTCGCCTTCGAAGGCACGGTGCGCGACAAGAACGGCAAGGACACCGGCACCATCGGCCGCCGCGCATCGTCGTCGTGGGACCTGGAGGTCAAGGGCAAGCAGGGACACACCAGCGGCATCTTCACAGAGGGCGCCGGCTACGGCGCGGTGTACGAGGCGGCGCGCATCCTCGACGGCTTCCGCCGGCAGGTCGTCGA
Organism: Duganella sp. 1411; assembly: GCF_017833525.1. GTDB lineage: Bacteria > Pseudomonadota > Gammaproteobacteria > Burkholderiales > Burkholderiaceae_D > Rugamonas. The sequence goes on from NZ_JAFICD010000010.1 coordinate 215,816, forward strand.
GCCGGACCTGACCTTCAGCCCCGGCCTGATTTTGGGCGGCACAGACGTCGACGTCGACGCCACCGGCGCCAAGGGTCGGGCCGCCGGCAAGACCAACGTCATCTCCAGGGTGGCGACCGTCAAGGGCGACCTGCGCTACCTGAGCTACGAACAGCGCGACCGCGCGCGCGCCAAGATGCGCGCCATCGTCGCCGACAACCTGCCGGGCACCAGCGCCAGCATCGAGTTCCACGACGCCTATCCGCCGATGACGCCGACCGCCGGCAACATCGCCATCCTCAAGACGTATTCGCAGGCTAGCAGCGACGCCGGCCTGGGCGAGATCCCCGCCCTGCCGCCGGGCCAGCGCGGCGCCGGCGACATCCAGTTCATCGCGCCGCTGATCGACAGCCTCGATGGCCTGGGCGTGACCGGCAACGGCGCCCACTCGCCCGACGAGGATCTGGAAATCGCCTCGCTCGAACGCGCCACCATCCGCACGGCGCTGCTGATTTATCGGCTGACGCGCTGACCGCTCGTCTAAACACTCGTCTAAAACACGTAGGGCGGATTAGCGTAGCGTAATCCGCCAATGCATGCGTCTCGACGGCTCACGCATTGGCGGATTACGGCGTTCCGCCTAATCCGCCCTACGTGTCACCGATGCCCCGGCCGCGCCTCCAGCCCGTCGATATCCTTCATCAACGCAATCAAGCGCTTGGCGCCAAGCCCCAGCGGCCGATCATTGAGCCACACCACATCCACCCACAACCGCAACTGATTACTCATGCTGGCGAAGTCGATGCCGAGCAGCTCCCCATCCGCCACCAGCGGCGCCACCAGCCTACGCGGCAAAAAAGCCCACCCCAACCCCGCCTGCACCATTCCCAGCATGGCCAGATGACTATCGGTGCGCCACAACTTGCGCGACACCAGCACCCGCATATCCTCCTCGTGTGCCTCGCGGCTGACGATGGCGATCTGGCGCATGTCGACCAGATCCTCCAGCCGGAAATGACCGTTACGCTCCCGCGCCAGCGGATGGCGCGGCGAGATCACCGCCACCAGCACCTCGCTGCCCAACTCCTGGAAACTCTCGTGCTCGTCGACCTGTGGACGTTCGTAAAGCAGCGCCAGTTGCGCCGAGCCGTCGTGCAGCATGCGCCGCGCGTCCGCCTGCGGCGCCGACAGCACCTCCACTTCGAGCGACGGGAATTCGTCGGCCAGCCGCGCCAGCGGATCACCCCAAGCGGCCGACAGCAGCTCGGGCGCGATCGCCAGGGTCAGGCGCCGCTCCAGCCCCTGATGCAGCGACAGCGCGTGCGCCTGCAAACGGCGCAATTGACCGGCCATCTGCCGCGCCTCCGCTTCCAGCGCGCGCGCCATCTCGGTCGGCCGCGCATCGCGCGAACTGCGCTCGAACAGCTGCAGATCGAGTTCGGCCTCCAGATGCGCGATCGCCATGCTGACGGCCGACGGCACCCGTCCAAGCGCCCGCGCGGCGGCGGAAAAGGAACCGTGATCGATCACGGCAAGGAAAATCAAAACGTTATCGCTGGAAAAGGCCATGCCACATGCTGTCAGAAAAACTGATAGCTGTCGACTTTTTCAATCAGAAATACTCAAGTACGATGCATCTAATTGTTTTACAGGGAAATATCATGCAGGGTTTGAAACGAAAAATTATCTATGTGTCGTTGTTTGAGATGTTTGCGGTCGCGCTGACCAGCAGCTTTTTGATGCTGCTGGCGGGGCACGACGCGACTCACTCGGGCGTCGCCGCCATCGCCTCGTCCACCGTCGCGGTGGTGTGGAATTTCATCTACAACGGCCTGTTCGAGGCGTGGGAAGCGCGCCAGGCCACGCGCGGGCGGAGCGTCGCGCGCCGGGCGGCGCACGCCATCGGCTTCGAGGGAGGTTTGGTGGTGATACTGGTGCCGCTGTTCGCGTGGTGGCTCGACATCACGCTGTGGGAGGCGCTGGTGCTGGATATCGGCCTGGTGGTGTTCTTCATGATCTACACCTTCCTTTTCAGCCTGGCCTTCGACCGCGTGTTCGGATTGCCCGCTTCGGCGCGGGCGCACGGTTGATTGTCGCATCGGGCCGAACCCCGAATGGCGATTTTCGTAGGGCGGATTAGGCGAACGCCGTAATCCGCCATGAGCCGCCAACGGAGCTTGGCGGATTACGCTTCGCTAATCCGCCCTACGTGAATCCGTGGATAGGGTTGGTTAGCCGGGACAAGGCCGACGCAAAAAAAACCGGGAACGTGTCCCGGTTTCGTGGTGAAGCAGCCGCTTATTTCTTGCGCGGCGGCGGCAGGTCGGTGCAGACGCCTTCGTACACTTCGGCGGCCATGCCGATCGACTCGCCCAGCGTCGGGTGAGGATGGATCGTCTTGCCGATGTCGGTGCCGTCGCAGCCCATCTCGATCGCCAGGGCGATCTCGCCGATCATGTCGCCGGCGTGCGTGCCGACGATGGTGCCGCCGATGATGCGGTGCGTTTCAGCGTCGAACAGCAGCTTGGTGAAGCCCTCGGCGCGGCCGTTGGCCACGGCGCGGCCGCTGGCGGCCCAAGGGAAGTGGCCCTTCTCGACCTTGATGCCCTTGGCTTTCGCCTCGTCCTCGGTGATGCCGGCCCATGCCACTTCCGGATCGGTGTAGGCCACCGATGGAATCACCTTCACGTCGAAGTGCGACTTCTGGCCCGCTGCGGCTTCCGCCGCGACGTGGCCTTCGTGCACCGCCTTGTGCGCCAGCATCGGCTGGCCCACCAGGTCGCCGATGGCGAAGATGTTCGGCACGTTGGTGCGCATCTGGCTGTCGACCGGGATGAAGCCACGGTCGGTCACCGCCACGCCGGCCTTGTCGGCGGCGATCTTCTTGCCGTTCGGGCTGCGGCCGACGGCGACCAGCACCAGATCGTAGACCTGCGGCGCTGGCGCGGTGGCGCCGGCTTCGGCGGCTTCGAAGGTGACTTTGATCCCTTCCGGCAGCGCTTCAACGCCAACCGTCTTGGTCTTGGTCATGATGTTATCGAAGCGCTTCTCGTTGAACTTCTGCCAGACCTTGACCGCGTCGCGGTCGGCGCCCTGCATCAAGCCGTCCATCATTTCGACCACGTCGATGCGCGCGCCGAAGGTCGAGTACACGGTGGCCATTTCCAGGCCGATGATGCCGCCGCCGATGACCAGCATGCGTTTCGGGATCTGGCGCAGTTCCAGCGCGCCGGTCGAATCGACGATGCGCGGATCTTCCGGCACGAACGGCAGCTTCACCACGGCCGAACCGGCGGCGATGATGGCCTGCTTGAACTGCACGACCTTTTTGCTGCCGTCGCCGGCGGTCACTTCGATGTGGTTCGCGCTCAGGAACTGGCCGACGCCGGTGACGATCTGCGTCTTGCGGGCCTTGGCCATGCCGGCCAGACCGCCGGTCATGTTCTTGATGACGCCTTCCTTGTACTTGCGTACCTGGTCGATGTCGATGCTCGGCTTGGCGAAGGTCACGCCGGTATTCGACATGTGCGACGTTTCGTCGATCACGGACGCCACGTGCAGCAGCGCCTTCGACGGGATGCAACCGACGTTCAGGCACACGCCGCCCAGCGTTTCGTAACGCTCGACGATCACGGTGTTCAAGCCCAGATCGGCGGCGCGGAACGCGGCGGAGTAGCCGCCAGGACCGCCGCCGAGGACCATCATGTCGCAGTCGATGTCGACCTGGCCGGTGTAGCTGCTACCGGCCGGCGCGGCGATCGGCGCGGCGGCTGCCGGCGCAGGCGCAGGCGCAGGGGCGGCCGAAGCAGCCGCCGGTCCCGGCGCGGCCGCCGCTGGAGCCGCAGCGGCGGCGCCAGCCGCCTCCTCGATCACCAGCAGCGACACGCCTTCCTTGACCTTGTCGCCAAGCTTGACTTTGACTTCCTTCACCACACCCGCGTGCGACGAAGGAACTTCCATACTCGCCTTGTCCGATTCGACGGTCACCAGCGACTGATCGACCTTGATCGTGTCGCCAACCTTGACCATCACCTCGATCACTTCAACTTCTGCGAAGTCGCCGATGTTCGGCACTTTCACTTCTGTGGTCATAGTCGCTCCTTACAGCAGAATTTTGCGCATGTCGCCGAGCACTTCGCTCAGGTACACGGAGAAGCGAGCACCCATCGCGCCGTCGACCACGCGGTGGTCGTAGGACAGCGAGGTACCCATCATCAGGCGAGGCTGGAAGGCCTTGCCGTCCCACACCGGCTTGATCGACGCCTTGGACAGGCCGAGGATCGCCACTTCCGGCGCGTTGACGATAGGCGTGAAGTGCGTGCCGCCGATGCCGCCCAGCGACGAGATGGTGAAGCTGGCGCCTTGCATATCGGTCGGTTTCAGCTTGCCTTCGCGCGCTTGCAGAGACAGCTCGGTCATTTCCTTGGCGATCTGCGAGACCGATTTCTGGTCGGCGTTCTTGATCACCGGGACCACCAGGCCGTTCGGCGTATCGGCCGCGAAGCCGATGTTGTAGTACTGCTTGAGGATCAGGTTCTCGCCCTTCTCGTCGAGCGAGGCGTTAAACGACGGGAACTTCTTCAGCGCGGCGACCGATGCCTTGATGACGAAGGCCAGCATGGTCAGCTTGGCCGCGTCCTTGTTCTTGGCGTTGGCGTTGTTGGTCTCGACGCGGAATGCTTCCAGATCGGTGATGTCGGCGTCGTCGAACTGCGTGACGTGCGGGATCTGCACCCAGTTGCGGTGCAGGTTCGGACCACTGATCTTCTTGATGCGCGACAGCGGCAGCAGTTCGGTCGGACCGAATTTGCTGAAGTCCAGCGACGGCCATGGCAGCACGCTGAAGTTGCCGCCACCGCCAACGCCGGAGCCGCTGGCGGCGCCGGAAGGAGCGGCGGTGGTACCGGCCATCACGCCCTTGACGTAGTTCTGCACGTCCAGCTGGGTGATGCGGCCTTTCGGACCGGAGCCCGGCACTTTGCCCAGATCCACGCCCAGTTCACGGGCGAACTTGCGGATCGACGGCGATGCGTGCGCCAGTTTGCCGGTTTGGACCGAGCCTTGCGACGCGGCCGGAGCCGCCGCTGCGGCGGCAGGCGCCGGCGAAGGCGCCGGCGCGGCCGAAGCAGCGGCAGGAGCAGGAGCAGGAGCCGCAGCGGCGGGAGCGGCGGCGCCACCGGTGGCTTCCACCACCAGCACGACCGAACCCATGGCGACCTTGTCGCCGACCTTTATCTTCACTTCCTTCACCACACCCGCGTGCGACGAAGGGATTTCCATGCTGGCCTTGTCCGATTCGACGGTCAGCAGCGACTGATCGACCTTGATCGTGTCGCCGGCTTTGACCATCACTTCGATGACTTCCACTTCCTTGAAGTCGCCGATGTCCGGCACCTTGACTTCGACCGGGCCGGCCGAAGCGGCTGGCGCGGCGGCCGGGGCCGGGGCGGCAGCGGCGGCGGGCGCCGGTGCCGGAGCGGCCGCAGCCGGCGCGGCGGCTGGAGCGGCGGCGGCGCCGTCGGCTTCCAGCAACAGCAGCAGCGAACCCTCGGCGACCTTGTCGCCGACCTTGACCTTGATTTCCTTGACCACGCCGGCGGCGGACGAAGGAATCTCCATGCTGGCCTTATCCGATTCAACGGTGATCAACGACTGATCGACCTTGATCGTGTCGCCGACCTTGACCATCAACTCAATAATCTCGACTTCCTTGAAATCGCCGATATCCGGGACTTTAACTTCCACAATGCTCATAGCGTTTGCTCCGTATTCTATTTATTGGGTCACCGGATTTGGCTTGTTCGGATTGAGGCCGTACTTGACGACCGCTTCCTCCACAACCTTGACGTCGATCTTGCCTTCTTCGGCCAGCGATTTCAGCGCGGCGACCGTGATGTAGTAACGGTTCACCTCAAAGAACTCGCGCAGCGCGGCGCGGGTGTCCGAACGGCCGAAACCATCGGTGCCCAGCACGCGGTAGGTGCGGTCTTTCGGGATGAAGGCGCGGATCTGTTCAGCAAACGCACGCATGTAGTCGGTCGTCGCGACGATCGGACCGGAGGTATCCTTCAGCAGCTGGGCGACGTAAGGAACACGCGCTTCCTTGGTCGGGTTGACCAGGTTCCAGCGCTCGGCGTCCTGGCCGTCGCGCGCCACCAAGGTCAGCGACGGAGCGGACCACACGTCGGCGGCGATGTTCCAGTCGTTCTTCAGCAGTTCGGCGGCGAAGATCGATTCGCGCAGGATGGTGCCGGAGCCGATCAGCTGCACGCGCTGCTTGGCTTTCTCGTCGCCCTTCTGCAGCAGGTACATACCCTTCAGGATGCCCTCTTCCTGGCCCGGCTTGATGCCTGGGTGCGGGTAGTTCTCGTTCATGATGGTGATGTAGTAGAACACGTCTTCCTGTTCTTCCACCATGCGGCGCATACCGTCCTGGATGATCACGGCCAGTTCGTGGCCGAAGGTCGGATCGTACGGCATGCAGTTTGGGACGGCGGCCGCGAACAGGTGGCTATGGCCGTCCTCGTGCTGCAGGCCTTCGCCGTTCAGCGTCGTGCGGCCGGCGGTGCCGCCCATCAGGAAGCCGCGCGAACGCATGTCGGCCGCTGCCCACACCAAGTCGCCGATACGCTGCATACCGAACATCGAGTAGTAGGTGTAGAACGGGATCATCACGCGGTTGTTGGTCGAGTACGACGTCGCCGCGGCGATCCACGAGCTCATACCACCGGCTTCGTTGATACCCTCTTGCAGGATCTGGCCGGCCTTGTCTTCGCGGTAGTACATGACCTGGTCCTTGTCGACCGGCTCGTACAACTGGCCCTGCTGGTTGAAGATGCCGACCTGGCGGAACAGGCCTTCCATACCGAAGGTGCGCGATTCGTCGACCAGGATCGGCACGATGCGCGAACCGACGCTCTGGTCTTTCAGCAGCGTGGTCAGGATACGCACGAAGGTCTGGGTGCTCGACACTTCACGGCCTTCGGCGGTCGCGTCCAGCACGTTCTGGAACGCCGACAGCGGCGGCACGGTCAGCTTCTCGTCGGCTTTCATGCGGCGGGCCGGCAGGTAACCGCCCAGCGCGGCGCGGCGCTCGTGCAGGTACTTGATTTCCGGCGCGTCGTCGGCCGGCTTGTAGAACGGGATGTCGGCCAGCTTGTCGTCCGGGATAGGGATCGAGTAGCGGTCGCGCATTTCGCGCACGGCTTCGTCGGTCAGCTTCTTGGTGTTGTGCGCGGTGTTGCGCGCTTCGCCGTGCTTGCCCATGCCGAAGCCCTTGATGGTTTTCACCAGCAGGACGGTCGGTTGGCCCTTGTGTTCCTGCGCGACCTTGAAGGCGGCGTAGATCTTGTGCGGATCGTGGCCGCCACGGGTCAGGCGCCAGATGTCGTCGTCGGTCATGTTGGCGACCATCTCGAGCAGCTTCGGATGCTTGCCGAAGAAGTGCTTGCGCACGTAGGCGCCGTCTTTCGCTTTGTAGTTCTGGTATTCGCCGTCCAGCGTTTCCATCATCACCTTGCGCAGGATGCCTTCCTTATCCTGCTTGAGCAGCGCGTCCCAACCCGGGCCCCAGATGACTTTGACGACGTTCCAGCCGGCGCCGCGGAAGTCCGCTTCCAGCTCTTGAATGATCTTGCCGTTGCCGCGCACCGGGCCGTCGAGGCGCTGCAGATTGCAGTTGACGACGATGACCAGGTTGTCCAGCTTCTCGCGCGCGGCCATGCCGATCGCGCCCAGCGATTCCGGTTCGTCCATCTCGCCGTCGCCGCAGAAGGCCCAGACCTTGCGGTCGGTGGTGTCGGCGATCGAGCGCGCATGCAGGTACTTCAGGAAGCGCGCCTGGTAGATCGCCATCAACGGGCCCAGGCCCATCGACACGGTCGGGAACTGCCAGAAGTCCGGCATCAGTTTCGGGTGCGGATACGACGACAGACCCTTGCCGTCGACTTCGCGGCGGTAATGGGTCAGTTGTTCTTCGGTCAGGCGGCCTTCCAGGAACGCGCGGGCGTAGACGCCTGGCGACGAGTGGCCCTGGATGTACAGCAGGTCGCCGCCGTGGTTCTCGCTCGGCGCCTTCCAGAAGTGGTTGAAGCCGATGCCCAGCATGTTGGCCAGCGAGGCGAACGAGGACAGGTGGCCACCGAGGTCGCCGTCGACGCGGTTGGCCTTGACGACCATCGCCATGGCGTTCCAGCGCATCCACGAGCGCAGCTTCTCTTCGTATTCCAGGTTACCCGGGCAGTGCACTTCGAGGTGGGCGGGGATGGTGTTGACGTAGGCGGTGTTGGCCGAGAACGGGATGTCCGAGCCGCTTTGGCGGGCCAGGTCGATCAGGCGTTCCATCAGGTAATGAGCACGTTCAGGGCCCTCTTGTTCCAGCACCGCGGCCAGAGCATCCAACCATTCTTTGGTTTCTTGCGAATCAGGGTCGGTGTTTGCCGTTACCTGGTCAAGTTGAGCTGACATGTATTAAGTCTCCTGAGTTGAGTGCCCGTTTTATACCGTTCTGGGCCGTTGGAACGCTGTCTTAAATGAATTATTTACTATTACTTCAATGACGTGTGGGGATTCTAACAGTGATTTTTTGGTTTTTCAAACTATGATACGACATTTCGTATTGTGAAATTTCCCTATGAAAACCTTGTGCAGCGCAACATAGCAAAACACCCGGAAACGCCGCGCGGGGCGCCCCGGCGCTTTATAATCCTGCTTTCCTCTCCAACCTGGTTAAATCATGCCTGCTCAACTGATCGATGGAATCGCCCTCTCCCAAAAACTGCGCGCGGAAATTGCTGCACGTGCTGCCGCCCTCACCGCCCAAGGCAAGAAACCCGGCCTGGCCGTGATCCTGGTCGGCGACGACCCGGCCAGCCACGTCTACGTCCGCAACAAGGTCAAGGGTTGCGAGGAAGCCGGTTTCTACTCGTTGAAGGAGCAGTATCCGGCCGACCTGACCGAGGCGGCGCTGCTCGAGCGCATCGCCGCGCTCAACGCCGACCCGGCCATCCACGGCATCCTGGTGCAAATGCCGCTGCCTAAACATATCAACCCGCACAAGGTCATCGAGGCGATCTCGACCACCAAGGATGTCGACGGCTACTCGGTGCTCAGCGCCGGCGAACTGATGACTGGCCTGGAGGGCTTCCGCCCGTGCACCCCGTACGGCTGCATGAAACTGATCGAAAGCACCGGCGTCGACCTGCGCGGCAAGCACGCGGTCGTCATCGGCCGCAGCAACACCGTCGGCAAGCCGATGGCGCTGCTGCTCTTGCAAGCCAACGCCACCGTCACCATCTGCCATAGCGCGACGCCGGATCTGGGCCTGTACACCCGCCAGGCCGATGTCGTCGTGGCCGCCGTCGGCCGCCGCAACACCTTGACGGCCGACATGGTCAAGCCGGGCGCGATCGTCATCGACGTCGGCATGAACCGCGACGATGCAGGCAAGCTGTGCGGCGACGTGGATTTTGCCGGTGTTAAGGAAGTGGCGTCGCACATCACGCCGGTGCCGGGCGGCGTCGGTCCGATGACGATCACGATGCTGTTGATGAACACGGTGGAAGCGGCCGAGCGTAGTTAATCCCACATTTTCTGGAAGCTGACATGACCATAGACGCAAGCAATCCCCTCCTCGATTTTTCCGGCCTGGCGCGTTTCGACGCGATCAAGCCCGAGCATGTCACCCCCGCCATCGACGAGCTGCTGGCCAAGAGCCGCGCGGTGGTGGAGCAATTGCAGGCGCCGTCCGACCACGTGACGTGGGAGAACTTCGTCACGCCGCTGGAAAACGCCACCGAGCTGCTGGGGCGCGCCTGGGGCATCGTCAGCCATCTGAACAACGTGGTCGACACGCCGGAGCTGCGCGCGACCTTCAACGAGAACCAGCCGAAGGTCACCGAGTTCTGGACCGCGCTGGCGCAGAACGAGGCGCTGTTCGACAAATACAAGGCGCTGCGCGCGTCGCCCGGGTTCGCCACGCTGTCGGCGGCACGCCAGCGCATCGTCGACAACGCCATCCGCGACTTCCGCACGGGCGGCGCCGAGCTGCCGGCCGATAAGAAGGAACGCTTCGCCGCCATCCAGGAAGAGCACGCGGCGGTGTCGACGCGATTTTCCGAAAACGTGCTCGACGCCACCAACGATTACAAGCTGCTGGTGACCGACGAGGCCGACCTGGCCGGCCTGCCGGACGACGTCAAGGCCGCCGCCCGCGCCGCCGCCGAAAAAGACGGCAAGCAAGGCTGGCAGTTCTCGCTGCACTTCCCGTCCTACTTCCCGATCCTGCAGTTCGCCCACAAGCGCGAGCTGCGCGAGACGGTCTACCGCGCCAACGCCACCAAGGCGTCCGAGCAGGGCGACGTGTTCAGTAAAAAGGACGAGTGGGACAACACGCAAAACATCGTCACCTTGCTGAGGCTGCGCGACGAGGAAGCCAAGCTGCTCGGCTACAACAATTTCGCCGAGGTGTCGCTGGTGCCGAAGATGGCCAAGTCGCCGGACGAGGTGGTCAACTTCCTGGAAGACCTGGCCAAGCGGGCCCGTCCGTTCGCGGAGAAGGACCTGGAAGAGCTGCGCCAGTTCGCCAAGGCCGAGCTGGGCCTCGACGAGCTGAAGGCCTGGGACATCCCGTACGCGTCCGAAAAACTGCAGGAACGCCGCTACGCGTTTTCCGCGCAGGAAGTCAAACAGTACTTCCCCGAGCATAAAGTCGTCGACGGCCTGTTCCGCCTGATCCAGAACCTGTTCACGGTCGAGATCAAGCCGGACGACGCGCCGGTGTGGCACAAGGACGTGCGCTTCTTCCGCATCGAGCGCGACGGCAAACTGATCGGCCAGTTCTACCTCGACCTGTACGCGCGCGCCGGCAAGAGCGGCGGCGCCTGGATGGACGACGCCCGCGGCCGCCGCGCCGACAAGCAAACCGTGCAAACGCCGATCGCCTACCTGACCTGCAACTTCACCGAGCCGGCCGTGGTCGACGGCAAGGCGCAGCCGTCGCTGTTCACGCACGATGAAGTGATCACCTTGTTCCACGAGTTCGGCCACGGGCTGCACCACATGCTGACGGCGGTCGACGAGCTGGGCGTGTCGGGCATCTCCGGCGTCGAGTGGGACGCGGTCGAACTGCCGTCGCAATTCATGGAAAACTTCTGCTGGGAATGGGAAGTGCTGGAGCACATGACGGCCCACGCGGTCACCGGCGAACCGCTGCCGCGCGCGCTGTACGACAAGATGCTGGCGGCGAAGAATTTCCAGTCCGGATTGCAGACCTTGCGCCAGGTCGAGTTCTCGCTGCTGGACATGCACCTGCACTACGACTACGACGCCAGCACCGGCAAGACCGTGCAGCAGCTGATCGACGAGGTGCGCGCCAAGTTCGCGCTGATCATCCCGCCGGCGTTCAACCGCTTCCAGAATTCGTTCGGCCACATCTTCGCCGGCGGCTACGCGGCCGGTTACTACAGCTACAAGTGGGCCGAGGTGCTGTCGGCCGACGCCTATGCCGCGTTCGAGGAGGCCAAGGCGCTGGGGCCGTCGGCCACCACCGAAACGGGCAAGCGCTACCTGCGCGAGATCCTGTCGGTGGGCGGCTCGCGGCCGGCGCTCGAATCGTTCACCGCCTTCCGCGGACGCGAGCCGAGCATCGACGCGCTGCTGCGTCACAGCGGTATGGCTGCCTGAACAAATACGGTGTAAACGATATACCGCCGCGCGTCATGCTCATGACGCGCGGCATTTTCTTTTGCGCGAATAAACTCCTCGGCCGAATCGTAGCAACAAGGATGCCAGCGACAAAAGCGGTTTTCGCATAAACTGGAATCACGCGGCCGGACCGCGCGCACTTCCCCTCTACAGAACACAAGCACAGCCATGACACGCATCGATTTCCACACCAACGTGCCCGACAAAATCGCCTACGCCTGCCGCCTCGCGCGCAAGGCCTGGGCCGCCAATCACCGCGTGGTGGTGATGACGGAAGATGCGGCACAACTGGCGGAACTTAACGCGGCGATGTGGTCATTTTCGGCGACCGACTTCCTGCCGCACGTGCTCGCCGGCGACGCGCTGGCGCCGCACACGCCGATCGTGCTCACCGACAACGATGAGGCGGAATTACCACACACCGAATTATTAGTGAATTTGTCGCGCCGCTCGTCAAACCGGGTCGCCCGGTTCGAGCGCATGATCGAAGTGATTTCCTCCGACGAGGATGATGCGGCCGCCGGCCGCAAGCGCTATGTCGCATACAAGCAGCAAGACTATCCCCTCACCCACTTTGTCACAGGAAAATCATGAGCCAAGCCCAATCGTTTGACGCCAGTATCCCTGTATTGACCGAAGTCCTCAAAGCCGAGCCGCTGGGCGACGAGCTGCTGCCTGGCGAAGCGGCCGGCGCCCCGTCCACCCGCGCCGAAATGGCGGCGCGGCTCGAAGCCGACGCCGTCGACGGCTGGACCGACGCCGAATGGGCGATGCTGGAGCACCGCCTGTCCGAGCGCATCATGGGCAAGCTGCAGTCGCGGGTCGACTTCGTGCTCGAGCAGCGCATCAAGGACAGCATGGCCGAAGTGCTGACGCACGCGCTGCACGGCCTGACCAACGAGATCCGCATCGGCCTGCACGACACCATCGAGAAAATCGTCGCCCGCGCGGTGTCGCAGGAGCTGACGCACCTGCAAGCGCAAAAGAAATAAGCCCTTCCCCACCCCGCTCATTCCGGTCCGCGCCCGCACGGCGCGCGGACCGCCCCCTTTGCGCGCATCGGCGCACCAATGTTGAGAATATCCCGCCGATGGCCGCACCAATTTTGAGAATGCATCCCACGAGCGCCAAACTTTCGCGCTACTTTCGCGTTTCCCGCTTTGCGCGGGCAATAATTTGTTGTACCTTTTGGCCTTGCAGAAAAAACTACGGCGTCCACAAGACAGCCGTCGACTATTCAACCATTGGAGAATGTATATGCTGTTCAAGACTAAATTCATTCCACTCGCCATCGCCCTGGCTTTCGCCGGCAGCGCCAACGCGCAGGAAGTGATCAAGATCGGCCACGTCGGCCCGGTCTCCGGTCCGTCGGCCCACCTCGGCAAGGACAATGAAAACGGCGCCAAGATGGCCGTCGAGGAATTGAACGCCAAGGGCTTCAAGATCGACGGCAAGCCGGTCAAGTTCGTGCTGCAGCTGGAAGACGACGCCAGCGATCCGAAACAAGGCACGGCGGTCGCGCAGAAGCTGGTCGACGCCAAGGTCAACGGCGTGATCGGCCACTTGAACTCGGGCACCAGCATCCCGGCCTCGAAGATTTACTACGACGCCGGCATTCCACAGATTTCGCCGGCGACCACGCAGACCAAGTACACGCAGCAGGGCTTCACCTCGACCTTCCGCGTAGTGGCCAACGACGCCAAGCTGGGCGGCACCTTGGGCGGCTACGCGGTCGGCAAGATGGGCGCCAAGAAGATCGCCGTCATCGACGACCGCACGGCCTACGGCCAGGGCGTCGCGGACGAATTCATCAAGGGCGCCAAGAAGGCGCTGCCGGGCGTGCAAATCGTCGGCAAGGAATTCACCAACGACAAGGCTACCGACTTCAACGCCATCCTGACCACCATCAAGGGCAAGAATCCGGACCTGGTGTTCTTCGGCGGCATGGACTCGGTCGGCGGCCCGCTGCTGCGCCAGATGAAGGCGCTGGGCATCAAGGCCAAGTTCATGGGCGGGGACGGCATCTGCACCGAGCCGTTCGCCAAGCTGGCCGGCGACGCCGCCGCCAACGGCACGGTGATCTGCGCCGAAGCGGGCGGCGTCTCGCCCGAGCAGCAAAAGAACATGGACGACTTCGTCGCCCGCTACAAGAAGAAATACAACGCCGACGTGCAGATCTACGCGCCATACGTGTACGACGCCATCATGACGATGGCCACGGCGATGGCCGACGCCAAATCGTCGCAGCCGGCCAAATACCTGCCGTTCCTGCACAAGATCAAGTACCAGGGCGTCACGGGCCTGATCTCGTTCGATCCGAAAGGCGACATCAAGGACGGCGCGCTGACCTTGTTCACCTACACCGACGGCAAGAAGACCAAAGTCGAAGTTGTCAAATAAACTCCAGGGTCAGGTCCACCATTTCTACACGAGCGCGGCGGTGGTGGGCGGTTTTCGGCGGTCCACCGCCGTTAAGGTTGGGCCCGTGTAGCATTGGTGGACCTGACCCCGGAGTTGTAAACGCAAAACGCACCCGAAGGTGCGTTTTTTCTTTGCGAGAAGCGCTTACTTCTGCGACAAGACCCATTTCACCAGCGTCTTGGCTTCCGCTTCGTTCACCTGCGGGTTGGCCGGCATCGGGATCGCGCCCCACGTGCCCGAGCCGCCCTTGATCACCTTGGCGGCCAGCTTGGCCTCCGCGTCCTTCTGGCCGGCGTATTTGGCCGCCACATCCTTATAGGCCGGGCCGACCAGCTTGGTCGCGACAGCGTGGCAAGCCATGCAATTCTTCGCCTTTGCCAGATCCAGTCCCGCGTCCGCCAGCGCCGACTGCGATACCAGTGCCGACGCGACTACCATGCCAACCATCATCAAATTGCGTTTCATTGTGTTCTCCAGTTTATGCTGCCAACTTCATGCCATCGATTTCGACGCTCATTTTACCGTGTTTTGCTCTTGAGTATTTAACGCATAAAACGGCCAGGGGTTGACCCAACATCAGAATATTGCTGCCAGTAAAGCTAGAATGTTTGTAAGATGAGGCCAGGAGGAGATCCAACATGCCTATCATTTTGCTCATCGTGGCGTTGTCGGCGCTACGTTATTTTGAAGTGTGGAAGTTCGCCCAGCTGTCCTGGTGGTGGATCGTCGCGTTGAGCGTGTTCGCCTTCGTCTGGTTCGAATTCCTGGAACCCCTGTTTGGCCTGGACAAACGAAAAGCGCACAACGAGGACGAGCGCCGCCGCAAGGCCCGCGTCAAACAAAACTTCGACAAGAAGCCGTAAGCGCCGCAACAGCGGCCGAAGCCGCCACTATTTTTTCTTCTGTTGCAACATGCAAGCCGCTCATCCGGCGGCTAGTGCCGAGTTCGCTTTCTTGCCTCTGCGCGGCGAAAGCTAAGCCTTCTTTTACCCCACGTCAATACCGACGCGCGTTGTTGCGTCTCAACAAAAAGTGATTATTGGAGACTTTTAAGAGCAAAGCACTCACTAAGATCAATTGTCCGATATGCGGATTTCTTATTTGCATATGCGGATGACGATGGACCTCAGGAGGAAGTATGAAAGCGCGTAACATGACAATTGCGAAACGACTGGGCATGGGATTCGGCCTCGTTTCGGTGTTTCTCATAGTGGTAATAGCACTGGGACTGGTCAGCATGCGCCAGATCCAGGGACGCATGGACGAGATCATCAACGTCAATGGCGTCGAAACCCGGCTGGCCCAGACCATGGATTTGACCGTCACCGAGCGCGCATTGGCAATGCGCAATCTGATTCTGTTAAAAGAAGATAAAGAAATCCAGATCGAGATCAAACGCATCAGCGAGCAGGAAAAGAAATACGCCACTGCCCAGGACAAATTGGGGCAGATGTTCGGCAAGCTGGAGGAAACGTCTACCGAGGAAAAGCAACTGCTGGACCAGATCCAGAAGCAGGCCGCGCTGGCCGCCCCCTTCATCCAGCGCGCCGCCGCGTTGGCGCTGGAGCAAAAGCAGGACGAAGCGTACAAACTGCTGCGCTATGAGTTCCGCCCGGTGCAGCGCGCCTGGTGGGACCTGATCCGCAAGCTCATCGCCGTCGAGGAGAAACAGAACCTCGAGGCCACCGACGCCGCGGCCGCCGCCTACGAGCGCGCCCGCACGGTGATGCTGATCATCGGCTCGCTGGCCCTGCTGACCAGCCTGGTCGCGGCGGTGATGATCACGCGCGGCGTCGTGCGCGAACTGGGCTGCGAGCCCGAGCACGCCGCCGAAATCGCCGGCCAGATCGCCGCCGGCAACCTCGCCGTGCACATCGACACCAAGCCGGGCGACAACCACAGCCTGCTGTTCGCGATGCGCTCGATGCGCGACAGCCTGGCCGAGATCGTCACGCAGGTGCACGCCAGCACCGAGACCATTTCCACCGCCGCCAGCCAGATCGCGTCCGGCAACCTCGACCTGTCCTCGCGCACCGAGCAGCAGGCCAGCACGCTGGAAGAGACCGCCTCGTCGATGGAGGAACTGACCAGCACCGTGCGCCTGAACACCGACCACGCGCGCCAGGCCAACGGCTTGGCCGAATCGGCCTCCAGCGTCGCGGTCAAGGGCGGCGCGGTGGTGGCGCAGGTGGTCGACACCATGGCCGCCATTAATATCTCGGCGCGCAAGATCGTCGACATCATCGGCGTCATCGACGGCATCGCCTTCCAGACCAACATCCTCGCGCTCAACGCGGCGGTCGAGGCGGCGCGCGCCGGCGAGCAGGGACGCGGCTTCGCCGTGGTGGCGACCGAGGTGCGCAACCTGGCGCAGCGCTCGGCGGCGGCGGCCAAGGAAATCAAGGACCTGATCGGCGATTCGGTCGACAAGGTCGAAGCGGGCAACCGCCTGGTCGAACAGGCCGGATCGACGATGCACGAGGTGGTCGCCAGCGTCAAGCGCGTCACCGACATCATGTCGGAGATCATGTCGGCCAGCCAGGAGCAGTCGAACGGCATCGAGCAAATCAACACCGCCGTCACCCAGATGGACGATGTGACGCAGCAGAACGCCGCGCTGGTCGAGGAGGCGGCGGCCGCCGCGCAGGCCATGCAGGAGCAGGTCAACAGCCTCAATGAGGTGGTGGGCATCTTCCGCGTCGAGGCGCGGGCCGGCGCGCCGCGCCAGCCCATGAAGACGCTGGCCAAGCCGGCGCCGGTGCAGCGGCTGGCGCACACGCCGGCCAAGGCCAAGGCTACGCAGCGCGCCGGCGCGCCGGCGCTGGCTTCGGATAGCTGGGAACAATTCTAAGTCGCCAAAGGAGAAACGATCATGGGCAAACTGGACAAAATTGATTCCACCGGCATCGCCGGCGACGCGCCGCATATCTTCTGGCACGCCAGCCAGGTGACGGCGCAGGTGCGCACGCACCAGACGGGCCAGCAGGCCGCCACCGTGTGGCTGACCGGCTTGAGCGGCGCCGGCAAATCCACGCTGGCCTCCGCGCTGGAGAAAAAGCTGATGGCGGCCGGCCACATGGCCTACGTGCTCGATGGCGACAATCTGCGCCACCACCTGAACCGCGATCTGGGCTTCTCGCCGGCCGACCGCCGCGAGAACATCCGCCGCAGCGCCGAAGTGGCACGGCTGATGAACGACGCCGGCTTGATCGTGATCTGCGCCTTCATCTCGCCGCTGCGCAGCGACCGCGAGATCGCCCGCGACATCATCGGCAGCGGCAATTTCGTCGAAACCTACGTCAGCACCCCGTGCGCGGTGTGCGAGGAACGCGATCCCAAGGGCTTGTACAAGAAGGCCCGCGCCGGACTGATACCGGAATTTACCGGCGTATCGGCGCCGTACGAGGTGCCGCTCGACCCGGCGATGGTGCTCGACACCGACGAACTGTCGCTGGAGCAGGCGTGCGAACAACTGCTCGAGCACCTGTCGTACCGCTTCCTCTGATGACGATGGCCTACGACGTCTTCAACGGCGACGCCGACGGCATCTGCGCGCTGCACCAGCTACGCCTGCACACGCCGGCCGAGGCGCACCTGATCACCGGCGTCAAGCGCGACATCGAACTGCTGCGCCGCGTGCCGGACGGCGCGGCCGACGTGCTGGTGCTCGACATTTCGCTCGACGCCAACGCCGGTGAGCTGCGCCGGCTGCTGGACGGCGGCGCGCGGGTCGAGTACTACGACCACCATTCGGCCGATTGCGCCTTCGAGCACCCCGCCCTGCGCCTGCACTGCGACGGCTCGCCCGACGTCTGCACCAGCATCCTGGTCGACCGCCGGCTTGGCGGCCGCCATCGGCTGTGGGCCGTGACGGCGGCCTTCGGCGACAACCTGGAACCGGTCGCGCAAAGCATGGCGCGCGAGATGGGGCTGGGCGACGACGCCATCGCCGACCTGGCGCAATTGGGCCAGACCATCAACTACAACGCCTATGGCGAATGCACGGAAGACCTGCACATCGCGCCCGAGGCGCTGTACCGCGAAGTGAGCGGCTACGAGAACCCGTTCGATTTCATCGCCGCCAGCGCCGTCTACCGCCGCTTGCGCGAAGGCTACCGCGAAGACTGCGAACGCCTGCACGAGCTGCAGCCGTATCTGGAGCGGCCGGGCGGCGCCATCTACATGCTGCCGGCGACCGCCTGGTCGCGTCGGGTCAGCGGCGTGCTGGCCAACCGGCTGGCCGCGCGGCGCGACGGCTCCTCCTTCGCCGTGCTCAATGAACGGTCCGACGGCTCTTATCTGGTCAGCGTGCGCTCGGGTGCGCCGTCGCTGCGCAGCGCCTGTGGGCTGTGCCAGCAATTCGACAGCGGCGGCGGCAGGGTCGCCGCCGCCGGCATCAACCGCTTGCCGCGCCAGGAACTGGCCAGCTTCATGAAACGCTTTTGCGAATACTTCGAATTAAAAGGAACATGGAATGACTACCACCCTCAAAACTCCTGATCTCCAGACGGCCCAGGGCGCGCGCCCGCGTCCCGTGATGATGATACCGCTGCGCCGTTGCGGCAGCCACGCGCTGCGCCTGCGGTTGAACATGTCGCCGCAGTTCTATTCCCCCTACCCGCTGCACATCGTCGACATGATGCCGCTGGTGCCGCTGTACGGCGATCTGCGCGACGACCGCAGCTACTTCCGCATGGTGACCGACGTGGTCGGGCTGCAGGCGGTCAGCATGGTCAAGTGGCCGGGCGCGGTGTTCGATCCGGTCGAGATCTTCGAGACCATCCGCCATCAGCCGCGCAGCATCCACCGTGTGGTGTGGGAGCTGCTGCTGCGCGCCGGCGAGCGCCAGCACGCCAGCGTGGTGATGGACAAGTCGCTCGACAGCGTGCACTACGCCGACCGGCAGATGGAGCTGTATCCGGACATGTTGTTCGTCAACGTGGTGCGCGACCCGCGCGCGCAGGTGGCCTCGATGAACCGCGCCATCATCCACGATTTCGACAGCCTGCTCAACGCGCAGACGTGGCTCGCCGCGCACCGCGCCGCCGACCACGTGCGGCTGCGCTGGCCGGAGCGGGTGCTGACGATACGCTATGAGGATTTTCTGTCGCAGCAGGAGACCACGCTGCGGCAGGTGTGCGTGTTCCTCGGGATCGACTTCCTGCCGCAGATG
Source organism: Duganella sp. 1411 (assembly GCF_017833525.1). Lineage (GTDB taxonomy): Bacteria > Pseudomonadota > Gammaproteobacteria > Burkholderiales > Burkholderiaceae_D > Rugamonas. The sequence continues at coordinate 235,092 of NZ_JAFICD010000010.1, forward strand.
CTGGACGTGACGGGCTCGCAGGAGGCGAAGCAGATCTCGCAGCTGTCGGCGCTGTGGTCGTCGAACTGCTATCCGCCGATCGCCGCCAATATCGACAAGTTCAAGCAGCAGTTGTCGATCGATGAAATCAACGCCATCGAAACGGTGACCGGCGAGTATATGGACCGCTACGGCTATACGCGCTTGACGGCCGGCGACGCCGAGATCACGCCGGAACTGAGGACGCAGGCCCGCGCGCGCTCGGACGAGGGTCGCGAGCGCGCGTGGCGCGATCTGGAACTGGATAATTTCAGGGATTATGTGCTGCGCCGGTGCCGCGCCGATTATCTGGCGCAGCTGGCCGCGCGGTTGACGCAGCAGGCGGCGCATCCGGGGCGCAATACCATCGTCACCTTGGACGAGTTGGACCCGGCGGCGTTCGAGGTGACGGATTGAGGTTTGCCGCGATTTGACGTGCGCCGGAGGCTGCTCATGGATGGCGGATTACGGCGTTCCGCCTAATCCGCCCTACGTGATTTAGAAGGGCCCAATATACCCGGGCCGTTCACAACCATGCCAATCGCTTATCGCTTCAACTGCGACAAATCGCGCACCGCGCCGCGGTCGGCGGAGGTGGTCAGCGCCGCATACGCCTGCAACGCCTGCGACACATAACGCTCGCGGTTGACCGGCTGCCAGGCGTCGCCGCCCTTCGCTTCCATGACCTGGCGGCGCGCCGCCAGGTCGGCGTCGCTGATGCGCAGGCTGATGGTGCGGTTCGGGATGTCGATATCGATCATGTCGCCCTCCTCCACCAGGCCGATGGCGCCGCCCTCGGCCGCCTCCGGCGAGGCGTGGCCGATCACCAGCCCCGACGAACCGCCCGAGAATCGGCCATCCGTCAACAGCGCGCACGCCTTGCCCAGCCCTTTGGACTTGATGTACGACGTCGGATACAGCATCTCCTGCATGCCGGGACCGCCCTTCGGCCCCTCGTAGCGGATGATCACGACATCACCCTCGTGCACCGTGTCGCCCAGGATCGCTTCGACCGCCGAATCCTGGCTCTCGAACACGCGCGCCTTGCCGCTGAATTTCAAAATGCTTTCGTCGACGCCGGCCGTCTTGACGATGCAGCCCTTCTCCGCCAGGTTACCGTACAACACCGCCAAACCGCCGTCCTGCGAATAGGCGTGCGCCTTGTCGCGGATGCAGCCGGTGCTACGGTCCAGATCCAGCGTAGCAAACCGCTCCGACTGCGAGAACGCGGTCTGCGTCGGCACGCCGCCCGGGGCGGCGCGGAACAGCTGGTGCACCGCCGGATCGTCGCTGCGCTTGATATCGTTGCGTTCGATCGCGTCGGCCATGGTCGGCGCGTGGATGGTCGGCAGCGAGGTGTCCAGCAGGCCGCCGCGCGCCAGTTCGCCCAGGATGCCGATGATGCCGCCGGCGCGGTGCACGTCTTCGATGTGGTACTTGTCCGTCATCGGCGCGACCTTGCACAGGCATGGCACCTTGCGCGAGATCCGGTCGATGTCGGCCATGTTGAAGTCGACGCCCGCCTCGTGCGCGGCCGCCAGCAGGTGCAGCACGGTGTTGGTGGAGCCACCCATCGAGACGTCGAGCGCCATGGCGTTTTCAAACGCGGCCTTGGTGGCGATGGAGCGCGGCAGCACCGAGTAGTCGTCCTGCTCGTAGTGGCGCTTGGCCAGTTCGACAATCAGGCGGCCGGCGCGCAGGAACAGCTGTTCGCGGTCCGAGTGGGTGGCCAGGATGGTGCCGTTGCCCGGCAGGGCCAGGCCCAGCGCCTCGGTCAGGCAGTTCATCGAGTTCGCGGTGAACATGCCCGAGCACGAACCGCAGGTCGGACAGGCGGAACGCTCGATCTCGGCGACGTCGGCGTCGCTGACGGTTTGATCGCCGGCCTTGATCATGGCGTCGACCAGATCGAGCTTGATGATCTTCTGCGTACCGTTGACCACCTTGACCACCTTGCCGGCCTCCATCGGGCCGCCGGAGATGAACACCACCGGGATGTTGATGCGCATGGCGGCCATCAGCATGCCCGGCGTGATCTTGTCGCAGTTGGAGATGCACACCATGGCGTCGGCGCAGTGGGCGTTGACCATGTACTCGACCGAGTCGGCGATCAGGTCGCGCGACGGCAGCGAATACAGCATGCCGCCGTGGCCCATGGCGATGCCGTCGTCGACGGCGATGGTGTTGAATTCCTTGGCCACGCCGCCGGCCTTCTCGATCTCGCGCGCCACCAGCTGTCCCAGGTCCTTCAGGTGCACGTGGCCGGGCACGAACTGCGTGAAGGAGTTGACCACGGCGACGATCGGCTTGTCGAAATCGCCATCCTTCATGCCGGTGGCGCGCCACAGGGCGCGCGCGCCGGCCATGTTGCGGCCGTGGGTGGTGGTGCGGGAACGGTATTGGGGCATGATGTTTCTCCAGTGATAAGGCGGCTCTAAGGCTTTGAGCGTAGCCTGACAGATTGCCTTGCCCCTGCCCCGGTGTCAAATATATGATTTTCGCTTCTGTGAGTCGTATAAAATATCACCAGACTGAATTTCAATACCAACGCATATGAATCTGGAACGAGGATGAACCTGGAACTACGGCAGCTGCGCTATTTTGTCACCGTGGCCGAGGAACTCCACTTCGGCAAGGCGGCCCTGCGCCTGCACATGACGCAGCCGCCGCTGTCGCAGACGATCCAGGCGCTCGAGCAGTTGCTCGGCGCCGCGCTGTTCGAGCGCAGCCGCCGTGGCGTGGCGCTGACGCCGGCCGGCCTGGCGCTGCTGCCGGAGGCCAGGAGGATGCTGGCGCGGGCGCAGGAGCTGCCGCAGCTGGTCCAGCGCGCCGCCGCCGGCGAGGTGGGACGCCTGACGCTGGCCTTCGTCTCCTCGGCCGACTACAGCGTGCTGCCGCCCTTCCTGCGCGCCTACCGCGCCGCCTATCCGCAGGTGCAGATCACGCTGCAGGAGGCCACGTCCGACCTGCAGCTCGACGACCTGCTGCACAACCGCATCGACGCCGGCCTGCTGATCCCTCCGCTGCCAGACAAGGCCAAACTGGAACTGGAGTACCTGCCGGTGCTGAACGAGCCGCTGGTGCTGGCCGTGCCGGCCGGGCTGCTGCCGAAAAAGGGCAAGGTGGCGCTGGCCGCGCTGCCGCCGTTGCCGCTGATCGTCTTCCCGCGCGCGATCTCGCCGGCGCTGTACGACGCCATCGTCTCGGTGTTCCGCGAGGCCGGCATCACGCCGGAGATCGGCCAGCAGGCGATCCAGATGCAGACCATCGTCAGCCTGGTGTCGGCCGGCATGGGCATGGCGCTGGTGCCGCAGTCGGTGTCCAACCTGATGCGGCCCGGGGTAGAATACCGGGCTTTGGCGGACGCCAGCCCGCTGGTCGAAACAGGCCTGGCCTGGCGCCGCGACAACGCCTCGCCGGTGCTGCGGGGCTTTTTGGAATTACTGAGCAAGAATCTAGGAAAGAACGCCTTATGCTGATACACCCGATGCCCGATCCGGTCGCCATCCATCTGGGACCGGTGGCGATCCACTGGTATGGCTTGATGTACGTGCTGGCCTTCGCGCTGTTCGTCACGCTGGGCCGGGTGCGCATCAAGCAGCCGCACATCGCCGCGCAGGGCTGGCGCAAGGAGGACCTGGACGACATGCTATTCTACGGGATGCTGGGGGTCGTCATCGGCGGCCGGCTGGGCGAGGTGCTGTTCTACGAGCCGGTCAAATACTTCTCCAACCCGATCGAGATCTTCAAGATCTGGCACGGCGGGATGTCGTTCCACGGCGGCTTCCTGGGCGTGCTGATCGCGATGGCGGTGTGGTCGCGCCGCGCCGGCCGCAACCTGCTCGACGTCTACGACTTCATCGCCCCGCTGGTGCCGCTCGGTTACGCGGCGGGACGCCTGGGTAACTTCATCAACGCCGAACTGCCGGGCCGCGTGGTGTCCGATCCGTCGCTGCCGTGGGCGATGATGTGGCCGGACATCTCGTATCCGCTGTTCCCCAACCCGGTGTTCCTGCCAGGGCTGCGCCATCCGTCGCCGATCTACCAGATGCTGATCGACGGGCTGCTGGTGTTCGTGATCCTGTGGCTGTACGCGCGCAAGGAGCGTCCGCGCCTGGCGGTGGGCGCGTTCTACACGCTGCTGTACGGGTGCGCGCGCTTCTTCACCGAGTACTTCCGCACGCCGGACTGGGAGACCACGGTGCTGGGCATGCCGATCACCTCCGGCCAGGTGCTGTCGCTGCCGATGATCGTCGGCGCCATCGCCATGCTGGTGTGGGCCTACAAGGTCAAACAAAAGGGCCGCGCACCTATCCTGCCGCGCGCGAGCTAAACCCGCACCGCCACGCGGGGTCGTACCCCGTACGGGGTGCGACCCCTAAGCTGGGACGCGGGCGTATCGCTAAACGCCTGCGGGCTTGAACTACTTTAATAGCTTGACGATCGCCTTCCATTGCGCCGCCGTGACGGGCGTGATGGACAGGCGGCTGCCCTTCTGCAGCACCACCATGTCCTCCAGCGCCGGGATGGTCCGCATCTCGGCCAGCGACAGCAGGCGGGTTTTCTCCGTCCCCTTCACATCGACCGAAATCCAGCGCGGCTGCTCGGGCGTCGCCTTGGCGTCGTAGTACTTGCTCTTCTTGTCGAACTGCGTGGCGTCGGGATACGGCCCGCCCACCACCACCGCCAGCCCGGCGATGCCCGGCTCCGGGCAGCTGGAGTGATAGAACAGCACACCGTCGCCGTCCTTCATCTGGTCGCGCATGAAATTGCGCGCCTGGTAGTTACGCACGCCGAACCACGGCGTGGTCTGGCCGGGCGACGCCATAACGTCGTCGATACTGACCTCGTCCGGCTCGGACTTCATCAACCAATATTGCATCGCTTTTCTCCAGACGAAAAAAAGCGGCTGCGCATTCACATGCTAACAACCGCTTTCTAAGTGTAAGGCCCCGCCTGTGCCGTCTTTGCCGGCATCCCGAACCAAACGGTTCAAGGTGGTCACAGTTAGTTCAATTTCGGGTTCATCGGTCTAGCGACGCTCACGCCCATCGAACAAAATTCCGCAACCGGTGCACATAAATGGTTCAAGGAATATATGGCAATCGCGAACACCGCAGGGTGAGAAGAAGTTTACTCTCTTGTCCGCCGCAAAGGAAGGAGTTTAACGAATTAAAACAGGGTTTCTTGTGGAGTCAGTGCGCTATCGAGCACTTTGTGCATGGCGCTGATCTTGGTCTGCACCTCCAGGATCGACATGTCCGACAACGGTCCCTGCGGCGCTTTCACCGACAGGAATTCCGCCGCCATGCCGAGCGCGGCCATCACGGCGATGCGGTCGTTGCCCTTGATCTTGCCGGCGTCGCGGATGGTGGTCATCTTCATGTCCAGGAAGCTGGCCGCCTCGCGCAGCGCGCGCTCCTCCTCGGGTTTGCATACCAGGCGGTACGGCGAGCCCATGATGGTGACATCCAGCTGAATCATCGTACATCCTCTTTTTCAGGCACGTCGCCGGCCGCTTGGTCCTGCTCGGCCGCCGGCTCGCCGTCCAGCGACGGCACCTTTTCCAGCAACGCCACGATGCGGTCGGACGCTTCGCGCAGGCGGCGCTGATAACCCATGTTCTCGACCACGAGCGCGGCATTGGCTTGGCGCAACTGCGCGTTCTCGCGACGCAAGGCATTGGTCATCTCGGCCAACTGGTCGATCTTATCGGATAGTTCTTGGAATTCAGAAATCATCCCGCCACTATAGGCAGCGCGCGGGGCGCCGTCAACCGAATCACGCGCCGGCGGCGCCATTTTGCGGCCGCCGACACGGATTTAATTAATGCCTAATACTGCGCGACACAATCTTATTACTTTGCCAGCCTTATTACTTCACCAGCGGCTCGATCGTGACGTGGCCCTCGATGCCGCTGCCCTGACCGGGCTCGGCTTCGACGATCACATTGATTTCGCGCTTGCCGGTGCCCGCAGGCAACGACAAGTCCAGCGGCGCGGGCGCGTAGCCGTCCTTCTTGCCGACCAACACGCCGTCGACCCACACCTCGGCCTTGCCGCGGATGCCGCCGAAACGGATCAGGCCGTTCCCGTCGGCCAGGTTCTTGCGCGGCGTGAAGCTGGAGCGGTACAGGTGGTACTTGGCGCCGGCGCCGGCCCACAGCGGCGGCGAGCCCCAGCCCCAGGTGTTCATGTCGAAGCCGGCCAGTTTCTGGTTCGGGTCGGGACGCGTATCGCCGACCGGCGCGATGCGCCAGCTGCGCACGAACGTGGTCGGCGCGTCGGCGCTGGCGACGAACGGCTCGGCCGCCACCGCCTTGACCGGAATCGAAATCTTCGCCGCGCGCAGGCCGGGGGCCGTGGCCACCACGTCGATCGCTTGCTTGCTGTCCCAGTTGGTCTGCACGATCAGCTGCGCCAGGCCGTTGAACAAACGGCGCGTGGCGCCCTTCTCGTCCTCGTGCGAAGTCGGATCGCCGTTGCCATGGCCGATCGAGCGGCCGCCGCCCGTCACCGCGAACGTGACGTTGGCGTCGGCCAGCGGCACCGCGCGGCCTTGCGCGTCGAGCGCGCGCACGGTGATCGGCATGGCGTCGCGGCCGTCGCCGGCCAGCTGCGCGCGGTCAGGCACCAGCTCCAGCGCGACGGCGGCGCCGGTGGTCTCCACCAACGTGCGCGCGACTTCCTTGCCGCCACGGTAACCGATCGCCTCCAGCTTGCCCGGCGCGTAAGGCACGTTGAAGAAGTTCATGCGGAACGGGTCGACCTGCTGCTCGCCCAGCGCTTTACCGTTCAACAGCAATTGCACCTTCTCGACGTTGGCCATCACCATCACGCGGATGTCCTTGCCCTCGCTGCCGCTCCAGTTCCAGTGCGGCGCGATGTGGATCAGCGGACGGTCCTTGATCCACTGGACCTGGTGGATATAGTAGGCGTTCTTCGGGAAGCCGTTCAGGTCCATGATGCCGAACACCGAGCTGACGGCGGGCCAATCGTTCGGCGTCGGTTCGCCGCGATAATCGAAGCCGGTCCAGACGAAGCCGCCCGCGACGTAGGGACGGGCGGCGATCGCCTCCCAGGCGTCGCGGTGGGTGTTGCCCCACAGGGCCGCATCGCTCAGGTCATCGTAGCTGGCGATGATGCCCTTTTCCTTGATGGTCTTGAACTCGCCGCGCGTCATGAACGCCGACGTGTCCTCCGAACTGGTGAAAGGCTTGTTCGGGAAGGCCTTGTGATAGCGGTCGTAGTCCGGCACCTGGTAGTTGGCGCCGACCACGTCGACCGCGTGCGAGACGTTCAAGTCGCTGAAGAAGCCACCGTTCATCGCCGCCGTCACCGGACGGGTATCGTCCAGCGATTTGACCACGGCGGCCATGCGGCGCACCATCTCGTAGCCGACTTCCGAACCCTGCACCGGCTCCTCGTTAAACACCGACCACAGGACGATGCCCGGATGGTGGCGGTCGCGCTTGACCATCCACTCCAGCTGCTTCATGTAGTCCGGCGACGGATTGAAGTTGCGGTTCTCGTCCATGACGACAAAGCCCATGCGGTCGACCATGTCGAGCACCTCGGCCGCCGGCGCGTTGTGCGAGAAGCGGATCGCGTTCACGCCCAGTTCCTTCAGGCGGCGCAGGCGGTACTCCCACACCGAATCCGGGATCGCCACGCCGACGCCGGCATGGTCCTGGTGGATGCACACGCCCTGCAGCTTGAGGTGTTCGCCGTTGAGGAAGAAGCCTTGCTGCGCGTCGAAGCGGATGCTGCGGAAGCCGGTGTGCAGCGACACCTCGTCCTGCGCCTTGCCGTCCTGGATGACGCGGGTGGCCACGCGATACAGATTAGTCTTGGCGATCGACCACAGGGCCGGATCGTTGACGGAAAACGGCAGCTTGACGACGGCGTCCTTCAGCACGCCGATGCTGGCCTTGGCGGTCTGGCGGCCGACCTGCTTGCCGGCCGGGTCGAACAGCGTGACTTCGACGGTGACGTCCGATGCCTGCTTGCCGCTGTTGTTGACGGTGACTTCCACCGGCAAGGTCCATTGCTTGCCTTTGCCGGCGCGCGGCACGGCGTACACGCCGTCGGTGGCCACGTGCAGCGGCGCGCGCTTGACCAGCCACGCGTGGCGGTACATGCCGGCGCCCTCGTACCACCAACCCTCCATCGCCTCGGCGTCGGCGCGGATCGAGATGGTGTTGAGCGAGTCGCCGTAGTTCAGATACGGGGTGATGTCGATATTGCTGGTGTTGTAGCCGGACCAGTTGCGGTTGACCACATTGCCGTTGACCCAAACCGTGGCATGGGTGGCGATGGCGTCGAACTGCAGTTCGAAGTGGCGGCCGCGATCGGCCGGGTCGACCTTCAGGTAGCGGCGGTACCAGCCGATGCCGCGCGGGCGATAGCCCTGCGAGATGTTGGCCTTGGGGTCGAACGGACCTTCGACGGCCCAGTCGTGCGGCAGATCGAGGCGGCGCCAGTCGGAGTCGTCGAACTCGGTGCCGGCCGCGCCGGGCGCGTTGCCGGCCTTGGCATTGCTATACGATTCCTCGTGGCCGACAATGGGCGGCTGGACCACGTCGCCCAGATGGAACAGCCAGCCGCGGTCGAGCGACAGGCGCTCGCGCCCCGCCTTGACCTCCGGCTTGTTGGTAGCGGTGGCCGCGTGGGCGGACACGCAGGCCGCCAGCAGCAAAAAGGCGGAGCATACGCGCCGCCAGTTGAAGATGTTGGAATTCAAATTGGACTCCCGATAGGCGAAACCCGAAAACCTGGGGCCGTACCCCATCCGGGGTACGGCCCCGCCTGGCTGTGCGGGTTAAAAAAAAACGGAGCAGCGCTTTCACGCACCGCTCCGTAAAACCACGATAAAAAGGTTACAGCGAACTACAACAAACTAAACCCGCATTACAGCTTGAACGACAGGCCCAGGTTGAAGCGGCGACCGAACTCGGTCACTTCCTGCTGCACAGGGATGTTGGCGCTGGTGTAGACCGCCTTCTGGTTGGTCAGGTTGTCGATGCCGAAGCGCAGCTGGATGTTAGGCGTGATCTGCTTGGCCAGGTTCAGCGTCAGATAGGTTTCGGCTTCGTTCTCGATCAGCTGACCGGCGTTCCAGGTCGGGTTACGCACGAAGGCGCTCTTGTAGTTGGCCGACAGACGCGCTTCGTAACCGGCTTTTTCGTACCACAGGGTCACGCCGCCGTTGTGCTTCATCAGGCCTTCGATCGGGTACGGATTGACCGTTGGCGTGGCTTCGCGGATGTTGCTGGTGGTGTAGGCGTAGTTGCTGGCGATGCCCAGGCCGTCGAACGGCGCCGGCAGACCGGTGAACGCTTGCTGGTACACCAGCTCCAGACCACGGATATCGCCGCCGTCGCCGTTGATCGAACGGGTCACGGTCGCGGCGCGGCCGTTGATGACGGTGGTGTCGCTGGTCAGGGCGATGTAGCGCTGGACCTTCTTGTAGAACGCGCCGGCCGACAGCAGCGAACCTTTCGAGAAGTACCACTGGTAGGCCAGATCGACCTGGTTGGCCATCATCGGCTTGAGCTCGGGGTTACCGGCGCTGCCGGTGATCGGCTGGGTCGAATCGGCAACCACGTTCAGGTTGCGCGAGGCGCGCATTTCATCCATCGGCGCGCGCGACATGGCGCGGGCCAGGCTGAAACGGATCTGGTGTTCCTGCTTCTCATCCAGGTTGAAGATGGTGTTCAGGCTAGGCAGGATCTCGGTGTACGAGGTGCCGCCTTCCACATCGGTTGGCGCCGCGCCGTTCAGCGACTGCATGCCGTAGCCGGTCTGCTTGGTGTGCACCACGCGCACGCCGACGTTGCCGCGATAGGTCTTGCCGAAGGCTTCGCCATCCAGGTCGCCCTGGATGAAGGCCGAGGTGCTGCGCTCCTTGACCTTCCAGCCCGACAGCAAGTCGTTCTGGGTCTGCGGACGGCCGCTAGGATCGAACGCGTTCGGACCGAAGGCCGCCGCCGTGCTGGCGCCGAAGTCCTTCAGCACGATGTACGAAGGGAAGCCGGAGACGTTGACGGTCTCGTAGTCGGAAGCCGGGATCGCCGAGTTCTGCGACAGCTGCCAGGTGGTCTGGCGATAGCTCTTCTCGCGGTCCGAGGCGCGCACGCCAACCTTGATGCGGTTGATGATGCTGTTGTCGATCGCGCGCGCGGCCGTGAACGACGCCGCGTTCAGCAAATCCTTCACGTGGCCGTCGGTGTCGACGTACAGGGTCGGCGCCTCGAAGTTGGCCGGGTTGCCGGTGTCGATGCCGCCGAAGTTGTAGCTCTGGCGCTCGTCGCCGGTGAACGACCAGTTGATCTGGACCGGAATGCTCGACAGCGAATTCTGACGCAGGTCGCGCCACTGGCTGGAGCGCAGCGCGTGCGAGGTCGACAGATCGGTCTCGACTTTCCAGTCGCCGATGTTGACCTTGGCGTTCAAGCCGCTGGCCGACACGCTGCTGTCCTGGATCCAGTGCGCGTCGTTGTTGATGACCTTGGACCAGTTCAGCGTGCCGCCGGCGACGTAGCCGTTGCGGATATCGAGGTTGCTGAAGTTACCCGAGTTGCCGCCGTCCCAGTTGCCCATGTCGCCGGTCCAGTGCTGCATCTGGGCTTCGTTGATCTTGGTGCGCGCGTAGTAGCTGTCGGCGGTGATCAGGACGTCGTTGTTCGGTTTCCATTCGACCTTGCCCAACACGCTGGAACGCTTGTTGCTGCCGCGGCGCACGTCGTCCTGGAAGCCCCACGGGGTTTTGTCGACCTTGCCGTCGCCGTTGATGTCGGCCGAGTGGTCTTCGTTGAAGCCCCAGTGGCGCACGTTCTTCTGCACCGACGGCTGGTCCTGATAGCTGAATGCGATGGCCGCGCCCAGGGTCTTGTTCAGGAACTGGTCGATGTAGATGCCGCCCACGCGCGGCGCGGTCTTGTCGGCGCCGGCGATGTCCTTGGCCAGCGCGTAGTACAGCGCGTCGGCCTTCAACGACACCTGGCGGCCGCTGTACTTCAGCGGCGAGACGGTTTGCAGATCGATGGTGGTGGCGATGCCACCCTCGGCGATTTCCGCGTTCTGCGTTTTGTAGACGGTCGCGCCGCTCACCGACTCCGACGGGAACTGCTCGAAACGCACGGCGCGGTTAGGTTCCGACGACGCCAGTTCGCGGCCGTTCAGGGTCGCGCCGATGAAGCGTGGGCCCATGCCGCGGGCGACGATCTGCGACGCGTTGCCGCGATCGAGGCCGGACGACAGGCCTGGCAGGCGCGCCAGCGATTCGGCGATGGTGGTGTCCGGCAGCTTGCCGATGTCTTCCGACGATACGACTTCCACGATGCTGTTGCTGGCTTCCTTGGCCGCCAGCGCGTTGCGCACCGAGGCGCGGATACCGGTCACGTTCACTTGCTGGATCTCGCCGGCGGCTGGCGTGGCCGCTGGCGCAGCGGTGGTGTCCTGGGCTTGTGCGAAGGCCTGTTGCGCCATCAGCGGGGTGGTGAAGAGCGTGGCGATGAGCCAGCTGATTTTCTTGTGCTTCATGTGCATCTCCAGTGTTTGTATTAGTTCCGTCTCTGATACAGAGCGGACGGATAGACTGGATGCTAGCGAAACACTAGTTCATAAGCCAATAGCTAATTGCATTCTGTCCATATCAAGTTCGTATATCAGACATACACAATGGCGCAAACAGCAATAGATCAGCGATGAAAACGGGGAGTTAGGCGGGCGCGTGATAATGCGGATACATGCTGGCGGCGGCGTCGCGCAAAGCCAACAACATTGCATCGGCACCAGGCGAGAGCTGGTGCCGTTTGCGCGTGACGATGCCGAACGAATCCATGCTCACGCCCAGATCGAACGGCAGCACCGTCATCAAGCCCGCCTGCAGATACGCCTGCACGGCGTCGGCCGGCAGCGCCACCACCATGTCGCTGCTCATCAACAGGCTGGCGACGACCGGCAGGTCCTGCGTCTCCACGGTCTCGCCGGGCTGCTCCAGGCCGTGCGACAAAAACAGCGCGGTGAGGCGGTCGCGCAGGATGCTGCCGGCCGGCGGCAGCACCCAGCACTGGTGCATCAGCTCTTCCAGCTGCAGGTCGGCGCGGCCGGCCAGCGGATGGCCGCTGCGCGCGATCAGCAGGTGCGGCTCGTCGGTCAGCGGTTCGAAATTGAGTTCGTCGGCGGCGGCCGTGTCGAGGATGCGGCCGACCACCAGATCGAGCTCGCCGCTGCGCAGGCGCTCCACCAGCACTTTGCTGGTCGACATCTTGACCGCGACATGCACGCGCGCGTGGCGCGACTTGAGCAGGTTGATCGCCTTCGGCACCAGGCTGGTGGCCGGCGCCAGCACGGTGCCGATGCCCACCCGCCCGCGCAGACCGGACAACAGCTCCATCACCTCCTGGTGGGCCGCGTCCATCTCGGCCAGCGCCGCGCCGGCGCGCCGGATAAGTACTTTCCCGTACCAGGTCGGCGAGACGCCGCGCGAGAGCCGCTCGAACAGCTGGACGCCGAGCGCGTGTTCAAGCTCGCCCAGCAATTTGGACGCACCGGGTTGAGTCAGGTTGGCGGCTTGCGCCGCGTGTGCGATGGAGCCGTGACGGCCCAGTTCTACCAGCAAGACCAGATGGCGGGTTTTCAGGTGGGAACGAACAAAGCGATCTGAGCGAGAATCAGTCATAGGGGTGATTATTTTGATCGCCCATCATATATGGCGGGCTGGTGCAGCGTCAATCACCGATGGCAGGTCCCGGCAGAACGGCGAAACGGCCGGGGCCGCCATCGTCGAACGGGACGTCGGGCACGCCGCCCGGCATGGTCTGCTGCGGGTCGGGCCCCAGGTCGGGCGGCAGGCCGTACAGGCCGCCGCTGGCGCCCAGCACCAGCAATTGGCGCAGGCCGTCGCCGCCGAAGGCCACGCCGGCCGCCGCCTCGCGCGCCAGGCCGATGCGGCGCAGCGCGCCGCCATGGGCCGCGTATTGCACCAGGGCGCCGCCCTGCACGCTCCACAGATGGTCGCCGCTGTCGACCACGGCCGCGCCGGCGCCCGGCACCAGCACGGTTGCAAACGTTTTCACGCCAGACACCTTGGCCCGCTCCGAGTCGTAGTCGCACTGCATGATGTCGCCCTGGGCCGTATCGGCGAAATACATGCGCCGGCCGTCGGCGCTGAAGGCGATGCCGCCGGCGCGCACCACTACCGGCAACGCCAGCCGGCGCAGCCCGTGCTGGTGCGAATACTGGTAAAAGCTGCCGATCGGACGCTGGTCGCTGGCCGTGTTGGCGGTGCCGAAGACGAAATTGCCGCCGCGGTCGGTGCAGCCGTCGCTGATGATGGTGCGCGGCTCGGCGGCGTCGACGGTGACCAGCACCTGGCTTTGCAGCGGACGGCCGCCCTGCCCCGGCGCCGGCAAATCGACCGTGCCGAGGCGCTTGCCCTGCCCCAGCAGCACGCGGCCGGAGGCGCAGCACGCCATCACGCAAGCGCTTTCCAGCAGGCGCACGCCGCTGGGCATGCCGGCCGGCGCCGGCCACGCGTACAACTGGCCGCCCTGCGGATCCGGCCAGCGCCAGCAACGCCCGGCGGTGTCCCAGCGCAGCGCGCTGCCGGCCTGGCCGACGCGCAGCAGCATGATGCCGGGCGTAGAAGCGACATGCGTACTGGTATCGATCATGCTGGCCGCGCTCCCGGAGGTTAAAGTTTGAGTGCTGCCAGTCTACGGGGCGCCGGCATAAAATTGATATGAATTAACAACTATCAGCTATGCTGATATCAGATAGCTTGCCAGCTTATTTCTGCTATTCGATAATGATATGGCTTGTGTTGAATTAATCATATTTCCTATCTAGGCACCCGGCTTAGACTGAGGTTTGTTCCCTGAACTTATTCTCCTTCTCCTATGAAAATCACCAAACTGACGACCTACCGTGTTCCACCGCGCTGGATGCTGCTGAAAATCGAGACCGATGAAGGCGTGGTCGGCTGGGGCGAACCGGTCATCGAAGGCCGGGCGCGCACCGTGGAGACCGCCGTCCAGGAAATGGAACCTTACTTGATCGGCGCCGACCCGGCCCGCATCAACGACCTGTGGCAGACCATGTACCGCGCCGGCTTCTACCGCGGCGGGCCGATCCTGATGAGCGCCATCGCCGGTATCGACCAGGCGCTGTGGGACATCAAGGGCAAAGTGATGGGCAAGCCGGTCTACGAACTGCTGGGCGGCCTGGTGCGCGACCGCATGAAGATGTACAGCTGGGTGGGCGGCGACCGTCCGTCCGACATCATCGAACAGATCACCAAGCTCAAAGCGGGCGGCTTCGACACTTTCAAGATGAATGGCACCGAGGAGCTGGGCATGCTCGACACCTCGGCCGCCGTCGACAAGGCGGTGCAGCGCGTGGCCGAGATCCGCGAAGCGTTCGGCAACACCATCGAATTCGGCCTGGACTTCCACGGCCGCGTGGCCGCGCCGATGGCCAAGACCCTCTTGCGCGAGCTGGAGCAGTTCCGTCCGTTGTTCGTCGAAGAGCCGGTGCTGGCCGAGCAGGCCGAGTACTACGCGCGCCTGGCCGAAATGACGGCGATTCCGCTGGCGGCCGGCGAGCGCATGTACTCGCGCTTCGAATTCAAGAACGTGTTCGCGGCCGGCGGCCTGTCCATCGTGCAGCCGGACCTGTCGCACGCCGGCGGCATCACCGAGTGCCTGAAGATCGCCTCGATGGCCGAAGCCTACGACGTCACCCTGGCGCCGCACTGCCCGCTCGGTCCGGTGGCGCTGGCCTCGTGCCTGGCGGTCGACTTCGTGTCGTACAACGCCGTGCTGCAGGAGCAAAGCATGGGCATCCACTACAACAAGGGCGGCGAGCTGCTCGACTACGTGATCAACAAGGACGACTTCAAGATCGTCGACGGCTACTGCAAGCCGCTGCCTAAACCAGGTTTGGGCGTGGAAGTGGACGAGGAACGCGTGATCGCCGCGAGCAAAAACGCCCCCGACTGGCGCAACCCCGTGTGGCGCCACGCGGATGGCAGCGTCGCCGAGTGGTGATGCGGTAAAGACGAGCCGGCGCTTTGACGCCGGCTTTTTTCTGCCCAAAAGAATGCGCAAATAATAAGCTGCATCAAAAGACATCAAAAACAAAATCAACTGGAGACTTAAAAGATGAAACGTACCCTGCTCGCCGCCGCGTCACTGTGCCTGATCGCCGCCACCCAATTCGCCAGCGTCGCCCACGCCGCCGACCCGGTCAAGATCGGCTTCCTCGTCAAACAGGCCGAGGAACCGTGGTTCCAGGACGAATGGCGCTACGCCGAGCAGGCGGCCAAGGACAAGGGCTTCACCTTGGTCAAGATCGGCATCCCCAACGGCGAAAAGATGATCGCCGCGATCGACAACCTGGCCGCGCAAAAGGCCCAGGGCTTCGTCATCTGCGCGCCGGACGTCAAGCTGGGCAAGGCCATCGAACGCTCGGCCAAGCGCAACAACCTCAAGGTGATCTCGGTCGACGACCGCCTGGTCGACGGCACCGGCAAGCCGATCGAATCGATCCCGCACATGGGCATCTCCGGCTACGCCATCGGCAAGCAGGTCGGCGAAGGCATCGCCGCCGAAGTCAAGAACCGCAAATGGAACGTCGCCGAAGTGGGCGTGATCCGCGTCGCCTACGACCAGCTGCCGACCGCCAAGGAACGCACCACCGGCGCGGTCGACGCGCTCAAGGCGGCCGGCTTCCCGGCCGCGAACATCGTCGACGCGCCGCAGGCCAAGACCGACACCGAAAGCGCCTTCAACGCCGCCAACATCGCGCTGACCAAGAACGCCCGCTTCAAGCACTGGGTCGCCGTCGGCCTGAACGACGAGGCGGTGCTGGGCGCGGTGCGCGCCGCCGAAGGCCGCGGCATCAAGGCCGATTCGATGGTCGGCGTCGGCATCGGCGGCGCCAAGGCGGCCGAGAACGAATTGAACAAACCGGCGCCGACCGGCTTCTTCGGCTCGGTGATGATCAGCGCCAAGCAGCACGGCTACGAGACCTCGGTCAACCTGTACAACTGGATCACTGGAAAGGCAACCCCGCCGGCCGAAGTGCTGACCAAGGGGATGCTGATGACGCGCGCCAACCAGGCCGACGTCCGCAAGCAAATGGGCATGTAAGCCATGGCGGCTTACCTCCAATTCGACGAGGTCTGCAAATTCTTCCCGGGCGTGAAGGCCCTGAACGGCGTGAGCTTCGAAGCGCACGCCGGCCAGGTGCACGGCCTGCTGGGCGAGAACGGCGCGGGCAAGTCGACGCTGCTGAAAATCCTCGGCGGCCAATACAAACCGGACGGTGGCCGCCTGCTGGTCGGCGGCGCCGAGCGCCACTTCACCAGCGCCAAGGACGCCATCGGCGCCGGCATCGCGGTGATCCACCAGGAGCTGCAGTACGTGCCCGAGCTGACGGTGGCCGAGAACGTGCTGCTGGGCCGCATGCCGACCCGCTTCGGCTTCCTCGACAAGCCGAAGGCGTACCGCATGGTGTCCGAGAAGCTGGCCGCCATCGGCGTCGACCTGGCGCCGGACGCCAAGCTGGCCGACCTGTCGATCGCGCAGCGCCAGATGGTCGAGATCTGCAAGGCCATCATGCAGGACGCCCAGGTCATCGCCTTCGACGAACCGACCAGCAGCCTGTCGCACCGCGAGACCGAGATCCTGTTCCGCCTGGTGCGCGAACTGCGCGCGGACGGCCGCACCTTGATCTACATCTCGCACCGGCTGGAGGAACTGTACGCGCTGTGCGACGCCTGCACCATTTTCCGCGACGGCCGCAAGATCGTCACGCACCACGTCATGGCCGAGGTGCCGCGCGATCGCCTGATCAGCGACATGGTGGGCCGTGAACTGAGCGACATCTACGACTACCGCACCCGCCCCCTCGGCGAAGAACGCCTGAAGATACAAGGCCTCGACGGCCACCACGTGAAAGGCCCGCAAAGCTTTTCCGTGCGCGGCGGCGAAGTGCTGGGCTTTTTCGGCCTGGTCGGCGCCGGCCGCAGCGAGTTGATGCGATTGCTGTACAACGCCGATCCGCGCAGCGCCGGCCAGGTGCTGCTCGACGGCGCCCCGGTGCCGACCGGCGCGCCGACCGACGCCATCGCCGCCGGCATCGTGCTTTGTCCGGAAGACCGCAAGGAGCAAGGCATCCTGGCCACCGCCTCGGTGGCGGAGAACATCAACATCAGCGTGCGCCGCATCGACCTGCGCGGCGGCCTGTTCCTGCGGCATAAGAAGGAAGCGGCGCTGGCCGACGAATTCATCGCCCGCCTGCGCATCAAGACGCCCAACCGCCAGCAGGAGATCCGCCTGCTCTCCGGCGGCAACCAGCAAAAGGTGATCCTGGCGCGCTGGCTGGCCGAACCCGGGCTGAAGGTGCTGATCCTCGACGAACCGACGCGCGGCATCGACGTCGGCGCCAAGAACGACATCTACCGCATCATCCACGAGGTGGCCGAACGCGGTTGCTGCGTGATCGTCGTCTCGAGCGAACTGCCGGAAGTGCTGGGCATCTCGGACCGCGTGATCGTCATGCGCGAAGGCGCCATCTGCGGCGAACTGGCGCGCGCCGACGCCAGCGAGACCGAGGTGCTGCGCCTGGCGCTGCCCGATTCGACCGCCCCCGCCGCCAACCATATTGAAACTCCTGCCCTTCCCACCCGGAGCATCGCATGAACGTCTCATCCATCAATCCCGCCGCCAAACCGGCGGCGCCCCTGATCTCCCGCCAATGGCTGGTCGAATACAGTATGCCGCTGGCGTATGTCGTGCTGTTCGCGGTGCTGGCCGTCACCGTCGAAAACTTCTTCTCGGTGACCAACGTCGTCGGCCTGATGCTGTCGGTCGCGCAGATCGGCATGGTCGCCTGCACGATGATGCTGTGCCTCGCCTCGCGCGACTTCGACCTGTCGGTCGGCTCGACCATCGCCTTCGCCGGCGTGCTGGGCGCGATCGTGCTCGAACATAGCGGCAGCGTGACGCTGGCGGTTGGCGCCGGCCTCGCCGCCGGCGCCTTGATCGGCGCGCTCAATGGCGTGTTGATCGCCTACCTGCGCGTGAACGCCCTGATCGCCACGCTGGCGACGATGCTGATGGTGCGCGGCCTGGCTTTCATCGTCTCGAAGGGCCAGGCGGTCGGCATCAACAACGACGCCTTCATCGACTTCGGCGACACCCGCATCTTCGGCATGCCGCTGCCGGTGCTGGTGGCGGCGTGCTGCTTCCTGGTGTTCGGCATCCTGCTGAACCAGACCGTCTTCGGCCGCAACACCTTGGCCATCGGCGGCAATCCGGAGGCGGCGCGGCTGGCCGGCGTGCGCGTCGAGCGACTGCGCGTGTGGATCTTCCTGCTGCAAGGGCTGGTCACCGCGATGGCGGGTCTGATCCTGGCCTCGCGCATCACCAGCGGCCAGCCGAACGCGGCGCAGGGGTTCGAGTTGGATGTGATTTCGGCTTGCGTGCTGGGTGGGGTTTCGCTCCAGGGCGGCAAGGCGCGCATGTTCGGCGTGCTGATCGGCGTGCTGATCATGGGCACGGTCGAAAACGTCATGAACCTGATGGACGTCGACGCGTTTTATCAGTATCTGATGCGCGGCGTGATCCTGCTGGTGGCGGTGCTGCTGGACCAGCTGAAGACGCGCGGCGAGCGGCGTTAAGGCCAAAACAGGTCCGTGACGCTGGCGAACCCGCCGCGTCACGGGGCGCCGGAATATCGTTTAACCACGTAGAGGTTGTGAATAAATACCCCAACTAAGTAAAATGGGGGCTCGGTGATCGGATCGATAATCATATGAGCTCCCACAATCTTTCTTTGTT
>NZ_JAFICD010000011.1 GCF_017833525.1 Duganella sp. 1411
AGGTGTGGAAGTGCAGTAATGCATTAAGCTAACTGATACTAATTGCCCGTACGGCTTGTCCCTATAACCTTAGCAGGTTGTGGTGAATGAGAAGTACGTTGTGCGAGCGTTGATACAACTTCATTACCCATATTACTTACCGATTCCAGATTCAGGACGGCGTTCAAGAGAACGACGTCCTTACAAGTCAATGCCTGATGACCATAGCAAGTTGGTCCCACCCCTTCCCATCCCGAACAGGACCGTGAAACAACTCTGCGCCGATGATAGTGCTGCAACCAGTGTGAAAGTAGGTTATCGTCAGGCTAGTTATAAGAAGAAGCCCACCAGGTAATCCTGGTGGGCTTTTTTGTGTTCAAGCCCCTTCCGTTCGACGCGAGGCATTGCCTCTCGCCTCACCTGGTCGGGGCTTTTTTGCGTCTGTGCGCGGCGGCGCGAGATACTTCTAAAACACGTAGGGCGGATTAGGCGGAACGCCGTAATCCGCCATTGCGTGAGCCGCCGACGGCTCACAGATGGCGGATTACGCTTCGCTAATCCGCCCTACGTGTTTCCGTGTGATGTCGCCAAGATCAGAAGTGGTACGCGGCCTTGAGCTCGACGAAGTTCACGCCCGAGTTCGGCTTCTTGATGCCGCCGTTCGAGAAGTGCTGCAGCTTGAGCCCGATTTCCCAGTTATTCTGGAGCACGTAGCCCATGCCGATGTGGTCGCCGAACTGGAAGGCGGTCGACAGGCGGTTGTCGTCGTTGTTGTACAGCTCGGAAAACAGGTGCACGCCGATGCCCGCCTCGTAGTACATGCCCTTCTTGTTATCGTTCTGGAAGCGGAACACCGGCGTGAAGCCGACGTCGAACAGGTTTTCCTTGTTGCCGGGGATGTTGCGATACTGTTTCTCTTTCCAGTAACCGGCGCTGGCCTCCCAGTAACCGCTCAAGTTGGTGCCGTTCGACTGGAACCATTTCACATCCCAATCCTTGGCCGCGTTCACGCGCACCATGCGGTTTTTCGACGACGAACCGTAGTCCACCGACACGGAATCGATCAATTTGTCTTGGGCCATTGCCGTCTGGCTGAGCGTCAGGGCGGCCACGGCTGCCATCATTGTTTTCGCGAACATAGTATCCTTTTGTATTAGTACTTGTTTGTGCTGTATGTCTGTTTATACGGCTGCCAAGATTGTACCGGGGTTCCGGAATTTCTTCCGACGCAGCGGTGTTTTGATAAGTTCAAGAGCGGAATTGTCTATGCGAATCGTATTTCTCGGTATTGGCTTGATGGGAGAGCCGATGGTGCGCCGCCTGCTGGCGGCTGGCCACGCGGTGACGGTCTGGAACCGGACCTACGCCAAGGCCGAAGCGCTGGCGCCGGCCGGCGCGCTGCCGGTGGCGCGACTGCACGAGGCCGTGCGCGACGCCGGCATCGTCATCTCGATGCTGGAGGCCGGCCCGATCGTCGAGCAGGTCATGCGCGACGCCCTGCCGGTGCTGGCGCCGAACGCGTTGTGGGTGGACATGAGCTCGACGCGGCAGTCGGAGGCGCAAGCGTTCCACGCGCTGCTGCGCTCGCAGGGACGGCGCTTTGTCGACGCCCCGGTGTCGGGCGGCGTGGCCGGCGCGGCGGCGGGCACGCTGGCGATCATGGCCGGCGGCGACGCGGCGGACTTCGCCGAGGTGGAGCCGGTCCTGGCGGCGATGGGGCGGGCGACGCTGGTCGGGCCGGCCGGCAGCGGCCAGGTGGCCAAGCTGTGCAACCAGTTGATCGTCGGCGCGACCA
Organism: Duganella sp. 1411; assembly: GCF_017833525.1. GTDB lineage: Bacteria > Pseudomonadota > Gammaproteobacteria > Burkholderiales > Burkholderiaceae_D > Rugamonas. The sequence goes on from NZ_JAFICD010000011.1 coordinate 1,775, forward strand.
TCAACATCGTGGCCGAGGCGATGTTGCTGGCGCAGGCGGCCGGCGCCGACCCGGCGGCGATGCGGGCGGCGATCCGTGGCGGTTTTGCCGAGAGCAAGATATTGGAGGTGCATGGGCAGCGCATGCTGGAGCGAAATTTCGTCGCCGGCGGCAAGGTGGCGACGCAGTTGAAGGACCAGCGCAATATTTTGGCGGCGGCCGAGGCGGCCGGCGTGACGTTGCCGGTGACGGAACTGGTGACGGAGCGCTATCGGGTGTTGGCGCAGACGCTGCCGCAGGCCGACCATTCGGCGGCGCTGGTGGGGTTGGAGCGGCTCAACCCGGGGCAGCGTGTGGGTGATGCCCCGGACCAGGTCTAACGCCGCCCGCAAGCCACGAAGACGTAGGGCGGATTAGCGGGCGAGGCCCGCCAATCCGCCCCGGGGGCCCATCGAACGAGCGTCCTCCTGCCGGAGGACTTGAGAGGCGGAACGCCGTAATCCGCCATCTAAGAGCCGCCGACGGCGCAAGCATGGCGGATTACGCTACGCTAATCCGCCCTACGTGTCTCCACGTTAAATTATGAGCCGCGTTAGAACAACGCGTCGCCTTAATTTAGCGGCAAACTCTTCTCCGCCAGCCGCACCCAGAAACTCGCCCCGACCGGCAGCAAATTGTCGTTGAAATCATAACTGCCGTTGTGCAGCACGCAAGGCCCCAAGCCATGACCGCCGTCGCGATGATCGCCCTCGCCATTGCCGATGAAGATATAGCACCCCGGCTTAGCCTGCAGGAAGAACGCGAAATCCTCCGCGCCCATGGTCGGCTCGACATTGTCATCGACCTTGTCGGCGCCCACCACCTCCTTCATCACCTCGACGGCAAAGCGCGTCTCGGCCGCATGATTGACCAGTGGCGGATAATTTCGTCGGAACTTGTAGTCGACCTCGGCGCCGAACGCCGCCGCCGTGTGTCGTGCGATCTCGCCCATGCGCGCCTCGATCATATCCAGCACCGGCGTGGTAAAGGTGCGCACCGTACCCACCATCTGCGCCTCGTCGGGAATGACATTGGTGGCGCTGCCGGCGTGGATCTGCGTGATCGACAACACCGCCGTGTCCAGCGGACTTTTCTGCCGCGAGATGATGGTCTGCCAGCTCTGCGCGATCTGCACCGCCACCATCACCGGGTCGATGCTGTTGTGCGGCTGGGCGGCGTGCGCGCCCTTGCCCTTGATGGTGAGGAAAAACTCGTTACTGGAGGCCATCATCGGCCCCTCGACCACGCTCAGATGGCCGGACGGAATGCCGGGCCAGTTGTGCATGCCGTAGATGGCGTCCATCGGGCATTGCTCGAACAGGCCGTCCTCGATCATGCGGCGGGCGCCGGCGCCGCCTTCCTCGGCCGGCTGGAACACCACGTACACGGTGCCGTCGAAGTTGCGGTGCTCGGCCAGGTGCTTGGCCGCGCCCAGCAGCATGGCGGTGTGGCCATCGTGGCCGCAGGCGTGCATCTTGCCCGGATGGCGGGACGCGTGCGCGAAGGTGTTGACCTCCTGCATGGGCAGCGCGTCCATGTCGGCGCGCAGGCCGATCGCGCGCGGCGAGCTGCCGTTCTTGATGATCCCGACCACGCCGGTGAGGCCGAGGCCGCGAATCACGGGGATGCCCCACTCCGTCAACTTGTCGGCCACCACGTCGGAGGTGCGCCGCTCTTCGTAGCAGAGCTCCGGATGGGCGTGCAGGTCGCGCCGGATGTGCTGCAATTCGGACTGAAAGGCAATGATGGGATCAACTAGTTTCATTTGCTTCTCCAATATGGGGTCGCGCACCTTGTGGGCGGCGAGAATAGCCATTGTAGCCCTTGTCGCGCGACTTGATCCAGAGCGGCCCCAAGCTTGGTAGCGACCGCGCCGGAATGGTTTACGATACTGCTTTCAGTGTACGCTTTTTGGATATTTGATAATGACAACCACACAAGTCCGCGCGGTCTGCCCGCACGACTGCCCCGACACCTGCGCGCTGCTGGTGACCGTCGAGGACGGCGTCGCCACCGCCGTCAAGGGCGACCCCGACCACCCGACCACGGCCGGCGTGCTGTGCACCAAGGTGGCGCGCTACACCGAGCGCACCTATCACGCCGAGCGCCTGCTGCACCCGCTGCGCCGCATCGGCAAGAAGGGCGAGGGCAAGTTCGAGCGCATCAGCTGGGACGAGGCGCTGGCCACCATCGCCGCCCGGCTCAAGCCGATCGCCGCGCGCGCGCCGGAAGCGATCCTGCCGTACAGCTATTGCGGCACGATGGGACTGCTGCAGGGCGAGTCGATGTCGTCGCGCTTCTTCAACAAGATCGGCGCCTCGCTGCTGGACCGCACCGTTTGCGCCACCGCCGGCGCGACCGGCTACAAGTACACGGTGGGGGCCTCGGTCGGCACCGACATGGAGCAGTTCCAGAACGCCAAGCTGATCATCATCTGGGGCGGCAATCCGATCGCCTCCAATCTGCACTTCTGGACGCGCGCGCAGGAAGCCAAGCGCAACGGCGCCAAGCTGATCGCCATTGACCCGTACCGCTCGCTGACGGCCGAGAAATGCCACCAGCACATCGCGCCGCTGCCGGGCACCGACGCCGCGCTGGCGCTGGGCCTGATGCACGTGCTGATCGCCGAGGATTTACTCGATCATGACTACATCGCGCAGCATACGCTCGGCTTCGAGCAGCTAAAAGAGCGCGTCGCCGAATGGACGCCACAGCGCGTCGCGCAGACCTGCGGCATCACCGTGGCCGAGGTGGTCGACCTGGCGCGCCTGTACGGCGGCACGGCCAAGGCCGGCGAGCCGGCGGCGATCCGCGTCAACTACGGCGTGCAGCGCGTGCGCGGCGGCGGCACGGCGGTGCGCAACATCGCCTGCCTGCCGGCGCTGGTGGGCGCCTGGCGCCACGCGGCCGGCGGCATCCAGCTGTCGTCGAGCGGCTCGTTCCCGTCCAACAAGACCGCGCTGCAGCGGCCCGACCTGCTCAAGTCGCTGCCGCGCACCATCAACATGACCACCATCGGCAACGACCTGCTGCGCCCGGCCTCGCCGGCGTTCGGCCCGGCGGTGGAGGCGCTCATCGTCTACAACTCCAACCCGGTGGCGATCGCGCCGGACTCGTCGAAGGTGGCGGCCGGCTTCGCGCGCGAGGATTTGTTCACCGTCGTGCTCGAGCATTTCCAGACCGACACCGTCGACTACGCCGACATCGTGCTGCCGGCCACCACGCAGCTCGAGCACGTCGACGCGCACACCTCGTTCGGCCACCTGTACATGATGGCCAACAACGCCGCCATCGCGCCGCTGGGCGAGGCCAAGCCCAACACCGAGATCTTCCGCCTGCTGGCGGCGGCCATGGGCTTCGACGACCCGTGCTTCCGCGACAGCGACGACCAGTTGGCCTCGATCGCCTTCAACACCAGCGACGCGCGCGCCGTGCACTTCGATTGGGAGTCGTTGAAAGCGAAGGGCTGGCAAAAGCTCAACATGCCGGAGGCCCCGTTCGCGCAGGGCGGCTTCATGACGCCGTCGGGCAAGTGCGAGTTCTATTCCGCCGCGATGGCCGCCGACGGACTCGACCCGTTGCCGACTTATCTACCTCCGTACGAATCTGTTGCTAGCAACCCTCAACTTGCAGAAAAATATCCGCTGGCGATGATTTCTCCGCCAGCGCGAAATTTTTTAAATTCGTCATTTGTAAACGTCAAGAGTTTGCGCTCGGCGGAGGGCGAACCGCACCTCGACATCCACCCCGACGACGCCGAAAAACGCGGCATTTCCGACGCCGACATGGTGCGCATCCACAATGACAGAGGCAGTTTTATCGCCAAGGCGCGCGTCACGGACAAGGCCCGCGCGGGGCTGGTTGTCGGTTTATCAGTATGGTGGAAGAAGCTAGCCACGGATGGCAAAAACGCCAACGAGGTCACCAGCCAGCAGTTGACGGATATGGGCCGCGCGCCGACTTTTTACGATACACTGGTTCAAGTCGAAAGAGTCGTTGCTTGAAGGTAGCATATGCGCAATTTTTTCCGCCGTGTCATGCGGGCCAAATACTGGCTGGCGACGGCATGCTCGGTACTTCTGCTGGCCGGTTGCGCCCAGTTGCGGTACTACGTGCAGGCCGCGCAAGGCCAGTACGCGCTGTGGTCGGACGCCCGTCCGATCGATGACTGGCTGGGGGATCCGGGCACCGATCCCCGCCTCAAGGCCCGCCTCGAAAAAGCCCTGCTGATCCGCCGCTTCGCGGTGCAGGAACTGGGCCTTCCCAACAACGCCAGCTACAAGAACTACGCCGCGCTGTCGCGTCCATTCGTGCTGTGGAACGTGGTGGCCACGCCGGAGCTGTCGCTGCGGCCGATCCAGTGGTGCTTCCCGATCGCCGGCTGCGTCAGCTACCGCGGCTACTACAGCAAGGCCGACGCCACCGCCTACGCCGACGAGCTGCGCGAGGAGGGCAACGACGTCCAGGTCGGCGGCGTGCCGGCCTACTCCACGCTCGGCTGGTTCAGCGATCCGCTGCTGTCGACCTTCATCAATTATTCCGACGCCGAACTGGCGCGCATGGTGTTCCACGAGCTGTCGCACCAGGTCGTCTATGTGCAGGGCGACACCCAGTTCAACGAGAGCTTCGCCACCGCCGTGGAAGAGGCCGGCGTGCAGCGCTGGCTGGAGCTGTACGGCACCGACGAGATGCGCCAGAGCTACGTGCGCAACAACGCGCGCCGCCAGGATTTCCTGGCGCTGCTGGTCGAGCACCGCAAGATGTTGGCCGATAACTACGCCAGCAAAACCAGCACCCGCCACCGCCGCGCCGAAAAGGCCCGCATCTTCGCCCACCTGAAATCGGACTACCAAAAGCTCAAGGAACGCTGGGGCGGCTACGCCGGCTACGACCGCTGGTTCGCCGAGCCGCTGACCAACGCGCACCTGAGTTCGGTGGGAACTTACCACGATTTCCTGCCCGCCTTTCGCGAGCTGATGAAGCAGGAGCGAACGTTCGTGCGATTTTATGCTGCAGCGCAAAAATTGGCTTTGCTTGATTTCGCTCAACGTCAACAGCAGCTCGACCACCTCACCCGCCTTGCGACGCTGGAGACGGAGCGCGCCGCCCACGCCGACCAGCAGGCTGCCGCCGCCCAACTCGCGCCCTGATGCTGCTGTGCAGCATAAAAAGCCGTTAGAAGCGATGTTCTAATTATGCTTAAATGCGCTTGCGTCCGGGCTGGCCGCCCGATAGCATCGCATCATAAGCAGGCTCGGGCAGTTCGCGCAGACGACACTCCCGCCTCAAACGGCACTGTGCGCCGGCGACGACAACGATAATGAGACGAGAGGCACAGGATGGAGAAAATCTGGTTGAAGTCCTATCCGCCCGGCATGCCGACGGAGGTCGACACGTCCCAATACCGTTCGCTGGTGCAAATGCTGGAGGAGTCCTTCCACAAGTTCGCGGACCGCAACGCCTACGTCTGCATGGACAAGTTCCTCACCTACGCCGAGCTTGACGCCTATTCCAAACGCCTGGGCGCCTGGCTGCAAAGCCGCGCCATGAAGCAGGGCGCGCGCGTCGGCATCATGCTGCCCAACGTGCTGCAATATCCGATCGCCATCGCCGCCATCCTGCGCGCCGGCTACACCGTGGTCAACATCAATCCGCTGTACACGCCGCGCGAGCTGGAGCACCAGCTCACCGATTCCGGCTGCGAAGCCATCATCGTCCTGGAGAACTTCGGCGCCACGCTCGAGCAGGTGCTGGGCCGCACCCAGGTGCGCCACATCCTGGTGGCCAGCATCGGCGAGATGCTGGGCGGACCGAAAGGCATGTTGGTCAACTTCGTGGTGCGCAACGTCAAGCGCATGGTGCCGCCGTTTTCGCTGCCCAACGCGGTGCGCTTCAAGGACGCGCTGTCGCACGGCATCGGCATGAAGCTGACCCCGGTCGAAGTGAACCAGGACGACCCCGCCTTCCTGCAGTACACGGGCGGCACCACCGGCGTGGCCAAGGGCGCCGTGCTGACGCACAAGAACCTGATCGCCAACGTGCTGCAGACCGAGGCGTGGGGCAAGCCGGCCATGGGCGCGCTCGACGAGCAGATCGTCATCGTCGCGGCGCTGCCGCTGTACCACGTGTTCGCGCTGAAGGCCTGCGCGATGTGGGGTGCGCGGGTGGGCGCGCTCAACATCCTGATCACCAATCCGCGCGACATCGGCGGCTTCGTCAAGGAGCTGGCCAAGTACCGCTTCCACATGCTGCCGGCAGTCAACACGCTGTACAACGCGCTGCTGAACCATCCTGATTTCGTCCACCTGGACTTCTCCGCGCTCAAGATGTGCAACGGCGGCGGCATGGCCGTGCAGCAATCCGTCAACGACCGCTGGCGCAAGGTGACGGGCGTGGCCATCATCGAAGGCTATGGCCTGTCCGAGACCTCGCCGGTGGCCACCTGCAACCGCACCGACAACACCGAGTTCACCGGCACCATCGGCTTGCCGCTGCCGTCGACCGAGATCGCCATCCTCGACGACGACGGCAACCCGGTGCCGCTGGGGCAGCCGGGGGAGATCGCCATCCGCGGCCCGCAGGTGATGGCCGGCTACTGGAACCGTCCGGACGAGACGGCCAAGGTGATGACCGCCGACGGCTATTTCAAATCCGGCGACGTCGGCGTGATGGACGACAACGGCTACGTGAAAATCGTCGACCGCAAGAAGGATATGATCCTGGTCTCGGGCTTCAACGTCTACCCGAACGAACTGGAGGGCGTGATCTCGGCCCATCCGGGCGTGCTCGAATGCGCGTGCATCGGCGTGCCGGACGAACACTCGGGCGAGGCCGTCAAACTGTTCGTGGTGCGCAAGGACCCCGGCCTGACCGCCGAGCAGCTGATGGCCTACTGCAAAGAACAACTGACCGGCTATAAAAAACCGAAATACATAGAGTTCCGCGAGGAACTGCCAAAAACCAATGTCGGTAAAATCCTGCGGCGCGTGCTGCGGGACGAACACACCAACGAAAAGAAAAAGGCTGCATAAAGATGGAAAAAATCTGGCTCAAGTCCTACCCCGAAAACATGCCGGCGGAGATAGATCCCACGCAGTACCGCTCGATCACGCACCTGCTGGAGGAATCGTTCAGCAAGTTCGCCGACCGCAACGCCTATGTGTGCATGGATAAATTCCTCACCTACGGCGAGCTCGACAAACTGTCGCGGCAGATGGCCGCCTGGCTGCAAAGCAAGGGCCTGAAGCCGGGCGCGCGCGTCGCGATCATGATGCCCAACGTGCTGCAATATCCGGTGGCGATGGCCGCCATCCTGCGCGCCGGCTACGTGGTGGTCAACGTCAATCCGCTGTACACGCCGCGCGAGCTGCAACACCAGCTGGTGGACTCGGGCTCGGAAGCGATCATCGTGCTGGAGAACTTCGCCACCACCGTCGAGCAGGTCATCGCGCACACCCAGGTCAAGCACGTGGTCGTCGCCAGCATGGGCGACATGCTGGGCACGCTGAAGGGCGCCATCGTCAACTTCGTCGTGCGCACGGTCAAGAAGCTGGTGCCGGCGTTCTCGCTGCCCGGTTCGGTCACGTACAAGAAGATGCTGTCCGAGGCAGCCGGCATGACCTTGCAGCCGGTCAAGCAGGGACACGACGACGTCGCCTTCCTGCAGTACACGGGCGGCACCACCGGCGTGTCCAAGGGCGCCGTGTTGCTGCACCGGAACATCATCGCCAACGTGCTGCAGAACGAGGCCTGGCTGCAGTTCAAGCAGCAGCCGGAGCAGATCGTCTTCGTGGCCGCCTTGCCGCTGTACCACATCTACTCGCTCACCATCAGCGCCTTCATGGGCATGCGCATGGGCGGGCTCAACCTGCTGATCCCGAATCCGCGCGACATCCCCGGCTTCGTCAAGGAGCTGGCCAAGTACCGGGTCGCGGTGTTCCCGGCGGTCAACACCTTGTACAACGCGCTGCTGAACAATCCGGAGTTCGCCAAGCTCGACTTCTCCAGCTACTCGGTGTGCAACGGCGGCGGCATGGCCGTGCAGAAGGCCGTGGCCGACAAGTGGCTCAAGGTGACCGGCACGCCGATCATCGAAGGCTACGGTTTGTCGGAAACGTCGCCGGTGGCCACCGCCAACCGCGTCGACATCAAGGAATTCACCGGCACCATCGGCCTGCCGATCCCGTCGACCGAGGTGGAGATCCTGGACGACGACGGCAACGTGCTGCCGCTGGGCCAGACCGGCGAGATCGCTATCCGCGGCCCGCAGGTGATGGCCGGCTACTGGAACCGTCCTGACGAAACCGCCAAGACGATGACCGCCGACGGCTTCTTCAAGACCGGCGACGTCGGCATCATGGACGAGCGCGGCTACACCCGCATCGTCGACCGCAAGAAGGACATGATCATCGTCTCGGGCTTCAACGTGTATCCGAACGAGGTCGAGGGCGTGGTGGCGGCGCATCCGGGCGTGCTGGAAGTGGCCTGCATCGGCGTGCCGGACCAGAACTCGGGCGAGGCGGTCAAGCTGTTCGTGGTGCGCAAGGACCCGAACCTGACGGCGGAGCAGATTCTGGAGTATTGCAAGCATGAGTTGACGGCGTACAAGAAGCCGAAGTTCATCGAGTTCCGCGACGAGCTGCCGAAGACCAATGTCGGCAAGATACTGCGGCGCCAGCTGCGCGACGAGAAGCCCAAGGCCGCCGCGTGATTTTCTAACCCGCACGGCCAACCGGGGTCGTACCCGTCCGGGTACGACCCCTAAGTGGTACCGCTCGCGTATCGCTCAACGCACGCGGGTTGGCTTTTGATCTACCTGTTCAATCCCGGCCGGCCGTTTTGCACCACGAACGTGGCGGCGGTGGCGATGCCGCTGGCCGCGTCCTGCACATCGTTCAAACCGACGAAATGCGTGGTGGCCGCCGCCGGCGTGATGTCGAGCAGCATAAAGCCGCGCTTGTCGCTGCGGCCGTACTTGATGCTGGGATTCATCGCCACATACTGCTCGGTGCGCGCCTGCGGCCTCGATGGCGACGTCACCGAGGTGCCGCAAAACTCGGTCGCCAGCACCGCGTTGGCGCCCGAACGGGGACGCGCCGGATCGCGGCTGATCTCGGCGGCGAAGAAGCTATGCACGTCGCCCGACAGGATCAGCGGATTGTCCGCCTTGCTGGCGGCCAGCCCGTCGAGCAAACGCCGGCGCGCCATCGGATAGCCATCCCAGCCATCGGTCCAGACGCGGGTGTCGGCTTCGCTCTTGAACGGCACTTGGCTGTTCTGCGCCATCAGCGTTTGCTGCGTCAGGATGTTCCAGCGCGCCCGGGAGGATGTCAGGCCGTCGTCCAGCCAGCGCTGCTGCGCCTCGCCCAGCATCGTGCGCCGCGGATCGCCGAGCGCCGCGCACTGGCGCCGCACCACCGACGACGAGCCGCCGCGCTCCGCCGGCGGGCAAGCCTGCCAGGCACGGTACTGGCGGTCGTCGAGCACGTGGAAGCGCGCCAGCCGCCCCCAATCGTAGCGCTGGTAGATGCGCATGTTGGCGAAGTCGCCCGGCGCCGGCAGCACCAGCCGTACCGGCATATGCTCGTAGAACGCCTGATACGCGGCCGCGCGCCGCTCCAGGAACCTCGGATTCAAACGCTCGTCGCGGTCGTTGGAGTAGTCATTGGCCACCTCGTGATCGTCCCAGGTGACGATCCACGGCGCGGCGTGATGCGCGGCCTGCAGATCGGGGTCGCTCTTGTACTGGGCGTAGCGGTTGCGGTAATCGGCCAGGGTGAAGCTCTCGTGGGACCGCACGGCGCTTTTCGGATGGCGTAGCTGGTACGGCCCCCACTCGTAGATGTAATCGCCCAGGAAGGCCACCAGATCGGGCGTGGCGGCGGCGATATGGCGGTGCGCGGCATAGGTGCCGAACTCCCAGTGCTGGCACGAGGCCACCGCCAGCTTGAGGCGGTCGGGCATGGCGTCGGCCGCCGGCGCGGTGCGGGTGCGGCCGACCGGGCTGACGGCGTCGCCCAGCATGAAGCGGTACCAGTACCAGCGCGCCGGCGCCAGGCCGGTGACGTCGACATGGACGCTGTGCGCAAGTTGCGGCGCGGCGCTGGCCGTGCCCTTGGCGACGATGCGGCGGAAGCGTTCATCCTCGGCCACCTCCCAGCGCACGGCGAAGGCCAGCGGCGGCATGGCCGCGCCGGCGAGCGGATCGTGCAGGATGCGGGTCCAGATGACGACCGCGTTGGACAAGGGGGAGCCGGAGGCGACGCCAAGGCTGAAGGGGTAGGCGTCACCCAACCCCAAGCCGGAGCCGGGGTCGTACCCCGTGCGGGGACTCGGCGTCCCCGTACGAGCCCCTGTCCTTGGCTGTGCGGGTTGAGCGCCTCCGCTCACCGAAGCGGCCAGCGCGGCGAGCAGTAGGCGGCGCTGCGCGTCCACGCGGGCGGTCAGGAATGCATCAGCGTTTCGATCGGCGGCACCTTGCGCGGCTTGCGGTTGGAGTCGGTGGCCACATAGGTCAGCACGGCCTCGGTGACCTTGACCGTATCGGCCTGCAGCCGGTTGCGCTCCGCGTAGACCTCGACGTTGACGGTAATGGACGTATTGCCAATCTTGACAATATCAGCATAAAACGACAGCAGGTCGCCCACGAACACGGGATTCTTGAACAGGAAGGAGTTCACGGCGATGGTCGCCACGCGGCCGTTGGCGCGGCGGGTGGCCGGCAGCGAGCCGGCGATATCGACCTGCGACATGATCCAGCCGCCGAATACATCGCCGTAGACGTTGGCGTCGGACGGCGACGGCATCATGCGCAGCTCGGGCATTTTGCCGGCGGGCAGGCCGCGGTTGACGGCGGTAACGGCGATGGGGTTGGGATTTTCGGGCGTGGTCATCGTGAATTCTCTTCAGGGGCTACAATTACCGGGATTGAACCATAAAAAGCCGACATCCGCCATGCGCCGTTACCCGAACTCCCCGCCAGACTCCGCCAGCCCCTCCGCCGCCCCCGCCGCGCCCACCCGCAGCGACGCCGCCACCCTGAAGACCCTGCTTCCTTACTTGTGGGTCTACAAATGGCGCGTGCTGCTGGCGCTGTGCTGCCTGGTCGGCGCCAAGCTGGCCAACGTCGGCGTGCCGGTGGTGATGAAAAAGCTGATCGACTCGCTGACGATCACGCCGTCGCACCCGCAGGCGATGCTGGTGCTGCCGGTCGCCGCGCTGGTGGCCTACGGCGTGCTGCGCGTGTCGACCACCTTGTTCACCGAGCTGCGCGAATTCCTGTTCGCGCGCGTCACGCAGCGCGCCGTGCGCACCATCGCGCTGCAGGTGTTCCGCCACCTGCACGCGCTGTCGCTGCGCTTCCACCTGAACCGCCAGACCGGCGGCATGACGCGCGACATCGAACGCGGCACGCGCGCCGTCGGCTCGCTGATCTCCTACACGCTGTTCAACATCCTGCCCACGCTGGTGGAGATCACGCTGGTGCTGGGCTACCTGGTGCTGCACTACGACATTTGGTTCTCCATCATCACGTTTATCGCGCTGGTGTCGTACATCACCTTCACCGTCGTCGTCACCAACTGGCGCACGCACTTCCGCCGCACGATGAACGAGTTGGACTCGAAAGCCAACACCAAGGCCATCGACTCGCTGATCAACTACGAGACCGTCAAATACTTCGGCAACGAGGACTACGAAGCCAAGCGCTATGACGAAGGCCTGCAGCGCTACGAATCGGCCGCCGTCAAATCGCAGACATCGCTGTCGCTGCTGAACACCGGGCAGTCGATGATCATCGCCGTCGCCGTCACCTTGATCCTGTGGCGCGCCACGGTGGGCGTCATCGACGGCACGATGACCTTGGGCGATCTGGTGCTGGTCAACTCGTTCATGATCCAGCTTTATATTCCGCTCAACTTCCTCGGCGTGATCTACCGCGAGATCAAGCAAAGCCTGGCCGACATGGAAAAGCTGTTCGCGCTGCTGGACCAGAACCGCGAGATCGCCGACACGCCCGACGCGCAGCCGCTGGTCACGCACGGCGCCCAGGTGCGCTTCAACCACGTCGACTTCAGCTACGAATCCAAGCGCCAGATCCTGTTCGACGTCGACTTCACCATCGCGCCGGGCACCACGACGGCGGTGGTGGGACACAGCGGCTCGGGCAAATCGACGTTGTCGCGATTGCTGTTCCGCTTCTACGAGGTCAACGCCGGCGGCATCACCATCGACGGCCAGGACCTGCGCTCGCTGACGCAGGACTCGGTACGCCACGCGATCGGCATCGTGCCGCAGGATACGGTGCTGTTCAACGACACCATCGAATACAACATCGCCTACGGCCAGCCCGGCGCCAGCAAGGAGCGCATCGTCGCGGCGGCGCGCGCGGCATCGATCCACGACTTCATCGAGAGCCTGCCGGACGGCTACGCCACCATGGTCGGCGAGCGCGGTCTGAAGCTGTCGGGCGGCGAGAAGCAGCGCGTGGCGATCGCGCGCACGCTGCTGAAAAATCCCGCCATCCTGATCTTCGACGAAGCCACGTCGGCGCTGGACTCCAAGGCCGAGCAGGCGATCCAGGCGCAGCTCAAGGAAATCGCCAAGAGCCGCACCACGATGGTCATCGCGCACCGCTTGTCGACGGTGGCGGACGCGCAGCAGATCCTGGTGCTCGACCACGGCCGCATCGTCGAACGCGGCACGCACCAATCGCTGCTGGCGGCCGACGGCCTGTACGCGCAGATGTGGCAGCGGCAGCAGGCCAAGGCCGACGAGGACCTGGCCTCCTCGCCCGAGGATGCGGTGCGCGTTGAATAGCATGTCCCATTTTTTTAACCGTTGATAAGGAACCGACCATGAAGTCTCGCTTTGCCCTGGGCGCTGCCACCGCGCTGGTGGCCTGCATGCAGAACGCGTACGCCGACCCCACAGAACAGCAATTCCGCGCCCTCTACAAAGAGCTGGTCGAAACCAACACCACCTTATCGTCGGGCAGCTGCACCTTGGCGGCCGAACGCATCGCCACGCGCCTGAAGGCGGCCGGCTTCCCGGACGCGGACCTGCATCCGTTCGCCGACCCTAAGTATCCCAAGGAGGGCGGCCTGGTCGCCATCCTGCCGGGCAGCGACCCCAAGGCCAAGGCCATCCTGCTGCTGGCGCACATCGACGTGGTCGAGGCCAAGCGCGAGGACTGGGTGCGCGACCCGTTCACGCTGATCGAGGAGGACGGCAAGTTCTACGCGCGCGGCGCGCTGGACGACAAGGCGCAGGCGGCCATCTGGGCCGACTCGCTGATCCGCTTTAAACAGGAAGGCTTTAAGCCGCGCCACACGCTGAAGATGGCGCTGACCTGCGGCGAGGAGACGGCCGGCGCCTTCAACGGCGCCGAGTGGCTGACCAAGAACAAGCGCGACTTGATCGACGCCGGCTACGCGATCAATGAAGGTGCCGGGGGCGAGCTCAATGCCGCCGGCAAGCGCGTCTCGATGACGGTGCAGGCGGGCGAGAAGGTCGCGCAGAACTACCGGCTGGAAGTGACCAACCGTGGCGGCCACAGTTCGCGTCCGCAAAAGGACAACGCCATCTACCGGCTGGCCGGCGCGCTGAAGAAGGTCGAAGGCTACGAGTTCCCGATCCAGCTGGCCGACGGCAGCCGCGGCTACCTGAAGGGCATGTCGAAGATCCAGGCGGCGGCAGGCCACCGGGACATCGCCGACGCCATGCTGGCGGTGGTCAAGAATCCCGGCGACGCCAAGGCGGTCGCGCTGGTGTCGTCGGCCGACTCCAGTTGGGGCGCGATGCTGCACACCACCTGCGTCGCCACCTTGCTCGACGCCGGCCACGCCACCAACGCCCTGCCGCAACGCGCGCGGGCCAACGTCAACTGCCGCATCTTCCCGGGCGTGACGCAGGAGGAAGTGCGCCAGGCGCTGGTCAAGGCGATCGACGACCCGGCGGTGAAGGTGGAGACGCTGGAGATCCGTGGCGAGAACTCGGCGCCGCCGGAGTTGACCAAAGCGATATTGGAGCCGGTGGAACGGATCACGGCCAAGATGTGGCCGGGCGTGCCGGTGATGCCGATATTACAGTCGGGCGCCACGGACGGGCAGTTCCTGAATGCCGCCGGCATCCCGACCTACGGCATCAGCGGCATCTTCCTGACGCCGGACCTGGGCAACATCCACGGGCTGAACGAATACATCGGCGTGCAATCGCTGATGGAAGGCCGCACCTTCCTGCACGAGCTGGTCAAAATCTACGCCAACCAATAACAACTCCGGGGTCAGGTCCACCATTTCTACACGGGCTGGACCTTGGAACGCGGCTAGGGTCGAGGTCGTGTAGAAATGGTGGACCTGACCCCGGATGTAAAAAGGCCACCTCGACGGTGGCCTTTGCTTGCGGGCTGCTGGTTATGCGGCCTCTTGTACCATTTCTTCCTGGCCCGGTTCGAGCAGCTCGCCTTCCCATTTGGCCACCACCGCCGTGGCCACGCCGTTGCCGATGACGTTGGTCGCGGAACGCGCCATGTCGAGGAAGTGGTCGATGCCCAGCAGTAGCAGCATGCCCGCCTCCGGGATGTTGAACTGGCCCAGCGTGGCGGCGATCACCACCAGCGAGGCGCGCGGCACGCCGGCCATGCCCTTGGAGGTGAGCATCAGCACCATCATCATCGTCATCTGCTGACCCAGCGACATCTCGATGCCGTACGCCTGGGCGATGAACACCGTGGCGAAGGTGCAGTACATCATCGAGCCGTCCAGGTTGAACGAGTAGCCGATCGGCAGCACGAACGCGGCGATCCGGTTCTTGACCCCGAAACGCTCCAGCCCTTCCAGCGTCTTCGGATAGGCCGCTTCGCTCGAGGCGGTCGAGAAGGCCAGCAGCGCCGGGCCGCGCAGCTCCTTCATCAGGCCGAACACGCGGCCCTTGAGGAACAGGAAGCCGGCGAAGATCAGCAAGGCCCACAGCAGGATGATGCCCAGGTAGAACTCGGCCATGAACACGCCGTACGTCGACAGCACGCCCAGGCCGCTCTTGGCGATCACGCCGGCCACCGCCGCGAACACGGCGATCGGCGCGAACTTCATCACGTAGCCGGTGACCTTGAGCATCACGTGGGCGACGCCGTCGAGCGCCTCGACCATGACGTCGGCCTTCTTGCCGACCGCCGCCGCCGCCGAGCCGAAGAACAGCGAGAAGATGACGATCTGCAAGATCTCGTTCTTGGCCATGCCGTCGACGATCGAGGCCGGCACCAGGTGGGTGACGAAGTCCTTCAAGGTCAGGCTGGACGTGGCCAGTTCGACCTTGCCGGCGGCCGTGGCGGCCATGTGGCCCAGCAGCGCGTCGCCCGGGCGGAACAGGTTGACCAGCACCAGGCCCAGGCTCAGCGACATGATCGAGGCGATGAAGAACCAGCCCAGCGTCTTGATGCCGATGCGGCCCACTTCGCTGGCGTCGCCCATCCGGGCGATGCCCACCACCAAGGTCGAGAACACCAGCGGCGCGATGATCATCTTGATCAGGCGCAGGAACAAGGTCGTTATCAGCGACATCGTGTCGGCAAAACTGAGCGGGTTCGCCATGTTGGCATGAACGATGTAGCCGGTAATGATACCGAGCGCCAGTGCGATCAGGATGTAAGTGGTCAAACGACTTTTTTTATTCATGTTCTCAGTTTCCCGTGGTAGTGTCTCTGTGGACGCTGGCTGTCGCGGGATTAGTCCGCTAAAGCACAATCTCGTACAAAATAATGTCATTTCCCCGCAGTGTGGAGGTATGATCCAGCCAATGCAGCTTTGTAAGCTGATGAAACATTGAGCAAGTTCCGCAGTATCCTTGGCGTCAAGGGTGCTGTCAAGCTCGCGTGGGCGGCGGTCCACAACACCTGTCGCGAGCGCTCTGGCGTGCTGAAAATATGATAGCGATAAATAATCTGAGCAAATGGTATGGCCAGTTCCAGGTATTGGCCGAATGCACCACCAGCGTGGCCAAAGGCGACGTCATGGTCATTTGCGGCCCGTCCGGCTCCGGCAAGTCGACCCTGATCAAGACCGTCAACGGCCTGGAACCGTTCCAGCAGGGCGAAATCATCGTCGACAACATCTCGGTCGGCGCCAAGGGCACCGATCTGCCCAGGCTGCGCGCGCGCATCGGCATGGTGTTCCAGAATTTCGAGCTGTTCCCGCATCTGTCGGTGCGCCAGAACCTGACCTTGGGCCAGGTCAAGGTGCTCGGCCGCGGCGAGGACGAGGCCAACGCCCGCGGCCTGCAGTACCTGGACCGGGTCGGGCTGCTGTCGCAGCAGGACAAATATCCGAACCAGCTGTCCGGCGGCCAGCAGCAGCGCGTGGCGATCGCCCGCGCGCTGTCGATGGACCCGATCGCGATGCTGTTCGACGAGCCCACCTCCGCGCTGGACCCGGAGATGATCAACGAGGTGCTCGACGTCATGGTCGGCCTGGCGCAGGAGGGCATGACGATGATGGTGGTCACGCACGAGATGGGATTTGCCAGGAAGGTGGCCAACCGGGTCGTCTTCATGGACAAGGGGCGGATCCTGGAGGATTGCGGCAAGGAGGAATTCTTCGGCGCGCCGCGTTCCGAACGCGCCCGCGACTTCCTGGCGCGTATCATCCACTAACAAACGCCGGCGGCATGCGCCGGCGCACCGCAGGTCGTTCTTGACGTTCATTGTATTTTTCTTAGGAGGAATCATGTCGTTACCGCGAGTGCTCAACCGTTTTGCCGCCGCCACCGCCGCCGTCGCGGTCTGCGCCGTCTTCACCGGCCCCGCCGCCGCCCAGGAGGCCGGCGGCACCCTGGCCAAGATCAAACGCACCGGCACCATCACGCTCGGTGTGCGCGACGGCTCCATCCCGTTTTCCTACCTCGACGACAAGCAGCAGTACCAGGGCTATTCGGTCGACCTGTGCCTGAAGGCCGTGGCGGCGATCGAGAAGCACCTGGGCTTGTCCGGCGTGAAGGTGGTGATGAATCCCGTCACCGCCGCCAACCGCATCCCGCTGATGGCCAACGGCACCATCGATCTCGAATGCGGCTCCACCACCAACAACGCCGAGCGGCAGAAGCAGGTGGCGTTCGCGCCGACCATGTTCGTCATCTCCAACCGGCTGCTGGCGAAGAAGGCGTCCAACATCCGCACGCTGGAGGACA
The DNA here is from genome assembly GCF_017833525.1 of Duganella sp. 1411. Classification (GTDB taxonomy): domain Bacteria; phylum Pseudomonadota; class Gammaproteobacteria; order Burkholderiales; family Burkholderiaceae_D; genus Rugamonas. The sequence goes on from NZ_JAFICD010000011.1 coordinate 18,971, forward strand.
TGAAGGGCAAGACCCTGGTCGCCACCGCCGGCACCACCACCCTCAAGCAGATGACGATGCTCAACAACGAGCGCAAGCTGGGCATGAACATCGTCGTCGGCAAGGACCATCCCGAATCGTTCCTGATGCTGGAAACGGGCCGCGCCGCCGCCGAGGCCAATGACGATATCCTGCTCGCCAGCCAGGTCGCCACCGCGCGCAATCCGGGCGAGTACGCGATCACGCAGGAGCCGCTGTCGGTCGAGCCGTACGGGATCATGATGCGGCGCGGCGACCCGGCCTTCAAGGCGGTGGTCGACGCCGCGCTGACGCGGTTCTACCAGTCGCCGGACTTCGCCAAGACGTACAACAAGTGGTTCATGAGCGCGATCCCGCCGCGCGGCATCAACCTGAACTTCCCGATGCCGGAGACGCTCAAGGCGGTCATCGCCAAGCCCACCGATTCGGCCGACCCGGCGGCGTACGCCGTGCCGCCGGCGCCGCCCGCGCAGAAGACGGACGCCAAGAAGTAAGCGGCGGCGCGTCGCCATGAACTACCAATGGAACTGGAACATCTTCTGGGAGATGTCGCCGGACGGCGTGCAGACCTACTGGCACACGCTGCTCTCCGGCCTGGCCTGGACCATGGCGACGTCGCTGGCCGGCTGGGTGATCGCGCTGGCGCTGGGCTTCGCGGTGGGCGCCATGCGCACCCTGCCCCACCGCTGGCTGCGGATGCTGGGCACCGGCTACGTCGAGCTGTTTCGCAACGTGCCTTTGCTGGTGCAGATGTTCCTGTGGTTCTTCGTGATGCCGGAGCTGCTGCCGAAGGCCGGCGGCGACTGGCTCAAGTCGATGTCCAACGGCCCGTTCGTGACGGCGGTGCTGTGCCTGGGCTTTTTCACGTCGGCGCGGGTGGCGGTGCAGGTGACGGCCGGTATCGAGGCGCTGGCCGGCGGCCAGCGGCTGGCGGCGCTGGCGCTGGGGCTCGATCTGCGGCAAAGCTACCGTTACGTGCTGCTGCCGCTGGCGCTGCGCATCATCCTGCCGCCGCTGACCAGCGAATTCCTCAACATCATCAAGAACAGTTCCGTCGCGCTGACCATCGGCCTGATGGAGCTGACCGCCAGCGCCCGCGCGATCCAGGAGTTTTCCTTCCAGGTGTTCGAGGCCTTCACCGCCGCCACGGTCATTTATGTGGCGGTCAACCTGGTGGTGATCGCCGCCATGCGCTGGCTTGAGCACCGGCTGGCGCTGCCCGGCACATTGGGGGCGCGCTGATGTTCGCCCAATTCGACTTCGGCGTCATCGCCAACTCGTGGGTCTACCTGTTCCAGGTCGGCATGGCGTTCACGCTGCAGTTGACGGCGCTGTCGATGCTGGGCGGCGTCGCGCTGGGCACCTTGCTGGCGCTGGGGCGCATGTCCAGCTTCCCGCCGCTGGCGCTGGTGGCCGCCGCCTACGTCAACCTGATACGCGCGGTGCCGCTGGTGCTGGTGATCTTCTGGTTCTACTTCCTGGTGCCGTACATGGCGGCCTGGGTGATCGGCGCGCAGGAGCCGGTCAAGGTGGGCACGTTCTGGTCGGCGCTGATCACGTTCACCTTGTTCCAGGCCGCGTACTACTGCGAGATCATGCGCGGCGGCATACAGGCGATCCCGCGCGGGCAGGTGCTGGCGGCGCAGGCGCTGGGCCTGGGCTACTGGCAGACGATGGGCCGCATCGTGCTGCCGCAGGCCTTCCGCAACATGCTGCCGGTGCTGCTGACGCAGACCATCGTGCTGTTCCAGGACGTGTCGCTGGTGTATGTGCTGTCGGTGCCGGATTTCGTCGGCGCGGCCAGCAAGGTGGCGCAGCGCGACGGCCGGCTGGTGGAGATGTACACCTTTGTGGCGCTGGTCTACTTTGTGCTGTGCTGCCTGCTGTCGTGGCTCGCGCGGCAGCTACACAAGCGCGTGGCGATCGTGCGCTGAGTAGTCCTTCAAGCTGGCCTGCATGAAGTCGATGAACAGCCGCACGCGCGACGGTATCAGCCGCGACTCGATGATGGCGTAGACCGGCGCCGGCGAAACGTCCCACTCGGGCAGCACGCGCTCCAACGTTCCGCGCTGGGCGTCGTCGCGCATCTCGGGACCGGCCGAGATGGCGATGCCGATACCGAGCGTCGCCAGGGTGCGGCACATGCTGACGTTGTTGGCGCAGTAGCGGCCGGAGACGTCGACCGTGACGGTTTGCGTTCCCGACGTGAGCGCCCATCGCGCCTGCCGCCCGGACGCCGCCTGGATCACGCATTGGTGGTGCGCAAGGTCGGTGGGGTGGTTCAGCGCCGGCGCGTCGCGCAGGTACTCGGGCGCCGCGTACAGATAGCGCGGCAGCAGGCCGATTTGCCTGGAGATCAAGGTGGAAGGCGTCGGCGGCGGCGTGCCGATGCGCAGCGCGCAGTCGAAACCGTCCGTCACCAGGTCGACCCGGCGCGGGGTCAAATCCATCTCGAAATCGATTTGCGGATACAGTTCGCCGAAGCGCTTGATCGCCGGCGCCAGGTAGCTGATCGCCAGGTCGACCGGCATCGACACCCGCAGCATGCCGCTGGGGCGCTCGGCCAGTTCCATCAGCGATTCGTGGGCGATACGGGCCTCGGCGACGATGCCCTCGCAGCGGCGGAAGTACGCCTGGCCCGCTTCGGTCAATTCCACCTTGCGGGTCGAGCGGTGGAGCAGGCGCACGCCGATTTCCTTTTCCAGGTCGGAGATGCGGCGCGACAGCGTCGAATTGGGCATGTCCAGTTGTTCGGCCGCGCGCCGGAAGCCCTTGGCGTTGGCCACCGCCACAAACAATTCCATACTCGCCAGCAGCGTCATTGATTGCTCCATCAGTGGATCAGTGATTTCATTTTAAGCTATTTATCCATGGGAGGAAACAATGGATGATGGCTTCACTGTCATCCACTTCCCGAGGAAACCCAAATGAACCAGCTCTCCACCGCAGTCAAGATCGGCCCGTACCAGCTCCGCAACCGCATCTTCATGGCGCCGATGACGCGTTCGCGCGCCAACGACGCCGACGGCGTCCAGTCCGAACTGGCCGTCACCTACTATCGCCAGCGCGCCAGCGCCGGCCTGATCATCACGGAAGGCACCTTCCCGAGCGCGATGGGCAAAGGCTACGTGGCCACGCCCGGCATTTACAGCGACGCGCAAGTGGCGGCCTGGAAGCGCGTGACCGACGCGGTCCACGCCGAGGGCGGGCGCATCTTCCTGCAGCTGATGCATACCGGCCGCATCTCGCATCCATCGATGCTGCCGCAAGGCGCGCTGCCTGTGGCGCCGTCGGCGATCAAGCCGGCCGGCCAGTCGTACACGATGTCCGGCATGGCGGATTTCGTCACGCCGCGCGCGTTGGAGACGGCGGAAGTGGCGGGCGTGGTGGATGAATACCGCCTGGCCACGCGGCGCGCGCTGGAGGCGGGCTTCGACGGCGTCGAGCTGCACGCGGCGTCGGGTTATCTGCCGGAGCAGTTCCTGGCGTCGGGCACCAACCACCGCACCGACCAATACGGCGGCTCGGTACCAAACCGCGCGCGCTTCATCCTGGAAGTGCTGCAGGCGATGGTCGCCGAGGCGGGCGCCGATCGCGTCGGCATCAAGATCTCGCCGGAGATGGGTTTCAACGACATCGTCGACGAGAATCCGGTCGAGACCTACACTTATCTGGTGGGCCAGCTGGCGCCGTTGAAGCTGGCATATCTGCACGTGGCGCTGTTCAAGGCGAGCTTCGATTACCACGCCGCGCTGCGGCCTTTATTCGGCGGCGCCTACCTGCTGGGTGGTGGCCAGGACCGCGAGTCCGGCGAGCAGCGCATCGCGGACGGCCAGGCCGACGCCGTGGTGTACGGCAGCACCTTCCTGGCCAATCCGGATCTGCCGCGCCGCTTTGAATTGAACGCGCCGCTCAACGCGCCGAATCCCGCGCTGTTTTACGTGCCGGGGCCGGCCGGCTATATCGACTATCCGGCGCTCGACGACGAGCGCGCCAACCGCGCGCTGCGCATACACGCATATGGCGGCGCCGAGGTTGTGCATTGGGACGAGCTGCCGCTGCCGCTGCCCGGCGCAGGCGAGGTGCTGGTGCGCGTCGCCGCGGCCGGTGTCAACGGCCTCGATTGGAAGCTGCGCGACGGCCTGGTGCGGGACGCCTTTCCGCTGACGTTGCCGGCCACGCTGGGCATCGAGCTCGCTGGTGAAGTGGCCGCGGTCGGCGCGGGCGTCGAAGGCTACGCCGTCGGCGACCGGGTGCTCGGAGCACTTGGTGCGCTCGGGGCGTATGCCGGTCACGTGGTGATCGGCGCCGACAAGCTGGCGCGGATACCGGCGACTATCGACGACGTCACCGCCGCCGCCATCCCGGTCGCGTCGCTGACGGCCTGGCAGTTGCTGTTCGAAGCGGGTCAGCTTGGGCGCGGCGAGACGGTGCTGATTCACGGCGGCGCGGGGGCCATCGGCAGCTTTGCCGTGCAGTTCGCGAAGCAGGCCGGCGCCCGGGTGCTGGTCACCGCGCGTAGCCGGAACGCCGATCTGCTGCGCCGCCTTGGCGCCAACGAGGTGATCGACTATCAAAACGTCCGCTTCGAGGAAATCGCCAAGAACGTCGACCTGGTGCTCGATCTGGTCGGCGGGGAGACCTTGACCCGTTCCTGGCAGGTGCTGTCGCCGAAGGGCCGCATCTTCACCACGGCGGCGCCGGACATCGCCGCGCAATTGACCGAGGGACGGCGGGGCGGCTGGTTCAGGATGCGCTCGGACGGCGCCCGGCTGGCCGACATCGCCGGCCAAGTCGCCGCCGGCGATCTGACCGTGGTGATCGACGAAGTGGTGACGGCGGAGCAGGCCGGCGACGCCATCGAGCGCAACAAGCAAGGCCACGGCGCCGGCAAAACGGTGATCCGTTTCTGAGAACTTGGGGGTCAAGAACTTGGGGGTCAAGTCTAACATTCATACACGGCCTGATCACTAATGTAATGGCAAAATGTTATTTCTAGCCTGAGCCGTTACGGGCTGCGGATGGGGTCGTGTCTGAATGTTAGACTTGACCCCAACCTTTCGTACGCAGCAGGTAAAATGGCGCTATCCGCACTTTGATAGCCAGAAAGCCCGCAGCCATGTCCGACTTCGAAAACACCCCCGACAGCATCACCATCGCCCGTCCGGACGATTGGCACTTGCACCTGCGCGACGGCGCCACGCTGGCCAGCGTGCTGCCGCACAGCGCCCGCCAGTTCGCCCGCGCCATCGTGATGCCGAACCTGAAACCGCCGGTCACCACCACCGCCGCTGCCGTCGCCTACCGCGACCGCATCATGGCCGCGCTGCCGGCTGGCCTGCGGTTCGAGCCGCTGATGACGCTCTACCTGACCAATAACACGCCGCCCGACGAGATCCTGCGCGCCCAGGAGAGCGGCATCGTGCACGCCGTCAAACTGTATCCGGCCGGCGCCACCACCAACTCCGACGCCGGCGTCACCGACCTGTCGAACTGCTACAAGACGCTGGAGATGATGCAGGAAGTCGGCATGCCGTTCCTGGTCCACGGCGAAGTCACCGACCAGGATATCGACCTGTTCGACCGCGAGGCCGTCTTCATCGAGCGCGTCATGCGTCCGCTGCGCCGCGACTTCCCGGCGCTGAACATCGTCTTCGAACACATCACCACCAAGCACGCCGCCCAGTACGTGGCCGAAGCCGAGGGCCCGATCGCCGCGACCATCACCGCCCATCACCTGCTGTACAACCGTAACGACATCTTCAAGGGCGGCATCCGTCCGCACTACTACTGCCTGCCGGTGCTCAAGCGCGAGGAGCATCGCCTGGCGCTGGTCACCGCCGCCACCAGCGGCGACGAGCGCTTCTTCCTCGGGACCGACTCGGCGCCGCACGCGCAGGGCGCCAAGGAAGCCGCTTGCGGCTGCGCCGGTTGCTACACCGCGCTGCACGCGATGGAGCTGTACGCGGAGGCGTTCGAACGCGCCGGCGCATTGGATAAACTGGAAGCCTTCGCCAGCTTCAACGGCCCGGCCTTCTACAACCTGCCGCGCAACACCGACACCATCACCCTCAAGCGCGAGCAGTGGACGCTGCCCGAGACGCTGCCGCTGGCGGACCAGCAGGTGGTGCCGCTCAACGCCGGTGAAACCATCAACTGGAAAATGGTATAAGCAGTGCCACAATCGATAGACTGGTCGCGCCCCTGGTACGAATCGGTACGCGGCGCGGCCGCAAAGCTGACCGGCGACGTTCATTTCAGGGATGCGTTCAGCGCGCAGGCGGCGGCACTGGGCCTGCGCAATCATCAGGGCTTGCCGCTGTCCTTTGTGCCGCAGGAGGCGCTGCCCGACGGCATAGCGTACGAGGCCTTCATCGGCGCCACCGGCGGCGTGCCCACGCGCGACAACCTGCACGACTTCTTCAACGGCCTGGTATGGCTTAGCTTCCCGGCGATCAAGGTTCAACTGAACGCCCTGCAGGCGGCGCAGATCGCGCAGGACGGCGTCGGCAAGTCGCGCGGACCGGCGCGCGACGCCGCCACCATCTTCGACGAGAACGCCGCGCTGCTGGTGGTGCGCGACTGCGACGGCGGCCATCGGCTGACCGAGGCGCTGCGCGAGCATCGCTGGCACGACGCCTTCGTCGGCCAGCGCGCCAGCTTCGGTCCCGACGCGCAGGTCTGGCTATTCGGCCACGCGCTGATGGAGAAGTTGGTCGCACCCCGCAAGGCGATCACCGCGCACACCCGCGTGGTGGTGGCGGACGACGATTTCTTCGCGATGGAACACGATGCGCGCCGCGCGTGGCTGGACCGGAAAGTGGCGCGGGAGCTGGCCGGCCATGGCCTGAGCACCGCCGACTTCACGCCGATGCAGGCGCTGGGCGTGCCCGGATGGTGGCCCGGCCAGGACGACGCCTTCTACGCCGACGCAACGGTGTTCCGCCCCAAACGCCCGGTCGCGGTAAAATAACATTTCGATATCACGCAAACCACACGGCCGCCGACGCGGCAGAAAGATCACGCCATGACGCAGGTAATTCGCTGGGGCATACTCGGAACGGGCAAAATCGCCAAGGCCTTCGCCACCGCATTGCAGGACACGCCGGGCGCAAAACTGGCGGCCATCGGTTCGCGCTCTGTAGATAGCGCTACCAAATTCGGCGCGGAGTTCGGCGCCGAGCGATTCCACGGCAGCTACCAGGCGCTGGCCGACGATCCCGAGGTCGATGTCATCTACATCGGCACCCCGCACCCGATGCACCACGAGAACGCGCTGATGTGCCTCAACGGCGGCAAGGCGGTGCTGGTGGAGAAGTCGTTCACGATGAACCGCCGCCAGGCCGAGGACATCATCGCGCTGGCGCGCGAGAAAAAACTGTTCGTCATGGAGGCGATGTGGACCCGCTTCATGCCGGCCGTGGTCGAGGCCAAGCGCATCGTCGACAGCGGCGAGATCGGCAAGCCGGCGCACGTCACCGCCGATTTCGGCTTCACGTCCGACGCCGGGCCGGAACATCGCCTGTTCAACCCGGAGCTGGGCGGCGGCGCGCTGCTGGACCTGGGCATCTATCCGCTGTCGATGTCGTCGTTCTTCCTGGGCGCGGTCACCGGCGTGAAGGCGCAGGCCGAGATGGCGCCCACCGGCGTCGACATGCAGACCGCGTTCACGCTCACGCACGAAGGCGGCGGCGTTTCGGCCTGCGCGTGCAGCCTGCGCTCGCGCACCCCGACCGAGCTGACGATCTCCGGCACCAAGGGCTTCGTGCGCCTGAGCGACCGTTTCCACAACACGGAAACCATCACCATCACCTTGGTCGACGGCGCCGCGCGCAGCGAGCGCACGATGACGATCGCCCGCAGCGGCAACGGCTACACCCACGAGGCGCAGGAAGTGGGGCGCTGCATCCGCGCCGGTTTGATCGAGAGCCCGGTCATGCCGCACGCCGAAACGCTCAACATCATGGGCACGCTCGACGAGATCCGTTCGCAAATCGGCCTGCGCTACAGCGCCGACCAATAAACCGGTGATCGGATAAATTCGGCGCGGGTGGCCGGAACTGGGTAAAATCGATAGATGCCGTTTCGATAGCCAGGAAAAATCATGTTCGCTGCCACCCGCACGCCTTCACTCAAAACCGTGTTGCTAGCCACCGGCGTCGTCCTGACGCTGGCGATGGGCGTGCGCCACGGCTTCGGCTTCTGGATGCAGCCGATCTCCCAGGCCAACGGCTGGACGCGCGAGACCTATTCGTTGGCCCAGGCGTTGCAGAACCTGATGTGGGGCGCCTTCGGCCCGTTCGCCGGCATGGCGGCGGACCGTTTCGGCACGATGCGCGTGGTCTTGGTGGGCGCGCTCAGTTACGCGGCGGGCTTGATATGGATGGCGGTGGTGACCGATCCGACGCTGTTCGTCATCGGTACCGGGGTGCTGATCGGCCTTGGCCTGTCCTGCACCGCGTTTGGCGCTGTCAGCGGCATCATCGGCCGCGTCGCGCCGGCCGAGAAGCGCTCGTGGGCCTTCGGCATCTCCGGCGCCGCCAGCTCCTTCGGCCAGTTCCTGATGATGCCGGTCGAGCAGCAGCTGATCTCCGCGATCGGCTGGCAAAACGCCTTCTATGTGCTGGCCGCGCTGGTGCTGCTGTTGATGATACCGATGACCTTTTATCTGCGCGAGCCGGCGCTCGAACATGGCGACGGCCCGCAGCAAAGCATCCGCGAGGCGATGGGCGAGGCGATTCGCAACCGCTCCTTCCTGTTTTTGGTGGTCGGCTACTTCGTCTGCGGCTTCCAGGTGGTTTTCATCGGCGTGCACCTGCCGGCCTATTTGAAGGACAAGGGCATCGGCGATCCTAGCGTGGCGGTGATGGCGCTGGCGCTGATTGGCCTGTTCAATATCATCGGCTCCTACTACGCGGGCAAGCTGGGTGGACGGCTGCCGAAGCGCTACCTGCTGTCGTCGATTTACTTTACTCGCTCGATCGTGATCTCGCTGTTCCTGCTGGCGCCATTGACGCCGTTCTCGGTGTACGTGTTCGCCGCCGCGATGGGCTTGATCTGGCTGTCGACGGTGCCGCTGACGAACGGCATCATCGCCGGCATCTTCGGCGTCAAGCATATGTCGATGCTGGCCGGGGTGGTGTTCTTCTCGCACCAGGTGGGCAGCTTCCTTGGCGTGTGGATGGGCGGCTTCCTGTTCGCCAGGTTGGGCAGCTACGACATCGTCTGGGGCATTTCGATCGCGCTGGGCGTGATGGCGGGGCTGGTCAATCTGCCGATCAACGAACGGCCGCTGGTGCGCAGCGTGCTGAAGGCGGCGTAGCGATGAAAACGTGGGCGCTCCGAGCTGCGGCGGTGGCGGTGTTGGCGCTGGTGTTCACGGCCTACCTGAGGCCCGAGTTCGTGGTCGACCTCGCGAACCGCTTCTACATGTGCTTCTGAGTGATTTCCACGGATTTTGTGGCCCGCGCGCGTGATTCTCGTGGAGACACGTAGGGCGGATTAGGCGGAACGCCGTAATCCGCCATCGATGAGCCGCCGACAACGTCAAAGCGAACCGATAAAGCCGAGGCCGTGTAGAAATGGTGGACCTGACCCCGGAGTTAGACTTTGAGGAATTCCTCGCGCCCGCCCAGCCAGCGCGCCAGGTGGGCTTCGACCGTGGCGGCTTTTTCGGCGCTGTCGGCGTGCAGCAGGTCGTGCGCGACGTCGCGCGCCTGGTCCACCAGCCAGCCGTCCGTCTCCAGGTCCGCGAACCGTAGCATCGCCTGTCCCGATTGCCGCGCGCCGAGGAATTCGCCCGGCCCGCGGATCTCCAGGTCGCGCCGGGCGATTTCGAAACCGTCCGTGGTTTCGCGCATCGTCATCAGCCGCTGCTTGGCCACGCCGCCCAGCGGGCTTTGATATAGCAGCAAACACACGCTGGCCGCCGAGCCCCGCCCCACGCGTCCGCGCAGCTGGTGCAGCTGCGACAGCCCGAAACGCTCGGCGTGCTCGATCACCATCAGCGACGCGTTCGGCACGTCGACGCCCACCTCGATCACCGTCGTCGCCACCAGCACCTGCATCTCGTTGGCGATGAAGGCGTCCATCACCGCTTGCTTTTCCGCCGGCTTCAGGCGCCCGTGCACCAACCCCACGCTCAGGTCCGGCAGCGCCTCGGCCAGCAGCGCGTGCGTGTCGGTCGCCGTTTGCAGCTGCAACGCTTCCGATTCCTCGATCAGCGGGCAGACCCAGTAAACCTGCCGGCCCTCCAGCGCCGCCGCGTGCACCCGCTCGATCACTTCGTCGCGCCGGTTCTGGTCGACCACGCGCGTGACGATCGGGCTGCGCCCCGGCGGCAGTTCGTCGATGACCGACACTTCCAGGTCGGCGTAGTAGGTCATCGCCAAGGTGCGCGGGATCGGCGTGGCCGACATCATCAGCTGGTGCGGGATCGCGCCTTCGTTGCCCTTGTTGCGCAACGTCAGCCGCTGGCCGACGCCGAAGCGGTGCTGCTCGTCGACGATCACCAGCCCCAGATTGGCGAAGGTCACCGCTTCCTGGATCAGCGCGTGCGTGCCGATCACCAGCCGCGCCTCGCCCGATTCGATCAGTTCATACGCGGCCTGCTTGTCCTTCTTTTTCAGGCTGCCCGTCAGCCAGGCGACCTTGACGCCCAGCGGTTCCATCCACGCGGCGATCTTGCGGAAGTGCTGTTCGGCGAGGATCTCCGTCGGCGCCATCAGCGCGGCCTGGAAGCCGCTGTCGAGCGCCTGCGTGGCCGCCAGCGCCGACACCACCGTCTTGCCGCTGCCGACGTCGCCCTGCAGCAGCCGCTGCATCGGATACGGGTGGCGCAGGTCGGCGCGGATTTCGTCGAGCACGCGCTGCTGCGCGCCCGTCAGCTTGAACGGCAGCGCCGCCTGGAAGCGCGCCGACAGCGCGCCGACCACCTTGAGCGCGGCTGCGCCCTTGGAGCGGCGCGCCCGCTGCGCGCGTTTGAGCGACAGCTGCTGCGCCAGCAGTTCGTCGAATTTGACCCGCGTCCACGCCGGATGCGAGCGGTCGGCCAGCGCGTGCTCGTCCACTTCATGCGGCGGGTAGTGCAGCAGCTTGACCGCCGGTTCGAAATCCGACAGCCGCATCTCGGCGCGCAAGTCGGCCGGCAGCGTGTCGGTCCAGTCGACCCGCTTCATGGCGTCGCCGATGGCGCGCCGCAGGATCGGTTGCGACAGCCCCTCGCCCGACGGGTAGACGGGCGTCAGGGAGGTCGGCAGCGGCGCGCCCTCGTTGATGACTTTATACGCCGGGTGCACCATCTCGGCGCCGAAGAAGCCGTGTTTCAGTTCGCCGCGCGCGCGCACCCGCGTGCCTTCGGCCAGCTGCTTGACCTGGCTGCCGTAGAAGTTCATGAAGCGCAGTTGCAGGTCGCCCGTGTCGTCGGCGATGTGCACCAGCAACTGGCGCCGCGGCTTGTAGGTGATTTCGTTCTTGACCACCACGCCCTCAACCTGCGAGGTGTCGCCGCCATGCAGGCGCGCTTCCTCGATGGTGATGACCTGGGTTTCGTCCTCGTAGCGCATCGGCAGGTGCAGCACCAGGTCCATGTCCGTGTGCAGGCCGAGCTTGGCCAGCTTGGCTTCCGGGCTGACGGTCTTCCTGGCGGGCTTTGCGGCGGGTTTGGACGGGATCACAGGCATATTCGGGCGTTTTTCGGGCACTAGCGTAAAATAGAGGGTTGCCCGTGACAAATCAATGGCGGCGACGCCGGTATTGTAAGGCTACCCACGCAATTGTGGCGTGCCCGATTTTCTTCAACAGTTTCCAGAAGTGCGCAAAATGTACTCGCTTTCCGATTTCGATTTTAACCTGCCGCAAGAACGTATTGCGCAATTCCCGCTGCCGGACCGCAGCGCCTCCCGCCTGCTGCATCTGGACGGGGCGCGGATCGTCGACCGCCAGTTCGCCGACATCGTCGGCCTGCTGCAGGCGGGCGACCTGCTGGTGATGAACGATACCCGCGTGCTGAAGGCGCGTTTCTTCGGCGTCAAGGAAAGCGGCGGCAAGATCGAGGCGCTGGTCGAGCGCGTGCTCGACCACCGCACCGTGCTGGCCCAGGTGCGCGCCTCCAAGTCGCCCGGCCCCGGCGTCAAGATCCGCCTGGCCGATGCCTTCGACGTCACCGTCGGCGAGCGCGCCGGCGAGTTCTACACCTTGCATTTCGACGCCGACGTGTTCGAGTTGATCGAGGCCCACGGCCGTCTGCCGCTGCCGCCGTACATCGAGCACGATGCCGATTCCTTCGACGAGAACCGTTACCAGACCGTGTTCAACAAGGTGCCGGGCGCCGTCGCCGCGCCCACCGCCGGCCTGCATTTCGACGAGAAGCTGCTCGCCGAGCTCAAGGCCAAGGGCGTCAACTTCGCCTATGTGACCCTGCACGTGGGCGCCGGCACCTTCCAGCCGGTGCGCGCCGAGGTGCTGTCCGAGCACAAGATGCACACCGAGTGGTACACCATGCCGCAGGAGACCGTGGACGCGGTGCGCGCGGCGCGCGCGGCCGGCCGCGACGTGGTGGCCGTCGGCACCACCAGCCTGCGCGCGCTGGAGTCGGCCTCGCAGGGCGGCCAGCTGGAGGCCGGCAGCGCCGACACCGCGCTGTTCATCACGCCCGGCTACCAGTTCAAGACGGTCACGCGCCTGATCACCAATTTCCACCTGCCCAAGTCGACCTTGCTGATGCTGGTGTCGGCCTTCGCCGGCTACGACGAGATCCGCGCGGCCTACGCCCACGCGATCGCCAACGAATACCGCTTCTTCAGCTATGGCGACGCCATGCTGCTGACGACGCAAGCCCGAGCATAATAAGGAATCCCCCATGTTGGAATTTACGCTACACAAGACCGATAGCAGCGGCTTGACCAAGGCCCGCCGCGGCGAAGTCAAACTCAACCACGGCGTGGTGCAGACCCCGATCTTCATGCCGGTCGGCACCTACGGCTCGGTCAAGGCGATGTCGCCGCTGGAGTTGAAGGAGATCGACGCCCAGATCATCCTGGGCAACACCTTCCACCTGTGGCTGCGCCCGGGCAACGACGTCATCTCCAAATTCGGCGGCCTGCACGACTTCATGGCCTGGGACAAGCCGATCCTGACCGATTCCGGCGGTTTCCAGGTGTTTTCGCTGGGCGCGATGCGCAAGATCACGGAAGAGGGCGTGCATTTCAACTCGCCCATCAACGGCGACAAGCTGTTCCTGTCGCCGGAGGTGTCGATGCAGATCCAGCGCGTGCTCAATTCCGACATCGTCATGCAGTTCGACGAGTGCACGCCGTATGAAATCGACAACCGTCCGGCCACCCTTGACGAGGCGGCAAAGTCGATGCGCATGTCCTTGCGCTGGGCGCAACGATCCAATGACGAGTTCCATCGCGGCGAGAACCCGAACGCCTTGTTCGGCATCGTCCAGGGCGGCATGTTCGAGAACCTGCGCGACGAGTCGCTGGCCGGCCTGGAGCAGATCGATTTCCCCGGCCTGGCCATCGGCGGCCTGTCGGTCGGCGAGCCGAAGGAGGACATGATGCGCATCCTGGCGCACGTCGGCCCGCGCCTGCCGGCCAACAAGCCGCACTACCTGATGGGCGTGGGCACGCCGGAGGACCTGGTGGCCGGCGTGTCGAACGGGGTCGACATGTTCGATTGCGTGATGCCCACCCGTAACGCCCGCAACGGCTGGCTGTTCACCCGCTTCGGCGACATCAAGATCAAGAACGCGCGTTATAAGGATGACAAGGAACCGCTGGACAGCACGTGCTCGTGCTACGCCTGCCGCAACTTCTCGCGCGCCTACCTGCACCACCTGAACCGCACCCAGGAGATCCTCGGCGCGCGCCTGAACACCATCCACAACCTGCACTACTATCTGGACATCATGCGCCAGATGCGCGAGGCGCTGGACGAGGACCGCTTCCACGCGTGGACCCTGCAATTCCACGCGGAACGGGCGCGCGGCGTTTGAGGTTGAACCCGCACCCCGCGCGCTCCGGGGTCGGACCCCGCCGGGTCCGACCCCTGCTTCCCGGGTTGAAACCGTCCGATGTTGCAAGTCTTGTAAAAAGAATTCAACCACCCATATACCCGGAAGTCCTTTCGGCTTCCGGCCAGTGCTAGAATACAGCGCTGTTTTTTCAAACTATTATCGGAGTCACCTGTGTTTATATCCAACGCGTATGCCCAATCCAATCCCCTCGACGCACTCGGCGCGACCGGCGGCTTCCTGGGCCAGTATGGTTTTCTGATTCTGATGTTCGTGGCGATGTACTTCCTGATGATCCGTCCCCAGCAGAAGCGCGCCAAGGAACAAAAGGCCATGATGGAAGCGCTGGCCAAGGGTGACGAGGTGGTGACCGCCGGCGGCGTGCTGGGCCGCATCTCGAAGATTTCCGACCTGTACATCACGCTGGAAATCGCCAGCGGCGGCGAGCTGGTCGTGCAAAAGAATTCCGTGACCATGGTCCTGCCCAAGGGCACGCTCAAGGCGCTGTAACCGTCCACGGCCCACGGCCTTGGCCCCGGCCCGCCCCCCGGCGGGCCGTATTGCATCCGACGCCTAACATTGAACGTTGAACAATATGAATCGCTATCCAGTCTGGAAATACATAGTCATCGTCGTCGCCATCGTGCTGGCCGCGCTGTACGCCGCGCCCAACTATTTCGGCGAGTCGCCGGCGGTGCAGGTGACGAGCGGCAAATCGACCGTCAAGATGAGCCCGGCCATGACGGCCAAGGTCGAGGAGGTGCTCAAGAAGGAGGGCATCGCCTACGACGGCGTGGCCTATGATGGCACCGGCGCCTACACCTCGGTGCGGGTGCGCTTCGCCACGCCCGACATCCAGTTCCGCGCCAAGGGCGTGCTGGAAAAAAGCCTGAACGCCGATCCGGCCGACCCGACCTACCTGGTCGCGCTGAACCTGCAGCCGGACACGCCGAAATGGATGCAGGCGCTGCACGCGGTGCCGATGTACCTCGGTCTGGACTTGCGCGGCGGCGTGCACTTCCTGATGCAGGTCGACACCAAGGCGGTGCTGGCCAAGCGCGTGCAGGGCATGCAGTCGGCCGCGCGCAGCGTGCTGCGCGACAAGAACGTGCGCCACGCCGGCATCGAGCGTGTCGGCGACGCCATCGAAATCAACTTCCGCGACGACGCCACCCGCCAGAAGGCCAAGGACGTGCTGAGCGGCCAGCTGGCCGACGTCGTCTACGCCGACTCGGGCGAAGGCAGCGATTTGAAGACGCGCGTCAGCCTCAAGCCGACCGCGCTCAAGCAAACCATCGACGAGGGCGTCAAGCAGAACATCTCGACCCTGTCCAAGCGCGTCAACGAGCTGGGCGTGGCCGAGCCGATCATCCAGCAGCAGGGCCCGGACCGCATCGTGGTCCAGCTGCCGGGCGTGCAGGACGTCGCCCGCGCCCGTTCCGTCATCGGCCGCGCCGCCACCTTGGAAGTGCGCATGGTCGACGAATCGATCACGCCTGGCACCGAGCTGTCGTCGGCGATTCCCCTCAACTCGGAACTGTTCACCGTCGGTAAAAGCGTGCCGGTCGTGCTGACCAAGGACGTGGTGCTGACCGGCGACTACATCTCCAGCGCCACCGCCAGCTTCGACCAGAACCACCAGCCGGCCGTCGGCATCGACCTCAACGGCGACGGCGGCCGCCGCATGCGCGACGCCACCCGCGACCGCGTGGGCAAGAAGATGGCCATCGTGCTGCTTGAAAAAGGCAAGTACGAGGTGTTGTCGGTGGCCACCATCCAGAGCGAACTGGGTAGCCGCTTCCAGATCACCGGCATGGGCAACGCCGAAAATGCGGCCGAGCTGGCGCTGCTGCTGCGCTCGGGCGCGCTGTCGGCGCCGATGGAAGTGATCGAGGAACGCACCATCGGGCCGCAGCTGGGCGCCGAGAACATCAGCAAGGGCTTCCACTCGACGGTGTACGGCTTCGCCGCCATCGCCGTCTTCATGATCATCTACTACATGATGTTCGGTTTCTTCAGCGTCATCGCGCTGGCCTGCAACCTGTTGCTGCTGATCGCCCTGCTGTCGCGCATGGAAGTGACGATGACCTTGCCGGGTATCGCCGCGATCGCGCTGGCGCTGGGTATGGCGATCGACTCGAACGTGCTGATCAACGAGCGTATCCGCGAGGAGCTGCGCTCCGGCGCCTCGCCGCAGTCGGCCATCGCCGCCGGCTTCGACCGCGCCTGGGCCACCATCATCGACTCCAACGTCACCACCCTGATCGTCGGCGTGGCGTTGTGGGTGTTCGGTTCCGGTCCGATCCGCGGCTTCGCCGTGGTGCACACGCTGGGTATCCTGACGTCGATGTTCTCCGCCGTGTTCATCTCGCGCGGCGTGGTCAACCTCTGGTACGGACGCAAGAAAAAGCTGCAATCGATCGCTATCGGCACCGTCTGGGTGCCCGGCGTGACGAAATAACTCAGGGGCCGACATGGAATTTTTCCGCATCAAAAAAGACATACCGTTCATGCGCCACGCGCTGGTGTTCAACGTGATTTCCGCGTTGACCTTCGTCGCGGCCGTGTTCTTCCTGTGGCATCGTCCACTGCACCTGTCGGTGGAATTCACCGGCGGCACCGTGATGGAGTTGAAGTACCAGCAGGCGACCGACCTGGAGAAGATCCGCGCGTCGCTCAAGGGCATCGGCTACGAGGCGCCGGAAGTGACCAGCTTTGGCACCGCGCACGACGTCATGCTGCGCCTGCCGGTGGTCAAGGGCCTGAGCTCCAAGGACGCCTCGCAGCAAGTGTACGAAACGCTGTGCAAGGCCGAAAAGGGTGAGCTCAAGCAGATCGACACCGTCAGCGCCAAGGGCGAGCACGTGATGAAGCGCGCCTGCGCCGACGCCGCCGGCGCCGAAGCGGTCGCGCTGCAAAAGGTCGAATACGTCGGCCCGCAGGTCGGCGACGAACTGACGCAAAACGGCATGAACGCGCTGGCGATGGTGATCGTCGGCGTGGTGATCTACCTGGCCATCCGCTTCGAATGGAAATTCGCCGTCGCGGCCATCATCGCCAACCTGCACGACGTGGTCATCATCCTGGGCTTCTTCGCCTTCTTCCAGTGGGAGTTCTCGCTGACGGTGCTGGCGGCGATCCTGGCGGTGCTGGGTTACTCGGTCAACGAATCGGTGGTTATTTTCGACCGGATCCGCGAGAACTTCCGCAAGCAGCGCAAGGCCAGCGTGCATGAAGTGATCGACAACGCGATCACCTCGACCATCTCGCGCACCATCATCACCCACGGCTGCACGCAGATGATGGTGCTGTCGATGCTGCTGCTGGGCGGCCCGACCTTGCACTACTTCGCCGTCGCGCTGACCATCGGTATCTGCTTCGGTATTTACTCGTCGGTGTTCGTCGCCGCCGCCGTCGCCATGTGGCTGGGCGTCAAGCGCGAAGACCTGATCAAGCCGATCAAGGAAAAAGACGAAACGGACGGCGCGGTCGTGTAAGCGCCGCCGGCTTCATGAAAACCCTCCCCGCGTTCGCGCCGGGAGGGTTTTTTTATGGTAGCGCCTCATGCCCCCAGGTTAAGCGGCCGTTGAATCACGTGGAATCACGTAGGGCGGATTAGCGCAGCGTAATCCGCCAAGCGCCGTCGGCGGCTCATGGCGGATTACAGCGTTCCGCCTCTCAAGGCCTACCGGCAGGTAGGCCGTGCCATCGATGTGCCCCCGGGGCGGATTGGCGGGCATTGCCCGCTAATCCGCCCTACGATATCCGGGGTTTATTGTGGCTTGATCATGTCATACAAGGCCCGCGCGGCCGGCGACAGGTGGCCGGCCTTGCGCGTGATCAGCGCCAACTGGCGCGAGATGGTCGGTTCCTTGAGCTTGATGATGCGCAGGCGCGGGTAAGTGCCCTTCTGGATCGCCAGATTGGGCACGATGGCCGCCGCCACGCCGGCCGCCGCCAGCCCGATGGCGGTGGAGCTGCGCTGCACCTCGTACTGGAACTGCAGGCTCAGATTCATGCTCTTGTCGCCGAGGTAGCTGTCGAGCAGCGCGCGGTTGCCGTTGACGTCTCCCGAGAAGATCAGCGGGTAGGGCTGGATCTGCGCCCACGTCAGCGCGCGGCGTTTGGCCAGCGCGTGGTCGTCGCGGCACAGCAGCACGAATTCGTCCTGCACCACCGGCACCGACACCAGCTCCGGATGCGTGCTGCCGGACAGGTTGATGCCGAATTCCGCCTCGCGGCTCAACACCGCCTCGGCCACCCGCGCGGACGCGTGGTCCAGTATCTTGACGCGGTTGCCGGGAAAGCGCGCCGAATAGTCGCGAATAATCTCGGGCAGGAACTGGATCCCCGCCGTCGGCACGCTGGCGATCGAGATGTCGCCGCGCTGCGCCTTGCCGGTCTCGCGGATTTCGGTCAGCGTCGACGACAGCTCCCGCAGCAGCCGGCGCGCCTGCGGCAGGAAGTCCTTGCCGATGCTGGTCAGCGCGATGGTGCGCGTGGTGCGCTCGACCAGCACCACGCCCAGGAACGCCTCGAGGTTGCGCAACCGCTGCGTGACGGCGGTCTGGGTTACGTGCAGCGTGTGCGCCGCCTTCTGAAAACCGCCGAAGTCCGCGATCGCGACAAACGCCTGCACGCCAAGGATATCGATTTTCATGCCCGGGCTTTCATCAATTTATTGAATGAATGGTCCAAATGAATTCATTGTACTTATATTTCGCGAAGGAGGAAAATTCCGCCATCGAGTCCAGGAGCACACATCATGCACAGCCAGGCGGGCGCGCTGACGCAGCGCACAGACCAATTGTCACCGGCGACGATTTTCTTCGTCTTCTCCAGGCTGGCGTTGATGGGCTTTGGCGGCGTGATGCCGTTCGCCTACCGCGCGCTGGTCGAACAGCACAAGTGGCTCACGGCCGAGGAATTCGCCAAATGCATGGCGCTGAGCCAGATGCTGCCCGGGCCGACCGTGTGCAACGTCGGCCTGATGGTCGGCAACCGCTATGCCGGCATCGCCGGCGCGCTGGCCGCCGTCGGCGGCTTGATCATCGGCCCCTTTTTCATCGTCATCGGCCTGGGTGTGCTCTACCAGCAGTTCGGCGATCTGGCGGTCATGCGGCGCGCGATCGGCGGCATGGCGGCCGTCGCGGCGGGGCTGATCCTGGCGACGGCGGCCAAGATGGCGATGGCGATGTTCGCCAAGGCCCGCTGGCGCCGCCAGCACGACCAGTTCAAGCTGCTGCTGATGGTGCTGGCCTTTATCGCGCTGGGGCTGTTGAAGTGGCCGCTGGCGCTGGTGTTCTGCGTGCTGGCGCCGTTGGGCACCGCCGCTTTCTATCTGCTGGGAGAACGACATGAATGAGCCATCCCCCGTCGCCGAACTGTCGCTGCATATCGCGCTGATGTCGCTGATGGCCGTCGGCGGCGGCGTGGTGCTGCTGGCGCCGCAGGTCGGGCAGTACGTGGTCGAAGGCCGGCACTGGCTGAGCAACGAGCAGTTCTCCGCCGCCTACGCCATCGCCCAGGCGGCGCCCGGTCCCAACCTGCTGTTCATCTCGTTGGTGGGATGGCTGATCGGCGGCTGGTCCGGCGCCATCATGACGACCGTCGCCGTGATCGTGCCGTCGACCTTGTTGACGCTCAGCGCCATCCGCTGGCACGCGGGCCGCGCCGGCGGCCGCTTGTCGCGCGCGCTGGGCGAGGCCTTCGGCCCGATGTCGATCGGCTTGATGGCGGCCACCGCCTGGCTGTTCACCGGCATCTCCAACACCGACTGGCGCGCCGATGTCGTGACCTTGTTGTCGGCGCTGATCCTGCTGCGCACCAAAGTCAATCCGGTGCTGCTGATCGCCGCCGGCGCCGCCGCCGGCGCGCTGCAAGTGATCTGATTCAGGACAACCCCCTCCAGCGACTCGCGATACGCGAGCGTTACCACTTAGGGGTCGTACCCCGCGGGGTACGACCCCGCTCGGCCGTGCGGGTTTGCCGCCCCAACAAAATGGGCTACTGCGCGCGAGCCTTGAGGGTCGCCGACGGGCACAGGCCGAACAGCTTGCGGTAGTCGCTGGAGAACTGGCTGAAGTTACTCAAGCCCCAGGCGTCGGCGACGTCGCCGATCGCCACCCGGCCCGGCGCGCCCTGGTTCAATTGGCGGCGCACGCCGTTCAGGCGCATCAGGCGCAGGTACAGCATCGGGCTCATGCCCAGCACATCCTCGAAACAGTATTGCAAGGTGCGCCGGCTCACGTGCACCCGCTCGCACAGCTCCGGCACCGTGACCGCCTCGCCGCGGTGGGCGTCGAGGTATTCGCGCGCCAGCGCCACCACGCGCCGGCGCCGCTGCAGGCTGGCGGCCAGCGCCGGTTCGACGCAGCGGTGGTCCAGCATGTCGAGCAGCGCCAGCAGCACGGCCTGGCGCCACGCCGGGTCGGGATCGCCCGCGCCCGCGTCCGCCGTCGCGTCCTCCGGCAGCAGCCGCGCCAAGGTGCGCACGAAGGCCGCGCGCTCGGTGGCGTCGACCCGCAGCAGGTCGGCCGACTGCACGCGCCGCCAGTCGATTTCGCAGCCGTGCGCCAGCGCCGTCTCGGCCAGCAGCTGGCGGCTGGCGACCACGCCGTAGATGCGGTAATCGCTGGGCGTGACCAGCTCGAACTCGACATTGCCCGGCTGGACCATGATGGCGTCGGCCCCGGTCTGGCGGCCGTTGATGCGCGTGGCCGACACGTGCTCGGGCAGGCCGAACCAGATCGCGTCCGGCCACACGCGGCACGACTGCCGCACCGACTGGCTCAGCGTCTCGCGGAACACTTGTAGCTGCGGTAACTGACGTTCCGTCAGGGCACCGCGAAACAGCCCCGGGCTGATTTGGTCGTAGCGCTGCTGCCAGTTGGTCAGCTCGCCGGCCAACTGGTCGGCGTCGTGCGCCAGCACCGTGCGCACCCCGCGCGCATGGTGCAACAACTGTGTTGCAGTCTGGTGCATATCGATTTCCCTCCCGCTGTGGTTTTTCCCGACGTCGCCCTTAGAGCGGGCTCAACTTTGCCGATTTCCGATAACGCCGGCCCGCGCCCCGCTTCTATACTGAAATCCGCAGCAACTTCCATACCCGCCCGGACCGCACGTCCCGCCGGGCCACGCGGCTACATTAGGGGAAAAAATATGAACGCAAAACAGGCGGCCGGCCAGCCCGCGCTGCAGCAGACGCTGAGCACCTTCCAGCTGTGGGGCATCGCCGTCGGGCTGGTCATCTCCGGCGAATACTTCGGCTGGAGCTATGGCTGGGCCTCGGCCGGCACCCTCGGCTTCACCATCACCGCGCTGTTCGTCGCGGCCATGTACACCACCTTCATCTTCAGCTTCACCGAGCTGACCACGTCGATCCCGCACGCCGGCGGCCCGTTCGCCTACAGCAAGCGCGCCTTCGGCCCGGCCGGCGGCTACCTGGCCGGTGCCGCCACCCTGATCGAGTTCGTGTTCGCGCCGCCGGCCATCGCGCTGGCCATCGGTGCCTACCTCAACGTGCAGTTCCCGCAGGTCGATCCCAAGCTGGCGGCGGTCGGCGCCTACGCCGTGTTCATGACGCTCAACATCGTCGGCGTGCAGGTCGCCGCCACCTTCGAGCTGTTGATGGCGCTGCTGGCCATCTTCGAGCTGCTGGTGTTCATGGGCGTGGTCGCGCCGGGCTTCTCGATGGCCCACTTCGTCAAGGGCGGCTGGTCGGGCGCCGACAGCTTCAGCCTCGCTTCGATCCCCGGCATGTTCGCCGCGATCCCGTTCGCGATCTGGTTCTTCCTGGCGATCGAGGGCGTGGCGATGGCGGCCGAGGAGGCCAAGGACCCGCAACGCTCGATCCCGATCGCCTACATCACCGGCATCATCACCTTGGTGCTGCTGGCCATCGGCGTGATGGTGTTCGCCGGCGGCGCCGGCGACTGGACCAAGCTGGCCAACATCAACGACCCGCTGCCGCAGGCGATGAAACTGATCGTCGGCGAACACAGCGGCTGGCTGCACATGCTGGTGTGGCTCGGGCTGTTCGGCCTGATCGCCTCCTTCCACGGCATCATCCTCGGCTATTCGCGGCAGATCTACGCGCTGGCGCGCGAAGCCTACCTGCCGCATTATTTTGCCAGGATCCACCCGCGCTTCAAGACGCCGCACCGCGCCATCCTGGCCGGCGGCGCGGTCGGCATCGCCGCCATCTACAGCGACGAGCTGATCAAGATCGGCGGCCTGACCCTGACCGCCAACATCGTCACGATGTCGGTGTTCGGCGCCATCACGATGTACATCATCAGCATGCTCAGCCTGTTCAAGCTGCGCCGCGCCGAACCGCACATGGCACGGCCGTTCCGGGCGCCGTTCTACCCGCTGTTCCCGGCCATCGCGCTGGCCGGCGCCGTGGTCTGCATGGCGACGATGATCTATTACAACCCGCTGATCTTCGGCCTGTTCGTCGCCTTCCTTGCCGCCGGTTACGTGTTCTTCCTGCTCACCAAGGATAGCCGGCGCCAGCACGCCGCGCTGGACGCCGTCTGACAGTACAACCCGCAATGCGGCCGCATGGGGTCGGACCCCGTGGGGTCCGACCCCGGTTTCCGGGGTGCGGGGTGGCCGCCGCAAGCAACCCAAAAAAGACCATCACCCACAACAGGAGTATCACGACATGTCCCCGAAAATCCTCAGACTCGCCGCCACCTGTTTCGCCCTGGCTTCCGGCGCCGCGCTGGCGGCCGATGCCGCACCGGCCGCCGCCCCCGACTGGACCGAGAGCGGCAACGTCACCGCCGTCTCCGACTACCTGTTCCGCGGCATTTCGCAGACGCAAGCCAAGCCCACGGCGCAGGGCAACCTCGACTTCACGCACGCCAGCGGCTTCTACGTCGGCCTGTTCGGCTCGGGCGTCTCGCACGCGGCCTACAACAACGGCGCCGGCTCGGAGATCGACGTCTACGGCGGCTACCGCCACAACCTGAACGCCGACACCGTGCTCGACGCCGGCCTGGTCACCTACTGGTTCCCCGGCGCGCATTACACGGCGGGCGGCAAGGACATCAAGTACCATACGCAGGAGGCCAAGCTGGGCGTCAACATCGGCAGCTTCAACGCCTACGGCTGGGTATCGCTGAGCCGGTACTGGTTCGGCTTCGCGTTGCAGCCGAACACGGGCGAGCTGGTCGACACGCGCGGCACCCTGTATGGCGAGCTGAACTGGAATCCGGAACTGGCGCCGGGGCTGAACTTGAACCTCCACGCCGGCAAGCAGAACGTGCGCCATATGAGCGCGTTCAATTTCTACGACGTCAAGGCGGGGGTGACCAAGACGATGGACAAATGGTCGTTCGCGGCGGCGGCGGTGTACAACAGTGGCGACGCCAGCAAGAACGGCACGCCGTTGTGGACCTTCTTCAACGCCGACGGCAGCGGCAAGAACGTGGTGCAAAAGCGGCTGCTGGTCACGGCCACGCGCACCTTTTAATACCTATGGAACACGTAGGGCGGATTAGCGCAGCGTAATCGGCCATGGTTGGGCCGCCGACGGCGCATCGATGGCCGATTACGGCGTTCCGCCTAATCCGCCCTACGTGTTAACGAGGCATAGGCGATAGCATCGGAGACAACATGAGCAGCTTCTCGCACACGGTGGGCAGCAAGACCTACCAGTTCCGCGACCTCAAGGACCTGATGGCGAAGGCCACGCCGGCGCGCTCGGGCGACCACCTGGCCGGGCTGGCCGCCGCCAGCGCCGAGGAACGCGTGGCCGCGCAGATGGCGCTGGCCGAGCTGCCGCTGACGCTGTTCCTGAACGAACTGGTGATCCCCTACGAGCACGACGAGGTGACCCGCCTGATCATCGACGACCACGACCAGGCCGCCTTCGCCCGCATCGCCCACCTGACCGTGGGCGACTTCCGCAACTGGCTGCTGGGCGACACGGCCGACGAAGCGGCGCTGGCCGCCGTCGCGCCCGGCGTCACGCCCGAGATGGCGGCGGCCGTCAGCAAGATCATGCGCATCCAGGACCTGATCCTGGTGGCGAAAAAATGCCGCGTCGTCACGCGCTTCCGCAACACCATCGGCCTGGAAGGCCGCATGGCCACCCGGCTGCAACCGAACCACCCGACCGACGACGCCACCGGCATCGCCGCCAGCGTGCTCGACGGCCTGCTGTACGGCAGCGGCGACGCCGTCATCGGCATCAACCCGGCCACCGACAACGTGCCGCAGGTGATCAAGATCGTCACCATGCTCGACGAGATCATCGCCCGCTACGGCATCCCCACGCAATCGTGCGTGCTGACCCACGTCACCAACACCATCGCCGCCATTGAGCGCGGCGCGCCGGTCGACCTGGTGTTCCAGTCGATCGCCGGCACCGAGGCGGCCAACGCCAGCTTCGGCATCCACCTCGCGCTGCTCGACGAGGCGCGCCAGGCGGCGCTGTCGCTGGGGCGCGGCACCGTCGGCGACAACGTCATGTATTTCGAGACGGGGCAGGGCAGCGCGCTGTCGGCCAACGCCCACCACGGCGTCGACCAGCAAACCTGCGAAACGCGCGCCTACGCGGTGGCGCGCAAGTTCCAGCCGCTGCTGGTGAACTCGGTGGTCGGCTTCATCGGCCCGGAATACCTGTACGACGGCAAGCAGATCATCCGCGCCGGGCTGGAGGACCACTTCTGCGCCAAACTGCTGGGCCTGCCGATGGGCTGCGACGTCTGCTACACCAACCACGCCGAGGCCGACCAGGACGACATGGACATGCTGCTGACCCTGCTGGGCGCGGCCGGCTGCACCTTCGTCATGGGCATCCCCGGCTCGGACGACATCATGCTCAACTATCAAACCACCTCGTTCCACGACGCGCTGTACGCGCGCCGCGTGCTGGGGCTGGGGACGGCGCCGGAATTCGACGCCTGGCTCAAGGCGATGCGCATCTTCACCGCCGACCAACGCGCCACCCTGGGCGACGCCATGCCGGCGGCGTTCCAGCGCGCGCTGGCCGGTTTGACCTAAGTTGACCTAAGTTGACCTGAGGCACGGGATATCTATGGATGAAGCCGAAAACAACATCGTGGTCGGCCAGCCGGTGCCGGCAAGCGCCGACGGCGTGGTCACCGCCAACCCCTGGCAAGCGCTGCGGCGCTTCACGGCCGCGCGCATCGCGCTGGGGCGCAGCGGCGTCAGCCAGCCGACGGCGCCGCAGCTGGCGTTCCAGCTGGCGCACGCGCGCGCCCGCGACGCCGTCCACCTGGCGCTGGACCAGGCCGCGCTGGGCGAGGCGCTGCTGGCCGGCTGCGGCCTGCGCGGCGTGGCGCTGCACAGTGCCGCGGCCAGCCGCGACATCTATCTGCAACGGCCCGACCTGGGCCGCCGGCTCGACGACGCCTCGCGCCAGGCGCTGCTGGCGCGGCGCGCGGCCGAACCGGGCGGCCACGACCTGGCGATCGTCGTCGCAGACGGCCTGTCGGCGCTGGCGATCGAGCAAAACGCCGTCCCCTTCCTCAAGATCCTGACGGCGCGCCTGGCGGCTGACGGCTGGACCCTGGCGCCGCCGGCCATCGTCGCCCAGGGCCGGGTGGCGGTCGGCGACGAGATCGGCGAGCTGCTGGGCGCGCGCGCCGTGGTGGTGCTGATCGGCGAGCGCCCGGGCCTGAGCTCGCCGGACAGCATGGGCCTGTACCTGACGTGGGCGCCGAAGGTCGGCCTGACCGACGCCGCGCGCAATTGCATCTCGAATGTGCGCCCGGCGGGCTTGACCTACGACGACGCAGCGTTCAAGCTTCACTATTTGCTGTCCGAGGCGCGCAAACGGCAGTTGTCCGGCGTCGCGCTCAAGGATGAAACGGCCACCGACAACCCCGCACTGGACGCGCCCCGGCGCAACTTCCTGCTCGACCACGACTAAACCACCATGAGCCGATCCGGCCGACTTTTTTTGCTGATGGACGCGATGCGCGGCTACCGCCGTCCCGTCACCGCCGCCCGCCTGGCCGAACAGCTGGGCGTATCCGAACGCACGATCTACCGCGACATCCAGACCCTGTCGAGCCTGGGCGCGCCGCTGGCGGGCGAGGCCGGCGTCGGTTACATGCTGAAAGCCGGCAGCTTCCTGCCGCCGCTGATGTTCAACGCCGACGAACTGGAGGCGCTGGTGCTGGGCGCGCGCTGGGTGCGCCGGCAGGGCGACGACGGCCTGGCCGCCGCCGCCACCAGCGCGCTGGCCAAGATCGCCACGGCCACGCCCCGGGACCTGCGCGACGACATGGCCGAAACCAGCCTGTGGGTGCCGCTGGGGAGCAAGCGTGGCGAAGCGGGCGACGTCCACGTGCGGCCGGTGCGCGAAGCGATCCGCTACCAGCACCGGCTGCGGCTGGACTACCGCGACGAGAAGGGCGCCGCCTCCGAGCGCATGGTGTGGCCGTTCGCGCTGGCGTTCTTCGAGGGCAGCCGGCTGCTGGCGGCGTGGTGCGAACTGCGCATGGCGTTCCGCCACTTCCGCATCGACCGCATCGCCGCGGCCGAGACGACGGGGCAGCGCTACCCGGCGCGCCGCCACGACCTGCTGCGCACGTGGCGGCAGGAACACGCGATCCCGGAAGACTCCTGACAAAAACTGTCGCGGGGTGGCCGTACGATGAAGTCCTCACAACTCATCGGAGCAATGCCATGCGACTCTACCACCACTCGATTTCGTCCAACTCGCGCCGCGTGATGCTGGCCGCCGAATACATGGGCACGCCGCTGGACCTGACCGACGTCAACCTGATGAATCCGGAGGACCGGCGCCGCCTGGCCGAGATCAATCCCAACTGCAAGCTGCCGGTGCTGCAGGACGGCGAGTTCACGCTGTGGGAATCGTGCGCCATCATGCAATACCTGGCCGACCGCACGCACGGGCAGACGCTGTATCCCGACAACATCCTGACGCGGGCCGACATCAACCGCTGGATGATGTGGGCGTGCCAGCACTGGTCGCCGGCGATCGGCACGTTCACGTTCGAGCACATCTGGAAGGGCCTGATCGGCCAGGGCGGGCCGGACGCGGACGTCGTGGCCCGGGCCGGGGTCCAGCTGGCGCAGTTCGCCACAGTGCTGGATGGCCACCTGGCGGAGCGGCAATGGCTGGTCGGCGACAAGCTCAGCCTGGCCGATTTCGCGCTGGCGCCGCCGCTGATGTACGCCGACCAAGCCAAGCTGCCGATCGCGCAATACCGGCACATCATGGCGTGGTACCAGCGGGTGCGCGAGCTCGACGTCTGGAAGAACACCGAGCCGGTGTGGTGATGAAATGTGCCTGCTATGTGAAATGGCGCACAGAGCCGGCGGCATAGGGCGGGGTATTCTTGACCTGTCTCCTCTGGAGGAGATCCCTAGTTTTGGACTTTGCCCGCTACCAAGCGGGCTTTTTTTTGCTCCAACTCCGTGGGGTCAAGTCTAACATTACTACATGGGCTCGGCTTTAAGGGGTGTTGGTGGCGGCTCGGCGATGGCGGATTACGCCGTGCCGGCTAATCCGCCCTACGTGTCTCCGTGGCGGAGCGTCGGTCCCGCCTCGGGGTCAGGTCTACGCCGTGGCGGATACGCGGGCGGCGGCCGGGGACGTGCGGGGCATTCGGAATCACGTAGGGCGGATTAGCGTAGCGTAATCCGCCAGGCACCGTCGGGGGCGCGGTTTTCCACCGTGTTACAGCATCAACACCGCGTACAGCGATCGCACCTCGTGCGCCGATTCGGTCATGATGGCGTGCAAGGTGCCTTCGCCGACGACGAAATCGATGGTGCGCGCGCCTTGCAAGGTGGTAGCGCCGGGCCGTTGGTACAGCGGCGAATGCACCGGCGATAAATCATTGGCCAACAGCAGCGTGTCGCCCAGGGTTTCCGGCGGCAGCGCGCGCAGCCCCACCCACATCGCCTCGATCGATTTGTACACGCCCTCCGGCACGCCCAGCTTGGTCAGCACGCCGCGGCCGATCTCGACCTCGCCATGCTCGACCCAATCCTCGGGCTCGCCGCTCATGACGTCCGGATACTCGGCCGCGCACGACAGCATGTAGAACCCGGCCACCTCGTGCACGATGCCGGCGAACAGCGCCGTGTCGGGATCGACATGCGTGACGCGGCGCGCGATCACCTGCGACAGCGCGGCCACGTGCGCCGTGTGTTCCCATAATTGATTGACTTTGTCCTTGAGGACGGGCTCGGTGATCTGGCTGCCGATCTGGCGCACGATCAGCGCCGCGACCAGCGATTGCAGGGTGCGCACGCCAAGCCGCTGGACGGCCGCGCGCACGCTGGAGATTTCAGTGCCGGAACGGTTGTAGGCGACCGAGTTGGCGATGGCGACGCTGCGCGCGGCCAGCAACGGGTCGGCCTGGATCAGCTTGGCGGCCGCCTCGACATGGCAGTCCGGATCGCTCAGCGCCTGCTGCAGCCGCAGCGAGGCGTTGACGTTGGCGGGGAACGTCAGCTCCCCCCGGCTCGCCTGAGCGGCCACGGCTTTGAAGGCGTCGAGTCTGTCCATCCCAAAAATTATACCCCTGAATATTGCCGCAGGGCACTTTTTGGGAAAATACTTTTCAGCGCAGCCACACCCGCCGCCGCGCGGGCCGGATTACTGCTCGCTGAAGATGGCGTCGCAGCCTTCGCGGATCTCGTCGCTGTCCTGCAGCTCGTCAGTCAGGCCGAGGTCGAACAGCTCCTCGATCGCGTTCATGAAGCTGTTGTGCTTGGTGGCGCCGATCAGGCGATAGATCTCGCCGTCATCGTTGCGCACGCCGATCAGCAGCTTTTCCTGGCGCACCTCGTCCGGCGTGGCGACGTCGAGCAACAGGTTGCCGATGATGTGTTTGTCGAATTTGGGTGGCTTCTTGCCTTCGAGCAGAGTCGTTTTCAAATGTTTTCCTTGGTTGAGTCGGGGGTGGACGGGCATCCGGCGCCGCTGGCCATGATCACAGTTTTGAGCTTGGACAGGTTTTTTTCAAGGGCCGCGAGATCTTCCTCGCGGTAGTCCGCAAACAGCTGCCTGCCCATCGCCATCACCTTGGGGAAGGCGGCATGGAAGGTCGCCTCGCCGTCGGCCGTCAGGCGGACGAAGAAAGAACGCTTGTCGCAGTCGTTGCGCTGACGTTCGACCAGCCCTTTCTGCTCCAACCGTTCGATCACGCCGGTCAGCGTGCCCTTGGTGATGAGCGTCTTCTCGCCCAGTTCCTTGTACGACATGCCGGGCGTGTTGCCCAGCGTGGCGATGATGTCGAACTGGGGATGCGTCAAGCCGCTCTGGCGCGCCTGTTCGCTCGAGAGCCGTTCAAAGCCCTGCATGCACTCGGCCAGCAACCGGATACTTTTCAGATATCGTTCACCCATAGCATGTGATTATAGCCGGTTCGCAATTTGCGGCCCGGACGGGTACACTATGCGCCTCTGGAATTGACAACTACATCGATAACAAAAAAACCATGCCTCAACACATGCGCGGTGTCGCCGCCTTGCTGGTCGTGACCCTGGTCTGGGGCACGACGTTTCCGGCGATGAAGGACATGACGGGCACCTTGTCGGCCAGCTGGATCGTGCTGAGCCGCTTCACCATCGCTAGCCTGTTGCTGCTGCCCTTCCTGTGGCGCGCCCGCTGGAACGATGCGCGCTGGGGCGTGCTGGCCGGCGTGGTGTTGTTTCTGTGCTACGTGTTCCAGATCGAGGGGCTGGCGCTGACCACCTCCAACCGCAACGCCTTCGTCACCGGCCTGAACGTGCTGGTGCCGCCGCTGGTCGGCGTGTTGATGGGGAAAATATTGGAGCGGCGCATCGTCGTCGCGCTGGTGCTGGCGCTGGCCGGCCTGTTCGCGCTGTGCTGGGAGGGCGGCTTCGTCTGGGGCCGCGGCGACACCCTGGCGCTGCTGTGCGCGCTGTGCTTCGGCCTGTACGTGGTGCTGATGGCGTCGACCACGCGCAAGGTCGACAAGCTGATGGTGCTGACGGCGTCGCAGATCGTCACGGTGGCCGCGTGCTCGGCGCTGTGGCTGCTGCTGCGCGAGGTGCCGCTGGGCGCGGCCGAGCGGGCCGAGGACCTGCCCAACTACCTCGGCTACATCGGCGCCGGGCTGACGACGTACGCGCCCAACATCGTCTACCTGGGCGTGGTGGCGACGGCGGCCATCATCTCGCTGCAAACCTGGGGCCAGAGCCACAGCAGCGCCAACGAGGCGGCCGTGATCTACGCCTTCGAGCCGGGCTGCGCGGCGATCTTCGCCTATTTCTGGCTGGGCGAGACCTTGGCGTGGAACGGCCTGCTCGGCGCCATGCTGTTGATCTCCGGTATGATAGTCAGCCAGTGGAGCACCGAGCGTCCGGCCGCCGCGCTGGCGCCCGAGTAGCCCCCAAACCCGACCACGATGCCCGATGTCCTTCGCTAATCTATCCCGGCTCGCCCAGCAGCGGCCGCTGCGCGTGCTGCTGGTGAACGCGGGCGAGGCCGACGCCATCACCTGGGCCGGCCTGGCGCAGCCGCTGCGGCTGGCCGCGACCATCCTCGGCAAGGACGCCTTGCACCTTGAAACGATGACCCCGGCGCAACTGCTGCTGGCGCCGCCGGCGCACCACCATCTGGCGCTGCTGGTGGCCGACGAGAACCAGGCGGCGATGGCGGCCGCGCAGGGCCGCGCCGTCATCGAGCGCTGCCGCGCGGCCGATTACTGGGGCGGGGTCGGCGCCGGCGTGCTGTGGCTGGCCGAGGCCGGCCTGATGGCGGGCGTGCGCATCGCGCTGCCGTGGGCGCTGTACGCCGACACCGAACACATCAACGAGCGCGCGATCCTGACCCCGCACCTGTTCGAGCTCGATGGGCGCCACCTGAGCTGCTGCGGCGGCGCCGCCAGCATCGACTTCGCGCTGACCCTGATCGAGTGCCTGTTCGGCGCGACGGTTCAGGCCGCCATCAAGGAGGGCTTGTGCGTCGAGCGCGTGCGCGGCCACGAGGAGCGCCAGCGGGTGGCGCTGCAGGCCCGCTTCGGCGCCCTGCAGCCGCGTCTGTCGGAGGCGGTCACCTTGATGGAAACCAATATCGAGGAACCGCTGTCGACCGACGACATCGCCAACCTGGTCGGCCTGTCGCGGCGCCAGCTCGAGCGCCTGTTCAAGCAATACCTGAGCAGCCTGCCGTCGCGCTACTACCTGGAGCTCAGGCTGCAACGCGCGCGCCAGCTGCTGCTCGAGACCAACCACTCGATCGTCCAGGTCGGACTGATGTGCGGCTTCTCGTCCGGCTCGCATTTTTCGACCGCGTTCGGCGCGCTGTTCGGCAACACGCCGCGCGAGGAGCGCCAGCGCAAGCTGGCCAACCGGCCGGGCTAGCCGGGCCGCCGCTTACTCCCCTTGCCAGAAATCCTTGAACGTGGCGCTCCTGAACTTGATGTCGGAGAACTGCGCGCTGAAGCCGTCGCCGTCCGGCGATTGCGACGAGAAGCCGACCTTGACGCTGGCCGCCCCGGGCAGGCCGAAGCTGCGCACCATGCTCCAGGCATTGCCGTCCGGCGAGGTGTAGAACACGAACATGTCCTTGCGCCGCACCACCTTCAGGTAGACCGCGTCGCCCGGCCGCACGCCGTGGTGGGCGTCGTCGCCGACGCCCTTGGCCACGGTGCTCGAGATGCCGGCCGCGCCGGTCTTGGCGAACTCGAACAGCAGCTTGGCCCAGTTGGTCCGGTCGCCGTAGACGATCAGCGCGGCGCCGTTGAACGGATGGTTGACGCCGGCCTTGACCTTGGCCGAGAAGATGAAGTCGCCCGTCGGCTGGAACAGCACGCGCGGCGTCTTGTCAGCCACCTCGGTGCCGTCGGTGTTGGCGTACAGGTCGGTGCCCTTCTTGGCCTGCAACACCAGCGCCTTGTCCTTGACGCTGGCCGCACCCAGGTCGAGCTGCGTTTCGAGCGCGAACGGCAGCGTGTCGATCGCCAGCTTGCCGTCCTTGAGCGTGGCCTCGCTGGCGTGCGCCTGCGCCGCCATCAGTGCCGCCGCCATGGCAAAGGCGCCCAGGGTGATTTTTTTGTTTTGAAACATACGATGTCTTCCTTGGTGGGTGGCGTTCGCACGCCGGGTTGTAATAAGTTAAGGTCAATGGGTGAACAACATCACGCGCTTGCCTTCCGGATGCAGCTGCACGTGGCAAATCAGGTCCAGCCGGTGCTTCGGCACCAGCGCCACCAGCTCCACGCCGGGATCGTCGGCCAGCTGTTGGCGCAGCGCCTCCAGGCCGATGTCCTTGACGAAGCGGCGCGCGCCCGCATGCGTGGCGGGCACGCCGGCGATGGCGCGCAGCGCGTGCTCGAAGCGCCGGTAGCAGCTCAGCCACGGACGCTTGTCGCCCGCCAGCAGGCGTCGCTGGCGCCGCTGGGGATCGAAAAAGTCGCGGAAGATCCCTTGCGCATGGACCGCCGGCTCGGGATGCAGCGCGGCGAACGCCTCCAGGTTGCGGTTCCACGACAGATAGCCCTCGTCGCTGTTCCACGACACGGGATGGGTCAGGTGGTAGGCCAGCACGTTGGGATTGTAGGCCAGCTTGACGCCGTGTTGCGCCAGCCGGTAGACGAACTCGCAGTCCTCCAGGCCCCAGCCGCGGAAGGCGGCGTCGTTGAAGCCGCCGCAGCCGTCGAGATCGCGCCGGCGGATCGAGAAATTGTGCGAGAACCCCAGGTGCCAGGCGCCCTGCAGCGTCTGCAGGTTTTCCGAGTACCACTCGAACACGGCGAAGCGCGGATCGGCGTAGCTGACGTTGGCGGCGGGGTCGGCGATGGCCGCCGGCGTCGGCGCGATGTCGTTGCGCAAGCCGATTTGCAGCACCGCCTGGTCCTCGGGCACGTGCGCGAAGAAGCGCACGTGCTGTTCCAGGAAGTCGGGCGCGAACACCTGGTCGCTGTCGAGGAACAGCACGATCTCGCCGCGCGCCCGCGCCAGGCCGGCGTTGCGCGCGTGGCCGGCGCCGCGGTTGTGCGGATACCATAAGTAGCGCAGTTCGTAGCCGAAGTCGCGCCCGTCCAGCAGCGCGCCGAGCTGGGCGTCGGACGAGCCGTCGTCGACCACCAGAACCTCGAAGCGCTCGCGCGCCAGCGATTGCCGCCCCAGCGATTCGAGCGTGTGCAGCAGCGGCTCGCGGTTTTCATAGTAGGGCAGGATGACCGAACATTGCAGTGTCATGGGGTCCGCTTTCATTGCGTGGAAGAGGGAAGCGCCGAATGGTCCAGGCCGAAGCCGAAGCCGAAGCCGAGGCGGGCGGCGATGGCGCGCGCGTTGGCCGCGCCCATCTGGGTGTAGTGGTCGCCGTCGACGCGCTGGACCTGGAGCCGCGCGACCGCCGCCTCCCAGCCCAGCCCGTGGACGGCCGCGCGGCCGGCGGGTGGTTGCCCGGCCTGCAGCAACAGCGCCTCGCCGTCGTAGTGGCCGACCGTGTGCGCCAGCATGGCGTGCAGGTTGTCGCGGTAGACCGCGAACAGCGTCGCGAAGCGTTCGGCCGTCAATTCCGCCGGGATCAGGCCGCGCCCGCTCAGCAAGGCATGCCAGGCCTGCACGCCGGCCGCCGCGTCCACCCCTTCCGGCGCCGGCCGCGAGCGCTCGTGGCCGCCCGACGCCAGCAGGTCGCCGACGAAGTCCGCCAGCGGGTCGGCGCTGGCCGGGATCAGCGACGGGTGCCAGCTGTCGATCAGCACCAGCGAGCGCACCGGCTCGCCGCGCCGGCGCAGCTGGCACGCCATCTCGTGGGCGATCTGGCCGCCCATGGACCAGCCGGCCAGGCAGTAAGGCCCGTGTGGCGCGATCTCGGCGATCGCCGCCAGATACGCGGCGGCCATGGCGGGCACGCCGCCGGCCGGCGCGCGGGCGCCGTCCAGCCCGGCCGATTGCAGCCCGTACACCGCGCGTTGCCCCTGCAGCGCCGCCGCCAGGTGGGCATAGCAAAACACGCCGCCGCCGATCGGATGGATGACGAACAGGGGCGGGCCGTCCTCGCCGCCCTTCGGCGCCGTCAGCCGCACCACGCCCGAGCCGCCGCGCGCGCCGTCCTCGATGTGCCGCGCCAGCCGCGCCACGCTGGCGTGGCGCGAGAAGCCGGCCATCGAGACCTCGACCGCCAGTTCCTGGCGCATCCGCGCCAGCAGCCGCACCACCTGCAGCGAGTGGCCGCCCAGCTCGAAGAACGATTGCTCGACATCGGTGACCGGCGCGTCCAGCACCGACGCCCAGATCGCGCACAGGCGCTGTTGCAGCGGCGTCAGGCCGGCGTCCACTTTCCCGGCCGGCATCGCTTCGCTGCATTCGCCGAGGCGGTCCTGGTCGATCTTGCCGTTGCCGGTCAGCGGCCAGTGCCGCACCAGCCGCAGCTGGTTCGGTACGAACTGCGCCGGCAAGCGTTCGCGCAGGTAGCGGCGCAGGGCCGGCGCCTCTAGCGGCGCCGACAGCTGGACGTAGGCGGCCAGCCGGGCGTCGCCGTCGTGCGGCTCGACGCGGACCAGCGCCTGCCGCACGCCCGGGTGCGCCAGCAGCGCTTGCCGCACCTCGTCCAGCTCGATGCGCACCCCGCGTAGCTTGACCTGGTGGTCCATGCGGCCGAGGTAATGCAATGCGCCTTGTTCGTCGAGTTCGACCCAGTCGCCGGTGCGGTACCGGCGCTCGCCGCCGGCCGGCGTGGGGAAATCAACAAAGCGCTCGGCGCTGAGGGCGTCGTCGTGCAGGTAGCCCAGCGCCAGGCCGGCGCCGCTGATCCACAATTCCCCCGCGCGGCCCGCGCCCAGCGGCCGTTGTTCGGCGTCGAGGATGTGCAGGCGGGTGTTGCTGATCGGCCGGCCGAGCGGAATGCGCGCCTGGTCCGGCGCCAATGGCGGCACCGGATACCAGGTCGAAATCACCGTGGTCTCGGTCGGCCCGTAGGAATTGACCACGCCGACGCCGGGCCAGCGCCGCTGCCACTGCGCCACGTGTTTGGGCGAGATCGCCTCGCCGCCGACGATCACGTGGCGCAGGCTGGCCGCGTCGGCCGGATCGAAGTGGCCGTCGGCCAGCGTGTCGACCCAGTGATTCCAGTACGAGGTGGGCAGGTCGAGGATGGCAATGCGCTCGCGCGCGATGGTCTGCTGCAGATGCTCGAAGCGGTCGAGCAGGTCCGGCGCGCGCAGCACCACGCGCGCGCCGGTGATCAGCGCGGGGAAGATTTCCTCGTTGAGCGCGTCGAATCCCAGCGCGGCGAACTGCAGCACGCTGTCGTCCGCCGTCAGCGTCAGTTGCTCTTGCAGGAACAGCGCGTGGTTGACCAGGCCGCCTTGCGCCAGCATCACGCCCTTCGGCTGGCCCGTGGTGCCGGAGGTGAACAGCACCTGCGCCAGGTCGCCGGGTCCGCAAGGCAAGGCCGGATTGTCGGCCGGGGCGTCCTGGATCGCGTGCCAGCAGCGGTCCAGGTTCAGCACGTTGGCGCGTTCGCCCAACAAGGACAGTTGGGCGTCGCGGCTGATGACCACGGCCGGGGCGGCCACGTCGAGGATGCGCCGGATCCGCGCCGCCGGATAGCTGTGGTCGATCGGCACGTAGGCGGCGCCGGCCTTGAGCACCGCCAGCAGGCTGACGATGAACTCCGGCGAGCGGTCCAGCAAGATGGCGACGCGCGCGCCCGGGCCCACGCCGGCGGACGCCAGATGGTGCGCCATTTTGTTGGCGTGCGCGTTCAGCGAGCGGTAGCTCAGCGTGGCGGCGGTCAGGCGGCGGCCGGCCGGGGCGGGTTGGCTGGCGGGGTCGCACGGCGGGCACAGATGCACGGCGACGCGGTCGGGTTCGGCCGCCGCCTGTTGCTCGAACAGCTGGTGGATGCCGAGCGCGGGCCGGTCTACCGTCGCGCCCCGCAGCGCCGGCGCGTCTTCGTCCTCGCCGGCGAATGGATTCATCGCGGCGACCGCCCCCAGCGGATGGGCCACGGCCTGGCGCAGCAGCGTGTCGAGCTGGCGCGCCAGGCGCGCGACCGTCGCCGGCGCGTAGCGGTTCTGGTCGAACAGGAATTCGACCGTGATGCCGTCGCGCGGCAGCACCGTCACCGTCAACGGGTAGTGGGTGCGGTCGCGCACGCGGCCGGCGCCTACCGTCCAGCCGGTGGCGGCCGCGTCGCCGTCGCCGAGGTCGGGGAAGTTCTCGAACACCAGCAAATGGTCCAGCAGGCCACCGCGCAACGGCGAGGCCGACTGGATTTCGGCCAGCGACACGTGCTGGTGCTTCTGGGCCGCCAAGGTGCCCGCCTGGACCGCGCGCAGCAGCCGCACCAGGTCGTCGTCGGGAGCGCTGCGCACGCGCACCGGCAGCGTGTTGATGAACAGGCCGAGCATGGCGTTGGCGTGCTCCAGGTGCGGTGGACGGCCGGCCGCCACTTCGCCGAACACCACGTCGGCGCTGCCCGTGTGGCGTTGCAGCAGGATCGCCCACAGCCCCTTGAACACGCTGTTGAGGGTCAGCTGATAACGTTTGCACAGCGCGCCGAGTTCGAGCGCGAGCGCGGGGTCCACGCGCCACGGCAAGGTGTGGAAAGCGCCCGGCGCCTGGCCGGCGGGCAGCTTCGCGGCCAGGCTGGCGGGGGCGGCGTATGCGGCCAGCGTTTGTTGCCAATACGCCAGCGCGGCGCCCTGGTCCTGCCGGCCCAGCCAAGCGATGTAGCGTCCGTAGCCGGGCGCGGCCGGGGCGGGGGCGTCGCCGGCGGCGCGGGCCCGGTAGGCCGCGCGCAGTTCATCCCAGATCACGCCGATGCACCAGCCATCCATGATGATGTGGTGGAAGCAAATGTAGACCCGGAACCGTTGCGGCGCCAGTTTGAACAGGCGGAAGCGTACCGCGTTGTGCCGCTCCAGGCGCAGGCCGTGCAGTGCGTCGAGCGCCATCCAGCCGTCCAGCCAGCCGTCCTGGTCCGGCTGGTCCGACAGGTCGCGGTAGGCGTAGTCGGGCTGCAGGCCGGCCACGATCACTTGCAGCGGCTGCTCCAGCCCACGGTGCGTGAACACGGCGCGCAAGATCTCGTGGCGCGCCACCAGGTCGCCCACGGCGGCCTCGAACAGCGCCGGCTCCAGGTCGCCGTCGGCATGGAACTCGCCCTGCACGAAGTAGGCGGCCGGGTCCGGTCCGAAGTGGTCGACGTACATGCCGTACTGCAGTGGCGACAGCGGGTAGGCCGCCTCGACCGCCAAATCGGGCGCCGTCCCGAAGCGCGCGGCCACCTCCGCCAGCAACTGGCTTTCCTGTTCCGCCGTCAGCGCCGGCGTGTCCGGGGATGCCGCCGCGTCCGTTATCGGCGCGCGTGCCGATACCAGCGGCGCCAGCGCGGCGACGGTCGGGAACTGGAAGATGTCGGCCACGTCCACCAGCTGGCCCCGGGCGAACAGCCGCGAGACGATCTGGATGGCGCGCACCGAATCGCCGCCCAGGTGGAAGAAATTGTCGTGGATGCCCAACTGCTCGGCGTCCAGGCCGAGCACCTCGCGCCAGACGGCGGCCAGCGCGGCCTCGCCGGGCGTGCGCGGCGCTTGCCAGGCCACCCGGTTCAGGCTGGCGGCGCGCGGGTCGGGCAGGGCCTGCTTGTCGAGCTTGCCGTTGAGGTTGATGGGGACGGCGTCGATCTGCACCAGGAAGGCCGGACGCATGTACTCGGGCAGGCGCTCGGCGACGAAGGCGCGCACCGGGTCGAGCCGCTCGAGCGTGGGGGCGACGCAGTAGGCGCACAGGCGCGCTTCGCCGTTGATGTCGCGCACCACCACCACGGCGTCCTCGACCGCCTCGTGCTGCAACAGCTGCGCGGCGATCTCGTCGGGCTCGATGCGGTGGCCGTTGATCTTGACCTGGTCGTCGATGCGGCCCAGCACTTCCACATTGCCGTCCGCGTGCCAGCGCGCCAGGTCGCCGGTGCGGTACATGCGCTCGCCCGGTTCGAACGGGTTGGCGACGAATTTCTGTTCCGTCAGATCCGGCCGCCGGTGGTAGCCACGGCCCACGCACACGCCCGACACGCACAGTTCGCCCGGCTGCATCGGCGCGGCCAGCCGGCCCTGCTCATCGAGGATGTAGAAGCGGGTGTTGTTGTTGGGGATGCCGATCGGCACGGCGGCGCCGGCGCGCGCGGCCACGCTGGCGTTGAAGGTGCTCACGCCGACGCTGGTTTCCGAGGTGCCGTAGGCGTTGTAGTAGGTCAGGTGCGGGCGCCACTTCTCCACCGTGTGCCACTGCGCGGGCGAGCCGGCGGTGATAACCACGCGCAGCGTGTTGCGGCGCGGATCGAGGTCGACGATGTAGTGCGGCGGCAGCGTGGCGATGCTGATCCGGTGCTCCAGCAGGTAGTCCTCGAACTGGCGCGGGTTCAGGATCACCGGCTTGGGCACCAGGTACAGCGTGGCCCCGGTCAGTAGCGCCATGAAGATCTCGGACACCGACGCCGCGAACGAGATGCTGGCGAACTGGACGATACGGTCGCGCGGCGTGATGCCGAATTTGTCGCGGTAGAAGCCGATGAAGTTGACGATGCCCCGGTGCTCGACCATCGCGCCCTTGGGCCGTCCGGTCGAGCCGGAGGTGTAGATCACATAGGCCAGGTCGCGCGGGCCGCCCTCGTCCGCCGCGGCCGGCGCGGCCGGTGCGGGGGCGGCGACCAGCGCGCCGATGCGCTCGATCCGGCCGTCGAAGCGCAGCTCGCCGGACGGGGCGCGGTCGGTCAGCAGCACGCCGCACTGGCTGTCCTCGAGCAGGTACTGGATGCGCGCGCTGGGGTAGCCGGGGTCGATCGGCACGTACGCCGCGCCGGCCTTGAGGATGCCCAGCATCGCATACACCATGTCGGGCGTGCGGTCGGTCATCACGCCGACCAGCGCCTCCTTGCCGAGGCCGTGCGCGCGCAGCCGCCCGGCGACCCGCCCGGCGCGCCGGTCGAGCTCGCGGTAGCTGACCGTTTCGCCCTGGAAGAACAGCGCCGGATGATCGGGGTCGCGTTCCACGTGCAGGCCGAACAGCGCCTGGATGGTCAGCGGGGCGACCTCGGCCCCGGTGGCGTTCCACGCATTCACCTGCCGCAACAGGTCATCGGCCGGCGCGCTCATTGCGCGGGCTCCCCGGCCAGCATGGTGCGCAGCGGCGCGCCCGCGCGGGCGGCGGTGGCGACCAGGCGCGGCCAGGCGCGCATCAGGCTCGCGTGGTTGCGGTAATCCTGGCGGCAGCCGGCCAGCACCTCGTCGAGCCGGCTCGACAGGTCGGCGGCTTCGGCCGCATACAGCTGGCCGATGAAGCCGTCGACGAAGCGCGCCAGCGCCTGGCGCCGCCCAGGCAGATCGGCGTCCGCCAAGGTCGACAGCGCGGCCGCCGCCGCGTCCTGGAAGTTGCCCTCCAGATGCAGTTCGCCCTGGTCGGCGCGCGCCTTGAGCTGGCGCTGCAGCGCCATGTACACGGGGCGCAGGTCGCAATACTTCACCAGCGACATGATGTAGGGCATGGGATCGGCCTTGCGGCCGCTGTGGTATTCGTGCACCACGCGGCGCTGGTGGTAGGCCACCGGCAGGCCGAAGGCGCCGGCCAGCTTGAACACCGAATAGTCGGACGACATGGCGTTCGACGGCAGGCTGGGAAACAGCAGGTGCAGCTGGCGGATCGCCATGTTGCCGGCGTCGGGCATGTAGAAGCCTTGTTCGTTGCTGTAGTCGACCTGGTCGGCACGGTACAGCGCCCGGCTGTTGCCGTCGACCCAGTCGTAGATCGATTGATGCAGCGACGGGTCGACCCCCATGTTCGACCAGAAGCGCGAGAACAGCTCGGGCGACACCTGCAGGAAAGGCTTGAGGTCGAGGTTCCATTCGCCCACGTAGCCGCTGCCGGCGATGTAGGGCCGCCGGCCCTGGCCGCCCAGGCTCTGCATCTCGAACTCGAGCGGATAGGGGCAGTTCTCCTGCAGCCGGGTGTCGGAATCGCGCCGGTGGATCACGCCCGACCCCAGCGCGGCGGCGAACAGCGAAATCTTGTTCATGACGGCGCCGTAATTGCTGCCGCGCGGCGCGATCCAGTCGAGCAGGCTCGGCGGGTAATCGGCCAGGCGCAGCAATTCGCGCACCGCCGCCTGCTGGCGCTCCAGCGTGACGTGGTGGAGCGCCAGGTGCGGATAGGCCGCGCGCGCCTGCGCGATGTGGCCGGCGTTGTCGCGCTCGACGCCGGCGTCGCCCGAGTCGAGCAGGAACAGCGGAACCGACTCGCCGGTGAGCCGGAACCAGTAGTCGATCTCGTTCAGGTAGGAACGCACCGGCACGGCGGCGTCGCGGTTGGTCGGTATCCAGTAGGTGTGCGGCGCGCTGTTCAATTCGAACTCCTCTCAGGTCGGGGGGCGGTCACGATTCAGTCCCAGGCGTCGACGCCCAGCAGGCGCCGGCCCAGGCCGGTCAAGTGCGCGGGGGCTGCCTTGGCCTGCTCGATCCCGCGCGGATCGGCGGCAAAACCTTGTTCGTTGAACGGCGGCGCGTTGTGGCGCCAGTGTTCGATGCGCGCCCGCCGGTCCGCTTCCGGGACCGAGTCGGCCGGCATCATCGTGACGTACTGGGCCACGCGCGGGCGCTCGGTGCGGTTGCGCGAACTGCTGTGCAGCAGGCCGACGTTCCAGATGATCAGGTCGCCCGCGTTGCCGGGCACCTGGACGATTTCGCTGGCCGGCACGGCGGGCAGGCGGACCGGCCTGCCGGGCGGAATCTCGGCAACGATCTGCGCCACGCGCCGGTGGCTGCCGGGCACGCACTGGAAGCCGCCCTGGTCGGCGCTGGTGTCGGCCAGGCACAGCACGCCGCCGACGGCCAGCGGCAGCGGCCAGGCCAGCGGATCGATGTCCCAGTGGATATTGCCCTGGTAATCGTCGTGCGGCTGCGCCGGTGGATTCATGTTCAGGCGGTCGAGGCTGACCAGCAGCCGCTCGGTGCCGTACAGCTCGGCGAAGGCGGCGTGGAGGCGTGGGTGCTGGCGCACGTCCCACATGCTCTGGTGGTGGAACAGCTGCACCATGCCCGAGCGCGGCCGGTGCCAGGCCGGCCAGTCGTACCAGCCGGCCGGGTCGTGGCGGTCCATGGCGAGGAATTCCCACATGGCGTCGAGCACGGCGTCGGCCATCTCCTTGGGCACGGCCTGGCGCAGCACAATAAAGCCGTCGCGCTCCCAGGCCTCCCGTTCGGCTGCGGAAAATATCGACATGGTCACCCTTTCTGGACGGTCGGTTGGAGGAAGGCGGGCTTGCCGGCGGCGGCCGGCTCGGCATGGCCCGCGCGCCAGCGCCGGCCCCGCCAGCGCCGGTAGTGCAGCAGCGCGCGCACGGCCTCGTCGATGGCCAGCGCGGCCCAGACGCCGGTCAGGCCCCAGCCCAGCCGCACGCCCAGCAGGTAGGCCAGCGGGCAGGCCAGCAGCCACAGGCTGATGCCGGTGTAGCTGGAGAATTTGGCGTCGCCGGCGGCGCGCAGCGAAAAGCCGATCACCAGGTTGACCGCCTTGGCCGGCTCCCAGAACAGGCTGATGAGCAGCAGCGGCAGCGCCATGGCGACGATGCGCGGGTCGCGCGTGAACAGCGACAGCGCCTGCGCGGCGCCCAGGACCAGGCCCAGGTTGAGCAGCGCGCCCAGCGCCCAGGCTTGCGCGATGTTACGGTGCACCAGGCGGTTGGCCTGGTCGAATTGGCGCGCCCCGGCCATGTGCGCGATGAAGATCTGGGTGCCGATGGCGATCGCCAGTTCGACCACCACCACCACGGTCAGGCTGGCCTGCACGTAGCTGCGGGCCGACAGCGCCAGCGTGCCGAACGGGATGATCATCGTCATCACCGCGATCTGGCTCAGGTTGAAGTTGAGCGGTTCGAGCGCCGCCGGCGCGGCGATCCGCAGGATGGGCCGGGCCAGTTCGCGCGCGGCCGCCGGCGAGGCCGGCAAGCGCGGCCGCACCGGCAGCCGGGTGAACGCGCCGTACAGCATCCAGCACATGCCGGCGCAGCTGGCGCTGGTGGTGGCCAGCGCCACGCCCTGCACCCGGTTCAGGCCCAGCGCGTCGATGCCCAGGCCGCGCGCGAACAGCAGGTTCAGCGCCAGGTTGAGCAGCAGCACGCCCAGGGCGCCGGCCATGGCCCAGCGGGTATGGCCGTGGCAGCGCATCAGGCTGGCCATGACGCGGTACATGGTGAGGAACAGCAAGCCGGCCGCGCCCGCCAGCAGGTAGTCGGCGGCGTGCGCCCGCAGCGCCGGCGCGTAGCCCAGCCAGGCGCCGATGTGCGCGTGCACGGCGGCCACGGCCAGCGCCAGCAGCGCGCCCAGCGCGCCGGCCAGCAGCATGCACACGCCATAGGTGGGGCCCAGCGCGTCGCCGCGGCCGGCGCCGAGCTGGCGGCCGACCACGCCGGTGCAGCCCTGGCCGAGCGGAAAGTACAGCGCTTCGGCCAGCAGCAGGACCGGCAGGATGCCGCCGATCGCCGCCGCGGCGCCGTCCGAGATGCGTCCGAGAAACAGGAAGTCGGTGAAGGTGAGGATCATGCCCAGCGAGACGTCGAACAGGATCGGCCAGGTCACCGACCAAAAACCGCGCTCGAGCAGGGGCGTGTGCCGGGTCATCGCTGCGCGTGGCGGCTGCGCTGGGATGGGGCGGTCCGCGCGCCGCGCGGCCGCCACGGCGCGCGGGCGCCGTCGGCGTCGGGGCTGAGGGGGCGGTGTGTACGCGGTGCGAGCATAGGCCATGTCCCATGGTGCGGCGCTGCGGACCGCATCCACAGGGTTGGAAGCGTTTCCAGCACGTTAAATAAAAAATAACATGGTAGTTAAGTCAATGTCAACGAAATATCTGCGTGTTGCCATAAAAACCACGGCGCGCCCGTGGCGATTTTGAAAATGCCTGTCGCGTATTCGAAAGAGGCGGTTTGCCGTCCTGTCTATAATGGCGCAACGTCAGCAAACTTCTGCTGGCCGCCCCACTAACATTGGATGAGGAAATGCCATGAACGCCAAGCTAGATACGACCGTAACCACCCGTCCCGTGACTCGTCAGACCTTTGACGAAGTCCTGGTGCCGACCTATGCACCCGCGGCGATGGTTCCGGTCCGAGGAGCTGGCCTGGACCTGTGGGACCAGAATGGCAAGCACTATCTGGATTTCACGTCCGGCATCGCCGTGGCCGCGCTGGGCCACTGCAACCCGATCGTGGTCGAGGCGCTGACCCGCCAGGCCAACACCTTGTGGCACCTCGGTAACGGCTACACCAACGAGCCGGTGCTGCGTCTGGGCCTGGCGCTGACCGAGGCGACCTTCGCCGAGCGCGCGTTCTTCTGCAACTCCGGC
Organism: Duganella sp. 1411; assembly: GCF_017833525.1. GTDB lineage: Bacteria > Pseudomonadota > Gammaproteobacteria > Burkholderiales > Burkholderiaceae_D > Rugamonas. Next base: position 62,337 of record NZ_JAFICD010000011.1, read on the forward strand.
GCCGAAGCCAACGAGGCGGCGCTGAAGCTGGCGCGCAAATACGCGCACGCCAAGTTCGGCCCGCACAAGTCGCGCATCATCTCGTGCTACCAGTCGTTCCACGGCCGCACCCTGTTCACCGTGTCGGTCGGCGGCCAGTCGAAGTACACCGAAGGCTTCGAGCCGCTGCCGCCGTCGATCGACCATATCGTCTATAACGATATCGAAGCGGCGCGCGCCGCCATCGGCGACGACGTCTGCGCCGTGATCGTCGAGCCGCTGCAAGGCGAGGGCGGCGTGGTCCCGGCCGACCAGGCCTACCTGCAGGAGCTGCGCGACCTGTGCACCAAGACCGGCGCGCTGCTGATCTTCGACGAAGTCCAATGCGGCATGGGCCGCACCGGCGACCTGTTCCACTACATGACCTACGGCATCACGCCCGACGTGCTGACGTCGGCCAAGGCGCTGGGCAACGGCTATCCGATCGGCGCCATGCTGACCACCCACGAACTGGCCAAGACGCTGGGCGTGGGCTCGCACGGCACCACCTACGGCGGCAACCCGCTGGCGGCGACGGTGGCGCTGACGGTGCTCGAGACGATCAACCAGCCGGCCTTCCTGGCGCGTGTCAAGGAAGCCGGCGCCAAGCTGCGCGGCACGATGGAAAAGCTGATCGCCGACTACCCGCAGGTGTTTACGCAGGTGCGCGGCGCCGGCCTGCTGCTTGGCCTGGTCGTCACCGACGCCTGGAAAGGCCGTTCGAAGGACATCCAGAAGGCCGCCGAAGCCAACGGCCTGATGGTGCTGATCGCGGGCATGGACGTGGTGCGCCTGGCGCCGGCGCTGATCGTCTCCGACGCCCAGATCGCCGAAGTCGACCGCATCCTGCGCCTGTCGCTGGACGGCATGATCGCCGCGGCCTAAGAGCAGCACCCGCGGCGGACCTGGTCCGCCGCTTTTCATTCGGGACCCGGCGCATTCCGATGCACCGGGTCCGTATGCGTTTGCGTTGATTCACCAAGGAGTTCCCATGTATGTAGTCCGTCCGGTCGAACTTGCGGATATCGCCGCCCTCGAGGCGCTGGCCGCGGTGCCCATGCCGGGAGTGCATACCCTACCGAAGACGCGCGAGAAAATCCTCGCCATGATCGAGCGCTCGATCGCGTCGTTCGCCGCGCACGTGGACATCCCGAGCGAGGAGGCGTACCTGCTGGTGCTTGAGTCGTTGGCCGATAAAACCATCGCCGGCACCGCCGCCATCTTCGCCGCCGCCGGCTCCAACGGCACCTATTTCTCGTTCCGCAACGACGTGATCCAGCAGGTGTCGCGCGACCTCAATATCAGCCACAGCGTGCACGCGCTGACGCTGTGCTCGGAGCTGACCGGCTACTCGCAGCTGTCCAGTTTTTACGTCGGCCAGCGCGAATACGGCACGCCGGAGGCGGCCCTGCTGTCGCGCGCGCGGCTGATGTTCGCCGTGCTGGCGCCGCACCGCTTCTCCGACCGCTTCTTCGTGCCGCTGGCCGGCGTGACCGACGGCGACGGCGGCTCGCCGTTCTGGGACGCGCTGGGCCGCAAGTTCTTCCAGATGGATTTCCTCGACGCCGAACGGGTGATCGGCGGCGCCCGCAACCGTACCCTGATCGTCGAGCTGATGCCGCACTATCCGGTCTACGTGCCGCTGCTGCCGGGCGACGCGCAGGCGGCCATGGGCCAGATCCATCCGTCGGGCGAGCTGGCGTTCAATCTGTTGACGGCCGAGGGCTTCGAGGCCGACGACTACATCGACATCTTCGACGGCGGCCCGATCCTGCAGGCGCACAAGAATTCGCTGCGCACCTTCAGCGGCGCGCTGCAGCGCCGCGTGAGCGTGGCGCCCGAAACGCCCGACCGTGGCCGCGAGCCGCGGGTGCGCTACGCCGTGTCGTCGGGCGCCGAGCATAACTTCCGCGCCGTGATCACGCATTGCGCGTCGCTGGAATCGCAAGTCACCGCAGCGCTGCCGGCCGATGTGCTGGAAGCGCTGCAAGTCGCCGATGGCGACACCGTCATCTGCGTCAGAATCTAAGAGTGGACAACCTATGCTAGTAGTACGCGCAATCAAAGCCGACGACCTCGACGCCCTGTACGTGATGGCCACGCAGGTCGGCAGCGGCATGACCACCCTCAAGCCGGACATGAAGATGATGGGCGACCGCGTGGCGATCGCCGTCGCCTCGTTCGCCGAAACCATCCCGCCCGAAAAGCGCGACTATATGTTCGTGATGGAGGATACCGACACCGGCCGCCTGGCCGGCGTGTGCGCGATCAAGGGCGCGGTCGGGCTCAACGAACCGTTTTATAACTATCGCATCGGCACCCTGGTGCACTCGAGCCGCGAGCTCGATGTGTTCACCCGCATGGAAACGCTGTACCTGTCGAACGACCTGACCGGCAGCACCGAACTGTGTTCGCTGTTCCTGCACCCGGACTACCGCACCGGCAACAACGGCAAGCTGCTGTCGAAGAGCCGCTTCCTGTTCATCGCGCAGTTCCCGCACCTGTTCACCGAAAAGCTGATCGCCGAAATGCGCGGCTACCAGGAGGAGAGCGGCCGCTCGCCGTTCTACGAGGGGCTGGGGCGGCATTTCTTCAAGATGGATTTCGACCATGTCGACGACCTGACCGCCGTCGGCAAGAAATCCTTCATCGCCGAGCTGATGCCGCGCCAGCCGCTGTACGTGGCCTACCTGCCGGAGGACGCGCGCCAGGTGATCGGCAAGGTCCACACCTCGACCGCGCCGGCGCGCCGCCTGCTGGAGCAGGAAGGCCTGTACTTCGAGGGCTACATCGACATCTTCGACGCCGGTCCGGTGCTGCAGGCGCGCGTGTCGGAACTGCGCGCCATGCGCGACAGCACACTGGCCGAAATCGGCCCGGTCGCCGAGCGTGACGCGGCCTGCGCGCCGGATTCGCCGGCGTCGGCGCCCGAGCCGATGCTGGTGTCGAACACCACGCTGCGCGATTTCCGCATGATCCTGTCGCAGTCGGCGCCCGTCAACGGCGCGCTGGAGCTGCCCGTCGCGGAGCAGGACGCCCTGTGCTGCAAGGCCGGCGACACCGTCCGCACCCTGACTCTCAATTTGAGGAAGAATCCCCATGTTTAACGCATTGCCCAACGCATCGAACACCGCACTGAGTAACTTCATCAACGGCGAATGGCTGCCGGGCAGCGGCGCCGAAATGTCGACCATCGATCCATCGAACGGCCAGCAGACCTGGGCCAGCAATGAATCGATGCCGCAAGACGTGGCGCAAGCCTGCGCCGCCGCGCGCGAGGCCTTCGAAACCTGGGCCCTGACGCCGCTCGACGAGCGCATCGCCGTCTGCACCCGCTTCCGCGATCTGCTCAAGCAGGACGCCGAGGCGCTGGCGCTGCTGATCTCCGAGGAAGTCGGCAAGCCGTTGTGGGAAGCGCGCACCGAAGTGGCGACGATGGCCAACAAGATCGATATCTCGGTGCAGTCGTACGGCGCGCGCACCGGCGAGTCGCACAACAAGGTCGCCGACGGCGAAGCGGTGCTGCGCCATCGTCCGCACGGGGTTTTCGGCGTGTTCGGTCCGTATAACTTCCCCGGCCACCTGCCGAACGGCCATATCGTGCCTGCGCTGATCGCCGGGAACACGGTGGTGTTCAAGCCGAGCGAATACGCGCCGCGCACCGCCATCAAGACCGTGCAGCTGTGGGAGCAAGCCGGCGTGCCGAAAGGCGTAATCAATCTGGTCAACGGCGGCCGCGATACCGGCGTCGCGCTGGGACAGAACCCGCTGCTCGACGGCGTGCTGTTCACCGGCAGCTGCCAGACCGGCTCCGCGCTGCACAAGCAGTTCGGCGGCCAGCCGGGCAAGATGCTGGCGCTGGAAATGGGCGGTAACAATCCGCTGATGATTTGGGACGTCAAGGACATCGACGCCGCCGTCTTCATGGCGATTTCGTCGGCCTTCATCTCGGCCGGCCAGCGTTGCACCTGCGCGCGCCGCCTGATCCTGCCGACCGGCACCACCGGCGATGCGATCGTCGCGCGCCTGGTCGATGTGGCCAGCCGCCTGACCATCGGCGCCTCGAATGCCGAACCGGCGCCGTTCATGGGGCCCGTGGTGTCGTCGGCGGTGGCCAAACGCCTGGTGCAGGCGCAGGAGGACATGGTCTCGAAGGGCGGCAAGCTGCTGCTGGAGATGCGCCATCTGGACGCTAACACCGGCTTCGTCTCGGCCGGCATCGTCGATGTCACCGACGCCCAGGGCATTCCCGACGAGGAGTGGTTTGGCCCGTTGCTGCAGGTGATCCGCGTGGCCGATTTCGACAGCGCGATCAAGGCCGCCAACGCCACCGAATTCGGGCTGGCGTCGGCGCTGATCTCCAACGACGAGAACCTGTGGAAGATCTTCCAGGTGCGCGCGCGCGCCGGCATCGTCAACTGGAACCGTCCGACCACGGGCGCGGCCAGCACCGCGCCGTTCGGCGGCGTGGGCAAATCGGGCAACCATCGTCCGAGCGCCTACTACGCGGCCGACTACTGCGCCTATCCGGTGGCGTCGATCGAAAACAATGTACTTGAAATGCCCGCGAAACTGTCGCCCGGCATGCACTTCTAAGGATACGAGATGCGCGCACGCGAATTCAACTTCGACGGCCTGGTAGGTCCATCGCATAACTACGCCGGTCTGTCGTTCGGCAACGTGGCGTCGTTCAGCAACGTCAAGAGCGCATCCAATCCCAAGCTAGCGGCGTTGCAGGGCCTGGCCAAGATGCGGGCCCTGGCCGCGCGCGGTTTCGGTCAGGCGCTGCTGCCGCCGCAGGACCGGCCCAACTTCCGCCTGTTGCGCAGCATTGGTTTTACGGGCAGCGACGCGGATGTTCTGGCCAAGGCGGCCAAGGAAGCGCCGGTGATCCTGGCTTGCGCGTATTCGGCCTCGCCGATGTGGACCGCCAACGCGGCGACGGTCAGCCCGTCGGCCGACAGCGCAGACGGCCGCACGCATTTCACCGCCGCCAATTTGAACAACAAGCTGCACCGGGCCTTCGAGCACGCGCAGTCGGCGCGCAGCCTGCGCGCCATCTTCCACGATATCGATCACTTCGCGGTGCATGATGCGCTGCCCGGCACGCCGGCTTTCGGCGACGAGGGCGCGGCCAACCACACGCGCCTGTGCAAGGACCATGGCAGCGCCGCCGTCGAGATGTTCGTCTACGGCCGCACCGAGTTCGATGCGTCGGCGTCGGCGCCGAAGAAGTATCCGGCGCGGCAGACGCTGGAGGCGTCGCAGGGCGTCGCGCGCCTGCATGGGCTGTCGGCGGAGCGCACGGTTTATATCCAGCAGAACCCGGACGTGATCGACCAGGGCGTGTTCCACAACGACGTGATCGCGGTCGGTAACGGCAATGTGCTGTTCTATCACGACCAGGCGTTCGCCGATGAAGCGGGCAGCCTCGATCAGCTGCGCCGCGCGATGGATGGCGTGGGGGCGGAGTTGAACGCGATCCGCGTCGATACCGGCGCGGTGTCGGTGGCGGACGCGGTGGCCAGCTATTTGTTCAACAGCCAGTTGCTGTCCAAGGATAACGGCAAGATGGCGCTGGTGATTCCGCAGGAGTGTGAGGAGAACGCCGCCGTGGCCGCGTATCTGCAAGGGCTGGTCGGCAGCGGCAACGCGGTCGATGAGCTGATTCATTTCGATCTGCGGCAGTCGATGCGCAACGGCGGCGGGCCGGCGTGTTTGCGTCTGCGCGTGGCGCTGACCGATGCCGAGGCGGCGGCCATGCACCAGGGCGTGGTGATGACCGAGGCGCTGTATCACACGCTGGTGGCGTGGGTGGAGAAGCATTACCGCGACCGGCTCGACCCGGCCGATTTGGCCGATCCGGCGCTGGCGATCGAGGTGCACACCGCGCTGGAGGATTTGAGCCGGATTCTTGGAATGCCCAACCTGTACGATTTTTAAAATTGAGACGCTCGAATAATCGTGCTCCACTCATTCGATTTGTAATGCACTATTTCGTCCCCATCTGGTCTAATAGCGCTCGTAGCGCCCGACCCTTCGCCGCGTAGCCATAAGCCGGCGCGGCGTCCTGCAACATAAAATACTCATAACGTATTGGAGAAGCAACGATGAAACAAATGCCACAAGACCTGCGCGCACAGACGCTGGATTTGATCAACGCCAGCAAGCCTTCCAGCGAAACCAGCCAGGTCGCGGCCCTGATCAACGCCTGGCTCGGCTCCCTGGATGACGAAGACCTGACCGGCACCGTGCCCGGTAGTCTGGCGCCGGTATTGTGGGACGGTTTCACGCAAGCCTCCAAGCGCTCCGGCGCCGGCGCGCAAATCGCCAAGCTGCGCTACGAGGATGGACGCGGCGGCATGGCCACCGCGCTGCTGATCCTCAACGACGACATGCCGTACCTGGTCGATTCCATCGTCATGGCCATGCGCAAATTGCGCATCGTCGCCAACGGCGTATTGAACTCGGTGCTGCCGGTCGCGCGCAACGCGGACGGCGTGGTCACCGCCGTCGGCCTTCAGCGCGACAAACTCGAATCGTATGTCCTGTGCCTGCTGGCCGACGACCTGTCGGAAGCGGAACTGGGCATGCTGGTCGACCGCATCGAGATGGTCTCGCGCGACGCCGCCGTGGTCCGCCGCGACAAGGCCGCGATGCTGGCGCACTTCAGCCGCATCGGCGCCGAAGCCGCCGCCAACGGCGAAGAAGGCCAGGAAGTCGCCGCCTTCCTCGAATGGGCGCGCACCGAGGGCTTCGAGCCGTTCGGCTACGCCTACTATCAAGTCAAACCGGGCGTGCGCGAGCTGGAACGCGACATCCCGAGCCGCATCGGCGTGCTGCAGGATACCTCGCACCCGGTCTACGGCACCTGCCTGGCCAACATCCCCGGCGACTTCGACACGCTGTCCAAGCGCGCGCACACGCTGTCGATCGTCAAGGCCGACGTCGAAGGCACGCTGCACCGCGACCAGGCGCTCGACTTCATCGGCATCCGCCACACCGATGCGCAGGGCGCGATCCTCGGCGAATACTGCTTCGTCGGCCTGTTCACCCGCGCCGCCACGGCCACGCCGCTGAACCGCCTGCCGTTTGCGCGCGGCCGCATCGCCAAGGTGCTCAGCATCGCTGGCGTGCGCCAGGAAGGCTTCCGCGCCGAGAAATTCATCGAGATCCTCGAATCGCTGCCGCGCACCGAGGCGCTGGAAGCGGAGCCGGAATGGCTGGCCGAAGTGTGCGGCGCCGTCGTCTCGCTGTACAAGCAGCCGCGCACCAAGGTGTTCGCCCGCCGCGACGTCTACGCCCGCCACCTGAACGTGCTGGTGTACCTGCCGCGCGAGCGTTACAGCGCGAGCGTCGCTTCCTCGCTGGCCAAGGCGCTGCAGGCCAGCTCCGGCGCCCATCACGTCAGCTCGCAAACCCTGGTGGCCGACGGCCCGCTGGCCCGCGTGTACCTGATCGCCCATGGCGCGCGCTATCCGCTGGATCTGGAGACCGACATCCAGCAGCCGCTGTTGGCGGTGCTGGACGGCTGGCATGACAGCTTCTCGAAGCTGGCCGACGCCGTGTCGAATGTTCCGATGCGCGCCCACCTGCGCAAGATGTGCGCGACCCTGCCGACCGATTACGTCGCCTCGACCCCGCCGGTCGCCGCCTTCTACGACCTGCAAACCATTTTGCAGAACACCGATCCGTCGCGCGTCGACGTGCGGGTGGACGCGGCGGACGACGCCACCACCATCCGCCTGTATTCCGTCGACCGCGTGCCGTCGCTGTCGACCATCCTGCCGGCGCTGCATAACGCCGGCGTCGCCATCGACCGTGAACAGGCGCACTCGATCCGCATGGACGGCAAGCGCCACTTCGTCACCAGCCTGTCGGTCGATGCCGCCAGCGCCGCCAGCCTGGCCAAGCCGGAAGTGATCCCGGTCGCGCAAGAGCTGTTTGCCTCGCTGTTCAACAACGAAGCCGAAGATGGCCGCCTGAATGGCCTGGTCATCGAAGGCGGCTTGAGCCTGCGCCAGGTGCAACTGGTGCGCGCCTACATGAGCTACTGGCGCCAGACCGGCTCCCAGTTCTCGGTGCGCTACATCGCCGAGACGCTGCGCAAGCAGCCGGCCATCGTCAAGCAGCTGGTGGACGCGTTCCTGCAGCGCTTCAATCCGGCGCTGGACGAAGCCACCCGCAACGCCGCGCTGGAGTCGCTGGCCGCGATCAAGGGCCGCCTGCCGTCGATCAACCACGCCGACAGCGAGGAAGTGCTGGGCGCCCTGACCGATCTGATGACCGCGACCTTGCGCACCAACTACTTCCAGAACAATCAAAAGGGCGACAAGATCATCTTCAAGTTCGACACCAGCAATCTGTCGCTGGTGCCGGAGCCGCGTCCGTTCCGCGAGATCTTCGTGTTCTCGCGCCGCTTCGAGGGCGTGCACCTGCGCGGCGGCCCGGTCGCGCGCGGCGGCCTGCGCTGGTCGGACCGCATGGAAGACTATCGCACCGAGGTCCTGGGCCTGGTGAAGGCGCAGATGGTGAAGAACGCCGTCATCGTGCCGGCCGGCGCCAAGGGCGGCTTCGTGTGCAAGCAGATGCCGAAGGACGCCGTGCGCGAAACCATCGCGGCCGAAGGCGAAGCGGTTTATCGCCTGTTCATCGCCAGCCTGCTGGAAATGACCGACAACCGTGTGCTGGGCAAAATCGTTCCGCCGGCGGACACCGTCTGCTACGACAGCGCCGATCCGTATTTGGTGGTGGCCGCCGACAAGGGCACCGCGACCTTCTCCGACATCGCCAACGGCATCGCCGTGCAGCGCGGCTTCTGGCTGGGCGACGCCTTCGCGTCGGGCGGCTCGAACGGCTACGACCACAAAAAGATGGGCATCACCGCCAAGGGCGCGTTTGAAGCCGTCAAGCGCCACTTCTACGAGATGGACCACGACATCCACGCCACTCCGGTGACGATGGTCGGCGTGGGCGACATGTCGGGCGACGTGTTCGGCAACGGCGCGCTGCTGTCGCGCAAACTGCAGATCATCGCCGCCTTTGACCACCGCCACATCTTCCTCGACCCGACGCCGGACATGGAAAAATCCTTCGTCGAGCGCGAGCGCATGTTCGCGCTGCCGCGCTCCTCGTGGGACGACTACAACAAGGAGCTGATCTCGGCCGGCGGTGGCGTCTATCCGCGCACCGCCCGCACGATCGAGCTGTCGCCGCAGATCCGCACCGCGCTGGACATCGAGGAAACCTCGCTGCCGCCGGAGGAACTGATGCACCGCATCCTGCTGGCGCCAGTAGACCTGTTCTACAACGGCGGTATCGGCACCTACATCAAGGCCTCGACCGAGACGCACGCGCAGGTCAAGGACCGCGCCAACGATAACATCCGCGTCGACGGCAACCAGCTGCGCTGCAAAGTGGTGGCCGAGGGCGGCAACCTGGGCGCCACGCAGGCGGGCCGCATCGAATTCGCGCTGGCCGGCGGCCGCATCTTCACCGATGCGATCGACAATTCGGCCGGTGTGGATTGCTCCGACCATGAAGTGAACGCCAAGATGTGGCTGGACGTGGAAATGAACGCCGGCCTGCTGACCGAAGCGGACCGCAACCGCACGCTGAACGACATGACCGCCGACATCGAGCGCCTGGTCCTGCGCGACAACACGCTGCAAACGCAGTTGCTGGTGCGCGAGGCGCAGGCGCAAACCGACGCCGCCGTGCAGGACGGCTACGCCTCGCTGATCGCCTTCCTGGAAGAAGAGGGCGCGCTGTCGCGCGATCTGGAGCAGCTGCCGTCGGTGGCCGAACTGGCGCGCCGCAAGGCCGACGGCCGTGGCCTGACCACGCCGGAACTGGCGGTCGTCATCGCCAACGTCAAGAACCGCTACAAGCGCGTCCTGTCGGCGCTGCCGCTGACGGAAAACAGCTGGGCCGAGTCGGTGCTCAAGCCGTACTTCCCGGATCTGCTGGTGGCCACGCGTCCGGCGCTGGCGCACCCGCTGGCCAACGCCATCCTGGCGACCGTGCTGGCCAACGAATCGGTCAACCGCTGCGGTCCGCTGATGCTGCGCCAACTGGCCGGCGAACATGGCGTCGACGAGTCGGACGTCATCCTGGCGTGGGGCCAGGCCTGGTCCGCGCTGAACCTGGCGCCGATCTTCGCCACCCTGGACTCCGACGCGCTGAAAGTGCCGCGCGCCGTGTCGATCAAGGTCGACGGCCGCACCCGCGTGCTGCAGAAGGCCGTCATCGAAGGCGCGCTGACCGTGCCGGCCGACCAGCTGAAGGACGGCGTGGCCGAGTTGACCCGCCTGTTCGCCAAGCCGGAGACGCTGGTCCAACTGAGCGCCGACGACGGCCAGTCCGACGCCGAGCTGACCGCCGGCCTGCGTCCGGAATTCGTCAACGCCTGGAAGGCCGTCGAAGCGATCGAATCGGTGGCGGCGTTCGTGTTCGCGGCGCTGTCGGTCACGCGCCCCGCCGGCATGGATTTGCCGGCCTTCCTGCAGGTCGGCCTGGCGCTGCGCGCGCAGGTCGGCATCGACACGCTGGAACGTGGCCTGAAGCTGCCCGCCACCAGCCGTTCGCAGGAGCAGCTGCGCAGCTACGCGCAAAACGCCCTGCGCCGCACGCAGCAACGCCTGTTGTCGCAGGTGCTGCAGCATGCCACCGGCGGCCATAGCGGTGTCGAGGCGGTGGAGGTGGTGGCCAACACGCTGGGCCTGTCCGGCTACGCGGCGGCGACCGACCTGGAACAGGCGATGCTGGACGTGTGGGCGCTGTCGGAGGCGACCAACTCCGGCAACACCATGCTGGTGGTGTAAGCGTATGAGCGAGCGCGCCAACACCTTGCCCGCGCCGGTGCGGGCGCTCGCCGAAGCCGATTTCAGCGTCGTCGCCGAGCGGTTCGCGGCGGCCGGTTTCGCGGTCACGCAGCCGGCCGACGGCATCCTCACCATCAAAGGGGCCGGTGATCGTCCGGCGATGCTGGTTTCGGTCGGCGTGCATGGCGACGAAACGGGGCCGATCGAAATGGTCGCCTACCTGCTCGACGCGCTGTCGCAACAGCCGGCGGCGCTGGCGGTCAACCTGATGCTTTGCGTCGGCAATATCGGCGCGATCCGGGACGGCAAGCGTTTCATCGACGCGGACTTGAACCGCATGTTCCGCGCCGAACGCGGCGCGCTGGCCGGCACCGCCGAAGCGGCGCGCGCCGACGTGATGATCGCCGCCACCACCGCCTTCTTCAGCGACGCCGGGCCGGTGCGCTGGCACCTGGATCTGCACACGGCCATCCGGCCGTCGGTGTATCCGACCTTCGCCATCGTCCCCGAGATCATCGCCGAGCATGCGCGGCGCGCGCTGATCGAGTGGCTGGGCCTTGCCGGCATCGGCGCGGTGATCATGAATCCGGCCTCGGTCGGCACTTACAGCTACTACTCGGCCGAGCACCACGGCGCCGCCGGCACCACGGTGGAGCTGGGGCGTATCGGCACGCTGGGCCGCAACGACCTGGCGCAATTCGCCGACGCCTCGCTGGCGCTGGACGATCTGCTGCGCGGCGCGCCCAAGCGCGAAGCGAAACAGGCGCCGCATATCTTCAACACGGCGCGCCAGATCATCAAGTTGAGCGAGAAGTTCCAGATGGCGTTCGGTAAGGATACGCATAACTTCACGGTCCTGAAGCAGGGCGAGGAGATCGCCCGCGATGGCGACACCGTCTACACCGTCCAGCATCCCGAGGAGCTGGTGGTGTTCCCCAATCCCGACGTCCGGGTCGGCCTGCGCGCCGGCTTGATGGTGGTGCGGGTCGGCTGACCCTTTACATCCCTTTACCTCGCTTTACACTCCGCGCACTCATAGTTGGACAATCTGGTTCGTTAACAGGTACAGCATTGTCCTTAACTATGGAGTAAGCACTATGACGACAGCAATCAGCGGTATCTCAAGCAGCGCCACCTCGTTCGACCCCGCCAAGGGCGCGGCCCGTTTCGCCGGCAAAGTCTTCGCCGACATGGACACCGACAAGGATGGCAAGGTGAAGAAGGAGGAATTCGTCTCCGGCCTGGAGTCGAAGGGCGTGTCGGCCGACGACGCGGCCAAGCAGTTCGACGCCATCGATAAGCAGAAAACCGGCTCGATCACGAAGGACGATCTGGAGACGGCGATGAAGAGCGGGACGTTCGCGCCGCCGCGTCCCCAGGAGGGCGCGGCCGGCGCGCAGGGTGGGGGCAGGCCGCAGGGGGCCGGCGGTGGCGGCGGCGCCAGCGCGGCGGGCGGCGCGACTAAAACCTATGAGGCGGCCGACACGAATCAGGATGGCACCGTGTCGCAGCAGGAGGAGCTGGTTTACAGTATCTCGCATCCGTGGTCGGAGAGCACCGGCGATGCCAGCAAAATCGGTACGAATATCAACGAGGTCGCCTGAACACATGCATGGCGGATTACGGCGTTCCGCCTAATCGCCCTACGTGTTTCCGTGGTTTTCGTTGTATCCGGCGTATTCGGCGACCGTCTTTAATTGCGGGCGATGAGCACCGCGACGATCGTGGCGGCCACGCCCAGCACGGCCACCGCGGCGCTCAGCGCAGGATGAAAACGGCGCGATACGGTGGGGATTTTTTGAACCGGCATAAACACTCCTTCTTGTCACACTGTAATGTTGACTCAAGATTAGCGTGCGTCTTGTTTCCAATCTATACATCGTGCTGTATCAAAAGTAAGCAACTGTAACCAGGACTTGCTGGCGAGTGCGAATAAAGTTGTATTTGTGGCACAAATTAACTTAGGGCGACGGGGCCGGAAAGCCCTATAATCGCTTAGTTTTTTTGCCCATGTTTTCGCCCACACATCTCCCACAAGGATAGCCTGTGAACCAATCGCTGGTCCAGAAACTGACCCGTACCAAGCCGGTCGAACATACAGTTGAACACGCAACAACTGAACACGCTCCAACCAGCAATGGCCTGCACCGCTCGATCGGCCTGTTCCCGCTGACGATGATCGGCGTCGGCGCCACCATCGGCACCGGCATCTTCTTTACGATGGTCGAAGCCGTGCCCAAGGCCGGCCCCTCCGTCATCCTGTCCTTCCTGATCGCCGCCATCACCGCCGGCCTGACGGCGCTGTGCTACGCCGAGCTGTCGTTCCGGATTCCGGCGTCGGGCTCGTCGTACTCGTTCGCCTACGCCACCGTCGGCGAATTCGCCGCCTTCATCATGGCCGCCTGCCTGCTGCTCGAGTACGGCCTGGCGGCGAGCGCCACCGCGATCGGCTGGTCCGATTATCTGAACAACTTCCTCAACAACGCGTTCGGCTGGCACATCCCCGAATTGCTGCGCTCGCCGATGATCGTCTCGACCGCGCACGGCGTGGAAATACGAGGCGGCCACGTCAACCTGCCGCCGATCCTGCTGGTGGTGTTGTGCGGCCTGCTGCTGATCCGCGGCACCAAGGAATCGGCCACGACCAACGCCATCATGGTGCTGATCAAGCTGGCGATCCTGATCTTCTTTGTCGTCATCGCGTTCTCCGGGTTCGACATCAACAACTTCCATCCGTTCTTCAGCCCCGACAACGGCGCCCATTACACCGGCATGGCCGGCGTGACGGCGGCGGCGGCGACGGTGTTCTTTTCGTTCATCGGCCTCGACACCGTCGCCACGGCCGGCGAGGAAGTGCGCAATCCCAAGCGCAACGTGCCGATCGGCATCCTGGCGGCGCTGGGGATCGTGACCTTGTTTTATATGTTGGTGGCGGTGGCGGCCATGGGCGCGCAGCCCGCCTACAAGTTCGCCGGGCAGGAAGCCGGGCTGGCGGTGATCCTGCAGAACGTCACCGGCAAGACGTGGCCGGCGCTGGTGCTGGCGGCCGGCGCGGTGATTTCCGTGTTCAGTGTGACCTTGGTGACGATTTACGGCCAGACGCGCATCCTGTACGCGATTTCCAAGGACGGGCTGATCTCGAAGTCGTTCCAGAAAGTGAACGCGAAGACGGCGTCGCCGGTGCAGAACACCTTGATCGTTTGTATCGTGGTCGGGCTGGTGGCCGGCTTCGTGGATGCGACCTTCCTGTGGGACATGGTCAGCATGGGCACGCTGACGGCCTTCATCGTGGTGTCGCTGGCGGTGCCGGTGATGCGCAAGAAGGAAAACGGCAAGGGCGTGAAGGGTTTCCGCGTGCCGTTCGGCCCGTACGTGGTGCCGGGCCTGAGTATCGGCGCCTGCCTGTATCTGATGTTCGGGCTGTCGCTGACGACTTACACGATCTTCGTCATCTGGATGTCGGCCGCGATCCTGACGTACTTCCTGTACGGGATGCGCAACTCGCGTTTGAATCTACTTAAATAAAACTCCCGCAAACTAAAAAGCCCCGGCACCGCGTTAGCGGCCGGGGCTTTTTGCTGTGGCGCGCACGGCTTATTCAGCGTCTTGGTTTGGCTTGGCGCCCAGGTAGAGGCGCAGTACGAGACCGGACAGGGCGATGGCGGCAGGCAGGTTTTCGATGATGGTCAGCATGTGATTCTCCAGTAAGTTAAATAAGTTTGAGTGAACCGCGATTAACCGAAGCGGGCTGCGATGTAGCGCAGTTCGGCTGCCAAGTTAGGCGAGTGGGCTTCCACGTCTTTGGCGGTGCTGCTCAGCCACCAGATGGTTTCATCGGCGCGCTCGGTGGTCGCTTCTGCAACATCGGCTGGCTTCCGTGCAAACAGCGCGGCGAACAGTTGACGTACAGCGTAGGCGACATTGGCTGCGTAGTTGGCGGTGGTGTGAGTGTGGAAAGTAGTCGAGTTCATGAGAAGCTCCTGTTAAATGTTCGTTTGATGCAGTGCAGTATGCGCCGTTTTCAGAAATAAAAAAAATTTTGATTTGTGATACGTGCCATTCGCAATACGTATAACTAGGTGTTTTCCCTATGAAACATCGGTTCTGGTTAGTAACTTTTTTGTCGTAAATTTTTTCTTTGAGGCACTGCCTTCAGCTATTATTACTGTCCTATTGGCAATAATTTGACGGAGTCCGGATGTCCCTGCGCACGAAATTCATGCTGGCCTTGCTGCTGACCGGATTGGCGGCGGTTGCCATGGTCGGCGGGCTGGCATACGTGGGGATGACCAAAAAGGTCGATCTCATCCGCCGCGAGCAGGCGGCGGAGCACTTCTACACCGCCGTGAGCGGCTATTTGCGGACCTATGGCAGCTGGCAGGCGGCGACGGCCGTCGAGCCTTTCGACAACTATATGCGGCGCTATCAGGACTTGCGCGGCGACCGGCGCCCGCCGCCGGGCGAGGCCGGCCCTGATACTGATAACGAGCGCGGTCCGGAACGGGGACCGAGGCCGGAGCCGGAAGCGGACGGCCCGCCGGACGCCAACGCACGCTTGCCGCAAGCGCCGCCGCCCGGACAGGCGCCGCCGCTCGGACGCCGGCCGCCGCCGCCGCGCGCCAACGGCGAGCCGCCGTTCCACTTCATCCTCGCCGACCAGGACTTCCGCGTTTTGCTCGGCGCCGGCGTGTACCGCCACGGCGAGGTGCTGCCGGAGGCCGCGCGCAAGGACGCGCGCCGGGTCGAGGTGAACGGGCGCGTCGTCGCCTACGTGTCGCCGGAAGGCGTGATCACCCCCAGCAAGCAGGAGCTCCAGTATCTGCAGGCAATGCGCGAGGCGCTGCTGGCCGGCGTGACCGGCGCGGCGGCGCTGGCGCTGGTGTTGGGCGTGCTGCTCAGCCGGGGCATGAGCCGTAAGTTAAGCCATCTGACGACGGCGGTGCGGGCCATGCACGGCGGCTCGCTGCTGCAGCGCGTGCCGGTGGAGGGGCGCGACGAGGTGGCGACCTTGGCCAGCGCCTTCAACGACATGAGCGAGAAGCTGGCCCGCACGCACGAGGAATTGCACGCTTCGCACCAGACCATCCTGGCGCAGGCCGAGCAGATGCGCGAACTGAGCGTGCGCGACGCGCTCACCAAGCTGCACAACCGCCGTCATTTCGACGAGCGGGCGACCACGCTGTTCAGCCACGCGGTGCGCCACCGGCAGCCATTCACAATGGTGATAGGGGATATCGATTTCTTTAAAAAGATCAATGACCAGTTTTCGCACGCCACCGGCGACGCGGTGCTGCGCCATGTCGGCGAGATCCTGCGCAGCCATATGCGCCTGAGCGATCTGGTGGCGCGCTACGGCGGCGAGGAATTCGTCATCGCCTTGCCGGAGACCGAACTGCCGCAGGCGGCGGCGCTGTGCGACAAGCTGCGCCACATGATCGAGAGCTTCCCGTGGCACGAGGTGCATCCGGAGTTGAAGGTCACCATGAGCATGGGCGTGTACGCCGATCTGGCGGCGGGGACGGCCGAGGCCATGCTGCAGAAGGCCGATGCGCTGCTGTACCGCGCCAAGCAGACGGGCCGCAACCGGGTCTGCTTCGGATAGCTCCGTTGCTCAGCCCCGGCGATCCAGCCAGCGGCCGCCGAACATGGTGCAGATCAGGGACAGCACGATCAGCGCGATGCCGGCCCATTGCCAGCCGGTGACGACGTCGCCCAGCAGGATCATGCCGGCGCTGATGCCGACCACCGGCACCCCGAGGCTGAACGGCGCCACGCGGTTGACCGGATGGCGCTTGAGTAGCCGGGTCCACATCGCGTAGCCGAGGATGGTGGCCATCCAGCCCAGATAGGCCACCGCGGCCCAGGTGGTCCACGGCGCGCCGGTCCAGTGCCAGCGGGTGGCCGGATCGTCGAACGCCAGCGACAGGCCGATGAACGGCAGGATGGGCACCAGGCTGCACCAGACCATGAAGCTGACGACATCGAATTCCGGCGTGGCCTGCTGCGCGCGGCGCACGACGATGTTGGAGGCGGCCCACATCGCCGCCGCCATCAACGTCAGCACGAAGCCGCCCGCCGTGGTGGCGCCGGCGTGGCCCGGCTCCACGTAGTTCATGCCGAAGCAGACCAGCCCCACCGCCGCCAGCAGCAGGCCGCCTTTGAGCGCGCGGCTGGCGCGTTCGCGCAGCAGCACGAAGCCGAACAGCGCGGTGAAGAAGACCTGGGTTTGCAGGATGACCGACGCCAGCGAGGCCGACATGCCGACCTTCAGCGACAGGAACAGCAGCCCGAATTGGCCGACGCCCTGGCACAGGCCATAGGCGACGATCCATTTGGCGGGCAGCTTGGGCGGGCGCACGACGAGGATCAGCGGCAGCACGGCGAAGACATAGCGGGCGGCGCCCATTTGGAACGGCGTCAGGTCCTTGAGGCCGATCTTCATCGCGACGAAGTTGGTACCCCAGATCAGGACCACGGCCAGGGCGGAAAACAGGTCGCGGGTACTGAAGGTGGTGGTGGAGGTCATCCAGCTATGTTAGCAGCCTTAGACCACGTTGCGCACGATCGCTTCGCTGTGGACGATGATTTTCGCGGCGTCGGCCTGCAGCAGGCGGATGCGGCGCTGTACCAGGGGCCAGCCGGACCACGGCACGGCGGCGGTATCGGCCAGGGTGGGCGGTGTCGGCGCCGCCGTCTTGCCCGCCTGTCGGTTGAGCGCCTGCGACAGGATGCCGACCACCTGGTCGTGGCTCTCGCCCAGCATGGCGTTGACCGGCTCCTTCGGCAGCTCGTTCACGTGGCGGCGCAGAATGGCGCGCAAGGCCGCCACGTGCGCCACCAGCAGGTAGTTCTGCACGATGAACAGATTGATGTCCTCCACCGCGCGCTGCTTGCTCGATGGTTCGTCGAGCATGCGCACCAGCGCGGAGCTGAGCGCGGCCAGGCTGTCCATCAGCCGCTTGCGCTCGATGCGGTAGGCGAAATCGTCCTTGCCTTTGCCCTGCAGCAGATCGAAGCTGGCCTGCATGTAGCGCAGGTTCACGTCCAGCACCTCGCGGATCAGGCGTGGCAGGGTTTGATATTCCCAGTTCGCCAGCACGAAGCTGAAGGCCGTCGCCACCGCCGCGCCGGTGAAGGTATCGACCAGCCGTTCCATGATCAGGTCATTGTTCCCGGGCGCGATCAGGTGCATCTGCAGCAGGATCATGACGCTGACCGCGATGGCGGCGTAGCGGTAGCGCAGGTAGATGAAGGTGGGCGTGGCTACCGTCGCCAGCACCAGGATGCCAAGGATGATCGCCGGGTGGTTCAGGAAGCGGATGATCAGCGCGGTGATCACGCAGCCGATGATGGTGCCGACGATGCGGTCGCCGCGCCGCTGCTTGGTCATGCTGAAGCTGGGCTTGAGGATGATCACGATGGTCAGCACGATCCAGTAGCTGTGCGCCGCGTACGGCAGCCACGCGGCCACCGCCAGCCCGACCGAGATCGCCATCGCCACCCGCAGCGAGAAGCGGAAGATCGGCGAATCCATGCGCAGGTGCGACAGGATCATGCGCAGCTCGTACTTTTGCTGGGACAGGAAGGGGCCCATGTCGGCGTCGACCCAGAACGGCGTGGTGTCGTAGACCTTCTGGCTGGCCTGGTGCAGCTCGCCGATCATCTTGATGATGGCGCGGATCTTGTTGCGCTGCGCGCGCAGCACCGCCAGCGCCTCCTGCTGCGGCTTGCCCTCGTCGATGCGGCGCTGGATCGCGGCCAGTTCCGCCTCGACCGCTTCCAGTTCCGGCGTGTAGCTGATCTCCGCGTACGAGGCCTTCTTGCGGGTGACGTCGTAGGCCACCGATTCGATATCGCGCGCGGCCTTGTAGGCCAGGTCGCGCAAGGTGGTGAGCACCGGCGAATCGGCCAGGTGCATGCGCAGCTGCGCGTAGTCGGTGTGGGTGGACAGGATCAGCTCATACAAATCGAGCATGCACACGTGGACCTGCACGACGATGGCGTCCTTGCTGTTCTGGTGCGCCCGCAGGATCAGGTCGCGCGAGGCCTGCTGGCGGTCGGCCAGCACGCTTTGGTGGCGTACCAGCTTGTTGAACTGTTCGTTCAGGTTGTAGCGGGTGTCGTAGAAGTCGGCCTTGATGTCGATGTAGGCGGCCAGCTCGAACAGCGCTTCGGCCAGCACCTGCTGCTTGATGCGGTGGCGCAGCATCCACGAGATGCCCATCGCGTAGGCCAGGTAGGCCACCGCGCCCAGGGTGAACAGGCCGGTGTGGATGAACGACTGCTTGACCGACATCGAGTGCTCCATCGACATGGTCATGATGAACAGCGTGGCCAGTTGCAGCGGCATCGATTTTTTGCCGTAGACGACCATCATGCAGGCGAGGAAGCTGATTAATACCAGCATCGTCATCAACAGCCAGTGCAGCGGCGCGCAAAGGCTGATCAACAGCGTGACGGCGCTGCACAGCAGCACCGAGGCGCTCATCTCGTTGAACTTGTGGCGCAGGGGACTGGGCATGTCCATCAGCGCGGTGCACAGGGCGCCGATGCAGACCGTCATGGCGGTGGCCATGTCGGCGAACTGTAAGGTGATCAAGGTGACGCCGACCAGGCCCGTGGCGAAGCGCAGCCCAAGATAAAAATAATGGCTGTAGAAGAAAGTGCGCAGATTGAGTGCGTAGTGCATGGCTGTGACCTTGTGGGCAGCGGGTGCTCAAATGCTCATGTGCGCGCGGCGGGATCGCCGCCGCGCGCACGGGGAACGCGAAGTTAAATTGTCAGGCTGTCTTCAGAAGACCGACAGCACCGGATAGCGGCGCCATTCCGGCTCGGCGTGGCGCTTGCCGTTTTCGAAGATGAAGCCCAATACCTTTTCCTGGTCGGACAGCAGCGCCGGATTGGCGGCCTTCCACGACTCGAACTTGGCTTTCAGTTCCGGCTCGGCTTCCAGCATCTCCAGCGCCAGGTCCTCGAACACGTAGTCGGAGAACGCCTCCTTCTTTTCCAGCACGCTGTTGAAGAAGCCCCAGCGGAAGAAGGAGTCGTGGCCTTGCGGTTCCAGCGTCTCGACGGCGTAGCGGGCGTTGGCCTGCTTGAGCGGAATGAACCAGTCGCCCGGCTGCACCGTGAAGCTGCCGGTGCGCGCTTCCAGTTCCACCTCGTCGTGGTACATATGGCCTTCGTAGGCGTGCGGGCGCGAGGTGACGGAGGCGATGTGGTAGTACTGCGCCTCGATGGTGGAGGCTTCGTCGAAGGCCGCCATCTCGACGCCGTTCCACTGCAGTCGCTCGATGGCTTCGCGCCAGGCCTGCGGCACGATGTAGCCTTTCGGCGCGCGCACCGTGGCCGCCGGCACGAAGCTGTTGTAGTAGGCGATGTCCTTTTCCCACGGCTGGCCGCGATCGTACGACAGGCGCTGGTAGTCGCCCAGCAGGCTGGCGCTGCGCTTGGCGGCGTAGCCCTTGAAGCGCAAGGTCGACGGATGGTCTTCGTCCAGGCGCCAGTTGACGGTCCACTCGCTGGCGCTGGCCGCCTGCGCCTTGGCGTCGGCGCGCAGCGCGCGGATTTGTTCGCCGTGGGCGACGGTGAAGGCCAGCGTCACGTCCAGCAGCGCGCGCATCGATTCGTAGCGGTCCTTGAAGGGCTTGAGCATGTGCGTCTCCGGCATGAAGCCGATCACGTGGTGCAGCGCCGCGAAGCCGGTCGAGAAGCGCGGCACTTCCAGGAACTCGGCGATGCCGTCGTCCGGGCTGTCCTTGACCGGATTGACGTAGGGGCAGGTGGGCCAGCCCTTCGCTTCCATCTCGCGGTAGATGTGCGGCAGCATGGTCTCGCGCAGGAAGGGGCCGAGGCCGTAGCCCAGCTTGTCCGCCTGCGTGTGGATCAAGGTCATCGTGTACGGGTAGTCGGCGCCGTTGGAGGTGTGGGTGTCGACCATGACGTCCGGGTCCCAGCTGGTCACCAGCTGGTTGAACAGGCGGGCGTTGAGCGTGTCGCACTTGATGAAGTCGCGGTTCAGGTCCAGGTGGCGGCTGTTGCCGCGGAAGCCGAACTGCTCGGGGCCGTCCTGGTTGACGCGCGACGTGTTGGCGCGGTTGAGCGCGCCGTCGACGTTGTAGAGCGGCACGAACAGCAGCACCGCGTCGCCCAGCGCCGCCAGCCGGGCCGGCTCGAAGCACAGGTCGCGCACGATGGCCATGCAGGCGTCCACGCCCTCGGGTTCGCCGGGGTGGATGCCGTTGTTGTTGAAGAAGACGGTGCGGCCCTCGGCCTTGATTTGCGAGCGGTCGAACACGCCGTCCGGGCTGACGATGCCCGCGTGCACGGGAATGCCGCCGTCGGACACGCCGATCTGTTCAAAACGCAGCACTTGCGGGAAGCGCCGCGCCAATTCCTCGTAGAACGCGATGCATTCGGTCCACAGGGTGGTTTGATTTTGATTGCCTTTTTCATAAGGCGTCGGCATATCTGGGTGCATGGCAGTCTGGATCTCAGAGAAACAATGTGAAATGGCGCGCCACGCCTTGTGAGCGCTTCGGCGTGCTGTCGAGGGCGCGATTGTATCATTCGTGCCCGATTTTTGAGCGCCGGCCGGCCCTTCACGAGGGTGGCTTGAGTTGGTTCAAGGAAATAAAACCCCACGATGGTCTACTGGACTCCTCGCCATGGTGCAGGAGCAGCGATGCGGAACGGGGTTGGATTGGGTGTGGTGGCGGTCGCTTTGCTGCTGGCGCTGGTGTGCGAAGCGGGGCTGGCGCAAATGGGCCCGCGCTATGTGATCGACGCGGCCGCCGGCGCGGACGTCGGCGGGCCGGCGCGCGGCAGCGTGCAACTGGCCGGCAAGGGGCTGGCGCTGATCCGCTTCCGCGGGCTGCGCGTGCTGGCCGTCGGCGCCGACGCCGACGCCTACAGTGCCGAGTCGGTGCGCGACTGGCCGGCGGCCGATCTGGTGCTGGTCACGCCGGCCAACGTCGGTCGCTATGACGGCCTGGCGCCGCTGGCCGCGCTGCGGCGGTTGCCGGTGATCCTGGTGGAGCCGTCCGACAGCGCGACGGTGCCGCCGCTGCCCGCGAGCGACGACGGCCCGCGCTACTATCCGATGCAAACCTGGGACGCGTTGCATCTGCGCAAAGGCAGGAGCCAGGACAAGACGTGGCTGCGGGTGACGGCCGTGCCGGGGCGGCCGGGAACGGCGCACGTGGCCGGATTCGTGCTGGAAATGGGCAACCGGCAGACGTCGTACCGGCTGTACGTCAGCTGCGAGGCGCTGGGCGCCGACGACATCGACGGCCTGTCGCGACGCTTGCCGGGCGCCGACCTGGCGCTGCTGCCGGCGCGCGACGGGCCGATGCTGTTGCCGCTGCGCCGCGTGCAAACTGGCGAGCCGTCCGCGTTGACGACGGCAGGCTATCCGTTCAGCGCGATCCGGCGCTAGGGCTCTAAGTTAAGCGGACACCGGAATCACGTAGGGCGGATTAGCGCAGCGTAATCCGCCAATGCGTGCGTCTCGACGGCTCATGCAATGGCGGATTACGGCGTTCCGCCTAATCCGCCCTACGATTTCGCGTTGGTCTCCACCCAGGCCGCGAAAGCGGCGACGAACTTGGTCAGGAACTCCCGGGTGCGGTCGTTGTTGAGTTTGCCGTCGTCGCCCAGCAGGCCGGCGGCGCCGCCGATGTAGGCTTCCGGCTGCTGCAGCACCGGCATGTCGAGGAACACCAGCGACTGGCGCAGGTGATGGTTGGCGCCGAAGCCGCCGACCGCGCCCGGCGACACCGACACCACCGCCGCCGGCTTGCCGCTCCAGGCGCTGTCGCCGTACGGGCGCGAGCCGACATCGATGGCGTTCTTCAGCGGCGCCGGCACCGAGCGGTTGTACTCGGGCGTGACGAACAGCACGGCGTCGGCCTCCTTGATGCGCTGGCGGAAATGGGTCCATGCCTGCGGCGCGGTGGCGCCGTGTTCTTCCAGGTCCTGGTTGTACAGCGCCAGTTCGCCGATCTCGACGATGTTGAATTCCAGCGAAGGCGGCGCCAGCGCGATCAGTTCGTGGGCGAATTTGCGGTTGATCGAATCCTTGCGCAGACTGCCGATCACTACGGCGACTTTTTTGGCGGGCATGATTTCTCCTGGACTGAATGAGGGAATTGACGTGCTACTGTACCGCAAGCGCAAAAAAAACCTCGCCGCGTTGCCGGGGCGTGGGTTTAACCCTACGGGCTGGAACGATACGCCGGCGTTACCACTTAAGGGTCGTACCCGGCCGGGTACGACCCTGTGTGGCCGTGCGGGTTCAGCGCCTGCCGGCGCTTATTCGGCGTTCATTTCCTTCAGCAAATTGTCGGCGTGGTCGACGTGCTTCATGTTCCACAGGATGTAGCGCAGGTCGACCTGGATGTCGCGCGTCATCGCCTGGTTGAAGTCCCAATCGGAGATGATCGAATCGAGCGTGCCGTCGAAGGCCAGGCCGATCCACTCGCCCTTGGCGTTCAGCGCGGCCGAGCCGGAGTTGCCGCCGGTGATGTCCAGGGTCGCCAGGTAGGCGACCGGCACCGATTTGAGCGCCGGATCGACATACTTGCCGAAGTCCTTGGCCTTGATCGCGTCGAGCTGCGCTTTCGGCGCGTTGAACTCGCCTTCGCCGGTGGCCTTGGCGGCGACGCCGGCCACGGTGGTGAAGGCTTTCCAGGTGGTGCCGTCGGCGCCCGGATCGCGGCCGGCGATCTTGCCGAAGGTCACGCGCAAGGTGCTGTTGGCGTCCGGATAGACCGCGCGGCCCTTGCTGTTCATGTAGGCGATCTTGGCCTTCATGTAGTTGGCGTAGGCCTGCTGCAGCTTGCCGCCCAGCTCCTCCTCGGCGGCCTCTTCCTTCAGATCGCTGTCGTACAGCGCCACGGCGGCCTGGATGAAGGCGTCGTCGCTGGCCTTGAAGTCCCGCGGCTTCTTGTCGAGCCAGGCGTCGCGCGCGGCGGGGTCGCCCAGCTTGCTGCCGGCATACAGCTGGTCGAGCGCCGCTTGCAGCTCGGCGCGGCCCATGCCGTCCTTGATGCCGACGACGGCGTCGAAGGCGGCGTTGCGCTCGGCGGCCGGCTGCGCCGCGTACTTGGTCAGGCTGTTCATGACGAGCGCCTTGTCGACCTTCTCGTCGTAGTTGCGCACCAGCGCGGCCACGCCGGCCTTGATGCGCGGCACGTCGCGGACCTGATAGCCCAGCTTGCGCTCGACGTCCGGCTTGGCGCTCTCGTTGGCCAGGCGGTACAGGGTGCGCGCCGTGTTGAGCAGGCGCGGCTTGGCGCTCGACAGGAAGTAATCGCGTTTGATCTCGCTGTCGCGCTGGGCGATCAGCTGTTCCACCCGCTCGATGTCGGCCGCGTAGTCCTTCCTGCGCGAGGCGTCGGCGTTGATCCAGCTCTTGAGCGCCTCGTGCTCGGCCGTTTTGCGGGCCAGCATGTCGCTGTTGGCATACGAGTTGAGCATGCCCTGGCGGTTTTTGTAGGTGTTGTTGATGCTGGCCACCTGCGCCGCGTATTTGAGCGCGGCGTCCTTGTCATCCTTGGTGGTGGCGGCGATGGTCGCCAGGTTCTCGGCGGCGCTCTTGACGAAGTTCGGATAGCTCCAGTCGAAGGTGAAGGCCACTTCCGACGGCAGGCGGTGGCGGTTGGTGCGTCCGGGGTAGCCCAGCGCCATGATGAAATCGCCTTCCTTGACGCCTTCCCTGGCCAGCTTCAGGTAGTGCTTGGGCACGTAGGGGACGTTGTCCTTGCTGTAGTCGGCGGCCTTGCCGTCCTTGCTGACGTAGGCGCGGTAGAAGCCGTAGTCGCCGGTGTGGCGCGGCCACATCCAGTTATCGGTGTCGCCGCCGAACTTGCCCACGCCGGCCGGCGGCGCGTGCACCAGGCGCACGTCGCGGATCTCGAGCTGCTTGCTCAGGTAGTATGCCAGGCCGCCGTAGAAGGACGACACGGTGCAGCGGTGGCCGGCGTCTTTTTCGCACTCGGCGGTGATGGCCTTGCTGTTGTTCTCGATGGCGTCGCTGCGCGCCTTGCCGGCCAGTTTGGCGACATCGGCGGTGATCACTTGTTTGCTGACGTCGGTGACGGCCTGGGTCACGAAGATGCGGCTGCCGGGAGCGGCCGGCAATTCCTCGGCGAAGTTCCTGGCCAGGAAGCCGTTGGCCAGCAGATTGCGTTGCGGCGTGGAGTTGTGGGCCACGCTGGCGTAGACGCAATGGTGGTTGGTGGCGACCAGGCCTTGCGGCGACACGAACGACGCCGAGCAGCCGCCGAGGCTGACGATGGCGCCGGCGGGGAACTCGGTCAACTTGGTCAGCGTGGCGGGATCGAGTTTGAGGCCGGCGGCTTTCAGTTCCCTGGCTACTTGTGGCAGCTGTTGGGGCATCCACATGCCTTCGTCGGCATGGGCTGCGGCGCTCAGGATGGCGAGCGCGAGAAGAGTCTTATGCATTGTGTTTTCAAAGTGGTTACGGGGGACGGCGCTGGAGAGTATCCGCAGCGCGCAAGTCCGCGTCAACCAGATTTTGACTGTGCATAAAAGCAACTCCGGGGTCAGGTCCACCATTTCTACACGACCTCATGTGTAGATGGCGGAGCCGATCCCATAGCGGCGTGTTTCCTGGCTCGGGCGGGCCTGCGTCAAGCCCTACGGACCAGCTCGTGTAGAAATGGTGGACCTGACCCCGGAGTTAGGGCTTGGGCGGGCGGATGCCGGTGTAGTGCGCCGATACCAGCTTCCATTTGCCGTCGAACCGCTGCGCTACGTAGCTGGCGCGCATGGCGAAGCTGCGCGCTTGGCCGTCGGCGCTCATCGTGTACGTGAGCTTGGCGATGACGACGGCCGTCTGGTCGAACGTGCGCACCGTCTGCTCGTCCACCCGCACCGTCGGCGCCGGCCGCCGTTGCGCCGGATCGTAGAAGGACAGCATCTTGTCGCGGTTGTCCACCTCGCCGGCCGGCGAGACTTCGATGTAGTTGTCGGCGGTGACCGCTTGCAGCGTGGCCACGTCGAACTCGCGCTGGGCGTCGACGTGGCGCTGGATCAGCCCGAGCAGCTCGGCGTTGGCGCCGTCCGGCGCGGCGTGGGCGGTTGACATGGCAATACTCATGAGCGGGACAAAAAATAAGGGGGAAAGGGCGCGCCACGCGCGGTTCGCCGCCGTCATCAGGCCGCCTCCCCGTATTGGCGCACGGCGTCCAGATCGCGTAACTGCAGGTGCGGCTGGTTCATGGCTTTGTAGATCTCCGAGCGGTTTTCGTAATGGCTGGCCACCGCCGGCTCCAGCGTGAGCACGTGGTTCATGTCGTCCAGGGCGTCGGCGAAGCGCCCGTGACCGTAGTGGATGACCGCGCGGTTGACGCGCGCGGCCACGTGGTCGCCGTTGAGCGCGATCGCGGCGCCGTAATCGGCCAGCGCTTCGTCGGCACGCTCTTGCATCTCGAGGATCTCGGCGCGCAGCAAATAAGCCTCCGCCTGGTCGGGATTGAGCTCCAGGCTGTAGGCCAGGCACGCCAGCGCCGGCTCCCATTGCTCCAGTTGCGCGTGGCAGTTGCCCTTGTTGAAGTACACCTCCGCGTACGGCGCGCTGTACAGGATGGCCTGGTCGTACAGGGCGAGCGCTTCGTCGTACCGGCCCAGCCGCTGCAGGATGTTGCCGCTCTCGTTGTAATACTCCGAATAGTAGGGGTCCATCGCCATCGATTGCCGGTAGTAGTCGAGCGCTTCCTCTTGCTTGCCCAGCGCCGACAGCACTTGCGCCGAGTTGTACAGCAGCACCGAGCGGTGCAGCCGATGGACGTCCTGGCCCAGCCGGCTGGTGAGGAAGTCGAAGCCGCCCTGGCACAGCGCCAACGCCTCGTCCGGGCGCCCCTGGCGCACGCGCACGAACGCCAGGCCGTTGTTGATGAACACGCTGAGGAAGGCATGGTCGTCGGCCGGCATGTCCGCTTGCGCGGCCTGCAGCGCCTGTAGCGCCAGGTCGATATGGTGCTGCGCCAGCGGCACGTCCTGCTGTCGCAGATAGCGCAAATGCACCATCGCCAGCAAATAGTGCATCTTGGCCTGTAGTACCGTTTCCGTCAGCCGCGGCGCGGCATGCCGCTCGACGGCGGCCAGCGCCGCTTGTTCCTTGCCGGTCGTGACCAGGCTCTGGAAAATGTTGCCGACATAGTTCCAGCGCGCGGACTGATCGTCTTCCACCAGCTGGTCGAGGTGGGGCAGCACGGTGTCGACGAAACTGGAGGCCTCGTGGTAGTAGCCGAAGTGGTTGTGCACGCACAGGGCGCGCATGGCCACGCGCGCCGCCATCAGGCCATCCTGTTGCGCTTGGTAGTGGCGCAGCAACGGCACGTAGTGGCGCTCCCAGTCGCTCATGTCGGCGTGTTCGAGCGCTGCGAATGAGCGCGGCTCGCCGTCGCCGGGCGCCGGCCCAAGCGCCGTCAGGGGCACCGCCACCGTGGCCGCGTCGATCGGCGCCAGCCTGACGCCTTTGATCGCGGCCTCCGGCGCGCGGCCGCTGTCGACGTATAGCGAGAGTTTGCCGGCCACGCCCAGGCGGCGGCCCAGCTCGAAAAAGAAACGGCGGGCCAGGTGGCCGGCCTGGTCGAAGCGGCGCACCACGACCGTCCAGGCGGCGCCGGGGGCGACCGCGGCGCGCCATTGGGCGACCAGGGTGACGGCGCCGTGGATCAGCCGGTAGGCGCGGTCGAGCGAGTAGTTACGCGTCTTTTCCGAATTGGTGGCCGTGTCCGTCAAGCACGCATACTTGAGCGGGATGGCGTCGCGGCGCTGCGGCAGCAACATGTGCAGCACGTAGTTGTGCTGGTCGAGGATGTCTTGGCGGCCCTGTTCGGCGAAGTGTTGATAGGCGAGGTCCAGCAGGTCGCTGACCCCGGCCCAGACGCCTTGGTGCGCGAAGCTCGCGTCCAGCAGGAAGCCGGAACCGGTCGGCGAGGGCGGCAGCGCCGGCGCGGCCGGCAGAATCTGATACAGCGTGGTGGAAGGCTGCGACATTTAATTTCCTTTGCTGATGCGCGTCCTGCCTTTGAGCCATACGTACAGACCGAGGGCCAGCAGCGCGGACGACAAGATGAAGAACAAGCTCAGATCCCATTTGTCATAGCTCGACGAGACGCTGTTGCCGACCACGCGCCAGGCGTCCCGGCCATAGCGCAACAGGGTGGGGATCACCACCACGAACAGCAGTATCAGGGCCAGCACCCGCCCCGCCAGCCACAGCGCGGCGAAGGCGCGCAGGGTGCCCAAGTTGTAGTACTGCGACGGGCCGGCCGCGCCCAGCCGTCCGCCGCTGAGGCGGTGCAGGTGGGCGCGCAGATAGACCCGCGCTTCGCTGTCGAGATTAGGGTAGTTGCAATACACGCAGAGCGCGTAGTAAATATCCGTTTTCAGGAAAACGTTGAATTGCCACGACATCGTGAACAATATCTGCAGTATCAGCGCCTGGAATATTTGAATAAAAAACGGATCGGCGTCCCTGCTGAGTAATAACTTTATTAATAGCGTGACGCAGGCGATATTCAATAGGTCGGTTATCAGCCCCGCCATCAGCGGCAAATAACGTTGCCGCTTCGGAAGCGAATGCAGGCCGGATAGATCGGCCTCGGCGACGATGCTCCACAGGCGGTTACCCCAGCCGAGTTTTGATTTTATTCCGTATTTGGCGGCCGCGGTCATGTGGCCGAGTTCGTGCAACGCGGTGGTCAGCGCCTGCAGTAATAAAAGGGCCAGCAGGGTGAGGGTGAAGTTTTCCCGAATATATAGCGCGTGTGGATTGAAGCGCAGGCGTGGATCGTTTGCCGCGCTGAGCGCCGCGTAACCGAGGATGGCGAGATAAACAAGCAGCGCGGGCGCGGAAAAGATGGCGCCGGCGATTTTTTGCGGCAGGGCGAATTTCCACCGCTTGTCCTGCGGCGTACTGGCGAGTTTTTGCTGGAAATCAGCTTTTTGTTCTGAGGGGGAAATAAACCCGATGTCGGTCAAGGTGCCGATAAAGTCGTCGACATCGACCGACTCCGGGAACGCGCGGTCGCATTCGGCCTTGACCTCCGCGATGGTGCGGCCCTGCTGCAGCAGCGTGATGATGCACAGGCCTTCCTCGGGGAATTGATAGAAATCTTCCAGTTCCTGATTGCCAATCAAATATCCATTATCTTCGGGCTGGATGGATAAGGGGATCACGACGTAGGTTTGGGAACTATTTGCAATCATGATATGCGCGGCCATAGGATGTGGATCATGCAAACTCGATGCGCAATAAAAATGGCGGGGCATGCGGCCCCGCCATTTTTATGAAAGTCTTACCAAGGCCAGCACTCGTAGATAGGATACAGGGCGACAGCGGTGGTTTTCAGCTTCTGAACTTTGATGATGGAAATCTTTTTCATGATGGCTCCAATAGTTCGTTAAGGTTGACTTCAAATTGGACATTGACATATCCGAAGCGAATTCTAAATATGCTTATTTGTCGTGTCAATATAATTTTTAAAAAATTAAGAATGTAACTCTTATAATAAAAGTGGCCCGCTATCTTATATTGATAATCGATTTCCCATAGGCGGTGCCGCCGTCGATATAATTAATCGAAGGATGGCCGGTGGTCGAGGGAATGGGTTAAAACGGGCTAGCGGTGCGGGATGCGAACAAACATAATTTTCCTTTGCTAGAAGGGAATTATTAACGTTGCCAATTGCATAGTATTACATGGTTTTTTTAAACGAATTCTCGCCAATTTTCACATCCGGGCAAAAAAAAATCCTGCGCCCCGGTGGGGAGCGCAGGATCGGACGGGGCCGGGAGGAGGCTTAGTCGGCTTTGATCGCTTCGATCTGGATGGCCAGCTTGACCTCCGGCGAGAAGTTTGGCAGGCCGTAGTTCAGGCCGAAATCGCTGCGCTTGAACTCGGCCGTGGCATCGGCGCCGCACACTTCCTTTTTGTAGCGCGGGTGCATGATGCACTTGAACTTGTCCACCTTGAGCGCGACCGGCTTGGTCACGCCCAGCATCGTCAATTCGCCGTCGACGCCGACCAGCTTGTCACCGTCGAACTTGAACGATTTGCTCTTGTAGGTGATCGTCGGGAATTTCTCGACGTTGAACATGTCCGGGCCGCGCGCGTGGCTGTCCATCTTGTCGAGGCCGAAGTTGATCGAGGCCGGGTCGATCGCCAGGTCCAGCGCGCCCGTCTTGGCCGCGCGGTCCATCGTGACCGTGCCGGTGGTCTTGTTGAACTTGCCGCGCCAGACCGACAGCCCCATGTGGTCGGCCTCGAAGCTTGGGAAGGTGTGCGTCGGGTCGACGGTGTAGGTGGCGGCGATGGCCGACGTGGCCGAGGCGGCCAGCAAGGTGGCGATCAGGATCTGCAATTTCATGTGGTGGGTCTCCCTGTGTGGATCGTTAAACTATTATTGGCCGGCGACGACGTGGAATTTGATCGTGACGTCGTCGGCGACCATGCTGGTGTCTTTCCATTCGCCTTCGCCGATGTTGTAGGCCAGGCGTTTGATCGGCAGCGCGCCGTCGAACACTTGCTTGCCGCCCTCGGTCTTGACCGTCAGCGGGAAGGTGATGTCGGTGGCCTTGCCCTTGATGGTCAGCTTGCCGGTGACGGTGAGCTTGCCGGCGCCGGCGCTTTTGATGGCGCTCGAGACGAAGGTCGCTTTCGGGAACTGCGCCGAGTTGAACCATTCCTTCTTGGCCACTTCCTTGTTGTACTCCGGGTCGCCCATGTCGAGGCTGGCCGTTTCCACTTCGACCGTGGCCTTGGAGGCGTCCGGCTTGGCGGCGTCGTAGTCTATGGCGACCGTGTATTTCTTGAACTTCGATTCGATCGGCACGTTCATTTGCTTGAACGTGGCCGAGACCGAGCTCTTGGCCGGATCGGCCTTGAGCACGGCGGCGCTGGCGGCCAGGGCGACACCCATCAGGGAGACGAGGGCGATTTTTTTCATGGTTTTCATTGTGGCTCCGGTAGGGTGGGGGTTACGGCAGCATGCGCTTGAGCGTGATGTCGCGGTCGATAAAGTGGTGCTTCAGGGCGGCCAGCGCGTGGGCTACCACGACGCCCGCCATCGTCATGACCAAAACATAATGAACGGTCTTTAAGATGGCCTTAAGTTCGGGGTCCGGGCCGATGATGGCCGGCAGGGTCACCAGTTTCAGATACACCACCGGCACGCCGGCCGCGCTGCCGTACAGGTAGCCCGAGATCGGCGCGGCGAACATCAGGAAGTACAGCAGGTAGTGCACGCCGTCGGCGACCTTGTGCTGCCATGGCGGGATGCTGACCAGCGGCGGCGGCGGCCGGTTCGCCTGGCGCCACAGCAGGCGGACCGCCGCCAGCGCCAGCACCGTCACGCCCAGCCATTTGTGCCAGGAGAAGTACTTGAGCTTGGTCGGCGTGAAGCCGGGGATGTCGACCATCGTCAGGCCGAGGAAGAAGGCCGCGACGATCATCAGCGCGATGAGCCAGTGCAGCAACATCGCGGTCTTGGTATAGCGTTGCATTTTTATAGTGCTCCAGAAATAGTACGTGTTAGGACTAATATACCAAAGAAACGTCGCATGCGTTGGCGGGCGACAAAAAAGCCCCCGGGACTTGCGTCGCGGGGGCTAGTGTATGACATCTTGCTAATTTACATCAGATGGCTTTGGCCAGAGCGGGGGCGATGCCGATGTAGTTGGCCGGCGTCATGGCCAGCAGCAGGTCCTTGGCGTCCTGCGGAATGGCCAGGCCGGTGATGAACTCGCGCAGCGCGTCCTTGGAGATGCCCTTGCCGCGCGTCAGTTCCTTCAACTGTTCGTACGGGTTCTCGATGCCATAGCGGCGCATCACGGTTTGCACCGGCTCGGCCAGCACTTCCCAGTTGGCGTCGAGGTCGGCGGCCAGGCGCGCGTGGTTCACTTCCAGCTTGTTGAGGCCGCGCAGGCAGCTGTCGTAGGCCAGCAAGGTGTAGCCGAGGCCGACGCCGATGTTGCGCAGGACGGTCGAGTCGGTCAGGTCGCGCTGCATGCGCGACACCGGCAGCTTCTCGGACAGGTGCTTGAGCACGGCGTTGGCCAGGCCCAGGTTGCCTTCGGAGTTTTCGAAGTCGATCGGGTTGACCTTGTGCGGCATGGTCGACGAGCCGATCTCGCCGGCCTTGGTCTTTTGCTTGAAGTAGCCCAGCGAGACGTAGCTCCAGATGTCGCGGTTCAGGTCCAGCAGGATGGTGTTGGCGCGGGCGAAGGCGTCGAACAGTTCGGCCATGTAGTCGTGCGGTTCGATCTGGATGGTGTACGGGTTGAACACCAGGCCCAGGCGCGTCTCGATGACGTCCTTGGAGAAGGCCGCCCAGTCGAACGACGGGTAGGCCGACAGGTGGGCGTTGTAGTTGCCGACCGCGCCGTTCATCTTGCCGAGGATTTCGACCTGCTCGATGCGCTTGATGGCGCGCTGCAGGCGGGCGACGACGTTGGCCATCTCCTTGCCCAGGGTGGTCGGGCTGGCGGTCTGGCCGTGGGTGCGCGAGAGCATCGGCACGTCGGCGTTGGCGACGGCGATCTCGGTCAGGCGGGCGATGACGTTGCGCAGCGACGGCAGCATGACGTTGTCGCGCGCGGCCTTGAGCATCATGCCGTGCGAGGTGTTGTTGATGTCTTCCGAGGTGCAGGCGAAGTGAATGAACTCGGAGGCGGCGACCAGCTCCGGCACGTCCTTGACCTGCTCCTTGAGCCAGTATTCGACGGCCTTGACGTCGTGGTTGGTGACCGCTTCGATTTCCTTGATGCGGGCGGCGTCGCTTTCCTTGAACTCGTTGGCGATCTTGTCGAGCAACGCGGTGCCGGCGGCCGAAAACGGCTTGATCTCGGCGAAACCGGCCAACGACAGCGCCTGCAGCCAGGAGATTTCCACTTTGACGCGGTGGTGCATGAAGCCCGATTCGGACAGGATGGGACGCAGCAGGTCGGTTTTGCCGGCGTAGCGGCCGTCCAGCGGCGACAGCGCCGACAGCGTGGAGTAAGCAGGTGTGGTCATGATCGAGGGAGCGAAGTTGAAGGAGCAAAAACGTGATTTTACCATTGGCGGCCCGCGACCCGGCCGATGTTATACTGTCCACTGACCTTCTACTCTACGCATCCATGAAACTTATCGGTTCCCTCGCCAGTCCTTATGTCCGCAAAGTCCGCGTCGTCCTGGCCGAAAAAAAGCTCGACTACCAGTTCGAGCTGGAAAACGTGTGGGCCCCCGATACGGCTATCAGCACCCTCAACCCGCTGGGCAAGGTGCCCAGCCTTGTCATGGAGGACGGCAGCGTCATGATCGATTCGCGCGTGATGGTCGAATACCTCGACACCCTGACGCCGGTATGCAAGCTGCTGCCGCCCAATGGTCGCGACCGCGCCGACGTCAAGTGCTGGGAAGCGCTGGCCGACGGCATGCTGGACGCCGCCATCACCGTGCGCCTGGAACGCACGCAGCGTCCGATCGAGCTGCAGAGCGAGGACTGGATCGCGCGCCAGATGCGCAAGGTCCACCTCGGCCTCGCGGCGTTGTCGGAAAAGCTGGGCGAGCAGGCTTACTGCGCCGGCAAGAACTACTCGCTGGCCGACGTGGCGGTTGGCTGCACCCTGGGTTGGCTGTCGTTCCGCTTCCCGGAGATCACCTGGCGCGACGACCACGCCAACCTGGCCAGGTTGTTCGATAAACTGTCGGAGCGCCAGTCGTTCAAAGACACCGTGCCATCGGCTTGACCTCCGCCATGCCGAAGACGCCGCCGCCCGACGCGGACAACGCCGCCCAGCAGCGGCGCCTGCAGATGGCCGACATCGCGCGGCTGGCCGGCGTGTCCACGTCCACGGTTTCGCGCGCGCTGGCCGGCAGCAAATTGGTCAGCGAGGAGACCCGGGTGCGCATCATGGAGCTGGCGCGCTCGCTCAAATACACCATCAACATCGGCGCGCAGAACCTGCGCATGAAGCAGAACCGCACCGTTGGCGTGGTGATTCCGTACGACCCGACCACGCG
Organism: Duganella sp. 1411; assembly: GCF_017833525.1. Classification (GTDB taxonomy): domain Bacteria; phylum Pseudomonadota; class Gammaproteobacteria; order Burkholderiales; family Burkholderiaceae_D; genus Rugamonas. The sequence continues at coordinate 96,216 of NZ_JAFICD010000011.1, forward strand.
CCAGCACCTGTCCGATCCGTTCTTCCTCGGCATGCTGGGTAGCCTGGCCGACGCCCTCACCGAGCAGGGCTTCGACATGCTGGTCTCGCGCGTCAACGCCGAGGAGCTGGACGCGGCGGCCGGGCCGTTCGACACCGGCCGCGTGATCGGCATCGTGTTGATCGGCCAGTGGCGCCACCACGAACAACTGAACCAACTGGCGGCGCGCCACGTGCCGATCGTCGTGTGGGGCGCGCAACTGCCGCAGCAGTTGTACTGCACCGTCGGCGGCGACAACCTGACCGGCGGCGAGCTGGCCGCCAGCCATTTGCTGGAAGAGGGACGCAAGCGCATCGCCTTCTTCGGCGATATCAATTTGCCCGAGGTCGGGCAGCGCTACGCCGGTTACCGCCGCGCGCTGGAGAAAGCCGGCATCGAGGTCGATCCGGCGCTGCAGGTGTCGGTGTCGTTCCTGCCCGAGGGCGGGCGCGAGGCGGTCGAGGAGCTGCTGGCGCGCGGCGTGCCGTTCGACGCCATCTTCGCCGGCAGCGACCTGCTGGCCATGACCGCGATTAACACGATGCGCGAGCACGGGCTGTTCGTGCCGGGGCAGGTGGCGGTGGTCGGTTACGACGACATCGAGTTGTCGACCTATTTCCATCCGCCGCTGACGACGGTGCAGCAGCCGATCCGCGAAGCCGGGCGGGCGCTGGTGGCGTCGCTGCTGGAGTTGGTCGAAGGGCGGCCGTCGCCGTCGCTGCAGCTGCCGACCCAGCTGGTGGTGCGTGCCAGTAGCCGCACCGTCTGATCCATCCTCGGAGACACGTAGGGCGGATTAGCGCAGCGTAATCCGCCATTGAGCCGTCGACGGCTCATGGCGGATTACGGCGTCCTGCCTAATCCGCCCTACGAACCGATTGTCTTATTTTCGCAACCGATTGCATAAATATTGTGCTGCAGCGCAGCATGAATTGCCTATCTTTCGGACAATTTCCATGATTTTATAGCGGTTCTATAGCCGCGGGATTGCCGTGCACACATACTGCACCGCACCTATGCAATCGATTGCATTAAATCCCCGTTCGAGGAATAATGGCGTACCTGCTCAACAAAACAGCAGAGCAAAACGACAATATCTGGAGACCACCATGAAACATCGCACCATCCAACTGGCCGCCATGACGGCCGCCGTCGCCGCCGCCGTCCTGCACATGGGCGCCGCCGCCGCGCAGGAAGCCGCCGCCCCCGCCCCCGCCGCGCCAGCGGATGGCTTGAACATGGAGCGCGTGGTCGTCACCGGCACCACCACCGGCTCGTCGAAGATGAAGACCAGCGTCTCGATCAGCACCATCGAGGGCGACGCCATCAAGAACTCGGCGGCGCTGAGCGCGGCCGAGGTGCTGCGCTCCGTGCCGGGCGTGCGCGCCGAGTCGTCGGGCGGCGAGGGCAACGCCAACATCACCGTGCGCGGCGTGCCGGTATCGGCCGGCGGCGCGCGCTACGTGCAAATCCAGGAGGACGGCCTGCCGGTGCTGCAGTCGGGCGACTTCAACTTCATCACGCCGGACAGCTACGTCAAGATCGACGGCACGCTCGACCACCTGGAAGTGGTGCGCGGCGGCTCGGCCTCCACGCTGGCGACCAACGCGCCGGGCGGCATCATCAACTTCATCACCAAGACCGGCGAGGAGAAGGGCGGCCATATCGGCATCAGCCGCGGCCTCGGTTACGACGAGACCCGCTACGACTTCGATTACGGCTCGCCGATCTCGGACAAGACGCGCTTCTTCATCGGCGGCAGCTACCGCACCGGCGAAGGCGTGCGCGATACCGGCATGAGCACCGCCAGCGGCGGCCAGATTCGCGGCAATATCACGCATGACCTGGACAATGGCTACATCCGCCTGTCGTTCAAGCACGTCGACGACAAGACGCCGACCGCGCTGCCGGTGCCGGTGCGCGTGGTGAACCAGAAGATCACCGAAATCCCGGGCATCGATCCGCGCACGGTGAGCTTCTATTCGCCGAACTGGGTGCGCGATGTCACGCTGGGCAAGAACAACACGCCGGTGTCGACCGACGTCAACGACGGCCTGCACGTCAAGAGCGATTCGATCGGCCTGGAAGGCTCGTTCGACCTGGGCGACGGCTGGAACCTCAGCAACAAGTTCCGCGCCTCCGACAACAGCGGCCGCTTCACCGGCGTCTTCGCCGGTAACAACGGCGTGGCCGGCAACTACACCTTCGCCACCGGCCCGAATCGCGGCAAGGCCTACAACGGCCTGGCCTTCTCGGCGGTGGTGTTCAACACCTCGATCGACGACGCCGGCAACACGCTCAACGACACCAAGCTGTCGAAGACCTTCAAGCTGGCCGACGGCTCCAAGCTGACCACCACCGCCGGCCTGTATCTGTCGAACCAGAAGCTGGCGCTGACGTGGAACTTCAACGAGTACCTGATGCAGCTGAGCGGCGACAAGCCGGCCTTGCTGCAAACGGCCAGCAGCACCCCCGGCCTGGTGGGCCCGGCCTTCGGCGGCTGCTGCATGCGCGCGGTCGACATGGAATACAAACTGACGTCGCCATACCTGAACGTCGGCTACGAGGCTGGTCCGCTGAACCTCGACGCGAGCGTGCGCCAGGACCGCCAGGAAGCCAACGGCACCGCCAACATCGCCACCGGCGGCCTGCGCTACGATCCGGCCACCGAGCAGATGGTCAACTACAAGATCAACCACACCTCGTATTCGGTCGGCGGCAACTACCGCATCACCAGCAACCTGGCGGCGTTCGCGCGCGTCAGCGACGGCGTGGCCTTCAACGCCGACCGTATTCTGTTCGGCACCCCGCTGGACGGCTCGACGCCGATCAACATCAACACCGTCAAGCAGCTCGAAGGCGGCGTGAAATGGCGCAGCGGCGGCTTGAGCGCCTTCGTCACGCTGTTCCAGGCCAAGACCGACGAGAGCAACTACGAGGCGACCACGCAGCGCAGCACCTCCAACAAGTACGACGCCAAGGGCGTTGAACTGGAAAGCGCGTATTCGATCGGCGACTTCCGCGTCACCGGGGGCGCCACCTACACGCACGCCAAGATCACCGGCACGGCGGCGGCGGACGTGGCCAACATCGGCAACTCGCCGCGCCGCCAGGCCAACTGGATCTACCAGGTCGCGCCGACCTACAACATCGGCGATGCCACGGTGGGCGCCAGCGTGATCGGCACCGGCAAGTCGTGGGGCGACGATGCGCACACCATCGAGATGCCGGCGTACGCGGTGGTCAACGCCTTCGTCAATTATCGCGTGACGGAGAAGGCCACCGTGTCGCTGAGCGCTAATAATCTGTTCAACAAGATCGGCTACACCGAGGTGGAAGGCGACGGCCATGCCGCGCGCTCGATCAACGGCCGCGCCGCGAAGGTGACGCTGTCGTATGCCTTCTAAGCACGACCAAGCGCTTATCCAAACCACGTAAACACGTAACACGTAGGGCGGATTAGCGCAGCGTAATCGGCCATGCATGCTCCGCCAGCGGCTCATGCATGGCCGATTACGGCGTTCCGCCTAATCCGCCCTACGAATCAACTATCACTATGCCTTCTCAAACAACATCGGACCGCTTGCTAGCCTCCCTTCCCAACGATCTGCGTCCTCTGGCGGCACAACGCCTGTCGACGGCCGAACCGGTGCTGCGCCGCCTGCTGGCCGGCCTGTACGGCGAGCGCGCCGATTTCGACACCTGGTTCGGCGATCTGATGGAATCCCTGGGCAAGCTGTACGCCGAGCGCCCGCCGGAACTGCGCGCGCTCGATATCCAGCGCGCCGCGCAACCGGAGTGGTTCCTGAGCCAGCGCATGCTGGGCTACTGCGCCTACGTGCAGAACTTCGGCGGCAGCTTGAACGGCGTGGCCGAGCGCATCCCGTACCTGGAGGAGCTGGGCGTCAGCTACCTGCACCTGCTGCCGTTCCTGCGCCCGCGCGAAGGCGAGAACGACGGCGGTTTCGCCGTCACCAGTTTCGACGAGGTCGATCCGGCGCTGGGCACCAACGCCGACCTGCACGACCTGACCACGCGCCTGCGCGCCGCCGGTATCAGCCTGTGCTCCGATTTCATCCTGAACCACGTGGCCGATGACAACCAGTGGGCGCTGGCCGCGAAGGCCGGCGACGCGAAGGCGCGGGCGATGTTCCACGTCTTCCCCGACCGCGACATGCCGGACCGCCATGAGCGCACGCTGGGCCAGGTGTTCCCGCAGGTCGCGCCGGGCAATTTCACCTACGTCGAGGCGATGGGCGGCTGGGTGTGGACCACGTTCTACCCCTATCAATGGGATATGAACTGGTCCAATCCGGACGTCTTCGCCGAGATGGCGGCGGCGATGCTGCGGCTGGCCAACCGCGGCATCGAGGTGTTCCGCCTCGATTCGACCGCCTTCCTGTGGAAACGCGAAGGCACCAACAGCATGAACCAGCCGGAGGCGCACCAGCTGCTGCAAGCCTTGCGCGCCATCGTCGACATCGTCGCACCGGGCGTGCTGCTGAAGGCGGAGGCCATCGTGCCGACGCGCGAGCTGCCGGCCTATCTGGGCAGCGCCGCCGCGCCGGAATGCCATATCGCTTATCACAGCAGCCTGATGGCCGCCGGCTGGGTGGCGCTGGCCGAGCAAAACACCGGCGTGCTGCGCGAGGTGATCCGCAACACGCCGCCGTTGCCGTCGGCCGCGACGTGGCTCAGTTACGTGCGCTGCCACGACGACATCGGCTGGAACGTGCTGCGCGCGGAGGCCGAAGTGGGTTCGGCGGCGGGCGCTGCGGCGCGACTGGCCGGCGCCGCGCGCTTCTTCAGCGGCGCGCAAGGCAGCTACGCCAGCGGCGCCGCCTTCCAGAGCACCGATCCGAACGCGGCCCACGGCAGCAATGGCATGGCCGCTTCGCTGACCGGCTTGCAGACCGCCACCAATGAGGAAGAGCGCTCGCTGGCGCTGCGCCGCATGCTGCTGCTGCATGGCCTGGCGTTGAGCTTTGGCGCGCTGCCGGTGCTGTACATGGGCGACGAGCTGGCGATGGAAAACGATTACAGCTATCTCGATCGTCCACAGCATGCGATGGACAGCCGCTGGCTGCAACGGCCGGTGTTCGACGAGCAGCGCTGGAAGCACCGCTACGACAAGACCAGCGCGCCGGGAATCATGTACCAGGGGCTGGCCAATCTGATACGCGCGCGCCGCAAGCAGGATGCCTTGGCCGCCAACGCGCCGCGCGCGCTGCTGGCCGACGCGCCCGACGGCGTGCTGGCGCTGGCGCGCGGCGAGCGCTTCCTGACGTTGATGAACTTTACCGGCCTGCCGCAAGAATACGCGCTGCAGGGCGTCTGGAGCGACCACGCGGAGCCGGGCCGCATCGAAGGAACGATCACCCTGGCGCCTTACGCGATGCACTGGCTGGCACGCGAATAATATAAAATCGCCCGAAAGGGCGTGGAGACATGCATGAACCAACAAACCATAGCCGTATTCGGCGAAGCGCTGGTCGACGATTTCATCACCGAGCAGGTTGTCGGCGGTGCGCCCTTTAACGTGGCGCGTAATCTGGCGGCGTTCGGCGTCGCCACGCTGATGGTCACGCGCATCGGCGACGACAAGAACGGTGCGCTGATGCGCGCGGAGTTCGAACGCTTCGGCATGAGCGAGGCGGGCCTGCAGATCGATCCCAAGGAAGCCACCGGCCGCGTGGTGGTCGAGCGCAACGCGCAGGGCCACCGGTTCATCATCCTGCCCGACCAGGCTTACGACTACGTGGAGGTGGCGCCCGCGCTGGCGGCGCTGGCGCACGCCAAGCCCGCCGTCATCTACTTCGGCACCATGGCGCAGCGGCATGAGCGCTCGCGCGCGGCGCTGCGGGCGATGCTGCAAGCGTCGGACGCCACGCGTTATCTGGACTTGAACGTGCGCGACGGCCAGGTGACCGAACGCTGCGCCTTCGAGTCGCTGCATCTGGCCGATATCGTCAAGGTCAACGAGGAAGAACTCAAGGATTTGTTCAGCTGGTACACGCACACCAAGCCGGGCACCGAGGCCATCGACAGCCCCGAGATGGTCGAGGCTTGCCAAGCGCTGATGCGCATCTTCACGCTAAAGGGATTGATCGTCACCCTCGGCGAGCGCGGCGCGCTGCACTTCGGCGCCGACGGCACCGTCACCGCCAATCAGGAATGCCATGCGCCGGCGCGCATCGTCGATACCGTCGGCGCGGGCGACGCTTTCTCGGCGGTGTTCCTGTTCGGCCAGTCGCAGGGCTGGTCGCTGCCGCTCACGCTGGCGCGCGCCAATGCCTTCGCCGGCGCCATCTGCGGCATCTCCGGCGCGGTGCCGGCCGATATCGCCTTTTACCAGCCGTGGATCGCATGCTGGCGCAGCGGCGGCGTGTTGCCGTCGAAGGCCGGAGCGGTGGTATGAGCGCCGGCGTGAAGCCGCATCTGTCGTTCTGGCAGATCATCAATATGAACATCGGATTCTTCGGCATCCAGTTCAGCTTTGGCCTGCAGCAGAGCAGCATGAGCCCCATCTACAAATACCTGGGCGCCGACGAGGCGAGCCTGCCGTATCTGTGGCTGGCCGGGCCGATGACCGGCCTGCTGGTGCAGCCGCTGATCGGCGCGATGAGCGACCGCACCGTCACGCGCTGGGGGCGGCGCACGCCGTACTTCCTGATCGGCGCGATCCTGTGCAGCCTTGGCCTGCTGGCGATGCCGTTCAGTCCCACGTTGTGGATGGCGGCCAGCCTGCTGTGGATACTGGACGCGGCCAACAACGTGACGATGGAGCCGTACCGCGCCTTCGTCAGCGACAAGCTGGCGCCGCGGCAGCATTCGATCGGCTTCCTGACGCAGAGCGCCTTCACGGGCCTGGGGCAGACGCTGGCCTACCTGACGCCGTCGTTGCTGGTCTGGCTGGGCATGAACAAGGATGCCGTCAACGCCAGCCATATTCCGCATATCGTCATCGTCGCCTTTTTGATCGGCGCGGTGTTTTCCATCAGCTCCGTGCTGTGGACCCTGAAGACCACGCCCGAGCATCCGCTGACGGCGCTGGAGCTGGCGGAGATCCGCTCGCGGCCGGGCGGCTGGCGCCAGACCTTCCGCGATATCGACAGCGCCGTGCGCGAGATGCCGGCCACGATGAAGCAGCTGGCGTGGGTCAAGCTGTTCCAGTGGTATGCGATGTTCTGCTATTGGCAGTACATTATGCTGTCGCTGTCGACCACCTTGTACGGCACCACCGACCAGGCGTCGCAGGGCTTCCGCGACGCCGGCTTGCTGGCCGGGCAGGTGGGGGCGTTCTATAACTTCATCGCGTTCGTCGGCGCGCTGGCGCTGGTGCCTTTCACGCGCAAGTACGGGCCGAAGCTGACGCACAGCGTGTGCCTGACGCTGGCCGGCTTCGCGATGCTGAGCATTCCGATGATTCACTCGCCGGCGCTGCTGTTCGTGCCGATGGTCGGCATCGGCCTGGCGTGGGCGAGCATCATGGGCAATCCGTATGTGATGCTGGCCGGGTGCATTCCGCCGGAGCGCACCGGGGTTTATATGGGCATCTTCAATATGTTCATCGTGATCCCGATGATCATCCAGATCTTCACGCTGCCGCTGTATTACCGCAGCTTGCTGGGTGGGAATCCGGAGAACGTGATCCGGCTGGCCGGTGGCCTGATGCTGTGCGGCGCGGTGGCCGTGCTGTTCGTGAAATTGAAAAAGCCGCAGGCGGAGGGCCTGCGGCTTGAGGAGACGGCGGTTGCGTCGGTGAGGTAACCCTGCACCCTAAGGGGTCGTACCCCATGCGGGGACTCGGCGTCCCCGTACGACCCCGGCTTTCGCGTCCCGGGTCGGGTTTACTCTTCGTTCATCTGGCTTTGCAGGTAGTTCTGGATGCCGATCTTGCCGATCAGGTCCAGCTGCGTTTCGAGCCAGTCGATGTGCTCTTCGGTGTCTTCCAAAATCATCAGCAGCAGGTCGCGCGAGACGTAGTCGCCGGCCTTTTCGGCGGTGGCGATGCCTTCCTTGACGGTCAGCTGCGCGCCTTTTTCCAAGGTCAGGTCGCAGCCGATCATTTCCTCGGTGTGCTCGCCGATCATGATCTTGTGCATCGCTTGCAGGTTCGGCAGGCCGTCGAGCATCAGGATGCGGTCGATCAGCTTGTCGGCGTGCTTCATTTCGCCGATCGATTCTTCGTATTCTTTCTTCGCGATCTTTTCCAGGCCCCAGTGCTTGTACATGCGCGCGTGGAGGAAGTACTGGTTGATAGCGGTAAGTTCGTTGGTCAGCTGAGCATTCAGCAAACGGATGACTTCTGGGTCGCCCTTCATGGGGTGGCTTTCTAAAATGGTGGTGGAATACCCGCATTCTGCCACGAACGGGCGCGCGAGGCGTAGCACCACGGGCGTAAATCGTGCTCGGCGGCTAAAAAGCGTATCAATATCCCCGGAGTGAGATTGTTGGCGTTAATGAAAACAATTAGCATTCGTGACCGCAAGTGTGTGTCAGCCCACCGAGCGCCGCCCCCGCCGGCGCTACCATGGCAGCTCTACTTATCAGGAGCGCGCCATGGATTCGATCAATGCCAATCAACCGGAACAAAACCATCAGGATCTGATCGGCGAGGATGCCGTCAAGAAAATCAGGGACTTCGTCGACAGCACGCCGGGCTGCTTCTTCTGCACCAACGACGGCGACGGCGGCCCAGGCGACGCGCGGCCGATGACGGCGCTGCAGGTCGACGACCTGGGTAACATCTGGTTCATCAGCGCCAGCGACAGCCTGAAGAACCAGGAGTTGGCGGCCGACCCGTCGGCCACGCTGTACTTCCAGGGTTCGGCCCATTCGGAGTTCATGCACATCGAGGGCGTGGCCACCGTGCTGCGCGACCGCGCGAAGCTGAAGGAGCTGTGGAGCTTTACGATGAAGACCTGGTTCACCGAGGGCGAGGATGATCCGCGTATCACGCTGATCAAGTTCGCGCCGACCTATGGTTATTATTGGGATACCAAGCATGGCCGCGCGGTGGCGGGCGTGAAGATGCTGATCGGTGCAGTCATCGGCAAGACGCTCGATGATTCGATCGAGGGGCGCTTGGATTTGTAAATGCTTGACCCGCACGGCCATGCGGGGTCGTACCCCGGCGGGGTACGACCCCTAAGTTGTGACGCGGGCGTGTCGCTGAAAGGTGGCCGGGTTTGGCTTAACCCAACTGGAAATTGATCGGCACCAGCGCGTACACCGGGATCGCCTTGCCATCCTCGATATACGGCTTGTACAGCGCGCGCAGCACGGCCTGGCGGCCTGCTTCATCGAGCTTCTCGGAGCCCGACGATTTTTGGATCGTCACCTGCTCCGCCAGACCCTTTTCCCCGATCAGCACGCGCAGCATGACGATCCCGCTTTCGCCCATGCGGCGGGCGATGCTCGGATACACCGGCTGCGGCGCGCGGATATATTCCACACCCGTGATGGTTTTCGGCGCCGACGGCACCGCCGGCGCGGGCGCGGCCGGGGCCACCGGTCCGGCGACGGCCGGCGCGGCCGGCTGATTGGTGCGCGGCGCCGGCGGCGCGACGGTGATCGTCGGCTCGACCTGCGGCGTGGCCAGCACCGGCATCGGCGGGATGTAGGTTGGCGTCAGCTTCACGACCGGCACCGTCTTCGGCGGCGGCGGGGCCGGCTTGAGCGGCTCGGGCGAGGCGACGAAGGTCACCGTGACGACCTTGGGCATGACCGCGGTGACGATCTTGCCCATCATCCCCGTATTGATCGCGTAAAACATCAACGCATGACCGGCGACGATCGCCACCAGCGGGGCGAACCGGCGTCCGCGCGGTTTCGCTTGCCGGGGCATGCGCGGCGGCGTTCCAGCGTCGTTCCCGGACAGCGACGGCGCCGTCCGGCTATAGGTCATGGTGTTCATAATTAGTTGGTGAAGACGGGACGCTTCAACACGGTTTCGTTGATCTCGGCGGTGGCCTGGATCGTTGCCAGATGCTCGTTGAGGATTTGTTCGGCGCAGTCGAAGCATTGGCCGCAGCAGGTCGATACGCCCAGGTCGCGGCGCAGTTCTTCGATCGACGCCACGCCCAGTTCCACGGCTTGACGAATTTCACGATCAGATATGTTGTTGCAGACACATACAATCATCGATACACCTTCTGGCTAGGCCGCACAAATACGGGAACATGAGCAATAAAGACATGATTGCAAGTAACTTAATGCGAATCATTATCATTAATCGTATACTGCCTCAACTCGGCGGCCGATGCAAGCGTAAATAGTAGTAATTCGCATTACCGTTTATAATGCTACTATCTTATTTCCGGCGAGAACGCGATGATGCGTACCGCCGGGCGCGTCGCCGCCCCGGCGCCGGCGCATCCTGACCGGACTTAGCTCATGACGCATGCTGTTCCCCTGATCACTCTGGACGCCCTGGCGATCGGCGCTTTCGCCACCGTGGTGGGCGTCTCCCCCGGCGACGCGGCCGACGACGGCATCGGCCTGGCACGGCGGCTGATGGAGCTCGGGTTCGTGCCCGGCGAAAAAGTCCGCCTGCTCAAGCGCGGCATGCCGGGCGGCGAGCCGCTGGCCATCAAGGTCGGCAACTCCACTTTCGCGTTGCGCCGCTTCGAAGCCGCGCTGATTACGATTCAACCGGACCAATAAATAATGGGTGCAGTAGAAAAAGCGGTGCCGCAGGCGCCCGTGATCTCCCAGACGCCCATCGTGGCCTTGCTGGGCAATCCCAATTGCGGCAAGACCGCGCTGTTCAACCGCCTGACCGGCTCGCGCCAGAAGGTCGCCAATTACGCCGGCGTGACCATCGAGCGCAAGGAGGGCTCGTTCAACTCGCCGGACGGCCACGCCTTCCGCGTGCTCGATCTGCCGGGCGCCTATAGTCTGTCGGCCCACACGCCGGACGAGGAAATCACGCGCGACGTCGTCGCCGGCCTGCGCGCCGGCGAGGCCGCGCCGGACGTGGTGGTGTGCGTCGTCAACGCCACCAACCTGCGCCTGAACCTGCGCCTGGTGCTGGAGATCAAACGTCTGGGCCTGCCGATGGTGCTGGCGCTGAACATGGTCGACGTGGCCAAGAAGCGCGGCATCGAGATCGACGCCGACCTGCTGGCCGATGAACTGGGCATGCCGGTGGTGGAGACGGTGGCGGTGCAGGCCGGCGGCGAAAAGTCGCTGGTGCGCGCGCTCGAGCTGATGCTGCCGCTGGCGGTGTCCAAGCCCAAGCCGCTGGCGGCGATCGACGCCGTCTCGGTGGAGGACACGCAGCGCGAGGTGCGCCGCATCCTGGCCGCCGTCAGCAACGACGTCCACGACACCGGCAATTTGAGCGAGAAGATCGACAACGTGGTGCTGCACCCGGTGCTCGGCCCGGTCATCCTGGCGGTGCTGATGTTCCTGGTGTTCCAGGCGGTGTTCAGCTGGGCCACGGTGCCGATGGAGATGATCTCCGGCGGCGTCGAAAGCCTGGGCAAGATGCTGGGCGCCCTGCTGCCCGAGGGCATGCTGCGCAGCCTGCTGGTGGAGGGCATCATGGGCGGGGTCGGCAGCGTGCTGGTGTTCCTGCCGCAGATTCTGATCCTGTTCTTCTTCATCCTGATGCTGGAGGACTGCGGCTACCTGCCGCGCGCCGCCTTCCTGCTGGACCGGCTGATGGGCGGCGTCGGCCTGTCGGGCCGCGCCTTCATTCCGCTGCTGTCGAGCTTTGCGTGCGCGATCCCCGGCGTGATGGCCGCGCGCACCATCCAGAATAAGCGCGACCGCCTGGTGACGATCATGATCGCGCCGCTGATGACGTGTTCCGCGCGGCTGCCGGTGTACGCGCTGGTGATCGCCGCCTTCATTCCGGACCGCCAGGTGGGCGGCTTCATGAGCCTCCAGGGGCTGGTGCTGTTCGTGCTGTACTTCGCCGGCATCGTCTCGGCGATGGCGGTGGCCTACTTCATGAAGCGCGCCATGGGCTCGCGCCACAAGCAGCCGCTGATGCTGGAACTGCCGGCCTACCACTGGCCGCACATGCGCAATCTGGCGCTGGGCCTGTGGGAGCGGGCGCGGATCTTCCTCACGCGCGTCGGTACCGTGATCCTGACGTTGATGATTCTGGTGTGGTTCCTCAGCACCTTCCCGGGCGCGCCGGAAGGGGCGACCCATCCGGCGATCTATTACAGCGTCGCCGGCATGATCGGCCGCGCGCTCGAATTCGTGTTCGCGCCGATCGGCTTCAACTGGCAGATCTGCATCGCGCTGGTGCCGGGCATGGCCGCGCGCGAAGTGGCGGTCGGCGCGCTGGGCACCGTGTATGCGTTGTCGCAGAGCGGCGACGACCTGGCGCAGTCGCTGACGCCTATCCTGGCGGCGTCGTGGGCGCTGCCGACGGCGTTGTCGCTGCTGGCGTGGTATGTGTTCGCGCCGCAGTGTTTGTCGACGCTGAGCGTGGTGCGGCGCGAGACCAACAGCATCCGCTATCCGTTGCTGATGGCGGGTTATATGTTCGCGCTGGCGTACGTGGCGTCGTTCCTGACGTACCGTATTTCGCTGGCGCTGATAGGTTGACGGGAGGCTGATATGTGGCAGCAGATTATCGTGGGATTGATCGTCGCGGCGGCGGTGCTGCACTTTTGCACCAAGTACCTGCCGGCGGCGTGGCGCCAGCGGATCGTTTACTTCCTGACGCGGCGCGGGTTCGATCAGGACAAGCTCGCCAAGTTGTTCAAGACGCAGTCGAACTGCGGCGACGGCTGCGGCAGCTGCGGCTCGTGCGACACGTCGGCGCCGGCCGCGTCGTCTTCATCCTCTTCGGATTCCTCGACGCCGCACAAGCGCGTCATCAAGCTGCACGTCCAGCGCTAAGCCGAGCCACGCGGAATCACTCTGAATCACGTAGGGCGGATTAGCGCAGCGTAATCCGCCAATGCGTGCGTCTCGACGGCGGACGCATTGGCGGATTACGGCGTTCCGCCTAATCCGCCCTACGTGGAACCGTTGAACGTTTAGCACAGCGGATTAAACGACTCCGCCTGCGCCATCGGCCAATACAGGCCGAACACCGGCGGCAGGCGCGCCAGCTGGCTCGGGTCGAGCAGCTGTCCCGCCTCCAGATACGGCAGCAACTGCGACACCAGCTTGACCTGGTTGGGGGAGATGCGCCGCACCAGGTGGCGCGGCTTGAGCTGCGACGGGTGCGTTAAGCCGGCGGCGGCGATCAGCTGCGCCAGCGCGGCCATCGTGTTCTGATGGAAGTTGGTCACGCGCCGCATCTTGTCCGGCACCACCAGCGCGCGCTGGCGGTTCTGGTCCTGCGTCGCCACGCCGGTCGGGCACTTGTCGGTGTGGCAGCTTTGCGACTGGATGCACCCGAGCGCGAACATGAAGCCGCGCGCCGAATTGCACCAGTCGGCGCCAATGGCGATGATGCGGGCGACGTCGAACGCGGTGATGATCTTGCCCGAGGCGCCGATCTTGATCTTGTCGCGCAGGTTGGCGCCGACCAGCGTGTTATGCACCAGCAGCAGCGCCTCCTGCAGCGGCGTGCCGACATGGTCGGTGAATTCGAGCGGCGCGGCGCCGGTGCCGCCCTCGCCGCCGTCGACGACGATGAAGTCGGGCGTGATGCCGGTCGCCAGCATCGCCTTGACGATGCCGAAAAACTCCCACGGATGGCCGATGGCGAGCTTGAAGCCGGTCGGCTTGCCGCCCGACAGATTGCGCAGCCTGTCGATAAACGCCAGCATCTCCAGCGGAGTGGAAAACGCCGAGTGGCTCGACGGCGAGACGCAGTCCACCCCCATCGCGACGCCGCGCGTGGTGGCGATTTCGATGGTGACCTTGGCGCCCGGCAGCACGCCGCCGTGGCCCGGCTTGGCCCCCTGCGACAGCTTCAATTCGATCATCTTGACCTGCGGCGAGGTGGCGTTGGCGACGAAGTTCGCCTCCGAGAAGCGGCCCTCGGCGTCGCGGCAGCCGAAGTAGCCGGAACCGATCTCCCACACCAAATCGCCGCCGTGCTCCCGGTGATAGGGGCTGATGCTGCCCTCGCCGGTGTCGTGCATGAAGCCGCCGGCCTTGGCGCCGCCGTTGAGCGCCATGATGGCGTTGGCCGACAGCGCGCCAAAGCTCATCGCCGAGATGTTGAACACGCTGGCCGAATAGGGCTGCGCGCGCGGGCAGTCCGGGTGGTTGCCGATCTCGATGCGGAAGTCGTGACCTTGTTCGGCCGCCGGCACGATCGCGTGGTTGATCCATTCGTAGCCGGGCGCGTAGACGTCGAGCTGGGTGCCGAACGGGCGCTTGTCGGTGTCCATCTTGGCGCGCTGGTAGACGATGCTGCGCTGGTTGCGCGAGAACGGCTCGGCCACCGTGTCGTCCTCCAGCAGGTACTGGCGGATCTCGGGGCGGATCGATTCGAAGAAGAAGCGGAAATGCGCCAGGATCGGGTAGTTGCGGCGCAGCGCGCGCTTGGTTTGCAGCAGATCGCTGATGCCGACGACGGTGAGCGCGGCGGCGATCGCGGGTATCCACCAGGGCGCGCCCAAGGCCAGCGCGGCGAACAGGGTGACGACGGCGGCGACGAAGGCGAGGTAGCGCGGAGAGAGCAGATTCATGGGCGTTTGCATGGCGGCGGCTGGGAGGATCAGTGTACTGCTGTTTCTTGCCGGAATCCATTACCGATCTGTCAGCCAGACGCGGGCCAATAATGCTAAGCTAGCGCGGTCGCGGCGCACGGCCGTTCTTTTTTCGGGAACCCATCATGATCGTTGTCCACCACCTCAACAATTCGCGCTCGCAGCGGGTGCTCTGGCTGCTCGAGGAACTGGGACTGGAGTATGAGATCGTGCGCTACCAGCGCGACCCGAAGACGATGCTGGCGCCGCCGGAGCTGCGCGCCATCCACCCGCTGGGCAAGTCGCCGGTGATCACCGACGACGGTGTGGTCGTGGCCGAGTCGGGCGCGATCGTCGAATACCTGGTCGAGAAATACGGTGCCGGCCGGTTGGTGCCGCCGGCCGGCACCGCCGAGCGCCGGCGCTGGACCTATTTCCTGCATTTCGCCGAAGGCTCGGCGATGGCGCCGTTGCTGATGAAGCTGGTGTTCGACCGCGTCGAGACCAGTCCGGCGCCGTTCTTCGTCAAGCCGATCGCCAAGGCCATCGCGCGCAAGGTCAAGGGCAGCTACATCGAGCCGCAGATCGAGGCGCAGCTGACGTACCTGGAAAATGAACTGGCCACGTCGCCGTGGTTCGCCGGTGCCGAGTTCAGCGCGGCCGACATCCAGATGAGTTTTCCGCTGGAGGCGGCCGCCGCGCGCGCCGGGCTCGATGCGAGCCGTCCGAAACTGACCGACTTCCTGCGGCGCATCCACGCGCGTCCCGCCTTCCAGCGCGCGATCGAGCGCGGCGGACCGTATGAGTTGTTGAAGTAAGGTTGAGCCGCGTCGGGTAAAATGGCGGCTTGATCAAGCCCGGATGAAGTTGAACATGGGTAGACTCCTTGCCATCGACGGCCTCAATATCGTACGCCGCGTCTACGAAGCCAGTCCCGAACCCGATAGCGCCGAAAAGGCCGACATCGCGCTGCGCCACGCGCTGTCGTCGTTCCGCACGCTGGTCAACGACCACGAACCGACCCACGTGCTGCCGGCCTTCGACTTCGGCGGGCGCACCTGGCGCCACGACTTGTACGCCGGCTACCGCGAGGGCCGCGCGCCGATGCCCGCCGAGCTGCGCGCGGCGCTGCCGGCGTTCTACGACAAGCTCGCCGGCTTCGGCCTGCACGTGGTCTCGCTGCCGGAGGTCGAGGCCGACGACGTCATCGGCACCGTGGTGCTGCGCTGGCTGGCCGACGGCCGCGGCGAGGCCACCATCGCCAGCACCGACAAGGACCTGCACGGCCTGATCGCCCACGGCGCCCGCGTGTGGGACCATTTCAAGAGCGAGTGGCACGACCACGCGTGGGTCGAGCAGAAGTGGGGCGTGCCGGCCGAGCAGCTGCCGGACCTGCTGGCGCTGATGGGCGACGTCACCGATTCGATCCCCGGCGTGTCCAAGGTGGGCGTCAAGACGGCGGCCCGACTGTTGCGAACTTACGGCAATCTGGACGCCATCATGGCCGGGGCCGGGATTCTGAAGGACACGCTGGGCGAAACTCTACGAAAAGAGCGCGAAATGCTGTATCTTTCGAGACAATTGGTGCAATTGAAAACAGATGTGCGGGTCGGCGTGACGTGGAATATGCTGGCGTGGGACCGGCAATAGCCCGTGGCGCGCACACAAAACAAGACAAGGTTTGCAAGATGTTAAAAGCGGTCATTATCGATTCGAGCGCGGTCGCGCGCGGCCTGCTCAACACGGTGCTGCTCGACGGCGGCTACGACGTGGTGGGCCAAAGCCACACCTGCGCCGCCGGGCTGGCGCTGCTGATCAAGTTCAATCCGCACATCGTCTGCATCGCCCGCGAGCAGATGGAAAACGGCGAGGACGTGGTGCGCGAGATCAGGACCAAGTGGCCCAAGACCTTGATCTTCATGGTCTCGAGCGAATTCGACGCCGCCACCATCCAGGCCGCGCACGCGATGGGCGTGAGTGGTTTCATCGTCAAGCCGTTCAAGGCCGACACGGTGCTCAACACGATACGCAACGTGGTCATTGCGATGGTCAAGCGCCAGCGCGCGGCCATGGCCAAGGAGAGCGGGGACGCGGCAGCCGGCGACGGCGGCGAGGCCTAACCCGCAACCCGCGACGCATAAGCCGGGGTGCGGGTTCGGGTTGTCAGGCCGCGAAGGTCGAGCTGTCGATGATGCCGCCGCCCAGGCATACGTCGCCGTCGTACAGCACCGCCGACTGGCCCGGCGTCACCGCCCATTGGGCATCCATGAATTTCAACGCGAAGTCCGAGTCGCCCTCGGGCGCGAGCTCGCACGCCACGTCGGCCTGGCGGTAGCGCGTCTTGGCCGCCATCGCGCGCGGCGACGGCGCCTCGCCGGCGATCCAGCTGGCCTGGTCGGCGCGCAGGTCCGATGACAGCAGCCACGGATGCTCGTGGCCCTGCACGATGTAGAGCGTGTTGTTGGCCACGTCCTTGCGCGCCACGTACCAGGCGTCGCTGCTGCCGTCCGGGTTCTTGTACGCCTTCATCCCGCCCACGCCGATGCCCTTGCGCTGCCCCAGCGTGTAGAACGACAGGCCGACATGCTCGCCGACGGTCTTGCCGTCGTCGGTCTTCATCGGGCCCGGCTTGTACGACAGGTAGCGATTCAAAAACTCGCGGAACGGCCGCTCGCCGATGAAGCAGATGCCGGTCGAATCCTTCTTGGCGGCGTTCGGCAGCTTGAGCTTTTCGGCGATCTGGCGCACTTCGGTCTTGGGAATCTCGCCCAGCGGGAACAAGGTCTTCGACAACTGCGCCTGGTTCAGGCGGTGCAGGAAGTAGCTCTGGTCCTTGGTGTGGTCGACCGCCTTGAGCAGCTCGAATTTTTCACCGTTCCGGCGCACCCGCGCGTAATGGCCGGTGGCGATCAAGTCCGCCCCCAGGTGCATCGCGTGGTCGAGGAAGGCCTTGAATTTGATTTCGGCGTTGCACAGCACGTCCGGATTCGGCGTGCGGCCGGCCTGGTATTCGCGCAGGAAGTCGGCGAACACGCGGTCCTTGTATTCGCTGGCGAAGTTGACCGCCTCGATGTCGACGCCGATGACGTCGGCCACGCTGGCCGCGTCGATCCAGTCCTGCCGCGTCGAGCAGTATTCGGAATCGTCGTCGTCTTCCCAGTTCTTCATGAACAGGCCGACCACGTCGTAGCCCTGTTCCTTCAGCATCCACGCCGCGACCGAGGAATCGACCCCGCCCGACATACCGATCACGACTTTTTTCTTGCTCATTACTTTTCCAGCCTTCTATCCATTAGCGGTGCTCACCGCGTTGAACACGGAGGCGTGTGTTTGTATCAGTTCCAGCGGGGCGCGCCGCCCGGCCAGGTATTCGTCGACGCATTGCAGCACCGTGGGGCTGCGGTGACGGTCGGCGCAGGCGGCCAGTTCGTCGCGCGTGAGCCACATCGTGCGCAGGATGCCCTCGTCGAGCGGACGGTCGTGCTGCGCGCCCGGCGTGCCGCAGAACGTGAAGCGCAGATACGTCACTTCCTCGCCGGTGCGGTTGGAGGTGTAGCGCGACATGTACATGCCCACCAGCGCCGTCGGCGTGAAGTCGTATGCCGTCTCCTCCAGCGTTTCGCGGATCACCGCCTGCTCGAGCGACTCGTGCGGGTCGAGGTGGCCGGCCGGCTGGTTGATGCGGATGCCGTCGCTGGTCTCTTCTTCGATCAGCAGGAATTTGCCATCTTTTTCGACGATGGCGGCAACAGTCACAGAGGGTTTCCAGATACGCGGCATGTGTCATCCTTGAAAGAGCCGACATTTTAGCCTGTTCCGGAGGTTTGGTTTGAAACCGCGATCGCTAAAAGATGAGCTCGTGTTGAACAAAAACAAGGTTTGCTCGGATAAACCGTGGTTGACTGTGTGGTTTGCGCAAGATCCCACATTTTCGACGGCGTTTCGTGATAAATAGTCATAAATGATGTGATAAATCCGCTATGTATTGATAAATACACATTCGGTATGATGGTTCCCCGGACGGCCGCGGGCCCGGCATTTCCGTGTTAGATTCTAGTCAGTTTGTTAATCATTGGAGGCAGCATGAGAATAAGCGTACCGGCCGAGACAAGGCCGGGGGAGACCCGGGTCGCCGCCACACCGGAAACGGTCAAGAAGCTGGCGGCCAAACATGAGGTGCTGGTGCAGTCCGGCGCCGGGCTGGCCGCCTCGGTCACCGACGAGGCCTACGTGGCGGCCGGCGCGCGCATCGTCGACGCGGCCGAGGCCTACGGGGCCGAGGTGGTGCTCAAGGTGCGCGCCCCCAACGCCGACGAGCGCGCGCTGATCAAGCCGGGCACCGTGGTGATCGGCATGCTCAATCCCTTCGACGCCGACAACAACGCCGCGATGGCGTCGGCCGGCCTGCAGGCGTTCGCGCTCGAGGCGGTGCCGCGCATCACGCGCGCGCAGTCGATGGACGTGCTGTCCTCGCAGGCCAACATCGCCGGCTACAAGGCGGTGCTGGTGGCGGCCAATACCTACCAGCGCTTCATGCCGATGCTGATGACGGCGGCCGGCACGGTCAAGGCGGCGCGCGTGTTGATCATGGGCGTGGGCGTGGCCGGCCTGCAGGCGATCGCCACGGCCAAGCGACTTGGCGCCGTGATCGAGGCGTCCGACGTGCGGCCGCCCGTCAAGGAGCAGGTCGAGTCGCTGGGCGCGAAATTCATCGACGTGCCTTTCCTCACCGACGAGGAAAAAGAGATCGCGCAGGGTGTGGGCGGCTACGCGCGGCCGATGCCGGCCGACTGGATGCGCCGCCAGGCGGAGCTGGTGCACGAACGGGCCAAGCTGGCCGACGTCATCATCACCACCGCGCTGATACCGGGGCGTCCGGCGCCGGTGCTGATCTCCGAGGAGACGGTCAAGGCGATGAAGCCGGGATCGGTGATCGTCGACCTGGCCGTGTCGCAGGGCGGCAACTGCCCGCTCTCGGAGCTCAATAAAACGGTGGTCAAGCACGGCGTGCACATCGTCGGCGAGCCCGATCTGGCGACCTTGGTGGCGGCCGACGCGTCGGCGCTGTACGCGCGCAATGTGCTCGACTTCCTCAAGCTGATCATCGACAAGGAAGACAAGTTGGCGATCGACCGCGAGGACGAAATCATCAAGGCGACGCTGCTGTGCACCGGCGGCGAACTCTTAAGAAAATAAAGGGGAACACCATGGAAGTGAGCCACACCATCATCAATCTGATCATCTTCGTGCTGGCGATCTACGTCGGCTACCACGTGGTCTGGACCGTCACGCCGGCGCTGCATACGCCGCTGATGGCGGTCACCAACGCCGTCTCGGCGATCATCATCGTCGGCGCCATGCTGGCCGCCTCGCTGACCGAGGGCGTGATCGGGCAGGTCGCCGGCACCGTCGCGGTGGCGCTGGCCGCCGTCAATGTGTTCGGCGGCTTTCTGGTCACGCAGCGCATGCTGGAGATGTTCCGCAAGAAGGAGCCGAAGGCCAAGCCGGCGCCAGCCAAGGCGGGCGACCAGGTAGGCGGAAAAGTAGGCGACAAAGCGGGAGAGAGCGCATGAATTTCATCTCCATGAACCTGGTGACGATGATGTATCTCATCGCGTCGGTGTGTTTTATCCAGGCGCTCAAAGGGCTGTCGTCGCCGGGCACGGCGCGCACCGGTAACGCCTTCGGCATGTCCGGCATGGCGATCGCGGTGGTGACGACGATCGCCTTGATCCTCAAGCTGCGCGCGGAGGCCGTCACCGCCGGCACGGGCGGCGGCATGGGCCTGGCGCTGGTGCTGGCGGGCGTGGTGGTCGGCGGCGGCATCGGCGCGCTGCTGGCCAAAAAAGTCGAGATGACCAAGATGCCGGAACTGGTGGCGGCGATGCACTCGCTGATCGGCCTGGCGGCGGTGTGCATCGCGGTGGCGGCGGTGTCGGAGCCGCACGCCTTCGGCATCGCGGCGGTGGGCGAGGCGCTGCCGTTCGGTAACCGCATCGAACTGTTCATCGGCACCTTCGTCGGCGCGATCACCTTCTCCGGATCGGTCATCGCGTTCGGCAAGCTGTCGGGTAAATACAAGTTCCGCCTGTTCCAGGGCGCGCCGGTCAGCTTCGCCGGCCAGCACATGCTCAACCTGGTGCTGGCCATCGTCATGGTCGGCCTGGGGCTGGCGTTCTGCTTCGCCGGCGGCGTGGCGCCCGCGTGGACGCCGTTCCTGATCATGACCGCGATCGCCTTCGTGCTGGGCGTGTTGATCATCATCCCGATCGGCGGCGCCGACATGCCGGTGGTGGTGTCGATGCTGAACTCCTACTCCGGCTGGGCGGCGGCGGGGATCGGCTTCTCGCTCAATAACGCGATGCTGATCATCGCCGGTTCGCTGGTCGGATCAAGCGGCGCGATCCTGTCGTACATCATGTGCAAGGCGATGAACCGCTCGTTCTTCAACGTGATCCTGGGCGGCTTCGGCGGCGCCCCGGCGGAGGCGGGCGCCGGCGGCGCCAAGGAGCAGCGCCCGGTCAAATCCGGTTCGGCCGACGACGCCTCGTTCATCATGGCCAACGCCGAAAGCGTGATCATCGTGCCGGGCTACGGCCTGGCGGTGGCGCGCGCGCAGCACGCGCTCAAGGAACTGGTCGCAAAGCTGACGGAAAAGGGCGTGAGCGTGAAGTACGCGATCCATCCGGTGGCGGGGCGCATGCCGGGCCACATGAACGTGCTGCTGGCCGAGGCCGAGGTGCCGTACGACCAGGTGTTCGAGATGGAGGACATCAACGGCGAATTCGGCCAGACCGACGTGGTGCTGATCCTTGGCGCGAACGACGTGGTCAACCCGGCCGCCAAGGATCCGAAGTCGCCGATCGCCGGCATGCCGATCCTGGAGGCGTACAAGGCCAAGAGCATCATCGTCAACAAGCGCTCGATGGCGTCCGGTTACGCCGGCCTGGATAACGAGTTGTTCTACCAGGCCAATACGATGATGGTGTTCGGCGACGCTAAAAAGGTCATCGAGGACATGGTCAAGGCGGTCGAATAGGAGTTTCAATTCACATTTTGTGAATGGTCTATTGCTGTTTGGCCGATTGATGGTTGGGTTGGTGAATCTTATGATGGCTTCACTAACCCACCACAAGGAGCTTCAACATGAACCGCTTACAAAACAAAGTCGCCATCGTCACTGGCGCATCGTCGGGCATCGGCCGCGCCACCGCCAAACTGTTCGCAGCCGAAGGCGCCAAGGTCGTCGTCGCGGCGCGCCGCGAAGCCGAACTGGCCACGCTGGTCGCGGAAATCGAGGCCGATGGCGGACAAGCCGTCGCGCTGGCCGGCGACGTCACCTTGGAGGCGTTCAACGCGCGCCTGGTTGCCGCCGCCGTCGAAGCGTATGGCCGCCTCGATATCGCCTACAACAACGCCGGCACCTTGGGCGAGATGGGCGAGACCACCGGCGTGTCGGAGCAGGGCTGGAACGACACGCTGGCCGCCAACCTGACCAGCGCCTTCCTCGGCGCCAAGCATCAGATTCCGGAGATGATCAAGCATGGCGGCGGTTCGGTGATTTTCACCTCGACCTTCGTCGGTTATAGCTTCGCGTTTCCCGGCGTGGCGGCTTACGCGGCCAGCAAGGCGGGCTTGATCGGCCTGACGCAGGCGCTGGCGGCGGAATACGGGCCGAAGGGCGTGCGCGTGAATTCGGTGCTGCCCGGCGCGGTCGATACGCCGATGTACCGCGACATGAACGATACGCCGGAGGCGACGTCCTTCATCACCAATCTGCATGCGTTGAAGCGCGTGGCGCTGCCGGAGGAATTGGCGCGCTCGGTGCTGTATCTGGCGTCGGACGATTCGTCGTTCGTCACCGGCACGGCGTCGCTGGTCGACGGCGGCGTGTCGATCACCCGCACCTGATGAGCACCACGGTGACACGTAGGGCGGATTAGCGGGCGAGGCCCGCCAATCCGCCCCGGGGGCCCATCGAACGAGCGTCCTCCTGCCGGAGGACTTGAGAGGCGGAACGCCG
>NZ_JAFICD010000012.1 GCF_017833525.1 Duganella sp. 1411
ACCCCTTCCCATCCCGAACAGGACCGTGAAACAACTCTGCGCCGATGATAGTGCTGCAACCAGTGTGAAAGTAGGTTATCGTCAGGCTAGTTATATAAAGAAGCCCCTTCCAGTGATCTGGTCGGGGCTTTTTTGCGTCTGTGCGCGGCGGCGCGAGATACTTCTAAAACACGTAGGGCGGATTAGCGCAGCGTAATCGGCCAATGCGTGCGCCGCCGACCGCTCTTAGATGGCCGATTACGGCGTTCCGCCTAATCCGCCCTACGTGTCTCCGCGTCATGCCGGCGCCGCTTATCCAGATACTCTGGCGCCGATTCCCCTCCGCTTGCCCCGCGCTCCCGTACCAAAAAGTATCGAGACTTGGTTTTTCAGTATCGGAAAGTATCGGAGGCCGATGATACATTGCAGGGGTGGTGCTAACAGGCGCCGCCCCGACAAAAAATCATAAAATCTGGAGACATCACCATGAATCGTATCGCCCTCAGTGCGTTATGCGTTGGTCTTTTATGCGCCGCTAGTGCCGCATTCGCCGCCACCGACCTGGTCATCGCCACCGTCAACAACGGCCACATGATCGAGATGCAAAAACTCGGCAAATTCTTCGAGCAGGCCAATCCCGATATCAAGCTCAAATGGGTCACGCTGGAGGAGGGCGTGCTGCGCCAGCGCATGACCACCGACATCGCCACCAAAGGCGGCCAGTTCGATCTGATGACGATCGGCATGTACGAGGCGCCGATCTGGGCCAAGAAGGAATGGCTGCTGCCGATCAAGCCGGATGCCGCCTACGACGTCGACGATCTGCTGCCGACGATACGCGAGGGCTTGTCGCTGAACGGCCAGCTGTACGCCGCGCCGTTCTACGGCGAGAGCTCGATGATCATGTACCGCGCCGACCTGGTGAAAAAAGCCGGCATGACGCTCGAGGACCGGCCCAGCTGGGACCAACTGCGCGCGGTGGCGGCCAAGATCCATGATCCGGCCAACGGCGTGTACGGCATTTGCCTGCGCGGCAAACCGGGTTGGGGCGACAATATGGTCTTGCTGACCACCATGGCCAACTCCTACGGCGGCCAGCTGTTCGACATGAAATGGCAACCGCAGTTCACCAGCAAGCCGTGGCGCGACGCGCTGACGATGTACGTCGACCTGATGAAGAAATACGGGCCGCCCGGCTCGTCGTCCAACAGCTTCAATGAAATCCTGGCGATGTTCAACGAAGGCAAGTGCGGCATCTGGATCGACGCCACCATCGCCGCCTCCTTCGTCAGCGATCCGAAACAGAGCAAGGTGGCCGACAAGGTCGCCTACGCGCAAGCGCCGATCGCCGTCACCGAGCGCGGCGCCAACTGGCTGTGGGCCTGGGCGCTGGCGATACCGAAAAGCTCCAAGCACCCGGACGCGGCGCAAAAGTTCATCAACTGGGCCACGTCCAAGGACTACATCAAGCTGGTGGCCAAGGAAACCAGCTGGGCCAACGTCCCCACCGGCACCCGCAAGTCGACCTACGCCACGCCGGAATTCGTGAAGGCGGCCAAATTCTCGGCCGCGGAAGGCAAGGCCATCGCCACCGCCAGTCCCAAGCAAAACACCTTGCCGCCGTCCCCCTACATCGGCGTGCAATACGCGGCGATCCCGGAATTCCAGGCGATCGGCGTGGCCACCGGCCAGCAGATCACCGCCGCCCTGCTGGGCAAGGTGACGGCCGACCAGGCGCTCGAGAAGGCGCAACAGGCGGCCGACCGCGAGATGCGCAAGGCCGGCTACTACAAATAGCCCGGGCCTCGCGTCCACACTGATAGCCAGACGGACCGCCGGCATCGCCGCGCTCCGCCGGCACCCGCACGCACCTTGAGATTACCCATGAAACGACTGATACCTCGGACCTTGCTGACGCC
This sequence comes from Duganella sp. 1411, assembly GCF_017833525.1. Classification (GTDB taxonomy): domain Bacteria; phylum Pseudomonadota; class Gammaproteobacteria; order Burkholderiales; family Burkholderiaceae_D; genus Rugamonas. The sequence continues at coordinate 1,899 of NZ_JAFICD010000012.1, forward strand.
GGCGGTGCTCGCCATCGCCGTCATTTCCATCGTCCCGCTGCTGATCACGCTGTACTACTCGCTGGTCAAATTCAGCCTGCTGGCGCCGGGCGAACACCCGTTCCACGGACTGGAGAATTTCTACTTCTTCTTCACCGACGGCGCCTTCCTGCCGGCGCTGCACAACACCTTTGTGCTGATGTTCTCCGTCATGCTGATCACCGTGCTGGGTGGCGCCGCCCTCGGCCTGCTGATCAACGACGCCTTCCCCGGCCGCGCCATCGTGCGCGTGCTGCTGATCTCACCGTTCCTGGTGATGCCGGCGGTGAACTCGCTGATGTGGAAGAACATGCTGCTCAATCCCATCTACGGCCTGTTCGCGCAGGTCAGCCGGCTGTTCGGCCAGACCCCGGTCGACTGGCTGTCCGAGTATCCGCTGCTGTCGATCATCATGATGGTGTCGTGGCAGTGGCTGCCGTTCGCCTGCCTGATCTTCATGACGGCGCTGCAGTCGATGGACCGCGAGCAGCTGGAGGCGGCCGGCATGGACGGCGCCAACTACCTGCAGCAGCTGCGCTACCTGTACATCCCGCACCTGGGGCGCGCGGTGTCGGTGGTGCTGATGATCGAGATGATTTTCCTGCTGTCGGTGTTCGCCGAGATCTTCACCACCACCGGCGGCGGCCCCGGCTTCGACACCACGACGATCACGTTCATGATCTATCAGCAGGCGCTGCAATCCTACGACATCGGTGCCGCTTCGGCCGGCGCACTGTTCGCCGTGCTGCTGGCGAATATCGCCGCCTTCTTCCTGATGCGCGTCATCGGCAAGAACCTGGCCAAATAAGGAGACCGCGATGCACAAACCCACCACCCCGCACGTCCGCACCGCCGCCGCCTGGTTCTGCGCGCTGCTGCTGTTCTTTCCGATCTTCTGGCTGGCGCTGATGGCGTTCAAGACCGAGGCCCAGGCCATCTCCACGCCGCCGCTGCTGTTCTTCTCGCCGACGTTGCAAAGCTTCCGCGACGTCATGGCGCGCGACCACTACGCCGGCTACGCGATCAACTCGCTGCTCACCAGCGTGCTGTCGACGGCGGTCGGGCTGGCGATCGCGCTGCCGGCCGCGTACTCGATGGCCTTCTTCCCCACGCGCGGCACGGTCGGCCTGCTCAAGTTCGTCCTCAGCTCGCGCTACATGCCCGGCGTCGGCGCGCTGATGCCGATCTATATCTGCTACCAGTATTTCGGCCTGCTCGACAGCCGCGCCGGACTGACCTTCATGTTCATGCTGATGAATTTGCCCATCATGATCTGGCTGCTCTACACCAGCCTGCGCGAGCTGCCGCGCGAGATCCTGGAGGCGGCGCGCATGGACGGCGCCAGCGTGGTGCACGAGTTCCGCCACATCGTGCTGCCGCTGTCGACGGGCGGCATCGCCTCCACCGCGCTGGTGTGCATGGTGTGGGCCTGGAACGAGTCGTTCTGGTCGCTGAACCTGGGCGCGGCCAACGCCGGCACGCTGGCCTGGCTGATCGCCTCCTACTCCAGTCCGGAGGGCCTGTTCTGGGCCAAGCTGTCGGCCGCCTCGCTGATGGCGATCGCGCCGATCATGGCGCTCGGCTGGTTCTGCCAGAAGCAGCTGGTGCAGGGCATGACGTTCGGCGCCGTCAAATAAGCGCGGCAACCATCAACATAGGACAGTAACCATGGCTTACCTGCAACTCAGTAATATCGAAAAATTCTTCGGCGAGCACCACGCCATCAAAGGCATCGACCTCGCGATCGAAAAGGGCGAATTCGTGGTCTTCGTCGGCCCGTCCGGCTGCGGCAAGTCGACCTTGCTGCGCATGATCGCCGGGCTCGAGACCATCGACAAAGGCAGCCTGCTGCTGGACCGGCGCGACATCACCGCGCTGCCGTCGTCCAAGCGCGACCTGGCGATGGTGTTCCAGTCCTACGCGCTGTATCCGCACATGACGGTGTTCGAGAACATGTCGTTCGCGCTCAAGCTGGCCGGCGTCGACCGCGCCGTGATCCGCGACAAGGTCGACAAGGCCGCCGCCATCCTCGACCTGGGCAAGTACCTGCAACGCACGCCGAAAGACCTGTCGGGCGGCCAGCGCCAGCGGGTGGCGATCGGGCGCGCCATCGTGCGCGATCCGAAGGTGTTCCTGTTCGATGAGCCGCTGTCGAACCTCGACGCCGCGCTGCGCGTGCAGACCCGCATCCAGATCGCCAAGCTGCATGCCGAGCTGGGGGCCACCTCGATCTACGTCACCCACGACCAGGTCGAGGCGATGACGCTGGCCGACCGCGTGGTGGTGCTGCGCGACGGCCAGATCGAGCAGCACGGCACGCCGCTGGAGTTGTACGACCGTCCCGCCAACCGCTTCGTGGCGCAATTCATCGGCACTCCCAGTATGAACGTGGTGCCGGCGGCCGACCTGCCGATGCTGGCCGCGCTGGCCGGAGGCGCCGCGCGTCGCGACGGCTTCGTCGGCATCCGCCCGGAGCACGCGCGGCTGTGCCCCGTCGAGGGCGACGCCGCCCCGGGCAGCCTGCCGGCGACGGTGGAACTGGTCGAATCGCTGGGCGTGGAGACGCTGGTCTACGCGCGCCTGGAGAACGGGGTGCAGATCGTCACGCGCAGCGGCGAGCGCACCGGCCTGCAACCGGGGAACCGCACGCGCCTCTACTTCGACCCCGGCGCCGTGCACCATTTCGACGCCGCCGGCAAAACCTTCGCGGCCGCGAGCGGGGTGCCGGCATGAAGGCGCTCGCCCTGAACCAGGCCGCGCTGGCCGCCTTGCCGCCGGATGTCGCCGGTCCCGGCTACGCGCGCGAGGATGTCGCGCGCAGCATCGTCCATATCGGCGTCGGCGGATTTTTCCGCGCCCACCAGGCGGTGTACCTGGACCGCCTGCTGCACCTGCCCGGACAGCATGAATGGGGCTATTGCGGCGTGGCCCTGCTGCCGCACGACGCGGCGATCCGCGACGCCATGCTGGCCCAGGATTGCCTGTACACGGTGGTCGAACGCGGCGCGCAAGGCGATGCGGCGCGCGTCGTCGGTTCGCTGCTGGAGTTCCTGTACGCGCCGGACGACGCCGAGGCGGTGCTGGAAAAAATGGCCGATCCCGGCACCCGCATCGTCGCGCTGACGATCACCGAGGGCGGCTACTACATCAACCAGGGCAATGGCGAATTCGACGCCGCCCATGCGGACATCGCGCACGACCTGGCGCATCCGCTCACGCCGCGCTGCTCGTTCGGCTATCTGGCCGAGGCCCTGCGGCGACGGCGCGAACGCGGCTTGGCGCCGTTCACGCTGATGTCGTGCGATAACCTGCAAAACAACGGCGATGTGCTGCGCAAGATGCTGCTGGCCTTCACCGCGCTGGGCGATCCGGCATTGAGCGAGTGGGTGGCGCACAACGCTGCTTTCCCCAACAGCATGGTCGACCGCATCACGCCGGCCACCACCGACGAGCACCGCGCGTTGCTGCGCGAGCGCTTCGGCCTGGCCGACGCCTGGCCGGTGATGACCGAGCCATTCCTGCAATGGGTGATCGAGGACCATTTCCCCGGCGGGCGGCCGGCGTGGGAACTGGTCGGCGCGCAGATGACGGCCGACGTGCTGCCCTACGAAAAAATGAAACTGCGGCTGCTCAACGCCGGCCACCAGTCGCTGTGCTATCTCGGCATGCTGTTCGACTACGAGTACGCGCACGAAGCGATGGCGGACGCCGGCATCCGCCAGCTGTTCAGCGACATGATGGACATCGAGGTCACGCCGTTGCTGCCGGCCGTCGAGGGCATCGACCTGGTGGCCTACAAACGCACACTGATCGAGCGCTTTTCCAATCCGACCATCCGCGACCAGCTGTCGCGCATCGGCACCGAGGGATCGGCGCGCATCCCGAAGTTTGTGCTACCGTCGGTGCGGGAGCAACTGGAACGGGGCGGGCCGATCGCCCGCCTGAGTTTTACCGTGGCGTGCTGGTTCCGCTACCTGAACGGCCGCTCCGAGTCGGGCGCGCAGATGCCGCTGATCGACCCGCACGGCGAGCGTTTGCGCGGGCACGCGCTGCGCGGCGGCGCCGACGCCGGCCCGCTGCTGTCGCTGCGCGAATTGTTCGGCGAGCTGGCCGACGAGCCGCGCTTCACCGCGCAGGTGCGCGAGGACCTGGCGCGGCTGTACCGCGACGGCGCGCGCGCCGCGCTGGACCACGTGTTGGACGCCAAGGAGTAAAACCATGTATATGGGCATAGACCTGGGCACGTCCGAGGTGAAGGTGCTGCTGATCGACGCGCAGCAGCGCACCGTCGCCAGCGCGCACGCGCCACTGGCCATCAGCCGGCCGATGCCGCAATGGTCGGAGCAGGACCCGGCCGACTGGTGGCTCGCCACCAAGACCGCGATCGATACCGTCGTCCGCGAGCACCCGCTGGCGATGGCGGCGCTGCGCGGCATCGGCCTGTCCGGCCAGATGCACGGCACGGTGCTGCTGGACGCGTCGGGCCGGGTGCTGCGCCCGGCCATCCTGTGGAACGACACCCGCGCCGGCGCCGAATGCGCGGAGCTGGAACGGCGCGCGCCGGACCTGCGCCATATCACCGGCAACCTGGCCATGCCCGGCTTTTCGGCGCCCAAGCTGCTGTGGGTGGCGCGCCATGAGCCGGAACTGTTCGCCCGCATCGCCACCGTGCTGCTGCCCAAGGACTATCTGCGTTACCTGTTGACGGGCGAATTGATCTCCGACATGTCCGACGCATCCGGCACCTTGTGGCTGGACGTGGCGCGGCGCGACTGGTCCGACGCCATGCTCGAGGCCTGCGGCTTGCGCCGCGCGCACATGCCGCGCCTGGTGGAGGGCACGGCGCCGGGCGGCATGCTGCGCGCCGCGCTGGCGCGCGACTGGGGCATCGCGGCGCCGGTGGTGGTGGCCGGCGGCGCCGGCGACAACGCCGCCAGCGCGGTGGGCATGGGCGTGGTGGCTGCGGGCGACAGCTTCATCTCGCTGGGCACCTCCGGCGTGTTCTTCGCCGCCAGCGACGCCTACCGGCCCAATCCCGCGCAAGGCCTGCACACCTTTTGCCACGCGCTGCCAGGGCAATGGCACCAGATGGGGGTGATGCTGTCGGCCGCCAGTTGCCTGCGCTGGGTGACGGCGCTGACGCATGCCGCCGACGAGGCGGCGCTGCTGGACGAGGTGGAGAAGGCGGGACCGGCGCTGCGCGCGACGGCGCCGCTGTTCCTGCCTTACCTGTCGGGCGAGCGCACGCCGCACAACGACGCGCTGGCCAGCGGCGTGTGGCTCGGCCTGCGGCACGACACCGACCGCGCGTCGCTCGGCTATTCGGTGCTGGAGGGCGTGGCGTTCGGACTGCGCGACAGTTACCTGGCGCTGCGCGACGCCGGCGGCGACGTGCGCACGGCGGCGCTGGTGGGCGGCGGCAGCCGCAGCCGATACTGGGCGCGGCTGCTGGCCAGCGCGCTCGATGTGCCGCTCACGCTCAATAGCGGAGGCCAGGTCGGCGCGGCGCTGGGCGCGGCGCGGCTGGCGATGCTGGCGGCCGATCCCGGCCTCGATGTGGCGCGGGTATGCGTGGCGCCAGCGGTGCTCGAAGCGATACCGCCGGAACCCGAATGGCGCGCCGCGCTGCTGCCGCGCCACGAGCGTTTCCGCGACTTGTACCGGAAGGTGCGGCCTTTGTTTTGAAGCGGATCGGCTTTGCTATACTCGTTTGGCGCAGCACATACCGAGGAGAGGAGGGACAGCGACATGCCACCCAAGAGCATACACCGCACACTGGAGCTGGAACACGATTGCGCGCGCGACGCGAGCGAGGGGTTCGAGCCGAATGGACGATACGGTTTCATCCGCTACCTGGAGCATGGCTTCCCCAGCTCCCTGGTGCGCTGGCATTATCACGACGAGTACGAGCTGCATCTGATCTGCGCCAGCAGCGGCAAGGTGTTCGTGGGCGACTACATCGGCCAGTTCTCCCCCGGCCACCTGGTGCTGACGGCGCCGCGCATCCCGCATAACTGGGTCTCGCTCGACACGCCGGCCGAAGGCGTCAAGCTGCGCGACATGGTGATCCAGTTCACCCACGCGCCGCTGGAGCAGATGGCCGGCGCCATCCCGGAGGTGAAGAGCATCATGCCGCTGCTGAACCGCGCCACCCACGGCATCGAGTTCTTCGGCATCAGCGACCAGGCCAGGCGGCGCTTCGAGCGCATCCGCGACGGCAAGGGCCTGCCGCGCTTCATCGAATTCCTCACCTTGCTGGGCGAGCTGGCCGACAGCAGCGACTACCAGCTGCTGTCGACCGTGCCGATGCAGTCGTTCGACGACGACGACGCGCTGGCGCGCATCAGCTCCGCCGTCGATTTCATCGTGCAGAACTTCAGCAGCCAGTTTTCGATGAGCGACCTGGCGCGCCAGCTCGGTATGTCCGAGCGCATGTTCACCCGTTTCTTCCGCACCGCCACCGGCAACAGCTTCACCGATTTCGTCAACCGCCTGCGCGTCAACAAGGCCTGCCAGCTGCTGATGGAAACGGAGCGCTATGTCACCAACATCTGCTACGACGCCGGCTTTAACAATGTCGCCAATTTCAACCGGCGCTTCCTGGAACTGAAGGGCATGACGCCGAAGGAGTTCCGCCAGCAGGCGTCGGGCCGATTCGGCGCCTGACAGGTAGAAGAGTATCGATTATCGCGCCCGCAGTATCGGTTTCGGCGAGGCGCCGCTGCTAGACTTTCTTTCACGATGCAGATGACTGTATCGACGATAACGAAAGGAGATCCGCATGAATCGTCTCGCTTCCCGCCACGCCTTGCTGACCGGCGCCGGTGGCGGCATCGGCCTGGCCGTGGCCGAGGCCTACCTGGGCGAAGGCGCCAGCTGCACCGTGGCCGACCTGGCGCCGCAAGCGCCGCCCGCCCTGGCCGAGGTGATGGCGCGCCATCCGGCGCAGCTGCAGTACGTGCAGGCCGACGTCACCAGCGCCGAATCGGTGCGCGAGTTGCTGGCCGCCGCGCAGCGCCGCTTCGGCCCCATCGACATCCTGTTCAACAACGCCGCCGTGTTTGACATGGCGCCGCTGCTGGAATCGGATCTGGCGATGTACCAGCGGCTGTTCGACGTCAACGTCAAGGGCATGTTCCTGGTCATGCAGCAGGTCCTGCAAAGCATGCGCGATGCCGGCCGCACCGGCGCCATCGTCAACCTGGCGTCGCAGGCGGGCCGCCGCGGCGAGGCGCTGGTGGCGCACTACTGCGCCAGCAAGGCGGCCGTGATCAGCTACACCCAGTCGGCGGCGCTGGCCATGGCGCCCCACGGCATCCGCGTCAACGGCATCGCGCCGGGCGTGGTCGACACGCCGATGTGGAACCACGTCGATTCGCTGTTCGCCCGCTACGAAGGTTTGCAGCCGGGCGAGAAGAAAAAGGCGGTCGGCCTGGCCGTGCCGCTGGGCCGCATGGGCACGCCGGCCGACCTGGTCGGCGCCGCGATCTTCCTGGCCTGCGACGACTCGGCCTATATCACCGCCCAGACGCTCAACGTCGACGGCGGCAGTGTCATGAGCTAGACGCTCTTTTCTTTCCCCCCGGTAGCAAGCGGCGCAGCGCCTGTCGACGGGCGCGGCGGCGGGACCCGCACGTCCGTCGAAAACAAAAAAACCATAAAACCGGAGACAAACATGAAACAACCGATGCAACAGATGCGACTGGCGGCGCTGCCGCTGACCCTTTCGCTGGCGCTGGCCATGGCCAGCGGTGGCGCCGCCGCCCAAGCCGGGCAGGACGCCGAAGGCTTCCACGGCTACTTGCGCGTCGGCGGCGGCACGTTCACCGGCGGCGATCGCGGGCCGCAAGGCTGCTACGGCCTGGGCGGCAACACCCACAAGTACCGGCTGGGCAACGAGTGCGATTCCGATTTCGAGGGCGGCTACACCAAGGAGATCGCCGAATCGGACGGCGTGCGTTACGTCGCCACGCTGTGGATGATCGCCTACGGCAACAAGTCCGGCTTCCGCGACGCCGAGTTCGATATCTTGAAGGGCTATGTCGAGGCCAAGGGCCTGGACTTTTTGCATGGCGGCACGGCCTGGATCGGCAAGCGTTACTACAACCGTCCCGACATCCACATGATGGATTTCCAGTACATCAATTTCAGCGGCACCGGCGCGGGTCTGGACAAGATCCAGGCCGGCCCCGGCAAATTCTCCTACGCCTTCTTCAAGGATAACGATATCAACATCCTCGCGGCCGATGGCGCCGTGATCGGTACCACGTCCGCCACGCGCCAGAACCTGATGTACCAGGACTTGCCGGTCAACGCCGGCGGCACCGTCGACGTGGCCGCGTCGGTCATCACCGCGCAGGGCGGCGAGACGGCGGGCGCCCGGCACAACGGCTGGCAACTGTCGGCGTTTCACAAGCAGGCCGATGTGTTGGGCGGCGCCAACAACTTCGGCGTGCAGTACGGCGTGGGCCCGGGCACCGGCATCGGCGGCGACCACGGCGGCATGGGCTCGTCCGGCAGCACGCTGCTGGGATCGGACGTGACGCGCGCGCGCGTGTTCGACAACCTGTGGATCCAGCCTACCTGGAACTTTGGCGTGGAAATGGTGGCGCTGGTGCAAAAGGACAAATCCGACGCGGTCGGCTCGAGCACCTGGACCTCGCTGGGCGTGCGCCCGGTGTATGCGTTGACCAAAAACCTCAAAGTGGTGATGGAGCTGGGCACCGACCGCGTCACCTCGCCGACCGGCGGCGCGGCGCAGCGGCTGACCAAGGTGACGTTCGCGCCGACCATCTCGGCCGGCCCCGGACTGTGGGCGCGCCCCGAGTTGCGCGCCTTTGTCACGTACGGCAAGTGGAACGACGCGGCCACGGCGGCCGTGAACGCCGCCAACAGCGGCGGGCCGGTGTACAACAACCGCACCAGCGGCACCTCGGTCGGGTTCCAGGTCGAGACCTGGTTCTAAGCCGGGACGGCGAGCCCGGGCGTGGAGGAGCCGGTGCGCCAGCCGCGCCGGGTGCTTTTTTTTGGGCCGACATTTCTGCATTACAATATGGTTCATATTGGAGTGCAACCTTATGTCACGTTTCGCGGCGCGTACGGCTCGGTTTTGCGGCTTGCTTCTGCTGGCGCTGTGTTCGCTCGCCCACGCGGCCCCGCTGAGCTTGCGCTTCGAACATCTGGGCGTCGAGCAGGGGCTGACGCAGGAGTCCATCACCCGCGTGCTCCAGGACCGCCAAGGCTATCTGTGGATCGGCACCCAGGCCGGCCTGAACCGCTTTGACGGCTACCGCGTCACCGTGTTCAAGAACGACCCCGGCAATCCGCACAGCCTGCTGGACAATTATGTGCAGGCCTTGTACGAGGACGCCGCCGGCCGCTTGTGGGTCGGCAGCAAGGGCGGGCTGGACCGGTACGACCCGGCCACGGGCGGCTTCATCCACCAAACCATCAAGGCCGGCAACCTGGCGGTGATCCATATCATCGGCGACGGCGGCGACGGCCTGTGGCTGGTCACCAGCGAGGGCCTGCTGCATCTTGACATCAAGAGCGGCCGGGTGCGCACGCTGCGGCACGCGCCGGCCGATCCGGACAGCATCTCCGACGACCGGGTCAACGCGGTGGTGCGCGACAAGTCCGGTAATCTGTGGATCGGCACGGCCAGCGGGCTGGAGATGCTGCCGCCGGGCGCCGCCAAATTCGTCCATCTGACGCCGCGCTCCGGCACGGCGCCGTCCAACAATATCACCGCGCTGTCGGTCGGGCCTGATGGCGTCGTCTGGGTCGGCGCCATGGCCGGCCTGCAGGCGTGGCGGGCGGACGGCGGCACGCCGCGGCGCCTGCCGTCAACGGCGTTCGGGGGCTTGGGCGATCAGCGCGTGAACGTCCTGTTGCACGACAGCGGGGGCACCTTGTGGGTCGGCACGCACGAGGACGGACTGAAACGGCGCGATCCGGCCAGCGGCGAATTCCACAGCTACCGCTGGGATAGCCTGAACCGTCACGGCCTGAGCGACAACCAGATCACCGCGCTGTACCAGGACCGCACCGGCACCCTCTGGGTCGGCAACTGGTTCGCCGGCCTGGACTGGGTGGACCTGGACAGCGGCGGCTTCGAACGCTATTCCGAGTCGTCCGGGGTGCTGCCGGGCGTGAGCAACGGCAAGGTGCGCGCGATCAGCGGCGCCGGCGACAACAAGCTCTGGCTCGGTTCGTCCGAGGGCCTGACCCGGCTCGATGTGACCAAACGCACCGTCGAGGTCTGGCACCGCGACGAGCACGATCCCGCCAGCCTGCCGGGCGACACGGTGATCGCGCTGGCCACCGACCGCAAGGGGCGGCTGTGGGTCGGCACCTCGACCGGCCTGGCCCGGCGCGATCCGCTCACCGGCCGCTACACCCGGGTGCACTTCGACGCCGACACCAGTTCGCTGTCGGTCCAGCGCCTGATGGTCGACAAGGCCGGCGTCATCTGGGCCGGCACGCGCGCCGGCCTGCACCGCATCGATCCGGACACCGACGCCGTCACCACCTATCGCGCCGATCTCGACAATCCGGACAGCGTCGACGGCCGCGTGTACGCGCTGCTGGAGGACCGCCAGGGCATCTTGTGGATCGGCACGGAGAACGGCTTGAACCGCTTCGACCGCGCCACCGGAAAATTCCGCCACTACCGCCACGACCCCAACCAACCCGACAGCCTGAGCCACAAGCGGGTGCCGTTCATCTTCGAGGATAAAAAGGGCGTGCTGTGGGTCGGCACCGCCGCCGGCTTGTGCCAGGCCTTGCCGCAGGCGGACGGCGACCTGCGCTTTCGCTACTATCCGGGGCAGAACGGCGGCGCGGTCGACCCCATCGGCGCCATCCTCGACGACGACCAGGGCCGTCTATGGATCAGCACCACCGCCGGCATCTCGATGTTCAATCCGGACACCGGCGTGTTCAAGCAATACACCGCCAAGGACGGCCTGATCGACGGCTCCTATTTCATCGGCTCGGCCTACAAGGGCCCGGACGGCACGCTGTACTTCGGCGGCCTGGCCGGCATGACCGCGTTCAAGCCGGCGGCCGTGCACGACAACACGCGTCCGCCGCAGATCGCCATCACCGACTTTTTCATTTTCAACGAATCGATCGTCAGCGACACGCCGCGCCCCGACGTGCTGCCGAAGGGATCGCTGGGCGGCGCCGGCACGCTGACCTTGAGCCATCGCGACGTCATGTTCTCGATCGAGTTCGCCGCCTTGCATTTCGCCGATCCGCAGCGCAACCGCTATGCCTACCAGCTCGAGGGTTTCGATCCGCAGTGGGTGGCGACCGACGCCGGCAAGCGCTTCGCCACCTATACCAACCTGGACCCCGGCCGCTACGTGTTCCGCGTGCGCGCCGCCAACAAGGACGGCGTCTGGAGTCCCGCGCCGGCGGAGCTGACGTTGATCATCACGCCGCCGTTCTGGAAGATGTGGTGGTTCCGGCTGCTGATGGTCGGCGTGGTGGTGGGCGCGGCGTACTTGCTGTTCCGCATACGCATCCGCATGCTGATGCGGCAAAAGCAGGCGCTGGAGGAGGAGGTGGGCAGCCGCACGCGCGAGCTGGTGCTGCAGAAGGAATCGATCGAGCGCCAGAAGCACGAGGCCGAACTGCAGAAGGAAAGCGTGGAGTTGGCGCATCGCAATATCTCGCTGCTGTCCGATATCGGCCGCCGCATCACGGCCAACCTCGACAGCGAAGCGATCATGACCATGCTCTACCAGCAGGTGCACGCGCTGATGGACGCGAGCGTGTTCGGCATCGGCATTTACCGGCCCGAGCAGGAATTGATCGAGTATCCGTTCGCGATGGAGAACGGCAAGCGCTACACGCCGTACACGCGCAGCATGCTCGAGCCGAACCAGCTGGCGGTGTGGTGCATCAACCATGCGGAGGAAGTGTTCATCAACGACCTGGAGCAGGAGTACGGGCGCTACATCGCCAACCTGGCGCTGGTCTCCGGCGTCGACAACATGGGCACGCTCGAAGACGGGTCGCTGCCGACCGAGCCGCGGTCGCTGATCTACGTGCCGATCTCGGTCAACGGGCAGGTGCGCGGCGTCATCACCGTCCACAGCTACCGCGCGCACGCCTACCACCGCATCGATCTCGACATGTTGACCACGCTAGCCTCGTATGTGGCGGTGGCGTTCGCCAACGCCGATTCGTACCGGCAGTTGCAGGACACGCAGCAGCAACTGGTCGAGCGCGAAAAGCTGGCCGCGCTCGGATCGCTGGTGGCCGGCGTCGCGCACGAGCTCAACACGCCGATCGGCAACAGCCTGGTGATCGCCAGCACGCTCGAGGACAAGACCGCCGATATCGAGCTGCGCCAGAACAGCAACGTGCTGCGCCGCTCCGATTTGACGCAATTCATCGAGGCCGCGCGCGAGGCGTCGACCTTGCTGATGCGCAGCCTGCGCAACGCCGCCGAGCTGGTCAACAGTTTCAAGCAGGTGGCGGTCGACCAGGCCAGCGCCAAGCGGCGCCATTTCAACCTGCACCAGGCCAGCCAGGAAATCGTCACGACGATGAAGAACCAGATCCGCAAGGCCGGCCACCAGGTCGATCTGGAGATGCCGGACGATATCGAGATGGACAGTTTCCCGGGGCCGTACGGCCAGGTCATCATCAACCTGATCAACAACGCCCTGCTGCACGCGTTCGACGGGCGCAGCGGCGGCGTGATCAGGCTGTGGGCGGTGCGGCTGGGGCCGGAGCGGGTGCGGATCGTGTTCCAGGATGACGGCGCCGGCATCGCCATCGAGCATCAGGCGCGCATCTTCGATCCGTTCTTCACGACCAAGCTGGGGCAGGGGGGCAACGGGCTGGGGTTGAGCATCACGTACAACATCGTGACGTCGCTGCTGGACGGCAGCATCCGGGTCGACAGCGTGGTCGGCGTCGGCACGCGGTTTACGATTGATCTGCCGCTCAAGGCCAGCCTGGCCGGGGACTGAGTAACGTTAGGGGCCGGACTGCGCGATGGTGGACAGGCCGCGCCGGGCCGGACCGACGGTGCCCATCACCTTGCCCCGTTTGGATGCGGACGCCCCGGCTGGCGCGGCGCGCCCCGCGTGATCGGCCAGCTTGAACACGCCCACCACGCGCGACAGGCTGTCCGACTGATGCTTCAGACTCTGCGCCGCCGCGGCGGCTTCTTCCACCAGCGCCGCATTCTGTTGCGTCACATTGTCCATCTGGCCGATGGCCTCGTTGATCTGCTCGATGCCGGTGCGCTGTTCGTTGCTGGCATTGGTGATTTCGCCGATGATGGCCGAGACCCGCTGCACGCTGGCAACCACCTCGTTCATCGTCGCGCCGGCCAGATCGACCAGCTTGGCGCCGTTCTCCACCTTGCCCACCGAATCCCCGATCAGGGTCTTGATCTCCTTTGCCGCCGCGGCCGAGCGTTGCGCCAGATTGCGCACTTCGGCGGCGACCACCGCGAAACCACGACCTTGCTCGCCTGCGCGCGCCGCTTCCACCGCCGCGTTCAAGGCGAGGATGTTGGTCTGGAAGGCGATGCTGTCGATCACGCCGATGATGTCGACAATTTTTCTCGACGATTCATTAATGGAGCCCATCGTATCGACCATTTGCGACATCACGTTGCCGCCTTCGCTGGCCACCGAGGAAGCGCAGCGGGCCAGCTCATGGGCGTGAGCGGCGTTGTCGGCGTTGTGCTTGACGGTGGCGGTTAACTCTTCCATCGAAGAGGCGGTCTCCTCCAGCGAGCTGGCTTGTTCTTCCGTGCGCGACGACAGGTCCAGATTGCCGGAGGCAATTTGGGCCGATGCCGTGGCGATCGTTTCGGTGCCGGCGCGGACTTGGCTGACAATATTGATCAGGCTCGTTTGCATCTGCTTGATCTGCACCATGAGGCTGGTCGTGTCGCCGTCGCGCACTTTCACCAGGGTGGACAGATCGCCCCCGGCAATGGCCTGCGCCGTGGCCGCCGCGTCCGCCGGCTCGCCGCCAAGAAGTTGGATGACCGAGCGGCTCAGCAAATGGCCGAGCAACAGGCCGACAACGGACATGACCGCAAGCGCTGTGTAACTGAGTACCTGGGCCTTGTTTGCTTGCACGAGCGTTGCGTTAGCCACCGCAGTGGCGGTCGCGGCAAAATCCTCGGATGCCTCCGCCAACAACTTGACCGGCTCCCGATCCATCCCCGCCACGCGGGCGTCACCCTGGGTGTGGTCGAAGCCGCTGGCCTTGAACGCCTCCAAGCCTTCCCTGTATTTCCGTCCCATCAGCGCGTGCGCCGCCGCAAACTTGCTGATGTACTCGTGGGCCTTTGGATCGCCGATGGTGTCGAGAAGTTGCTTGGTACCCAGCGCCACAAGCTGCTCGCTTTTCTCGAAGTCCGCCCAGTATTTCTCCAGTGCTTTGGAGTCCTTGCCCCGCAATAGCGTATTTTTCCAACCTTGAATCTGTTCTCTGAAAGCCAGGTTGATCGCATTGAGCTGCCGTTCATGCTGGACGGCGGCGGCTACATCGATGCGGAAGGTGTCGAGCGCGCCATTGAGCCGGCTGAAGCCGAGCATCGCTGCCGCACCCATCAATAGAACCAACAGCGTGATCGTCAGTGGCAGCTTTACACCCAGCCTCATCGTGTTCCAGTTCATCTGTTTTTCCTTGCCTAATTGCAACTGCCCATGGCTGTTCTGTCCCGGGTAATGTTGCGTTTCGGAATGCCCAAGTTATTATTGCAGATAATTTGAACAACGAAAGTTAAACTTGATTAATTTAGTTGTAATTGAGAAAAACTTGAGCGCGCGGGAGCGGCGGCCGCGCGCGGCGGGGCGGCGCCGGCCGGGAACCGGAGCAGGCGATGGCTTGGCAGGGGGAAATCGAAGGGAGAACAACAGGGGCGGATGAGCGGACTTGGCCCGCCAATCCGCCCGGATCAGGTCATTACGGGCTAGACGCCCCAGATGATGCTCTCGTTTTCCTGCTTGGCCGAGCGCAGCATCTCCAGCAGCGGGTAGGCGCGCGCGTGGAAACCCACGCGCTGCATGACGGCATGTTCCACCGTCTCGTTTTCTTCCTTCTCGTGCGCGTGGACGTCGTGCTCGACATCGTTTTCAGGATGGAGTTTGCTTTCGGCCACTTCGTGCTCGAGCACCGACAGCGCCTGCTCCGCCTCGGCGGCGGTGATCACGCCGCGCGTGGGATTTTTATGCAGCAGGTCGAGGATGCGCTGGGCGTGCTCCTGATACATCAGGACTTCAGGGCTGGATTTGGATTTGAAGGCAATTAACATGATGCGCTTTCTTAGTATTATTGATGAAAAGGTCCTACGGTGCGCCGAATGACCAGGCAGCGGCGTGCCGTTGCTGTTCACATTAGGTTGTCGGGGAAACTTTACAAGATACGAACTCAGCTGTATGGACGGTATCGCACATCAGTTAAGCATCTTTTAAGCCAGCCCCCCGAATTCAGATCAGTTTGAAGGAGCTGAACCAGGTTTCCACCGTGTCCCGCACGATGTTTTTCTCGCGGCCCATGACGATCACCTGATAAACGCGTTTATCTTTGGCAATAAAACGCCCGATCAGCAGCATGGGCTCGCCATTCCGGTTCCCCTTCGCCTCGACATCGAGCACGGTTTGCGCGCCGCTCGCCGACGCCGCGCTCTTGGTCACGGTGGCGGCGATGTTGTTGACCAGCGCCGTCTTCATCGCCTCGAGCGCGGCCGGCGCGCGGGCCGCGTCGGCCAGCTGCGCGCTGCCGACCGCGAACACCACGCCGTCGACCTCGGCCGCCGTCATCGTCATGTTCACGTCCAGCTCGCCGAGCTTGATGGCGCGCGTCTGGCTGGCCGGCTTGGCGGGGAACAGCACGGCGTACGGCGCGTCGTTGGCGCGGTAGTCGCGCCAGTCGTATTGGGGACTGCAGGCGGACAGCGCGGCCGCCATCAGCAACGCCAGCGTGAACTTTTTCATGGTGCCTTCGCTTTCTTCTTTTTACGTTCGTCGTCGTCGCGTTTCCACTCGTCGATATGGGCTTGCTGGCGCAGCACGCGGGAGCCCGGATCGATAGTATAGAGCGCGTTGGCCGGCAAGGTCAGTTCGCCGCGGCCGCCGCTCATCGGCAACTGGACGATGCGCTCGCCCTGGTCGTCCAGGATGCGCACCTCCAGCGGCATCGGGAACGGGCCGCCATCCTTCAGCTTCCAGCTCAGCCGCAGCGTGTCGCCGTCGCGCGCCTCGACCAGCTCGGGCAGGGCCGCGTGGTACAGATAGGCGTCGAAGAACCAGTTCAGGTCGCGGCCGGCCATCTGGTTGACGATGGCGATGAACTCCCTGGTGCTGCTCCAGCGCGGCTGGAAGTTGCCGGGAGCCGGCGTGTCGGTGCCGTAGACCATGCGGCGCGTGGCGCGGAAGAAGGCGTCGTCGCCGATCAGGTTGCGCAAGGTGTGCAGGATCAGCGATCCCTTGGTGTAGATGTCGTTGCCGGGGCCGCCGCGCTCGTCGTCGTAGACGTCCTCGATGCGCTGCGGCTTGCCGCTGACCACCGGCGCCTTGTTGAGCAGCGACTTGCGGTGGTTGAACAGCTCCGCCTGGAATTCCCTGTCGCCGCGCAGCCATTGCAGGTACAGCGGCTGCATGTAGCTGCCGAAGCCCTCGTGCAGCCACATGTCGTCCCAGTCGGCGTTGGTCATCTGGTTGCCGAACCATTCGTGCGACAGCTCATGGTGCAACAGCCAGTCGTAACCGTAGGGCGATTTCAGGTAGCCGTTGCCGTAGGCGTTGATGGTCTGGTGTTCCATGCCCAGGTGCGGGGTTTCGACGACGCCCATTTTCTCGTCGCCGAACGGGTAGGGGCCGATGCGGCGCTCGAAGAAATCGAGCATCGGCGCGAATTCGCCGAACAAGCCCCTGGCCTGGCGCTCGTGGCCCTTCAGGTACCACAGCCGTAGCGGGATCGTGTTGCCGTAGCGGCTGGCGTAGTCGCCGGACAGCAGCTCGTACGGCCCGATGTTGAGCGCCACGCCGTAGGTGCTGGGATGTTTCGCGCGCCAGTGGTAGGTGCGCCAGCCGTCCCGCTCGTCCATGCCGAGCGCTACGCCGTTTCCGGCCACCACCAGCGGCGCCGGCACGCTGATGTGAAGGTCGATCAGTGTGGGCTTGCCCATCGGATGGTCGATGCAGGGCCAGAACAGGTCGCAGCCTTCGCCTTCGACGGTGGTGGCGATCCACGGTTGGCCGTCCTCGGTGTGGCTCCAGACGAAGGCGCCATCCCACGGCGCGCGCTTGGCCACGTGCGGCACGCCGTGATAGCGGATGCGCACGGTGGCGCGGGCGCCGGCCGGCAGCGGTGACGGCAAGGTCAGGTAAAGGCGGCCGTCGGGGTTGCTGATCGCCGACGGCGCCAGCGCCACGCCGTCGACGCTGGCGCCGTCGAGCGGCAGGTTGCGATCGAGTTCGACGGCGATGCGGGCCAGCGGCGCCGGGGTGTCGCCGTTCACGAGGAAGGTCAGCGAGGCGTCGCCGCGGATGCTGCGCGTGGCCGGATCGACGCGCAGCGCCAGGTCGGCCTTTTCAAACGTGACCGCAAGTTGCTCCGGCGCGCGCGGGGCGCCGGAGTTGGCGGTGAAGTCGGTCAGCGGAAGCTGGGTGCTGGCGCAGCCGGCCAGCAGCGCGCCGGCGGCGAGGCGGGCGGCGAAATACAGGGGCGGGCGTGTCATGGGAATTCGGAGCGGTTGATGTTGATCAAGCAATATAGCAGTAAGCGCTACCAATAGTCCCCGACTGTTGGTTGGCAGCCTCATCTTCAGCGAAAAGTTGTCGGAAAGTGCGTGCTGCGTCTTTTTTTTGGCGCCTGCCGAGAAGCTTTCTTGTTACTATCCGGAAAACACATATCGCAGTGTTGGACCGTTAAGGTTCTTTCCATCTCGCGCCGCGTCCCCCGACCCCTGGGACGGCGTCGTTTTCCCCGCGCCCCGATTCCTGCCGCTTGCCGCGCAAGCATTGTCGTCCCGCCTGTCCGGCGCGCCGGCGAGCGCTTGCTTACTACAGCGTACGAGTTGCCCTGGCCACTCGGAAATGGAATAGATCATGAAAATTACAAATCTAAAAATCGGCACCCGGCTGGGCCTTGGTTTCGGCGTGGTGATCCTGTTGTTGCTGGTCGTGGCGTTCATCGCCGTCAGCCGCATCAACCTGATTAACAACAAGACGGAGGAGATACTGAACGACCGTTACGCCAAGGTCATGCTGGCCAAGGATATACAGACCGAGGTGAACCTGCAGGCGCGCTACCTGCGCAACGCCATCATCGGCGCCGACGACCCGGCGGAGGTCAAGTCGTCGCTGGCCAAGCTCGAGGCGTCGGTCAAAACCAACGGCGAGCATGTCGCCAAGCTCAAGAGCATGCTGAACACGGACAAGGGCAACGAACTCTTCAAGGCCTTGAGCGAGCGCCGCGAGGTGTACGGCACGGCGCGCGCGGTCAGCGTCAAGCTGCTACTGGACGGCAAGGGCGACCTGGCCGGCAAACACGTGCTCAAGGAGCTGCGTCCGGTGCAGAACGCGTTCTTCGACGCCATCGATGCCATGGCGGATTTCCAGGAGGCGCTGATGATCAAGTCCGGCGAGCAGGCGCGGGCGGAGGGCACTTTCGCGGTGCGCACGACGATCGCGCTGTCGGCGCTGGCCGCCATCGTCGCCGTGCTGATCGGCTGGTTCATCACGCGCTCGATCACGCTGCCGGTCAACCGCGCCGTGGCGCTGGCGCAAACCGTGGCCGCCGGCGACCTGAGCAGCCGCATCGACGTGGACAGCCAGGACGAGATCGGCGCGTTGCTGCAGGCGCTCAAGGAGATGAACCACAGCCTGAACGACATCGTCGGCCAGGTGCGCAGTAGCACCGACGAGATCGCCACAGCGACCGCGGAGGTCGCCACCGGCAATATGGACCTGTCGTCGCGCACCGAGCAGCAGGCCAGCGCGCTGGAGGAGACCGCCTCGTCGATGGAGGAATTGACCTCGACCGTCAAGCAGAACAGCGACAACGCGCGCCAGGCCAACCAGCTGGCGGTGTCGGCCGTTGAAGTGGCGCGCCAGGGCGGCGCGGTGGTGTCCGACGTCGTCACGACGATGGGCCAGATCAACGAGTCGGCGGCCAAGATCGCCGACATCATCGGCGTCATCGACGGCATCGCGTTCCAGACCAACATCCTGGCGCTGAACGCGGCGGTCGAGGCGGCGCGCGCGGGCGAGCAGGGCCGGGGCTTCGCGGTGGTGGCGTCCGAGGTGCGCAACCTGGCGCAGCGCTCGGCCGGCGCGGCCAAGGAGATCAAGACCCTGATCAACGATTCGGTCGAGCGGGTCGACGCCGGCAACAGGCTGGTGGCCAAGGCCGGCACGACGATGACCGAGGTGGTCGCCAGCATCCAGCGCGTGACCGATATCATGGGCGAGATCAGTTCCGCCAGCCATGAGCAGGAGGTCGGCATCGAGCAGATCAACCAGGCCGTCGCCGAAATGGACACGGTGACGCAGCAGAACGCCGCGCTGGTGGAGGAGGCGGCCGCCGCGACCGGCGCGCTGGAACAGCAGGCCGCGCACCTGGCCCAGGTGGTCAGCGTGTTCAAACTGGACATGGGCGCCCGCGCGGCGGTGCCGGCGGCGGCAAGGCCGTCCAACCCGGCGCATCTGCGCACCCCGAGGCTGGCGCTGGTCGGCTGACGACGGGCGCCGCCTGAACGGCGGCGCCGCCCCCTCGATGCAACGACCGCCTGAACGGCGCGGCCCGGCCGCGCCGTTCGCCGTTTACGCTGGCAAAAGGCGGTGATGCCACCCGGACGGCGCCGTCCTAGTTATTTTTATCTACGCATTTGTACTAGACAAACATGGGGTTTTTTTTGATACTATATGGAAATTAGTTATCAGGACGCAAAATCTTGGCGCCGAGTCGGACGCCACTTTTGTGTCGGTCCCCCGCATCCCCGGGATGAATCCCTGTATCCGCGCCCCGGAATTGGCGCAATCACCGCCTTGCGCCTGTCTGTGGTGGCGGTTCCTGCTTCTCAATCTTCGCGCGTCAAGCGCTGGCGGGCAGCGTCACGCTAACTGGACAATAGAATGAAAATCTCAAATCTGAACATTGGAACCCGGCTCGGTCTTGGTTTTGGGGTGGTGGTGCTGCTGCTGGCCACCGTCGCTGTCATTGCCGTCACGCGTATCCATCTGATCAACCAGGCGACGGAACGGATCCTGAACCAAAGCCACGTCAAGCTCATGCTGACCAAGGAAATCCAGACCGAGGTCAACCTGCAGGGGCGCTATTTGCGCAACGCCCTGATCGGCGCGGCCGATCCGGCGGAAGTGAACACGTCGCTGGCAAAACTGGATGCCTCGCTAAACAAGAATACGGCGAACTTCAATCAGCTTGGCGCCATGCTGACGCTGGAAAAGGGCCGGGCACTGTTCAAGGCCATGGGCGAGCGTCGGCAGGTCTATGCGCAAAAGCGCGACGTCACCGTCAAGCTGATCAAGGAGCGGCGGGCCGAGGAGGCCGGAAAATACCTGCTCAAGGATTTGCGCGTGGCGCAGAACGATTTTTTTGAGGCCATCAACGCCATGTCCGCGTTTCAGGAATCCCTGATGCGCAAGGATGGCGACCAGGCCAGCGCCGACGGCACCTTCGCGGTGCGAATGACGCTGGCGCTGTCGGCGCTTGCCGTCGCCGCCGCCGTGCTGATCGGCTGGTTCATCACGCGCTCTATCACGGTGCCGGTCAACCGCGCCGTGGCGCTGGCGCAAACCGTCGCCGCCGGCGACTTGAGCAGCCGCATCGACGTGGATAGCAAGGACGAGATCGGCGCGTTGCTGCAGGCGCTCAAGGAGATGAACCAAAGCCTGAACAATATCGTCGGCCAGGTGCGCGGCAGCACCGACGAGATCGCCACGGCCACCGCGGAGGTCGCCACCGGCAATATGGACCTGTCCTCGCGCACCGAGCAGCAAGCCAGCGCGCTGGAGGAGACCGCCTCGTCGATGGAGGAATTGACCTCCACCGTCAAGCAAAACAGCGACAACGCGCGCCAGGCCAATCAGTTGGCCGTGTCGGCGGCCGAGGTGGCGCGCCAGGGCGGCGCGGTGGTGTCGGACGTGGTCACGACGATGGGCCAGATCCATGCCTCGGCCGCCAAGATCGCCGACATCATCGGCGTCATCGACGGCATCGCGTTCCAGACCAACATCCTGGCGCTGAACGCGGCGGTCGAGGCGGCCCGCGCCGGCGAGCAGGGCCGTGGCTTCGCCGTGGTGGCGTCCGAGGTGCGCAACCTGGCGCAGCGCTCGGCCGGCGCCGCCAAGGAGATCAAGACCCTGATCAACGACTCGGTCGAGCAGGTCGACGCCGGCAACCAGCTGGCGGCCAAGGCCGGCACCACGATGACCGAGGTGGTCGCCAGCATCCAGCGCGTGACCGATATCATGGGCGAGATCAGCTCCGCCAGCCATGAGCAGGAGGTCGGCATCGAGCAGATCAACCAGGCCGTCGCCGAAATGGACACGGTGACGCAGCAGAACGCCGCGCTGGTGGAGGAGGCGGCCGCCGCGACCGGCGCGCTGGAACAGCAGGCCGCGCACCTGGCCCAGGTGGTCAGCGTGTTCACGCTGGACGCCGGCGCCCGCGCGGCCGCGCCGCTGGCGGCCAAGCCGGGGCCACGGCAGGCCGCGCGGCTGGCGCTGGCCGGCTGACGACGGGCGCTGCCTGAACGGCGGCGCCGCTCCCACGATGCAACCGCCGAACGGCGCGGCCAGTCCGCGCCGTTCGGCGTTTACGCTTGCAGCATGCATCGTGACGCGCCCAAACAACACACAGCTGCAGGACTTGCCGTGACGCAATGTGCACGGCCGCCATTGGGGCACCATCGAAAGGTCGCAGTGTCAATTGACCCCAAATGGAAACTATCATGAACATCTCCAACTTAAAAATCGGAACACGGCTGGGCCTGGGTTTTGGCGTGGTGGTCATTCTGCTGGCCGCCGTGGCGCTCGTCGCCATCAACCGCATCCACCTGATCAACCAGGCGACGGACCGGATCTTGAACGACAGCTTCGCCAAGCTGACGTTGTCCAGGGAAATCCAGACCGAGGTGAACGTGCAATCGCGCTTGCTGCGCAACGCCGTCATCGGTATGGCGAGCCCGGCGGAAGTGCGCGAGCAACTGGAAAAGCTGGACGTGTCGCTGAAGACGATTGAAGAGCATATGGGCAAGCTGGACGGCATGCTGACGCTTCCCAAGGGTAAGGAACTGTTCAAGACGCTAAGCGTGCACCGCGAGGCCTACACGGCGGCGCGCCTCGCCCTCGTCAAGCTGATCAAGGATGGTCAGACCGAGCAGGCCGCCAAATACGTCAGCAAGGAACTGCGCGCGGTGCAAATTCCCTATTTCAACTCCATCAACGCGATGGAGGATTTCCAGGAGTCGCTGATGAAAAAAGATGGTGAGGAAATCGCCGCCGACGGCGCGTTGGCGGTGCAATTCACGGTCATCCTGTCGGTGACGGCCGCGCTCGCGGCGGTGTTGATCGGCTGGTTCATCACGCGCTCGATCACGGTGCCGGTCAACCGCGCCGTGGCGCTGGCGCAAACCGTCGCCGCCGGCGACTTGAGCGGCACCATCGACGTGCAAAGCAAGGACGAGATCGGCGCGCTACTGCGCGCGCTCAACGACATGAACCTGAGCCTGAACAACATCGTCGGCCAGGTGCTCACCGGCAGCAGCGAGATCGCGACCGCGACGGCGGAGGTGGCCACCGGCAATATGGACCTGTCCTCGCGCACCGAGCAGCAAGCCAGCGCGCTGGAGGAGACCGCCTCGTCGATGGAGGAGCTGACCTCCACCGTCAAGCAAAACAGCGACAACGCGCGCCAGGCCAACCAGCTGGCGGTGTCGGCCGTCGAGGTGGCGCGCCAGGGCGGCGTGGTGGTGTCGGACGTGGTGGCGACGATGGGGCACATCCACGCCTCGGCCGGCAAGATCGCCGACATCATCGGCGTCATCGACGGCATCGCGTTCCAGACCAACATCCTGGCGTTGAACGCGGCGGTGGAAGCGGCCCGCGCCGGCGAGCAGGGCCGTGGCTTCGCGGTGGTGGCGTCGGAGGTGCGCAACCTCGCGCAGCGTTCGGCCGGCGCCGCCAAGGAGATCAAGACCCTGATCAACGACTCGGTCGAGCAGGTCGACGCGGGCAACAAGCTGGTTGCCAAGGCCGGCACCACGATGACCGAGGTGGTCGCCAGCATCCAGCGGGTCACCGACATCATGACCGAAATCACGGCGGCCAGCCGCGAGCAGGAGGTCGGCATCGAGCAGATCAACCAGGCCATCAACGAGATGGATTCCGTGACACAGCAGAACGCCGCGCTGGTGGAGGAGGCGGCCGCCGCGACGGCCGCGCTGGAAGGGCAGGCCGCGCATTTGACCGAAGTGGTGGGCGTGTTCAAACTCCAACACGAGCAGACGCGCGGCGCGGCGGCGGCCCACCAGGCCCAAGCGCGGCCGGCACGCCGGCTCGAAGCCGTCCCCCCGGCCAGCGGCGCAAAAAACCCGTTAAGACACGTAGGGCGGATTAGCGCAGCGTAATCCGCCATGCATGCGCCGCCGCCAGCGCTTACGACGACAAGCGCAGGTTATGCACCTTACCGGCAATGGTCACGTTCCTCAGCACCAGGTCCCTAACGTTGTACAAGTACGCAGGTTGCTTAACGACGGGCGTACCGAAGTCGCAATCGCTGATGGTGACGTTGCTCACCGGCTCCATCCGCGGCTTGCCCGGCCCGTTGTAGTTCACCGCCACCGGTCCCAAAACCACGATCGGCTGGTAGCACGAGAACTTGCCCCCGCTGGTCCGCACATTGCCCACCGTGATCCCCGAAATATGCACATTGGTCACCAGCGGCGGCCGCGTACGGATGGTGTCGTCGCGCGAGGTGTAGTCGCAGTCGAAGGTGATGACCGCGCCCGCGCCGACCGCCACGGTCTTGTCCGGAATGCCCGAGCCGGGCGTCGGTTTGTAAAACGCCGGCGTGCTGCGGATGCCGTTGGGTATCTTCACATTGCGCACATAGAAATTGCGCAGGAAGCCGCCGCGCGCCATATTGGTCTTGAGCCGGATGCCGATGTTCAGCGGATCCGTTTTCCAGTTGGCGTTTTCAAACACCAAATTCTGCGCATAAACGTTTTGGATGCCGCCGGACATGATGCTGCCCAGGGTCAGCGCGCCATGGCCGCTGTGCATGCGGCAGTTCTGCACCACCACGTTCTCGCACGGGCCGAACTGCGTGTCCGTGCCCTTGCCGGAATCGATGGCGATGCAGTCGTCGCCGGTGTTGAACTGGCAGCCGTCGATCAGCACGTGGCGGCACGATTCCGGGTCGAAGCCGTCGTTGTTGGCGCCCATGCTGTTGGCGTAGATGCCCTTGACGTGCAGGTTTTCGCAGTCGACCGGGTTGTGCTGCCAGAACGGCGTGTTGGTGGTCTGGTAGCCGGCCAGCAGCACGTCGGTGCAGCTGATCAATTGCACCATGTGCGGACGCAGGAAGTGTCCCACGCCAAAGATACGCTGTTGGGCCGGCACGCGCGCCTCGCTCAGCGCGCGCAGGTAGTGCGAATCGGACTGGAACCACGGATCGTCGCCCTGGATCTTCTTCCCCTCCTCGGCCGACAAATGCGGCGCGATCTCACCCAGCGGACGATTGCGCGGGTTCGGCCGTTCCTGCACCTTGCCGACGGTGAACGGCACGTGCACCTCGCCTTTGCGTTCGCGGCCCTTCCACGACCACCAGCAATCGGCGTCGCCGGGGAAGGGCACGCCGGCCTGGCCGTCGAGGATCGAAGTCCAGTCCTCGCCGGTCAGCGCGATGTTGCGCTGGCCGTGGGCGTACACCAGCGACGAATAATTCAGGCAGTCATTGCCTTCCCAGCGGGTCAGCGACAGCTTGCCGTTGGCGCCGCAATCGAAGGCGCCATGGCGCGCGTAATCGAGCGGATTGGCGGAGAAGTAGACGTGCGCGCCCTTGGCCAGATGCACGTGGACGTTCGACAGCAGCACGATCGGCCCGGCGCACAGCCAGTTGCCGGTCGGGATCAGCACGCGGCCGCCGCCGGCCTTGTTGCAGGCGGCGATGGCGGCCGTGATGGCCTGATAGCAATCGACCGCGTCCGGCGCCGGCGTGTGGATGTCCGCCCGTTCGCTGGAGCCGACCCAGGCGTTGATCGGCACCACCGCGCAAGCCTTGGCGCCAAACGCCGTGATGTCGAAGTCCTCCTTGCGGAAAACGAGCGGCTTCGACACGCGGTCGATGATGGCCTGGGCCTGGCGCCACGGGTCGTCGGCCGGCGTGGCCGCCGCCAGCAACCGCGCCGGCAAACCGCCGGCCAGCGCCACGGTGCCGCCGGCCAGCGTTTGCATGAACTGCCGGCGCGCCGTCATGCCGACAGCTCCGTCGAAACGGTCTTGCCGGCGATGCGCACGTTCTTCAGCGTCAGCCCCTTGACGTTGTGGGCGAACCACGGCTGCTCGGCGTTGCGCGGCGTGCCGAAGTCGCAGTCGGTGATGGTGATATCGGTCAGCGGCAGCACCGGCGTGCCCGGCTTGCCGTTGAAGCTGGTCGCCACCGGTCCGAGGAACACCATCGCCTGGTAGCACGAGACCTCGGCGCCGTCGACCTTGACGTTGACGGCCTTGAGGTTGGAGATGTGCACATGCGACACCGACGGCGGGCGGATGCGCACGTTGTCGTCGGCCGGCGCGTAGTCGCAATCGATGGTGATGATGGCGCCCCCGCTGGTCGAGACCGTCTTGGGCTTGATGGCCGAACCGGGCAGCGGGTTGTAGAAGCCCGGCGTGGTCTTGACGCCGTTGGGCACGGTGACGTCGCGCACGTAGAAGTGGCGCAGGAAGCCGCCGCGGTTCATATTGGTCTTCATGCGGATCGCCGTGCCGAGCGGGTCGCTGTCCCAGTGGACGTTGCGGAACTCGATGCGCTGCGCGTACACGTGCTCGATGCCGGCGGCCATCTCGCTGCCCAAGGTGACGCCGCCGTGGCCGCTGTTCATGATGGTGTCCTGGATCACCATGTTGCGCGTCGGCCCTTCGGCGATGTCGCGATTCTTGCCGGACTTGATGGCGATGCAATCGTCGCCGGTGTTGAACAGGCAGCCCTCGACCAGAATCGTATCGCACGACTCGGGATCGAAGCCGTCGCTGTTGGCCCCCTTGCTTTCCATCCTGACCTTGCTGAAGTGGACGTTGCGGCAGTTGACCGGGTGGTGCAGCCAGAACGGCGAATCGATCAACTGGTAACCCTGCATCAGCACATCGGTGCAGCCGACGAACTCGACCATGCACGGGCGCAGGTAGTGGCCGATGCCGAAGATGCGTTTGGATACCGGCACGCCGGCCTCGGACAGCACCGGCAGATAGCGCGAATCGCTGCGCCAGTCGGGCCGGTCGCCCTGGATCAGTTCCCGCTCGGCCGCCGGCATGCCGGGCACGACCGCCTCGAGCGAGGCCGGGTTGACCGGATTGACCAGGCGCGCGGTGGCGGGCGCCTGCTTGTTCTTGCCGCTCCAATCCCACCAACAACCGCCGCCGTTTTCGAACGGCACGCCGGCCTGGCCGTTGAGGATGCTGGTCCAGTCGTCGCCCGTCAGCGCGATGTTGCGCTGGTTGTAGGCGTACACCATCGGCGAATAGTTCAGCACGTCGTTGCCCTGCCAGCGCGAGATCACCAGCTTGCCGTTCTTGCCGCAATCGATGTCGCCGTATTTGGCGTAGTCGGCCGGGTTGGCGCTGAAGTAGACCTGCGCGCCGGCGGCCAGGTGGACGTTGACGTTGGACAGCAGCACGATCGGTCCGGCACAGTACCAGCTGCCGGCCGGAATCAGCACGCGGCCGCCGCCGGCCTTGTTGCAGGCGGCGATGGCGGCGGCGATGGCGGGACGGCAGTCCGGCGACTTGGCCACCGGCGACGGGCGCTGCAGCGGTTCGTCGCCGCCGGTGCTGGTGACCGTGGCCAGCTTGCACGGCTTGGCGCCGAACGCGGTGATGACAAAGTCCTCCTTGCGGAACACCAGCGGCTTGGCGAAACGGTCGACGATGCGCTGGGCGGTGGCCCACGGATCGGCGTCGGCCGGCGCCTGCGCGGACGCCAGCGGCGCGCCGCCGCCCAGCACGACGCCGGCCGAGGCCGCGCGCAGCAGGGCGCGGCGTCCCGGGTTGAGCGGGTGGTTCATGTCATTCATGTTCGTCTCCATCATGGCGCGCTGACGCGGAAGTAATCGACATCCAGGCTCGACGCCTTGGCGTGGGCGGCGGTGCCGACGCTGAACAGGCCGATCTGCGCGCCCACCCAGCGGCCCTTGCTGATCTTGAGCGGCTGGCCCACGGTCTGGAAGGTCACGTTGTCGGTGCTGTAGGCGAAGCTGGCCAGCGCGCCCTCCGCCATGCTCATGCGCAGGTACAGCGACGTCGGCGCCGACGGCAGCACCACGGTCGCGGTTTCCTTGCAGCGGACCACCGCCGGTCCACAGCTAGTGTAGACCAGCTGGGTCGCGCCGCCCGTCTTGCGCAGGCCCAGCCAAGCATACTGCATGGCGTTGACGATCAGGCCGGCGCGGTCGCCGTCGTTGGCATCGTTGAGCTGCACATGGGTGTCGACAACGAACGCCGGCGCCGGCGGTTTCTGCGCCAGGATGGACGGCGCCGCGCGCACATAATCGGCCGCGTCCGGCGCGGCCTGCGTGAACAGGCGCAACTGGCCGGGACGCGCGCTCAGCGAATACCAGTCCGGGTTGCTGTTGGCGTTCCACTGCCATTGCAGGCCGAGCCGGGGCCCGTCGAACTCGTCGGAGGTGGGCGGCGTCTTGACGGCCGCGCCGGCCACCGGCTTGACGTGCGTGAGCACCGGCTGGCCGGCGCCCACGTGCGGACCGCGATCGCCCATGATGGGCCAGTCGTCGATCCAGCGCATCGGTTGCAGATGGACCACGCGGCCGTAGGCGTTGCGGTCCTGGAAGTGGATGAACCAATCCTTGCCGTCCTGCGCCCGCACCCAGGCGCCCTGGTGCGGGCCGTTGATCGGCGTGTTGCCCTGTTCCAGCACCTTGCGCGCCTCGTACGGTCCGGCCAGGCTGCGCGAGCGGAACACCGACTGCCAGCCTTCCTCGACGCCGCCGGCCGGCGCGAACACGTAGTAGTAGCCGTTGGCCTTATAGAATTTCGGCCCTTCCAGCGTCTTGTAGCCAGGCAGCTTGTTGCCGTCGATGATGACGGTGCCTTCCTGGTCCAGCAGCTTGCCGGCGTCCGGCGCCATCGCGCGCAAAGTCAGGACGTTGTTGAAGCCGGCGCGGCTCTTGGCCCAGCCGTGCAGCAGCCAGGCCTTGCCGTCGTCGTCCCACAGCGGCGTCGGGTCGATGATGCCTTTGCCCGCCAGTAGCAATTTGGGCGCGCTCCACGGGCCGTCGAAACGTTCCGCCGTGATGACGAAGATGCCGTGGTCCGGGTCTGGATAGAAGATCCAGAACTTGCCGTCGTGATAACGCAGGCAAGGCGCCCAGACGCCGTCGCCATGGCGCGGCACGGCGAAGCGCTCGGCCGGCACCAGCGCCGGCAGCGCGTGGCCGACCAGCTCCCAGTTGACCAGGTCCTTCGAGGTCAGCAGCGGCAGGCCCGGCACGCTGTTGAAGCTCGACGAGGTCATGTAATAGGTGTCGCCGACGCGGATCGCGTCCGGGTCGGAATAGTCGGCGTGCAGGATGGGATTCTTGTACTGGCCATTGCCGAGGTCGGCCACCCACGGCTGCTTCGTGGCGCCGGGCGGGTTGACGGGAGCGGTCTGGCACGCGGCCAGTGCCAGCGGCAGCAGCACGGCGCCGGCGATGTTGTGACGATTCATTATGTTCAGGTTCCTGGTCATGGCGTCAGAAGGTGTATTCGGCACGCAAGGTATAGGCGCGGCCGATCGGCTTGGCGATGTTCTGCGCGAACACCACGCGCGAGCTCAGACGCTGGTTCGACAGCGGCGGTTCCTCGTTCAGCAGGTTGTTGACGCCGAAGGTCACCTTCAGGTTGTCGGAGAATTTATAGTTGGTGCTCAGGTTGTACAAGATGTAGTGGTCGATGACGTTGTAGAACGGCTGGCCGGGCTTTTGCGTCGGCAGCGCGTTGGTGTCCTCGTAGCTGGAGGTGTAGGACTGCGTCAGCTGCGCACCGAACTTGGCGTAGTTCCACGAGAAGCGCAGGTTGTGCTTCCATTTGAAGATGTAGGTGTTGGCCGAGGTCGAGCCGGTCGCCAGCGCGCCCGGACGGCCGACGCTGTCGGTCCAGGCGCCGCCGGCGTCGTTCTGGCCCGCGTACTTGTCGACATAGGTGCCGTCCAGGTTGATGCCGAACTTGCCCCATTGCGTGGTCGGCACCACGTAGCGGAAGGCGACGTCGACGCCGCGCGTGTGCAGCCCGCCCATGTTCATGCGGGTGACGACGATGTAGTCCAGGGTGCCGTCAGGATTGCGCACGAACAGGTTGTTGTAGCGGTTGACGTCGGAGAAGATGGTGTCCTCGGTGATCTGCGCGATGGTGCCCTTCATCTTGATGTCCCAGACGTCGAACGACACCATCATGTTCTTGACCGGCTCGAGCACGATGCCGGCCGTGTAGGTGCGCGATTTTTCCGGATCGAGGTCGGGGTTGGCGCCGGTCAGGGTGGTCAGCTGGGTGTTGCAGACGCGCGCCGAGTCCAGGTTCAGGCCGGCGTAGCGCGGATCGGTGGTCAGCGAGCCGGTGTTCGGTTGCGACGGCGTCGCGCTCGGGCACAGCAGCGGATCGTCCCAGCGGTTGACCGACGGCGTCCTGGTGCGCGCCGCGCCGTACAGTTCCGGCAGGGTGGGCGCGCGGAAGCCGGTGCTGGCCGTGCCGCGCAGCATGACGGCCGTGTGCGGTTCCCAGCGCACGCTGGCCTTGGGGTTGAAGGTCGAGCCGAAATCGCTGAAGTGGTCGGCGCGCGCCGCCAGGGTCAGATCGAGTTGCTTGCTCAGCGGCGCGTCCAGTTCCAGGTACAGGCCGCCGATGGTGCGCGCGCCCTTGGGCGTGGTGCCCGGCGCGCCGGACGATTTGTACGTTACCGCGTTGGCCAGCATGCTGGTGCTGTCGCTGTACATTTCGCGGTGCAGGTCGCCGCCGACGGCCAGGGCCAGCGCGCCGCCCTCGAGCGGCATCAGCTCGCGCGACAGGTTGAAATCCGGACCGAAATATTTGACGCGGGCGGTGCGGTAATTTTGGCCGTCGACGCTGATGCTGTCGAGATAGGCGCGGCCCTCGGCGTCCTGCTTGCCGAAGGGATTGAGCGTGCCGCTGGCCACGCCGGCGTACAGCTCGGGCGTGGTGACGAAGCCGCTCTTGTAGCCGACCCGGCGTTCGCTCATGGCGGCGTTGAAGCCCACCCGGTAGTCCCAGCCCATGAAGGCGCCCTCGTCGGCGACGACGATGCGGTTGGTATTCTGGCGGTCGTGCGTGCCGGCCGCGCCCAGTTCGTCCAGGCTCCACGTCAGCGCCAGGTCCTGGCCGGTGACGCCGGCCATCGCCGGCACGCCGCCGCTGCCGCCCGGATACCACTTGCTGCTCTTGTTGATGAACAGCGGCTTGCGCACGCCGGGGTTGAGCTTGTCGTAGTCGGTCTGCGCGCCGAACACCTGCGGCGGGTTGAGCGCGTCGATGTAGGACTCGCTGTTGAGCATTTCCACCGTGAACAGCTTGTCGTCGCCGTGGCGGATCGAGGCCTTGGTGAACAAGGTGGTTTGCTTGTTGTCCGGCAGCAGTTGCGGATACAGGGTCGGGTCGAGGATGCAAGTCTTGGCGCCGGCGCCGGAGGCCTTGGTGGACGCCAGGCTGTATGGGGCGTCGTAGTTGCTGCCGCAGCCGGTGGCCCAGTACGGGTTGCCGGTGGTGGCGGTCGGCTTGCCGTTGTTGTAGACCGTGTAATTGGCCGGCGATGACGACGAGCCCGACGTGTTGGTCGTGAAGAGCGTGCCGCCCAGCTGCGCGATGCGTTGCGGGTCCCAGATTTCGGGCCGGCTCTTTTGCATCAGCGACGTGCGGCGCTGGGTGTCGAACGCGGCGAAGACGTTCCAGCCGTCTTTTTTCAGGTCGCCGGTGCCGCCGACGATGGAGAAGCGGTTCTGTTCGCCGCCGCCCGAGCGTTGCGGCTTGACGATGCCGGCGCTGAGGCTGACCTTGTTGACGGTGCGCTTGGTGATGAAGTTGATCACGCCGGCGATGGCGTCGGTGCCGTAGATGGCCGAGGCGCCGTCGCGCAGCACCTCGACCCGCTCGACCGCGCTCATCGGCACGACGTCGACGTTGACCGAGCTGGCGCCGACCGCCTCGTTGGGCAGGCGGCGGCCGTTGAGCAGCACCAGGGTGCGGTTGGTGTTCAGGCCGCGCATGTTGATCATGGTGCCGCCGCCACCGCCGCCGACCGGCTCGTTGGTGGCGCCGGTGACCAGCGAGGTGGCCACTTCGGACATCGTGGTCAGGCCCTGGGCTTCCAGTTCCTCGGCCTTGTAGGTGGTCAAGGGCAGGGCGTTCTCGGTGGCGATGCGCTTGATGGACGAGCCGGTCACTTCGACGCGGGTCATGCTGTCGTTGGTTTGTTGCGCGTGCGCCGGGTTGGCCAGGGTCAGCACCGCGAGGGCGATGGCGCTTAGGGCGAGCCGGGGTTTGGTGGTGGTGGTTGTCATGTTCAGTCTCCTGTTTTTTTATAATGGAACGTCTGTGGTGTTGCTTGAATCTTGCGGAACGCGGGCGTGATCGGCCGTGCATGGGCCTTGGGCGGCGCATGCATGGCGGATTACGCTTCGCTAATCCGCCCTACGTGTTTTACGGGTTTTACGTGGTTACGTGGTTATGGGGTGGGGTTCCAGCCCTGGCCGTTGTTGAAGCTCTTGAAAATCAGCTGTCGGCTGCCGAAGCGGGCCGCCACCTGTTGCGCCGTCAGCTGGTGGCCCGGCGTGCGCTGCGATACGTCCAGCATCCGGCCGCCCAGGTCCATGCTGCCGAACTCGCCCCAGCCCGCTCCCGGCGTGGCCTCCGGCGTTTCCGGCTTGGTGGTCGCCCAGCCTTGCGCGGCGATGTGGCGGTCCATGCGGCAGCGGATGAAGCTGACGTTGTCCCACGTGGTCGGCGGTCCCTGGCGCGCCAGGTAGGCTTTGCCGGCGGGGACGTCGTTGCCCAGCGGCCCCGGGCCGTGCGTCAGCCGGCTGTCGAGGAAGACGAAGCCGGGCTCGGCCGCCGCGACCGTGCGCGCCTGCACGATGTAGCCGCCGCCGGTGGGCTGGGCGCTGTCGCCGACGGTGCGGATCTCGCTGTCCTCGAACAGCGCGGCGCGGGCGCCGCCCCAGATGAAGTCGACATTGCCGGCGATGAGCGTGCGGTAGAACCACGAGTAGCCCTTGACCTGGATCGTGTCCTGCTCGCTGAAGAAGCTGGCGTTGCGCGCCACCAGCCGGCCACGGTCGTTGTTGAAGACGATCGTCTCCGCTTGGCCGCCCTTGCTTTGCGCGCGCACGGTGTTGTTGACCAGCGTCAGATTGTCGAGCGTGACCATGTCGGCGTCCTCGATCAGGAACACCGAGCGGCCGCCGTTGGCCGTCGGCGAGCGCGGCCCGCGGCCGGCGCCCGTGCCGGGATTGATGCCGTCGTTGTTGGTCGCTTCCAGCACGACGCCGTCGCGGCTCTGGCCGTGCAAGGTGATGTTGTCCTTGCCGCGCAGGTAGAGCAACTGGTCGTAGCGGCCGTTGGCGATGTTGATGGCCACCGCCGTGGCGCGCGGCAGCGTGCGCATCGCGTGGTTCAGCGCGCCCTGGGGCGTGCGGAAATCGGCCGGGCCTTCGTCGTCCACCGTCAGGCTGTTGCCGCTCGGCGGCGCGGCGCGGGTGTGGAACGTCCACGGGGCGATGCCGGCGTTGCCGAACACGCCGGAGTCGACCACCACCGTGTACTCGGTGTCGTAGTCGAGCCGCGCGCTGTGCAGGCGGATCGTCACGGTGGTGTCGCGCACCGTGATCGGCGTATAGCGCACCACGCGCTTGTATTCCTGCTGCGCGTGGCCGATGCTGTCGACATCCTCGCCGGCACGCAGCTCGTCGACCATGACGCCGTCGGCGGCGCGGAAGATGCGCACCGAGCCCGAGCCGGGGGCCGGCGGCGCCCGGTCGAAGACGATGCGCAGCGGCGTGTCGACCGGGACTTCGGTGGCGTGCGCGGCCGGGGCGACCTGCCATGCGTCGGCGGCGAGGCAATGCAGCGGCAACGCCGCAATGAAGAGGACGGATAAAAGTTTGCGCATGATTATTGCCCCGCGAGTTTGACTGGCCAGTTCCCGGGACCCTCGGGGAAGGGGGCGAAGCGCTTGGTGCAGTCGAGCGCGCGCGCGTCCGGCGCGTTGAGCCGGCCGTCGAGCTGGATGAACGACGTCTTGACCGGCGGCTCGCCGTCGACCACGACATCCTTCAGCGCCAGCCGCAGCGGACGGGCGTCGTCGTAGCCCTGCAGGATCACCTGGCCCGGCGTGAGGCTGTGGACGTTTTCCATGCGCACGCCGCTGTACGACGGGATCAGCTGGCCCGCCGGGCCCGGCTCGTAATTGGTGTCGATGTACAACGGCCAGCGGTTGCCGCGCAGGCAGACGTTGCGGTAGACGATGCCGCTGACCACGCCGCCGCGCCGGTCGTTGCTCTTGATGCGCAGGCCGGAGGTGGTGCCGTCCATGTCGAGGTCGTCGACCAGTACGTTGCGCACGCCGCCGTTGGTCTCGCTGCCGATCGACATGCCGTGGCCGCTGTAGAAGTGGTTGTGCAGGATCGAGATGTTTTCGCTCATGCCGTTGTTGCCGGCCTTGATGGCGATGTTGTCGTCGCCGGTGCGGATATAGCTGTGGGCGATGGTGACGTTGCGCGACGCGCCGGGATCGATGCCGTCGCTGTTGCGGGCGTCGTGCGGGGTGTCGATGCGCACGCCCCAGGCGGTGAAGCCGTCGACCTTGTTCATGGCGACGTGGAAATTGGACGAGTTGCGCAAGGTGATGCGGTACAGCGTGAAGTCGCGCGCGTTGTCGATCTGGATCAGGCGCGGCACGTTCTGGCGCAGCTTTTCCTTTTGCGCGCGGCGGGCGATTTGCCACCAGGTCTCGGTCTTTCCGTCGATCAGCTGGCCGCCCTGGCCGTCGATGGCGCCGTCGCCCATGATGCCGGCGCCCCTGGCGCCGCTGACGGTGATGAAGGGACGGCAGCCTTTGCCGGCCGCGTCCAGGGTGCCGCAGGTTTTTTCGCCGTTGTCGAACAGCATGGGATTGGTGCTGGCGTACAAGGTCACGCCGGCGTCGACGACCAGCGTGACGCCTCCGCCCAGGGTCAGCGGGCCGGCGGTGAAGCCGGCGTCGCCGGTGTCGCCGGGCGCCAGGTGCACCGCGCCGCCCTGCGCGCAGCGGTCGAGGGCTTGCTGGATGCGCGCGGCGTCGTCGCGGCCCGGCTTGGCCGGTTCGGCGCTCAGGACCGCGCAGGACTTCGGTAGCGTCGGCTCGCGCACGTCGCGCGTGTCCTGTGCGCTGGCCAGCGGTGGCGCGCACGACAGGGCGGCGGCGACGGCCGAAGCCATCAGGGACGATACGATTGCGGGCCGCGGTTTGGGGCCCAGGGTGGTGATGTGCATGACATGTCTCCAGTTATAGGCGCTGCTCAGGCAGCGCTCACTGGAGCACCTCGCGTGCTCCGCGCCGGTAAGACGAGGGCCACGCCGATTTGGTGGCCGAGGTCGCTCGGTCGGTTGTTAAATTCAGAAAAAAGATTAGCAGATAAGAATGAGCGCAACCATGCTTCCAGATTCAGATGGGAAGAATCATTACGCACCTTGGTGGATTTCACAATGCCGGTCATTTTCGGGCGGCGCATGGTCTTCGTCTAAAAAGTTCTCAAAAAGATATTGTTTAGTTTAAACTATCGGCCGCGTGGCGCGCTTGTCCGCGCACGAACCGAAGGCGACGTTGGATCATTTAATCAAATTATTGAGCAGAGTATTGAGCGGCGCGGGGACCGGCATCGGCACGCTGATGCTGTCCTGCCTGGCCGTGGCGGGGGCGGGTGAGGCCGGCGCCATCGAGGGCGAGCCGCGCAAGGTGGCGGCATTGCCGGCGCGGCTGATCGACGCCGCCACACCGCTGAAGGTCGACGGCGTGCTCGACGAGGACGCCTGGCAAACCGCGCGCGAGTTCGACACCTTCCACGAATTTCTGCCGAACAGCGGCAAAGACGCGCCGGCCGCGCTGCGCACCACCGTGCGCCTGCTGATCGACGACGGTGCGCTGGTGTTCGGCATCCGCGCCTGGGACGCCACGCCCGAGCTCATGCGCGGCTCGCTGGCGCGGCGCGACAAGGTCGGCACCGACCAGGACTTTATCGGCATCTGGCTCGACCCCACCGGCCACGGCCGCGCCGCCCAGTTCGTGCGCGTCAACATCGCCGGCGTGCTGAGCGACGGCATCTACCGCGCCGACGAGGACGAGTCCGACCTCGGCCCCGACTTCCCGATCGACGCCGCCGTCCGCCGCCTGGCCGACGGCTACACGATGGAAGTGCGCTGGCCGTTGTCGAACCTGCGCTTCCCCTATGCCGACGGCAAGACCTGGCGCGTGATGATCGAACGCAGCGTGCCGCACGCCGGCGGCCTGCTGCTGACCAGCACGCCGCTGACCACCGACACCATCGGCCACATCGGCGTGATGCAGGACATCGACGGCATGGGCGGCACGGTCGCCGCCGTGCGCGACCGCAGTTTCCTCGAACTGAGGCCGGAGCTGACCCTGCGCGCGAACAGCGACGCCGACGGCGCCGGCCGCCACCGCGCCAACCAGGGCAGCGTGGGGCTGGAGATCAACGCCCGGCCGCGCGCCGACATGGTGTTCAACGCCACCTTGAACCCGGACTTCTCGCAGGTCGAGATCGACGAACCGACGTCGTCGGGCGCCAGCCGCATCGCGCTGAGCCTGCCGGAGAAGCGCGGCTTCTTCCTCGAGAGCGCCGACGTGCTGGGGCTGCCGCTGGCGGCGTTCTATTCGCGCACGGTGGCCGATCCGGAATGGGGGCTGCGCGGTACCTGGCGCGCGGCCGAGGCCGATGCCACCGCGATGAGCCTGCGCGACCAGGCGGGCGGCGTGGTGCTGCGCGGCGGCCCGTACGAGACGGCCGAGTACGATCAGACGCGGCGCACCCTGAGCAGCCTGCTGCGGGCGCGCTGGCACGGCGACGGCGCGCTGCTGGGTGCCTTCGCCTCGCGCCGCGACTACGGCGACGCCGGCGCCAACCAGGTGTTCGGCCTCGACGGCCAATGGCGCGGCGACGGCCAGCAGGCGGCATGGCTGCTGATGCATTCGCAAACCAGCGCCGGCTTCGTCGACGCGCCGGCGGCGGCCACGCTGCGGGTGCCGGCGCGCAACGGCGCCTATTTGTCGGGCAAGTACACGCAGCTGTCGGAGGACTGGTGGAACGAGCTCAAGCTCGAGGCGGTCGGCCCCGGCTTCGTCAACGACAACGGCTTCGTGCCGCAGACCGGCATCGTCAAGGCCGACATCAACCTCAACCGCAGGCTGGGGCCGCACCGGCTCGGCTTCGCCGACACCGCGTTCCAGGCGTACGAGATGGAGGCGCACCTGGGCCTGCACGAGATCCGCACGCTGTCCGATGCGTTCTCTGGCCAGCCGGGCAAGCAGATCGTCGAGCGCAAGCTGCAGCCGGGGATCTGGTTCCGCGCCGCGCGCCAGACCGACTTCTGGGCCAACCTCGGCTTCGACCAGCAGCGCGGGCGCCGCGAGGGGCCGCTGCACGACGTGCCGGCGCTGCACTTCGGGCTGGAAAGCTCGCCGCTGCCATGGCTGGCCAGGATCAAATCCGAGGTGACACTGGGCAAGCAACTGGACGTCGACGCCGACCGGGTCGGCCGCGGCGGCAACGCGGTGCTGGAGGTGGCGCTGCGTTTCGCGCTGCCGCGCGGCTGGGCGATGGAACTGGACCAGCGCGTCAACCGCGCCTGGGTGCAGGGCACGCTCGGGCGCCCGGCCTTCGTCGACAATGGCTGGCGCTGGTTGGGTATGTTGCACTTCACGCCGGCCGACTCGCTGCGGCTGCTGGCGCAGAACACCTCGGCCGCGCGGCGCGACGACGGCGTCTCGGGCCTGGAGCCGTGGGCCGACCGGCAGATGCACCGCTCGCTGCTGTACCGCCATCTGTGGCGCCACGGGCGCTCGCTGTCGGTCGGCTTTGCGCGCGACAGGACGCGCGCGCCGGACACGGTGGGCAAGTCGCTGACGGTCAAGTTCCAGTGGGAGATGTGAGCGTAATGGATAAATTGAAGGCTATGCAGGTTTTCGTCAAGGTGGTGGATAAGCTGAGCCTGACGGTCGCGGCGCGCGATTCCAACCTTTCCGTTTCGATGGTGAGCAACTACCTCAACTATCTTGAGGAGGATCTCGGGACGGCGCTGCTGGTCCGCACGACCAGAAAACTGTCGATCACCGATTTCGGCACCTACTACTACGGCATCTGCCAGTCGGTGCTGGCGATGATGAAGGAAAGCGCGGACGTCGCCTCGAATTTCACCGGCAGTCTGGAGGGGACGCTACAACTCACGGCGCCCAGGACATTCGGCATCGCCACCTTGCTGCCGCGCCTGGGCGAATTCTACGCGCGCCATCCGGGGATACGCATCGATGTCACCCTCGGCGACGATATCGTCGATATGACCACGGCCCGGTATGACGCGGCGATCCGGCTTGGCCCGCTGTCCGAGTCCAACCTGGTGGCCCGGCCGTTGCGCCCGTACGCCGTGGTGTTGTGCGCCTCGCCCGCGTACTTGGCCGGCAATGCGCCGCCATCGACGCCCGCCGGGCTGGTCGACCATTTGTGCGTGGCCACTTATTTCGACCACAAGACGGTCTGGAACCGGCTGCAAAGCACCTGGGAACTTCTCGACGCATCCGGTGTCGCGCATTCGGTCGATGTGCCGTTCAAAATGCAGGTGAACGATGCGCACGGCGCCTGCGCGATGGTGTTAAAGGGTGCCGGCATCGCGCTGATCCCGGAGATTCTGGCCAGGCCATGGCTCGACAGTGGGCAGCTGGTTCGGCTGTTGCCGGACTATCGCCTCGCGGATCGGGAAATGCATCTGGTGTACCGGAAAATGGACGTCATGCCGTCCAGACTGAAGGAGTTCATCCGTTTCATACTCGATGAATTCGCGTGAGCGCGTGGTCGACTTTGCGCAGGCCGGCAATGCTGATCGCGCTAGCGATGGACAAGGCCGCTATCGAGCAAAGCAACGAGGGAATCATGCCGCCGGCAAAACGCTCGGGTGTCACGCCGCCGACGATCATGCCGATCGACGCCACGCCGATCAATCCGCCGATCTGGCGCGAGGCGTTGAGCACGCCGGACGCGATGCCGATAAACCGCGCCTCGGTTGACGACACCATGGCGTTGGTCATCGCCGGCACCGTCAGGCCGATGCCGAAGCCGGCGATGACGAACTGCGCGCCGATGTGGGCATAGCGGCCATCGCCGACAAACGGCACCATCGCAAGATAACCGAAAGCCGCCAGCAGGCCGCCGCCGGCCAGCACCGTGCGGTAGCCGTGCTTCACCATCAATTTCCCGCACAGCAGGTTGGCGATCATGATGGAGCCCGTCATCGGCAAGAACGCCAGGCCGGTGTCCAGCGGCGAATACGACCAGGCGTACTGGAAAAACAGGCTGAACAAGAAGATCAAGCCATAAAACGCGAAGTTGACCAGAATCCCGATCACCGACGAGCAAGCGAAATGGCTGTTCTTGAACAGGGACAACGGCAGCATCGCGTGTTGCTTGCTGTTTTCCACGTAGACGAACGCCAGGCCCGCGAGCGCGAACAAGCCCATGCCACCGATCACGAGCGGAGACCGGAGGCCGGAAGAGCCCACCTGTATCAATGCCAGCGTAAATCCACCAAGCGCCAGGGCGGCCAGGATCTGTCCCGACATATCGATAACCCGGCCGGCCGCATTGGCGCCATCCTGCTTGACGCAGCGCCACGCGACGATGCTGCCGACCAAGGCGATGGGAACGTTGACAAGGAAAATCGCCCGCCAACCGGCCGTGGAAATCAGCAATCCGCCAAACACCGGGCCCAGCGCCAACGCCATTCCGCCGGACGCCGCCCACACGCTGATGGCCCGGCTGCGCGCATTTTTATCGGGGAAGGTTTGGTTGACGAGGGCCAGCGAGGCCGGCACCACCAGAGCCGCGCCCAGTCCCTGCAGCAGCCGGTAAATGATCAACGCCAGCAGATCGGGCGCCATGGCGCATAGAAAGGACGCCAGCGCGAACAAGACGAAGCCGGCGATAAACACTTTTTTCGGCCCCCACTGGTCGCCCAACGCCCCGGCGGTGAGAAGAAAGGCGGCAAAGGTGAGCGTGTAGCCGTTGACCACCCATTCAAGTTGGGCGATGGTGCTTGGAAATTCGGCATGCAGGCTTTTCAGCGCGACGTTGACCACGCTGACATCGAGTATGACGATGACGAAGGCCAGGCAGGAAGCCAGCAAGGACAGGGTTTTTCGGGTTTGATCGGACATGGCAATCTCTGGTTGGCAATTGGTGACGATCGTAGTCCGGACCGGGCCATTCCGATAGATTTGATATCTGAAAACACTTTACTGCCGGGGTGAAAAATCGCGCGGCGCCGCGTGAGCGTCGTCAAGTTCGCGCTGGGCCGAGTCCATATACTCGGGTGGTGGGAGCGTCCCTTCCGGCCACAGCTTTCCCATCTACTCATGACGGGTAACCCGGCCGGGTTCGGCGAATCCGAGCCAGCAACGGTTCCGAGATGAGCAAGCCGAGCGCGGACCAGATGATGGCAAAGCAGAGCAGGGTATTCGTCGAGACCGGCTGGCGGTAAAACACCAGCGCGACCGCCAACTGTGTGGTCGGCAGCACAAATTGAAAGAACCCCATCACCGACAGCGGCAGGCGCGCCGCCGCGAGTGAAAACAACCAGAGCGGCAATACCGACACAGCACCGCAAAGGGCCAATGTCAGCAGTGTGGCGTTTGGCAGCGCCGGCGGCAGGCGCATGGAGGTTGCCGATGTCGCCAGCGACAAAACAAGCACAGCGGTCAGTGCCACGGTTTCGCACAGCA
The DNA here is from genome assembly GCF_017833525.1 of Duganella sp. 1411. GTDB lineage: Bacteria > Pseudomonadota > Gammaproteobacteria > Burkholderiales > Burkholderiaceae_D > Rugamonas. The sequence continues at coordinate 42,189 of NZ_JAFICD010000012.1, forward strand.
GACCGCCGAACGCGTCCAGGGTGGTGATTTTTTTGAGGCAGGCATAGGCGCCCCAAGTGGAACCGATGACAAGGTAGACACAGTGATTCAATTCGCCGCTGCGCAGGATCATGGCCAGCACGGCGGCGACAATGACGGCCAGCGCGCCCAGCCGCAGCCAGGTCATTTTGTCGCCCCAGGCGACCGCGCCCGCGATGATGGCCACGAATGGCGCGATCAGGTAACCCAATCCGCTTTCGACCACGTGGCCATGGATGGACGCCCAGATAAACGTGCCCCAGTTGACCACGACGAGCATGGCCGCGGCTGAATGAATGGCCAGGATTCGCGGCGAGAGCCGGGCCCGCAGTCCGCGGAGGCGGCCGAGCGCCGCCATCACCACGACCAAGGTAGCGAGCGACAATAAGATGCGATAACCCAGCAGGGTGGTGGGAGGGATTTTCGCCAGCGCCTTCCAAAACAGGGAGGACAGGCCGAGTAGCAAATTGGCGCTGACGCCCGACAGAATCGCGATGGCGTAGTGAATCCCGGGGCGCGCTGCGGTCATCGTTCACAGCTCCTTTTCTTGACGAAAGGTCAATCCTAGCATGCCGCCTAAGAGTTCAGCAGGAACAGGGCCGCCGCCAGGGCCAGCAGCGCGAAGCCGAGGATGGCGAACGCCAACACCGCGTAACCGGTGCCGAACAACAGGCTGACCAGCGCGGTCGACAGCGCCGCGCTGCCGATCTGGAAGAAGCCCACCAGGCCCGACGCGCTGGCCGCCCGTTGCGGATTGCTCGCCACCGCGCCCGACACGGCCAGCGACAGCGAGGAGCCGTTCGCCAGGCTGACCATCGTCATCGGCAAAATGACCAGCGTGGCCGAGGCGCTCCCCAGCCACGCTGTGGCGGCGAAGACCAGGCCGCCGGTGACGAAGCACGCCACGCCGAGGCCGACAATATGGTCGTAGCCGATGCGCTCGAGCAGCTTTTTCGATATGAAGTTGCCCAGGAAGATGCCGCAGGTGAGCGGGATGTACAGCCAGCCCGCCTGGTTCTCCGAGAGGCCGAGGGCATGGAAGATAAACGTCGATTGCGTCAGGTAGACGAACCAGGCGCTGTAAATGGCGCACACGACCATGGTGTAGAGCACAAAGGTGCGATGGCCTAGCAGTTCGGACAGGCCGGACAGGAAGGCGATGCGCTTGCCATGGCCGTGGCTGGTGTGTGTCTCCGGCAGCCGGAGCGCCACCAGCAGCAAGGGCACGCAGGCGAACAGCGCCACGAAGATGAAGCTCCACCGCCACGACAGCGCGCTGGTCAGATACCCGCCGATGGCCGGCGCCAGCGCCGGCGACAGCGACACCAGCGGATAGACGATGTTGTAGATCTTCGCCGCCTCGTGCTTGGGGTAGCGGTCGGAGATCAGGGCCCGGCCGATCACCAGGCCGGAGGCCGCGCCCAGCGCTTGCACGCAGCGTCCCAGTAAAAAGAGTTCGAACGACGCGGAGGCCGCGCACAGCGCGCCGCCGAGCACGTACAGCGCGATGCCCGACAACAGCAGCCGGCGACGGCCGAAATGGTCGGACAAGGGACCGTAGACGATTTGCGCCAGCGCCAGCACGCACAGATACACGGCGATGCTCTGCTGGATCTGCCAGACCGACACCTTGAAAAAGGCGGCCATCAAGGGCATGGCGGGCACGTAGATGTCCGAGGCCAGCAGGCCGAAGGTGCTGATCAGCGAAACGATGAAGATAAATTCGGTTTTGGATTTCACGGCATTCTCGTTTGGTGGTTCGGGTCGTATTAATAAGCAGGCAAATGCTAAACTCCGGCCCTCTGACTGGAAATGCATAAATCCGCAGACCCACCCTGCAAATTTGCAGCATCAAAGAGGGCAAGATGGATTGGAATGACATTCGGATTTTTCTGGCGATCTATCACAGCGGGACCTTGCGCGGCGCCGGGCGGTTGCTCGGGGTGGACCAGACCACGGTGGGGCGGCGCATCACGGCGCTCGAAGCGCGCCTCGAGGCCAAGCTGTTTCTGCGTTCGAATGCCGGTTATGTGCTGACGTCGGCGGGCGAGGACGCGCTGGTGGCGGCGCAGGCCATGGAGCACATCGCGGTGTCGTTCCAGCGGCGCACCGAAAAGCACGATGTGCGCGTGAGTGGCGAGGTCCGGGTCACCACCACCGACGCCATCGCCGCCGACTTCGTGATCCCGGCGATCGACCGGCTGCGCGACAGTTGCCCGGCCTTGCGCGTGATTTTGTCGACCACCACCCGGGTGCTCGATCTGGGGCGCAGGGACGCCGATATCGCGATACGCACCGTGCGTCCCGAGCACTCGGACCTGATCGTGCGCAAGCTGGCCAAGTGGGACGTGGGCTTGTACGCCAGCCGGTGCTATCTCGAGCGGCGCGGCATGCCGCGGCCGGGCCATGCATTCGAGGGGCACGACCTGGCCATCTATCAGCCAGCGGTGACGCAAAACCAGGACGGCACGCTGGGCGGCGAATCGATCGCCAAGGGCAATGTGATCGCCGAGCTCGATTCGAGCCTGATGTTGTCGACCGTTGTCCGGTCCGGCATGGCCATCGGCGAATTGCCCACCTACCTGGCCGACAACGATACGGAACTGGTGCGGATCTGGCCGGAGCGTAAACGCGCCGCGCCTTACGAAGTCTGGCTGGTGCTACACGCCGACCTGGCGCGCACGGCGCGCGTGCGCGTGGTGGTCGACGCCATCGTCGCGGCGTTCAAGGCGGCGGGGGAGGGGGCGCCGGCGACGGGGCGGCGCGGCGACGGTTAAGCCGCCAGGCCGGAAGGCGTCCAGTCGTATTCCATCTGGCGCGCGGTGGCGGCGGCCATCGCCGCGCCCAGCACCCGCTCGACCAGATGCAGGCTCATGCCGATGCCGGCCGAAATCCCGCCGGAGGTCACCACGCGGCCGGTGTCGACGAACGGGGTGTTCTCCCGCACCTCAAGCTGCGGGAAGGTCGCGCGCAGCTCGTCGATGTCGTCCCAGTGGGTGGTGGCGGGGCGTCCTTCCAGCAGGCCGAGTTTTGCCAGCAGGAAGGCGCCGGTGCAGACCGACGCCGTCAGCGCGGCCTGTTCGCTGGCGCGCTTGACCCACGTTTGCGTCAGGGCGCAGTCCAGCGGCTGGCCCATCAGGCCACCGGGCACGATCAGCAGGTCCACCGCCGGCGCGTCGTCAAAACCGTAGTGGGGCAGCACGCCCATGCCGTGGCGCGCTTCGATGGTGTCGCGGCGGGCGCCGATCAGCGATACCGTGAACGCCTGCGCGACGCCGAGGTCACGCTTGGCGACCCGCGCGGCGACCGAGAACACTTCAAAGGGACCGGCGAAGTCCAGCACCTCGACGCCGGGGAACACCAGTATGCCAACGTGCAGGGCTTTCAGGCGGTCATGACGGGCCGCCACATCCTCGAGTTGCCTATCCATCTGTCTTTCCTTTCTCAGGGGTGATTGAAAGTGGGCGGGGCGGCGGCGCGGCGCGCTTCGCCGTTGGCGGCGAAGCGCTCGCGGTAATCGGTGGGCGTGGCCTGCAGATAGCGCAGGAAGGCGCGGCGCATCACGTCGGCGCTGCGGAAGCCGCTGGACGCGGCGATCGCCCCGACCGTCGCACCGGAGCTCTCGAGCAGGTGGCGCGCGTGCGCGAGGCGCGCGCGCTCGACGTATTCGGCCGGCGGCGAGCCCGTTTCGCGCTTGAACACGCGGGCGAAATTACGCGGGCTCATGGCCGCGTGGCGCGCCAGCGCCTCCACCGACAGGTCGGCGTCGGGCTGGTCGATGATGAGGGCCTGGAGCCGGCGCATGGTCTCGTCGCGACCCGGGTTGGGTTGCCCGGTATCGACACCGAACTGCGACTGGCCGCCCGGCCGGCGCAGGAACATCACCAGCTCGCGCGCCACCCGCAGCGCCAGCGGCGCGCCGAAGTCCTCCTCGATCATCGCCAGCGCCAGGTCGATGCCGGCGGTCACGCCGGCCGAGGTCCAGACGTGGCCGTCGGCGATATAGATCGGCGCGCGCTCGACGCGGACGGCGGGGTAGCCGCGCGCCAGCCGGACGCACCAGTTCCAGTGCGTGACGGCGCGGCGGCCGTCGAGCAGGCCGGCCTCGGCCAGCAGCATGGCGCCCGTGCACACCGAGCCGACGCGGCGCGCGCGGCCGGCCTGTTCTTTCAGTACGCCGACCAACTGCGGCTGCGCGCAGGCCCGCACCACGGCGGCGCCGCCGGCGACCAGCAGCGTGTCGACGCCGCGCACGGCGCCAAAGTCGCTGACCGCCTCGATCGTCAGGCCGGAGGCGGAGCGGATCATGCCGGGCCTTTCCGCAGCGATCTCCACCGTGTAGCCGGGCACCGGCCCGCCGATCAGGGCCGAGGCCGTGGCGAACGCCTCGAGCGGCCCGGCCACGTCGAGCAGCTCGGCGCCGTCGAAGGCGAACATGACGATCTTGCGGGGGATGCCGGCGGCGCTGGCTGCGGGGTTCATGGGGCCGGGTTTTAGATTATTGGTGTCGGAATAACTATAGAGGAGATGGCCGCTGTGCGAAAGGACATCGTTCCGACGATTTCTGCCATCGGGGCCGGTCGTCCCCGCGTTCGCTGATGCGCTCTAAAGAGTTGGGGTGTCCGTGCTGCTTGTTTGCCATGGCTGACAAACTGCAGGCGATGCCCGCCTTCGCGGATGGTTATACAGAGTGACCAGGTGAATGCACGTTCAATATCGCGCAGTTAGCTAGCCTCCTTACTCATCTTCCACTTCGATGGTCATTTGGACGACGTGGCCAAGGAAGTCAGTCTGTTGTGTGAGATTGGGATAGCGCCAAGCTGGAAAGGCATCTTCGTAAGCATCGAAAGTAAAATCACTTTCGATTCCATCGTCGTAGGTTTTTCTCGCACCGAAATCAAACTGCCCGTGGTACTTGAGCATGAATGGTTTGGAGAGAGCTTCGAGGGCTCATTTGCTGACGACAGCAAAAGCCTGGACCGGTCCAAGCTGGAATTTTTCGGCAAGCCATTTTTGACCGAGTTACTGCGTCATTTTTCGATTAATCCGCGTAAGTAACGATTACATTTTAGCCCTCCGCCCAAAAAATGATTAGAAAATTGTGATGCAGGAAATGTATAGCGCGGATTTGTTGCATTTCTTCGGCTCGAAGAAAAAATCCTAACATTAGGATATTTCCCAAATAAAACATAAGTTTTTTGAGAGGGAATAATACAATTTTGAAGGGGGAAGTTCAGCGCTACTCCGGAACCTGCCACCGCCCGGCGGTCCCGATGCTTGGCCGGGGGGCGTCACGCCGGCGTGCGGCTGGACGTACCGCTACCGGTCTCGCAACGCCCGCCGATACTGCACCGCCTCGCCGACATGCCGCTCGCCAATGCGCTCGGCGTGGGCGAGGTCGGCGATGGTGCGCGCCACGCGCAGGATGCGGTGGTAGGCGCGGCCCGACCATTGGAACTGTTCCATCGCGTGTTTAAGGCGGGCCTTGCCGGGCTTGTCGGGCTTGCAGAACTGGTCGATCTCGCGCGTGGTCAGGTATTGGTTGCGCTTGCCCTGGCGTTGCAGCTGCAGCTCGGCGGCGGCCTGCACGCGGGCGCGGATGACGGCCGACGGTTCGCCGTCGGCGTCCTCGCTGAGCACGTCCGGTTCGACGGCCGCCACTTCCATCTGCATGTCGATGCGGTCGAGCAGCGGGCCGGACACGCGGCTTTGGTTGGGCATCACCTTAGTTAGGTGGACGCAAAGCTACTGAAAAATCAAGAATTTAACCAAGTTCGGCTTAACCAAGCCTCTTTCGGTCTGTTTAGAGTTAAGCCGACATTTATCATACGGATAGCGGAACCGTACGGGCTTGATGCATGTGATCTGCTAAGCACGATATGAGATTTTGCTTCGTCAGTGACTGAACCAAGTACTCATAGGATATTGTTGGCTCCAGGGGCGCCGATGGATCTGGCCCTTCAGCCATTGGATAGTCGCCGCTTGTCTTGATGTTAGTGATACAAAGCTGTCTGAATCAAAAAGCTGATCAAGTACTGTGTCCAGCTAACCTTGAAGGCGTTTAGTGTGGCTGGCCTATGCGCTGACGCGCTTCAAGTCCAGTTTTTCAAGGCCATATTCCAGCTTACTCTGGATCCGCACTCGTGCGTCGCGATCCCGGCTCATATCGGTGCTGCCGCTGTGGGCGCGCTGCAGAAAGTCCCGTACGGTGTGACGGAAAGCGTCCACCAGATGCTCCTGCACGTGATGGGTGATGGGAATTGTTCTGACGGGCTGTTCCATGGCGGCGTTCCTTTCTTGTCGAATAGGGGAGGGCGGGGCGTCCGCAGCGGCTTCGCTCAGCATGTACGGGCTTTGGCTAGTGCAGGGGCGGGGTGGCTGAACGTCTCGCCAGCTGCAAGCTGCCTGGCGGCGCGTGCATCGTCCAGCTCCTTGTTCGTGAGTGCTTGCGAGGTCCGCATGAACTCCTGCAGGGCGGCGGCCAGAGTCGGCTCGCGCTCCCGGACCGCGCCGATGAAATTCGGCAGCAGGTGTTCCGCGCGGTCGAGCCGGCGCAGCTGCGCCGGGCGGGTGGCCGCCCCGCCGGCGTCATGTTCGTTGGCGAGGTCGACGCCGCGCAGCAGCGCGTCCTTGATCTCTTCAACGTTCATAGGTGGCCTACAATTCATGGTAAGCCGCCAAGGCGGTTTTGGCAGCTTGGCAGTAAGCTTTGACGTCGTCGTCGCGCGATGCCGCCCCGATATGTTCAAGCACCGATATCAGGCTGTGCGGCCGCGTCCACACAGCAGCGCGCCGCGCATACCTCCAATCGAAATCCAAATCGCCCAGCAGCTCGACGCCCACCTCTCACACGGTGGCGCCGTCTGTCGACTTCTTGGCCCACGCTTCCACGCTTTGGCGGACAGCTTGCAATAACGGAACGAGGGCGGCTTCGCGGCGTGTTATTTGATCGGTGACGGCTGGCATTGTGGGGCTCTTGACGGTTGATGATGAGTCAATTCTACGCCCAGAACGGGGCGGTTTGTGAACGGCTGATTAGGGGACTAATCAGCCGTTCAAGGCAGAAAAGTGCTTCGACTTCGGTGAGGTTGAACGGTTTTGATCTTCCTGTTACGAGGTGGAGGTTACACCGATGACCTTGCTCAGTTCTAACATTTGCAGGCCATTCGTCCCCCGTTGTAAAAATATCAGCGGTGACAATTGGTTATATTTCAACATTTTTCGCAGTGTAAAATTATTTGATAGAAAATCATTTCTCAAGAGAAATTTCTGTAATTTAACGTATTCCAAAATTGAATTTTTCCACTTTTTTATCAACAAGCCGCAGGCATTAAAATGAAAAGGCATCGCTTTTTCAAATAGATCGTTAAGTGTATTGGACTTTTGATTGGAACTGCCGGTGCTCCGAAACGTACTGAGATTGCGAAACAAGTTTATGCGTTGAGCTTAAGTCTAAAGTCAAGTTACTAGTCATATGTGCGAACTAATCTTATTTCGAGTAAATTCTAACTACACATGGGGGAACAAATGAAGAGATCATTACTACTGGTGATTTTGAGTGGGTTTATTATGAGTCAAGCGCACGCAGCAGGGTTTAAATTTAATCCTATCCCACTGAGTGATTTTGAAATTGCTAAACAGCAAAAAGGAGCCGGTCGGCTGAAGATTAGCATTTCGATTGACGAGAGCGCAGTTGTTAACGAGTTAAGGGTTGGCGGCATCGTGGTATGTTCCGTAAAGGCGTGCTATCGTCCAAATACCATGTATAAGCAGAATTCTGCTAATTCCTCTATTGGCGTCGCTAAGTTAGTCGTGGATTCGTCGATCACCAATGATGAAATTACTAGTGTTTTTTTTGAAGAATTGAAGGGTGGAAATGTTTCCGGGTCGGTTGTATTGGAATCGCCGTTGAAAATTGAAGATGGATATTATGGCGGAGAAATTTTTGTAACTCTAGGCCGAAAAGATTTGGCGCGGCCAGAGAATTATGCTCCTTCTTATGCGGTTGGCAACCTTCTGCGCGAAAATGGAAACTCCATTTATTACAACCCGAAATTTCCGATGAAAATAAATCTCGATCTTGGGGTTGCGATTTCGATTCCGGAGAATGCAGTAAAACATCCTGCAATATTCAACGCGCAAATTACCGATACCGGAGAGCGCTTTCCGCTGGTCGATATTTATCCATACGTTTCACTTATAAAGCCAATTTCAGTTACCGTAAAACCCATTGAAAAGGGTAAAAATGTTTTACTGGAGAAAGCAAGGGTGCCACTTGAAGGTGATGCGAAAAAATCGATCTCATCAAAATCACAAGTGACAAAGGATATAAATAAACTTGGCTTGCTTAAAAGCGGATTTTTTGAAACCTCTCAAGCGGAAGTTAGTACTCTTTCCGATCCGATCTACACGCCGTGTTACACACTCTTGAATCAGCAGAATACAACTAATAACATCCAAGCCACTGCGTTAGCCAACCATGGAATTGCCTACTATACAGGTTGCACAAACATACCACCATATATCCATATTGTATATGTCGAAATCGGGCGCATGCAACCGCCCATTTATATACCTTATTTTGCTGAAACCTCTACCCCTTTTGACCAGCACGATTTGTCATTACGAAGAATAACTAGCTTGGCTCCGCAAGATTATTCTGTAGCAGTTAATGGTTTTGGTTGGGAAGGTGTGGAGGGTACAGCTAGCGGTCAGAACGGTTGGGCAAATGGGTACGTACGCAGCAATGGGGTCGATTTAGGGACAAATCGCAATGGTGGGGGTGTGGGAAATGGCACAAGCAACGGTAATAAATATATAATGTCGTTTAATTCAAATTATGCCAGCCAACCGATTACTTTTGTAGAGTCGTCACAGGTAAATTATTCCCCACCTGGTGCGGTAAACGTGATAAGTACTTCAACTTCTGTGGTAAAGCATGACGGCGCTACTTGCTCGGGGGATACCTTATCTAGTCGCTGGTCCGTTATAGGTGCCGGGTGGAGAGGTGGATTAGTTCTGATCTCCTCGACATCAGATGGTGTCACATCCGCTGCGGAATTGTGTACGGTAGTAAACCTGCTCTTAATGAACGGGAATGCCCTGAGACTTGATGGCGGACCCTCCGCTGCGATGACGATTAATGGCGTACATGTTAATCCACTTACCGGAGTATACAGTTTTAAATATGGAACTGCGCGGTACATTCCATACGCCATCCAAATTATGGCTGCGCAATGATATGAAAGCCCCCTCGCGGGGGTATTTACTTGACGGCTCGACGTCGAGCTGCAGGCCGCTCTGCCCAAGGCGGCTCGCCAGCGGCACATAAAACGACCGGCGCAAATAGCCGTTGAAGCGCTCGACCTTGCCCTTGGTCTGCGCCCGGTAGGGTTGGCACAGTTTGATGCGAAAGCCGCTGTGCTTGGTGAAGTCGAGAAAGCCAGCGTGGTAGCGGTGCTGGCCTTCGCCGTACACGTCGCGCTCGATCACCACCGTCTTCATGTTGTCGTACAGGACCTTGCGCGGCATGCCGCCGAATGCGGCGAAGGCACGCTCGTGGCAACCGATCAACGTGGCCACTTTCATGTCGCTAACGAACTCGACGTAGCTGGCGCGGCTGTAACCCATCGTGGCACAGAACGCGTGCTACGGCGCACGACCTTTTCGGAACTCGACCCAGTCCACTTGCAGCTGCTCGCCCATCGCCGTCTCGAAGCGCACCTCCGGCTCAACCGGCAGCGCCGGCCGCAGCGAACGCATGAACGCTCGCAACTGGCTCAAGCCGCCCTGGTACCCGCGTTCGACGATCTCACGGTGCAGCACACTGGCCGGTATCCAGTTCGGCTGGGCAGCTGTCTGCCGTTCGCGCAGATAGTGCTCGTATGGCGCCAGCTTGCTGACCCGCTTGATCTTGCGTTCGTATTTCGGCACAGCCTCCAGCGCTAGATGCCGCCGCACCGTGTTTACCGCGCAACCAACCTCGGCGGCGATCCGCCGCAGACTCAACCCATGCTTGCTCAATAACTGAATTTCCACATACACCTCGTTGGGTTTCAAGGCTGCTTCGCAAAGCAGCCATCTTCTCAAATCGGTGTATCAGTTTTCAATCGCTGAGGTGTATCAGTTTACAACCGCTGCTGACAACCCGCTCTTGCCCAAGAGACACCAGCGGGCCGGACGGTGACGGTGACACCGTGTTGAATTGGAGGAAAATGCAGTTGGCTGGCAAGGGATGGACCGAATGGCACCTTAGCCGCTGTTCCTGCAAAGCTCACTGTAGCTCGCTTCCTCCGGGTCAACAGCAACGTAACTCGCACTCATCCGCCTACAATAATTTAAAAAGCGCCGGGACATCAGGTGCGGAAGCTCCGACTGGAGCTCAAAGGTCTTGTCCAATCACCACCACATTCATCCCCTAGTCGCTGCGAAAGAATGGCGACACCGCTGCGGGCGGGGCTCTAGCTGTCGTCAGCACCTGATCGTTTTCGACCATGCCTCATCGGCTGGGCTTCCGACTCCCGCTCCAACTGGTACCAGCGCAGGCAACATTCAAACTGCCACTCCTCAAGGGGCTCCATGTATCGCAAGGCATAGGCAATGCTGGCAACCCAAAACAATGCCGCGAGTGTAAAGAGGACCAGCAGAAAATGACGCCAGTCTGCAGGGGAGCTTGGGCCGCCTACTATCTTGGCATTGAATGCGTACACAAGGATGCCCACGAATATGGCAACCATCATCGGGTGGCGTAGCAACCCGGTTAAGCCAGCAGGGCGAGTTGTGCGATTGAACTCCACAATCTTCAGCGTGGACGCCAGCACGACCATCGATGGTCGTATGCCCTGAGCGTGCATCCGTTCCTTAAAATAAGCATATCGAATGACGGGACGACGCAACCCGCGAGGTTGTTTGCAAAGGTTCTGGACGGCGCTATTGTCCGGCAGCTCTCCGCGCACGCCGCGTTGGATCTCGTTCTCTAGTAAAAACATCGCCAGCACTTCCAACGTGATGGCAAGCGCAAACAACCAGCCGTTGTCTAGCAAATAGGCGCCAATGAAGGCCATCAGAAAGATAGGACCAATCGCCCGCAATGTGTAGGTAATATAGGTAGCTTCGATAGGGAAAAAAGCCAACCTAAAAAAGGGTGCATCTTGCTGCGCGTGCTGGAACGCGTAACGAAGATCTGCGTAAGAAGAAATCGACGGGGCTGCTTGCTTTTGCATGGGGGAGTTAACCATCGGAGATTGGGGAGGAATGCCTAGAGGATTCACGGAAGTTTATTTGCCTGCTCTGTGATGTACATAGCCATTGCTTCTGCCGATGCCAAGTAATCAGCGACAGTGTCTTCGCTAAACTGGGCATTCATGACGTGGACAAGCTGATTTCGAATTTTGCGAAGTGCATCGAATGCTTCAGCCTGGCGTCTATCAAAAATCCCTGCCTTGACGAGCGTCTCTTTCAGCTTAAGTGGACTCGGATGCTTGGGCGCGCTGTCCGGTTGAAGTTTTGCGGCAAAATCAGCTGCGGCACTTTCTACCATCAACCACGCCTCAAGCATCGCTGCGCTTTGCGAGTAGTGGGAAACCGCAGTTGTGTGTTGACTTGATGTCGCACCAAACAAAAATCCTGGTCTGGCCGCAGCATCCCATGCTGACAGCGCTGCCTTCACTTCGGCAGCGGCGTCCTTGACCTCTCGCTCAAATGTCATCTCGAAGTCTTTATATTTAATCGACTTCAAAGAACGTGCAATCTCTGGTAGCTGCTCACGTACTAAAAATATTACCCAGATGGTGGTAGCCGGCCAGACCAAGGACTCGATGATCTTACTTACAAAAGTCAGAATATCCATGATTAGGCTTGCGACGATCGGCGACGTAGTGGTATCAATTTATCACACTCAGACTCTATGCACTGATCAGCCAAGTCAGAAATACGTTTTGTGCGGAGCAACTGTCATTTGCCGCCGCAATAACTTGCCGAACGTTTTCGTTAAGAGCCGCAGCGGATAGCCCTGGCTGCACAGCATATATTTCTAAACGGATGTCGATAGGAGCGTAACGTGCAAGTAGATTCAATGCAGTCGCTTGATCTCCAATGATGAATGTGGAGTGCCCACGACCGGGTTTTGGAGTAGTACGGCGTCGGATGTGCTTCACGAGTGAGTCTTTGATTTGGAATCTGGATGATTTGACGGATTGACCTGCTAATTCGTAGACGTCGTCGACACGTTCGCCAGATGGGGCCGCGCCACCTGCGCCTTTACAGTGATACAGACGGATCATTAACCTTCCATTGCTTTCCTTCGCCACGATGAAGTCTGCAGCCTCGCCAGATCGGTGGTCATAGATCAGGAAGCTATTGTCGACGTGCGCCTCGAGGTAGCTCTGTATGAAGCGCTGAACGGTTTGCCGCGCCGGATCGCGCTGGTCGAACTCTACTTCAATTTCGCAGTTCTCCCATGCCATTGCGCGCAGACTGGCAGGACTCACTTCAACACTTGCGATGCGTTTATAGATCGTTGAATTCTGGAAGAAATTCAATTCTTTGGTGAAGAATCGAGGTGGGTGCTCCTGTAGCCACTCTTCGAGCGAGAGCACTTCACCTTCAGCTTGAACGACTAGCGTTTCATACGCAGGGCGCGGACAACGGAACTGGGGTGCTTCCTCGATCTTAAAATGGACATTAATACCCGCAGCATGGTCGCCAATTTCAAACGAAAGAGTTTGGGCATCTACGGAGACGACGAAGTTTGAGAATCCGAGGTCCAAGATATTTGCCGAGTGCACAATTTCCCCGTTTCGCATGAAGCGTAGTGTGGCTGGCGCCATGTAAGTACTTGCATCCCAATCTGCCATACAGGTTGTGAAGGGTATGGCTTCCAGAGTTTCACCGCATATCAGTAGGTCGAGTCCTGATCGTCCTAGTGCGACCTGTGGCGATGTAATTCTTCGATGAAGGGAGCCCATCCAAGCTAACGTTGCTGGAATGGAACTCTTGCCCGGTGCCCACATTCGGCCGCGCGCACTCGCACCAACGATTTCAGTTCGGCCGTCGAGTTTTCCTCGTCCCATGAAATGACTTTGTGCGAAATTCGATGAATCACTTTGGCGAATTCCTCGGTCTGCGCTTGGGCCGGCCATGATGCGATACGACTCCGCCGTTGTAGTGGGCGAGATGCTTCGTACGCCGACGTTGTAAAATTCCTGTTCAGTCAGTCCATTGCGTACTCTCATGACCTTTTGGTACGGGAGTTCTTTAGCTTTTCCTTCAACAAAGTGCGCTAGGAGATCGTCATAGACGTATGTTGTCCTGTCAGTCGAGCAGATAAACAGCAGCCCTTCTTCCTCAAAGTGGCGGAGCAGAAAACACTCATGTCTTGCATCAGTTAGATGCTCATCCGCATACCAAGTGGGTGCCTTAATTTCGGAAGCCAAGATGAGTCCCGTCGAACCGTCGTTGCTGGCCCAAGCTGCGCGTACTACGAGGCCACTCAAATCTTGAGGAGGTGCTGAAAAGTCGGGTTTTCTTTCAACCTTGTAGGCAGCGACGTGTTGGCCAAGCCGAATTGCCCCCGCGCTGACGTTCTCGTAGTCGCCTGCAGGTAAAGCTGCTGCTGTAAATGCGTCTAAGACCGCTCTGTCTCTCAACGCGAGGTTTTGCTTTGCTTCGGCAACGTCCGCCAAGAGGACATCCCAATCAACGCCTGCTTTGTATAGGATCTCGCTCTCCACATTGACCTCGCGCGGAATTGCTATGAACGTCGCATCTCCCGTTCTTTGATCATTTGTGCGAGCGAAGCGCCCAATGAACTGGAGTGTTGGCACAAGGGAGTTGTGTGCAGCATGCAGTACAGCAATTTTAAAGCGCGGAAAATCGTAGCCTTCTCCGAGCATATCAACGCAAACAATTCCATCGATCTCGCCGTCGGCGAGTTCGCCTAGAATCAATTCGATCTGAGGCTTTGATTTCCTGCTCGATACCGCCTTCATTCGTAGTCCTGCTGCGACGTAGCGGGCAGCAAGATCTTCGGCTGCTTTGGTGCGATCTGTACGGGCAAAGATCCTGTGATCTAGACCGTTCGCGCGGTCACGTTCAAAAATCTCAACTGCTTTAGTGATTAGTGCCTTGTCGCGCGCTTCCGGCACAGAATCGGGATCCACCTCCACTGCTTCAAGGGCGACACGTCCGAACGCACGTTCCTCAACAGCTTTACGAAGGGAGTAAGAAAATGCCATCTTGCCTGGCAATGGACGCCTATCGCGGCGAAACGCGGTCGCTGAAAAAAGTAAATGCCGCGCATCAGGAAATGCGTCAATCATTGCGCTCCAGGTGACTGCCGGGGAATGGTGCCCCTCGTCCATGATGACTACGTCAAATAGATCAGGGGGCGGTGATTGAATACCTTCAATGTGCGGGCTTGCTGATTGCGGGGTGCAAACCACAACCTCGAATCTTCGTAGGCCTTCCCAGTCTTCTATGCTGGTGAGCTTCGCCTCCACTGCAGCAACGCTTGGGCTTGGTAGGTCATCGACGTGAGGCAGGCACCCAAGCTTTCGCAATGCCTCCATTTCTGAGAAAGCTCGTAGTGCCTGTGATCGCAATGCAGCGGTTGGGGTGATTACTAATACGCGGCGGGCTTTAAGAACAAACCCTGCGGCAGTCATGAGAGCAGTCTTGCCGTAACCAGTGGGCAAGCTAATGATTGCAGGCTCGCGTCTTTCTATAAAGTGCGCGCCAATCGCGAAGAGCGCCCCCACTTGGCCGCGACGTAGCCCTTGGTTTGGGACATCACTTGAACCTTCCAGTATCTTTAACACCGATGAATGCTCTGCGAAATAGGCCATACCGCTCTAGCTAAAAAATTATGTAAGAGCAATATATCGTTATTTTGGGTTATTATGCAATCAATATCGGCGTTATTTTGTCATGACGATATTGCTTCCATTTTGCTAGTAAGTGCACACAAGAAAACTCACGATGAGAATTTTTCGAAAAATCAAGTCCTGCACGTACAGATGCATCCCGTTTCTGTATTTCGTTATTTTGTTCGCCTTGACCGGATACATGTTTTACGATTATTCCTGGCGAGATTCTTCGGGCATAGTTCGAGCAGGAAAATCTGACCACTGCGGCGACTATGAACCCGTGCAAGGACAGCTTCATTTAGGCACGAAGGATTATCTGACGCTTTTGATTAAAGACAAGGAAAACGGACAGTTCATAATGTCGGGTGAGCTGACGTTAAAGGCGGAGACCTATGAGAAACTTGTTCTTGCAAAGGATCGCGTCTTTCTAAGTCTGGATGGGCTACGTTCGCCTAGCACCGTGCCCTCCATTCCGTATTCCCTCGATCTAGACATGGCAGATGTGACTCGAGGTGTACTAAATCAAGCCATCCTTAAAATCAAGGATCGAACGATATACACAGGAGGTCTGTAGTGGTCTAATTTGCCCGGACACCTCGATAGGTGGACAATCCACCATCCGAGGAGATTTGCATGACAAGGCAACGCCGTAGTTTCGATCC
>NZ_JAFICD010000013.1 GCF_017833525.1 Duganella sp. 1411
CAGGACCGTGAAACAACTCTGCGCCGATGATAGTGCTGCAACCAGTGTGAAAGTAGGTTATCGTCAGGCTAGTTATAAGAAGAAGCCCACCAGGTGATCCTGGTGGGCTTTTTTGCGTCCAAGCCCCTTCCGTTCGACGCGAGGCATTGCCTCTCGCCTCACCTGGTCGGGGCTTTTTTGCGTTCTAACCCGCACCGCCAACCGGGGTCGTACCCCGTACGGGGTACGACCCCATACGCGGCCCTATGCGACGCAACATTCTTTGCGGGGTGGGGCTGGTCATACCGTTGTCACATGCCCTCGCTAGACTTGCCTCTTTTTCAATTCGAGGCCCGCTAGCATGAAAAATCTTTCCCTGTTGTCGCTTGCTGTATTCTCCGTCCTGGCCGGCTGCGGTGGTAGCGACAACGCGGCGCCGGCGCGCACGTCGATGACCGGCGTGTTCCTCGATGGCGCGGTGGAAAACCTGGATTACGTGGCCGGCACCGCCGCCAAAGCCAGCACGACAGCCAAAGGCGAGTTCACGTGTTACGCTGGCGACACCGTCACCTTCAGCATCGGCGGCATTGCCCTTGGCAGCGCACCGTGCGCGGCCACCATCACGCCGCTGCAACTGGCTGGCGTCACCGACATCAAGGACGTCAAAGTGATCAATCGCTTGCTGGCCCTGCAGCTGCTGGATGAAGACAGCGATCCGTCGAACGGCATCAAGATCGCCGCCGACGTGAAGACCGCGCTGGCCTCCAAAGCCGCCGACTTCAGCGCGTCCGCCACCACCTTCAATACCTCCATGACCGATAACCTGAAGGCCGCCGGCGCCAAGTACGCGGCCCGCACCGTCGATGACAGCCGCCGTGCCCTGGTGCGCGAGCACTTCGAAGATACGCTGGCCTCCAAAGTCGGCAACCCGGTCAACGAGTCGTTCACGCAAAAGACGGCGCTCGGCGACGTCGCCGTGAGCGTGACCCGCTACCAGATCCAGGCGGCCAACAATTTCTACATCCCTTACGAGGGCGCCAACGCCAAGGTCAAGGAAGACTTCCCGCTCGGCTTCTTGCCATCCTACGGCTCGTCGATCGCCTTCAAAGGCGTCAATGCCAATGGCGAGCTGGAGTTCTACGGCCTCACCGACCGCGGCCCCAACGGCGACGGTCCGAATCTGCCCTCGTTAAGCGGCACCGGCGTCACCGGCAGCAAGATCTTCCCGTCGCCCAGTTTTACGCCCGCGTTCGGCGTGATCACCGTCGGCAAGAGCGGCGCCGTGTTGACCTCGTCCACGCCGATCAAAGTCTCGGCCGCCGTCAACGCCTCCGGACTGCCGGTGGCGCCGGGTTCGGTCGGCAATTCGGCCGAGCTGCCGGTGATGGACGCGATGAAATACGACGCCACCAGCAAAGCCACGTTCAACGCCGGCGGCATCGATTCCGAGGCGATCGTCGTCGACAAGAAACGCAACGTGCTGTGGGTGTCGGACGAATACGGCCCGTTCATCGTCAAGATCGATCCGGCCACCGGCGTCATCCTCAATAAATACGCGCCCGGCAGCGGCCTGCCGGACATCTTCCTCAAGCGCCGCGCCAATCGCGGCATGGAAGGCATGGCGCTGGACCCGAGCACCGACAAGCTGCACGCCTTCCTGCAAAGTCCGCTCACCGACGGCAGCGCGCCGTATTCGGTCACCGGCAAGAGCGAGGCGGTCGAACGCTACGCGCGCTTTACCCGCTGGGTGGAATTCGATCCGACCAGCGGCACTTCCGGCAAGATGTACGCCTATCCGCTCAATGCCGCCGATTATCAGGATGGCCGCACCGGCAACGCCAAGCTGGGCGACATGGTCGCGCTGGGCAACGGCAAGTTCATCGTGATCGAGCAGGGCGCCGCGCCGGGCGGCAAGGTGTTCAACAAGCTGATGCTGGTGGAGATCGGCGCGGCGACCGATATCGCGGCGGCCGCCTACAACGCGACGACGTCGGATCTGGAAAAAAGCAGCATGAACGGCGCGGCCGTCAACGGCGCCGACTGGAAATCGGTGGTGACGCTGAAGAAAACCCAGTTGCTCGATCTGAACGCGGCTGGCTGGCTGGCGGAGAAGGCGGAGGGCTTGACCATCGTCGACGGCAACACGCTCGCGCTGGTCAACGACAACGACTTCGGCCTGAAAACCAAAGTCTACAACGCGGCCGGCGTGGCGATCGATGATGCCGATATCACCAAATGCAACGTCGACGCGAACGGCGTCATCGTCATCAGCGCGGCGGCCGGCTGCAACGCGGCCAACACCGTGCGCGTAGCACGGGGCGACGACCGCGAACGTCCAAGCCGGCTGTGGCTGATCAAGTTCGCCAAGGCGCTGACAACATTCTAATGGTCACGATCTTGTCATGATTTTATGGGATATTAAAAGTTTGCTTACATAATATCCGGGACAAATCATGCAGATCACCTTGCCGAAAGCTTCCTCCGCCATTCAAGCCCTGCTGGTCGCGGCGACGTTGCCGTTGACCATGCAAGCGGCCTTCGCCGCCGACTTCACCATCGGCGACGCCAGCGGCACGGTCCGCACCTTGGGCAAGGGCGACACCGGCACCGTGACCACCAGCGGGTCGCTGACCGTCGGCGGCGGCGCGGTGGCGGTGACTATCACCGGCAACAACGCCACGCTCAACAATCAAGGCGCGATCCGGCAGACCGGCAGCGGCCGCGCGATCCGCGACAACACGGGCGCAACCGGCCTGGTCATCATCAACGGTAGCGCCGGCAACGCGTCGGCCTTGATGCAGACCGCCGACGCCGACGTGATCCAGATGGCCAAGGCCAACGCCAGCGTCACCCTGAACAACTACGGTTCGATGATCTCGCTCAACGCCAGCGCCGGCGGCGCCCAGGCGGTCGACTTCAGCTCCATCACCAGCGGCGCTAACGTCGTCAACAACTTTGGCGGCGGCCTGCTGCAGGCGAGCGAGGCTGACGCGGTGCGTGCCGGCGTCAACGGCGTCGTCAATAACAACGGCACCATCCGCTCGCTGACGGCCAGCGGCGCCAGCAGCGACGGCGTCGATGTCCAGAGCAACTCCGGCGTCAAGATTCTCAATGGCGCGACCGGCCTGATCGAAGGCGCGCGCCACGGCGTCACGGGCGGCCAGGACAACGCCGGCGCCAGCTTCGTCATCGACCTGACCAACCTGGCCGGCGGCGTGGTTCGCGGCAACAACGGCTCGGGCGTCAATCTGGACGGTTTCAATAAAAACCAGACCGCCAACATCATCAACCATGGCAGCATCATCGGCCACGGCATCACCGGCGACGGCGACGGCCTGGATGTGGACGGCCTGGCCACCATCACCAACACCGGCATCATTCGCTCGGTCAGCGCCTTCAGCGCGCCGGCCGACGGTCTGGCCTACAGCGAGGGCGTCAGCTTCGGCGGCGGCGCCATCACCAACTCGGGCACGATCGAGGGACTGGTTTCGGCGGGCAACACCAATGCGGTCGGCCGCGGCATCACGCTGGCGGGCAACGACCTGAGCAACGGAACCCGCGAAGGCCTGTACGGCAACGCGACGATCACCAACCAGGCGGGCGGCCTGATACGCGGCCAGAGCGATTCGGCGATCGTCGCCGTGGGCGCCGCCAGCAGTCATACCGTCACCATCTTCAACAACGCCGGCGCCACCATCCAGGGCGGCGGCACGGTCAACGCCGCGATCAAGACCGGCGCCGACAACACCGTCATCGTCAACGGCGGCAACATCAACGGCGCCAGCAGCGGCAAGGCGATCGAAATGGGCGGCGGCAACAACAGCCTGACCATCACCGGCGGCAACATCACCGGCGGCATCAACGGCGGCGTCGGCGGCACCAACGCGATGGTGGTGCAAGCCGCCGGCAACTTCGCCTACGCCGGGTCGATTTCCAACTTCAACAGTGTCGAATTCAACAGCGGCGACACCACCCTGTCCGGTGTGAGCACCTACTCCGGCGCCACGATGCTGACCGGCGGCACGCTGATCCTGGACGGCGCCAACCGCATCGCCGCCGGCAGCCAGCTGATTTTGAACGGCGGCGCCTTGCGCTTGACCAACGCCGGCGCGGCTGGACAGACCTTCGCCAGCCTGTCCCTGCTTGACGACGCCTCCGTGCGGCTGGGCGCTTCCTCGCTGACGTTCAACGGCCTGGGCGCGGTCGTGAGTGGCAAGACGCTGTCGTTCACCGAGGCCGCCGCAGGCGCGTATGCCTTCCGGCTGCTGGGTGATTATTCGACCGACGGCAACTTCCTGGCGCTGATCGGCTTGACCAGCATCAATGGCCAGCGGGCGGTGTTCCGCTTCGACGGTGCCTATACCGACGTGACCGCCGCCGTGCCGGAGGCATCCACCTACGCCATGCTGCTGGCCGGCCTGGGGCTGATCGGCGCGGTTGTCCGCCGGCGTCAAGCAGGGGTTTAGCGGATATCAAAACGCATGGGGCCAGTGGTTGCTACCTTCTCAGGATGAACCTGGAAGGAATTTCCCTATGGAATATGCGCAACTCACCCCCGGCCGGCGCTTCGCCCCCCTGCACAGCCTGTTGTATTACAGTCAACGCATTGTCACGCGTCCCGCATTGCGCCGCCTGGTGATCCGTGCGCTGAGCGGCGCCGTGCGCGGGCGGCAGGGATCGGGACAGGACTTGTACGGTAATTCCGCGTTGGAGATGGGCGCCTTGGCGGACCTGAGCGCTAGCGGTTATGCGCCGCTGGGAAACTTGCTCAGTGCCGCGCAGTGCGACGAGATCCGCGCCCATCTGCAGGACAAGCGCCTGATCGACCGTGATCGCGTGCGTGAAGCCTTCACGGTCACGCAGGTGCCCGCCGGGGTGCGCGTGGCCGACTATCATCTGCGCGACGTCGTCGACTGTCCGCACATCCTGGCGCTGGCCAACAGTCCGCCGCTGCTCGGCCTGGCCGCCCGGTACATGGACTGCAAGCCGACCATCTCCGCGCTCGGGCTGCGCTGGTCGTTTCCGGTGGAGGGACATCGCAGCGCGCTGCAGGCGTTTCACCGTGACTCGGAGGATTGGCGCTATCTGAAAGTGCTGGTCTATCTGACCGATGTCGATGTCGACGCCGGGCCGCACGTCTACCTGTCTGGCAGCCATCTGACGCGGGCCCCGATGCGCCTGCGGTTTTACTCGGACACTGAAATCTCCAGCGCCTACGGCTCGGAGAAGTTGTTAACGGCGCTCGGCTCACGCGGTTTCTGCTTCGCGGTCGACACCGCCGGCATCCACAAAGGCACGGCGCCGGCCCGGCATCCGCGCCTGATGCTGCAGATACAGTACTCGCTGCTGCCCAGCTACGCTTACCGGTACTCGCCGGAGGTCTATCAGGGCCCGCTGGTGCTCGATCCTTACGTGAACCGCCTGATCGTCAAGCCGCGCGGCTAGCCGCGCCGCGGCTGATGCTCTCGCCATCCTCCTTGCGCAGCGACCAGAATGTCAGCGACGACAGCATCGTCAGCGCCGCCAGGGTGATGAAGGCGTAATGCAGCGCCGACGTCAGCGCCAGGCGGTTCGACTGCGGCAGGTCGCCGAGGAACCAGCCGGTGATCAGCGAACCGGCGGCCAGGCCGAAGCTCACCGACAGCTGCTGCATCGAACTGGAGATGGTGCTGGCCATGCTCGAATCGGCGCTGTCGACGTCCGCGAAAGCGATGCTGTTCATGCTGGAGAACTGCAGCGAATTGAAAAAGCCCATGCAAAGGCTGATCATGACGATGACGTACAGCGGCGTACCCTGGTGGACCAGCGAGAACAGGCCGATGGTCAGCCCGATCAGCAGCGTGTTCACGGTGAGCACCTGGCGGTAGCCGAATCTGGCCAGCACGCGCACCGAGATGAACTTCATGCCCATCGCGGCGGCGGCCGACGGCATCATCAGCAGGCCCGATTGCCACGCCGGCAGGCCGAGGCCCAACTGGTACAGCAGCGGTAGCAGGAACGGCAGGCCGCCCACGCCGATGCGCGTGATGAAGCCGCCCGCCACCGACACGCGGAAGGTGCGGATCTTGAACAGCGCTAGCCGCAGCAGGGGGAACTTGGCATCCCGCGCGTGCCACACGTAGGCCGCCAGCAGGCTGCAGGCGATCAGCAGCAGAACCGTCGCCGACGTCGCGTCCAGTTTGTGTTCGCCGAAAATCTCGAGCAGCCATGACAGCAATGCCACGCCGGTGCCGAAGAGGACAAGGCCGATCAGGTCCAGCGGCCGCACGCTGTCGCCGTGATAGTCCGGCATGTAGCGGTGGGCCAGGTAGATGGCCGCCAGGCCGACTGGCACGTTGACGAAGAAGATGTCGCGCCACGTCAGCCAGTGCACGATCAGGCCTCCGACGGTGGGGCCGAGCAGGGGGCCGATCAGGGCCGGGATGATCACGAAGTTCATCGCCGCCAGCAGCTCGGCTTTGGGGAAGGTGCGGATAATGGTCAGGCGCCCGACCGGCATCATCATCGCCGCGCCCAGGCCTTGCAGCAGCCGCGCCGCCACCAGCATCGGCGAATTGACCGACAGTCCGCACAGCACCGACGCCAGCGTGAAAATCGCCACCGCCGACATGAAAACGCGGCGCGTGCCGAAGCGGTCGGCCATCCAGCCGCTGATCGGGATCGCCACCGCGAGACTGAGGATGTAGCTGGTAACGACCGCCTTCAGGCTAAGGGGCGTGACCTGCAGGCTGACCGCCATGCTCGGAATCGCCGTGTTGACGATGGTCGAGTCCAATTGTTCCATCAACAGGGCGGTGGCGACGACCCACGGCAGATAGCGCTTGGCGGCGGAATTATTCATGTCTTCAATTGTCACATAAAAGACAAGGGATGGTCATTAGGCCAGAGTGTATGGTGCATCGCTGTGTGAACACGTAGGGCGGATTAGGCGGGACGCCGTAATCCGCCACTCGATGAGCCGCCGATACGCATGCATGGCGGATTACGCTGCGCTAATCCGCCCTACGTGCCTCCTGGATTATCCCAGCGGTCCTCGAACATGATTTCGCTCAGCGGACGGCGCTGGTCCCAGCGTTCCAGTTCCAGCATCGGCGCCGTGTAGAACTGCTCCACCTGCCCCACGCACAGCACCGCGATCGGCTGGCTACCCTCCGGCATGCCGCAAATCTCCCTCAACCGCAGCGGATCGAACATCGACACCCAGCCCGCGCCGATGCCTTCGGCCCGCGCGGCCAGCCAGAAATTCTGCAGCGCGCAGGAGGCCGACGCCAGATCCATCTCCGGCATGGTGCGGCGGCCGAACACGTAGTTTTCGCGCTTGTCGATCAAACCGACCACCAGCACCTCGGCGCAGGTCAGTATGCCTTCCACTTTCAGGCGCATGAATTCCTCGGCGCGCTGGCCCAGCGCCTCGGCGGTCTTGATGCGCTCCTCGTTCACGTGCTGGTGGATCTGCGCGCGCAGCTCCGCGCTGGCGATGCGGATGAAGCGCCACGGCTGCATCAGGCCGACGCTTGGCCCGTTATGGGCCGCGCCGATGAAGCGCCGTAACTGGCCATCCTCCAGCGGTCCAGGTTTGAAGTGGCGCACGTCGCGCCGCTCGCGTATCGCGCGGTACACGCCTTCGATCTCGGCGTCGGAAAAAGCATGTGGATTCATGGTGCCTTCCTCAGCGCGACCAGGGCGTCGAGCAGCGGTTGGGTGGCGTCGGCGATGCGATCCAGGCTCGCTTCGCGCAACGCCGAGGTATCGACCGTGTGGTCCGAATGCAGGCCGGCCCAGCGCAGCAGCGCGCCGCAGGCTTCGGGCGTGTCGAACAGACCATGCAGATAGGTGCCCAGTATCTGGTCGTCCGCCGAGCGCGCGCCTTCCGGCCGGCCGTCGATCAGGAAGGCGGGCGATTCCAGCGCGGCGCCGGTCGAGGTGCCCATGTGGATTTCA
The DNA here is from genome assembly GCF_017833525.1 of Duganella sp. 1411. Classification (GTDB taxonomy): domain Bacteria; phylum Pseudomonadota; class Gammaproteobacteria; order Burkholderiales; family Burkholderiaceae_D; genus Rugamonas. The sequence goes on from NZ_JAFICD010000013.1 coordinate 7,921, forward strand.
TAGCCGGCCACGGTGGCGCCATCGGCGTCGAATGCGCAGGTGCCGCGCACTTGCACCAGCCGCTTATCCGTCGTCATTTCGGTGACCATGTCGAGCAGGCCGAGGGCCGCCGATTCGCCGGCTTTGCCCTCGACGCCGAGGGGATCGGTGACGCCGTGTCCCAGCATCTGGAAGCCGCCGCACACGCCGATGACCTTGCCGCCGTAGCGCAGGTGGCGGGCGATCTCCTTCGGCCAGCCTTGCGCGCGCAGCCAGTCGAGATCGCCGCGCGTGTTCTTGCTGCCGGGGAGGATGATCAGGTCCGCCGTGGGGATGGGTTCACCCTGGCGCACGAAACGCAGGTCGACGTCGGGATGGGCGCGCAGCGCGTCGAAGTCGGTGTGGTTGCTCATGCGCGGAAGGCTGGGCACCACCACGCGGAACGCGCCCTTGGACGCCTGCACCGGTTGCACCGCGTCCTCGGCGTCGAGGAACAGGCCGTGCAGATACGGCAGCACGGCCAGCACCGGCTTGCCGGTCTGCTGTTCCAGCCATTGAAGGCCCGGCTGCAGCAGCTTGATGTCGCCGCGGAAGCGGTTGATGACGAAGCCGATGGTGCGCGCACGTTCGCTCTCCGACAGGCAGGACAAGGTGCCGACGATGTGCGCGAACACGCCGCCACGATCGATGTCCGCCACCAGCACCACCGGGCAATCGACCTTTTCGGCGAAGCCCATGTTGGCGATGTCGCGGTCGCGCAGGTTGATCTCCGCCGGACTGCCGGCGCCTTCGACGATCACGCTGTCGTATTGCGTCAGCAGGCGCGCGTGCGATTCCAGCACCGCCTGCATGGCCACGGTTTTGTACTGGTGGTAGTCGCGCGCGTTCATCTCGGCGCGCACCTTGCCATGGATGACGACCTGCGCGCCGATGTCGCTCGATGGCTTGAGCAGCACCGGGTTCATGTCCGTGTGCGGCGCCAGGCCGGCGGCGATCGCTTGCAGCGCCTGGGCGCGGCCGATCTCGCCGCCGTCGGCCGTCACCGCGCTGTTGAGCGCCATGTTCTGCGGCTTGAACGGCACCACCCGCACGCCCTGGCGCTTGAGCAGGCGGCACAGGGCCGCGACCACAGTGCTTTTGCCGGCGTCGGAGGTGGTGCCTTGCACCATCAGGGTCGAATACGGAAACGCCACCTTAATTCTTCCTGTGCTGGCGCGCCAGTTCGAGTTTCTCGCACAACGCCGCGGTGCCGGCGACCATGCGCGGGCCGGCGCGGTTCAGCAGCTCGCCGTCCAGCGTGAACAGGTTGTCGTTGCGGACCGCCTTCATCGTGGTGTAAGGCTTCCACAGCGCGACGCCGCCGTAATCCTTCTCGGCGGTGCCGAAGATCGCTTCCGGGTCGGCCTGCAGCACCGCTTCCATGCTGACGACGGGCGCCGTCGTTTTGAGGTCGGCGAAGATGTTGACGCCGCCGCACAGGCGCATGGCGTCGCTGACGATGGACGCGCCATTGAGCGTGTACAACGGCTTGTCCCACACCTGGTAGAACATGCGCACCGGTGGCCGGTTCGAATACTGCTTGGCCAGCGCCGCGAACTGCTTGCGGATGTCGGCGGCGGCGGGCTGCGCGACGCTCTCGGTGCCCATCAACTGCCCCAGGCGCAGCAGGCTGTCGGCAATGCCGTCCAGTTTCACCGGCTCGCTGTGGAAGATCGGAATGCCCAGTTGGCGCAAGGTCTCGATCTGGCGCTCGGAGCTGCCGTGCATCCAGGCCACGATCAGGTCGGGCTTCATGGCGATCACCCGTTCCATGTCGATCTGGCGGTTGGTGCCGATGCGCGGCAGCTTTTTCGCTGCCTCGGGGAAGTCGCTGAAGGTGACGGCGCCGACGATCTTGTCGCCGCCGCCGGCCGCATACAGCAGTTCCGTCACATGCGGCGCCATGGCGATGATGCGCTGGGCGGGCTTTTGCAACGTGATCACGTTGCCGTCGTCGTCGCGCACGCTGATGGCGGCGCTGGCGGAAGAGGGGGAAACAGCGGCGGTGACAGCGGCCGTGCACAGGCAAAGCGTCGCCGCGAGTTGGTTCGTTTTCATTGGTTGGTCTTCATTGGTTAGTCGTCACGCCTTGGTCCATTCGGTTAATGCCGCCTGCAGGCGTCGCCATCCCGCTTCATCGGGCGGCAGCCCGAGGCGGATGCCGCGCGCCGCGTGCGTGAACAACCGCACCCAGATGCCGCGTTCCGCCATGTGTCGCCAGAATTCCTCCGGCCGCGCCTCGCTCCACCACTGGAACAGCGGCGGGCCGTTCGATGCGATGCCGTGCGCGGCCAGCAGTTGGCGCAGGTGTTCGCCGCCGGCATCGAGCTGCTCGCGCGTGGCCGCTTGCCATTGTTTGTCGCGCAGGGCGGCGATGGCGATGTGCTGCGCCGGGCCGCTGATGGTCCAGGGGCCGAGCAGGTCGGCCAGCCCGCGCAGCAGGTCGGGGTGCGCGGCGACGAAGCCGAGGCGGATACCGGCCAGGCCGAAGAATTTGCCGACCGAGCGCAGTACGACCAGGCCCGGTCTGTCGGTGTGGGCGGCGACGCTGTTGTGCTGCGACGTGTCGCCGAACGCCTCGTCGACAACCAGCCAGCCGCCGCGCGCGGACAGCCGTTCGGCCCATCGCAGCAGTTGCGCCGCCGGCACCGTGGCGCCGGTGGGATTGTTGGGATTGACGATGACGACGACGTCGCTGGCGTCGACCGCCGCATCCAGTTCATCGTACGGCGTTTCGGTCAGCGTGTGACCGTGGTCGTTCCAATGATGCGCGTGTTCCGCGTACGACGGCGCGGTGACGGCCACGCGCGATGGCTTGCGTAGCCGGGGCAGCGCTTGAATCGCCGCCTGCGTGCCGGCCACCGGCAGCATCAATGGGGCGCCGTAGTAGGCTTGGGCCGCGCGCGCCAGTTCGGGATCGGCTTCCGGCAGACGATGCCAGGCGTTGTCCGGCAGCGGCGGCGCCGGATACCAGCGCGGATTGATGCCGGTCGACAGATCGAGCCAGTCGTCGCGGCCGAAGCGCAGCGCCGCGTCGCGCAGGTTGCCTCCGTGTTCAAGCATGTGCGAACTCCAGGATAAAGGCGGCCATCAGCGCGCAGGATAGCCACAGCGCGGTGGTGCGCACCACGAGCAGCCACGCGCGGCCGATATCGGCGCCGGTGGCTGGCTCGCCTTGTCCGAGCGGCGGACGGTGTTCGACCTCGCCGTCGTAGATGGCGGCACCACCCAGCTGCACGCCGAGCGCGCCGGCGCCGCTGGCCATGACCGGACCGGCGTTGGGACTGCTCCACGCGGGCGCCTGCGCGCGCCAGCAACGCCAGGCACGCCGTTTGCCTTGCAATCCCGGCGCCAGCAGCACGTACGACAGGGCGGTCAGGCGCGCCGGCACATAATTGAGCGCGTCGTCGAGGCGCGCGGCGGCGCAGCCGAATTGGCGCAGGCGTTCGGTCCGATAGCCCCACATGGCGTCAAGCGTGTTCGCCATGCGGAACATGACGGCGCCGGGACCGCCGGCGACGATAAACCAGAACAGCGTGCCGAAAACGGCGTCGTTGCCGTTTTCAAGCAGCGATTCCGCGCTGGCCTTGGTCAGTTCGATTTCGCTGGCGCTGGTGGTGTCGCGGCTGACGATGCGCGCCGTCAGCAGGCGGGCGTCGGGCAGATCGTCGCGCGCCAGCGCTTCGGCGATCGGCAGGTTATGGTCGCGCAGGCTGCGCAGGCCAAGGGCGAAGTAAAGCATGACGGCATGCAGCGCGAACGCCAGCCAGGCGCCCAGCGGAGCGGCCAGCCACACCAGCAGCGCGGCGGCGGCCGTCAACGGCAGCACCGCCAGCGTCCAGGCCAGCACGCCGCGCGCGAAGCGACGGTTGCCGCGATTGAGGCGGCGCTCCAGCGCGATCGCCAGATTGCCGAAGCCGACCAGCGGATGCCAGCGGCGCGCCTCGCCCAGTAAAAAGTCCAGCAGCACGCCGGCCACCATCAACACCGAGACGGCGTAAAAGCTCAACCCTGACAGCACGGTTATCCTTTTAATATCAGCGGCAGGCCGGCGGCGACAAACACCGCGCGGTCGCAAATCGCCGCCACCGATTGATTCAAACGCCCTTGCTCGTCGAGGAAGCAGCGCGAGATGGCGCCCACCGGCATGATGCCCAGTCCCACCTCGTTCGACACCAGCACCACGTCGCTGGCGCATTTGATCAGCGCACTGGCCAGCATGTCCTGCTGCTCGTGGAACAGCGCCGGCAGGGTGATTTCGCCGACCTCCGGGTATTGTTCGCCGCCGCTGAATAGCAGGTTGCTGAGCCAGAGCGTCAGGCAATCGACCATGATCAGGCGGTCCGGGGACGACCAGCGCAACAGCTGGTTACCGAGGGCCAGCGGTTCTTCGACGGTGGTCCATTCGCCGGGCCGGCTGGCGCGGTGGTGGGCGATGCGGGCGGACATTTCGGCGTCGCCGGCGGTGGCGGTGGCGATGTAGACGACTTCCTTGCCTGATTCGATGGCCAGGCGTTCGGCGTAAGCGCTTTTACCGGAGCGCGCGCCCCCCAGAACGAGTGTACGTGTCATACCGGACTCCTTAAAAACAGGGCGGCCGTTGCCGCCGGGTTGGATGGGAAGTAAGCGTGAAAATACGAAGCGGTGAGCGATCCTGCGCGATACCAGGCTTCCCCTGGTATTGCGGAGGGATGTTTAATAGTATGCGCCGCCGGCTGCAGCGTTGTCGCCAATTTGGAGTAATGGAACGTGTGGCCGCGCAGGATGCCCTGTTCCGTGGGGAGCCCCTGGGGGCCGAGACCGGCCAGGCGTGGCTGCATTGCCACAGTGCCGGTCAGTAGGCCGGCCATCGGCCAGGTCGCGCCGGATTGGTCGGCCAGCGTATCGGCCAAGGCCATCATCCCGCCGCATTCGGCGACGATGGGGGTGCCGGCAGCGTGGACGGCGCGGATCGACGAGCGCCAGGCGTGCGCCCGCGACAAGGCCTCGGCGTGCAGTTCCGGGTAGCCGCCGGGCAGATAGACCGCGTCGGCGCCGTCCGGCACCGCCTCGTCGGCCAGTGGCGAGAAGAACGTCAGCGTCGCGCCCAAGGCGCGCAGGGTATCGAGGTTGGCCGGGTAGAGGAACATGAACGCAGGATCGCGCGCGATGGCGATGGTTTTTCCCGCCAGCGCCGGCATGGTCTCGGGGGCCGCCGGCGGGGTGGCGATGTCGATCGCGCGCAGTTGGTCCCACGCGGCTTCGTCGAACACCAACTGGTCGGCCAACGCGTCGAGCAATTGGTCGATATCGTTTACTTCCCCCGGCAGCACCAGCCCGAGATGGCGTTCCGGCAGCGACCTTGTCTGGCGCGGCATGGTGCCGAACAGCGGAATATCGCGCAGCGACGCCGCCACCATTTTGGCGTGGTTGTCGCTGGCGACGCGGTTGGCGATCACGCCGGCCATGTCGACCGGTCCGTAGTCGCGCAGGCCGTGGACCAGCGCGCCGGCCGTTTGCGCCATCGAGGAGGCGTCGATCACCGCCATCACCGGCACGCCGAACTCGCGCGCCAGGTCGGCCGACGACGGCGTGCCGTCGTACAGACCCATGACGCCCTCGATCAGGATCACATCCGCCTCTGCGGCGGCGTGCGCCAGCTGGCCGCGGCACTGCTCGGGGCCGACCATCCACAGATCGAGCGTGCGCACCGGCGCGCCGCTGGCGCGTTCCAGCAGCATCGGGTCGATGAAATCCGGACCACATTTAAATACGCGCACGCGCTTGCCCGACCGGACCAGCTTACGCGCCAGGGCTGCCGTCACCGTGGTCTTGCCCTGGCCCGAGGCCACGGCGGCGACCAGCAGCGCCTTGACTGGCGCCTTCGTCGCCATTACCACTCGGTCCCGAGTTGCGCGCCGATGCCGGCCTTGAAGGCGTGCTTGACGACTTCCATCTCGGTCACGGTGTCGGCGATGGCGATCAGCTCCGGCGGCGCGCCGCGCCCGGTGATGACGACGTGCTGCATCGGCGGGCGCGCCAGCAGGTCGTTGATCACCATTTCCACGTCCAGGTAACGGTACTTCAGCGCGATATTGAGTTCGTCGAACACCACCAGACCGATCGCGGGATCGGCCAGGAACTTCTTGGCCTGCTCCCACGCCAGCAGCGCTTTTTCGGTGTCGCGCTCGCGGTTTTGCGTCTCCCAGGTATAGCCTTCGCCCATCGTGTGGAAGCTCACCTCGTCCGGGAAGCGGCGCAGGAAGTGTTCTTCGCCGGTCTGCATCGCGCCTTTGATGAACTGCACCACGCCGACCTTCATGCCGTGGCCGAGGGCGCGGATCACCATGCCGAAACCGCTCGAGCTTTTGCCCTTGCCGTTGCCGGTGTTGACGATGATGACGCCGATCTGTTTGTCGGCGGCGGCGATCTGCGCGTCGATGATCGCCTTCTTGCGTTCCATGCGCACGCGATGGCGCTCGTTCAGCGCCGCTGTTTCGGCCGTGATGTCTTTGTCTTGGTCGGTCATTCGTTGTCCTCGGTGGGGATGAAGATGCTGCGTTTGCCGTGCTGGACGACGTCGATCGGGTGGCCCAGGTAATCGCTCAGGATGTCGGCCCGCATCACGTCGGCGGTGGTGCCGGCCAGCCAGCGGCCGTCGCCCATCAGCAGCAGCGCGTGGGTGGAGACGCTATGCGCCAAGGTCAGGTCATGGCCGATCATGACGGCGGTCTTGCCCTGGTCGCGGCACAACCGCGACAGCAGCTTCATGACCCCGACCTGGTGCGCCAGATCGAGCGCGTTGGCAGGTTCGTCGAGCAGCAGCAGCGGCGTGTCCTGCGCCAGCATGGCGGCGATGGCCACGCGCTGGCGTTCGCCGCCGGACAGCGTGCGCACGTCGCGCGCGGCCAGGTCGGCCACCTCCATCTCCTCCAGCGCCTTCATGGCGATGGCCTGGTCCTCGCCGCCCTCCCAGTAGCGGTTGTCGTGATAGGGGTGGCGCGCCGAGAGCACGGTTTCGATCACCGTGTAGGCAAAGGCGTCGCTGCGGTTTTGCGCCAGGAAGGCGCGCTGGCGCGCCAGTTCGGCCAGCGGCCAGTCTTTCAGCGCGCGCCCGCCGATGGCAACGTGGCCGCCGTCCGGCGCGCGCAGGCCGGCCAGGGTGCGCAGCAAGGTGCTCTTGCCTGCGCCGTTGCGGCCGATGACGCTCCAGCATTCGCCGTCCTGGACAAGCCAGTTCAGGTCCGCGATCAGCTGGCGCTGGCCGATTTTCAGGGAGAGGTGGTGGGTGCCGATCATATTATTTGCGCAGCCGATGCAGCTGGTACAGGAACACCGGCGCGCCGATCAAGGCCGTGACCACGCCCACCGGCAGCTGCTGCGGAGCGATGACGGTGCGGGCCAGCGTATCGGCCAGCAGCAGGTAGGTGCCGCCGGCCAGCGTGGCCGCCGGGATCAGCAGCCGGTGGTCGGGACCGACGGCGAAGCGGCAAGCGTGCGGCACGATCAGCCCGACGAAGCCGATGCTGCCGGCGCTGGTCACCGCGCTGGCGGTCAGCAGGCCGGAGGTGAAGAACAGGCCTTTGCGCAGCGCGCCGACGCGGATGCCCAGCGTGGCGGCGGCTTCGGCGTGCAGCGCCATCACGTTCATGGCGCGCGCGTTGCGCAGCGCGAAGAGCAGCGCCACGGCCAGCACCACCCAGGGCATCCAGCGCGAGGGCGCGCCGGCCAGGTCGCCGATCATCCAGAAAATCATGGTGCGCAGACGGCCTTCCGGTGCGATCGACAGCATCAGTGTGACCAGCGCCATGCAGGCCGCCGACAGTATCACGCCGGTCAGCAGCAGCAGGGCGGTGCCGCCTTCGGCCGCGTCGCCGCCGCGCAGGTCGCGCCGCGCCAGCATGTAGAGCATCATCGAGACCGCGACCGCGCCGGCGAAGGCGGCGGCATCGACCATCCAGGCGGCGCACATGAACATCAGCGCGGCCAGCGCGCCGACCGAGGCGCCGGAGGAGATGCCCAGGACATAGGGATCGGCCAGCGGGTTGCGCAACAGCGCCTGCATCATGACGCCGGCCAGCGACAGCGCGGCGCCGGTGACGAAAGCGGTGATGGCGCGGCCAAGGCGCAGGTCGAGCAGGGTGGCGGACAAGGTCGTGGCCTGGCCGTGCAGCAGATCGTTGAGCGCCGCGGGGATATCGGAAAGGGGAACAGCGACCGAACCGGTCATGCCCGAGAAAATCAGGCTGGCAAACGCGAACAGGGCCAGGCCGGTCAGGGTGACGGCGGCGCGCTGTTGCAGATTGCGTGAGAAAGAATGCATGCACTACTTTCAGAAAGTGGAGAGCACTGGCAGATTACAATATTACAAGCTTAAATAAGACTTATGCCAAGACCGAAACGAGAGACCGAAACGAGAGAGCGACACGGTGACTGACACGGTGACTGACACGGGAGACACGTAGGGCGGATTAGCGGGAACCGCGTAATCCGCCATTTGTGAGCCGCCGGCGGCAATCCTCCCGGTATCGATCTATTTATAACCGTAGCGGATACCGGCAAACACGTTGGAACCCGGCGTGGCGTAGTTACGCGCCAGATCGTAGCGCTTGTCGCCGATGTTGTTCCAGCGGACCAGCGCCGACCAGTCGCGCGCGAAGGCGTAGGTCGCGTACAGATTCACCAGCCCGTAGCCACCCAGGCGATTACTATTGGCCGCTTCGTCGTAGCGGTCGCCCGATACCTCCAGCTCCGCGCCGGCCTTGAGCGCGCCGATGCCATAATCGGCGGTCAGGTTGCCATGCTTTTTGGCGCGGCGCATCAGGCGCTTGCCGGTGGTTTCATCCTTAGGGTCTTGCAGATCGAGGTTGGCGGCGAGGTTGATGCCGGCCAGCCTGGTGGCGGCCGACAGCGTGATCCCTTCCAGCATCGCGCGGTTGACGTTGTACGCGCAGCCGTTTGGATAACCGTTGCGGCCGAACGGGCATGGCTTGATGTTAACGAGCATGTCCGTCAGGCGGTTGCGGTAGTAGCTGGCGCTCAGCGCGTTGACGCCGTCGTCGTAGCGCAGGCCGATTTCGGCGTTGCGTCCTTTTTCCGGCTTGTTGGCCGGATTGCCGTAGCCAGGGAAGTACAACTCGTTGTAGGTCGGCGCGCGGAAGCTGCTGCCGTAGCTGGCGGTGGCGCGCAGCGCCTGCGTGAAGTTGTAGCCATAGCCCAGCGAACCGGTATTCTGCGAACCGTAAACCGTGTTGTCGCGGCGGACGCTCGCGCTCAGCAAATTGGCGCCGCGACGGGCGTTGTAAGACGCCGCGTAAGAGTTGGTGGTGCGCTCGGGATCACGCAGGTCGAAGCCGTTGGTTTGCACTTCCTCCTTGCGGTGTTCATACAGCAGCTGCAGCACGTCGGCGCCGATGCGCACGTCGTTTTGCCAGGTGATGAAGCTTTGCTTGGTGTTGACGCGCGCGTAGCCGCTGGCGCTGGCGTTGGTGTAGTTTTCGCCCTTGTCCTTGGTCTGGGAGTACTGCAAAAGGCTGTCCCAGACCGGCAGCAGCTTCGCCTTGGCGTAGACGCTCGCGGTGTCGATGGTGTTTTTGCTGCGGACGTCGTAGGCCGACAGGCCATTGTCGTATTGCGAATCGAGCTTGCTGTGCATGAAAAGCGCGCCGGCTTCGTAGCCCTTGGCCAGTTGCAGGCTGAATTGACCGGAGACGTTTTCCTTGTCGTAGCCGTCGTCGTCTGGATTGTACGAGGACAGGCCCGGACGCGCCGTCGAGAAGCCGTCCGATTTTTCCTTGCCGGCGCTGACCGCGTAGCCGAAGCTGTGCTCACCGCCGGTGGCGCCCGATACCGTGACATCGGCTTCGCGCGTCTTGTCGCTGCCGTAGCCGGTGAAGGCCGTCACCGCCGGCGCGCCCTTGCCTTGTTTGGTGAAGATCTGGATCACGCCGCCGATGGCGTCGGCTCCGTACAGGGAGCTCAGTGGGCCGTAGACGATTTCGATATGGTCGATGGCGGTCAGCGGAATGGCGCTCCAGTTGGCGGCGCCGGTGGTGGACGAGCCGATACGCACGCCGTCGACCAGCACCACGCTCTGGTTGCTGTTGGCGCCACGGATGTAGACGTTGGACGAGCTGCCGGCGCCGCCGTTGCGCGTGACTTCGATGCCGCGCTGGCGCTTGAGCAGGTCCACCACGGAGCCGGCGCCGGCTTCGGCGATCTGTTCGGCCTTGATGGTGACGGTGTCGCTGATGACGTCCGCCAGCGGTTGCGGCGTGCGGGTGGCTGTCACCACGACGGTATCGGCGGCCGCGACGTCGGCGAGAGCGCTGGTGTGCGAGAAAGCGGCGGCCATGGACAGCGCCAGCGAGGTCAGTGCCGCCGGGCGCGATGCCAGGCGGGAGATAGGTGAGGACATGATTTATTTTTCTGTTAGGAGCAACCGGCCTACTTCCCCGTGGGCCAGATTGAACAGAAGCGGTGAACCGAGAGATGCGCGCACATCCCGTTCGCTCACTTCCACCTGCTTTGGCCGGTATCCGGGCTGGCAAGTTAGACCATCTCACCTTCCCATGCGCAGCACAGTGGTTGTCAGAGCTGGTTTGTCGCGCGCCGCGCGACACTTGCTTACCGTTGCGGGGGCAGCACACGTGGGCCGACGGGCGGCTTCGTGTTTCCCGTTTAACTGCGCGTCCGGACAGACGCGCGGGCACCAAAGCCGGTCATTATACGGCTTTGCCGTATGACTTCATAAGTAGCGAAAAATAATTCACGTACGGCGGAAAAGCGGCGCGTTTTTCGTTATTATTACAGCCATCTTGTAAAAATGCTCACCCGTCGCCGTCGGAGTCCCCATGTTCGTATCCCACCCCGCAGCGCCGTCGCCAGCTCCCGTGGCGCTGCGCCCGATGGTCAACCCGCATCCAATCGTTACGATGGTGCCGCTTTTCGACGGCCACCAGTGCGTCATCGTCGATAATTTCATGACCGAGCCGGAGACGATGGTGGAGTATGCGGCGCTCCAGCGCGGGCGGTTCCTCGATTCGGCCGACAATTATTATCCCGGCCCCGAATTGCCGTTGACGGGGCGTTTCGTCGCCGGCGTGCAGGAAGCGTTTCTGCTGCATGCGCGGACGCCGCTCAAGGCGCGCCGCGTGCTCGGTGTGGCCAGCCGCCTGTCGCTGGTGACACGGCGTCCCGAGCAGCTGTTCCCGGGCCAGCGCATGCCGCATCGCGATTCCTACGATTTGGACGAGATGGAAGGCGTCGGCGCCATGGTGCTGTATCTGTTCAAGGACGAACGGCTCGGCGGCACCAGTTTTTTCAAGCCCAAGGTATCGCCCCGTGAAATCGACGCGCTGCTGCGTGAATTGAAGCGCATGGAACTGGCGGGCGAGTCGCCGGTCCCGGCCGCGCCGCCGACATTCGCCATTTCGTCGGACGAGCACTTTCAGAAGGTGCTGACCGTCGAGCCCAGATTTAACCGGGCGATTTTTTATAACGGCGGGATTTTCCACTCGGGGCATATCACCGCGCCCGAGTTAATGGTCGACGACCCGGCCAGGGGACGGCTCACGGTCAACGCGTTCTTTAAGCTGCGCATGGCCGCCACCTGAGTGTGAATCCGGCGGACGTCTACGCCAGGACCAGCGTGGCGCCGTAGGCGATGTGGTGCGGCGCGCCGGCGGCTTGCAGCGCCATTTCCGGCGGCGCCAGGCCGGCGTGGCGGGCGGACAGCAGGCGCATGGCGCCGGCGTGGCAAACGATGATCGCCTCGCCGTCGTCACCCAGCTGGCGCTGGAGGTCGGCGTGGAAAGCGGCGATGCGCGTGGCCATTTCAAGCACGTTCTCGGCGCCGCCCGGCCGGTAGTTGGTCAGGTCGGCGGCCCAGGCGTCGATGTCGGCGCGGGGAAAGTCGTCCCAGGCGCGCATCTCCCAGCTGCCGAAGTCCATCTCCACCAGGCGGACATCGAAGATCGGCCTATCGGACAGGCGGGCGGCAAGGCCGGCGCAGCGTGACAGCGGGCTCGCATACACGGGCAAACCCGCCGGTAGTTGCGGCGCCAGCGCCGCCAAGGTGCGCTCCAGCTGTGCGGGCGCGACCTCGAGATCGGTGCTGCCGTAGCAGATGCCGGCATCAACCAGCGGTTGGGGATGACGTACCAGTATCAGCCGCATGGGTCAGAAAAATTGTGCGCTGGTGTGCAGGCCGGCGAGCACGCACAGGTGGAAGATCATTTCGGTCACCTGTTGTACGGCGCCCAGGCAATCGCCGGTGTAGCCGCCGATGCGGCGCACGAACTTCCGTGCCAGCCAGATGGTCGCCACCAGCGCGACGGCGCAACCGCTGACCACCATCGTCCAGGACAGCCATTGCAGATAGATCAGCGCCAGCGCCGGCAGCAGGGCCGTGACGGCCGCGATGGCGAATTCCATGGTGCGCATTTTTTGCGCCAGTGGCTTGGCCTTGCCCTCGGCGCGCGCGTAGTCCAGCCGCCAGATCAGCGAGACCGCCATCAGCCGCGACATCGGATGCGCGAACAGCAGCGCGGCCAGCACGCCGGATGGCGGCAGGTACGTCAATGTCGCGCATTTGAGCAACAGCAGGCAAAACGTGCCGATCGCGCCGTAGGCGCCGATGCGCGAATCCTTCATGATCTCCAGCACGCGCTCTTGCGTCATGCCGCCGCCGAAACCGTCGCACATGTCGGCAAAGCCATCTTCGTGGAAGGCGCCGGTGACGTAAATGCCGGCGGCAACCGACAGGATGACGGCGATCGCCGGAGGGAAGTAATGGTAGGCGGCGGCGTAGACCGCGCCGGTGATCAGCGCGACGACCACGCCGACCAGCGGGAAGTAGCGCGACGCCTGATTCAGCCACGCGGGATCGAAACCGACCCAGCGCGGGATCGGCAGGCGGGTGAAAAACTGCAGCGCGGTGAAGAAAAGGCGGATCTGGTGCACTGTGGTTACCTGGTCCTTACTCGGACTTTTCGCTGACCTGGGCCGATTCGAACGTGGCCATCTGGTTCAGGAAGTTGACCGCCGCGTGCAGCAGCGGCAGCGCCAGCGCGCAGCCGGTGCCTTCGCCCAGGCGCAGGCCGAGATTGAGCAATGGCTTGGCGCCCAGCGCCGCCAGCATTTGTTTGTGGCCGTTTTCGTCCGAGCAGTGGGCGAAGACGCAGTAGTCGAGGATCGCCGGCTGCAGGCGGGCCGCGACCAGCAACGCGCTGGTGACGATGAAGCCGTCGATCAGCAGCACCTTGCGCAGCTCCGCCGCCTTCAACATGGCGCCGGCCATCATGGCGATTTCCAGGCCGCCGAAGGTGGCCAGCACGTCGAACGGTTCGATGGCGGTGGCATGCCGGACGACGGCGGCTTCGATCACGCGCTGCTTGTGCAGGATGCCCTCGGCGGAAAGGCCGGTGCCGGCGCCCACGCATTGCGCGACCGGGATGCCGGTCAGCTTGTGCATCAACGCGGCGGCGGCGGTGGTGTTACCGATGCCCATTTCGCCGAAGCCGACGACATTGCCATCGAGTTCCGCGGCCAGCACCATGCCAGCGGCCAGCGCCGCCTCGCAGGTGGCGTGGGTCATCGCCGGTTCGTGCGCGAAGTTGTGCGTGCCGTTGGCCAGTTTGCGGTCGGTCAAGCCGTCGCGCGGGCCGAAGTCGTGATTGACGCCGGCGTCGATGACGCGCAGCTCGCAGTTGTTTTGTTCGGCGAAGACGTTGATGGCCGCGCCGCGCGCGAGGAAGTTCTCCACCATTTGCCAGGTCACGTCTTGCGGATAGGCCGAGATGCCTTCGGCGACGATGCCGTGGTCGGCGGCGAAGACGAGGATGGCCGGCTGCGTCAGCGCGACCTCCCGGCTGTTCTGTATAAGGCCGATTTGTTTGGCCAGTGATTCCAGTACTCCCAGGCTGCCCAGCGGTTTGGTCTTGTTGTTGATGGCCCGGTCGAGCAGGGCGCCGAGGGCTTCGTTATTAGTAGGGGAGATAGTTGGAGTGAACATGGCCTGCTTATAAATCGGTGAAGCCGCTATTTTACCCTTGTCAGGCTCGGCGCCCTTTGCTATAGTTCGCCCCCTCGCAGAACGACGCACATGTTGCAGAGTGAAACGGGGAAAAAGAAGAGCTTGACGAGATGTGCGAAACGCTTCATAATCTTGCCTCTTCGCTGATGAACACAACGCTTCTTCAGCAAGCAGTACCAAACAAAGTTCTTTAAAAATTAACAGTCGATAAGTGTGGAC
>NZ_JAFICD010000014.1 GCF_017833525.1 Duganella sp. 1411
ATGATAGTGCTGCAACCAGTGTGAAAGTAGGTTATCGTCAGGCTAGTTATATAAAGAAGCCCCTTCCAGTGATCTGGTCGGGGCTTTTTTGCGTCCATAGGCCGCACGTCATGCAAACCACGGAGACACGTAGGGCGGATTAGGCGGAACGCCGTAATCCGCCATGTATGCGCCGCCGGGACGCATGCATGGCGGATTACGCTGCGCTAATCCGCCCTACGTGGAATAACGTTACGCAGACAGATCGGTCCCCAGGCGCGTCCCCAAACACAGTAACGTCAACGTCGGCGGCAATCCCCACGACTCCGGAATCACCGAAGCATCGCAAACAAATAAATTCCGCGTCGTGGTTTGCAAATTACTATCGACCGCATCCCCGATGCGCAGACTCCCGCCCGGATGCGCGGCGAAATGCCAGCTCTTAAAGATCTTCCTCGCCCCCGCCGCGCGCAGGATCTCGCGCGCCATGCCCACGCCGGTCGCCAGCTTGGCGCGATCACCGGCGGTCAGCGTCTTGTCCACCCAGCGCGGCCCGATGGCCCCGCCGATATCGTCACGTATCTTCACCATCAACGTCAACGTCTGCGCATGCGACATCAGGCGATCAAACCGCCCCACCTGCGCGGCGAACGCCTGATACATCGGCTTGGGCAAGGTCATATCCGCCAGCGCGATGCCCTCCTCATGTAAATACATCCCCGCCGCCATCGGCACTTCGGCGCCGCCGTCGATATCGTCGACCACGCCCATCACCGCGATCACCGGATCGCTGAAGAAGGCGCTGCTTTCCGCATGCAGGCCGGAGCGATGCAGCAGACGCGGACTGCCGATACCGCCTCCCGCCAGCACCACGTTGGCACCGAGCGCCTGGCGCATTTCACCGTCGCGCCGATAGCACACGCCGGTCGCCCGGCCGTTTTCGACGATCACCCGTTCCGCTTTGGCCTGGTCTATCAACGTGGCGCCCAGCTGGATGGCCTCGTCGAGGAAATCGCGCGCGGTCCACTTGGCGCCGAACGGGCAACCGTAGACGCAACGCCAGCAGCCGGTGCGGCAAATTTGCGGACGAATCAATTTATCGAGCTTGCGCCAGCCAAGCTTGCGCGCCTCGGCTCCCTGGCCAATGCGTTTGGCCATCGGCCCGATAAGGTCATCGGGCAAAGGCCCCATCGGCAGTTCGGCGCGCAGCGATGCCAGCATCGGCGCCAGGTCGATATCGTGCGCGGCAAACATGGCCAACGGCGGCGGCGCCGCAGTGGCGAAGTTGATCGTCGACGTACCGCCGGCGGCCACGCCGCTGACCAGCAGCGAAGCGTCGCGGTGGATGAACGCGCCCTTGCCGGGAACGGCGGCGATGCCGGCCATCTGCGACAACGTGCCTTGCAGCGGCGCCGCGCTGCCCTGTTCCAGCACCAGCACACGCAGGCCGCGCCGCGCCAGTTCGCGCGCGACGCTGGCGCCGCCCGGGCCGCTGCCGACGATGATGGCGTCATAGTTCTCGGTGCTGGGCTGGCTCATGGGCTGTGGGGTAGTCGAAAGCGGCTGGTGCAAGCGCACCATCCCATTCTATCCCACGGCGCGCCGGCGCCGCGTTGAACAACCGGTTGTGACACTTGTCCCAAATTGGAACAGGCGACGCCGAATCACCGGGGGCGCGGGCGTGGCATGGCGTTTGCTCAATGACTGTATAAATCTTAAAACCAGCCAGGAGACATCATGCATCATCCATTCCGCATTCTCGCCGCCACCACCGTTCTCGCGGCGGTGGCCTTCGCTTCCTTGTCCGTCTACGCCCACGGCAACGTGGTGCCGCAGGCGGTCGACACCACCGGCCTGACGGCGCTCGGCGAAAAGTGGCTCGACCAGAACCCTTACCGCGGCAATCCGCTGGCGTTGAAGATCGGTTCATCCGCCTACAACCAGAATTGCGCGCGCTGCCATGGCCTGGAGGCGGTCACCGGCGGCATCGCGCCCGATCTGCGCCTGCTGGACCGCGACTGCGCCGACGTCAAAAACGAGACCAAGAAAAAGGCCTGCTACAAGGAGACCGACAACTACTATCTGAACTCGATCCGGCACGGCAAGGTGCGCAACGGCGCGGTGTATATGCCGCCGTTCGAGGGCGTCTTCAACCAGGAAGCCATGTGGGCCATCAAGACCTATCTGGAAGCCCGCCGCGACGCCGCCAAATAACCGGGAGCCCATCATGCCGATCGCCCGCTGGCGCGCCGCCGCGCTGATTTCGTTGGCCGCCGTTCTGCTGGGCGCGGCCGCCCCCGCCCACGCCGACTGGGAAAAGATACGCCAGTCCGGATCGCTGAAGGTGGCCGTGTACGACCAGTTCGCGCCGTTTTCCGAGCGCGGTGCCGGCATCGACGTGGACGTCGCGCAGGCGTTGGCGACGAAGCTGGGGCTCAAACTGAGCCTGCTGCCGTTTCCAGCCGGCGAAAACCTGGGCGACGACCTGCGCAACATGGTGTGGAAGGGGCACTACCTCGGTTATGGTCCCGCCGACGTGATGCTGCATGTGCCGGTCGAGCCGCTGCTGATGAACGAGAACGACAAGGTAGCCATCTTCGCGCCCTACCACGTGGAGACGGTGCGGCTGGTGCGCAGCGCGCGCGCGATGCCGGTCTTCGACGGCATCGATGCGCTGGCCGGCAAGACAGTCGGCGTCGAAAAGGTCTCCATCGCGGCGATGGTGCTGCTGGGCGAAGGGAACGGCCGCTTCCGCGACAAGGTCCGCATTTTCGATACGGCGGCCGAGGCGCTGGCGCAGCTCAAGGCCGGCCAGCTCGACGCCGTGCTGGCCAACCGTTCGGAAATCGACGCCGTGTTCCGCGACGATCCGGCCTTCCCGTTGAACGAGGTCGCCTTTCAGCGCCTGCCGCGTGCAGGATGGGCGGTTGGCATGGCCGTGCGCAAGGACGACCGCGAGATGGCGAAACTGCTGCAGGCGGCCGTCAACGAGATGAAGGCCAGCGGCGAGCTGAAAGCCATCTTCGCCAGGTATGGTGTACACGAGCAGGCGCCATGAGGCAGCGCGCGGTGGTGGCGGCGGGCGTGCTGTTCGCCTGCGCCGGCGCGGCGGCCGACGACGGTGCGCCGGGGAACTATCCGGTGGCGTCCATGCTGTCGGTCGATATCGTCGGCGTGGCGCCGTTGCCCGGTATCGGCACGGACCGCAACCAGCTGCCGTATCAGGTGCAGACGGCGGGCGGGCGCGCGCTCGACGTCCCGGCCAGCCGCAATCTGGGCGAGTTCATGGCCCGCAACCTGACCGGCGTGAACGTCAACGAGATCTCCGGCAGCCCGTTCCAGAGCGACATCACCTACCGCGGCTTCCGCGCGTCGCCGGTGCTCGGCTCATCTCAGGGCATCTCGGTGTATCTGGACGGCGTGCGGGTCAACGAACCGTTCGGCGACGTCGTCAACTGGGACATGCTGCCGGAGGCGGCGATCGGCGGCATCATGCTCGCGCCGGGATCGAATCCGCTGTATGGACTCAACACGCTGGGCGGAGCGCTGGTGCTGACGACCAAAACCGGTAAAAGCCACCCCGGCGTGGACGCCGACGTATCGACCGCCAGCAACGGCCGGCGCCGCGCCGACATCGCCTACGGCTACGATAGCGCTGACGGCGGCGGGCGGTGGAACGCCTTCATCGCCGCCACCACCTTCCACGACCGCGGTTGGCGCGACCATTCCGACGGACGCCTGGGCAATGTCTACGCCAAGCTGGCCGGCACCGCCGGCGACAACGACTGGAGCGTCGCGCTGCTGGCGGCGAGCAGCCGGTTGATAGGCAACGGCCTGCTGCCCGACGGCTTGTACGGGGACGATCGCCGCGCCGTCTATACCTCGCCCGACGAAACGCGCAACCGCCTGCGCCAGATCGTCTTCGACCTGAGGCACCGCTTCGACAGCCACACCGAACTGGCCGTGGCGCTGTATGCGCGCGGCAGCCGGCGCGACACCGTCAACGGCGACATCAACGACGACTATGCCGAGGCCGAGAGCGAGCACGCGGCGTCCTACAACACCACGTCAACCCGGCAGCGCAGCCATGGTTTCAGCGCGCAGTTCAGCAGGCATGCCGACTCGCACCAGCTGGCGGCCGGCCTGACCTTCGACCGCGGCACCGTAAGCTTCGCGCAGTACGAGCGGGAGGCGGACTTCGCCCCCGACCGTTCAGTCGTCGTGGATGCGGACGCGGAGCGCGAGGCCGGTTCCTCGGTCGACGGCGCCGCCCGCGCGGCCGGCATGTACGCGGCCGACACCTGGACCGTGGCGCCCGACACCTGGCTGACCGTCTCCGCGCGCTACAACCACGCCAGGGTGGGCAACCAGCTGCGCCGCGACGCGGAGACGCAGCCGCGCGAAACGTTCGACTACCGCAAGCTCAATCCCGCGATCGGCATCGCGCGCCGGGTGGCCGGCGGCGCAACGCTGTTCGCCAATCTGTCGCAGAGCAACCGCGTGCCGACCGTGATCGAATTGGGTTGCGCCGATCCCGAGCGGCCGTGCCGTTTGCCGGTGGGCCTGCAATCGGATCCCTTTCTGAAGCAGGTGGTCTCGCGTACCGCCGAAGCGGGCATGCGCTGGCGCGGCGCGCGCGGAGACACGGCGTCGTTGTCGCTGTACCGCACCGTGAACCGCGACGACATCCTGTTCCGCAGCGCCGCGCTGGCGCAGCAAGGCTACTTCGCCAATTTCGCCCGTACCCGCCACCAGGGCGTGGACCTGGGCGTCACCGGCCGCGCCGGCGCGTGGTCCGCGCGCTTGAACTACAGCTATCTGGAAGCGACCTACGACGCGCGGGGCGATCTGTTCAGCGGCACGCGCGACGTCCATATCGTGCCCGGCACCCGCCTGGCCGGACTGCCGCGCAATACGGCCAAGCTGGGACTGGAGTGGAGCGCGACGCCGGCGCTGACGCTGGGCGCGGACCTGGTGGCGACCTCCGACATGGCCACCCAGGGCGACGAGGACGGCGCCGCCGCATCGGCGGGGCGTGACTGGCGCATCCGCGGCCACGCGCTGCTGGACGCGCACGCCACCTACCGTCCGGCGCCGAAATGGGAGTTGTACGCGCGCGTGACCAACCTCGCGGACCGCCGTTACGAAAGCTACGGCGCGGTCGGGGTGGACATGTTCCCCAATGGCGTCCTGGCGCCGCCCGGCACCGGCGATGCGGGGACGGCGCGCTTTGTCGCACCCGGCGCGCCGCGCTCGGTGGCGGCCGGGCTGCGCTACCGCTTCTAGAACTGGTACTGGGCGCCGACGCCCAGCAGCCAGTTGCGGCCGGGGGCCGCTTCGTAAAAGCGTTTGTTGGTGTCGCCGACGATCAGCGATCCCACGTACCGCCGGTCCATCAGATTGTTCACCCGCGCGAATTGCTTGAAGCGCCAGCCGCGCCATTGCTGGCCGGCGGTGACGCGCGCATTGAGCACGCCGTAGCCGGGCGCCGGTTGCTCCGTATTGGCGTCCTCCGCGTAGATCTTGCCGCTGGCGACACCCTCCAGCGCGGCGCCGAAGCGGCCGCCGGCCTCTTTCCACGCCAGTTCGGCGTAGGCGTTGGCGTTGGGGACGCCGGGCAGCCGGCTGCCTTCCTGGACCGCGCCGAAGGCCTCGTCGTAGACCGCGCGCAGGGTGGTCAGCGCCACGCGCGTGCTTAGGCCGTAGCGCCATGCGCTGTCGAGCGACAGCTCGAACCCCTGGCGCAGCGTGCGGCCGGCGTTGCGGTAGCTGGTGCGTCCGCCGCCGCTGCTGTCGACCACCAGCTCGTCGCGGGTGCGGACCTGGAACACGGCGGCGTTGATCCGCATGTCGGCGTCGAGCCGGGCCTTGACGCCGGCTTCCAGATGCGTGCTTTGCGCCGCCCGCAAGCGGAAGTTGAAGCCGCCGCCGGTGCCCGAGTAAAACAGCTCGTTGAGGGTGGGCGTCTCGAAGCCGCGCGCCGCGCTGGCATAGATGTTCAGCGCCGGCGCCAGTTGATACAGCACGCCCAGCACCGGCGTGGTGTGGCTGAAATCGAGGCTGCCGCTATCGTCGCCGTTGCTGCGGAAATGGTCGTCCACCGAGATTTTCACGCTGCTGTGGCGCAGGCCCGCGCTCAGCATCCAGGCGCCTGCCTCCCATTCCGCCTGAACGTAGGGATCGACGCTGGTGACCTTGTCGGTCTCGTCGCGCCGCAGCGCGCCCTTGACGCCGAAGCGCGTGCCGATGAAGTTCTCGAAGCCTTGGCGCGCGTCGCTGGAGCGGCCGTATTCCAGGCCGACCGTGGTGCCGAGCTTTCCGCCCGCCAGCCGGCTGACATGCAGCCAGTTCACATCCGCGCCGTAAAAGTCGCGCTCGAAATCGACCACGCCGCCCGAGTGGCTGGCCGGCGCCTGGAAGGCTTTGGAAAACGCCTGGTACTGGATCACGCCGCGGTTGCCGCCGTAGACGGTCGCGCGCAGGCGGTCCTCGCCGAAGCGCTGCTCCCAGCTGGCGCCGATCTGCTGGTGGTCGATGCTCTTGCGGGTGTTGTAGCGGTCCGCCAGGGTGCGTTTCGGGCTTTGCGGGTCGGTGGCGTCGGTCTCGCCGGCGCGCGGGTCGCGCAGATAGGTGGCCCAGCTGACGCCGAGCGCGTCCTGGGTGTCGTCCTGGCGCAGCGCGCTGGCGACGATGGTCAGGCTGGCCCCCGCCATCGGCGCCAGGGTCAGTTTGGCGAATGCCTGGTCGCGGGTGGCGGCGCTGTGGGCGCGGTAGCCGTCGGTCTCGAAGCGCGAGGCGTCGAGCACATAGCCGATGCCCGCTTGCTTGCCCTGCGCGTTCAGGTCCGCCTTGCGGCTGCCGTAGCTGCCGGCGCTGAGCGAGGTCTCGATCGCCGGCGCGCCCTCGCCGTCGCGCGTGAACATCTGGATCACGCCGCCGGAGTGGTTGCCGTACAGGGCGGAGAACGGTCCGCGCAGCACTTCGATGCGCTCGGCCATGTCCAGATTGAAGGTGGCCGCCTGGCCCTGGCCGTCCGGCATGCTGGCCGGGATGCCGTCGGCGATCAGGCGCACGCCGCGCACGCCGAAGGCCGAGCGGGCGCCGAAGCCGCGCGAGGAGATCTGCAGGTCCTGGGCGTAGTTCTGGCGGTTTTGCGCCACCAGGCCCGGCACCGCCGCTAGCGCCTCGCTGGCGTTGACGCGCGCCTGGCCGTCGCGGATGCGCGCGGCGTCGAGCACGTCGACCGAGGCGGGCATGTCGAACACCGTGTGGCCGACGCGGGTGGCGCTGACCACCACCACGTCGGCCGTAACATCGGGTGAAACCGCGGCCGGGGTGGGGGCCAGGTCGGCCGCCATGGCGCCGCCGCCGAGGGCGAACAACGCCGCCACCGCGTTGAGGGGGAATAAGGCTTGCTTCATGTCGTCTCCGTGTTTTTGGTCGGTGTGATAACGACCGGTAAGCAATATACCTGCCATCCGGTTTTTGTGGCACGACGCTTGCAACTATCTCCGCATTTACCTTGAAAGGCGAATTTATGAACAACTTGCGCTTGCTCTCCCGCCTCGTCGTCGCGCTGCTGGCCGCTCCGGCCTTCGCCGCGCCGCTGGCCTACGTGCCGAACGAGAAGTCCGGCTCCATCAGCGTCATCGACACCGCCAGCGACACCGTGCTGCGCCAGATCCCCGCCGGCAAGCGGCCGCGCGGCATCGCCGCCGATCCGCGCGGCGCGCGGCTGTATGTCACCGACGCCGCCGCCGGCGCGCTGCTGGTGATCGACGCCGCCAGCGGCGCGGTGACGCGGTCGATCGCGCTTGGCAAGTCACCCGAGGGCGTGGGTGCCTCGGCGGACGGCCGTTACGTCGCCGTCGCGGTCGAGGAGGGCAACAGCGTCGCGCTGATCGACGCGCTCGAGGGCCGGGTGCTGGCCGATATCCCGGTGCGCGGGAAAAATCCCGAGCACGCGGTGTTCAGCCCGGACGGCCGCTGGCTGCTGGTCAGCGCCGAGGAGGCCGAGCAGGTCGACGTGATCGACGTCGCGGCGCGCCGCCAGAGCGGTTCGATCGCCGTCGGCCTGCGCCCGCGCGGCATGGGCTTCAGCCCGGACGGCGCGCGCGCCTATGTGGCCTGCGAGCTGGCCAACGCGGTCTATGTGATCGACATGGCGACGCTGGCGGCGGTGGCGCGGGTGCCGGCCGGGCGCAACGCCAATGGCATCGCCGTCCATCCCGACGGCAGCCGGGTCTACGTCTCGAACGGTATCGACGCCAGCGTGATGGCGATCGACACCGCGAGCAACACGGTAGTGGCGACCATCGCCGTCGGCAAGCGCCCGTGGAACATGGCGCTGACGCCGGACGGCGCCAAGCTGTATGTCGCCAACGGCCGCTCCGACAGCGTTTCGGTCATCGATACGGCCGCCGCGGCCAGGCGCGCCGACGTCGCCGTCGGCGAACTGCCCTGGGGCGTGGTGATCCGCTGAGCCGCCGGCCGCGCTGCTCCATCGGATGACACCTGTTCCAAATATGAACAGCCGGCGCGGCGCGCAAAGCCCCGCCGGCCGGGCTTTCCCCTCTCCGGGCGGGCCAGGACGGTGCTGGCACGGTGCTTGCGAAAAAGAGGCTACGCACCACCGAACGCCGCTCCGCCACGGAGCGGCCTCATAACCACAGCAGAAAGAGGACGACATGGATCTCGCAGACATCAGCAAATTAGGCGTTGCCAACCCCTTCAAGGCGCGCTACGACAACTACATCGGCGGCAAATTCGTCGCCCCGGTCAAGGGCCAGTATTTCGGCAACATCACGCCGATCACCGGCCAGGTGTTCTGCGAGGTGGCGCGCTCCACCGCCGAGGACGTGGAGTTGGCGCTCGACGCCGCCCACGCTGCCAAGGACGCGTGGGGCAAGACCTCGCAGACCGAGCGCGCCAACATCCTCAACAAGATCGCCGACCGCATCGAAGCCAACCTGACGCTGATCGCCACCGCCGAGACCATCGACAACGGCAAGCCTATCCGCGAGACCACCGCCGCCGACATCCCGCTGGCGGTCGACCACTTCCGCTACTTCGCCGGCTGCATCCGCGCCCAGGAGGGCTCGGTGGCGCAGATCGACGCCGAGACCTACGCCTACCACTTCCACGAGCCGCTCGGCGTGGTCGGCCAGATCATCCCGTGGAACTTCCCGATCCTGATGGCGGTGTGGAAGCTGGCGCCGGCGCTGGCCGCCGGTAACTGCGTGGTGCTCAAACCCGCCGAGCAGACCCCCGCCTCGATCATGGTGCTGCTGGAGGTGATCGGCGACCTGCTGCCGCCGGGCGTGCTCAATGTGGTCAACGGCTACGGCCTGGAGGCGGGCAAGCCGCTGGCGTCGAACAAGCGCATCGCCAAGATCGCCTTCACCGGCGAAACCGGCACCGGACGCCTGATCATGCAGTACGCCGCGCAGAACCTGATCCCGGTCACGCTGGAACTGGGCGGCAAGTCGCCCAACATCTTCTTCGAGGACGTGATGGACGCCGACGACGCCTTCTTCGACAAGTGCCTGGAGGGCTTCGCGATGTTCGCGCTGAACCAGGGCGAGGTGTGCACCTGCCCGTCGCGGGTGCTGATCCAGGAATCGATCTACGAGAAATTCATCGAGCGCGCGCTGGCGCGCGTGGCCGCGATCAAGCAGGGCAACCCGCTCGACGCCGGCACCATGCTCGGCGCGCAGGCGTCGAACGAACAGCTCGAGAAGATCATGTCCTACATCGACATCGGCAAGCAGGAGGGCGCGCAGTTGCTGGCCGGCGGCGAACGCAATGTGCAGGGCGGCGATTTGAAGGACGGCTACTACGTGCGTCCCACCGTCTTCAAGGGCGACAACAAGATGCGCATCTTCCAGGAGGAGATCTTCGGGCCGGTGGTGTCGGTGACCACCTTCAAGGACGAAGCGGACGCGCTGCGCATCGCCAACGACACGCTGTATGGCCTGGGCGCCGGTTTGTGGACGCGCGACGGCTCGCGCGCCTTCCGCGTCGGCCGCGCCATCCAGGCTGGCCGCGTCTGGACCAACTGCTACCACCTGTATCCGGCGCACGCCGCGTTCGGCGGCTACAAGCAGTCGGGCATCGGCCGCGAGAACCACAAGATGATGCTGGACCACTACCAGCAGACCAAGAACCTGTTGGTCAGCTACAGCCCGAACGCGCTCGGCTTCTTCTGACCATGTCGCACGCGATCCCCCGCGTCACGGCCACCCCGGCGGCGCTCGACATGCTCGCCGGGCTGCGCAGCCGCCACGGTCCGCTGCTGTTCTTCCAGTCGGGCGGCTGCTGCGACGGCAGCGCGCCGATGTGCTATCCGGTGGGCGAGTTCGACATCAGCGACACCGATGTCTATCTCGGTAATCTGAACGGGACGCCGTTCTACATGGGGCTCGAGCAGTTCGAGTATTGGGAGCATACGCAGTTGATCATCGACGTGGTTGAAGGGAACGGCGGCATGTTCTCGCTCGACAACGGCACGGGCCGGCGCTTCCTGACCCGATCGCGCCTGTTCAGCGACGCGGAGCTGGCGGCCCTGGCACCGCCGGCGCGGTAACGCGGCGGCAGATAAAAATCATAATAACCGGAGAAGATTGTGCAAAAATTAGTCATCGCATCGCTGGCGGGGATCTCGATCCTGTCGCTGGCGCAGGCGGCCGATGTCACCTCGGCCATGCTCAAGAACGCGGCCACCAGCACCGACAGCGTGCTGTCGTTCGGCCTCGGCTCGGAGGGCCAGCGCTACTCGCCGCTGGCGCAGGTCAACACCAAGACCGTCGCCAAGCTGGTGCCGGCGTGGTCGTTCTCGTTCGGCGGCGAAAAGCAGCGCGGGCAGGAGTCGCAGCCGCTGATCTACAAGGGCAAGATGTTCGTCACCGCCTCGTATTCGCGCATCTTCGCGATCGACCTGAAAACCGGCGCCAAGCTGTGGAAGTACGAGCACCGCCTGCCGGACGGCATCATGCCGTGCTGCGACGTGGTCAACCGCGGCGCCGCGTTGTACGGCAACCTGGTCATCTTCGGCACGCTCGACGCGCAGCTCGTGGCGCTCGACCAGGACACCGGCAAGATCGTCTGGAAGGAGAAGGTCGACGACTACGCCGCCGGCTATTCGATGACGGCGGCGCCGCTGATCGCCGACGGCGTGCTGCTGACGGGCGTGTCCGGCGGCGAGTTCGGCGTCGTCGGCCGGGTCGAGGCGCGCAATCCGCTGACCGGCGATCTGTTATGGACCCGTCCCACCGTCGAGGGCCATATGGGCCACCGCTACGACAAGGACGGCAAGGAAAGCGACAACGGCGTCACCGGCACCTTGAACAAGACCTGGCCGGGCGAGCTGTGGAAGACCGGCGGCGCCTCGACCTGGATGGGCGGCACCTACGACGCAAAGACCGGCCTGGCCTACTTCGGCACCGGCAATCCGGCGCCGTGGAACAGCCATCTGCGCCCCGGCGACAATCTGTACTCGTCGTCCACCGTGGCGCTGGATGTGAAGACAGGCCAGATCAAGTGGGCCTACCAGAACACCCCCAACGATTCGTGGGACTTCGACGGCGCCAACGAATTCGTCACCTTCGACATGGACGGCAAGCGCTTCGGCGGCAAGGCCGACCGCAACGGCTTTTTCTACGTGATCGACGCCAATAGCGGCAAGCTGCAGAACGCCTTCCCGTTCGTCAAGAAGATCACCTGGGCGTCCGGCATCGATTTGAAGACGGGCCGTCCGAACTTCATCGCGGCCAACCGCCCGGGCGATCCGACCAAGGGCGAGGAGGGCAAGAAGGGCGGCACCGTGTTCGCGGCGCCCGCCTTCCTCGGCGCCAAGAACCAGATGCCGATGGCGTACAGCCAGCAGACAGGCTTGTTCTACGTGCCCGCCAACGAGTGGGGCATGGATATCTGGAACGAGCCAATCAGCTACAAGAAGGGCGGGGCCTACCTCGGCGCCGGCTTCACCATCCGGCCGCTGTTCGACGACTATATCGGCGCGCTGCGCGCGATCGATCCGAAGTCCGGCAAGATCGTCTGGGAGGTCAAGAACACGGCGCCGCTGTGGGGCGGCGTGATGACCACCGCCGGCGGGTTGGTGTTCTACGGCACGCCGGAGGGCTACCTCAAGGCGCTCGACGCCAAGTCGGGCAAGGAGCTGTGGAAGTTCCAGACCGGCTCCGGCGTGGTGGCGCCGCCGGTCACCTGGCAGGACGGCGATACGCAATACGTGGCCGTCGTTTCGGGCTGGGGCGGCGCGGTGCCGCTGTGGGGCGGCGAGGTGGCCAAGAAGGTCAATTTCCTGGAGCAGGGCGGCTCGGTGTGGGTGTTCAAGCTCTCCTCCAAATAAAACGGTTCCTGTAATTTTCGGGCGGCTTCGGCCGCCCTTTTTTTTTCGGTCTACTTCTGAACAGTGTCACACCGCGATTGATCCGATCCGGCACAACACCCGCGCTTGTTCCCGCGCGCCGCCCCGTGGCGCGCGTGGGCACGCGAATTGCCATGACCAGCTTACATCGCTCGATGTGCACAACAATAATGGGAGATCGAAAAATGAAGACAGTAGTGATGCTGGGCGCGCTGGCCATCGCCGCGGCGCAGGGCGCGCAGGCGGCCGATTTCAAGGCCGGCGACTGGAACGTCTCGCTGGGCGGCATCGTCAACGCCTACTACACGCAGGTGTCGTGCAGCGGCGACGCGGTCGGCGGGCTGGCGCTGGGCGGCAAGGCGGTCGGCTGCGGCGGCGAGAAGGACCGCACCACCATCGGCAACGGCCTGCTGCCGAACGGGCTGGTGACGTCGGCCACGTCGCGCCAGGGCGACTACGACGTCAAGGCGCTGATCGGCATCTACAACGCCACCGCCACCGACAGCGCCATCGCCGTCAACAGCGGCGTCGACGTGCGCCAGGCCTACTTCACCTTCGGTAACGACCGCATGGGCACCGTCAAACTGGGACGCGACAACGGCATCTTCGGCGCCACCGCGATCTTCGCGGACATGACGCTGATCGGCACCGGCGCGCCGGTGCAGGCGACCCAGCGCGGACGCGTCACGCTGGGCCACATCGGCGCCGGCTACAGCTACGTCGGCTACTATGGACAGATCGCCTACAGCGCGCCGAAGTCGTCGCTTGGCGGCTTCGGCCTCGATGCTGCGCTGGTCAGCCCCGTGGCCGACACGCCGATCGTGGCGGCGCCGGTGTACACGTCGAAAACCAGCCCGCAGTTCCAGGCGCAGCTCAGTTACGCGGCCGACGGCTTCAAGACCTGGCTGGGCGCGAAGTCGCAAAAGTTCAGCGCCACCGCGCCCGGCGTGCGCGACTTCACGATGGCGGGCGTGGAGGCCGGGGCGTCGTACCAGGCCGGCGCGCTGGGCGTGCTGGCCAACTTCCAGGGCGGCAGGGGGCTCGGCATCCTGTCCGACGCCGACCAGGGCGACACCAGGTCCAAGGCCTACTTCGTGCAGGCGACGTACAAGCCGGCGGACAAGGTCAAGCTTGGCCTGAGCTACGGCATCAGCCGCAACGACGACGACACCGCCGGCACCTTCGGCCTGAAGTCCAACGCCAACCTGACCGGCGGCGTGTACTGGTCGCTGACCAGCGCGATCACGCTGGTGGGCGAAGTGGGCCAGACCCGTTCCAAGGCGTTCACCGGCGCCGAGGCCAGGATGAACGGCGCCTCGCTGGGCGGCATCATCTTCTTCTGATGACGCGGACCTCGAAGTGGCGGCGCGCGCTGTGCTGCCTTCTTTGCGCGCTGGCCGGCTTGCTGGCGCTGGC
This sequence comes from Duganella sp. 1411, assembly GCF_017833525.1. GTDB lineage: Bacteria > Pseudomonadota > Gammaproteobacteria > Burkholderiales > Burkholderiaceae_D > Rugamonas. The sequence continues at coordinate 13,781 of NZ_JAFICD010000014.1, forward strand.
GCTTGGCGCCACGCCGTCGCGCGCCGGCGTGCTCGCGCGCGCCGATGTGGTCAAGCGCTTCCCGGCGCCGCTGATGGTGGGCGAGCGCGACGCCGAGCTGCCGGTGTGGCCGCTGTTCCGCCAGAACGCCACGGCCACGGAGCTGGTGGGCTACGTGTTCGAGTCGATCGACCTGGCGCCCATCCCCGGATTTTCGGGCGTGCCGCTGAACCTGATGGTGGCCATCGACGCCGGCGGCGGCTTCCTCGGCGTCGAGGTGCTGTCGCATCACGAGCCGGTGTTCCTCGACGGCCTGGGCGAGGCGCCGCTGCGCCAGTTCGTCGCGCAGTACAAGGGGCTGTCGCTGAGGCAGGCCATCAGCATCGAGACCGGCGTGCGCCGCGCGCGCCATCCGGACGCCGCGCACGCCTATATCGACGGCGTCTCCAAGGCGACGGCGTCGGTGCGCATCATCAACCAGAGCGTGCTGGCGGCGGCGCTAAAAGTCTCGCGCAAGAAGCTCGGCCTGGCCGCCGGGCGCGATCCGGACCAGATCGCGCGCGTGCGCCAGGACGTGTTCCGGCCGATGGATGTGGAGCGGATGCTCGGCGCGGGACTGCTGCGGCGCCTGCGCGTGAGCAACCGCGAGGTCGAGCAGCTGTTCGCCGGCGGCGCCGGCGCCGGCCTCGACGCCGAGGCGCTGGCCCGCCCGGACGACAGTTTCATCGATCTGTACGTGGCCTGCGTGTCGGTGCCGTCGATCGGCCGCAACCTGTTGACGGCGGCCGGCTGGGACAAACTGCGCGGGCGCCTCGAGCCGGGCGACCACGCGTTGATCGTCATCTCCTCCGGGCGCTACAGCGTCACCGGCGAGGATTTCGTGCGCGGCAGCGTACCGGAGCGCATCCTGCTGCGGCAGGATAAGCTGCCCATCGATATGCGCGACCTGGATCTGGATGTGCGGCTGGCGGTACCGCTGGCGGCCGACAACGTCATCATCCTGCGCGTCATCGGCCAGGCCGGCCTGGATCCAGGGGCGCCGTTCGAACTGGCGCTGCCGATCACCCGTAACAAGGGCATCGTCTACCCGGAGCGCATCACCCGTACGCTGTCGATCCGCTATCAGCTGCCGGCCGACCTGCTGATCGCCGCCGACGGCGGCGACAAGTCGTGGCCGGGCATCTGGCGCGAACGCCGCCTCGAGCTGGCCGCGCTGACGGCCGGACTGCTGGTGCTGGGCGCCGCGCTGACGATGCGCAAGCGCCTGACGGCGCACGCGGCCCGCTTCAACTGGTTCCGCCGCGCCTACCTGCTGTTTACGATCGGTTTCATCGGCTATTACGCGCAGGGGCAGCTGTCGATCGTCAACCTCACCGGCGCGATCCAGGCGCTGATGGCGCGCCGCGGCCTGGAGTTCATGATGTTCGATCCGATGACGGTGGCCCTGTGGGTATTCGTGCCGGTGTCGCTGCTGATCTGGGGACGCGGCACTTTTTGCGGCTGGCTGTGCCCCTTCGGCGCGCTGCAGGAGCTGACGGGCAAGCTGGCGCGGCGTCTGCACGTGCCGCGGCCGCGCATCAAACCGCGGCTGGACGCGCGCCTCAAGCGCGTCAAATACGTGGCGCTGGCCGGCATCGTCGCCAGCGCCTTCCTCTCCAGCGCGGTCACCGACAAGCTGGTGGAGCTCGAGCCGTTCAAGACCGCCATCACGCTGAACTTCGTGCGCGGCTGGCCCTATGTCGCGTACGCGGTGGCCCTGCTGCTGGCCAGCGGTTTGGTCTACAAGTTCTTTTGCCGTTACCTGTGCCCCTTCGGCGCCTTGCTGGCGCTGCTGGGCAAGGTCCGCCTGCTGAACTGGATACCGCGTCACAAGGAGTGCGGCGCGCCATGCCAGACCTGCCGCCACCGCTGCGATTATCAGGCGATCGCGCCGTCGGGCAAGGTCGATTACGACGAGTGCTTCCAGTGCATGGATTGCGTGGTGATCTACGAGAGCGACGAGCTATGCGCGTTGCGCATCGTGGAGATCAAGCGCCGCCGCGAAATACCGATACATCCCGCAAGGAGCGGCCTATGAAACGACGAACCTTCATCGCCAGCGCCGTTGGCACCGTGGCCGGCGTGGCCGGCTGCGCGTGGCCGACCGACGACGCCTTGCACCGAGGCGCGGCGCTCGCCTTCGGCACCACCATCTCCATCTCGGTGGCGCATCCCGACGCCGCACTGGCCGCGCGCGCGATCGCCGACGGCCTGCGGGCGGCACGCGAGATCGACCATCTGATGAGCATTTACCATCCCGGCAGCCAGGTGCACCGGCTGAACCGGGACGGCGTGCTGGCGCATCCCGACCGGCGGCTGCTGGCGGTGTTGGAGCAGGCCGCCGAGCTGTCGCGGCTGACCGGCGGCGCCTTCGACGTGACGGTGCAGCCGTTGTGGCGCCTGTATTCGCAGGCGGCGGCGCGCGGCGCGCTGCCGGCGCAGGCCGAGCTGCTCCGCGCGCGGGCGCTGGTCGACTGGCAGCGCCTGTCGTTCGACGCGGAACGGGTCCGCTTCGGCCGTCCCGGCATGGCGTTGACGCTCAACGGCCTGGCGCAGGGCTACGCCGCCGACCAGGCGCTGGCGGCGGTGCAGGCGCACGGCATCCGCGACGCGCTGCTCGACACCGGCGAGTTTGTCGCGCGCGGGCAAAAGGCGCGGGACCGGCCCTGGATACTGGGCGTGCGCGATCCACGCGATGACGGCGCGCTGGCCGCCGTGCTGTACGCCCAAGGCTGCAGCGTGGCCACGTCCGGCGACTACGAATGCAGCTTCACGCCGGACCACCGGCACCACCACATCTTCGATCCGGCGCTGGGCGACTCGCCCGCCGAACTGGCCAGCGTGACGGTGCTGGCGCCGACCGGGATGCTGGCGGACGGCCTGTCGACCGCGTTCATGGTGATGGGCTGGGAGCGCGCCCGCGCGCTGGCGGCGCAGATGCCGGCGGTGGACCTGATGGCGATCGACAAGCGCGGACGGCAGCGGCGCTCGGCCGGCTTTCCGGCGGACGCCTGAGGCGGCGATGGACGCTTTGCTACTTCAGGTGGGGCAGCTTGCGGTAGATCGTGTTGCGCGATACCCCGAGCGCGCGCGCGGTGGCCGAGACGTTGCCGCCGTGGGCCTCGAGCGAGCGCACGATGACCGACTGCTCCATTTCTTCGAGGTTGGCGCCGCTGGCCATCATGCGCGCGGTACCGGCGTCCGCGCCGGCGCCGGCGCGGTCGTCGCGCGCCGGTTCATGTTCTATATCGTCGAGGAAGTCGTCGGGCATGTGCCGCAGGCCGATCTCGTGTTCGTCGCCGGCCATCACGAGCGCGGTGCGCAGCAGATTGGTGAGCTGGCGGAAGTTGCCGGGCCAGCGGTGGCGGCGGAACAGGCCAAGGATTTCGTCGGAGACGTGGTAACGGCCGTTGTTGGACTCCGACGCCAGGATTTTCTTGACCACCGTCTCAAGGTCGGTGCGCTCGCGCAGCGGCGGCAGCTTGACCACCAGTCCGTTGAGCCGGTAGTAGAGATCTTCGCGGAACAATCCGCGCGCCATGCGTTCGCGCAGATTGTGGTTGGTGGCGCAGATCAGCTCCACGTTCACCGGGATCGACTTGTCGCTGCCCAGCGGCGTCACCATGCGTTCCTGCAGCACGCGCAGCAGGCGCGCCTGCAGGCTGAATGGCATGTCGCCTATCTCGTCGAGGAACAGCGTGCCGCCATTGGCCTGCAGGATTTTGCCGACCGCGCCTTTCTTGCGCGCGCCGGTGAAGGCGCCGTCCTCGTAGCCGAACAACTCCGATTCGATCAGGGTCTCGGGGATCGACGCGCAGTTGACCGCCACGAAGGGGCTCGCCGCGCGCGGCGAATCGTTGTGGATCGCCTGCGCCAGCAGCTCCTTGCCGGTGCCGGTTTCGCCCATGATCATGATGGGGATGTCGCGTCCGAGCACGCGGGTGACCTTCTCGATCACCAGTTCCAGTTGCGGGTCGCCGGTGCGCAGGTAGCGCAGGCCCGACAGGCGGCGGGCGGTGGCGGCGGCCTGGTTGGCGGCCACCGCGCTGGTCGCCGGCGGCGCGCGGTCCGGCGCCAGCGATTGCTGGAACACGGTGTTCGCGAGCCGCAGCTGCGCGCGCCCGTAGACCCGCACGCCGCTGTGCATGCACAGATCGAGCAGGCCGGGCGAGGCGGTGCGGTTATGGTCGTACAGCGCCGACACCGGCAGTCCGAACAGGGAGCTGAAGCTGTGCGACTGCAGCGCGGCGAACGACAGGCCGAGTTGGAACAGGCCATTGCGGTTGGCCGCCAGGAAGCGTCCGCCGGGGCTGAAGGAGGCGATGCCCTCCATCAGCGTGCCGATGAACTCCGGCCGCGCATGGAAGTGCAGCGTGATGCTTTCCTCGAAGGTGGCGGAGAACAGCTGGTTCTCGATCATCAGCGCCGACATGCGCACCAGCGCCATGGTGTGCTTGTGATAGCTGCGCTGGTCGCCCGAGACGTCGAGCACCCCGATCACCCGGCCCAGGTGGTCGGCGATCGGCGCGGCGGAGCAGGTCAGGAAGTGGTTGGCGGTCAGGTAGTGCTGGTCCGCGTGGACCAGCGTCGGCATGCGCTCGGCGATCGCGGTGCCGATGGCGTTGGTGCCGCGGCTACGCTCGGACCAGGCGACGCCGGGTTGCAGCGCGACGCGGCTGGCCTTCTCCAGGAAGTCGTCGTCGCCCAGCGAGTGGACGATCACGCCATTGGCGTCCGTCAGGATCACCATGTTGTGGGTGTTGACGATTTGCTGGTATAGCGTCTCCATCGCCGGGATGGCGTGGGCGTGGAGCAGGCGGTTTTGCTCGATCAGCAGCGACAGGTCGTTGCGCGCCAGCGGACAGAAGTCGGGCGGCGATTCGGGGCGCAGCCCATATTGCTGGGATCGCTGATGCGAGGTCTCTATGATGATGGGCATGTTGTCGGCCCACGACTCGCCGACAGACGAGGTGTTCAGATTTGGAGCAGTCGGGCGTTCCATATGGTTCTCTAGTCTCCGGCGGCCGTTATCGGCTCTGCTTCTAATGTAGCACCTGTGCGGCGCGTGGGCAAAGCTTACTGCTCAGCCGTTGTTTATAACCGCTTGTAAGCAAACGGGATGCCAGCGAAAAATAAATCTTGGCAGTTCGATCCTACCTTTGCTATAGTTCGCCCCCTCGCAGAACGACGCACACAAATGCGGAGTGAAACGAGAAAAGAAGAAGTGGTTGAGGGGGTTGACGAAACGATCTAAACGCTTCATACTCTTTCTTCTTCGCTGACAGACAAAACGATTTGTTAGCGACGCAGTACCGAACAAGTTCTTTAAAAATTAACAGTCGATAAGTGTGGACGTTTGATGAAGGTGCACGCGGAACCAAGGTTAAACTTAGTTCCGCGATACTTAAAATATCAAATGTTCACAAGAAGTAATGAAATAGGCGCTACGAAAGTAGTGGC
>NZ_JAFICD010000015.1 GCF_017833525.1 Duganella sp. 1411
ATCAAACTCTTCAGTTTAATCTCTGTTACTTTTGCCGTTTTACCGGCACTCTTATTGCTAAGAGGTCGCTCACTCAAAATACTGACAGGCCACTATTTTCATAGCGCCTATTTCATTACTTCTTGTGAACATTTGATATTTTAAGTATCGCGGAACCGAAGTTCCGCGTGCACTTTCATCAAACGTCCACACTTATCGACTGTTAATTTTTAAAGAACTTTGTTCGGTACTGCGTCGCTAACAAATCGTTTTGTCTGTCAGCGAAGAAGGAAGAGTATGAATCGTTTAGACCGTTTCGTCAACCTTCTTTTTCTTCTCGCTTCACTCTGCAACACCTTGTTTTGTGTGCGCCGTTTTGCGAGGAGGCGAACTATAGCAAAGCCCCTCGCGGCTTGGCAAGCATTTTCTTGACGCCGTCGGCCAGCACCGCGATTAACAACGCCCCCGCCCCTATCCCCATCAGCAAACGATGGTCGCCACCGCTCCGCGCGAACAGGTAGGAATAGCCATAGCCAGCCAGCGCCTGGAACAAGGCGAACACCGTCGTGGCCCTGCTCCACACGGCGCTCTGTCCATGCGCATCGCCCGGCAATATTTGGTGGACGCGGCCCAGCACGATCGGCACGATGCCCGGCGGGAAGGAACCAACGACCACGGTCGCCGCGATCAGCAACACGTGGTTGCGGGAAAACATCATCAGCCCGATCACGCCCGCCTGCATGCACAGCGCCAGCTGGCTGGTGCGCGTGGGACCGATGCGATCGGTCAACGCGCCATAAAACATCGGACCGGCGATCGCTCCGATGCCGTAAGCGATCCAGAACAAGGCCGCCGTATGGGTGCCCCACCCAAGGCCGCGTGCCACGTAATCGACCAGGAACACCATCAACGGCACCAGGCCGATCGCCATCAGGGCGTATTGCACATACAACACGTTCAGGTCGAAACGGGCGCCGACCGGCGGCGCCGCCGGCCGCGCGCCAGCGACGGCCGCATGAACGGGCGACGCGCCCGGCCAACAGAACCAGCTCGCGATGCTTAGCAACAGCGCCAGCGCGCCCAACCCCAGCCACGTCTCCCGCAGGCCGACGCTCAGCAGCATCGGCACCACCGTGCCCGAGGCGGCGATGCCCACGCCCACGCCGAGGAAAATCGCTCCACTCGCCATTCCCCTGCGCTCGACCGGCACATGGGGCAGTACCGTCGACGCGACCAGCACCATGATGATGCCGCCCGACACACCCGACAACAGCCGCCAGACAAAGAACCAGCTCACCGACAAGGGGAACGCGCACGCGAAGAACGCCAGCGAGGCCAGCATCATCATCACGCGCAACGTCGCGCGCGCGGTCAGCCGCGCCGCCAACGGGCGGCCGACCAGGGCCCCCACCAGATAACCGACCAGATTGGCCGCGCCCAGATAGACCACGTCCTGGGCGGCGAACCAGTGCGCCTCGATCAATGGCGGTATCAGCGGCGTGTAGCCGAAGCGCGCCAATCCGATCCCGACCAGGCTGGCAGACAGGCCGGCAAATATGGCGCGCGCGGCGGCGCCCTTGTCTTTTGCAATATCCATCACGATCCTTCGCTGGCTCATTATGTTTGACAGCATAGCCAAGCTTGGCTCCGACGGGCCGACACGCTGTTGTCGGTGCTGTCCAAGCCGACACAATAGCCGGTGAAACGGTGCAACGGCGTTTCGTCCTTCGCGCCACAATTGCGCCCGCGGCGACAGGCCGCGCCGAACTAGCGCCCACGATATGGAGTGGCTACACAGGGCCACATCCTTCCTGACCCAGTCGAAACGACAGGCCGCATCATCGTTCGGCGCAACGGAGCATGCCCAATGAAAATCTCAAACGACCAACCCAGTCGCACTGGAAATACCCACCTCGGCCCATCGCTTTCCAGTCAACAGCATTCCCACGCCAAGGACCTGGAAACGCGCGTCCTTCCGGCGTGCGAAAGCATGTTGAAAAAATATCAGAAATCGCTCGCCAACACTGATGCGAACGTCGGCCACAAACATCACGGCCATCAACATCACCTGCACAAGCACCACGGCCACCAAGGCCATCACGGCAAGGCGGTGGGCGGCGACAAGGCGCCGGCCGACGATGACACGCACGTCCACCATCCCGCCGCCACGCACCATGCGCAACACGCGGCCCAGGCTGGGCACGCCGCATCGCCCGACGCCACCGGAAAAAGCACGCAGCCATCCCCCAGGATTGCAGCGCCGGCGCCCCGGACCGCCGTGCCGGCAACGCCGCCATTGGCCACGCATGCGACCGACGTCGACGCGCGTCAGACGCTCGACGCCGGCCATGGCTGGGGCGCGCAAAATGGCGGCGTCACGGGCGGATCGAAGGCCGACAACGCCCACGTCTACACCGTCTCGACGCGCGCCGAACTGCTCGCCGCGCTTGGCGGCAACAACGCCAGCAACGGCGCCAACGCCACGCCGAAAATCATCAAAATTACCGGCAATATCGATCTGAACGCCGACGACCACGGCAAGCCGCTCGGCAAAGCCGACTTCGCCAACGAAAAAGCGCAGCTGGACCACGACATGCTGGCGGTGGGCTCGAACACGACCATCATCGGCGTCGGTCCCAACGCCGGGATCTCGGGCGGCGGCTTCAATGTGAACGACTCGCACAACGTCATCATCCGCAACCTGAATATGAGCACGCCATTCGATTTCTTCCCGGGCAAGGATGACCAGGGCAATCCGCACGGCCGGGTGTACAGCATCGAAGCCAAGGGCACCCAGAACCTTTGGGTCGACCACAACACCTTTAGCGACGGCAAAGCACCGGCCGGTGCCATCAGCGGCGATCAGATCGATTTTACCAACGGCGCGAATTTCGCCACCATCTCCAACAACCAGTTCTTGAGTCACAACAAATCGATCCTGATCGGCTCGAGCGACGGCAGAACCAGCGATGCCGGCAAGCTCAACGTCACCATCGACCACAACCTGTTCGACGGCGTGTCGCAGCGCGATCCCCGGGTCCGCTACGGCAATGTCGAGGTGGCCAACAATCTGTACCGGGACAGTTCGTCGCAGGCCAACCGCTTCCAGTACAACCTCGGGGTCGGCGTGCACTCCGACATCACGTCGCAGAACAACGCCTTCGAGACCCAGGGCGTCGGCGCGAGCAGCCTGGTCAAACGTTTTGGCGATTCGGGACACTTGACCGACTCGGGATCGCTGGTCAACGGCAAGGCGGTCAATCTGTCGTCGTCGCCCAGTGGCAAAGGACCGGGGGGCGGCGCCATCGCCCATCTGGACGCGACGGCCGATGTCGCCTCGATTGTGCTGGCGCAATCCGGCGCCGGCAAGCTCAAGGTGGGCGCCTAGGAAGGCGTCGAGGTGAAGGGGGACGACGTCCTCAGCAATTATTGATGACGACGTCGATGCGCTTGTGCACGTCCTCCGCGAACGCCAGGAATTCGCGCATTTCCTCCGGCCGCGAGGCGTCCAGCGCGAACCACTCCGCCGAGCCGCCGGCGCTGCGGATTTCCGTCACCAGCGCGTGCAACTTGCTGGAAGGACGCGCCCCCAGCACCACGTGATGGCCCTCGCCGGCCAGTTGGCGCGCCGTGGCAGGACCGCTGCCCCGGCTGGCGCCAGCAATCAGAATCACCTTTCGATTGGTTTGTGCAATAGCAGTCATGTTGCGGTCCTTTCAATGGCAATTAAACCAGCCTGCATCATACGAACATCCGCCGCCGCCGCGAATGCACAGGCCTATGTCTTTCTTGCCTAATCCTATACATCGATGATAGCCCGGTAGCCAACGCCACCACTTTGATGGATCATTCCTATTCACCACCGTATTTTTTTGGAAGGACACGAATTGGAACGCATGATCGCGCTGCACACCAGCCTGGCGACCCGCGATGGCTACACCGAGACGGCACTGGAGGACGTGCGCCTGACCCGCGCCACCCACAGCGTGACCAAGGCGCCGGCCATGTCCGACCCGTGCATCGCCATCGTGCTGCAAGGGCGCAAGCGGGCCCATTTCGGCAACGACGTGCTGCAGTTCGACGCCGAACACTATCTGGTGGTGGCCATCCCGACGCCGTTCATCAGCGCGACCGAGGCCTCGGTCGAGGAACCGTTCCTGGGCCTGGTCATCCGCGTCGACCGCACCACGCTGGCGGACCTCATGTTCGCCATCGACCAGAACGCCAACGAGGTCCCGGCCATGCCCAAAGGCATGATGACCACCCGCATGGACGAGCGCCTGCGGGGGACGGTGCTGCGGCTGATGGAGGCGCTCAGTTCGCCGCTGGAGGCGCGCGTGCTGGGGCCGGCGATCGTGCGCGAAATCTGCTTCCGCGTGCTGATGGGCGAGCAAGGGGCGGCGCTGCGCGCGGCGCTCACCAGCCAGGGGCAGTTCGGCCGCATCGCCAAGGCGCTGCGCCGCATCCACGCCGACTACGCGGCCGACATGGACGTCGGCATGCTGGCGGCCGAGGCCAGCATGAGCATTCCCGCCTTCCACGTTCATTTCAAGTCGGTGACGCATTGCTCGCCGATTCAATACCTGAAGTCGGCACGGCTGCATCAGGCGCGGCTGCTGATGGCGCGCAACGAGATGACGGCGCAGGCGGCGTCGGCCAAGGTGGGCTACGAAAGCCCGTCGCAATTCAGCCGCGAGTTCAAGCGCTACTTCGGCCGCAGCCCCGGCGAGGAGGCCGAAGCGATGCGGCGCATGCTATCGCCCCAGCCGGCGGAAATTACAAGGTTGCCGTAAAGATAATTTGAGGTTAGGATACGAATAGCGCGGTATTGCAAATTAACCAATGCCGCGATTTATCGACCTCACCTTCAAGGAAATTTATGCGACTTTTGATTATCGCCGCCGCGCTGGCCGTGGCCGGACCATCGATCGCGGCGCCGTTCGAGCCGGGCGTGTACCTCGGCGCCACCGCCGGGCGCGCCTCCGTGTCGTCCAAATATGCCGACAACAGCAGCGACATTTCGCTGGGCGGCTCGATCGGCTACCAGTACACGCCCAACTTCGGCTTTGACGTCTACACGCGCAGCCTGAGCTTCGATCCTTTCCGCGGCCTGTTCACCGAGGCCGGTTATTATCCGGAGCGGACCTACGGCGTCGCCGTCCAGGGCACGGTGCCGCTCAACGACCGCTTCAGCTTATATGGCCGCGCCGGCGTCGGCCGCACGTCGATGCAAGCCACCCGCAGCGACCTGCCCGACCGCGATGAGACCGACCCGATGGTCGGCGTCGGCGTCAGCTACGCCTTCAACCGCCACTGGTCGATCGGCGCGGACTTCAGCTATCTGACCAAAACCGAAGTGTCGTTGTACTCGTTCAGCGCGCGCTTCAATTTCTAGGCGGATAAGTCAGTCCTCAATCGACGTGATGCGCACCGTGTGCATGCGCTCCGTCGATTCAAAATCGAAACGCCGGGGCAGGAAACGGGCGATCACCTGCGCGTTGGTCAGCGCGTGCTGCGACAGCTTGTCGGCGGTGAAACTGCCGCCGCCCGCCAGCGCCATCGGCAGCATGATCTGGTCGGCCAGCCATTCGCCGACCGCGGCGCCGGAGGCGATATAACGGCGCGCGTGCTCCAGCGTGTGTTTCGCCACGGTTTCAGCGCGCACCGCCCTCTCGCCGAAACCGGAAAAGACCTCGGTGACATGCTCGTGCTCCAGCGTCACCAGCAAAACATTGCCCGGCCCATACTCGGCGGGCAGTACGCAGGCGCGCAATTGCCCTTCCTCCCAGCCCATGCCTTGGCCGATGCAGGCCAGTTCCCGCCTGGCCACGTCAGCGGGCACGCCGGCGACAAAACTTTCCGCATAGCCCAGACGGCGAGCGCCCCGTTGCAACAAGTCGAGTTGCCGCAGCGCGGCGCAAGGCTGGACCTCGGCCACCACCTCGCCGCCGCCCGCCGGATAGAAGCCGAAGCGGTTCAAGCGGATATCTATGTCAGCGCCCATTGCCGCCAGCACGCGGCCATAGGCACGCTGCAGAAAATGCGCCGGCGGCGCCATGGAATTGTGCGTGCCGCCCTTCAGCTTCACGCTGGACGGCCCGTCGGCGAACAATAACGCGGGCAAGACCGTCTGCAATACCAGCGTACAGCTGCCTGCGGTGCCGATGGCGAACTCATAATCGCCAGCGCAAATTTTCCCCGGCTCGAACAACAGCGTTTGCGCGCCGACGGCGGCGTCGGCGACATCGGCATGACAAATCCGGGCGGCTGCCTGCACCGCCACCAGATGTTGCCTCATCAGCCCCGGCCGCGCCCGGCCAGCGCGAATATTTTTGATGCGAAACGGTTGCCCGGTAATCATGGACAAGGTCAGCGCCGTGCGCAAAACCTGTCCCCCGCCCTCGCCCGCGGCGCCATCCAATTCAATCATCGCTCGGTACTCCATTAACCTTTAACGCATACGACTTGTTTCAGCGTATGCACGACTTCCACCAAATCACGCTGCGCATGCATCACCGCGTCGATATCCTTGTAGGCCATCGGGATTTCATCGACCACGTTGTCGTCCTTGCGGCACTCGACCCCGGCCGTTGCCAGGGCGTGATCGGCGGCGGTGAAACGCCGCTTGGCCTCGTTGCGGCTCATCACGCGGCCGGCGCCGTGGCTGCAGCTGTGAAAGCTATCCGCGTTTCCTTTGCCGCGCACGATGTAGCTCTTGGCGCCCATCGATCCAGGAATAATCCCCAGTTCGCCCGGACGCGCCGACACCGCCCCCTTGCGGGTAATCAGCACGTCCTCGCCGAAGTGGCGTTCCCGCTGCACATAATTGTGATGGCAGTTGATCGCCTCCACATGCGTTTCGAACGGTTTGGTGATGACCGTGCGTACCGCCGCGATCAGGTTGTGCATCATCACGTCGCGGTTGGTGCGGGCAAACCGCTGCGCCCAGCTCACCGCCTCCACATAGTTGTCATAGTGGCTGGTGCCCTCGTTCAGGTAGGCCAGATCCTGGTCGGGCAGATTGATGAAATGGGTACGCATATCCTGCTTGGCCAATTCGATGAAGTGGCTGCCGATCGCGTTGCCCACACCACGCGAACCGGAGTGCAACATAAACCAGACGCCATTCGACTCATCCAGGCAGACCTCGATAAAGTGGTTGCCGCTGCCCAGCGTGCCCAGGTGGCGATAGTTATTCGTGTTTTTCAGCTTGGGCGTCTTCTCGCAAATTACATCGAACTCGTCCTTGAGCGTCGCCCATGCCAGGTCCACCGCCGACGGCGGCGTATGCCAGCTTCCCTCGTCGCGTCCGCGATAGCCACGCGTCTTAGGCGACATGCCGTGCGGCACAGCCTTTTCGATCGCGCTGCGCAGCGGCCCCAGATTATCCGGCAGGTCGCTGGCGGTTAGCGTGGTCTTGGCCGCCATCATGCCACAGCCGATGTCGACGCCCACCGCCGCCGGGATGATCGCGCCCAGCGTGGGAATGACGCTGCCGATCGTGGACCCCTTGCCCAGGTGGACATCCGGCATGACGGCGATATGCTTGTAGATGAACGGCATGCGCGCGGTGTTACCGAGTTGCTGTTTCGCAGACTCTTCCACCGGGACGCCCCGGGTCCACATTTTGATCAGGCTGCCATCTTCGGTGGCGATCACATCGTAGTTTACGTTATCCATTGGTTTTTCTTCTCTTAATCGTTTAATTGTCGACCAGCGCCGACAGGACACCCTGCCAGATCTGCTTTGCTTGAGTGGCGGAGGCCAAACCAGCGGAATGCGATACCAGACTCCATTGGCTGGAAGTATGACGGGAACTCGCCACATGCAGTGCCAGGGGCGCGCCGGCGCCCTGCTTCCTGGACGCCGCTTGCATGCCGTTTTTTTTCATGACACCCGCGCTAATTAGCCAACTCATCTCATTCTCCTTTTCTGGTTCGTATCCCCTATATCGCAAAGGCCGTGCCAGTAGAGGCCCAAAACGGCGACGAAAATATAAGCCTTTGAATTAATGAGAAAAAACAGACATTTCCACAAATTTTCAACTTCACCAAGATGTAAGCTCAGGCATAATTACTTATCTTATTTTATAAATTCTTATCCATGAAAAACAAGCGCACAGTGGTCATTGGCTTCGTCGGCACTCAGCTGGACAGCGGCCGGGATAGCCGGCGCTGGGAAAAATGGCGTCCCAGCGTCGCCCTTACCCAGCACGAGGAGATGGTCGTCGATCGCTTTGAATTGTTATACAACAGCCGGTTCGGCGAATTGACCCGGCATGTCGCACGCGACATCGCCACCGTTTCCCCGGAAACCAAGGTCATCACCCATGACATCGCGATGCGGGACGCCTGGGATTTCGAAGACGTGTATGGCGCCCTGTTCGATTTCGCCAAACAATATCCCTTCGATACCGAGAACGAGGACTACTGGGTACACATCACGACCGGGACCCACGTGGTCCAGATCTGCCTATTTCTGCTGACTGAGGCACGTTATTTGCCCGGTCGCCTGCTGCAAACATCGCCGCCCCGGCGCCAGGCGATCGGCGAATCGGGCAGCTACACGTTGATCGATCTTGACCTCTCGCGCTATGACCAGATCGCACAGCGCTTTACAAGCGAGCAGGCCGAAGGCGTTGCGTTGCTCAAGTCGGGCATCGCGACGCGCAATCCGAAATTCAACGCGCTGATCGACGAGATCGAAAAAGTAGCGATCAAATCCCGCGCGCCGATGCTGCTGATGGGGCCGACCGGCGCGGGCAAATCGTTCCTGGCGCGCAGAATCTTTGAGCTGAAAAAGCATCGGCATCAACTCGATGGAAAATTCGTCGAACTCAATTGCGCCACAGTTCATGGGGACGGCGCGGCGTCGACGCTATTCGGCCACATCAAGGGAGCCTTCACAGGCGCCGCCGCAAGCAGACCAGGGCTGCTGCGCAGCGCCGACAAAGGCTTGCTGTTTTTAGATGAAATCGGCGAGCTGGGTATCAACGAACAAGCGATGTTGCTCAAGGCGTTGGAAGAAAAACGCTTTCTGCCGGTGGGGAGCGATAACGAGGTGGCCAGCGATTTTCAGCTGATCGCCGGCACCAATCGCGACCTCGGCGCCGAGGTCGCAGCGGGCCGATTCAGGGAGGATCTGTATGCGCGTATTAATCTCTGGACGTATTCACTCCCCCGGCTGGCGGAACGCCCGGAGGATATCGAGCCCAATGTCGATTACCAACTGACGTTGTTTGGGATGGAAAGCGGCGAGAAAGTCGGCTTCAATAAGGAGGCGCGGACGCGTTACCTGGACTTTGCGGCATCGAGGGAGGCGGTGTGGGCGGGCAATTTCCGCGATCTGGCGGCGTCGGTTACGCGCCTGGCCACGCTGTCGAATTCGGGCCGGATCGCCGATCAACAGGTGGAGGATGAAATCGAGCGCCTGAAAAAACTCTGGCGTCACAATGGCGGCGGCGCGGCGCCGGCCGGCGATATCGACTTGTCGCAGTTGATGGGGGATGAAGCGGCTGCGGGGTTGGATTTGTTCGACCGTATGCAATTAGCCGCGGTGATCGGGGTGTGTCGGCAATCGAAGACGATGTCGGACGCCGGCCGTAAGCTGTATGCCGTGTCACGCGACGCCAAAGCCAAACCCAACGACGCCGACCGGCTGAAAAAGTACCTGGCTAAATTCGACTTGCGCTGGGAGGGGGTGCAATAAGCTGTCGGCGGCGCATGCATGGCGGATTACGCTTCGCTAATCCGCCCTACGTGTTTTAGAAGTATCTCCGGGCACGTCGCGCAGACGCAAAAAAGCCCCGACCAGGTGAGGCGAGAGGCAATGCCTCGCGTCGAACGGAAGGGGCTTGGACGCAAAAAAGCCCACCAGGATCACCTGGT
>NZ_JAFICD010000016.1 GCF_017833525.1 Duganella sp. 1411
ACGCTTGACAAATCGTTTTGTTCGTCAGCGCAGAAGAAAGAGTATGAAGCGTTTCGCTTATTTCGTCAACCCCTCAACCACTTCTTCTTTTCTCGCTTCACACCACATTTGCATGCGCCGTTTTGCGAGGAGGCGAACTATAGCAAAGCCTGGATTGAACTGACAAGCTTTATTTTCACATTAGCACTATCACACGATGAATATCGGGGAAGTTAAAAAAAGAGTAACCTTGGCTTACTACAAATCCTCGGGGTTGCCCATGAATCTCCGCGTCGCATTACTCGTCCTGGCTGACAAGCACAACCTGCCGTCAGATGCCGGCCGCCAACTCAAACAACTTGCGGCGCTGGACGCGCCACCGTCGTCGCTGCTGCGCCGCCTACCGTTCGGCCTGGCGGTGCTGGCGGCGGTGCTTGTCGGACTGGGCGTCCTGTTTTGGGTGGCGGCCAACTGGGACGCGCTTCCGCGCTACGCCCGCTTCATCCTGCTGCAGGCGATCATTCTAGCCACGCTCGTTGGCGCGTGGCGCTTCCCTCACGCACGCGTGCATCTGTCATTGTTGGGCTTTCTCGCGTGTGGCGGCCTGTTCGCCTACTTTGGTCAAACTTACCAGACCGGCGCCGATCCCTGGCAGTTGTTCGCGCTATGGGCGGCGCTCACATTGCCGCTCTGCCTGGGCGTGCGGCACGACGTGCTGTGGGTGCCATGGATGATCGTCGCGCTGACTGCGACACAGCTATTTTCGCAGGTGCGCACCGACCGCTGGTGGTGGGCGGCCGAGATTTCCCTGCAGAGCAGCCTGGGCTCTTGGGTGCCGGCGTTGGTGTTGGCGTTCCTGTTCAAGTTCGCGCCGCGCGCCTGGGTCGGCGCCGGGACTAATGCCGGCCGTTGGCCGATGCGATTGAGTATGATTTACGCGATCATCGGCCTGTCGACGATGTCCGTGCGCAGCCTGTTCTCCACCACCTACGATGGCCTTTACCCAATCTCGCTGCTGATCGTGCTCGCGCTGGGCTTTGCCTTTAGCCGGCGTGGGCTGTTCGATATTTTTGTTCTCAGCGCGCTCGGTCTCGGCGCGAATGTGCTGGCCGTGTGTGGCGTGGCACAACTTCTTCTCGGTGTGCGCGGGAATGAGATATTCGCGCTGTTGCTGATCGGCTGCGTCTCCGCCGCCATGCTGGCCGGCACCGTCAAACTGATCGTCTATCTTGCGCGCGCACAAACCGGGGAGCACATCTTATGAGCAAGCGCTTGCAAGACCTGATGCACGCGGCGACCGCCCAGGGCATTCTGCCGCGCGACACCGCTCCCAAAAAGCTGGCTCGGCCCTGGCCGGTGATCCTGATGACGGGGCTAGGCGCATGGCTGGCCGCCGTGCCGATGCTTGGCGTGCTGTTCCTGATATTTGGCAGCGCCCTCGAGAAGGGCGTGCTGTGCTACCTTTTTGGTGCTGCCTTGCTATATGGCGGGGTTCACGTTTTACGGTCTCGGACGGTGTCGCCGTTTATCGAGCAATTGGGTTTGCCGGTGCTCCTGGTAGGCGGTGCCCTGCTGGCGTTCGGGTCATTCCGCGACCTGCCTTATCAGGCGGCCGAAGCCTTGCTGCTCCTGGTCATCGTCGGTACCGCATGGTTGGTGCCGCAACATTGGCTGCGCGCACTCCTGGGTGCGCTCGCCGCCATCGTGTTCATCCTGATGAGCGGCGGAACCCTGGCTGCGCTGGTGCTGTGGCTGATCGCGGCATACGTTGCCGACACGCATGCGCCGTGGGGCCGGAGCGCGCGCAGGATGATACTGCTCGAGACCATGTCGAACGGCTGGATCTTGCTGACCCTGGCGGCACTGGCCTACGAGTCGGGGTCCTCCTTCCTTTCCCCCGCAGCGCTGGGGCATCTGCGCGCGGCGGGCGAGACGGCAGGGAACTCGCATTTGCTGGCCAAGGCGGTATCGAGCGCGCTGGCGATCGCCGGCGCGGCGTGGCTCGGGCGTTGCTGGTCAATGCTGCGCGCGCCGCGTTATGCGGCGGCGGCCGCAATCCTGGCCGTTATGTCCTGGTTGATACCCGGGCTGGGCGCTGCGTTGCTTGCACTGGCGGCGTGCGCCGGCAGCGGTCGCTGGCGCCTGGCGGTGGCCAGTGCGGTCGCGGCGTCATGGATCGTCGGCACCTTCTATTATCAGCTGGAGGTTCCGCTGGCGACCAAGGCGGCGATCATGGCGGCCATGGGGTTGGCGTTTGGCGTCATCGCGTGGTTGAGCTGGAACGCCAGCGCTGGCGAGCCCATCGATACGGCGGCGCCGGCGGCCCCAATTGTCACCAGCCCGGTACAGCGAGCGGGCATCGTCGCGTCGCTGGTGCTGACTTTGCTGGTGGCCAATGGGGCGATCTGGCAAAAAGAATCGCTGATCAGCACGGGCCGACCGGTATTTATTGAACTGGCGCCAGTCGATCCGCGCTCATTGATGCAGGGCGACTACATGGCGCTGAATTTCCAGCTGCCGGCGCTGGACAAAAAAGATACTCAAACCCTGCGTCGCGCCAAGGTCATCGCAAAAGTCGATGGCCGGGGCGTGGCGGTGATGCAGGGCTTGGCCGGCAACCGGGCGCTGGCGCCGGATGAGATCCTGATCGAATTGGTGGGGACCGCAAGCGGCCTGCGTCCCGCCACCAATGGCTGGTATTTCAAGGAGGGCGAAGCGCCGCGCTGGTCGCGGGCGAAGTACGGAGAATTCAGGATCGATGACAAGGGACGCGCGCTGCTGGTTAATCTGCGGGGTCCGGATCTGGAGCCGCTGTAACGCCGCCCAGAATGAAAAAAGCCCCACCAGCGTTGCGCGCTCGGTGGGGCTTTTAAGTATAACTAGCTTGACGATAACCTACTTTCACACTGGTTGCAGCACTATCATCGGCGCAGAGTCGTTTCACGGTCCTGTTCGGGATGGGAAGGGGTGGGACCGACTTGCTATGGTCATCAAGCATTGACCGGTACTACAGGCGTCACGTTTCCGCGCCGCTTAAAATCTTGGGATGAAAACACCCCCATCCGCACCGAACGCGATCTTGCGCATTCGGGCTAATGGGGGGTTTTCTATATAACTAGCCTGACGATAACCTACTTTCACACTGGTTGCAGCACTATCATCGGCGCAGAGTTGTTTCACGGTCCTGTTCGGGATGGGAAGGG
>NZ_JAFICD010000017.1 GCF_017833525.1 Duganella sp. 1411
CTGAAGCAATCGGAAGTGGTTCCAAGAAAAGCCTCTAAGCTTCAGTCATACGAGACCGTACCGCAAACCGACACAGGTGGGCGAGATGAGTATTCTAAGGCGCTTGAGAGAACTCGGGAGAAGGAACTCGGCAAATTGGTACCGTAACTTCGGGAAAAGGTACGCCCTTGTAGCTTGGCTGATTTACTTCAGTAGGGCGAACGGGTTGCAATAAACTGGTGGCTGCGACTGTTTAATAAAAACACAGCACTCTGCAAACACGAAAGTGGACGTATAGGGTGTGACGCCTGCCCGGTGCTGGAAGATTAAATGATGGGGTGCAAGCTCTTGATTGAAGTCCCAGTAAACGGCGGCCGTAACTATAACGGTCCTAAGGTAGCGAAATTCCTTGTCGGGTAAGTTCCGACCTGCACGAATGGCGTAACGATGGCCACACTGTCTCCTCCCGAGACTCAGCGAAGTTGAAGTGTTTGTGATGATGCAATCTACCCGCGGCTAGACGGAAAGACCCCATGAACCTTTACTGTAGCTTTGCATTGGACTTTGAATCAATCTGTGTAGGATAGGTGGGAGGCTTTGAAGCGGGGACGCCAGTTCTCGTGGAGCCAACCTTGAAATACCACCCTGGTTCATTTGAGGTTCTAACCTTGGCCCGTTATCCGGGTCGGGGACAGTGCATGGTAGGCAGTTTGACTGGGGCGGTCTCCTCCTAAAGTGTAACGGAGGAGTTCGAAGGTACGCTAGGTACGGTCGGACATCGTGCTAATAGTGCAATGGCATAAGCGTGCTTAACTGCGAGACTGACAAGTCGAGCAGGTACGAAAGTAGGACATAGTGATCCGGTGGTTCTGTATGGAAGGGCCATCGCTCAACGGATAAAAGGTACTCTGGGGATAACAGGCTGATTCCTCCCAAGAGTTCATATCGACGGGGGAGTTTGGCACCTCGATGTCGGCTCATCACATCCTGGGGCTGTAGCCGGTCCCAAGGGTATGGCTGTTCGCCATTTAAAGTGGTACGTGAGCTGGGTTTAAAACGTCGTGAGACAGTTTGGTCCCTATCTGCCGTGGGCGTTGGAAATTTGAAGGGGGCTGCTCCTAGTACGAGAGGACCGGAGTGGACAGACCTCTGGTGTACCGGTTGTCACGCCAGTGGCATTGCCGGGTAGCTAAGTCTGGAAGAGATAACCGCTGAAAGCATCTAAGCGGGAAACTTGCCTTAAGATGAGATTTCCCAGAGCCTTGAGCTCTTTGAAGGGTCGTTCGAGACCAGGACGTTGATAGGTCAGGTGTGGAAGTGCAGTAATGCATTAAGCTAACTGATACTAATTGCCCGTACGGCTTGTCCCTATAACCTTAGCAGGTTGTGGTGAATGAGAAGT
>NZ_JAFICD010000018.1 GCF_017833525.1 Duganella sp. 1411
ATGCAAAGCGAACGCGGCGAACTGAAACATCTAAGTAGCTGCAGGAAAATAAATCAACCGAGATTCCCAAAGTAGTGGCGAGCGAAATGGGAAGAGCCTGCACGTTTTAGCATGACGCATAACAGAATCCACTGGAAATTGGAGCCATAGCGGGTGATAGCCCCGTATGTGAAATGCGATGTGTGGAACTAAGCGTGCGACAAGTAGGGCGGGACACGAGAAATCCTGTCTGAATATGGGGGGACCATCCTCCAAGGCTAAATACTCGTAATCGACCGATAGTGAACCAGTACCGTGAGGGAAAGGCGAAAAGAACCCCGGGAGGGGAGTGAAATAGATCCTGAAACCGTGTGCATACAAACAGTAGGAGCGGACTTGTTCCGTGACTGCGTACCTTTTGTATAATGGGTCAGCGACTTACATTCAGTGGCAAGGTTAACCAGATCGGGAAGCCGTAGAGAAATCGAGTCCGAACAGGGCGATAGTCGCTGGGTGTAGACCCGAAACCAAGTGATCTACTCATGGCCAGGATGAAGGTGCGGTAACACGCACTGGAGGTCCGAACCCACTAATGTTGAAAAATTAGGGGATGAGCTGTGGGTAGGGGTGAAAGGCTAAACAAACTTGGAAATAGCTGGTTCTCTCCGAAAACTATTTAGGTAGTGCCTCAAGTATCACCATCGGGGGTAGAGCACTGTTATGGCTAGGGGGTCATCGCGACTTACCAAACCATTGCAAACTCCGAATACCGATGAGTGCGAGCTTGGGAGACAGACGTCGGGTGCTAACGTCCGGCGTCAAGAGGGAAACAACCCAGACCGCCAGCTAAGGTCCCAAAGATTGGCTAAGTGGAAAACGAAGTGGGAAGGCTAAAACAGTCAGGATGTTGGCTTAGAAGCAGCCATCATTTAAAGAAAGCGTAATAGCTCACTGATCGAGTCGTCCTGCGCGGAAGATGTAACGGGGCTAAGCCAGTCACCGAAGCTGCGGATATGCGCAAGCATATGGTAGGAGAGCGTTCTGTAAGCCTGCGAAGGTGTCTTGTAAAGGATGCTGGAGGTATCAGAAGTGCGAATGCTGACATGAGTAGCGATAATGGGGGTGAAAAGCCCCCACGCCGTAAGCCCAAGGTTTCCTGTTCAACGTTCATCGGAGCAGGGTGAGTCGGCCCCTAAGGCGAGGCAGAGATGCGTAGCTGATGGGAAGCAGGTTAATATTCCTGCACCGTCGTATGATGCGATGGGGGGACGGATCGCGGAAGGTTGTCTGACTGTTGGAATAGTCAGTTTCTGGTTCATAGAAGGCGCTTAGGCAAATCCGGGCGCGTAATTCAAGGGACTGGGACGAGG
>NZ_JAFICD010000019.1 GCF_017833525.1 Duganella sp. 1411
TGTGGTGGTCAAGTAAATTCGGACACGACGATAGGTTTTCTTGCTGCCATGTTCCGTTCGTAGACGGAGGGCGGCAGATTGCCCAGAACTGAATGCAGACGTTCGCTGTTGTAGAAGCCGACGATGTATCCGGCGATATCGATTTTGGCCTCTGCGTGGTTGGCATATTGTCGCTGCCACACGCGCTCCATTTTAAGATTCAAGAAGAATCGTTCGGCGACGGCATTGTCCCAGCAGTTTCCTTTGCGGCTCATGCTACAGACGAAGCCGTGCTTGGCTAGTAGCGCCTGGTATTGCGCACTGGCGTATTGGCTGCCGCGATCCGAGTGAACGACTAACCCCGCGCTTGGTCGGCGCTGTTGAACGGCCATATGCAAGGCGTCGCAGACCAGCTTGGCCGGCATGCTCGGTGCCATGGCCCAACCGACTACCTTGCGTGAGAACAGGTCGATCACTACTGCCAGATACAGCCAGCTGGCGCCAGTCCGGACGTAGGTGATATCGGAGACGTAGGCCCTGTTTGGCGCTGACGGATTGAATTGGCGGGCCAGCACGTTGGCCGCGATCGGCAGATCATGCTTGCTGTCGGTCGTGTGAATGAATTTACGCTTCCAGACGGGTTTTAAGCCTGCCTGACGCATCAAACGACGAACCTTGAATCGACCGGCAGTGATGCCGCGATTGGACAGCTCTGTGACCATACGGCGGCTGCCATAGCTCTGATGACTTGCCACAAAAGCCGCCCTTACATGGACACTTGTTTTGCAAACCTCCAGCGCGGTAGCGCGGCGCTTCGCTTCATAGAAACCGGAACGGCTAACGCCAAGCACGCGGCAGCTTTGAGCGACAGGGACGGCCTTCATTTGCAGATCGTCGATAAGTCGAAAACTCATTTCAGCTCGCGGGCAAAGAAGGCCGATGCCTTTTTTAATATCTCTACATCTCCTCGTAGCTGGCGGTTCTCCTGCTCGAGCTGTCTGATTCGTTGCTGCTCGGGCGTCAGCGGCTTACCAATACCTGGCTGGCCGGATTGCTCGGCATCGTACTGCTCCAACCAACGACGAACGGCGGTGGGGCCAATGCCCATGCTCTGGCATACATGCTGAACACTGAGTCCCTGTTCTTTGATCATTTTGACGACCTCAAGCTTGAAGCTGGGATCGAAACTACGGCGTTGCCTTGTCATGCAAATCTCCTCGGATGGTGGATTGTCCACCTATCGAGGTGTCCGGGCAAATTAGACCACTACAGA
>NZ_JAFICD010000020.1 GCF_017833525.1 Duganella sp. 1411
GAGGGTGGCGTGGGGCGCACGCCGATCGCGCCGGAGATTTTGCTGTCGCTGTGGCTGTACGCCACGCTGGAGAGCTTGGGGTCGGCCAGGGCGTTGGCCAGGCTGTGCGAGTCGCATGATGCGTATCGCTGGTTGTGTGGCGGGGTGTCGGTCAACTATCGGACGCTGGCGGCCTTTCGTGTTGAGCACGAGCAGATGCTCGACGACTTGCTCAGCATGAGTGTGGCCAGGCTGGCCGTCGCTGGCGTGATCACGATGAAACGCGTGGCGCACGATGGCATCCGGGTGCGCGCCAGCGCCGGCGTGTCGTCGTTGCGCCGCCGCGTCAGGCTCGAGAGCATGCTGACCGACGCGCGCAAGCACGTGGCGGCGTTGAAAGCGGAGATGGAAAACGATCCCGGCGCGTTAAGCCGGCGCACGCAGGCCGCGCGCGAGCGCGCTGCGCAAGAGCGCGAACAAAAGATCACCGCCGCCTTGAACGCCTTGCCCGAGCTTGAGGAGATCAAGCGCAAGCAAGTGGAAAGAGGTAAAAAAAAGTAAGTGAGGTGCGTGCCTCCACCACCGATGCCGACGCCCGCTTGATGAAGATGCCCAACGGCGGTTACAACGCGGCCCTCAATGGCCAGCTTTGCACCGATACGCAGACCCAGGTCATCGTGGGCGTGGACGTGACCAACGCCGGGGTCGACCAGGGACAACTGTGCCCGATGATCGAGCAACTCCAACGGCGTTATGACCGCTGTCCTGATGAATACTTGGTTGACGGTGGTTTCGTCACCCGCGAACAAATCACCGCGGCCGAAAAGAAGGTCCGAGTCTATGCCCCGGTGCCGGACAATTCCAAATCGAAATTAGGTCCGTTCGATGCGCACCCTGCCGACAGCCCGGAAATGGCGAACTGGCGCGCGCGCATGGGCGGTGAAGCCGCCCAGGAGATCTACAAACAACGCGCGTCGACGGCGGAATGTGTGAACGCCATTGCCAGGCAACGCGGCTTGACGCGCTTTACGGTGCGAGGCATCAAAAAGGCGCGGTGCGTGATGATGCTGTTCGCGTTGGCGCACAACCTGATGCGTACGGTGGCGCTCGCACCAATGCTGTTGAGCACGCCCCTGGCAAAAAACGCCTTCTAAAACCGCAGC
>NZ_JAFICD010000021.1 GCF_017833525.1 Duganella sp. 1411
TGTGATGTTTCAAGAGGTTGTTGCGTGAAAACTTGAGCCTAGACATCGGAGCCTTTCCATCGACACCGTGATGCGGGCGATGCCAGTTGTAGTGGTGTATCCATTCCTTGAGCACGGCGGCGCGTTCAGACGAGTTGTTGTAGACGAAGCCGTAAGCCCATTCTCGCAAGGCCGATTGGATAAACCGTTCGGCCTTGCCGTTCGTCTGCGGGCGGTAGGGGCGAGTGAAGCGGTGCTTCAATTTGAGCGCGTCGCAGGTTTGCTTAAACGTCTTGGCTCGGAACGCCGAACCATTGTCGGTCAATAGCGATTTGGGACGCACGCCCAGGCTGCTGAAGTAGGCGTGACATTTGGCGAGGAAGCTGCAAGCGCTTTCCTCGGTTTCGTCCGGGTAGAGATCCGTGAACGCGACACGCGCGTGATCGTCGACGGCGACAAATAACACCTCGTAACCAGCGCCGCGTGTGCGGTCGCGCTTGTTGCCGGTGGCGCGGTGGCCGGTCACTTCAATGCGCGCCAGCTTCTTGGTGTCGATGTGGATCATGTCACCGGGACGCTGATGTTCATAGCGCTGAACCGGCTCGACTGGAGCGAGGTCGCTCAGTTTTGACAATCCAGCACGTGCCAGCACGCGACTGACCGTCGCCTTCGAAATGCCCAGATATTGGGCTATCCTCATCTGCGTCAACCGTCTTTTTCGCAGCTCAACGATCTTGATCGCCTTGGCTTCGTCGAGCGCGCACGGAGAGCGGACCGGGCGTGATGAACGGTCCACCATGCCCTCTGGCCCTTCGGCCAGAAAGCGTCCGACCCATTTGCGCACCGTCGTCTCGCTCACTTCGTGATGGGCGGCGACTTGGCTTGCCGGCAGCTTGCTTCGCAGCACGTCTTCAACCATTTCCACTCGACGTTTCCAGGTTAATCGGGCATTCTTATGGATGTTCATTCGGCTAGCTCCTTGAGAATTGGGGGTTTGGCGATTTCCAAGTTCTCAAGTCTAGTCCGAATGAACCACAACAACCTATTGAAACATCACA